>NZ_CP183461.1:0-3718748 GCF_048565265.1 Burkholderia theae
ACGAAGGAACTCTATGCAACTGGTCAAGACCGAACGAGACACCCTCCTCAGGCCGCTGCAAACGGTCAGCGGCATCGTCGAACGCCGCCATACGTTGCCGATCCTCGCCAACCTGCTGATCACCAAGAACGGCCCGGACGTTTCGTTCCTGTCGACCGACCTGGAGCTGCAGATCACCACGCGCGCCGATTTCGGCGTCGGCGGCGACCAGGTGGCGACCACCGTCGCGGCCCGCAAGCTGCTCGACATCCTGCGCGCGATGCCTGACGGCCAGGTCACGCTGTCGCTCGCCGACAAGCGCCTCACCGTTCAATCGGGCAAGAGCCGCTTCGCACTGCAAACCCTCGCGGCCGACGAGTTCCCGACCGTCGCGCAGGCGAAGGATTTCGGCGCGACCCTCACCGTCCCGCAGAAGTCGTTCCGCCAGCTGCTCGGCATGGTGCACTTCGCGATGGCGCAGCAGGACATCCGCTACTACCTGAACGGCATGCTGCTCGTCGTCGACGGCGACCAGCTGATGGCCGTGGCCACCGACGGCCACCGCCTCGCGTTCTCGTCGATGAAGCTCGAAGGCGGCACGTTCGGCCGCCAGGAAGTGATCGTCCCGCGCAAGACGATTCTCGAGCTGCAGCGCCTGCTCGAGGACATCGACGACACCGTCACCATCGACATCGCGCAAACCCAGGCCAAGTTCACGTTCGGCCAGGTCGAGCTCGTGTCGAAACTCGTCGAGGGCAAGTTCCCCGACTTCCAGCGCGTGATCCCGAAGGCGCACAAGAACACGTTCGAGATCGGCCGTGAAGAACTGCAGCGTTCGCTGCAACGCGCGGCCATCCTGACCTCGGACAAGTTCAAGGGCGTGCGCTGCATCATCGCGCCGGGCCAGCTGAAGATCATGTCGACCAACGCCGATCAGGAAGAGGCGCAGGAAGAACTGGAAATCGCCTACCAGGGCGACACCGTCGACATCGGCTTCAACGTCACGTATCTGCTCGACGTGCTCGCGAACCTCAAGGTCGACACCGTGCAGGTGAGCCTCGGCGACGCCAGCTCGAGCGCGCTGATCACGGTGCCCGAGAACGAAGAGTTCAAGTATGTCGTGATGCCGATGCGCATCTGACGCGCGCGACATCACGACACACACCAGGGGGCGGCAAGCCCCTTTGGCGTTTTTATGGCGAACCGACAACCCGTCCTTTCGGTGCCTGACCGGCACCGTGGACGAGCCAGGAAACTGGAGCGGCCCGGCGATTTCTCTCGCTGAAACGTACCGCGCCGCCACTAGAGTGGCCTCGCAGAACCGGAAGATATCCATGAGTGAACAGCACAATTCGCAACCCGATAACAGCAGCTACGGCGCCTCGTCGATCCAGATCCTCGAAGGTCTGGAAGCGGTGCGCAAGCGCCCCGGGATGTACATCGGCGACACGTCGGACGGCACCGGTCTGCATCACCTCGTGTTCGAGGTGCTCGACAACTCGATCGACGAAGCGTTGGCCGGGTACTGCAACGATATTCACGTCACGATTCACGCCGACAACTCGATCACCGTGACCGACAACGGCCGCGGCATTCCGACCGACGTGAAGATGAACGACAAGCACGAACCGAAGCGCAGCGCCGCCGAGATCGTGATGACCGAGCTGCACGCCGGCGGCAAGTTCGACCAGAACAGCTACAAGGTGTCCGGCGGCCTGCACGGCGTGGGCGTGTCGTGCGTGAACGCGCTGTCGAGCTGGCTGCGCCTCACCGTGCGCCGCAACGGCAAGAAGCATTTCATGGAGTTCCATCGCGGCGTCGCGCAGGAGCGCGTGCTCGAGCAGGTGGACGGCGTGGAAGTGTCGCCGATGCTGGTGACCGGCGATACCGAGAACCGCGGCACCGAAGTGCACTTCATGGCCGATCCGACCATTTTCGGCACGGTCGAGTATCACTACGACATCCTCGCGAAGCGCATGCGCGAGCTTTCGTTCCTGAACAACGGCGTGCGGATTCGCCTGACCGACCTGCGTTCGGGCAAGGAAGACGATTTCGCGTTCGCCGGCGGCGTGAAGGGCTTCGTCGAGTACATCAACAAGACGAAGACCAACCTGCACCCGACGATTTTCCACGCCATCGGCGAGAAGGAAGGCGTCGGTGTCGAAGTCGCGATGCAGTGGAACGACAGCTACAACGAGAATGTGCTGTGCTTCACCAACAACATTCCGCAGCGCGACGGCGGCACGCACCTGACCGGCCTGCGGGCCGCGATGACGCGCGTGATGAACAAGTACATCACCGACAACGAAATCGCGAAGAAGGCCAAGGTCGAGACGACCGGCGACGACATGCGCGAAGGGCTGTCGTGCGTGCTGTCGGTGAAGGTGCCGGAGCCGAAGTTCAGCTCGCAGACGAAGGACAAGCTGGTTTCGTCCGAAGTGCGGGCGCCGGTTGAGGAAGTCGTCGCGAAGGCGCTGGAAGAGTTCCTGCTGGAAACGCCGATCGACGCGAAGATCATCTGCGGCAAGATCGTCGAAGCCGCGCGTGCGCGCGATGCGGCGCGCAAGGCGCGCGAGATGACGCGCCGCAAGGGCGTGCTCGACGGCGTCGGCCTGCCGGGCAAGCTCGCAGACTGCCAGGAGAAAGACCCGGCGAAGTGCGAAATCTACATCGTCGAGGGCGACTCGGCAGGCGGCTCGGCCAAGCAAGGGCGTGACCGCAAGTTCCAGGCGATCCTGCCGCTGCGCGGCAAGGTGCTGAACGTCGAGAAGGCGCGCTACGACAAGCTGCTGTCGTCGGAGCAGATCGTCACGCTCGTGACCGCGCTCGGCTGCGGCATCGGCAAGGAAGACTACAACCTCGACAAGCTGCGCTATCACCGCATCATCATCATGACCGACGCGGACGTCGACGGTGCGCACATCCGGACGTTGCTGCTCACGTTCCTGTATCGACAGATGCCGGACATGATCGAGCGCGGGTACGTGTATATCGCGCAGCCGCCGCTTTACAAGATCAAGGCGGGCAAGGACGAGCGGTATCTGAAGGACGACGTCGAGCTCAACGCGCACATGCTGCGCTTGGCGCTGCAAGGCTCGGAGCTGGTGCCGGGCGAGAACGCGGCAGCGATTTCCGGCGATGCGCTCGGGGAGCTGGCGCGGTCGTATCTGCTGTCGAAGAGCGTCATCGAGCGGTTGAGCCGGTTGTATGACCCGGCCGCGCTGGAAGCGATCATGGATGGGGTTGCGATCGATCTTTCCGATGAGGCTTCGACGGAGGCTTCGGCGAAGGCGCTGCACGCCGCGTTGCATGACGAGGCTTTGAAGAACGAAGTGCGCGTGGTGCCTTCGTATGATCCGGTGCGCGAGCAGCGGTCGCTGCATGTCGAGCGTACCCATCACGGGAACGTGCGGGTTTCGGTCATCGACCAGGAATTCCAGCACACGGCGGATTATCAGCAGCTCGTGACCACCGCGAATACGTTCAAGGGGCTTATTGGGGAAGGCGCGGTCATCAAGCGCGGTGAGCGCAGCATGGCCGTGACGGACTTCAAGAGCGCGATGAAGTGGTTGCTCGCGGATGCCGAGCGGAATGTTTCGAAGCAGCGGTATAAGGGACTCGGGGAGATGAACCCCGGGCAGCTGTGGGAAACGACGATGGATCCGACGGTGCGGCGTTTGTTGCGCGTGCAGATCGAAGACGCGATTGCCGCGGATGGGATCTTTACTACGCTCATGGGGGATGATGTGGAGCCGCGGCGGGCGTTTATTGAGAGCAATGCGTTGAGGGCGGGGAATATTGACGTTTGAATTTTTGTCGCAGACCGGACGAGTAAGCGCGACAAGCTCCACAATCCTGCAACTGCGTGGCTAAGTTATCGCACCTCTCGCACTGACTGCGGCGACCGCCTCACTATCTCGACCTGTGGACGCTCAATCCGTAGGTCGAGTATTCGAGTCACTCACGCTCCACCAATGAATTCCCTTCAGAATCAAGAAACTATGCCACTCTAGCCAGTGGCATTTTTTCATTCTGCTCTCCATCTTGACCAAAACTTGACTGTATCTGCGTATCCGGCCAAGTGGCTGGAGCGACGTGGGTGTACTTCTCCTCCATCTCAACCCTTTCCCAGCGATCCGCCCTTATGCGACATATCAGTTGTCTCATCGCTGTTTCGATAACTTCTATGGGGAAGAACGAGCCTTCACTTCCCCTATGACTGGGGATAAAGAGAGGACGAAGTCGCTTGTGCGCCTGGGCCACCGTTGCCTTTGTGTCAGGCTGGGCGCACGACCGGTGGCTCGACCGACTGAACGCCCGTCGTGTCCTGAATAGCAGGCGCCCCGAGCAGCGCGCGGAGCTACCGCTCATCGCTCTGCCGGCCGGTAGGTCGACCTCTCACACATCCTCACCTGTGATCAACCGGGCCAATCACAACCGAAGCCAAGCTGGGTCTCGGATGGGAAAAAAAAACCTAGCCGTCAGTTATAGATAAAATGTGCGCCATATCTGACAACATAGCAGGATTAGAAAGCGATGCTCGGCCTGACGCTTCGGGAAGAATTTAGGGGCAAACGCCTCAAGGGCACAGCCATTGAGTTGTCCAATGATCAGAACACCGGCGCGACGCAAATTGCAGCGCAGCAATTTCTGAAAATCACTTACCCCACGCACGACGTGCTAAAAGGGATCGAGGCAGTCGGTCCCAACCAAGGCCGTCCCGTGGTTGTAATCGGCGACCGCGGACTCGGTAAGTCGCACTTGATGGCCGCGCTCTACCACGCGGTGACCGACCCGGCATCCACCGGCGCGTGGCTCAATGCGTGGGCGACCACGTTGGCCGACCCGAGCATCGGGAAAATCGCGCTGCGCGACGGGATGCACGTCATCGGTGAAAGCCTGCACCGCCACCGCTATAAGTTCCTGTGGGACGTATTGTTCGAGAATCATCCGCACGGCGCCTTCATCAAGGGTAAATGGGAAGGCCAAGGCGCGTCCAAGACCGAAATCCCATCCGATAAGCTCATCATCGAATTGCTGGAGAACAAGCCGACAATGCTGCTGCTGGACGAGTTCCAGACGTGGTACGACGGCCTCACCAACACCAAGCAGTACCCATGGAAGAACTGGGCGTTCAACTTCATCCAGATTCTTTCGGAGATCGCCAAGGAGCGCCCTGACTTGCTGGTGCTGGTGATCTCCGTGCGCAATGGTGGCAGTGATGCATACCAGCAGGTGCATCGCGTCAACCCGGTCGCTATCGACTTCAAGGCGGGGGGCAGCGCGGAACGCATCCAGCAGGATCGCCGCCGGATGCTTTTGCACCGATTGTTTGATAACCGTTTGCAGATCGCTGACGGCACCATCGAATCGCTGATCGCGCAGCACGTCGCCGAATCTTTTCGCCTGCTCGACGTGCCGCCTGCCGAGCGAGAGCGTAAGCGCCGCGAGTTCACTGAGTCGTGGCCCTACGCGCCCCACCTGCTACGCCTGCTTGAAGAGCAGGTGCTGATCGCCACCGATGCACAGGAAACGCGCGACTTGATCCGCATCCTCGCCAACCTCTATAAGAGCCATGGTGACGCCGTGCCCGTGCTCACCGCTGCCGATTTCCGGCTGGATGACGACGCCTCCGGTATCGGCGCATTGCTGGAAGCCGTGGCAAACCAGCATCACCGCACCCTGCGCGAAAAAGCGCAGCAGAACATAATCTCGGTTCAGGAAGCGCGGCACGACCACGCCAGCGTCGCTCCACACCTGCAAGAGATCGTGGGCGCGCTGTGGTTGCGCTCGATTGCCGTGGGCAACCTCGCCGGTGCCGAACCGGCCGCGCTGCAACTGGACATCACCCGCGACAAGGCGATAGACGACAACGCCTTTCAGGTCGAGCTGGCAACTATCGTCGAGAACAGCTTCAATATCCATCAGGAAGGTACGAAGCTGCTTTTCCGCGAGGAAGAAAACCCGCGCGCCAAACTCATGGCCTACGCGCGCAACGATAAGCTGTTCGCCGACGGCACGGATCAGGAGCAGCTCGCCAAGCAGGTGCGCTACGTTATCGGCGGCAGCGACGAAGTCGCTAAGACCTTCCGCGTAATCGCCTTACCGAAGGCATGGGCCGCCGATCCGTGGATATCGCTCGACGACGCCGAACGGCCCGAGAAGTGGGACGACCGCTTGCCCATCCTCGTGTTGCCGGAAGAACCGGAAAGGCTCGACCCAACACTGGGCCGCTGGCTCAAAGACCAATTACAGAAGCGCCGCAACACGGTGCGCTTCCTGCTGCCACGCACGGGCAGCGCCAATGCCTTTCTGGATCGTGACCTGCTCGTCCTCGCCCGCGCCGAAATGAAGGCACAGGAATGGAGCAGCCAGAACCCCGAGTATAAGAAGCTGCACAAGGAATTCGAGAACACCCTGCGCGACATTCTCAAGAAGCGGTTCGACCGCTTCGCCGTACTACACCGCTGGAATTTCGCCGACCCTGCGCAATGCAAGTTCAGCGTCGAACGCCTCGACAAGCAAGGTTCGCAAATTCCCGAGGCCATCGAAGAGTCGCTGACAAGCGACCTGTTCGTGCCGGAGGACTTCGAGGAGCTAGTTCTCGAATTCGCCAACAACAACGAATCGGTCGGCAAGCTGCTGCGCGAACTGCAGGAGCCACGCCCCGCCGGTCAGGACTGCATCCCGTGGTTGGGCGAAACAGCGGTGAAGGAACGCCTTCTGCGCCTGTGCGCCAAGGGCAAGGTCGCCATCAACGTGCGCGGCATGGAATACCTGCAAACCCATCCGGGCGAGGATGAAGACACCGCATGGCGGCGTCTGCGACCCAAGCTCTCGCTGACGGGCCGCCACCTCGACGACGTATTTGTGATGCTACCCTCGGCGGTGCCTGCGACGGGTGGCTCCCCCCAGCCCGCGCCACCGCCGAACGGTGGCGTGGTTTTCGGTGACGATGGCACAACACCATCCGTGCCGCTCGCACCGGGCGGTGACACGACGACCGGCACGCCGTCAGCCCCCACGCCGGGCGGCATCTTCGGCGACCCTGCGACGCCCAAGCCGCGCACGTCGCTTTCCAACCCGGCCACGTCGCCGCTCAACCTAATCGGCAAGATCGAGGGATGGGGCATCGGCCCGGCCACCCGTGTGGCCGAGGTGTCCATCAAAGTGTCCGCTGCCACTGGCGCACAGCTCAAGGAGCTACTCAAGAAGCTACCGGAAGGCATGACCTTCGAGCTGAACCTTGAGAAGGAGGACGACTGATGGCACTGACCGCTAGCGCGCTGCATTCTCTGACACAAGGCTCCGATGCCGATGCTTGGTGCGTCATCATCGATCACGCGGTCGGTATTGCCTCGAAGCCACTGGCCACGGGCAATGCGCTCAGTGAGGTCGTCAAGCGCGACCGCGAAATCGGCGAGCTGGATTTGTTCCTCTCCTCCAGCGGTTGGGATTTGTGGCAAGCCTTCGATGGCAGCGTCGAGCGCACCTCGGATCGCTTGGTGCGCTGGTGGGGCGAAACTTTCAGCGCCAAGGCCGTGCTCATCCTCGATGGACTGTCTCTACGTGAAATGCCGTGGCTGTTACAGGGTGCGAAGGAGCGCGGTTTCACTTTGCACGGGGCCAGCGCCAACGCTTCCGAACTACCCGGAGAAACCGATGAATTCGCACGAGCCCTTGGCTTTGCCAGCCGGAGCAAGCTCCAGAACAACGGCGGCGGCCTCGCACACAAGTTGCAAGCTGCTAGCACCGAATCAGCGGATTTACCGTGGAAGGACTGTGAAGCCCTAATCAGCAGCACACCGAATCAGATCTTCTGGCACCACTGGCCAGACGCCAAACTGCACGACGGCTCCGGTGCAGGACAAGGGCTGGAGCCGTTAACGAAGGACGTGGTCGAGCAACTGACCAGCGACGACTTCTGGGCCTTCGTCGAACGCCTCGCCACCGGGCGGCGGCTGGTCATCACCTCCGACCACGGCTACGCGGCCACCGGTTACTTTCCCGATGCCGATGGAGAGGTCGGCCAGTTCCTCAAGCAGACGTTTTCCAGCAGGCGCAGCAAGCAGGGGGCGGGAGACAGCGGCCCCTTCGTGCCTCCCGTGGCATTGCAAATCAACAATTCGCACGGCGCACACCTGTTGGCATTGGGCCGCAGGAAATGGCGCAGCCAAGGCGGGTATCCGACGCTCACGCATGGCGGCCTATCACTGCTGGAAGTGCTGTCGCCCTTCGTCGAGCTGACCAAGTAAGGATTTAAGGCTGATGGCCACAAAGAAAGAACTACTCGCACAAGAGGTCGCAAAGGCCGTCGGCACAGGCAAGGCCGTCGCGCTGGAAACAGTGGACTTCAACGACCCGAACCGTCCCAAGACCTGCCTTGAGGTGGATTTCCCCATCCTGCCGGTCAATCAGGTGGCGGTGATTGAGGGCAACGCTGGCAAACCGATTTACCAGATGTCGAAGTGGTGGGCGCGGCGGCGGTCCAGCGTGTTCCGCTCGATGCTGATCGCAGCGGCGACCAAAGCGCCGGACGATCCTTCGCACGCGGCCCGGCTGGTGTGGGACAACTACTACGCCAACCACCAGAAGAAGGGCGCGTTCAAGCACCTGAAAGTGGCAGATATTTTCATGGGTGGAGGCACCACGCTGGTGGAAGGCTCGCGCCTCGGGATGCAGATGATCGGTAACGACCTCAACCCGGTCGCATGGTTCGTGGTCAAACAGGAACTGGCGAATGTCGATCTGGAGGAAGTGAAGAAGCTCCTCGCCGACATCGAGGCCGAGGTCAAGCCGCAGATCATGCCGTACTACTACTGCGACGGGCCAGAGGACGAGAAAGGCAAGTGGACACATCTGCCGACGAACAAGGTTATGCCCTCCGACTTCGACCCTCTCGCCATCTCACGCGACGAGCGCAAGGACTACCAGTACGAAGGCCCGGAGATCATCTACACCTTCTGGGCAAAGCACGGCCCGTGTCAGGTGACGGGCTGCGGCCACCGCACGCCGATCATGACCAGCCCAGTGATGGCGGTGAAGACGCTCGCCGTCAAACATTGGGGGCACACCTGCGGCAAGTGCGGCGAGGATTTCGACGTGGAGGAAGAAGCTGCGCGCATGGCACCCGACGCGCCGCTCTATGTTGCTCCCACCGAGTTTCCGTATTCCGTGCTCGACCGCAAGAAGGGCGTGATCTGCCCGCACTGCGGCCACACCGCATTGGTGAACCTTGGCAAACCAAAGAAACCGCATAAGAAGGTAGAACTGAGCCTGCTGGTGCATCCCCAGTGGCTGGCGGGCGCGCCGAAGCAGGATGTGAGCGGCCAGGCTTACGGCGGGTCGGCGCAGGACGACGTGGCGGCGACCACGCGATGGGATGCGGCACGCGCTGCAAACATTCGCCTGCTAGAGGTGCGCGGCGAGTTGCCGGATGAAGTGACCGACCCAGAAACGGGCGTCACCTTCGCGCCGGAAAAGGGCACGGTGCCGAAGAAGTCGCACTACGCCTGCTCGGCCTGCGGTACGACGCAGGATGTCCTGACCACCATCAAGGCCACCGGCAAGACCGGGCCGATGGCCGCCTATGCGGTGCAGGGCTACGCACCCAAGCGCGATGCGGGTCGCAAACCTTACAGCGGACGTTTCTTCGCTGCCTACGATGCGGCACACGCGCGACAGTACGACGCTGCGCTCACGGAATGGGAAGCGCGCAAGGATGTCGATCTGAAAGACTACTGGCCGCGTTCCGAACTGGCGTACGGCTTCATGACCCACCACCTGCAAGGCGGCGTGCCCAACCACGGCTTTACGCACTGGTGGACGATGTTCAACCCGCGTCAGTTGCTCGTTCACGCGCAACTGCTCAAAGCCATCGTCGAGGTCGGCAACTACGACTGGAGGACACGCGAGTATTTGCTCGGCGCATTCCAGCAGTACCTGCGTAACCAGAGTCAGTTTGGATTCTGGAATCCGCAGCGTGATACCCCCGAGCCAATGTTTTCGAACAATAACTTTCACCCGAAATCCACGGTTATTGAGAATTGCGTATTCCCGGCACTGGGGCGTGGCAATTGGGCAGCCTGCGTTGAGGGCATTGTCGAAGGACGCGAGTGGGCTGCTGAGCCTTGGGAAGCGGTAAGTCTTGAGGCACTGAAGCGACAAGCTCCTGCATTGGTCGAGCAAATTTCGGGCAAGAGCGAGAAGGTCTACCCCGGTGATCCGGTCGGCGAGGTTGGTACGTTCCAAGGCTCGTCCACTGACCTTTCGCATGTCCCCACGGCTAGCCTCGATCTGGTCATCACCGATCCGCCCTTTGGCGGGTTGCTCCATTATTCGGAGCTGTCTGACTTTTTTTACGTTTGGCTGCGCCTCGCGCTGAAGGACAAGTACCCGGATTACTTCCGAGCCGAGTACACGCCCAAGTCGCTGGAGGCGGTTGCCAACCGCGCGCGCGAGCCGGAGGACCCTGACGGTTTCTACCAACGCCTGCTCACACAGTGCTGGCGTGAAGCGCATCGCGTCCTCAAGCCCAGCGGCATTCTGGCCTTCACTTTCCACCACAGCGAGGACGAGCCGTGGGTGGCAGTGCTGGAGTCGCTGTTCGACGCGGGTTACTACCTCGAAGCGACGTACCCCATCCGCTCCGACGAAACCAAGGGTGAAGGCGAATTCGGCTCCAAAACCATCGAATACGACATCATCCACGTTTGCCGCAAACGCACGGAAGAACCCAAGCCGGTGAGCTGGGGCCGGATGCGTCGCGAGGTGATGGCCGATGTGCGCCTGTTGCAGGCCATGCTGGAAAACCACGCGAAGGAAGGGCTACCCGCCGCCGACATCCAAGTGATTCGGCGCGGCAAGGCGCTGGAATACTTCTCGCGCCACTATGGCAAGGTGTACGTAGACGAAGGGCGCTCCATCTCCGTCAAAGATGCGCTGCTCGGCATCAATCAGCTCATCGACGAAGACGCTGACAAGGGCAAGGAGCCGCCACCGGTCAACGCTGAACCGATGACACGCCAGTTCCTGCGAACCTTTGGCGTGGCTGCTGATTTGAAGCGCGACCAGTTGCAGAAGTTCCTGAAGGGCTCCATCACCACTCCGGACGAGTTTGTGCAGCGTGGTTGGTGCGCAGAGAAGAACAAGGTGTTCACCCGCACAGATCCGCTGGATTTCGCGCGCGAGTGGTCCGGCAAGCATCGCCGCCGCCTCATCTCCGATCTAGATCAGGCGCTGGTACTGATCGGCGCGTGCTTCGACAACAGCGGCATCAATGCCTCCGATACACTGAAGAACGAAAACTTCAAACCGCACGTCGCGCTGAAACCGCTGCTTGAATGGCTGCACCGCAATGGCCCGGATCAGGTTACTCGCAATGCTGCTTCGCGTGCAGCGTTAATCTATAACGCATGGCGAGCCAGCCAGGCACCACAGCCCGCACAGGGCTCCTTGTTCGATGACAATGGAGAGTACGAACGATGAGGCAATTGCTGGACACGGTGTGGCAGCGGCGTGGCACCAGTTGGGTGTGGGACGAGGAGGCGCGCAACCAGATTTGTGTTGCCAGCGAAGTGTGGAGCCTGCGCCAGTTCCTGCGCGCGGCCGGCAACTGGCCGGACGCTCTGCCGAGCAATGGCGACCAGACGCTGGTAGTGGCGGGATTGGATGGCAGTCTCGATCTACTGATGCCTACGGATGCCGAGGCGTGGCTGGGCGATGTGGTCAAGCCAGCCGTCCTATCGTTTCAGGATGCCTACGCGGGCGACGCGGCGCTAGTGTTCTGGCTGCCGACAGGTCACACTCGCATCAAAGTGCAGGTCTCCACCGACGCGGTGAACTGGCTGTGTGCCCCCCCGCACGGCCAGAGCCAGATTGATTTCGGACGCATCCTGTGGGGCGAGGCCAACGAATACCCGCAGGAAATCCTGCTGCGCGACGGCGGCAGGCCCGCAGGCCTATTCCACCTTCGGATTACGTGAGGCAAGGCTGAGTGACGACAGAGATTCAGTTCCAACCCGGCGAGCGCATTACCCATCACGAGTACGGCCAAGGCGTCGTGCTCGATCCGGCGCGTGACGGCTATCTGCGCGCGTTCTTTGGCGTCGGCGAGCGCCGAGTGCCGGTGGCCTCGCTGCGACGTGAGCTTACGCGGACCGAGCGTATCCTGCGCGCCGTGGATGGTGGTGTGGAGCGTGGGCGCAAGGCGTGGCTCTCCTATGAGGCGCACACATTGCCGGTGATGGAAAGCGCCTCGGCGCTGACCTCCGCCAAAATCGACCTGCTGCCGCATCAGGTGGTGCTGACCCACCGCATCGCCACCGCGTCGCCCCGTCGCTACCTGATCGCCGATGAAGTGGGCTTGGGCAAGACCATCGAAACTGCGCTGATCCTGCGCGAGCTAGCCAGTCGTGGCGAATTGAACCGCGCGCTGATGGTGGTGCCTGCCGGCCTTGTGAACAACTGGCACCGGGAATTGAACGAAGTGTTCAACCTCGACTTCGAGGTGTTCGGTTCCGAGGGTGACATCACCGACCGCAAGACCAATGCCTTCGCCAAGCACGACCGACTTATCGCCAGCATCGACACATTGAAGCGCCCTGCACGTATCAAGCGCTTGCTGGATGCGTCGCGTTGGGATCTGGTGGTGTTCGACGAAGCGCACCACCTGACGGCCTATCGCACCAGCGGCAAGGTGCGCAAGACCGAGAACTACAAGCTGGCCGAGGCGCTGAAGGATCACTCGCGCGACCTCGTGTTGCTGTCGGCCACGCCGCATCAGGGAAACCACTTCCAGTTCTGGATGCTGGTGCAACTACTGAACCCGACGCTGTTCCGCAGCCCGGAAGAAATGCTGGAAGAGCGACATCGGCTCAACACGGTGATGTTCCGCCGCACCAAGGCCGACGCATGCCAACCGGATGGATCGCCGCTCTTCGCGCGCCGCTGGGTTCACACCGAATCCTTTGTGATGAACAACGCCGAGAAGCTGTTCTATGAGAAGTTGCGCGAATACTTGGAGGACGGTTTCGACCTCGCGCGCCGTCAGGGCAACCAAGGTCGCGCGCTTGGCTTCCTGATGGCGATCTTCCAGAAGATTGCGGCATCGAGCTTCGCCGCTGTGCGCCGAACACTCAAGCGCCGCCTGCTGATGCTGACGCTGCAAGAGGCGTTTCTGCGCGATAAGGAATTGGATATTGAAGGCCGCGAACGGCTGACAGATGAGGCGCGCGAGCTGATCCACGAGGAATTCGATCTGCCGCACGACAACATTGGCCGCAGTGAGGTGGATCGTGTGCTCGCCGATCTGAAATACCGGCTGGTAAAGAAGCTGGATGAGGAGGCGTTGGAGAGGGCCTCCGACCCTTACGGCAGCGAGTATTCGGCCACACACGCGGAAGAAGCTGCGTCAGCGGTGGTGAACCTGCATCTACCGGAAGAACGCCTGCGCATTGGCGACCTGCTGCGCGTGTCCCCGGCGCATCGTGAAACAAAGATGCAGAAGCTGCTCGATGGCTTGGGCACGCTATGGCGGCAGAACTCGAACGAGAAGATCGTGATCTTCGCCACCTATCTCGGCACGGTGGACATGATCGCCCGAGAGATCGGGCAAACCTTCCCAGGTCAGGGTGTCGTGGTGCTGCGCGGCGGCGACCACGGCGCGAAGGTGGCGGCGGAACGACGCTTCCGCTTGAAGGACGGCCCGCGCGTGCTGGTATGTACGGCGGCTGGACGCGAAGGCATCAACCTGCAATTCGCGCGCATTCTGTTCAACTTCGACCTGCCATGGAACCCGATGGACATGGAGCAGCGCATCGGGCGCATCCATCGATACGGCCAGAGCCACACGGCGCAGGTCTACAACCTCGTGTTGTCGGACACCATCGAAGGCCGCATCTTCCTGTTGCTGGACGAGAAGCTGACCGAAATCGCACGCACGGTCGGCAAGGTGGATGAGCAAGGCAACGTGGCCGAAGACCTGCGCGCGCAGATTCTTGGGCAATTGTCCGAACGACTGAACTACGACAAGCTCTACCAGGAAGCGTTGTCCGACCCGGAACTGAAACGCACGCAAGTGGAATTGGAAGCGGCGCTCTCCAACTCCCGGGAGGCACGGCAAGTGGTGTTCGATCTGTTCCAAGACCTCGATGGCTTTAGTCTCGACGACTACAAGCCCTTCTCAGACGTGTCGTCCAGTCTGGATCGGCTGGTGCGCTTCCTCACAGCGGCAGTTGCCGATCGCCAGCAGAAGGTGGTGAAGGTGGACGACGCCACCTACGATCTCGTTACGGCAGAAGGCACGTGCCGCACCCGCTTTACCTTGAGCCGCGATGCGGCGACGAATCAAGACACACTGCAACTTATGGGCTTGGATCACCCGCAGGTGCAGGATGAATTGGGGCGCTGGCGCAGCATACCGCCAGAGGAAATTGGCATCGCCGTGTCGGGCGACGTGGAAGAGCCGGTGCTGCTGTCGCTGTGGATGGTCGAGGCGTCCGCCGGCAACGGTGAGCGCCGCGTCGTGGTGCAACCCATCGCTGTCAAGCAGGATGGCACGCGCGTTCCGGCGGTCGAGCGTTCAAGCGAAAAGTACCTAGTGGCCCCAACCACCACGCCGACCTTCCAGCCAGAACAGCGGATCAACCTATTCGTCCATACCGTTGAGCCAACATTGCAGCGAGAGTTAAAGCACAAGGGAACTGCAAACGGCGATGGCAGTTATTCGGCAGAATTGATTGGGTACGTGGAAATCCTGCCCGCGCTGGACATGAGCGTGGCCACCCCTTCCTAGATCATTTGGACAAGAGGGGGCAACCTAGTCGACGAAAGCTTCTTGCCAGCGAATACCTGCGAAGAAACGCACTGGGCAGATTTCAATTGGCGTTGACAGCTAGCACTAGGTACCGACCTCATCACCGCCCGCCTTCAGGTACTCATCCTTCAACCTCTGTCGATAACGAGCGTCCCTCGTTCGAATCGCATCAATCCATTCTACCCACTCCGCCTCACTCAGATAGGCGTGGGCTGATGATCGCCGTCCATCGATAAAAGCATCCTGGTCAGCCAGACTCAGACTTTCCCAATACCGATCCCACACATTCTCATACCAATACTGCGCATCGCCCTGCAGGTTGTATATCAACGACCCGAGTTCGTACCACGTAAGCCATGGCGGTGGCGGATTAAATCCGGCAGCCGAAACCGAGCGGACAAGCTCGACATCATTCGTCAGCAAATTGACCTGCTTCCCAGAGTAGCGATCGACACCGGAAAGGAATGCGTGAATCGACCCGTCTCGCACGAACTGGCGTGGCCCCACTCGCTCCCTGCCCGCGACCACAAGATTGACGTAGACCGGGAACTGCTGAACTTCGACATCCTGCATCACGCAGAATGCTTCGACGCCAAGGTTCCCCATCCATACCGCCCCGGGATAGTCCGGAAACGACTCTGATTGGAGTGTCTCCGGCGCTCCAGCAAACGTCTCGCGCAAGTACGTCAGATCCGCCTCGAAAAGCACCTCAATGGCCATCTGTTGCTGTTCGAACAGCTCTCGCGACGCACGCCTGCCCTGGCGCCCATCCATGAAGTCGCCAAAAATTCTCTTCCAGTTCGACACATCAACTCCCCGTCATTTGCCGACGATCTCGTCAGCAGCAAGCCCGCCTCCGAAATACCCGATGGACCCGAAAACCAGGCCACCGACAAGTCCCGTGATCACGGCGCCCGGTCCAGTCTCAATGCCGACCAGCGCTCCGGCAGCTGCGCCCATCTTCCAGCCAGCAATAGCACCGCC
Source organism: Burkholderia theae (assembly GCF_048565265.1). NCBI lineage: Bacteria > Pseudomonadati > Pseudomonadota > Betaproteobacteria > Burkholderiales > Burkholderiaceae > Burkholderia > Burkholderia theae. The sequence goes on from NZ_CP183461.1 coordinate 15,779, forward strand.
CCAGCCGCCCATCTGACGAATCACCTCTTTCTCAATCGGCTTCACGGACTTCGCCTTGAACGACTCGTTTGTGGCAACGGAAAGATCGTACGCGGTGAATCCGATTCCGATGACTTGAACCACGCGCGCGAACTTGACCAGACCGAGTGTGACAGCCAGCCCCCGCGTGGTGTAAATCCCGGACGGCGGAACCGTCGGATTCGGCTTGACGAGCACCTCCTTGTCGAGCCCTTCCGCGTAACTCTTGATACGGGCAATCCTGTTTTTCAGGTGAGGGTACTCCGCCGCGTATCTATCCAACGCAAGCCTGATCTCCTGCGTCGTCACAAGCTTGGCGCCTGCACGCTTGGCTTGCGCGATGTCGACGTAAAGCACCTTGCCCTTGAATCGATCAGCTCCACCTGGAAAGTCACTGCTAGTGGAAATGTAGCTCGTCAGCTTGTCGTAGCCCATCACATGCTCGGCGATACTCGCGCTCGAACCCGGCCCCCTTGGCCACAACCCGTACTTTTCCGGGTGCACTTCTCGCATCGCCTCGAGCGGCCCCAGCCGAAGTGCCTGCAAGTATGGATCGTGAATGGTCGTGTAGCAGCGCCGAACGAGAAACCCGTCTTTGCCCGGCTCATCTACCACCACAAGTACGAACACGCGCGCGGGCATCAAATGCCCGAGGACGTCGTATTGTGATCCCGAACGATCGTTTGTCGGCGCTCGATAAATGTAATCGCTCATCGGTCCCACCTTTCCAGAGCTTGAACGCCTAGCGCGATGTCGAGCTGTTGAGGGTTGTCTGTATAGACGCGAGGACAGTACCCCTGGCTATCGGTTAGCCCTTTGTACGTGGCACCGGTTGCGGAACGAATGTGATACGGCACGCCGGATATTGGATTTCCAGCACGATCCACAACGCGCACCTGCTCGTCGTACGATTCGCGACGAGGCTTCGGGAGCGGATTTCCTGCAGGGCCGAAGCCCATCTCGGCAAGTTCCCCTGATGTGAAGTCCAGAGAAGCAGTATCTTGAGATGCCCGCATCACCGGGCGGGGATGGCAACGGCAAGCGCACAGATCACCATCTAGCGCAGCGTGCTTGCCCATGATTGAGTCTGGCCGTCGTGGCCCGTGACCGACGATGACTCCCGTCGAGTCGCACGCTGAACAGTAAACTTTGGCCCCCAGAAATGTCACCGGCGTGCCGTGATGCATGAAGAAGTCCATGCCCTCCAGAACAACACCACCGTTCGAAGACCGGTCTCCTTTCTTGAGATAGAACCGTTTCATTCTTCTTCGCCTTATTTTATTAGGTGTGCGAAGTCATATCATGCAGATCATCACAAAACTATTGGACAGGTACGAAACCATATCTACGGCTAGCGCTGATCAACTCGTCACATCTACCAATCGGCCAATCTGTACATCACGGTGATTTATGAGATGCGGCAGACACTAAACTGTCCATACACACTGACTGACGTATCCACCTCGCACCTCTTCGACTGTTCCACTACACCTATGACTTTTTCGGATCGACTCGCAACCTTCCGCAAGCAGAGAGGGTTCACTCAACAGCAACTGGCCGATCGCGCAAAGGTTCACATGGTGCAGATCAATCGATATGAAGCCGGGCTGACTCGTCCGAATCTCGACGTGATGAAACGCCTCGCAATCGCTCTGTATGTAAGCACCGATTCGTTGCTGTTTGATTCGAGCGAGTTTCGACTGGACGAGGACTTTCGCCTGATTTTCGAAGGCTTGCGGGCACTCGGCCCCGACGACAAGCTCGTCGCCAAATCAGTACTTGAGGCTCTGCTTCTCAAGCATCGAATGTCTGTCGGCGGGCCCGTCGCGCCAGCAGTGGGAAAGATCGTTTCTCTTGGAAACGCGAATCCAATCAAAGACTGAAGAGAGCAAAGCAGTAAAAGCGCGGGCCGCATGGGCTGCCACCCATACGACCCGCTGACCACAACCAACTCACCTAAGGAGTCGGAAATGGCTAACGCCAATCATAAGTCACGCCCCGTCGTAACGGAACGCTTCGTCAAGGTTCAAGAATCAGCACGCTATCATTCCTTGTCTACCGCCCTCCGTGCCATCAGAGCACACCGGAGGCTGAACACGACGTATTACCCGTGGATCAAATTGGCGGGAGTATGGCTTGAGGACGCGGGATTCGAGGTAGGAGAACGCGTCCGGATTACTGTCGAGGACAAGCGACTCATCATCACGCCGATGTGATCGGCGCATTGCCCATGGTGGGCATCGCAAGTCACTATCCGCCCGGAAGCTCGGTGCCCGATACTTCGCACCGTTAGTAACTGTGACAAGCGACGATTGTTCTGCAAGTGCAGCGGGCCGGTCAGTCAGGTCCGCTGCCGTGTAGCCTTTCAGCACGAGCTGCAACCCATGCCAGGCGCACCGCCCATCTCCGTCGCCGAAATGCAAAAACCCCCGCCTTTACGGGCGGGGGTTCTTGGCTTAGGGAGCCTGACGATTACCTACTTTCACACGGGAATCCGCACTATCATCGGCGTAGAGTCGTTTCACGGTCCTGTTCGGGATGGGAAGGGGTGGGACCGACTCGCTATGGTCATCAGGCAAAGAGGGTTGTCGCGTTGCTTCGCAGCGCGACCAATCGGGAAGAAGCAGTAATTTTGGGGTTGTGAGGTTGTATCTCACACGTACGCGGTTACTCAACCGCTGTACGTCGAGTGCCTTGCACTCGACGCTCGATGTCCGTAAGCGCTAAAGCGCTAACGGGCATCGAGACAGACTTGTTATAGGATCAAGCCTTACGGGCAATTAGTATCAGTTAGCTGAACGCATTACTGCGCTTACACACCTGACCTATCAACGTCCTGGTCTCGAACGACCCTTCAAGGGGATCTAGTCCCCAGGGATATCTCATCTTAAGGCGAGTTTCCCGCTTAGATGCTTTCAGCGGTTATCTCTTCCGAACATAGCTACCCGGCGATGCCACTGGCGTGACAACCGGTACACCAGAGGTTCGTCCACTCCGGTCCTCTCGTACTAGGAGCAGCCCCCTTCAAATATCCAACGCCCACGGCAGATAGGGACCAAACTGTCTCACGACGTTTTAAACCCAGCTCACGTACCTCTTTAAATGGCGAACAGCCATACCCTTGGGACCGGCTACAGCCCCAGGATGAGATGAGCCGACATCGAGGTGCCAAACACCGCCGTCGATATGAACTCTTGGGCGGTATCAGCCTGTTATCCCCAGAGTACCTTTTATCCGTTGAGCGATGGCCCTTCCATACAGAACCACCGGATCACTATGACCTGCTTTCGCACCTGCTCGACTTGTCGGTCTCGCAGTTAAGCACGCTTATGCCATTGCACTATCAGCACGATTTCCGACCGTACCTAGCGTACCTTCGTACTCCTCCGTTACGCTTTGGGAGGAGACCGCCCCAGTCAAACTGCCTACCATGCACTGTCCCCGATCCGGATCACGGACCAAGGTTAGAACCTCAAACAAACCAGGGTGGTATTTCAAGGACGGCTCCACCGAAACTAGCGTTCCGGTTTCATAGCCTCCCACCTATCCTACACAGATCGGTTCAAAGTCCAATGCAAAGCTACAGTAAAGGTTCATGGGGTCTTTCCGTCTAGCCGCGGGTAGATTGCATCATCACAAACACTTCAACTTCGCTGAGTCTCGGGAGGAGACAGTGTGGCCATCGTTACGCCATTCGTGCAGGTCGGAACTTACCCGACAAGGAATTTCGCTACCTTAGGACCGTTATAGTTACGGCCGCCGTTTACCGGGACTTCAATCAAGAGCTTGCACCCCATCATTTAATCTTCCGGCACCGGGCAGGCGTCACACCCTATACGTCCACTTTCGTGTTTGCAGAGTGCTGTGTTTTTATTAAACAGTCGCAGCCACCAGTTTATTGCAACCCCTTCACCCTTTGCCCGCAGGGGCATCAAGCTACAAGGGCGTACCTTATCCCGAAGTTACGGTACCAATTTGCCGAGTTCCTTCTCCCGAGTTCTCTCAAGCGCCTTAGAATACTCATCTCGCCCACCTGTGTCGGTTTGCGGTACGGTCATCATTAGACTGAAGCTTAGAGGCTTTTCTTGGAACCACTTCCAATTGCTTCGCTCCCTAAGGAGCTCGCGCCACACCCTTGAATCCTGCGCCCGGATTTGCCTAAGCGCCTTCTCCAATGCAGCGACCGGGACTTCCAACACCCGGACAACCTTCCGCGATCCGTCCCCCCATCGCATCTAACAATGGTGCAGGAATATTGACCTGCTTCCCATCAGCTACGCATTTCTGCCTCGCCTTAGGGGCCGACTCACCCTACGCCGATGAACGTTGCGTAGGAAACCTTGGGCTTACGGCGAGGGGGCCTTTCACCCCCTTTATCGCTACTCATGTCAGCATTCGCACTTCCGATACCTCCAGCACGCTTTTCAACGCACCTTCGCAGGCTTACGGAACGCTCTCCTACCATGCGTGCAAAGCACGCATCCGCAGCTTCGGTATATAGCTTAGCCCCGTTACATCTTCCGCGCAGGACGACTCGATCAGTGAGCTATTACGCTTTCTTTAAAGGGTGGCTGCTTCTAAGCCAACCTCCTGACTGTTTTAGCCTTCCCACTTCGTTTCCCACTTAGCTATATTTGGGGACCTTAGCTGGCGGTCTGGGTTGTTTCCCTCTTGACACCGGACGTTAGCACCCGATGTCTGTCTCCCGTGATTGCACTCTTCGGTATTCGGAGTTTGCTATGGCGGGGTAATCTGCAATAGACCCCCCAACCATGACAGTGCTCTACCCCCGAAGGTGAGACACGAGGCACTACCTAAATAGTTTTCGGAGAGAACCAGCTATTTCCAAGTTTGTTTAGCCTTTCACCCCTATCCACAGCTCATCCCCTAACTTTTCAACGTTAGTGGGTTCGGACCTCCAGTACGTGTTACCGCACCTTCATCCTGGCCATGGATAGATCACTTGGTTTCGGGTCTACGCCCAGCAACTGAACGCCCTATTCGGACTCGCTTTCGCTACGCCTGCCCTATACGGTTAAGCTTGCTACTGAACGTAAGTCGCTGACCCATTATACAAAAGGTACGCCGTCACCCCTTACGAGGCTCCGACTGTTTGTATGCATGCGGTTTCAGGATCTATTTCACTCCCCTCCCGGGGTTCTTTTCGCCTTTCCCTCACGGTACTGGTTCACTATCGGTCGATCACGAGTATTTAGCCTTGGAGGATGGTCCCCCCATCTTCAGACAGGATTTCACGTGTCCCGCCCTACTTGTCGTACACCTAGTTCTTTCATACTGTTTTCGCCTACAGGGCTATCACCTGCTATGGCCGCACTTTCCAGAGCGTTCGGCTAACAATACAAATAAAGAGTACAAGGCTCATCCCATTTCGCTCGCCACTACTTTGGGAATCTCGGTTGATTTCTTTTCCTGCGGTTACTTAGATGTTTCAGTTCACCGCGTTCGCTTCACATGGCCTATGTATTCAGCCATGGATACTCCAAAAGGAGTGGGTTTCCCCATTCGGACATCTACGGATCAAAGCTTGTTTGCCAGCTCCCCGTAGCTTTTCGCAGGCTACCGCGTCCTTCATCGCCTGTGATCGCCAAGGCATCCACCACATGCACTTGTTCGCTTGACCCTATAACGAGTCTGTCTCTCCGACAGTCGTTACAGGTTGAGTTTTCGCGTTGTGCCGTATTCCAATTGATGTCGGTCCGGCGTTAGCGCTTTAGCGCTTACGCTGGCCCCACTCCCGAAGGGAGTAGACCCGAATCATCTTGAGATACATCGATACAATCACAACCCGGATAGTTTCCACGTCCATCTCAAGACGCTTCCGCTATCCAAATTACTTACTTCTTCCAGATTGTTAAAGAACGACAGCCGATACTTTCGTACCGCTCTGACTGGCTCAATCGCCAATGAAAAAGACTCGAATCGAACTTGATTCGAATATTTATCATTGAAGATTATTGAAAGCGGCCGGCATTATAACCGATTTAACCGCAGACAGCTAGCCTGTCTTAATCAACAGCCGATAAGCGTGAGCGCTCAACTTTGCGAGATAGCTCTGGAAAGGAGGTGATCCAGCCGCACCTTCCGATACGGCTACCTTGTTACGACTTCACCCCAGTCATGAATCCTACCGTGGTGACCGTCCTCCTTGCGGTTAGACTAGCCACTTCTGGTAAAACCCACTCCCATGGTGTGACGGGCGGTGTGTACAAGACCCGGGAACGTATTCACCGCGGCATGCTGATCCGCGATTACTAGCGATTCCAGCTTCATGCACTCGAGTTGCAGAGTGCAATCCGGACTACGATCGGTTTTCTGGGATTAGCTCCCCCTCGCGGGTTGGCAACCCTCTGTTCCGACCATTGTATGACGTGTGAAGCCCTACCCATAAGGGCCATGAGGACTTGACGTCATCCCCACCTTCCTCCGGTTTGTCACCGGCAGTCTCCTTAGAGTGCTCTTGCGTAGCAACTAAGGACAAGGGTTGCGCTCGTTGCGGGACTTAACCCAACATCTCACGACACGAGCTGACGACAGCCATGCAGCACCTGTGTATCGGTTCTCTTTCGAGCACTCCCACCTCTCAGCGGGATTCCGACCATGTCAAGGGTAGGTAAGGTTTTTCGCGTTGCATCGAATTAATCCACATCATCCACCGCTTGTGCGGGTCCCCGTCAATTCCTTTGAGTTTTAATCTTGCGACCGTACTCCCCAGGCGGTCAACTTCACGCGTTAGCTACGTTACTAAGGAAATGAATCCCCAACAACTAGTTGACATCGTTTAGGGCGTGGACTACCAGGGTATCTAATCCTGTTTGCTCCCCACGCTTTCGTGCATGAGCGTCAGTATTGGCCCAGGGGGCTGCCTTCGCCATCGGTATTCCTCCACATCTCTACGCATTTCACTGCTACACGTGGAATTCTACCCCCCTCTGCCATACTCTAGCCTGCCAGTCACCAATGCAGTTCCCAGGTTGAGCCCGGGGATTTCACATCGGTCTTAGCAAACCGCCTGCGCACGCTTTACGCCCAGTAATTCCGATTAACGCTCGCACCCTACGTATTACCGCGGCTGCTGGCACGTAGTTAGCCGGTGCTTATTCTTCCGGTACCGTCATCCCCCGACTGTATTAGAGCCAAGGATTTCTTTCCGGACAAAAGTGCTTTACAACCCGAAGGCCTTCTTCACACACGCGGCATTGCTGGATCAGGCTTTCGCCCATTGTCCAAAATTCCCCACTGCTGCCTCCCGTAGGAGTCTGGGCCGTGTCTCAGTCCCAGTGTGGCTGGTCGTCCTCTCAGACCAGCTACTGATCGTCGCCTTGGTAGGCCTTTACCCCACCAACTAGCTAATCAGCCATCGGCCAACCCTATAGCGCGAGGCCCGAAGGTCCCCCGCTTTCATCCGTAGATCGTATGCGGTATTAATCCGGCTTTCGCCGGGCTATCCCCCACTACAGGACATGTTCCGATGTATTACTCACCCGTTCGCCACTCGCCACCAGGTGCAAGCACCCGTGCTGCCGTTCGACTTGCATGTGTAAGGCATGCCGCCAGCGTTCAATCTGAGCCAGGATCAAACTCTTCAGTTTAAACCTGTTACTGTTTTCGGTTCGGTTAAGAACCGGTCGCTCACTCAAAGCTGACAGGAATATGAATTGCTTCATAAACCTGACTTACTTTAGTGTGAGACTCTTGATACTTTTGCTATCTGATCCGAGGATCAGCTCGCTTCCATCAAGCGCCCACACTTATCGGCTGTTAATTTTTAAAGAGCATTCTGCGAGGAACTTGGTGTTTCTCAGCAGCGCTGCGTTTTCAGCAGCAGAGAAGCGAGATTATTAACCGTTTTTTAAAACTCGTCAATAACTTTTTTAACTACTTCGTTTCGACGACTGCGGTTTAATTTCGTGTGCGCCAGGGTCGCTATAACCGACCTCAACAGCACCGCTTCCCTTCTTCCCCCCGCGCCGTGTTTCCGTTAGCGCGAAAGAGGCGAGATTCTAAGCATCTGCCCCGATCTCCGCAACCCCCTTTGTGAAATTTTTTTGACGTGCAGTTCCGCGGGCCGCCGAGCCTCCCTCGCGGTCATATATAAGCGACACGACAGGAGTGGCCTCGGTCGCCCGTGAACAGCCCCGCCGTATCGAAACCAACCCTCCGTCGCTCACCGCCCCACCATCGCCCTCACCACGCCGTCACGCCGGATCAACCCGTGATACAGGGCGGCCGCGAAGTGCGCGAGGAACGTCGCGAAGAACAGGTAAGCCAGCACCCGATGCGCGACCCTGAGCCAGGCGAACGTCACCGGGTCGGCCGAAACAAGCGCCGGCAGCTGCACGCCACCGCCCAGCGTCACCGGATACCCGCCGGCCGAAAGCATCGCCCACCCGATCAGCGGCATCGCGACCATCAACGCATACAGCACGAGATGCGACCCATGCGCGGCAACCTTCTGCCACCACGGCAGATCCTCAGGCAACGCCGGCGGCTTCGACACCATCCGCACCACGATCCGCACACACACCAGCACCAGCACGGCCACACCCAGTGGCTTATGAATCGCCACCAGAAACGCATGTCGCTCGGAGACGGACGACACCATCCCCACCCCGATAAACAGCATCGCGACGATCATCGCGGCCATCACCCAATGCAGCACCCGCGCCGGCAAACCAAACGTCGTAGAAGTCTTCATCACCGCCCCTCCGAACTCAACTTGGCCACGCCCGCCACCCCGGCCTCTTCACTCGTCCTGCGCAGATACGAATCCGCATAAGCGGCCGACCGCGCCGCCAGCAACGGATCCCCCGACACCTGAATCCCCTGCGGCAGCACCGTCGGGTCGTAATTCACGTCTCGACACGGTCCGCTGTCCTGCGCCTCCACCCGGTCGAGCACGAGCGTCCCCGCATCGATCGTCGTCCGCTGCGCGGGCCAGACCTTCGTCGCGTCGTCCACCGGATCGCCGGGCTCCGCCAAGGTGACCAGCAGCTTCCACTTCTGCGCACCGGCCGCGATGCGCTGCGTCACGTCCTGCTGCAACACGTTCGGATCCGCGGCCGTCGCAACGTCCCCTGCGCCGGCCGTCTGCTCCGGCACGACGCGCCACCGCACCGCCTGCCGCTTGCCCGCTGCGTCGACGAAGTAGAACGCGTTCAACCCGTAATAACTCTCGGTGACGTAACTCGCGCTCGGCTTCGCACCCTTCACCCACTGCAGGAACGCGGCCGTCTCCGGATGCGCGCCGAAAAACGCCTTCACCTTCGCCGGATCGGGCTTGCCCGTCTTCGGATCGGGCCGGGTCGCCAGCGTCTGCTGATAAAACGCCTGCGGCGTCGCCACCGGAAACACGGGCATCGCGTTCATGCCGGTCCGCCATTGCTCGCCATCCGGCGCGGTGAGTTTCAGCGCGAGGCTGCGGATCGGCACGCTGCTGTCGGGCGCATACGGATTCCCGCCCGGCAGCGCGAACCGCCCGACCACCGGCGTGCGCACCGCCTTGAAGAACGGCGCGACCGAATACGCGCTCGCGGCACCGTTGCCTTCGAAGTAACCGGTCACGCACACGCCCTTCGCGTGATTGCGCCGGTACCCGGGATGGATGCCGCTGTTGGTCTGCAGCGCGTCGACGAGCCGCTGCGGGGTCAGACGCGCCGGCGCGAGCCACCCGCCGGCATACCCGAACGCGACGGCCACGCCGGCCACCGCGCCGCCGATCGCGGCCCAGCGCCACCACCCGCGCCCGGGCTCGCGCTGCGGCGAAGAAGAAGAAGGTTGCTTCATGAATGCGCTCCCGATCGTCAGATCATTGTCGAACCCGCGTAGGACGCCACCCGCGCCGCTTTATTCCACGAAAATTTTTTTCCTATGCTTGATGGAATAATCGGTGCCGACCGGCGTCCTACGCGGCATCTCGACCCTTTCGGCAACCGGCCCGGCCATGCCCTCCACCGCCCTCGACGACGACGCGTTGCGCGAACTCCTCCCCAGGCTGCGACGCTTCGCGCTCTGGCTGGCGCGCGACGTCCACGCGGCCGACGATCTCGTCCAGTCGACGCTCGAGCGCGCGCTATCGCGCTGGACGAGCCGCCGTGACGACGCGTCGCTGCGCAGCTGGCTCTTCACGATCCTGTACCGGCAGTTCCTCGACGGGAAACGCAGCGCGAAGCGCTACAGCTGGCTGCTCGGCCGCATTCGTGACGACGACGAAGCGCACTGGCCGTCCGCCGAACGCGAATTCACGGCGCGCGCGACGCTCGAAGCGTTCGGCCGGCTCTCGGACGAGCAGCGCAGCCTGCTGCTGCTCGTCGCGGTCGAGGGCTTCACCTATCAAGAAGTCGCCGACCTGCTCGAGGTGCCGATCGGCACCGTGATGTCGCGGCTCTCCCGCGCGCGCCAGGCGCTGCGCCAGCTCAGCGATGGCGAGCTCCCCGCTCCTTCTTTGCGATTGATGAAGAATTGACGCCCTCCTCCGCCAAAAGTCGGAGGATTCCCACACCTGGCGATGCACGTCCGCATCGGAGAATGTTCAGCGCAGCGTTGATATCTCGATCATGCAAGACACCGCACTCACTGCAGGCCCACTCTCTTATTCGCAGTCCCGCGATACCTTTCGGCCGCGTCGTGCTGTCTTTCGACCCACACGCCGAACAGGACTGGGTGGAACCGCTTTCGTCGACTTCCTCGAACGTGGCTCCGTGCGCGATCGCCTTGTAGCGGAGTTTGTCTCGGAAGGACGACCAGGATGCGTCGTAGACGCTTCTCACCATCCTGGTTCTGGCGAGCTTGGCAGCCGAAACGTTGCCGATCGCGATGTAGTCGAAGCGCCGCACCAGATCGAGCGCGAGCTTGTGCTGAAAATCGGCGCGGGCATTCGCAACCTTGGCGTGCAGCTTCGCGATATACCGCTTGTGCTTTCGCGCGCGTTGCGCTTTTGCCAGCTTCTCTGCTGCTCGTTGGCCGAACCTGTCGTTCGGCAGCTTCTCGCCCGTCGAAAGTGTGGCGAAGTCTTTCAGGCCGAGATCGATGCCAACACCGGAACGGATCGGTCGGACCTGTACATCCGGCACTTCGATCACGATGTTCAGGAACCAGTTGCCGCGTGCGTCCTGCGCAAAATTCGTTCCGTCCTTGATCTTGCCATCGGGCAGCGGGCGGCTGCTGAATACGCGGAAAGTGCTGCCAGCGAAACGAAACGCATCGCCCTCGCGCTTCAGATCGCGGCCCTTCAGAGGTACCCAGCCAAGCGATTTCCTGCCGCGATAGCGCAGGTAAGGGCGCCGGTGTTGGCTGCGCGACTTCGCGTATTGTTCGCACGTTGCGTTGATCGTGCCGGAATGGATGCAAAGCTCTTTGCTAGAACCCGTCGTCAATACGTTCAAGTCGAACCCTGTCGGCCACTTCTTGTTCCACTTGAGGGCATGCTTCTGCGTGTCGTTGCAGAAGTTCCAGACGTAGTTCACCGCGCGGCTCTGCTTGTTAAGCAGCCCGTTGAGCGACTTTACCCGGTAGCGATAGACAAGGATCATGCCGGCCATCCTAGCCGGTGGACGAAGCTGCCTGTCAAACGCGCCCTGCGCTACCCGCCATGCGCCCCGAAGGAAGTCCCCTTGCGGGAAACGGCGGGGTTTCTCGGAGCACATCATGATGAACATTCCACCTAACGAACACGACCTTCAGGCCTACGTCGACGGCCAGCTCGACGACGAGGCGCGCGCCGCGGTCGAGCGCTATCTCGCGCTGCATCCGGAGCGCGCGGAACAGGTGAAGCAATGGCAGCAGGATGCGCAGCGGTTGCGGGCCGCGCTCGAAAGCGTGCGGATGCCGGCCGATAACCCTGCGCTCGATCCAGCGGCGATTCGCGGCCGGCAGGCGGAACGCTCGCGGATGCGGTTCGCGATCGCGGCTTCGTTCGTGTTCTGCGTCGGGCTGGGGACGTTTGGTGGGTGGCAGGCGCGTGGGTGGAATGCGGCGCCGGCTATCGCGCCGATGAGCGATGCGGTCGAGGCCTACCGGATGATGGTGGTCGATCAGACGGCGAAGGTGGATTACCGGCCGACGGGTGCGGGCGATTTGCAGGGGTGGCTCACCAAACGCGTGGGGGCGTCGGCGAGGCTGCCAGATTTGAGCGCGGCGGGGTTCCGGCCGGTCGGTGGGCGGTTGTTCACGACGGACAGCGGCGCTACTGCTGCGATGGTGCTTTATGAGGACGAGGCCGGGCGGACGCTGAGCTTCTATCTCCGGCCGGCGGAATCGAAACATCGGCTGCTGCCGGCCGGGCAACGCGTGGATGGTGCGTTGCTGGCACGGTATGGGTCGGTGAACGGGCTCAACTATGCGGTGGTCGGGCCGGCCGGGAGTCTTGGGGAGAAGGCGGTCGTGCAGGCGCTCGATCAGCAGACTTGAGTGGTACGATGCGCGCCGCGGTGGGGGCGTTGGCAAGGCGCCAGCGCCCTGCGCGGTGCGGCTTGGCTGGCTTGAGCGTGCTTACGCTCACCGCTTGAATGCACAGCGTTTCGAGTGACTTTGCTGAGCGGTTGTCCACATCGGAACGTTGTTCGGTGCCCTCACCTTTGAAATCACAGGGTTTTGAGTCGGCGCGGAACGGGATATCCACACCGGTCATGGCGGTGCCGCTTGCCGTCATCGGTCGACTCGCTCACCTTTGGTCTGCACAGTGTTTCGGGTTGTTTTGGGGCTGCGATATCCACACCCCTTGCGGTAAAACGAATGCCTGCGCCGGGTTCGATTGCTCTCACTGGTTGAACGCACAGGGTTTGGAGTTCTTTGGCTCCTGGATATCCACAACGCATCCAACCTCGGGGCGTCGCCCGCGAATTCTGCGAGTCATCCGATCGATTCCGGCAAAAAGCCCGCCAAACAAGGCATTCGGGGTGATCCTTCTTGTCGAAAACAAGACGCTCACCCATCCAATGCACAGAGATTCGACTGGACTGGCGTGCGGGTTGTCCACATGCCTCCTGCCGACAGCGGCAAGAACGGCGATGGCCTTTCAGCGCTCGACTATGCGCTGGAAAACAACGCGATCGACCGTCATCCGAATTAGCCGGAATCCGCGCCCAGCATGCGATCCTAACCCACGCTCACCAACCGGCCGCACAGCGTTCCGAATCGTTTCGTGCGCCGGTTATCCCCAAACGGAGGCAAAGCACCGTCGCATCACGAGCACGTCATCGGCATTGCCGCGATATGAGCATTCGTTAACGCCATGCGCCACGTCACCCAGCGCACCGTGAGCTCGCCCAGGTTGTCCCTGACCAGCATGTCCGGCATCACCACCCCAGCTTCGACGCGCAGCGTCTTGCCGCCGTATTCGTCCGTTTGCCGTTCGCCGGAGACCGGGCAGATATCGCCGGTGCGGACCTGCGTGACAGTGTCACGGTTCGGCTGCAACGGCGACGGCGGCTCAAGGAAATACTGCGATTCATCGGGAATGATGCCGTCCGCATATCGCTTGTCCTCCCACAACAGTCGCCAGTGCGTCTTGACGGGCGTTCTCGTCTCGTCGTTCCTTAGGTTCGGCGCGCGGATGTCCCGAATGAAATAATTGAAGCAGCCATTGCCGCGCAGACTGCGATTGCCGACCGGCACGATGCCAAGCAACTTCAATTGATCGACAACAACGGGTTCCCAGATGCCGTCACAAGGCACCTTCTCGCCTGACTTGATCACCGGGCCGACTGGTTCCGGAACCTCGGGCAAGTCCTCCGGAAACACCGGATACGGAAGCGTGTAGAAGGTGTTCCTGTATGCATTCGGGGACAGCAGCAGCCCCTCCGAGCGCAGTTGCGCCAGATCGTTGTTCAAACTCGACGGCTCGAGCGGTGCATGCTCCATCTGGTATTGCGATGCGTGCAGCAGTTGGGCCAGCGCGTTGACCTTCGGCGGATAGGGGGCAAACTGCGCACCACGCTCCCAGTAGTTGTAATGGGGGAAGAAATACGCGTTCAAATAGTTATACCTGTCGACTGCGTATTCCAGCGGCTCGCCGCGCTGCCAGACAAACCGATACCCGCGGGCCAGCTCGGACAATCCTTGATCGTAAGCGGCGAGAATTTCGCAGATGATCGGCAAGTGGCCGGCGTGCAATGGCTCCGGATCGTCTTCAGGCCACGTCTTCACCGCGTTCTCGTATTCGCTTGCAAAGATCGCAAACGCATCGCGTTTGCGCTTCCAAAGCGAAAAGCTGGTCAGGCGTTGAAGCAGCCAGAAAATCCTGCGCCGCGTCGCGTCATCCGTCAGGTCGTACAGCTTGATCGTCATCACCAATCCCCGCGCAACGGCGCCGGTTCCATAAACGTCATGATCGCTCCGCTGCGTTCACGCCGGCGTGCCATCGTTGCTCAAGCCACTTCGCTTCAATACCTCCCGCAGGCACACCGGACACACGTACTCACCGGCATCCCACAGCTTCACGAACGTGGCCCGATCGTCGATCCGGAATGCCGATTCGACGATGTCGATATCCGGCCCGAGCACCTTGCGCAAAAACGCTTCGTCAAACCAGTGCTTCGGTTCGTGCTTCATCGTGCCATCGGTCACCTGCACGACATGGCAATCGCGAATCACGTCGATCGTCAGGATCGCGGCCTCGATATCCGGCGACGTGCGCGTCGGCCAGATCAGCCCGTGAAGCTCGCATCGCGCGTGATTGCGAGGCCACTTTGCATTCGCCGCGACAACGGACGTGTCGAACGCCTGCTCTTTCGTCGTCGGTTGATAAGGCGTTTCGCCGGAGCGCACGAGCAGTTCGTCCAGGCACGCCAAACACTCATACGCGCGCAAGCGCTCCAGCGCCGCGATCTTCGGAAATGCCTTCACGTGCGCGACCTGATCGACAAAGGTCGCATCGACCTCGTGCTCGTCGAACTCGGCGCGCAACATCCACATCTCCCGGCTGTATCTCGGCCGGTCGAGCGAAACCTTCACGAGTTCGCCGGGCACACACTGCCCCCTCAGTTTGATGCGTGCGGTAACGCCCGTCGACGTCGTCGCCGTGGAAGCACGTCCGTGCCGATGGCAAACGATCAGTCCCATTACTTGCCCCAGTTGCGAGCGCCGCTCGCGTCACCCTGCTCTTTCTTCGGTTTCATCGCGTCGGTTTTCATCGTCGCTAACTCAGGATTCAAAGTCGACCGTCGTCCGTCGCGACGAGAAATGCGCAGTAATCGCCGAAATCACGGCCTGTCGCGTGACGACATCGATCGCCTCGTCGTGTCTCGGCTCCACGTACTTCATTGAATCGACGTAGACGACGAATGCAGGGCCGTTGTCCACGGTAGGCAGCAGCGCTTCGCCCAGCACCCGGACGGCACGCTCGCCATCGGACAGCACGATCGCACCGCGTGACACCGTCAGGACCTTGTACGTCATCGCTTTGCCTCGCGTGATTCAGTCGTTACGGAACTGCACCTCGAAACTCAAATCCCCTTGCCTCGGATCGTAGCGAAACTCGGCAACTCCCCACGCACACGGTTCGAGCTGTGCTACCGCAGGATGCTCGCTCACCACCGTCAAGCCCGCTGACTTCGCAATCGACCGCACGATCTTCGACTCGGTGATGCCTTTGTCGAAAAAGCGGATCGTATCGAACAGGATCGTCACGCTCGCGAGTTGCCCTTCATTCACGTCGATCACGCATTCGCCTGTGTGGCCGCCGAAGGTGATCTTCTGCAACACGCGATAACGCACCGCACCGTTCGCCGCTGGCTGCGCCGACGAACACAAGCGACGAATGTCCTCACCCAACTGCCCGTCGCTTCCGACCTCGATGCGAGTACGGTCCGCATGAACCGCACCGCTTTGCCAGTCAACCCGAATCGCCAGTGCCATGTCGCGAGGCCTTCACATCCTGAATGCCGGCGATTCTACAGACACGGAGGTTCGCACCTTGCCCACATGCCTCACGGGCTGCGGCTTGGTCCATCCGTTCACAGCACGCAGTGCATATCCCGCGCGAATCACAGTCGACGGACTGTGCTTATCCAAAGGTGTTAACAGGGTTCGTATACATACGTAGTGATAGTTAACAAGCCCTGTGCCTCACAGTGGATAACCTCCCTAACGCACTGAATTATCAACACGAAGCAGGATGCATAACCATGGGCACCTCACGTGAACAGCTCCGCGGAGCACAGAACAACTTTTCGTCGATTCACAGCCGCGACGACATATCCTCAATCGCTCCACTGTGAATCCAGAGGCTTGCAAGACGGTTATCCAGAGGGGAATGTGGATAACTTCGCGGCACCGACACGTTTCGCTGTGACACGAGGCATCACGCACGCGCAGCAACCAACAAGACCACCCACCCGCACACGCACCCCCGATTCAAAAAATTTTCACGAAGGGGCTTGTGCTCCTCAAAAACCCTCTCTATAATTCGCGGCTTCTTAGGCTCGTAGCTCAGTTGGTTAGAGCACCACCTTGACATGGTGGGGGTCGTTGGTTCGAATCCAATCGAGCCTACCAACGAACAAAATGAAGGGGTCCGGCAGCACACATTGCCTACAGGCAATGCGGCTCGCCAAACATACAAACGCCACGCGGCAACCTCGCGTGGCGTTTTTCTTTTTCCGGCCGAAACAGCGCATGTTGCCCCGATGTGTTGCGCGATCCACGGCATCGCATCCTTACCCGCCTATCGACCCGCAATTCACACCGAGTAGAATCGTGTGCGCATCGAAGCGCGCTGCGCGGCAAGCCTCCTGATCTCCAGCGCACCCAAACCGCATCAGAACAACGACGCGCGATCCGCGCGACTGAGAGCAAACGACCATGTCCGAGGTCACGACCACCACGCCGTCCGCGAGCAACGACGAAATCGCCGCGTACGTCGGCAAGAAAGCCACCTGGTACGAGCGGAAATGGACGATCGCCGAATCGCGCAAGAGCCGGCAGTCCTGGAACTGGGCAGCGTGCTTCCTGGGCCCGGTCTGGATGGCATATCGATGCATGTACTGGCAAGCGGCCGCCGTGCTGGGTGTCACGCTCGGCATCACGCTGGTCGAACTGCTGTACTTCCCGAAATACTTCGAATCGAGCACGCTCGACCCGGTCACGATCGCGATCGCGGTCTCGCTCGGCTGGTACGGGAACGGCATCTACAAGACACACGTCGAACGCAAGATCGACAAGCTGCGCCCGAACGCGACGTCCGGCGAATCGTTTCTCGCGCTGCTGGAGGCGCAAGGCGGCACGAACTGGCTCGCGGCAACCGGGTTCGCCGTCGCAACGCCGCTGCTCGGTTTCCTGATGATCATGGTCCGCAACCTCGTGGTCGGGACGTATTGATTGCGGTAACCGGCGACCGGGAAAGCAGGGCGGAAAGAAGCGGGCGGAGGGCGCCGTCGCCATGCATCCGCACGGCACGCGGCGCACGATTCCGCCGCCCTCAATGCAGATGCTTCAACTTGTCAGGATTCCGCACGACATAGATCGCGACGATCTTCCCGTCCTCGATCTCGAGCGCCGTGGTCTGCAGCTCGCCGTCGGATTCCAGCGTGACGAAACCCGGCAGCCCGTTGATGAACCCGGCCCGTACGAGTTTCGACGCGTGCGTGGCGAACAGCTCGGCCAGGTATTCGTGCACCTTCATCACGCGCTCGAAGCCGAACACCGGCTTGCCGGCGGCCGTGCGCTTGCCGCCGCCGTCCGAATGCAGGCTCACGTCCTCGGCGAGCATCGCGCCGAGCGCGCGCATGTCGCCGCTGCGTGACGCCGCGAAGAATGCTTCGGCCAACTCGATCCCGCGCTGCTTCTCGACATGAAAACGCGGCCGCGCCTCGCGCACATGCGTGCGGGCCCGCGCGGCGAGCTGCCGGCACGCGGCCGGGTCGCGCTGGATCGTCGTGGCGACTTCGTCGAATTCGAGGCCGAACACGTCGTGCAGCAGGAATGCCGCGCGTTCGAGCGGCGAGAGCCGTTCGAGCGCGAGCATCAGCGGCAGCGTGACATCCTCCTGTTCATCTTCCTCGACGACCGGCTCGGGCAGCCACGGACCGATATAGGTCTCGCGCTGGTGCCGCGCGGACTTCAGCTGGTCGAGGCACATGCGCATCACCATGCGGCGCAGGAACGCCTCCGGTACGCGCACCTCGGTGCGGTCGACGTCCATCCAGCGGATGAACGCTTCCTGCACCATGTCCTCGGCATCCGCGACCGAACCGAGCATCCGGTACGCGACGCGGATCAGCGTGCGACGCAGCGGATCGAAGCTCGCCGCCGCGTCGGCCCGTTCTTCGGGGCTGCCCTTGGCCGGATCGAGGTTCGTCATCAGGCCACCATCTGCGCGGTGGCGGCCTTCGCGTCGGCCGGATCGATCCACAGCCCGAAGCCGACGGCAAGCCGGTTCCAGCCGTTGATCACGTTGATCATCAGCGTGAGTTTCACCTGTTCCTCCTGGCTGAAGTGGTCGTTCAGCGCCGCATAGGCCGCTTCGTGCGCCGCGTGGCCCTCGGACAGCCGCGTCAGCGCCTCGGTCCAGCCGAGCGCCGCGCGTTCGCGGTCGGTGTAGCAGGGCGCTTCGCGCCACGCGGACAGCAGATAGATGCGCTGCTCGGTCTCGCCTTGCTCACGGGCTTCGGCCGTGTGCATGTTAATGCAGTTCGCGCACGCGTTGATCTGCGATGCGCGGATCTTGACCAGCTCGATCAGCGTCGGCTCGAGGCTCTTCGCGGCGGCGACCGACACGGTCATCCAGTTCTTCATCAGTGCGGGAGCGGCGGCAAACGGATTGAGTTTCGCAGTCATGGTTCCTTCTCCTTTCGTGTGGGTTCCGGTGATATGACGAGCGAGCCCCCCGCGTGTGTGACATCGGCGCAAAAAATTTTTTCGAAGTGCGCGTGGATGCGGATCGCCGGTGAAGGGTGGGGCGGTTGCCGCACCGATGACGGCGCACGGTCGCGTTCGTCAGACAAACTGCGCGTCGCGGAGCCGTCACTCACGATCGCCGCATGGATGTCATGGGCCGTCAGTAGCCGCGCGCGCCGGCAAGCGCGTTGCGAACACCTTCATCTGCACGCCCCGACAGGCATCGCCGGCTTGTCACGCATGCGACACGCGCACGGTCGACACTTTCATTTTTCTTTCGAACGCGCTGCATCGACATCCCGATTCGCAGCATTCACATTTCTGGCCCATACTGTTCTGCACGGGCAGATGAAGTGACGCCGCATCCGCGGCCCGGCGCGCGCGCCGGCTGCCCGACGACGCAGCAGCAGGTCGCACGTCAGCCGCGCGCATCACGCGCAAGGCTTTCCTTTTTCCGGCAACGCAACGCAGCGAATCGCGACGTGGACGGTTAACCGATGAGCCTCCTTGCATCACAGCTTCAGCGCCGTTTCCAGGACGTGCGCGCCCATAGCGTCGCATTGACCGCGACGCTGTCCGCCGAAGACCAGGCCGTGCAGTCGATGCCGGATGCAAGTCCGACGAAATGGCATCTCGCGCATACGACCTGGTTCTTCGAAACTGTCGTGCTGATGCGACGCGTGCCCGGCTACGCGCCGTTCAACGACGCATTCCAGTTCCTGTTCAATTCCTATTACGAAGCACTCGGCCCGCGCCATCCGCGGCCGCAGCGCGGGCTGCTCACGCGTCCGTCGCTCGACGACGTGCACGCGTACCGGCAGCACGTCGACGACGCGATGCTGCGTGCGCTGGCCGGCGCCGATCCGGCGCTGCTCGAGGCGATCGCGCCCGAGGTCGTGCTCGGCCTGCATCACGAGCAGCAGCACCAGGAGCTGATCGTCACGGACATGCTGCATGCGTTCTCGTGCAACCCGCTGAAGCCGGCGTTCCGGCCGCGCAACGGGACGGACGGCAACCAGGCGATGGCCGTGGGTGATGCCGGTGCGCCGCGCTGGCTGCATCAGCCGGGCGGGCTCGTCGAGATCGGCCACGACGGCGACGCGTTCTCGTTCGACAACGAACGCCCGCGCCACACCGCGCTTGTGCGGCCATACGAAATCGCGAACCGCCTCGTGACGAATGCGGAATTCGCGGCGTTCGTCGCCGACGGCGGCTACACGCGCCCCGAATTCTGGCTGTCCGACGGCTGGGCGACGGTGCAGCGGGAAGGGTGGCAAGGGCCCGCGTACTGGATGCCGGACGACGACGATGCGGCAGCCACGCGCGTGCGGCGCACGTTCGGCCTGCACGGCGTCGAACCGCTCGCGCCCGACGCGCCGGTGTGCCACGTGAGCTTCTACGAAGCGGCCGCGTATGCGGAATGGGCCGGCGCGCGGTTGCCGACCGAGTTCGAATGGGAAGCGGCGTTCGCGGCGGACGGCATCCGGCAGATGCTCGGTCACGTATGGCAGTGGACGCGCTCGTCCTACGAGCCGTATCCGGGCTTTCGGCCGCTCGCGGGTGTCGCGGCCGAATACAACGGCAAGTTCATGGTCGGCCAGCAGGTCCTGCGCGGCAGCAGCATCGCGACGCCGCCTGGGCACGAACGGCCGACGTACCGCAATTTCTTTCCGCCGGCCGCGCGCTGGCAATTCACGGGGGTGCGACTTGCGCGAGACGTCTGACCTCACGGCCACGAGCGGTGGCCAGCAACCCGCCCGCGATTCGCGGCCGAGCGCGTTCGAGCGCGACCTGATCGACGGACTGTCGCGCACGCCGCGCAGCATTTCGCCGAAATACTTCTACGATGCGGCCGGCTCCGAGCTGTTCGACCGCATCTGCGAACTGCCCGAGTACTATCCGACGCGCACCGAGCTCGGGATCCTGCGCGATCGCGCGGCCGAGATCGTGCGGCGCGTCGGCCCGCATGCGGACATCGTCGAATTCGGCGCGGGCTCGCTCGAGAAGATCCGCGTACTGCTCGACGCGTTCGCGGGCAACTACGCGAACGCGCCGGCGCGCTACGTGCCGGTCGACATCTCCGCCGACTACCTGCACGGCGCGGCCGCGCGGCTGCGTTCGGCCTATCCGTGGCTCGACGTCGCGCCGATCGCGGCCGACTACACGAAGGCCGAGCAGCTGGCCGAGCTGACCGCGACGCCGCGGCGGCGCATCGGCTTCTTTCCGGGCTCGACGATCGGCAACTTCTCGCCGGAAGAGGCCGACGCGTTCCTGCGTGACGCCGCGCGGCTGCTGCGCGGCGGCGGCCTGCTGGTCGGCGCCGATCTCGTGAAGGACGAGCGCACGCTGCATCACGCGTACAACGACGCGCAGGGCGTGACCGCGCAGTTCAACCTGAACCTGCTGGTGCGCGCAAACACCGAGCTCGGCGCGAATTTCGATGTCGATGCGTTCTCGCATTGCGCGTTCTACGACCGGGAGCGGCAGCGCATCGAGATGCATCTCGTCAGCGACATCGCGCAAACGGTCCACGTGCGCGGCCACGCGTTCCGCTTCGAAGCCGGCGAGCGCATCCACACGGAGAACTCGCACAAGTTCACGATCGACGGTTTCCAGGCGATCGCGCGCCGCGCGGGATTCGAGCCCGATACCGTGTGGACCGACGCGGACAACCTGTTCAGCGTGCACTGGCTGCGCAGCGTCGACGATATCCGCGCGTAACGCCCGCTCTCGCGAACCGCTCGCAGATGGTGCGGGCGGTTCGCTCCCCGCGCACGCCGGTGTGTTCCGACCGCCCGGTTTCGTGCCGAAAATCCTCCTTTTACCGACTCGATGCGCCGTTGCAACGGTGCGTGGCGTGCTGCCTCCGCCTTGTCCCGTAAGGCTTTGCGGCGGGCCGTAATCGTCCGTTACCGGTCTCGCATACCCGTTTCACCTGTGTCGGCACCGCGTGCCTAGACTCCGAACCGTATTCACATGACGCACGACACGTGCAGGGAGTCGCGAGATGAACAAGAAACTTATTCTCGGTGCAGTTCTCGGTGTAGCGGCGCTGGCAGCTTCGGGCGTCGCATCGGCCCACGTCGACCTGTCGGTCGGCATCGGCGTGCCGGGTGTTTACGCGGCGCCGGCACCGGTCTACGTGGCACCGCCTCCGCCGGTCATGTATGCGCCGGTCGGCTATCGCGACTATGGCTATCGCGATGACGGCTGGCGTGCGCGCGAATGGCGCGAACACGAGTGGCGCCGCCGTGAATGGCGCGAGCATGAGTGGCACGATCGCGGCGGCTGGCGCGGCGGCCGCTGGGATTAAGCGGTTCGGCTGATCGCAACAAGGGGAGAATGAAAACATGATGCCTATTCGACACATCAGGCTGTGCGTCACCGCCGCCATCGTTGCGCTCGCAACGATCGGCAGCGCGCACGCGGCGGGCTGCATGAAGGGCGCGGTGGTCGGCGGTGTTGCCGGCCACTACGCCGGGCACCACGCCGTCGTCGGCGCGGTCGGCGGCTGTATCGTCGGCCACCACATGGCCAAGAAGCACGCGGAAGAGCAGGCCGCGCAGCACAAGGCCGCCGTGCAGGGCATGCAGCCGGCGCAGTAAGCACGATCCACGATCGTCACCGGGGCGGCGCTGCGGCGCCGCGCCCGCCTGCTTCGTTTCCCCGTTCACGCATGACCGGATCGCGGCGTCGTCCGGATTGATCTGACGAATGCATGCCGCGTGCATCGTTACGATCATTTACAACGTCGAGTGGCGCGAAGGCCGCGCGTTCTTAGAATGCAATCACACGAACGCGCTCCAGGGAGCACAAGATGAAACATCAACGATATCTGTCCGTACTGACGGCCGCGCTGCTCGCGCTCGGCACGGTTTCCGCGTATGCGGCGGCCGGCGGCAATGGCGGCGGCAACGGCGGCGGTCATGGCGCAGGCGGCTCGGGCGGCAACGCGGGCGGCATGTCCGGCGGCCACATGAGCAGTTCGGCATTCGGCAACTCGAACAGCATGCATGCGGGCGACCGCGACAAGGGCCTGTCGCGCGCGGCCGACCGTTCCGATACGATCGCCGATCGCGCCGGCGTGCAGCCGGGCCACGGTCACACGCACGGGCATGCGCATGGCCATACCACGCATGCGTCGACGTCCACGCATCATTCGCATCACAATGCCTTCGGCCGCACGCTGTAAGCGCGGCACGAGAATGCGGCAGAAGGGCGCTTCGGCGCCCTTTTTTCATGGTGGCGGCGCCACGCGGCTGTCGCGCGAAAACATCGCGCCGACCCGATTTGCAACCAGCCGTAACCGCGCTGCGGACGCGCGAGAATGCGACTGGCTTTCACGCGGATAACAAACGGAAATTCGACGCCTGGAGCAGGTGTCGCAACGGTGCCTGCGCACGGTCCTCCGGTCGATAAAAAAAGGGCGGCTCATCGCCGCCCTTCGTTTCAGCGCCCGGCGCCTGCCAGCGGCGCCGCAGGTTCGAACAACGCGTCCGCCTGCCTGACACGCACGAAGCGCGCCGCGCCGTCGCCGTCCACCAGCGCACGGAAATGCGCTTCGCCGCACGCGAGCTTCGCCCGCTCGTGCTCGCTCGGCACGTTGCCGTCCGCATTCGGCGTATCGACGACGAAGTACAGCCGCTCGCCGCCGTCCTGTTCCGCGAGCACGGCCCAGTCCGGGTGATAACTGCCGAGCGGCGTCGGCACGCGGAACCATGCGGGCAGCTTCGCATACAGCTTCACGCCGTCGTGCGCTTCGAGCGCATCGGCGAACGCGCGCTCCGCATCCGTCTCGCATACGACCGCTTCGTGGATCGACTTCCGCGCATCGGGCCGCAGGTTGCGCAGATAGCCGGTCAGCGCCTCGCTCTCGAACGATTCGAGCGCATGCACGTGGCGCTCGCCGAGCCTGCGGTACGCGATGCCCGCGACGAGCGCGAGCCGCTTGCAGCGGTTGATCGCGTCGGCCGCGACCGCGATGAACTGCTGCGGGTTCACGCGGAAATCGTCGAGCCGGCCGCTGTCGGCCAGGATCGTCGCGAGCGAACGGCGCGTGAGCTGCGTGCGGTCCTGCAGCTCGGTGAGCAGGTCGGGCAGCGGCAGCTCGCCTTCGTCGATCAGCACCGTGCCGGCGCCGGCCACCTCGATCGCCTCGATGCCGGCCTTGCCGATGTCGATCTCGGCCTTGCGCCACTGCAGCCGCGCACGTGCGATATCCGGCGCGTCGTGCAACGCGGCCGTGCAGTCGCGCACGAGCTTCGCGTTGTCGAACTCGACGCGGTACACGGTGCGATGGCGAATCCGGTCCCACAGCGCGCGGAAGTCCTCGCCGAACACGACGGCCTTGCCCGATGCATCGCGACGCAACGCGATCTCACGGCGCTCGTCCGCGTTGCGCACCGCGAAGCGGCCCGACAGCTTGCGCAGCGTCGCGACGATCGGCCCGCGCAACATCTCGAACGCATCCGGCAGCACGAGCGCGCTCTGGCGCAGCGCATCCTTCAGCCGGTCGAGCACCTTGCCCTGCGCGTCGACGTAGCCCTGCTCGTGCAGATGGGTCCACAGCACGCGCGACAGCTCGATGCCGAGCGCATGCGCGGGCCCGTCGCCTTCCTGCACGGGCAATGCCGCGAACTGGTGTTCCTCGACGATCCCGAAACGGATGCCCGTGTCGGCCTCGATTTCCTTCTGCAGGTTCTCCGCGAACGACTCGTAGCGCTCGGTCGCGATCACGGTGAGCGTGTTCACGCCCGCATCGCGCACGCGGTCGCCGTCCTGGTCGACGGCGAGGCGCAGCCCGCGGCCGAGCGTCTGGCGGCGCTCGCGTTCGGTCTGGATGTCGCGCAGCGTGCAGATCTGGAACACGTTCGGGTTGTCCCAGCCTTCCTTCAGCGCCGAGTGCGAGAAGATGAACTTCAGCGGCGTATCGAACGACAGCAGCGCTTCTTTCTCGCGCATGATCAGGCCGTACGCGCGCTCCGCGTTCTCGCGGGCCGCGGCGCTGCTCTCGCTCGTGTCGGTCCAGCCGCCCTTCCGGTCGATCGAGAAGTAGCCGTTGTGCGCGCGCTCGACTTCGAGCGCCACGTCGACGCCGTCGAACAGCGCACGATAGGCCGGCACGCGTGCCGCGCGCGCATATTCCTCTTCGAAGATCAGCGCGTAGTCGCCTTTCACGGGCATCCCGCTCTCGTCGTAGCGGCGATAGCGTTCGACCGAATCGACGAAGAACAGCGACAGCACCTTCACGCCGCGTTCCGCGAGGCGCAGTTCCTTGTCGAGATGCTCACGGATCGTGCGGCGGATCATTTCGCGCTGCACCGCGAGCGTATCGATGTCGCCGAATGCCTCGCCGAGCGACAGGAACGCCTCGCCTTCCGGATGGCGCAGTTCGACGTATTCAGCGCTCTTCACCGCATGGACTTCGCCGACCCGCAGCCCCGCGTACAGCGCGCGTTTGGTCAGGCGTTCGAGGTCGTCGCCGTCGGTGACCGACACGATCTGGCGCTTCACGCCGGCCGCCGTCGCCACGTCGAGCTCGACGCGCGCGCTGATCGCGCCGCGCCGGTTCGACACGCCGACGAGCCGCACGTACGGCTTGTTGTGCGCATCCTCGACGATCGCCGACGCGATCTCGATCTGCTTGACGAGCTTGCGCTCGTACGCGTCGACCGCGTCGAGCCGGTACACCATGTGGTGACGGTCGACGTGGGTCGCCGAATAGCGCAGCGTGCAGAGCGGCGCCATCGCGGCGAGCGCTTCGCGCCCGCGGCCTTCGAGCCCGCCGTCGACGCTCTGCGGCTCGTCGACGATCACGATCGGCCGGGTCGCGCGGATCAGGTCGATCGGCTTCTCGCCGCCGGTCTTCTCGCTGTCCTTGTAGAGGTTGTTGATTTCCTTCTTGTTGATCGCGGCGACGGTCATCACCATCACCTGGATCGCCGCGCTCGCCGCGAAGTGGCGCACCTGGCCGAGCTTCGCGGAGTCGTACAGGAAGTAGTCGTACGGGACGCCCGCGTACAGCGCGCGGAAATGGTCCTCGGTGATCGCGAGCGTCTTGTGCACGCCTTCCTTGATCGCGATCGACGGCACGACGATCACGAACTTCGTGAAGCCGTAGCGGCGGTTCAGCTCGAAGATCGTGCGCAGGTACACGTAGGTCTTGCCGGTGCCGGTCTCCATCTCGACGGTGAAGTCGCGCGAGCCGGGCAGGCCGGACGGCGGCAGCCCGCCGCGCAGCTGCACGTCGGCGAGATTGCGCGCGAGCGCGTCGTCGGTCAGCGACAGCCGGTTGCCGACCCCCTGTTCCGACACCGCGAAGCCGAGCGAGCCTTGCGCCGCGGCCGTCGTGCCGGGCGCGGCGTTCGCGAGCACGCTGAAGTCGCCGCGATACGATTCCTGGCCGCGAAACAGGTCGCAGACGGCGTCGATCGCCTCGCGCTGATAGTCGAGATCCGCTTCGAAATGCAGCCGCATCACAGGCTCCGCACGCGCTTCACGCCGTGCTGTTCGAGCAGCGCGGCGAGATTGAGCTTCGCGACGTCGTCGACGAAGCCGCTGTCGCGGAACAGGCACGTGACGTCGCGCGATGCGCCGGTCGCGTCGAGCAGCGCGACGATGCCGTCGGCGAGCGGGCCCGCGTCATCGCGCGAGATCCGCGCGTCGAAGCACGCGACGATCGCGCGGCCGATCAGGTGCACGGCCTTGCCGGCCACCGCGTGATGTTCGACCGGCGTGCACAGGTCGAGGCCGAGCTTCAGCGTCAGCTCGGCGAGCAGGTCGTCCTCGGTGCGGCCGGTCTTCACGTGCTCGACGGACGCGAACAGCGCGTGGTCGAAGTCGTCGCGGCGCGGGTCCCACTCGATCACGTTGGTCGTGTCGAGCCGGTACACGCGGAAGCCGAGGTCGCCATAGCTTTCCGGATAGTCGCGCGCGACCTGCTGCGCGGCGCGGCGCAGGCGCTCCTTGGTGACTTCGGCGAGCGTTGCGGGCTTCTTCAGCTTCGCGCAGAAATCGGCCGCGCTCTGCTGCGTCTTGTCGCGGCGGTCGAGCGCTTCGGGCAGTTGCACGAGCACGTAGCGGCGCGCGCCGCCGTCGGTCGCGTTCACCTGCATCACCGCGTGGCCGGTCGAACCGGAGCCCGCGAAGCAGTCGAGCACGATGTCGTCGCCGCGCGTGCACCAGCCGATCACGGCGGCCGCGAAGTCGACCGGCTTCGGCAGGTCGAACGGGATCCCGAGCGTCTTCAGCAGCGCGTCGTCGGAGCCGGCGAACGGCAGCACCGACGGCACGTTCTCGTACATGTTCTCGTCGAGGTAGTAGATCCGCTGCGGTTGCGTGCTTTCATCCGCGCCGAATTCGATCTGGCCGCGCTCGATCAGCGCCTGCATCGTCGCGGGCGGGTTGCGCCAGCCGCGTGCCGGCATCGCGCACGGCTTGCCGGTGACCGGGTGGATCAGCGGCGTGAAATACTCTTCCGGCGCCTTCTTCTTGTTCGGCCAGGCCATCGACACAAGGCGGTACACGCGGCCGTCTTCCGACAGGCGGTCGTACATCACCTCGCCGCCGGACAGGTTGGTCTGCGCCTTCATCCACGCGCGGTACGCCTTTTGCGCGTCCTTCGGGTTGCCGCTGCGGTACACGGCGTCGTGCGCGGCGTCGAGCATGCGCTGCGCATTGCGCTTCGGGCGCTTGAGCGGCGCCTGTTCGAGCAGCGTCTCGGCGTTGCGCGCGAACAGCACCAGCGATTCGTGCTGGTACGCGACGCCGCGCGCGTCGCCCTTGGGGTTGCGCTTGTCCCACACGGCGACGCCGAGCTCGTTCTCCTCGCCGAAGATCTCGCGCAGCATCAGCACGAGCGCATGCACTTCGTGCTCGTCGATGTGCACGGCGATCAGCCCTTCGTCCGACAGCAGCGCGTGCGCGAGCTTCAGGCGCGGATACATCATGTTCAGCCAGTCGGTGTGGAACCGGCCGTTCGCCTCGGTGTTGGTGCTGCGCTTCACGCCGCCCTGGGTCTGCCCGGTCATCGCCAGGTAGTGGCGGATGCTGTCGCTGAAGTCGTCCGGATAGACGAAATCGCTGCCCGTGTTGTACGGCGGGTCGATGTAGACGAGCTTCACCTTGCCTGCGTAGCTCTTGTGCAGCAGCTTCATCACGTCGAGGTTGTCGCCCTCGATCACGAGGTGGCGCGTGTCGTCCCATGCGACGCTGTCGTCGGGGCAGGGCCGCAGCGTGCCCGTCGACGGCGTGAGCGCGGCCTGGCGCGCGCTGCGCTTGCCGTGCCAGTGAAAGCCGTAGCGCTCGTCGGCGTCGCCGACCGTGCGTTCGCCGATCAGCGCCTTCAGCACGTCGACGTCGACCGACGCGCCGCCGGGGCCTTCGGTCACGAGTTCGGGGAACAGCGCCTTCAGGCGCGCGACGTTGTCGGCGGTGAAATCCGTCGACATCGCCTGCGGGCTGGCCGCATCGAGTTTCTGCATCGTCTTTTCCATCGGAGCCCGGCCGCGCGCGCCAGGACGTCGGGCGCGCTCACGGCACCGGCGGCAATGGCCACCCGGGCAAACCCGAAACGCTATCGAGTCGGTCGGCGCAGGTCAAGCGCCGATGTGAGCCGAACGCGTGCACATCGGCCGCGATCGCCCGTCCCACGGGCCGCACGCGGCTTCGGGCCGGTTCTCGCACGGCCGGCCGGCGGCGGTTTTCCGGGCATCGCGGGGCGCCGCGGAGAGGACGAAAAAAAGGGCACGGTCGGCGCAAAGCGCCGGCGTGCCCGCATGGAGAATCCCGGACGGAGGGAATGGCGGGGCGCAACCCGCCCCGCTTTACGTCAAAAACGCGTACGGATGCCCGACGTCAGTTCGAGCTGGTTCTTCGCGCCGAACGTCGACGACACCGTGTAGCCGCCATGCAGCTTCATGTAATCGCCGGCCAGGTACACCTCGGTGCGCTTGCTCAGGTGATAGAACACCGACCCGTAGATCGTCTCCTTGAAGCCGTTGCTGACGCCGTTGGTCAGGCTGAACGCGCCCAGGTTCGCGTTCGGCGTGAAGCCGTCGGCGTTGTTCGCGGCGTTCTTGATGCGCATCTGCTGGTAGCCGAGCTCGTAGTCGAGCGCGCCCTTCGGCGCGATCTTCATCGACACCGTCCACGAATCGTCGTGACGCTGGCCGAGCGCGCCCTGGTCGCCGTTGTAGCGGAAGTAGCCGGCATTCAGGCGCACGATGTCGAACGTGTAGTTGCCGCCGACCGAGAACGTCTGGTTCGTGTAGCCGCCGTTGTTCACGTGGTTGTAGAAGCCCGACACGTTGAACGGCCCGCCGTTGTAGCCGAGCGCGAGCTGGTACGCGGAGCCGGTCGCGAACTGCGTCGAGTTGCTGAACTGGTAGCCGGCGCTCGCGAAGATGCCGTTGTTGAACAGCTTCTTCCACGCGATGCCGTTGTTGTAGCGCGTGCCGGTCGGGCCGGCCGCGTAGAAGATCATCTGCTTGAAGTTGTTCGAGTTGGTCCAGCCGCCTTCCTCGGTCGTCAGTTTCGCGCTGCCGTACGGATCGCCGTAGATCGCCGCCGCGTCGCGCGCGATCGTGTTCTGGAAACCGGCCGTCAGCTTGCCGAAGCGCTCGTCCTCGACGCCGACCCATGCGTCGCGGTCGAAGATCTGGCCGCTGTCTTCCATCTGGCCGTTCGCGACCACGAATTCGCTTTCGAGGCGGAAGATGATCTTCGTGCCGCCGCCGATGTCTTCAGCGCCGCGCAGGCCCCAACGGCTGCCGCTGAACCACGGTTCGCCTGCGTTGCCCATCCCGATGACGTGATTGCCGTTCGCGTCGGCGTGGGTCCGGTAGGTCGGAAAGCTCAGGTCCATCAGGCCATAGAGCTGCACGCTCGACTGCGCATGCGCCTGGGTGCCGGCGCACAGGCCTGCCGCCGCGATGGAAAGGGCAAGGGTTTTTCGTTTCAAGATCGTCTCCTCCGAGCTGCCGCATTGAAATCTGGTCGTTGGCAGTACGCAATGTATGCCGACTCTTGCCGGCCACAGCGAGAGGGCCGACGCATAGCATCGTAGAGCGTGCAATCCTTCACGACGCTTTCCCGGACGCAAGAATCGGATCGGTGAAAACACCGAACGCGCAACAATCACGAATCGTGCAGGCGCGAGCAAGCGCACCTGCCGGGCAGCCGGCAGGCGTTCGGGCCATTTCGTGCTACGAATCGATGATCGGGACTGCGGACGAACGCCCGTCAGTCCTGCGCGCTCTTCGTGCGCAGGATGTAACCGAGCCCGCGCAGCGTGATGATCTCGGCCGTGCTGCCGGCGAGATGCTTGCGCAGCCGGTGGATGTAGATGTCGATCGCGTCGGCGCTCGGTTCGTCGTCGAGCGCGAACACGCTGTCCATCAGGCGCGCCTTCGACACGGTCTTGTTCTGCTGCAGCATCAGCGTTTCGAGGATCGCATGCTCGCGGCGGCGCAGCGCGAGCACCGCTTCGCCGCAGCGGAATTCGCGCGTGCCGAACGCATAGACGAGATCGCCGCACACGAGCTGGGTCGTGCCGACGCCGGCCTGCCGGCGGATCAGCGCGCGAATCCGCGCGACCAGCTCGCGCGACTCGAACGGCTTCACGACGTAATCGTCGGCGCCGGCGCCGAAGCAGTCGACCTTGTCGTCGACCGAGCCGTGCGCGGTCAGCATCAGCACCGGCACGTTGTCGTTGCGGCGCCGCAGCCGCGCGAGCACTTCCTTGCCGCTGATGCCGGGCAGGCGCATGTCGAGCAGCACGGCGTCGTAGCGCTCGGTCTTCAGCACCGTGTCGGCGCGCTCGCCGTCGCCGACGCAGTCGACCGCGAAATCCTCGCCGCGCAGCAGGTTCACGATCCAGTGCGCGAGTTCGGCGTTGTCTTCGACCAGCAGGAGTTTCATGACGACATCTCTTCAATCATAGGCGGGCAACCGCACCGTTACGACGATACCGCGATTGCCGGGCCCCGGCGCGAGCGACGCGCTGCCGCCGTGCGCCTGCGCGATCTCGCGGACGATCGCAAGCCCGAGGCCCGAGCCTTCGGTATCGGCCGACACGCGGTAGAAGCGCTTGAACACGTGCGGCCGCGCTTCGGCCGGGATGCCGGGGCCGTTGTCGACCACGTCGAGCACGATCGCGTCGCCGTCGCGCCGCGCGACCACCGTCACGCAGCCGCCCGGCTGCGTGTAGCGCACCGCGTTGTCGACGAGGTTCATCACCAGCGCGGTCAGCAGACTGTCGCTGCCCGCGACGTCGAGCCGTTCCCCGAGATCGGCGCCGAGGTCGATATCGCGCCGCTGCGCGAGCACGATCGTTTCCTCCAGCACGCTCGACACCACGGCCGCGAGGTCGACGCGATGGGTCAGGAGCGTCGACGGCGTCGCCTCCGCGTGCGCGAGCAGCAGCAGCTTGTCGGTCACGTCGGCCATCTTGCGGCTGCTGCGCTGCATGCTGTCGAGCACCGACGCGAGTTCCGGATCGTCGTGGTCGCGCCGCTGTGCGTACTGGATCTGCGTATCGAGCACCGCGATCGGCGTGCGCAGCTGGTGCGCGGCGTCCGCGATGAAGCGGCGCTGCGTGGCCGTGTGCATGTTGAGCCGCGCGATGCACTGGTTGATCGCGTCGACGATCGGCCGCAGTTCGTGCTGCAGCCGCTCGGGGCGGATCGGCTCCAGCTCCATCGGCCCACGGTCGGCGACATCGTCCTTCAGCTTCATCAGCGGACGCAGCTCCAAGGTCAGGCCGAGGTAGACGAGCACCACCGCGAGCATCAGCATCAGCGACAGGCGCACAAGCTGCGGCCGCCAGATCGTGTCGACCATCGCGTTGCGCGAACCCGTCGTCTTCGCGACGACGACCGTGACCGTCTCGACCTGACCCTCGTCGTACAGCTGGCGATCGTAGGCCACCGCACGCAGCGGCAGGCCGTCGAGCGCCGTGTCGTACAGCGTCGGCTCGACGCCGTGGCGCGCGGGCAGGTCGAGCGCCGGCGTGCCGGCGAGCAGGCGGTCGTGGCCGTCGATCACCTTGTAGAACACCGAATCGCGCGACGGCGATTCGAAGATCTCCAGCGCGGCCGGCGGCACGTCGGCGACCGGCAGCCCGTTGCGCCATTCGACGTCCTCGCCGATCGTGCGCGCGGACGCGACGAGCGCGCTGTCCTGCACGAGCCCGGCCGTGCGCCGCGCGGTGTCGTACGACATCGCGCCCGCGATCAGCACAAAGGCCGCGAGCGGCAGCAGCAGCCACCACAGCAGCCGCCCGCGCAGGCTGTGCGCCATCCTGTTGCGCTCCTTCTCGGAAATGCCGAACCGCGCCGGGGGCGCCGGCGCGGTCGGGGGTGTCATGTCATGCGTCCGGCGGCCGCGTTCAGAACGCGGCGGGGCGCCACTTCAGAAGCCGCTTCTCGAGCCAGGTCAGCAGATAGTCTGCGGCCAGCGCGACCACGGCCAGCACGATCATCGCCGCGAACACGCCGCTTGCGTTGAACGCACCCTGGGCGGTGGAGATTAGCAGGCCGATGCCCTGCTTGGAACCCAGGAATTCGCCGACCACCGCG
Organism: Burkholderia theae; assembly: GCF_048565265.1. Lineage (NCBI taxonomy): Bacteria > Pseudomonadati > Pseudomonadota > Betaproteobacteria > Burkholderiales > Burkholderiaceae > Burkholderia > Burkholderia theae. The sequence goes on from NZ_CP183461.1 coordinate 48,226, forward strand.
CCGACCAGCGCGAAGCCGAAGCTCACGTGCAGGCTCGCGAGAATCCAGCTCAGCGCGGACGGGATCACGACTGCCGTGGTGATCTGCCGGCGCGACGCGCCGAGGATCTGCGCGTTCGCGATCAGGTAGCGGTCGGCTTCGCGCACACCCTGGAACGCGTTGCCGAACACCACGAAGAACACCATCACGACGGCGAGCGCGATCTTCGACGCCATCCCGAGGCCGAGCGCGATCACGAAGATCGAGCCGAGCACGACGCGCGGAATCGAGTTCGCGATCTGGATATACAGGCCGAACACGTCGGCCATCAGCTTGTTGCGGCCGAGCACGATCCCGCAGATCACGCCGGCAACCGAGCCGATCACGAAGCCGATCCCGGTTTCCTCGAGCGTGACCCACACCTGCGTGAGCAGCGGGCCCTGCGACGTGCCGTTCACGAACCAGTCCTGGATCTGTTCGAAGATCAGCGACGGCATCGAGAAGAAGAACGGATCGATCCACTTGAGCCGTGCGGCGAGTTCCCACCCGCCCAGCACCAGCACAAGCACGGCGATCCGCAGCCCGACGATCAGGTTGCGCCGGCGGCGCAGCCGGCGTTGCGCGGCGCGCTCGTCGTCCTCGAGCGTCGTCGCCGGAAGGGCGGTGGGGGGAAGCGTCATGTCGGTCATGCTCCTGTCCTTGCTGTTCTTTGCGTGCGGCGTATGCGTCAGCCGATCTGCACTTCTTCGCGCAGGTCGTGCCAGATGTCCTTGGAAATTTCGATGAAGCGCGGGTCGTAGCGAATCTCCGACGTGACGCGCGGGCGCGGCAGGTCGATCTCGTACACGCGCTTGAGCGTCGCGGGGCGCGCGGTCAGCACGAACACGCGGTCGGCGAGCGCGATCGCCTCCTCGAGATCGTGCGTGACGAACACGACCGAGCCCTTGTTCGCCGACCACAACTGCAGCAGCTCGTCCTGCATCAGCGTGCGCGTCTGCATGTCGAGCGCGGAGAACGGCTCGTCCATCAGCAGGATTTCCGGCTGGTTGATGAAGGTCTGCGCGAGCGCGACGCGCTTGCGCATCCCGCCGGACAGTTGATGCGGGTAGTGCTTCGTGAACTTGTCGAGGCCGACCTTGCGGATCCACTCCTCGGCCTGCGCGTACGCGACGTCCTTCGAGCGGCCGCGAAACAGCGGGCCCGCCGCGACGTTGTCGATCACGTTGCGCCACGGGAACACGGCGTCGGCCTGGAACACGAAGCCGATGCGCGGATCGATCCCGTCGACCGGGCGGCCCATCACGCGCACTTCGCCCGACACGGGCTTGAGCAGCCCGGTGATCAGGTTGAGCGTCGTCGACTTGCCGCAGCCGGTCGGCCCGACGATCGCGATGAACTCGCCGCGCGCGACGCTCATGCTGAAGTCGCGCAACGCGACGGTGGCCTTGCCTTCCGGCGAAATGAAGCGGCACGACACGTTGCGAAACTCGATCGCCGGTGTGCTCGGGGAGACAGCCTGATTCATCTCATTCGTCCTGCGGGTGAGGAAGGCGTCGCGTCGTGACGCAACGCCGGGCCGGTCAGCGGGCCGGAACGGGGAGCGCCCGGCGGCGGGATCGCCGCCGCCGGCGCCGATGCTTACTTCGCGTTCACGAAATCGTTCGTGTAGGTACGCGCCAGGTCGATGTGCTTGCCCTTCACCGACGGGTTGAACGCCGACAGCACCTTCAGTACGGTCGCCGGGCCGTCGGCCGGCATCTTCGCGTCGGCGGTGTACATCGGCAGCGACGCCTTCAGTGCCGTGACGTACAGCGCCTTGTCCTTCTGGTAGTCGGCCGGCATCTTCGCGGCGATATCCTCGGCGCTGTGCGTGTGGATGAACTGCATCGTCTTCGCGAACGCGTGCGCGAGCTTGGTCGCCTGCTCCTTGTGCGAATCGGCCCATGCCGACTGCACGTACAGGCTCGCGGCCGGGTAGGTGCCGCCGAGCGCCGCACGCGTGCCGTCGACGGTGCGCATGTCGACCAGCACCTTCGCGTCGCCCATCTTCTCGAGCGCGGACACCGTCGGTTCGGTCGTCATCCCGGCGTCGATACGGCCCTGCTTGATCGCGGCGATGAAGCTCGCGTCGGCGCCGACCGGCAGCATCGTGTACTGCGTCGACTGCACGCCGTGCGCGAGCGCGAGGTATTGCGTGAGGAAGCTCGTCGACGAGCCGAGGCCCGTCACGCCGAGCGTCTTGCCCTTCGCGTCGGCCATCGACTTGAAGGTCGGCGCGGCCTTGGTCGACACCATCTCGACTTCGCCCGGCACCTGGCCGAACACGGCGATCGCCTTGACGTCCTTGCCCTTGCTCTGCAGGTCGATGGTGTGGTCGTAGAAGCCGACGACGCCCTGCACGGCGCCCGCCAGCAGTTCGTTCTCGGCGTCGACGCCGGCCGGCTGCGACAGCAGCTCGACGTCGAGCCCTTCGGCCTTGAAGTAGCCGAGCTCCTGCGTGAGCCGCGCGGGCAGGTAGATCAGCTTCGCGATCCCGCCGACCATGATCGTGATCTTGCCGCCGTCATCGGCGAAAGCGGGGGCAGCGGCAAGCGCGCAGCTCAGACTGGCTGCAACGGCGAGGGTGCGCAGGATGGGTCGCATCGGGTCGTCTCCGTTCGTTGTATTCGTATGGCGCGATGCTTGCTGCATCGTCACGACGAGTATAGGGAGACGAAACCTTCCGCTACCTTTCGCGGGCCGGCGATTCCTTTAGGGGTTTTCCAGCAACGGGGGGCCGGAACGGGGAGCGCGGCACGCGACGGGTTCGCGTTTCGCGCGGCCGTGTGCGATCCACGGCGAACCGGTGCAGTTGCGGACCGGCAATCGATTTATCCGATTTGAATTAGGACGAGTTCGATAAATACGATAAACATGAATGGACAGGATCGTTATTGGCTTGTTCAGGTGGTTTTTCGTTGCGATATCCGCATAAGATCCTTAATTCCGGAAAACTCAATCAATAATAAATACACTTTCATTAAATAATCGCGGGCATTAAAGTCAGGCGTGGCGCACGCTTGGGTTCTTTGAGTGCTGTTTGATGCAGTCAGGCCGTATCGACAGGCGTCGTCATGTTTTTTGAAAAAACGCAATTCGAGATATGAAAACAATAACCGTCGCCGTGGCCGACGACCATCCGGTAGTCCTGGAATCGCTTGATCGACTGTTGCAACGGCATCCGCCTTTTCGCCTCGTGCATACCTGCCGCAGCGGCACGGAACTGATTGCCGCGCTGACGCGATCTCCTGTCGATATCGCCGTCGTCGACTATTCGATGAGCCGCGGCGAGCAGCCGCTCGACGGCCTCCCGCTGCTGCGCAAGCTGCGCGATATCGCGCCCCGCACGCGCTGCGTGATGTTCACCGCGCATTCGAATCCGAGCGTGCTTGCGGCCGCACTGAAGCTCGGCGTTGCCGCGATCGTCAGCAAGGATGACCCGCTCGCCGAGATCGTCGACGCGTGCCGGCGGGTCGGTACGGCCCGCGCGCGTTACCTGTCGCCGACGGCGCGGGCCGCCGTCGAGCGCGGCGAGGCGGGCACGCTCGGCGGGCACCCGGCGCTCACGGCGCGGGAGCTCGAAGTCGTACGGTTATTCGCATCCGGGCATACGCTGCAGGACATCGCGAAGCAGCTCGGCCGCTCGGTCAGCACCGTGTCGACGCAGAAATACACGGCGATGCGCAAGCTGCAGGCCGATTCGAACACCCACCTGATTCGTTACGCGTACGAAATCGGGCTGATCTGACGGCGCGGTCATTTGTACGTGACCGTGAAGGTGGCCGAGCTGTTCGCGATGCCCGGCTTCGCGGTCGCACCGGTCTGGTAGTAGCGGGCCGACAGCGGCACCGAGAAGGTCGCGGACGCCGACGGCGAGTCGCTGACCTTCCACGGCGTGCCGAGCTCGACGGGCGTGTCGTCGCCCTTGAGCAACTGGATGCCGACACCGGAGGCCGTGCTCGTCGACGACAGCGCCAGCACGCCTTTCGATGCATCGACTGCCTTGCCGTCCAGCGTCAGGTTGACTTCGAACGCGCCCGCCACGCCGGTATCGCAGCGCAGGCCGATCGCGAAGCCCTTCGATTTCGACGTCGAGCCGGCGCCCGAGCCGATGCCGGACGACGCGCTCAACGCATGGGCCCCGAGGTCGACCGACACCGACGGGGTGGTCGTCGTGCAGGTCGTCGACTGGAACGAGATGTTGTCGAAGCCGTACATCAGGTAGCGGGTTGCGTCGGCGGTCGAGTTGTTCGGGCCGCCGATCAGCACCGTCAGGACCGACAGCACCGGAAACGGCTTCGCGACCGACGGTGTCGCGCCGCTCTTGACCAGCTCGACGTCCACTTTCGCGGTAACGGCAGTCTTCCCGATCGACTTGATCGTCGTGCCCATCGGCAGCGACGACGTGCCGTGCCCGCGGTTGCCGTCGTAGGTCACGTAAAGCGCAAGCCCGTTGGCCGTCAGGTCCGGGTCGTCCGCCCATCGATACAGCGTGGCCTCGACGGCCTTGCTTCCGGGTACCTTCATCCAGCAACTCGCGGCGATCTCGATGCCTTCCTTGCTCCACAGCACGGTGCCGATCGGGGCGTCCGCCGAGATCTTGAAGCTGGACGGCAGCTCGCCGAGCTTCGACGACGACGTGTTGACGCAGGTGGCCGTGGACGCGTGCGTATTGCCGACGCCGGCCGCGCACAGCACCAGCGCGCCGAGCGCCATTCGAAGGCCGGCGCCGCGATTCCCGTCGCGACCGCACGGGTGCGGGTGCGGGCTTCTATTCATTCTGCGGTGTTCCATCACGATTCTCCTGCCGGGGCGCGCCGGACCTCGGGCGCGTCCGCGGGTGGGTTGTCCAGTTCGCAGGGCGCCTCGATGCGCTCGATGCCGATCGGCGCCGCGCGTTGCTCCAGCGGCGGCAGCGCGACCCGGATCGTGCACCGCCACGCATCGGCGTGCCCCCATTTCACGGTCAGCGTGTCGTTCGGCTCGGATAGCCGGGCGTAGACCTGGCCACCCTGCGACACGATCCCGACGTTGTTGCCGCGCCCGTCGAACACCGGTGCGCCGAACGGCAGTTCCGTGCCCGCCGGCGCCGCCGCATGGATCAGCAGCGGGCGGCCCGTCACCGTCGGATAACGCAGCATCACGATCGCCCCCTGGCGCGGCGCGACCTGCTGGCTCGTCGTCTGCAGCTCGACGTCGGCCGGCAGGCCGCGCGGGTCGATCTCGACCTGGTTCACGCGATACGGGCTCAGGTACGGGACGACCGCGTAGCCGCGCCGGTCGAGACGGATGCCGCTGTAGCCGGCCACGGTTGCGCCGCCGGCGGCCGGCGCCGCGACGACGGCCATTGTGTCGGCCGTATACGGGACGGCCGTCACGCCGCCCGGATGGGCGACGACCGTGCCGCTGACGCCGAGCGATGCCGACCCGTAGTCGTTGCCCTTGCCGAGCATCCCCTGCAGTGCGGCGACCGGCGTCCGGTACTGACCCGAGACCGTGCCCGAGTAGGTCGCGTCGGCATTGCGTGCCGCGGAAACCGAGTAATTGCCCTCGTACGCCGCGCCGACGAAACCGGTCGCGGTTGCCGTCGACGTGAAGCCGTTCAGGCTGTCGCGCGCGGCATAGACGCTCAGTCGCGGCGATCGCGCGCTCGCGCCGAGCGGGACCGACACGCTCAGCATCGCCTGCGTATCGGCGTTGCCGCCGGACGCGAGCGAGCGGTTCACGGATACCGTGTAGTCGAACTGGCGGTAGCGGTTGCTGTAGCTGACCTGGAATTGCGTGTCGGTGCCGCTGCGTGTCCAGTAGTTCTGCGTGTAGCCGCTCACGTACAGCTGGCCCCAGCGCTCGCCGAGCGGCTGCGCGGCGGTGACCGACACGCGGTTGCGCGCGCGCCACGCGGGTCGCGCGGCCGCGCCGGTCAGGTTGCGTTTCGCGTTGTCGACGAACGTGAGCGCATTGCCGAAGTCGAGGTACCCCGACGACGAGAAGCGATAGGCAGCCACCGACAGGTTGCTGTTCGTCGCGTCGATCGTCTTGCTGTACGTGACGCGCACGCTCGACCCGCGCGTCCGCTGCCCGTATGCCGACGTGAACGCGCCGGACACGTCGAGCGCCAACGCGCCCAGCGGCGTGTTGAACGCACCTCCGGCGAGCACGTTCCGGTAGTGCTCGTTCGCGAGCACGCCGCCGTACAGCGTCAGCAGGTTGTTCACGCCGCGGCTGTAGGTCGCCTGCACCACGCGCGGCGTGTACGACAGGTCGACGTTGCGCACGGTGCCCGCGACGAAACCGAACCGGCTGCGCCCCGGCCGCAGCGATTGCGCGACCGCCGCGTACGGCACGCTGAAGGTGCGCTCGCTGCCATCCGCCTCGGTGACGGTGACGACGAGGTTGCCGCCATAACCGGTCGGGAACAGGTCGTCGATCACGAACGGGCCCGGTGGCACCGCCGTGTCGTAGATCACCGCGCCGTTCTGGCGGATCTTCACGCGCGCGCTGGTGTTTGCGATGCCGCGCACGACCGGTGCGTAGCCGCGCTGCGAATCGGGCCACATCCGGTCGTCGGTCGCGAGCTGCACGCCGCGGAACGCGAACGTATCGAACAGCTCCCCGGACGTGTTCGCGTCGCCGATCCGCACGCGCGCCGTCAGTGCCGACAGGTCGCGCTGTACGTAGGTATTCGCCACGCTGTAGTGGCGGCCGCCGTGCTGCTGCCAGTTCAACGCGCCGTCGTGGCGAAAATACCAGCCACCGACGTTGATGCCCGCATTCAGGCCGACGTACGCGGTGGTCGCGCCTTGGCCGTGCGTGACGTTGCGGTACAGGTTCGTGTTGTAGCCGACCCAGCCGGCCGTCACGCCGTCGTCCCACCGTGACGGATCGACGTAGCCGCGCGCCGAGCGCCGCAGCAGCGCCTGCGGGATCTGCACGTCGAGGCGCGCCGCGCCTGCATCGAACGACGCGGTTGCGCCGGGCAGCAGCGCTTCGAGCGGCTGGCACGCGTCGGCCGCATCGAGCAGTGCGAGCGCGCCGGGTGCGAACCGTCCCGGGTCCGCATTGAACTTGTCCAGCAGCGGGCGGCCGATGCATACCTGCGCGACGTCCGGGCGCACCTCGCGTACCGTCACGTCGTCGCGGCCGAGCATGACGCCGTTCAGGTAGATATCCGAACGATACTGGCCGGGCCAGACCGGATTGCCCTGTTCGTAGCGCGACAGGTCGAGCCCGCCGGGTGGCGATGCGACGAGGTCGGGATTGAAGCGCACGGCGCCGGCGCCAGTCCCGGCCTCGCCGATCCTCGGCGGCCGGTCGTCGGCGGGTTCGGGTTCGTGCTCGCTTGCGGCGGCGCCGAGCGGCAGCGCCGAACACGCGAGCAACGCCATTGCGTACGATCGGCGCGGGACGGGCACGGCCAGGCGGGCGCACCACCTCGTTGCACGGTCAGCGCGTTCCATGAAATTCGCTCCAGATACTCGAATTGAACGTGTCGCGCACGGGGCGGCGCCCCGGCGCTGAAGATGTCGGCCTCGCGGTGCGGACGGCGCAGCTAGCGGGTGTCGTCGAGCACCGCCTGCCACTCGACGCCGGTGCCGAAGTCATTGATCGTCGAATAGTCGAACTTCGTGCCGGGCGGCAGCGCCGGCAATGCCGCATCGAGCGGAAAGACGTGCGATGCCTGCGGCGCGATCATTGCACCGTCGCTGAGCGAGAAAGTGCGACCGCCGTGCACGATGCGCGCCGACAGCACGACGACGTTGTAAGGCGTCGGATTCGTCGCGCGCAGCGCGTGACCTTTGCCATCCGGCGCGGTCGCGAGCGACCACTTCAGTTGCCTCGCGGCGGCAATGGCGCCGTCCGCGTTCAGTCCGACCGGCCGGAAGAACAGCTTGATCCGCGAGCGAAACGCGAGCTGCAGCACGGTGGTGGACTGCGTCTCGTCGACGCCGGGCGGCACGTCCAGCACGTTCAGCCAGTACACCGATTCGCGATCCTGCGGCAGTGCGTCGCCGGTGTAGACGATCCGCACGGTTTGCCCCCGGCCGGGGTCGATCCGGAACACGGGCGGCATCAGCACGAACGGCACCTTCGTGGTGCCGGGTCGTGCGCGTGGGTCGCCGTCGTCGAGCCACGTCTGCACGAGCGCGGGTTGCGCGCCGTTGTTGTCGAGCTTGACGGTCACTTCACGGTCGCCTGCCGGGTAGATCACGCGGGTGCCGGACACGATGACGCTCGCCGCGGCCTGCTGCGCGAAGCACACGAGCGCGGCGCAGATGCACAGCGAGAACTGGCGCAAAAGGGACGGGAGAATCGGAATCATCATATGTAGCGCGATGGGCAGGGAACGCCGGCGGCCGGCGCACCCTGCGGCACGGTCATGCCGGCGACACCCGCGGTGCCGCCGGCCGATATCGCCGCGACGCGTGCTGCCCGTCGCGGCAGCCTGGGGATCAGAGGTAGTCGATCGAGTAAGTGACCGACGTGCTCACGCCGCCGGCGGTCGCCACGCCCTGCGCGTAGTACTGCGCGCCGTAGACCATCGTGGCGCTGTTGTTGGCGATCGGCACCGAGGTCTTGCCCGGGTCGCGCTGGCTGGTGTCGCCCGCCTTCAGCGCATTGCCGTCCATGTCGATCAGCTGCACGGACACGTTGTTGGCCGCGTTGATGACCGCCCGGTTGGTCAGCGTGCCGTCCGCGGTGTTCACGTTCGGGCCGGCTTCGAAGAAGGTGCGCACCGACTTGCCGGTCGCGTTCGTGCAATTGCTGAGCGCGATCGTGAAATGGGTCGCGCCGGTGATTGCGCCCTTCGACGACAGCGTGCTCGCACTCACGCCAGGCAGCCCGACCGTGCCGTTGTTGGTGCCGTTGTTGATCTTGACGTCGCAGGTCGCGCCGCTCAGCGTGCCCGTGATGTTCACGGTGCCGTCGTACGCATGCGCGGTAAGCGGCGCGAGCGCCATCGCGGCGGTGACCGCCGACGCCAGGGTTAGTTGCTTGATCATGGTCTGCTTCCTCGGTGATTTGCTCGAAAAAACTCCGCCGGCCGTTCAACGATCCGGTCGGATAAATTTAGCTTTCCAGGAAAGGGCGCCACAATCGCAAACGATCCAGAAATGCCGCGTTTTCCATTGAATCAGCATTCCTGAATATCGAGACAACGTGGCGCCCGTTCTGGCAGCGCGCCGGCTATCGCACTGCGCGCCGCAGTACCGCCAGCGAGACGGCGATTGCCGTCACGCCCACCGCGACGGCAATCTTGCCGAGCGTCCCGACTGCCTCCGTCCCGCTGTTGTCCGACGGGAACGGATTGACCCACGGCTCGCGCGGCTCGCGCGGCGCGAACAGGTTGTTGAGCCAGCCGACAAGATCGCTGGACGACAGACCGCCGGATACGGCCGCACATTCCGCATGGTGCATTTCACGCATGATGTTTGCCCTCTGGAAAAAATTGGAATGGATAAACGGGCCCGCCGCGCATCACTTCGGTGCCGGCAGGTTCGGGTCGAACAGGCCTTCCATCACGCGATTGAAGACCCTGAGCGTCTGCGCCACGCCATTGACGAGGCCGTATGCCTTGCCGCCGATCACGCCGAGCGCTGCGCCCGCGATCAGGCCGACACCCGCGCTGAGGATGCCGAAGCCCAGGATCCCGCCCTGGCTGCCGCCCGTCGCCGCGCCCTTGAAGCCGCCGGCGACCAGGCCGGCCGTGGCGCCGAGCAGCGCTGCACCGACGGTGCCGAAAAAGCCGCCGCCGCTCACTTCATGGCATTCCACCGTGGTCAACTCACGCATTTGCGTTTCTCCTTGTTACTGCTGGGTGCCGATCGCGCAAGGCCGGATCGGCATCGGCCGTCTCGCCGCCCGTCGGGCGGCCAAGTGCTTCGCAACGCCGCAGCGTTACGCCGGCTCGGGCGCGACGCGCGCGTCGACGGGTAGCTCATGGACTGCGCCGCCCGCGATCTCGATTACGCGATCCGCGCTGCGGATCGTTTCCGGACGGTGCGCGATGATGATCCGCGTGACGTTCATCGCCCGCACCGCATCGTTGATCAGGCGTTCGCGCGCGAGATCGAGATGGCTCGTCGCTTCGTCGAGCACCAGGATCGCCGGCTGGCGATAGAACGCGCGGGCGAGCAGCACGCGCTGGCATTGCCCGCCCGACAGCGACGACCCCATGTCGCCGACGAGGCTCCGGTAGCCCATCGGCATCGCGACGATGTCGTCGTGGATCTGTGCGAGTCGCGCGGCCCGCTCGACGCGCGCGTCGTCGGGCTGCGGGTCGAAGAAGCCGATGTTGTCCGCGATCGAGCCCGCGAACAGGATGTCGTCCTGCATCACGCAGCCGATCCGGTCGCGATACGGATGCAGGCCGAGCTTGCGGATGTCGATGCCGTCGACCTGCACGCTGCCGTGCTCCGGCGCGAGCAGACCGAGCAGCAGCTTCGCCATCGTCGTCTTGCCGTGGCCCGACGGGCCAACCAGCGCGACCGATTCGCCGGGCGCGATCGAGAATGAACAGCCGTCGAGCACCCATGGCTCGGTTTCCGCGTAGCGGAAGCGCACGTCTCGCACGTCGATCGCGGGTGGCGTTGCATGGCCCGCCCGCGGCGGCCGCACGACCTTCGCCTCCATGTCGGCTTCGACGTCGGTCAGCACGATGTCGGCGAGACGCTCGCCGTGCAGGCGCAGCATCCTGAAGTCGATCAGCGTGCCGATCAGCCCGGCGCCGCGCGCCATGAACTGGTCGGCAAAGCTGACGAACGCGACCAGCATCCCGGCCGAGAACTGCCCGTCGAGCACCTGCTTCGCCGCCAGCCAGACGAGCACCACGCGGCCTGCCCCGGAAATCACGCCCTGCAGCGTCGAGAAGCCGATCGACAGCCGCTCGATCGCGACGTGCTTGTTGGTGGTTTCGACGACTGCGTTCGCATAGGTGGCGACGCGCGCTTCCTGCTTGTTCGCGAGCTTGATCGCCTGCACGCCGCGGATCGATTCGAGCAGGTTCGACTGCGCGCGCGCCGCGTAGACGATCTGTTCCTCGTTCGCCTGCCGGAACGGCCGGTACGCGATCCAGCGTATCGCGCCGTACGCGGCGAACAGGCCGAGCACGAGCCACGTGAGCGAAGGGCTGTAGACGAACAGCATCGCGAGCGTCGCGATCGCCATCACGCCGTCGAGCAGCGCGCCGATGAACTGCGTGGTCAGCGTGGCCTGGATCGTATTGATCGCGCCGAATCGCGACACCACGTCGCCGATATGGCGCTGCTCGAAATACGCCATCGGCAGCCTGAGCAGGTGCGCGCAGACGTTGGCGGTCCACTGCACGCCGAGCAGGCTCGAGAACCACGTCACCACCCATGAGCGCAATGCCGACACCGCGTTCTGGAACAGCACGACGAGCAGGAAGCCGATGCCGAGCAACGTCAGCAGGTCCGCATCGGCCGACACCAGCACCTGGTCCATCACCCACTGCATGTAGAACGGCGTGGCGATGCCGAACACTTCCAGCGCCGCCGACAGCAGCAACACCTGCGCGAACGTCGTGCGGAGGCCCGTGACGCCGCCGACGAGCTTCGTCATCGAGATCGCCTCGCGCGCCTGCGTGCGCTCGAACGACGGCGACGGCATCAGCTCCAGCGCGACGCCGGTGAAGTGCTCGGACACTTCCGCGAGTGGCACGTCGCGACGCCCGCGCGCCGGATCGTGGATCGTGATCCGGCCGCGCGACACCGACTTCAGCACGACGAAGTGGTTCATGTCCCAGTGCAGGATGCACGGGCGGCGCAGCTTGCCCAGTTCGTCGAGTTCGAGCCGCAGCGCGCGCGACGCGAGGCCGAGCCGGTACGCGATCAGCATCACGTCGTTGAGGGTCGCCCCCTTCAGCGACGGACTGAAGCGTCGGCGCAGGCTGACGAGGTCGAGGTCGTGGCCATAGTGGCTCGCGACCATCCCGACGCACGCGAGCCCGCATTCGGCCGCCTGCGTCTGCAGGATCACCGGCAGGCGGCGGCGCCAGCCGAATTGCAGCGCATCGATCCATTTCATGATTGAACGGGCTCCGTGACGAATGCGTTGAGGGTGCGCATCAGGCCGACACGCGGCGACCGAGCGCATACAGCGGCTCAAGCACCCACTCGACCAGCCGGCGCCGGTCGATCAGCACGTCGGCCTCGAGCGCCATCCCGGGCCGCAGCGCCTCGCGCTTGCCGTACGCGACGATGTCCTGGCGATCGAGCGCGACGACGATGCGGTAGAGCTGCTCCGGTACGTTGGCGCGCCCGGTCAGGTTCGCGACTTCCTGCGGCGACAGCGCGGTACGCGACACCTCGGTCACGCGCCCGAACTGCTGGCCGAATTTCTGGAACGGGTACGCCTCGTAGCGCAGCACGACGCGCGCGCCGGTGCGCACGAAGCCGATCGCACGGCTCGGCACCATCAGCTGCGCCTCGAGCGGCGCGCCTTGCGGCAACAGCGACACCGCCGACTGGCCCGCATTGACGATCTGCCCGGGCTTCGCGAGCAGCGCGGCCACGACGCTTGCCTGCGGTGCGCGCAGGATGACCGTGCGACGCGCTTCGTTCTCGGCGATCGACTGCTCGACGTCCGCGAGCTTGCGCTCGATGTCGTTCTGCTGGTTGCGGGTGGTGAGCGGCAGCTCGCGCAGCTGCTGGCGGGTCTGGTCGAGTTGCTGGCCGACGTCGAGCCGCAGGCGGGCAAGCTCCTGCAGCCGCGCCCGCGCGTCGAGCAGCACGCCTTCCTGCTGCTCGACCTGGCTGTTCGACGCATAACCCTGTTCACGCATCGACTGCAGCTTGTCGAGCTGGTGTTGCGCGAGTTCGGCCTGGCGCAGCCGCTGCGCGTTCTGCCGCGCGATCTGCGTGAGCTGGTCGTCCAGCGCCGCCGCGCGCGTGCGCAGGCCGCGCTGCGCTTCGCCGCTCAGTTGCGACTGGCTGGTCAGATCGGTCTCCAGGCGCGAGCGCTGGAACTTCAATTGCCGGGCAACCGTTTCGCGCGTGCCGCCCAGTTCGGTCGCCACTTCAGCCGAGATCGCCAGCAGTTCCGCACCGGCCGCCACCGCCTGTCCTTCGCGCACGCGCGTGCCGACCACGGTGCCCGTCAGCGGCGGCGCCACCGTCAGCAGCCCCGTCGCCGGCAACAGCTGGCCGGTCACGCGCTCGCGCTTCGTGTAGCTGCCGAACACGAAAAACGCGACGACCACGAGCGTCAGTGCGGTCGCGACGCCGATCGTCAGCCAGCGCCAGGGCGGCGAATACAGGCTGACGCTACCCATCAGCTTGTGCCGGGTCGCGTCGAGCGCTTCCTGACGGAACAGGGAATCGGTCATGAGCGGACTCCCGCGGCAGGTGCCGGGCCGTCGGCGCGGCAGCCGATGGCGGCCACGTCGTCGTCGCCGAGCGTGCCGAGCGAGGCGGACAGTTGCAGCCGCGCACGCAGGTAGCGGTAGCGCGCGTCGGCGAGATCGCGGATCGCTTCGAAATAGCGCTGCTGCGCATTCAGTTCGTCGATCTGCGTGCGCAGCCCGACTTCGCGCCCGAGGCGGGTCGACTTCACCTTGCTGTCGGCCGACGCGAGCGCGCGCTCCTGCGCGCGGATCAGCGCGATGCCGTTGGTGATGCCGAGATACGCGGCACGGGCGTGCTCGCGGGCCTTGCGGCGCGCATCCTCGAGCGCGTCGCGCGCCTGGTCGCGCCGGCGGTAGGCTTCGCGGCTCGCCGACAGCGGGCCGCCGCCGGCGAACAGCGGGATCGTGACCGTCACGCCGATCATCGACGAGCGGGTTTTCGACGTCGTCCCGAACACGGTGTCGAGCCCGTTCTCGTTGGCGCCGCGGCTCCAGTTCGTGCCGTAGCTCGCCTGCAGGTTCACGACCGGCAGGTGCGCGCCCGTCGCGGCGACGATGTCGGCCCGCGACTGGTCGAGCTGCTTGCCGGCGATCCGCACGTCGACGTTGTCGCGGGCCGCGTCGTCCATCGCGGTCGCGAGATCGACCGGCGCGGCCTGCGGCGCGCATTGCCACGAGATCGGCGCCAGCTCGGCCGCCGTCAGCCCGGTGATTCGCTGCAACGTGCCGCTCGCGATCGCCAGATCGGTTTGCGCGCTCACCGTGCGCGCCAGCGCTTCGTCGAGATTCGCGCGCGCCTCGTCGACGTCGGTCCGCGTGCCGTCGCCGATTCGCAGTGCGGCCTGCGCCTGATCGAGTTGCTTATGGAATGCCTGCTGCGCGGCTTCGGCGGCCTGCAACACTTCGCGTCCGAACAGGACGTCGAAATAGGCGCCGGCGACATCGGTAATCAGGGTTTGCGACGCTTTCTCGTACTCGATGTCCGCCTGCTCGGCGAGCGTGCCGCCGCGCTTGAAATCGGCGACGCGGGACACGTCGAACAGCGGCTGCGTGACGGTTGCGGAAGCGCTGTGACGGCGGACCGCCGCCGCGTACGCGGCGGTGGGCTGGTCCTGCTTCGTGTAGCTGCCGTTGAGCTCCGCACGCGGCAGCAGGCCTGCGAGACCTTGCCAGCGTTTCTCGCGGCCGGCGAGCTGCGCGTTGCGCGCCGCGCCGATGCCCGCATCGAAGCGCCGCGCCGCGTTCACCGCGTCGAGCAGGTCGGCCGCGTGCGCCGGCCATGCGGCGCCGAGCCAGCCGAGAACGGCCACCAGCCGGAAGGATCGTGTCGAAATCATCTGCCTGTACGCGCCGCTGCCTGTCGGTCGGTCGCGGGAACCGCGGCGAGGTCACGCCGCAAAGCAGAGGATTATTCAGTCAGACGCGGCGACAAGATATCGACGTTCGTCCATTTCGATATCGAACCGCATTACGTTCACTGCACGGTGATGTGCCAGACGCGACGGGGCAGGTGCATCAGCGCCAGCCGATCAGCACGCGCCCCATCGCGTCGAGCCCCATGTCGTACAGGTGCGACACGAACGGCACGAGGTTCGGCACCATCAGTTGCACGAGCAACAGCCCGACCAGCATCGTGACGGGAAAGCCGATCTGGAACACGCCGATCTGCGGCGCCGCGCGGTTCAGGATGCCGAGCGCGAGGTTCGCGATCAGCAGCGCCGCGACCACCGGCAGCGCGAGCAGCAGCCCCATCTCGATCACGACCGTGCCGAACGCGGCGAGCGTGCGCCAGCCGGGCGCATGCAGCAGGTCGGCCGACACCGGCAGCGACTGGAACGACGCGGCGAGCGCGGCGAACACCTGCAGATGGCCGTCCAGCGCGAGGAACGCGAGCATCGCGACCGCGTTCAGGAAGCGGCCCATCACGGGCGTCGCGCCGCTCGTGTGCGGGTCGAAGAAGGTAGCGAAGCCGAGGCCCATCGACAGCCCGATGAAGTCGCCGGCCGCCTCGACGGCCGCGAACACGATCTGCATCGTGAAGCCCATCGCGACGCCGATCAGGAACTGCGTGACGACGATCCAGATGCCCTGCGCGGAGAACACGGTGACGTCCGGCATCGCGCCGAGGGTCGGCGCGACGACCAGCGCCATGAACGCGGCGAGGCCGATCTTGACGCGCACGGGCACCGCCGCGTGGCCCACGACCGGCGCGGTCGCGACCAGCGCGAGCATTCGCACGAACGGCCACAGGAAGGCAGTGAGCCAGCCGTTGAGCTGCGCGTAGGTAACCGAGAACATCGCCGCCGGGGGGAGCGCGGCTCAGCCGGCGCCGAGCGTCGCGACGTGCAGCAGCGTCTGCCGCAGGTAGTCGAGCATCGTCGTCAGCATCCACGGGCCGGCGATCACGAGCGTCGCGGCGACCGCGAGCAGCTTCGGGATGAACGACAGCGTCGCCTCGTTGATCTGCGTCGCGGCCTGGAACAGGCTCACGACGAGGCCGACCGCGAGCGCGACCAGGAGAAGCGGGGCGGCGAGCAGCAGGCCGACCATCATCGCCTGGTGCGCGAGGGTCATCACTTGTTCGGGGGTCATCGCGCGATTCCTCCGCGGCTTACGTAAAGCTCTGCGCGAGCGAGCCGATCAGCAGCTGCCAACCGTCGACCAGCACGAACAGCATCAGCTTGAACGGCAGCGACACGGTGGACGGCGACACCATCATCATCCCCATCGACATCAGCACGCTCGCGACGACCATGTCGATGATCAGGAACGGAATGAAGACCGTGAAGCCGATCTGGAAACCCGTCTTCAGCTCGCTCGTGACGAACGCGGGCACCAGCAGCGACAGCGGCACGTCCTCGGGCCCCTGCATCGGCGCGGCCTTCGAGATCTTCGCGAACAGCGCGAGATCGGTCTCGCGGGTCTGCTTCAGCATGAAGGTCTTGAACGGCGCGACGCCGCGCTGCACGGCCTGCTCCATCGGCATCGAGCCGTCGGAGAACGGCTTGTAGCCGTCGTTGTAGGCACGGTCGAGCACCGGCGACATCACGAAGAAGGTGAGGAACATCGCGAGGCCGACGAGCACCTGGTTCGGTGGCGTCGTCGCGGTGCCGAGCGCCTGGCGCAGCAGCGACAGCACGATGATGATGCGCGTGAAGCTCGTCATCATCAGCAGCATCGCCGGCAGGAACGACAGCATCGTGAGCAGCAGCATCGTCTGCACGCTCAGCGAATAGGTGGTGCCGCCGTGCGGGCCGGGGCTCGCGTTGAACGCGGGCAGGCCGTTCGCCTGCGCGCAGGCGAGCGCGGGGGCCAGGCAGAGGATCAGCGCGGGCGCGAAGCGCGCCGCGCGACGCAGGAATTCGTGTTTCATCGGAATGCGGAAACGGAAAGAGGGCGCGGCGCCATGTCAGCGGTCCTTGCCGCGACCGAGGCGTTTCGCGGCTTCGCCCGCGAGTGCGTCGCGAAACCGCGAACCGAACGTGCCGGGCAGGCCGGCGTCGGACGGTGCGGCGCCGGCAGGTGCATCGGCCGATGCCACCGTCGCGGTGGCCGCCGCCGTGCCGGCCGGCAGCGTATGCAGCAGCCGCACGTTGCCCGGCGCGACGCCGAGCACGAGCCAGGTGTCGCCGATCTCGACGATCGTCGCGCTTTCCTTCGCGCCGAGCCCGACGCTCGACACGACCTTCAGCGGGCCGCCGCGTCGCGCGGGCTGGAAGCCGAAGCGGCGCGCGAGCCACGCGCACGCGAACACGAGACCGATCACGACCGCGAGCCCGACGAGCGTCTGCAGCACCGCGCCGATGCCGAGCGACGGCGCGGCCGAACCGACCATCACGCTCGACGCGATCGAACCGGCGTGGTTCACCGCGTTCATGTCGGCGGCGCCGGCCGGCGCGCAAGCGAGCGTCGCGACGACGGCAGCCGCCGCCGCGATCGCGATGCGCACGCGGCGGCCGGGCTTCGCGACGTTCATCGATTCAGCTTCCGGATGCGTTCGGCCGGGGTAATGATGTCGGTGAGACGGATGCCGAACTTGTCGTTGACGACCACGACCTCGCCCTGCGCGATCAGGCAGCCGTTCACGAGCACGTCCATCGGCTCGCCGGCCATGCCGTCCAGCTCGACCACCGAACCCTGCGCGAGCTGCAGCAGGTTGCGGATCGCGATCTTCGTGCGGCCGAGCTCCACGGTCATCTTGACCGGGATGTCGAGAATCATCTCGATGTCGTTGTGCGTCGAGCTCGCCGCGGCCTTCGACAGCGGCTGGAACACGCCGGCGCCCGTCGCGCCCGGCTGCACCGGCTGCTGGTTCTGCTCGGCGAGCGCGGCGGCCCAGTCGTCGATGCCCTGATCCTCTTCCGCCGCGGCCGGTGCCGCCTGAGCGGCGGCGGCCGATGCCGCGAGGGCCGCATCGGCCATCGCTTGCACGTCGTCCTCGGGCGTCTGGTTCAGCTCACTCATATCCACCTTCCTTCATCGTATCGCCCGCGCTGATCATCTTCTGCACGCGCAATGCATATTGACCATTGAAAATTCCGTAGCCGCATTCCATCACCGGCACGCCGTCGACCTTCGCGGTGATCGTGTCGTCGATCTCCAGCGGCAGCACGTCGCCCGCGCGCAGGTTCAGGATCTTCTCGAACGTCGACGAGATCTCGGCGAGATTCGCGCTCAGCTCGACCTCGGCGGCCTGCACCTGCTGCGACAGCACGCGCACCCAGCGGCGGTCGACTTCGAGCGCCTCGCCCTGGATCGGCGAACTGAGCACGTCGCGGATCGGCTCGATCATCGAGTACGGCATGCAGATGTGCAGCGTGCCGCCCGTCGGCCCGAACTCGATCGAGAACTGCGTGACGATCACGATCTCGTTCGGCGTCGCGACGTTCGCGAACTGCGTGTGCATCTCGGAGCGCACGAATTCGAACTGCAGCGGCCGCACGCTCTTCCATGCGGTCGCGTAGTGCTCGAACACGAGGTTCAGCAGCTTGCCGATGATCCGCTGCTCGGTGGCCGTGAAATCGCGGCCCTCGACGCGCGTGTGAAAGCGCCCGTCGCCGCCGAACAGGTTGTCGACGACGAAGAACACGAGGTTCGGGTCGAACACGAACAGCGACGTGCCGCGCAGCGGCTTCACGTGCACGAGGTTCAGGTTCGTCGGGATCGGCAGGTTGCGGGTGAACTCGCTGTACTTCTGCACCTTCACCTGGCTCACGGAGATTTCCGCCGTGCGCCGCATGAAGTTGAAGATGCCGATCCGCAGCAACCGCGCGAAGCGGTCGTTGATGATCTCGAGGCCGGGCATCCGGCCGCGGACGATTCGCTCCTGCGTGGCGATGTTGTAGGGACGGACGCCCGACGTGTCGCGCTGCTCGTCGACCGTATCGGCTTCGCCCGTGACGCCCTTGAGGAGGGCATCGACCTCCTCCTGGGACATGAACTCCTGGTGGCCCATGCGCGCTCCTTTCGCGGCCGCGTTACTGGACGACGAATTCGGTAAACAACACGTCGTCGACCTTCGCGCGCTGGTTGCCCGGCTGCGTCGGCTGCTCGATCAGGTCCCGCAGTTCCTTCGCGAGCGAACGTTTGCCGTCCGGCGTCGCGAGTTCCTCGGGATGCTTGTTCGACAGCGCGAGCAGGATCCGGCTGCGGATCTCCGGCATCCGCGCGGTCAGTTGCTCCTGCGCCTTCGGGTCGGTGAGCTTCAGCGACAGGCCGACGCGCAGGTAATGCTGCGCGCCGTCGTCCGACTGCAGGTTCACGGTCAGCGGGTCGAGCGGGAAGAACACCGGCGCGGCAAGCGGCGCCGGCTCGGCGGGTGCGCTCGCATGGCCGACACCTTCCTTGCTCAGGAACACGTACATGCCGCCGGCGGCGGCGGCGGCCGCGCCGAGCGCGATGACGGCGATGAGCGCGATGCGCTTGAACTTGCCGGAGGAAGCCGGCTTGTCGGCGGTCGGGTTTGCGGTCGTGGAGGCCATGTGAATGCGTGCGTGATGTCTCGTAGCATGCATTGTTCGGCATCCGGGCCGAGCCCGATGGGCGGAAAAGAGGGGGGATTTGCGGCTATCTCAGCCGATTGTCGGCCGCGTGTCGGCTCGATGCAGGGTGCGGGCGGCGGCGCCACGCGTCATGCCGGGCGCGGCCGAGGGCGGCCCGGCATGCCAGGCGGGCGTCGGCCGCCCGGCGCGGGCCGTCAGATCGGCAGCAGCGTGAGCAGCGGCGCGATCAGCACCATCGCGACGCCGGCGATCATCATCGTGAGGCTCGACACGACGCCTTCCTCGCTGCCGATCTCGCGCGCCTTCGCGGTGCCCACGCCATGGGCGGCCGCGCCGAACAGCGCGCCGCGCGCGAGCCGCGTGCGCATCGGCACGAGCGCCAGCACGATCTCGCCGAGCAGCATCCCGCAGATGCCGGTCGCGATCACGAACAGGGCCGTGAGGTCCTTCGGCGCATGGATCTTGTCGGACACGGCGAGCGCGAACGGCGTCGACACCGAGCGCGTCATCAGCGAGCGCTGCAGTTCGGGCGACAGGTGCAGCAGTTTCGCGAGCAGCAGCGACCCGCACACGCCCGCGCCGATCCCGACCGCGACGCCGACCGACAGCGACAGCCAGTGCCGGCGGATCAGGTCGCGATATTCGTAGATCGGCACCGCGAACGCGATCGTCGCCGGGCCGAGCAGCCACATCAGCCAGCGCGTGTCGCGGAAGTAGACCGAATACGGGATGCCGGTCAGCAGGACGAGCAGCACCAGCACGCCCGGCACGAACACGAGCGGCGAGAACAGCAGCGTCTTCTTGTACGCGTAGAGCCGCTTCGACGCGACATACAGCACGACCGTCAGCACGAAGCAGCCGAACGAGATCGCGGTATTCACGTGGTCGGCGGACAGGTTGGACAGCAAGGCAGGCATGCGCGGCTCCGGCTCAGTGGGCGGGCGCGGCGCTCAGGCGCGCCCGGCGGCGTTCGGCGAACACGCGCTGCACGGCCAGCCGGCGCTCGAGCTTCGCGGCGAGATCGACCGCGACGGCCACCGCGACCATCACGAACGCGGTGCCCGCGAGCATCACCAGCGCGATGCGCCAGCCGTCCTCGCGGAACAGCCCGCCGTACTGGACGGCCGCGACGGCGGCCGGCACGAAGAACAGCAGCATGTCGGACAGCAGCCAGTTCGCGCCGTCCTTCACCCACGCGGGCGCGACGCGGCCCGAGAACAGCAGCACGAGGAGCACCGCGAGGCCGACCACGCCGGACGGAATCGGCAGCCCGATCGTCCGCACGGCCCAGTCGACGGCCATCCACAGCGCGCCGAGCGCGGCGGCCTGCAGCGCGATCCGGCCCGCGCGCGTCATGCTGCCCGGGGCGGCGGGGCGGGCGGCGGCAGTAGCGGTCGGCTTGGTCATGGCAGGCTCCATACAGATATTCCGTTGATGGTGCGAGTATAGGGTTTCCCCTAACCATAAATAAAATGACTTGTCTCTATCCTTTACATTCCAGTTTGGAATTCAGTTTGGATCGTTGCACCAACTTGGGGAGTTTTCGATGGAATTGCGCGCGCTGCGGTACTTCGTCGAGGTGGTCCGCCAGCAGAGCTTCACCGCGGCGGCCGACCGGCTGTTCGTGACCCAGCCGACCATCAGCAAGATGGTGAAGGCGCTCGAGGACGAGATCGGCTCGCCGCTGCTGCTGCGCGACGGCCGGCAGATGGTGCTGACCGATGCGGGGCGCATCGTGTTCCAGCGCGGCCAGGACGTGCTCGCCGCGCAGGCGCAGCTGCAGTCGGAGCTGAACGATCTCGGCACGCTCGGGCGCGGCGAACTGACGATCGGCGTCCCGCCGCTGGGCGGCTCGCTGTTCACGCCGATCATCGCCGCATACAAGCAGCGTTATCCGAACATCGAGCTGAAGCTGTTCGAGCAGGGCGCGCGGATGATCGAGGCCGCGCTGATGTCGGGCGAGCTCGAGCTCGGCGGGCTGCTGGAGCCGGTCGACCCCGGCACGTTCGAGCGGCTGCCGATGGTGCGCGCGCCGCTATGGCTCGTCGCGCCGCGCGAGTCGCGCTGGGAGGATCACGCGGCCGTGCCGCTCGCGGATCTCGCGCGCGAGTCGTTCGTGTTCTATGCGGAAAGCCTTGCGCTGCACGACGCGGTGCTCGATGCGTGCCGGAAGGTCGGCTTCACGCCGTCGATCGTGAGCCGCAGCGGCCATTGGGATTTCATGGCCGCGCTCGTGCATGCGGGGGTCGGCATCGCGCTGCTGCCCGAGCCGTATTGCCGGCGGCTCGATGCGGACCAGTTCACGTGCCGGCCGATCGTCGAGCCGGAAATCACGTGGGCGATCGCGCTCGGCTGGTTGAAGAAGGGTTACCTGTCGCACGCGGCGCGTGCTTGGCTCGACGTCGCGCGGGCGACGCTGCCGGTCGCGCCCGTCGACGATCTCGCGTTCGGCGGGTTGCGGGCGCGGGAGTGACGGGCGCAAGCCCGGTGATCAGACGTGCTGGATCGGCCCTGGATATCGGGCAACGGTAAGGTCGTGCGTGACCAGCGTGACGCCCTCGGAAATCGCCTGTGCGATCAGCAGCCGATCGAACGGATCACGATGAACTACCGGCAACTGCTCGACGGCAAGAACATGCACGCTCGTGATCGGCAGTTCCACGTAGCCGGCGTCGAGCAGGTTGCGGCGGAGCAGATGGGGATCGACCTGGAAGTCGTCGCGATCCAGTCCGCGCTTGATGACGATCTCCCAAAGACTCGCGACGCTGAAAAGCAGCGTATGGGCGGGATCCTCGATGAGCGTGCGAGCACGGTGCGGCAATTCGGCCGCGCCGGCTGCCGCCCAAAGA
Organism: Burkholderia theae; assembly: GCF_048565265.1. NCBI lineage: Bacteria > Pseudomonadati > Pseudomonadota > Betaproteobacteria > Burkholderiales > Burkholderiaceae > Burkholderia > Burkholderia theae. The sequence goes on from NZ_CP183461.1 coordinate 70,458, forward strand.
ATCAGATGGGTGTCGAGCAACAATTTCACGCGTCACCCTCGAACAGCTTCCGGACGGCATCGCCACCCATCGTGTCGAAATCGTCCGGGACACGAATCTGTCCCTTCATGAAACCGATCCGGGCCGGCGGAGCGGCTTCGGGCGCATCGATCGGCACCACCTTGACCAGCGGCTTGCCGGCCTTCGCGATCACGAACGGCTCGCCGGCGTGGACCGCCTCGTCGATCAGCCGCGACAAATTCGTCTTCGCGTCATGCATGTTGTAGGTCTGCATCGCATCCCCCAATATGAACTAAGTTTAATTTACACATTAGCTTAGTTCATATTGGGTTGCACGAGCAAGCCAGATTGACCACGAAGCGCGGGACAGGTCGTGCTGCGCGTTCAATGCCCCATCGCCGGCCCCGCGCCCTTCTTCGGCTTCGTGATCCACACGAGCGCCGCGAGCGCGCCGAACATGAACGCCGACAGCAGGAAGAAGTCGTTGGTCGCCATCATGAAGCCCTGCTGCGTGACGAGCTGGTTGAGCTGCGCATTGGCGGTCTGCCCGACGATGCCGAGCTGCGCCAGCGCGCCCTGGTAGTCGGTCGTGTTCTGCGCGTAGATGCTCACCGATTCCGAGAGCCGCGCGTGGTGGTAGATCGCGTCGTTCTCCCAGAACGTCGAGCTGGCCGCGGTGCCGATCGCGCCCGACAGCGTGCGCAGGAAGTTCGACAGCCCCGACGCGCTCGCGAGCCGCTCGTCGGAGACGCTCGACAGCGTGATCGTCGTCATCGGCACGAAGAAGCACGCGACGCCGATCCCCTGCACGAGCCGCGGCAGGATCACGTGGTTGAACGGCACGTCGAGCGTAAACGTCGAGTTCCAAATCGACACGCCGGCGAACACGATGAACGCGAAACTCGCGACCATCCGCAGGTCGAGCCGGTGCATGTTGCGGCCGATCAGCGGCGACAGCACGAGCGCGAGCAGCCCGACCGGCGCGGTCGCGAGGCCGGCCTTGCCGGCCGTATAGCCCATCACCGTCTGCAGCCACAGCGGGAAGATCACGACCGAGCCGAAGAACGCCATGAAGCCGAACGAGATGATCAGCGCACCGAGCGCGAAGTTGCGGTCCTTGAACAGCGACAGGTCGACCACCGGCTCCTTCTCGGTCGCCTCCCACACCAGCATGAACGCGAGCGACACGACCGCGATCAGCGCGAGCGCGACGATGAACGACGAGTTGAACCAGTCGCGGTCCTTGCCGAGGTCGAGCATCATCTGCAGGCACGACACGCCGATCACGAGCAGCGCGAGGCCGACCGCGTCGATCCGCTGCTTCGACGTCTTCGTCTCGCGGCCGCGCAGCAGGAAGTACGCGCAGACCGCCGAGAACACACCGATCGGCAGGTTGATGTAGAAGATCCACGGCCACGTGTAGTTGTCGCTGATCCATCCGCCCAGCAGCGGGCCGAAGATCGGCGCGACGATCACCGTCATCGCCCATAACCCGAGCGCGAGCCCGCGCTTCGCGGGCGGGTAGCTGCGCATCAGGATCGTCTGCGACAGCGGCACCATCGGCCCCGACACGAGGCCCTGCAGCAGCCGGAACGCGATCAGCGTCTCGAAGTTGTTCGCGAGGCCGCACAGCGCCGACGCGATCGTGAACGCGAGCACCGACAGCGTGAACAGCCGCACTTCGCCGACGCGCCGCGCGAGCCAGCCGGTGAGCGGCACCGCGATCGCGGACGCAACCGAGTACGACGAGATCACCCAGGTGCCTTCGCTCGTCGCGACGCCGAGGCTGCCCGAGATGGTCGGTACCGCGACGTTCGCGATCGACGTATCGAGCACCTCCATGAAGGTGCCGAGCGCGAGCCCGACCGTGAGCAGCGCGAGCGCACCGCCGGTGAGCGGCGCGGGTTCGGCAGCAGGGGAGGCGGCGGATGCCGTGGTGGCGGACATCGGAATCTCCTAGACGCGGCGCGCGCGACGCGCCGGTGCAACGCACGGGTGCGCAACGCAGCGCGGCCCGGCCGGGTGGAACGGATAAGGGAAAAAGTGAAGCGCGTGCCCTGTCATCTTCTGCCCAGACAGAGAAATAAGCGAATGCTTAACCTAGACATGGGGCCTCCGCGCGCATCAGCTGTCCGCGTCGTCGGGTTTCGGGCAACCGGTCGTGCCGGGCCCGTTGGCGATGAAGCGCTGCAGCAGGCCGGTGAGCGTCGCGAGTTCGTCGGCCGAGAAACCGTCGAGCTGCGCGTTGAGCGCGGTCGCGATCAGCGACGGCAGCGCGCGGGCCGCGTCGGCACCGCGTTCGGTCAGCGTCAGCTCGATCATCCGGCGATCCTGCTCGCTGCGCGAGCGCGCGACCAGCCCCTTGCGTTCGAGCCGGTCGAGCATCCGCGTCATCGACCCGCTGTCGTACGACATCTTGCGAGACAGCTCGAACGGCGTGCTCGCGTAACCGCGCGACAACAGCAGGATCACGCCGATCTGCTGCGCGGTGAGGTCGAGCGGCTCGAGCGCGCGATCCATTCGCTCGACGAGCGCCTGCTTCGCCTTCGACAGGTAATAGCCGAGGCTCGTTTCCAGCGCGATGTTCTCGGGATCGTAGAGGCCGCCGGTCATGCGATTGCGCACACAGCAATAGTGCGTTTCAGGTTAAAACGCGCCCAGTATCTTGAAAAATGATTGCTTAGTCAATATTATTTGAGGCAACCAGTTACGACGTGCATGTTGCACTGCCGGAGACGATGTTCTGACCGATTCGCCCGCACTGCCGGGCCCCCGAGGATGTTCGCGATGCTGTTCCTGAAAAATGCCGCCGGCGCGCTGCGCCGCAACCTGACCGATACCGCTCATCATGTGTTTTCCGGGCCGCACCGCGGCTGGAAGATCGCGCTGTACGTGACGATGCTGGTCGTGCCGGGCGGCTCGCTCGCGGCGCTCGGGTTCGCGTGGTTCGATCATCGCCGGCAGCGCAACGCGAAGGGCGGCGCACGCCGCACCAGCCAGCCGGCGGCAACGGAGCCGTCGTCATGGCGGTCCGCCGCCGACCCCGTCCCGGTACCCGTGCGCTGCCACTGACGCCGCGCCGCTCCCGCCATCCCGACTGATCGCCGGCCGCGGCCCTCGCGGCGGCCGGCACGCACCTGTCTCCCCGCAAGCGATCCGTAATGGCCGGTAAACCGGCCGCTCGCACCGGTAACACATTCAGGCCCCCTGGCACCGTACCCTTAGGGCTGCGCAGCTTCCCCGCCGTCAGTTACCATTTGTCCGCCAGCGGCAACGACCGCATCGCGCGGCGCCGCTCGCCGGCCGTCGCGCCCAGACAGGAAAACCACGATGCCGTACGCCTCCCTCCCGCGCGCCCTTCGCCCGCTGAGCGCCGCCGTCGCCGTTGCGACGGCCGTGCTGCTCGCCGGCTGCGCCGTCGGGCCCGACTATCACCGGCCCGACACGTCGATCCCTGCCGCATTCAAGGAAGCGCCGGCCGGCTGGAAGGTCGCGCAGCCCGCCGACCGCACCGACCGCGGTGCGTGGTGGACGGTCTACAACGATCCGCAACTCGATGCGCTGATCGGCAAGCTCAACGCATCGAACCAGACCATCGCGCAATCGGCGGCCGCCTACCGGCAGGCGCGCGCGCTCGTCACCGAGGCCCGTGCCGCGTATTTCCCGACCGTCGGGCTGACCGCGTCGGGCTCGCGTGCCCGCACGCCGCGCACATCAGTGTCGTCGGGCTCGTCGTCGAGTTTCGGCAGCGGTTCGTCCGGATCGATCAACAACAGCTACAGCGTCGGCCTCGACGCGAGCTGGGAACCCGACCTGTGGGGCAAGGTGAGCCGCACCGTCAGCGCGCAGCGCGCCGGCGAAGCGGCGGCCGCGGCCGATCTCGCGAACGCGCGGCTGTCGCAGCAGGCGCTGCTCGCGCAGACCTATTTCCAGCTGCGCACGTCCGATGCGCTGCAAAAGCTGCTCGACGACACCGTGAAGTCGTACCAACAGTCGCTGCAGCTGACCCAGAACCAGTATGCGCAAGGCGTCGCCGCGCGCGCCGACGTGATCCAGGCGCAGACGCAACTGCAAAGCGCGCAGGCGGCGTCGATCGACAACGGCGTCGCACGCGCGCAGTACGAGCATGCGATCGCGACGCTGATCGGCGAACCGGCGTCGACCTTCTCGCTGCCCACGAACCCGCTCACGGCCGAGCCGCCGATCACGCCGGTCGACGTGCCGTCCGCGCTGCTCGAGCGCCGGCCCGACATCGCGGCGGCCGAGCGCCGCGCGGCGGCCGCGAACGAGCAGATCGGCGTCGCGATTTCCGCGTTTTTCCCGACGCTCACGCTGTCGGCCACCGGCGGCGTCCAGAGTTCGGTGTGGTCGCAGCTGTTCACGCTGCCGGCGCGTTTCTGGACGGTCGGCCCGCAGCTTGCGGCGACGCTGTTCGACGCGGGGCTGCGCGCGGCGCAGACCGACGCCGCGCGCGCGACCTACGACCAGGATGTCGCCGCGTATCGCCTCGCGGTGCTCACCGCATTCCAGGACGTCGAGGACAACCTCGCGTCGCAGCGCATCCTCGCGCAGGAAATCGACGTGCAGCGGCAGGCCGTCGAGAGCGCCGAGCACTCACTCGCGATCGTCACGAACCAGTACAAGGCCGGCACGGTGGCGTACCTGAACGTGCTGACCGCGCAGACCACCGCGTTCACCGCGCAGCAGAAGCTCTCGACGATCGCCGGGCAGCGGATGGCATCGTCGGTCGGGCTCGTGAAGGCGCTCGGCGGCGGCTGGGATGCGTCGGACATGGCACGCGAGAACGGCGACATGGCTGCGCCGGCACCGGTGCCGGCGTCCGGTGCGGCGGCCGCGCCGCTCGCGCAGAAGTAACGGAAGAGGGCGACGCGCCGCGCGCGTCAGCGCTGCGCGTCGCCGAAGATCAGCGACACCTCGTTGTTTCCGATCGGGTGGCCGAGCAGGTTCAGCAGTCCGGCGAGGTTCGCCTGCTGCTCGGGCGCCGCATGCGCGGTGCCACGGAACGATCCCTGGCCCGCGCCGAAGTTGCCGTGCCCGTCGAGGAACAGCGGGCCCTGCGTCGTCGACAGGTCGAGATCGGCGCCCGCCCCCTTCGCCTGCAGCACCGCGCGGTACGAGCCGAGCGGCTTCACGCGCGACACGCGCGAACTCATCGAATCGATCGTCACCGTCAGCTGGCCGAACGCGTTGTTGCCGAACAGGCGCCAGTCGCTCCAGCCGACCCGCACGTCGCCCTGCAGGTCGAGCGTATTGAACGGCGTGCCGAGCCCCGCGAGCAGCGACGCCGGCACGGCCATCGTGCCCGCCGACAGCACCGCACCGCGCCACGTCGCATCGAGCGTGACGGCGTCTGGCATCGCCTCGGTCTGCCGCATGCGCATCTGCACGCGCCCGGTCAGCAGCGGCCAGAAGCGCGTGGTCCATTCGACCCGGCCCGGCAGCAGCGTCGCCGCGCTCTGGTCGGCGCCCGGCGCGAGCATCAGCGTGCCCGAGCCGTGCCACAGCGACCCGTCCGGATCGACGAGATTCACATGCCCGCCGGTCGCGCGCGCGAATTGCGGCGCGATCCACGCGGCCGGCGCGAGCGCGACGAGCGTCACCGCCGTCGCCAGTCCGCCCGCCAGTACCCACGGCAATGCGGTGGCGAGCCGCTTCGTCCACGGCCTCATCGGCCGACCGCCACTTGCGTCATCCACTGCGTCATTTCTGCGTCGACGGTTGCATCACGGCCGTCAGGTCGACCTGGCCATCTTCCTTCAGCGCGGTCGCGTGCGCCTCGCCGACCTGCACCTTGAACTGCCGGCGCGCGTCGTCGAGCCACTGCGTCCACGCCGGGAACGACACGTTCTTCATCTGGACCTGCACGCCGTTGCCGACGATCTGCACCTGCGCGCCCTGCAGCCCGTGATCGGACAGCGACGCGGTCAGCGCGTCCTTCAGCGCCAGGCCAGTGGGCGCGACGCCCTGCGCCGCGGCGGTCAGCGACTTCGCCTCGTTCGCCTGCGCGGTCATCTGCGCGAGTTCGCGGCGCATCGTCGGCAGCTCGCGCTGGATTCGCGCGCGGCCTTCCTGCGCGGGCGCCCACAGCACCGAATAGGCGATCACGACGGCCAGCACGGCGCCGCCCCAGCCGAGCAGCATCTTCTCGCGCTGCGAGCGCTCACCCCAGAACTGGGCCAGCGTCTGGTTCAGTTGTTCCGTTTTCATGAGCGGCTCCGGATCGTCCATTTGCCCGTGTTGCTGTCGACTTCGCCGGACAGTCCGTTACGCGCGAGGCGCTGCGGGAAATCGGGATCGACCTTGACCTCCGGCTTGAAGCCGACGTCGAGCCGCCGGTCGTGATAGTCGAGCGACGCGATGCCGTTCAGCGGCAGCGCGCCCATCGAGCGCGTCAGCCCGCTCGACAGCGCGAGGAAATCGTTCGGCGACAGTTCGCCGGCCGCCAGGCGCAACTGGTCGAGCTGGCGCTGCATCTGCGCGGGCGGATCGAGCACCGTCGTCGTCTTCGGGAACGCGGACAGCAGCGTTTCGGTGATCTGCGCCGACAGCGCATCGCGCTCGCGCGACAGCTTCCACCAGTGCAGGTTCATCCCGATCACCGCGACGCCGAGCGTCGCCGCGACGAGTGCGAGCGGCACGCGCAGACGCTTCACCGTCGCGCGGTCGAAGCGCCACGGCTGCGACTCGAATTCGAACTGGCACAGATCGAATCGCTCGGTCAGCGCGCGCCGTGCGAACGTGTCGAACGACAGCGGCGCGGCACCCGGCAGCAGCGGGCCGTCGGTGCGGCCGACCGACGCGAGCCGCGGCTCCGCGCCCGGTTCGCCGAGTTCGTACAGTTCGACGTCGCCGCCGCCCGCGAGCGCGGCCAGCGTGCCGGCCGCGCGCGCCGCAGGCGCCGCGAAGCCTTCGCCGAGCGCGCCGCGCGCGACCGCGAGTTCCAGGCGCGGCGCACCGGCCGCGACCGGCAGCGCGCCGGCCTCGACGAGCGCCGGTTCGACCGCCGCCGCGAGCCCGAGCACCGCGGCGACCGCGGGCGGGTGGGCGGGCGGCTCGACGGCGCCCGCGGCCAGCGCGGCATCGGCAAGGTTGGCAATCTCACCGTCGGCCGGCGCGGCGGCTGCGACCGCGGCTGCGGCCTCCGCCGAAGTGCGCGGCGCCGGGAGGCAGCGGGTCGCGGGCACCGCGCTCAGATGCCGGTGGCCGGCCGCCGTGAACGCGTCGCAGATCGTGCGGAACCACGCGCGATCGACGATCGCCAGCACGCGGCGCCCGTCGGGCAGCGCGGCCGGATCGAGCGCGATGTGGCAGCCGAGCGGATCCTGGATCAGCTGATCCTCGACGATGTTGGGCAGCGCCTGGCGCAGCTTCGGTCCCTTCAGCGGCGGCACCATCGCGGCCAGCAGCAGCACGTCGCGCGCGGCGACGATCAGCACCGTCGCATTCGCGCGCGGCAGCAGCGCAAGCGCGGCGCGACCCGCGCGCTGCACATGGCCGGCCTTGTCGACAAGCGTGAACGGCAGTTCGGGCCACTGCCATTCCTGCAACGGCACGGCAGGCTCGCGCGGCGGCAAAGAAACAATCAACGTGCTCACAAGAGCTCCTCTCCCGAATGGCGTTGTTATAGCTGGTCGCGGATGCGCACGACCCGCGTCGAGTGCGTGGTCGGATCACGATACACGAGCGAGGTGCGGTCGACCTCCGCGCGATCGTGCTGGATCCGGCCATGCACGATGAAATAACTCGAATTGACGTCGACGAGGTTCGAGTCGATCGTCACGTTCGGCGCGCCGGCACCGCGCAGCGCGAGCTGCACGTCGCCGACGTTGCGGAAAAACACGGTCTCGCGGCGCGACACGAGCGCCTGTGCCGACGACACGCTCATCCCCGGCACGAGCGCCGCGATCACCTCGGCCGGCGCGGTATTCATGTTCACGGGCGTCGTGGTCGGCAGCACGGTGACGAACGGGCGCAGCCGCGCGACCATCTCGGGCGTCACGCCGTCGACGTCGAGCAGGCTGTCGACACCCGTCATCATCAGCGGCGCGGGCCCGCGGTCGCCGCCGGACATGCCGGGATCGTCGGTGAAGCCGCCGCCGCCCTCCTGGTCGGTGGTCACCGGCGCGATGGCCGGCGCCGTGCCGCCGCCGCCCGGCAGCGTCGGCATCTGGAAGCGCGTCGCCGAATGCATGAGGCCCGCACGCACCTGCAGCGCGATGCGCTTCGCGAACGCGCCGTCGAAGCCGAGCGTGGTCAGCAGGCGCTGGAACGCCTGCAGCTGCGTCACGTTCAGCTGCAACACGCCGGGCGCCGGCGACGCCACGAGGTTGCGCAGGTTGAACTTCGCCTGCGCGTCCTCGATCGAGCCGGAGATATAGGTGTCTTCGCCGCCGTTGTCGTTCGGCGCGCCGATTCGGCCGAGGAAATCCGACAGCTTCGTCTTCGCGATCGGCACGCCCCAGATTCCGCCGAGATACGTGATGCCGGGCGCCGTGTCGCCTTCGGAGCGCAGGATCATCCGCGTCCAGTCGAGCGCGCCGCGCGCGACCCACTGCGCCTGCGCGATCACGCGCTGGTTCTCGATGCGGCGGATCTGCACCTGCTGGCGCCACAGCATCCCCGAGACGAGGATCGCCGACAGCGCGACGACCAGCAGCGCGGTGATGATCGCCGCGCCGCGCTCGCGGCGGCGTGCACGCGTGCGCACGGCAGCGCGGTGGGTGAGCAATGAATGGTGACGGCGCGCGCGCATCGTCATTCCCCGACGAGGAAGATGCGCGTGACCGGCACGCGCAGCGACGTCGCGCCGATGCTGACCTGCAGCCCCGTCACCGCACGCGCTGGCGGCGCGTTGCCGATCTGCGGCACCTTGAGCGCATCGTTGTTCTGCGCGAGCGCATCGTCGGCCGTCTGCAGATTGGTGGTCCAGCCCACGCGCGGCACGTACAGCTTCGCGTCGATCGCGCCAACGCCGCCCATCAGCGCGACCCAGCTCCAGCCTTCGACGCTGCTGTCCTTCAGCGTGCTGCGCAGCCGGTTCGCGTCGTCGATCGGCGGCGACGCATAACGCACGACGCGCCCGCCGGCGATCCGGTAGCGGACCACCTGCAGCCGCGGCGCGGCGCCCGGCACCTCGAATTCGCGGACGATCTGCAGCGTATTGCCGGCGACGCCGATCGCCGGCTGGCCGGCCTCGTCGTCAGTCGCGGCAAGCCGCGCGTCGATGCGCATCTGGTCGAACATCTGCGCGAAGACGCGCTCGTCTTCCATCGCGGCCGCCACCTTGTCGCGGCCGCGCATGATCTGGTCGAGCCCGCGCCACGCGAGGATCGCAACCACCGCGAGGATCGCGATCGCGATCATCAGCTCGATCAGCGTGAAGCCGCGGGCGGAGCGGGTGGGCGAGCGTCGCATCGGCGCGTCAGAGCGGACGGCTGGTTTCATTCGCGATCACCGTCACCATCTGTGCGAGCACGCCGGAATGCCCGGGCATGCTCACCGAAACCCGGACACGCCGGAACACGGGGTTCGGCGTGGTGCTCACGCGTTGCGTGCAGACGAGCTGCACGTTGCCTTGCGAGCAGTCGAAACTCTGCTCGCCGATTTCCGGCCACGCATGCGTGAGCCGCAGTTGCGCGAGCGCGTTGTCGGCGCTCCAGCCGGCGAGCAGCCGGCGATGGAGGTCGGACGCGTTGGTCGCCATCGTGCCGACCGCGCGGATCGACGCGGCGAGCGCGACCGCGATGATCGCGAGCGCGACGAGCACCTCGATCATCGTGAAGCCGCGGGATGGGGAAACGGGGAAGGGCAGGCGACGACGCATCGTCATTGCACCTCGTAGCGGCCGTTGCCGGTGCCGACGATTGTCGCGCTGCCGACGGCCGAATGCAGCGTCACGCGCACCGGCGTGTCGATGCTCTCGGTGCCGAACACGACCCGGCTCGCGCGCGTGTCGGAACCCGGGTAGTCGATGTCGGCGCCCGTGACGCCGTCGTCCCAGTCGCGCGGGCGCAGCAGGTCGTCGCGCAGCGTGCGCCAGCCGTCGGCCGAACTCACGTCGAACCGGAAGCCGTGCGCGGTCGGTTGCCACGCAATCGGGCGCGCACGCACCTGCGCTTCGTCGCCGGCGGTCTCGAACAGCAGCGCGACGCGTTGCGCTTCCTCGCGCAGGTCGGTGCGCGGATTGCGCGTCAGCGACAGCGACGCGAGCGATACGAGCAGCCCCGCGATCACGAGCACGACCAGCATTTCGAGCAGCGTGAAGCCGCGCGCGCCGCGCTTCAGCGGCCCGCTATCGGCACGCGCCGGGACGAACGGCGCCGCACCGCGACGCACACGGCAATCGCGGCCGCAGCGGGAGGCCGTGCGAATGGCGAGCATGAAGAACGGGAACGAAGCGGCGGGCCGATCAGCGACGGCTTATTGCCACGAACCGATGTCGGTATCGTTGCCTTCGCCGCCTTCCTTGCCGTCGGCGCCGTAGCTGAACACGTCGATCTCGCCGTGCACGCCCGGGTTCAGGTACTTGTAGCCGTTGCCCCACGGGTCGTTCGGCAGGCGTTCGAGGTAACCGCCGTCCTTCCAGTTATTCGGGATCGGATCGGTGGACGGCTTCTGGATCAGCGCGTTCAGGCCCTGATCCTGGCTCGGATAACGACCGTTGTCGAGACGGTACAGCTTGAGGGCCTGCATGATCGTGCCGATGTCCTGCTTCGCGGCGATGCGGCGCGCTTCGTCCGGGCGGCTCATGATCTTCGGCACGATCAGCGCCGCCAGGATCCCGAGGATCGCGACCACCACCATGATCTCGATCAGCGTGAAACCGCGCTGACGACGCACGGCCGCGTTGCGGCGAGTGATCCACGTTTGCATGACTGACTACCTCTTTCCAAAAAAATGTCGTTGGTTGAGTGACGCACCCGGCACACCCGGACGATTCCCTGACGGCAAGCTTCCGAACCCGCGGGCGCGGAGCACGCATTGTAAGGCGCGCATTGCCGAGGGCTTTCACCCAACGCAAATTTCATATACATCCGTACAATAGCGCGCATGAACGCGCTCTCGATCCGGATCCTTTCCCTAGCCCTCTTCGCGGGTTTGTGCGCGACGGCCACCTACTGGGTCGTCACGCTATCGGCCCGCGAAGCGCCGCTGCCCGCCGCCGCCGCGCGGCTGCCGATCCGCACCGAGGACGCCGCGGCGCTCTTCGGCGGTCAGCTCGACAAGAATCCCGTGCAGGACATCCACCTGTTCGGCATTCTCTCGCTCGACCGCGGCGCCGCCGCGATCGTCGGCATCGGCGGCGAACCGCCGCGCGCCGTGTCGCTCGGCGCGGAGGTCACGCCCGGCGCGAAGCTCGCCGAAGTCCGCCCCCGCTCGATCATCGTCGACCGCAACGGCGCCCGCGCCGAAATCCAGCTCCCGGCGAACACGCCGTCCCCCGCGATCTACATGCGTTGAACGGTGACGGCCCGACTTCCTTGTCAGGCCGTTACTGCACCATGTTGTTCAGCTCGATGATCGGCAGCATCACGGCCAGCACGATCACGAGCACGATGCCGCCCATCGCCAGGATCAGCAGCGGTTCCAGCAGGCTCGTCAGGAACATCGTGCGGCGCTCCAGCTCGCGCGCCTCGCCTTCGGCCGCACGGTCGAGCATCGTCGTCACGTCGCCCGTCGCTTCGCCGGAACGGATCAGGTGCACGAGCACCGGCGGAAACGTCTTCACGTTGTTCAGCGCGCGAGACAGCGCGGAGCCTTCGCGCACGCGCACGATCGCGTCGTCGATGTTCGCGCGCATCGCACGGTTCGACAGCGTCTCGCCGGCCGCCTGCAATGCGCGCAGGATCGGCACGCCGGCCGCGGTGAGGATGCCGAGCGTGCTTGCGAAACGCACCGTGTTGTAGCCGCGCACGAGCTTGCCCGCGAGCGGCGCGGTCAGCACCCAGCGGTCGAACGCGAGCCGCGGCCCGTCGCGCGACAGCGTCGCCTTCACGAACCACACGATCAGCGCGACCGCGATCAGGATCGCCCACCACCAGTGCCGCACGAAATCCGACAGCGCCATCATCACGATCGTCAGCATCGGCAACTGCTGTTTCGTGCTAGCGAACACGTTGACGACCTGCGGCACGACGTAGCTCAGCAGGAACGTGACGATGCCGAACGCGATCAGCGTGACGATCCCCGGATACGTAAACGCCAGCAGGATCTTCTGCTTCAGCGCGTTGCTCTGCTCGATGTAGTCGGCCAGGCGCGACAGCACGATGCCGAGCTTGCCCGTGTGCTCGCCGGCCGCGACCAGCGCACGGTAGATTTCCGGGAAATCGCGCGGATGCTGGCCCAGCGCATTCGCGAGCGAATGGCCGCCGAGCACCTCGGCGCGGATCGCGGCCATCAGTTCGCGGATGTAGTCGCGTTCAGACTGCTCGGTCAGCACGCCGAGCGCCTCGTCGAGCGGCAGCCCGGCGATCAGCAGGCTCGCGAGCTGGCGCGTGAGGATCGCCTGTTCGCGCTGCGACAGCTTGCGGCCGAACGCGAGCCGCTGCGAACGCGCGCCGCGCGTCGCGCTGGCGGCCGGCTCGACGACGAGCGGCGTGAGCCCCTGCGTGCGCAACTGGCCACGCGCGGACCGCGCGCTGTCGGCATCGATGACGCCTTTCTGCGCGCGTCCCGCCGAATCGATTGCTTCGAAACGGAATGCCGGCATCGCGCTATGCGCCTCCCGTCACGCGCAGCACTTCCTCGAGCGACGTCGCGCCGGCCGCGAGCCAGCGCTCGGCGTCGTCGCGCAGCGTGCGCATCCCTTCCGCGCGGCCGGCGGCCAGAATCTCGGCGTCGGCCGCATTGCGATGGATCAGCGCGCGGATCGAGTCGTCGACCAGCAGCAGTTCGTATACGCCGCGCCGGCCCGAGTAACCCGAATGCCCGCACTTGTCGCAGCCGACCGGATGCCACACGATGCGGCCGTCCTCGTGCCGCTCTTCCTTGCAGACGGGGCAGAGCTGCCGCACCAGACGCTGCGCGAGCACGCCGAGCAGCGACGACGCGAGCAGGTAGGGCTCGACGCCCATGTCGGTCAGTCGCGTGACGGCCGATGCCGCGTCGTTCGTGTGCAGCGTCGCGAGCACGAGGTGGCCCGTCAGCGACGCCTGCACCGCGATCTGCGCGGTTTCGAGGTCGCGGATTTCGCCGATCATGATCACGTCCGGATCCTGGCGCAGAATCGAGCGCAGCGCACGGGCGAAGGTCATCCCGATTCGCTCGTTCACCTGCGTCTGGCCGATGCCGCCGAGATCGTATTCGATCGGGTCCTCGACGGTCATGATGTTGGTCGTCGCGGTTTCGAGCCGCGACATCGACGCATACAGCGTCGTCGTCTTGCCCGAACCCGTCGGGCCCGTGACGAGCACGATGCCGTGCGGGCGCGCGATCAGCTTGTCGAACTCGCGCAGCGTGTCGCGGCCCATCCCGAGCGCCTCGAGGTTCAGGCGCTGCGCATCCTTTTCCAGCAGACGCAGCACCGCGCGCTCGCCGTGCCCGGTCGGCAGCGTCGACACACGCACGTCGACCGGCCGGCCGCCGACGCGCAGCGTGATGCGGCCGTCCTGCGGCAGGCGTTTCTCGGCGATGTCGAGTTGCGCCATGATCTTGATCCGCGAGATCAGTGCGCCGTGCAGTGCCTTCTTCGGGCGCACGACGTCGCGCAGCGTGCCGTCGACGCGAAAGCGCACGACCGACGCATTCTCGAACGGCTCGATGTGAATGTCCGATGCGTGTTCGCGCGCCGCTTGCGTGAGCAGCGCGTTGATCATCCGGATGATCGGCGCGTCGTCTTCCGATTCGAGCAGATCCTCGACTTCGGGGATGTCCTGCATCAGCCGCGACAGGTCGACTTCGCCTTCGACCTCGCCGACCACCTGCGCGGCGCTGCCGTCGTGACGCGAGTAGGCCTGGTTGATCGCCTGCGCGAGTTCGTCGGCCGGCACGCGGTGCACGGAAATCGAGCCGAAATTGCGCGCGATTTCCGCGAGCGCGGCGTCGCTCGTGCGTTCGCTGATCCACACCTCGAGCGTGTCGTCGAGCTGATGCGCGATCAGCACCTGGCCGCTCTTCGCGAAGCCGTACGGCAACAGGCGCGCGGCGAGCGGCGACGGCGGCTGCCGTTCGGCCGGCGCGCCGTCGTGGGCGGAAGACGCGAGCACGTCGCTCACTGCGAGGCTCCCGGCGTGGCGGTCAGCGGCTGTTGCGGCACCGCCTGCAGCGGTACGCCCTGCGGCTGCGCGGGTGCCTGTTCGGCCGGCGGCGCCACCTGGCGCTGCATCTGCTGGCGGCGCATCTTGTCGAGATCGAACAGGTTTCCGGCCGGCGTGCCGCCCTGGCTCGGGCCCAGCGGCATCGGCGGGACGACCGGATCGTCCTTGTCGCGGATCACGTTGTTGTCCGACTTGTATGCGCCCGTCACACCCTGGATGTAGTCGTAGCGGTTGGCCGTGACTTCCTGCGCGGTACTGCGATCCGAAATGATCACCGGGCGCAGGAACACCATCAGGTTGGTCTTCTGGCGCTGCTTCGATTCCGAACGGAACAACTGGCCGATCCACGGGATGTCGCCGAGCAGCGGTACCTTGCTGTTCGCCACCTGGTAGTTGTCCTGCATCAAACCGCCGAGCACGATGATCTCGCCGTTGTCCGCGAGGATCGTCGACTGGATCGAGCGCTTCGTGAAGGTCGGGCCGGTCTGCGCGTTCGTGGTACTGCTGACGACCGCCGAATCCTCCGTGTAGAGCTGCAGCTTCAGGATTCCGCCTTCGGTAATTTGCGGCTTCACGTGCAGCGTCAGGCCGACGTCGCGACGGTCGTAGGTATTGAACGCATTGCTCGTCGTGCCGCTCGTCAGGTTCGAATACGACCCGGTCGCGATCGGCACGTTCTGGCCGACGACGATCTTCGCCTCTTCGTTGTCGAGCGTGATCAGGTTCGGCGTCGACAGCACGTTCGCGTCGCTCACGCCCGCGAAATATTGCAGCAGCGCGCCGAGCCCCTGCACGCCGAACATGTTGTGCAACCAGCCGATGTTGAGGCCCTGGTTCAGCCCCGCGATGTTGGCCGCCAGCCCGGTGGTGGCCGCCGTACCGCCGGTCGTCAGGTTGATGATGCTGTTGCCCGCCACGTTGCCCGCCGTGGCCGCCAGGTTCGTGCCGCCGAGAAACTGGCCGCTCGCCACCTGCCACTGGATGCCGAGGTTGCCCTGCGTCGTCGAATTCAGTTCGACGATCAGCGCTTCGATATAGACCTGCGCACGCCGCGCGTCGAGCTGGTCGATCACCGAGCGCAGGTTCCGGTAGACCGGATCGGACGCGGTGATGATCAGCGAGTTGGTCGCCGCATCGGCCTGGATCATCCCGCCCGGCTGGTTGTCGTCGCCCTTGTCCTTGTCGCCGCCGAGCAGGCCGGCGCTGCCGAGACCACCGCCGCTGCCCGACGAACCGCCGTACCCGGACGACGATGACGAACCGCCGAGGCCGCCCGACGGCAGCGGTGGCGTGCCGGACGTGCCGGTCGAGAAGTTGCCGCTCGACGACGAGCCGCCGCTCTGGTTGAAGCTGTTCGCATCGTTCGACGACGCCGACGAGCCGCTGTCGTTGCCGCTCTTGCCGAGCATCCCGCGCAGCGTCTTCGCGAGCTTGGTCGCATCGGCGTTGCGCAGCGGCACGACGTGCATGTTGCCGGGCACCGCGCTCGGTGCGTCGAGCTGCTGCACGAGGCGCTTCGCGGCCGCGAGGCGCGCCGCGTTCGATGCGCGCAGCAGCAGCGAGTTGGTGCGCGGGTCGGCCGTGACCGATACCTTCAGCGTCGCGTCGCTGTTGCCGATCGCACCCGGGTCGAGCATTTTCTGCAGTTGCGCGGCGAGGTCGATCGCGTTCGCGTTGCGCAGCGGCACGACCTGCACCTGCGCACCCGCGGCGCTGTCGACGCCCGCGATGATCTGCGCGATGCGGCGCACGTTGTCCGCGTAGTCGGTCACGACGAGCGTGTTGTTCGCCGGATAGGCCGTCACTGTATTGTTCGGCGAGATCAACGGCCGCAGCACGGGCAGCAGGTTGTTCGCCGATTCATTGTGCAGCTCGAACACCTGCGTGATCACCTGGTCGCCGCGCGCCTGCGGCGCATTGCCGACATAGGTCGGCACGCCCTGCAGCTTCGCGTCGGCCTCGGGCACGACCTTCAGCACGCCGTGATCCTGCACGAGCGCGAAGCCCTGCATGCGCAACGCCGACTGCAGCGTCTTCAGCGCCTGGTCTTCCGGCACCGGGCGTTCGGCAACGAGGTTGAGCTGCCCCTTCACGCGCGGGTCGACGATGATGGTCTTGCCGGTCGCGGCGCCGATCGCCTTGGCGACCTGGTCGATATCCGCGTTGACGAAGTTGAGCGTGACCTGAGCGTAGGCGGCCTGCGAGACGATGATGCCGGCGACGATCAGGGTCGTGGCAACGCGCCGCATAACGAAGCGATTTCTTGTCATGGATGAATGGGTCGATGCCGGCTCAGGCCACTTCCGGCGGTAGTGCTGGGATCCAAGTCCGAAAGAGGCGACATTAGCAGTTTTTCATGTCCGAAATATCACATTGATCAGAGGACTGTCTCACATACGACATGTGATCGGCCAACCGTATGCAATATGTAATATTTTGAGCTACCCTCGGCATGCCGGCCATCGCCCCGTTTCTCGATGAACCGACATGGAAATACGGTATAACCGGACTGCTGCATGCCTGCCTGTCGCAACCTGACGGACTGTCGGTATGATACGGGCGACGCGTTTCTCGCCGTACTGGTAATAGACACGGGTTTTCCCGACCTTCGCGCAATTCCTTTTCGTTTCCGCACCATGAACAGACGGTTCGCTTCGATCGTGTTGATCGCCGCCGGCGCGTGGTTCGCCAGCGCAAACGCACGCGCGGATTGTTTCGACGAGGCGGCCAAATACCAGCAGGTCAATCCGCTGATCCTGCGCGCGATCGCGTGGCAGGAGTCGCACAACCGGCCCGACGCGCTGAACAAGAACACCAACGGCTCGATCGACTACGGCCTGATGCAGATCAATTCGATCCATCTGCCGACGCTGTCGCGCTACGGGATCGGCCGCGACACGCTGATGGAACCATGCAAGAACGTGTACATCGCCGCGTGGCATCTCAAACAGAAGATGAACCGCTACGGCAACACGTGGCAGGCCGTCGGCGCCTATCATTCGGAAACACCATCGCTGCGCGACAAGTACGCGCGGCAGATCGCCGGCATCCTGTCGCAATGGAAGCTGCTGCCGCCCGCGCAATGACGCTGCGCCGCGTCGCGGCCTGACGCCGTGCCGGCCGGCCGGCGCGCGTTTGATGCACAATGCGGGCTCACGCCGCAACTTCGCCCGTCCGCGGGCCGATCGCGCCCCGGAAGGGCGCCGCGGCCGCTTTTTCATTTTTTCCGTTGGTGCGTACCGCAATGAACCAGCCGTTGCCCGTCACCGTGCTGTCCGGCTTCCTCGGCGCCGGCAAGACCACGCTGCTCAACCATATCCTCGCGAACCGCGCGGGCCTGAAAGTCGCCGTGATCGTCAACGATCTCGCGGCGGTCAACATCGACGCGTCGCTTGTGCGCGACGCGCAGGCGCTGTCGCACGTCGAGGAACGCCTCGTCGAAATGTCGAACGGCTGCATCTGCTGCACGCTGCGCGACGACCTGCTCGTCGAGATCCGCAACCTCGCGTCCGAGGGCCGCTTCGACGCGATCATGATCGAATCGACCGGTATCGCGGAGCCGATGCCGATCGCCGAAACTTTCACATTCGTCGACGACGATGGCACGTCGCTGTCGAAAATCGCGCGGCTCGACACGCTCGTTACCGTGGTCGACGCATACAACTTCCTGCGCGACTACGGCTCCGACGACGCGCTCGCGACGCGCGGCATCGCCGCGTCGGAAGACGACGACCGCACGCTCGTCGAGCTGCTGATCGAGCAGATCGAATTCTGCGACGTGCTGGTGATCAACAAGGCCGACCTCGTCGCTGCCGACGAACTCACGCGCCTGCAGCACATCCTCGCGCGGCTCAATCCGCGCGCGCACCAGGTCGTGTCGACGTTCGGCAACATTCCGCTGAATGAAGTGCTGAACACGGGCCGCTTCGATTTCGACGAGGCGGCGAACGCGCCGGGCTGGCTCGCGTCGCTCGATCACGATCACACGCATTGCGACGACCCCGACTGCCACGATCAGCATCACGCGCACGTGCACGGTGAAGCCGACGAATTCGGGATCGGCAATTTTGTTTACCGCGCGCGCCGGCCGTTTCATCCGGCGCGACTCTGGGCGCTGCTGCACCAGGAGTGGCCGGGCGTGTTGCGCAGCAAGGGCTTCTTCTGGCTCGCGACGCGCAACGACATCGCGGGCTCGCTGTCGCAAGCGGGCGGCGTCTGCCGGCATGGCCCGGCGGGTCTGTGGTGGGCCGCGCAGGATCGCTCGGAATGGCCGGACGACGACGATCTGCTCGCCGAAATCCGTACCGAATGGCAGGGCGATCTCGACGATCGCACGGTCGGCGATCGCCGGCAGGAACTCGTGCTGATCGGCATCGCGCTCGACGCCGATGCATGGCGCGAGAAACTCGATGCGTGCCTGCTGACCGATGCGGAATTCGCACTCGGCGCGGCGGGATGGAGCGTGTTCGACGATCCGTTCCCGGAATGGGATGTCGATTCGCACGACGACGACGATCACGGCGACACGCAGATCGTGCACGCGTAACGGCTTGTAAAACAACCGTTAAATCTTGCAAGAGCGGCGCGGACTGTGGCGAAAATGCCGCGCGCGCCCAACAAAAAACCCGCCGAGAGGCGGGTTTTTTCTGGAACAGGCGCTGGTTTAACGCTTGTTGACGGCGTCCTTGAACGCCTTGCCAGCCGTGAACTTGACCGTCTTGGCTGCCGGGATCTTGATGGTTTCGCCGGTCTTCGGGTTGCGGCCCGTACGTGCTGCGCGCTTGCCCGAACCGAAGCTGCCGAAGCCGATCAGCTGAACCGCATCACCCTTCGACACGGCCTTCTTGATGACTTCGAGCAGCGTGTCCAGCGTTTCGCCGGTTTGAGCCTTGCTGGCGCCCGTTTGGGCGGCGACGGCGTCGATCAGTTCCTGTTTGTTCATTAAGGTTCCTTTATCAGGTTAGGTTGACACGAACAGCGCGAACGCGCCGATTATACGTGCGCGAACCGTGCCGTCGAGAGTCAGACTCCGACGGCACAGCGCCGAATCCTGGCCCGCGCGACGCGCCCTCCGGCTTGCCGGCGGCCACCCCGCGGTACGGCGTTGCTATGATAGCGCAGCGCAAACCCAATAACGACAAGGGTTTCAAAGATTTTCATCGGTATTTCGCCGAATGAATCGTCGATTGCCTGTTTTTTGACCTGCGCCAACCGGACAGGATACGCAGCGCGGTCCGCCCGTGCGCCGCCCCGTTGGCTTTTTCCAACGGCCGCTCGGACGCCCCCGCGCAATCCCTTGCCAGGCTTGGCTGCCACGTTTTTTGTTTCGCATGCCCGACCGACTTGTTCCCGCCACGCTCGCGCTTCGCGACGACGGCACGCCCGTCTCGCCCGAGTTCGGCGACCTCCATCGCGACGCGTCAGGCGCACTCGCGCACACGCATCGCACGTTCGTCGCGGGCAACGGGCTGCCGGCGCGCTGGCACGGCCGCCGCACGTTCACGGTCGTCGCGACGCGCTTCGGTGCAGGCGACAGCTTCCTGTCAACCTGGGCCGCGTGGCGCGACGATCCCGCACGCTGCGAACGGCTGCATTTCGTCTCGGTCGAGCCGCACCCGTTCTCGCGCGACGACCTGCGCCAAGTGCTTTCCCATATCGTTGCGAACACAACCATATCGGCGGACGTCGATGCTCTCGTCGACGCATGGCCGATGCTTGTGCCGGGCCTGCACCGGCTCGAATTCGACGCAGGGCGTGTGGTGCTCACGCTCGCGTTCGGCGATGCGATCGACATGTTGACGAAGCTCGTCACGCGCGCCGATGCCTTCTGTCTCGACGGCGTCGCAACATCGAACGACACGGATCAGTGGTCGAACGACGTGGTCCGTGCATTCGCGAAGATCGCCGGCGAAGGCGCGACGTTTGCGACGCATGCGCATTCCGACGCCATCAAGCATGCACTCGGCGAAGCAGGCTTCACGTATCGCGAGGTCGACGATCTGCTCGTCGGCGAATATGCGCCACGCTGGCGCTCGCGCCGGCACGAACCGCCGCGCGCGCTGCCCGTTGCGACGCGCCGCGCGATCGTGATCGGCGCGGGCCTGGCGGGCTGCGCGGTCGTCGAACGTCTGGCCGCGCGCGGCTGGGACGTCACGCTGATCGAGCGGCACGAACGGATCGCAAGCGAAGCGTCGGGCAATCCGGCCGGCGTATTCCACCCGCTGATGACACGCGACGACAACGTCGCGAGCCGGCTCACGCGCAGCGGCTTCCTGCACGCGATCACGCGCTGGCGTGCGCTCGAACGCGCAGGTCATGCGTTCGCGCGCAGCACGCACGGGATGATCCATCTCGCCGAATCGGCTGACGATTTCGCGCGGATGCGCGACGCATTCGATGCATTCGGCGCGCCGTCCGACTATGCATCGCTGCTCGATACCGATGCGGCGCGCGCCCATCTGAACCTGCCGGTCGCGCATGGCGGCCTGCGGTTTCCACAAGGCGGCGCCGTCTGGCCGGCCGGGCTTTGCGCGGCGCAATGCGCGGCGGCCGGCGAACGCGTGCGATTGCTCGCCTCCACCGGCGTCGCGCGGCTCGAGCGGCGGGGCGACACGTGGCATGCGCTCGACGCGGCGGGTAGCACGCTGGCCGAAGCCCCCGTCGTCGTGCTCGCGAACGCCGGCGACGCCGTGCGTCTCGCCGGGCTGCAGCATGTCGCGCTGCAACCGGTGCGCGGGCAGCTCACGCTGCTGCCGCCCGGCAGTGCGGCGCCGCTGCCGTGTCCGACGATCGGCGACGGTTACGCGGTACCGCTCGACGACGGCACGCTGCTGATCGGCGCGACGTTCGAACCCGACGACGTCGATCCCGCGATGCGTCCGGCCGGCCACGTCGAAAATCTCGACCGCGTACGGCACTTGCTGCCGGGCCTGATCGGCGACCTGCCCGACGTCGGCACGCTGGGCGGCCGCGTCGCGTTCCGCTGGGTCGTCGCCGACCGTCTGCCGCTGATCGGCCCGCTCGCCGACGAAGCGCAGGCCGTCGCAAATGCACGCGCGCTGAGCGGCGCCAAGGCGCGCGACCTGCCGCGCATGCCCGGGCTCTACGGCGCCTTCGGCTTCGGCTCGCGCGGCCTCGTATGGGCCGCCCTCGGCGCCGAATTGATCGCATCGCAACTCGAAGGCGAGCCGTGGCCGCTCGAGCGCGAACTCGCCGAAGCCGTCGACCCGGCACGCTTCCTGATCCGCGCACTGCGCGCTCGCCGCATCGCCTCGGCCGGCTGACCGGCCGCACGCATCCCTCACAGTTTCCCGATTTTCCTGTGCAAGGTTATCCACCCGACGCTGTGGATAACCTTGCGAAATCCACACGCACTTCGTGTGTAATCACAGTGGACGTAAACTGGGTAACTCCGCACAGCTGTGAGAGACCCCAAAAGTTGCTCAACTCAAACCTCTGTGCACGAACAGCCTGTGCAACGGGTTATGGCTTCCGCAACGCATTGATCCGTCAGCGTAAACCGAAGTTATCCACAGAACTGTGCCGGTCTTGTTAACTTCTACTACGTATATATACAAGTAAACCTTTGAAACCAAAGGCCTGAGGTGCCGCACAGCGCCGCGAGTCGATTCAATGGGTTCCAGACCGAAAAAGCTGTGGCACAATCGGTGTCCTTCGCGTTCGTTCGGCCAGGCGCCGGACATGCTTCAATGGAACGGTCGGCACGTTTTCGAATCTGAATCTTCGAGACTGCGCTGTCCGTTCACACACCAGGCCGACAATCCAGATCGGCAATCTGTGCGACGTTCCGCCGTGTGGCGGAACAGGCGGATCCCATGTCCCGCCGTCGTCGACCACAACAATCAAATTCGGGGCGACACCCAGCCGGCGCGCATCCATTTCTGACGTTTGACCCTGCGTCGCTGGCGGTTGCTTCCAAAGGAGAAGTCACCACGATGAAGTCGGCGTTCTCATTTCTGCCCAACTGGCCGCTCGCGCCGGATGCCGTGTTCTGGGCCGGGCTCGCGTTGTTCGCGGCCGGCCTGTGCGGCGAGCTGTGCTATCGCGCGTGGCGCTTGCCGCGCATTACCGGCTATGCGGTGATCGGTCTGATCGCCGGTTCGTTCGGGTTCGGCGTGATCGACGCGAGTACCGACGAAACCTCGCGACTGCTGATCGACGTCGCGCTCGGCCTGCTGCTGTTCGAACTCGGCAGCCGCCTCGACCTGCGCTGGATCCGGCGCAATCCGTGGCTTATCGCGTCGAGCCTTGCCGAAGCCACGCTGACGTTCGTGCTCGTGCTGTTCGTGATGCTCGCGCTCGGCGTATCGGGGATGGTCGCGCTCGTGCTGTCGGCGATCGCGATCGCGACGTCGCCGTCGATGGTGATCCAGCTCAAGACCGAACTGCGCGCGGAAGGGCAGGTGTCGCAGCGGCTCATCACGCTCACCGCGCTGAACAGCGTGTACGCGATCGTGCTGACCAAGCTCGTGACCAGCTGGCTCCACCAGGAAGCGTACGGCAACGTTTTCGCGACGATCCTGCAACCGCTGTACCTGATCGCCGGCTCGTTCTTCGTCGCGTACCTGGTCGCGCGTTCGTGCAATTTCCTGTTCCGCCACATGACGTCGACGATGCGCGACGAGCATTCGTTCGTCGCACTGTTCGGGCTCGTGATGCTTGCGATCGCGGTGGCACAGGCGCTGAAGCTGTCGACGCTGCTCACGCTGCTGCTCGCCGGCATCATCGTGAAGAACCTCGAAGCGCGTCCGCAGCTGTGGCCCGAGCACTTCGGCACGGCCGGCTGGCTGCTGACGGTGGTCCTGTTCGTGCTGACGCTCACGTCGTTCACGTGGGGCGACCTCGCGCTCGGCGGGCTGCTCGCGATCGTGCTGATCGTCACGCGGCTCGTCGCGAAGCTGGCCGGCGTCGTCGCGTTCGCGAAGCCGAGCGGCATCGGGATGAAGCAGGGCGTCGCGCTTGGCATCGCGCTCACGCCGATGTCCGCGCTGTCGTACCTGCTCGTCGACGATACCTACCAGCTCTATCCGAATTTCGACCCGCACCTGCGCGCGATCGTGATGTGCACGATCGTGGTCTTGCAGCTCGTCAGTCCGTTCGTCGTCTACCGATGCCTGTCGGCGGTCGGTGAACGCAGCGACAGCAACTGATTCAGGAACCTGCCATGGCACTCGAAACCTTCGTCAATTCCGAACCGTTCACGTTCGGCGTCGAACTGGAGATCCAGGTCGTCAACACGCACAACTACGACCTGACCAAGGCTGCATCCGACCTGATGCGCCTGATCCAGGGCGAAACCTTTCCGGGCAATATCACGCCGGAAATCACCGAGAGCATGATCGAGCTGTCGACCGGCATCTGCCATACGCACGAGCAGGCGGTCGGCGAGCTCCATGCGATCCGGGACGTGCTCGTGAAGGCGGCCGACCAGCTCAACGTCGGGCTCGCCGGCGGCGGCACGCACGCGTTCCAGCAATGGAGCGACCGGCAGATCTACGACGCGCCGCGCTTCCAGTACATCTCCGAGCTGTACGGCTACCTGGCCAAACAGTTCACCGTGTTCGGCCAGCACGTCCACATCGGCTGTCCCGATTCCGACAGCGCGCTGTTCCTGCTGCACTCGATGTCGCGCTTCATTCCGCACTTCATCGCGCTGTCCGCGTCGTCGCCGTTCGTGCAGAACGTCGACACGGGCTTCCAGTCGGCACGCCTGAATTCGGTGTTCGCGTTCCCGCTGTCGGGCCGCGCGCCGTTCGTGCTGACCTGGGACAGCTTCGAGGAGTACTTCACGAAGATGGTGAACACGGGCGTCGTCAACTCGATGAAGGATTTCTACTGGGACATCCGCCCGAAACCCGGCTTCGGCACGATCGAGGTGCGCGTGATGGACACGCCGCTGTCGGTCGACCGTGCGGCGGCGATCGCCTGCTACATCCAGACGCTCGCGCGCTACCTGCTGACCGACCGGCCGCTGAAGCTGTCGGAGGACGACTACCTCGTCTACACGTTCAACCGTTTCGAAGCGTGCCGTTTCGGGCTCGAGGGCACCTGCGTGAATCCTCAGACGGGTGAACGCCGCACGATCGCGGAAGACATCCTCGACACGCTCGACCGGATCGCGCCGCATGCGGCCGCGCTCGGCTCGCGCGCGGCGCTCGACGAGATCGGCGCGCTGGCGAAAGCGCGCGTGAACGACGCATCGTGGTTGAGAACCGTTTTCAAACAGGAAAAATCGCTGAACGAGACGGTCCGCCAGCAGTGCTTACGTTGGCGTGAATGAAAAAATGTTTTGCAGATTGCAGGCTCGACCGCGTCGCGATTCGCTGAACGACGCTCGGCATGGTTTCAGGCCGAAATCGTTGCCAGTCGTCCTGAAAATCTGTGGATAACCCGATATTCCGCTGCAAAGTCAACGGTCTGCGGGTGGGATAACCCGGTGGATCATTGCCATTCCCCCGATGGCCGATCCGAACCGGAAAATGTTGGCGCGCCCCGATCCGCGGGCGCGCGGCATAGCAGGCACAACGAAAAATTTCAGTTATCCAGCGATTTTCCACAGAATGCAGGGGATAACTTAGCTGTGCGATTTTCCACTGTCGCTTAGAATGTCGGCTTTGCGGACACCGGAACGACGCGTGTCTCACCGGTCGCCGCGAACGCGACCGCCGCGTGTGCCTCGCGACGGCCGTGCTGACGCACTCGCAAGAGTGCGTCTGTTTTGAGATAGACATTCGATCTCCACACTACGGCCGCTCGGCAATCCGGGCGGCGGCAAAGCGAAAAGACTATGAGCGAAGGCGTTTACGGGAACCAGGCTTCGGGACGTGTCACCCACAGCCTGCTGCGGTTGAGTACGGCCATGCGAAGCCAGGCATGGGATTGGGCGGAAGGCGCGGGCCTCACGCCGACGCAGGGCGAGATTCTCGTGCTGCTGCTGCAGCGCAAGGGTCCGATGCGGCTCGGCGAGATCGCGCGCGAGACGCAGCTCACCGCGGCCACCACGAGCGATGCGGTCAGCACGCTCGAGACGAAGGGGCTCGTCGAGAAGCGCCGTGCGCTGGACGATGGCCGCGCGCTGGCTGTGCGCCTGTCGGCCCGTGGCCGTACGGCCGCGAAGAAGGCGCTGCAATGGCCGGAATTCCTGACGAAAGCGGTCGGCAAGCTCGGCGCGGACGAGCAGGGCGCACTGTACCGCGCGCTGCTGAAGACGCTGCGCGAACTGCAGGTGGCCGGTGCGACGCCGCCGCAGCGCATGTGCGTGACGTGCGCCCACTTCCAGCCGGGCAAGCTGTCGAAGAAGACTGTGCATCACTGCGCGGCGCTCGACATCTCGATGTCCGACAGCGACCTGCGTCTCGACTGCTCGGTGCAGGAAGAAGCCGACGCGGCGACGCAGAAGAAGACCTGGAAGATTTTCGCCGGCTGACGTCCGTCGATCGACCGGGAGGCCGATGATGAACGCTGAAGTCGTGGCGATCCGCCACGTGCATTTCGAGGATCTCGGGAGCTTCGAGCAGGTGCTCGGCGAACGGGGCCGGCGGGTGCGCTACGTCGATGTCGGGTCGTCGCGGGTCGAGGTGCTCGACCCGCTCGCGCCGTCGCTGTTCGTCGTGCTCGGCGGGCCGCTCAGCGTGTACGACGATGCGCAGTATCCGACGATCGCGCCGCTCGCGGCGCTCGTGCGCCAGCGCATCGACGCAGGGCTGCCGATCCTCGGCATCTGCCTCGGCGCGCAGTTCATCGCCCGTGCGCTCGGCGCGCGCGTCTATCCGGCTGCGCAGCACGAACTCGGCTGGGCGCCGCTGACGCTCACCGACGCCGGCCGCGCGTCGCCGCTGCGCCATCTCGATGGCGCGGCGACGTCGATGCTGCACTGGCATGGCGACACGTTCGACCTGCCGGGCGGCGCGATTCATCTCGCGTCGACGCCGGCGTGCCGCCACCAGGCATTCGCGTGGGGGCAGCACGTGCTGGCGCTGCAGTGTCATCCGGAAATCCGCACGGACCGCTTCGAACCCTGGTTGATCGGGAACGCGGGCGAAATCGCCGCGACGCCCGGCATCGACGCGCGCCAGTTGCGCGCCGATACCGCGCAGCATGGCCCAGTGCTCGAGACGGCCGCGCGGCGCATGTTCGCGGAGTGGCTCGACAGCGTCGGGCTCTGACGTCGCGGGCGGCGCCGGTCGCCGCAAACCTGTTGCCCGGCCTGCATCCGTTGCAGGCCGGCGTGTCGCTGCGTCCCTCGCATTTCCAGCATCGCCGGCAAGCTGCCGGCCGCACCTGACCAACCGCTTACTGCCACGCACGCCAACTGCAGGCTTCAAGACTGCGTGCTACGCTCGTCCGCTCTTTCCCTTTCCTGGCGAGCGGCCTCCATGACTGCGCTGTTTTCCCCGTTCACGCTGCGCGGCGTGACTCTTCCGAACCGGATCGTGATCTCCCCGATGTGCCAGTATTCGGCCGAGCGCGGCGAAGCGACCGACTGGCACATGATTCACCTCGGCCATCTCGCGCTGTCCGGCGCGGGCCTGCTCTGCATCGAGGCGACCGCCGTCGAACCCGACGGGCGCATCACGCATGGCGATCTCGGCCTGTGGGACGACGTGACCGAAGCCGCGCTGAAGCCGGTGCTGGCCGCGATCCGCAAGCATTCGCCGATTCCCGTCGCGATGCAGCTGTCGCACGCGGGGCGCAAGGCGTCGAGCGCCGCGCCGTGGGAGGGTGGTCAGCTCGTGTCGGTCGCCGACGGCGGGTGGCTGCCGCACGGACCGTCGGCCGTGCCGCACAAGGACGGCGAGACGCCGCCGCTCGCGCTCGATGCCGCGGGCCTGAACCGGATCCGAGCTGCGTTCGCGGCCGCCGCGAAGCGCGCGGCGCGGCTCGGCATCGACGCGATCGAAGTGCACGCGGCGCACGGCTACCTGCTGCACCAGTTCCTGTCACCACTCGCGAACCAGCGCACCGACGAATACGGCGGCTCGCTTGAAAACCGGATGCGTTTTCCGCTCGAGATCTTCGAGATCGTGCGCGCGGCGTTTCCGGACGATCGGCCGGTCGGCGTGCGCGTATCCGCGACCGACTGGGTCGAAGGCGGCTGGGAGCTCGACGACACGATCGCGTTCGCGCACGAACTGAAGCGCCGCGGCTGCGACTGGATCGACGTGTCGTCCGGCGGCGTATCGCCGCTGCAGAAGATTCCGCTGTCGCCCGGTTACCAGGTGCCGTTCGCGCAGGCCGTGAAGCGCGCGGTCGGCATGCCGACGATCGCGGTCGGCCTGATCAACGAGCCCGCGCATGCGAACCGGCTCATCGAGTCCGGCGATGCCGATTTCGTCGCGATGGCGCGCGCGATGCTGTACGACCCGCGCTGGCCGTGGCACGCGGCGGCCGAGCTCGGCGCGCAGGTGACGGCGCCGCCGCAGTACTGGCGCTCGCAGCCGCGCGAGCACAAGGCGTTGTTCGGCGACATCGCCTTCGGCCAGCGTTGAGCGTCAAGCGCGCAATATTGCGCGCGATGTTGAACGAAGCAATCGTGAACGTGTAGGATGCAGGTGATTCGCCGCATGCCCCGACGCGGCACCACCCGGTGCCGCGTTTTCGTTTTGCGCGACGCCAGGCCGCGGTCGCGGCCGTCTTCCATTCATTCGTCTTCACAAGGATTCGTTCGATGAGTTCACGCAGGATCGCGGTGCGCCGCTCGGGAGTACACGGCAAGGGCGTATTCGCCGTGGCGCCGATCAAGGCCGGCGAGCGCGTAGTGGAATACAAGGGCGAACGAATTTCGTGGAAGGAAGCGCTGCGCCGCCATCCGCACGACCCGAGCGAGCCGAACCATACGTTCTACTTCGCACTGGACGAAGGCGGCGTGATCGACGGCAAGATCGACGGCAACAGCGCGCGCTGGATCAACCATTCGTGCGCGCCGAACTGCGAAGCCGAGGAAGTCAAAGGCCGCGTGTACATCCATGCGCTGCGCGACATCGGGCCGGAGGAGGAGCTGTTCTACGACTACGGCCTCGTGATCGATGCGAAGCTGACCAAGACGCTCAAGCGCGAATACGCGTGCCATTGCGGCGCGGCCGCGTGCCGCGGCACGCTGCTCGCGACGTCGGACGACGCCGAAAAGAAGAAAAAGAAGAAGGACAAGAAGGACGGCAAGTCCGAGTCCAAATCGAAGGACAAGAAAAGCAGGAAGTAACGCAGGCGGCGGCGCATCGTGCGCTGCCGATTCAGCGGACGGTTGCCGCGCTGCGCAGCCGTTGTTCCTGCTTCTTGATCCGGCGGGCGGGCCGGCCAACGGTCGCCCGCCCGCCGCAAATCACCCGGTTATCGCTCAACTCAGTGCGTCGATGCGGCCGCCGGCGTTTCGCTGGCCGGCTTCTCCGTATGCGCGGCGAGCGGTACCCTCACCACGAAGCGCGAGCCGCCTCCCGACGCATCCTCGTACGACACGGTGCCGCCATGCATCGCGATGATGTCGTGCACGATCGCGAGACCGAGCCCGGCGCCGGTCTCGACGCCGTTGCCGCTTTGCGCGTCGCCGCGGAAGAAGCGCTTGAACAGGTCGGCCTGCTGGTTCGCGGGAACGCCCGGGCCGTTGTCCTCGACGACGATCTCGGCGGCCGGCTGGCCGCCTTCGAGTGCGCCGCGCGCGACGTTCACCGTGATCCGCGCGCCGTCCGGCCGCGCGAGCGGCACGTATTTCAGCGCATTGTCGAGCAGGTTCGCGATCACCTCGCGCAGCAGCACGGGGTTGCCGCGCACGGTCAGCTTATGGTCGTCGCCGGGGTCGTCGCTGCGCTGGAAGCCGAGGTCGACATGCGACACGAGCGCGCGCGGCACCCATTCGGCACCCGTCTCGAACGCCATCGCCGCGAGGTCGACGTCGACGAAACGCGCGGCCTGTTCACCCGGCTCCGCACGGGCGAGCGACAGCAGCTGGTTCGACAGCCGCACCGCGCGGTCGGCGGCCGCGCGCAGCTCGCGCACCGCGGCGAAGGTCTGGTGCGGGTCGCGCGCGACGGCCGCCTGCTCGGCATGCAGCTTCACGGCCGTGAGCGGCGTGCGCAACTGGTGCGCGGCATCGGCGATGAACTTGCGCTGCGCGTCGAGCGCGGTCTTCAGGCGGCCGAGCAGCGCGTTCATCGCGCTCGTCAGCGGCCGGATCTCCAGCGGCACTTCGGTTTCGTCGACCGGCTCCAGCGACGTGTGGGTCTGCCGGTTCAGCGAATCGGCGAGATGCGTGAGCGGGCCGAGCTGCTGGTTCACGACGCGCCAGACGATGCCCCAGCCCGCGAGCAGCAGCAGCAGCAGCGGCATCATGATCGCGACGAGGAATTCGGCCGCGATCCGGTAGCGGTGCCGCACCGGCTGCGCTACCTCGACGACCATCGGCTTGCCGCCCTCGACGTCGTCGACGCGCACCTGCGCGACCCGCACCGCGCGGTTGTCGTACTCGGCCTCGAACACGTAAGCGTGATGCATGCGGCGCACGTTGATGCCCTGCAGCGGCAGCTTCGGATCGCCGGCGAGTTCCTGTTCGCCGTCGCTGATCCGGTAGATCAGCGCTTCGGCGGGATCGGAGAACATCGCCTGCGCGAGCGGCGGCACCGTGAACGGCGCGTCGGGGCCGGCGATCTGGATCTGTTTCGAGATGGCGGTCGCGAGATCGGCGAGCGAGCGGTCGATCACGTGCTGCGTGTATTGCCACGCGAGCCAGTAGGCGATCAGGCCGCTCATCAGCGCGAGCATCGACAGCGGCGCGGCGAGGCGCCGGAGCAGCGAGCGGCGCAGGCTGGTGGTCACAGCCGGATCAGGAGACATTTCGACGGGCAAATGGATAAGCGCCGCTCACGGGGAGCGGCGCGGTCGTGCGCCGGGCGACGACGCGGGGCAGGGCGCGGACGCCGGCGGCACGCGGCCGGCCGGCGTGCGGCGCCGCTCAGACGCTCGCCGTCTGGCGGATTTCCTGCAGCAGGTAGCCGAAGCCGCGCACCGTGACGATTTCGACACGGCACTGCTCGAGTTTCTTGCGCACGCGGTGCACGTAGACTTCGATCGCGGTGTCGCCGAGATCGCCGCCGAAGTGCGTGAGGTGATCCTGCAACTGGGCCTTGCTGACGACGCGGCCGTGACGCAGCAGCAGCATCTCGAGCACCGCGAATTCGCGCGGCGACAGTTCGAGCGGCTTGTCGTCGTTGAAGATGCGGCGGTCGACGCCCGACAGGCGGACGCCGCCGAGCGACACTTCCGGACGCGGCATGTCGCTGTGCGGGCCGCTGCGGCGCATCACCGCGCGGATACGCGCTTCGAGCTCGGCCGGCTCGAACGGCTTGAGCATGTAGTCGTCGGCGCCCGAATTCAGGCCCTGGATCCGGTCGTTCAACTCGTCACGCGCGGTCAGCACGATCACGGGCGTGTGGCGGTTGGTCTGGCGGAAGCGCGTGAGCAGCGTCATCCCGTCGATGCCCGGCAGGCCGAGGTCGAGGATCACGAGTTCGTGGCGGTTCTGTGCCAGCGCCTGTTCGGCAAAAATGCCGTCATGCACCATGTCGACGGTGAAGCCAGCCTGCTCGAGGCTGCTCTGGATACCGCGTGCGATGGGGCGGTCGTCTTCGATCAGAAGGAGTCGCATGAAGTTCGCTCAAGTACAATGGGTTGGCGGTTCAGGCACGCGGACAGCACGACGCCGTTTCCACAGGGGCGCCGCATCAACGACATCAAGCGTGGCGGCCAGCGAACGATTAAATCCAATCATGTCCGATATCTCGATCAACGACCTTGAAGCCGCGATCAATTTCTGGCGCGCCCGCTCGCCGTCGAGCGGCGACGAACTCAAACTCTGCGAAGAGGCCAGCGCGCTCTCCAAGCCGTATGCGCTGCTGATTGTACAGCGCGAAAGCGCGCTGCAACTGGAAGGTTTGGACCCCAAGGCGCGGAAAGCGTACGAGACTTACGTGCGCCTTAAGGATGGCTTGGAAAGCTGAAGGCTTTCGCTGACTACATCCTAGAAAACGTTCATCGAAATGAAAAGTTGACGCACCGCGCATCGAAAGATGCGCGGCGGTAGAGGGAGGCCTCAGGCGGCCGGGTGCGCGTGCGCGCCCGCACGGTCGATGAACAGCGCCAGTTCGATATCGCGTTCGGTCAGGCCGTCGGCGTCGTGGGTCGACAGCGTGACGTCGACGCGGTTGTACACGTTGAACCATTCCGGATGGTGGTTCATTTCCTGCGCCTTGATCGCGACGCGCGTCATGAAGCCGAAGGCTTCGTTGAAATCGGCGAAGCGCAGGCTGCGCTGGATCGCATCGCGGCCCGGCACGGCCGTCCAGAGCGGCAGGCCTTCGAGCCGGGTCTTGCGTTCTTCTGATGTGAGCTTGTGGATCATGTTGCACCTCTCGTTCGGTAACGGCGCCCGCGCGCGGCTGCGCCGCGCGGTGCAGCCGGCATCGGTCATTGTTTCATAGTTGTGGGACGGGCATCCGGGGACGGAGGCCGGAATGCGGCGCGCCCTTGCGTGTCACGCGTCGGCGTCGTCGGGCCAGCCTTCGCCCGTGCCGCGGTGCAGCACGCGGTCGGTCGCGAGCACCGCGCCGGCCGCGAATTCGGGCAGCGTCGCCAGCCGGTCCGCCAGCGCGCGGCCGTCGACATCGGCGAGCGCGAACAGCTGCGCGAAATCGTCGATCACGAAGTAGGTCTTCTGGAACGTATCGATCCGGTACTTCGTGCGCATCACGCGCTCGAGATCGAAACCGAGCCGGTTCGGCGCCGCGCTTTCGAGGCTGTACAGGCTTTCACCCTTGCTCGACACGATCCCGGCGCCGTAGATCGACAGCCCGTTCGTGCCGCGCGGGTCGCGGATCAGCCCGAATTCGACCGTATACCAGTAGAGCCGCGCGAGCCGCGCCAGCGCCGCTTCGTCGTCGGCGACCGCGAGCGCGGTGCGGCCGTACGCCTGCATGTAGTCGGCGAACACCGGGTCGATCAGCAGCGGCACGTGGCCGAACAGGTCGTGGAAGCAGTCGGGTTCCTGCAGGTAGTCGAGCTGGTCGGGACGGCGCATCCACCAGGTGACCGGGAAACGCCGGTTCGCGAGGTGCTCGAAGAACACGCGGTCGGGCACGAGGCCCGGCACCGCGACGATCTCCCAGCCCGTTGCCGGCTTCAGCTGGCGGTTCACGTCGGCGAACGATGGCACGCGATCGGCCGGCAGGTCGATCTTCCCGAGCCCCGCGACGAACGCATCGCCCGCGCGCCCGCGCAGCAGCGCCGACTGGCGCGCATAGAGCTGCTTCCACACCGCATGGTCGACCTGGCCGTAGCGGGCCAGCGGCTGGTCGATGGTGAAATCCGCGCGGGTTTCGAGGCCCGCGTCAAACTGCTCCTGCAGTTTCGCGGTGACGACGGTGGACATGATCAGGCTCTGCACGATGTGGTTGGGAACCATGCAAGTGTAGAGCGGCCTGCGCGCGGAATGGGCGCAATATTGGCGTTGATTCGCATGATGATGCGATAATTGCGCATCAAATCACGAATCAATGCGGAGAATGCTCATGCTGGAACTCGATCACTTCGATCTCGCGCTGCTGGACGTGCTGCAGCGCTTCGGTCGCGCGACGCATCAGCAGCTCGGCGAGGAGGTGCCGCTGTCGCCGTCGCAGATCGGCCGGCGGCTGCAGCGGCTCGAGGCGGCGGGCGTGATCGAAGGCTACCGCGTGATGCTGCGCCCCGAAAAGCTCGGGCTCGGCGTGACCGCGTTCACGAGCCTGAAGCTGAAACACCATGGCGATTCGATCATCGAGCAGTTCCAGCAGCAGATCGACGTGCTGCCCGAAGTGCTCGAATGCCATGCGGTGGTGGGCGACGCCGATTATCTGCTGCGGATCGTCGCGCCGGACCTGAACGCGCTTTCGCAGTTCGTGATGAAGAAGCTGATGCGCGTGCCGGGCGTCGACAGCGTGCGCTCGAACATCGTGCTGACGACCTTCAAGCGCAACGGCGCACTGCCGCTCGCGCACCTGGCGCCCGGCGCCGCGTGACGCGGCACCGGGGCTGAGGGCGGCGCGTACTGCGCCGCCGGCAGGGCCGGATCAGGCGGCCTCGTGCGGCGTGTCCGCGTTCAGCAGGTCGACGTACGCGACCGCGACGAGATCGTCCTGCGACACGCCGAGCTTCGTGAACACGTCGTGCGCTTCGGCTTCACCGCCGGCTTCGTCGTCGTCGGGGCCGAGCACGACTTCCAGTTCGATGAAGTCGCCGAGGCCGTCGACGCGGTCGAGGTGAATGCGCGTGCGGCCCGCGAGGTATACGTGCCGTTCCTTCGTCACGATCCCGCGGGTGGTCAGTGCGGTGGCGAGCAGCGCGTGCATCGCGTCGGGATTCGTCACCGGGCTGCGCGTGTAGTACGACGCCTTCGGGCCGTCGCGGTCGTCGCGCTGGTAGAAGATCAGTTCGGCCGGCGTGCCGTCCTCGAAGCGGCGCAGCTTCAGCCGGCCGCGCGGCACGTCATAGAAGAAATCCTGCTGGCGGTAGAACAGCGGCGCTTCGGTCGCGAGCGTCGCCGCGCGTTCGCGCAGCTGGTCGAATGCGCGGGCGCGGGCTTTGATCTCGATGTTGCGGGCCATGCGGGTCTCCTTCGATAAGGGATCTCGCGGTGTGCGAACGCACAATCTAGCAAAAAGGCGGGGATGGTGGCGTGACGACAGGCGGGGGGCGTGGCGAGATGACGCGTGTTGCGCGCGACGCCGGCGCCCGGTGCGTGGCGGCCGCGCCTTCATCAGCACCGCTCATATCGCCCACTGGGCTTCGATCAGCCGCAGCGCGGCCGCGATCGCCGGTTCGTCGCGCCGCGCGGCGAGCGTCACGAACGTCAGTTCGGTCGGCACGGTCACGCGCTCGACGATCGTCAGCGCATGCGCGTGCGCTTCGGCCAGCGCGGTCGAGTCGCGCGCGAGCGTCAGCCCGATTCCCGATTTGACGAGATCGAGCATCGACTGCTCCTGGTCGACCTCGGCAACCTTCACGGGCTGCGCGCCGGCGTTCGCGAAGCGCCGCGACAGCAGCCGGTGGTGCGCGGACGCCGGCGGCGTCCAGATCCACGGCAGCGCGGCGAGCGCGCGCCAGTCGTGCGCGCGCTGCACGCGCTCCTTCCAGCCGGCCGGTGCGAGCACGCGGTACTGGAAATGCGTGAGCGTGACGGTATGGAACAGTGCGCCGTCGAGCGGGTCGTCCTCGCCCGGCCGGCCGATGTAGTAGCCGACGTCGAGCGCCTGCGCGCGCACCTGTTCGATCACCCAGCCCGACATTCCGTGCCGCAGCGCCGTCTCGATCTGCGGATGGGTCTCGACCAGCGCGCGCAGGAAGCCGCCGAGCCGCAGGAAGCCCGGATCGAGGATCGTGCCGATCCGCAGCCGGCCGCGCACTTCGTGCCGCAGCGCAGCAGCGGCGCGCTGCACGTCGGCGGCCGCGGCGAGCGCGCGTTCCGCATGCGGCAGCAGCGTCTGGCCGTCGCGCGTGAGCGCGAGGCCACGCGACGTGCGCGTGAACAGCGCGACGCCGAGCGTTTCCTGCAGATGCTTGATCTGCAGGCTGACGGCCGGCTGCGTCAGGTGCAGTTGCGCGGCGGCGCGTGTCAGGTTGCCTTCGCGCGCGACCGTCGCGAACGCGCGGAGCAGGGTGAGATCCATCGTCGTGATATGAGCGCGGCTTATAACGCAGTTCAGCATAACTCATTGGATCGGCGGCCGGCTGCCGGAGTACGCTTCAGCGGTCGTGGCGCGTGGCCCGCATCCGGCCGGGAGTCCTGCAGGGTAGGCAGGCACTGCCGCAAGCGCGGCCCGCGACGCACTATGCTGGAAATGACACGCGGCACACAACAACGAGATTTGGATGGGCCGGAGGAAGCGCTGAAGCGCAAACTAGGCTCAACTGGAGACACAAGTGACTACTCAACGCACGCTCGAAGGCGAATTCGATTACGTGATCGTCGGCGCGGGCACCGCGGGCTGCGTGCTCGCGAACCGCCTGACCGAGGATCCCGACATCCGCGTGCTGCTCCTCGAAGCGGGCGGCAAGGACGACTATCACTGGATCCATATCCCGGTCGGCTATCTGTATTGCATCGGCAACCCGCGCACCGACTGGCTGTACAAGACGCAGCCCGAAGCGGCGCTCAACGGCCGCGCGCTGTCGTATCCGCGCGGTCGCGTGCTCGGCGGCTGCTCGTCGATCAACGGCATGATCTACATGCGCGGCCAGCGCGAGGATTACGACAGCTGGGCGCAGGAAACGGGCGACGCCGGCTGGTCGTGGGACAGCGTGCTGCCGATCTTCAAGCGCAGCGAGGATCACCACGCGGGCGCGAGCGACGCGCACGGCGCGGGCGGCTACTGGCGCGTCGAGAAGCAGCGGCTGCGCTGGGAGATCCTCGAGTCGTTCGCGCAGGCCGCGCAGCAGACGGGCATCCCGGCGACCGACGATTTCAATCGCGGCGACAATTCCGGGGTCGGCTATTTCGAGGTGAACCAGAAGCGCGGCGTGCGCTGGAATACGTCGAAGGCGTTCCTGCGGCCCGCGATGGCGCGCCCGAATCTGACCGTGATCACCGGCGCGCAGGCGCAGCGCGTGATCTTCGAAGGGCGGCGCGCGGTCGGCGTCGAGTATCACGGCGGCGGCACCGATTACGTCGCGCGGGCGAGCGCGGAAGTGCTGCTGACGTCCGGCGCCGTGAATTCGCCGCAATTGCTCGAACTGTCGGGGGTCGGCAGCGGCCGACGGCTGCAGGCGCTCGGCATCGACGTCGTGCACGATCTGCCCGGCGTCGGCGAAAACCTGCAGGATCACCTGCAATTGCGGATGGCGTTTCGCGTCGAAGGCGTGCGCACGCTCAACACGCTGTCCGCGCACTGGTGGGGCAAGCTGATGATCGGCGCGGAATATGCGTTGCTGCAGCGCGGGCCGATGTCGATGGCGCCGTCGCAGCTCGGCGCGTTCGCGAAATCCGATCCCGACGATCCCGCGCTCACGCGGCCCGATCTCGAATACCACGTGCAACCGCTGTCGCTCGAACGCTTCGGCGAGCCGTTGCACAGCTTCAACGCGTTTACGGCGTCCGTCTGCCATCTGCGGCCGACGTCGCGCGGTAGCGTGCACATCGCGAGCGCCGATCCGGGCATGGCGCCCGCGATCGCGCCGAACTATCTGTCGACCGAGCACGATCGCCATGTCGCCGCGAACGCGCTGCGCCTCACGCGCCGGATCGCGTCCGCGCCGGCGCTCGCGCGCTATCGTCCCGAGGAAATCCTGCCGGGCGCGCAGTACCGGACCGAGGCCGAGCTGATCGCGGCGGCCGGCGCCGTCGGCACGACGATCTTTCATCCGGTCGGCACCTGCCGGATGGGGCGTGCCGATGACGAACGCGCGGTGGTCGACAGCCGGCTGTGCGTGCGCGGTATCGCCGGGCTGCGGATCGTCGATGCATCGGTGATGCCGTTCATTACATCGGGCAACACCAATTCGCCGACGCTGATGATCGCCGAGCGCGCGAGCGACATGATCCGTGCCGATCGCCGCGCGGCGCGCGAAGCGACGACGGTGCGAACCGACGCGGCGGTGACGGTCGCGTGACGGAACGCTGACGCGCACGACAGCGGGCCGTCATGATGGCGTCCGCTGATTCGATATGCGAAACAAGCTGCCGTTGCGTCGCGCGTGTCGATTGCGGCGATTCGAACGGCAAGATCCATGCAAGCCGCGCGGTTGCGCGGCTTTTTTGTTGCGCGCGTGCAGGGCCGTGCGGATGGTCAACGGACGATGATGCACGTGTCAAAAAAGCGTGGCGAAAAACCGTGCACAGCCCATACGGCATGGCGGCCAGCCATATAAGTGCAAATCCCGATGATTGCACTGCACCAACGGCGCGACAATGTTGCGCAATGTGCATACGCGTCGGCGCGGGAGACCACCCTCGAGGCGTACCACGGCGCCCGGGGGCAGCCGGCCGATCCGCTGACCTGTTCGCGGGCGCTTGCGCCACGCTTCCCGGTGCTTCGCCTGACTTCGTACGGAAGGGAACATGATTCTCGGCGACACGATTCTGGAAACACGCGGACTGACGAAGGAATTCAGGGGTTTCACCGCCGTAAACGGCGTCAATCTGCGTGTGCGTCGCGGCGCGATCCATGCGCTGATCGGGCCCAACGGCGCGGGCAAGACGACCTGCTTCAACCTCCTCACCAAGTTCCTGACACCGACGGCCGGCCAGATCGTCTTCAACGGGATCGACATCACCGACGAGCGGCCCGCGCAGGTTGCGCGGCGCGGCATCATCCGTTCGTTCCAGATCTCGGCCGTGTTCCCGCACCTGACCGCGCTGCAGAACGTGCGCATCGGCCTGCAACGCGCGCTCGGCACCGAATTCCATTTCTGGCGCAGCGAACGCACGCTGAAGCGGCTCGACGATCGCGCGATGGACCTGCTCACGCAGGTCGGCCTCACCGATTTCGCGCAGGTACCGACCGTCGAGCTGGCATACGGCCGCAAGCGCGCGCTCGAGATCGCGACGACGCTCGCGATGGAACCCGAATTGATGCTGCTCGACGAGCCCACGCAGGGGATGGGCCACGAGGACGTCGACCGCGTGACCGCGCTGATCAAGAAGGTCGCGAGCGGCCGCACGATCCTGATGGTCGAGCACAACATGAACGTGATCGCGGGTATCTCCGACACGATCACCGTCCTGCAACGCGGCGAGGTGCTGGCCGAAGGCTCGTATGCGGAGGTGTCGAAGAATCCGCTCGTCATCGAGGCCTACATGGGCAGCGCCGACGCGGCGCTCGCGGGGGCGCACGCATGAAGCACAGCGAACGGGAGGAACGCGAATTGAGCGGCGTCGAAAGCGGTACGCCCGCGCTGGAGATCACGGGCCTGGAGGCCTGGTACGGGGAATCCCACATATTGCACGGTGTCGACCTCACGGTGCACCGCGGCGAGGTCGTCACGCTGCTCGGCCGCAACGGCGCGGGCCGCACGACGACACTGCGCGCGATCATGGGCCTCACGGGCCGCCGCAGCGGGTCGATCAAGGTCGCGGGCAACGAGACGATCGGCCTCGCGACGCACCGCATCGCGCATTTCGGCGTCGGCTACTGCCCGGAGGAACGCGGGATCTTCTCGAGCCTGTCGTGCGAGGAGAACCTGATGCTGCCGCCGCCGATCGGGCCGCGCGAACACGCGATGTCGCTCGACGAGATCTACGCGATGTTTCCGAACCTCGCGTCGCGCCGGCAGAGCCAGGGTACGCGGCTGTCCGGCGGCGAACAGCAGATGCTTGCGGTCGCGCGGATCCTGCGCACCGGCGCGAGCCTGCTGTTGCTCGACGAAATTTCCGAAGGCCTCGCGCCGGTGATCGTGCAGACGCTCGCACGGATGATCGTCGCGCTGAAGGCGCGCGGCTACACGATCGTGATGGTCGAACAGAATTTCCGCTTCGCCGCGCCGCTCGCCGACCGCTTCTACGTGATGGAGCACGGCACGATCGTCGAGCATTTCCATGCGTCCGAACTGGAAGGCAAGATGCCGACCCTGCACGACCTGCTCGGGGTGTGACGCCGCCCCGTATCTTTTGCCGCTAGCCGTGGCGGCCCTCGAACAACCACAACGCATCAGAACAACAAGGAGACGTCAATGAAAATGAAGACCCTCGCACACGCTTGTCTCGCGCTCGCGACCGCCGCGTTCACTGCCGGCGCCGCCCAAGCCGCGGATACCGTGAAGATCGGCTTCATCACCGACATGTCGGGGCTTTACGCGGACATCGACGGGCAGGGCGGCCTCGAGGCGATCCGCATGGCGGTCGCCGACTTCGGCGGCAAGGTGCTCGGCAAGCCGATCGAGGTCGTCTATGCCGATCACCAGAACAAGGCCGACATCGCCGCGTCGAAGGCGCGCGAATGGATGGATCGCGGCGGGCTCGACCTGCTGGTCGGCGGCACGAACTCGGCGACGGCGCTGTCGATGAACCAGGTCGCGGGCGAGAAGAAGAAGGTCTACATCAACATCGGCGCGGGGGCCGACACGCTGACCAACGAGCAGTGCACGCCGTACACCGTCCACTACGCGTACGACACGATGGCGCTCGCGAAGGGCACCGGATCGGCGGTGGTGAAGCAGGGCGGCAAGTCCTGGTTCTTCCTGACCGCCGACTATGCGTTCGGCAAGGCGCTCGAGAAGAACACGTCGGATGTCGTGAAGGCGAACGGCGGCCAGGTGCTCGGCACGGTGCGTCACCCGCTGTCCGCGTCGGACTTCTCGTCGTTCCTGTTGCAGGCGCAATCGTCGAAGGCGCAGATCCTCGGCCTCGCGAACGCGGGCGGCGACACGATCAACTCGATCAAGGCCGCGAAGGAGTTCGGCATCACGAAGACGATGAAGCTCGCCGCGCTGCTGATGTTCATCGACGACGTGCACAGCCTGGGCCTCGAGACGACGCAGGGCCTCGTGCTGACCGACAGCTGGTACTGGAATCGCGACGCGGCGTCGCGCCAGTGGGCGCAGCGCTACTTCGGCAAGATGAAGAAGATGCCGTCGAGCCTGCAGGCGGCCGACTAC
This sequence comes from Burkholderia theae, assembly GCF_048565265.1. NCBI lineage: Bacteria > Pseudomonadati > Pseudomonadota > Betaproteobacteria > Burkholderiales > Burkholderiaceae > Burkholderia > Burkholderia theae. The sequence continues at coordinate 110,360 of NZ_CP183461.1, forward strand.
TCGTCGGTGACGACCTACCTGAAGGCCGTCCAGGCCGCCGGCACGACCGACTCCGACAAGGTGATGGCCGAGCTGAAGAAGATCAAGATCAACGACTTCTACGCGAAGGGCTACATCCGCACGGACGGCAGCATGATCCACGACATGTACCTGATGGAAGTGAAGAAGCCGTCGGAATCGAAGGAGCCGTGGGACTACTACAAGGTGCTCGCGACGATTCCGGGCGAGCAGGCGTTCGGGACCAAGCAGGAGACGCGCTGCGCGCTGTGGAAGTAAGCGAAACGTAGCGGCGCGCGCGGGCGCGCCGCGCAGTGGCGGCTGCGGCGATGTGCCCGCTGCGCCGCCCGCGTGCGCAATGCATGAAGGTTGCGCACGCAACGAAACTCATTCTGACGGCTAAGTCGATGGAAATCTTTGGCATTCCGTTGCCGGCGATGCTGAGCCAGTTGCTGCTCGGGCTCGTCAACGGCTCGTTCTACGCGATCCTGAGCCTCGGGCTCGCGGTGATCTTCGGGCTGCTCAACGTGATCAACTTCGCGCACGGCGCGTTGTTCATGCTGGGCGCGATGCTCGCGTGGATGGGCCTGTCGTATTTCGGGCTGCCGTACTGGGCGATGCTGGTGCTGGCGCCGCTGATCGTCGGTGCGTTCGGGATCGCGATCGAGCGCTCGATGCTGCGCTGGCTGTACAAGCTCGATCACCTGTACGGGCTGCTGCTCACGTTCGGCCTCACGCTGGTCGTCGAAGGCGTGTTCCGGTCGATCTACGGCTCGTCCGGCCAGCCGTACGACGTACCGTCGCAGCTTTCCGGCGCAACCAACCTCGGTTTCATGTTCCTGCCGAACTACCGTGCGTGGGTCGTCGTCGCATCGCTCGCGGTGTGCCTCGCGACGTGGTTCGTGATCGAGAAGACGCGCCTGGGCGCCTACCTGCGCGCGGGCACCGAGAACCCGAAGCTGGTCGAGGCGTTCGGCGTGAACGTGCCGATGATGATCACGCTCACCTACGGCTTCGGCGTCGCGCTCGCCGCGTTCGCGGGCGTGCTGGCCGCGCCGGTGATCCAGGTGTCGCCGCTGATGGGCCAGCCGATGATCATCACCGTGTTCGCGGTGGTCGTGATCGGCGGGATGGGCTCGATCCTCGGCTCGATCGTCACGGGCCTGCTGCTCGGCGTGATCGAGGGCTTCACGCGCGTGTTCTATCCCGAAGCGTCGGCCACCGTCGTGTTCGTGATCATGGCGATCGTGCTGCTGTTCCGCCCGGCGGGCCTCTTCGGCAAGGAAAAATGATGCAGAGAAAAGTGCTCTACGGCGTGCTGCTCGCCGCACTGCTCGCGGCGCCGTTCATCGGCGCGTATCCGGTGTTCGTGATGAAGGTGCTCACGTTCGCGCTGTTCGCGGCCGCGTTCAACCTGCTGATCGGCTATACGGGGCTGCTGTCGTTCGGCCATGCGATGTTTCTCGCGACCGCCGGCTACGCGACCGGCTACTCGATACAGACGCTCGGTGTCACGCCGGAGCTCGGCGTGCTCGCGGGCACCGTCGCCGCGACGCTGCTCGGGCTCGTCGTCGGGCTGTTCGCGATCCGCCGGCAGGGCATCTACTTCGCGATGATCACGCTCGCGTTCGCGCAGATGGTCTACTTCATCTACCTGCAGGCGCCGTTCACGCACGGCGAGGACGGCCTGCAGGGCGTGCCGCGCGGCCACCTGTTCGGGCTGCTCGACCTGTCGAACGACGTCGCGCTGTACTACGTCGTGCTGGCGGTGGTGGTTGCCGCGTGCGCGTTCATCGTGCGGGTCGTCCATTCGCCGTTCGGCCAGGTGCTCGTCGCGATCAAGGAGAACGAAGCGCGCGCGATCTCGCTCGGCTACGACACCGATCGCTTCAAGCTGCTCGCGTTCATCCTGTCGGCCGGGCTCGCCGGGCTGGCGGGCTCGCTGAAGGTGCTCGTGTTGGGCTTCGAGACGCTCTCCGATGCGTACTGGACGATGTCGGGCCTCGTCGTGCTGATGACGCTCGTCGGCGGGATGGGCACGCTGTTCGGGCCGCTGCTGGGGGCCGCGCTGATCGTCGCGCTGGAAGACCGGCTCGGCGACATCGGCGAATGGCTCGCGTCGACGACGGGCGTTGCGTGGTTCCACTCGCTCGGCGAATCGGCGACGATCGTCACGGGGCTGATTTTCATCGCGTGCGTGCTGGCATTCCGGCGCGGCATCGTCGGCGAAATGGTCGCGCGGATCAAACCGCTCAGGGCGTCCTGAGCGCGGGGCCGCACGCGTCGCGTGCACGTTGATGCGAAGCACCATCCGGCACGCTTCGGAAGGGTGCCGCAGCGGGCTCGGGCCGGCGCCGCGCGGCAGACTGGTGCCCCATTTTCGTGCGGCGATGCACCATAGGGGTAAATGCTAAGTTGTCGCTCGGTGAAAGGTCCTTTAATCTTCGCCCTAGTTCTGATGCACCGCGAAACGAATTTGCAGGTGGAGAACGAGGAGACAATCGAGGCACAAAGTGCCCGGACCCTAAAGCGCTGTTGGACGGAATCCAACAGCGCTTTTTCATTTGCGTGCACGAATTTGCGTCGATGGTGCATCGAGCGGCGCCATTGCCGTGTTCCACGCCACCGTTCGCGCCGCGCATTTTCCGCGCTTCACCGCGTCCCTCCGCTTTTCCATTTTCCGCAATCCATTCGCAGACGACGTGCAGCCATGCGCATACCGTCCGGGCTTACCCGGTTGGCGTGCGCGAAAAGCGTCCGTTACACTTGGCTTTCGCCGACCGTGCGGTCGGGAATATCGGTCGGCAGTTCTCCTACAAGCAGAATGCAGAAGAGGGAGTACGGTTGGATGAGAAGCGCGGGACGTTGGATCGGGGCAGGAAGGGCGGCTGGCGCCGCTCGTTCGTCGTGGGGTGCGAGTGGTGCCATCGCGGCTTTCCCGGGCCGTTCTGCAGCCTGTATGGGCGTTCCGTCGCGATTCCGGGTCGTTGCGTTCGCATCCGTATCCGCAGCCGCGTTGGCATCCGCATGAGCTGCCGGTTTTCCGATCGTCCGCCGCTCGCGTACCTGGCCGAACCAGGCCGGATCGACGCACCTTCCGACCATCGTTGCGCACGCATCGATCGCCCGCACGATTCCGCATTTCTTCGCTTCCTTCATCCTGACGACACTGCCGCTGCGCATCGTGGCGGTCGAACGACCGCGCCGGCCGGTATCCGGCGCGCGCGTGCGGGGTGCCGGCCGGGCGCTGTCGCGCACGCGATGCTTCACGGGAAAACGAGCGTAGGCGTGGCAAGGCGAGATAGTTAAATTATTAACTTGTTTTGGGGACCGGGAGCCGCCCGAGCGACCCGTGGCTTTTTCGAGCAGCGTTTGGAGACAACGTAAATGAAGATGAATCGATGGATGGAGGCCGTGCTTGCCGCGGGCCTCGTGTGCGCGGCGGCAACGGCGTCGGCGCAGGTGAAGATCGGCGTGACGCTGTCGGCCACCGGGCCGGCCGCGTCGCTCGGGATTCCGGAAAAGAACACGATCGCGCTGCTGCCGAAGGAAATCGCGGGCAAGAGCGTGCAGTACATCGTGCTCGACGATGCATCCGACACGAGCCGCGCGGTGCAGAACGTGCGCAAGCTGATCGACGAGGACCACGTCGACGCGATCATCGGCTCGTCCGTCACGCCGAACTCGCTCGCGATGCTCGACCCCGTGTCGCAGGGCAAGACGCCGACGATTTCGCTCGCGGCGAGCGCGCAGATCATCGCGCCGATGGACGCGAAGCGCGCGTGGATGTTCAAGGTGCCGCAGAACGACCAGCTGATGGCGGACGCGATCGCCGGTTACATGGCGAAGCACGGCGTGAAGACGGTCGGCTTCATCGGCTTCGCCGATGCGTACGGCGACAGCTGGTACAACACGTTCAACGCGGCGGCCGCGAAGAACGGCCTGAAGGTCGTGTCGAACGAGCGCTTCAACCGTACCGACGCGTCGGTGATGGGGCAGGTGCTGAAGCTGATGGGCTCGAATCCCGATGCGGTGCTGATCGCCGGGTCCGGCACGCCGGCGGCGCTGCCGGCCAAGACGCTGAAGGAGCGCGGCTACAAGGGCAAGGTGTACCAGACGCACGGCGTCGCGAACAACGACTTCCTGCGCGTGTGCGGCAAGGATTGCGAAGGCGAGATCCTGCCGGCCGGCCCGGTGCTCGTGACCGACCAGCTGCCCGATTCGAATCCGGTGAAGAAGGCGGCGCTCGGGTACAAGGCCGCGTACGAGAAGGCCTACGGCGCGGGCTCGCTGGCGACGTTCGGCGGCCACGCATGGGATGCGGGGCTGCTGCTGCAGCGTGCGATTCCCGACGCGCTGAAGAAGGGCCAGCCGGGCACCGAAGCGTTCCGCGAAGCGCTGCGCGCGTCGCTCGAAAGCGTGAAGGATCTGCCCGTGTCGCACGGCGTGATCAACATGACGCCGACCGATCACAACGGCTTCGACACGCGTGCGCGCGTGATGGTGCAGATCGTCGACGGCAAGTGGAAGTTGCAGGCCGAGTAAGCATCACGTGAAACCGGCGTGCGCGGCGCGAACGGTGCCGCGCGCGCCGTCGGCAGGGCGCCGGGCCTGACGGGCCGCGCCCGTGCCGCATGGAACCACCGGGCACGCCGCGTGGCGCCTGACGCGCCGATCTTGCGGTCCGTGCACCCCGGCCGTTCCCGTCGCCGTTTCTCCGCAACATTCTCGATACACGAAACGTATGGATCTCTCGATTGCGGCGATCCTCGCGCAAGACGGCATCACGACCGGCGCCATTTATGCATTGCTGTCGCTGGCGCTCGTGCTGGTGTTTTCCGTCACGCGGGTGATCTTCATTCCCCAGGGCGAATTCGTCGCCTACGGTGCGCTGACGCTTGCAGCGTTGCAGGCGCAGAAATTTCCCGCCACCTGCTGGCTTTTATTCGTGATGGGCATCGCGTGCTTCCTGCTCGAAGTCGGCGGCCTGATCCGGCATCGCGAACGCCGCCATCAGCTCGGCCGCACGCTCGCGACGCTCGGCAGCCGCTACATCCTGCTGCCGCTCGCGGTGTTCGCGATTACGCGCAGCGTTGCCGCGCAGCCGTTGCCGATGCTCGCGCAGATCGCGCTGACGCTTGCGATCGTCGTGCCGATGGGGCCGTTCGTCTACCGGCTCGTGTACCAGCCGATTGCCGAAGGCACCACGCTGCTGCTGCTGATCGTGTCGGTCGCCGTCCATTTCGCGATGGTCGGCCTCGGGCTCGTGATGTTCGGCGCGGAAGGTTCGCGCACCAACGGGTTCTCGGATGCGTCGCTGTCGATCGGCAGCATGACGGTGTCGGTGCAGAGCATCCTGGTCGTCGTCACCGCACTCGTGCTGATCGGTGCGCTCTACGTGTACTTCGGCCGCACGATCGCGGGCAAGGCGCTGCGCGCGACGTCGGTGAACCGGCTCGGCGCGCAGCTCGTCGGCATCGGCACGACCGACGCAGGGCGGCTCGCGTTCACGTTCGCGGCGGGGCTCGGCGTGCTGTCCGGCATCCTTGTCGGCCCGCTGACGACGATCTACTACGACTCGGGCTTCCTGATCGGCCTGAAGGGCTTCGTCGGCGCGATCATCGGCGGGCTCGTCAGTTATCCGCTCGCGGCCGCCGGCTCGCTGCTCGTCGGCGTGCTCGAATCGTATTCGTCGTTCTGGGCGAGCGCATACAAGGAGGTGATCGTGTTCACGCTGATCATTCCGGTGCTGCTGTGGCGGAGCTTCGCGACGCCGCACGCGGAAGAGGAAGAGGAGTGACACGATGAAGACGATGGTACGCAACAAGACCTTCTGGGTGTTTCTCGTGGTGCTGTTCTCGCTGCCGGTGCTGCCGGGCGTGCTGCAGGTGCCCGAGTACTGGATCACGCTGCTGAACTACATCGGCCTCTACGCGATCGTCGCGATCGGGCTCGTGCTGCTGACGGGCGTCGGCGGGATGACGAGCTTCGGGCAGGCCGCGTTCGTCGGCATCGGTGCGTATGCGACCGCGTTCCTGACGACGCGGTACGGCGTGTCACCGTGGCTCGCGCTGATCGTCGGCGTCGTGCTGACGGCGCTCGTCGCGCTCGTGCTCGGCGCGGTCACGATGCGGCTGTCCGGGCACTTCCTGCCGCTCGGCACGATCGCGTGGGGCCTCGCGCTGTTCTACCTGTTCGGCAACCTCGAACTGCTCGGCAAGTACGACGGGATCAACGGGATTCCGGCGCTGAACCTGTTCGGCATCGCGCTCGAAAGCGGCCGCAGCCTGTACTTCCTGATCTGGGCCGTCGTGCTGGCCGCGATCGTGTCGGTGCAGAACCTGCTGAACAGCCGCCCGGGCCGCGCGATCCGCGCACTGCGCGGCGGCGGTGTGATGGCCGAGGCGATGGGCGTGAACACCGCGTGGATGCGCGTCGTGATCTTTGTCTACGCGGCCGTGCTCGCGGCCGTGTCGGGTTTCCTGTACGCGCACCTGCAGCGCGCGGTGAATCCGACCCCGTTCGGCCTGAACCACGGGATCGAATTCCTGTTCATGGCCGTGGTCGGCGGCGTGTCGCACGTGTGGGGCGCGGTGCTCGGCGCGGCGATCCTCACCGTGCTGCAGGACTACCTGCAGACGCTGTTGCCGAAGCTGCTCGGCTCGGAAGGCAACTTCGAGATCATCGTGTTCGGCGTGCTGATGGTGCTGCTGCTGCAGTACGCGCGCCAGGGCGTGTGGCCGTTCGTCGCGAGGCTGTTCCCGCGCGGGCCGCGCGCGCATGTGCCCGAGCACGCCGATCCGTTGCCGCAGCGCGCGAAGCCCGCGGCCGGCGAGCCGCTGCTCGTTGTCGACAACGCGCGCAAGCAGTTCGGCGGGCTCGTGGCCGTCAACGATGTCAGCTTCGACGTGAAGGCAGGGCAGATCATCGGGCTGATCGGCCCGAACGGTGCCGGCAAGTCGACCACGTTCAACCTCGTCACAGGCGTACTGAAGCCGACGAGCGGCACGATCACGTTCCGCGGCGAGCGCATCGACGGGCTCACGTCGCGCCAGATCGTCCGCCGCGGCATCGGCCGCACGTTCCAGCACGTGAAGCTGTTGCCGGCGATGACGGTGCTCGAGAACGTCGCGATCGGCGCGCATCTGCGCGGCCATACGGGCGTCTGGCGCAGCATCGCGCGCCTCAATGCCCACGAGGAGGCGCAGTTGCTGGCCGAAGCCGCGCGCCAGATCCGCCGCGTCGGGCTCGAAAAGCACATGTACGACGAAGCGGGCAGCCTCGCGCTCGGGCAGCAGCGGATTCTCGAGATTGCTCGGGCGCTGTGCTGCGATCCGACACTGCTGCTGCTCGACGAGCCGGCCGCCGGGTTGCGTTACCAGGAGAAGCAGCAACTCGCCGACCTGTTGCGGCGGCTGAAGGCGGAAGGCATGAGCGTGTTGCTCGTCGAACATGACATGGATTTCGTGATGAACCTCACCGATCGGCTGGTGGTGATGGAATTCGGCACGCGGATCGCGGAAGGGCTGCCGCAGGACGTGCAGCAGGATCCGGCCGTGCTCGAAGCGTATCTGGGCGGGGTGGAGTGATGACGGACACGACGATGCCGATTCTCGAAGTGCGCGGGCTGGCGGTCCGGTACGGGAAGGTGGAGGCACTGCACGGCGCGGCGATCAAGGTCGGTGCGGGGCAGATCGTCAGCGTGATCGGCCCGAACGGCGCCGGCAAATCGACGCTGCTGAACGCGATCATGGGGGCGCTGCCGGTGACCGGACATGCGTCGGGCGCGGTCGTGTATCGCGGCAGCGACGTCGGCGCATTGCCAGTCGAGCAGCGCGTCGCGCGCGGGATGTGCCTCGTACCGGAAAAGCGCGAGCTGTTCAGCACGATGACGGTCGAGGACAACCTCGTGCTGGGCGCGTATCGGCGCAAGCGTGCTGGTGAAGCGAACTTCCTGGACCAACTCGATCACGTGTTCGCGTTGTTTCCGCGGCTGAAGGAGCGGCGCAAGCAGGCGGCCGGCACGCTGTCGGGCGGCGAGCGGCAGATGCTTGCGGTCGGGCGAGCGCTGATGGGCAAGCCCGACCTGCTGATGCTCGACGAGCCGAGCCTCGGGCTGGCGCCGCTGATCGTGAAGGAGATCTTTCATATCATCAGTGCGTTGCGCGGTACGGGTGTTGCGACGTTGCTGATCGAGCAGAACGCACGGGCCGCGTTGCAGATCTCCGACTACGGTTATGTGCTGGAGACGGGCGAGTTTGCGCTGGAGGGGCCGGCAGCCGAACTCGCGCAGAATCCGCGCGTGATCGAGACGTACCTCGGGCTGGCGAAGAAAACGGCCTGATTGTTCGAGCGGTTGGCGGGAAACGGGCGGCGTGTTTCACGTGAAACACGCCGCTTTTGTTTGGAGGATCGGGCGATGCCTCGATGGCCCGAGGCCGGGGGATAAGTATCGGGTGAATAGTTGGAAGTTCTGTGTGGTGCTGGCGGATAAGGTGTCCACAGTGCGGTTGATGATCCTGCGTCTTGCTTCACAGGTTGGGTTCACGGTGCATGGATTTCTGCACAGACCAGCGATGTGCTGGTTCTCGGTGGATAAGTGCCGGATCAATAGCCGGAAAGTCTGTGAGGAAGAGGGCGGGCGCGGCAGGCAGAGGGTGTTGTGTCCGGGTTGTTGCGTCGACCACAGGCTTTGATTGCCGCATGTGTTCCTCGTGCGGCTTTCCCGATGCGGTGGTCTTTGCACAGCCGCTGCGATGTGCGGCGAACTGACCGAGAGTATTGTCGGAGCAGGCCTAGCACCACGAATTCATGTGGCTACCGTCGAAAAATCGACGAAATGCACAGACCCTACCATTCGGACGGCCTTCGGGTGAAAAGCGAACCCGCTATAATTCCGCCCATACATTTCTCAGATAGGTTCGTGCGCAGTCCTGCGTACGGAATCCCACCATGCTTTTTCCCACAGAATTTGACGTCATCGTCGTCGGTGGCGGTCACGCCGGCACGGAAGCCGCGTTGGCGTCCGCCCGAATGGGCGCGAAGACACTGCTGCTGACCCACAACATCGAAACGCTCGGGCAGATGAGCTGCAATCCGTCGATCGGCGGCATTGGCAAGGGCCATCTGGTCAAGGAAGTCGATGCGCTGGGCGGCGCGATGGCCGCCGCGACGGACGAGAGCGGTATTCAGTTCCGGATCCTCAATTCGTCGAAGGGCCCGGCCGTGCGTGCGACGCGCGCGCAGGCCGATCGCATCCTGTACAAGGCCGCGATCCGTCACCGGCTCGAAAACCAGCCGAACCTGTGGCTGTTCCAGCAGGCTGTCGACGACCTGATGGTCGAAGGCGACCGTGTGGTGGGCGCCGTCACGCAGATCGGCATCCGCTTCCGCGCTCGCGCGGTCGTGCTGACCGCCGGCACGTTCCTCGACGGCAAGATCCACGTCGGCCTGAACAACTACACGGGCGGCCGCGCGGGCGATCCGGCGGCCGTGTCGCTGTCGTCGCGCCTGAAGGAACTGAAGCTGCCGCAGGGTCGCCTGAAGACCGGTACGCCGCCGCGTATCGACGGCCGTACGATCGACTTCTCGAAGCTGGACGAGCAGCCGGGCGACCTCGATCCGATCCCCGTGTTCTCGTTCCTGGGCCGTACGGAGCAGCATCCGCAGCAGCTGCCGTGCTGGGTCACGCACACGAACGAGCGCACGCACGACATCATTCGCGGCGGCCTCGACCGTTCGCCTATGTATACAGGCGTGATCGAAGGCGTCGGGCCGCGTTATTGCCCGTCGATCGAGGACAAGATCCACCGGTTCGCATCGAAGGAATCGCACCAGATCTTCCTCGAGCCGGAAGGGCTGACGACCAACGAGTTTTACCCGAACGGGATCTCGACGAGCCTGCCGTTCGACGTCCAGCTCGAGCTCGTGCATTCGATGCGCGGCCTCGAGAACGCGCACATCCTGCGCCCCGGCTACGCAATCGAGTACGACTATTTCGACCCGCGCGCGCTGAAGGCGTCGCTCGAGACGAAGGCGATCAATGGGCTGTTCTTTGCGGGCCAGATCAACGGCACGACCGGCTATGAAGAAGCGGCCGCGCAAGGCCTGCTGGCCGGCCTCAATGCGGGCCGCTATGTGCAGGAGAAGGACGCATGGTGTCCGCGCCGCGACCAGGCCTATCTGGGCGTGCTGGTCGACGATCTCGTGACGCGTGGTGTGGCCGAGCCGTACCGGATGTTCACGAGTCGCGCCGAGTATCGCCTGAGCCTGCGTGAAGACAACGCCGACATGCGCCTGACCGAGATGGGTCGCGAACTGGGGCTCGTCGACGACGCGCGCTGGGATGCGTTCAGCCGAAAGCGCGACGCTGTTTCACGTGAAACCGAACGCCTGAAGTCGACGTGGGTCACGCCGAAGACGCTGCCGCCGGAAGAGGCGACCGCGCTGCTTGGCAAGGCGATCGATCACGAATACAGCCTCGCCGAGTTGCTGCGCCGCCCGGGTATCAGCTACGACGGCGTATGTGGTCTGAAGGGCGGCGAATGCGGCCCCGCGGAGCCGCTGGCCGACGATCCGGTGATGCTCGAGCAGATCAAGGAACAGGTCGAGATCGGCATCAAGTATCAGGGTTATATCGAGCGCCAGGCATCCGAGATCGAACGCAACGATGCGAACGAGAACACGCGCCTGCCGGACGGCATCGATTACCGCGAAGTTCGCGGTCTGTCGTTCGAGGTGAGCCAGAAGCTCAACGAGTTCCGACCGGAAACGATCGGGCAGGCGTCGCGCATCTCGGGCGTCACACCGGCGGCCATCTCGCTGCTGATGGTGCACCTGAAGCGCCGTGGCCTGGGGCGTCGTAATGGCACTGCCGCAGAGGCAACGGAGCAGGGGGACGGTGCCGTCCCGACGCAACAATGACGGCGCGTCGCGCGCCGGCGGTTAATCGGGACGTACTGGAACAGATGCTCGTCGACGGCACGACTGCGCTCGACATCACGCTGACGGATGCACAACGCGACCAACTGCTCGATTATGTCGCGCTGCTCGGCAAGTGGAACGCGGTCTACAACCTGACCGCGATCCGCGACCCGAAGCAGATGCTGATTCAGCATATCCTCGATTCGCTTTCCATCGTCCCGCCTCTGCGCGGCCGTGCATCGGCCCGCGTGCTCGACGTCGGTTCGGGTGGCGGGTTGCCGGGTATCGTGCTGGCGATCGTCGAGCCGGACTGGCAGGTCACGCTGAACGATATCGTGCAGAAGAAGTCTGCATTCCAGACGCAAATGCGTGCGGAGCTGAAGCTCTCGAACCTGTCGGTCGTCACCGGGCGGGTCGAATCGCTGCAGCCGGGCGTCGAAGTGCCGGAAAAATTCGACATGATCGTCTCTCGCGCCTTCGCTGATCTGTCCGACTTCGTTAAACTTGCTCGACATCTGGTTGCGCAGGGCGGATCGATCTGGGCGATGAAGGGCGTACACCCGGACGACGAGATTGCACGGTTGCCGGAAGGCAGCCGCGTAAAGCAGACGATGCGGCTGGCGGTGCCGATGCTCGATGCCGAACGGCATCTGATCGAAGTGGCCGTCGACGAAGCGAATTGAAGGCGCGCTGTAGCGCGCCGATTGTTTGAAGTAAGAGGAACACACCTACGATGGCAAAGATCTTCTGCGTTGCAAACCAGAAGGGGGGCGTCGGCAAGACGACGACATCGGTCAATCTCGCCGCAAGCCTTGCAGCGCAGGAGCAACGAGTCCTGCTGATCGATCTCGACCCGCAGGGCAACGCGACGATGGGTAGCGGGATCGACAAGGCCGCGTGCGAATCGACCGTGTACGAAGTACTGGTCGACGGCGTGTCGGTGAGCGACGCGCGCGTGCGCCCGGAGGGCGTCACCTACGACGTGCTGCCCGCGAACCGCGAGCTGTCTGGTGCCGAGATCGAACTGATCAGCATCGACAACCGCGAGCGCCGGCTGAAGGCCGCGCTCGAGTCCGTCGCCGACGACTACGATTTCGTGCTGATCGATTGCCCGCCGACGTTGTCGCTGCTGACGCTGAACGGGCTGTGCGCGGCGCATGGCGTCGTGATCCCGATGCAGTGCGAGTACTTCGCGCTGGAGGGGTTGTCGGACCTCGTCAACACGATCAAGCAGGTTCACGCGAACATGAACCGCGACCTGAAGATCATCGGCTTGCTGCGCGTGATGTTCGATCCGCGCATCACGCTGCAGCAGCAAGTCTCCGATCAACTGAAAGCGCACTTCGGCGACAAGGTGTTCGACGCGGTGATTCCGCGCAACGTGCGCCTGGCGGAAGCGCCGAGTTACGGGCTGCCGGGCGTCGTGTTCGACCGCAGCTCGCGCGGTGCGCAAGCGTATCTCCAGTTCGGTGCCGAGATGATCGAACGCGTCCGCGCGTTCGAGGTGTCGTGATCCGGACATGAGCGAAGCGAGGAAGAAAGACATGAACGCGGTACCAAAGAAGAAGGGCTTGGGACGTGGCCTCGAAGCGCTGCTCGGTGGCAGTGCCGATATCACCGAAGCGGTGAAGATCGAAGGGGCGCCGAACACGCTCGCGCTCGGCAAGCTGCAGGCCGGCAAGTACCAGCCGCGGACGCGGATGGACGAAGGCAGCCTGCAGGAGCTGGCGGCAAGCATTCGCGCACAGGGCGTGATGCAGCCGATCCTGGTACGGCCTATTTCATCAGACAAATACGAGATCATCGCAGGTGAGCGGCGCTTCCGCGCGGCGCGCCTGGCCGGCCTCGACGAAGTGCCGGTGCTCGTGAAGGACGTGTCCGATCAGGCCGCCGCGGCGATGGCGCTGATCGAGAACATCCAGCGCGAGGATCTGAATCCGCTTGAAGAGGCGCACGGTATCCAGCGCCTGCTCGACGAGTTCGGTTTCACGCACGAGCAGGCGGCCGAATCGGTCGGCCGTTCGCGCAGCGCGGTGTCGAACCTGCTGCGCCTGCTGAACCTCGCGTCGCCGGTGCAGACGATGCTGCTGGCCGGCGATCTCGACATGGGGCACGCGCGTGCGCTGCTCGCCGTCGATGCGGCAACGCAGATCACGCTCGCCCATCAGGTCGTCAACAAGCGCATGTCGGTGCGCGAGACCGAGAAGCTCGTCGCACATACGACGAAGGAAGCGCCGGCCGTGAAGGCGCGCGCGAAGGACGATGGCGGCCGCGATACGCGCCGTCTTGAAGAAGAGTTGTCCGACTTGCTCGCATCGACGGTGAAGATCAAGCTCGGCCGCCGCGGGCGAGGGCAGGTGATGATCGACTTCGGCAGCCTCGACTCGCTCGAGGGCATTCTCGCGCGGCTGCGCGGCAACGTCGCGACCGAAGAGTAACGGGTTGCCGATGGAGAAGACGGGCGCACCGGCGCCGCGCCGGTGGCTCGGATGGCTTGCGCAGGAGCCGGTACTGTCGGTGCTCGCGCTTGGCCTGATCGTGCTGCAATGGGTGCGTCCGCAACCATTTTCCGTGCTGGCCGGTCGCGTCGACTGGCAGACGGTCGCGACGCTCGCGGGCCTGCTGATGCTGACCAAGGCACTCGAGTTGTCCGGTTGCCTGATGTGGCTCGCACACCGTATCGTGCATCACGTGCACTCCGAACGCGGGCTCGCGATGCTGCTCGTCGTGTTTGCCGCGGTGCTGTCGATGTGGCTCACCAACGACGTCGCGCTGTTCGTCGTCGTGCCGTTGATGGTGTCGCTGCGCGCGCTGACGCCGCTGCCGTTCCGGCGGCTCGTGATCGTCGTCGCGCTGGCCGTCAATGCGGGGTCCGTCGCGACGCCGCTCGGCAATCCCCAGAACCTGTTCCTGTGGCAATTGAGCGGCGTGTCGTTCGGCCACTTCGTGGTCACGCTCGGGCCGCTCGCGATCGCGTTGATGGTGCTGCTGCTCGCGCTGACCGCGTGCGCGTTTCGCGCGAAGCCGCTCGACCTGTCGGGCGACGTTGTCGCACTTCCGGTGCAGCGCATGCATGCGTTGATCGCCGCGGTCCTGTTCGCCGCGTTCGTGCTGCTCGCCGATGCGCACCACCCGCTGCCGGGCCTGGTGGCGGTCGCGATCATGCTGCTCGTCGTAAAACGTGATGCAGTCCTCAGGATCGACTGGCTGCTGCTGCTGATTTTCGTGCTGATGTTCGTCGTGCTGCGCAGCGCGGCTGCGCTGCCTGCTATCCATGACGCGATTGCGCGCGCCCAGCTCGATTCGCCGCTGCGTGTCTTTGCGGCCGGCGCCGTGCTGTCGCAGGGGATCAGCAACGTGCCGGCGGCCATCCTGCTGTCCGAATTCACGCGCGACTGGCGCGCGCTTGCATTCGGCGTATCGGTCGGCGGCTTCGGGTTCGCGATCGGTTCGCTCGCGAACCTGATCGCGGTGCGTCTCGCGAAGGAGCCGCGCATGTGGCTGCCGTTCCACCTCGTCTCGATTCCGTTCGCGCTCGCGAGCGCCGCACTGGGCGCGTGGCTGCTCGTGCACGGCTGAACGATGCGGGCGTGTGCGGCACAGGCGCGCCATTCGGGTGGTGGGGTGGGTGCACAGCGTTCGCGGTGGTTGCGGGGCTGTTGATAAGTGCGACCATCCACAGTCGATCGTCTGTGGTGGCATGACAACTGATTGGATGGATCGACGCACCAGCGTCAGATCGAATTTCGCGCATCGGGTGCGGCGGATCGGTTGCCGTGCCTTGCTTGTTCCGGTGCGTCGCACAGAACAATTCCGGCCGGCTGCGCCACAGCGAATTTCCTGCGGGGATCGCGCCGCACTACCGACACGCGCGCCCAGCATCGTTTGCGCGCGATTCCATCGTCGACGCATTTTTCCCGGCAAGAAATACCTGCGCGAAAAACCGACCTTACAACTGTCATCGTACGTCGTCGGTTCGCCCGTTTTTCACATGATGAGGCGACGTTTTACGCAGATTTTTGTCGCGTCTAAAGCCTTGAATCACCTGCAACTATCGCTTACAATCGCCCGGATTTGTTAGCTAGGCACCCCCGAAAGCTTTCGGAAAGATTGGGGCGGATTGGGATTTTGCGGAAGGTTGCGATGGCGGGTCAGGAGGAGCCGAACAATGGGCACGACAAGCACAGCGCACGCCGTAATACCGCACCGGTTGTCGAGACGCGGCACGTAGCCGACGACGATTGGGATGCCGAGCAGCAAGACGACACAACAATCGTTCCGCTTACGCGGGCCGAAGCGGAAACGCTGTTCGGGCCGGATGTAAGCCGACCCTCGCGGGTCACGCCCTACCGGGTGGTGATCGCGCAAGTGGTCTTGTCCTTGGTTGCAACGCTGGCGTGGTGGCTGTTTTCCTCGAAGCCGCCGGGCGCCGCTGCGCAATCTGCATTTCTGGGCGGAGCGATTGGCTGGGTGCCGAGCGCATTGTTTGCGGCGCGTTTGAGGCGAGGCGGTGCCGACACCGTGATGGGTTGGGTGGTCGGCGAAGTACTCAAGATGGGTGCGACGATCGCGCTGTTCGTGGCGATCGCCGTGTGGTACCCCGGTGTGCACTGGGTGCCGTTGCTCATTACGTACTTGCTCGTGCTGAAAACGTACTGGATTGCGTTGGCCTGGCGATAGGCTGTGAGACCTTGCGCAGTTCGACAGGAACATGCGCAGGCGCGTTCCCGCAATAAATTGTTGCGGCGAAGCGGATAGACCGATTTTCGACAATTTGGGTGGCACTAACGATATGGCAACCAGCGAAGGCTCGCGTGCTCTGGATCCGTCCGAGTACATTGCGCACCACTTGCAGAATTTCTCCACCGCGCATCAGACGTCGATTTTCGATATTCACGTCTGGAATCTCGACACGCTGTTCTGGTCGATCGTCTGCGGTCTCGTTACGATCCTGATCCTGTACATGGCTGCCCGCAAGGCTACGCCGGGCGTGCCGGGTCGTTTCCAGTGCATGATCGAAATGATCGTCGAGATGGTGGAAGACCAGTCGAAAGCGGTCGTTCACGGCAATCGTACCTTCATTGCTCCGCTCGCGCTGACCGTGTTCATCTGGGTCGCTCTGATGAACTCCCTCGACTTTCTCCCCGTCGACCTGCCGGGCCGCGTGATCGGCGTGCTGGGCCTGTCGGAAGTCATCCCGCATCATCGCATCGTCCCGACGGCCGACCTGAACGGCACGCTCGGCATCGCACTCGGCGTCTTCGTGCTGATGATCTACTACAGCATCAAGATCAAGGGCGCGGGCGGCTTCGTGCATGAACTCGTGTCGGCTCCGTTCGGTGCGCATCCGCTGCTGTGGATCCCGAACCTCGGCCTGAACATCGTTGAATATGTCGCCAAGACCGTGTCGCTCGGCATGCGGCTGTTCGGCAACATGTATGCAGGCGAACTGCTGTTCCTGCTGATCGCGTTGCTTGGCAGCATGTGGGGTTTCGGTGCGGACGCATCGGTGCTGGGCTTCATCGGCCACATCCTCGCGGGCAGCATCTGGGCGATCTTCCACATCCTGATTGTTTTGCTGCAAGCGTTCATTTTCATGATGCTGACGCTGGTGTATCTCGGCCAGGCTCACGAATCGCACTAAGCAGCCGGACAATCAAGCAGGTTTGTTTTTAGTTTTTCTTTTAATTCCAGTTCCAAGTCTTTTCACAAAGGAGTGATCATGCAAGCTTTCATCGCCAACATCCAAGGTCTGACCGCTATCGGTATCGGTATCATCATCGGCCTCGGTGCGATCGGCGCCTGTATCGGTATTGGTCTGATGGGTGGCAAGTACATCGAAGCATGCGCACGTCAGCCTGAGCTGATCAACCCGCTGCAAACGAAGATGTTCCTGCTGGCTGGTCTGATCGATGCGGCGTTCCTGATCGGTGTCGGCGTGGCAATGCTGTTTGCATTCGCGAACCCGCTCCTGTCGAAGCTCGCAGGCTAAGGTTCCTCGGAAGATTTGCGCCAGCGATCGCCGGCGCAGGGTGGAACGGATGACGAGCGCCAATCGAATTCACATTCGACGCGCTCCTCCTCGTTTCAATTTCCGGAATAGCAGATAAGGAAACACCGTGAATCTTAACGCAACCCTGTTTGCGCAAATGGTCGTGTTCCTGATCCTCGCGTGGTTCACGATGAAGTTCGTGTGGCCGCCGTTGATCAACGCCCTCGACGAGCGCTCGAAGAAAATTGCCGATGGCCTCTCGGCCGCGGAAAAGGGTCAGGCGGAACTCGCAGCGGCGCACAAGCGCGTCGACCAGGAACTCGCGCAGGCCCGTAACGACGGTCAACAACGCATTGCCGACGCTGAAAAGCGCGCGCAGGCCGTTGCCGAAGAAATCAAGGCTCAAGCCCATGCCGAAGCCGCCCGCATCATCGCTCAGGCGAAGGCGGACGCGGATCAGCAAATCGTGAAGGCGCGTGAAACGCTGCGCGGCGAAGTCGCCACGCTGGCGGTCAAGGGCGCCGAGCAGATCCTGAAGCGCGAAGTCGATCAAACGGCCCACGCCGAACTGCTGAATCAACTGAAAGCCGAGCTCTGATCATGGCCGAACTTGCAACCATCGCCCGCCCTTACGCAGAAGCGCTGTTCCGCGTGGCCGAGGGTGGTGATATCGCCGCCTGGTCCACGCTCGTGCAAGAGCTGGCTCAGGTTGCGCACCTGCCCGAAGTGCTGTCTGTCGCGTCGAGTCCGAAAGTGAGTCGCGCGCAGGTCAACGAGCTGCTGCTCGCCGCGGTGAAATCGCCGCTCGCGACCAGCGCGGAAGCGAAGAACTTCGTGCAGATGCTGGTCGAAAATCACCGTATCGCGCTGCTGCCGGAAATCTCCACGCAGTTCGACGAGCTGAAGAATGCGCGCGAAGGCGCGGCAGACGTGCAGATCGTCAGCGCGTTTCCGCTCGAAGGCGCACAGCTCACCGACCTCATCGCCAGCCTCGAACGCAAGTTCAAGCGCAAACTGAAGCCGACGGTCGAGACCGATGCGTCGCTGATCGGCGGCGTGCGCGTGACGGTCGGCGACGAAGTGCTCGATACCTCGGTCCGCGCGCGGCTCGCCAGCATGCAGACAGCCTTGAGCGCTTGAGCGCCCAGGCAGCCGGCACGCAACAGAATTGACTATCAGGAGCGAATAATGCAACTCAATCCCTCTGAGATCAGCGAGCTGATCAAGAGCCGGATCCAGGGCCTTGAAGCGAGCGCAGACGTTCGCAACCAGGGCACCGTGATCTCCGTGACCGACGGTATCGTGCGTATCCACGGCCTGTCGGACGTGATGCAGGGCGAAATGCTCGAGTTTCCGGGCAACACGTTCGGCCTCGCGCTGAACCTCGAGCGCGACTCGGTCGGCGCGGTGATTCTCGGCGAATACGAACACATCTCGGAAGGCGACATCGTCAAGACGACGGGCCGCATTCTGGAAGTCCCGGTTGGTCCGGAACTCGTCGGCCGCGTGGTCGATGCGCTCGGCAACCCGATCGACGGCAAGGGCCCGGTCAATGCAAAGCTGACCGACGCGATCGAAAAGATCGCTCCGGGCGTGATCTGGCGTAAGTCGGTGTCGCAGCCGGTGCAGACGGGCATCAAGTCGATCGACGCGATGGTGCCGATCGGCCGTGGCCAGCGTGAGCTGATCATCGGCGACCGTCAGTGCGGCAAGACCGCGGTGGCGCTCGACGCGATCATCAACCAGAAGGGCAAGGACCTGATCTGTATCTACGTCGCGATCGGCCAGAAGGCTTCGTCGATCATGAACGTGGTTCGCAAGCTCGAAGAAACGGGCGCGATGGAATACACGATCGTCGTCGCCGCGTCGGCATCGGATTCCGCCGCAATGCAGTACCTGGCACCGTACGCCGGCTGCACGATGGGCGAATACTTCCGCGACCGCGGTCAAGACGCGCTGATCATTTATGACGACTTGACCAAGCAAGCCTGGGCATACCGTCAGATCTCGCTGCTGCTGCGCCGCCCGCCGGGCCGTGAAGCATACCCGGGTGACGTGTTCTATCTGCACTCGCGTCTGCTCGAGCGTGCGGCTCGCGTGTCGGAAGAGTACGTCGAGAAGTTCACGAACGGCGAAGTGAAGGGCAAGAGCGGTTCGCTGACGGCACTGCCGGTCATCGAAACGCAGGCAGGCGACGTGACCGCGTTCGTTCCGACGAACGTGATCTCGATTACCGACGGCCAGATCTTCCTGGAAACCGACCTGTTCAACGCAGGCATCCGCCCGGCAATCAACGCCGGCGTGTCGGTGTCGCGAGTCGGTGGCGCCGCTCAGACGAAGGTCGTGAAGAAGCTGTCGGGCGGTATCCGTACCGACCTCGCGCAGTACCGTGAACTCGCCGCATTCGCGCAGTTCGCATCGGACCTCGACGAAGCGACCCGCAAGCAGCTCGAGCGTGGCCGCCGCGTGACGGAACTGCTGAAGCAGCCGCAGTACCAGCCGCTGCAGGTGTGGGAACTGGCCGTGTCGCTGTACGCCGCAAACAACGGCTACCTCGACGACCTCGACGTCAAGCAAGTGCTGGCGTTCGAGAAGGGCCTGCGCGACAACCTGAAGACCAGCCACGCTGACCTCATCAAGCGCATCGAAGACACCAAGGATCTCTCGAAGGACGACGAAGGCGCGCTGCGCGCGGCGATCGAATCCTTCAAGAAGTCCGGTGCCTATTGATCCGCGAGTGACACACTGAGGCCGCGCGGGTGTGTGATGCGCCCGCGCCGCTTCGGTCAAGGAGCAAGCTATGGCTGGAATGAAGGAAATTCGCGGCAAGATCAAGAGCGTGCAAAACACGCGCAAGATCACGAAGGCGATGGAGATGGTGGCCGCATCGAAGATGCGTCGCGCGCAGGAACGCATGCGCGCAGCTCGTCCGTACGCGGACAAGGTCCGTGCCATCGCCGCGCACATGAGCCGCGCGAACCCGGAGTACCGCCACCCGTTCATGGTGGCGAACGAAGGCGTGAACACGGCCGGCATCATCCTTGTCACGACGGACAAGGGTCTGTGCGGTGGTCTGAACACCAACGTGCTGCGTGCGACGGTGCAGAAGTTCAAGGAGCTGGAAGAGAAGGGCCAGAAGGTCGAAGCCACCGCGATCGGTAGCAAGGGCCTCGGGTTCCTGAACCGCTTCGGCGCGAAGGTGATGTCGCAGGTCGTGCACCTCGGCGACACCCCGCACCTGGACAAGCTGATCGGCGCCGTGAAGACGCAGCTCGATCTGTACTCGGAAGGCAAGCTGTCGGCGGTCTATATCGCGTACACGCGCTTCGTCAACACGATGAAGCAGGAAGCCGTGATCGAGCAACTGCTGCCGCTGTCGTCGGAACACTTCGAAACGGATGACGGCACGCCGTCGACTTCGTGGGACTACATCTACGAGCCGGACGCGCAGGCAGTCGTTGACGAACTGCTCGTGCGTTACGTCGAGGCGCTGGTGTACCAGGCCGTCGCGGAGAACATGGCGTCCGAGCAATCGGCGCGCATGGTCGCGATGAAGGCCGCGTCCGACAACGCGAAGACGGTGATCAGCGAACTGCAGCTCGTGTACAACAAGAGCCGTCAGGCCGCGATTACGAAAGAACTGTCGGAGATCGTCGGCGGCGCAGCCGCTGTTTAAGCGCGCGCCCGGGACGACAACTGCGCCTTTGCGCGAGTAAAGAATCAGGTATTTAAAGGAAAAGCGATGAGTACTGCTGCTTTGGTAGAAGGCAAGATCGTACAGTGCATCGGCGCCGTTATCGACGTGGAATTCCCGCGCGACAGCATGCCGAAGATCTACGACGCGCTTATTCTCGATGGCTCGGAACTGACGCTCGAAGTCCAGCAGCAGCTGGGCGACGGCGTGGTCCGGACCATCTGTCTGGGTGCATCCGACGGCCTGCGCCGCGGTCTGGTGGTGAAGAACACGCGGAAGCCGATCTCGGTGCCGGTCGGCAAGCCGACCCTCGGCCGGATCATGGACGTGCTCGGCCGCCCGATCGATGAAGCGGGCCCGATCGAGAGCGACGTGACGCGCTCGATCCACCAGAAGGCGCCGGCGTTCGACGAACTGTCGCCGTCGACCGAACTGCTCGAAACGGGTATCAAGGTCATCGACCTGATCTGCCCGTTCGCCAAGGGCGGCAAGGTCGGTCTGTTCGGTGGTGCTGGCGTGGGCAAGACCGTCAACATGATGGAGCTCATCAACAACATCGCGAAGGAACACGGCGGTTACTCCGTGTTCGCGGGCGTGGGCGAGCGTACCCGTGAAGGGAACGACTTCTACCACGAAATGAAGGACTCGAACGTTCTCGACAAGGTCGCGCTGGTGTACGGCCAGATGAACGAGCCGCCGGGCAACCGTCTGCGCGTCGCGCTGACCGGCCTGACGATGGCCGAGCACTTCCGTGACGAAGGCCTCGACGTGCTGTTCTTCGTCGACAACATCTACCGTTTCACGCTGGCCGGTACCGAAGTGTCGGCACTGCTCGGCCGTATGCCGTCGGCAGTGGGCTATCAGCCGACGCTGGCTGAAGAAATGGGCAAGCTGCAAGAGCGCATCACGTCGACCAAGAAGGGCTCGATTACGTCGGTCCAGGCCGTGTACGTCCCTGCGGATGACTTGACCGACCCGTCGCCGGCTACGACCTTCGGCCACTTGGACGCAACCGTCGTTCTGTCGCGTGACATCGCTTCGCTGGGTATCTACCCGGCGGTCGACCCGCTCGACTCGACGTCGCGCCAGATCGACCCGAACGTGATCGGTGAAGAGCACTACACGATCACGCGTCGCGTTCAGCAGACGCTGCAGCGCTACAAGGAACTGCGCGACATCATCGCGATTCTGGGCATGGACGAACTGTCGCCGGAAGACAAGCTGTCGGTCGCGCGTGCACGTAAGATCCAGCGTTTCCTGTCGCAGCCGTTCCACGTTGCTGAAGTGTTCACGGGCTCGCCGGGCAAGTACGTGCCGCTGAAGGAAACGATCCGTGGCTTCAAGATGATCGTCGACGGCGAGTGCGATCACCTGCCGGAGCAGGCGTTCTACATGGTCGGCACGATCGACGAAGCCTTCGAAAAGGCCAAGAAGATCCAGTAAGGGTCATGTGATCGGAGTAAGCGCTGAAGCGCTCACTCCCGCCGACCGCCGCAGGGCAAGAGTCAGTGCTGAGGCGCTAACTCTTGCCAACCGCGGCATGGGGCGGGGGTAAGTGCCAAAGCACTCACTCCCGCCGACAGGAGTCGATATGGCAACCATCAAAGTAGACGTCGTCAGCGCGGAAGAGCAGATCTTCTCGGGCCAGGCGAAATTCGTCGCGCTGCCGGGCGAAGCGGGTGAACTGGGCATTCTGCCGGGTCACACGCCGCTGATCACGCGGATTCGTCCGGGTGCGGTGCGCATCGAAGTCGAGGGCGGCAACGACGAATTCGTGTTCGTCGCGGGCGGCATTCTCGAAGTGCAGCCGGGTGCCGTGACGGTGCTCGCCGATACCGCGATCCGCGGCAAGGACCTCGACGCGGCGAAAGCCGAGGAAGCGCGCAAGCGCGCCGAGGAAACGCTGCAGAACGCGAAGTCGGATCTCGACCTCGCGAAAGCGCAATCCGAGCTCGCGACCGCGATGGCGCAGCTCGAGGCGATCCAGCGTCTGGCGAAGATTCGCAGCCGGCACTGAGCCGCGCCGCGTATCCCGCGAAAGAAAGGCAGCCTTCGGGCTGCTTTTTTTTCGTCTGCCGTTTGCGCGCCAGGTCGTTTCGTCCGGTCGTGCTATTTCATCCGTCCGCCGCGATTTGATGTCAGAGTGTTGTCAGCAGAGCGGGTCATCATCCGCGGTGAGGCTGTCCGTCGCGATCGCGGCGGCGGAGGCGGGCGCCGGAAGTGCGCGCGGGCCGATCGGACACAAAGGACGGAGACATTCATGGCAGCAGACCTTGGCGTAGCGGCGCTGATCGCGCCCGAAAACGGCTTGTCGTACGTGCGCGGCGCGACCGACGTGCCGCTATCCGAAGCGACGATCGGCCGCTTCCTGCTCGACACGGCCGGCCGCTTTCCCGATCGCCTGGCCGTCGTGTTCCGCGAGCAGCAGGTGCGCTGGACCTGGCGCGAGTTCGCGAACGAGGTCGACGTGCTGGCGGCCGGCCTGGCCGCGCTCGGCATCGTGAAGGGCGACTGCGTCGGCATCTGGTCGCCGAACCGCAGCGAGTGGCTGCTGACGCAGTTCGCGACCGCCCGGATCGGCGCGGTGCTCGTCAACATCAATCCGGCCTACCGGCTGTCGGAGCTCGAATACGCGCTGAACAAGGTCGGCTGCAAGGCCGTGATCGCGGCCGAGCGCTTCAAGACTTCCGCGTACGTCGAGATGCTGCAGACCATCGCGCCGGAGCTCGCGACCGCGACGCCGGGCGACCTGCATGCGGCACGCGTGCCGAGCTTGCGCACGGTCGTGTCGATGGGCGACGTCGCGCCGGCCGGCATGTTCCGTTTTGCTGACCTGATGGCGCGCGGTCGCCAGGCCGTCGATTCCGCGCTGCTCGATGCGATCGGCGCGACGCTCGTGTCCACCGACGCGATCAACATCCAGTTCACGAGCGGCACGACCGGCAGCCCGAAGGGCGCGACGCTCACGCATCGCAACGTCGTCAACAACGGGCGCTCGATCGCGACGGCGATGCGTTTCACCGAGCAGGACACGCTGTGCATTCCGGTGCCGCTGTACCACTGCTTCGGGATGGTGCTGGCCGTGCTCGCTTGTGTGTCGAAGGGGGCGGCGATGGTGTTCCCCGGCGAAGCGTTCGACCCGGTCGCGACGCTCGCGGCCGTGGCCGACGAGCGCTGCACCGCGCTGCACGGTGTGCCGACGATGTTCATCGCGGAGCTCGATCACCCGCAGTTCGCGACCTTCGAGCTGTCGACGCTGCGCACCGGGATCATGGCCGGTTCGCCGTGCCCGATCGAGACGATGAAGCGTGTCGTGTCGCAGATGCACCTGTCGGAGATCACGATCGCGTACGGGATGACGGAGACGAGCCCCGTGTCGTTCCAGAGCTCGACCGACGATCCGCTCGAGAAGCGCACGACGACGGTCGGGCGCATCCAGCCGCATCTGGAAGTGAAGATCGTCGATCCGGGCGGCGAGATCGTGCCGGTCGGCGCGACGGGCGAGCTGTGCACGAAGGGTTATTCGGTGATGCTCGGCTACTGGGACGACGACGCGAAGACACGCGAGGTGCTGGTCGACGGCTGGATGCATACGGGCGATCTCGCGACGCTCGACGCGGACGGCTACTGCAACATCGTCGGCCGGCTGAAGGACATGGTGATTCGCGGCGGCGAGAACGTCTATCCGCGCGAGATCGAGGAATTCCTGTTTCGGCATCCGAAGATCCAGAGCGCGCAGGTGTTCGGCGTACCCGATGCGAAATACGGCGAGGAGCTGTGCGCGTGGATCGTGCTGCGTGCAGACGAGCAGATGACCGAGGACGACGTGCGTGCGTTCTGCAACGGGCAGATCGCGCACTACAAGATTCCGCGCTATATCCGCTTCGTCGACGAGCTGCCGATGACGGTGACGGGCAAGGTGCAGAAGTTCGTGATGCGCGACCGGATGATCGAGGAACTGAAGCTCGACGTGCAGAAGACCGCGTAAATCGGCCTGGCGGCTCGGCGGCCAAAAAAAAGCGCGACGGCCTGAAGGCCGTTGCGTTTTCGATGGACGAAAAAAAGCGGGCTTATTAGCCCGCTAAAAACCACACGCTACGGGGTTAGCGCGAGGAGACCAAAGATGAAACCGAGTCCGGCGGGGGGCCGGAAACGACTCCAACAGGGATGCCCCTGGGAAGGGCTTCGGTACGTGACCGACTGGCTCGCAGCGCTTCGCGTCCGCTCACACTTGGCACACGAGACCGCATCCGTGTTGAAACCGTTGAGGCCATTGTGGGCGAATTAATGACCCGTTGCGGTAACAAAGTGTTTCAGGTTGTAACGCCCGCCAGATAAGGCTTCCCGGGATTTTTTGCTGTTTTCGGGATCCTGAAAAAGGTCATTTTTACCCATATTTTCCTCAGCGTTTTTATCGCATGCGCACGATGCGTTTTTCATGCGTATCAGGCTCGATGAACTGCCGATTTGCACGCGAGAAAGTGCGCCGCGCGGCAGATACCGCGCATGACGATTCATTCGTCGGAAAGATTTTGAAACGTGATCGGAATGCGCGGAAGTCGGCCGTTCGGCCAATTCGGCGGTTTCGGGCGGGTTTCTCGCCGCCGGCGTGCGGCGCCGAAGTGTAACGGCGGTCGGCCGGCCGCCGTCGCGCAGCCACTTTTACGGGCGGCGGCCACGGGGTCGGTGCCCGTTATCGGCCGCCGCGCGCCGGCTCGCTTACTTCAGCCACTTGTCCGAAATCGCCTGGTATTCGCCGGTCGACAGCGCGAGATGCAGCCACTGGTCGACGTACTGCTGGAACGCGACATCGCCGCGCGGCACCATGTAGGCCTTCTCGCCGAACTGGAACGGCTTGTCCGGATGCACCGAGCACAAGCCCGGATTCAGCTTTTGCTGCAGCAGCGTCTCGGACGCATCCGTCACCATCACGTCGGCCTTGCCCGCGAGAATCTGCTTGAAGATCGTCACGTTGTCCGGGTAGACGGTCAGGTTCGCGTGCGGGAAATACTGCTTCGCGAAACGCTCGTTGGTACCGCCCGGGTTCACGATCACACGCGTTTCGGGCCGGTCGATCTGCGCGACGGTCTGGTATTTGTCGGCGTCCGCGCAGCGTGCGATCGGCGCCTTGCCGTCGACGACGTACGGCTGCGTGAAGAACACGCGCTTCTGGCGCTCGAGCGTCGTCGATACGCCGCCCACCGCGATGTCGCACTTCGCGACGAAATCGCCGGTCAGGTTCGGCCAGCTCGTCTTCACGTAGTCGGTCTTCACGCCGAGCGACTTCGCGAGCGATTCGGCCATGTCGATGTCGATGCCCTCGAAGCGGCCGTCCGCGCGATAGTACGAATACGGCTTGTAGTCGCCCGTCGTGCAGACGCGCAGCGCGCCGCGCGCGAGCACGTCGTCGAGCCGCGAGCCGGCGCCGGGTGCGGCCGCA
Source organism: Burkholderia theae (assembly GCF_048565265.1). Taxonomy (NCBI): domain Bacteria; kingdom Pseudomonadati; phylum Pseudomonadota; class Betaproteobacteria; order Burkholderiales; family Burkholderiaceae; genus Burkholderia; species Burkholderia theae. Next base: position 136,406 of record NZ_CP183461.1, read on the forward strand.
CCCGCGCCGGTCTGCGCGTGCGCGGCGGCGCAGCAAAGCAACGCGGCCGCGGCGAGCGTGGCGAATGTCTTCATCGGTCTCCTCCTTGGTTTCGTTCGATATGAGCGTCCGATCATAACGGAGCCATCGCGCGCGTCATATGGCCGCCATCGCGTCGGATGCGCAGCCCGGCGGCGGCAGTCCGGTAAAATGCCGGTTTGCTCTCGCATCGTCGCTCCTACCGTGGCCCATACCCTGCTCAACGACACCTTCCTGCGTGCGCTTCTGCGCGAGCCGACCGACTACACGCCGATCTGGCTGATGCGCCAGGCCGGCCGCTACCTGCCCGAATACAACGCGACGCGCGCGCGCGCCGGCAGCTTCCTCGGTCTCGCGAAGAATCCCGACTACGCGACCGAAGTGACGCTGCAGCCGCTCGAGCGCTTTCCGCTCGACGCCGCGATCCTGTTCTCGGACATCCTGACGATTCCGGACGCGATGGGGCTCGGCCTCGACTTCCAGGTCGGCGAAGGGCCGAAGTTCGCGCACCCGGTGCGCACCGAGGCCGACGTCGCGAAACTCGCGGTGCCGGACATCGACGAGACGCTCGGCTACGTGACCGGCGCGGTGCGCGAGATCCGCCGCGCGCTCACCGATGGCCAGGGCCGCCAGCGCGTGCCGCTGATCGGCTTCTCGGGCAGCCCGTGGACGCTCGCGTGCTACATGGTCGAAGGCGGCGGGTCGGACGATTTCCGCACGGTGAAGTCGATGGCGTATTCGCGCCCCGACCTGATGCACCGGATCCTCGACGTGAATGCGCAGGCGGTGGCCGCGTACCTGAACGCGCAGATCGAAGCGGGCGCGCAGGCCGTGATGATCTTCGATACGTGGGGCGGCGCACTGGCGGACGGCGCGTACCAGCGCTTTTCGCTCGACTACATCCGCCGCGTGGTCGCGCAGCTCAAGCGCGAGCACGACGGCGAGCGTGTGCCGGTGATCACGTTCACGAAGGGCGGCGGGCTGTGGCTCGAGGAAATCGCGGCGATCGGCGTCGACGCGGTCGGGCTCGACTGGACGGTCAACCTCGGCGCCGCGCGCGAGCGCGTCGCGGGGCGTGTCGCGCTGCAGGGCAACCTCGACCCGACGATCCTGTTTGCGCCGCCGGCCGCGGTGCGCGAACAGGCGCGCGCGGTGCTCGACAGCTACGGCAACCATCCGGGCCACGTGTTCAACCTCGGGCACGGCATCTCGCAATTCACATCGCCCGACCACGTCGCCGAACTCGTCGACGAGGTGCACAACCACAGCCGCGCGATCCGTAGCGGAGCCGCCGGCTGAACGCAAGCGCCGTCATGCTGCACTGCAGGGTGACGATGTTTCGTTTTTGAAACTAAACAGGGCGCAACCCCGCACCGGTTGCCGATTCGTTGCTTGTCAAGACTTGACTTATACACATTTTCCACGTTGCAGCGCGGTAGAGCCCCGTATCGGTCAATTTGTCTCGCTATGGTCTGGTAATTTGAATAGCAGCCTTATGGAATAAGGCTCCGCGGGGCGCCGCAACAAGCGGCGAAAAACGGCGGAAAGCACGGCCCCGCACGCGTTGCGGCCATTGAGCGACGAGTTCTCAACAAAGTTATCCACAGGCTGGGCAGGGTATACGGCGATTCCTAATGCGAATCCAAAACTTAGCGCCGAATCTGAAGTTTTACTTTAAGTTCGCTGCCGCGATGCGGACGCGGATGCAAGCCGTCCACGCGGCGCGTGCCGCCGCCGGAGCGCCGTGATGGACGGCACCTACCTGCGCGTCGCGCTCGACCATCCGCTTGCGACCCTGTTTGACTACCGCTGCGACGCGCAGCCGGCGCCCGTGCCCGGCACGCTCGTGCAGGTGCCGTTCGGCAAGCGGCAGGCCGTCGGGCTCGTTTGCGAAGTGACGACTCACACCGACGTGCCGCCGTCCCGGCTGCGCGCGATCGACGCGATCTGCTCCGACCTGCCGCCGCTGTCGGCGGACTGGCTCGCGCTCGTGTCGTTCGCCGCCGACTACTATCAGCGCGGGCGCGGCGAGGTCGCGTTGCCGGCCCTGCCGCAAGCGCTGCGCGACGCCGGGCGCTGGGGGCGGCTGCTGGCGCCCGAGGTGCGCTAACGGCCGACGGACGCGGGCCGCGCGGCACTGCCCGACGCGTTGCCCGCGCGCGGGGCCGCGCTGCGGCGGCTCGCGCAGGCGCTCGTCGATACCGGCTCGCTGACGCTGCCCGATGCGCGCGCGCTGCATCCGAAGGCGGCCGCGACGCTCGACGACTGGGCGGCGCGCGGCTGGGTCGACGTCGAGGAGATCGGCTGGGCCGATACGCCTGTGCCCAAAGCTGTGGATAACCTGTCGACAACCGGTGGACGAGCTGTGCCGCCGGCGCTCACCGACCAGCAGGCCGAGGCGCTCGACGCGATCCGCGCCGCGCAGGGCTTCGCGCCGTTCCTGCTGCACGGCGTGACGGGCAGCGGCAAGACCGAGGTCTATCTGCATGCGCTCGCGTCGCTGCTCGATGCGCGGCCGGACGCGCAGGCGCTCGTGCTTGTCCCCGAAATCAACCTGACGCCGCAGTTCGAGGCCGCGTTTCGCGCGCGCTTCGCGGGGGCGCTCGCCGACGACGCGATCGTCACGTTGCACAGCGGGCTCGCCGAGGGCGAGCGGGCGCGCAACTGGCTCGCCGCGCATACGGGCCGCGCGCGGATCGTGCTCGGCACGCGCCTCGCGGTGCTCGCGTCGATGCCGACGCTCGCGCTGGTCGTCGTCGACGAGGAGCACGAGCCTGCGTACAAGCAGCAGGAAGGGCTGCGCTATTCGGCGCGCGATCTCGCCGTGTGGCGCGCGAAGCAGCTCGGCATCACGGTCGTGCTCGGTTCGGCGACGCCGTCGCTCGAAACCTGGTGGCAGGCCGAGCAGGGCCGCTACACACGGCTCACGCTGTCGCGCCGCGCGGTGGCCGACGCAACGCTGCCGACCGTGCGGCTGATCGATCTCGAAGAGGAACGGCGGCGCGGGCGCGCGTCGTTGGGCGGGCTGTCGGGGCCGCTCGTCGCCGGGTTGAAGGGGCGGCTCGAGCGCGGCGAACAAAGCCTCGTGTTCCTGAACCGGCGCGGTTACGCGCCACAGCTCGCGTGCGACGCATGCGGCTGGGTCGCGGGCTGCCCGCGCTGCAGCGCGTACGTCGTGCTGCACAAACCCGAACACGCGCTGCGCTGCCATCACTGCGGCTGGGAGTCACGCATTCCGCGGTCGTGCCCCGAGTGCGGGAACGTCGACATCGCGCCGCTCGGGCGCGGCACGCAGCGCATCGAGGAGGCGCTCGCCGAAGCCGTGCCGGGCGCACGCGTGCTGCGGATCGACGCGGACAGCACGCGCCGCAAAGGCAGCGCGCAGGCGCTCTTTTCCGACGTGCACGCGGGCGAGGTCGACATCCTCGTCGGTACGCAGATGATCGCGAAGGGGCACGACTTCCAGCGCGTGTCGCTCGTCGGCGTGCTCAATGCCGACACCGCGCTGTTCTCGCACGACTTCCGCGCGAGCGAGCGGCTGTTCGCGCAGCTGATGCAGGTGAGCGGCCGCGCGGGACGCGCCGGGCTGCCGGGCGAGGTGCTCGTGCAGACGCGTTACCCGCGTCACGCGCTGTACCACGCACTCGGGCGGCAGGACTACATCGGCTTCGCGAATTCGACGCTCGGCGAGCGCCGCGACGCGCACCTGCCGCCGTTCGTCTATCAGGCGCTGCTGCGCGCCGAAGGGCGCACGCTCGACGCGGCGCTCGGGTTCCTGCTGCAGGCCGCGGCCGCGCTGCCGGGGCTGCCGGGCGCCGATCGCGTGACCGTGTACGACGCGGTGCCGATGACGATCGTCAAGGTCGCGAACGTCCACCGCGCGCAGTTGCTGCTCGAAAGCGCGTCGCGGGCGGCGCTGCAGCATGCGCTGCGCGCGTGGCAGCCGGAGCTGCGCGCGCTGAAGGGCGTGCTGCGGTGGAGCGTCGAAGTCGATCCGCTGGATATCTGAGCGGCGCCCGCGCGGCCATCGCGCGGCGCGCTGCCCGGTGTTGACGCCCGGGCCGCCGGGCACCCTCGAACTGTCTCTCGTCGCGCGCCGGCAACCCGGCGCCGCACCCGCCGGCACGCCCAGTGCAACCCGTTTTGTTCCGCTTTCGCACACACCGCGGGTTGCCCACGCGTGTCAAACCGGCCCGCTCAGGGAAAACACCGATCCGCCGACCACGGGCAACCCCTAGGTTGCAACCGTCTAAGTGGCTGATTATATTGACTATCCAAAGGGTGCAACCTATCTCTCAATTTGGTTGCACCTTTTTATTGCGTGCCGTAGGATTTCGCGCATCCTCTCACACCACATTGCCGGGCTCGCACCGGCGCACGAACCCACCATGGCAAGCACGACTCTCGGCGTCAAAGTCGACGATCTTCTCCGCTCGCGCCTCAAGGACGCTGCCGCGCGTCTCGAGCGCACCCCCCACTGGCTGATCAAGCAGGCGATCTTCGCGTATCTCGAGCGGATCGAGCACGGTCAGTTGCCGCCCGAGCTGTCGGGCCACAGCGGCGTCACGGAGCTCGCCGACGGCCAGGCCGCGGACGGCGACGACGACAACTCGCCGCATCCGTTCCTCGAGTTCGCGCAGAACGTGCAGCCGCAATCGGTGCTGCGCGCGGCGATCACGGCCGCATACCGCCGCCCCGAACCGGAATGCGTGCCGTTCCTGCTCGGCCAGGCACGCTTGCCCGCGAACCTGCAGGCGGATGTGCAGGCGCTCGCGACCAGGCTCGTCGAGGCGTTGCGCGAGAAGAGCTCGGGCGGCGGCGTCGAAGGGCTGATCCATGAGTTCTCGCTGTCGAGCCAGGAAGGCGTCGCGCTGATGTGCCTCGCCGAAGCGCTGCTGCGCATTCCCGATCGCGCGACGCGCGATGCGCTGATCCGCGACAAGATCAGCAAGGGTGACTGGCGCTCGCACGTCGGCCACGCGCCGTCGCTGTTCGTCAACGCGGCGACCTGGGGGCTGATGATCACGGGCAAGCTCGTGACGACCAACAGCGAAGCGGGCCTGTCGTCGGCGCTCACGCGCCTGATCGGCCGCGGCGGCGAGCCGCTGATCCGCAAGGGCGTCGACATGGCGATGCGCCTGATGGGCGAGCAGTTCGTCACCGGCGAAACGATTTCCGAAGCGCTCGCGAACAGCCGCAAGTACGAAGCGCGCGGCTTCCGCTACTCGTACGACATGCTCGGCGAAGCGGCGACGACCGAAGAGGACGCGCAGCGTTACTACGCATCGTACGAGCAGGCGATCCACGCGATCGGCAAGGCGGCCGGCGGCCGCGGCATCTACGAAGGCCCGGGCATCTCGATCAAGCTGTCGGCGCTGCACGCGCGCTACTCGCGCTCGCAGCAGGACCGCACGATGAGCGAGCTGCTGCCGCGCGTGCGTGCGCTCGCGCTGCTGGCGCGCCGCTACGACATCGGCCTGAACATCGACGCCGAGGAGGCCGACCGCCTCGAACTGTCGCTCGACCTGCTCGAGGCGCTGTGCTTCGATCCGGATCTCGCGGGCTGGAACGGCATCGGCTTCGTCGTGCAGGGCTACCAGAAGCGCTGCCCGTTCGTGATCGACTACCTGATCGATCTCGCGCGCCGCAGCCGTCACCGCCTGATGATCCGCCTCGTGAAGGGCGCGTACTGGGACAGCGAGATCAAGCGTGCGCAGGTCGACGGCCTCGAAGGCTATCCGGTCTATACGCGCAAGATCTACACGGACGTGTCGTACCTCGCGTGCGCGAAGAAGCTGCTCGCGGCGCCCGACGCCGTCTATCCGCAGTTCGCGACGCACAACGCACACACGCTGGCCGCGATCTACCAGCTCGCGGGCCAGAACTACTACCCGGGCCAGTATGAATTCCAGTGCCTGCACGGGATGGGCGAGCCGCTGTACGAGGAAGTCACGGGCCGCGACAAGCTGAACCGTCCGTGCCGCGTCTATGCGCCGGTCGGCACGCACGAGACGCTGCTCGCGTACCTGGTGCGCCGCCTGCTGGAAAACGGCGCGAACACGTCGTTCGTGAACCGCATCGCCGACAAGACCGTGCCGGTGAAGGAACTGGTCGCCGATCCGGTTGATGAAGCGGCGAAGGTCGTGCCGCTCGGCGCGCCGCACGCGAAGATCCCGCTGCCGCGCAACCTGTACGGCGACGAGCGTCCCAACTCGATGGGCCTCGACCTGTCGAACGAACATCGTCTCGCGTCGCTGTCGTCCGCGCTGCTCGCGAGTGCGCATTTCCCGTGGCGCGCGGCACCGATGCTCGCCGACGACGCGCTCGCCGATGCGCCGGCCCGCGACGTGCGCAACCCGGCCGACCAGCGCGACGCGGTCGGCACGGTCAGCGAAGCGACGGCCGAGCACGTCAGCGCGGCACTCGCGCACGCGGTGGCTGCCGCACCGATCTGGCAGGCGACGCCGGTCGATGCGCGCGCCGATTGCCTGGTGCGCGCGGCCGACCTGCTCGAAGCGCAGATGCACACGCTGATGGGCCTGATCGTGCGCGAAGCCGGCAAATCGCTGCCGAACGCGATCGCCGAGATCCGCGAAGCGGTCGACTTCCTGCGCTACTACGCCGCGCAGATCCGCGAGGAATTCTCGAACGACACGCATCGCCCGCTCGGCCCCGTGGTCTGCATCAGCCCGTGGAACTTCCCGCTCGCGATCTTCATGGGCCAGGTGGCCGCAGCGCTGGCAGCCGGCAACACGGTGCTCGCGAAGCCGGCCGAACAGACACCGCTGATCGCCGCGCAGGCCGTGCGCCTGCTGCGCGAGGCCGGCGTGCCGGCCGGCGCGGTGCAACTGCTGCCGGGCGACGGCGAGACCGTCGGCGCGGCGCTGGTCGCCGATCCGCGCACGCGTGCGGTGATGTTTACGGGCTCGACCGAAGTCGCGCGCCTGATCAACAAGACGCTGTCCGCGCGCCTCGATCCGGACGGCAAGCCGATTCCGCTGATCGCCGAAACGGGCGGCCAGAACGCGATGATCGTCGATTCGTCGGCGCTCGCGGAGCAGGTCGTCGCGGACGTGATGCAGTCGTCGTTCGACTCGGCCGGTCAACGGTGTTCGGCGCTGCGCGTTCTGTGTCTGCAGGACGATGTCGCGGACCGCACGCTGACGATGCTCAAGGGCGCGATGCACGAACTGGCGCTCGGCAACCCCGACCGGCTGTCGACGGACGTCGGCCCGGTGATCGACGGCGAAGCGAAACAGACGATCGACACGCACGTCGCGACGATGAAGGACAAGGGCCACGCGGTCACGCAACTGCCGGCGCCCGAAGCCTGCACGCACGGCACGTTCGTGCCGCCGACGCTGATCGAGATCGGCAGCATCGACGAGCTGAAGCGCGAAGTGTTCGGCCCCGTGCTGCACGTGGTGCGCTACCGCCGCAGCCAGCTCGACAAGCTGCTGGAACAGATCCGCGCGACCGGCTACGGCCTGACGCTCGGCATCCACACGCGGATCGACGAAACGATCGCGCACGTGATCTCGAATGCGCACGTGGGCAACATCTACGTGAACCGCAACGTGATCGGCGCGGTGGTCGGCGTGCAGCCGTTCGGCGGCGAAGGGCTGTCGGGCACGGGCCCGAAGGCCGGCGGCGCGCTGTACCTGCAGCGTCTGCTCGCGACGCGTCCGTCGGGCCTGCCGCGCACGCTCGCGCAGGCGCTGGTGGCGGACGGCGCGGTCGAGGGCGATGCACGCGGCAACCCGGCGGCAGCGCTCACCACGCTGCGCGACTGGCTGATCGAGCAGCGCGAGCCGGTGCTGGCCGCGCGTTGCGACGGTTATCTCGCACAGGTGCCGGCCGGTGCAACCGCGGTGCTGACCGGGCCGACGGGCGAGCGAAACACGTATACACTCGGCCCGCGCGGCACGGTGCTGTGTGTCGCGGCGACGCCGGGCGGCGCGCGCGCGCAGTTCGCCGCGGTGCTGGCGACCGGCAACCGCGCACTGTTCGCCGGCGCGGCGGGCGAGGCGCTCGTCGCCGCGCTGCCGGCGTCGCTGAAGTCGCACGCGGTCGTGCGCAAGCAGGCCGACGCGGCGTTCGACGCGGTGCTGTTCGAAGGCGACAGCGACGAACTGCAGACGCTCGTGAAGGACGTCGCGCAGCGGCCGGGCCCGATCGTGTCGGTGCAGGGCGTGTCGGTGGGCGCGTTCGAGAACGGCGACGCGGAAGACTACGCGCTCGAGCGGCTGCTGACGGAGCGCTCGGTGAGCGTGAATACGGCCGCGGCAGGCGGCAATGCGAATTTGATGACGATCGGCTGATCATCCTTGCCGTTCGGATCAAACAAAGGAAGCGGCAAGGCGATCCCGAAGCCGCTCCATTTACCCTGGTACCAAGGAGATGCTATGCAACACACGATGAAAAAGCTGGCAGGCGCGACGTTTGTCGCCGTCATGTCGCTGGCGGGGACGGCCCATGCAGATGACGTGAAGATCGGTTACGCAGGGCCGATGACGGGTGCGCAGGCGCACTACGGCAAGGATATGCAGAACGGGATCGTGCTCGCGCTGGAAGATTTCAACGCGACGAACCCGAAGATCGGCGGCAAGCCGGTGAAGTTCGTGCTGAGCACGCAGGACGACCAGGCTGACCCGCGCACGGGCACGACGGTTGCGCAGAAGCTGGTCGACGACGGCATCAAGGGCATGCTCGGCCACTTCAACTCGGGCACGACGATTCCGGCTTCGCGCATCTACGCGAACGCGGGCATTCCGGAAATCGCGATGGCGACGGCGCCGGAATACACGCAGCAAGGTTACAAGACGACCTTCCGCATGATGACGTCCGACACGCAACAGGGCTCGGTGGCCGGCACGTTCGCGTCGAAGGATCTCGGCATGAAGAAGATCGCGATCGTCGACGACCGCACGGCCTACGGCCAGGGTCTCGCCGACCAGTTCGAGAAGGCCGCGAAGGCCGGCGGCGCGACGATCGTCGACCGCGAATTCACGAACGACAAGGCTGTCGACTTCAAGGCGATCCTGACCAAGCTGAAGTCCGTGAAGCCGGACCTCGTCTACTACGGCGGCGCCGATTCGCAGGCAGCGCCGATGGTCAAGCAGATGAAGACGCTCGGCATCACGGCACCGCTGATGAGCGGCGAAATGGTGAAGACGCCGACGTTCCTGAAGATCGCGGGCAACGCGTCGGAAGGCACGATCGCGTCGCTGGCCGGTCTCCCGCTCGAAGAGATGCCTGGCGGCAAGACGTACGCCGACAAGTACAAGAAGCGCTTCGGCGAAGACGTGCAGACCTACTCGCCGTACGCATACGACGGCGCGATGGCGATGCTCAACGCGATGAAGAAGGCCGATTCGACCGATCCGGCGAAGTACCTGCCGGTGCTCGCGAAGAGCGACATGGCGGGCGTCACGTCGACGCACGTCGCGTATGACGCGAAGGGCGACCTGAAGAACGGCGGCATCACGATGTACAAGGTCGAGAAGGGTGAGTGGAAGCCGCTGAAGAGCATCGGCGGCAAGTAAGCAGCCTTTGAATCGCGGGCGGCGGCGCGTGTCGCTGCCCGGTCGATCAAGCGAAAAAGCCACCGGGCCCGACGGCCCGGTGGCTTTTTTCATCTGCGCGAGCGGGCGCTAGTCGTCCTTGCGCACGCGCAGCAGGAACTTCTGCAGCTTGCCCGTCGGTGTGCGCGGCAGTGCCTGCGCGAACACGAACTCGCGCGGGATCTTGTACGCGGCGAGCCGTTCGCCGCAGAACGCGCGCAGCGCGTCCGCGTCGGGCACCGCGCCCGTCCGCAGCACGACGTGCGCGACGACCGTCTCGCCCCAGTCGGGATGCGGGACGCCGACCACGGCCGCCTCGGCGATGTCCGGGTGAGCGCCGAGCACGTCCTCCACTTCCTTCGAATAGACGTTCTCGCCGCCCGTCACGATCATGTCCTTCAGCCGGTCGACGATGAACAGGTAGCCATCCTGATCGATCCGCGCGATGTCGCCGGTGCGATACCAGCCCTCCGGCGCGAACGCGGCGCGCGTTGCGGCCGCGTCGTCGAGATAACCGAGCATCATGCTGTCGGCCTTCAGCCAGATTTCACCAGTCTCGCCCGGCCGCGCGTCGATGCCGTCCATCCGCACGACGCGCAGGTCGACGCCCGGGCCGCCGTGGCGGCCGATCGAACCGGCCTTCGCGACCTGCTCGTCCGGATACAGCGTCGAGCCGGCCGGCCCCGTTTCCGTCATCCCGTACACCTGGAAGAACGCATCGCTGCGATAGGCGCGTGCGAGCCGTTCGGCCTGCGCGGCGCCGATCGGGCCGCCGCCGTACAGCCATGCGCGCACGCTCGACAGATCGAATGCCGCGAAGCCGTCGACCGTGTCGAGCGGCAGCGTGTACGACACCGGCGCACCGAAATACAGCGTCACGCGCTCGCGCTCGATGGCCTGCAGGAAGCGCAGCGGATGGTATTCGCGCAGCAGCACGACGGTGCCGCCTGCATACAGCGTGCCGCCGAACCAGTTGTTGAGCGGCGACGAATGCCAGATCGGCATTGCCATCAGCGTGCGCTCGTGGCGGCCGATGCCGATCGCGAGCGCCGCCGACATCGCCGCGAGCGTCACGGTGCGGTGGCTGTGCACACAGCCTTTCGGGCGGCCGGTCGTGCCGGACGTGTAGAGGATCTGTGCGATGTCGCCGTCGGCGGGATCGATGCCCGCGAGGCCGTCCATGGCGGCGCACATCGTGTCGAAGCACGGCACACCGTCGAGCTCGCCTTCGGTCACGAGCCGCCGTGCGGGATGCACGATGCGTTCGAGCACCGGCGCGAGCGTCACGTCGAACAGGAGCGCCTTGCTGCGGCTGTGTTCGAGCACGTAGTCGACTTCCGGCGCCTGCAGCTTGTGGTTGATCGGCACGAACGTCGCGCCGAGCCGCCACGCGCCGAACATCAGGTCGACGAACGCCGGCGTGTTGAAGCACATCGCGGCGACGCGGTCGCCGGCCGCGATCCCGAGCGCGCTCAGCACGCCCGCCGCGCGATGCGAGCGCTCGCGCGCGGCCGCATAGGTGATCGTCGCGGATTCGCTGACGAGGAACGGCTTGTCGGGCGTCGCGCGGGCGGCGCGGTCGAGGGCGGCGACGAGGTTCATCGGGGGCTCCGGGCGGGGCGAACGAAGGCGAACGAACGGGCGTTCGTCAGGCGGGATACGCGCGCTGCAGCAACGCGGCGACGTCGATCGCGTGCGGGTCGAAGCCACCCGCGATGCGGCCCCAGTCGGGTGCCGCGAGCCGCGTCGCGACGAACGCGTCGGCGACGGCCGCCGGCGCATCGCGGCGCAGCAGGCACGCCTGCGCGACGAGCGCGAGCCGCTGCGCGAACACGCGGCCCGATGCCTCCAGCGTGTCGGCGGGCGCGCCGAGCATCGCGCGCAGCGCGTCGAGCGCCGCGCGGATGCGCGGTTCGCCCGCGCCGAGGTCGGCGAGCTCGGCGAACAGCGCGGCGGCCGCGTCGGGCTCGCGCGATACCGCGCGCAGCACGTCGAGGCACATCACGTTGCCCGAGCCTTCCCAGATCGAGTTGACGGGCGCCTCGCGGAACAGCCGCGCGATCGGGCCGTCGTCGACGTAGCCGTTGCCGCCGAACACTTCCATCACCTCGCCGGTCAGCTCGACCGCGCGCTTGCAGACCCAGAATTTCGCGGCGGGCGTGACGATCCGCTTCCATGCGCGTTCGCGCGGCGAGTCGTCGCGCTCGAACGCGTCGGCCAGGCGCATCACGAGCACGAGCGCGGCTTCGCTTTCGAGCGCGAGATCGGCGAGCACGGTGCGCATCAGCGGCTGCTCGGCGAGCGCGCGGCCGAACGCGTGACGCTGGCGCGTGTATGCGATCGCCTGCACGACGCCCTGGCGCAGCATCGCCGCGCTGCCGAGCACGCAGTTCAGCCGCGTGTAGGTGGCCATCTCGATGATGGTCGGAATGCCGCGGCCTTCGTCGCCGAGCATGATCCCCCACGCATCGTTCAGCTCGATCTCGCTGCTCGAGTTGCTGCGGTTGCCGACCTTGTTCTTCAGCCGCTGGATCTCGACCGCGTTCTTCGTGCCGTCCGGCCGCCAGCGCGGCACGTAGAAGCACGACGGGCTGCCGCCTTCGGTGTGCGCGACGACGAGGTGCGCGTCGCACATCGGCGCGGAGAAGAACCACTTGTGGCCGCGCAGCCGGTATTCGCCGCCGCGCTCGCCCGCGCCGACGGCGGTCGCGAGCGTCGTGTTCGCGCGCACGTCGGAGCCGCCCTGTTTCTCGGTCATCCCCATGCCGAACCAGATCGCGCGCTTGTCGGCGACCGGCACGTCGCGCGGATCGTAGTCGTCGCTGTAGAGCTTGTCGCGCAGCAGGTTCCACAGCGCGGGCTCCTTCTGCAGCACGGGGATCGCGGCCTGCGTCATCGTCGCCGGGCACAGCGTGCCGGCCTCGATCTGGCCATGCAGGTAGAAGCCTGCGGCGGTCGCGGCCCAGCGGCCGCGGCGCGACTCGCGGAACGCGAGCGACACGAAGCCTTCGTGGCGGTACTGGCCGAGCAGCGTGTGCCACGCCGGGTGGAAGTCGACGCGGTCGATGCGCCGGCCGCGCCGGTCGAACGTGTGCAGTTCCGGCGTGTGCTGGTTCGCTTCGTCGGCGAGCCGCGCGGTGTCGGCGCTGCCGAGCCGCGCGCCGTACGCGTCGAGTTGCGGCATGGCCCAGTCGGCGCCCGCGCGGGCGAGTGCGTCGCGCAGCGCGACGTCCGTCGCGAAGAGGTTATAGTCGGTCAGTTCGTCGAACTGGTTCGTGACGGCGTGAGTCGATTCGGTCATCGAGGTGGTCTCCGGTCTCATGCTTCGCGGGCGGCCGGCGTCATCCAACACGGGTGGCGCTGCGGCGCTGGTTCCGGCTCCCGGTAAAACGCATTCCCTGCTGATTTCAGAGTAGCAAATATGCCGCCGCGACATGTTCAGGTTCCGGCGCCGCCCGACCAGCCGGCGGCGCAACCCGCGCCCGCGTTGCGCCGCCGGCCGCGCCAGTCGCGCGCGCAGGCGAGTTCCGACGCGCTGCAGCAGGCATTCGTTCAGCTTTTGCTCGAACGCGGCTACGCGAAGGCGACGATCCGCGAGATCGCGGCCGTCGCGGGCGTGAGCGTCGGCACCTTCTACGAGTATTTCGGCGACAAGCAGAGCCTCGCCGCACTCTGCATCCACCGGTACGTGCTGGCGATGGCCGACCGGCTGCGCGATCTGGCGCAGCGGTTGCGCGGCGCGCCGCGGGCCGAACTCGCCGTGGCGCTCGTCGACCTGCAGGTCGACGCGATCGGCGCCGACGCGGCGCTGTGGAGCGCGCTGTTCGCGCTGGAGCGGCAGGTGTCGCCGCTCGCCGCCTACCGCCGGCACTACGACGCGTATGTCGCGCTGTGGCGCGATGCGCTCGCGCACGCGGCCGATCCGCCGCCGGCCGCGCGGCTCGACGGGCTTGCGCGGATGGCGCACACGGTCTGCTACGGCGGCCTCTCGCAGGCGTTGCTGACGCTCGGGCCCGCGCTCGACATGGCCGCGTTGCGCGGCGAACTGCGGGCCGTGCTGCTTGCGTATCTGGCGGCGGCGGGCCGGTAGCATGCCCTAGGGCCCGTGATTAGCGTGAACAGGCCCTAGGGGTAATGCCTGATTCGCATGTGAGGCCGGCAGGTCGGCCTTGCCGATGCGTGCTTCACACCGGGCGGCATGAGAAAAATGCATGGCCGCCATGACGAACTTTCGATTGTCCGCCGATATTGGCTGGGGCTAAATCATGCGGCAGATGCAGGGCCGCGCGCTGCGCGCGGGCCAGCCCGAAGGACATCAGAAGGAGGAGTCATGCGAAGCGCCACCGCGCCCCGTTCGAAACTGCCCGACGTCGGGACGACGATCTTCTCGGTGATCGGCCAACTGGCCGCTCAGCACGATGCGTTGAACCTGTCGCAGGGCGCGCCGAATTTCGCGCCCGATCCGGCGCTCGTCGAAGGCGTCGCCCGTGCGATGCGCGACGGGCACAACCAGTACGCGCCGATGGCCGGGCTCGCGTCGCTGCGCGAGCGGCTCGCGGAGAAGACCGAGGCGCTGTACGGCGCGCGCTACGACCCGGCGACCGAGATCACGGTGATCGCGAGCGCGAGCGAAGGGCTCTACGCGGCGATCAGCGCGCTCGTGCATCCGGGCGACGAGGTGATCTATTTCGAGCCGTCGTTCGACAGCTATGCGCCGATCGTGCGGCTGCAGGGCGCGACGCCCGTCGCGATCAAGCTGTCGCCCGAGCATTTCCGCGTGAACTGGGACGAGGTGGCCGCGGCGATCACGCCGCGCACGCGGATGATCATCGTGAACACGCCGCACAACCCGACCGCGACCGTGTTTTCGGCCGACGATCTCGCACGGCTCGCGCAGCTCACGCGCGATACCGGCATCGTGATCCTGTCCGACGAAGTCTACGAGCACGTCGTGTTCGACGGTGCGCTGCACCAGAGCGTCGCGCGCCACCGCGAGCTGGCCGAGCGCAGCGTGATCGTGTCGTCGTTCGGCAAGTCGTTCCACGTGACGGGCTGGCGGGTCGGCCATTGCCTCGCGCCGGCCGAGCTGATGGACGAGATCCGCAAGGTGCACCAGTTCATGGTGTTCGCGGCCGACACGCCGATGCAGGTCGCGTTCGCGGAGATCCTCGCGCGGCCGGACAGCTATCTCGGCCTGTCGGCGTTCTACCAGGCCAAGCGCGACCTGCTCGCGCGCGAGCTGGCCGATTCGCGTTTCGAGCTGCTGCCGAGCGAAGGCTCGTTCTTCATGCTCGCGCGCTTCCGGCACTTCTCGGACGAAAGCGACAGCGATTTCGTGCTGCGCCTGATCCGCGACGCGCGCGTCGCGACGATTCCGCTGTCGGCGTTCTATACCGACGGCACCGATGCCGGCGTGATCCGGCTCAGTTTTTCGAAGGACGACGCGACGCTGGTCGAAGGCGCGCGGCGGCTGCGTTCGCTGTAGTACGGAAACCGGCGACGGGGACGTCGCATCGACCAGGCACAAGGAGATCACGATGAAGCACACGGCAACCCTGAAACTCGCATTCGCACTCGCGTGCGCAATCGGCTCCGGCGCGGCACTCGCCGATGCGCAGACGCTGCGCTTCGGCCTCGAAGCGCAATATCCGCCGTTCGAATCGAAAGCGCCGAACGGCGACCTGCAGGGCTTCGACATCGACGTCGGGAACGCCGTCTGCCAGACGGCGAAGCTGTCGTGCAAATGGGTCGAGACGTCGTTCGACGGCCTGATTCCGGCGCTGAAGGGCCGCAAGTTCGACGCGATCAACTCGGCGATGAACGCGACCGAGCAGCGGCGCCAGGCGATCGATTTCACGACGATCATCTATCGCGTGCCGACCCAACTGATCGCGCGCACCGGCAGCGGCCTGCTGCCGACCCCCGAATCGCTGAAGGGCAAGCGCGTCGGCGTGCTGCAGGCGTCGATCCAGGAAACCTACGCGAAGGCGCACTGGGAGCCGGCCGGCGTCGCGATCGTCCCGTACCAGGACCAGAACCAGGCGTACACGGACCTCGTGTCGGGCCGCCTCGATGCGACGCTCGTGCTCGCGCCGTCCGGCCAGCGCGGCTTCCTGTCGCGCCCGGACGGCAAGGGCTTCTCGTTCGTCGGCCAGCCCGTGCACGACGACCGGATCCTCGGCAGCGGTATCGCATTCGGCCTGCGCAAGGGCGACGACGCGCTGAAGGCGAAGCTCGATGCGGCGATCGACAAGCTGAAGGCGGACGGCACGGTGAAGTCGCTCGGGCTGAAGTATTTCGGCGATATCGACATCTCGACGAAGTAAGCGGGGCCGCGCGATGCAGAACCGGGAAACGGCCGCCGCGGGTAGCGCACAGGGCGGCGCGCCGCTGTCGGGCGAGGCGCTCGAAGCCGTGCTCGTCGCCGAACTGGGCGACGCGCTGGTCACGCGCTCGGCCGACATCGATCCCCGCTACTTCACGGCGTACAACGAGCCGGCCGGCGTCCGGCCGCGTGCGCTGGTGCGCCCGCGCAGCGTCGACGACGTGTCGCGCACGCTTGCGCTGTGCGCGCGGCTCGGCCAGCCGGTGGTGCCGCAAGGCGGGCTGACGGGGCTCGCGCGCGGCGCGGTCGCGCTCGGCGGCGAGATCGTGCTGTCGATGGAGCGCTTCGCGGGCATCGACGCGCTCGACGCGGCGGCCGGCACGATGACCGTGCGCGCCGGGACGCCGCTGCAGACGGTGCAGGAGGCCGCGGAAGCGGCGGGCTTCACGTTCGGCGTGGATCTCGGCGCGCGCGGCTCGTGCCAGATCGGCGGCATGCTCGCGACCAATGCGGGCGGCACGCGCGCGATCCGCTACGGGATGATGCGCGAGCAGGTGCTCGGGCTCGAGGCCGTGCTCGCGGACGGCACGGTCGTGTCGTCGATGAACCGGATGCTGAAGAACAACGCGGGCTACGACCTGAAGCAGCTGTTCATTGGCAGCGAAGGGACGCTCGGCGTCGTCACGCGCGCCGTGCTGCGGCTGCATCCGTTGCTCGCCGCGCCGGCCACGGCGCTCTGCCGCGTGCGCGACTACGACGCGGTGGCGGGATTGTGGAACCGCATGCGTACGCTGCCCGAAGTCGTCAGTTTCGAGGCGATGTGGCCGTCGTTCTACGACTACGTTGCGCATCACACGCCGGGCGTGGCCGCGCCGTTCGCGGGCGACGGCGGTTTCGCGGTGCTGATCGAATGCGCGACGAGCGCGCCGGGCGGCGATGCGCACCATGCGCTGGAAACCGGCCTCGCAGCCGGGATCGACGCAGGGCTCGTCGAAGACGCGGTGCTCGCGACGTCGGAGCGGCAGGCGCGCGACCTGTGGACGCTGCGCGAAGGTCTCGCGATCGATGCGCTGCCCCATCTCGTCAACTTCGACGTGAGCCTGCCGACGGGCGAACTCGGCGCGTTCGCCGAGCGCTGCGAGGCGGCGCTGCGGGCGCGCTGGCCGGACGTCACGTGCCTGTTCTTCGGCCATGTCGGCGACGGCAACGTGCATATCGGCGTGTCGCTGGCCGGCATGACCGACGCGGACGCCGACGCGCTCGATCACTGCGTGTACGCGGTGGTGCGGGACATGGGCGGCTCGGTGTCGGCCGAGCACGGCATCGGCGCGCTCAAGCGTCCTTATCTCGCGCACACGCGCAGCGACGCGGAAATCGGGCTGATGCGGCGGCTGAAGACCGCGCTCGACCCGCACGGCATCCTGAATCCCGGCAAGGTACTTTGACGGGGGCGATTCCCGTTGCAGACGGGAATCGGCCTTCGTTCCTTGTCAGCCGTCCACCCAGCGCAGTGCGCCGATCTTCAGGTGTTCGACGACGCTGCGCGCCCAGTCGAGCTCAGCGTTGAGCAGCACGAGCGCATGTTCGTTCTGCAGCAGGAACAGGCGCGGCACCTGGTCGGCCTGCGCGGCGTTGCGCAGCGTTTCGAGGCGTTCGCGCTCGGCGTCGAGCCGGGCAATGCGAAGCTCGAGCTGGTGCCGTGCATCGTCGGCGTCGAGCAGCGGCAGGAACGCGAGGCCGGCGCCGAAGGCGGGAAACTCGCGTGCGGGCTCGGCCAGCAGCGCATGCAGCCAGGTTTGCCCGGCCGCGTGCCCGGCCTCGGTCAGCGCATAGAGCGTGCGCTCCGGAAATGCACCGTCACGCTCGGTGTCGTGCACGGCGATCAGCCCGTCGCGCAGCAGCCGGTCGATCGTCTGGTAGAGGCTCGTGCGCTGCCGCACGTTGACGACTTCGTCGTACCCGCGGGCCTTCAGTTGCTGCAGCATCCCGTACGGATGCATCGGCGTTTCGGTGAGCGTCGCGAGGACGGCCAGCGCGAGCGGGGATGGGCGACTCGTTGGCATGAATAGTTATGACATATCTAGTAATAATATAACTATTCTCAACCAGACTATCTTATTTCACAAGGGTTTCAGCCGAGGTGCGAACGCTTCGCGGCCGGCGCGACGGTTTCCATCGTCGCGAGACCGTGCACGATTCCGCAATCCTCGACCGAATGCTCGCCGACACACTGGCGGCGCAATTCGGTGAGCTGGTCGCGCAGATGCGTGAGTTCCGCGAGGCGCGCGTCGACGTGTCCGATGTGGTCGTCGAGCAGCGAATTGATCGAATCGCAGCGGTCGGCCGGCACGTCGGTGAGCTGCAGCAGCGCGCGGATCTCGTCGTGCGCCATGTCGAGCGCGCGGCAGTTGCGGATGAAGCGCAGCCGTTCGACGTGCACGTCGGTGTAGTTGCGGTAGTTCGAGTCGGTGCGCTCCGCATCCGGCATCAGACCCTCTTTCTCGTAGAAGCGGATCGTTTCGGGTGTACAGCGGGCCGCTTTGGCCAGTTCGCCGATCTTCATGCCTTTCTCCCGTGTAAGGGTTGACCTTGTAGTGGCTTCAGGGTGTTAACTCTACACCGTCAAGCCACAAAGGAGGTTGTCATGACCGACGCCCAGCGTACCCACGACCCACGACACCGTCATGCCGACGGCGCCGATACGTGCTGCGCCGACTCGCGCGACACGCAGACGGCGACCGTTGCCGACGCGGCGCCGGCGGCCGGCGAGCGCGCGCATGCCCACGACCATGATCATGGCCATGGCGGCAAGGGGCACGATCACGACCATGCAGCCGACGATGCGCATCAGCACGGCGCGGCGTGCTCGCACGACCACGCCGCGCACGATGACGCGGGTCACGACCACGATCACGATCATGCGCACGGCGATGCGCATGTCCATGGCGCCGCGTGCTCGCACGACCACGCCAGGCATGACCATGCCGGTCACGACCACGACCACGACCACGACCACGACCACGACCACGACCACGACCACGACCACGACCACGACCACGACCACGACCACGACCACGACCACGACCACGCGGCCGGCGACTGCTGCGCGCCTGCCGCGCTGACGCTCGCGCCGCTGCCGGTCGCGCAGGCGACCGCGTCGGGCCACGTGCGCTCCGCGTTCCGGATCATGCAGATGGACTGCCCGACCGAGGAAACGCTGATCCGCAAGAAGCTCGGCGGGATGAACGAAGTATCGGCGCTCGAATTCAACCTGATGCAGCGGATGCTGACCGTCGAGCACGTGCCCGGCGCGCAGCCGGCGATCGAAAGCGCGATCCGCACGCTCGGGATGACGCCCGAGGCCGCGTCGCCCGGCGCACCGACGGCACGCGTCGCCGACGCGCCCAAGCCGTGGTGGCCGCTGGCGCTGGCGGGCGTCGCCGCGGTCGCGTCCGAGGGCGCGACCTGGGCCGGCCTGCCCGTGTGGCTGGCGGCGGCGCTCGCGCTCGTCGCGGTGCTCGCGTGCGGGCTCACCACGTACAAGAAGGGCTGGATCGCGATTCGCAACGGCAACCTGAACATCAATGCGCTGATGAGCATCGCGGTGACGGGCGCGATGGCGATCGGCCAGTGGCCCGAGGCCGCGATGGTGATGGTGCTGTTCACGATCGCCGAACTGATCGAGGCGAAGTCGCTCGACCGCGCGCGCAATGCGATCCAGGGCCTGATGCAGCTCGCGCCGGACACCGCGACCGTGCGGGAAGCCGACGGCTCGTGGCGCACGATCGAGGCCGCGCAGGTCGCGCTCGGCGCGGTCGTGCGCGTGAAGCCGGGCGAGCGCATCGGGCTGGACGGCGAAGTCGTCGCGGGCCGCTCGACGGTCAACCAGGCGCCGATCACCGGCGAGAGCCTGCCCGTCGAGAAGACGGCCGGCGATGCGGTGTACGCGGGCACGATCAACGAATCGGGTTCGTTCGAATACCGCGTGACGGCCGTCGCGGCCAACTCGACGCTGGCGCGGATCATCCACGCGGTCGAGGAGGCACAGGGCGCGAAGGCGCCGACGCAGCGCTTCGTCGATCAGTTCGCGCGCGTCTACACGCCGATCGTGTTCGCGGTCGCGCTGCTGGTCGCGGTGGTGCCGCCGCTCGTCGCGGGCGGCGGGTGGCAGGACTGGATCTACCGCGCGCTGGTGCTGCTCGTGATCGCGTGCCCGTGCGCACTGGTGATCTCGACGCCCGTGACGATCGTGTCGGGCCTCGCGGCCGCGGCGCGGCGCGGGATTCTCGTGAAGGGCGGCGTGTATCTGGAAGAAGGGCGCAAGCTCGCGTGGCTCGCGCTCGACAAGACCGGCACGATCACGCACGGCAAGCCGGTGCAGACCGACTTCGACGTGCATGCGTCCGACGCCGATGCCGCGCAGGTCCGGCACCTCGGCGCGAGCCTCGCCGCGCGCTCGGATCATCCGGTGTCGCAGGCGATCGCGACTGCGGCGCGCGATGCCGGAACGGCGGCGTTCGCCGATGTGCAGGACTTCGAAGCGCTGGTCGGGCGCGGCGTGCGCGGCACGATCGACGGCGCGCGCTACTGGCTCGGCAACCATCGGCTCGTCGAGGAGCTCGAGCGTTGCTCGCCGGCCCTCGAAGCGAAGCTCGACGCACTCGAGCGGCAGGGCAAGAGCGTCGTGGTGCTGGTCGACGACGCACGCGTGCTCGGCATCTTCGCGGTGGCCGACACGATCAAGGACACGAGCCGTGAGGCGATCGCCGATCTGCACGCGCTCGGTATCCGTACCGCGATGCTGACGGGCGACAACCCGCATACCGCGCAGGCGATCGCGCAGCAGGCCGGCATCGACGACGCGCGCGGCAACCAGTTGCCGGAAGACAAGCTCGCGGCGGTCGAGGAGCTGTCGGCCGGCGGCGCGGGCGCGGTCGGGATGGTCGGCGACGGGATCAACGATGCGCCGGCGCTCGCGCGCGCCGACATCGGTTTCGCGATGGGCGCGATGGGCACCGACACGGCGATCGAGACGGCCGACGTCGCGCTGATGGACGACGACCTGCGCAAGATTCCCGCGTTCGTGCGGCTGTCGCGCGCGACGCACCGCGTCCTGGTGCAGAACATCGGCTTCGCGCTCGGCGTGAAGATCGTGTTCCTCGGCCTGACGGTCGCGGGGCTCGGCACGATGTGGAT
This sequence comes from Burkholderia theae, assembly GCF_048565265.1. Lineage (NCBI taxonomy): Bacteria > Pseudomonadati > Pseudomonadota > Betaproteobacteria > Burkholderiales > Burkholderiaceae > Burkholderia > Burkholderia theae. The sequence goes on from NZ_CP183461.1 coordinate 157,508, forward strand.
GGCGGTCTTCGCCGACGCGGGCGCGAGCCTGATCGTCGTGGCCAACGGCTTGCGGCTGCTGTCGTCCTCCGGGGCGTTCGGCGACGCGCGGGCCAAGCGTTGAGGAGCGGGCGATGAGCTTTCTGAAACGGATCCTGGGCGGCCACGGCGGTGGCCATGGCGGCGGGCAGGGCAGCAGCGGCCACGGTGGCGGGCATCATGGCGGGCAGCGCCGGGAAGGGCATGGCGGCCACGAAGCGCGCGGCCGCGATCGTCACGGCTGGGGCTGGCAGGCGCCGGCCGACGGGCAGGGCGGCCAGGGCGGCAACGTGCCGCTGAGCCAGCTCGCCTGCGCGGGCTGCGGCGCGCTCAACGCGGCGGATGCGCGCTTCTGCACGCAGTGCGGTGCGGCGCAACGCGGCAAGGCGTGCAGCCGCTGCCACGCGGCGCTGGCCACCGACGCGCGTTTCTGTCCGGGGTGCGGCACGCAGGCCGCCTGAGTGTGCAGGCCGTTCGTGCCGGCCGCACATGAATGCCGGCCGGCGCGGTTCGTTTCAGGGCCGGCGCACCGGCCCTTCGATCAGCGCAGCGGCAGGTGGATCTCGGTGCGCAGGTCGGCCGGCGCGGCATCCATCGGCGTATTGAGGTACAGCTCGAACGGCGGCGCGTCGGCGGCTTCGCGACCCGAGTGGCGCAGCCAGTCGCCGTAGAGCCACTGGTAGGCGGTCTTCAGGTCCGCATACGGGCCCGTGTGCAGCAGCACCGCGTATTCGCCGCCCGACACCGTCACGCGTTCGACGGGCGGCACGGGCTCGATGTCCGGCGCACCGTCGGCCGGTGTGAAGCAGGCCTTCGCGCGCAGTTGCGCTTCCGGTGTCGTATCCGGATCGTCGTAGAAAATGCCGATCATCTTCGCGCCCGGGCCGATCAGCCCGTGTTGCCCGACCCACGCGCCGATCCGGCCGAACGCGTCGCCGACCTTCATGTACGCGCCGGTGTGCGCGACCGCGTAGCCGCGCAGTTCCGGCAGGCGCCGGATCTCGACTTCGTGCTTGAACATGTCTTGCTCTCCTCTCTGTAGCGGATAAATCGGCCGGTGAGCCCCCGTGCGCCGGTGCTGGGCGGGCGGCACGCCGTAGGCGTCGCGAAACGCGCGTGCGAACGCATGCGTCGAACCGTAGCCCGCGCGCCGCGCGATTTCGTCGATCGGCCGGTCGGTGCAGACGAGATCCTCGGACGCGCGAACGATCCGCATCCGCCGCACCGTCAGCACGATCGACTCGCCGTACAGCGCGCGATAGACGCGCTGCCAGTGATACGGCGACAGGCACGCGACTTCGGCGAGCCGGTTCAGGTCGAGCGGGCCGTCGAGGTGCGTGCGGATGTAGTCGTGGACGCGCGCCACGCTGGCCGCATAGCGGATCCACGCGGGCGTCTCGGTTTTCGTTTCGACTGTCATCGGCGTGTCCGGGCAGGAACCGACGTCACGGTAGCACGGCCCGAATGGACAAATCTTGCGGAAATGCGTAGCGGCCGGCTAATCCGCCCCTTTTTATTTCATCGAAATGGGGTCTTGCCCCCCCGTGATCAACAACTAAAGTTAAAGACGGTGAAATCGGGTGAAGGCGTCATTTTTCTCGGGTACTTTGCTCAAGCGGCAACGCACGTGTTTCGAAGTACGCAGGTAGTTCGTCGATGTTCAATCGCAACGCCACGTTTTTCGGGAGAACAAGAAATGGATGCTTCCAGCTTCATCACGTCGCTGCAGGCCACGCTAGGCGGATATCTGCCAAAGATCGCCGGCGCGATCGGCATCCTGGTGATCGGCTGGCTGATCGCGGTGGTCGTGCGGGCGGGCGCGCTGCGCCTGCTCAGCGCGCTGAAGGTCGATCAGCGGATCAACGAAAGCACCGGCCAGGGCGCGTATGTCGAGCGGATCATCGCCGGCGGCCTGTTCTGGCTCGTGCTGCTCGTCACCGCGGTGGGCATCTTCAACGTGCTCAACCTGTACGCGGTCTCCAATCCGTTCTCGCTGCTCGTCACGCATATCGTCAACTACCTGCCGAACCTGATCGGCGGCGCGGCGCTGACGCTGATCGCGTGGCTCATCGCGTCGCTGCTGCGCAGCCTCGCGAACCGCGCGCTGAAGGCGAGCAAGATCGACGACAAGCTGTCCGAAGGCGCGGGCATGCAGCCGATGAGCGGCTATCTCGGCGACGTGCTGTTCTGGCTCGTGATCCTGATGTTCCTGCCGGCGATCCTCGCGTCGTTCGCGCTGTCGGGGCTGCTGTCGCCCGTGCAGGGGATGGTCGACAAGCTGCTCGCGATCGTGCCGAACCTGTTCGCGGCCGCGGTGATCGGCTTCGTCGGCTGGGTCGTCGCGCGCGTGCTGCGCGGCCTCGTGACGAACCTGCTCGTAGCTGCAGGCGCCGACCGCCTCACGCAGCGTCTCGACAGCCCGACGCCCGTGCGCGTATCGAGCCTGATCGGCACGATCGTCTACGTGTTCGTGTTCGTGCCGACGCTGATCTCCGCGCTCGATGCGCTGAAGATCGACGCGATCTCGGGTCCCGCGACCAACATGCTGAACCAGTTCCTCGGCGCGGTGCCGGACATCGTCGCGGCGATCGTGATCGTGCTCGTCACGTTCTACTTCGCACGCTTCGTCGCGTCGCTCGCGCAGAAGCTGCTGGAAGCCGCCGGTGCCGACGGGCTGCCGGCCGTGCTCGGCGTCGAGCGCGTGTTCTCGGGGATCCTGCAGCCGTCGGTGCTGGTGGCGCGGCTGATCGTGTTCTTCGCGATGCTGTTCGCGTCGGTCGAAGCCGCGAACCGGCTCGGTTTCTCGCAGGTGCGCGACGTCGTCACGCTGTTCATCGAGTTCGGCGGCCACGTGCTGATGGGCGGCTTGATCCTCGTGATCGGCGTGTGGCTCGCGGGCCTCGCGCGCCGCGTGATCGAGCAGGCCGACCGTGAGCACAGCGTACTGTTCGCGCGCATCGCGCAATTCGCGATCCTCGGCCTCGTGTTCGCGATGGGGCTGCGCGCGATGGGCATCGCCAACGAGATCGTCCAGCTCGCGTTCGGCCTCGTGCTCGGCGCGATCGCGGTGGCCGTCGCGCTGTCGTTCGGCCTCGGCGGCCGCGAAGCGGCCGGCAAGCTGCTCGACCGCTGGTTCAACCAGCGCGGCGGCGGCCAGTAAGTGCCGGTGGTCCGGCCGCGTCGTGCGGCCGGACGGCCATGGCGACGATCGTGGCCGGCGTTTCCGTCAGCGAAACGTAACCCGCGATCTTTGCCGAATTTCGATAACACGTCGTTTAATGACTCTCTAGCATCGATTCTCAGTCGCGCACGCCGACAGGCCCGGCGCCTTTGAGGAGAAAGTCCGATGAAAGCAGAGTCGAATGGCCGGCCCGCCGCCGGCGCCAAGTCGTCCGGCCAGCCCGCGCTGCAGCAGACGCTCGGGACCTGGCAACTGTGGGGCATCGCGGTCGGTCTCGTGATTTCCGGCGAATACTTCGGCTGGAGCTATGGCTGGGCGAGCGCCGGTACGCTGGGCTTCGTCATCACCGCGCTGTTCGTCGCGGCGATGTACACGACCTTCATTTTCAGCTTCACCGAGCTGACGACGTCGATCCCGCACGCGGGCGGCCCGTTCGCGTATGCACGCCGCGCGTTCGGCCCGACCGGCGGTTATCTCGCCGGCGCCGCGACGCTCGTCGAGTTCGTGTTCGCGCCGCCGGCGATCGCGCTCGCGATCGGCGCGTACCTGCACGTGCAGTTTCCGGGCCTCGAGCCGAAGCATGCGGCGATGGGCGCGTATCTCGTGTTCATGGCGCTGAACATCGTCGGCGTGCAGATCGCCGCGACCTTCGAGCTCGTCGTCACGCTGCTCGCGATCTTCGAACTGCTGGTGTTCATGGGCGTCGTGTCTCCGGGCTTCGCGTGGAGCAACTTCATGAAGGGCGGCTGGTCGGGCGCCGATCATTTCAGCGTCGGCGCATTCCACGGGATGTTCGCGGCGATCCCGTTCGCGATCTGGTTCTTCCTCGCGATCGAGGGCGTCGCGATGGCCGCCGAGGAAGCGAAGAACCCGAAGCGCTCGATTCCGATCGCCTACGTGGCCGGGATCCTGACCCTCGTCGCGCTCGCGATCGGCGTGATGGTGTTCGCCGGCGGCGCGGGCGACTGGACCAAGCTCGCGAACATCAACGATCCGCTGCCGCAGGCGATGAAGTACATCGTCGGCGCGAACAGCGGCTGGATGCACATGCTCGTGTGGCTCGGGCTGTTCGGGCTCGTCGCATCGTTCCACGGGATCATCCTCGGCTATTCGCGCCAGATCTTCGCGCTGGCCCGCGAAGGCTACCTGCCGGAGTGGCTCGGGAAGGTGCATCCTCGCTTCAAGACCCCGCATCGCGCGATCCTCGCGGGCGGCGTGATCGGCATCGCGGCGATCTACAGCGACGAGCTGATCCAGTTCGGCGGGCAGACGCTGACCGCGAATATCGTGACGATGTCGGTGTTCGGTGCGATCGTGATGTATATCGTCAGCATGGCGTCGCTGTTCAAGCTGCGCCGCTCGCAGCCGAACATGGCGCGGCCGTTCCGCGCGCCGCTGTACCCGATCTTCCCGGCATTCGCGATCGTTGCAGCGGTCATCTGTCTCGGTACGATGGTGTACTTCAACGGGCTGGTCGCGCTGGTGTTCCTCGGCTTCCTCGCGTTCGGCTACGCGTACTTCCTCGCGACCCGTTCGCAGCGCGAGAGTGCGCCGGGCGACGCGCTGCTGGAGGAGTGAGCAGGGTGAAGGTGAACGGCCGTTCCTGACGGCATCCGGCGCGCCCCGTCGAACGGGCGCGCCGTCGGCTTTTGGCAAGGAGACTCGCACGATGTCCTACACGGAGACGATCGGTCCGCGCACGTACCGCTTCGCGGACCTGAAGACGCTGCTCGCGAAGGCGAGCCCGCTGCGTTCCGGCGACCAGCTCGCCGGTGTCGCGGCGGCGAGCGAGGAGGAACGCGTGGCCGCGAAGATCGCGCTCGCGGGCGTGCCGCTGAAGGCGTTCCTGAACGAAGCGGTGATTCCGTATGAAGACGATGAAGTCACGCGCCTGATCGTCGACGATCACGACGCGCAGGCGTTCGCGGAAATCTCGCACCTGACGGTCGGCGATTTCCGCAACTGGCTGCTGTCGCCCGCGGCCGACGGCGCGGCGCTCGAACGGATCGCGCCGGGCCTCACGCCCGAGATGGTCGCGGCCGTGTCGAAGCTGATGCGCAACCAGGACCTGATCGCGGCCGCGCGCAAGCGCCGCGTGGTCACGCGCTTTCGCAACACGGTCGGGCTGGCCGGCCGGATGTCGGTGCGGCTGCAGCCGAACCACCCGACCGACGACGTGAAGGGCATCGCCGCGTCGATGCTCGACGGGCTGATGTACGGCTGCGGCGACGCGATGATCGGCATCAACCCGGCAACCGACAGCCTCGCGGCGATCGTGAAGCTGCTCGCGATGATCGACGGGTTCCGCGAACGCTATGGCGTGCCGACGCAGTCGTGCGTGCTCACGCACGTGACCAACACGATCGCGGCGATCGAGAAGGGTGCGCCGGTCGATCTCGTGTTCCAGTCGATCGCGGGCACCGAGAAGGCGAACGCGAGCTTCGGGATCTCGCTCGCGCTGCTCGGCGAGGCGCGCGAGGCCGCGTTGTCGCTCAAGCGCGGCACCGTCGGCAACAACCTGATGTACTTCGAGACGGGCCAGGGCAGCGCGTTGTCGGCGAACGCGCATCACGGCGTCGACCAGCAGACCTGCGAGGTGCGTGCGTATGCGGTTGCACGCAAGTTCGAGCCGTTCCTCGTGAACACGGTGGTCGGCTTCATCGGCCCCGAATACCTGTACGACGGCAAGCAGATCATCCGCGCGGGGCTCGAGGATCACTTCTGCGGGAAGCTGCTCGGCGTGCCGATGGGTTGCGACATCTGCTACACGAACCACGCGGAAGCCGATCAGGACGACATGGATACGCTGCTCACGCTGCTGGGCGCGGCCGGCATCAACTTCATCATGGGGATTCCGGGCGCGGACGACGTGATGCTGAACTACCAGAGCACGTCGTTCCACGACCAGCTCTACGTGCGCGAGGTGCTCGGCCTGCGCCGCGCGCCGGAGTTCGAGGAGTGGCTGGAGACGATGGAGATCGCCGACGCGCACGGCGCGCTGCGCGCCGCGACGTCGCGCGTGCCGCTGCTGGCGGGCGCGAACGACTGGATGGGGATTTCGGCATGAGCGACGCCGTCGAAAAGAACCCGTGGGCGCAGCTGAAGTCGTTCACGAACGCGCGGATCGCGCTCGGTCGCGCGGGCAACAGCCTGCCGACCGCGCCGCTGCTCGCGTTCAACCTGTCGCACGCGCAGGCGCGCGACGCCGTGCATCAGCCGCTCGACGCGGATGCGCTGCGGGCCGAGCTCGGCGCGGCCGGCTTCGCGACGCTCGGCGTGCAGAGTGCCGCGCCCGATCGCCAGCATTACCTGCGCCGGCCCGATCTCGGCCGCAAGCTGTCCGACGAAGGGCGCGCGCTGCTGGCCGCTCACGGCGCGGCGCTCGACGATGCGCCGGACGTCGTGTTCGTGGTCGGCGACGGGCTGTCTGCGTTCGCGGCCGCGAAGCAGGCGCTGCCGCTGCTGCAGGCCGTGCGATCGAGGCTGGACACGGACGGCTGGCGGATCGGCCCGGTGGTGGTGGCGACGCAGGCGCGCGTCGCGCTCGGCGACGAGATCGGCGAACTGCTGCGCGCGAAGGTCGTCGCGATGCTGATCGGCGAACGGCCGGGGCTCAGCTCGCCCGATAGCCTCGGCGTGTACCTCACGTGGGCGCCGAAAGTCGGCTGCCACGATGCGCTGCGCAACTGCATTTCGAACGTGCGGCCCGAAGGGCTGCCGCACGCGGCCGCCGCGCACAAGCTGCATTACCTGATGACGCATGCGCGCCGGCTCCAGCTGACGGGCGTCGGGCTGAAGGACGACAGCGATGCGCTGCTGCCGCCGTCCGACACGGAGCGGATCGGGGCGGGGTGACGGCGCGCGGCTACTTGAACAGCCGCTCGCACAGAAAATCGACGAACACGCGCAGCTTCGGCGACAACTGCCGGCTCGACGGCCACACGATCGAGAATTGCCCCGGTGCGATCCGGTAGTCGTCGAGCACGGTGACGAGCGCGCCGTGTTCGAGCGCGTCGCGCGCGAGGAAGTCGGGCATGTAGCCGATGCCGAGCCCCGCGAGCACGGTGCCGCGCAGCGCTTCCATGTTGTTGCAGGTCATCGCGGTGCGCAGCTTCAGCGGCGTGCCGTCGGCGGCCGCGAGCGCCCAGTCCTGCAGCTTGCCGGTGGTCGGGAAGCAGTAGCGCACGCAATCGTGCGCTTCGAGATCGTGCGGCGTGCGCGGCGTGCCGGCCTGCGCGAGATACGCGGGCGTCGCGCACAGCACGAACGCGAACGGGCCGAGCCGCCGCGACATCAGGCGCGAATCCGACAAAGGGCCGCTGCGGATCACCGCGTCGAAGCCGCCTTCGACGACGTCGACCATCCGGTCGTTGAAATCCAGATCGAGTTCGACGTCCGGGTAGCGCTGCCGGAATTCGGGCAGCACGGGCAGCAGGAAGCGGTAGCCGATCACCGGCAGGCTCACGCGCAGCTTGCCGCGCGGGCGCTGTGCCGATGCCGTCACGGTCGCTTCGGCATCGCGGAAATCCTCGAGGATTTGCTGGCAGCGTTCGTAGAAGTGCCGCCCTTCGTCGGTCAGCGTGACGCGCCGCGTCGTGCGGTTGAACAGGCGCACGCCGAGCGACAGTTCGAGTTTCGCGATCGTCTTGCCGACCGCCGACGCCGAGATGCCGAGCGTGCGGCCGGCCGCGACGAAGCTGAGCGCGTCGGCGGTGCGGACGAAGGCGACGATGCCGGTCAGGTTTTCCATCGAAGTGCGTGCGTCGATGCGGGTGGCTGGATGAATTGCGGAATTTTAGTCCGTTATATGCGGAACTTAGCGTGGTTTTTCGAGGATTGAATCGGATTTATCTTCTGTCGCTCCAACGGCGCATCCGCGCCGGCTTTTCGAGGAGCGATGATGGATCACCCGTTTTCAGACGCTTCAGCCGTGTCGGCGCGCCGGCGCGCGTGGGTGCTGGCCGCCGTCTGCATGGCCGCCGTCGCGCTGCCGCTGTCGTTTTCGGGCGGCGCGGTCGCGACGCCGGCGATCGGCCGCGACCTGCACGGCGGCCCGGTCGCGATGAACTGGATCACCAACGCGTTCATGCTCGCGTTCGGCAGCTTCCTGATGGCGGCGGGCGCGCTGGCCGACCAGTTCGGCCGCAAGCGCGTGTTCGCGATCGGCGTCGGCGGTTTCACGCTGATGTCGGCCGCGCTCGCCTTCGCGCCGTCGATGCTCGCGGTCGACCTGCTGCGCGCCGCGCAAGGGCTCGCGGCGGCCGCGGCGCTCGCGGGCGGCACGGCGGCGCTCGCGCAGGAATTCGACGGCGCGGCGCGCACGCGTGCGTTCAGCCTGCTCGGCACGACTTTCGGCATCGGGCTCGCGTTCGGGCCGGTGCTGGCCGGTGTCCTGATTGGGCATTACGGCTGGCGCGCGATCTTCGTGACGGGCGCGGTGGCCGGCGTGCTGTCGCTGGTGTTCGGGCTGCCGCGCATGCACGAGTCGCGCGATCCGCATGCGACCGGGCTCGACTGGCCCGGCACGGCCGCGTTCACCGCCGCGCTGACGCTGTTCACGTTCGGCGTGATCGAGGCGCCCGCGCGCGGCTGGTCGAGCCCGCTCGTGATCGTGCTGCTGGCCGGCGCGGCACTCGGCGCGTGTGCGTTCGTGATGATCGAGACGCGCGTCGCGCGGCCGATGCTCGACCTGTCGCTGTTCCGCATCGCGCGCTTCGTCGGCGTGCAGGTGCTGCCGGTGTCGACCTGCTGCTGCTACATCGTGCTGCTCGTCGTGCTGCCGCTGCGCTTCATCGGCATCGACGGCTTCAGCGAAATCGACGCCGGCTGGCTGATGCTCGCGATCTCCGCGCCGATGCTGGTCGTGCCGCTCGTCGCGGCGACGCTTACGCGCTGGCTGTCGGCCGGCGTGATCTCGGGGCTCGGGCTGCTGGTCGCGGCGGCCGGGCTCGTGTGGCTCGGCATCGCGCTGCGCGGCGGCGCGGGGCCTGCGGCGATCGCGCCGATGCTCGCGATCGGCGTCGGGGCCGGCATGCCGTGGGGGCTGATGGACGGGCTGTCGGTGAGCGTCGTGCCGAAGGAGCGCGCGGGGATGGCGACAGGCATCTTCAGCACGACGCGCGTGGCCGGCGAGGGGATCGCGCTCGCGATCGTCGGTGCGGTGCTGGCCGCGCTCGCGCAGACGGGGCTACGGCAGGCGGCCGGCGCCGCCGGCACGCCCGACGCGACGCTGCGTGCGGCCGCGCGGCTCGCGACCGGCGATCTCGCCGGCGCCGCGGCCGCGCTGCCGGGCGTCGGCCATGCGGCGCTGCTCGCGAGTTATACGCATGCGTTCGACCGGCTGCTGACCGGGCTGGCCGTCGTCACGGTGTTGTGCGCGGTGGTGGTGTTCGTGTTTCTCGGTGAACGGCCGGTGGCCGCCGAAACGGGCGACGACACGGACGGGCATGCGCATGCCGACGTGCCGGCACGCAGCCGGATCGAACCGGCCTGCGTGGAGACGCACGGGGGCTGAGCGGTTGCGTTATCGAGTCGTCGAGCAGCATGGCGCTTCGGCCATCGCAGCCGTCGCGCCGTCGTGTTTCATCGTGACCGGCATCCGCACGCCGACGCTGCGCTCATCGCATCACGCCAACACGAGCGGCGGCAGTGCCGCATCGGCACGCGCTTGCGCCCGTTCGACCGCGACCACCACATAGCGCTTCGCGTCGGGCCACAGATGCGCGCGGCTTCCCGCATCCTCGTCGATCGTCGCGCGCCCCTGCACGAGCCAGGTCGTCTGGCGCACGAAATCGACGAACAGCAGCGCGATGGCCGGATTCACCAGCAGGTTGCCGATCGTGTTGAACAGGTTGTTGCCCGCGAAGTCGGGCAGCACGAGCGTGCGGCAGTCGGGCAGGTCAACCAGCGGCGCGAACGAGCCGTCGGCGCGCGGCTGGCGGCCGCGGTACGAGCAATCGCTGTCGCCCGCCGCGTCGGCGGTCGCGACGATCAGGAACGCCTGCTCGCGGATGAACGCGACGGCGTCGTCGGTCAGGGGGCCGGGGTCGCTCATGGGGTCGATCGGCGCGAACGCCGTTGCGTGTGGACAGGATGCGCGATTCGCACGCAAGCGACATGCCACGCGGCGCCGCCCGCCTGCCCGTGCCGCCCGGCACACCCACTGTGGAAGTTTCGAACACCGGCCACGCCGCTGCGCAGTCGCGGTGTTCAGAATCGGCACACTCGCCGTGCTGCATGCGCGGCCACGGTACGGCGCCCACCCGAGCCGGCCGCGGTCGCGCTGCTTCCGTTTCGCTCCCGTCCTGATTGGCACGCATGTTGCGTAAACGAGTGCAGCGCGGTCCAACCGGCGCTGTACTCACACAAGCACGATGAACAGGAGACATGTATGAACCCGTTTGACCTGAAGCAACTGGGCCTCGACGTCGAATACCCGTACCGTCAGCAGTACGACAACTACATCGGCGGCAAGTGGGTGGCGCCGGTGAAGGGCGAGTATTTCGAGAACGTGTCGCCGATCAACGGCCAGCCGTTCTGCCGCGTGCCGCGCTCGGGTGCCGACGATATCGAGCTGGCGCTCGACGCCGCGCATGCCGCGCGCCGCAAGTGGGGCAAGACGTCCGTGGCCGAGCGCGCGAACCTGCTGCTCGCCGCCGCCGAGCGGATGGAAAAGAACCTGAAGCTGCTGGCCGTGGCCGAGACGATCGACAACGGCAAGCCGCTGCGCGAGACGATGGCGGCCGACCTGCCGCTCGCGATCGACCACTTCCGCTATTTCGCGGGCTGCATTCGCGCGCAGGAAGGCGGCATTTCCGAAATCGACGACAACACCGTCGCGTATCACTTCCACGAGCCGCTCGGCGTCGTGGGCCAGATCATCCCGTGGAACTTCCCGCTGCTGATGGCCGCGTGGAAGCTCGCGCCGGCGCTCGCGGCCGGCTGCTGCGTCGTGATGAAGCCGGCCGAGCAGACGCCCGCGTCGGTGCTCGTGCTGATGGAACTGATCGGCGACCTGTTCCCGGCCGGCACGATCAACATCGTGAACGGCTTCGGCAAGGAAGCGGGCGAAGCGCTCGCGACCAGCAAGCGGATCGCGAAGATCGCGTTCACGGGTTCGACGCCGGTCGGCAAGCACATCCTGCGCGCGGCGGCCGACAGCCTGATCCCGTCGACGGTCGAACTGGGCGGCAAGAGCCCGAACATCTTCTTCGCCGACGTGCTCGACCAGGACGACGCGTTCCTCGACAAGGCGCTCGAAGGGCTCGCGATGTTTGCGCTGAACCAGGGCGAAGTGTGCACGTGCCCGTCGCGCATCCTGATCCAGGAATCAATCTACGAACGCTTCATCGAGAAAGCTGTCGCGCGCGTCGAGCGCATCAAGTCCGGTCACCCACTCGACCTGCAGACGATGATCGGCGCGCAGGCGTCGCAGCAGCAGCTCGACAAGATCCTGTCGTACATCGACATCGGCCGCGGCGAAGGCGCGCAATGCCTGACGGGCGGCGAGCGCACGGCGCCGGCCGCCGAACTCGGCACGGGCTACTACGTGAAGCCGACGATGCTGCTCGGCAACAACAAGATGCGCGTGTTCCAGGAAGAGATCTTCGGGCCGGTTGCGTCGGTGATGACGTTCAAGGACGAGCAGGACGCGATCGAACTCGCGAACGACACGTTCTACGGGCTCGGCGCGGGCGTGTGGACGCGCAACGGCACGCGTGCGTACCGGATGGGCCGCGAGGTCGAGGCCGGCCGCGTGTGGACCAACTGCTACCACCTGTACCCCGCGCATGCGGCGTTCGGCGGCTACAAGCAGTCGGGGATCGGCCGCGAGACGCACAAGATGGCGCTGTCGAACTATCAGCAGACGAAGTGCCTGCTGGTCAGCTATCAGGCCGAGGCGCTCGGGTTCTTCTGATCGCCGACACGGTGGCGAAGTGCCGGTCATCCGGCACTTCGCCCTGTTCGATTTCGACATCCGGCAGCCGGCGTCGGCCGCGCAGTGTCGCGGCCCGCGCTGGAAACGATACCGGCCGTCGCGTGTTCGCGGCGGCGTGGCGTGCGGACGCGCGTGACGGAAACCAGCATGACAGAACTGCCCCGATCCTTTGCGTGCCACCCCGTATTCCACGCGGGCGAACTCGACGCGCAGCACCGTTTCGGCGTCGCCGACGAAGCCGAGCGGATGAGCGACGTGGTGACGACGCGCGTGAGCATCGGCGTGCGGCAATTCGTCGAATCGCAGCCGTTCATGTTCATCGGCACCGCGTGCGGCGCTCGTACGAGCGTGACCTGCGACATCGTGCAGAGCCTGCGCGACGCGCGCGGCGAGCTGTTGCCCGTGGTCCGCGTGATCGACACGAAGACGCTGCGGTTCGCGTTGCCCGCACAGGGCGGCGCTGGCCGGATCGACGCGGCAGCGTGCGACGGCAGCGGTGTCGGGTTGCTGTTCGTCGATTTCATGCGCGGCATCCGCTACCGGATCAACGGCCGCGCCACGCTGCGTGCCGATCTGCCGGAAGCCGACGCGGCGCCCTGGCCGGCCGGCAGCACGATCGTCGAGCTGGCGGTCGCGCAGGCGTACGGCAACTGCGGCACGCGGGTCGTGCGGCTACGGCCGGCAGCCGGTAGTCGATAGCCTCGGTAACAAGCGGCGACGCGCATGCGCGGTCGTCGCGCGGATCGCACCGGCGGCGTGCGCCGCGCGCCGCGTCCGGGTGCGCCCGTATGGCGCGCACCGGCCGGGCAGCGTGGAATGACGGGCTGGTTGCCGGGCCGCACGGTTCGGCACGGGACTTGCGTGACAAACGCGGTTCCGGGCAGGTGAGGGAGGACACGATGGATCAACACGTGGCGTATATCGAAGAACCGACCGCCGAAGACACGCGGCGCAACGCGCAGGGCGACGATGCGCTGGCCGGGCAGGCCGTCGTCAGCGTCGCGCACGATGCGGACGAGCAGGCACGCAACCTGATCGGCTGGCGGCAGACCTACGACCAGCTCGCGGCCGGCCGTTTCGTCGGCACGCTGACCGAGCTGCCGCTCGACACGATGAAGCTGTTTCGCGAATCGACGAGCCACCTGCTGCGTCAGGCGTGCGAGGTGCGCGGCGATGCGTACTGGTTCGGCATTCCGCTCGTGTGCGATGGCACGGCGCGCGTCGATGCGTGTCGCATCGGGCCCGGCGCGCTCGCGTTCCGGCCCGGCAACGTCGAATTCGAACTGGTGACGCCCGCGCAGTTTTCGATCTACGGCGTCGTCGTGCGTGGCGACGTGCTGCGTCGTTATGCGGAGGAGGTCGAACACCGCGCGCTCGACGAGCAGCTGTTCACGCAGCGCGTGATGCAGGTCGGCGATGCGCGGCTCGCGCGCCTGTGTGCGCTGCTCGGCCGCCGGCTCGACGGCGCGGTGGCCGTGGCCGGCCCGCTGCCCGATGCGCAGCGCGACGAGCTGCAGGCCGAGGTGCTTGCCGCGCTGTTCGATGCGTGCACGCAACCGGGCGACGATGGCGCGGGCCGCACGCCGTCGACGCGCCGCTGGATCGTCGAGCAGGCGCGCGACTACGTGCTCGCGCACCGCACGCGCCCGGTCGGCGTGCCCGAGCTGTGCGAGCAGTTGCACGTGAGCCGGCGCACGCTGCAGTACTGCTTCCAGGACGTGCTCGGGATGGCGCCCGCGACCTATCTGCGCACGCTGCGGCTGAACGGCGCGCGGCGCGACCTGTGCGGTCGCGCGGCCGGCTCGGTGCAGGATGTCGCGGAGGCGTGGGGCTTCTGGCATCTGAGCCAGTTCGCGACCGATTACCGGCGGCTGTTCGGCAAGCGGCCGTCGGAGACGCTGCGCGATCGCGCGGTGATGGTCGCGGCGGGGTGACGACGGCGGCGCCTTCGGCCTACCGGCCGGCTGCCGCGTCCTGTTCCGTTATCCGGTGGTGGTCGCCGCCGCTTCGCGCAGCGCGGGCCACGCGAGCTTATCCCAGTCGACCGCGCGATACGCGGCTTCAACCGCCGCGAGATCGTCCGGCCGTTCGCTGCGATGCATCCCGTGCAATTCGGCCGGCAGGTCGAGCGTGACCGGCACGCAATGCGGATAGTCGCGCGCGCGCAGCGCCGGCCCGATCGTCGTGAAGCAGGCGAGCGTCGGCACGTCGAAACCGTCGGCGAGGTGCAGCGCGGCCGTGTCGGGCGCGAACAGCAGGCTGGCGCCCTTGACCCAGGCAATGAACCGCGCGGTGTCGGCCGCGTCGCCGCTCACGTCGACGTAAGCCGGATGCGCAACGGGCCCGAACCCGGCCACCGGTAGCCCGTAGCGTTGCACGAGCATCTCCACGAACGCCGCGCGCAGCGCGGGCGGCACGCTGCGCACCGCGGTGCTCGCGCTCGCACAGAACAGCACGTACGGCCGCTGCCATGCGGCCGGCAGCGCGGGCAGCGGCAGCCGCGCGAGCCAGCGGTTGCGCTTCTCGGCGGCCGGCACGGTGGCCGGGTCGACGCCGAGCGCGTCGAGGAAGAAATCGATCATCGGCAGCCGTGCGAACGCGGGCCAGTACAGGTGATTGCCGACGTCGATGCACGGCGCATCGGCAGGCAGCACGTCGGCGGGGCACGGCAGCGCGCGTGACGGCGCGACGACGTCGGCCGCGAGCGCATACAGCGCGTCGACATGGCGCGGTGCGCGGGCCGGCCGGTACAGCGTGAAGCGCAGGCCCGCATGCGCCGCGCGCAGCGCGGCGAGTGCGGTCAGCCCGATCACCGAATCGCCGAGCGTGACGCCCATGCCGTTGATCACGTGCACATCGCTTGCGCGGTCGTAGTCGAGCCGGAACGGCCGGTGCGCGGCGTGCAGCAGGCCGAGCGCGGCCGCGGCCGGCACGTGGCCGACGGCGCGCGCGTCGCCGTGCTCGATGTCGTAAGGCGCGACGAGCGTGCCGTCCGGCGCGAGCAGCGTGCCGGGGAGCACGAGCGCGTCGTCGTGCGCGAGCGCGATGCCGGGCGGCGCGCTGCGCGTGGCCACCGTCATCCGCCGCGTGCGCGGCGGCCCTGTTCGCGGATCTGTTCGAGCGTCGCGGCCGGGGTGCTGGCGTCCTGCGGGATGCGGATCTCGATCAGCGCGGGCAGCCCGCAGGTCAGCGCGCGCTCGAGCGCGGGTGCGAAATCGGCGGTGCGCTCGACCGTCTCGCCATGTGCGCCGAACGCGCGCGCATACGCGGCGAAATCGGGATTCGTGAGCCCCGTGCCATGCACGCGGCCCGGGTAGTTGCGCTCCTGATGCATGCGGATCGTGCCGAAATGCCCATTGTTGACGACGATCGCGACGATGTTCAGCCCGTACTGCATTGCGGTCGCGAGTTCGTTGCCGGCCATCATGAAGCAGCCGTCGCCCGCAAGCGCGACGACCGCACGCGACGGGTACAGCAACTTCGCGGCGAGCGCGGCGGGAATCCCGTAACCCATCGCGCCGCTCGTCGGCGCGAGCTGCGAGCGGAAGTGCCGGTACGCGAAGTGGCGATGCAGCCAGATCGCGTAGTTGCCTGCGCCGTTGGTCAGGATCGCGTCATGCGGCAGGCGCTCGCGCAGCTGCACCATCACGTCGCCGAGCTGGACGTCGCCGGGCATCGGCAGCGGCGCATGCCATTCGCGGTACGCGTGATGCGCGTCGTTGGCCGCGCCGGCCCAGGCCGGGCGCTCGGGCGGTTCGAGCGCGGCGAGCGGCGCGGCGATTTCGGGCATCCCCGACACGATCGGCAGGTCGGCCGCATACACGCGGCCGAGCTCGTCCGCGCCCTGGTGCACGTGGATCAGCGTCTGGCGTGTTTTCGGGATGTCGAGCAGCGTGTAGCCGCCGGTGGTCGCTTCGCCGAGGCGCGGCCCGATCACGAGCAGCAGGTCGGCGTCGCGGATGCGCTTCGCGAGCGCGGGGTTGATCCCGAGCCCGACGTCGCCCGCATAGTTCGGGTGCGCGTTGTCGATCGTGTCCTGATAGCGGAATGCGCATGCGACCGGCAGTTGCCAGCGCTCGACGAAGGTGCGCAGGTTCGCGCACGCCTCGGGTGTCCAGCCGCTGCCGCCGACGATCGCGAACGGCCGTTCCGCGCGCGCGAGCCGCTCGCGCAGCTCGTCCATCTGCGCGGCGGACGGCGCCGCCGCGACGCGTTTCGCGGCCGGCACGGCGGGCTGCGCCGCGCACACTTCGGACAGTACGTCCTCCGGCAGCGCGAGCACGACCGGGCCGGGCCGGCCGGACGTCGCGACGTGGAACGCGTGGCTCAGGTATTCGGGGATGCGGCGCGGATCGTCGATCTGCGCGACCCACTTCGCCATCTGGCCGAACATCCGGCGGTAGTCGATTTCCTGGAAGGCTTCGCGGTCGAGGTGCTCGCGCGCGCACTGGCCGACGAACAGGATCATCGGCGTCGAATCCTGGAGCGCGGTGTGCACGCCGATCGACGCGTGCGTCGCGCCGGGCCCGCGCGTGACGAACGCGATGCCGGGGTGGCCGGTCAGCTTGCCGACCGCCTCGGCCATGTTCGCGGCGGCCGCCTCGTGGCGGCAGACGACCGTCTGGATGCGCGCGGTGTCGTCCGCCAGCGCATCGAGTACGGCGAGGAAACTCTCGCCCGGCACGCAGAATACGCGTTCGACGTGATTGGCGAGCAACGCATCGACGAGCAGTCGCGCACCGGTGGTGGCGCGCGGCTCGAGATCCTTGGAATGCGACATGGGCTGCCGTCTCCCTGGGTAGCGGGACGTACAGCTTACGCCCGTTGGCGGGGCGCTGAATAGTGTCGGAACGAACAGGTTGACGGCGCGCCGCAACGAGCGCGCGCCGCCGTTACCGCATCAGCACTCGACGATATTGACCGCGAGGCCGCCGCGCGACGTTTCCTTGTACTTCGTCTTCATGTCGGCGCCCGTCTCGCGCATCGTCTTGATCACGGAGTCGAGCGACACGTAGTGCGAGCCGTCGCCGCGCAGCGCCATGCGCGCCGCGTTGACGGCCTTCACCGACGCCATCGCGTTGCGCTCGATGCACGGGATCTGCACCATCCCGCCGACCGGGTCGCAGGTGAGGCCGAGGTTGTGTTCCATCCCGATTTCGGCCGCGTTCTCGACCTGGTGCGGCGTGCCGCCGAGCACGGCCGCGAGCGCGCCGGCCGCCATCGAGCACGCGACGCCCACTTCGCCCTGGCAGCCGACTTCCGCGCCCGAGATCGATGCGTTGAGCTTGTAAAGAATGCCGATCGCGGCGGCCGTCAGCAGGAAGTCGATCACACCCTGTTCGTTCGCGCCGGGCGTGAAGCGCGTGTAGTAGTGCAGCACGGCCGGGATGATGCCGGCCGCGCCGTTGGTCGGCGCGGTGACGACACGGCCGCCGGCGGCGTTTTCCTCGTTGACCGCGATCGCGTACAGGTTGATCCAGTCGATCATCGACAGCGGGTCCTGCAGCGCGCGCTCCGGGCTTCCCGTCAGCGTGCGGTACAGCTGCGGCGCGCGGCGCTTGACCTGGAACGGACCGGGCAGGTTGCCGTCGGCATCGGGGTTGCCGATCCCGCAGCCGCGCGACACGCACGACTGCATCACGGCCCAGATCTTCAGCAGCCCGTCGCGCGTCTCGTCCTCGGTGTGCCACGCACGCTCGTTTTCCCACATCAGCTGCGCGATCGACTTGCCGGTCGATTCGGTCAGCGCGAGCAGCTCCGCGCCGCTGCGGAACGGGTGTGTCATCTGCTCGGCCGCGCTCAGCACCTTCGTGTTCGGCGCGCCGGCCGTCACGACGAAGCCGCCGCCGACCGACAGGTAGGTGCGCTCGACCAGCACCGCGCCGTTCGCGTCGCTCGCGCGCAGCTTCATGCCGTTCGGGTGCTCGGGCAGCGCCTGGCGGTAGAACGCGATGTTCTCCTTCAGCACGAACGGCACCGGATGCGTGCCGAGCAGCGCGAGTTGCTTCGATTTGCGGACTTCTTCGAGCCGCGCGTCGATGGTTTCGGGATCGACGGTGTCGGGCGCGTCGCCGAGCAGGCCGAGCATCACGCCGCGGTCGGTGCCGTGGCCCTTGCCGGTCGCGCCGAGCGAGCCGTACAGCTCGACCTTCACGTGGGCGGTCGCGTCGAGCAGCCCGTCGCGCTCGAGGCTCTGGACGAACATCAGCGCCGCGCGCATGGGTCCGACCGTATGCGAGCTGGACGGGCCGATGCCGATCTTGAAGAGGTCAAACACGCTGACTGCCATTTCGATTCCTGCCTTGCTTTAAGAGTAGTACTAGCGCGCCTGCAATGGCAGGCACGCGGCGAGCCATGCGGGCGGCGTTGGGGAGAGTTGCTGCGCGACGCGGGCATAACGCCCGTCGAGCCGCGCGGCCAGATGAAAGAGTTCGGTGGCGTTTTTCGGGTCCCACTGCCCCGTGTAGCCCGGCAGGCCGGCCTCGCGGCGTTTCGCGTCGAACGGCACCGGCGAATTCACGAATTCCTCGTGAGTCTTCTCGCCGAGCGCATAGGGCACGAGCCAGTCGAGCGCGGCGGCGAGCGTCGCGCCGTTCGCGCCCCGCTCGCGCAGCCAGTTGCGGTTGAAGCGGCGCGCGGCGAGCGCGGCCGTCACCAGCGGCTGCAGGTCGTAGACGGCGTAGTGCAGCGCATCGCGCTCCTCGAAGTCCCACGTCTTGCCGTCCGGGCCGATGTTGTCGGCGAGATGCTCGACGAACAGCCGCTGCGCGGCGTTCATCATCTTGCGGTCGCCGAGCGTGAACGCGGACAGCGCGATCAGCTTGATCCGGTGGCTTTGCCAGTTGTTGCGCCACGTGCCGGTGAGCGGGCGCTTCTGCGCGTCGATCTGCGCGACATAACCGGCGCCGAGCTTCGCGATGAACGCGGCCGTCGCGTTGCGGGTCTTCACCGGCAGCGCGCTCGCGGTCATGTCGTACGCGACGATCAGGCTTTCGAAGCGCGTCTCGTCGATCGGATTGAAGCTCGGCTGATAGGTCGCGACCCACGCGGACAGGAACCGGTCGACGAGCTGCAGGTAGCGCGGCGCGTTCGTCACGCGCCACGCGAGCGCCGCGTCGCGCATCAGGTCGAGGTCCTTCAGCGCGGCCGCGCTCTGGTCGTAGATACCTTCGTGCGGCAGCGTGCCCTCGGTGTGCACGCGCGGCATCGCCTTCGGCTGCTCGCCGATGCGCGCGTCGACGCTGCGGATCAGCGCCTGCACGCCCGGCTCGGCCTGCGTCGTCTCGCTCGCCTGCAGTGCCGGCGCCGCGCAGAAATTCATCGCCGCGCGCGCGCTGCCGGCCGCGCCGAGGCCGGCAGCGGCGAACGACAAGGACGCGACGAGCATCGGCACGAAGCGGCGCCCATGCGTGCGCGGTCGCCCCTGCATTGCACCATGGCCCGGAAACATCGGACGCACCATGCGGAACTCCTTCATTGGCTGGATCGCGTGTGATGTTAGCCGGATTGGCGGACGAACGTGAACCGGTTCGAGCGGCGAACGCAAAAACCGCACGCAACACGGAGTTGCGTGCGGTGCGATCACCATCGGACGGCTCCGGACCTGGCGCGCGTTATGCGTATTCCGACATCGGCACGCAGGAGCAGAACAGGTTGCGGTCGCCGTAGACGTTGTCCGCGCGGCCGACCGGCGGCCAGTACTTGTTCGTGCCGAGCGATGCGACCGGGTACGCAGCCTGCTCGCGCGAGTACGCGTGCGGCCATTCGTTCGCGGTGACGACGGCCGCCGTGTGCGGCGCGTGACGCAGCGGGTTGTCCTCGCGATCGGCGCGGCCTTCCTCGACCGCGCGGATTTCGTCGCGGATCGCGATCATCGCGGCGATGAAGCGGTCGAGCTCTTCCTGCGATTCCGATTCGGTCGGCTCGACCATCAGCGTGCCCGGCACCGGGAAGCTCATCGTCGGCGCGTGGAAGCCGTAGTCCATCAGGCGTTTCGCGACGTCGTCGACGCTGATGCCGCTCGTTTCCTTGATCGGACGCAGGTCGAGAATGCATTCGTGCGCGACCAGCCCGCCCGGGCCCGAGTACAGCACCGGGTAGTGCGGCGCGAGACGCTTCGCGATGTAGTTCGCGTTGAGGATCGCGGTTTCTGTCGCGGCGGTCAGGTTCTTCGCGCCCATCATCGCGATGTACATCCACGAGATCGGCAGGATCGACGCCGAGCCGTACGGGGCGGCCGACACCGCGCCGATACCGTTTTCGTCGCGCGAGTAGCCGGTCGAACGCTGGTTCGGCAGGAACTTCGCGAGGTGCGCGCCGACCGCGACCGGGCCGACGCCCGGGCCGCCGCCGCCGTGCGGGATGCAGAAGGTCTTGTGCAGGTTCAGGTGCGACACGTCGCCGCCGAACTGGCCCGGTGCGGTCAGGCCGACCATCGCGTTCATGTTCGCGCCGTCGACGTACACCTGGCCACCGTGCGCATGGACGATCTCGCAGATCTCGCGGACGTTCTGCTCGAACACGCCGTGCGTCGACGGATACGTGATCATGATCGCCGCGAGGTCCTTCGCGTGCTCGTCGGCCTTCGCCTTCAGGTCCGCGATGTCGACGTTGCCCTGCGCATCGCACGCGACGACCACGACCTTCATGCCGGCCATGTGCGCGGATGCCGGGTTCGTGCCGTGCGCGGACGCCGGAATCAGGCAGATGTCGCGGTGGCTCTCGCCGCGCGATGCGTGGTACGCGTGGATGATCAGCAGGCCCGCGTACTCGCCCTGCGAGCCCGCGTTCGGCTGCAGCGACACGGCCGCGTAGCCGGTGGCCGC
Source organism: Burkholderia theae (assembly GCF_048565265.1). Taxonomy (NCBI): domain Bacteria; kingdom Pseudomonadati; phylum Pseudomonadota; class Betaproteobacteria; order Burkholderiales; family Burkholderiaceae; genus Burkholderia; species Burkholderia theae. The sequence continues at coordinate 178,470 of NZ_CP183461.1, forward strand.
GACGAGCATCTGCTCGAGCTGGTCGATCATCTCGCGGTAGCCGACGGTCTGCTCGGCCGGTGCGAACGGGTGGATGCCGCCGAATTCGGGCCACGTGACGGGCAGCATTTCCGACGTCGCGTTCAGCTTCATCGTGCACGAGCCGAGCGGGATCATCGAGCGGTCGAGCGCGAGATCCTTGTCCGACAGGCTGCGCAGGTAGCGCAGCATTTCGGTTTCGGAATGGTGGCGGTTGAACACGTGGTGCGTCAGGTACGCGCTCGTACGCTCGAGGCCGGCCGGCAGCGCGGCGACGCCGCCGAGGCCCGCGTCCAGCGCGTCGACGGCCGGCGCGGTGCCGCCGGCTGCCTGCGCGAACACGGCGAGGAGATCGGCGAGGTCGTCACGCGTCGTCGTTTCGTCGACCGACACGCCGACTTGCGTGTCGCTCACGCGGCGCAGGTTGATGCGCTTCGCCTTCGCGAATTCATGAACCTGCGCGGTGCGCGCGCCGGTGTCGATCGTCAGCGTGTCGAAGAACGTGTCGTTGACGGTCGCGAAGCCGAGCTGCTTCACGCCGGCGGCGAGCAGCGCCGCGATGCGGTTCACGCGCAGCGCGATCGTCTTCAGCCCGTGCGGACCGTGGTAGACCGCGTACATGCTGGCCATGATCGCGAGCAGCGCCTGCGCGGTACACACGTTCGACGTCGCCTTCTCGCGGCGGATGTGCTGTTCGCGCGTCTGCAGCGCGAGGCGCAGCGCGGGCTTGCCCTGCGCGTCGACCGTCACGCCGACGAGGCGGCCCGGCATCTGGCGCTTGAATTCGTCGCGCACCGCGAGATACGCGGCGTGCGGGCCGCCGAAGCCCATCGGCACGCCGAAGCGCTGCGTGTTGCCGATCGCGACGTCCGCGCCCCATTCGCCGGGCGGCGTCAGCACGGTGAGCGCGAGCAGGTCGGCCGCGACCACCACGTGGCCGCCGGCCGCATGGATCGCGTCGGTGAGTGCGCGGTAGTCGCGCACGTCGCCGTTCACGCCCGGGTATTGCAGCAGCACGCCGAACGCGTTCGATTGTGCCGCGTCGGCGGCCGGGCCCGTCTTGATTTCGATGCCGACCGGCAGCGCGCGCGTGCGGATCACTTCGAGCGTCTGCGGCAGCACGTCGTCGGCGACGTAGAACACGTTCGACGTCGGCTTGCCGGTGCGCTGCAGCAGCGTCATCGCCTCGGCCGCAGCGGTGGCCTCGTCGAGCAGCGACGCGTTCGAGATCGCGAGGCCCGTGAGGTCGGCCACCATCTGCTGGAAGTTCAGGAGCGCCTCGAGGCGACCCTGGGAAATTTCGGGCTGGTACGGCGTGTAGGCCGTGTACCACGCCGGGTTTTCGAGCACGTTGCGCAGGATGACGGCCGGCGTGTGCGTGTCGTGGTAACCCTGACCGATATACGAGCGGAACACCTGGTTCTTGTCCGCGAGAACACGCAGCGCGGCGAGGGCTTCAGCCTCGCTCTTCGGCTGCGCGAACGGGCCGAGCGGCAGCGTTTCGGCGCGGCGGATCGAGGCCGGGATCACGGCGTCCATCAGGGCGGCGCGCGACGCAAAGCCGAGCGTGTCGAGCATGGCCTGCTGGCTGGCGGCGTCGGGGCCGATGTGGCGTTCGGCGAACGCGTCGTGCGTTTCGAGCGCGGCGAGCGAGAGGGGCGTGCGGTTCATCAGGCGGTCCGGGTGTTCGAGCTTCATGGCGTGACTCTGGTCCCGCGCGGGACGGGGCGGCTGACCGGCCCCGCGCGGTTCGGGTAAGGAAATTAGTCGATCAGCTTGGAGTAGGCGGCAGCGTCGAGCAGGCTGTCGGTCGATGCGCCGGCCGCGAGCTTGATCTTGAACAGCCACGTGTCGTACGCGTCGCTGTTCACCTCTTCCGGCGTGTCGACTGCGTCCGCGTTGATCGCGACCACCTCGCCCGACACCGGCGAATAGATGTCCGACGCGGCTTTCACGGATTCGACGACGCCGATCGCGTCGCCTGCCTTCACTTGCTTGCCGACGGGCGGCAGTTCGAGGAAAACGATGTCGCCGAGCGTGTTCTGCGCGTGATCGGTGATGCCGATCGTCAGCGTGCCGTCGGCTTCAGTGCGGATCCACTCGTGTTCGTCGGTGTACTTCAGATCGGCCGGGACGTTGCTCATCGGATGCTCCTGATAAAAGGGGTTTGTTCGTTTTGCTGGCGCGCCACCGGGGCACGCCGGGTGTGGTTGCGCCGGGCGCCATCTCCCGGCTTCCCGGGAGGCAGGCCCCCCGGCCGTTACGCAGCGAGGACCTTGCCGTTGCGCACGAACGGCAGTTTTACCACGCGCGCGGGAAGATTCTTGTCTCGAATTTGCACCTGGATCGTGTCGCCGATCTGGACGGCTGCCGGCACGCGTGCGAACGCGATCGATTCCTGCATCGACGGCGAGAACGTGCCGCTCGTGATTTCGCCTTCGCCGTGCGGCGTGACGACCTTCTGGTGCGCGCGCAGCACGCCGCCCGCCTTGCCGTTTTCCTTTTGCAGGATCAGGCCGACGAACGCGGCGCGCGAGCCGTCGCGCTCGAGCGCGGCGCGGCCGACGAAGTCGCGCGGCGCGCTGAGGTCGACCGTCCAGGCGAGGCCCGCGTCGAGCGGGGAGACGTTGTCGTCCATGTCCTGGCCGTACAGGTTCATGCCGGCCTCGAGGCGCAGCGTGTCGCGCGCGCCGAGCCCGCACGGGCGCACGCCGTTTTGCTGCAGTGCGTGCCACAGCGCCTCGACGTGCACGGCCGGGACGATCACCTCGAAGCCGTCTTCACCGGTATAGCCGGTGCGCGCGATGGTGAGATCGCCGAACGGCGTGCCGGCGACCTGCGCGGCGTTGAACGGCTTCAGCTCGCTCGTGGCGGCGCGCGCGGCGGGCACCGTCGCCCAGGCCTTTTCGCGGGCGTTCGGGCCCTGTACGGCGACGATCGCGAAATCGCGGCGCGGCGCGATCGTGAGGCCGTAGCCGCCTTGCTCGTTCAGCTGGTTGAACCACGCGATGTCTTTCTCGGCGGTGCCGGCGTTGACGACGACGCGGAAGAAGTCTTCGGTGAAGTAATAGACGATCAGGTCGTCGATGACGCCGCCCTGCGGATTGAGCAGGCACGAGTAGAGTGCCTTGCCGGGCGTCTTGAGCTTGCCGACGTTGTTCGCGATCGCATGCTCGAAGAACGCGCGCACGCGGCTGCCGGTGAAATCGACGACGCACATGTGCGACACGTCGAACATGCCGGCGTCGGTGCGCACGGCTTCGTGCTCTTCGATCTGCGAGCCGTAGTTGACGGGCATGTCCCAGCCGCCGAAGTCGACCATGCGGGCATTGAGCGCGCGGTGCGCGGCGTTGAGCGGGGTGTGATTCAGTGCAGTCATCGAGGCCTCAGGCAAGGCGCTTGCGCGCGGATCAGAACGGCCATGTGCCGTCCGCCGCGGCCCATGGCGCGCGAGCGATCCGGTACATGCCCCTCTGTCCTCGATACCTGAGAGATTGCGTTGCGGGCCAAGCCCGGTGAACGCGCGCCCCTTCGGTGGGCAGCTTGCCCGCGCAGCATGTGCGCAGCGGGCTACTGCCGCTCTCCAGAGTGCGGGGAGTGCGGCCCGCGCAATGCGCGGACGGGATTCCCCGACGCGGTCGGTCCTTTTGCCTGAGAGTTTGCGGGTGTGCCCCTTCGGCGGCGCGACCGGCGTTTCAGCAACGCGGCCACACGCTCTCCCGACGCGTGCGGGCGACTGTACGCGAGCAGGTTGGCGTTGTCAATTTGAGCAAAAGAATGTCGCTTCGCGACAAGCGGCGGCAGCGCGTGCCGCCGCTTTTTCCGCTCCGGCGGGCGCCGGTGCGTTACTCGCCGATCGCGCGCGCGGCCGTGTCGAGTTCCTGGTTCAGCACGCGCTGCTCGTCGCCGGACAGGCCGCCGCTGTGCTGCGCCGACATGTCGTTCGCTTCCTGGCGGATCACGTCGAGGCGATGGTGAAGCTGCGCGCCATAGGGCGGCGGGTAGTAGCCGCCGTTCACGCGCGCATCGATGCGGCGGTGCAGGTTGTCGATCCGGCCCTGGATCTGTTGCATCCGCTCGTTCGCGACGACTTGCGGATTCGGCCGCGGCGGGGGGGCCGGACGGACCGGTTGCTGCGGCTGCACGATACAGGCCGCGAGCGAGGAAACCAGGGCGCAGCACACTGCCGCGCGAATCAACCGTTGCATCAACATTCTCCTGACGGATTGGTGTCGGATCGACTTTTTTTAAGAAACGCGTCAGACCGGTCACCCGCTGACTTTCGTTCCCCCGGCATTTGTAACCGAATGTTCCGGCTGATCCAAGCGCGGCGTGCCGGCCGGCCGCAACCGGCCGGCGCGCGGTGTCAGACCGTGCGGCGCACGAACGGCAGCCGGCGGCCGTCGTGCTCGCTCTGCGCGGCCAGTTCGATGATCGTCATCACGTCGACGGCGTCCTGCGCGGTGACCGGGAACGGCGCGCCGTCGCGGATCGACGCGGCGAGCGCGCGGTAGAACTCCGCGTACTGGCCGTCGAGCGTCGGCACCGGGCGCTCGACCTCGAGGTCGCCGTCGAGCACGCGCAACAGGCCGGGCGGGTTGCCGCCGCCGAATTCGACGTCGTCCGCGGTGAGGCCGGCCTTGAGCTGGTCCTCCTGCGTGTCGAGCCCGAACTTCTGGTAGCTGCCGCGCGTGCCGTGCAGCGTGAAGCGCGCGGGTTCGATCGCCGACAGCGCGCTCGCATGCAGCGCGACGTCCTTGTCCGGATAACCGAGCAGCAGGTGCACGAAATCGGGCGCCGTGCCGTTCTCGCGGCGCGTCTTGACGGTCGCGGCCACCGTTTCCGGCAGGCCGAACAGCGCGAGCGCCTGGTCGATCAGGTGCGGGCCGAGGTCGAGCAGCAGGCCGCCGCCGCGTGCGGGCTCCTCGCGCCAGCGCGTGCGCGGCGTCGGCCGGAAGCGGTCGAAGTGCGAGGCGAAGTAGGTCAGGCGGCCGAGCTCTCCCGATTCGACGACGCGGCGCACGGTGAGGAAGTCGCCGTCCCAGCGGCGGTTGTGGAACGGCGCGAACAGCCGGCTGCGCGCGTTCGCGAGCCGGGCGAGCGCGAGCGCCTCGTCGGCGGTGAGCGTGACGGGCTTGTCGACGACCACGTGCCGGCCGGCTTCGAGCACCTTGCGGGCGAGCGTGAAGTGCGTGTCGTTCGGCGTGGCGATCACCACGCACTCGATGTCGTCGAGGCCGAGCAGCGCGTCGAGGTCGGGGACGACGCGCGCGCCCGGATACGCGGCTTGCGCGCGCTCGGGCTGACCCGTCGCGATCGCGGCCACTTCGGTGCGGCCGCTCGTGGCGATCACGGGCGCGTGGAACGTCGCGCCGGCGAAACCGAAACCCATCAAACCAATCCTGAGCAATGACGACATGGCAATCCCTGGCTACGAAGGAAACTAAAGGATGGCGCGCCGAGACGGCGCGAAGACGACCGGCTATTTTGGCATGGCGCCGCCGCTTGCACCGGGGCGTTGGGCGAAACGCGCGGGAGGGCGCGGCGCGTGCGCAAGGGAAGCCGGCATTTTGCGCGGGCCCGCGCGCCGGGTGCGCATGGCCGGCTGCCCGGCGGCGCGGCGGGCGGTCGGTGCGCGGGCGTTGTGCCGCGTCACGCGGGCGCCCGCCGCAGCACGGCCGCCGCGACCTGCTCGGCCCAGACGGCGCAGGCGGCTTCGCCTGGATGGAAGCCGTCGGCGGCCATCAGGTGGCGTTCGAGCGGCAGCGCCACCCGCAGGAACGTGCAGTGCGGCTGCGTGGCGGCCCAGCCGGTAAGCGCGGCGTTGAGCCGCTTCGCGCGCCGCCCGAGATACCACGCGAGCGGCTGCGGCAGCGCCGGAAAGCGCTCCATCGGCGGCACCGCCGACAGGATCGCGTGCCCGACCTGGAAGCGCCCGGCGAGCAGCCGGACGAGCTCGGCCTGCTGCGCCTGCCAGCGGGCCGGCGGCACGCCGCCCGTCACGTCGTTGACGCCGAGCGACGTCACGGCCACGTCGAACGGTTCGGCCGGCTCGGCGGCCAGCCAGTCGACGAGCTCCCGCGTGGTGAGGCCCGTGCGCGCGAGCAGCTTCCAGCTCACGCGATGCGTGGCCGCCAGCGCACGCGCCAGGTGCCCGGACAGCGCGTCGTGCTGCGTCGCGACGCCGACGCCCGCGGCGGCCGAATCGCCGACCACCAGCACGCGCAGCGGCGGGCCGTCGCCGGCAACCCCCTCGCGCGGGCCGGCCGCCTCGGGCAGCCGCGGCGTGACGCGACGCACGTAGCGCCCCTGCGCGAACAGCAGCGGGCCGAGAGCGGCGGTGGCGAGCGGGTATCCCATGGTGTCGATCCGGTGGTTGATGCGGGCTGGCGCGAGGCGCCGCCGAGGGTGTGCATATTGTGGCCGATCGATGCGCGAACGGGGCCGGATTGGCCGAACGGACAGGGTGCGGCCCGGCCGTACGCCCGCGCGGCCCCGTCCGGCGGCGCTCCCGAAATGCGCGTCGCCGACGTGTTAACATGCGCGTCCTGCCTGCGGTCTGCCTGCTTCGCCAGCCTGCCGCGCACGGCATCCTCCCGGCGCTCCGCCGTCAACCGCAACACCATCCGCCATCATGTCCGCAGGCCTCAATCCCGCCCAGAACGAAGCGGTGCGCTACCTCGACGGTCCCTGTCTCGTGCTCGCCGGCGCGGGCAGCGGCAAGACCCGCGTGATCACGCAGAAGATCGCGCACCTGATCGAAGCGAAAGGTTTCGAGCCGCGCCACATCGCCGCCGTCACGTTCACGAACAAGGCGGCCGCCGAAATGCGCGAGCGCGTGGGGAAGCTGCTCGAGGGCAAGACGCTCACCACGCCCGGCAAGGAAGGCCGCAAGGTACCCGTCAACCAGCTCACCGTCTGCACGTTCCACTCGCTCGGCGTGCAGATCCTGCGCCAGGAGGCCGAGCACGTCGGCCTGAAGCCGCAGTTCTCGATCATGGATTCGGACGACTGCTTCGGGATGATCCAGGAGCAGCTCGGCACGACCGACAAGGGGCTGATCCGCAAGATCCAGAGCATCATCTCGCTGTGGAAGAACGGCCTGATCATGCCCGACGAGGCGATGGCGATCGCGGCCAACGAGGACGAGCATCAGGCCGCGCTGGTCTACCGCAACTACGTCGCGACGCTGCATGCGTACCAGGCGGTCGACTTCGACGACCTGATCCGCCTGCCCGCCGAGCTGTTCGCGAAGAACGAGCAGGTGCGCGACCGCTGGCAGAACAAGCTGCGCTACCTGCTGATCGACGAATACCAGGACACCAACGCGTGCCAGTACGAGCTGCTGAAGCAGCTCGCGGGCCCGCGCGCCGCGTTCACGGCGGTCGGCGACGACGACCAGGCGATCTACGGCTGGCGCGGCGCGACGCTCGAGAACCTCGCGCAGCTCGGCAAGGATTTCCCGAAGCTGCACCTGGTCAAGCTGGAGCAGAACTACCGGTCGACGGTGCGGATCCTGACCGCCGCCAACAACGTGATCGCGAACAACCCGAAGCTGTTCGAGAAGAAGCTGTGGTCCGAGCACGGGATGGGCGATTCGATCACCGTCACGTCGTGCAACGACGAGGAACATGAGGCCGAATCGGTCGTGTTCCGGCTGTCCGCGCACAAGTTCGAGCGGCGCGCGCAGTTCCGCGACTACGCGATCCTGTACCGCGGCAACTTCCAGGCGCGGATCTTCGAGCAGGTGCTGCGGCGCGAGCGGATCCCGTACGTGCTGTCGGGCGGCCAGTCGTTCTTCGACAAGGCCGAGATCAAGGACCTGTGCGCGTACCTGCGGCTGATCGCGAACGCCGACGACGATCCCGCGTTCATCCGCGCGGTCACGACGCCGCGCCGCGGGATCGGCAACACGACGCTCGAAGCGCTCGGCTCGTTCGCGGGCCAGGCCAAGGTGTCGCTGTTCGAAGCCGTGTACATGGGCGGGATCGAGGCGCGGCTGTCCGCGCGTCAGATCGAGCCGCTGCGGATGTTCTGCGACTTCATCCAGCGCCTGACCGACCGCGCGGACAAGGAACCCGCGACCGTCGTGCTCGACGACATGATGGAAGCGATCCACTACGAGGCCTACCTGTACGACGCATTCGACGAGCGGCAGGCGCAGTCGAAGTGGCAGAACGTGCTCGAATTCCTCGAATGGCTGAAGCGCAAGGGCACGAAGCCCGAGACGGCGGCCGTCGACGGCGAGGCGGAAGGTTTCCACAACGCGGACGGGCTCGCCGATACGGGCAAGAACCTGCTCGGCCTGATCCAGACCGTCGCGCTGATGTCGATGCTCGAGGGCAAGGACGAGGATCCGGACGCCGTGCGGCTGTCGACCGTCCATGCATCGAAGGGGCTCGAGTATCCGCACGTGTTCCTCGTCGGCGTCGAGGAGGGCATCATGCCGCACCGCGGCGGCAGCGAGGACGACGGCCCGATCGACAACGAGCGGATCGAGGAGGAGCGCCGGCTGATGTACGTTGCGATCACGCGCGCGCAGCGCAGCCTGCACCTGAACTGGTGCAAGAAGCGCAAGCGGGCGCGCGAGACGGTCGTGTGCGAACCGTCGCGCTTCATCCCCGAGATGGGGCTCGACGAAGCGCCGCCGCCGACGCCGGAAGAAGCGCCGATGTCGCCGAAGGACCGGCTCGCGAGCCTGAAGGCGTTGCTGCAGAAGTGATGCGGCGGGCGCCGTCGGGCGCACACGGCCCGGCGCTCCGGCAAAACAAAACCCCCGCGATGCGCGTGCGTCGCGGGGGCTTTTTACTGGCCGGCCGGCGTTACTTCGACGCGTTGACCATGTAGTCGACGGCTGCCTTCACGTCGGCGTCCGACGCGGTCGACCCGCCCTTCGGCGGCATCGCGCCCTTGCCGTGCAGCGCGTAGTTGTAGACCGTGTCCATCGAGTCCTTCAGGCGTGGCGCCCAGTCGTCCTTGCTGCCGAACTTCGGCGCGCCGAGCACGCCTGCCGCGTGGCAGGCCTGGCAGGTCGACGTGTACAGCGCCTTGCCGGCGGTTGCCGCATCGGCGCTGGCCGGTGCGGCGGCGGGCTGTTCGCCGGGCTTCGGGAGCGCGGCGATCGCCGCCATCGCGGCGGCGGCCTGCGCGTTCGACGCATCGGCGCCCGATGCGGCTGCGCCGGCGGCGGGTGCCGCGTTGGCGGCCGGTGCGGCCGGTTCGGGGAAGTTCGCACCGTCGTTGTTCGCCATGTAGACGATCGCGCGGGCGATTTCATAGTCGCTGACGTCGTCGGGGCTCGTGCCGCCGCGCGGCGGCATCGCGCCCTTGCCGGACAGGGCCGTCTTCAGCAGCGTGTCGAAGCCTTGCGAGATGCGCGGCGCCCAGTCGTCCTTGTTGCCGAACTTCGGCGCGCCGGCGGCGCCCGTGCCGTGGCAGGTCACGCAGACGGCCTTGTAGACTTCCTCGCCGGTCTTGAACGTGCGGGGCGCGTTGGCGTCCTTCACGTCGACTTGCGCGAGCGGTGCGATACGCGCGGCGACCTGCTCGTCGGATAGTGCGTCCGTGCCGGCGCCGGAACGGAGCGCATGGTTCGCATAGTTGGCGAGCAGGATGATCAGGACGATCGGAATCGCGAACGACGCGATGATGACGGCAATCAGCTGCCCGGGGGTTTTGACGGGAGATTCGTGGGATGCTTCGCTCATGCTTGCCTCGTCTCCATGAATAGGAATTGTGAGCGCGGTGCAACGGCAAAATGGCAGTCCAATGAAGCTCGGACGATTATAGACGGAACGTTTACATCACGGCGAGCGGCACGATGGCGCGTGTTTACCCGCACGCAGCGGGCCCCGGCGGGGATTCGGCGGGCAAGGTGGACGCGTCATGGGAAACCGGGTATCCTTGCCGTCTTGCCAATTGTGGGCGGCCTGTATATTGGGGTCGCTTCACTGTCTCACGCGCCCGTAGCTCAATGGATAGAGTACTGCCCTCCGAAGGCAGGGGTTGCTGGTTCGATCCCAGCCGGGCGCGCCAAGTCTGATAAGCCTTCCAGCGGTTTCGCTACTTCATCGGTTTCTCCCACTTCAGTGAAATTACAGTCAGCCGGCGGCGACGTGCAGCTCGGCGGCCTGCGTGTGCGACTGCACCCACTGCGTCAGGTGGTCGGCTGACAGGTGCGCGTAACGCTGCACCATCTCCAGCGTTTCCCATCCGCCCAGCTCCTTCAACACCTGCAACGGCGTGCCGCGCTGCACGTGCCAGCTCGCCCAGGTGTGACGCAGATCGTGCCAGCGGAAGTCGCGGATGCCGGCACGCTTCAACGCCTTGCGCCAGGCTTCGGTCACGGTCTGATAGACCGGCCGGCCGTGGTACACGAACACGCTGTCGACGCACTCGGGCGCGCGCTTCTTCGCGCGCTGGCGCAGCAGCACCGCGATCGCCGTATCGGACAGCGGCACCGTGATCGCCTTCTTCGCCTTCGCCTGGTCCGGGTGGATCCAGGCAACGCGCCGCACGATGTCGACCTGCGACCACTGCAACCCGGTCACGTTCGAGCGGCGCAGCCCCGTCTCCAGCGCGAAGCGCGCCATCTCGGCCAGGTGATCCGGTAGCTCGGCGATCAACCGTTCGGCCTGGGCCTGCGTCAGCCAGCGGATCCGCTTCTGCACGACCTTCGCGCGCTTCGTGACCGGCACGCGGTCCAGCCATTCCCACTCGACGGCCGCGTTCAGCACCGCCTTCAACACGCCGACCACGCGCGTCACGGTGCCGGCGCTGACGCACTGGTCGGTGGTCACGATCCCGCCCTTCGTGCGGATCACTTTCGGCTCCCTCCGCTTGGCGAGCGCGATCGCGTCGATGCGGTTGCGGTCGATGTCGGCCAGCGCTACGCCAGACAGGTGTTGGTCGAGCCAGCGTAGGTGCGTTTTCGACGTCTCCAGGCTCGCCAGCCCTTCGCGGTCGCTGATGTAGCGCACGACCGCGTCGTTCCAGGTGTAGCGCGGCTTGTGGCCGAGCCGCGCCTGGTTCCACAGATCGACCTTCAGCCGATCGTGAAGCTCTTCCGCCTGGGCTTTGTTGCTGGTGCCAGTGCTGCCCTGTACGACCGGACCACCGCCAGGCGGGGTGAGGCGGTAATACCAGTTGGGACTGTTACTGCGTTTATAGAGCGACATGATTCCAATTTCTCCTGCGGGTCGCCCTGCACAACTCGCGGAATCCATTCTCCGGCGAGGTAGCGCTGCAGGGCAACCGTCGAAAACATCCAGCGCTTGCCGACCTTCCGACCAGGCAGCGCGCCGGCCTTCGCTTTCAGGCGCACCGTTTCAGGGTGCGCGCCGAGCAGCGCGGCGGCTTGTTCGAGGTTGACGGTGTTCATCGGGCTATCTCCAGAGCGCCACGCGGCGGGGGGAGGGGCAAAACAACTCGTGGACTCGTGGCATGCCCTGTTATTCATACGTAACCATCTGATTTTTAAGGTATTCGTTTGCCATCATTTACCACGAAAAACACGTGGCACCCCCTTCCGACTCGTGGCCTAAAAAATAGGCAGCGCCCGCGACTCGTGGCAAAACACGGCCGACTCGTGGCACGGCTTTGGGGCTGATTTCCTGCTCTTCTCCGTATTCTTTCTTCTTCTTTTTCAATGAATTAGAGAGAGGAGATAAAGGGGCGACGGCGGCCGGTACAAAAATCGGACTAGTGGCGAAAACGGCCCGACTCGTGGCGAATTGCATGCGACTCATGGCGGCACTCTTCTCAACAATCAAAGACTTACGAGCGGAGACACCCGAAAACCACGATTCGCGTGCGCTGCCTGTCCGGCCCCTGTGGAAAAACCGGCTCGCACGGCCCCCCTTCTTCAAGGCGGGCGCTGTTGCCCGGCCGTTTCGACTTGCGGGGGGTACGGGGGGCAGCGGAAAGAGCGACGGCCGGGCATTCGCGTGCGCCGATTGCTGCGCGCATCGACGCACGCACCGGAAACCCGAATACAGGGCCGCTACGCGGCCAGAAAGAATGAGGGAAGGGGTACGGCCGCACGGCGGCCGCATCGGCTGAGAGGGCGTCACGCACGGCCTCGCTGCTCGGTCGCGTCCGACGCCAGGTCTTCACGGATGGACACGTGCAGGCCGAACGCGGCCAGGCGCTCGAGCGACACCGGCGTCAGATACGGCACGCGGCGGGTGTAGATGCGGCGCTCGAGTTCTTTTTCGCCGACCACGACGCCGGCGTGCTTGAGCTGCGCCTTGAACACACGATCGGATTTCACGGGCAGGCCGTTCCATTTGTCGCGCAGCGAGCTCGTGTGGGCGATGTGGTCCATCACATGCCCGGTGCGCAGCAGCAGGCAGAACTCGCCGTCGACGGTATCGAACGTGAACGGGTGCTTGTAGTTGCCGCCGTCGATCTCCGACAGCACGGTTTCCATGATCCAGACCCACGGCTCGCGATCGGCGCTTGTCTCGGCGATGTGGCCGTTCATTTCGGTGAGCAGGTCGCGCGGGAAGTCCCCTTCGCTCGGGTCCATGCCGGCGAACTCGCACAGGTAGCGCCAGGCGAGCGCGACGGCCGCGTAGTTGCCGGCCATCCGCTTCGCGCCGTCGTCCTCGCCGCTCGCGCGGCAGTTGGCCAGGGCCTTGTCACGCAGCGTCGTGTACTGGTCGGCCACGGCGCGCTTGTCCAGGCCGGCGAGGAATTCGAGCCACTGGCGAACCGGGAAGCGCGGCAGGTCGTCGGGCATCAGCGGGCCGCGCTTGCCGGTCAGCGTTGTGCGCACGAGCTTGCCGAGCAGGCTGCGCACGGGCACGTCTTCGCCGGCCAGCATCACGGGCGCGCACAACAGGTATTCCGTCATGTCGGTGCCGCGACGCGTCACGGTGTACTGGTAGTTCTCCTGCAGCAGGCCGACGGCCTTGTCGATCACGTCCTGCCGGCGCGCGGACAGCTCTTCCCATCCGACCGGGTGGCTTGTGTGGCTGATGCTGGTCAGCAGGCGGAACTCGGTCTGCAGGGACTGCCCGGAAAACATCGTGAACGCGAGCGAGCGCTCGAGGCGCTTGATGAGCGTCGATTTGCCGGCACCCTTGTTCGCCTGGATGGTGATGTGCGGCCAGAACCCGAGCAGCGCCTTCAGGTGGCCACCGAGCGCCCATACGAGCGGGATCGTCGCGGCGTTCTGCTTGAACGTCGCCTGGTACGCGGCGATGACGCGCCGCGCGTCGCTGGCCGGGCCGGTTGGGAAGGTCAGGTTGTGATACGGGCACTGTTTGTCGGCTTCGGTGAAGTAGCAATCCGGGCCTTCGTTGACGATCAGGCGGCCGTCGCGCCAGGCGAGCCCGACGAAGTTCGCCGCCTGGCGCGCGCCGAGGTCGGCGCCGCGCTCCAGGATGTTCACCATGCGCTTGAACGGCGCCGGCGCCCAGATCGGGCCGAACTTGCCCCACTGGTCGACGTTGTGCAGCTGGTCGTCGAGCATGACGCGACGCACGAGCTGCGCGCCGTGGCGCGGCGCCTGAACCGACACGGCGAAGTAGACGGTGGGCGCCTGGTCGGCGTCGCCCGTCATCGTCGACGTCGCGCTCGCGACCGACACGCGGCTGATGCCGGCAATGCGGAAGCCGCACAGATCCGTTACGACCGGCGTTTCGACGCCCGATTCCTCGTTACGGTCCATCTTCGTGATGTAGCTGGTGAAGTCCGGCCGGACGCGGAAGCGCCAGTACTGCGCGAAGTCGTGCGAGGGCAGGAAGATGCGCGGCCGGCCGCGACGCGTGGCGTCGCCGGCGAGGCCGGCAATGAGCCAGGGCTCGAGCTGCTCGAGCGCGCGCGACAGCTCGGTCGGGCCGCGCAGTTGCAGGTAGTCGTTCACGTCGTTGATTGGCTTGTGCGTCTTCTCGCCGTCCGCGAGGTCGGCCAGCCAGCCGGCCTGGTCGACGAGCACCGCGCTGATGTTGAGCGCCGTGAGCCGCTCGTAGAGCTTCCACGCGGCTTCCGGGCCGGGACGATGGCCGGCGCGCGGGTGGCCGTCTGCGAACGGTTCGTCGTTGTCCAGGCATACGAAGACCTGTTTCCCGCGCAGGAACGCGAAGTCGATGTCGTCGACATTCGCCAGGCCGCGCAGGGCGAGGGCTGCGGCGCCGGGCATCGCACAGGTGTCGATCGACAGCGCGTTGATCGCGCTTTCCACGATGAACACGCGCTTTGCCTTGTCGAGCCGGCGAGGGTCGGCGGTCCAGCCGTAGCCGGCCTTATCGCCCTGTGTCTGCGTCTTGACGCCGCCGTTGAGCGTCGGGTCGACGTAGCGCATGTCGACGGCGACGACGCGAGCGTCGCCTGGTGCGCGGACGATGAACGCGGCGGCCGGGCCGGCGTGGCCGACTTCGCCGGCGGCGACCTTGGTGCTGGTCCAGGTGTTGAAGCCGAGCGCGCGCGCGGCGATCGCCGCGTCGATCGCGGCGGCGGAAATGCAACGACCGCTGAGGTAATCGCGCACCTGGTCGCGTTCGGCAAAGCACCGATCGGCGATGTATTCGACGGTCGATTTCTCGCGGCGCTCGGCCGGCGCCGGCCGATCGAGCGGGATGCCGTAGGCGTCGTGTAGGTAGCGCACGGCGTCCGCAACGCTGCCGCCGCGTGCGTGAATGACCAGGTCGATGCACGAACCGCCGACGTCGGCGCTGTGGTCGCGCCAGCCGGTGCCGTGCTTCGGGTGGTTCATGAAGATCGACAGGGACGGGCTCTTGTCCTCGTGCTGCGGCGAGTGGTAGAGCGCCTTGTCGCCGCCGCGACCGCGCTTCATGCCGAGGCGGTCGGCGAGGTCGTGCAGGTCGATGCGTTGCTTCAGTTCGTCGATCGTAGCCATTGTTATTGCTGTTGCTCAGTTTGCTGCAGGGGTGTTTCGGTGGGGTTGCGGCTGGTCGGCGGGCAGAACACGACGGCTTTGAGCGCGTTCGCCGACTGCGGGAAGGCGAGCATCAGACGGTCGCTGAGAGCAGCAACGAACAGGCCGATCGTCATGTACCGATCAAGGCTACCGGGGGCGTTGTTGAAGTTCAGGCAGTCTGCGGTCGCCGCGATGGCGGCCGCGAGCGCGGCGTCGTGAGGGGTGTTCGTGTGCGTCATGCTGCGGCGCCTCCGAGGATGTCGTGATGGTTCTGCTGCAGGCGCTGAACGGCGTGCTGCAGTTGGTAACGCGAGGCTGTCGCCTGCTCGAGGATTTCGCGTAGCCGGCGGCGGTTGCGATCGACGTTTGCCGTCGCGCTCGCGACCGCTGCGGTGCGCGTCGGGCCGTGGCCGATCCGCATGCCCGAAATCAGGTGGGTGACGACCCACTTTTCGGGGTGGCCGTCGCGCACGTGAGGTTCGGCATGGATGCCGAACGTGGCATCGGCGCTGTTCTGGACGACGACGTGTTCGCCGGTAACCGTGCGCAGGCCGGCCGACGTCAGCAGCTCGTAGCGGATGGTGGGTTCGTGTGTCATACGTCCCTCCGGGCCGATTGATCGTCAACGATCACGTGCGACTCGTCGACCGCAGGAGCTGCAACCCACTCGGTGCCATTCCAGCGGGCGAAGCGGCGAATCTGCGTGAGCAGGTGGTCGCCTGACTGGATGTTGAACATCGGGATCGGCTGGCTGCGCATCCAGCGCCGGATGATTTCGACACCAACGGCGCGGACCACTTCTCCCGCGTCGCGGTCGCCATGCTCGACAGACAAAAACTGTGCGCGATACCAATGCGCGGCGAGATACTCGTCGGACACGTGGGGCAGGCTGTCAGTGTCGATTTCGAGGGTGAAGGTCTTTTTCATCAGATCACCCACGCGGCGGAACGGACCAAGCCAGAGCCGCGACCAGGACGATCATGACGACGGCGCCGATCGTGAAAGCGATGACGCGGGCGTTTCGAACATCGAACAGACGCAGCACGTCGGCGGCCAGGCAGTACGCGCCAGTGAGGGAGAAGGAGAGCATCAGCAGCACGCCGATGCCGAAAACGTAGGGCTTCATGGTGTGGTTCCAGGTGGGTGCGCCGGCGGTCGGCGCGGATGGGTCAGTCGAAGTCGTTCGCGGCGCAGCGCTTCGCGTCGAAAGTGGGGCGCGGGCACGGTCGGACCTGTTTGCGTTCTCTCAATGCGCGCGCGGCACACTCGACGACGAACCGCACACAAGGGCGAGCCGTGTCTGGGTTGCCGGCCACGCAGAGCTCTTTCCAGGCTTCGCGAAGTTCGGTGTCAGTGAAGGGAGCGCGCATCGCTTCAGTGCATCCAGGCGAGCACCGGCGTGCCGCGCGAGAGGTCCCACGACACGACGAAGCCCAAAGCACGGGCGGATGCGACGAACACGTCGGCGCGCACGTCGGCTGCGGAGATCTTCGTGAGGTAGGCGACACGCTCGTCGTAGGACAGCGATTGGGCGAGTGCGGCGATCGGTGCGGGGATCAGCGTTTGCATACGGCCTCCAAGAAATTTCAGGCAAAAGGAGTCCCTCACGCCCGCAGAGCGGGCGCGATGGGTGTTCAGCAAAAAGGCGGGTTAGGGCTTAGGCGTCGAGCAGCGGGAGCTGACGCGAATCGGTCGGGAGCCGATCAACCTTGCCGATCGGCACGTACACATGCGGATTCGGGTTGAGGCTCGGGGCGATCGTGTGGACGGTGGCGACGTGGATCTTGTAAGTCGTCGCGCATTCGACATTGGTGCACTGGCAGTACGCCTCGCGGACGAGGGACGAAAGCGTGCGGCTGGTTCGAATGACGGCGCGGCTGCCGCAGTGGTGACACTTCAGTTTCATCGTGACTTCCTGTCGGAGACTGCCGCGTTAGTTACGGCTGGTGGTTACGGCGTAAAGAGCCCGGTTTCGTCCGGTGAGGCGACGCGCACCGTTGCGCAGTCGTCGCTTCACGAGCCATTCGGCCGCCTGCTGGATCGTCGCAAGACCTTCCTGCAGTCGCACGCGCTCGAGTAGTTCGGCTTCTTGCTCGGTGAATGTGAGTTCGAGTTCGGGCATTGGATCGGCTGCTCTTGGGCTGCTGGTTTCAGCCGTGCTCGTGGGCTACATTGCACGCTGGCATCAGAGCTTCGGCGGCTTCGCGCATAACCATTTCGCGAATCAGCGTTGCAGCGCATGCGCCTTGGTAGTTGGCGAGCGCGGTAATGAGGGCGTATTCGTAGTCGTCGAACCGCACCATCAGGCGGTTGTCGCGGACACGTTTTGGATCCGGATACATGGTGGTCACCTCGGGTTCAGCTTGCGGAAACATTGCCCGTGGTGTCCTCAATCGAGGACATCCTGGCGAGATAGCGGGGGAGCCCTTCGAGATAGATGAGGCGTGCGAGGCTCGACAGGGAGCGCCGTTCTTGGTGGCCGAGCTGCTCTAGCTGGGCCCGCTCTGCGGGAAGGAGGCGAAGCGAAACGGTCTTGCTGGACATGACGCCCGGCGGCGCACGCCGCGGGCCTTTGTGGGTAGTCATGGCGGGTATACTCAATTTCGATAGTGCTTCACTAGGGATAGGTGAAGTGTAAGGTAATCAAAACGAAACCGCAAGATGTCTGACATTTCAATAGGAAACCGTCTGAAGGAGGAGCGCATGCGTATCGGTCTGAGCCAGGCAGAGTTCGCTGCACTGGGCGGGCTCGGTAAGCAGGCCCAGCTCAATTACGAATCGGACGCGCGATCGCCCGATGCGAACTACCTGGCCGCGCTTTCGAAGGTCGGGGTCGACGTGCTGTACGTCATCACGGGCGAGCGTGCGCAGGGGCCCGGCGTGCCTGACGATGAGGCCGAGCTGCTCGAGGGGTTTCGCCAGTTGAACGACGTCGGCCGCACGGCCGTACAGGCGTCGGTCAACGGCTTCTTGCTCGCGGGGACGATGACGATCTCGGGCGCGCCGGCGAAGCGGCTTCCGCGTCTTGCCGAAAACCGTGCCGCGAAATTGGATGCTGCGGCGCTCGAGGTGCTGCGAGATGCGCAGGGCGACGCGGAACGTGTGAAGCGCGAACGCGCATCGAAGAAAAGCGCCGGAAAAGGTCAGGACTGACGAAGAGTCTCTGCGGCGCGCTCGAGCGCCGCCATCGCGGTTTCGACTTCGCCCAACACGTCGATCGTCGTCATGTCGGTCGATGGCCCGCCGGGCAGTTCGCACAACGCAACGAGTTCACGATCGAAGTGGGCCACGACGGCGCGGAGCTGCGCGCCGAATTCCGTGAGCCGAAACCCATCACTGCCTGACCGACGCTCCATCAGTGGGCGGCCGAGGACGCGCTCGAGCTCGGACACCTTTTCGCTGACCGTTGGCCGCTGTACTCCCATCGCTTGCGCTGCCTCCGAGATGCTGCGATAGCGCGAGATCTCGCTGTATGCGCGCAGCAGATTCCAGTTGAGCCGAGGGGGAGTCGTCCGGGAAACCATGATTCAAGCGATAGTTGTTATTGGCCGTAATGCGCCCTTCGCAGTGGCTGGGGACGGGTGTTCGGGAGAGAGCCAGCGAAAGTTAGGCGTTTTCCTAACTTTCATGGGGCTTTCTCCTACATTCCAATTGTCTGAAAAAAGCACGAGAATGGGGCAGCGTTACAGCACGCGTGAATGCCGTTTCACGTCGTAGCGCCTCTCAAAATATCCGAAGAGGAAGCCGTTGTGAGTTACAAGCCGCAAGACCCGCATTTCCAAATTGATACAGCCGAGGACGGGGTAATCCGACGCTGCACCGAAGCCACGCTAGCCGCGCAATGTGGGCGCGCCGGCTCCACTGTAGCCGGGAACCGTGAGGCGCGCGCAGTGCGCGACTTGTCGGCCAGTGAGCGAGCGGCGCTGCTGGCGCAGGTCACGAGCGCGATGTTGAGCCTGTCGAACATCCGCAGCCTGCTACTGACGTAACGTCACGCATCCCCCGAGGTGTCGATCTCCGGCACCTCGGTCGCCTTGACCTCTAGATCGAGGTCCGATGTAAATCCGCCGTTACCGTCGATCGAATGTGTAACGCGCGCAATGATCCAGTTGCAATCATCGATGACACGTTTGTAACCGCGCACGGTTACAGGTAATTCGGTCATCAGCTCGGGGCGGCCGAGCGCCAGCACAATGCTGAACTCTGCGACGCCGCGCTGTAACTTCTCCCACTCTGCCTTCGCCGCCCGCGTCGCGTTCCCCTTGTTCGCGTACGTGTGTCGCAACGTCTTCACGTTCTCGGCCGTGCCGAACAGCACGTCGCCGCTCTTGTCGATCGGCTTCTTCTTCTTCGCTGTCGTGCGACGCCGGCGCCGCTTCACGGTGGTCGACTGCTTCTTCGCGGTACGCGTGTTCAGGTAGAACGCCTGCACGCCGGAATACGTGTCCCGATCGGCGACGCCGAACTCGTGGCGATCGCCGACGTCGCGCGTGATCGTGACGGCCGGCAGCGGCTTGCCGCTCGCCGTGGTCGCCTCGCCGGCCTTGATGAAGAGCAGCAGCCCGTTTTTCACGGTCGCGATCGCGTCGAACGTCTTCGCCAGGCGCGACAGCAGATTGGCGTCCGACTCTGCAGTCTGGTCGATGTGGTCGACGAGCTGCGCGTCGAGCGCCTTGCTGATGCGTGCCTCGACCTTGTTCTGGCTGGCGATCGCGCGCACGATCGCGCCGACAGTCTGCCGGTGCCAGGAGCGCTCCTTCTTGATCGACAGGCCCGCGCGCAGGTCGACACTTCGCGCGCGGATGGTCAGCACGTCGGGCGTGCCGGTGTGCCGGACCTCGTCGACCATGAATTCGCCCTTGTCGACCAGGCCGTTCGCAGCTCCAGCCCAGCCGAACGACAGCTTCAGCGTGACGCCGCGACTCGGGATTTCCAGGGCGCCGTCCGAGTCGTCGAGGCTGATGTCGAGCTGGTCTGCTTCGAAGCCGCGGTTGTCCTGCAGCGTCATCGAGATCAGTCGGCCGTCAAATTTCTTCGTGATGTTCTTGCCGTTCAGCGTGATCGAATAGATCGCGCGCGGTACACGATCGTCGGCCAGGACGACCTTCTGCACCAGGTCGACGCCGGGAATGTCGGCGAGGTTCATAGCGAGATCGCCCCCTTGATGGCGTCGGTCACGATGCCGAGCATGTCGAGATCGTCGTTACGCGTCAGCGCAATGGTGAACTCGATGCGCCGCGCGGTGCCGTCGCGGAAAAACAGCGTGCGCGTTGTGTCGATGTTGTCGATCGTGAACATGCCGTAAATGTGGCCGGTGCCCTCGATCAGCGGCCAGGCGGTGTGCTGGTCGGCCATCGCCTCGATGACAGCGAGGGACAGGTCGCCGCCCGTCAGCTCGGGCAGCAGCACGCCGGACAGGCTGATGGTTTCGTCTTCTTCGCCGACGTACTGCCGCGCCGGCTTTTTACCGACACGGTTGTTGCTGGCGTAGCGCCAGGCACGCCGGCGCTTCAGCTCCTGGTAGGGCAGTGTCGACAGGCTGAACACGAACAGCCCGAGCGCCATCATCATGAGAGCTTCTCCTTTAATCCCGGTCGCGCAGACGCGAACGCGCGCGGGCGGCCTGCGCGGCCTGTTCCTGACGCAACACCTGGCGAACCTCTTGCGCGAGCGCCTGCACATCCATGCCTGGCGACGCGTATAGGTTGATCGTGATCGGCGCCGGCGCGACCGGCGCGCGCGCTGCGGACGACGCGACCGTGAGCGGTGGCCGATTGTCGACGGTGAGCGGTGCACCGCCGGCGATCGCGGCGCCCGTGATGCCGATGCCGGCGCCGGCGGCGACGATGCGCTTGCCGACCTCGAGCACGGTCGACAGCGGCCCGTCCTGCCCCTCGCGCAGGCCCTGGTCGAGGCCGGCCATCGTGAAGCCGCCGAGCGCGGCAAACACGCGGCTCGGCGAATGGATGCCGAGCTTTTCCTTGAACCAGGTGACCACACTTTCGCCGGCGGACTGGATCGTGGTCTTCACCTCGCCCAGGCCGTTCTTGATCCCGTTCACGAGGCCCGACATCAGGTTCGCGCCGAATTCGACGAAACGCGCCGCAGCATCTGCCGCGACCACAATGATTTCTGCGAGCCACGCGCCGAACCCCTTGCCGGCGTTCTTCGCCTCGTCGAGGCTTTTCTTGCTGGAATCGACCGGCCCCAGTAGTCGCTTGATCCAGTTCCACGCGCCCTTGACGGCATCGATGAGCCAATCGAAAACGGGTTTGAGCGGTTCGAACGCGGCGCCGAGCACCCCGAACACGCGGCTGAAGATCGGCGCGAGCGGCTTCAGGCCCTCGGTCAGCCCCTGCCAAAAGCCCGAGAAAAACGCCTTGATGGGCTCCCAATACTTCACGATCAGCAGCGCGGCGATCGCGATGGCGGCGATCACCAGGCCGATCGGGCTCATGAGTGCGACGCGGCCGACGAACATCAGCGTCTGCGCGAGCCCGCCGAGCGCAGCACGCACGCCGTTGATCGCGCCCATCGTGCCGCCCTTAACGAGATTGAGGCCGCCGCGCGCCGTGTCGACGGCCATCCCAGACGCGCCGCGTCGTGCGACGTACTGCCGAGCGGCCGTCCAGCGTGAAGCCACGGCCGTACGCGATGCGGCCGCCTGCGCGGCGACGGCGCGCCACACCTGGACGGTGTACTGGCGCGCGGCGCTGGCGCCGTTTTTCATGGCGGTTGCGGCTGACCCGCCCCATTGCATGACGGCCGCTTTGGCGGCCTGGCACGCGGCCGGCACGCGCTGGCCGAGCGACGCGACGTAGGTGCGCAGCGACGACGCGGCAGCTCGAGGCGACGACGCGGTCCAAGCGGTCGACAGCGCCTTGCGGATGCGCGTCGCGGTGGACTGCACACCCTTGCCCGCAGTGGCGACACCGGACGCAGCGCCAGACGCCGCACCGGGCAGACGGCGCAGCGCACCGATGCTGTCGCCGATCGCGCTCGTGAGGGCGCCGCCCCGGATACCGAGCATCGACATACTGAAGCGCGCGATCGCGAGCGGCCCGAGGATGCCAGCCAGCGCGATCGTTAGGGTGCCCAGGACCGCGAGCAACACGCCGAGGCCGGCTGCGCCGATCGTGACGGCGCGTGTGAAATTCGGATACTCCTTCGCGAAGCCGAGGATCCGCTCCAGGACGTTCGCCGTCAGCTCGAGCGCCTTGTTGTAGACAGGCAGCACCTGCTCGCCGATCACGGTTCGCAGGTTTCCCGCGTTCGCAAGCGCGATGCGCTCCTTTCCCTCGGTTTGCTCCAGTGCGAGTTTGTGCAGCTCGTCGATGCCGTAGGCGCCGGCGTTGAGCTTCTCGCTCTTGTGGATCTGCTGGCGCTGCATGTACATCGTCGAGAACAGGTTGGCCGCAGTTCGGTTCGTGAAGATCGTTGAGATCATGTCCTTCACACGGTCGGGGTCGGTGATCCCTTTCGCGGCGAGCTTCGGCAACAGCACTTTCTCGAGCCACTCGAGCGGCGATGCTTTGAACATGTCGCCGCCGGTCAGCGCACCCGGTTTGATCTCCTTGATCGTACCGATCTTGGTGTCGACGACCTTTTTCCTGTCGAGCAGGCCGAGCTCGATCATCTGGTTCGCGGCACGCTTCGTGGTTTTTCCTTGGTATGCGTTGCTGTACGCGGACATAAGGCCCGTGCCGACCTGGTGCCCGCCCATCTCCTGAATGAGTGGCTCCATCTGGTAGTAGAACGCGTCCTGGCGCATCTGCTTTGCCGCGACGCCACCGGTTTGGATGAAGTTGCGCCACTCGTCGCCGCCGACCCGGCCGCCAGTCGCAGACAGCACCTTCTGCACCATGTTCGCTTCTTGTTTTGCGGTCGCATCGTCTTTCATGCCGCCGCGCAGTTCGATCACCTTGAGCATGTTCATGAACTTCTCTTCATTCTCGTGGCCGTCGGCGCCTCCGAACATTGCTTCGTTCGCGAACTTCATTTTTGTGAGGGTCGGCATGATCATTTGCGCGTGGTGTTCGTCCGCGAAGATCGACATCGCGTCGCGCATCAGCGTCATGTTTTCGGCGATCGCCACGCCGGGCGATTTCATCGAGCGTACGTAACGCTCGGCGTCCTGCGTCGCGTGATCGCCCAGGCCGAGCGCCTGGATACGGCCGCGCTCGTTCTGGACCTTCTTCGCCTCGGTCATCGGTTCGCGCAGATCGTTGAGGATGTGCGAGCCGGTCGCACGCGCGGCATACCCGCCGATCGCCATTTCGGCGGCGGCCGCGCGTGCAGCGCCCATCTTGGCGCGCGTGTCCGCGATGCGCTTCTGACGGGTGTTCAGTGCATCGAGCCGCCGCGATTGGGCGTCGATCGCGCCGGTCGTTGCGGCGATGTCGGTGCGCAGCGTGCGCTCGTGCTGGGAAAGTTTGCCCGTGTCGACGCCGGCGCGACTGAGCCGATTGCGCAGCTCGTCGAGACTGGCGGATTGTTTCTTGAACGCGGTGCCTAGCTTCGATGACGCCTGCCGCGCCTTCGCCAGCTCGCCAATCATCTGCTGCGACGGAGGCCCGACGGCGTGCAACGACTTCGCGAGTTCCTTGACCTTCTTCTGCGTGTCGGCGAGTTTGGTCGAGGTGTTGGCGAGCCCCGTGCGCATCTCGCGGAATTCGCCGATTCGCCGCTGCGTATCGTTGAGTTCCTTGAGGCGCGCGCGGGTGTCACGCAGATCCTTCGCGAGCGTACGATTGCGGCCGGCGATCTCGCGAATCGGCCGGCTTGCCTGGTCGAGCGCCTTGAGAACCACCTCGAGGCGCAGGGAACGGTCGCTCATGCATCACCTTGATCGTGGCGTTCACGTGCGCGCTCGCGCCAGGCCATCAGCTCCGGCAGCGGCATGGCGTCCATTACGTCGGGCGACCAGTGGAACACGAGCGCGATATCGGCCATTAGGTCGTCGACGCCTCGAGGGAGACGTCCACCTTCGACGAATTCGGCAGCAAAAAACCGGCCACCTCCGTACCGAGCTGCAGCAGGTCGGCCGGGTCCATGCGCTGCACGTCCTGGTCGGTCAGCGTCGGATTGCTGATGCGCGGCAGCACCTTCGACAGTGCGATTACGTCGAGCTGCAACAGGTCGGTTAGGGCAACGCCGCGCAGCGCGCCGGAATGCGGCTTGGTCAGCGTGATGGTGGCGATTTCTTGCTCGCCGCGCTTGATCGGCGTGTCGAGCGTGATGACGGCGGATTTCTTCGATTGCATGGTGCGTTTCCTGAATGGGTAGTGGGATAGGGGTTACAGGCCGAGCGCGCGGCGCTGCTGGGCCAGACGATCGACGCCGCCGACCATTTCGATGAAGTTCGGGAAGTCGATCTCGATCAGCGTTTCGCCGTTGGACACGAGGCGGTAATACGACAGCGACATCGTGCCGGTCTGGTCGGCGTTGTCGCCGGCCTTGGCCTTGCCGGGGTCGATTTCCTTGTAGCGGCCGCGTACGTACACCTCGACCGCGTCGACTTCTTCGGTGTCGTCACGCTGATAGGAGCCGGCAAAACGCACTGTGACGCCGTCGACCTTCGATGTGCCCCAGGTCTTGAACATCTCCTTCATGAAGCCGCCCATCGTGAGGCCCAGCTCGAGCTTTTCCATGCCAAGGTCGATATCGACTTCGCCGTTCATGCCGCCGCCGCGATACGCCTCCATCTTGCGCGTGAGCTTCGGCAACTGGACTTCAGGCACTTCGCCGACGAACGAGACGCCGTCCTCGAACACGTTGAAATTCTTGAGTTTGGATGGCAGAGCCATTGTGTTTTCCTATGGTGAGTGGCGAGCCGTCAGACGGCGATGCTTTCCGCAAACTTGAGCAGATAGCGGTCCGTGATGCGCTGGCGGAACGTCAGGTCCTCGAGCGGCGGGGTCGGGCAGAAGTCGTAGTCGAGGAAGCCCTGGCCGGCTTTCAGCGAATCCTTCTCGTTCGCGGCCGGATCAAACCAGCACTCGCCGTCGATCAGGTAGCCGGCCGTCTTCCACGCGCGGAACTTCGCGTTGACGCCGTCTACGATGTCCTTGATCAGCGTGCGGCTCATGGGCTGGTCGACCGCCCACATGTGCGCCTCGGCCATCGTGTCGGCGATCACCTGCGCGGTGCGCACGTAGTTTTCGAACGCCCACAGCTTGTCCTCGGAGCACGTGCGCGAACCCCATAGACGGTAACCATCCGAGTTCACGAGCGTGGTGACCTCGTGGCTGTTCAGGTAGCCGGCGTCGGTGTTCGGGTCTTGCAGGTCCCAGAACACGTCGCGGCTGATACCTGTTACGCCGTTCACGACAACGTTCGAGATCGTCTTGTGCCAGCCGGTTTGCTCGTCGATCTTCGCGCGCATGCCGAGCGCGCGCGCCGTTGCCCAGGTGATGTCCTCGGCGTTGGTGGTCGTGTTCCAGTTCACGAAGTCCGGCCAGATCGTCATCAGCTCGCGCTGACCGAAGTTCGCGCGGTAGGCGACCGCCTCTTCCTTGGTCTTCGCGCCGAACGCGCTGACGTAGCCGAAGCCGCGCAGCTGCTGCGCGACTGTTGCGAGCTCGGCCGCGACGGGCAGTGTGTCCAGACCAGGGCAGCCGAGCACACGTGGCTTGACGCCAAGTCGGCTCTTCGCGGCGAGCAGCGCTTTCAGGCCGGTGTACTGGCCGTCCGCGGTGGTCGTGCCGATCACGTTGCTGGTCGTTGCGTCCGCATCCTTGCCAGTTGGTACGCGCACGGCGACGATCAGCGGGGAGGTCTGCGCGGCGATCGCATCGAGCGAACGCGCGAGCGTGCCCTTCGTGCCGGCCTTGCCAATCGCGGCCTTTACGTCCGTGATGAGGACGGGCCGGTTTTCGGGGAAGGTGGTCGCATCGGCATCGTCGCCGGTGCTGACCAGGCCAATCACGGCCGTGCTGACCGTGCGGATGGGGCGCGTACCGCCATTGATTTCAATGACGCGTACGCCGTGGTGGTAATCAGAAGGCATGCAATCTCCCGGAAGTGAGCCTTCCGAAAGATTGCCTTCCACGCGCGCGCAGATCACGCGCGGGAGGTTGTACAGCGTCCGGCTACAACCGAAGTCGCTGCGGGCCGTTGCTATGCTGCGACGGGCAGCGCGTCCAGCTCGGCGAGGCGCGCCGTCGCGACCTGGTGGTAGCTCGGTTCGAGCTCACAACCAATCCAGTTCAGGCCGGCGCCCTTCGCTGCGGCGAGGAACGTGCCGGACCCGGCGAACGGGTCCAGGACGACGCCACCGGCCGGTGCCAGGCGCACGACGTCGCGCGCGAGCTGCGCCGGCTTCTCGGTCATGTGGCGTTTCGGAAGCGGGAGGCGTTCGGTGAACACTCCAGGGAGAGACACGTCGGTGCGCCGCACAGCGCCCTTCGTCGCCCAGACCAGGAATTCCGTCTGCTGTGCGATGCCGCCCATACGCGGACGCGTGCGGCCGCTCGTCTTGTCCCACACGGCGACGCCGCGCCAGGTGAAGCCGGCGGCCTGGATCGCATCGGTGAGGCTTGGCAACTGGCGCCAGTCGACGAAGCAAGCCAAGTGCGCTTCGTTGCGGCTGACGCGGTAGACCTCGGCAAGCCAGGTCATGCACCAGAACGTCCACGACCGTTGATCCTTGTTGTCGTGCTGGAATTCAGGATAGGCGACCTTTGTGTCGGTTTGGATGTACTTGGTCGACGGCGCCTGGCTACGCGACGCGATCGTCATGCCGCCCGACGAATAGGGCGGATCGGTGAACGTCAGGTCGACGCAGCCATCGGGCAGCGCACGCAGAACGTTCAGCGCGTCGGCCTGGTGCACGCGGTTGATCAGATCAGCGGAGATGGTGTGTTGCATGGGGCGATTCCCTCGTATCGGAGGCTCGGTGGCCTGCGGGTAGGGGGCTCGCGGCCCTCAGAATATTCATCGCGCCGCAACGCGGGCATTTGATGTTGAGCCGGACGTACTCGCCGGCGCCAAGCTTGCGGTTACAGCTTCCGCAACGGATGTCCTGCATGGGGTGATTCCTGCCTGTGCTAGGATGCCGGCGCCTCTCGAGAGGTGTCGCGGCCCTGGCCAATCCTGCAGGTCTGCTCTGCGGGTGCGGGGCGTGTACGATGTTCCACCATCGCGCACGTCGCCGCGTCCTTTCCTTCCTATGTCGCCTCGGTGTTGCTTAGGCGACGATCACACCGCCGGCCAGCATGTAGCGGTCGAGCGCGTTGTACAGCATCGGTTGACCGGCGACCGGTTTATCGTCTGCCGGTTTCGCTTCGATCAGGCGACGATGAATGTACGTCACAGCACCTTCGTTCTCTTCCGGTACGCCTTCAACGGCAATGCTCGCCGAGAGCTGCAGCGCTTGCTTGCCTGCCTTGTGCGTTTCCTCCGACACGTAGCTGTTGATCGATGCGAGCGTGGTGCCGCTCAACACGTCGATCGAGACGTTGCCGATAACGTGGAAGCCGGCCGTTGCGCCGGTCGATGCGAGAACAACGTTTTTCTTGATTGCCATTTCTAACTCCTGTTGGTGTGTGTCAATTCGTTTGTGTGGGTGACTGCGGCCACACAACGTTCAGCGGGAATCCTGCCTGCTGCGGGACATTGCGCAGCTCGGCGCGGTAGCGTCGAAGAGCGGTCTCCAGCTCGGCCTGGCCGGCGTCGGCCGCCCGTTCGACGAGCGGGTCGACCTGGGCGAGCAGCTCGTCGCGCCGGCGGCGCACGCTCGCGGTTGCATCGGCCAGTTCGAACTCTTCCTGGAACTCGGGCCACCAGCGCAACAGATCCGTTGGCGTCGGTGGCGCAATGTCGGTCGGCGTCCAGATCGGAACCCATGCCGTCTTGGTCTGTTCGTACGTCTGTTCGTCGACCGGATGCGCGACCCAGTAGTCCTTGCAGCGGACGAGCTGCGGGAATTTCTTCGACAGAATGAAAGCCGCTTGCTCGACGTGGAGCATGAAGTTGTTCGTCATTGGTTTCTCAGTAATACGCCGTAGACCACGATCGCGTTGGCCGTGCCGTTGCCGGGGCCGCTCAAACCGCACACAACCCACGGCGCGGGCAGTGCGCCGCCGAGTCGATCGACGGTGCCGAAATTGTTCACGCCGGAATCCCACTGCACGCGCGCGCCCGCGCCAGCTCGGGCGTTGATGCTTCCCCAAATGGCCTCAATCTCGTCACTCAGCCAGCGGCCCCGCCACGTCAGGTTCAGATTCCCGTTCGTTGTGAGCATCTGCTGACCACGCATGTACGTGTTTCCCCAATCGTCAACAGACCACGTGACCGCGTTGTACGCACTGTTGATGATTTCGACGCCCCCGCCGTCACGGGCGCGAAGGTACGACCACGAGTCGTAGCCGGGCCGGTTGTTCCGCATGGCGATGTCAGCTTGCCAACCGTCGCGGTTCAGCGTGGGGCGGTTATAGAAGCGCGAGAGCGCCGTGACGTGGATATCGCTGTTGAACTGGACGCGGTTGTCGTCGTTGTAGACAGTGATCGGGTTCGACTTCCACGAGCCGTCCGGATTCATGGTTGCCCACGCCGAGTAGTTGCCGTTGGCCGTGCCGTGAATCCACGCCTGCGCAGTGCTGTCCGCCCGCGCGAGCACGAGCCCGCGCGCGTCAGTGTTGTTCGGCTGCTTCACGCGAATGTCGCCGGTCATGGTGTCGCCGGCCTTGTTCACCTTCGCGTTCGGGTCGAAATTGCCCGTGTCGTACGGTGTCAGACCGCCCGCCCATTGCGGGCGCGCACGCGGGAAGTTCACCACGCCGTTATCCGAAACGACGAGGTTTGCGGCCGAGTTCGCGCCGTTCGTGACCATCCACTCTTGCGTCGACGCCTTCGCCTGAATGCGCGGCGCATATCCGTTCGCGTTCAGGACGAGCTGAGAGCCGTACTCGCCGGGACCGTACAACGTCACGGTGCCGTTGACCTGGCCGCCGAGGTTGCGATCGAGCGGCGTCAGGTTGCCTTCGTGCCAGACGACCTTATCGTTGACCTTTAGGGCGCGTTCAGCGTGGTGATACTGGAACGATCCTTTCGTCGGCGAATACCAGCCACAGCGATCCAGGTTGCCGAAGAAGTAGCCATCGTTCGACCCTGCCCGGATTACGCCCTCACCGCTAGGATTCAGCTTCAACGCGCCGAGCGTAGTCAAGGTCCCGCCGACTACCGTTGACGAGCCGTTGCCCGCGATCGTCACGTCGCCCGAGGCAAGATTCCATGAGAGCGGCCGGAAGTCGTTGAACAGACCTTCCGCGTCGCCGGCCTTGGTCGACAGCAGATAGACGACGGTCCCATCGTTGCGCATGAACGCGCCGTACTGACCGTTGATCGCCCGGAAACTGGCGCCGTTGCTATCCATGCCGCGCGCCACTACACCGCCCGACGCAGCGATGCCGCCATTCGCTTGTATCGCATTCTTGCCGTCGTCGTTCGTCGTGCCGACCAGCACACGCCCGCCGTTTTGCATCAAGACCACGGTCCCGACAGCAGCGCCGCTGCCGCGCGTGATCCACAGCGCGTTCTGAGCTGCCGAGTACGCATCGTTCGGCGTGCGGATGGCAAATGTCCCGTCGCCACCGTGAAGGATTTCCCACGACTTCTGGTCGGTTGCCCCACCTTCGCGCCGCAGAATCATTGACGTTTGCGCCGATCCACCGCCGTTCGAGGCAACGAGTGCGCCCACTCCGCTGGTCCCCTTGATCGAGCCCTTCGCTTGAATTGCCGTTGTGCCGTCGTCGGCGTTCGTACCGACCAACAGCCGACCGCCGGGCACGAACCGCGCAACTTCTGCGTTGGCAGCAATCATCTGCACGATTCCTTGCGCAGCTTCGCTACCGATCGTCATGTTTCCGTTCGTGCGAAGGTAGCCCCATGCGGCATCACTGTTCGCCCACGTGACGATCTTTCCCGTGCCGAACGTATGTTGTCCGCGCGTTGCGGCGTTGCCGCCGACCAGAAGCGTGCTGCTCGCGTCGTCGTCGACCGTGGTGCCGATGAGGACGCGATTCGATCGGCCGTTACCCCATGCGACGAATCGCATGGTTTCCTGCCCGTTGTTCGTGACCGCGAATACGCCATCGGCGACATGGAAGAACCCCGTGTCGGGCGTGCCGTCGTTCACAAACGAAATGCCGGGTCTGCCCACCGAGCCCTCGGCCGCGAGAAACTGCCCCGACATGGTGATACCGGTCGTTTGGGCGGGGTTCGGCAGGTTCGCCGCGTGCCAGACCTCGCTCCCGCTGCCGATGACCAAGTTCTTTTTCGCGAAGTCGAAGGCGAACATCGCACCGGTGGACGGCAGGTAGAAGCCGGCCGACGCTCCGGTACCGAAGAAGTACCCGCCGCTCGGGCCGATCAGCATGCGGCCTTCAGAGGGACCATTGCTGACGTTGAGCGAGCCCTTGACGTTCAACTGGCCACCGACATACGTGCCGATTCCAGTCTGGTCGAGCATGACGGCACCGGTCGACACATTGATCGTGAACGGTCGGAAGTCGTTCCAAGACGCACCAAGGCCGCTCCCACCCGACAGCAGCACGTAGAAGTTCGAGCCGTCGTTGCGCAGAAGAACATCGCGACCGTTCATCAGCCGGAAGTTTGCCCCCCCGTCGTCCAGGCCGGTCGCCGCAAACCCGCGCGCCGCGCTGACGTTTCCAGTGAAGCGCGCGCCCGTGAGCGCTGCGTACCGACTCGCAGCGGTCTTCGGCGTCACGGCGCGCGTGTCGTCCGCGCCGTCGTCGACCTCGGCCTGCGTCGCCAGCTCGACGACGCCCTTGCGCTCGGTGGTCGCCGGCGGATTGAGGAACGATGTCGGCCCGAACACGAGCTTCGTCACGTCGATTGAGGCGAACACGGTATCCGCGGCCAGCAGCAGCATCGAGGCCGGCGCCTTTTCGAGGATCGGATCGTTTTGCACGTAGACGCCGAACAGCACGCCGTTGTCCAGGTACAGACCGAAGCCGAACAGCTTGTACTGGTCCGCGCTGTCGTCCTGGACCACGATGTGGATCGTATCCTTCGCAACCGTATCGCCGCCG
The DNA here is from genome assembly GCF_048565265.1 of Burkholderia theae. NCBI lineage: Bacteria > Pseudomonadati > Pseudomonadota > Betaproteobacteria > Burkholderiales > Burkholderiaceae > Burkholderia > Burkholderia theae. The sequence goes on from NZ_CP183461.1 coordinate 209,424, forward strand.
AACGTCGTGATCCGCTTCAGCTCGCTCGGCAGCGCTGTCATGTCCGGCTTGAACGCAAACGCCGCAGTGGCGAGGCCAATCTGCGTGACCTGGCGCGCGGTGGTCCCGGTGTTGCCGGGCGCCACGAGTGCGGCGCGGCCGGCGTCCGTGATGTAGATGAGATTTCCAGCCATGTCCGTTAGTCCGTGAGAGAGAGGCGGCGATAGACGGCCGCGCGCACGCTGCATGCGACGCCGATCGGCCCGTGCATGCTGAAGCCCTGCGTGAAGGTGTAGTGAGCCGTCCCGCGCTTTGCGCGATCGACCTCGGCCCGGATGTCGTTGACGTACTGCGCGGTGGCCGGCACCCCGTCACGCGCGCCTACCGTCATCACGATCTCGAACGTGCCCGGCACACCGCGCGGCGCTTTTTCGAACCACTCGCGCATCGCGACGTTCGCGCCGAACGAGGCGCAGACGTCGCGCACGGCGTCAGCCGTGCCCTTCTTTCGGGCGATACGGATCGCGGATTTCACGCGCGCACGCTTCACCTGCTCGGGCCATTCATCGCGCCAGGTGTCGACGCCCATGTGCCAGGCGAGCCACGGCAGGAAGCGCAGCGGGATTCGATCCGGGTCCATCAGCGTGTCGATCTCGACCGGGATCTCGCGCACGTCAGCATTGGCTTCAGCCAGGCGCCACTCGAGCACCGTCGCGTTCGGCGGCAACAGGGAGGGGGCACGCTTAGTCATCGGCCACACCGCCGTCCGTCAGCTCGATACCGGTGCAGTACGGCGCCTGGTCGATCGCGATCGGCACGCCTTCGGCCGGCGTGTCCAGCAACACCTTCTGGACGCCGGCGACGCGCATCGACGCGTACAAGCCGTCCTTCGTGACCTCGGAACCCGGCCGGTGCATCGAGTCGGCGAAGAGCTGCGTCTTCTTCTGCGCTTCGGCGAGCGCGACCGCGCGATCCGGGCCATTGAAGAAGCGCAGTGTCGCGCGGATCGCGTATCGGACGATCTTCGCGCTCTGCACGATGACCTCGTCCGCCTGCGGCCGCTTCTTCTCTAGCGCCTTCGCGACGATCGCAATCAGCTCGGGGCTGGCCGTGCCGTCACCTTCGCGCGACAGGATCGTGACGATCATCACGCACGGCGACGGGCTGTACGCGGTCGCTGCCTTCACGAGCCCGTGTGCGGCGCGCGCATGGAACACATACGCATCGTCGGGGCCGGCGACGGAGAAGCCGCGCGGCGCGAGCTGGATGCGTTCGCGCAGGCTGTCGTCGTCCTCATAAACTGGATCGATGCCCTGGTCCGGGTCGCCGGCCGAGATCAGCAGACGGTCGACGTCGAAGAGGGCGCCGAGGTGCTCGAGCGTGGTGCGTTTCGCGTACGCGAGCAGGATGCCGCGCGCCTTCTCGTTCACGAGCGCGAGCAGCAGCATTTTTTCGTACGCGCCTTCCTGCAGCAGTTTCACCATCGGCTCGGATTCGAGCTCGAGTGTGGCCGCGATCTCGTCCTGCTGTTCCTTCGGGTAAAGCGACACCAGGCGCGCCTTCTTCTCGGCCAGGATCGTTTCGTAGTCGAGTTCGTCGACGATGTCCGGGGCCGGGAGCTGCGACAGATCGATCGGTGTGGTTCTCATGCCGCACCTCGGCCGTTCGTCGCCGGCAAGCGTACGGAGAATGGCGTGCCCGCACGCGGGCCATCCGTGCGCTCGCCTTGCAGCTCGAGCACGGCGCCGCCGTCGATACCGGTGCTACCGAAGTCCACCTGGTTGACCTGGATGCGCGGCTCCCATCGGGCCAGTGCCATGACTGACGCCGCCATGACGCGCATGCGCATCAGGGGATTGACCGGGCCGTCGATCAGCTCGGGCAGCAGCGAACCGTACTCGCGGCGCATGACACGCGTGCCGAGCGGCGTGAAGAGGATGTCCGTGACGGACTGCTCGATGTGAGCCTGGCCGCCGATCGCGCGGCCGGTGCGTGCGTTCATACCGATCATGCGGCACCCGGAATCGGTTTGGACGTCGTGGCGAATTCGCCTTGCGCCTGGTGCGGATGGCCCACAAGGCTGACGCCGCGCGACTGCACGTCGACATCAGCGGTCACGGTGCCGGTGAAGTGCGCGCTGCCCTGAATCTCGATCACGGAGCCGCCACCGCCGGCGCCGCCTCCATTCTTGCCGGTTGCGCCCGATTCGAACGTGAGCGGCCCCTTCACGAGCAACGAGCCGGTTACGGTCGTATCGTCAGCGTCGAGCGTGACGGATTTCGCCTTGACGGTCGCGGTTTCGGTTTCGACGGTGACACTACCCGGTGCGACGACATGCACGGTCGCGCCCGCCGGCAACGTGGCAGTGAGCGCATGCGCGGCGAAGTCATACGAGATGCGCGCGTGGTCCGGATAGATGCGTACGTGTTCGTTCGGATTCGAGCTGGGCGCGTCGTGGCCGTCGCAGTAGACGCCGGGCAGGAAGAGGCCCGTCGTCGGCTCGCCGGACGGGCAGAGCAGCAGGCCCGGTTCGCCGATCGTCGGGGGGTCCCATTCGATGCTGTCGCCAGTGCGCTGCGCGAGCCAGCGAATCCAGTCGGTTTCGAGGCCGCCGGATTCCACGCGCACGCGGCGGGCGCCGTGGTCGACGTCGATCACGGTGCCCTCGCGCAGGAGGCTCTCGAGGCGGCGGTTCAGGTCAGCAAAATCATCCATGCGACGAGGATGCCGCGCGCGCGGGAGAGGGTCACGCGTATTTAGTTGTACCGTGGAGGGTTACAACGAAAAGGCCCGCTGGAGATTGCTCGGCGGGCCTCAGTGCTGCGACAACGAATCACTCGGTCGACCGTTCAGATTTCCGTGAGACTGCCCTGGAGGGCGATAAACACAAGCACACTGACGTCGATGATCACGTCGTCACTGCGAGCGGCTGATCCAAACCTTCCAGATTGAGGCAACGGCGTTTCATCGATTCTCTCGACAAACCAGTCCGCGGTGACTACGACGGTGAGAATATTGCGCCCCGTCGTGTTGCCAGCGACGTCTTTACCAGTTGCTACGAACGTCAGTCGAGCCGCGAGATCGCTACCCATCCGCACGTGCTCGACATTGCAGATGACACTTCCATGAGGCGTTGAAATGTCGAGAGCCAGAGGGCCAGCTTTCGTGGCTCTGACACCTTTCGATGCATAGTCAGTCGTCTGCAATATTTGCGACATGCCATTCAAAAAATAGTCCGCTACCTCGTTTAGTTGCACGCCTTTGGACAGGTGGTCGATAGCTTCTTTGGCTTTATAGGGATCGATCATGGACATCATGGCCTCCGTGGTGTGGAGTACCCATTCTGGCGACCTGGAAACCTCTGAACAAGGGACCGTCCAAGAAAATCTGTCCGCCCGTCACGTTATCGAGAAAGGTGATCAAGGATGATGTCTGCGATCCGGTCGACGTCGGCATCGGCCAGGCCGAGCAGCTCACGCACCGGATACTGGACGACCGGCCCGTTGCGTTCGACGCGATCGCGCAGGCCTTCCTGGTGCACGCGCGCGATGTGTTCGACCTGGCGCGTGAAATGCAGCACCGACGCGTCGGCGTTCGAGGCGGTTTTGAGGAAGCGGGCAGTGCGCAGCTTCGCGAACATCGCGCGGCGAATGCGGCCCTTCTTTCGCCGGGCCTGCGGCTTACGCGGCTCGTACCGGCTGCCGTCCGGGTTGCGGGCTTCGGCGATGCGCCGCGAATGGCGCCGGCGCAGCTCGACGGCCAGCCCCTTCGCCAGGACCGCGCGCTGCGCGGGCGTGAGCTGGCCGAGCAGGCCGGATGCCCATTCTTCGGCGCGAGACAGTCGGTCGACCATCAGGTCCCCGCGATCGGCGGTTCGCCGAAGTGGCGAATCTCGTAGCCGTCCGGCTGCTCGATGACGCCGACGCGCTCGGTCAGCTTCAGCAGAATCTCGACGTCGGATTTGCCGTTGTCGAGCAGCTCGGCCTGGAACTTGAACCCGTCGCGGCAGAGGTCGCGGTTCAGCAGTAGCTCGGGCTGGTGGATCTTCAGCCAGGCGATGATCGGCACCATCAGGTGATCCGAATGGCCGGCGTAGTCCGTCACGACGATGTCGAGCGTGTACGCGTACTCGAACGACAGCGACTTCGCAGCGGTGACGGCGATCGCCCCGTGTTCGATGAAGAGGTGCAGCCGGTCGGGATTGCGGGCGAACTCGGGCAGGGCGGCCGTGAGAGCCGCGCGCAGGCTGTCGGGCTTGTTCATGGAGCTGGTTCCTCGGTGTCGCGCACGCGAGCCTGCAGCGCGATCAACTGCTCGGCGTTTTCGTGACAGGTGGTGTAATTGCCCGCGACGGTTGCGGCGACGGCAGAGAGTGCAACGCCCGAGGGGGCCGCATCAGCGCTTCCGGGATCGCCCACCGGCACGTTGGCGACGGCGCCGTCGTGCACGCGCACAAACCCGACAGGAACAACGCAGGCGCGATCAGCTTCGCGATCCACATAAACGGGTACCTTTTTGATGATGGTGTCGCCCTTCTCGCGGACGACCTGGACACGGTCGACGTACTGCGTGACGACCTTCACGTCGCGGCGGGCCGCATCGCGCTCGGTGGTCCGCTCGCGCACGTCACGCGTGAGATCGTCGACGCGCTGGCCGCTGTCGACCAGGCGCGCATGCTGGATCGCGATGACGACGGCCGCAACGGCGAGCGCGATCGCGCCGACGACTAAGGTGCGAGCGCCGGCTGTCACGCGGCCGTCCGGCTGTAGCGATCGAATGCCCGTTCGAGCTTCACGTCGTACAGGTTTTCGGCGTACGCCTTGCCGTTGTACAGCTCGGCGAACTTCGCCCACTTCCGGCCGCGCAGCGCGGCGAGCAGCGTCTTGTCGGCGAGGATGAAGCGGACGAACGCCTCGAGCTGCTCGGCTTCGCTGACCCTCATTGCTTCGACGAATGCGAACACGTCCGGGTAGCCGAGCGCCTTCCAGTGGAAGCCCATGATTTGAAACGCGCCCCAGCTCGTCGCCTCGAGCGCGCACGCGGACGAAATCTGCGACGCGCTCGCCAGGCGCGCATATTCCGCCGCGTCGCCGGCGTAGCCGCCGCGCTTCGGGTTGACCAGGGCTGGATACTTCGCCGCCAGTGCATCCGCGTCCATGCCGGCCGCCGCGAGCTGGCGGTACATGATGTGCCGCTCGTAGAGGATCACGGGCCGTCCGTCCGGCAAGAAGCCGGCGCCGTGCGATTCCACTTCGTTGACGGCGCGTACGGCCGCGAGATCCACCTGCAGCCGATCGGCCGCGCGTTGCAGGTCCGCGTCGGTCAGATGTCGCGGATCGCGGCGGCCGGCCGCGAGTGTCGACCAGGTCTTCGGGCCGGCGATGCCGTCTGCGACCAGGCCGTGTGACGCTTGAAACGCCACCACTGCGCCGCGCGTCGCATTTCCGAAGATCGCGTCGGTGTCGATACGTGCGCCAGTCGCGACGAGCTGGCGTTGCAGGTAGCCGACATCGGCGCCACGTTCGCCCAGGCGAAGGGTCTTATACATGGCGCCCCCATACCTTGAATTGCAGCGTGCGCGCGATCAGCGAGTCGCTCGGGTCGCCACGGTGGAACAGCTCGACGACGTTGCCGCGCACGCCGTACACGGCGAGACACAGGACGCCGACCAGCACCGTGTCGGCAAGGTTCGCCGGCGGCAGCATGCCGAATGCCGCGCGGATCGGCGCGGCGCCGGCGGCCACCGCGATCGCATAGGCCAGGCACGACGCGAGCGGCCGGTGGGCGCTCGTGCCGCGACGGAACAGCACCAGGCGCAGCGCGAGTGCCGTGCACAGCAGCACGTAGAGGGTCGTGAGCATTACTTTTCCCTCCCCTTGAACACGTTCAGCAGCCGGTCGGGCGCGTCGGCCTGGGCGATCAGCCACAGCAGCAGCTTCACGACAAGCGCGGACGCGATCAGCGCGCCGATGCCGGCGTGCACCTCGACGCGCGCCGGCAGCACCGCGTCGAGTGCGGCCGCGAACAGCTCGGCCGTCAGGCAACCGGCGACGAACGAGATGACGAAAAACGCGATGCGTTTCGGGATCGACGGGTCAGCCGCGGTCATCACGAACAGCAGGGAGCCGGCAAAGGCGCCCATGACGACGTTGGCGTCGACGCCGGGAAACAGCGACAGCGTCGCGACGCCGAGCGCTGCGACCGTCGCGGACGACGTGGAAATAGGTTCAGCCATCTTCAGTCCCATAACTGGAGCCGCTCGGCGCCGGATTGCGCCGCTTGCGGTACTTCGTCGGGCAGCTCGACGAGCAGCCCGTGAGGCAGGATCGGGCCGTACTGCGCCAGGTCCCGATTGAGGTCGAGCACTGACTCGACGACGCCGCGCGTGCGGCCCAGCACGCGCCAGCACAATGCGTCTACGGTTTCGCCCTGCAGCGCGCGCACCTCCATCAGATCAGCTCCACGGTGACGCGCGGCCGGCCGACGATGTCGCTGATTGCCCACCGTGCGTCGCGGCGCAGCTCGTCGCCTTGCGGTTCCAGCTCGTCGGCGCGGCGGGCGCCATCGCCCGTCGTGTCGTAGTCGCGGTACCGCTCGACGAGTGTCGCTTTCGCCAGGCAGTACACCGCGCGCCGATATTGCTGCAGCCGTACGCTTTCGCCGTCGAGCTGGTCGGCCGGCACGTCGGTGAGGCACGTGATGCCGGCGTCGCGCCACATCGCGCGTGCGCTGCGCAGCTCGTCGTTGACCTCGGCGATCGCGGCGAGCAGCTCGTGCCGCAGACGGGCGTCGGTAACGGACCCGTCGAGGCGCATCGTGTCGCGCGCGTGCTCGAGCGACACATCCGGGTAAAACGGGTCGTTCTTGATCGGCTTGGCGGGTTCCGATTCCGGCGGCGCGCGCGACAGCGGCGGGGTTGAGACAAAGGACATGGTCGGGTTCGTCTGGTTGATCGGTAGAGGCGGTGGACGGGGCTTTCGCGCGGACGGTGCCGGCTACGGCCCCGTGCCGCCTGGTGCGCGGGGTACGCTCGGTGTCAGCCACCGGGGGCGGACTGGCCCCCGGTGGCGGAGTTCTTCAGCTCGCGCTCGAGCCGCTCGATGTCTTTCTTCACGCCCACGTTCGCGAAGAGCTGCAACGCGCGGCGCAGGTGGTCGAGAGCCTTCGCGGGATCGGACGCAGCCAGGCCGTAGCCGATGGCCTTGTGCAGCTTCGCGCGCACTTCATCGGGCATGTCGCAAACGACGGTCAACCATTCGATCTCGAGCAGCGGCTCGACCTGGATCGGATCGCCCGCCCGGTTCGCACGCAGTGCGGCTTCGGCGAATTCCTCGACCAGCAGACACGGTGTGCTGCGCTTGTACTGGTCGGGCAGTGCGAGCTCGTGGCGTACCGCGTACGCGCCGATCTCGAGCGCCCCTCGGAAGTCGCCGACGTCGATGCGCCAGACCATGATCGTCATCAGCACGTCGTCCTGGGCGCCGGCCGCGCCGTCCAGTACGCCGGCAACCCACGCGTCGTATGCGGGCAGAAACTGCCGCTTCAGGTCGGCCTTGCGCTCAAGCGACTCGACGGCCTTCAGCGCCCGGCGGTGTTCGTCGAGCTGCGCGAGCATCAGCGTGTACGCCGAGTCGTCGCGCAGCCCGCCGACACTCGTCGGCATACCGCGCGCGGCCGTGGCCGCGACGGTGCGCTGGAAGTGTTGGCGGAACGGGTTCGTCATGCGCCGTCCTTCGGTGCGACCGGTGCCGGCGCAGCGTCGACGAGCTGGATGCCCTCGACCACGCAGCCCGCGCCGTACTGCTCGATCACGTACGCGTCGTTGGAGCTTTCATAGTTCTCGATGCGATCGCGCTCAGGCACTTCCTTCAGCGAGCGCCGGCGCGCGCTCATTTGCCAGTAGATCGACAGGTTGTCCAGGCGCGTGACCATCAGCGCATGTGCAGGGAAGTACGGAACGCTGACGGCCGGCAGGTTGCCGACGCGCTTCTGCGATACGACGATGTCGGTTGCGAGTGTTTCGGTCGACGGCTGCGCTTGGTTGATGAGCGGGAAATACTTGTCCTGGAGCAGCTCGCGGCCGCAGATCACGACGAGATTCGGATCTTCGGCGTACCACGGGTCGAGAAACTCGTTACGCGCGAGCGAAACGACAGCGTCGAGATTCTTGAACTCCTCGCCCTTGCCGATCTTCACGCCCGCGAATACGCGTTGCTTCGCGTTGTTGCGGTACTGCTGCAACCAACCGATGTTGACGTCTTGCAGCAGCGGGTTCGTTTCCAGATTGGTGTCGGGCGCAACCTTCTCGCCGTGCCAGCCGATCATGATGCGATCGAGCGCTTGGCGCGCGATGATGGAATCGCGCACGCGCGCCTGAAAATCCGGGAACTTCGCCCACGCGTCGAGCTGCTGGTACCGAATATGGGTGTCGTAGTCCGTCTTCTCGCAGCGGTATTTCTGGTTGTCGAGTGCCGAGACGTCACGAGTCTCACGCGCGCGCTTGGTCGTATCGGTTCGGCTCGCGATCGGCCCGGACACGCCGAGGCCAATTTTCTCGCCTTCCATTTCCTCGACGCCGTGGATGTTGATGCGACCGAGGAAGCTGCTCGATTCCTGAATTTTGGTTTCGAGTGTCTGCTGCACGCTCGGCGCGACCGAAAATTTCTTCGTTGCATCGCCGACGCTGTTCAGTTCCTGGATGCGGGCCAGGAACCGGTTGTACTGCTCGCGGGTAGTGTTCCGCATGGGTTCTCCGTCTTTCGAAAATGGGATGAGGGCGGGTTAGCAGTCGGTTTGCGCGCCGTTGTCGCTGCCCGTCGACGTCGGCCGCTGCTGCGTGCTGCTATCGGTGCGCGACAGCTTCACGACCAGTTCGCTGTGACGTTTGTCGCCGTCCTGCTGCGCGCGCTTCAGCTCGTCGAAATTCGCGTTGAATTTCTCGAGCTGCTCGAGCACCTGGCCCTGGCTTTCTGCGAGTGCGACGACCGATTGCGAGAGGTCGGAGAAGCGCTGGTCGTCGGAAGCCTTCTTGCGGTTCAGCAAGCCGGACACCTTTGAGAACAGCGAGCGGCTGGTGTCGTTCGTGCGCGGCGTTTCGTCGTCGAGTTCGATGTCGGCTTCGATCGCGGCACTGAAGAGGTTTTCCGGGCGTTGCTTGCGCGTGTCGTACGCCTTGTGCTTCGCGCTGAACTCGAGCATGTCGGTGCCGAGACTCGCCGGGTTGTCGGTGACGGCCAGGCCGACCAGATACGCCTCGCCGGTACCAGCGAAATCCGGGTCGACTTCCATCGATGAATAGACCTTCTGGCGTTGCTCGTTGGTCATTTCGACCAGGTCTTTCGTCGGCGAGAGCTGGGCGAGCAGGCGCAGCTTGCCGTCCTGTTCGTCGGTCTTCAGCGCGATCACATCGCCGTACGCGCGGAACGCGCTGTCCGGATACATGCCGCGAATGTGTTCCATGTTGATGCGCGCGCCGTACGTCTTCGGGTCGTAGCTGCTCGCCATTTGCTCGAGCATCGTGCGATCGATCTTGCGACCATCAGTGGTCGCGCCTTCCGTCGCGATGCAGAAAAACTTTGTCTTCGTCGTGTCCTGTGCCATGTGCGAATCCGCTGAGAGAGGGCTGTGTTCAGGGATTCCAGTTTCGGCAGTTCGAACCGGCGTCGCAATGCATGTTGGTTGTGCGCGCAACCGATACAACCGGATGCAGTAGGGCCTACGCGCGCGCGTCGGTAGCCTTGCGGCATGACTGCACTTCCCATCGATTCATCCGACGTAGATCCACGCCGACGCGCACGTGACCTGTACTGGCAGGGGTATCGAATCGCGCGTATCGCAGAGCTGCTCGGCGTGAAGCCGGCCACGCTCTATAGCTGGAAAAAGCGCGATCAATGGGACGACACTGAGCCGATTGACCGCGTGAACATGACGATCGAAGCGCAGTTGATCAAGCTTGTGACGAAGGAGGCGAAGGAGGGGCGCGACTACAAGGAAATCGACCTGCTGACGCGCCAGCTCGACCGGTTGCGCTCGCGCCCGGCGAACGACGCAAAGGTGAGCGAATCCGGGAGCACGGGCGGCACGCGCCGCGCGCGCAGCTCGGACGATCGCAACGCGTTCAGCGAAGAGCAGGCTGCGAAGCTGAACGACGCGTTTCTCGAATCGATCTTCGACTATCAGCGCACCTGGTATCGCGCGGGCTTCAAGGAACGGATTCGCAACATCCTCAAGAGCCGGCAGATTGGCGCGACCTGGTACTTCGCGCGCGAGGCGCTGCTCGACGCACTGAACACGGGGCGCAACCAGATCTTCCTATCGGCCAGCAAGGCGCAGGCGCACGTGTTCCGGCAGTACATCGTCCAGTTCGCGAAAGACGCGGTCGGCGTCGAGCTGCGCGGCGATCCGCTCGTGCTGCCGAACGGCGCGACGCTGTACTTCCTCGGCACGAACGCGCGCACCGCGCAGAGCTACCACGGCAACCTGTATTTCGACGAGTACTTCTGGGTGCCGCGCTTCCAGGACTTGCGGAAGGTCGCGTCGGGCATGGCGATTCACGATCACTGGCGGCAGACGTATTTCTCGACGCCGTCGAGTCTCGCGCACGACGCCTATCCGTTCTGGTCGGGCAAGCTGTTCAACCGCGGCCGACCGAAGGATCAGCACGTTTCGATCGACATTTCACACACGGCGCTGGCTGGGGGGCTGTCGTGCCCGGATGGTCAGTGGCGCCAGATCGTGACGGTCGAGGATGCGGTGCGCGGCGGGTGTAACAGCGGGGAGAAGCCGCTGTTCAACCTCGATCGGCTGCGGCTCGAGTACAGCGCCGAGGAATACGCGAACCTGCTGCTGTGCCAGTTCATCGACGATTCGCTGTCGGTGTTTCCGCTGGCGACGTTGCAGACGTGCATGGTCGACACCTGGGAGGTGTGGGACGACTTCAAGCCGCTGTACCTGCGTCCGTTCGGCGACGAAGAGGTGTGGATCGGCTACGACCCGTCGCACACGGGCGACAGCGCGGGCTGTGTCGTCATTGCGCCGCCGAAGTATCCGGGCGGGAAATTCCGCGTGCTCGAGCGGTTCCAGTGGCACGGCCTGGACTTCGAGGCGCAGGCCGCGCAGATCGAGGCGCTGACCAGGCGCTACCGCGTCACCTACATCGGCATCGACACGACCGGAATCGGGCAGGGCGTCTATCAGCTCGTCACGAAGTTTTTCCCGGCCGCGACGCCGTTCCACTACTCGGTCGAGATCAAGACCGCGCTCGTGATGAAGGCGCAGAACGTGATCCGCAAGGGCCGGCTCGAGTTCGACACGGGCTGGAAGGATCTCGCCGCCTCGTTCATGGCGATCAAGAAAACGATCACGCCCAGCGGGCTGCAGGTCACGTACAAGGCGAGCCGCTCGGAAGAGGCGAGCCACGGCGACCTGGCCTGGGCGTGCATGCACGCGCTCGCAAACGAGCCGCTCGAGGGCGCGACGGGCACCAATACCGGATTCATGGAGATTTTCTGATGTCACGCAAGTATCGACGCGGCGCCGGGCGCCGCACGCATGGCCGCGCCGAGCAGGCCGCCGACTCGATGCCGGCACCGGCGCCGCGCACCGAGGTATTTTCGTTCGGCGATCCGATCGAAGTGATGGATCGGCGCGAGCTGCTCGACTATGTTGAATGTATGCGGATGGGAAACTGGTACGAGCCGCCGCTGCCCCTGGACGGGCTCGCGCGCTCGTTCCGGGCCGCGCCGCATCACAGCTCGGCCATCTACGTGAAGCGCAACATCCTCGTGCAGTCGTATATCGAGCATCCGCTGCTGTCTCGGGCCGACTTCAGCCGGTTCGTGCTCGAGTACCTGGTCTTCGCGAACAGTTACCTCGAGCTGCGCACGAACCAGCTCGGCGCGCCGATGGCCCTGAAGGCGTCGCTTGCGAAATACACACGGGTGGGCGTCGAGCCGGGTCAATACTGGTTCGTCACGAACGTGCGCGAGCCGCATGCGTTTCCGAAGGGCGCGGTCTATCACCTGTACGAGCCCGACCTGAACCAGGAGATTTACGGGCTGCCCGAATACCTGTCGGCGCTGAACTCGACCTTGCTAAACGAAAGCGCGACGCTGTTCCGCCGGCGCTACTACAAAAACGGTAGCCACGCGGGCTTCATCCTGTACATGACCGACGCGGCTGAGAAGCAGGAAGACGTCGACAACCTGCGATCGGCACTGAAGAACGCGAAGGGGCCGGGCAACTTCCGGAACCTGTTCATGTACGCGCCGAAGGGGAAGAAGGACGGTATCCAGCTCCTGCCGATCGGGGAGGTCGCGGCGAAGGACGAGTTCTGGAACATCAAGAAGGTGACCGTCGAGGATCAGCTCGCGGCGCACCGTGTGCCGCCGCAACTGATGGGGATCATCCCGTCGAACGCGGGTGGGTTCGGTGACGTGGAAAAGGCGGCCGGGGTATTCAATGGCCTCGAGATCGAGCCGCTGAAGGCGCGGCTCCGTGAGCTGAACGACTGGATCGGATTCGAGGTCGTGCGGTTCGGTCCTTACGTGCCGCCGGCGCAGTAATGTGCCGCCGCGTGCTGACAGTGCTGGTTACTTCGTCGGCCGATCAGGCGCGGCGGCCATTTCGTCGGCCGGGTAGAGCTGCAGCATCGCGCGCGCAGCTTCGACGTTCTTCGTGTGCAGCCATTCGTCGTAGTCGGTCGGCCGTAGCATCACGACGCCCCGCTTCTCGTCGTCAGGCCGGTGCATGAGGCGGAATAGCGGGTGTTCGTCCGCGTTGAGCGTCAGCATGGTCATACCGATCAGCACGCGGCCGTCGTCGCCCTGGTAGCGTCGCCAGATGCCAGCGACGCAGTAAGCGCTCCAGTCGGCAAGGCCGATACGCTGCCACACGCACTGGCCGCGATCCCATCCGCCACCGGCCTTCGGTTTCGCATGCGGATATGACGGTTCGACCACGTACTGCGCTGGTATCAGACAACGCTGGCCGTCGCGCCACGCGCGCTGATACAGGCGCTTCTCGGCAACCTCTTCGCCGCGCGCGTTGACGGTGTCGAACTTCTTCCGCTTTTTGCCGTTCTCGTCGACGCGGTCCGGCTGTATGAACTTCGGCCAGAAGCCAAACACGGCTTCTGTGACGGCCGAGCCGTCGCCGTCCGGAAGTACGACCGGTGCCCGGTAGTCGGGCCACACGTCGACGTCCCACGGCGCGCGGCGAAACAGGTCGCCGATGCCGATCTTCAGCTCGTTGATGCCCGGATCTTCGTTCGGCGCTTTGTAGTTGGTGCACATCACTGTCCCCTTTTCTCGTCGGACTGGCGCTGCTGATTGCACCGTATCGGGAATCGTCGCGCGCAACTACACTGTATAAATATACAGGTGTTGGTGATGGGTAGCGATCGATCAGGCCACGGCCTATTCAGCCCGAAGCTCGACGGTCCGTGCTGGACATGCGAGCACTGGAGCGGATACATCGCGGGCAGCGACAGGACGGCCGTGTGCTTCCAGCCGGGCGCCGAGCATGTGCGCGCGATCGCCGTATCGGGCTGCGCATTCTGGGTTCGTGCGATCGGGCTGGACGAGCTGACGGACGCGCAATGCGACGCATTCGTGCAGGAGTACCGGCCGGAATACCCATATCCGAAGCGCTCACGCGCGCTGCGGAAATAACTTATAAAACGCTTGTGTAGAAGATCGCCGCCGCGCTCGGCATCACGGACGCGCAGCTCGACGTCTGACGAGCGGTCGGCCGGCAGCAAAAAGCCGCCAGGCACTTCGGTGCCGGCGGCTTTTTTGCGTCCGTCGCCGGTGCGCGGCCTCGGCGGATTAGGGCGCCTCAGAGCGGCCGCCGCCTAGACGCACCCCAAGGGTCGAGCGAGCCCGCCGCAGGGCCGTGGCGGGCCGCCTGGCGCGCCGGATGCGCCATTCCAAGGGCCGGACCCTGCCTCTGGGATGACGATTCGGACCCGGCGCGCGCAGTTGTGACCCCGCCCCACCTGCCCGCAAAAATGAACGGTTTTTATGCACTCATGCGCCTGGCGCTCCGGGCCGCCCGGCGCGGGCCGCGCGGCGATCGGTGGGTCGATTCTCCTATGCACTTTTATGCGCCTTGTTTATGCACCCTCAATCGTCGTCGTCTTCTTCGACGTCGAGATCGTCAAAGTCTGCGAAAGGATCGGGCACAATCCGGCGCGCTACGAACTGGCCTACCACTTCGACGTGAGCGAAATATCGCTTCAGCTCACGCGAGGCAGCAACGTAGTGAGCCCCGGTGGTCAGCATGTCATCGAACAGGAATATGAGGCCGGGTTTGTTGTCTGGATCTCCCGAGTTTTCATCGAAGTTGATGTCGTCGTAGAGTTCGTCAGGTGTTGGCCGATGTTCGGATTCGTGACTCGCGGCAAAGCGACCGCTGAAAGAAAGGCAATCACGGATATCAAGCTCGACGCCTGAGTGCATGGCGATGCGCTCTAACACCTGCATCATTCGGGGGTCGTAGTTCGGGTCCTCGCGCTTCTTTGATGGCGGTACCGGGATCAAGCAGACGCGGTGCTTGCGCTTCAGCTCGGCCCATTTCCAGAATTGAGCGAAGTGGCGCGCAACGCGGTCAATTGCCTCGCCTTTGTATCGCCAGTCGGCGAATCGCTCTCGATCCTTTTTCTTCTTGAGGTTGCTGATGAGCTGGTTCGTTTCCGAGAAATTCCACTTCTCGCCGTTCGTGTGCTCGTACGGCGTGTATTCCCCCCAGAAGTAGCACTTCGCCGCGTCCGGTAGGTGCGGATGATCTTTCTGCTCCAGCTCGCCGACGACTCGCAGCCGCTTCGGCATCGGAGGCTTAATCATGCGGTGGCCAGCTCCCGTTTGATGTCGTCGAATTCGCGCACTCGAATAGCGCCGAGCTTCTCGTACTTGTGCGGCCAGGTGATTGCTGGGTTGTGGAAATTGCTTTCTAAGATGAAGAGCTTCCGCCCTTGATTTAGGGCCGCCTGCGCTTGAATCAGTGTTCCCGATGTTTCACCGGCCTCGATGATGATCGTTGCTTGTGTAAGCGCGGACATCGTCTTGTTTCGTTCCGGGAAAAAGAACCGGTTTCCCTTCCACGTTTGGCTGAGATAGCGTAGGACGGGAACTTGGCTGACAACCAAGAACTCTTCCGCGATGCGACGCTGAAGATCGCTGTTTTCTCGCGGATATGCTTCGGATATCGGTGTCCCGATGACGGCGATAGTGCGTCCGCCAGAAGAGATCGCAGTTTCGTGCGCGATCGTGTCGACACCTTGCGCGAGGCCGGACACCACTGTGAAGTCGTGTTCGACCAGCGCCCGCACTAACTTACGAGTCCGCGCAGCACCTTCGGCCGACACTTTCCGAGTACCCACTACGGCAACGCGGCGGGGAGATTCAGCAAGCTCCCACGAACCAAGGAAGTAAAGAACTTCGATCGGTTCTTTCGCGTCACGAAGACGCGACGGATAGTCGGGCGTGCCGTTGATCCGCACACCGAACCGCTTGATGCCGTTCTTCGTGAAATGTTCTACGACCTCGGATGCAGTTTCATCTGCAACGTGTTCGTCCACCAGGTCCGACGGGAGCATCCCCGGATTGGCTTCGAAAAGCTCGGCGAGCTTCTTCGTGCTGCTATTCGGTTGCTTCCACAGGTACTCATACGCGCCGATCTCGATACGGGTGTCGACGGCCTTATCTTCTAGGAACTCAAGCCAGTTGCTCATGACTTCCTCATAGGTTTGCTTGGCATTGCTTTCAATGTGATGCTCCGGGCGGGCATCGCAAGAGTGATACTGTAAAAATATACAGTAGTTTGGCGGGAGGTGTGGTCGAACGCCCGTTGCCGGAAGAATGCAGACATCTCGTTTGTTCCCCATTAATTGAGGCACTAGCAAGAGTCTACCAGCCCGAAATTCCTTCGCGCGGGGTTCTGTTCGTATCGATCGACGCCGGCGTGGCCCCGTGAGAGCCAGTCAGCCACGCAGGCGACGTTCGAGGAAAGCTGGTGGTCACGTGAGTTTTGCCACCGTCGATTGCTGCGGGGTCATTAAACCGGCGACAGCTTCGGCGTATTGTGCAGTTCGACCCAGTAGCCAGGGAGTTCGTCGTCCGGCACGTTGAAGCGCCGTAGCCAGGCTTCGCTCGCAACGGTGGTGCTGAGAAGAGGGGCGGTGCTGCTGACCGTGCCATCTTGCAGGCTGTCGATCGTGTCGGCGACGATGGGGCGCAGCGCCTTGTTCACCAGGACGTATGCGGCCGGCAGTGCCGGCGGTTGCCCTGCCCCCATCGATACGCCTGTTTGCGGCTCCGTGCCCGCCTGAATGATGAGGCCGCCGTCGCCGAGCGGGGTCTTTCTATACCAGTCCGGGGGCAGCATTAGCGCAGCCGCACCGCCGGCCGCGCGCACTAGATCGCCATCGATTGCGGTCAACCAGTCGACGGTCTTGAGCTTGTCCGTGAGGTCGCGCACGCACGTGCGCCGTGGACTGCCGACGTCGAGCCCGGCCCCGTACTGGCGCGCCCAAAAATACTCGCTCGCTTCGTTCGGATCGCGCCCCATCGGCGGGAGGTTGACCGCGTAGCCGCCGTGCCCGTGCACGGGGCGTAACCAATCCGCGAATTCGGCAAACAGGCGCTCGAACGCGCCGGGGGCGAGTTGCAGGAAGCTGCGCGGCACCGTGAACGACATGACGTCGAGGCTGCGCCCGAACTTCGCTTCCCAGTCTTCGAGGCAGAACACGGAGAAATCGTAGAAGCCGGCCGCGAGCTTGTGATCCGCGCTGGTCGTGGTCGACACGAGCGCGGCGTTACTCGGCAGGCGCTTCGCCAGATCGGGAAAGCCGGGGGACTTGTCGAACGCGACGGGCGTCTCGCCTTCCGCGTAGAACCATCGCATCGGGCCGGCCTTCGGCGCGTCGCGGCCTTCGGCCTGTGCCAAAGCCACCTCGTACTTGGTCATGACGTCGAGGTAGCGGTCGTAGCAGCGCGTCAGCGCCTTGCGCACGGAATCCTCGTAGCCGTTTCTGAAGTACAGGACGCCACGCACTACGAACGCAGCGCCTACGATGCCCTTCTGATATGGCGGCTCGAACAGCCCATACGGCAGGGTGTCGCGGCGCTTGGGGTCGTTGGCCCACGCGGCCAGTTCGTCTTTCGTCATGGTATTCAGGGGAGCGCGAAGCCGGGGACGCCCGGCGGCAAGTGTGGGATCGGGGCGGGCAACGCGCGGTTCGGCCCGGCCGGGCTGACGCCGAAAAGCGACTCAGCGTCGGATTGCGTTTGCGTCGATTGCACGGGCTTTTCGTCTCCCTTGTCGTCGCGGCATCCGCAGTCGGCAGGGCGCAGCGTCACCACCTTTTTGTCGCTTCCGGCGATGCGCACGTATGCCTCCTTTTGACGGTCGCCGTACGAGTCCTCGAACTTCATTTCGACGACCGTCTTGATATTCGGTTGCTCGGGCGGCAAAGCTGGATTGCGAACAATCACGACGTCGGGCCGGCGCGTTTGATCCAAGCCCGCCTTCTTTCCGTCGCGGTAGCCTTTCATGCCGCCCGGCCAATTATCGCGTATCCAGTCGACCATGGAATCGGGGCGCAGCGGGCTGGCTTCTTCCATGATCGGGACCGGTGGTGCCGGCGGTGTCGGGCTCATGTCGTAGCTGACTTCCGGCAGATACTCGGTCGGCCCGCCGAATGTCTTGCGGGACGATTCGTTCATGGCGTCCAGCCGTTGCGCGACGCACGCCTGCCTGAGTGTTCTCGACCGGCCTCGCTTGTCCTCGCGCGTCGCGACCCCGATGCGCGTGCAGGGGCACATGACGCCGCAGAGCACTTCCTTATCCTTCCCGGATAAGCGGCCGTCGAGGCCGACGGGGGTCGTTACTCCGTCGCCCCTGCTCGGGCCGGCGGCCGAGCTGCTCGAATAATCGGTCATGCCTTGCTCGAATCCGCGGTGCTCGTTGTGCCCGGTTGGCGAAACGATAGCGACGCGGCCTGCTGCGTGTTCAACCAGTCCGTATGGCCGTCTGCGTCCGTTGTGCCGTGGATGGTCTGGCCGTCCGTTGACGTGACCGTGTACGGATGGTTTGCGATCGGACGGCGTGTGTTGTCGTCGACGACCTGGAAGCGTCCGCGATTGGGGCCGTCGTTCTGCGCGACTACGCTTTTGCCGCCACCAACTGGCGCGCCGGCGCCCGACGTCGGAGACGCCGTTGCGGTGCCTTGGGACGCGATCAGGGTTGCGCCGCATGCCGTCATGTCGCCGTCCGACACGACCGGTCGACCGTGGAACGTCATGTGCAGGTCGGCCTTGATCTTGACGATCGGATAGAGGCCGCCGCAGCGCGGACATGAAACCATGTCGCCGAGCAGGGCCAGTGCCTTCCCGTCGACGGTGTTGGTCATATCGCTGGCTATAACGCGGCCGCCGTGCGAGGTCGTGTCGCCGTCCCGAATGAATGCGAAGCCCATGCCGAACCCTATGAGGAATTGGATTCGCCGACTCTAGCATGTGGCGCGCAAGCCGCTTCCCTGTTGGTGTTGACAGGTTTTTGAGATTGTCAAGTGACGAGAGGGAACGGGATATCGACGGTCCGGATTGCTTCCGGTTTGTGCGGATCGTTGAGGGTGGCCGGTGACGAATTCTTCCGGCTAGAGTCGTGGTGATTTTTCTCCGTAGCAGCGTCGCCCACGCTGGCGCGAACTACAGTGAAATTACAGTTTGGACGAGCTTGGATGGTCCTGATTGACCTTGGTTAGCCTTGGTTTTGCAGATTGCGAGTTGCGTAAGGCATTGATTTTATTGACGTCTTGGAGTGCCGGTAAAGCTCCGAAGGCAGGGGTTGCCGGCTTGATCCGAACCGGGTGCGCCAAAACATGCCTGTTCAGGCTCTCGGCGGTTTCGCCGCCACGCCGCTGTGCGAGAATCGTCCGCAACGACCACTCCAAGCGTCGATCGCGGCGGCCGTCCGTGCATCGCGCCGACTCCCGATGGCTGCCATTCCGTCTACCTCGATCGCAGTCGATGCCCGCGCGCTGACCGACGCGCAGCAGGCGCTGCTCGCGCGTCTGCAAGCCTATTCTCCCGACGATCCGAATGCGCCGCTGCCGTACAGCCGACGCCTCGCCGACGCCGAAGGCTGGCCGCACGCGCACGCGCTGGCCGTGATCGACGAATACAAGCGCTTCGCGTTTCTCGCGCAAGCGGCCGGGCACCCGGTCACGCCGTCGGTCGCGGTCGATGCCGCCTGGCATTTCCATCTCCAGTACACGCTCGAATACTGGGACGTCTTCTGCGCCGGCGTGCTGCGCGCGCGGCTGCATCACATGCCCGGCACGGGTGCGCCGGACGAGGCCGCCGTGTACGCGCAGCGCTATCGCGACACGCTCGACAGCTATCGCCGGCTGTTCGGCTGCGAGCCGCCCGAGTCGATCTGGCCGCCGCTCGCGAGCCCGCCCGCCGCATCCGGATCGCCGGAGCCGGCCTTGCCGGCCGAGGGCTGGCCGGAAGAAGCGGACCCGCCGTCCGTCCCGCCCGCCAGCAGAACCTGGCGCAACCGGCTGCCGAAACTCGTGTGGCCGGCGGCTGCCGCGAGCGTCGCCGCGACCTGCGCATCGGCGCAGGACTTCGACGTGCTGAACTACACCGGGCCGCAGTTTCTCGCGCTTTACGTGCCGGCCTGCGTCGTCGCGCTGTTGCTGATCGCGGGCCTGCAATGGATCGAGTACCGGTGGCGGCGCTGGGGCAAGCGCACCCGAAAGACGTCCGACGAACTGACGGTCGATGAAGCCGCCTTTCTCACCGGCGGCGAAGCGCGGCTCGCGCAGGTCGTGACGATGTCGCTCGCGCATGCGGGCGCGGTCGAATTGCGAACCGTCCCGAAGCACGGCGCGTATGTGAAGATCGGCGACCTGCAGCGCGCGGGCCCGTACGACGACCATTGTTCGTGGCTGAGCGAGCAGCCGGACGGCGAAGTGCGCTATAGCGCATTTCGCCAGCGGCTCGCGCGGTATGCACTGGAACTGGCCGACGGGCTGCGTGCACAGGGCTGGCTGTGGGCACCCGGCGAGATGCGTGCGTCGCGGCTGGCCGCCCGTGCGATCGTGCTGCTCGTGCTTGGCGCCGGCGCCGCGAAACTCGCGGTCGGGCTGAGCCGCGGTCGGCCGGTGCTGCTGCTCGTCATCTGCATGGCGGTGTTCGCGATTGCATACCGGATTCTCGTGCGGCGCCTGACGGGCTTCGGGCAGGGCGGGACGACGGCCGCCGGACAGGCGGCGCTCGTCGCCCGCCGGATCTCGCACGATGCGCGCGCCGTGCACGGCGCGGGCGTGGTGCGGGATGCCGCCGGCACGCCCGACGCGCGCAACGGCGAGCGCGCGGCGGCGAACGACCTGTTGTGGACCGCCGCGCTGTTCGGCGCAGGCGCGCTGGCCGGTACCGCGTGGGCCGCGTACTCGGGCATCGTGCTGGCGCCGCCGCTGTTCGGGGCCGGAGCGGTGAGGACCGGCGGCGGTTCGAGCTCGTCGGACAGCAGCTGTTCGTCGTCGAGTTGCAGTTCGTCGAGTTCGTGCAGCTCCAGTTCCAGCTCATGCAGCTCAAGCAGTTGCGGCGGGTGTTCGTCGAGCAACTGAGGGGGGGCGGGACCATCCGGCCAACTTGGGATCCCCCCACCCCCATCGGCGGAACAGAAGTCAGAACGCCGTTCTTATTCGTTGTCGGTCGTTGTCGCGCGCTTTCTATACTGCATCGTCCACGATCGCGGCCGATGTGCCGCATCGTTTCTCAGTCCCTGCCCGGCGGCCTCGGCATCGAGCCGCTGCGCCGGCACACTTGCGATCGCAATGAACGTTACGACCTCCGACGACTGTATTGGCGTGCTGTCCGACCATCCGTGGGCGAAGCATTTCATCGTGCTGGGCTACCGGGATGGCGCCGTTTCGTCCATTCCAAACAATTTTTTCCGCGACTGGCTCGACGAAGAGGCGCAGGTTGGCACCTTTCATATCGGCCGTTGCTCGGGGCTCGGCGTGGGCTCGATTGCGAAGTACGACCAGGGCCATCAGAAACTCGTGATCGGCAAGAACGTGGCCGGCGGAATGCGCCTGCGATTCCTGCTGAACGGTCAGCACGAGATGCGCACCATTTCCACGAGCATGTTCAGCGTCTACGGTAACGGTCTCGTCAATGCGCCGATGCCGCAATACGCGGATACCGTGATCCACAACGACGTCTGGATCGGCGATGAAGCGCTGTTCCTGGGCGGCAGCCAGATCGAGAGCGGATGCGTGATCGGCGCGCGGGCCGTCATTCCGCCCAATTTCCGCACCGAGGCCTACGGGATCTATGCGGGCTCGCCGGCGCGTCTGGTTCGCTTCCGCTTCACGGAGAAAGTGCGCGAACAACTGCTGCAGCTCGCGTGGTGGGACATGCCGCTCGACTGGATCAAGCAGAACAACGACGCATTTCTGGTCGATCTCACTGCCGACGAAGGGCGTGCGCTCGACACGCTCGCGGCGCTCAAGGAGGCCAAGGACCGTGCAGTGAACGAGTCGGTGCAACCGGTCGTTGCACCGACTCCTATCTAACCATCCGTTCGCGATGCGCGTCGCGCATCGCCGCATGACATGACGCCTGCTTCCGACGAATCCGCTGCCGTCCAACACGCCGCGACCCTGTGCCAGAACGGACGGTTTGCCGACGCGCTGTCGCTGGTTGCGCCGCTGCTCGACAGGCCGGCGCCGACGATTGCGGCGCTGCACGTCGCGGCCGTCTGCGCGCTCGGCCTGAACCGGTTGGCCGACGCGGAAGCCTGGTGGCGGCGCGCGATCGACGCGATGCCGACGTTCGATCCGCCGTACGACGGCCTCGGCGCGCTGCTCGTGTCGCAGGGGCGTCTGCCGGAAGCCGAGGCGCTCGTTCGCCGGCAGCTCGCGTCCGTCACGCCGTTACAAGCGTCGCATCATCACCGGTTTGGCAAGGTGCTCGAAGCACTCGGCCGGCTCGATGAGGCCGAGCAGGCGTTCGGGCAGGCGCTGCTGATCGAGCCGCGGTCCGCCGACGTGCTGACCGACCTCGGCAATGTGCTCCGCGTACTCGGCCGGCCGGCCGAGGCGGAACTCGCCTACCGGCTCGCGATTGCCGTGCGTGCCGACCACGCGCTCGCCCATGCGAATCTTGGCGCGATCCTCGTCGACATGCAGCGGCTGCCGGAAGCGGAAGCGGCCAGCCGGCAAGCGCTCGCACTGTGTCCGGATCATCCGGAGGCGCACTACAACCTTGGCGTCGCGCTGCAGAATCTCGATCGCCTGCCCGAAGCGGAAGCGGCCTATCGCGACGCGATCCGCTGCCGCCCCGGCTTGCCGCAACCGCACAACAATCTCGGCTGCGTCGTGCGCGCGCAGGGCCGCCACGACGAAGCGATGGCCGCGTTCGCCGATGCGCTCGCGCTCGCGCCGGACCTGGCCGAAGTGCACTACAACCTTGGCACGACGTTCGCGCATGCCGGCCGTCACGACGATGCCGAACGCGCGTACCGCCGCGCGCTCGAACTGCGCGCCGACTATGACGATGCGCGTTTCGGGCTGGCGACGCTGCTGCTCGGCCTCGGCCGGTTCGAGGAAGGCTGGCGGCGCTACGAATCGCGCTACGAGCAGTCGACCTTCGTGCATCGCCGGACACGCGAGATGCTGCAGTGTGCGCAGTGGCAGGGCGAGCCGCTTGCCGGCAAGACGCTGCTCGTCTGGCAGGAGGACGGCCTGGGCGACATGCTGCAGTTCAGTCGCTATTTCGCGGAGTTTCGCGCACGGCACGCGTCGCGTGTCGTGTTCGCGTGCCAGCCCGCGCTGCATCGGCTGATGGAGACGGTCGACGGCGTCGACGAAGTGCTCGATCACGACGCGGCCGCGGCGCGCGCCGCGCAATTCGATTGCTGGACGAGCCTGCTGAGCGCACCGATGCACGCGGGCACAACGCTCGACACGATTCCGCCGCCGGTGCGGCTCGCGCCCGACCCGGCCCGTGTCGCGCGCTGGCGCGCGCGCCTCGATGCGCTGCCGGCCGGCCCGCGCGTCGGGCTCGTATGGAAAGGCAACCCGAAGCATCACAACGATGCGCATCGCTCGCTGCCGTCGCTCGCGTTGCTGACGCCGCTGTGGAGCGTGCCGGGTGTGAACTTCGTGAGCCTGCAGAAGGGGCAGGGCGAGGATGAGGCGCGCCAGCCGCCGGGTGGCCTGCCGTTACTGCACCTGGGCTCGGAGCTCGACGATTTCGCCGATACGGCCGCGATCGTCGCGCAGCTCGACCTCGTGGTCTGCGTCGATACGTCCACCGCGCATCTGGCCGCGTCGCTCGGCAGGCCTTGCTGGGTGCTGCTGCCGAATCAGGACGTGGACTGGCGCTGGATGCACGACCGCGACGATTCGCCGTGGTATCCGGGCACGGTGCGGTTGTTCCGGCGCGGGTGCGACGAGAGCTGGATCCGGATGGCCGAGCGCTTGCGCGCGGCGTTTGCCGCACATTTCGCGGTCGCGGACGAGACGGCGCGGGCCGTCTGACACGACGCCCGAAACGATCGAGCGATCGCCCGTCCCATCGTCGGACACAAGCAGCCTGCATGCCCTTCAATACAAAACGCCCGATGGGATACATCGGGCGCAACGGTGACCGACAACGGTCGCTTCATGTCACGACTCGGCAGGTCGAGTCATCCTGTGCCGATAACGCGGGGAACAGGATGCAGTCCTGCGCGATTCGTGCAAACGGCGCTCAGTTCGTGGGTTGAAACAACAACGTTGCTTGTCCCATGTTGTCGCCGCAGTAGTCGTCACTTACATAGGCGAAGACATTCATGACGCCACCGGTCATCTCGACGACGGTCGGGCGCGCCGTGATCGCGCCGCCCCACCGAATGCTACCGAAGCCGCCTTGTACGATCGCGGTGTCGATATTGCAGCCGCCCGTCAGCGAGCCGCCGCTGCAGCTCATCGTGTTCGACGTGAGCGAAACGGCATATCGGCCCGGTGCGAGCGCGAGCTTGGCCGGCGTGCCGCCGGACACGGTTCCGACATAGCTGGAAAGGCAGTTGGCCTTCGCGTCGATCACGACGCTCGTCGCCGCGTCGCACATCAAGGGAACCATGGCCGCAAGTGCTGCAACGATCAGTTTGTTACGCATCAGTCGCGTTCTCTCAGTGTTTGTTGATTGATATTTGCCCGGCGCTGCCGGAAACGCACTGGCGCGTCCGGTCTCGCCTGCCTGCATCGTGCGTCGCAATGAAGACACGACGGGCAGGGCGAACCGGCGGCATGCGTTCCGGCCGAGGTCGGGCGGATGCGGACGTGGAGCCGTTTCATTCCTCGCAGCGCCCCGCGTCCATGGCGCAAGATCCGGCGCAATGCGCAAGCCGTCGTGAGTTACGAATGCCTGCCTGTTTCATGACGCCTTCCTTACTTTCGCTATAACGGCAGGTTTGATGCCGAATTTAGGCCGCGTTCGCCTCTTGAAGGCGACCTGAACACGCGGGCAACGGATCCGGACGATCGGCGCCGATCCGCGCGCTACCGGACGATCGATCCGATCCATCGCATTGCGAACGTGCGGGTCGAGTCGGGGGCTTGTCGTGTCGCAGGCCGGCGGCTGTCGCACGCTGCAGGTCGAGCCGACCGCAGCGCACGGGCCGGCCTCGCGCGCGAGCGCCACGAATTGCCCGCTTTTGCCGAATCTGTTCGTCGTTTCGAATCGATCGCGCGCCGCTAGAATCAACGCGTTTTCGGGGCAACGTCGAACTGGCGCTACAGGGCGCGCGTTCCCGCCATGCATGAAATCGACCAAGGCCGGCCATGAACAACTGGAAGTTTGTCCCTGTTGAAAGCCTCGTGAGCGAGGAAGCGCTCGCGCGTGCGCAAGCATTCGATCTCGACCGCCACGTCGTCGAGACGACGGTGCGCGGGCTGACGTTCCGCTGGCTCGCGCCGAGCAAGCGCCTGCTCTGGATGGCGGCAGGGCTCGAGTACATCGAACCGGAACTGCTGGACTGGATCGACCGGCTGCCGCCCGCATCCGTCTACTACGATTTCGGCGCGAGCAACGGGATCTTCGCGCTGTACGCGGCAAAGCGCGGCCTGAAGGTGATCGCGATCGAGCCCGACCCGTCGAACTACTTCCTGCTGTCGTGGAACGCGTACCTCAACGCAGGGGACGGGCTCGACATCCAGGCGTTCAACGTGGCCGCCTCCGACCGGTTTGCGATCGACCGGCTGTACATCCGCAAGATGGAACTCGGCGCGCACGAGAAGATCGTCGGCCAGCCGTCGCTGGTGTCGGGCGAAACGTTCGCACCGAACCACGTGCATGCGATCCAGGTCGTCCACTTCGATCGCTGGCGCGAGCAGTTCGGTCTGCCGCAGCCCGAGTACGTCAAGATCGACGTCGACGGGCACGAGGTGCCGCTCATCGACGGTGCGGCACAGGGCCTGGGCGCATGCAGGCAACTGCTGATCGAGATCGAGGACGCGAAGATGGACCTGCTCACGCACCGTCTCGGCGAGTTCGGTCTGACGCTCGCGAGCAAGCACCCGGTGCAGAACTACGCGGGATTGTGGAACTGCATCTTCGTGCGCTGATCGCCGGGGCCCGCCGCAACGCGGGCCGCGCTCAAAATCCCGACAGATAGACCTGCCGGTCGACGGCGGTGCGGTATGCGCTGACGAACCCGCGACGGCTCCATTCGTCGCACGAGAAATCGTCGAAGCGGCATGACAGCGACAGCTTCCAGTCGGTGACATCGCTGGTGAGCGTTCGATGCACGAGATAGGGCGACATGAAGAGCACGTGCCCTGCATCGATCTCGAGGTCGCAGGCGCCGTCGATCTCCTGGTCGTCAAGCACGTAGCCGCGGTCGGTCTGCTCGCCCGGCCACAGTCCGCGCCGATGACTGCCCGGGACGATGCGCAGTCCGGGCGCCCCTTTGCGCACGTCCGCGATCGACGTCCACGCAATCACGCCGCGCGAGGAGGTCCCCATGCTGGGCCAGTCCTGGTGGTACGGCAGGCCGTAGTTGTTGCCGATGCGATCGTTTGCCGTGTAGTGGGTGACGATCGGGCCCGTCTGCACCGGCATCGCGATACCGAGGTGGCGGTCGAGCGCGGCCGTCAGCTCGGGCGAACAGAAGAAGCGCTTCACGTCGATGTCTTCGGCGAGCAGCTTGATGATGTTGCGGTTGCGCGTCGCGTCGTCGCCGAACCTCGGAATGAAATGCCGCTCGAACTTCGCGCGCACGTGCTTGATCAGCGATTGCAACGCATCGTTCGCGACGATCGCGTAACCGAGTTCCCGAAAATCGCCTGCTATCACGTCCATGCTGCGTCACCCTGGATGCCACTGGTGGCCCGTGCCTGCGCGTAGCCGAACCCGCTCGCGCCGAAGCCGTCGCCGTTGTAGAACATGTACAGGCGCTCGCCGACCTGCACGACTTCCGGATACGCGACCATGAATGCATCCCAGCCGCTCGGCGACACGTCGAGCCCGGCGCATTCGTCGAGTCGCCGCCAGACGATGCCGTCGGTCGATTCGGCGTAGCCGAGCCGGTAGCTGACCGACGAGCGCTCGCGATAGCCGTCGTGACTGCGCTTGCAGAACCACATCCGGTAAAGGCTGCCGTCGAAATGGACCGACGCGCGCGCCAGCCCGCCTTCGTGTTCGTCGAGATAGTCGATCGCGACGCGGCCGCCGCGCGTCCAGTGAATGCCGTCGCGCGATTCCGCGTATTTCAGGTGGTAGCGTGCCTCGGGCTTGCCGTCGACCAGCGTCCAGCCGGTGCACGACAGATACCAGTTGCGCCAGATTCCATTCTCGATCCGCACGCAGGTCGTGCCGCAGAAATACGGCTCGTCGGCCGTGCGGTCCATCACCGGTCCATCGAACAGGCGCCGGTAACGGCGGCCGCCGTCCTCGCTGATCGCGAGGCCCACCGCGTTGTGGTACGGAATCGTGTTGCGCACGTTCCAGCCGATGTAATACAGGTACCGCACGCCATCGTGCTCGACGACCGACGACGGCATCGTGCCGCAATCGTCGAACGCGCCGAGCGCGCCCGGCGGCAGCACCGGTTCCGGATCGATGGAGACGATTTCGGCGGGCGCACTCGCGCGGACGGCCATGCTCGCGATCGCACTGCGATTGTCCGCGTCGCGACTGCTGAACAGCAACTGCAGCGTATCGCCGTCGATGCCCGCGGCCGTCGGAATCTGCGCGTGCGATTTCGCCCAGGGCAGTCGTGCATCGGGTGCATAGATCCGCCCCTGCTTGTCCCACTGTATGCCTGCCACGGGCTCCCCTAGATCTTCAGGTCGGTGCTGGCCATCGCGAGCTTGACCGCGGGATTGCCCTTGTACACCGACCAGGGTTCGGTCGATTTCGTGATCGCGGATGCCATCGTGACGAACGTGCCTTCACCGATCGTCACGCCGTCGCGCAGCGTGGCGTTCACGCCGACGAAACTGTACGCGCCAATGTCGCAATGGCCGGACATGACGACATGCGAGGTCATCGTCACGTGATCGCCGACGCGCCCGTGATGCCCGATATGGTTGCCGCTCCACAGCACGACGTTGTCGCCGATCGTCGTGAACGGCTGCAGCGTGTTGTCTTCGAGGATGAAGCAGTTCTCGCCGATCGTGTTGTCGCAGACGGTCGCGCGCGAGCTGACGTAGCTGATCAGCGGATAGCCGCGCGCCTTGAGTTCGTTGAAGATCTTCTCGCGCTCGCGGTTCATGCGCTTCGGCGACATCGGCGCGAAGAAGCTGAAGTCGCCGGGCGGATGGGATTCGACGACGTCTTCGAACGCGATGACAGGCAGGCCCTTGAACGTGCCGCCTTCCGGCAGGTACTGCCGGTTGACGCAGAACGCGGCCACCGTGTGCGGCGAATCGTGCTCGAGGTAGTAGTGCGCGAGTTCCGCGTAGTCCTGCAGGCCGAACAGAATGACGTTTGCCATCAGTTGTGCTCCCTGTACACGTACGTCGTGTACTCGTAAAGCCCGTAGTCGTGTCGCACCACGTAGTGACGCGACAGCTCGCGCGACAGGAAGTGCGTCAGCTGCGTGACCGGTACGTGGAACAGGTCGTCGCGCTCCCAGTCGACCTCCTTCGACATCACGTTGAACGCGATGCCCTTGCGTGCCTTCGGGAACACGACGCGCAACACGCGCGAGAAATAGTCGAACATCTCGTCGTAGCCGAGCTCGCGCTTTTCGGTGAAGACGCCATTCATCACGATGTAGTCGTATTCGCCGAGCCGGTCGGGCTCCGCGAGCACGTCGACGCACACGTAGTCGTTGTCCGGATACTTGCGTCGGGACAGGTCGCAGAACGCCTGGGACGCATCGAGCCCGGCATAGCTCAGGCCGTCGATGCCGCGGTCCAGCATGTACTGGTACAGATGCGACGCCCCGCAACCGAAATCGAGCAGCGTGGCAGGCGCCGGCCCGGGGCGCACGAGGTCGAGCATCACGCGATAGCGCGTGGCGGCGTCTTCGGCGTTGGGCCAGTCCACGCCGCGATGCGTATCGCCGTGGCGCTCGAGGCACGACTCGTAGTGACGGATGAGGGTGTTGTGGAGATCGTCTTTCATGACAGCGTGGCGCCGGCAAGCAGATGGTCGATCGACGCGTCGTCGTTGCACATCAGCACGTCGATGATCGACAGCGCCGGAACGAACGTGCCGCGAACGGGCGTGTACGGCTCCAGACCGGGTGTCAGGAACTTCAGTTGCAGGCCGGCGGCGGCGAACGTATGCGGGTCGTACAGTTCTTGCCCACCGGCGGGATTCACGTAGATGTCCGCGTGCTCCTTCCGGCCGATGTCGATGATGCGCGCCTCGGCCTTCAGGTCCGCGTTCGCATAGCGTCGCGACGTCGCGACGATGTTCGTGTCGAGTCGCAGGTGGTCGCGCAGCGTGATCAGGCCGTGCAGCAGGAAGTCGGCGAGGTTGGGCGCGTCGTGCAGCAGGATGCGTTCGACGACCGGAAACACGCGCGCGAAATGCGGCGAGCGTGCGTAGTTCTGATGGATCGTGCGCAGGATCCGGGAGCGCCACGCGCCGTCGTCCGCGACTTCGATGTCGCAGATGCGGCGGTTCTGGCTCGCCTGCCGCAACGGCATCGTGATCATGTGCGGCGCGCCGTTGACGTTGATGCGGTTGCGATTGATCCAGCCGCGATTGATGAAGCTCACGTCATCGAACACGACGAACGTGTCGACGCTGGCCATCAACTGGAAATAGCCGACGTACGGGAAGAAGTACGGCTGCATGACTGCCAGCCGGCGTTCAGCTTGCATGTTGCGTCAGGCCCGCCTCGGCCAGCACGATGTCGATGATCCGGTCCTGGTCGCGTGCGGTGAGCGCCGGGTAGATCGGCAGGCACAGCACCTGATGCGAGATTTCGCTGGCGACGGGCAGGTTCGATCGCGCCGACGACGGCAGGCCGCGATAGGTCGGAAACTCGCTGATCAGCGGGTAGAAATACCGCCGCGCCGCGACGTTGTGCTCGCGCAACGCATCGTAGACCGCGTCGCGCGTCACGGGGAAGTCGCGGGTGATGCGTACCGGAAAGTACGAATGGTTGCGGGTGCTGTGCTCGGGAACCGGGGGCAGCAGCAGGCCCGGCACGTTCTTCAAGGCCGCTCGATAGCGCTCGTCCACGCGCGCGCGGCCGTCCGCGATCCGGTCCATGTGCTCGAGCTGCAGCAGGCCGAAGGCGGCCTGTACCTCGTTCATCTTGCCGTTGATGCCGGGGCCGATCACGGTCACTTCGTCGACGAAGCCGAAGTTCTTCAGATGATCGATGCGGCGCTTCGTCTTCGCGTCGCGGCAGATGAGCGCGCCGCCCTCGAAGGTATTGAAGATCTTGGTGCCGTGAAAGCTGAGCACGGACATGTCGCCGAATTCGAGTACCGAGCGGCCGTGGCGGCGCACGCCGAACGCGTGCGCGGCGTCGTAGAGCACGCGCAGGCCGTAGGTGTCGGCGATCCGTTCGATCGCGTCGACGTCGCACGGGTAACCGTACACATGCACGGGCAGGATCGCGGTCGTCTGCGGCGTGATCGCCGCTTCGATGCGCGTGGCATCGAGATTCATGGTCACCGGATCGATGTCGACGAACACCGGGCGAATGCCGTTCCAGTGCAGCGCGTGCGTCGTGGCGACGAAACTGAACGGCGTCGTGATGACTTCGCCGGTGATTTTCATCGCCTGCAGCGCGGTGATCAGCGCGAGCGTCGCGTTGGAAAACAGCGAGATGTGCTCGACACCCAGGAATTCGCAGAGCGACCGTTCGAGTTCCGCATGGAAGCGGCCGCCGTTGGTGACGATCTTGCTTTCCCAGATCTGGTTCAGATATGGGAGAAACTCGTCCAGCGGAGGCATGTAGGGCTGTGTGACGGGTATGAGCTTGTCCATGATCCTGTCCCGAAGTCGTACGTTTCGAGCGCCAATGCGCACACCGGTGATGGTGAGAACACTCTAGCGGGCGCGACGCCCGGGCGATCGGTCGAGCAGGAGGCGGTTTGCGAGTCAATTCGCGGTAATGCGGCGACGTGCTCGTCGGGCCGGTCGGTCGCGCTGCGTGCAGCCGCCGGCCGTGCGTTCAGCCGACCGCTTCGTCGACGAGCGTCGAGGTCGGCCGGTCGGGCAGGGTCGCATCGAACGAGACCGGCGCGTCACCCGCGCACCAGCGGCGCCACATCATCCGCAACGCGACCGACAGCCCCTGCGCGACGACGTCCGGATGGAACGGCGCCGACGCGAGGCAGCGTTCGCGCAGGCCGCTGCGCACCGTCTGCAGCGTGTCGAGATCGTCGGCGAGCGCGATGGCCTTGCGGACGAACTCGTCCTTGTCGTGCGCGATGAAGGCGTCGAGATCGACCCGCTTGAGCCAGCTTGCGGAGCCGCGGGTCGGGATCGACAACCCGGCGAGTGTCACGGTCGGTACGCCCATCCACAGGGCGTTGAGCGTCGTCGTTGAGCCTGCGTACGGGAACGTGTCGAGGCAAATGTCGACGCGGTGATGCTGCTGCAGATAAACGGGGATGGTCGCGCGCGGCTGGAACGTCAGGCGCGCGGGATCGATACCTGCGGCCGCAAACCAGCCGGCGATCGTGTCGCGGTCGCGATCCTGCTCGATCGCGCCGATCACCATCCGCGCGTCGGGCTTTGCGCGCAGCACCGCGGCCCACAGCGCGATCACGTCCGGGCGCAGCTTGTTGAGCCGGTTGAAGCTGCCGTAGGTGACAAAGCCGTTGTGCAGCGCCGGCAGGCCGTTGATGGGCGGGCAGTTCGCCGGCGGCAAGTACGGCGCGAGCGCGGGCATGCGTACGATCTTCTCGACGAACTGGTCGTCCAGTTCGCCGGCTGGCGTGACGATGCTGTCGCTGAGGTAGTAGTCGATCGTACGCATCCCGGTCGTGCCCGGGTAGCCAATCCACGATGCCTGCAGCGGCGCGGGCTTGCGTGCGAGCGCGACCAGGCGGTTGCGGCCGGTGTGACCGGAGAGATCGATCAGGATGTCGATGCGATCGTTGCGGATCTGTTCCGCAAGCGCGGCATCGCCCAGCATCGTTACGGTTCGCCACGTGGTGGCGTGCGCGCGCAGCTTGGCGGTGACGTGATCGTCGATCACGAAGTTGTAGTAGAAGTGCAGCGACAGATTCGGATCGCGGCTCAGGTGTTCGATGACGGGCAGCACATAATGTGCGACCGCGTGGTTCAGCAGGTCGCCGGACACGAAGCCGATCCGCAACGGGCGCTCGGGATCGCGAGAGTTGGCGTAATTTTTCGGCAGTGCGTGTCGTTCGTGCCGTTTGCCGAATGCACGATGTTCGTCGAGCAACATCTCCGGCGAGTTGGTGTCGTCGTGAAGCAGGCTGAACAGCAGCGAACTGTGCGACACGCTGTCGTTCGGATCGATTTCGATGGTGCGCCGCAGCCAGGGGACCGCCTCCTGCGCGGCACCCTGGTCAAGCAGCACGAAGCCGAGTGCGCCGTTGGGCGATGCTGCATTCGGTGCCAGCTCCACGGCGCGTCGGCATGCCGCGACGGCTTCCTGCTGGCGCCGCAGCCCGTGCAGCGCGATGCCGAGAATCCGGTGCGCCTCCACATTCGTCGGCTGTGCGGCAATGATCAGGCGGCACTGGGTTTCCGCTTCCGCGAGCCGGGCCATGAGCCGCAGCGTATCGGCGAGCAGCGTCCGCAGCAGAAGGTCGGCGGGAAAGCTTTCGAGTGCGCGATAGGCGATATCGACCATCTCGGGGTATTGCCGATCTCTGTACAGCGAAACCGCGAGGGCGCGCAGGCATGCACCATCGTCGGGATATTCGGCGACGAGCCGACGCGCGAGCGCGAGCGCCTCCGCCGATCGACCCTTGTCGAACAGTCCGGCGTGCTTCTGCAGCTTGTGCAGTGGCGCTTTGCGCACGGGTTCGACGGGTACGTTCCCGATAGCGCTTTCAGGGACTGGGGGCTGGGACGAAATATTCAGCGTGATGCCGGTTGTGCCACCCGAGCCCGCGGCGGGTGACGTGGGAAACGTCGCGGTGGGCGTTGCCATTTGCGAGATCAGGCCGTCCAGTGCGGGGCCGTGTACGCCGCGCTGCTGCGCCATTTCGACGGCGACCCATGCGGCGGGCGTCTGATCCGCCCGGTACAACGCGTTGATGTAGCTGACCCAGCATTGACCATTGCCCGGATTGGCCCCGAGCGCGATCTCGAAGTGTGGAATCGCGTCGGTCGGCCGCCCGGTGTCGACCAGCAGCACCGCGAGGTTGTAGTTCGTTTCCGCGTGTTCCGGGACGGCATCGAGGATCGCGTCATACAGTGCTTTCGCATCGTCGAATGCGCCGTCGTGATGGCGCTCGATGGCGTTCTGCATGACGAGCGCGATATCTTGCTCGAACTGTTGCTCCGGGCTGAGCGTGGCGCGATCTGACGAGTCGGATAGGAGCATGGCGAGGGACGCGGTTATTCGGTGTTTGCCATTATCAGTAACGTGCGGTCGCATCGAACTTGCGAGATGGTGCCAAAAGCACAGCCAATTCCGCCGATTGGATACGGGGCGCGATTGAGCGGCGACGTACCGGACAGGTAAAAAAATGCCCGCACGAGGCGGGCGGAGGCGAACGAGCACGCCCTCACATCAGCGTGTAGTTCTTGTTGTCGGGTGGGTGCGCGCGATCGCGCGTGGCGCCGGGTGCGCGTTAGCGGCTCGCGATGGTCTGATACTGGCCGACGGCCTGCACGCGGCTCATCGCCGCCTGGTATTCGTCGGTCAGCTCCTGCTGCGCGCGTTGCGCGTCGGCGAAGATGCGCTCGTTGCTGGTCTGCATGCGGCGGATCGCAGCGATGCCGTCGGGCTGCTGGACGGCCGCGAGCAACGCGACGAGCGACCAGCGCGCATCGACGAGGCGCACCGCCTCGGTCCAGTCGGCCATCGCGGCCGCATGTTCGATCGCATCGGTGAGTGCGTCGATCTGCGCAATCAGTTCGGTCTGTTCCATCTGAACTCTCCTGTCCGGCTAGCGATCAGCCCTTGTTGGTCGACAGCGCGCCGGCGCTGTTCGTGCCGCCGAACAACTGCGTCAGGTACTGCGAGTTGCTGTTCATCGTCGCCATCAGCGTGTTGAGCGCGGTGAACTGGGCCTGGTACTGGGTGGTCAACTGGGCGACGTAGTTCGACAGGTTCGACTGCTGCTGCGTGACGCTCTTCAGGTCGTTGGTGAGCGCGTTCGTGCGCGCGGCGATCAGTCCGTTCGTCTGCGTGTAGTTCGTGATGTTGGTCGTCAACTGCTGGCCGATCCCGTTCGTGGAGTTGAACAGGGTCGCAACACCCGACGGGTTGCTCTGCAGTGCCGAGTTGAGCGTCGTGTTGTTGACCTGCAGCGTGCCGTCGGCCTGCAGCGTGACGCCGATCGACGCGAGGTTGACCGTCGGGCCGCTGCCATTCGCACCGCTGCCGCTCACGCCGCTTGCGACGATCGACGCGAGTGCGTTGTTGATCGTGTTCAGCGTCGAGTCGCCGAGCAGCGGGCCTTGCGACGATGCGCCGGACGTGAAGCTCGACAGCGAGCCCATCGTCGTGACGAGCGTGTTGTACAGCGTCGCGAAGTTGTTGATCGCGGCGGCCTGGGATTTGGTGTCGGCCGCGACCGTCAGCGTCTGGGTCTGGCTCGCATTGACGGCGGCGCTGGTCAGGTTCAGCGTGACGCCGGTGATCGCGCTCGTCACGGTGTTGCTCGCGCTCGTGCCGGCGATGCCGTTGATCGTGAACGCGGCGTCCTGCGCGGCCGTGCTTTGCTTCCATGCGGCGCCGCTGTTCGCGGACGTGAAGGTCGACTGCCCGCCCGTCGTGCTGGCCGTCGACGTGACGCCGAGGCTTGACAGGCCGTTGTCGCCGGACACGTTGCTGAGCGCGACGCTGATCGTGTTCGCCGCGCCGGTCGGCGTCGAGCTGAGCACGAGGTGCGCGCCGTCGCTGCCGTTGACGACCGATGCGACGATGCCCGGGTTGCCGGTCGTCGTGTTGATCGCGGCGGCGATGCCGGACAGCGTGTTGTTCGTGCTGTTCACGTCGACCGTGAACGACTGGCTGCCGAGCGACAGCGTCATCGTGCCGGTGCCGAGTGCCGTCGATGAACCGAAGGCGGCCGACGACAACGATTGCGACGTCGCGATCTGCGTGACGCCGAGCGAATAGTTGCCGGCAACGGCACCGGCGCCCGCGGTCGCTGTGACGCCGGTGCCGCTTGCGGTTGCGGTGAAGGTGTTCTGCAGCGAGCCGTTCGACAGCGTCGTGAGGCTGGCCTGCAGTGCGCTCAGCGCGGCCGAAAGGGCGCCGTACGCGGAAATCTGGGTGTTGTCGCTGCTCTGCTGCGCACTGAGCGCGGCAGCCTGACCGGCGGTCTTCGCATTGACGAGTGCCGTCACGAGCGAGTTGACGTCCATCGACGAGTTGCCGGTCGAACCGCTGATGATCGATTGTGCAGCCTGCTGCAGCTGGCTGTTGGCCGAGCTGTTGGCGGCAGTGACGGCGGAATTGATCGTCGACATCGTATTGCTCCGTGCGGCGGATGATCCGTGAGATTCTGGGTGAAGACCTGGCTGCGGGGCAAGGCCCCGCGCGCCAAGTGCTTGCGGCCGGGCCACGCGTTACGCGAGGCCCGGCCGCGGGTTGCTACGCGATTACTGCAGGAGCTTCAGGACCTGCTGCGGCAGCGAGTTCGCCTGTGCGAGCACCGAGATGCCTGCTTGCTGCAGCACCTGGTTCTTCGACATGTTCGCGGTTTCCTGCGCGAAGTTCGCGTCGGTGATCTGCGACTGTGCCGACGACAGGTCGGTCGATTCTGCCTGCTGCGACGTGGCGATTGCCGTGAAACGGTTTTGTGCGGCACCGAGTGCTGCCTGCACGTTGTTCACCGTCTGCAGCGCGTTGTCGATCGACACCATCGCGACGTTGGCGCCGCTGACCGTGCTGATGTCGAGGTTCGACACGGTCTTCGGCGTGTTGACGGCGTTGATCTGTGCGATCGCGTTGGTGATCGCCGTCAGCTGTGCGGCGGTGGTGCCTGCACCCGTTGCGCCCGTTTGCAGCGACAGTGCGCCGACTGCCGTGCCCGTGCCGGCCGTCGCGTTCGCGCCGAACACGGCCGTTGCGGCGCCCGACGTGATGCCCTGGCCGTTCTGGTCCGTGAACGTGTAGCCGCCCTGGCCATCCGAAACCACGTTGATCGCGGTGATCGCTGCGCCCGACCCCGTGTATGCGCCGGCGTTCGTGAGCGACAGGCCCGTCACCGTGCCGACCGTCTGGCCCTTCTGCACCAGGCCGCCGCCGATCTTCGCAGCCGACATGCTTTGGCTCAGGTCCAGCGAAATCGTCTGACCGACGTTAGCACCGACCTGGAACGACACGATGCCTGCCGAGCCGTCGAGAATGTTCGTGCCGTTGTACGTCGTTTGCGACGCGACACGGTTCACTTCCTGGATCTGTTGCGCGACTTCCTGTTGCAGTGCTGCCTGGTCGGTCGTGGACATCGTGCCCGTCGACGCCTGGACGGCCAGCTGGCGGATACGTTGCAGGCTGTTGGTCAGCGACGACAGTGCGCTCGATGCCGTTTGAATCATCGACACGCCGTCGTTCGCGTTCGACACGCCCTGGTTCAGACCGTTGATCTGCGTCTGCATCCGGGTCGAGATCGCGAGGCCTGCCGCGTCGTCCGCTGCGCTGTTGATGCGCTTGCCCGACGACAGGCGGGTGATTGCCTGCGACAGGGCGTTCTGCGAGCCGCTGAGGTTCTGCTGTGCAACCAGCGAATTGATGTTGCTGTTAATTCCGAGCATGGAAAATCTCCTGTTTAAGCCGAAAGCCCTGGAAAGCCGTTTTTGGCGTCGGCGGAAGCACTCGTTCATTGCTGGCCGCCTCAGAGCAGGATTTCGGCGTACCAAAACAAAACTTGAGGGGCGCGTTGAGATTCGGCCCGATTTTTTATCCTTCTTTGTCATTTCGGACGGGTCCGGCCGTACGGCCCGGTTAACGGGGGCAGAGACCGGCCTGCGGACGGAGTGGCAACGCTGTGCATACGGAATCGACAAAAGGATGGTTTTGTCTGTGATTCCCTGATATGATGGCGGGCTGAATTGAGATTTTCTGTCACGCCTTTGCCGTTCTCGGCATGTTTGCTGGCAGTCAAACGCGGCGCTGCACGCGGTTGTGAAGCGTACTCGCGGTGCTTTCCGCCTCTCTTTTCCGGCCTCCGAGGCCGTATTTCCGCTCGTTTCGCCTGTTGTGGGGACGCTCGGATGGCCGGTGCGTGGCGCTTGGCCGCTACGTTTTTGACCGTATAAGCAATTTAGGAACGACATGACGACGATTCTTCTGAAAGAAAACGAGCCGTTCGAAGTGGCGATTCGCCGCTTTCGTCGCGCTATCGAAAAAAACGGCCTGATCGCTGAACTGCGCGAGCGCCAGTCTTACGAAAAGCCGACCGCAGTCCGCAAGCGCAAGAAGGCAGCAGCCGTCAAGCGCCTGCACAAGCGCCTGCGCAGCCAGATGCTGCCGAAGAAGCTCCACTAAGAGCGTCTTCTGGTTCGCCGCGAAACGGCGGAGTGTGCTTCGAAAGAAGCCGCTCCGCCGTTTTGCTTTTGGGGGCCGGGAAAGGCCTGGGGCCGCGGCGTCGCCGGGCGAATCGCCCGCGTACGCAAGCGACGCGGCGAAGCTGGCCAGGGCGGCGACCAGGCAGCATGGGAGAGCGGGAAGGCGGGCGAAGCCGGCAATCGTGGCGAATGAGCAATAACGAAAACAAGAATCATTCGCATTGAGTTAAAATGCCGCGCATCGTATCGACACCCGTCGAACGCGCACCACTTCCATGCCGTGCGCAAGGGCATCCGGCCTCGCCTGGGGCGGCCGGCTCTTGTGCGGCGCCTGAATCAAATGACCTGGATCCCGTCGAATCGGGGCCGCCGCTCGTGCCGGCCCGCTTACCGCTCGCAGCGCCCGCGATGAATGCGTTCCTGCGACCGTTTCTCGTCCGTCTGCATCGCTGGTTCGGCCTGGCCATCGCGCTGTTCCTGTTCGTCGCGGGGCTCACCGGTGCGCTGATCGCGTGGGACCACGAACTCGATGCGGCGCTGAACCCGGATTTCTACGTCGCCCATAGCGGCGCGGCGCCGCTTGCGCCGCTCGTGCCGCTCGCGCTTGCGGCGCGCATCGAGGCCGCCGACCCGCGCGTGCAGGTGACCTATCTGCCGCTCGCGGTCGAACCGGGGCACACGCTGCAGGCGGGTGTGATGCCGCGCACCGATCCGGCGACCGGCCGGCCGCACGCGCTCGATTTCAGCCAGATCGCCGTCGATCCCGCGACCGGTGCGGTGCAGGGCCGCCGCGAATGGGGGGCGTTATCGGTCGCGCGGCTCGACCTGATGCCGTTCATCTACCGGTTGCACTACTCGCTGTTCCTGCCCGAGTACGGCGGGATCAACTTCGGGTTCTGGGTGATGGGCGTGGTCGGCATCGTGTGGGCGATCGACAGCCTGATCGCGCTCGTGCTCGCGTTTCCGAACCTGAAAAGCTGGCGCAAGTCGTTCGCGTTCCGCGTGCGGCGCGGCGGTTATCCGCTCGTGTTCGACCTGCACCGCTCGGGCGCCGTCTGGGTGTGGGGGCTGCTGCTTGTGGTTGCGGTCACCTCGATCTCGATGAATCTCGGCAATCCGCTCGTGCGACCGCTCGTGTCGATGTTCTCGCCGCTCGCCGAAACGCCTTACACGAATCCCGACCACTTCCCGCCCGCACCGCCGGGCAGCAAGGTGCTGCCGCGCGAGCGGATCGTCGAGATCGCGCGTGCGGCCGGGCGCGACGCGGGGATCGCCGCGCCGCCCGGCGCGCTGCTGTTCGCGCCGGCGATGAATGTCTATGCGGTCGGGTTCTTCACGCCCGGCAACGACCACGGCGACGTCGGGCTCGGCAATGCGTGGCTTTACTGGGACGCGGTGACCGGCAAGCCCGTCGCCGCCCAGGTGCCGGGCCGCGGCTCGGCCGGCGACCTGTTCATGCAGGCGCAGTTTCCGTTGCACTCGGGGCGGATCGCCGGCGTCGCGGGCCGCGTCGCGGTGAGCGTGCTCGGCGTCGTCATCGCGATGCTGAGCGTGACGGGCATCTGCATCTGGCTGAAGAAGCGCAGCGCGCGCGTGCGGGCCGCGCGGAGCACGCGGGCAGCCGTGCCGGCGTCGTCGCGCGCCGCGCGGTAGGCGGACGGCGGGACAACTGCGGGGCAGGGGCGACGGGTGGGGGGCGGCCGGCGGGGGCCGGCGCCGTCAGCCCGTCTTGCGCCGGCGTGCCGGTTGTTTGCCGCCGAGCGCCGCGCATGGCGCGTGGCACGGGCAATCGACCTCGTGATCGTTGACCATGCCGGTCGCCTGCATCAGTGCGTAGCAGATCGTCGAACCGACGAACTTGCAGCCGTACGCCTTCAGCGCCTTGCTGAGCGCGTCGGACTGCTCGGTCGACGCGGGTGCGTCGCGGTACGACTGCCACGCGTTCTGGACCGGCGTGTCGCCGACGAACGACCACAGGAACGCGGCGAGCGACCCGTGCTCGTCGCGGATGCGCTGCACGGCGCGCGCGTTGTTCACCGCGGATTCGACCTTTGCGCGGTTGCGGACGATGCCGGGGTTCTCCAGCAATTTTTCGATGCGCTTCGGCGTGAAGCGCGCGACGGCGTCGACATCGAAATCGGCGAATGCGTCGCGATAACCCGCGCGCTTGTTCAGGATCGTCGACCAGGACAGCCCGGCCTGCGCGCCTTCGAGGATCAGCATTTCGAACAGGTGGCGATCGTCGTGCGACGGCCGCCCCCATTCGGTATCGTGATAGTGAGCGTCCGCTTCCGTCTTCACCCAGTTGCACCGCTGCGACATCGTCTGCCTCGTTTTCAGTGTCGATTCGATCGCGCCAGCATAGCGGAAGCCCTTTTCACGGGATAGCCGGCCGAACGGCAGATGGGCGCACGGCGCCGATCCGGTTAAGCTTGGCGCCTGTTCGAATCAGCGGGATGAAGGCATGACGGCATTACTTTTTGCGATCGGTATCGACGGCGGCGGCTCGGGCACCCGCGCGGTGCTGGCGGACCGGCAGGGGCGCGAGCTCGCGCAGGGGCGCGGCGGCCCGTCGGGGCTCGGTCTCGGTATCGAGCGCGCGTGGGCGTCGATCGGCGCGGCCTGCGCGGACGCATTCACGCAAGCCGGTTTCGCGTTCGAATGGTCGCAGTGCGCGCTCGGCTGCGGGCTTGCGGGCGTCAACAATGCGGCGTGGCTCGCCGCGTTCCGCGCGCAGGCGCCGCTCGGTGCGCTCGCGGTCGAGAGCGACGCCTATACGACCGTCGTCGGCGCGCACGGCGGCGCGCCGGGGCTCATCGTCGCGCTCGGCACCGGCAGCATCGCGGCGGCGCTCGATGCGGCCGGCGCCTGCCGGATCGCCGGAGGTTTCGGCTTTCCGTCCGGTGACGAGGCGAGCGGCGCGTGGCTCGGCGTGCGCGCGCTCGCGTACGCGCAACAGGCGCTCGACGGCCGTGTGCCGCGGGATGCATTCGCCGACGCGCTGCTCGCGGAAACGGGCGCGCAGGATCGCGACGCGCTCGTCCAATGGTCGTGCGATGCGAACCAGACGATCTACGCGCGCCTCGCGCCGATCGTGTTCGCGCACCGCTCGCATCCCGTCGCGAGCGCGCTGATCGCGCAGGCGGGCGACGAGATCGGCAAGATGATCGATGCGCTCGATCCGCAGCAGGCACTGCCGGTCGCGCTGTGCGGCGGGTTGGCGGACGCGCTTGCACCGGCCGTGCCGGCGCGCCACGCCGCGCGGCTGCGCGCGCCGCTCGACGATTCCGCGCACGGCGCGCTGAGGCTCGCGCTGCAGGCGCTGCGGGCGGCGGAGGGCGGTTGAAGGTGGTGGACGGCGGTTGACGATGCGCTGAAGCAGGGCCGCAGGCGGCGATCGACCGGGAACCGTCCGGCGCGCAATCGGGCACGACGTTAAAATGGCCGTTCCGCAGAGCCCTGAGCGCCATTCTTCCGTCCCATGTACAAAGTCATCGCCACCGATCTCGACGGTACCCTGCTGAACAGCGACCACCAGCTCGATCCGTACACGATCGACACCGTCCGCCGCCTCGACGGCGACGGCCTGCAGTTCGTGATCGCCACGGGGCGCCATTACGCGGACGTCGCCGGCATTCGCGACGTGCTCGGCATCCGGCCGTACCTGATCACGTCGAATGGCGCGCGCGTGCATGCGCCGGACGACACGATGATCCACGCGCAGGACATCGATCCCGCGATCGTCCGTGGCCTCGTGCAGCCGGACGTCGTCGGCGCGCACGGCCGCGTGATCGTCAACCTGTTCACCAACCAGGGCTGGCTGATCGACCGCGAAGCGCCGCACCTGCTCGAATTCCACCAGGATTCGGGCTTCCGGTACGACGTGATCGACATGGCCGCCCACGACGGCGCGAATATCGCGAAGGTGCTGTATATCGGCGAGCCGGCCGATCTGGCGGTCGTCGCCGAGCGGATGCGCGTGCGTTTCGGCGATGCGCTGTACGTCACGTACTCGCTGCCCGACTGTCTCGAAGTGATGACCGCGAACGTGTCGAAGGGCCGCGCGCTGCGCACGGTGCTTGCGCGGCTCGGCGTCGACACCGGCCACTGCATCGCGTTTGGCGACAACATGAACGATATCGACCTGCTTGAAACCGCCGGTCACGCGTTCATGATGAACAACGCGAATCCCGACCTGGTCGCGCGGCTGCCGCACATCCCGCGGATCGGCAACAACTTCGACGCGGGCGTCGCCCGCCACCTGCGCACGCTGTTCTCGCTCGAGGGCAACGTCGCCGCTTCCTGAGCGCCCTGCTCAGGCGCGCTTCCCGAGCGGAAATGAAAAACGGGCGCCAAGGGCGCCCGTCGAAATTGCTTGCCTCGTGTTCTTGGACAGCGTGAGGCTCGCTGCTCTGCTCGCGTGACCCCGTAGTGTTTTATTCGCTTGTGCGAGCCGATGCCGGCAGCAGGTCGACGGCGTTGTCACGCCCCGCGACCAGCGGGTAAATGATCCCTGCGAGTACCGCGCCGATGATCGGCGCCACCCAGAACAGCCACAGCTGGCCGATCGCCTCGCCGCCGACGAACAGCGCGGGGCCGGTCGAGCGGGCCGGGTTCACCGACGTGTTGGTGACCGGAATCGAGATCAGGTGAATCAGCGTCAGGCACAGGCCGATCGCGATCGGCGCGAAGCCGGCCGGCGCGCGCTTGTCGGTCGCACCGAGGATCACGAACAGGAAGAAGGCCGTCATCACGACTTCGCAGATGAACGCCGCGCCGAGCGCGTAATGGCCGGGCGAGCGTTCGCCGAAGCCGTTCGTCGCAAAGCCGCTGCCGACCACGTCGAAGCCCGGCTTGCCGGTCGCGATCAGGTACAGCACGAACGCACCGAGCGTCGCGCCGACCACCTGCGCGACGATGTACGGCGCGAGATCGCGCGCCGGGAAGCGGCCGGCAACCGTCAGGCCGACGCTCACCGCCGGATTCAGGTGGCAGCCCGAAATGTGTCCGATCGCGAATGCCATCGTCAGCACGGTCAGGCCGAAGGCAAGTGCGACACCGGCAAAGCCGATGCCGAGGCCCGGAAAGGCGGCGGCCAGCACGGCGCTTCCGCACCCGCCGAGCACCAGCCAGAACGTGCCGAATACCTCTGCAGCGAGACGCTGAGAAAGATTCATGTAAGGGACCTTGTTCAAGTGGGTTGAAGACGACCGGACGACACGACGGATTTATTCGATCGCCCGGAATTGGTCTGGATTATAGGAAATGAATCGGGTCCGGGAGGGTCAACGATTGTTAAATTTGAATGGCTGACGAATGCCTTTTATTAGAATAAGTCCGCATTCTCGATATAGCCGATTCGGTTAAAGATGACAGCATTTATTTCGAAGGGTAGGGCGGCAGTGCGGATGACGTAACGGATGTTTGTGTCCCGGTGGATTCGCCGGGGCCGCATCATCGAAAAAAGGGAGTCGAAAAATGTCTCAATACGCGAAACTCAAGGCGCAGATCGCTGATCTGCAGGCCCAGGCGGACGACGTGCGCCGCCAGGAAGTGGCGGCCGTCATTGCCGACGTCCAGCGAATGATTGCCGAATACGGCTTGACGGCCCAGGACCTGGGCTTCGCGGAGCGGGCACGGCGCGGCCGTCCGCCGAAGAAGTCGCCGCTGCCGCCGAAATTTCGCGATCCGAAGTCCGGCGCGACCTGGAGCGGGCGCGGCAAGCCGCCGAATTGGATCGTCGGGAAAAACCGCGATCGATTCCTGATCGAATGACTGAAAGCCCCAAAAGAAAAGAGCCGCATCGTCGATGCGGCTCTTTTGTATTGCGCGCCGATTTCGGCGCGAATTTTACGGAATATTTCCGCGCGGATTTCCGCGTCAGGCGCCCGCAACCCGGCGCAATGCCGGTTGCCGGGTCGTCGTGCAAAGCGTTTCGTAAGTTTCGACATAACGCTGCGCCATGGCCTTCGAGCTGAAACGCGTGTCGAAACGTTCGCGGATCGCGGTGCGCGACAGGCTGTCGATCCGGTGCAGCGCGCCGACCGCGCCCTGCACGTCCTCGACGATGAAGCCGGTCACGCCGTCCTCGATCACTTCCGGCACCGAACCGCGGTTGAACGCGACGACCGGCGTGCCGCAGGCCATCGCCTCGATCATCACGAGGCCGAACGGCTCCGGCCAGTCGATCGGGAACAGCAGCGCCTTCGCGCCGGACAGGAAGGCGGGCTTCTGCGCTTCGTTGATCTCGCCGATGAACTCGACGTGCGCCTCGCCGAGCAGCGGCTCGATCACTTCCTTGAAATAGTCGGCGTCGGCCTTGTCGACCTTCGCGGCGATCTTCAGCGGCAGCCCGCTTTGCGCGGCGATCCGGATTGCCGTGTCGACGCGCTTTTCGGGACAGATGCGGCCGAGGAACGCGAGGTATTCGGGCTTCACGCCCGGCTGCGGCGTGAGCAGCGTGTCGGGCAGCCCGTGATACACGGTGCCGGCCCACGCGGCCTGCGGCAGCGGCTTGCGCTGGTTGTTCGAGATCGACACGA
The DNA here is from genome assembly GCF_048565265.1 of Burkholderia theae. Lineage (NCBI taxonomy): Bacteria > Pseudomonadati > Pseudomonadota > Betaproteobacteria > Burkholderiales > Burkholderiaceae > Burkholderia > Burkholderia theae. Next base: position 253,084 of record NZ_CP183461.1, read on the forward strand.
CCGGTGCGTCCGGGAACGCGTCGAACACGGGCTGCAGCTCCGGCAGGTCGAGGCGGCCGTGCAGCGTCGTCACGTACGGCGTGTCGAGGCGCGACATCAGCGGGAACGGCAGGTAGTCGAGGTGGAAGTGCAGCACGTCGAATTCGTGCGCGACACGGGCGACCTGCTCGAGGAGCCGCATATGGGGCGCCATCGAATCGCGGATCGACGGGTCGAGCCGCAGTGCGCGCGGCCAGGCCGCCTCGAGACGGGCCGACGTGGCGGAGTCGCCGCTCGCGAACAGCGTCACGTCGTGGCCAAGTTCGACGAGCGCCTCGGTGAGGTAGGACACGACACGCTCGGTGCCGCCATAGAGTTTCGGCGGAACGGCTTCGTAAAGCGGCGCGATCTGGGCAATTCGCATGGGTGATCTCCGGTGTCGATCCGCTTGGGCGCTTGGGCGCCGATACGGATCCCCTACAAGGTTGCGGAACTCGCCGACGCACGCTGTTGGCGGTACGTGGCCGGGCCCTGGGCGGGGTGCGCGGGGCGCCGGACGGCAAGCTGCGGGGCGGGCCGGCACGGCTCGCGCCGCCGCCCATTGGAGGTCATTATCGATATCGCACTGTAGGGTTCGAGTGATTTTTCAAACACTTAAGGCTTGTTACACGATGAAATACACGAAAACCCCGAGAAAAAGGGCGCGGGAACGTGAATCGATATAGACGCATCTATTGTTGCGCCAGCGTGAAAAAGCTCTATAATTTTCACCGATCCGATTGTCGGCGGCCTCGCCGGCAAGCCTTCCGCCATTGCGCGGGGCCATCGGGCACATCACGGCGGAACCCGCGCCACCCTTCGTTTTCCCGTTTGTTCCTTTCAATTCGCCTTGTCGGAAAAATTCCTACACGGTTTACAGACAAATCCTGCATGGCATACGCCACTTCGCTGATACCGGCATAAATGCCGTTTGGCCAAAATTCGCCCTGTAAGACTATAAACGAGCCGACCGAGCGCCAAGAGCGCTCCGAGCGAGCAAACGTTTTCATAACATGAATGGCCAAAGCAAAGCTCTTTAACGGGGGAATCATGAGCGCTACCAGCGAAATGCTCAGTGAGATCAAAGAGGTCAACCTGTCGTACCTCCTCCTCGCGCAACGCCTGCTGCGGGAAGACAAGGCGATGGGCATGTTCCGCATGGGAATTTCCCAGGAACTGGCCGACCTGCTCGCGAACCTCACGCTCGCACAGACCGTGAAGCTCGCCGCGTCCAACCAGATGCTGTGCCGTTTCCGCTTCGACGATCACGCGCTGCTGTCCTCGCTCGCCGACAAAGGCCGCAGCGATGTCGTCGCGCACGCCCACTCGGCCATCCTGATGGCCGGACAGCAGGTCGAAGGCGTCCGCTGATCCATCCCGCCTTGCGTATGTCCCGGCGTGCCGCGCCGGTGGGCAGCGTATTGGCCATCCATCCGAACAACGTCAAGCGGACGGTTTTCACCATGGCAAGCAAAAGCGTCGTGATCGAGGTGAAGGAAATCACCCTCGCCATCGAACTGATCGAACTGGGCGCCCGGCTGCAATTGCTGGAGGCGGAGACGAGCCTGTCGCGGGACCGTCTGATCAAGCTGTACAAGGAACTGAAGGGCGTGTCGCCGCCGAAGGGGATGCTGCCGTTCTCGACCGACTGGTTCATGACGTGGCAGCCGAACATCCACTCGTCGCTGTTCTACAACATCTACCGGTTCATGCAGGACCACGGCCGCTGCGAGCCGATCCAGTCGATCGTGAAGGCGTACCGGCTCTATCAGGAGCACGTGAACCTGTCCGGCGACGAGGCCGCGCTGAGCCTCACGCGCGCGTGGACGCTCGTGCGCTTCTTCGATTCGGGGATGCTGCAGATGACCCCGTGCACGCGTTGCGGCGGCCACTTCGTCGCGCATGCGCATGATCCGCATCAAGGTTTCGTCTGCGGCCTGTGCCAGCCGCCGTCGCGTGCGGGCAAGACCCGCAAGGCCGCCGCCGCCGCCGAACTGGCCGCCGCCGCGGCCTGAGCGCCGCAGGGCGGGGCGCGAGCGGCGCCCGCGGGCCGCGCGAATCGTCTGCGAATTGCTGGTAAACACCGTCGGGCCGCCATCGAGCGGCCGCGAAAGTTTTCCTGCCGACTGCCGTAAACCTGATTAACGGCGGTCTCCCCGCCGGTCTTTCGTGAGGGACAGGCAGTGCTGATTATCGTGGGAACACTCGTGACGCTGTTGTCCGTCTTCGGCGGTTATGCGCTGGCAGGCGGGCATCTGGGCGCCTTGATCCAGCCCGTCGAGATCCTGATGATCGCGGGCGCCGGCGTCGGCGCATTCATCCTCGGCAACGGCGGCAAGACCATCAAGGCGACGCTGCGCGTGCTGCCGACGCTCTTCAAGGGCTCGAAATACACGAAGGACGTCTATATGGAGCTGATGGCGCTCCTGTACGTGCTGCTCGCGAAGGCGCGCAAGGAAGGCACGCTGACGCTCGAGGCCGACATCGACGATCCGGAAAAGAGCCCGATCTTCACGCAATACCCGAAGATCCTCGCCGATCGCCACATCGTCGAATTCCTGACCGACTACCTGCGCCTGATGGTGGGCGGCAACATGAACGCGTTCGAGATCGAGAGCCTGATGGACGAGGAGATCGAGACGCACCACGCGGAAGGCGAAGGCCCCGCGCACGCGCTGATGCGCGTCGGCGACGCGATGCCGGCGTTCGGTATCGTCGCGGCCGTGATGGGCGTCGTGCACACGATGGCGTCCGCCGACAAGCCGCCCGCGGTGCTCGGCGCGATGATCGCGCAGGCGCTGGTCGGCACGTTCCTCGGGATCCTGCTGTCGTACGGGCTGATCGGGCCGCTCGCGAGCCTCGCGGAGCAGCGCGTCGCCGAGTCGACCAAGATGTTCCAGTGCATCAAGGTGACGATCCTCGCGACGCTGAACGGCTATGCGCCGGCGATCGCCGTCGAGTTCGGCCGCAAGGTGCTGTTCTCGACCGAGCGGCCGTCGTTTTCCGAGCTCGAAGAGCACGTGCGCCGCGTGAAGGCGAAGTGACGCGGAGCGCACGATGAGCAAGAGCAAGGATCGCGCGATCGTCGTCAAGCGGGTGGCCCCGGCGAAGAAGGGCCACCACGGCGGCGCATGGAAGCTCGCGTACGCGGACTTCATGACCGCGATGATGGCGTTCTTCCTGCTGATGTGGCTGCTGAGCTCGGTCACGCCGGTGCAGCTGAAGGGGATCGCCGAATACTTCAACACGCCGCTGAAGGCCGCGCTGCTCGGCAGCGGCGACCGCAACTCGCAGGACTCCAGCATCATCAACGCCGGCGGCCGCGACCTGTCGAGCGTCGACGCCGGCACGCTGCGCCGCACCGACGGCACGACGTCGCTCGCCGAGCGGGTCGCGAAGCCGGTCGACGAGCAGGCGCAAGCGCAGGCGCAGGGCGCGATCGAGCGGCGCGAGCAGGCACGCCTGCACGACCTGCAGATCAAGCTGATGGCCGCGATCGAGGCCAATCCGACGCTGCGCCAGTTCAAGCAGCAGATCCGCATCGACTCGACGCTGATGGGGCTGCGCATCGAGATCGTCGATACGCAGAAGCGGCCGATGTTCGCGATGTCGAGCGACCACGTCGAGCCGTACATGCGCGACATCCTGCGCGAGATCGGCAAGACGCTGAACGACGTGCCGAACCGGATCATCGTCCAGGGCCACACCGACGCCGTGCCGTACGCGGGCGGCGAGGGCGGCTACAGCAACTGGGAGCTGTCGGCCGACCGTGCGAACGCGTCGCGCCGCGAATTGATCTCCGGCGGCATGGACGAGGCGAAAGTGCTGCGCGTGCTCGGGCTCGCGTCGACGCAGAACCTGAACAAGGCCGACCCGCTCGATCCGGAAAACCGCCGGATCAGCGTGATCGTGCTGAACCGCAAATCCGAAGAAGCGCTGATGCGCGACGACGCGACGACCACGACGCTGTCGGCCGACGCGGCGGGCTCGAAGCTGCTCGCGCAGCAGCTCGGCGGCCCGTCGCCGGCCGCGCGTCCGGTGGTCGCGAGCGCCGCCGTCGCGGCGCCGAAACCCTGACGTATCCAAGATTCCGAGACAGACATGATCCGAACCATTCTCGCCATCGACGACTCCGCGACCATGCGTGCGCTGCTGCAGGCAACGCTTGCGCAGGCCGGCTACGACGTGACGGTGGCGCCGGACGGCGAAGCCGGCTTCGACATGGCCGCGACCGCGCCGTACGACCTGGTGCTGACCGACCAGAACATGCCGCGCAAGAGCGGGCTCGAGGTGATCGCCGCGCTGCGCAAGCTGACCGCGTATGCGGACACGCCGATCCTTGTACTGACAACGGAGGGCAGCGATGCCTTCAAGGACGCCGCACGCGACGCGGGTGCGACCGGCTGGATCGAGAAGCCGATCGACCCGGCCGTGCTGGTCGACCTGGTCGCGACGCTGTCCGAGCCGGCCGCCTCCTGACATGAACGCGACGAATCCAACCGGTGACCGGGCATGACTCTCGACATCACGCAGTTCTACCAGACCTTTTTCGACGAAGCGGACGAGTTGCTCGCGCAGATGGAGCAATTGCTGCTGAACCTCGACGTCGGCTCGCCCGACCCCGAGGATCTCGCCGCGATTTTCCGTGCCGCGCATTCGATCAAGGGCGGCGCGGCGACGTTCGGCTTTTCCGCGCTGACCGATACGACGCACATCCTCGAATCGCTGCTCGACCGCGCGCGCAACCATGAGCTGACGCTGACCAAGGAAATGGTCGACGCGTTCCTCGAGACCAAGGACGTGTTGTCCGACCAGCTCGTCGACTACCGCGCGAGCGCCGAGCCGGATGCGGCCGCCGCCGCGACGATCTGCGCGAAGCTCGAACGGCTGAAGGCCGAGAGCGGCGCGGGGGCGCCGGCGGCCGTGGCGGCCGCGCCTGCCGAGCCCGTCGCGCCTGCTGTCGTGGCTGCTGCACCGGCCGCACCAGCTGTGGAGCCCGCCGCCAGCGGCGATCGCGCGCCCGACCATGTGATCGAGCAGGCGGTCGCGGCCGCGCATCCGGCGGCCGAAGCCGGCGAAAGCGGCCCGCACCTGAAGATCACGCTGCTGGGCGTCGACGCGAAGGACCAGGCGCTGCTCAGCGAGGAACTCGGCAACCTCGGCCGGATCGTCGGCCGCGAGGAAGCGGGCGCCGACCTGACGCTGTGGCTCGAATCGGACGTGCCGTCGGACGACATCGTCGCGGTGTGCTGCTTCGTGATCGACGAAAGCCAGATCCGCGTCGCGCGCGGCACCGCGCCTGCCGCGCCGGCGGCACCGGCCGCCGCGCAGGACGTCGCGGCATCGGCTGCCGAACCGGCTGTCGAACCGGCCGCCGCCGCGCAACCCGCCGCGCGGGTCGAGGTGTTCGCGCCGCAGGCTGCCGCACCGGCGCCCGCCACCGCGGAGCCGGCCGCCGCCGCACAACCGCAGCAACAACCCCAGCAGCCGCCGGCCGAACACGCGGCGCAGGCCGCCGCGCACCACGACGACAAGCGCGCGCGCCCGGCCGCCGCGGCCGCATCGGGCGCCGAAGGCAGCTCGATCCGCGTCGGCGTCGAGAAGGTCGACCAGCTGATCAACCTCGTCGGCGAGCTCGTGATCACGCAGGCGATGCTCGCGGAGACGGCGACCGCGTTCGACCCGGCACTGCACGACCGCCTGTTCAACGGGATGGCGCAGCTCGAGCGCAATGCGCGCGACCTGCAGGAAGCCGTGATGTCGATCCGCATGATGCCGATGGACTACGTGTTCAGCCGCTTCCCGCGGCTCGTGCGCGACCTCGCCGGCAAGCTCGGCAAGCAGGTCGAACTCGTCACGTTCGGCCAGGCGACCGAGCTCGACAAGAGCCTGATCGAACGGATCATCGATCCGCTCACGCACCTGGTGCGCAACAGCCTCGACCACGGGATCGAAACCGTCGACAAGCGCGTCGCCGCCGGCAAGGACGCGGTCGGCCAGCTCGTGCTGTCGGCCGCGCATCACGGCGGCAACATCGTGATCGAGGTGAGCGACGACGGCGCGGGCCTGAACCGCGAACGGATCCTCGCGAAGGCCGCGAAGCAGGGCATGCAGGTGTCCGACAACATCAGCGACGAAGAGGTGTGGAACCTGATCTTCGCGCCGGGCTTCTCGACCGCCGAGACCGTGACCGACGTGTCGGGCCGCGGTGTCGGGATGGACGTCGTGAAGCGCAACATCCAGTCGATGGGCGGCCACGTCGAGATCACGTCGCTGGCCGGCCGCGGCACGACCACGCGGATCGTGCTGCCGCTCACGCTGGCGATCCTCGACGGGATGTCGGTGAAGGTCGGCAACGAGATCTTCATCCTGCCGCTGAACTTCGTGATGGAGTCGCTGCAGCCGTCGAACGACGACATCTACACGGTCGGCAACGGCGAGCGCGTGGTGCGCGTGCGCGGCGAATACCTGCCGCTCGTCGCGCTGCACGAAGTGTTCTCGGTCGAGGACGCGCGCACCGACCCGACGCAGGGGATCGTCACGATCATGGAAACCGAGGGGCGTCGCTTCGCGATGCTGATCGACGAGCTGGTCGGCCAGCAGCAGGTCGTCGTGAAGAACCTCGAAACGAATTACCGCAAGGTGCATGGCATCTCGGCGGCGACCATCCTCGGCGACGGCAGTGTCGCGCTGATCGTCGACGTCGCGGCGCTGAACCGCGAAACCCGTGCGATGCACGGCGCCCGTGCGGGCGCCGAGCTCGCGATGTTCTGACTCTCGCCATTCAACCGATTGGGGGCAAACGTGCCTGCTGAAGTCCAAATGATCAATCCGGCCGCGGCGAACGCGGCAAACAGCCGCCGTGACGCGGAACAAGGCGATGCGACGGGCCAGGAATTCCTCGTGTTCACGCTCGGTGACGAGGAATACGGGATCGACATCCTGAAGGTGCAGGAAATCCGCGGCTACGACAGCGTCACGCGCATCGCGAACGCGCCGGAGTTCATCAAGGGCGTGATCAACCTGCGCGGGATCATCGTGCCGATCGTCGACATGCGGATCAAGTTCCATCTCGGCCGCGTCGAGTACGACCACCAGACCGTCGTGATCATCCTGAACGTCGCGCATCGCGTGGTCGGGATGGTGGTCGACGGCGTGTCGGACGTGCTGACGCTGCAGACCGACCAGATCATGCCGGCGCCGGAATTCGGCGCGACGCTGACGACCGAGTACCTGACGGGCCTCGGCACGGTCGACGGCCGGATGCTGATCCTGATGGACATCGAGAAGCTGATGTCGAGCCGTGAAATGGCGCTGATCGAGACGCTCGGCGGGTAAGCGCGCCGCGCGCGCAGGAATTTCGGGAGAATCTGCAATGTTGCATAACTGGTCGATCCGCACGACGCTGACGGCGGTCGGACTCATCCTCGTGTGCCTGGCCGCCGCGGTCGGCGGGCTCGGCCTCTACGCGCTCAATCACGCGAGCCGCTCGCTCGACGAGATCGCGCACGTCGACCTGCCGGCGATCCATGCGCTCGACGACACGTCGTCGTACCTGCTGCGCGCACGCGTGTCGCTCGATCGCTTCCGGTCGCTGACGGAAGCCGGCAACACGGCCGACGCGGCCAAGGTACTCGACCGCGCGCAGGAGCTGTACGCGAAGTCGAACCAGAACTGGCAGGCGTTCCAGTCGACGCCGAAGCTCGGGGTCGAGCAGGCGCTCGTCGACGAGTTGTCCGCACGTTACGCGACGATCGTGAAGGAAGGCGTCGAGCCCGAGTTCGCGGCCGCGCGCGCGGGCGACATGGCCGCGTACCACGCGGTCGCCGACACGAAGATCAGCCCGATGTTCGTCGCTTACGACCTGGCCGCGTCGGCCGTGGTCGCGTCGCTGCAGAAGCGCGCGGAAGACCGCCAGGCCGCGACGCAGTCGCAGATCTCGCTGATGGTCGCGTTGATCGCGGCCGGCATCGCGATCGCGTTCGTCGTCGTGATCTTGATCCGCTTCGCGCTGCGCGGGCTGATCGTGAAGCCGCTCGAGGATGCGATCGCGCACTTCGAGCGCATCGCCGGCGGCGACCTCACGCAACCGGTGAACGTGTTCAGCACGAACGAGATCGGCCGCCTGTTCGGCGGCATCAAGCGGATGCAGGACGCCGTCACGACGATGGTGCAGGCCGTGCATCGCGGCACCGAATCGATCGACGTCGGCGCACGCGAGATCGCGACCGGCAACGTCGACCTGTCGCAGCGCACCGAGGAGCAGGCCGCGTCGCTGCAGGAAACCGCGTCGAGCATGGAGCAGCTGACGGGCACCGTGCGGCAGAACGCGGAGAACGCGCGGCAGGCGAGCCAGCTCGCGGTGAACGCGTCGGACATCGCGACGCAGGGCGGCGACGTGGTCGGCCAGGTCGTGTCGACGATGCAGGACATCGCGGCGAGCTCGGGCAAGGTCGTCGACATCATCGGCACGATCGAGGGCATCGCATTCCAGACCAACATCCTCGCGCTGAACGCGGCGGTCGAAGCCGCGCGCGCGGGCGAGCAGGGCCGCGGCTTCGCGGTGGTCGCGGGCGAGGTGCGCTCGCTTGCACAGCGCAGCGCGAGCGCCGCGAAGGAAATCAAGCAGCTGATCGGCGATTCGTCCGAGAAGGTCGAAAGCGGGTCGGCGCTCGTCGCGCGCGCGGGCTCGACGATGGACGAGATCGTGCAGGCCGTGCGCCGCGTGACCGACATCATGGGCGAGATCAGCGCCGCGTCGGACGAGCAGTCGACCGGCATCGAGCAGGTCAACCGCGCGGTCGGCCAGATGGATTCGGTCACGCAGCAGAACGCGGCGCTCGTCGAGCAGGCAGCGGCCGCGGCTGCGTCGCTCGAGGAGCAGACGCGCCAGATGAAGGCGATCGTGTCGGACTGGCGCGTGGCGGGCGGCATCGTGCTCGCGCCGTCGCGCAGCGCCGTGCGGCCGATCGCGCATGAACCGGCAGCCGTGCCGGCGTTGCCGTCGGAGCCGCGTTACGACGCCGCGCCGGTCGCCGCGCTGCCGGCACCGCAGGCTGCCGCGTCATCCGCACGGCGCGCCGCGCCGGCGTCGCATGCCGCCGCACCGGCCGCCAGCCGCGAACCGAAGCGCGCGGCGGAACCCGCGCCGCGCACGCCGAAAGACGCACCGGCCGGCCGTGGCACCGCCGCGGGCGGCTACGGCCCGCGTCTCGCGAAGACGGCCGCACCGGCGGACAAGCCGGCCGCGAAGCCCGCGCTCGTGCGCCCGGCGCTGAACGGCGAGAAGCCGGCAGCGGCCGCGGCCGGCACGTCCGACGACGACTGGGAGACCTTCTAAACCATGCCGCACGCGCGCGCGCCATTTCGACCCGATGCACCGGATGCCGCGCCCCGAGCGGGCGAGCCGGGGCGCGACTTTGCGTTCACGGGCGCGGATTTCGCACGCATCCGCGCGCTGATCCACCAACGCGCGGGAATCTCGCTGTCCGAGCACAAGCGCGACATGGCGTACAGCCGTCTCGCGCGGCGGTTGCGTGCGCGCGGCCTCGACACGTTCCGCGACTACCTCGACCTGCTCGAGCAGGAAGACGATCCGCTCGAGTGGGAAGCGTTCACCAATGCGCTGACCACGAACCTGACCGCGTTCTTCCGCGAGTCGCACCATTTCCCGATCCTGGCGGATTTCGTGAAGGGGCGGCCGGCACCCGTGTCGGTCTGGTGCTCGGCGGCGTCGACCGGCGAGGAGCCTTATTCGATCGCGATCACGCTGATCGAGGCGCTCGGCGAATCGGCGGCGCGCGGCGCGTCGATCCTCGCGACCGATCTCGACACGCAGGTGCTCGCGAAGGCGGAAGCCGGCATCTATACGTACGACCAGGTCAAGCACCTGACGCCGGAGCGGCTGAAGCGCTTCTTCCTGAAGGGCACGGGCCCGCAGGCCGGCCGCGTGAAGGTGCGCCCGGAGCTGCGCGCGATGATCCGCTTCGAGCAACTGAACCTGACCGATGCGGACTACGGGATCGCGAAGCCGTTCGACGCGATCTTCTGCCGCAACGTGATGATCTACTTCGACAAGCCGACGCAGGGGCAGGTGCTGTCGCGCTTCGAGCCGCTGGTGAAGCCGGGCGGGCTGCTGTTCGCCGGCCATTCGGAAAACTTCACGTACGTCACGCAGGGGTTCCGGCTGCGCGGGCAGACGGTGTACGAACTGACACGCGACGCCGCGCAGGGTGCGCGGCCGCGTGCTGCGCAGGCGCCCGCGGCGGCGGCCATGCCGTCGCGCGCTCCGGCGCGGGCCGCCGCGCCCGCTTATGGAGATCGCGGATGAGTGCCCTGCCGATCGCGACGAATCGCTACTTCGACAACCATTTCGGCTGTCCCGGCGTGAAGCTGTTGCCGAACGAGTTCTACACGACGTCCGAGGACATGGTGCTGATGACCGTGCTCGGCTCGTGCGTCGCCGCGTGCATTCACGATCCGTACGCCGGCATCGGCGGGATGAACCACTTCATGCTGCCCGACGACGGCGCCGATGCGGGCGCGACCGCGTCCGAATCGATGCGTTACGGCGCGTATGCGATGGAAGTGCTGATCAACGAGCTGATCAAGGCCGGCGGGCGCCGCGAGCGCCTCGAGGCGAAGGTGTTCGGCGGCGCGGCCGTGCTGGCCGGGATGACGACCATCAACATCGGCGATCGCAACGCGGATTTCGTGCGCCGCTACCTGGCGCTCGAGCGCATCCGCATCACGGCGGAAGACCTGCAGGACGTCCATCCGCGCAAGGTCGCGTTCATGCCGCGCACGGGGCGCGCGATGGTGAAGAAGCTGCGGCTGCAGGTGCCGGGCGTGACCGAGCGCGAAGCCGCGCTGGCGCGCGAGGCCGACCGCTTGCGCGCCGCACGGCCGCGCGCGCATGTCGAGCTGTTCCAGGCGAAGCGGCCGGCCGCGCCGCAGCCGGCACGCCCGCGCATCGAGCTGTTCGGCGCGCGCGGTGCGGCGCCGGGCGGCAGCGCGAGTGCCGGCGGCGTGCGGGCGGCGAACCCGGGGAGCCCGGGCGCCGGAGGCCCGTATGCGGCGAATCTATCAAGAAAGCAGGAGGCATGACCGCAGTGCAGAAGATCAAAGTATTGTGCGTCGACGATTCGGCGCTGATCCGCAGCCTGATGACCGAGATCATCAACAGCCAGCCCGACATGACGGTGTGCGCGACCGCGCCCGATCCGCTCGTCGCGCGCGAGCTCATCAAGCAGCACAACCCCGACGTGCTCACGCTGGACGTCGAAATGCCGCGCATGGACGGGCTCGACTTCCTCGAGAAGCTGATGCGCCTGCGGCCGATGCCGGTCGTGATGGTGTCGTCGCTGACCGAGCGCGGTTCGGAAATCACGCTGCGCGCGCTCGAACTCGGCGCGGTGGATTTCGTCACGAAACCGCGCGTCGGGATTCGCGACGGGATGCTCGACTACGCGGAGAAGCTCGCCGACAAGATCCGCGCGGCGTCGCGCGCGCGCGTGCGCCAGGCGCCGCAGCCGCAAGCGGTTGCGCGCGCGGCGGACAGCCCCGCGGCCGCGCCGATGGTCAACAACCCGCTCGTCAGTACCGAGAAGCTGATCATCATCGGCGCGTCGACGGGCGGCACCGAGGCGATCCGCGAAGTGCTGACGCCGCTGCCGCCGGATGCGCCGGCCGTGCTGATCGCGCAGCACATGCCGCCCGGCTTCACGAAATCGTTCGCGCAGCGCCTGAACGGCCTGTGCCGGATCGCGGTGAAGGAAGCCGAGCACGGCGAGCGCGTGCTGCCGGGTCATGCGTATATCGCACCGGGCCATGCGCACCTGTTGCTCGCGAGAAGCGGTGCGAACTATATTGCGCAACTGTCGGACGAGCCGCCGGTGAACCGTCACCGCCCGTCGGTCGACGTGCTGTTCCGCTCGGCGGCGACGCACGCGGGCAAGAACGCGATTGGTGTCATTCTTACCGGGATGGGCCGCGACGGCGCGGCTGGCCTGCTGGAAATGAAACGCGCGGGCGCTCACACGTTCGCGCAGGATGAAGCAAGCTGCATCGTGTTCGGGATGCCGCGCGAGGCGATCGCGCTCGGCGGCGCGGACGAGATCGCGCCGCTCGCCGAGATGAGCCGCCGCGTGATGGCGCGACTGGCGACGATGGGCGACCGCGTGCAGCGCGTTTGAATGGAATGTCACGGGGCGCGTGCCACGATACGCGTCCCGACGGAAACGAATCTGGAAAGGAACGACGATGGACAAGAGCATGAAAATCCTGGTGGTGGACGATTTCCCGACGATGCGCCGGATCGTCCGCAACCTGCTCAAGGAACTGGGCTACTCGAACGTCGACGAGGCCGAGGACGGCCTGGCCGGCCTCGCGCGGTTGCGCGGCGGCGGCTACGAATTCGTGATCTCGGACTGGAACATGCCGAACCTCGACGGCCTCGCGATGCTGAAGGAAATTCGCGCGGACGCGACGCTCACGCACCTGCCGGTGCTGATGGTCACGGCCGAGTCGAAGAAGGAGAACATCATCGCGGCCGCGCAGGCGGGCGCGAGCGGCTACGTCGTGAAACCGTTCACGGCCGCGACGCTCGACGAGAAGCTGAACAAGATTATCGACAAGATGGCGAAGACCGGGAGCTGACGTGAACGAGCCGATCCATGCGGCGCTCGCCGGCGCGGGGTTCAACGCCGACAGCCACCCAGAAGGCGCCGATTTCGCGAGCGACCGCATCCTCGCGCGCATCGGCCAGGTCACGCGCGCGCTGCGCGATTCGATGCGCGAGCTCGGGCTCGACAAGCATGTCGAGCGTGCGGCGGAAGCCGTGCCCGATGCACGCGACCGGCTGCGCTACGTCGCGACGATGACCGAGCAGGCGGCCGTGCGCGTGCTGAATGCGATCGAGATCGCGAAGCCGATGCAGGAGCGCGTGCAGAACGAGGCCGAGGCGCTCGACGCGCGCTGGGCGCAGTGGTACGCGGCGCCGATCGAGCACGCGGAAGTGCGCGAGCTGATGGACGATACGCGCACGTTCCTGCGCACGCTGCCCGAGTCGACGTCGGCGACCAGCGCGCAGCTGCTCGAGATCATGCTCGCGCAGGATTTCCAGGATCTGACCGGGCAGGTGATCAAGAAGATCATGGACATGGTCTACCTGATCGAGCAACAGCTCCTCACCGTGCTCGTCGAGAACATCGCGCCCGAGCGGCGCGAGCAGTTCGCGGCCACCGCGGCCGCGCTCGCGGCCGAGCAGATGAGCGCGACCGGCAGCCCCGAGTCGCTGCTGAACGGCCCGCAGATCGCGCCGGAAGGCAAATCCGACGTGGTCCAGGACCAGGGGCAGGTCGACGACCTGCTCGCGAGCCTGGGCTTCTGACCCTGCCGCATCGCATTGCATCGGCGCGCCCCGTTTCGCGGGGCCGCCCGATGCACGCGTCACCCCGTTTCCACAACGTTTACCCGTGCTTGCCGCACCCATGCGGCCCGGTGCAGCATGGGTCGAATTGACACGTCGACACATGCTGCAGGCATACTACGCGTCAGCAGCAACGGAGCGTCATTCATACGATTTCATATGTTGGCAGGCGACGCGGGCACGATGGCTGCGCCGCCGGCAACGAAGCCAGTCCCTGGGAGGGAACTTGAAGCTGAAACGCTTGGGCTGGGCCGTCGCGCACGCGGCGGCTGCAACGGGTGTGCTGTGGTCCGTCCACGCACACGCTGAACTGGGCGGCGCGCCGATGTCGCCGCCGGCGGACGATCAGGCTGCAAGCGCGCGCACGATGCAGCGTGCGATGCGTTCGGCCGACGGCATGCAGGCGAGCACGGCCGCTTATACCGTCCGCGAGATCACGCTCGGATCGGGCACGGTCATCCACGAATACACCTCTGCCGCCGGCAGCGTGTTCGGCCTCGCATGGCGCGGGCCGACGATGCCGGACCTCGCATCGCTGCTCGGCAGCTATTTCCCGCAGTACACCGCCGGTGTCCAGGCCGCGCACGCGGCGCGCGGCTGGCGCGCGCCCGTGGCCGTCGAGACGAGCGGCCTCGTGATCCGGACCGGCGGCCACATGGGCGCCTTCTCGGGCCAGGCGTGGCTGCCGGCGGCGCTGCCTGCCGGCCTCGCCGGCACCGACATCCAGTGACAGCGGGAGAGTGATCTTGAGAATTCCTCGTACATTCAAGCGCTGGCTCGGCGTGCTGGGTCTCGCGGCCGCGACGGCCGTGCTCGTGACGGCATGCGGCGGCGGCGACGGCGGCGGCAGCAGCTCCGGCAGCAACGGCAACGGTAACGGCAACGGTTCGGGCGGATCGGACGGCAACAGCGGGAACACGGCCGTCATCACGGTCGGCACCGGCGTCGCGAACGTGATCAACATCCCGACCGTCAGCGTGAAGGTCTGCGCGCCGGGCACGTCGAACTGCCAGGTGGTCACCAACGTGCTCGTCGATACCGCGTCCTACGGGCTGCGGCTCGTCGGCAGCGCGGTGTCGGGTGTGCTCAACAACCTGCCGCAGGTGACGAGCGGCGGTTCGCCGGTCGCCGAGTGCGGCAAGTTCGTGTCGAGCTACACGTGGGGTTCGGTGCGCACGGTCGACCTGTCGATCGGCACCGAGCAGGCGGCCTCGCTGCCCGTGCAGATCATCGGCGACCTCGGCACCACGAACGTGGCGAGTTCGTGCACGAACGGCGGCACGTCGGCCAACTCGGCGAGCGCGCTCGGCGCGAACGGGATCCTCGGCATCGGGCCGGCGCCGAACGACTGCGGCACGCTTTGCGCGACGTCGACGTCGACCAGCAACAACTACTACGCGTGCCCGAACGGCAGCAACGCGAACTGCGCGATCGCGCTCGTGCCGGTGGCGCAGCAGGTGGCCAATCCGGTGCATCGTTTCGCCGACAGCAACGGCGTGAGCGTGCAGATGCCGAGCGTCTCGAGCAACGGGCAGGCGAGCGCGACCGGGACGCTGACGTTCGGCCTGCCGGATCTGACCGGAAAGACCGTGATGACGTCGACCACGACGGGCGACGTCAGCGCGTCGTTCCTCGGGCGCAGCGTGACCGCGTTCTTCGATACCGGTTCGAACGCGTATTTCTTCAACGATTCGTCGCAGACGGTCTGCACGAGGAATACGCAGTTCTACTGCCCGGCGTCCACGGCCGCCTACGGGGCGACACTGACCGGCCAGAACGGCGTGTCGGGCAACGTGTCGATGTCCGTCGCGAACGCGGATTCGCTGTTCGCGAACCCGTCGACGTTCGCGTTCAACAACATCGCGGGTCCGTTCGGCTCGTCCGCCTGGCTCGACATCGGCATGCCGCAGTTCTACGGCAGGACGATCTACTTCGGGATGGACAAGACCGCAAGCGGCGGCGCGGCGCCTTTCGTCGCGTTCTGACGCGGCACGGCCGCACGCAGGAACAAGGGGGCGAGCGATCGCCCCCTTTTTTATTCCCGGGCCGCGCGCGGACTACGGGCCGGATCGCCGCCGCGCGCGGGCGCAGCGCCTAAGATGTAAGACCGGCACAGGGGCCGGCACGACATCGAGGAGACAGCGACATGAGCCCGCGCATACAACGCATCACGCCGTTCCTGTGGTTCGACCACGACGCCGAGGCGGCAGCCGGTTTCTACGTGTCGGTATTCGACCATGCGCGGATCGTGCATGTGGCGCGCTACGGCAAGGCCGGCGCACATGCATCCCGGCAGGCGGAGGGGGCGGTGATGACCGTCGCGTTCGAGCTCGACGGGCAGGCGTTCGTCGCGCTGAACGGCGGTCCGGCATTCCAGATCACGCCGGCTGTGTCGTTCGTCGTCAACTGCCGCGACCAGGACGAGATCGACCGCTATTGGGCGCACCTGTCCGAAGGCGGCGACGAGCGCGCGCAGCAGTGCGGCTGGCTGCGCGACCGCTTTGGCGTGTCGTGGCAGGTCGTGCCCGTGCAGATATCCGAGCTGATGACGGGCGATCCGGCGCGCGCCGAGCGCGTGATGGCGCAGGTGATGACGATGAAGAAGCTCGATCTCGCCGCACTGCAGCGCGCAGCGGCCGGCTAGGCCGGCGCGCATGGTGCGATTCGATCGGGATCGGGAATGGCGAAGCGTAGCGCGACTGGCGCATTGACGTATTGCCGGTCGGCCGGTTAATCGAATGCCCCACTCGCGCACCGATTATCGATCGCATCCGGTTTCATTCGGTTGTAATCAAACGCTGGATTATCGAGGCTGCAGTTTCTGTCAGGTATTGAAGATTATTTAAATGACGCGACATGCAAGCCTGCGGCGCCGCAATACGCTATGGCAGCCGTTCCCGCGCCGTATCGGCGTGCGGCGCGACGGGGTGTACGCCCTGACCAACATGTGAAAAGAGATGGAGCCTGCTGAAATTCAAACATATAATTCCGGCGTTGTTTCCGGGGTGCCAATATAAAACAGGAGGGTAATAAGATGAATTTTTCTGAAGCCGTTCGTTCCGTACTCAATCAATACGCGAAATTCGAAGGCCGTGCGCGTCGTGCTGAATACTGGTATTTCGCGCTGCTGAGCGGCATTCTGTCGGTCGTCGGCCAGGTGATCGGCGCGGTGGGCCGCGATGCAGGCCTGATCACGCTGCTGCTGCTCGGCGTGATCTTCCTGGTTTCGCTGGCCCTGATCATTCCGGGCATCGCGGTCAGCGTCCGCCGCCTGCACGACACGGGCCGCTCGGGCTGGTTCCTGCTGCTCGGGTTCATTCCGATCGTCGGCGGGATCCTGCTGCTCGTGTGGATGTGCTCGCGCGGCACCGAAGGCCCGAACCGCTTCGGCTCGGATCCGATCCCGGCGGTCTGACCGGCGCCTGCCCCGACGCGCGACGTTGCCGCGTCGGGGGCCTGATTTTCCTGCTTTTCCCGCCTCGTTTTTTCACCGTTTCGCCGCTTCCCTGCGTCACCGTCCCGTCCGGGACCGACGCTTCGCCATGCCGCTGACCGGCAGGTTTTCCCGCCCCGTCGCGCGCCGCTTCGCCCCCGATCCAGCCCCGTTCGCACCGGCTCGCCCGATTCCCCGAAATACCCCCCTTTCCCGGCTTTGCTCGACCGATCGGCGTTTGACGCCTCCATGAATAATCGGTGTCACTGGAAAGCGGCATTCCGCCGTACCCGACTGGAGGCCCCGTGGCAGACGAGAGCGATCTCGACAAGACCGAAGCCGCCACTCCCAGACGCCGCGAGAAGGCGCGCGAGGAGGGGCAGGTCGCGCGTTCGCGCGAACTGGCTTCGTTCGCGCTGCTCGCGGCCGGGTTCTACGGCGCATGGCTGCTCGCGGGTCCGTCGGGTGCGCATCTGCAGGCGATGCTGCGCGGTGCTTTCACGTTCGATCGCGCGACCGCGTTCGACACGAACCGGATGCTGTCGGCGGCCGGCAGCGCGAGCCTCGAAGGCTTTGCCGCGCTGCTGCCGATCCTCGTGCTCAGCGGTCTCGCCGCGTTGCTCGCGCCGATGGCGCTCGGCGGCTGGCTGATCTCGCAAAAGACGTTCGAGCTGAAGTTCGACCGCCTCAACCCGATCTCGGGCCTCGGCCGGATCTTCTCGATCCAGGGGCCGATCCAGCTCGGGATGTCGCTCGTGAAGACGCTCGTCGTCGGCGGAATCGGCGGCGTCGCGATCTGGCGCAGCAAGGACGAACTGCTCGGCCTCGCGATGCAGCCGCTCGGCGTGGCGCTCCCCGATGCGCTGCACCTGGTCGCCGTGTGTTGCGGCACGACGGTCGCCGGGATGCTGGTGGTCGCCGCGCTCGATGTGCCTTACCAAATCTGGCAGTACAACAAGAAGTTGCGCATGACGAAGGAAGAAGTGAAGCGCGAGCATCGCGAGAACGAAGGCGATCCGCACGTGAAGGGGCGGATCCGCCAGCAGCAGCGCGCGATCGCGCGCCGCCGGATGATGGCGGCCGTGCCGAAGGCCGACGTGGTCGTCACGAACCCGACGCACTTCGCCGTCGCGCTGCAATACACGGACGGCGAGATGCGCGCGCCGAAGGTCGTCGCGAAGGGCGTGAACCTCGTCGCCGCGCGCATCCGCGAACTCGCGGCCGAACACAACGTGCCGCTGCTCGAAGCGCCGCCGCTCGCGCGTGCGCTGTATCACAACGTCGAACTCGAGCGCGAGATTCCCGGCTCGCTGTACTCGGCCGTCGCCGAAGTGCTCGCGTGGGTCTACCAGCTCAAGCGCTTCCGCTCGGAAGGCGGCGCGTTCCCCGCGGTGCCGGTCGATCTCGACGTGCCGGCCGAGCTCGACAAGGGCACGTCGGTGCCCGCCGACGATGAACGCGAAGAGGCCGAGGACACGCTCGGCAAGCAAGGCAAGCAAGGAGCATCCGCATGAGCACCCCGACCGGCCTGCTCGGGAAACGCCCGAACCCGTTCGCGGGCACCAACCTGCGCGCGCTCGCGGGCCCGGTTCTGATCTGCATGATCCTGGGGATGATGATCCTGCCGCTGCCGCCGCTGCTGCTGGATCTGCTGTTCACGTTCAACATCGCGCTGTCGGTGATGGTGCTGCTCGTCAGCATGTACACGATGAAGCCGCTCGATTTCGCGGCGTTCCCGAGCGTGCTGCTGTTCTCGACGCTGCTGCGCCTGTCGCTGAACGTCGCGTCGACGCGGGTCGTGCTGCTCGAGGGCCACACGGGCCCCGACGCGGCCGGCCAGGTGATCGAGGCGTTCGGCCACTTCCTGGTCGGCGGCAACTTCGCGGTCGGCATCGTCGTGTTCGTGATCCTGATGATCATCAACTTCATGGTGATCACGAAGGGCGCCGGGCGGATCGCCGAAGTGTCCGCGCGCTTCACGCTCGACGCGATGCCCGGCAAGCAGATGGCGATCGACGCCGACCTGAACGCGGGCCTCATCAACGAGGAACAGGCGCGCAAGCGCCGACTGGCCGTGTCGCAGGAAGCCGAGTTCTACGGGTCGATGGACGGCGCGTCGAAGTTCGTGCGCGGCGATGCGATCGCCGGCCTGATCATCATGGCGATCAACGTGATCGGCGGGCTGATCGTCGGGATGGTCCAGCACGACATGAGCTTCGCGGCGGCCGGCACGAACTACACGCTGCTGACGATCGGCGACGGCCTCGTCGCGCAGATCCCGTCGCTCGTGATCTCGACCGCGGCCGGCGTGATCGTGTCGCGCGTCGCGACCGACGAGGACATCGGCACGCAGATCACCGGCCAGCTGTTCACGAACCCGCGCGTGCTGATGATCACCGGCGTGATCATCGTGCTGATGGGGCTGATTCCCGGGATGCCGCACTTCGCGTTCCTCGGGCTCGGCGGCGGCGCGATCTGGCTGTCCCGCTCGCTGACCAAGCGCGCGGCGGCCCGCAAGGCGGCCGGCGACGTGACCGACATCGCGCCGCCCGCCGTGCTGCCGTCCGACAGCCACGAGGCGACCTGGGACGACGTGCAGCTGATCGACCCGCTCGGCCTCGAGGTCGGCTACCGGCTGATCCCGCTCGTCGACAAGAACAGCGACGGCGAACTGCTCAAGCGCATCAAGAGCATCCGCAAGAAATTCGCGCAGGAAATCGGCTTCCTGCCGCCGGTGATCCATATCCGCGACAACCTCGAACTGCGGCCGAACGCATACCGGATCGCGCTGAAGGGCGTCGAGATCGGCATCGGCGAAGTGTTCCCGGGCCAGTGGCTCGCGATCAACCCCGGCCAGGTGACGGCCGCGCTGCCCGGTGCCGTCACGCAGGATCCCGCGTTCGGGCTGCCGGCCGTGTGGATCGACGTCGCGCTGCGTGAACAGGCGCAGGTGTACGGCTACACGGTGGTCGACGCGAGCACGGTCGTCGCGACGCACCTGAACCATCTCGTCGTCCAGCACGCGGCCGAGCTGCTCGGCCGCCAGGAAGTGCAGGCGCTGGTCGAGCGCACCGGCAAGGACGCGCCGTCGCTCGTCGAGGACCTCGTGCCGAAGACGATCTCGCTGACGACGCTGCAGAAGGTACTGCAGAACCTGCTCGAGGAAGGCGTGCCGATCCGCGACATGCGCACGATCCTCGAGGCCGTGTCCGAACATGCGGGCCGCGGCGACGCGTTCGAGATCACGGCCGCGGTGCGGCTCTCGCTCGGCCGCGCGATCACGCAGCAGTGGTATCCGGGCGCGGGCGAGATGCAGGTGATGGGCCTCGACTCGAATCTCGAACGCGTGCTGTCGCAGGCGCTCGCCACCGGCGCGAACCCGGGCCTCGAACCCGGCCTCGCACACAACCTTCTGACCGGCACGCAGCAAGCGATGCTGCGTCAACAGAATCTCGGGCTGCCGCCCGTGCTGCTCGTGCAGCACGCGCTGCGCGCGATGCTCGCGCGTTTCCTGCGCCGCAGCCTGCCGCAATTGAAAGTGCTGTCGTATGCCGAAGTGCCGGACACACGCACGATCAAAGTCGTTAACGTCATCGGGGGTTCCGCTTGAACATTCGCAAATTCACCGGCGCAACGAGCCGCGACGCACTTCGTCTCGTGCGCGAGGCGCTCGGCGCCGACGCGGTCGTGCTGTCGAACCGCACGCTCGATGACGGCAGCGTCGAAATCGTCGCACTCGCCGATTCGGACCTCGCCGCGGTGACGCCGCCGGCTGCCGCGCGGCCGCGAATCGCCGCGCCGCGACTGCCGGAATCCGTGCCGGCCGCCGCCGTGCAGGGCATCGTGTCGCGCCCGGGCGCCGCGCTCGCGCGCCCGGCCGTCAATCCGTACGCGGCAGGCGACGGCGGGCTGCCGGACGTGTTCTCGTCGGTGTTCGGCGCCAGCGCCGATGCGGAGGACGCGGCGGCGCAACCGTCGACGATCGATGCAGACATGCTGGCCGGCATTCCGGCGGCCGCGGTAGCGCCGTCGATTGCCGCACCGGCAGCCGGCACGCCCGCTGCCGGTACGCCCGCCGCAGGCGCTTCCGAACCCGCGCCGTGGCTCGTCGAGCACGCGAAACGCCTGACGCAGCAGCGCGACGCACTGATCGCGCGCACCCAGGCCACGCCGGCCGCGCCGCAGGCGAGCGCCCCGGCCGAGCAGCGCGCCGCGAACGCGACGTCGCCCGACTGGGCGCGCGACATCGTGCGCGACGCCGAACGCCGGATCCCGGCCGCCGCCCCCCGCGCGCCGGACCCGAGCGCCGCGCATGCCGCGAAGGCGGCCGAGCGCACGCGCCTGTCGGCCGACGCGGCCGCCGTGGTGGCCGATGCGGTGAAGTCGCGCATCGAGCGGATCGTCAACGACACGGTGATGCACGAGCTCGGCGAACTGCGCGGGATGATGGAAGAGCAGTTCGACAACCTGATGTGGCACGACCGCCAGCGTCGCAGCGCCGTGCATGGCGCACTGACCAAGCACCTGTTCGCGGCCGGTTTTTCCGCGCAGCTCGTGCGGATGCTCGTCGACAACCTGCCGTCCGGCGACGGCGCGCAGACCTTCGAACAAGCGGCCGAATGGGCGCAGTCGGTGCTCGCGGCGAACCTGCCGGTGCTCGACAGCGAGGACGCGCTGATGGAGCGCGGCGGCGTGTTCGCGCTGATGGGGCCGACGGGCGTCGGCAAGACGACCACCACCGCGAAGCTGGCCGCGCGCTGCGTGATGCGTTTCGGCGCGAGCAAGGTCGCGCTGCTGACCACCGACAGCTACCGGATCGGCGGCCACGAACAGCTGCGCATCTTCGGCAAGATCCTCGGCGTGCCCGTGCACGCGGTGAAGGATGCGGGCGATCTCGCGCTCGCGCTGTCCGAACTGCGCAACAAGCACATCGTGCTGATCGACACGATCGGCATGAGCCAGCGCGACCGCGCGGTGTCCGACCAGATCGCGATGCTGCACGGCGCGAACGCGCCGGTGCAGCGCCTGCTGCTGCTCAACGCGACGAGCCACGGCGACACGCTCAACGAAGTCGTGCAGGCGTACCGCAGCGCGGGCGAGCATCCGGACCTCGCCGGCTGCATCCTCACGAAGCTCGACGAGGCGACCCACCTCGGCGGTGTGCTCGACACGGTGATCCGCTACAAGCTGCCGGTCCACTACGTGTCGACCGGCCAGAAGGTGCCGGAGAACCTGTACGTCGCCTCGACCAAATTCCTGCTGAAGAGCGCGTTCTGTGTGCCGCGCGACGGCTCGCCCTTCGTGCCGCAAGACGAGGACATGCCGACGCTGCTTTCCGCACTGACCGCACGTTCCACCGCCGAGCTGCACGAGGTGCGATTTGGATAAACGGATCATCGATCAGGCCGAAGGGCTGCGGCGCCTGCTGGCCGGGCGCGCGTCGCGCATCGTCGCGGTGACGGGCGGGCCGGCGGGTGTCGGCTGCACGTCCACCATCGTGAATCTGGCGGCGGCGCTCGCATCGCTCGGCAAGGATGTGCTCGTCGTCGACGAGCGCGCCGACGTGCATTCGGCCAGCGCGACGCTGGCGGGCGCGTGGCTGCGCGACGGCGAGCGCACGCGGGTGGCCGCCGGGTTCGGCCTGTGCGCGGCCGCGCGGCTCGCGCGTGCCGGCTACA
Source organism: Burkholderia theae (assembly GCF_048565265.1). NCBI lineage: Bacteria > Pseudomonadati > Pseudomonadota > Betaproteobacteria > Burkholderiales > Burkholderiaceae > Burkholderia > Burkholderia theae. Next base: position 275,642 of record NZ_CP183461.1, read on the forward strand.
GCGACGCGCAACTGAGCGACTTCATCGACGGCCCGGCCGACATCGTCCTGGTCGACGCGCAGCTCGGCGCCGACGGCTCGTTCTCGGCGCTCGCGCGCGAAGCGCACGACGTGCTGGTCGTCACGCGGGTCGCCGCGCAGGCGATCACCGAGGCGTACGCGTGCATGAAGCGGCTGCATTTCGCGCACGCGTTCGCGCAGTTCCGTGTGCTGACCAATCACGTCGCCAGCCACGCCGATGCGAAGACGGCGTTCGACAACCTCGCGGGCGTCGCGAGCCGCTACCTGACCGTGTCGATCGCCGACGCGGGCTGCGTGGGCGCCGATCCGCTCGTCGAGCACGCGCGCGAACTGATGCATGCCGCGGTCGACGCGTTCCCGTCGTCGTCCGCCGCGCGCGATTACCGGCAGATTGCCGCCGACCTGCTGTACTGGCCGATGCGCCCGCGTTCGGGTGCGGGCCGTGCCGTCCGTACCGGCGGCAAGCCGTCGTACGAGGCGGGCGCGGCACACGCCGCGTGAGCACCACCGGAAGGAGAGAGCCATGATGTACAACGCTCAAGGAAAGATGTCCCAGGCGGACGTGCTCGCGCAATATGCGCCGCTCGTGCGGCGCCTCGGGCTGCAGCTCGTCGCGAAGATGCCGGCGAGCGTCGACCTCGACGACCTGATCCAGGCCGGCATGATCGGCCTGATGGACGCGGCCGGCCGCTACAAGGAAGACCAGGGCGCGCAGTTCGAGACCTACGCGACGCAGCGCATCCGCGGCGCGATGCTCGACGAGCTGCGCAGCAACGACTGGCTGCCGCGCAGCCTGCGCAAGACGTCGCGCGAGGTCGAGCACGCGGTGCACCAGGTCGAGCAGCATCTCGGCCGCTCGGCGAGCGAGACCGAGATCGCGCAGCACCTGAACATGCCGCTCGACGAATACCAGGGGATGCTGCAGGATCTGCACGGCAGCCAGCTCATCTACTACGAGGATTTCGACCGCGCGGCCGACGACGAGCCGTTCCTCGACCGCTATCGCGTCGATCACGCCGATCCGCTGTCGGCGCTGCTCGACGAGCACCTGCGCGAGGCGCTCGTCGAGGCGATCGAGCGTCTGCCGGAACGCGAGAAGCTGCTGATGTCGCTGTACTACGAACGGGGTCTGAATCTGCGCGAGATCGGCGCGGTGCTCGAAGTGAGCGAATCGCGCGTGTGCCAGCTGCACAGTCAGGCCGTCGCGCGCCTGCGTGCGCGGCTGCGCGAACAGGCGTGGGTCGGCGCGGAGTCCTGACCCTTTCTCGACGGCCACGCGCGCCGACCCCGCGCGCTTGAGCCGCTTGCGCATTTTGCGCGCCGATTTGCTACAATCCTTCCCGTTTTCCGAGGAGCGTTGCGACGGACCGTTCCAGGTCCGCCAGGCTCGGAAGGCTTCACCAAGCAGCCGTGCGGCGCGCGTTTCGCGACCGTCGCGCCGGCTCCGCTTCCTGAACGGCGCTCACGTCACCAATCTAGAAACTTTTTAGAAAGGAGGGCGTGATGAACGCCATTATCGATTCGCAAGCTTCCAAGGATTACGTCGTCGCCGACATGGCGCTGGCTGGCTGGGGCCGCAAGGAACTGAACATCGCCGAGACCGAAATGCCGGGCCTCGTGCAGATCCGCGACGAATACAAGGCACAGCAGCCGCTGAAGGGCGCGCGCATCGCCGGTTCGCTGCACATGACGATCCAGACCGGTGTGCTGATCGAGACGCTGAAGGCGCTCGGCGCGGACGTCCGCTGGGCGTCGTGCAACATCTTCTCGACGCAGGACCACGCCGCGGCCGCGATCGTCGAAGCCGGCACGCCGGTGTTCGCGTTCAAGGGCGAATCGCTCGACGAATACTGGGAGTTCTCGCACCGCATCTTCGAATGGCCGAACGGCGAATTCGCGAACATGATCCTGGACGACGGCGGCGACGCAACGCTGCTGCTGATCCTCGGTTCGAAAGCCGAGAAGGACCGTTCGGTGATTTCGAAGCCGACCAACGAGGAAGAAGTCGCGCTGTACAAGTCGATCGCTGCGCACCTCGACGTCGACGCGACCTGGTACTCGAAGCGCCTCGCGCACATCAAGGGCGTGACCGAAGAAACCACGACCGGCGTGCACCGCCTGTACCAGATGGAAAAGGACGGCCGCCTGCCGTTCCCGGCGTTCAACGTGAACGACTCGGTCACGAAGTCGAAGTTCGACAACCTGTACGGCTGCCGTGAGTCGCTCGTCGACGGCATCAAGCGCGCGACCGACGTGATGATCGCGGGCAAGGTCGCGGTCGTCGCGGGCTACGGCGACGTGGGCAAGGGTTGCGCGCAGTCGCTGCGCGGCCTCGGCGCGACCGTGTGGGTCACCGAAATCGATCCGATCTGCGCGCTGCAGGCGGCGATGGAGGGCTACCGCGTCGTGACGATGGAATACGCGGCCGACAAGGCCGACATCTTCGTGACGGCCACCGGCAACTTCCACGTGATCGGCCACGATCACATGAAGGCCATGCGCCACAACGCGATCGTCTGCAACATCGGTCACTTCGACTCGGAAATCGACGTCGCGTCGACCCGCCAGTACCAGTGGGAAAACATCAAGCCGCAGGTCGACCACATCATCTTCCCGGACGGCAAGCGCGTGATCCTGCTGGCGGAAGGCCGCCTCGTGAACCTCGGCTGCGCGACCGGCCACCCGTCGTTCGTGATGTCGAACTCGTTCGCGAACCAGACGCTCGCGCAGATCGAGCTGTTCGTGCGCGGCGCCGAGTACGAGAACAAGGTGTACGTGCTGCCGAAGCATCTCGATGAAAAGGTCGCGCGCCTGCACCTCGCGCGCATCGGCGCGAACCTGTCCGTGCTGTCGGACGAACAGGCTTCGTACATCGGCGTGCAGAAGGACGGCCCGTTCAAGCCGAACCACTACCGCTACTGATGCGCCGCCGCCGCCGTGCCGTGCGTGCCCCGCTGCGGGGCGCGCGGTGCGGCGGCGGCCGCTGACCGTACCGAAGATCGACCATCGAACCGGAGCACTTCATGAGCGTCATCCTCACCTGGGTCATCAACGCGCTCGCGCTGCTGATCATCACGTACCTCGTGCCGTCGATCCACATCAAGAGCTTCGGCACTGCGTTGATCGTCGCGGTCGTGCTCGGCCTGATCAACACGGTGATCCGTCCGGTGCTGATCCTGCTGACGCTGCCCGTCACGATCGTCACGCTCGGGGTGTTCATCCTCGTCGTGAACGCGCTGTGCTTCTGGTTCGCGTCGTCGCTGCTGAAGGGCTTCGAGGTGTCGGGATTCTGGTCCGCGTTCTTCGGTTCGATCCTGTACAGCATCGTGTCGTGGCTGCTGTCCGCCCTGATCTTCGGCCAGCGCGACATCGGCTGAGGGCTGAACCCATCGAATCATGAAACCGATCGAACTCTCGTTTGAATTCTTCCCGCCGAAGACGGCGGACGGCGTCGAAAAGCTGCGCGCAACCCGTGCGCAGCTGCTGCCGCTGAAGCCGAAATTCGTCTCCGTGACGTTCGGCGCCGGCGGCTCGACGCAGCAGGGCACGCTCGATACCGTGCTCGACATGCAGAAGGACGGCCTCGAGGCCGCGCCGCACCTGTCGTGCATCGGCTCGTCGCGCGACAGCCTGCGCGCGATCCTCGACCAGTACCGCTCGCACGGCATCCGGCATATCGTCGCGCTGCGCGGCGACCTGCCGTCGGGGATGGGCGAGGTCGGCGAGCTGCGCTATGCATCCGAGCTCGTCAGCTTCATCCGTGCCGAGCATGGCGACTGGTTCCACATCGAGGTCGCCGGTTATCCGGAGTACCACCCGCAATCGCGCTCGCCGAAGGCCGATCTCGAGAATTTCGCGCGCAAGGTGAAAGCCGGCGCGAATTCCGCGATTACGCAGTACTTCTTCAACGCCGACGCGTATTTCCGCTTCGTCGACGATGCGCGCAAGCTGGGCGTGGACGTGCCGATCGTGCCGGGCATCATGCCGATCACGAACTTCTCGCAGCTGATGCGTTTCTCCGAGATGTGCGGCGCCGAAGTGCCGCGCTGGGTCGCGCGCCGGCTCGAGAGCTTCGGCGACGATCGCGACGCGATTCGCGCGTTCGGCGCGGACGTCGTCACCGATCTGTGCCGGCGCCTGATCGACGCTGGCGTGCCGGGGCTGCACTTCTACACGCTGAACGCAGCGGCCGCGACGCGGACGATCTGCGAACGGCTCGACGTGTAAGCGCCGCCGCGCGTTTCGTATGTGCAAAAGCCCCGCCGGTTTCGCCGGCGGGGCTTTTTTTGATACCGATGCCGATGCCGATGGCGCTGGTATCAGCGCTGCGCCTGCATCAGCGGCGGGCGGCGGTCGAACCACGGCCGCGCCTGTTCGAGCTGCCGCGCGAGCCTGAGCAGCAATTCGTCGTCGTTGTGGCGCGCGGCGAACTGCACGCCGATCGGCAGCCCGCGCGCGTTCCAGTAGAGCGGTACCGACATCGCCGGCTGGCCGGTCAGGTTGAACAGCTCGGTGCAGCCGGCCCACGTGAACGCCTTGCTCGACGCCTTCGCGAGCATTTCCTTCAGCAGCGGCTTGACCGGCAGCGCGGCGAGCAGCTTCATCTGCGCCGATTCGAACGGCGTCGGCAGCAATTCGCCGATCTTCACCGGCGGGCCCGCGAGCGACGCGCACAGAATCGCGTCGTAGCGCGACACGAGGCCCGACACCTGCACGGTGAGCTGGCGCTGCCACTCGAGCACGTCCGTCAGGCGCGTGCGCGCGAGGCGCCGGCCGATCACGGCCATCGCCCAGGTCGCGGCTTCGAATTCGCCGCGCCGCGGCGTGCGGCCGGTCAGCTCGCGCGCGCCGAGCACCATCTCCTCGGCGATCGTCGCCCACAGCGTGAGGAAGGTTTCGGCCGCGCGCGCGTAGTCGACGCGCAGCGTCGCCGGCTCGACATGGTGGCCGAGCGATTCGAGCAGCGCGGCCGCATCGTCGAGCGCCGCGCGCGTATCGTCGGCGAGCGCCGGCGCGAGCATCGGATCGACGACGAGGCCGATCCGCAGCGGGCCGGGCGGTGTATCGAGCGCGCCGAGGAACGTGCCGGGGGCGCCATGCGGCAGCGTCTGGCCGGTCGTCACGTCGAGCAGCAGCGCGCTGTCGCGCACGCTGCGCGAGACCGCATGCTGGACGACGAGTTCGCCGTTCGACGGCAGGTCGACGAGCACCGGGTTGCGGCTCGGCTTCAGGCCGAACAGCCCGCAGCACGACGCCGGAATGCGGATCGAGCCGCCGCCGTCGGACGCGTGCGCGAGCGGCACGATACCGGCCGCGACCGCCGCCGCCGCGCCGCCGCTCGAGCCGCCGGGCGTGTGATCGAGATTCCACGGGTTGCGGCATGCGCCGAACAGGACGGGTTCCGTGTACGGCATCTGGCCGATCTCCGACGTGTTGGTCTTGCCGAACACGTTGAGGCCGGCCGCGCGGCTGCGCGCGATCACCGGCGAATCGTCGCCGGGCACGAAATAACGGTAGTGCCGGCTGCCCATCGACAGCGGCAGCCCGGCGACCGCCGCGCCGAGATCCTTGACGAGATACGGCACGCCCGCGAACGGCGCGTCGGTGTCGCCATCGGGCGCCGCGGCCGTACGCTGGCGCGCGGCTTCGTAGTCCTGCAGCACGATCGCGTTGATCGCGCCGTTGACCGCTTCGGCCTGACCGATCGCGGCGTCGAGCAGTTCGCGCGGGCTCACCTTGCGTTCGCGCACGAGTGCGGCGAGGCCGATCGCGTCGTGCGCGAGATAGTCCGAGTGCATCGCTGTCACCCCCGTTGTGACGCGTGGCAATGATGGGAGCATAACGCGGGCCCGGCGCGATGGGCCCGCGACTGGCCGTTCTTACAGGTGCTCGGCGAGGAACGTCAGCGTGCGGCCGTGCGCGAGCGCCGACGCGCGCTGGTTGTACGACGCGCGGTCCGTGCAGTTGAAGCCGTGCTCGGCGCCCGGATACACGTGGAACGAAGCGTGGCCGTGGCCGGCGAACGCGGCCTTGACCTGGTCGACGGCCGTGAGCGGGATCCCGTGGTCGTTTTCCGCGTAGTGGAACAGGATCGGCTGCGTGACCTTGCCGGCGAGGTCGAGCGCGTTCTGGATGCCGCCGCCGTAGTAGGCGACCGCCGCGTCGATCTTGCCGGTCGCGGCCGCGCGATACGCGAGCTGGCCGCCGAAGCAGTAGCCGATCGCGGCGATCTTGCCGGCCACTTCGGGGCGCGCGCGCAATGCGTCGGCCGCTGCGCCGATGTCCGCGACCGCGAGACCCACGTCGGTCTTTTTCATCAGCTCGATGGCCTTGTCGCGATCCGCGCCTTCGTAGGTCAGCTCGACGCGCGGCTGGGTGCGCCAGAACACGTCCGGCGCGAGCGCGACGTAACCGTCGGACGCGTACTGGTCGGCGACCGCACGGATGTGCGAGTTCACGCCGAAGATCTCCTGGATGATGATGACGGCAGGGCCCGTGCCGCGCTTGGGCAGCGCGAGATAACCACCGAAGCTGTCGTTACCGGTCGGGATGTCGATCCATTGTGCAGTCACGTTTTGAACTCCTGGCGAACGGGGTGCGTCGTGCGCGCCCCGGGGTGGAAGAGGGCGGCCTAGTGTGCCACCAATCGTACGGCGGTGCAGGGCGCGCGCCCGCTTCTCGCGCAGCGATCGTTTCGATCTCGATTATTCATTTTTCGGCGATGCGCCGCTTCGATAGAGTCGATGTGTCGGCCTTTACAAAGCGCTTTCGCGCATCGTCATCGAAGGATTCGCCATGTCCGCCCGCCTGTTTTCCACGCCCTTTTCCGTACGCTTCGGCCTGCGCCTGCCGCTCGTGCAGGCGCCGATGGTCGGCGCGACCACGACCGCGATGGTCGCCGCCGCATCGAACGCCGGCGCGCTCGGCAGCCTCGGCGCCGGCGCGTTCGCGCCCGAGCGCCTCGCGACCGAAGTCGAAGCCATCCGCGCGGCGACCGATCGCCCGTTCGCGGTCAACCTGTTCGTGTTGCCGGACGCCGCGCCCGATGCGGCCACCGTCGCGCGCGCACTGGCGGCGATCGATCCGCTGAACGCGACGCTCGGGCTGCCGCCGGGCGTCGCGCCCGCACGTTACGCACCCGACTTCCGCGCACAGCTCGATGCGCTCGTGGCGTTGCGCGTGCCGGTCGCGAGCTTCACGTTCGGCGTGCTCGACGCGGCCGACGTCGCGCGCCTGAAGGCTGCCGGCACCTACGTGATCGGCACCGCGACGCACGTCGCCGAAGGGCTCGCGTGGCAGGCGGCCGGCGCCGATGCGCTGTCCGCGCAGGGCGCAGAAGCGGGCGGCCATCGCGGCACCTTCATCGGCTCCGCCGACGATGCGCTGATCGGCACGTTCGCGCTCGTGCCGCAGCTCGTCGACGCGACCGGGCTGCCGGTGCTCGCCGCGGGCGGCATCATGGACGGCCGCGGGATCGCGGCCGCGCTCGCGCTCGGCGCGCAGGGCGCGCAGCTCGGCACGGCGTTCCTCACCTGCACGGAAAGCGCGATCGCGGCGGACTGGAAGGCGCGCCTCCTCGCCAGTACCGACACGTCGACACAGGTCACGCGCGCGATCACCGGCCGCCACGCGCGCGGGCTGCGCAACACGCTGATGGCGCGGCTCGGCGAACACGTGGCCGATGCGGCGCCGTACCCGGTTCAGAACGCGTTGACGCAGCCGCTGCGCCAGGCCGCCGCGCGCGCGAACGACGGCGACTACCTGTCGCTGTGGGCCGGCCAGGGCGCGCCGCTCGCGCGGCGGCGCGGCGACGCGCTGACGACGTCGCAGCTCGTCGCTGCACTGGACGCCGAATGGCGTGCGTCGGCCGCGTGAACGACGGGTTCCGTCGACCGCCCGAACGGTCATATCGGACGACGAAACGCGCGTGCTGTCACGCGTGTTTCATTCAATGATCCCGTGCACAAAATACCGAATCGAAATGACACGGGAATGCTTTAAAACCACCTTTCAGCCGGATCCCGGGAATTAGCGGAAACCCTTATCAGGCGGGGCTTGCGACGATATTCGAGTAGTCATTCCAGTGTGTGCATATCAGTAGTGTTACCACTACCCCAAAAAAGTCCCACAAATTAATTTGATCACCTACACTTGCGCGCAAGTACGAGCGGGTGGCTGCTAAAAGCGGCTGTTTTCACGTGCTTGAGGCCAAGTGCATGAACGATGCAACCGGCGAATCGTCCAGTGATTGCAAACACAAGGATGGCAGCGGGGCACCGGGCGATGGCGTTTATTGGGACCGAAACTGGAGACTTACATGAATATCAAAATGCAGAAGCTGTTGCCGATCACCGCTGCGGCGATGCTGTGCGTTGCAGCTGCAAGCAACGCGGCCGCCGATCAAGTCGTCAAGATCGGCCACGTCGCGCCCTTGACGGGCGGCATTGCACACCTGGGCAAGGACAACGAAAACGGTGCACGTCTCGCAGTCGAGGAGATCAACGCCAAGGGTCTCACGATCGGCGGCCAGAAGATTACGCTGCAACTCGACGCGCAGGATGACGCGGCCGACCCGCGGCAGGCCACGCAGGTTGCGCAGAAGCTCGTCGACGACAAGGTCGTCGCGGTGGTCGGCCACCTGAACTCGGGCACGTCGATCCCGGCCTCGAAGATCTACAGCGATGCGGGCATCGTGCAGATCTCGCCGTCGGCGACCAACCCGGCCTACACGCAGCAAGGCTTCAAGACCACGTACCGCGTGGTGGCGACCGATGCGCAGCAGGGCCCGGCACTCGCGAACTACGCGCACTCGAAGGGCATCAAGAGCGTGGCGGTGGTCGACGATTCGACCGCCTACGGCCAGGGTCTCGCGAACGAGTTCGAGAAGAAGGCCAAGGCGCTTGGCCTGAACGTGATGTCGCACGACGCGACCAACGACAAGGCAGTCGACTTCCGCGCGATTCTGACGAAGATCAAGGGCGAAAACCCGGACGCGATCATGTACGGCGGCATGGACGCCACGGGCGGCCCGTTCGCGAAGCAGGCGAAGCAGCTCGGCCTGCGCGCGAAGATCTTCGCGGGCGACGGCGTGTGCACGGAAAAGCTGGCCGACCTGGCCGGCGACGCGACCGACAACATCGTGTGCTCGGAAGCCGGTGCCTCGCTCGAGAAGATGCCGGGCGGCGGCGCGTTCAAGGCGAAGTACGAGAAGCGTTTCGGCCAGCCGATCCAGATCTACGCTCCGTTCACGTATGACGCCGTGTACATCATCGTCGATGCGATGAAGCGCTCGAACTCGACGGATCCGGCGAAGATCCTGTCGGCGATGCCGGCGACGAACTACACGGGCGTGATCGGCAAGACGACCTTCGATTCGAAGGGCGACCTGCAGCACGGCGTGATCTCGCTGTACAACTACAAGAGCGGCAAGAAGTCGCTGCTCGACGAAGTGAAGATGTAACGCAAAAAGCGGTCAACAGTAGGGGTGAAAGCGCGCATGCGGCAACGCATGCGCGCTTTCTTTTTGGCCGGCGTGCGCCGTGCCGTCAGATCTTCAGGTGCGCGAGCACCTTCGGCGCGACGGCCGCGACGAGCGCCGCGCACAGCGCGACGACCGACAGGCCGATGGTCAGGTTCGCGGCCTGCGCGACCGCGCCGATCACGACCGGACCGAACAGCAGTCCGAAATACGCGAGCCCCGCCACATGCGCGAGCCCTTCGGCTGCGTGGATGCCCTTCACGCGCGCGGCGGCCGCGAACAGCACGGGCATCATGTTCGCGAGGCCGAGGCCCATCAGCGTGAAGCCGGTCAGCACCGCGGCCGGATACGGCAGCAGCAGCGCGCCGATCATCCCGGCGCACGCGAGCGACGCGCTCGCGAACACGAGCTGCGGCGCGCCGAAGCGGGCGCGCACGGCGTCGCCCGCGAAGCGCGCGATGGCCATCCCGCCCGAGAACGCCGCGTACGCGGCGCTCGCGAGCGCGGGGCTCGCCGCGACGACGTCGCGCATGTAGACCGTCGCCCAGTCGTACATCGCGCCTTCGGCGATCAGCGCGACGAGCGCGATGCCGCCGAGCATCCACAATGCGGGCGAGCGCCAGCGGTTGCCGCCGCCGTGCGCGTGTTCGTGATGCGGCACATGCGGCAGCACGGCCGGGCTCGCGACCACGAGCACCGTCGCGCTCGCCGCCGCCGCGAGCGCGAGATGCACGGCCGGCGCCATGCCGGCCGACAGCACTGCGCCGCCGGCCGCCGCGCCCGACATCCCGCCGATGCTGAACATGCCGTGCAGCGACGACATGATCGGCTTGCCGAGCGCGATCTCGACCGCGCTGGCCTCGGCGTTCATCGCGACGTCGAGCGTCGCCATCGAGAAGCCGAACAGCGCGAGCACGGCGAGCAGCATCCAGTAGTCGGGCACGACGAGGATCAGCGCCGCGCACGCGGACATCACGAGCCCGCCCGCGAGGCACGCGGTGCGCGAGCCGACGCGCGTGATCCAGCGCGCGATGGTCAGCATCGCGGCGATCGAGCCGCCGGCGACCGCGAACAGCGCGATCGACAGCAGCCCGGGGCTCAGCGCGAACTTGTCGCGCACGGTCGGCACGTGCACGCCCCATGACGCGTACATCATGCCGGCGACGAAGAACAGCGCCATCGACGCGGTGCGCGCGCGCTGGCGGGCCGGGAGCGACAGCACGCGATGCGCGTCGGGCGGCGCGGCGAACGGGGACGACGATTCGGGGGAAGCGGATTCGGACACGGGGAGGCTCGTCAAAAAATGCGCGGACGCACGCGGCGTCCGTCGGATTTGTCCGATTCTATCGAACCGCTTACGATCCTGCCGGGCGATGTCCGTTCGGCCGATGGCCGGGGGCGGGCCGCATCGGCCGTTCGACCGATGCGCGACACGCAGCGCCCGCGGGTAACATCGAAGCACACGCGGCGCGCCCGGCTCGCCGTCCTTCGACCGCAGGAGTCCTCTTGAACATCGATCCCGCCTTCGCCCTGCACCTGCTGCACCGCTGCGCGCTCGGCACGCTCGCCACCCATGCGCGCGATCCGCAGGGCTTCCCGTATCCGACCGTCGTCCCGTTTGCACCCGATGCAAGCCATCGGCCCGTGATCCTCGTGAGCGGCCTTGCCGAGCACACGCGCAATCTCGCCGCCGATCCGCGCGCGGGCTTCCTCGTCGTCGACGCACCCGGCGGCGACGTGCTGAATGCCGAGCGCGCGACGCTGCTCGGCCGGTTCGTGCCGCTCGGCGACGATCCGCATGTGAGCGCGCGCTACCGGCGCTACGAGCCGGACGCCGCGCGCTATCTTGCGCTCGGCGATTTCACGTTCTGGGCGCTCGACATCGAGCGGCTGCGTTATATCGGCGGCTTCGGGCGCATGGGCTGGGTCGACGGCACCCTTCTCGACGCGCTGCCGCCGCTCGCTTTCGACGAGGAGCAGGCGCTGTGGGACGCATACGATGCCGGCGATGCGCGCCGCGACGGGCTCGAATTGCTTGGCGTCGATCGCCATGGCGCCGACTGGCGATGCGACGGCCGCCGCGTGCGCACGCCATTCGACGCGCCGTCGGCCGATACCGGCGCGCTGTGCGACCAGCTGATCGCGTGCGCTCGGGATGTGGCGTGACGTCGCGGGTGCCGATTTGTCCGTTTAGCAAAACGTGCCGTCCGATTTTTGCAAAGCTGTCGTCCTATGAAAGCTTTGATTTTTCGAATGCAGGGTAATTGCGTATGTTGATAGGCCGAATAGACAATCGCTAATGTCCTAATCTCTGTGGAGAGACGTAAAAATTTGAGAAATGGCCGCGGCCGGTCAAAATGACATGTGCGAAATTCAATTGGCCTCGGGATTTTCATGAATACCGCTTCTATCAAATCTTTTTTGTGCTAATCTCTGCCTTCGAAAATCCGAGGCACATATATTTCATGAATGGTGAGCTGGCTGCAGACCGGCGCCATTGGTCAGATAGAAAGGGAAACTATGTCTTCTTACAAGGACCTGCTGGCCCAGCGGGAGAAGCTGGAGAAGCAAATCGAAGAAGCGAAGTCGCGTGAATACGCTGAAGTGCTGAATGACGTGAAGCAGAAAATTGCCGACTATGGCTTTTCGCTCGCCGATCTCGGTCTCAGCCGCGCGAAGGCAGGTAAGGTCGGCCGTCCGCGCGCTGGCGTGGCCGCGAAATACCGCGATCCGGAAACGGGCGCGACGTGGTCGGGCCGCGGCAAGCCGCCGCGCTGGATTGCAGGCAAGAACCGCGAACAGTTTGCGATTTAAACGTTTGTTTAAGTCGTCTGTTCTTCAAAAGAGCCGCGTGTCCGTTCAGGAGCGCGGCTTTTTTGTTTCCGGGTGCCGGCAGGCGCCTGTGCATTGTCATAAAAATGTAAGAATTGCATGTGAATGGAAATGCGACACGTTCGCATAAGCAGTTGATTTAAATGAGGAATTTGTGGGTATTGGACGGGTTCGCGACACGCCTTTGATAGAATTGCGCATCGCACACCGATATCTCATATTTCATGTCCACGTTTTCCGGCGACGCTCAGAGCGCAGATAAGCACGCGGTTGCGCGCAAGAGCACACTCGTCAGTATTGTTCTGAATGTCGTGCTTGCGACATTTCAGATCGTCGTCGGCACGATTGCGCATTCGCAGGCATTGATTGCCGACGGTGTGCATTCGATATCCGATTTGATCTCGGATTTTGTCGTGCTGGTTGCGAATCGGCATAGCGGTGCATCGCCCGATGCCGACCACAATTACGGACACAGCCGCTACGAGACGGTTGCGTCGCTGTTTCTCGGCGCGATCCTGATTGCGGTCGGGATCGGCATGCTCTGGCGGGCCGGCGACCGGCTCGTTAATCTCGAAAACATTCCGGCCGTGCATTTTTCCGCGCTGATCGTTGCGCTGACGGTGCTCGTGTCGAAAGAAGCGCTGTTTCGCTACATGCTGCGCGAGGCGCGGCGCGTGCGCTCGGCGATGCTCGTCGCGAACGCATGGCACGCGCGTTCGGATGCCGCGTCGTCGCTCGTCGTCGCGATCGGCATCGTCGGCAGCCTGGCCGGCGTGCGGCTGCTCGACCCGATCGCGGCCGCGATCGTCGGCTTCATGGTCGCGCGTATGGGCTGGACGTTCGGTTATGACGCGTTGCAGGACCTGTCCGACCGCGCGCTCGATACGGCCGACACGGCCGAGATCCGCGCGCTGCTCGCGGCGACGCCCGGTGTGCGCGACGTGCACGACCTGCGCACGCGCAAGATGGGCGATGCCGCGCTCGTCGACGCGCACATCCTCGTCGATCCGAAGATCTCCGTTTCCGAAGGGCATTACATCGCCGAGACCGCGCGTGCGCGCGTGCTGTCCGACCAGCGTGTGCTCGACGCGCTGATCCATGTCGACCCGGAGAACGACGCGGCGCGCCGTCCGGCGCTCGCGCTGCCGCCGCGCGGCGAGATCGCGGCACGGCTCGAGGCCGCGCTCGCGCAGCGCGGGCTGCGCGCGGCGGCGATCAACCTGCATTACCTGAGTACGGGGCTCGAGATCGACGTGACGCTCGCCAGCGATCCGCACGACACCGATGCGGCGCTGGGCAGCCGGCTCGACGTCGCCGCGCTGGAGCGCGAGTTCGGCGCGCGCCGGATCGGCTTCACGCGCGCGATGCCCGTGCAGGCGTAACAGGGCCGCCGATAACGGTCACCGCGACCGGGAGCCGGCCGGGGAGTCGGCCGCGCCCGCGTGTTACAGCGGCAGTTGCGTGTCGAACTTGATTTCGCGCAGCACGACGCTCGTGCGCACCTGCGACACGGCCGGAATCTTGAAGATGCGCTCGTGCAGGAACACGTCGTAGGCCTTGATGTCCGGCGCGACGATCTTGAGGATGTAATCGGCTTCGCCGGTCGTGCTGTAGCACTCGGTGACTTCCGGGCAGGTCGCGATCTCGCGCTCGAACTGCTCGACGCCGCCTTCGTTGTGGCGGGTCAAGTGCACGTGCGCGAGCGCGCAAACGTGCAGGCCGAGCTTCTCGCGATCGAGCAGCGCCGTGTAGCGCTGGATCACGCCCGACTGTTCCATGTCCTTGATGCGCCGCCAGCATGGCGTGCTCGACAGACCGACCTGGTCGGAGATTTCCTGTACGGAACGGCGCGCGTCGAGCTGCAACAGGCGAAGGATTTTTTGCGAAAAGGAATCGAGCGTCACCTGCGCCTCCATGCGGCAGCTACAACATGCTGAATGTTAGAGGGCCGGGAAAGGAAAGGCAATCTGATGCGGCGCTGTTGAGCGAGATTCGCTAATTTGCCCGCGGATCCGTGGGAATTTGTCCCGCCCCCGCGTTTTCCGACCGATCGGTGTCCGACACGGCGAGGCCCGCGAGCGCGGCCTGCTGCCGGCGCAGGTCGGCGAGCATGTTGCAGAACAGCGCGCCTTGCTCGATCGCGTCGTCGAGCGCGACGTGCGTGTGCGGATGATCGTCGAACCAGTGCTTCGGAAAGCGCGGCTTGATCGCCTTGCGGTACGGCAGGCCCGTGATCGCGAACGCGAGCGTCTTGATGTCGAGCGCCGACCACGAGAACGGGCAACGTCCCGCGAAGCGCATCATGTACCAGAACATGAACGTGAAGTCGAAGCCGGCCGGCATCGCCACGAACACCGGCTTGCCGGGCAGCGCCTCGACCCAGTCGACGTACGCGACCAGCGCTGCCTCGGGCGCCTGCAGGTCGCGCCGGCAGGCGGCCCAGGCTTCGGGCTCGGTCTTCCACCATGCTTCCTGCACCGGATGCGCCTGCGCGCCGGGCAGCGTCTCGAGGTTCGCCGAGAACGTCGCGATCAGCTGCTTGTCCTCGGTGTAGGCGGCCGATGCGAAGCTCAGCATCGAGTGCGGGCCGGGAATCGGGCCGTCGGCCTCGACGTCGGTGCTGACGTAGATTTCCGGGATGGCGGTCTGGTTCATCCGAATACCTTGTCGGACACGAACGGGTTCGTGCGGCGCTCGTCGCCGAATGTCGAGACGGGGCCGTGGCCCGGCACGAACGTGACGTCGTCGCCGAGCGGCCACAGCTTTTCCTTGATCGAACGGACGAGATCCGCGTGATTGCCGCGCGGGAAATCGGTACGGCCGATCGAGCCGGCGAACAGCACGTCGCCGACGATCGCGACGCGATGCGCGCGGCTGAAGAACACGACATGGCCGGGCGTGTGGCCCGGGCAGTGATAGACCTCGAGCGTCTCGTCGCCGAACTGCACGGTGTCGCCATCGTTCAGCCAGTGGTCCGGCTCGAAGGTTTCGGCGGCCGGAAAGCCGAAGCGCTCGCTCTGCATCGGCAGTTTCTCGATCCAGAAGCGCTCTTCTTCCTGCGGCCCCTCGATCGGCACGCCGTAGTGCGTCGCGAGCGTCTTCGCGCCCGCGCAGTGATCGATGTGCCCGTGCGTGAGCAGCACCTTCTCGACCTGCACGTTCTGCCGCGCGACTTCCTGTTCGATCCGGTCGAGATCGCCGCCCGGATCGACGACGGCGGCGCGGCCGGTCTTCTCGCAGACGAGCAGCGAGCAGTTCTGCTGGAACGGCGTGACCGGAATGAGCGTGACTTTCATGGAGACACCGGCGGCTAAAAGGAGCGATTGTACCGGTCGCGCGCGCTGCCTGCCGCCCGCGCGGCGCACGGCGCGACACGCGGCCGAGGGGATTCCCGGAGCATCCCGATTGTTACAACCATAGAGAGAATCAATGGTGTGGAGGGGGTGCTTTTCGAGACAGCCTTTTGGTTTATGTATAATGCGCTCCATTGCGCGTGAATTTCACGCAATTCGCTGGTGTTTCGGCCCCGTTAAATGGGGCGCCGGAAGCACCGTCAAGCATCGGCCGCCGGGGAGTCCGGCGGTGTATCCAGCACCGAATATTCGGTGCTCACGTCTTGTCCGGCCGGGTGCTGCGCGCCCGCCTGCGGCCCTGCTGCCGCGCCGCCGGATGAGGCCTGTGCCGCCGTTCCTGTGCGTTGGTCGTTTCGACGCGCGCGAACGTGAAGTCATGTTCGATGGCGGCATGTGGGGTCTGGTCAGGCTGTTGGGGACAGGTTGCGCCAGACGTGAAAGCTAATCAGGACGGTTGCGGCATAGAGATGAGCCGCGCCCATGCTAGCCGCCTGCTCGCATTGCGAGCGGGGCGTGCACGCATTTGCCGTCCGGGCCGCGTGTCTGCGTTGTGAAGCAGCGTCGTCAAGCACCGGCCCGAACCAGAAGGCGACACGTCGATGAACGTACGAATTCCGAGCCGATTCGGGACCATTGCATTATTTTTTGCGTTGACGGGCTGTGCGGTGCCACCCAGCCAGACCACCGGAAGCGCGAACCAGAAGAACGCGGTCGACAAGACGGCCGCTGCCGCGAAGGCGGACAACGACAAGCAGCAACTGAATTTCGATTCCGCGCTGGCATCGATGCCGGCTGCCGACAGCAAGGACGCGAAGAAACCGTCGCTGGCGGACGCCGAGCCGATCGATGGCAAGGATGTGTCCGACTTCCGCCAGACGGGTCGCGCATCGTGGTACGGGCGGGATTTCCACGGCCGCCGCACCGCGAACGGCGAGCGTTTCAACATGAATGCGCTTACTGCCGCGCACCGCACGCTGCCGCTGTCGTCGTATATCAAGGTGACGAACGCGTCGACCGGCAAGTGGGTCGTCGTGAAGGTCAACGATCGCGGGCCGTTCAAGCGCGGCCGTGTGCTCGACCTGTCGTATGCGGCCGCCAAGGTGATCGGCCTCGTGCATGCCGGCACGGGCCGCGTGAAGATCGAAGGGCTGTCGCCGCAGGAAGCGCGCGAGGCGCGCGACGAAATGGTCGCGTCGCTGTCGGCGAAGTAACGCGGCGGATCGTCCGCTTTTGCACAAAGGGCTGCCTTCCGGCAGCCCTTTGTCGTTTCTGCGCGGCGCCGTCGCGCGTCAGCCTTCCTTCAGCGCGAGCGCACGCGCATACAGCGTGTTGCGCGACGCGCCCGTCAGCGCGGCCGCGAGCTTGGCCGCGCTCTTCACCGGCACTTCTTCCAGCAGCAGCCTGAGCAGCGCGTCGTGCGCGGTGTCGTCGGCTTCGCCGCTCGTTGCCGGTGCGCCTTCGACGACCAGCACGAACTCGCCGCGCTGCCGGTTCGCATCGCCGGCGAGCCAGGTCTGCCCTTCGGCCAGGGTGCCCTGGAACAGCTGCTCGTGTAGCTTGGTGAGCTCGCGCGCGATCAGCAGCCGGCGCGCGGGGCCGAACGCGTCGGCGAGTGCGGCGACGGTTTCGGCGATCCGGTGCGGCGCTTCGTAGAACACCAGCGCGTACGGGTGCGACACCAGCGCCTGCAGCGCGGTCGCGCGCTGCTTGGTCTTCGGCGGCAGGAAGCCTGCGAACGTGAACGCGCCGGCCCAGCCGCCGGCCACGCTCAGCGCGGTCACGGCCGCGCTTGCGCCGGGCAGCGGGATCACCGCGAAGCCGGCGTCGCGCACCGCGTCGACGAGCCGCGCGCCGGGGTCGGAAATGCCGGGCGTGCCGGCGTCCGATACGTAGGCCACGCGTTCGCCGGCGCGCAGCAGGTCGACCACGCGCTGCGCGGCTTCGCGTTCGTTGTGCTCGTGCACGGCGACGAGCGGTTTCGAGATCCCGTAGCGGGCGAGCAACTGGCCCGTGTTGCGGGTGTCTTCGGCCGCGATGCGGTCGACGAGGCCGAGCACGTGCAGCGCGCGCAGCGTGATGTCGGCGGTATTGCCGATCGGCGTGGCGACCACATAGAGCGCGGCGCTCGGGTAGTGCTGCGTATGCGCGAGTTCGAGGAGGGCAGTCATGGCGGGCAATGCGCGCAATCGCGGCGCAGGCGGAACAAGGACGGCATTGTGCCACGCGGCGCCGGCCCGGCCGGGCGACGGGCGCGGTTTGCCGCGTGCGGGCGACAACTTTTCCGGCGCGGCGGGATCCAAACCGGTCGGCGCGGCGTTCGAGCTGCGCGCGCGGCAGTTTCTCGAGCGCCGCGGCCTCGGGTTCGTCGCGGCGAACGTGACGATGCGCGGCGGCGAGCTCGATCTCGTGATGCGCGAGCCCGACGGCATGCTCGTGTTTGTCGAAGTGCGCGCGCGGCGCAGCGTCCGGCATGGCGGCGCGGCCGCGAGCGTCGGCTGGCGCAAGCGGCGTCGTCTGGTCGCGGCGGCGCTCCAGTTCTGGGCACGCCACGGTGCCGGGGCCGCGTGCCGTTTCGACGTCGTCGCGTTCGAGGCCGGGCGGCTCGCGTGGCTGCGCGACGCATTTCGTACCGACGATGCGTAGCCGCGAGCTGTGACCAGATGTAAAGAGTTCTTGCCGGACCCCCGGAGAGGGTGTCGGAGTACGGTAAACTCGCCGCACCCATGATGTCGCGTGATGCGAGCCACGCGCCCAGTTCACCAGGAATCGATGTCAGTCGAACGTATTCAGCAACATTTCCGCGACAGCGTCGCGCTTCATGCCGAAGCGGCCGACGCGCTGTCGCTGCCGATCGCAGCCGCGGTCGACGCGATGTTCGCCGCGCTGGCGAACGGCAACAAGATCGTCGCCTGCGGTGACGGCCCGTCGGCCGCCGCCGCGCACTATCTCGCCGTGTCGCTCGTCGGCGGCTTCGAGCGCGAGCGCCCGGGCCTGCCCGCGATCGCGCTGGCCACCGACGCATCGCAGGCCGGCCTCGTGGGCACGGCGGCTGCGGAACAACTGTTCGCGCAGCAAGTGCGCGTGCTCGGCCAGACGGGCGACATCCTGCTGGTGCTCGATCCGGGCGGCGCATCGCCGCGCGTACTGGCGGCGATCGACGAGGCGCACGAGCGCGAGATGACCGTCGTCGCGCTGACTGGCGGCAACGGCCACGCGGTCGCGGCGGCGCTGTCCGACACCGATATTCCGATCAGCGTGCCCGCCGTTCGCGCGGCACGCATCCACGAAGTCCATCTGCTGACTATCCACTGCCTGTGCGACGGCATCGACGCGATGCTGCTGGGTGAGGATTGAACGAAGGAGAGCCGTCGATGAATCAAAGCCGCGTCAAACAGACGCTCGTCAGAACCACGCTGCTCGTCGCGCTGACGGCGGGCCTCGCCGTGTCGCTGCAGGGTTGCGTGCTCGGAGTCTTGGGCGCAGCGGCCGGTGGTGGTGCGCTGATCGCGACCGATCGCCGTACGCTCGGCGCGCAGACGGAAGATCGCGAGATCCAGGTCAAGGCGCTGTCGCAGATCAACAGCGGGCTGCCGGACCAGTCGCACGTGAACGTGACGGTGTTCAACCGTCGCGTGCTGCTGACGGGCGAAGTGCCGAACGATGCCTCGAAGCAGCGCGCCGAGGAAATCGTGCGCGCGATCAACAACGTGAACGGCATCATCAACGAACTGTCGGTCGAGCCGGCGTCGTCGCTGTCGTCGCGCGCGAACGACTCGTATCTCGAAGGGCGCGTGAAGTCCGAGCTGATCGCGACGAAGGGCTTGTCGGCGAACAACTACAAGATCGTCAGCGAGCGCGGCAACCTGTATCTGATGGGCCTCGTGACGGTCGACGAAGGCAACCGCGGTGCGGAAGCGACGAGCCAGGTGCCGGGCGTCGAGAAGGTCGTGAAGGTGTTCCAGTACATCAAGCCGCAGGACGCGCAGGCGCTGCAGGCCGCGTCGCCCGCGAGCGGCGCGTCCGGCGCGCAGGCTGCCGCCGCGCCGGCGGATGCCGCGACGGTCGGTGCGGTGCCTGACGCGTCGGTGCAGTCCACGCCGCTTCAGCCGCCCGCGCCGATCTCGAATTCGTCGAACGTGCACCCGGGCAACCCGAAGGCCCCGTCGCAATGAAGATCGCGCAGATGAAGCAGATGAAACAGTGGGTGGCGCAGGGCGCCGCGGCCGCGGCGCTCGTGGCCGGCACGCTGGGCGCCGCGCACGCGGACGTCGGCGACGGCCTGAAGGTGGCGCGCAGCAACGCATGCATGGGCTGCCACGCGGTCGACCGCAAGCTTGTCGGCCCGTCGTTCAAGGATATCGCTACACGCTACAAGTCCGATCCGCAGGCCGTGCCGAAGTTGTCGAAGAAGGTGAAGGAAGGCGGCTCCGGCGTTTGGGGTGCGATTCCGATGCCTGCGCATCCGCGCATGAGCGACGCCGACGTCCGTTCGGTGGTCGAATGGGTGCTGGCTGGCGCGCCGTCAAAGTGACGCGTTCGGGGTGACGTAACCCCTATTGCCAAGCGCGGAAATGCGTGTGTATGATGGTCGACTGTTGGGGCGGTAGCTCAGCTGGGAGAGCGTCGCGTTCGCAATGCGAAGGTCGGGAGTTCGATCCTCCTCCGCTCCACCAACGGAATTCGAAGGGCTCGGTCGCAAGACCGGGCCCTTTTTGTTTTCCGCCTTTCCAGCGACCCCTGGCAACGCCGGGGCATGGCTTTCGACGTGGCGCGATGGCTGGCGGCGACTAGGTCAGCAGTTCGTGCACCAGCCGGAACGTCGGCACCGACAACGCGGCGAATCCCGCGGTGATGGCCGCCAGAATCGCCGTCCGCTTCCGCAGCAGCGCGAAGACGACGACCGACAGCACGCAGAACGCGCAGGTCAGCAGGATCATCCACCAGAGCGCCGCATAACCCGCGCCGCCTTCGAAGTTCGACACGTTGCGCGTCATCCAGGTCGCGACATAGCCGGCGACGGTCATGCTCGCGGGCAGGCACAGCACCGAATACAGGACGAAGACGATGATCTGCCGCGGAGTCGGGTCGGGAGACGTCATGGCAAGCGTTACTTTCCGGGTGGACGGGGTACCGAACCGGTCGCCGCGCGGGCAGGTTCAGGCAGCCGGCAGGATGCGGGCGTTTTCGGGGTTTGGCAACCACCGCCCGCCACCCGCCAGCCCGTCACCCGCGCCCGAAACTCGGCCGTTTCGGATCGTACGTCCACCCCGGCACGAGATAGCGCATCGCAACCGCATCGTCGCGCGCCGTGCCGCCAACCGCCTGATACAGCGCATGTGCGGCCTCGACCTGCGCCATGTCGAGTTCGATCCCGAGCCCCGGCCGCTCCGGCACGGCCACCTTGCCGCCGACGATCGCGAGCGGCTCGCGCGTGAGCCGCGCGTCGCCTTCCTGCCAGATCCAGTGCGTGTCGATCGCGGTGATCGTGCCGGGCGCCGCCGCCGCCGCATGCGTGAACATCGCGAGCGACACGTCGAAGTGGTTGTTCGAGTGCGAACCCCACGTGAGCCCCCAGTCGCGGCACAGCTGCGCGAGCCGCACCGAACCCCGCATCGTCCAGAAATGCGGATCGGCGAGCGGGATGTCGACCGCCTGCAGCCGCACCGCGTGATCCATCTGCCGCCAGTCTGTCGCGATCATGTTGGTCGCGGTCGGAATGCCCGTCGCGCGGCGGAATTCGGCCATCACCTCGCGGCCCGAATAGCCGCCTTCCGGTCCGCACGGGTCTTCCGCATAGGCGAGCAGGTGACCTTGCCCGCGGCACAGCGCGACGGCCTCGTCGAGCGACCACGCGCCGTTCGGGTCGAGCGTCGCGCGCGCGTCGGGGAAGCGCGCCTTGATCGCCGCGATCGCTTCCATCTCGTCGGCGCCGGCCATCACGCCGCCCTTCAGCTTGAAGTCGGCGAAGCCGTAGCGCTCGACCGCGGCTTCGGCCTGCTGTGCGATCGCGGCCGGCGTCAACGCCGCTTCGTTGCGCAGCCGGAACCACGGATCCGCCGCATGCGTTTCGTCGCGATAAGGCAGGTCGGTGCGGTGCCGGTCGCCCAGGTAGAACAGGTACGCGAGCATCGGCACCGCGTCGCGCTGCTGGCCTTCGCCGAGCAGCGCCGCGACCGGCACGTCGAGATGCTGGCCGAGCAGGTCGAGCAGCGCGGCCTCGATCGCGGTGATCACGTTGTCGAGCCGCAGGTTGATCTCGTGCGGCTGGCGCAGCACGGCGGCCTCGCCGGCCGACGTGACCTCGTGCCGGATCGTGCGGCCCGCACCTGCATCCGCGCCCGCGCCGGACAGCGCCGCGCGCACCGCGTTCAGCGTCGCCTGGTAGCGGCCGATCGACTGGCCGACCACGAGATCCGTCATGCGCTCGAGCGCGTGGCGGATGCCTTCGCCGCCCGGTACTTCGCCGACGCCCGTGTGGCCGCTGCTGTCGTCGAGGATCACGAGGTTGCGCGTGAAATAAGGCGCGTGCGCGCCGCACAGGTTGAGCAGCATGCTGTCGCGGCCGGCGACGGGAATCACCTGCATGCGCGTGACGCGCGGGGTGCCGGCACGGCGGGATTCGGACATCGGTTCGCTCCTGGTTCCGGTGGCGCGCGGGCCGCCGGACGCGCCGGCGCGGCCCGCGCCGTTCAATGAAGCTCGA
Organism: Burkholderia theae; assembly: GCF_048565265.1. Lineage (NCBI taxonomy): Bacteria > Pseudomonadati > Pseudomonadota > Betaproteobacteria > Burkholderiales > Burkholderiaceae > Burkholderia > Burkholderia theae. Next base: position 298,028 of record NZ_CP183461.1, read on the forward strand.
CGCGGCGGATCTCGCCGACGACGAACAGGTAGCAGATCACGGCGACGAGCGCGTGCGCGACGACATAGACGAGCGCGCCGTTGAACGAGCCGCTGCGGTCGACGATGTAGCCGATCGCGATCGGCGTCGTGATGCTCGACAGGTTGCCGCACGTGTTGAGCAGCGCGCCGCTCAGCCCCGCGATCTGGCGCGGCGCGGTGTCGGCGTTGACGGCCCAGCCGAGCGCGCCGAGCCCCTTGCCGAAGAACGACAGCGCCATGAACAGCACGACGAGCACGTGCGAATCGGTGTAGTTGCAGACGATCATCGACATCGACAGCAGCATGCCGATCACGATCGGCACCTTGCGCGCGACCGACAGCGACCGGCCCTGCTTGAGCAGCGCGTCGGACACGACGCCGCCGAGAATCCCGCCGAGGAACCCGCACACGGCCGGGATCGACGCGACGAGCCCCGCGTTGAGGATCGACATCCCGCGCGCCTGCACGAGATAGACGGGAAACCACGTGATGAAGAAGTAGGTGAGCGCGTTGATGCAGTACTGCGCGACGTACACGCCGATCAGCATCCGGCTCTTCAGCAGCGCCTTCACGTGACGCATCGACGGGCCGCCGCCGCGCGCGCCCGTCGCCTGGTCGATGTTGACGAGCGCGCCGCCTTCGGCGAGATAGTCGAGTTCCGCGCGGTTGATGCTCGGGTGGTCCTTCGGGTCGTACATGGTGCGATTCCACACCAGGACGAACGCGAAGCCGAGCACGCCCATCACCGCGAACACCGACTGCCAGCCGAACGCGTGCACGAGCCAGCCCATCAGCGGCGCGAACACGACGGTCGCCGCGTACTGCGCGGCGTTGAAGATCGCCGACGCGGTGCCGCGTTCGGCGGCCGGGAACCACGCGGACACGATCCGGCTGTTGGCCGGAAACGAAGGCGCCTCGGCCGCGCCGACCAGGAAGCGCAGCCCGAACAGCAGCGCGAACGCGGCCGCGCCGCCGAAGAAGCCGATCGAGCCCTGCAGCAGCGTGAACAGCGACCAGAAGAAGATGCTGAACGCATAGACGATGCGCGACCCGTAGCGGTCGAGCAGCCAGCCGCCCGGCAGTTGCGCGACCACGTACGACCAGCCGAACGCGGAGAAGATGAAACCGATCTGCACGTGGCTCAGGTGCAGCGCGCGGGCGAGGCTCGGGCCCGCGATCGCGATGGCCGCGCGATCCGCGTAGTTGATCGTCGTGACCGCGAACAGGACGGCCAGCACGAGCCAGCGCACGCGCGTGCGCCGGGCCGTTGCCGACGCGGATGCCGGCAGCGCGTGAAGCGGATTCATGACTGTCTCCTCCGAATGGCGGAAGGTGCCGTCGTGCGGCAGGCGCGTCGGGTGCGCGCGTTTTCGTATCGGGTGCCGTCGGCCGGAGGCCGGGCGCCAGACGCCGATGCCGACAGGCAGGGCGTCCGGATCATTCTGTCATGTCGATATTTGCGCTTTCATGCCAATTGCTGACTTGATCGATTCAGCATTTGAATCGATCAAGTCGGTTGATCGCCCGGCGCGCCCGCGTCGCCCGCGTCGTCGCCACCGTCGCCATGATGACGCGCCACGTGCCGCACGAGAAACTCGACGGCCGCGCGTACGCCGGGCAGTTGGCCGCGCCGGTGCGGCATCAGCAGCGTCGTCGTGACGGTGCCGGCCCGCCAGCCGGGCAGCACGCGCACGAGCGCGCCGGATGCAAGCGCGTCGCTTGCGATCCAGTCGGGCAGGCAGGCCAGGCCGAGGCCGGCCGTCGCGGCCTGCAGCAGCAGCGTCGATTCGTCGGCCTGCAGGCGGATGCGCGGCGTCACGTCGACGCTGTCGCCGCCGCGTTGCAGACACCACGGCTGCTGGCTCGGATGGAGCCCGTCGTGCCGCGCGAGGTCGGCCGGCTCGTGCGGTGCGCCGGCGCGCGCGAGATAGTCCGGCGACGCAACGACGACGATCGGCGACGTCGCGAGCGGCCGCTGCACGAGCGCGGAATCGGGCAGCGGGGCGAAATGGCTGCGCACCGCGATGTCGAAGCCTTCCTGCGCGATGTCGACCAGGCGGTCGCTCGCATGAATCTGCAGCAGCAGCTTCGGGTGTGCGATGGCCAGCGCCGGCAGGCAGGGCGCGAGGATGTGCTGCGCAACCGGCACCGAACTCGTGATCCGCGCGACGCCCGCCGGTTCGGCGGCCTGCCGCAGCACCGCGTCGCGCGCGCTCTCGGCCTCGATCACGGCCGCGCGCGCATGCTCGAAGAATTCAGTGCCCACCGGCGTCAGCCGGAAGCTGCGCGACGTGCGATGCACGAGCCGTGCGCCGAGCGTGCGCTCGAGCTCGGCAACGCGCTTGCTGACCGTCGATTTCGGCAGGTCGAGCCGGCGCGCGGCCGCCGACATGCTGCCCGCGTCGACCGCCTGCACGAACAAGTAGAGATCGTTCAGATTCACTGTCAGCGTCCACATGGAGAAACGACGGGTTTCAATTCTAGCGGCTACTGCGCCATCGTTCGCCATGGGAGCATGGTCGCTCGTTCAACTTCCGCGGAATATCCGATGTCCCCGATCCTTCTCTACGGCATTCCCGCCGGCTGCTCGTTCGGCTCGATCGTCGCGCTCGAATGGGCCGGTCGCCCGTATCGGCTGTCGCGCATCACGATGCCCGACCTCGCGACGAGCGACGCGTTCCTCGCACTGAACCCCGTCGCCGAAACACCGGCGTTCGTGACCGCGAACGGCGACGTGCTGACCGAAAGCCTCGCGATCCTCGGCCACGTCGGCGCGCAAGTGCTCGACAGCGGCCTCGCGTTCCGCCAGGGCAGCGCGGATTTCGACCGGCTGAACCGGATGCTGGCCTGGCTGAACACGACATTCTTCAACGCGTTCGGTGCGCTCTGGTACGTGTACGAACACAACATCGAGGGTGCCGAGAAAGCAGCGTTGCAGGCCTACGGCCGCGGCAAGGTGCTGAAGGCGCACCGGCAGCTCGAAGCGCAGCTCGCGCGCGGCGTTGGCCCGTGGCTGCTGGGCGTACGGCGCACGCTGGCCGATGCGTATTTCGCGGGGATCGCCCGCTGGGCCGACTATCACGCGGTGTTCGAGCGCGACGCGTTTCCGCGCATCGCCGCGCTGCGCGCGCGGCTCGCCGACGATGCTGGCGTGCATTTCGCGCACGCGGTCGAGGAAGGCTTGCCGCTGCCGGCCTCGTCGGCGTTCGAAGGGCATGTGTCGCTCGACGACGCGGTGGCAAGCGCGCACGTCATGGCGACCTGACCGCGCAACGCGGTCGCCCGAAGGGCAGGGTATCGGCGATATTTTTACCCGGGTAATATTGACATTCAATTAATACCCGGATAAAAATGGCGTCATTCCGATTCCTGCCCGCAGGTGACCACGATGACAACCTCCATGCTCCTTCCTTCCTACACGGCCTTCGACGGCCACCGCCGGCTCGTGTCGGGCCCGCTTGCGGCGGTCGCGCTCGCGGTCCGGCAGGCGGCCGGCGACGCGATGGCCGGTTCGATCCTGATCTTCGACGATGCGACGGGCCGCTCGATCGACCTCGACCTGCGCGGCACCGCGGACGAAGTGCGCGCGCGTTTCGCGCCGCCGCCGGGCGACGCAGCGGGTGCCGCCGGCGAACCGGCCGGCGCGGGCGAGCAGCGCGGCCGCGGGCGGCCGAAGCTCGGCGTCGTGTCGCGCGAGGTCACGCTGCTGCCGCGTCACTGGGAATGGCTCGGCGCGCAGCCGGGCGGCGCGTCCGTCGCGCTGCGCAAGCTCGTCGAGGACGCGCGGCGCACGCACGCGGCGGCCGACCGGCACCGCGACGCGCAGACGCGCGCGTATCACTTCATGTCGGCGATGGCGGGCGACCTGCCCGGTTTCGAGGAGGCCGCGCGGGCGCTGTATGCGAACGACCCGGCGCGGCTCGCCGAGCTGATCGCCGGCTGGCCGGACGACGTGCGCGACCATGCGCTCGCGCTGGCGCGCGGCGATCTGCCGCCGCCCGCCGAAGACTGCTGAAGGAGCACTGGACACGATGACCGTATTCGATCTGAACCGCGGCGCGCTCGCGCCGGTTACCGACGAGGTCGATCTCGTCGACCTGCGCGTGACCGGCGCCGTCCCGCGCGAACTCGATGGCACGCTGCTGCGCAACGGCCCGAATCCACCGGGCGGCCGCTTCGAAGGGAGCGACATGCTGTCGTGGTGGCCGGAAGCCGCGATGCTGCACGCGATCGCGTTCGAAAACGGCCGCGCGACCGGCTACCGGAACCGCTGGGCGCGCACGCAGCGCTGGGCCGCGGTGCATGCGCCCGGGCAGGTGCCGCATCTGCCCGACACCAATCCGAACGTGAGCGTGCTGCAGCATGCCGGCGAATTGCTCGCGATGGCGGAGGGCGGCGCGCCGTTCGCGATCACGGCCGCGCTCGATTCGCTCGGCGCGTCGCGCCGGTTGGCGGGTTTCGACGGCGGCATGACCGCGCATCCGAAGGTCGACCCGGTGACCGGCGAGCTGATCGCGTTTCGCGCGGACTGGCGCGCGCCGTGGCTGCGCTACGGCGTCGCCGACGCGCAGGGCGTGCAGCGCGTCGATATTGCTATCGATCTGTCGGCGCCGTCGATGATGCACGACTTCGCGATCACCGAAACCCGCAGCCTGCTGCTCGACCTGAACGTCGGCTACGACTTCTCGCTGCTGAAGCAGGGCCACCGGATGCCGCTGCGCTGGCACGACGACCGTCCTGCACGCATCGGCGTGATCCCGCGTCACGGCGGCGACGTGCGCTGGTTCGGCGTCGAGCCGTGCTTCGTCCAGCACGTCGTGAACGCGTACGACTGCGACGCATCGTGCCTCGTGCTCGACGTGGTGCGTTATCCGTGGTTCCTGCGGCTCGACGCGCGCACTGGCCGGTTCGAGGACAACCCGGTCGGCGAGTTGTGGCGCTACGTGATCGATACGGCGAACGGGCTGATCGACGAAGGGCCGCTCGCCGACGGCGGTATCGAGCTGCCGCGCATCAACGAAAGCCGGACCGGGCGCAGCTATCGCTATCTGTATGCGGTCGAGCAGCCGAACAACGCGGAAATGCGCGGCGTGATGCGCTTCGACCACGCGCGCGGTACGTCAATGCATTACGCGGTGCCGGCCGGCGACCAGAATGGCGAACCCGTGTTCGTGCCGCGCCCGGGCGGTGTCGACGAGGACGACGGCTGGCTGCTGGTGATGGTCTACCGCGCGGCGACGGAGTCGAGCGACGTCGTGATCCTCGATGCGCGCGCGATCGACGCGGGGCCGGTCGCGACCGTGCACCTGCCGCGCCGCGTGCCGGCCGGGTTCCACGGCGCGTGGGTGCCACGCATGCGCTGAGCGGCCGTGCGCGTCACTGCGCGCGCAGCGCGTCGACGATCTTCAGCCGCGACGCGCGCATCGCCGGCAGCAACCCGCCGACGAGCCCCATCACGAGCGAGAACAGCAGCGTCTTCACGGCGATCGCGGGCGTCAGCACGAAGCGGAACGACAGGTCCGAGAAGGTCTGGAAGTTGGTCGTCGAGAACGACGCGAACTGCATCAGCGACGCGCACGCGAGCCCCGCGACACCGCCGACGAAGCCGAGCAGCAGCGCTTCCAGCAGGAACGCGGCGAGCACGTTCCTGCGCTTGAAGCCGAGCGCGCGCAGCGTGCCGATCTCGGCGACGCGGTTCGCGACCGACGCATACATCGTGATCATCGCGCCGATCATCGCGGCGATCGAGAAGATCGTCGACAGCGTGATGCCGAGGATGTTGATGAACGTCGACAGCGCCTTCGACTGGTCGCCGTAGAAGGTTTGCTCGCGTTTCGCCTCGTCGGTCAGCCGCGGGTCGACGTCGATGTCGGCCTTGAAGCGCGCGAAGCCGTCGGCGCTCGGGATGCGCAGCACCATCGACGAATAGCTGGTGCGCCGGAACGACTGCATCAGTTGATCGACGTCGCCCCAGATCTCCGAATCGAAGCCGCTGCCGCCCGCGTCGAAGATGCCGACGATGGTCCAGTCGCGCTGCGCGAAATGCAGGCTGTCGCCGAGTTGCGTGCCGCTGAAGCCTTTCGCGATCGCGCTGCCGACGATGATCTCCGACGAGCCGGGCACGAACATGCGGCCCGCCGCCAGTTTCACGTGCGGCCGCAGCGCGAGGCCGGCCGGCGACACGCCGCGGATCACGACGTTCGACGGCTTGCCGGTCGACGTCTTCACGAGCGAGATCAGCACGACGGCTTCCTTCGACACGAGCGGCCGTCCGTCGGGGCCGAGCGCGACGGCCGGGTGCATCTCGAGCGCGTTGGCCTGCTGGTGGTCGATCGAACTCTGGATCTCGGTTTCGGCGCCCTTGCGGATCACCACGGCGTTGTCGGGCTCGCCGGTCGACACGAGCGTCTGCGTGAGCCCCGCGTCGAGCATCTGGACCGTCGCGAACACGAAGATCACGAGCGCCATCCCGCCCGCGGTCAGCGCGGTGGTGAGCCGCCGGGTCCACAGGTTGCGCGCGATGTAGTTGAGCGGGATCGCCATGCCTACCCGATCGCCCGCAGGCCTTCGACGACGCGCACGCGTGCCGCCTGCCACGCCGGCACGATCGCGGCCGCGACGCCGACCGCGACCGAGCACGCGGCCTGTAGCACGACCGTCTCGGTCGACACCTTGAACACCGGGAAGATGCCGCCGGCCGCCTGCTTGAACAGGCTCGCGGCCGGCGGCGTCGCGAGGATCCCGAGCCCGCCGCCGGCCACCGCGATCACGACCGATTCACCGAATACGATCAGCGCGAGAAAGCCGGGGCCGAAACCGAGCGCCTTCAGCGTCGCGTATTCGGCCGTGCGCTCGCGCGCGCTCATCGCCATCGCGTTGGCCATCACGGCCATGATGATCAGGATCACCACGTACGACACCAGGCGGATCGCCGCGATGATCTGGTTCGACATCGCGACGAAGCCGAGCTGGAACGCCTGCTCGGTCTCGGTCAGCGTCTCGGCGAGCGAGTTCTTGAACACGGCGTCGACGCCGCGCGCGATCGTCGCGCCGTCGTCGGGGTTCGCGACGCCGAGCACGAATACGCCGACCTGGTCGGCCTGTTTCGGCGTGCGCTGGCGCACCGTCTCGTTCAGGTAGTCCCAGTGGAACACCATCTGGCGCGTGATCGTCGAATCGTCGCGGCCGTCGAGAATCCCGCGCACGACGAAATCCCACGTGCCGGGATAGATCGTGCCCTTGAGCGGGATCACGTCGCCGATCTTGAAGCCGAACTGCGTCGCGAGCTGGCGCCCGACGAGGCAGCCGCGGCGGTCGCGGTCGTAGTCGGCGCGCTGCTGCGCCGGGATGATGAATTCCGGATACAGGTCGAGATAGTTGTCCGACACCGCGAAGCTCGCGAAGAAGTTCTTCGGGTCGCGGTAGATGCCGCCGAACCAGTTCGAGCGGACCACGGCCGTCACGCCGTCGACGCCGCGAATCCGGTTCTCGTAGCTGACGGGCAGCGGAAACACCAGCGAGATCGCATTGCGCGTGACGAGCCGTCCGCTGGACGCGGCGGCCGCGCCCGCGTACCACGCGTCGACGACGGTGTGCAGCAGCCCGAACGCCAGCACCGCGATCGTGAGCCCGAGCACGGTCAGCAGCGTGCGCAGCCGGTGCCGCATTGCGTTGCGCGCGATCAGCTTCAGCACATACATCGCGCGCGCTCCCGCCGCCGGTCAGCCGGCGTGCCCATCGATCAGCTCCCCTTTTTCCAGATGCACGAGCGACTGCGCGGCGCTGGCCGCGTGCGCATCGTGGGTCACCATGATGATCGTCTTGCCGAGCTCGGCGTTCATCCGCTGCAGCATCGCGAGCACGTCGGTGGCCGACGTGCGGTCGAGGTCGCCGGTCGGCTCGTCCGCGACGATCAGCACGGGGTCGGTGATCAGCGCGCGCGCGATCGCGACGCGCTGCTGCTGGCCGCCCGACAGCTCGGACGGGTAATGGCTCGTCCGGTCGCCGAGATTCACCATGTCGAGCACGAGCTCGACGCGCTCGCGCCGCTCGCGGCGCGACAGGTGCGTGAGCATCAGCGGCAGCTCGACGTTCTCGAACGCGGTGAGCACGGGCATCAGGTTGTAGAACTGGAAGATAAAGCCGACGTTCGCCGCGCGCCATTCGGCCAGTTGCGCCTCGGCGAGCTGCGAGATGTCGAGGCCGCCCACGCGCAGCTCGCCGCTGTCGGGCCGGTCGATGCCGGCCACGAGGTTCAGCAGCGTGCTCTTGCCGGAGCCCGACGGCCCCATCAGCGCGACGAAATCGCCTTCGCCGATGTCGAGCGTGATGTCGGTCAGCACGGGCACGATCTGGTTGCCGCGCCGGTACGACTTCGCGACGTGGCTGATCTCGACGAGGGGCGGCGACGTGTCGTTCACGCTCGCGCTACTTCTTCGCGACGGTCACTTTCGCGCCGTCCTTCAGCTTCTCGCCCGGTGCGAGCACGACCGTGTCGCCGGGTTTCACGCCGCGGAGCGCGACCAGCTCGCCGATCCGCATGCCCGTCGTCACGGCCGCCGCGCGCACGCTGTCGTCCTTCACGACGAACACGACCGGCCGGCCGTCGCGCTCGACCACCGCGCTCGCCTGCACGGCCGTCACGGGTTGCCGGTCCTGCGCCGACACGGGCTTCGACAGGAACGCGATCTTCGCGCTCATGTCGGGCAGCACGCGGTCGTCGCGATCGACGAAGCGCACCTTCACGAGCACGGTCGCCTTCGAGCGGTCGACGGTCGGCACGATGCGCGACACGCGGCCCGCGAAGCGCATGTCGGGCAGCGCGTCGAGCTGGATCTCGCACGGCTGCTCGGCGCGGATCTTCGCGATGTTCGATTCGGCGACGTCGGCCTCGACCTCGAGCGTGTCCATGTCGGCGATCGTCACGACCGCGCCCTTGCTGTCCGACGCGGACGAGAACGGCGTGATGTTGTCGCCGACGTTCGCATGCTTCGCGAGCACGATGCCGTCGAACGGCGCGCGGATCACCGTCTGGTCGACCGCGACCTGCGCGGCCTGCGCATTGGCGTCGGCGGACACGATCGCGGCCTCGCCGCTGCTGAGCGACGCGCGCGCCTTGTTCACGCGGGCCGTGTCGATGTCGAGCTGCGCGGCCGGCACGGCGCCCTTCGGCGCGAGCGCCGCGGTGCGGCGGAATGCGATTTCGGCGTCCTTCAGCTCGGCCTGCTGCACGCCGAGGTTCGCGCGGGCGACCTTCGCCTGGGCCAGCGCCTGCGCGAGCGCCGCCTCGACGTCGCGGCTTTCGAGCCGCGCGATGATCTCGTCCTTCTTCACGCGCGTGCCCTCGAGCACGCCGAGCCATTCGACCCGCCCCTGGCCCTTCGACGCGACCGCGGCCTTGCGCTGCGGCACGACGTAGCCGGTCGCATTCAGTTGCGTGTCGTTCTGGTACGGGTAGGCGGACGTGACGGACGTCGTTTCGACGGTCGGCCGGCCGGTGAGCGCAAGGCCGGCGATGATCGTGACGAGGGCGATCGCGGCGGCGGCCGCATAGCGGACCCACCGGCGTCGGCGGGGTGCCGGTGCGACCGGACGCCGGTCGATTTTCAGTTTGTCCAGATTGTGATCGGGCAATTTGAGCGCCTCGAGACAGCGGCGGTCTGGCGACCGGCCGCGATCCGGTTTCCGGGGAAGGGGACGGATGGACGCCAGTATAAGCGTCGCCCCGATGGCACGCGAGCGCGTTTGTGGGGCCAGTGCGGCGGCCGCCGCACCGGCGCGCCGACGCGGGAAGACGCGGAAAGAAGCGCTCGCCCCCGGGGAAACCCGAGGGGCGCAAGCAACGTGTCAACTCGCCGCGAAGGCGGTGCGTTATGGAACCAGTGCGTCAGGTTTTATTGAGGCGGAACGGCGAAAGCCGGCCTCCCGGCCTGGCGCTCCGATGCGAATGCCTCGCATCTTTCACCGGTTCGTTTGATTTTTTCTCCGCTAAAGGAAGAACAATGAAGAAGACGCTCGCTTCGATCATGACCGCAGCAATCGCACTCGCATCGGTTTCGGCATTCGCACAGGAGTCGGCGTCGGCTCCGGCAGGCGCGATGGCACCCGCCTCCGCACCGATGAAGAAGGATCACAGCAAGCCGAAGCACGCGCTGAAGCAACACGGTTCGGCCAAGGGCAAGGCAAAGGCCGCAGCCGCATCGGCAGCCGGCACGAACGACGCAGGCGCAGCAAACTAAGCGCTTCGCCGGGGCCGGCACTGCCGGCCGCCAGTCGCGAGACCCCGCATGTTTCGGCATGCGGGGTTTTGTTTTTTCAGGCGCCGTGTTCGTCCGCCGGCGTCGGCGGCGTGCGCATCGCGTCGACCACCGTGCGCATGCGCCGCCAGTGCGAGCCTTCCCAGAACACGCGCCGGCACACGTCGCACGCGGCGAAGCGCCGGTGCCGCAGCCCGACGCCGGCCGGCACGCGCGGCGCGGCAGCCGCCGCGTCGAGCGGATGCAGCGGTGCATTGCAGCGCAGGCATAGCCGGAATGGCCGCATGTGCGGCGCGAGATCGAGCCGCGCGAACAGCTCGCGCAGCTGGTCGGCCGGTTGCAGCGCGTGCAGGTAGCAGCCGCGCGCGATCGTGCGCCGCTTGAGCAGTTCGCGGTCGCGGGTCAGCACGATCCGGCCCTCTCGTGCGGCGAGCGCCGCGAGCTCGTCGTCGCGATAGTGGTTGTCGTAGCAGGTGTCGAAGCCCGCGAGGCGCAACAGTTGCGCGAGGCCGCCGAGATGCGCGTCGGCGATGAAGCACCATTGCGCCGGCTGCGGCGCGGTGGCACCGTTTGCCGCCGGCTGCGCGCGCTCCGGAAAGGCTTCGACGCGGTCGCCGTCGCCCAGCGGCCGGTCGAGCGCGGCCGGTGCATCGTTCACGTGGAGCCGGCCGATTTCCGTGTGAGGAATGCCGAGCGCCTCGATCGCGTGCTTCACCGTCGCATCGCGCGCGCACGCGTGCCCGAACGCGCGGTCGCGCTGCGCGCGCGGGAGAAAGGCGTTCAGTTCGTCGTGGAAGCGGAAGGTCGCGGTCGCCATCCGTGCAGTATCGCACCGCGCACGGCCGGCGGCGGGCGCTGCAGACGGCCGCCATCTGTGTTTAACTCGCGGCTCCACGGAGCGAAGGAGCAGGCAATGGATCTCGGATTTATCGGGCTGGGCGAAATGGGGCAGGCGATCGCAACGAACCTGCTGAAGGCGGGCCACACGGTGCGGGTCTGGAACCGGTCGCGCGAGCGTGCGGAGCCGCTCGCGGCATTCGGCGCGCAGATCGTCGACACGCCGGCCGACGCGTTTCGCGGCGATGCCGTGTTCTCGATGCTCGGCGACGACGCGGCCGCGCGCGCCGTGTTCGACGACGCGCTGCTCGCGCAGGCGCCGCGCGGCCTGATCCACGTGAACATGGCGACGGTGTCGGTCGCGCTCGCCGAATCGCTCGCGCACGCGCATGCGTCGCGCGGCATCGATTATGTCGCCGCGCCGGTGATGGGGCGGCCCGACGTCGCGGCCGCCGCGCGCCTGACTATCATGGCGGGCGGCCCGGCCGAGGCGATCGACCGCGTGCAGCCGCTGTTCGACGCGATCGGCCAGAAGACCTGGCGGTTCGGCTCGCTGCCGCAGCACGCGAACGTCGCGAAGATCGCGGCGAACTTCACGCTCGCGTCGGCGATCGAGACGCTCGGCGAGGCGTCCGCGCTGCTGGGCGCGCACGGCGTCGCGATGCGCGATTTCCTCGACGTGATCACGAGCAGCGTGTTTCCGGGGCCCGTCTACGCAGGCTACGGCGGGATGATCGCCGAGCGGCAATACGAGCCCGCGCGCTTCAAGGCGCGCCTCGGGCTGAAGGATGTCCGGCTCGCGCTGGAGGCTGGCGACACCGCGTCGGTGCCGCTGCCGATCGCGAGCGTCGTGCGCGACAGCCTGCTTGACGCGCTCGCGCACGGCGGCGGAGATCAGGACTTCGCGGTGCTCGGCGAAGTCGCGCTGCGCCGCGCCGGCCGCTGACACGACGCGACAGAAGCGCCGCGCGCACGGCATAATCGACGTTTCGGTTTTCCTACATTCAGGCAGAGGCACGCATGAACTTGCATACGTGGTGGCTTTTCGTGGCGACGGTGTTCGTCGTGTCGGCGATTCCGGGCCCGAACATGCTGCTCGTGATGACGCACGGCGCGCGGCACGGGCTGCGGCGCTCGTCGTCGACGATGGCCGGCTGCCTGAGCGCGCTGGTGCTGATGCTGTCGGTTTCGGCGGCCGGCCTCGGCGTGTTCCTCGAAGCGTGGCCCGCGATGTTCAACGCGCTGCGCTTCGCGGGCGCCGCGTACCTGATCTACCTCGGCGTGAAGGCGTGGCGTGCGCGCGTCGATGATGCGCCGCCGGCCGCCGACGTCGAATCGGTGTCGCGCCAGGCTGCGTCGGCATCGCGCTGGGTGCTGTTCCGCAACGGCTTCCTGGTCGCGGGCAGCAACCCGAAGGCGATCCTGTTCGCGGCCGCGCTGCTGCCGCAGTTCATCAACGCGGCCGAGCCGACGCTGCCGCAGTTCGGCATTCTCGTCGTCACGTTCGCGGTGATCGAGGTGAGCTGGTATCTCGTCTACGCGTCGTTCGGCACGCGCATCGGCGCGACGCTGAAGAGCCAGAGCGTCGCGAAGGTGTTCAACCGGCTGACGGGCGGGCTGTTCGTCGGCTTCGGCGCGATGATGGCGCTGGTGCGTCACTGATTTCGAACGGATTCCGGTGCGCCGAACGCCCCGTCCCTCGCAAGAGGGCGGGGCGTTCGACTTTTTACGTCCGCTTCACGGATGCGGGCGAGTCAGCGCCGCAGTGCCGACCCGGCGCCCGGCCGTGAGGCCGAACACCGCGGCCGCGCCGGCGAACGCGAACCCGATGCCGCACACGGCGCTCCAACCGCCCCATGCCCACGCGCTGCCCGCGAGCGCCGCGCCGAGCGCGCCGCCGACGAAGAACAGCCCGACGAACAGCCCGTTCAGGCGCCCGCGCGCGGCCGGGTTCAGCAGGTTGATCTCGCGGCGGCCGATCGTCTGGTCGACGATGACACCCGCGTCGAGCAGCGCCGCGCCGCCGGCGAGCAGCGCAAGCGCGAGGCCGCGATGCGCATGCGCGTCGAAGCCGAACCAGCCGGCGCCCGCGATGCCGAGCACGGCGAGCGCCACGAGCATCGTGCCGTGCGCGATCCGCTGCGCGGCCGGGCCGTGGCCGCGATCGCCGGCGCGGCCGGCGAGCGGCGTGACGATCGCACCGCTGGCGCCGGCGAACGCGAACAGCGCGATCCCGTGCAGGTCGAGACCGAACGGCGGCTGCGCGAGCCGCAGCCCGACGGCGGTCCAGAAGGCGCTGAACGCAGCCATCGCGAGCGCGGCCGACAGCGCGTGCCGGCGCAGCACCGGTTCGTCGGCGAGCAGGCGCCCCATCGACGCGAGCAGCGCGCGGTAGCCGGCCGTGATCGACGGCGTGCGCGACGGCAGGCGCAGCGCGAGCACGACGGCGATCGCGACGTTCGCGAGCGCGGCCAGCGCGTAGAACGCGCGCCAGCCGGCCGAGCCCGCGATCAGGCTCGCGAGCGGCCGCGACAGCAGGATGCCGAGCATCAGCCCGCTCATCACGTTGCCGACCGCGCGGCCGCGCTGCGCTTCGGGCGCCATCGACGCGGCCATCGGCACGAGCATCTGGATCACGCTCGACGCGGCGCCGGCGACCAGCGTCGCCAGCAGAAACACGACGCCCGACCGCGTGAACGCAGGCAGCGCGAGCGCGGCCGCGCAGGCGACGAGCGTCGCGACGATCAGGCGGCGGTTTTCGAGCAGATCGACGAGCGGCACGAGCAGCACGAGCCCGGCCGCGTAGCCGAGCTGCGGCAGCATCGCGACGAGGCCGGCGAGGCCGGGCGGCAGGTGCAGGTCCGCGCTGATCGGGCCCGTCAGCGGTTGCGCGGCGAACAGGTCCATCACGATCACGCCGACCGTCGCGGCGAAGAACAGCGTCATGCCCGCGCTCAGCGCGGGCGGCGCGCCGACGGGTGCGCGAACGGCGCCGGGACAAGGGTTGGCAGGGCAGTTCATCGGAAGCCTGGGGTATGGGTCGAAGGAGTTCCCATCGTAGGCGGCCGATGTTTATGCGACAATTGAAATATGTCTAACATGATTATGCGAGTTTGTTTTGAATACGCGTGATCTCCTGGCGTTCGTCGCGGTGGTCGACAGCGGCTCGATGGTTGCCGCGGCCGCGAAGCTCCACCTGACGCAGCCCGGCCTGACGCGGCGCGTGCAGAACCTCGAAACGCTGCTCGGCGTGCCGCTGCTCGAACGGCAAAGCAAGCCGCTGAAGCCGACCGCGGCCGGGCGCGACGTCTATGCGCTCGCGCGCAACGTGCTGGGCGCGGTCGACGAGCTGATGGCGGCCGGCGCGCCGGACAGCGAGCCGTCGGGCGAGCTGCGCATCGGCGTCCCGCCGTTCCTGTCCGAGCTGGCGCTCGAGCGGCCGATCGACCGGCTGCGCGACGCATTCCCGCGCCTCACGCTGCGCGTGACGGCCGGCTGGTCGCCGGCGCTGCTGCAGGGCATCGAGCGCGGCACGCTCGACGTCGCGGCCGTGATGGTGCCGGCGAGCACGGTGCTGCCCGACGCGTTCACGGCGACGCTGCTCGCCACGCAGCCGACGGTGCTCGTCGCCGCGCGCGACTTTCCGCTGCCGGACGGCCCGTTGTCGCTCGACACGCTGTCGGGTTTTCCGTGGGTGCTGAGTCAGGACGGCTGCGGGATGCGTTCGGCGCTGAGTCGCGCGCTCGGCGCGGCCGGGCTGCCGTTCGACGTCGCGGTCGAGGCGTTCGGCTCGGAGCTGCAGCTGTCGCTCGTCGCGCGCGGCGCGGGCATCGGGATCGCGCCGCCGAACGCGCTCGCGCGCAGCGCGCATCGCGATGCGCTGCGGGTGGTGGAAACGGTGGGGCTGGAGACGCGGATCAACGTGTGGATCGTGCACGCCGCGCTGCCGGGCCGCCTGGTGCGGCCCGTCGCGCTGCTGCGCGACGCGCTGGGCGAGGTGCTGGACGGGGAGATCAGGAAGGGGTCAGAAGCGAACGAAGCGATTTAGAGCCAGCATTCGAGGGAAAATCCTTATTTTCTCTACGGAAATGTTGCATTGCGGAAACTGTTTCGCTATAGTTGCACCTGTCTCCTCCATGTCTCCTCTGATATGGATTCAGCCCGCCTCTTAGGCGGGCTTTTTTTTGCCTGCGATTTTGCCGCAGCGTGCCATTCGTCGCCCGTCGCCGGGCTCAGAACTTGTACGTCATCCCGACGTAGCTGATGATCGGGTCGGCCTTCAGGTCCGATTTCGACTCGGCGAGCACCGAACCGTCGGCCGCCTTGATCGTCACCGTCGACGTCGTCTTCAGCGGGATGTACGTCACCGACGCGATCAGCCCGAAATGCTCGGTCATGTTGTACTGCAGACCCGCGTTGAACACCGGCTGCCATGACGACGACGCCTTCGCCTCCACCGATGTCGTACCCGGCTTGCCCGCGCCCGCCGCGAGAATCGCGCCGAGGTTCTCCTGCGTCTGCTTGATGAAGTTCGTGTTGAGCTGCAGGTCGCTGAACCAGTTGTACGACACGCCGAGGCCGAGGAACGGCCGGAACTTCGCGGTCGCCTGCCCGAAGTAGTATTGCAGCAGCACGGCCGGGCTCCACTGCCGCACGCTCTTCACGATCGGGTTGACCGACGCCAGCCCGATGTTCTGCGTGCCGAGCGCGCCGGCCGGGCCGGGCGGCCTGATCGTGCCCTGGCCCGACACCTTGAACACCGGCGGCACGCCCGCCACCGACGTGACCGCGATGTGGTCGGTCAGGAAGTGGCTGACCGTCAGGCCGACGGTGTCGGCGCCGCTGGTACGCAGCCCGGTGCCCGGCGACGTGAACGACGGCGGCAGCCGCAGCGGCGTGTTGATCGGCGTCGGTGCGACGTTGGTCGTCATCGGCGTGCTGCTCTGTTGCGGCATCACGTGGAACCAGCCCAGCGTGACGACGTTGCTGCCGGCGCTCTGCGCGTGCGCCGCGAGCGGCGCCAGGGCGGCGGCGCCGGCCGCCGCGCAGAGTAGGGTTTTCTTCATCACGGCTTTCCCCTCTGCTTACTGGACGAACGCGCCGATCGTGAAATACGGCGTCGATCCGGCGTTATCGAGGAAACCGAACACGCCACCCGTGAAGATGAACTTGCCGGTCGGCGACGTGCTGCCCGAACCCGTGTGGATCGTCGTGACCGTGCCCGGCACCTTCTGCGTGTAGTCGAGGTCGAGTGCGGTCGCGAGCGAGGCCTGCGACGGCTGGAACGGATCGAGCAGCGTGGCCTGGGTGTTGGTCAGCGCGGTGGTCCGGTAATTGAACTGGCTGTCGACGCCGATGTACTCGCCGTTCTGCGAACCGACCGCGACCATCGATTGCGGCGCGAGGATCGAGATGCTCGATTCGTCGTCGGCGGTGAGGCCCGGCACGCCGTTGCTGTCGGGCGTCGGGTTCGGGTTCGCGACGCCCGTGCGCACGAGGATCGGCACCAGCTGGTTGCGCAGCTTGCCGACGATCATGAAGCCCTTGCCCTGCGGCGTCGTCGACAGCGTCGGCTTCAACTGGCTCTGGTAGTTGTTGGACTGGAATGCGCCGCTGCCGTCCGCGGACTGCACGAAGTTCGTGCCCTGCTGCGTGCACGCGCCGCCGGCGAACTGGCCGGTCGTGTCGCACTTGGTCCACGAGCCGTCCGCGTTGATCGTCACCTTCGCGTCGATCGACGCGGGCGCGAAGTTCTGCGACGGCACTTCGCCGAAGCCGACATGGCTGTACGTGCCCGCGACGTTCGCGATGTTGGTCTCGATCGACGAGAAGCCGATGAACGGGTAGTACGGGAATTTCGTGTCGGGCACCGCGGCCTGGCCGAGCACGCCGCCGAACTGGATTTCCTTGCCGGGAATCGTGCCGCCCGCGACACCTTCGCCGACGAAGATCCGTGCCGGGCGCGTCGGGTCGAGGCTTGCGCCGTTCAGGCGGAACGCGCACTGGTTCAGCTTGTTGGTCGGCAGCAGCGTTTCCTGCGTGAGCGTGCCGCTGTCGACGGTGCCCGCGCGGGTCGGCACGACGGTGCCGGTCGTTTGCGGCACCGGCGATTCGACGTACGTGACCTGCCACGTCATCTTGGTCGTGTCGAGCTGGACCTTGGCGAGTTCGCCGCTGCCCGCACCGCCCGTAAACACGGTGGTGTAATCGAGCGAGGCGGGACAGAGCCGGTCTTCGACGAGCGGGGGCGGATTGTCGCTGCCGCCGCCGCAGGCGGAAAGAAGGGGGGCGGCAAGGGCCGCCGCCAGAATGAGGTTGCGCTTCATGTTGCTCCTCCAGATTTGTCTTGTGCGGCGGCCAGCTCCCTGTCGGCCGCTTCTGTTACTTGTGCTCGTCCTGCCCGCGCCGTGCCACGCGCGTCCTTGCGTCACGCGGCAGCGGGCTGGCCGCCGCCGCGTCCTCGTACGCTATTTGCTGATCTGCGCGCCCACGCCGAAGTACGGTGTCGACGACGTGCTCGAGTTCGCCGACGTCGACGTGACGCCACCGTTCACCGTGCCCTGGATGAGCGCCGCGTACAGCCCGCCCGTCGCGATCACCACGCCCGACGCGGACGGGTAGGCCGCGCCGCTCGGCGGCGTCGTCTTCGCGTTCAGCAGGCCCGGCGTCGCCTGGCCGTAGTCGAGCGAGAAGGCGTCTTCCTCGGCCTGCGTGGTCGGGTTGATGAACGATGCGTTGCTGCCGCGGATCAGTGCGGCCGTGTACTTGAAGTTCGAGTCCGCGCCCGCGTAGCCGCCGTCGATCGCGCCCGACTGGATCGCCGTCGCCGAGCCGAGTACCGCGATGCCCGATTCGTCGTCGACCTGCGCGTCGGTGTGCAGCGGCGGCGTGCCGAGGTTCACGTTGCCCGTGCGCACGATCACCGGCACGGTCGCGCCGTTGAGCTGGCCGATCACCATGTGCGCGGTCGCCGACTTGCCGGTTGCGCCGATGATCGGCAGCTTCGTCTGCGGCAGGATCTGCGGTGCCTTCGTGCTGTCGAAGTAGCCGCCGTTCGCGCTCGTCTTCCACGGATCGCCGGTCGTTTCGCAGCCCGACGCATTCGTCGACGTGCACGCGCCGTTCGCATCGAACGTCTCGCTCGAACTCGCACCTTGCGTCGCGTAGTTGCCCGACGGCACGAGGTGGTAGATCAGCGCGTTGTAGGTGCCCGGCAGCTTCGTGAGGTCCGTCGTCGTGTTCGCGAAACCGAGGAACGGATAGAAGTCGAAGTGACGGTTCGGCACCTGGCCGACGTTCTGGTAGAGCGGGATGCCGGCGAGGCTGATCGTCAGCCCGTCGTACTGCACCGTCGCACCCGGAATGCCGCCGCCCGCGACGCCCATGCCGACCAGCAGCATCGGCGGGTTCGCCGGATTGAAGTCGGCGGCCGTCGAATAGGTCGAGCCGTTCGGTGCGGTGCCCGTGCCCGGCGTGAGGACGAACGCGCAGCGCGTCTGTTCGGCGGTCGGCAGCGTGCCGGTCGGCGGATGGATGACCTTGCCGGCGATCGACGTGCCGACGCGGCTCGGCGTGACCGTGCCGGTCGCGAGCGGAATCGGCGATTCGAGCCACTTGAGCGTGTAGGTCATCGCGACCGCGTCGATGTTGACGCTGACGATCTCGCCGCTACCGGCGCCACCGAGATACGTGCTCTTCACGATGTCGGCGTCGGCCGGGCACAGCGAACCGTTGACGGGCTGCGAAGGCGGCGGCCCTTGCGTGCCGCAGCTCGATCCGGAACATTGGGGCGCATTGATCGGCGCAGGCGCGCCGCCAGAATCCCCCCCACCACAGGCAAGCAGGAAAGGGGTAATGGCAAAGGCCGTTGCCACCCCCTTCGATAAGGTGTGCGACATGCCGCTGTCTCCAATCGTTTAATTGTGCGAGCTAATGTCGCCGCCTTGATTTTTGCTGTCAATTGATGAACCCGTCTAAAAAAGGCGATTGAAACGGATATCGCGTTTTGATTCCTTGTCCGACGCGGCATTCGGTAAGAATTAAAACGAGACGGGGGCTGCCGGAAGCTGCCGGAGTGGGGGATGTGCCACGCTCGGCAGGCTGTCGAACGGCCTTCCCGCGTATAACGGCAGCGTTTAAAGCGACGGTATCCGGTTTATCCCTATTCGGGATTGACTGGAGAAAGAGGGGTGGGCTTAATTCACTGGTAATCGCGCAATGGAAAGCTTGTAAATAATTGTAAATACGCGAACCGGATTTTATTTATTGCCTGATACGAGTAAATAAAAAGCCGGCCAGCGGCCGGCTTTGCATCGCATGAGATGATGATCAGCGCTTGAGGCCCGCGTCCTCGGCTGCGCCGATGTTGAGGTTCATGCACTGGATCGCGGCGCCCGACGCGCCCTTGCCGAGGTTGTCGAGGCGCGCGACCGTGACGAAGCGCTCTTCGTTGCCGAACACGAACAGGTCGACGCGGTTCGTGTCGTTGTTCGCCTGCACGTCGAAGAAACCGCCGTCGAGGTTCGCGTCCGCGTTGAACGGCGCGACGCGCACGAACGCTTCGTCCGCGTAGTACTCGGCGAACACGCGCTGCACGTCCTGCGGCGTCGCGCGCTTCGCGAGCTGTTCGGCCGTGAAGTAGGTCGTCACCGCGAGGCCCTTCAGGAACGGGCCGACGATCGGCGTGAAGATCGGCGGGTTCGCGAGGCCCGTGTGCGCGGCCATTTCCGGCAGGTGCTTGTGCGTGAGGCCGAGCGCATACGGGCGCGGGCTCGCGAGCTTGCCGCCCGGCGCGGCGCTTTCGTATTCGGCGATCATCGACTTGCCGCCGCCGCTGTAGCCGGTGATCGAGTAGCTGTGCGCGGCGAACGTCGGCGCGACGATGCCCGCATCGACGAGCGGACGCATCGCGAGCACGAAGGCCGATGCATGGCAGCCCGGCACCGCGATGCGCTTCGACGTGCGGATCTTCTCGCGCTGCGCGCGGGTCAGTTCGGGCAGGCCGTAGGCCCAGTCGGCGCTGGTGCGGAACGCGGTGCTCGCGTCGATCAGCGTCGTGTTCGGGTTCTCGACCAGCGAGGCCGATTCGCGCGATGCGACGTCCGGCAGGCACAGGAACGTGACGTCCGACGCGTTGATCAGGCGGCGGCGCTCGTCGACGTCCTTGCGCTTCGCTTCATCGATGCGCAGGATCTCGATGTCGCTGCGTGCCGACAGGTATTCGAAGATCTTGAGGCCGGTCGTGCCTTCCTGGCCGTCGACAAAAACTTTGGTGCTCATTTCGCTCTCACTGAATGAAACGGAGGGGCCGCGCCCTGAAACCGCCATTTTAAGACGTCATCCGGCGGGCCTGCACCGCGCGGGGCGAAAAAAAGACGGCCGGCGGGCCGTCTTGTGTCCCTTTGACGCCCGCCGGCGCGGGCGCGAGGGCGTCAGGGGCGTGCTCAGCGGCCGCCGGCAACCCAGCGGGCCGTCGCTTCGGCGATGCGCCGGCCGAACGCCTTCCCGGTCTCGAGGTCACCCGGCAGCGGACCCTCGTCGGGCGTCGAATCCGCCGGCGACTGCGCGAGCAGGCCCGTGGAGCCGCCGAGGTAGTTGATGTCGTTGCGCGTGGCCGCCTTCGAGTTGGCCGGCATCAGGCTCGTGCCGACCCACACCATCCCATGCTGCATCGACAGCGTGACGAAATATTGAATCGTCGAGAACTTGTCGCCGTTCATCGTCGCGGAGTTCGTGAAGCCCGCGGCGATCTTGTCTTTCCACTTCTGCGTGAACCACGCTTTCGACGTTGCGTCGGCAAACTGCTTGAACTGCGCGGACGGGCCGCCCATGTAGGTCGGCGCGCCGAAGACGATCGCATCGGCCGCGTCGAGTGCGGCCCAGCCTGCGTCGTCGAGGTCGCCGACGGCGATCAGGCGCACGGTCGCGCCGGCGTCCTGCGCGCCGGTGTGCACGGCCTCGGCCAGTTTCTGCGTGTGACCGTAGCCGCTGTGATAGACGATGACGATGTTCGACATGAAGCGTTCTCCGGAAAGGAACGGGGTCGGCGGCCGCGGCGGCCTGCCGGGTTATGCGTCGCCGGTGGGCGGCGCGACGGATGCGCGGCGAGGCGCCGCGACCGGTGACCACGAGTCTAGCAAGCTGAAATGACGGGAAAAACGCGCGCGTGCCATGCACGGAAATTCCCGATGGCCGGCAATCGCGACGTGGCGGGGCACGGCGCCCGTTACTGCCCGTAGCTGACCGTGAATTGCGCGGTGCCGATCGCGAGCGTGCCGATCTCGTGCTCGAACATCGGCGCGGGGCGGCCCTGCGCGACGCGCAGGTCGGTGCCCTTCAGCGCGTAGACGGTGATCACGTAGCGGTGCGGCTTGCCGGGCGGCGGGCACGGGCCGCCATAACCGTCGATCCCGAAGTCGTTGCGGGCCTCGCTCGCGCCGATGCGTCGCAGGAAGCCGGACGCGCTCGCGTCGGCGGGCAGGCTCGTGACCGTCGCGGGGATGCCCGCCACGGCCCAGTGCCACCAGCCGTGTCCGGGCGCGTCGGGGTCGAAGATCGTGACCGCGTAGCCGCGCGTGCCGGGCGGCGGGTTGTGCCAGGTGAGCTGCGGCGAGTGGTTGCCGCCCTTGCAGTCGCCGCGGTCGAACACGTTCGCGGCGCGGACGTGTCCGCCGGGTGCCAGGTCGTCGCTCGTCAAGGTGAACGGGCCTTCCGCATGCGCGGGCAGCGCCGCGAAGACGGCGGCGCACAGGAGGGCGGAGAGGATGAATGGAGACGGGCGACCCGATGGCGCAGGCGGGGTGATCCGGCGATCCACACGCATATGGCGCTTCTCCCGTCACGTGGGCCGGGCTGATGCTCCCGGCGTTGTTGGCGTTGTGCGTTGCCCGAGCAGCTGATGGCGGCGATGGATCAAGTCTAGCATTAGGGTTCGATGAGCGATGCACACCGCGACCCGTGGTCGCGACCGGTTCTCGCGCGGGACGATGGACGAAAAAAAGCCGCCTGCGACGAAGCAGGCGGCTTTTTCAGCCAGGGCGCCGGCATGCGAGCCGGCGCGGCGTCACTCCTGGGCGCCCGTCGCGCCGCCGTGCGCGGCCGACCACTCGGCCGGTGCGTGCAGGAACTTCTCGACTTCGTCGAGCGTCTTCGTCTCGAAGTAGCCCGAGGCCTTCGCGACGCGCAGCACGTCCCACCACGTCGCCAGCGCGTGCAGGTCGACGTCGATGTCCTTCAGGACCGACACGCTTTCCTTGAAGATGTTGTAGTGGAACAGCACGAAGCAGTGGTTCACCGTCGCGCCCGCGGTGCGCAGCGCGTTGATGAAGTTGATCTTGCTGCGGCTGTCGGTCGTCAGGTCTTCCACCAGCAGCACGCGCGAGCCTTCTTCCAGATGGCCTTCGATCTGCGCGTTGCGGCCGAAACCCTTCGGCTTCTTGCGCACGTACTGCATCGGCACCATCATCCGATCCGCGATCCATGCCGCGAACGGGATGCCGGCCGTTTCGCCGCCCGCCACCGCGTCGATCTGCTCGAAACCGATGTCGCGCAGGATCGTCGTTTCCGCCATTTCCATCAGGCCGCGGCGCACGCGCGGATACGAGATCAGCTTGCGGCAGTCGATATAGACGGGGCTTGCCCAGCCCGACGTGAAGACGAAGGGTTTTTCGGCGTTGAAGTGCACCGCCTGCACTTCGAGCAGCATTTTGGCGGTCGTATCCGAGATCGACTGACGATCGTAGCCTGTCATGGGCATTCCTTGGGTGTTGAGCGAGGAGCGGGCGCGGGCCCGGTGGCGCAGCAAGGGGAACCTGCCCGGAGGGCCGGGGCGCGATCGGAGAACCAATCGCATCGCTGCGCGCGTAGCCCGACATTTTACCCGATTCAGGCCGGTTTTCGGCGGAATTCGCGCGGGTTCGCCGCGCCGCTCACCACCGGCGAAACAAACGGGGGCGGACCGCTCGCAAGCCGATCTCGGGGATGCGGCGCTGCACCAACGCGTGTCATGCGCGGGGTGTACACTAGGCGACCCTTAGAAATCGTTCAGTACTTTGTACTTTCCTCTTGCCACCCGCCAAGGTTCGATGGCGTGCCGATCCGGCGCGTCGCGTGCCGTCTCGCAGTCGACCATCCCCTCGATTCAAGCAGACGCGGCCGAAGGTGCTGTGAACTGAACCGTCAAAATTTCGCATGTCTCTCGCAGGTCAATCATGGACGAACAACTGAAGCAGGCCGCTCTCGCTTATCACCTGAACCCGAAACCCGGCAAGATTTCGGTCACCCCGACCAAGCCGCTGTCGAACCAGCTCGATCTGTCGCTCGCGTATTCGCCGGGCGTCGCCGCCGCGTGCGAGGCGATCCACGCCGATCCGCTCGACGCGCAGAAGTACACGTCGCGCGGCAACCTCGTCGGCGTGATCACGAACGGCACGGCCGTGCTCGGTCTCGGCAACATCGGCCCGCTCGCCGCGAAGCCGGTGATGGAAGGCAAGGGCTGCCTCTTCAAGAAATTCGCGGGCATCGACGTGTTCGACATCGAACTGTCGGAGTCCGACCCCGACAAGCTCGTCGAGGCGATCGCGATGCTCGAGCCGACGCTCGGCGGCATCAACCTCGAGGACATCAAGGCGCCGGAATGCTTCTACATCGAGCAGAAGCTGCGCGAGCGCATGAAGATCCCCGTCTTCCACGATGACCAGCACGGCACCGCGATCATCGCGTCGGCCGCGATCCTGAACGGCCTGAAGGTCGTCGGCAAGCAGCTGTCCGAAGTGAAGCTCGTGTGCTCGGGCGCCGGCGCCGCGGCGATCGCGTGTCTGGACCTGCTGGTGAACCTCGGCCTGACGAAGTCGAACATCCTCGTCGCTGATTCGAAGGGCGTGATCTACGAAGGGCGCGGCAATCTCGATCCGTCGAAGCAGCGTTATGCGGCCACGACCGACGCGCGCACGCTCGCCGATGCGATCGTCGGCGCCGACGTGTTCCTCGGCTGCTCGAGCGCGGGCGTGCTGAAGCAGGACATGGTCAAGACGATGGGCGACCGGCCGTTGATCCTGGCGCTCGCGAACCCGGAACCGGAAATCCGCCCGGAAGACGCGAAGGCCGTGCGCCCGGACGCGATCGTCGCGACCGGCCGTTCGGACTACCCGAACCAGGTCAACAACGTACTGTGCTTCCCGTTCATCTTCCGCGGCGCGCTCGACGTCGGCGCGACGACGATCACGGAAGAAATGAAGCTCGCCTGCGTGCGCGCGATCGCCGAGCTGGCGCAGGAAACCGACCAGAGCGAGGAAGTCGCGAAGGCGTATGAAGGTCACTCGCTCGAATTCGGGCCGGATTACCTGATTCCGAAGCCGTTCGACCCGCGCCTGATCATCAAGATCGCGCCGGCCGTCGCGCAGGCCGCGATGGATTCGGGCGTCGCCACGCGTCCGATCCAGGACATGGACGCGTACCGCGAGCAGCTCGGCGCGACCGTCTACCGCACCGGCATGGTGATGCGCCCGGTGTTCGCGACCGCGAAGAAGAAGCAGGCCCGCATCGTGTTCGCCGAGGGCGAGGACGAGCGCGTGCTGCGCGCCGCGCAGTTCGTGCTGCAGGAAAAGATCGCGCAGCCGATCATCGTCGGCCGTCCGTCGGTCGTCGAAATGCGCCTGCAGAAGATCGGCTCGAAGCTGAAGGCCGGTGTCGATTTCGAAATCGTCAATCCGGAAGACGACACGCGCTACCACCGCTACTGGCAGGCCTACCACGACATCGCCGCGCGCGATGGCGTGACGCCGGAAGTCGCGAAGGCCGCGCTGCGCAAGTTCAACACGCTGATCGGCGCGATGCTCGTGCACCTGGGCGACGCGGACGGGATGATCTGCGGGATGATCGACACGTTCCACAGCCACCTGAAGTTCATCGAGCAGGTGCTGGGTCGCGCGAAGGGCGCCGAGCACTTCGCGGCGATGAACCTGCTGATGCTGCCGGGCCGCAACCTGTTCGTGTGCGACACGTACGTGAACGAGCTGCCGAGCGCCGAACAGCTCGCCGACATGACGATCCAGGCCGCGGCCGAGATCGAGCGCTTCGGCATCGCGCCGAAGGCCGCGCTGCTGTCGAACTCGAACTTCGGCAGCGCGCCGTCGGCGTCGTCGCGCCGGATGGCCGAGGCCCGCAAGCTGATCGTCGAACGTGCGCCGAACCTGGAAGTCGACGGCGAAATGCACGGTGACGCCGCGCTGTCGGAAATGATCCGCAAGCAGGCATTCCCGGGCACGACGCTGTCGGGCGAAGCGAACCTGCTGATCATGCCGAACGTCGAAGCCGCGAACATCGCGTACAACCTGCTGAAGATGGTCGGCGGCGAAGGCGTGACGGTCGGCCCGTTCCTGCTCGGCGCCGCGAAGCCGGCCCACATCCTGACGCCGGCCGCGACCGTGCGCCGGATCATCAACATGACGGCCGTTGCCGCCGCGAACGTGAACACGAAGTAAGTTCGCGCCCGCGTGTGCCGCGCGTCACGCGCGGCGCAATGAAAAACGCCACGAAGCTTGCGCTCCGTGGCGTTTTTTTATCGCGAAGCGCCGGCGGCGCGGGCGGGCGTCCGTACCGCGAACGCCCGTCGCGTGCCGTTACGCGACCTGCTGGTGCGACTGGCTGCCCGTCGGCGAACGCCACTTCGCGAGCAGCGTGTCCCACTTCTGGCGTACCGCGCGCAGGTTGTTCTCCTTCACGTGGCCGTAGCCGCGAATGCCGTCCGGCAGCGCCGCGAGTTCGAGCGCGAGCGGGCGGTTGGCCGCGTTCAGCTTGGCTGTCACTTCGTCGATCAGCGCTTCGTACTCGCCGATCAGCGCGCGCTCGGTGCGGCGTTCCTCGGTGCGGCCGAACGGGTCGAGCCCCGTGCCGCGCAGGAACTTCGCCTTCGCGAGCAGCCGGAACGCCGACATCATCCACGGGCCGTACGCCTTCTTCACGAGATGGCCATGGGCGTCCGTCTTCGCGAACAGCGGCGGCGCGAGGTGGAATTTCAGCTTCCAGTCGCCTTCGAACTGCGCGGACAGGCGTGCGAGGAACGCGGGATCGGACTGCAGCCGCGCGACTTCGTATTCGTCCTTGTACGCCATCAGCTTGAACAGGTTGCGCGCGACCGCCTCGGTCAGTTGCTCCTGCATCGTGTCGCCGTCCGCCAGCGCGCGCTCGGCTGCGCGCACCTTGTCGACGAACGCCGCATAGCGCGATGCGTACGCGGCGTTCTGGTACGCGGTGAGAAATTCCACGCGCTTAGCGATCAATGCGTCGACCGCCTTCTTCGTGTGCAGCGCGATCACCGTGGCGCCTTGCGCGGGGCGTGCATCGCCGGCCGCGGCCTGCTTCACGCTGGCAAGGTCGTACGCGGCGCGGCGGCCCCAGTCGAATGCGGCGCGGTTCTTGTCGACCGACACGGCGTTCAGTTCGATCGCGCGTTCGAGCGATGCGAGCGTGAGCGGCAGCCAGCCTTTCTGCCACGCGTAACCGAGCACGAACGGGTTCGTGTAGATCGCGTCGCCGAGCAGCGCCACCGCGAAGCGGTTCGCGTCGATGAAATCGACGGCTTCACCGGCCGCCGCGCGAATGTCGTTCTCCGCGGACAGGCCGGGGAATGCCCAGTTCGGGTTCTTGATGAACTCGGCGGTCGGCGTCTGCGCGCTGTTGACGACCACGCGCGTCGTGTCGTGCCGCATCCGCGATGTGCATTCGTCGCCGGCCGTGACGATCGCGTCGCAGCCGATCACGAGATCGGCTTCGCCCATCGCGATCCGCGTCGCGTGGATGTCGGTCGGCGCATGCGAGATCTGCACGTGGCTCATCACCGCGCCGCCTTTCTGCGCGAGGCCGGTGACGTCGAGCACGGTCACGCCCTTGTTCTCGAGGTGCGCGGCCATCCCGAGCAGCGCGCCGATCGTGACGACGCCCGTGCCGCCGACGCCCGTGACGAGCACGCCGTAGGCCCGGTCGATGTCCGGCAGCGTCGGTTCCGGGATCGGCGGCAGTGCGTTGCCGTCGACCGAAACCGCCTTCGGCTTCTTCAACTGGCCGCCCTCGACCGTGACGAAGCTCGGGCAGAAGCCCTTCACGCACGAGAAGTCCTTGTTGCAGCTCGACTGGTTGATCTGGCGCTTCGTGCCGAATTCGGTTTCCAGCGGCTCGACCGACAGGCAGTTCGACTGCACCGAGCAGTCGCCGCAGCCTTCGCACACCGCGTCGTTGATCACGACGCGCTTGGCCGGGTCCGGATACGTGCCGCGCTTGCGGCGACGGCGTTTCTCGGTCGCGCAGGTCTGGTCGTAGATCAGGATCGTCGTGCCTTCGATCTCGCGCAGCTCGCGCTGCACGTCGTCGAGCTGGTCGCGATGATGGATCGTCACGCCCGGCGCGAGCAGCGCCTTCTGGCTGTCGTACTTCTCCGGCTCGTCGGTGACGATCACGATCTTCTTCGCGCCTTCGGACGCGAGCTGGTGCGTGATCTGCGGCACCGTCAGCACGCCGTCGACCGGCTGGCCGCCCGTCATCGCGACGGCGTCGTTGTAGAGAATCTTGTAGGTGATGTTCGCCTTCGACGAGATCGCCGCCCGCACCGCCAGCAGGCCCGAGTGGAAATAGGTGCCGTCGCCGAGGTTCGCGAACACGTGCTTCTCGTCCGTGAACGGCGCCTGGCCGATCCACGGCACGCCTTCGCCGCCCATCTGGCTGAAGGTGCTCGTGCTGCGGTCCATCCACACGGTCATGTAGTGGCAGCCGATGCCTGCGATCGCGCGCGAGCCTTCCGGCACGTTGGTCGACGTGTTGTGCGGGCAGCCCGAGCAGAACCACGGCTTGCGCTCGGTCTGCACGTGCGGCTTCGCGAGCGCCATTTCCTTCGCGTTGATCACCGCGAGCCGCGCGGCGATGCGCGCACGCACGTCGGACGGCAGCTCGAACTTCTCGAGGCGCGTCGCGATCGCCTTCGCGATGATCGCGGGCGACAGTTCGTAGTGCGCGGGCAGCAGCCAGTTGCCCATCGGCACCGACCATTCGCCGCCGGCGCCGTCCTTCTCGTCGAACTTGCCGAACACGCGCGGCCGTTGCCCGTCGGGCCAGTTGTACAGCTCTTCCTTGATCGCGTATTCGAGGATCTGGCGCTTTTCCTCGACGACGAGGATTTCGTCGAGGCCGCGCGCGAACGCTTGCGCGCCCTGCGCTTCGAGCGGCCACACGCAGCCGACCTTGTAGAGCCGGATGCCGATCCGCGCGCAGGTTTCATCGTCGAGACCGAGGTCGGTCAGCGCCTGGCGCACGTCGAGGTACGCCTTGCCGCCGGTCATGATCCCGAAGCGCGCGCTCGGCGAATCGATCTCGATCCGGTCGAGCTTGTTCGCGCGCACATAGGCGAGCGCCGCGTACCACTTGTAGTCGAGCAGCCGCGCTTCCTGCACGAGCGGCGGGTCGGGCCAGCGGATGTTCAGGCCGCCGTCCGGGACGATGAAGTCGGTCGGCAGCACGATCTCGGTGCGATGCGGGTCGATGTCGACCGACGCCGACGATTCGACGACGTCCGTCACGCACTTGAGCGCGACCCACAGGCCCGAGTAGCGGCTCATCGCCCAGCCGTGCAGGCCGAAATCGAGATATTCCTGCACGTTGGACGGGAACAGCACGGGCAGCCCGCAGGCCTTGAAGATGTGCTCGGACTGATGTGCGAGCGTCGACGATTTCGCCGCGTGGTCGTCGCCGGCGAGCACCAGCACGCCGCCGTGCTGCGACGAGCCGGCCGAGTTCGCGTGCTTGAATACGTCGCCCGTGCGGTCGACGCCCGGGCCCTTGCCGTACCACATGCCGAACACGCCGTCGTGCTTCGCGCCGGGGTACAGGTTCACCTGCTGCGAGCCCCACACGGCGGTGGCGGCGAGATCTTCGTTGAGGCCGGGCTGGAAGACGATCTGGTGGGCCGCCAGGTGCTGCTTGGCCTTCCAGAGCGAGAGGTCGAGGCCGCCGAGGGGCGAACCGCGATAGCCGGAAATGAACCCGGCCGTATTGAGACCGGCGGCGCGGTCGCGTTCCTGCTGGAGCATCGGCAGGCGCACGAGGGCCTGAATGCCGCTCATGTACGCGCGACCGCGTTCCAGTGTGTATTTGTCATCAAGCGTGACGGACTTCAGCGCGGCTTCTAGCGACGCGCGTTGGTCTGCGTCTAGCGGGGCATTCATTAACAGTCTCCTCCACCCAGTTTGGGATCACCAAAACTCGACTGCTCCGGCGTCTTTTGAACGCGTCGGCAGTGGCCGGCATATTGGCCGGTTTTAAGCGATGGTAGCACTGGGGCAAACCCGCCGCCCACCGGCCGGATGGCGGCGGCGGGCCAGGAAAACAGGGCACGATGATGCGTTACATCATGTAAATGCATGTAAAGCTGGCCCCATCTGTGGGCAAATGCCGTTAATCTTGTCGGCCTGCCGGAGGTGCCCGGTCGCGTGGGTTTATTTCGACGCAATCGGGGAGGCGCCGGCAGTTTTACAGGAGGTGCAATGAACACACGTCATATCCAGAGTTTTCTGGTCGTGTCCGCCGCGTTTTTCGCGATGACCGGCCCGGTGCACGCGCAAGGCGCAAGCGCACTGGCGGCAGCCGGCGCGCAGATGCGTCAGATCGTGCCGGCCCAGAACACCGACGCGCAGCCGTCGGCCGAGCGCGCCGTCGAGTCGAAGGCGAACGCGCGTTGATCCGGTCGCGCGACCCGCGGGTCGCGCCGGAACGCAAAAAAGGGCGGGAATCCTCGGATTCCCGCCCTTTTTCTTTGTGCCGCCGGATCGCGCAGCCGGCCGGGTTGCCCCGGGCCGCCGCGCGCCGGATGCGTCAGGCCTTGTCCTGCACGACGCCGCGGCGGATCTGGTCGAGTTCGATCGATTCGAACAGCGCCTTGAAGTTGCCTTCGCCGAAACCCTGGTTGCCCTTGCGCTGGATGATCTCGAAGAAGATCGGCCCGATCTGGTTCTCGGTGAAGATCTGCAGCAGCAGGTCGTCGCGTGCGCCGTCGATCAGGATCTTGCGCTTCTTCAGCTCGTCCAGCGATTCGCCGTGGTCCGGCACGCGGCGGTCGACCAGTTCGTAATAGGTGTCGATCGTGTCGAGCAGCTTCACTTCCTTGCTGCGCAGGCCATCGACCGCGCCGTAGATATCGCTGGCGCCGAGCGCGATGTGCTGGATGCCTTCGCCGTGATACGCGTCGAGGTATTCCTGGATCTGGCCGGCGGTGTCCGAGCCTTCCTCGTTGATCGGGATGCGGATCTTGCCGCACGGCGACGTCATCGCCTTCGACTTCACGCCCGTCACCTTGCCTTCGATGTCGAAGTAGCGCACTTCGCGGAAGTTGAACAGGCGTTCGTAGAACTCGGCCCATTCCTGCATGCGGCCGCGGTGCACGTTGTGCGTCAGGTGGTCGATGTAGGTGAGGCCGTGACCGACCGGGTTCGGGTTCGCGCCGGCGATCGGCTCGAAGTCGACGTCGTAGATGCTGATGTCACCGATCGCGCCCGGCTGCGCGCCGTTCTTGCCGCGCCAGCGGTCGACGAAGTAGATCAGCGAATCGCCGATGCCCTTGATCGCCGGGATGTTCAGCTCCATCGGGCCCGTCTTGTTGTCGAAGCCCCATGCACCGAGTTCCAGCGCGTGCTTGTACGCCTTCGCGGCGTCCTGCACGCGGAACGCGATCGCGCAGATCGACGGGCCGTGCAGGCGCGCGAAGCGTTGCGCGAACGAATCCGGTTCGGCGTTGATGATGAAGTTGATGTCGCCCTGGCGGTACACCGTCACGTCCTTGTGGCGGTGGCGTGCGATCGCGGTGAAACCCATCCGTTCGAACAGTTGTCCGAGCGCTTTCGGGTCCGGTGCCGTGTATTCGATGAATTCGAAGCCGTCGGTGCCGACGGGGTTGTCCCAGTTGGGGATCTGCATGGCGTGTCTCCTGTGCTTGGCGATCGGCCGGGGCGATCGACGTGCGCGTGCCCGGCCCGGTTCGATGTCGAAGGCGGCGCACGCGTCGGCGTGCGCAACGAATCGGTACGTGCGACAGAGTGTAGCGGGCGGCCGCGAGCGGAAACTTGCGAAGTTAATCGCGCGCCCCTACGATGGCGCAATTTCCAGTCTCTAAACAATCATTGGAGGGCAGAAGATGGCGCAAGCCGAATTGGATGCCATCGACCGGCGGATTCTCGCGATTCTTCAGGAGAACGGGCGCCTGTCGAACCAGGAGATCGCCGAGCGCGTGAACCTGTCGCCGAGCCCGTGCCTGAGGCGGATCCGGCGGCTCGAGGAGATCGGCGTGATCACCGGTTATGTCGCGCTGCTGAATCCGCAGAAGCTCGGGCTCGACCTGCTGGCGTACGTGAGCGTGCGACTCGAGAAGCGCGGCGGCCTGGCGCCGGTCCGGGCCGACGAGACGTCGGCGCGCGCGGGCGCGACCCATGCGGAGCTGTTTCGCGCAGCCGTGCAGACCTGGCCGGAAGTGGTCGCGTGCCACGCGATGACGGGAGACATGGATTACCTGCTGCGCGTGCAGGTCGAGGACATGGCGCATTTCTCCCGCTTCGTGCAGGAGCATTTGCTGCATCACCCGTCGGTCATCGACGTGAAGACGAGCTTTTCGCTCGAATGCTTCAAGGAGACGACCGCGTTGCCGATTCGATCGGTGCGGTAGTGCGCCGGGCGGGGAAAGGAGGAGCCGGGCGCGCCGCAGGCGCGGCCCGGTCGGCCGACGTTACGCCGTCAGTGCGGCGGGCATCAGCGATTCGATGAACTTCGTCGTGCGGTGTGCCTGGCGCTTGAGCGCGTAGTCGAACACCGCAGCCTGTTCCTGCAGCATCTCGGCGATGATCGTCGAGTGGTCGGCCGGCGGCAACGACAGGTACGCATCGGCTTCGCCGTACGCGTACTCGATCCGCATCCCGGACTTCTTCGCGATGTGCATCATCGTCGCATTGCGCGACAGGCAGTGCATGTACAGCATCGTCACGTGCGTGTTGCGGCTGCGGATCGCCGCGCGCTCGAACAGCTTCGAGCCGACACCGCGGCCGCGCGCGCTTTCGAGCACCGACACGCCGAATTCGGCCGTGCGCTTGTCGCCCTCGGCCGGCAGGTAGGCCAGGTGGCCGACGCCGATCAGTTCGAGGTTGTGGTCGAACACGCCGAACACGGTGTCGCGACCGAAGTCCATCGTGCGGACATAGTTCTCGATCACGTGGTCGGGCACCATCTGGCCGAAGCGCAGCAGGCGGTCCTCTACGTCGAGCGAGAGAAAGTGGGTGAGCATTTGCTCACGGTCTTTGGAAGCCAGTTCCCTGACGAGAACCGGCGCACTACCGGCGGTGCCGACGACATCGGCATTGCCGTTCAATTGCGTGTTCATCGTGGGTTCCTCAAGTGTGACCGTACAGCGGGTTGTGCAACGCAACAGCATTTTACCCGACCGTCAGCCCCCGGATTGGGGAAAACCCGTATTTAACCTTATTTGTGCTGGAGGATGAATTCTAAATCCGCTTAGTTAATTTTCTATCTATTTGATTTTTAACGGATTAAAAATTCATCATATGAAATGCGTGGCGGGCTGTCGCAGTGTGCCCGTCGCGCAACGTTTGCTGCTGCGCGGCAATCAGGCCGTCGGCGTCAGCCCGTGCTCGATCAGGTCGATCACCTGTTCGGCGAAATCGCGGTAGCCGAGGCGGCCGCCCGGCTTCAGCCACGTGAACGTCCAGTTGATCATCCCGAACACCATCATCGTCACGGAAGTCTGGTTTTCCTTCGAGATGCGGTCCGGGTAGGCGCGCGCGAGCTGCCGCGCGAACGCCGCGACGATGTCGCGCTGGCGGTCGAGCACGATTTCCCGCTGCGCGTCCTCGAGATACTTCACGTCGTTGAGCAGCGCGACATGGCGGCTGTGCGACGTCTCGTATTCCGCGAGGAACGCGCGCACGAGCTCGGCGAACGCGTCGCGCTCGCTGAGGCCGCGCCGCTGGCTCGCGGCTTCGACCTCGGCGATGATCAGCATCAGCCGCTTCGTGTAGCGGTCGAGCAGGTCGAACAGGATCGCTTCCTTGCTCTCGTAATAGTGATAGAGGCGTGCCTTCGACGTGCCGCTCGCGGTCGCGAGATCGGACATCGACGTGCTCGGGTAGCTCGTCTGCGCGAACTTCTCGGCGGCCAGATCGAGGATCTGCTCGCGCTGGGATTCGTGGTCGGGCGCTCGGGTACGGGCCATGGTCGAATGCGGAAGATTAGCGGGGCGCGACGGTCGCGCGCACCTGCGTGGAGGAGAGGGCGTCAGGCGCGTCATCCTGCAGCTCGAGCCGGCCGGCGGCCGCGAGTTCGCGGCAGCGCCACCAGGCGATCGAGTCGCTGACGAACAGCCCGCCGCGGTCGGCGTCGGCCATGATGCTGCCGACGAGGCGCCGTGCGGGCAGCCAGTCGGATTCCGCGCGCGCGACGATCAGCGTGTCGAGGTCGGCATAGTGGCCGCTCTTGATCGTGTTGCTGACCCAGTAGCGCAGTTCGGCGTTCAGGTGCTTCGCTTCCTGCCATTCAAGCGCGAGGCGGCCGATGCGCAGCACCGAGATCGGCGCGGCCATCGGCCGTTTCCGCGCGAGTTCGGCCGGCGAGAACATCCCGGTCGCGCACGCCTGGTCGGTGCGCGACAGCGACGCGCGCTGCGCGGCGTCGAGGTCGGCGGCCGACAGCCGCACTTCGTTCAGCCGCTGCGGGACGTTGCGCAGGTGATAGGCGACGCGGCGCAGCAGCAGCTTGTCGCCGACGCTCGGCGCGTGCCATACGACCACCTGGCCCGTGTCCATCGCGAGTTGGTCGAGGCGTGCGAATTCGTCGTCGATTTCCGCGTTCCAGTCGGGAATCTGGTCGCCGAGCACGCGCTGCCAGAAGGCGGCGCGCGTGTCGGGCGTCTCGTCGGCGCCCTTGAGCGGCCCGACGCCGAGATCGTCGAGCAATCCGACGACGCGCTCGTCGCGTCCGGCTTGCGCGAGAGCCTCGCGCAGCGACGCGGCGGCGGTGCCGCCCTGAATCACATGAATGGTACTCATCGGCCTGTCGTCAACAAAAGAAAACCGCCGGCCGGGCGGACGTTGCGATGTCCAGCCGGCCGGCGGCCCCTAGTGTAAGCGAGATGTGTGACGGCGAGAAACCGTCCGGCGCCGCGACGCGACGTCGCTTAACGCTCGTCGTAGCTCACCACGACCTTGTCGCTGATCGGGTGGCACTGGCACGTGAGCACGAAACCGTCCTTCACTTCGTGGTCCTCGAGCGTGTAGTTCTTCTCCATCCGCACTTCGCCCTCGATCACCTTCGCGCGGCACGTGCAGCACACGCCGCCCTTGCACGCGTACGGCAGCGCGAGGCCCGCGCGCAGGCCGACGTCGAGCAGGCTCACGCCTTCGTACGGCAGGCGCAGCTTGCGCTTCTTGCCGTCGAGCACGATTTCCAGGTCGGCGGCCGGCGTCTGGTCGGTGATGTCGACGACCGGCGCACCGGCCTGCGGCAACGGCGTGCCGAAGCGCTCGACATGCACCTTCTCCCGCGGTACGCCGGCTCCCTGCAGCGCGGCTTCGGCCGCGTCCATCATCGGCGCGGGGCCGCAGATGAATGCCTCGTCGATCGCGTCGGCCGGCGTCAGCGTGCCGAGGAATTCCGCGCATTTCGCCTGGTCGAGCACGCCGTTGAACAGCTCGACGTCCTGCTGGTCGTCCGACAGCACGTGATAGAGGACGAAGCGGTTCATGTAGCGGTTCTTCAGGTCCTCGAGCTCCTCCGCGAACATGATCGCGTCGACGCTGCGGTTGCCGTAGATCAGCGTGAACGTGCTGCGTGGCTCGACTTCGAGCGTCGTCTTCACGATCGCGAGCACCGGCGTGATCCCCGAGCCGCCGGAAAACGCGACGTACTGCTTGCCGTGGTCGGCGTTCAGGTGCGTGAAGAAGCGGCCGTCCGGCGTCATCACGTCGATCGTGTGGCCCGGCTTCAGCGAATCGAACGCAAAGTTCGAGAAGCGGCCACCGCGTACGCGCTTGATGCCGATGCGCAGTTCGCCGTCACGGTCGTAGTCCGTCGTGCCGACGCAGATCGAATACGAGCGGCGCGTCTCCTCGCCGTCGATGTGGGTCTTCAGCGTGACGAACTGGCCCTGCGTGAAGCGGTACGCGTCGCGCAGTTCGGGCGGCACGTCGAAGGAGACGGTGACGGCGTCGGCGGTCTCGGGCCGCACGTCGCGGATACGCAGCGAGTGAAATTGCGGGGTCGCCATATTCAGTAGGGTTTGAAGTAGTCGAAGGGTTCGCGGCAGTCGACGCAGCGATACAGCGCCTTGCAGGCCGTGGACGCGAATTGCGCGAGACGCTCGGTGCGGGCGGAGCCGCAGCGCGGGCACGCGGGTGCCGCGACCGGCCGCGGCACGAAACGCACGACGTTTTCCCGCGGCGCGGCGCTGCCGCACTGGCCGACCGGCGGCGCGATGCCGTACGCGCGCAGCTTCTCGCGCGCTTCCTGCGTGATCCAGTCGGTCGTCCACGCGGGTGCGAGCACCGTCTCGATCCGGTGCGGCGGGAGATCGGCGCCCTGCAGCGCGGCGGCGATGTCCTCGGCGATCTGCGACATGGCTGGGCAGCCCGAGTAGGTCGGCGTGATCACGACCTCGAGCAGGCCGTCGTCCGCGCGGCGGACGTCGCGCAGGATGCCGAGCTCGCGGATCGACACGACCGGGATCTCGGGATCGGGCACGGCTTCGAGCAGGTCCCAAGCGCGGGCGAGCAGCGGATCGTCGCGGCGCGCGGCGGGCGTGGCGTGGGCGTGGGCGGCGGTCTGGACGGACATCGTCGGGCTCCGTGGCGTCGGGGTTACCAGGTCGCGCCGGGATGCTGGCGCGCGAGGCTCTGCATTTCCGCGAGCAGGTAGCCCATGTGCTCCGAGTGCTCGCCCTGCTTGCCGGTCGTCACATGCTTCACCGGCGCCGGCAGCGTGAGTGTCGCTTCCGCGAGCGCATCGTCCACGTCCGCGCGCCATGCGGCTTCGATCGAAGCCGGGGCCGGGCCGATGCCCGGTGCGGCGATCGCGTCGTCGACCGCATCGGCGGCGAAGAATTCGCGCGTGTACGGGGCCAGGTAGTCGAGCGCATCCTGCGCGCGGCGGTGCGACTCGTCGGTGCCGTCACCGAGCCGAACGAGCCACTCGCGCGCGTGCTGCACGTGATAGCGGGTTTCCTTCACCGATTTCGCGGCGATCGCGGCAAGCTGCGTGTCGGTCGACGTTTCCAGCGCGCTCCACACGTGGAGCATCAGCGCCGCGTACAGGAAGTTGCGCACGATCGTCACCGCGTAGTCCTTGTCGGCGTGCGCGGTGCCGGCGACCGGGCCGTAGTGCGGCAGCTCGGCGAGCGTGAAGTTCGCGAACTCGCGCTCGGTCCGGAAGTACGCGTAGTCGTCCTCGGTCTTCGTCGCGCCGGTGAGCTGGCGCTCGAGTTCGGCCGCGTGCGTATACAGCATGCGCGCCTGGCCGATGAGATCGAGGCTCATGTTGGTGAGCGCGATGTCTTCTTCGAGGATCGGGCCGTGGCCGCACCATTCGGCATTGCGCTGACCGAGGATCAGCGCGTTGTCCGCGAGGCGCAGCACGTAGGAGAGGTGTTCGGGCGTGATCGTCATGGCGCGGGCGTTACATGTGGTTGACTTCGTCGGGCAGCGTGTAGAACGTCGGGTGACGGTAGATCTTGTCGCCCGCCGGTTCGAACAGTTCGGCCTTCTCGTTCGGATCCGATGCGGTGATCGCCGACGACGGCACGACCCAGATGCTCACGCCTTCCTGGCGGCGCGTGTAGACGTCGCGCGCCATGCGCAGCGCCATCGTCGCGTCGGCGGCGTGCAGGCTGCCGCAATGCTTGTGGTCGAGGCCCTGCTTGCTGCGCACGAACACTTCCCAGATCGGCCATTCCTTGTTCATCACTTTCTCCTGATTCCCTGATTCCTGAATTCGATGGTTGCCGCTCAGGCGGCGTGCTGTTCGGCGCGGGCGCGGCGCTTCGCTTCGTGCGCGAGCGCGGCTTCGCGCACCCATGCGCCGTCCTCGTGCGCTTTCACGCGGGTCGCGAGGCGTTCCTTGTTGCACGGGCCGTCGCCGTTGACGACGCGCCAGAATTCGTCCCAGTCGATCGTGCCGTAGTCGTGGTGGCCGCGCGCATCGTTCCACTTCAGGTCGGGGTCGGGCAGCGTCACGCCGAGTACCTTCGCCTGGTCGACCGTCGCGTCGACGAATTTCTGCCGCAGGTCGTCGTTCGAGATACGCTTGATGCCCCATTTCGCGGACTGGCTGCTGTGGACCGAATCGGCGTCGCTCGGGCCGAACATCATCAGCACCGGCCACCACCAGCGGTCCACGGCCTGCTGGACCATCGCGCGCTGCGCGTCGCTGCCCTTCATCATCGACAGCAGTGCGTCGAAACCCTGGCGCTGGTGGAACGACTCTTCCTTGCACACGCGGATCATCGCGCGTGCGTACGGGCCGTACGTGCAGCGGCACAGCGGGATCTGGTTCATGATCGCGGCGCCGTCGACGAGCCAGCCGATCACGCCGACATCGGCCCAGGTCGGCGTCGGATAGTTGAAGATGCTCGAGTATTTCGCCTTGCCGGCATGCAGCGCGTCGATCAGCGAATCGCGCGACACGCCGAGCGTTTCGGCCGCGCTATATAGATAGAGGCCGTGACCGGCTTCGTCCTGGACCTTCGCGAGCAGGATCGCCTTGCGCTTCAGGCTCGGCGCGCGCGAGATCCAGTTGCCT
Source organism: Burkholderia theae (assembly GCF_048565265.1). Taxonomy (NCBI): domain Bacteria; kingdom Pseudomonadati; phylum Pseudomonadota; class Betaproteobacteria; order Burkholderiales; family Burkholderiaceae; genus Burkholderia; species Burkholderia theae. The sequence continues at coordinate 335,967 of NZ_CP183461.1, forward strand.
TCAGGCAGCATGCCGACGACTTCCGAATGCGCGTGCTGCGAGATCTGGCGAACCAGCGTCTTGCGATAGGCGTCGGGCATCCAGTCCTGCGGTTCGATCTTGCCGTCCGCGGCCATCACCGCATCGAACCGCGCCTGCTCGGGCGACTCGGCTGCGGCGTCGAGCGGCGCGACGTTGCCGGGGATGTCGAGGGATTGCGTGTACATGGCGAGGCTCTCGTCCGGTTGAATGTCTGCGAAGTATAAACCAACCGACCGGTCGGTTAATAAATTTCTTGCGGATTTGCGGCGAGACGCGGGTAAACGAGAAACGTCGGGGCGCGATCAGGCGTCGCGACCGCGCTCCGGTGCGTGGTCACCGCATCTTCTGCGGCACAATGCCCGCTTTCCGATGAGGATTTTGCCGATGTCATTTCGAAGCAGTTTCGCCGCGGCCGTGCTGGGTGCGGCCGTTTTTGTGTCGCCGCTCGCAGTGTCGGCCGCGCCGTCCGGGTGGGTTGCTGCGTGGGCAACCGCGCTGCAGCCGATTCCCGACCTTGCCGCGCCGCCGCCGCTCTATCGCGCACCCGACGTGGCCGGGCGGACCGTGCGCCAGATCGTCTATCCGACGGTGTCGGGGCGGGCCGCGCGGATTCGCGTCAGCAATGCCTACGGTCGTGCGCCGCTGGTCGTCGAGGCCGCGAGCCTCGCGCGCGCCGGTGAGGGTGCCGCGCTCGCAGGCGGCGCGGCGGTGCCGGTCCGGTTCGGCGGAAAGGCGTCGGTGACGCTCGCGCCGGGCCAGGAACTCGAAAGCGATCCGGTAGCGATCGACGTGGCGGCCGGGCGGCCGGTTGCAATCAGCCTCCAGATGGGACCGAACCAGCGGATGACGGTCTGGCACCGCGTGTCGAACCAGTTCAACTATGTCTCTGCGCCGGGCGACCACGTGGGGGATCCGAACGCCGCCACGTTCCGCACCCGTTTTACTCAATATGCATGGGTGACCGAGCTGGCCGTCGAAGCGGGTTCCGCGCGAGCCAGCGTGGCGGCGATCGGCGATTCGATCACCGACGGGCTGCGCTCGAGCCTGAACCGGAACCGTCGCTGGCCGGACGCGCTGGCGCGTCGGCTGACGGCGTCGGGCGTGGAGTCGGTCGGCGTCGCGAATCTCGGTATCAGCGGGAACCGGCTGCTCAGCGATTCGGCGTGCTACGGCACGTCGCTGGCGTCGCGGTTCGAGCGCGATGCGCTGTCGCGCGCGGGCGTGAAGGCGGCGATCGTGCTGATCGGGATCAACGACATCAATTTCGCGGCGATGCCGCCGCGCGCGGGGCTCGATTGCGACCACCCACATACGCAGGTCACGACCGCGTCGCTGATCGACGGTTATCGCCGGCTGATCGAGGCGGCACACCGCCAGGGGGTGAAGGTCTTTGGCGCGACACTCACGCCGGCCGGTTTGCCGGCCGGGCGCGAGGAGATCCGGCTCGAGGTGAACCGGTGGATCCGGAGCGGCGGCGGGTTCGACGGTGTGGTCGACTTCGACGCGGTGCTGCGCGATCCGGCACGCCCGAGCGTGCTGCAGCGCCGATACGATAGCGGTGACGGCATTCACCCGAGCGATGCGGGCTACACGGCGATGGCCGAAGCGGTACCGGTCGAGCAGCTCCAGGCTGCCGTGGGCGGCAAGTGACACCCTTCTATATATAGAGTGAAGCGCTGCCGGCGGCCTGGAGGTCGGCAGCGACACCCGGTCCGTCGAGCCCCAAGCCACCGTGCGCGTCAGCGCACGGGGGCTTTTTTTCAAATTTTCTTCACAAAGGGGCTTGCGCGAACGGGGCGGGGTGCATAGAATCACGCCTCTTTCGCGCTAACGGAAACGCAACGCGGGAGAGGGAAGCGGTGCGGTTGGGGTGCGGTGGTAACGAGCCCTGGTAGCACTCGAAGTTGAACCCCGCAGTCGCAACGAAGCAGTAAAAAAGTTGTTGACGAACTGCGAAACACGGTTCATAATCTCGCTTCTCTGCTGCTGAAAACGCAGCGCTGCTGAGAAACACGAAGTTCCTCGCAGATTGCTCTTTAAAAATTAACAGCCGATAAGTGTGGGCGCTTGATGGAAGCGAGCTGATCCTCGGATCAGATAGCAAAAGTATCAAGAGTCTCACACTAAAGTAAGTCAGGTTTATGAAGCAATTCATATTCCTGTCAGCTTTGAGTGAGCGACCGGTTCTTAACCGAACCGAAAACAGTAACAGGTTTAAACTGAAGAGTTTGATCCTGGCTCAGATTGAACGCTGGCGGCATGCCTTACACATGCAAGTCGAACGGCAGCACGGGTGCTTGCACCTGGTGGCGAGTGGCGAACGGGTGAGTAATACATCGGAACATGTCCTGTAGTGGGGGATAGCCCGGCGAAAGCCGGATTAATACCGCATACGATCTACGGATGAAAGCGGGGGACCTTCGGGCCTCGCGCTATAGGGTTGGCCGATGGCTGATTAGCTAGTTGGTGGGGTAAAGGCCTACCAAGGCGACGATCAGTAGCTGGTCTGAGAGGACGACCAGCCACACTGGGACTGAGACACGGCCCAGACTCCTACGGGAGGCAGCAGTGGGGAATTTTGGACAATGGGCGAAAGCCTGATCCAGCAATGCCGCGTGTGTGAAGAAGGCCTTCGGGTTGTAAAGCACTTTTGTCCGGAAAGAAATCCTTGGCTCTAATACAGTCGGGGGATGACGGTACCGGAAGAATAAGCACCGGCTAACTACGTGCCAGCAGCCGCGGTAATACGTAGGGTGCGAGCGTTAATCGGAATTACTGGGCGTAAAGCGTGCGCAGGCGGTTTGCTAAGACCGATGTGAAATCCCCGGGCTCAACCTGGGAACTGCATTGGTGACTGGCAGGCTAGAGTATGGCAGAGGGGGGTAGAATTCCACGTGTAGCAGTGAAATGCGTAGAGATGTGGAGGAATACCGATGGCGAAGGCAGCCCCCTGGGCCAATACTGACGCTCATGCACGAAAGCGTGGGGAGCAAACAGGATTAGATACCCTGGTAGTCCACGCCCTAAACGATGTCAACTAGTTGTTGGGGATTCATTTCCTTAGTAACGTAGCTAACGCGTGAAGTTGACCGCCTGGGGAGTACGGTCGCAAGATTAAAACTCAAAGGAATTGACGGGGACCCGCACAAGCGGTGGATGATGTGGATTAATTCGATGCAACGCGAAAAACCTTACCTACCCTTGACATGGTCGGAATCCCGCTGAGAGGTGGGAGTGCTCGAAAGAGAACCGATACACAGGTGCTGCATGGCTGTCGTCAGCTCGTGTCGTGAGATGTTGGGTTAAGTCCCGCAACGAGCGCAACCCTTGTCCTTAGTTGCTACGCAAGAGCACTCTAAGGAGACTGCCGGTGACAAACCGGAGGAAGGTGGGGATGACGTCAAGTCCTCATGGCCCTTATGGGTAGGGCTTCACACGTCATACAATGGTCGGAACAGAGGGTTGCCAACCCGCGAGGGGGAGCTAATCCCAGAAAACCGATCGTAGTCCGGATTGCACTCTGCAACTCGAGTGCATGAAGCTGGAATCGCTAGTAATCGCGGATCAGCATGCCGCGGTGAATACGTTCCCGGGTCTTGTACACACCGCCCGTCACACCATGGGAGTGGGTTTTACCAGAAGTGGCTAGTCTAACCGCAAGGAGGACGGTCACCACGGTAGGATTCATGACTGGGGTGAAGTCGTAACAAGGTAGCCGTATCGGAAGGTGCGGCTGGATCACCTCCTTTCCAGAGCTATCTCGCAAAGTTGAGCGCTCACGCTTATCGGCTGTAAATTAAAGACAGACTCAGGGGTCTGTAGCTCAGTCGGTTAGAGCACCGTCTTGATAAGGCGGGGGTCGTTGGTTCGAATCCAACCAGACCCACCATTGTCTTGTCTGGCGGTAGTACCTGAGGAATCTGTACTCATGGGGGCATAGCTCAGCTGGGAGAGCACCTGCTTTGCAAGCAGGGGGTCGTCGGTTCGATCCCGTCTGCCTCCACCAATCTTCAACGGGAAGCGTTTGGATCACACGTAAGTGACGTGTGAGACGAGCATTTGCCATTGGCGATTGAGCCAGTCAGAGCGGTACGAAAGTATCGGCTGTCGTTCTTTAACAATCTGGAAGAAGTAAGTAATTTGGATAGCGGAAGCGTCTTGAGATGGACGTGAAAACTATCCGGGTTGTGATTGTATCGATGTATCTCAAGATGATTCGAACTCTATGTTTGACTCAATTGGAATACGGCACAACGCGAAAACTCAACCTGTAACGACTGTCGGAGAGACAGACTCGTTATAGGGTCAAGCGAACAAGTGCATGTGGTGGATGCCTTGGCGATCACAGGCGATGAAGGACGCGGTAGCCTGCGAAAAGCTACGGGGAGCTGGCAAACGAGCTTTGATCCGTAGATGTCCGAATGGGGAAACCCACTCCTTTTGGAGTATCCATGGCTGAATACATAGGCCATGCGAAGCGAACGCGGTGAACTGAAACATCTAAGTAACCGCAGGAAAAGAAATCAACCGAGATTCCCAAAGTAGTGGCGAGCGAAATGGGATGAGCCTTGTACTCTTTATTTGTATTGTTAGCCGAACGCTCTGGAAAGTGCGGCCATAGCAGGTGATAGCCCTGTAGGCGAAAACAGTATGAAAGAACTAGGTGTACGACAAGTAGGGCGGGACACGTGAAATCCTGTCTGAAGATGGGGGGACCATCCTCCAAGGCTAAATACTCGTGATCGACCGATAGTGAACCAGTACCGTGAGGGAAAGGCGAAAAGAACCCCGGGAGGGGAGTGAAATAGATCCTGAAACCGCATGCATACAAACAGTCGGAGCCTCGCAAGGGGTGACGGCGTACCTTTTGTATAATGGGTCAGCGACTTACGTTCAGTAGCAAGCTTAACCGTATAGGGCAGGCGTAGCGAAAGCGAGTCCGAATAGGGCGTTCAGTTGCTGGGCGTAGACCCGAAACCAAGTGATCTATCCATGGCCAGGATGAAGGTGCGGTAACACGTACTGGAGGTCCGAACCCACTAACGTTGAAAAGTTAGGGGATGAGCTGTGGATAGGGGTGAAAGGCTAAACAAACTTGGAAATAGCTGGTTCTCTCCGAAAACTATTTAGGTAGTGCCTCGTGTCTCACCTTCGGGGGTAGAGCACTGTCATGGTTGGGGGGTCTATTGCAGATTACCCCGCCATAGCAAACTCCGAATACCGAAGAGTGCAATCACGGGAGACAGACATCGGGTGCTAACGTCCGGTGTCAAGAGGGAAACAACCCAGACCGCCAGCTAAGGTCCCCAAATATAGCTAAGTGGGAAACGAAGTGGGAAGGCTAAAACAGTCAGGAGGTTGGCTTAGAAGCAGCCACCCTTTAAAGAAAGCGTAATAGCTCACTGATCGAGTCGTCCTGCGCGGAAGATGTAACGGGGCTAAGCTATATACCGAAGCTGCGGATGCGTGCTTTGCACGCATGGTAGGAGAGCGTTCCGTAAGCCTGCGAAGGTGCGTTGAAAAGCGTGCTGGAGGTATCGGAAGTGCGAATGCTGACATGAGTAGCGATAAAGGGGGTGAAAGGCCCCCTCGCCGTAAGCCCAAGGTTTCCTACGCAACGTTCATCGGCGTAGGGTGAGTCGGCCCCTAAGGCGAGGCAGAAATGCGTAGCTGATGGGAAGCAGGTCAATATTCCTGCACCATTGTTAGATGCGATGGGGGGACGGATCGCGGAAGGTTGTCCGGGTGTTGGAAGTCCCGGTCGCTGCATTGGAGAAGGCGCTTAGGCAAATCCGGGCGCAGGATTCAAGGGTGTGGCGCGAGCTCCTTAGGGAGCGAAGCAATTGGAAGTGGTTCCAAGAAAAGCCTCTAAGCTTCAGTCTAATGATGACCGTACCGCAAACCGACACAGGTGGGCGAGATGAGTATTCTAAGGCGCTTGAGAGAACTCGGGAGAAGGAACTCGGCAAATTGGTACCGTAACTTCGGGATAAGGTACGCCCTTGTAGCTTGATGCCCCTGCGGGCAAAGGGTGAAGGGGTTGCAATAAACTGGTGGCTGCGACTGTTTAATAAAAACACAGCACTCTGCAAACACGAAAGTGGACGTATAGGGTGTGACGCCTGCCCGGTGCCGGAAGATTAAATGATGGGGTGCAAGCTCTTGATTGAAGTCCCGGTAAACGGCGGCCGTAACTATAACGGTCCTAAGGTAGCGAAATTCCTTGTCGGGTAAGTTCCGACCTGCACGAATGGCGTAACGATGGCCACACTGTCTCCTCCCGAGACTCAGCGAAGTTGAAGTGTTTGTGATGATGCAATCTACCCGCGGCTAGACGGAAAGACCCCATGAACCTTTACTGTAGCTTTGCATTGGACTTTGAACCGATCTGTGTAGGATAGGTGGGAGGCTATGAAACCGGAACGCTAGTTTCGGTGGAGCCGTCCTTGAAATACCACCCTGGTTTGTTTGAGGTTCTAACCTTGGTCCGTGATCCGGATCGGGGACAGTGCATGGTAGGCAGTTTGACTGGGGCGGTCTCCTCCCAAAGCGTAACGGAGGAGTACGAAGGTACGCTAGGTACGGTCGGAAATCGTGCTGATAGTGCAATGGCATAAGCGTGCTTAACTGCGAGACCGACAAGTCGAGCAGGTGCGAAAGCAGGTCATAGTGATCCGGTGGTTCTGTATGGAAGGGCCATCGCTCAACGGATAAAAGGTACTCTGGGGATAACAGGCTGATACCGCCCAAGAGTTCATATCGACGGCGGTGTTTGGCACCTCGATGTCGGCTCATCTCATCCTGGGGCTGTAGCCGGTCCCAAGGGTATGGCTGTTCGCCATTTAAAGAGGTACGTGAGCTGGGTTTAAAACGTCGTGAGACAGTTTGGTCCCTATCTGCCGTGGGCGTTGGATATTTGAAGGGGGCTGCTCCTAGTACGAGAGGACCGGAGTGGACGAACCTCTGGTGTACCGGTTGTCACGCCAGTGGCATCGCCGGGTAGCTATGTTCGGAAGAGATAACCGCTGAAAGCATCTAAGCGGGAAACTCGCCTTAAGATGAGATATCCCTGGGGACTAGATCCCCTTGAAGGGTCGTTCGAGACCAGGACGTTGATAGGTCAGGTGTGTAAGCGCAGTAATGCGTTCAGCTAACTGATACTAATTGCCCGTAAGGCTTGATCCTATAACAAGTCTGTCTCGATGCCCGTTAGCGCTTTAGCGCTTACGGACATCGAGCGTCGAGTGCAAGGCACTCGACGTACAGCGGTTGAGTAACCGCGTACGTGTGAGATACAACCTCACAACCCCAAAATTACTGCTTCTTCCCGATTGGTCGCGCTGCGAAGCAACGCGACAACCCTCTTTGCCTGATGACCATAGCGAGTCGGTCCCACCCCTTCCCATCCCGAACAGGACCGTGAAACGACTCTACGCCGATGATAGTGCGGATTCCCGTGTGAAAGTAGGTAATCGTCAGGCTCCCTAAGCCAAGAACCCCCGCCCGAAAGGCGGGGGTTTTTGCATTGGAGCGGTGGAAATGTGCACGCCGGTGAAGGGCGGTGCGGCCCCCGAGCTGGCGCTTCGATGGCGTTGATTCAGTCCGGAGCCGGCCACCCACGCGGTTGGCGAAACGTGCTCGGAGCACTCCGGTCGGCCACGCAACAACAACTCGCGCTGCCGAGACCTACATCTTCCTACCCACCCCACGGTTCGCGGCGACAGCGATCGAGTCGGCAGCTAGGCCGATTACACTCGCCAACTCCTACGCTGCAATCCTCCGTCACGGATTTGTTCGTCGTCGGGCTTGGCCTGATGTGGCGTCCCCTCGCGGCTCAATGATCGGCTATCTTGCTCCGTTCAATGCCATACTGAACGCATCATCTGCCAAAGTTGCGATTGCTATTCTGCGGCTACATCGCATGCCGGCGCCCTTGGCGCGGTTCGCATGAGCCAGGTGTCGTGTGCCGCACATGCCCAGCTTTCAGCATGTTTTTGACGTGAGCTCAGAACGGTTGTTACCAGTTGAAGCCGCGCGACCGAACTTTGCCAGGGCCGGCGCCGTGTTGCTATCAGGCTGCGTTCTTGACTCACTCCACCGATCATCATTGAAATTGGCTTCATTCGAGGCCAGGCCAGGGGCGTGCGCAGCTCACTGCAAAAAATCTCGATCTTGGCACCAACCACGACGTGCGAGAGCTCGCGGGCAGGCTGCCATCAGAAGTCGGCGCTGTTCCTTCTGACGAGCACGGGTTGTCCGTCTCGCAACACGTAGATCTCTTCGATGAGCGAATAGGCGGTGCCGCCGAAACAGTCTCGCCCTTCACCCATCAACGCGAAGTGCGTGCCGCCTGCGTCGACGCCGGTCGATCGCACCGTGCACGCGGTACTCGGATCACTGAGTGCGGAATGCTCGGCCGGTGGAAACCGGCGCGTCGTGTTCCGGCCGTGATCCCGAGTCAGCACGAGCATTGCCGGGCAACGAGTGGCGGACGTTGACGACCGATCGTCGCATGTCAGTTTCCCGGCCTCGTCGTACGTATGGGGCGTGGCGAAAGCGCCCGCGTCGAACCCGACGCAGATTCCGTCGTTCAGCTGCACGACGCGGGCATCGTACGGGCATGCGGGATGCCGTGTGTACGCTGCGGATTCGCTGCGATACGCCGACCAGATGCTGACGTTGGTCGGTTTGCACGACGGGGCGACGCAACGAGTGCCGCACTGCAGGACATTCGCCGCGATGGCGGCATCGAGGTTGCGGGGCACCCCAGCGCGTGGGCGCATGTCGTCGCCTAGCAATGGCTGCAGCACGCCGAGGCAGGCTGGGCTGCCGGACTCGTCTTGAGGCGGGTCATCTCGGGCGCCTGCGGCGATCAGGTACGCGGAGGCGTCGTTGAGTAGCCACGCATACGCGATCGCATCCTGATTCACGGGGCGCACCGAGGGCGAGTCAAGGCGCGTCGATCCCAGGCATCCGGCATCGAGCGCCGGCTTCAACCGGTCGTACGCAGCGAGCGCAGCGACTGCCTTTGAAGGTCCCGCTGCGTGGCTTTCAGCCAGCGCCTGCTGGCGAACCTTTGCGATCGTGCTCGAGCGGCACCAGGCATCAGCCGGGCCGGTGGCATGTGCGGTCAAGGCCATGAAAGCCATCACAAGAGCAAGCAGGCGCATGAGAATTGGAACCGGGAGCGGGCAGGTGACCCGGGATGGTATCGCGCGTGCCGCAGAAGTCGGCAAAAACAGGGCGGGGCGACCAGGAACCCGTGCCGAAAGTACAGTCGCAATGTCCGGTGCGGATGCCGGAGTGCTCACGAGCCAATGCTATTGCGCGTGCCGGCCATTGGGCGTGACGAGGCGTCCCCGCGGCACTCGGCAAGGGGCTCGTGCCCATCCATCGATAACCGAGCTGAAGCCCCCGCGAACACTGAAGAAGAGGTCGCCGGCGCCGTCCGGCACGAAATTTGCGGAAATTTGTGCTTACCCGCTTGGCATTGTGCGCCGGAGGCCTTATGATGGCGGTCTTTCGTTTTTAGCGCAGATGAAGTTTGGCGCTGGAAACGGAGTCTGACGAAGATGTGGCGCCGATCGGCAACATCGCGTGCTTGCCTTAGCCGGGCAAGGGGCGAAGATCGGTGGCTGAGCAAGTGTTAGGAAGAGAGTGAAAATAATCTTCCGGATGTGCTTGACAGGGGTGCGATGCACCCCCATAATCGTCAGTTCTCTACGGAGGGGTGCCCGAGTGGCTAAAGGGGGCAGACTGTAAATCTGTTGGCTTACGCCTACGTTGGTTCGAATCCAACCTCCTCCACCAAGAACATCAGCTGAAAGAGCGGTAGGGAATCGTTAGTCGCCCGTGCGGGTGTAGCTCAATGGTAGAGCAGAAGCCTTCCAAGCTTACGACGAGGGTTCGATTCCCTTCACCCGCTCCAGACCGTGAAGTTGAAGCGTAAAAGCGCCCATGTGGCTCAGTGGTAGAGCACTCCCTTGGTAAGGGAGAGGTCGGCAGTTCGATCCTGCCCATGGGCACCAGCAGTACAAGTCAGTGTCTGTTTGCGCGCGGCGCAACCTGTGAAATTCCTTTTGGGAGTCGAAAATGGCCAAGGGTAAATTTGAGCGGACCAAGCCGCACGTGAACGTTGGTACGATTGGTCACGTTGACCACGGCAAGACGACGCTGACGGCAGCGATCACGACGGTGCTGACGAAGAAGTTCGGCGGCGAAGCGAAGGCATACGACCAGATCGACGCGGCACCGGAAGAAAAGGCGCGCGGCATCACGATCAACACGGCACACGTCGAGTACGAAACGGCTAACCGCCACTACGCACACGTCGACTGCCCGGGCCACGCTGACTATGTGAAGAACATGATCACGGGCGCGGCACAGATGGACGGCGCGATCCTGGTTTGCTCGGCAGCAGACGGCCCGATGCCGCAAACGCGTGAGCACATCCTGCTGGCGCGTCAGGTTGGCGTTCCGTACATCATCGTGTTCCTGAACAAGTGCGACATGGTGGACGACGCTGAACTGCTCGAGCTGGTCGAGATGGAAGTTCGCGAACTCCTGTCGAAGTACGACTTCCCGGGCGACGACACGCCGATCGTGAAGGGTTCGGCAAAGCTGGCGCTGGAAGGCGACACGGGCGAGCTGGGCGAAGTGGCGATCATGAGCCTGGCCGATGCGCTGGACACGTACATCCCGACGCCGGAGCGTGCAGTTGACGGCGCGTTCCTGATGCCGGTGGAAGACGTGTTCTCGATCTCGGGCCGTGGCACGGTGGTGACGGGTCGTATCGAGCGCGGCGTCGTGAAGGTCGGCGAAGAAATCGAAATCGTCGGTATCAAGCCGACGGTGAAGACGACCTGCACGGGCGTTGAAATGTTCCGTAAGCTGCTGGACCAAGGTCAAGCAGGCGACAACGTTGGTATCCTGCTGCGCGGCACGAAGCGTGAAGACGTGGAGCGTGGCCAGGTTCTGGCGAAGCCGGGTTCGATCACGCCGCACACGCACTTCACGGCTGAAGTGTACGTGCTGAGCAAGGACGAAGGCGGTCGTCACACGCCGTTCTTCAACAACTACCGTCCGCAGTTCTACTTCCGTACGACGGACGTGACGGGCTCGATCGAGCTGCCGAAGGACAAGGAAATGGTGATGCCGGGCGACAACGTGTCGATCACGGTGAAGCTGATTGCTCCGATCGCGATGGAAGAAGGTCTGCGCTTCGCAATCCGCGAAGGCGGCCGTACGGTCGGCGCCGGCGTCGTCGCCAAGGTCATCGAGTAAGCCAGTTATTCGTTGATCGACAGTTTTGGGGCTGGCAACAGCCGGCCCCAACATGGTTTAGGGGTATAGCTCAACTGGCAGAGCGTCGGTCTCCAAAACCGAAGGTTGGGGGTTCGATTCCCTCTGCCCCTGCCAAAAAAATAGCCACGTGTCCTACGTGGCATTTGTTTTAAGGTGTTATGGCGAATCCATCCGTCGAAACTGTAAATACCTCCGGCGATAAGCTGATGCTGGCCCTGGGCGTATTGTTGGTCTTGGCCGGATTCGTGGGCTTCTTCTGGCTGGCCAATCAGCAGTGGTATGTCCGCGGTGCCGCGTTGGCGGTAGGTATCATCGCCGGCGTGGCCGTCGGGCTCATGTCCGCACCTGGCAAAAGCCTCATCGCCTTTGCCAAGGATTCGTACAAGGAAGTCCGGAAGGTCGTGTGGCCTACCCGCAAGGAAGCGACGCAAACCACACTCGTCGTGTTCGGTTTCGTGCTCGTAATGGCGATTTTCCTCTGGTTGAGTGACAAATCGATCGAATGGGTGATTTTCTCGGCGATTCTGGGTTGGAAATGATATGAGCGATACTCCGGCATCCCCGAGCGGAAAACGTTGGTACGTCGTGCACGCCTACTCCGGTATGGAGAAGAGCGTGCAACGCGCGCTTCAGGAGCGCATCGAACGTGCTGGCATGCAGGACAAATTCGGTCAGATCCTGGTTCCGACCGAAGAAGTGGTCGAAGTCAAAGGCGGCCACAAGGCTGTGACCGAGCGCCGTTTCTTCCCCGGCTACGTGCTGGTGGAAATGGAAATGACGGACGAAACGTGGCACCTCGTGAAGAATACCGCGAAGGTCACCGGTTTCGTCGGTGGTGCGCGTAACCGCCCGACCCCGATTTCCCCGAAGGAAGTCGAGAAGATCATGTCGCAGATGCAGGAAGGCGTCGAAAAGCCGCGCCCGAAGACCCTGTTCGAAGTTGGCGAGATGGTGCGTGTCAAGGAAGGTCCTTTCACGGACTTCAACGGCACCGTCGAGGAAGTCAACTACGAAAAATCGCGCGTGCGTGTGTCGGTCACCATCTTTGGCCGCTCAACACCGGTCGAACTCGAGTTCGGTCAGGTCGAAAAAGTTTGATCCCGATTCGGTGGGCAGCCTTGGCTGCCCACCTTCGCGCTTACGGTCCGCGTTATGGCCGTTGAGGAGCGTCAGTAGCCAGCGGCGAAAGCGCGTTATCACTCACCGAACGTCGTCTGGCGTTCCAACGAGGTTTACAAATGGCAAAGAAAATTGTCGGCTTTATCAAGCTGCAGATTCCTGCAGGTAAAGCCAACCCGTCGCCGCCGGTCGGTCCGGCACTGGGCCAGCGCGGCCTGAACATCATGGAGTTCTGCAAGGCGTTCAACGCGCAGACTCAAGGCATGGAGCCGGGTCTGCCGGTGCCGGTGGTCATCACGGCATTCGCTGACAAGAGCTTCACGTTCGTGATGAAGACGCCGCCGGCGACCGTCCTGATCAAGAAGGCGGCGAAGGTGGACAAGGGCTCGAGCAAGCCGCACACCGACAAGGTCGGTTCGATCACGCGCGCTCAAGCCGAAGAAATCGCGAAGACCAAGATGCCGGACCTTACGGCAGCTGATCTGGACGCAGCCGTTCGCACCATCGCTGGTAGCGCACGCTCGATGGGCATCACTGTGGAGGGCGTGTAAATGGCTAAGATCTCCAAGCGCCGTCAGGCATTTGCCGCCAAGGTTGATCGTCAGAAGCTGTACGCGATCGAAGACGCACTGAGCCTCGTGAAGGAATGCGCGAGCGCGAAGTTCGACGAGTCGATCGACGTCGCAGTCCAGCTCGGCATCGATGCGAAGAAGTCGGACCAGGTCGTTCGTGGTTCGGTCGTTCTGCCGGCCGGTACGGGCAAGTCGGTTCGCGTTGCGGTGTTCGCGCAAGGCGAGAAGGCTGAGCAAGCGCGTGCAGCAGGCGCGGAAATCGTCGGTATGGAAGACCTGGCAGAGCAGATCAAGGCTGGCCAGATGGACTTCGATATCGTGATCGCTTCGCCGGACACGATGCGTATCGTCGGTACGCTGGGTCAGATCCTCGGCCCGCGCGGCCTGATGCCGAACCCGAAGGTCGGTACGGTCACGCCGGACGTCGCAACCGCCGTCAAGAATGCGAAGGCTGGTCAGGTGCAATTCCGCGTCGACAAGGCCGGTATCATCCACGCGACCATCGGCCGTGCATCGTTCGAGCCGACCGCACTGCGTTCGAACCTGTCGGCGCTGATCGAAGCGCTGCAGAAGGCGAAGCCGGCAACGAGCAAGGGCGTGTACCTGCGCAAGATCGCACTGTCGAGCACGATGGGCGTCGGCGTGCGTGTCGACCAGGCTACGCTGGCAGCACAGTAAGCAAGTATTCGGGCCGCTTCGCTCGCGAAGCGGCCTTCATGGGCTTTGGGCGGTTGTTCGTGCGGTAAGGCGGGCAACCGGTTATCAAAGACCGTTGGTGGGGCGCAGCAGGCAGGCGATCCCTTAATTCAAGCCAACGCAGATGGCGAACCCGAAAAAGTTTTGCAGTGGTGAAGCCGCAGGCCGCGAAGTGATTCGCGGTGTGAGGTGGAAATACTCCTAACGAGGTCGGACGCCGTTGTTGAACGAGGTACGTGAGGTTTCGGCCATGCCGGCCGCGCCGAACGTATCGTTTCTGGAGGCTAACCGTGCCGCTTAATAGAGAAGACAAGCAAGCCGTCGTCGCTGAGGTTTCCGCGCAAGTCGCGAAGGCCCAGACCGTTGTGCTGGCTGAGTATCGTGGAATTGCGGTTGGCGATCTGACCAAGCTGCGCGCGCAAGCGCGTGAGCAACAGGTTTACCTGCGCGTGTTGAAGAACACGCTGGCGCGTCGCGCTGTTGAAGGTACGCCGTTTGCTCCGCTGGCAGAGCAGATGACTGGCCCGTTGATCTACGGCATCTCGGAAGATGCAATTGCTGCTGCTAAGGTCGTCAACGACTTCAGCAAGAGCAATGACAAGTTGGTCATCAAGGCTGGTTCGTTCGATGGCAAGGTGATGGACAAGGCTGGCGTGCAAGCGCTGGCAAGCATCCCGAGCCGCGAAGAACTGCTCTCGAAGCTGCTGTTCGTTATGCAAGCGCCTGTTTCGGGCTTCGCGCGTGCACTCGCCGCGCTGGCCGAGAAGAAGCAAGCAGAAGCTGCGTAATCGAGCGTGCATCAGCGTCATTGATCGCTGGCTGTATCCGAATTCAATTTAGGAGTATTTCAAATGGCAATCGCAAAAGAAGACATCCTGGCAGCAGTCGAAGGGATGACCGTTCTGGAACTGAACGAACTGGTCAAGGCATTCGAAGAGAAGTTTGGCGTGTCGGCAGCTGCAGTGGCAGTCGCTGGCCCGGCAGGCGGCGGCGCTGCTGCTGCTGCTGAAGAAAAGACCGAATTCACGGTCGTTCTGGCTGAAACCGGTAGCAACAAGGTCAGCGTCATCAAGGCCGTTCGCGAACTGACGGGCCTGGGCCTGAAGGAAGCGAAGGACCTGGTTGACGGTGCACCGAAGCCCGTCAAGGAAGGCGTCGACAAGGCTGCTGCTGACGAAGCCAAGAAGAAGCTGGAAGAAGCAGGCGCGAAGGTCGAAATCAAGTAAGTTTCGACGCGCTGTGCGAAGGCTGGCGGTATTTTCACCGCCGGCCTTTTTGTGCTTTGTGGGGACGTTATTCTGGCACTCATTCGGGAGCCCGAATAATTGGCCCCAGAAGCCAAAGATAACCGTCTAATCGTTGTCGTTGGTCACGATTGGCGTTTCTCTTTGTCTTCTGAAGCGACTGCAGAAGGCAAGTTTGGTCGGGTAGCGGGCAACACAGGCATCCGCTGCCGTCAGCCAGCGGTTGGTAGCGGCCAACCACCAAGCTTCTCGGCTCGTTCAAGCCGTCGGACGGCCATCGGGTCTCAGTCGGTGAACACTCGGGTTTGAAACGTCCAGGTATTCCGCCTCGATAGCACCCGCCGTGATTCGGAGATCGTATGCAATATTCCTTCACCGAGAAGAAGCGCATTCGCAAGAGTTTCGCGAAGCGCCCCATCGTTCACCAAGTTCCGTTCTTGCTGGCTACCCAGCTTGAATCATTCAGCACGTTTCTGCAAGCCGATGTGCTGGCGACGCAACGCAAGCCTGAAGGTTTGCAGGCCGCCTTCACATCGGTATTTCCCATTGTTTCGCACAACGGTTTCGCGCGCCTCGAGTTCGTGAGCTATGCGCTGTCCTCGCCGGCATTCAACATCAAGGAATGCCAGCAGCGTGGCCTGACGTACTGCTCCGCGCTGCGCGCGAAGGTCCGCCTTGTCATCCTCGACAAGGAATCGCCGAACAAGCCGGTCGTCAAGGAAGTGAAGGAGCAGGAAGTGTACATGGGCGAAATTCCGCTCATGACGCCGACGGGCTCGTTCGTCATCAACGGCACCGAGCGTGTCATCGTCTCGCAGCTGCACCGTTCGCCGGGCGTGTTCTTCGAACACGACAAGGGCAAGACGCACAGCTCGGGCAAGCTGCTGTTCTCGGCACGGATCATTCCGTACCGCGGCTCGTGGCTCGACTTCGAATTCGATCCGAAGGACATCCTGTACTTCCGCGTCGACCGTCGCCGCAAGATGCCGGTCACGATCCTGCTGAAGGCCATCGGCCTCACGCCGGAACAGATCCTCGCG
Source organism: Burkholderia theae (assembly GCF_048565265.1). Classification (NCBI taxonomy): domain Bacteria; kingdom Pseudomonadati; phylum Pseudomonadota; class Betaproteobacteria; order Burkholderiales; family Burkholderiaceae; genus Burkholderia; species Burkholderia theae. Next base: position 351,963 of record NZ_CP183461.1, read on the forward strand.
AACTTCTTCGTTTTCGACAACTTCACGCTGATGGACGAAGGCGCGCAACTCGAGTTCGTGCCCGAGCGCCTGCGCGGTGAAGTCGCGCGTTTCGACATCACGGATCGCGACGGCAAGGTCATCGTCCAGAAGGACAAGCGGATCAACGCGAAGCACATTCGCGACCTCGAAGCCGCGAAGACCAAGTTCATCTCGGTGCCGGAAGACTATCTGCTCGGCCGCGTGCTGGCGAAGAACGTCGTCGACGGCGATACCGGCGAAGTGATCGCGAGCGCGAACGACGAAGTCACGGAAAGCGTGCTCGAGAAGCTGCGCGAAGCGGGCATCAAGGACATCCAGACGCTCTACACGAACGATCTGGACCAGGGCCCGTACATCTCGTCGACGCTGCGTGTCGACGAAACGACCGACCGCACCGCAGCGCGCATCGCGATCTACCGCATGATGCGTCCGGGCGAGCCGCCGACCGAAGAAGCGGTCGAGGCACTGTTCAACCGTCTGTTCTACAGCGAAGAAGCGTACGACCTGTCGAAGGTCGGCCGCATGAAGTTCAACCGCCGCGTCAGCCGTGACGAGATCACCGGCCCGATGACGCTGCAGGACGACGACATCCTCGCGACGATCAAGATCCTCGTCGAGCTGCGCAACGGCAAGGGCGAAGTGGACGATATCGACCACCTCGGCAACCGTCGCGTGCGTTGCGTCGGCGAACTGGCGGAAAACCAGTTCCGCGCAGGTCTCGTGCGTGTCGAGCGCGCGGTCAAGGAACGCCTCGGCCAGGCCGAAAGCGAAAACCTGATGCCGCACGACCTGATCAACTCGAAGCCGATTTCGTCGGCGATTCGCGAGTTCTTCGGTTCGTCGCAGCTTTCGCAGTTCATGGACCAGACCAACCCGCTGTCGGAAATCACGCACAAGCGCCGTGTTTCCGCACTGGGCCCGGGCGGTCTGACGCGCGAGCGCGCAGGCTTTGAAGTCCGTGACGTGCACCCGACCCACTATGGCCGCGTGTGCCCGATCGAAACGCCGGAAGGTCCGAACATCGGCCTGATCAACTCGCTCGCACTGTATGCGCACCTGAACGAGTACGGCTTCCTCGAGACGCCGTACCGCAAGGTCGTGGACAGCAAGGTGACCGACCAGATCGACTACCTGTCGGCGATCGAGGAAGGCCGCTACATGATCGCGCAGGCGAACGCCGCGATCGACGAGAACGGCCAGCTGATCGACGAACTCGTGTCGTCGCGTGAAGCCGGCGAAACGATGATGGTCACGCCGGACCGTATCCAGTACATGGACGTGGCGCCGTCGCAGATCGTGTCGGTCGCAGCCTCGCTGATCCCGTTCCTCGAGCACGACGATGCGAACCGTGCACTGATGGGCTCGAACATGCAACGTCAGGCCGTGCCGTGTCTGCGTCCGGAAAAGCCGGTCGTCGGTACGGGCATCGAGCGCACTTGTGCGGTCGACTCGGGCACGACGGTTCAGGCGTTCCGCGGCGGCGTCGTCGACTATGTCGACGCAGGCCGTATCGTGATTCGCGTGAACGACGACGAAGCGGTCGCAGGTGAAGTCGGTGTCGACATCTACAACCTGATCAAGTACACGCGTTCGAACCAGAACACGAACATCAACCAGCGTCCGATCGTGAAGATGGGCGACAAGGTTTCGCGCGGCGACGTGCTGGCCGACGGCGCCTCGACGGACCTGGGTGAGCTCGCGCTCGGCCAGAACATGCTGATCGCGTTCATGCCGTGGAACGGCTACAACTTCGAGGATTCGATCCTGATCTCGGAGAAGGTCGTGGCCGACGATCGCTACACGTCGATCCACATCGAAGAGCTGAACGTCGTTGCACGCGACACGAAGCTCGGGCCGGAAGAAATCACGCGCGACATCTCGAACCTGGCGGAAGTCCAGCTCGGCCGTCTCGACGAATCGGGCATCGTGTACATCGGTGCGGAGGTCGAAGCGGGCGACGTGATGGTCGGCAAGGTCACGCCGAAGGGCGAGACCCAGCTAACGCCGGAAGAGAAGCTGCTGCGCGCGATCTTCGGCGAGAAGGCATCGGACGTGAAGGACACGTCGCTGCGCGTGCCGTCGGGCATGAGCGGTACCGTGATCGACGTCCAGGTGTTCACGCGTGAAGGCATCCAGCGCGACAAGCGTGCGCAACAGATCATCGACGATGAACTGAAGCGCTACCGTCTCGACCTGAACGACCAGCTGCGCATCGTGGAAGGCGACGCGTTCCAGCGTCTCGCGCGCATGCTCGTGGGCAAGGTCGCGAACGGCGGTCCGAAGAAGCTCGCGAAGGGCACGAAGATCGACCAGGCTTACCTGGAAGACCTCGACCACTACCACTGGTTCGACATCCGCCTGGCGGACGACGAGGCAGCGGCGCAGCTCGAAGCGATCAAGAACTCGATCGAAGAAAAGCGTCACCAGTTCGACCTCGCGTTCGAAGAGAAGCGCAAGAAGCTCACGCAAGGCGACGAACTGCCGCCGGGCGTGCTGAAGATGGTCAAGGTGTACCTCGCGGTGAAGCGCCGTCTGCAGCCTGGCGACAAGATGGCAGGCCGTCACGGTAACAAGGGTGTCGTGTCGAAGATCGTCCCGATCGAAGACATGCCGTACATGGCCGACGGCCGTCCGGCAGACGTCGTGCTGAACCCGCTCGGCGTGCCGTCGCGGATGAACGTGGGTCAGGTTCTGGAAGTGCACCTCGGTTGGGCCGCGAAGGGTCTCGGCTGGCGTATCGGCGAAATGCTGCAGCGTCAGGCGAAGATCGAGGAAATGCGCGTGTTCCTGACGAAGATCTACAACGAGTCGGGCCGCCAGGAAGATCTGGAAAGCTTCACCGACGACGAGATCCTCGAACTCGCGCGGAACCTGCGCGAAGGCGTGCCGTTCGCAACGCCGGTGTTCGACGGTGCGACCGAGGAAGAAATGGGCAAGATGCTCAATCTGGCCTTCCCGGACGACATCGCGGAACAGCTCGGCATGAACCCGTCGAAGAACCAGGTCCGTCTGTACGACGGCCGCACGGGTGAAATGTTCGAACGTCGCGTGACGCTTGGCTACATGCACTACCTGAAGCTGCACCACTTGGTCGACGACAAGATGCACGCGCGTTCGACGGGCCCGTACTCGCTCGTCACGCAGCAGCCGCTGGGCGGCAAGGCACAGTTCGGTGGCCAGCGTTTCGGTGAAATGGAAGTGTGGGCACTCGAAGCGTACGGCGCGTCCTACGTGCTGCAGGAAATGCTGACGGTGAAGTCGGACGACGTGAACGGCCGGACCAAGGTCTATGAGAACCTGGTCAAGGGTGATCACGTCATCGATGCAGGCATGCCGGAATCCTTCAACGTGCTCGTGAAGGAAATCCGCTCGCTCGGTATCGACATCGATCTCGACCGCAATTAATCGGACTACGGAGAGAAAGCAATGAAAGCTCTGCTCGATCTATTCAAGCAAGTCCAACAGGAAGAAGTTTTCGACGCGATCAAGATCGGTCTGGCTTCGCCTGACAAGATCCGTTCGTGGTCGTTCGGCGAAGTGAAGAAGCCGGAGACCATCAACTACCGTACGTTCAAGCCGGAACGCGATGGTCTCTTCTGCGCGAAGATCTTCGGGCCGATCAAGGACTACGAGTGCCTGTGCGGCAAGTACAAGCGTCTGAAGCACCGCGGCGTGATCTGCGAGAAGTGCGGCGTCGAAGTGACGCTGGCGAAGGTGCGTCGCGAACGCATGGGCCATATCGAACTGGCCTCGCCGGTCGCGCACATCTGGTTCCTGAAGTCGCTGCCGTCGCGTCTGGGCATGGTGCTCGACATGACGCTGCGCGACATCGAACGCGTGCTGTACTTCGAAGCATACGTGGTGATCGAACCGGGCATGACGCCGCTGAAGGCGCGGCAGATCATGACCGAAGAGGATTACTACAACAAGGTCGAGGAATACGGCGACGAATTCCGTGCCGAGATGGGCGCGGAAGGCGTGCGTGAACTGCTGCGCGCGATCAACATCGACGAACAGGTCGAGACGCTGCGCACCGAGCTGAAGAACACCGGCTCGGAAGCGAAGATCAAGAAGTACGCGAAGCGCCTGAAGGTCCTCGAGGCATTCCAGCGCTCGGGCATCAAGCCCGAGTGGATGATCCTCGAAGTGCTGCCGGTGCTGCCGCCGGAACTGCGTCCGCTCGTGCCGCTGGACGGCGGCCGTTTCGCGACGTCGGACCTGAACGACCTGTATCGCCGCGTGATCAACCGTAACAACCGGTTGAAGCGTCTGCTCGAGCTGAAGGCACCTGAAATCATCGTCCGCAACGAAAAGCGGATGCTGCAGGAAGCCGTCGACTCGCTGCTCGACAACGGTCGTCGCGGCAAGGCGATGACGGGCGCGAACAAGCGTCCGCTGAAGTCGCTCGCCGACATGATCAAGGGCAAGGGCGGTCGTTTCCGTCAGAACCTGCTGGGCAAGCGCGTCGACTACTCGGGCCGTTCGGTCATCGTGGTCGGCCCGACGCTGAAGCTGCACCAGTGCGGTCTGCCGAAGCTGATGGCGCTCGAGCTGTTCAAGCCGTTCATCTTCAACAAGCTGGAAGTGATGGGCGTCGCGACGACCATCAAGGCTGCGAAGAAGGAAGTCGAGAACCAGACGCCGGTGGTGTGGGACATCCTCGAAGAGGTGATCCGCGAGCACCCGGTGATGCTGAACCGTGCGCCGACGCTGCACCGTCTCGGTATCCAGGCGTTCGAGCCCGTGCTGATCGAAGGCAAGGCAATTCAGCTGCACCCGCTCGTCTGCGCGGCGTTCAACGCCGACTTCGACGGTGACCAGATGGCCGTTCACGTGCCGCTGTCGCTCGAAGCGCAGATGGAAGCGCGCACGCTGATGCTTGCGTCGAACAACGTGCTGTTCCCGGCCAACGGCGATCCGTCGATCGTGCCGTCGCAGGATATCGTGCTGGGTCTGTACTACGCGACCCGCGAAGCGATCAACGGCAAGGGCGAAGGCCTGTCGTTCACGGGCGTGTCGGAAGCGATCCGCGCGTACGAGAACAAGGAAGTCGAGCTCGCATCGCGCGTCAACGTGCGGATCACCGAAATGGTCCGCAACGAAGACACGTCGGAAGGCGCGCCGGAATTCGTGCCGAAGATCTCGCTGTACGCGACGACCGTCGGCCGCGCGATCCTGTCGGAGATCCTGCCGCACGGCCTGCCGTTCTCGGTGCTGAACAAGCCGCTGAAGAAGAAGGAAATCTCGCGCCTGATCAACACGGCGTTCCGCAAGTGCGGTCTGCGCGCGACGGTGGTGTTCGCCGATCAGCTGATGCAGTCGGGTTTCCGTCTCGCGACGCGCGCCGGCATTTCGATCTGCGTGGACGACATGCTCGTGCCGCCGCAGAAGGAAACGATCGTCGGTGACGCCGCGAAGAAGGTGAAGGAATACGACCGCCAGTACATGTCGGGTCTCGTCACCGCGCAGGAACGCTACAACAACGTGGTCGACATCTGGTCGGCGACGTCGGAAGCGGTCGGCAAGGCGATGATGGAGCAGCTGTCGACGGAGCCGGTGACGGACCGCGACGGCAACGAGACGCGCCAGGAGTCGTTCAACTCGATCTACATGATGGCCGACTCGGGCGCCCGGGGTTCGGCGGTGCAGATTCGTCAGCTGGCCGGTATGCGTGGCCTGATGGCGAAGCCGGACGGCTCGATTATCGAGACGCCGATTACCGCGAACTTCCGCGAAGGCCTGAACGTGTTGCAGTACTTCATCTCGACCCACGGTGCACGTAAGGGTCTGGCTGATACGGCACTGAAGACCGCGAACTCGGGTTACCTGACGCGTCGTCTCGTCGACGTCACGCAGGATCTGGTCGTGGTGGAAGACGATTGCGGCACGTCGAACGGCGTCGCGATGAAGGCGTTGGTCGAAGGCGGTGAAGTCGTCGAAGCGCTGCGCGACCGTATCCTCGGCCGCGTCGCGGTCGCGGACGTCGTGAACCCGGAAACGCAGGAAACGCTGTACGAATCGGGCACGCTGCTCGACGAAACGGCGGTCGAGGAAATCGAACGCCTCGGCATCGACGAAGTGCGCGTGCGCACGCCGCTGACCTGCGAAACGCGTTACGGCCTGTGCGCAGCCTGCTACGGCCGTGACCTCGGCCGCGGCTCGCTCGTGAACGTCGGCGAAGCAGTCGGCGTGATCGCGGCACAGTCGATCGGTGAACCGGGCACGCAGCTGACGATGCGTACGTTCCACATCGGTGGTGCGGCATCGCGTGCGGCAGTGGCTTCTTCGGTTGAAGCGAAGAGCAACGGTATCGTGCGCTTCACGGCCACGATGCGCTACGTCACGAACGCGAAGGGCGAGCAGATCGTCATTTCCCGTTCGGGCGAAGCGATGATCACCGACGACTTCGGTCGCGAGCGCGAGCGTCACAAAGTGCCGTACGGCGCGACGCTGCTGCAGCTCGACGGCGCAACCATCAAGGCCGGCACGCAGCTCGCCACGTGGGATCCGCTGACGCGCCCGATCATCACCGAGTACGGTGGTACGGTGAAGTTCGAGAACGTCGAGGAAGGCGTGACGGTCGCGAAGCAGATCGACGACGTGACCGGCCTGTCGACGCTGGTCGTGATCGACGTGAAGCGTCGCGGTTCGCAGGCTTCGAAGAGCGTGCGTCCGCAGGTGAAGCTGCTCGACGCCAACGGCGACGAAGTCAAGATTCCGGGCACGGAGCACGCAGTGCAGATCGGCTTCCAGGTCGGCGCACTGATCACCGTGAAGGATGGCCAGCAGGTGCAGGTCGGTGAAGTGCTCGCACGTATCCCGACCGAAGCGCAGAAGACGCGTGACATTACCGGCGGTCTGCCGCGGGTGGCGGAACTGTTCGAAGCGCGTTCGCCGAAGGATGCCGGCATTCTGGCGGAAGTCACCGGCACGACGTCGTTCGGTAAGGACACGAAGGGCAAGCAGCGTCTCGTCATCACGGATCTCGAGGGCAACCAGCACGAGTTCCTGATCGCGAAGGAAAAGCAGGTGCTGGTCCACGATGCTCAGGTCGTCAACAAGGGCGAAATGATCGTGGACGGTCCGGCCGATCCGCACGACATCCTGCGTCTGCAGGGTATCGAGGCGCTGTCGCGCTACATCGTCGACGAAGTGCAGGACGTGTACCGTCTGCAGGGCGTGAAGATCAACGACAAGCACATCGAGGTGATCGTTCGCCAGATGCTGCGTCGTGTGCAGATCACCGACAACGGCGATACGCGCTTCATCCCGGGCGAACAGGTCGAGCGTTCCGACATGCTGGACGAGAACGATCGCATGATCGCCGAGGACAAGCGTCCGGCTTCGTACGACAACGTGCTGCTCGGTATCACGAAGGCATCGCTGTCGACCGACTCGTTCATCTCCGCGGCATCGTTCCAGGAAACGACCCGCGTGCTGACCGAAGCGGCGATCATGGGCAAGCGCGACGATCTGCGTGGCCTGAAGGAAAACGTGATCGTCGGCCGTCTGATTCCGGCCGGTACGGGTCTCGCGTTCCACAAGGCACGCAAGGCGAAGGAATCGTCGGATCGCGAGCGTTTCGACCAGATCGCAGCGGAAGAAGCATTCGACTTCGGCACGCCGAGCGCGCCGGCAGCCGAAGAGCCGCAACAGCACCCGGCAGCCGAGTAAGCGCGGGCGGCGCGAGCCGCCTCGCCTCGCTGTCATCGAAACCGCCCGGTTCTGCCGGGCGGTTTTTTTTTGGTTCATCGTAGGAAACCGTGGAGCGTTTTCGAGCGATTGCATAATCTGACACATGATTTTAAGGATGTCGGAGGAAGCAATTGCTCGATCGAAAGGCACTTCAGGCGCTGGGCTGCTGGACCGGCTATCGGTTGGAACGGGTGGAATGGCCGCAAGGAGAAGAGCGCACGCTGTCGCTATATCTGAGGCCGGTCAGCAAGGTCATGTACTGCGAGCAATGCGGTGCACGCTGCCAGCAAATCCATGAGACGGTGGTTCGTCGAGTGCGCGATCTGCCGCTGTTCGAATATCGGGTGGTGCTGCACGTTCCCCGTCGCCGGGTCTGGTGCGAACACTGCGGCGGCCCGCGACTGGAGAAGCTGGCGTGGCTGGGCCGCTACCAGCGAGTGACGGAGCGGTTCGCCAAGGCTTGCGAGAAGTTGCTGCAAGCGGCCAGCGTACAAGCGGTGGCGGGCTTCTACGATCTGGGCTGGCACACGGTCAAATCGATCGACAAGATGCGCCTGCGAGCACGCGTGGCCGAGCCGGACTGGTCGACGATCCGCTATCTGGCGATGGACGAGTTCGCGCTGCACAAAGGCCATCGCTACGCCACGGTGGTGGTTGATCCGATCGGCCGGCAGGTGCTCTGGGTCGGGCCAGGACGTTCGCGCGAAACGGCGCGAGCCTTCTTCGAACAACTCCCTGAAGGCGTGGCCGAGCGTATCGAAGCAGTTGCGATCGACATGACCACGGCCTACGAGCTGGAGATCAAGGAACAGTGCCCGCAGGCGGAAATCGTCTTCGATCTGTACCACGTCGTGGCCAAGTACGGGCGCGAAGTGATCGACCGAGTTCGGGTGGATCAGGCCAACCAACTGCGAGATGACAAACCAGCGCGGAAGGTTCTGAAGTCCAGCCGCTGGCTGTTGCTGCGCAACCGCCATAACTTGAAACCAGAACAGGCGGTACACCTGAAGGAACTGCTGGCCGCCAATCAATCGCTGCTATGCGTCTATGTGCTGCGCGACGAACTCAAGCGGCTCTGGTTCTACCGAAAGCCAGCCTGGGCGGAAAAAGCCTGGGGGCAATGGTTCGAACAGGCCCAGCAAAGCGGGATTGCCGCCCTGCAAAAGTTCGCCCAGCGCTTGCAGGGGTATTGGCATGGAATCGTGACTCGCTGCCGCCATCCGCTCAATACCAGCGTTGTTGAAGGCATCAACAACACTATCAAGGTCATCAAGCGCAGGGCTTACGGGTACCGCGACGAGGAATACTTCTTCCTCAAGATCCGCGCCGCGTTCCCCGGAATTCCGCGATGAACCTTTTTTTATCCGTCGTTCACGTGCATGACGCGCCTGCGCAACGCTGGCTGCGGCCGCTGCAGGCGGGTCATGCACGCGAACGAACCCTGTCCGATTGGCCAACATTGCACGATTCGCCACGCGTCGTGCGAGCGGGTTGTTAAACTTGCGGTCATCGTTCTGCCGTCCTCGTTCTCATTCATGTCCCGCGCCCTCGAAATTCTCGACGAAGTTTTTGGTTATTCCGCATTTCGCGGCCAGCAGGGCGAGATCGTCGAACACGTCGCCAGCGGCGGCGATTGTCTCGTGCTGATGCCCACCGGCGGCGGCAAGTCGCTGTGCTACCAGATTCCGGCGCTGCTGCGCCGCGAGACCGGGCAGGGCGCCGGCATCGTCGTGTCGCCGCTGATCGCGCTGATGCAGGATCAGGTCGCCGCGCTGCGTGAAGTCGGCGTGCGCGCGGCGTACCTGAATTCGACGCTGTCGGGCGCCGAAGCCGCGGCGACCGAGCGCGCGCTGCGCGAAGGCGAGATCGACCTGCTGTACGTCGCGCCGGAACGGCTGATGACGGGGCGGTTCCTCGAGTTGCTCGAACGCGCGAAGATCGGCCTGTTCGCGATCGACGAAGCGCACTGCGTGTCGCAATGGGGGCACGATTTCCGCCCGGAATACATCCAGCTGTCGGTGCTGCACGAGCGATTCCCGTCGGTGCCGCGCATCGCGCTGACCGCCACGGCCGACGAGATCACGCGCGACGAGATCATCCATCGTCTCGCGCTCGACGACGCGCGCGTGTTCATATCGAGCTTCGATCGCCCGAACATCCGCTACCGGATCGTCGAAAAGGACAACGCGCGTTCGCAACTGCTCGACTTCATCCGCGCCGAACACACGAACGCCGACGGCACGACGGATGCAGGCGTCGTCTATTGCCTGTCGCGCCGCAAGGTCGAGGAAACGGCCGAGTGGCTGAAGGCGCAGGGCGTGCGCGCGCTGCCTTATCACGCGGGCATGGAGTTCGAGGTGCGGCAGAAGCACCAGGAAATGTTCCAGCGCGAGGAAGGTGTCGTGATGTGCGCGACGATCGCATTCGGCATGGGCATCGACAAACCCGACGTGCGCTTCGTCGCTCACCTGGACCTGCCGAAGAGCGTCGAAGGCTACTACCAGGAAACGGGCCGCGCGGGCCGCGACGGGATGCCGGCGAATGCGTGGATGGCGTATGGCCTCGGCGACGTCGTCCAGCAACGCAAGATGATCGAGGAGTCCGATGCGGACGACGCCCACAAGCGCGTTCAGACATCGAAGCTCGACGCGCTGCTCGGGCTGTGCGAGACGATCTCGTGCCGCCGCGTGCGGCTGCTGAACTACTTCGGCGAAGAGAGCCGGCCGTGCGGCAACTGCGATACGTGCCTCGAGCCGCCCGATTCGTGGGACGCAACGCGCGAGGCGCAGATGGCGCTGTCGTGCGTGTTCCGCGCGCAGCGCGCGAGCGGCTTCAATTTCGGCTCCAGCCATCTGATCGAGATCCTGCGCGGCGGGCGTACCGAGAAAGTGTTGCAGCGCGGCCACGACCAGCTCACGACGTTCGGGATCGGCGCGTCGCTGTCGGAACCCGAATGGCGCGCGATTTTCCGGCAGCTGGTCGCGTACGGCTACCTGGCCGTCGATCACGGCGGCTTCGGCGCGCTCGTGCTGACCGAGGCCGCGAAGCCCGTGCTGAAGAACGAGGAAAAGGTCACGCTGCGCCGCTACGTGAAGCCGCAACGCACGCGCCAGTCGTCGAGCCGCAGCGGCACGCGCGTCGATCCGACGGCCGGCATGGGCACGCGGGAGCGCGCACGGTGGGACGCGCTGCGCGCGTGGCGTGCGGAAACCGCGAAGACGGACGGCGTGCCGGCCTACGTGATCTTCCACGACGCGACGCTCGCGGAAATCGCGCGCAACGCGCCGGAGTCGATCGACGACCTGCGCCATATCCCCGGCATGGGCGTGCGCAAGCTCGAACGCTTCGGCGACGAGATCATCGACGTCGTCGAATCGGCCTGACACAGGTGTTCCGACCCTTCCGGTAAACCACGCGGCTGTCCGGTAAATCACGCAAGCCGTTGACTTGGTTGGTATTTCCGGAATATTATGCTGGGTTCCGGTATTCGGTGGGGCAGGTCGCGTTCCAAGGTTCGCGTCCGTTTCGCCGGCCCGGAAGTCAACTGTGCGTCGATTCTCGCTTTGCCCGAAATCGATGCGCGGATTTTGTTCAATTTCAGGAATAAACAATGCCAACCATCAACCAACTGGTTCGCAAAGGCCGTCAGTCGGAAACGACGAAGAGCAAGAGCCCGGCCTTGCAGGACTGCCCCCAGCGTCGCGGCGTGTGCACCCGTGTGTACACGACGACGCCGAAGAAGCCGAACTCGGCACTCCGTAAGGTCGCCAAGGTTCGTCTGACGAACGGCTTCGAAGTGATTTCGTACATCGGCGGTGAAGGCCACAACCTGCAGGAACACTCGGTTGTGCTGATCCGTGGCGGCCGTGTGAAGGACTTGCCGGGTGTGCGTTACCACATGGTTCGCGGCTCGCTGGATACCCAGGGTGTCAAGGATCGTAAGCAAGCGCGCTCGAAGTACGGCGCGAAGCGTGCAAAGGCTGCGAAGTAAGCAGTTTTTGATCAAGGATCGCCGTAGGGCGGTCGAGGCGGGAGTGCCGGATTGCCGGTGCTGTCGAGTAAGTGGTCACCCGGCCAAGCTGGTTAGTCTTGAAGATGTGATCGGGTTTGTTGGTGGCCGCGGGGCTGGATCCAGCTCCAACTGAACAAGTAAAGGAAGAATCATGCCGCGTCGTCGCGAAGTCCCCAAGCGGGAAGTGTTGCCGGATCCGAAGTTCGGCAACGTTGATGTAGCCAAGTTCATGAACATGCTGATGCTGTCCGGCAAGAAGTCGGTCGCAGAGCGCATCGTTTATGGCGCATTCGAACAGATCCAGACCAAGGGTGGCAAGGACCCGCTGGAAGTGTTCACGGTTGCGCTCAACAACGTGAAGCCGGTGGTCGAAGTGAAGAGCCGTCGCGTTGGTGGTGCCAACTATCAAGTTCCGGTCGAAGTGCGCCCGTCGCGTCGTATGGCATTGGCGATGCGCTGGCTGCGTGAGGCTGCGAAGAAGCGCAGCGAGAAGTCGATGGCTCTGCGCCTGGCAGGTGAACTCTCCGAAGCGGCCGAAGGCCGTGGCGGCGCGATGAAGAAGCGCGACGAAGTTCACCGCATGGCAGAAGCCAACCGCGCGTTCTCGCATTTCCGTTTCTAAGCGCCTGGCTGGGCTTTTTCGGAAATAAATTCCGGGCGGGTGCGCTTTTCAGGCGCCTCGCCCGTTTGTGTTGAAGCGCGATGCAGCAGGGCTGCGTCGCGCCATCCCAGTAGAGGATCAAAGTGGCTCGCAAGACTCCTATCGAGCGCTACCGCAATATCGGTATTAGCGCTCACATCGACGCCGGCAAAACGACGACGACCGAGCGCATTCTGTTTTACACCGGTGTGAACCACAAGATCGGTGAAGTCCACGACGGCGCAGCCACGATGGACTGGATGGAGCAGGAACAGGAGCGTGGCATCACGATCACGTCCGCTGCTACCACGGCCTTCTGGAAGGGCATGGGCGGCAACTATCCGGAACACCGCATCAACATCATCGACACCCCGGGCCACGTCGACTTCACGATCGAAGTGGAACGTTCGATGCGCGTGCTCGACGGCGCGTGCATGGTGTACTGCGCAGTGGGCGGCGTGCAGCCGCAGTCGGAAACGGTGTGGCGCCAGGCGAACAAGTACAAGGTGCCGCGTCTCGCGTTCGTCAACAAGATGGACCGTACCGGCGCGAACTTCTTCAAGGTCTATGACCAGCTCCGTCTGCGCCTGAAGGCAAACCCGGTTCCGGTCGTGGTGCCGATCGGCGCGGAAGAAGGCTTCAAGGGCGTCGTCGACCTGATCAAGATGAAGGCGATCATTTGGGACGAGGCGTCGCAAGGCACCAAGTTCGACTACGTGGACATCCCGGCGGAACTCGCCGACACGTGCAACGAATGGCGCGAAAAGATGGTCGAGGCGGCTGCAGAGTCGAACGAAGACCTGATGAACAAGTACCTGGAAGCAGGCGAGCTGTCGGAAGCCGAGATCGTGAAGGGTCTGCGTGACCGTACGATCGCGTGCGAAATCCAGCCGATGCTGTGCGGTACCGCGTTCAAGAACAAGGGCGTGCAGCGTATGCTCGACGCCGTGATCGATTTCCTGCCGTCGCCGGTCGATATTCCGCCGGTTACGGGCGAACTCGAAAACGGCGAGAAGACGGAGCGCCGTGCTGCCGACGACGAGAAGTTCGCGGCACTCGCGTTCAAGATCATGACCGACCCGTTCGTCGGCCAGCTGATCTTCTTCCGCGTCTACTCGGGCGTCGTCAATTCGGGTGACACGCTGCTCAATGCGACCAAGGACAAGAAGGAACGTCTCGGCCGTATTCTGCAGATGCACGCGAACCAGCGCGAAGAAATCAAGGAAGTTCGCGCAGGCGACATCGCTGCTGCGGTCGGCCTGAAGGAAGCGACCACGGGCGACACGCTGTGCGATCCGGCACATCCGATCGTGCTCGAGCGCATGATTTTCCCGGAGCCGGTGATTTCGCAGGCAGTCGAGCCGAAGACGAAGGCTGACCAGGAAAAGATGGGCCTGGCGCTCAACCGTCTTGCTCAGGAAGATCCGTCGTTCCGCGTGCAGACCGACGAAGAATCGGGTCAAACGATCATTTCGGGCATGGGCGAGCTCCACCTCGAAATTCTCGTCGACCGGATGAAGCGTGAATTCGGCGTGGAAGCGACCGTCGGCAAGCCGCAGGTGGCATACCGCGAAACCATTCGCAAGTCGGCCGCGGACGTCGAAGGCAAGTTCGTCAAGCAGTCGGGCGGCCGTGGTCAGTATGGTCACGCAGTCATTACGCTCGAGCGCAGCGAACTGGGCAAGGGCTACGAGTTCATCGACGCGATCAAGGGCGGCGTGATTCCGCGCGAATACATTCCGTCGGTTGACAAGGGTATCCAGGAAACGCTGAAGAGCGGCGTGCTGGCAGGCTTCCCGGTTGTCGACGTGAAGGTCACGCTGACGTTCGGTTCGTACCACGACGTCGACTCGAACGAAAATGCGTTCCGCATGGCCGGTTCGATGGCGTTCAAGGAAGCAATGCGCCGCGCTGATCCGGTTCTGCTCGAGCCGATGATGGCCGTGGAAGTGGAAACGCCGGAAGACTTCATGGGTAACGTGATGGGTGACCTGTCGGGTCGCCGCGGCATCATCCAGGGCATGGATGACATGGTTGGCGGCGGCAAGATCGTGCGCGCCGAAGTGCCGTTGTCGGAAATGTTCGGCTACTCCACGTCGCTGCGTTCGCTGACGCAAGGTCGCGCAACGTACACGATGGAGTTCAAGCACTACGCTGAAGCTCCGAAGAACGTTGCGGAAGCGATCATCAGCGCGAAGTCGAAGTAATTCGCTATCACAATCGATTATTTTTGAAAGAAGAGAATCATGGCAAAAGGTAAATTCGAGCGGACCAAGCCGCACGTGAACGTTGGTACGATTGGTCACGTTGACCACGGCAAGACGACGCTGACGGCAGCGATCACGACGGTGCTGACGAAGAAGTTCGGCGGCGAAGCGAAGGCATACGACCAGATCGACGCGGCACCGGAAGAAAAGGCGCGCGGCATCACGATCAACACGGCACACGTCGAGTACGAAACGGCTAACCGCCACTACGCACACGTCGACTGCCCGGGCCACGCTGACTATGTGAAGAACATGATCACGGGCGCGGCACAGATGGACGGCGCGATCCTGGTTTGCTCGGCAGCAGACGGCCCGATGCCGCAAACGCGTGAGCACATCCTGCTGGCGCGTCAGGTTGGCGTTCCGTACATCATCGTGTTCCTGAACAAGTGCGACATGGTGGACGACGCTGAACTGCTCGAGCTGGTCGAGATGGAAGTTCGCGAACTCCTGTCGAAGTACGACTTCCCGGGCGACGACACGCCGATCGTGAAGGGTTCGGCAAAGCTGGCGCTGGAAGGCGACACGGGCGAGCTGGGCGAAGTGGCGATCATGAGCCTGGCCGATGCGCTGGACACGTACATCCCGACGCCGGAGCGTGCAGTTGACGGCGCGTTCCTGATGCCGGTGGAAGACGTGTTCTCGATCTCGGGCCGTGGCACGGTGGTGACGGGTCGTATCGAGCGCGGCGTCGTGAAGGTCGGCGAAGAAATCGAAATCGTCGGTATCAAGCCGACGGTGAAGACGACCTGCACGGGCGTTGAAATGTTCCGCAAGCTGCTGGACCAAGGTCAAGCAGGCGACAACGTTGGTATCCTGCTGCGCGGCACGAAGCGTGAAGACGTGGAGCGTGGCCAGGTTCTGGCGAAGCCGGGTTCGATCACGCCGCACACGCACTTCACGGCTGAAGTGTACGTGCTGAGCAAGGACGAAGGCGGCCGTCACACGCCGTTCTTCAACAACTACCGTCCGCAGTTCTACTTCCGTACGACGGACGTGACGGGCTCGATCGAGCTGCCGAAGGACAAGGAAATGGTGATGCCGGGCGACAACGTGTCGATCACGGTGAAGCTGATTGCTCCGATCGCGATGGAAGAAGGTCTGCGCTTCGCAATCCGCGAAGGCGGCCGTACGGTCGGCGCCGGCGTCGTCGCCAAGGTCATCGAGTAATATCGACGATCCGCGGATCCCGATGGGGTCCGCGATTCCGCGGCATGCGGTCGTGCCGTCGAAACCGGGTGTCCAGCTTGCGCTGGCACCCGGTTTTGTTTTTCCGGCGCCTGTTGCGTGGATCGATAAACCCGCACCACCACTGCAGAATTTCGTGTAGAATCGCGGGCTTAGCAGTGGAAGTACTGTCCGGAACCTGATGCCTCGCTCCCCGCAGGCCTCACGTTTCACGTTCTTTTGGTGTTCGGCGATGCAACATCGCCTCGCTCTTTTCAAGGAATCGTCATGCAGCAACAAAAAATCCGCATTCGCCTGAAGGCTTTCGACTATCGTCTGATCGATCAATCGGCAGCCGAGATCGTCGATACCGCGAAGCGGACTGGCGCAATCGTCCGTGGCCCGGTGCCGCTGCCGACGCGCATTCAGCGTTTTGACATCCTGCGTTCGCCGCACGTCAACAAGACGTCGCGCGATCAGCTCGAAATCCGCACCCACCAGCGCCTGA
This sequence comes from Burkholderia theae, assembly GCF_048565265.1. Classification (NCBI taxonomy): domain Bacteria; kingdom Pseudomonadati; phylum Pseudomonadota; class Betaproteobacteria; order Burkholderiales; family Burkholderiaceae; genus Burkholderia; species Burkholderia theae. The sequence continues at coordinate 368,273 of NZ_CP183461.1, forward strand.
TGGACATCGTCGATCCGACCGACAAGACGGTTGACGCGCTGATGAAGCTCGATCTGCCGGCTGGCGTCGACGTGGAAATCAAGCTGCAGTAAGGCTTCCAGCGCCGATCGGCTCGCCGGGCGGCGCTAAGTCTTTGATTGCTTGCGGAAAACGAAGAATCGGGCTATACTGCTTGGCTTTTCGCGTATTCGCGTAAAAAAGTTGGGCCTTGCGTGCCCGGCATTTTGTAAATCAGCCCCGACCAATCGCAGTCGGGAATGGAGAAAATGATGAGCCTTGGACTCGTAGGTCGCAAGGTTGGCATGACCCGTATCTTCACGGCGGAAGGGGATTCGATTCCCGTCACCGTGCTGGACGTGTCGGACAACCGCGTGACGCAGATCAAGACTGTTGAAACCGACGGCTACACGGCCGTGCAGGTTGCATTCGGCTCCCGCCGCGCATCGCGCGTGACGAAGCCGCTGGCAGGTCATCTCGCCAAAGCCGGTGTCGAAGCCGGTGAAATCCTCAAGGAATTCCGCATTGACGCGGCCAAGGCAGCCGAGCTGTCGAATGGCGCCGTGGTCGGTGCAGATCTTTTCGAAGTGGGCCAGAAGGTCGACGTGCAAGGCGTGTCGATCGGTAAGGGCTACGCCGGTACGATCAAGCGTTACAACTTCTCCTCCGGCCGTGCCACGCACGGTAACTCGCGCTCGCACAACGTGCCGGGCTCGATCGGTATGGCGCAGGATCCGGGTCGCGTGTTCCCGGGTAAACGCATGACGGGTCACATGGGTGATGTGACGGTGACGGTGCAGAACCTCGAAATCGCTCGTATCGACGCAGAGCGCAAGCTGCTGCTCGTCAAGGGTGCGATTCCGGGCGCGAAGGGTGGCAAGGTTTTTGTCACGCCGGCCGTCAAGACCAAGGGGGCGAAATAATGGAACTCAAGCTCCTGAACGAAAATGGTCAGGAAGGTGCAGTGGTCAACGCATCGGACGTCGTGTTCGGTCGTGACTACAACGAAGCGCTGATCCACCAGGTCGTCGTCGCTTACCAGGCGAATGCTCGCCAGGGTAACCGCGCGCAGAAGGACCGCGAGCAGGTCAAGCACACCACCAAGAAGCCGTGGCGTCAGAAGGGTACGGGCCGCGCTCGTGCCGGTATGTCGTCGAGCCCGTTGTGGCGTGGCGGTGGTCGTATCTTCCCGAACTCGCCGGAAGAAAACTTCTCGCACAAGGTCAACAAGAAGATGCATCGCGCAGGTCTCTGCTCGATCTTCTCGCAGCTGGCCCGTGAAGGCCGTCTGTCGGTTGTCGAGGACATCATCCTCGAAGCGCCGAAGACCAAGCTGCTGGCCGAAAAATTCAAGACCATGGGTCTCGACTCCGTGCTGATCATTACCGACACGGTCGACGAAAACCTGTACCTGGCTTCGCGCAACCTGCCGCACGTGGCAATTGTCGAGCCGCGCTACGCTGACCCGCTGTCGCTGATCTACTTCAAGAAAGTCCTGGTCACGAAGGCTGCGGTCGCCCAGATCGAGGAGTTGCTGTCATGAGCGAGATTCGCAAGAACGATCATCGTTTGATGCAGGTCCTGCTCGCACCGGTGATCTCGGAAAAGGCGACGCTGGTTGCCGACAAGAACGAGCAAGTCGTGTTCGAAGTCGCGCCGGATGCCACGAAGCAGGAAGTGAAGGCGGCTGTCGAGCTGCTGTTCAAGGTTGAGGTTGACTCCGTCAACGTGCTGGTTCAGAAGGGCAAGCAGAAACGCTTTGGCCGTTCGATGGGCCGCCGCAAGGACGTGAAGAAGGCGTACGTTTGCCTGAAGCCCGGCCAGGAAATCAACTTTGAAGCGGAGGCCAAGTAATCATGGCAATCGTTAAAGTTAAGCCGACTTCGCCGGGTCGCCGCGCGATGGTCAAGGTGGTCAACAAGAATCTGCACCAGGGCAAGCCGTTCGCGGCACTGCTCGACTCGCAGAGCTCGACCGCCGGCCGTAACAACAACGGCCGCATCACCACGCGCCACAAGGGCGGTGGTCACAAGCAGCACTATCGTATCGTCGATTTCCGTCGCACGAAGGATGGCATCCCGGCAAAGGTCGAGCGTCTCGAGTACGACCCGAACCGTAGCGCGAACATCGCGCTGGTGCTCTACGCAGACGGCGAGCGTCGCTACATCATCGCCCCGAAGGGCCTGACCGTCGGCCAACAGCTGATGTCGGGTTCGGAAGCGCCGATCCGTGCAGGCAACACGCTGCCGATCCGCAACATTCCGGTCGGTACGACGATCCACTGCATCGAGATGCTGCCGGGCAAGGGCGCGCAAATGGCGCGTTCGGCTGGCACGTCGGCCATGCTGCTGGCACGTGAAGGCGTCTACGCGCAGGTTCGTCTGCGTTCGGGCGAAATCCGTCGCGTGCACATCGAGTGCCGTGCAACGATCGGTGAAGTCGGCAACGAAGAGCATAGCCTGCGCCAAATCGGCAAGGCTGGCGCGAACCGCTGGCGCGGTATCCGCCCGACGGTGCGTGGCGTTGCGATGAACCCGGTTGATCACCCGCACGGTGGTGGTGAGGGCAAGACGGCTGCAGGTCGCGACCCGGTGAGCCCGTGGGGTACGCCGGCTAAGGGTTATCGCACCCGCAGCAACAAGCGCACGACGACGATGATCGTCCAGCGCCGTCACAAGCGTTAAGGAGTAGGCAATGGCACGTTCTGTTAAAAAAGGTCCGTTCTGCGACGCCCATTTGCTGAAGAAAGTTGAGGCGGCTGCAGCTTCGCGCGACAAAAAGCCGATCAAGACCTGGTCGCGTCGCTCGACGATTCTGCCGGATTTCATCGGCCTGACGATCGCTGTTCACAACGGCCGTCAACACGTTCCGGTGTACATCTCGGAAAACATGGTCGGCCACAAGCTTGGCGAGTTCGCACTGACCCGTACGTTCAAGGGTCACGCAGCCGACAAGAAGGCCAAGAAATAAGGGGCAATCAAGATGGAAGTGAAAGCAATTCATCGCGGTGCCCGCATCTCGGCGCAAAAAACGCGCCTTGTGGCTGACCAGATCCGCGGTTTGCCGGTCGACAAGGCGCTGAACGTTCTGACGTTCTCGCCGAAGAAGGCGGCTGGCATCGTGAAGAAGGTTGTGCTGTCGGCAATCGCGAATGCGGAGCACAACGAAGGCGCCGATATCGACGAGCTCAAGATCAAGAGCATCTACGTCGATAAGGCTGCATCGCTCAAGCGTTTCACCGCGCGCGCCAAGGGCCGCGGTAACCGCATCGAGAAGCAATCCTGTCACATCACTGTGACGGTCGGGAATTAAGGAGCCATACGATGGGACAGAAAATTCATCCGACTGGCTTCCGCCTGGCTGTCAGCCGCAATTGGGCTTCGCGTTGGTACGCGAACAACAACAATTTCGCGGCGATGCTTCAGGAAGACATCGGTGTTCGTGAGTACCTGAAGAAGAAGCTGAAGAACGCTTCGGTCGGTCGGGTTGTCATCGAGCGTCCGGCAAAGAACGCGCGCATCACGATTTACAGCTCGCGTCCGGGCGTGGTCATCGGCAAGAAGGGCGAGGATATCGAACAGCTGAAGACGGAACTGCAACGCCGCATGGGCGTGCCGGTTCACGTCAACATCGAAGAGATCCGCAAGCCGGAAACCGATGCGCAACTGATCGCTGACTCGATCACGCAACAGCTCGAGCGCCGGATCATGTTCCGCCGCGCGATGAAGCGTGCGATGCAGAACGCGATGCGTCTGGGTGCCCAGGGCATCAAGATCATGAGCGCAGGCCGTCTGAACGGTATCGAAATCGCACGTACGGAGTGGTATCGCGAAGGTCGCGTTCCGCTTCACACGCTGCGTGCCGACATCGACTACGCGACTTCGGAAGCGAAGACGACCTACGGGATCATCGGCGTCAAGGTGTGGGTGTACAAGGGCGACACGCTCGGCCGCAACGACGCGCCGGTGGTGGAAGAAGTAGCCGAAGACAAGCGTCCGCGTCGCAATGCGCGCCCGGGCGATCGTCGTCCGCGCCGTGACGGCGAAGGCGGCGCTCCGGGTGCTCGTCGTGGCGCACCGCGCCGTGGCGCCGGCAAGCCCGAAGACGGCAAGACTGGAGAATAACGATGCTGCAACCGAAACGCAGGAAGTATCGCAAAGAGCAGAAGGGTCGTAACACCGGCAAGGCGACGCGCGGCAACGCAGTGTCGTTCGGTGATTTCGGCCTGAAGGCGATCGGTCGCGGCCGTTTGACCGCGCGTCAAATTGAAGCGGCGCGTCGTGCAATGACGCGTCACATCAAGCGTGGCGGCCGCATCTGGATCCGGATCTTCCCGGACAAGCCGATTTCGCAGAAGCCGGCCGAAGTGCGTATGGGTAACGGTAAGGGTAACCCTGAGTACTACGTCGCCGAGATTCAGCCGGGCAAGATGCTCTATGAAATGGACGGCGTCACCGAAGAACTGGCACGCGAAGCGTTCCGTCTGGCTGCAGCCAAGCTGCCGCTGAAGACGGCGTTCATCGTGCGCCAGCTCGGCGCCTAAGGAGAAAATATGAAGGCTTCCGAACTTCTCCAGAAAGACCAGGCCGCGCTCAACAAGGAGCTGGCGGACCTGCTGAAGGCGCAATTCGGCCTGCGCATGCAACTCGCGACCCAGCAGCTCACTAACACGAGCCAGCTGAAGAAGGTTCGTCGCGACATCGCACGTGTGCGGACCGTCATGACTCAGAAGGCGAACCAGAAATGAACGATAGCGTGAAAACCTCGCTGAAGCGGACGCTGGTCGGTCGGGTCGTCAGCAACAAGATGGACAAGACCGTCACCGTGCTGATCGAGCACCGCGTCAAGCACCCGATCTACGGCAAGTATGTCGTGCGTTCGAAGAAGTACCACGCGCACGATGAAGCGAACACCTGCAACGAAGGCGATCTCGTCGAAATCCAGGAAACTCGTCCTGTTTCGAAGACGAAGGCCTGGGCAGTGTCGCGCCTCGTCGAAGCAGCTCGCGTCATCTAAGCGGGCAGTGCAGTAGGCAGCAACAGGCACTTCTCCACGAAGTGCTTGAAATCGCAAAGTTTTTGCTTGCGTGACCAGGATTATTTGTTATAATCCTGGTCTTCCCTCTTTATGGGAGCCCCGTCGCGGGCGAAGTTGGTGGGGGAAGCGGACTGGCGCCAGCCTGTCTGAAAGATTCACCGAATTGCGATGGCGGGTTTCGTTTGCCGTCGCTGCTGTTCCAACCCAAGCAGCCGATTGGCTGACGGGACCAAGACTGACCGAATGCATCATGGTGGTGCATCCGGATTAAGTTGGGAAAGACAAACCATGATCCAGACCGAATCTCGGCTCGAAGTAGCCGACAACACGGGTGCACGTGAAGTCATGTGCATCAAGGTGCTCGGCGGCTCGAAGCGTCGTTATGCCGGCATTGGCGACATCATCAAGGTGACCGTCAAAGAGGCAACGCCGCGCGGGCGCGTGAAGAAAGGCGAAATTTACAATGCCGTGGTGGTTCGCACCGCCAAGGGCGTTCGCCGTCAAGACGGCTCGCTGATCAAGTTCGACGGCAACGCCGCTGTGCTTTTGAATAACAAGCTCGAGCCGATCGGCACCCGTATCTTCGGGCCGGTGACGCGTGAGCTGCGTAGCGAACGATTCATGAAGATCGTTTCGCTTGCGCCGGAAGTGCTGTAAGGAGTCGCGATGAACAAGATTCGCAAGGGTGACGAAGTGATCGTCGTCACCGGCAAGGACAAGGGCAAGCGCGGCGTCGTGCTGGCTGTCGGTGCTGAACATGTGACGGTTGAAGGTATCAACCTCGTCAAGAAGCATGTGAAGCCGAACCCGATGAAGGGTACGACGGGCGGCGTGGAAGCGAAGACGATGCCCCTGCATATTTCGAACGTCGCACTGGTCGACGCGAATGGCAAGGCGTCGCGTGTTGGCATCAAGGTCGAGGAAGGCAAGAAAGTTCGCTTCCTGAAGACGACCGGTGCCGTACTGAGCGCCTGACGCAGCGGAGTAAAAAATGGCTCGTTTTCAAGAGTTTTACAAAGAAAAGGTTGTGCCCGGCCTGATCGAGAAGTTCGGTTACAAGTCGGTCATGGAAGTGCCGCGCATCACCAAGATCACGCTGAACATGGGTCTTGGCGAAGCGATCGCTGACAAGAAGATCATCGAGAACGCCGTTGGCGACCTCACGAAGATCGCTGGTCAGAAGCCGGTCGTGACGAAGGCACGCAAGGCAATCGCAGGTTTCAAGATTCGTCAGGGCTACCCGATCGGCGCGATGGTGACGCTGCGCGGCCAGGCAATGTACGAATTCCTCGATCGCTTCGTGACCGTCGCCCTGCCCCGCGTGCGTGACTTCCGTGGTGTGTCGGGTCGTGCTTTCGATGGCCGTGGCAACTACAACATCGGTGTGAAAGAGCAGATCATTTTCCCCGAAATCGATTACGACAAGATCGACGCACTGCGTGGGCTGAACATCAGCATCACGACGACTGCGAAGACCGACGACGAAGCAAAGGCTCTGCTCGCCAGCTTCAAGTTCCCGTTCAGAAACTGAGGTTACCGTGGCTAAACTGGCACTGATCGAACGTGAAAAGAAGCGCGCCCGCCTGGTCGCGAAGTTCGCAGCAAAGCGCGAAGCGCTGAAGGCGATCGTCGAAGACCAAAGCAAGTCGGAAGAAGAGCGCTACGAAGCACGCCTGGAGCTGCAGCAACTGCCCCGCAACGCAAACCCGACCCGCCAGCGTAACCGCTGCGCGATCACGGGCCGTCCGCGTGGCACGTTCCGTAAATTCGGCCTCGCGCGTAACAAGATTCGTGAAATCGCATTCCGTGGCGAGATTCCTGGCCTGACCAAGGCGAGCTGGTAATAGGAGAAACGTAAATGAGCATGAGTGATCCTATCGCCGATATGCTGACTCGCATCCGCAACGCGCAGATGGTCGAGAAGGTATCGGTCGCGATGCCCTCGTCGAAGGTCAAGGTTGCAATCGCGCAAGTCCTGAAGGACGAAGGTTATATCGACGATTTCGCGGTGAAGAGCGAAGGCGCAAAGGCTGAACTGAATATCGCGCTGAAGTACTACGCTGGCCGTCCGGTCATCGAACGCCTCGAGCGCGTGTCGAAGCCTGGCCTGCGCGTCTACCGCGGCCGTAACGACATTCCGCAGGTCATGAATGGCCTCGGCGTGGCAATCGTGTCGACGCCCAAGGGCGTGATGACCGACCGCAAGGCGCGCGCTACCGGCGTCGGCGGCGAAGTCATCTGCTACGTCGCTTAAAGCCGAGGAGAGAGAAACATGTCTCGAGTAGGTAAGAGCCCGATCGCGCTGCAAGGCGCGGAAGTCAAGCTGGCCGACGGCGCAATCACCGTCAAGGGCCCGCTGGGCACCATCACGCAAGCGATCAATCCGCTCGTGAACGTGGCGAACAACGACGGCACGCTGAATCTGTCGCCGGTCGACGAAAGCCGCGAAGCAAATGCACTGTCGGGCACGATGCGCGCGATCATCGCGAATGCCGTGCACGGCGTGACCAAGGGTTTCGAGCGCAAGCTGACGCTGGTTGGCGTCGGTTACCGTGCACAAGCGCAAGGCGACAAGCTGAACCTGTCGCTGGGTTTCTCGCACCCGGTGGTGCACCAGATGCCGGAAGGCGTCAAGGCTGAAACCCCGACGCAAACCGAAATCGTGATCAAGGGGATCAACAAGCAACAAGTCGGTCAAGTGGCTGCGGAAGTCCGCGGTTACCGTCCGCCGGAGCCCTACAAGGGCAAGGGCGTGCGCTATTCCGACGAGGTTGTGATCCTCAAAGAAACGAAGAAGAAGTAAGGGTGCGCAATCATGGATAAGACTCAATCTCGCCTGCGCCGCGCTCGCCAGACGCGTATCAAGATCGCTGAGCTGCAGGTCGCGCGTCTCGCCGTGCATCGCACGAACACGCATATCTACGCTCAAGTGTTCTCGCCCTGCGGCACCAAGGTGCTCGCCAGTGCGTCGACGCTCGAGGCAGAAGTGCGCGCAGAGCTCGCCGACAAGTCGGGCAAGGGCGGCAACGTTAATGCTGCGACGCTGATCGGCAAGCGTATTGCCGAGAAGGCAAAGGCCGCCGGCATCGAATCCGTCGCCTTCGACCGCTCGGGCTTCCGCTACCATGGCCGCGTCAAGGCGCTGGCTGAGGCAGCTCGCGAAGCTGGGCTCAAGTTCTAAGGAAGGAATTCGTCATGGCAAAGATGCAAGCGAAAGTTCAGGCTGACGAACGCGACGACGGCCTTCGTGAAAAGATGATTTCGGTCAACCGCGTGACCAAGGTCGTGAAGGGTGGCCGTATTCTCGGCTTCGCCGCACTGACCGTGGTTGGCGACGGCGATGGCCGCATCGGCATGGGCAAGGGCAAGGCGAAGGAAGTGCCGGTCGCTGTCCAGAAGGCAATGGAACAAGCTCGCCGCAACATGTTCAAGGTGCCGCTCAAGAACGGCACGCTGCAGCACGAAGTGCACGGCAAGCACGGCGCTTCGGCCGTCCTCCTCGCTCCGGCGAAGGCAGGTACGGGCGTGATCGCCGGCGGCCCGATGCGCGCAGTGTTCGACGTGATGGGCGTTCAGAACGTTGTGGCGAAGAGCCACGGTTCGACGAACCCGTACAACCTCGTTCGCGCCACGCTGGACGGCCTGCGTAAGCAGTCCACCCCGGCAGACATCGCGGCGAAGCGCGGCAAGTCCGTCGAAGATATTTTGGGCTAAGCCCGGGTGGTCACCATGTCTGAAAAAACTGTCAAGGTTCAGCTCGTTAAGAGCCTGATCGGGACCCGCGAATCGCACCGCGCGACCGTGCGTGGCCTGGGCCTGCGCCGACTCAACTCGGTTAGCGAGCTGCAGGACACGCCGGCGGTCCGCGGCATGATCAACAAGGTCTCGTACCTCGTTAAGGTCATCGCGTAAGCGGCCCTACGGATCAAGGAGTTGATATGGAATTGAATAACCTGAAGCCGGCAGCTGGCGCCAAGCACGCCAAGCGTCGCGTCGGCCGTGGCATCGGTTCGGGCCTCGGCAAGACGGCTGGCCGTGGTCACAAGGGTCAGAAATCGCGTTCGGGCGGCTTCCACAAAGTCGGTTTCGAAGGCGGTCAGATGCCGCTGCAACGTCGTCTGCCGAAGCGCGGCTTCACGTCGCTGACGAAGGAATTCGTCGGTGAAGTGCGCCTGAGCGACCTCGAGAAGCTGCCGGTCGATGAGATCGATCTGCTCGCACTGAAGCAAGCCGGCCTGGTCGGCGAGCTGACGAAGAGCGCAAAGATCATCGCGACGGGCGAACTGAAGCGCAAGATCGTCGTGAAGGGTCTCGGTGCCACCAAGGGTGCGCGCGCTGCGATCGAAGCGGCTGGCGGTTCGTTCGCCGAGTGACACGCGTAGCGCGTCGTCACTTGCATTCATCGGAGAAGGTACTTGGCTAACAGCCCGAGTCTTGCAAAACCCGGTCGAAGCACGGCGAAATTCGGCGATCTGCGTCGGCGAGCGATGTTCCTGCTCCTGGCGCTGATCGTCTATCGCATCGGCGCGCACATTCCCGTGCCGGGCATCGATCCGGATCAACTGGCTAAGCTGTTCCAGAGCCAGGCGGGTGGCATCCTGGGCATGTTCAACATGTTCTCGGGTGGCGCACTTTCCCGCTTCACGATCTTTGCGCTGGGGATCATGCCGTATATTTCGGCGTCGATCATCATGCAGTTGCTGGCGATCGTCTCGCCGCAGCTCGAGGCGCTGAAGAAGGAAGGGCAGGCAGGGCAACGGAAGATCACGCAGTACACGCGGTATTTCACCGTGGTGCTCGCGACCTTCCAGGCATTCGGTATCGCGGCTGCGCTGGAAAACCAGCCGGGCCTCGTCACCGATCCCGGCATGCTGTTCCGACTGACGACGGTCGTGACGCTGGTTACTGGCACGATGTTCCTGATGTGGCTCGGCGAGCAGATTACCGAGCGTGGTCTGGGCAACGGTATCTCGATCATCATCTTCGGCGGGATCGCAGCAGGGTTCCCGAATGCCGTCGGTGGGTTGTTCGAGCTGGTGCGTACGGGTTCGATGAGCATCATTTCGGCGATCATCATCGTCGTTCTGATTGCCGCGGTGACTTACCTGGTCGTGTTCATCGAACGCGGTCAGCGCAAGATCCTCGTGAACTACGCGAAGCGCCAGGTCGGTAACAAGATCTACGGCGGGCAGTCGTCGCACCTGCCGCTGAAGCTGAACATGTCGGGCGTGATTCCGCCGATCTTCGCATCGTCGATCATCCTGTTCCCGGCAACGATTCTCGGCTGGTTCAGTACCGGTCAGCCGACGGGAAGCTGGATTTCCAATACGTTGCATAACGTTGCGGAAGCGCTGAAGCCGGGCCAGCCGGTCTATGTGCTGCTGTACACGCTGGCAATCGTGTTTTTCTGCTTCTTCTACACCGCACTGGTGTTCAACAGCAGGGAGACCGCAGACAACCTGAAGAAGAGCGGCGCGTTTGTTCCGGGCATTCGTCCGGGCGATCAGACCGCACGATATATCGACCGCATCCTCACGCGTCTGACGCTGGCCGGTGCGATCTACATCGTCTTCGTGTGTCTGCTGCCGGAATTCCTGGTGCTGCGCTGGAACGTGCCGTTTTATTTTGGTGGAACGTCGCTGCTGATCATTGTCGTCGTCACGATGGACTTTATGGCGCAGGTGCAGTCGTACGTTATGTCGCAACAGTATGAGTCACTGCTCAAGAAGGCGAACTTCAAGGGCGGCAACATCCCGATGCGTTAAATAGGACTATGGCCAAAGACGATGTAATCCAGATGCAGGGTGAGGTGATCGAAAACCTCCCGAATGCGACCTTCCGTGTGAAGCTGGAAAACGGCCATGTCGTATTGGGGCATATTTCCGGAAAGATGCGGATGCACTACATCCGCATCCTCCCGGGCGACAAGGTGACGGTTGAGTTGACGCCTTACGATCTGTCTCGTGCGCGGATCGTGTTCCGGGCGAAGTGATTTGAAAAAAGGGTATTATCATGAAAGTGATGGCATCGGTTAAGCGCATTTGCCGCAATTGCAAGATCATCAAGCGCAAAGGCGTCGTTCGCGTGATCTGCAGCTCGGATCCGCGCCACAAGCAGCGCCAAGGCTGACCGCGCGTTTGTTTGCGCTTTTTGTTTGAGGAAAAACAATGGCTCGTATCGCAGGGGTTAACATCCCGAATCACCAGCATACCGAGATTGGCCTGACGGCAATCTTCGGTGTCGGCCGCACGCGCTCGCGCAGCATCTGCGCGGCAGCTGGCGTGGAATTCTCGAAGAAGGTCAAGGACCTGACCGACGCAGATCTCGAAAAGCTGCGTGAAGAAGTGGGCAAGTTTGTCGTCGAAGGCGATCTGCGCCGTGAAGTGACGATGAACATCAAGCGCCTGATGGACCTCGGTTGCTACCGTGGCGTCCGTCATCGCAAGGGCCTGCCGATGCGCGGTCAGCGTACGCGTACGAACGCACGTACTCGCAAGGGTCCGCGTCGTGCAGCGCAAGCGCTGAAGAAGTAAGCGGAACTGACAGTTACAGGAAAACGTAATGGCTAAGGCTTCGAACACCGCGGCGCAACGCGTACGCAAGAAGGTTAAGAAGAACGTCGCTGAAGGCGTGGTTCACGTTCACGCGTCGTTCAACAACACGATCATCACGATCACCGATCGCCAAGGCAACGCACTGGCATGGGCGACGTCGGGCGGCCAGGGCTTCAAGGGCTCGCGCAAATCGACGCCGTTCGCTGCTCAGGTCGCAGCCGAGTCGGCAGGTCGCGTCGCGATGGAATACGGCGTGAAGAATCTGGAAGTGCGGATCAAGGGCCCGGGCCCGGGTCGCGAGTCGGCAGTGCGCGCACTGCACGGCCTCGGCATCAAGATCACCGCGATTTCGGACGTCACCCCGATTCCGCACAACGGCTGCCGCCCGCCGAAGCGTCGTCGTATCTAAGAATGTGCTGGCACGTTCGTGCTAGCGCATTGCCTGTCGCCGCGTAGCGTCGACGGGCTGTGCTTTTTTGATTGACTAAGCCCACCGTTCGCCCCAAAGGGAGCGGACTAGCGCGGATTTCGGTTCGCGTGACTGATTGATAAAGGAATGCAAAGTGGCACGTTATATCGGCCCCAAAGCCAAGCTGTCCCGCCGTGAAGGCACCGACCTGTTCCTGAAGAGCGCGCGCCGCTCGCTCGCCGACAAGTGCAAGCTCGACAGCAAGCCGGGTCAGCACGGCCGTACCTCGGGCGCTCGTACGTCCGACTACGGTACGCAGCTGCGCGAAAAGCAGAAGGTCAAGCGCATTTACGGCGTGCTGGAGCGTCAGTTCCGCCGCTACTTCGCCGAAGCCGACCGCCGCAAGGGCAACACGGGTGAAAACCTGCTGCAACTGCTCGAGTCGCGCCTCGACAACGTCGTGTATCGCATGGGCTTCGGCTCGACCCGCGCTGAAGCGCGTCAGCTGGTGAGCCACAAGTCGATCACCGTGAACGGCGTCGTCGCGAACGTCCCGTCGCAGCAAGTGAAGGCGGGTGACGTCGTCGCGATCCGCGAAAAGGCGAAGAAGCAAGCGCGTATCGTCGAATCGCTGTCGCTGGCCGAGCAAGGCGGCATGCCGAGCTGGGTTGCAGTCGATGCGAAGAAGTTCGAAGGCACGTTCAAGCAAATGCCGGAACGCGTTGACATCGCAGGCGACATCAACGAAAGCCTGATCGTCGAATTGTATTCGCGTTAATCCGATTGACGGCCGAGGTACCCCGATTGCGTTGCGCAAGGAGGGGCCTCGGCTGTTTATTTTCTGGTTGTTACCGGTCAGCCTTATCGGTGTAACGAGCCGAGGGTATTGAAAAGGAAAGCCCATGCAAACCAGTTTGCTGAAACCCAAGATCATCGCCGTGGAATCGCTTGGCGAGAACCACGCGAGGGTGGTCATGGAACCGTTCGAACGCGGTTACGGCCATACCTTGGGCAATGCGCTTCGCCGCGTGCTGCTGTCGTCGATGGTCGGCTATGCGCCGACCGAAGTCACGATCGCCGGCGTGGTGCACGAGTACTCGACGCTTGATGGCGTGCAAGAGGACGTCGTCAACCTGCTGCTGAACCTGAAGGGCGTGGTGTTCAAGCTGCATAACCGCGACGAAGTGACGGTTACGCTGCGCAAGGAAGGTGAAGGCGTTGTCACGGCCGGCGATATCGAGCTGGCTCACGATTGCGAAGTCATCAACCCGAATCACGTGATCGCGCATCTGTCGAAGGGCGGCAAGCTCGACGTTCAGATCAAGATCGAGAAGGGTCGCGGTTATGTGCCCGGCAACGTTCGTCGCTACGGCGAAGATACGGCCAAGATCATCGGCCGCATCGTGCTCGACGCTTCGTTCTCGCCGGTTCGCCGCGTGAGCTACGCTGTCGAAAGCGCACGTGTCGAGCAGCGTACCGACCTCGACAAGCTCGTGATGAACATCGAGACGAGCGGCGTGATCACGCCGGAAGAAGCGATCCGTCAATCGGCCCGCATCCTGGTCGACCAGCTGTCCGTGTTCGCGGCGCTGGAAGGCACGGAAACGGCTGCCGAGGCACCGTCGCGTGCACCGCAGATCGATCCGATCCTGCTGCGTCCGGTGGACGATCTCGAGCTGACGGTTCGTTCGGCGAACTGCCTGAAGGCCGAGAACATCTACTACATCGGCGACCTGATCCAGCGCACGGAAAACGAGCTGCTGAAGACGCCGAACCTCGGTCGCAAGTCGCTCAACGAGATCAAGGAAGTGCTCGCTTCGCGCGGTCTCACGCTGGGCATGAAGCTCGAGAACTGGCCGCCGGCTGGTCTCGACAAGTAAGCCCGGTTGTAGCTGTAGTTGGCAAAGATGCGGATTTTCCTTTAAAATCCGCATCTTGCTTTTTTCGCTACCGGCCCGTGCACCCTTCGAGGTGCGATAGAAGAGCTGGATCAAAACTTTGAATCAAGGAAACTGAAATGCGCCATCGTCATGGTCTGCGGAAACTGAACCGCACGAGCAGCCACCGTCTGGCTATGCTCCGTAACATGTCCAACTCGCTGATCGAGCACGAAGTCATCAAGACGACGCTGCCGAAGGCGAAGGAACTCCGTAAAGTCGTCGAGCCGCTGATCACGCTCGGCAAGAAGCCGTCGCTGGCAAACCGTCGCCTGGCGTTCAACCGCCTGCGCGATCGTGACTCGGTGGCGAAGCTGTTCGACGTGCTCGGTCCGCGTTTCGCGAACCGTCCGGGCGGCTACCTGCGCGTGCTGAAGTTCGGCTTCCGCGTCGGTGACAACGCACCGATGGCACTGGTCGAGCTGCTCGATCGTCCGGAAGTCGACGAAACGGAAAACGTGCAAGAAGCTGAATAAGCTTCCGGTACGCAGCAGTATCTGAAAGGGGCCGAGCAATAGCTTGGCCCTTTTTGTTTTTGAGGCGCCGGCTGCGATCGATTGTCGCAGGCCGGCGCCGGCAGCGTTGCGCGGGCTGCGCTACGATACGGGGCAGCCGGCGTGTTTCCAGCGGGGCGACCCGTGTCGGCAGAAGCCGGTAGACCAGCCAGGAGGGCGCGGATGATAGTGGTGCTGATGCTGACGACGGTGCCCGATGCGGCGACGGCCGCGGCGCTCTCCGACGGCGCGCTCGATGCGCGGCTTGCCGCGTGCGTGTCGGAGCTCGGCGCGATCAAGTCGCGCTATCACTGGCAGGGCAAGGTCGAAACGGCCGACGAGATCCAGTTGCTGTTCAAGACGAGCCCCGTGCGGGCGCTCGAACTGGAGCGATTTATTCTCGCGCATCATCCTTACGAGACGCCCGAAATCGTCTCCTGGCAGTCGACGGCTTCGGCCGCGTACGGTCAATGGGTGACCAGCGAAACTTAACGTCTATTTCATGTTTAACGGTATGGCGCTTCCCGTGCGCGTGCGCGCGCTGCGGTTCCTTGCAGTCCTGTTGTCGTTCGTGCTCGTGCTGGGCGGGCTTTCGGCCGCGCGCGCGGCCGACGATTTTCTCGATCCGTCGGTCGCGTTCAAGTTCAGTGCGAGCGAATCGCCGGGACAGGTGGACGTTCACTTTAAGGTTGCCGACGGCTATTACCTGTACCGCGAGCGGTTCGCGTTCGCGGTGAAGGGCGGGCAGGCGACGCTCGGCGAGCCGCTATTCCCGGCCGGCCACGTGAAGTTCGACCAGACGTTCCAGAAGAACGTCGAGACCTATCGCGACGAAGTCGTCGTGCATGTGCCCGTCAAGCAGGCGTCGGGGCCATTCGAGCTCGCGGTGACGTCGCAGGGGTGCGCGGACGAGGGGATCTGCTATCCGCCGGCCGAGCACGTGGTGAAGGTCGATGGCGCCGCGCTCGGCGCCGCGTCGCCGTCCGGTGAAACGGCTGCCGCGGGCAGCTGGTTCGACAAGGTCACGAGTGCCGATTTCGCGCAGTCGCTGCTCGAAGGGCAGGGCTTCTTCACGATCGTCGCACTGTACTTCGTCGCGGGCGTCGTGCTGAGCCTCTTGCCGTGTTCGTACCCGATGATTCCGATCGTGTCCGCGATCATCATCGGCCAGGGCACGCGCGCGACGCATGCGCGCGGCTTCGCGCTGTCGCTGACCTATGTGGTCGGCATGGCGCTGGTCTACACGGCGCTCGGCATCGCCGCGGCACTGGTCGGCCAAAGCCTCGGCGCGTGGCTGCAGAACCCGTGGGTGCTCGGCGCGTTCGGCGTGCTGCTGGCCGCGTTCGCGGTGTCGCTGATTTCGGGCAAGGACATCGCGCTGCCCGCGCGCTGGCAGAACGGCGCGTCCGAGGCATCGAGCGCACGCCAGGGTGGCCACTTCATTGCGGTCGCGGCGATGGGCGCATTGTCGGCGCTGGTGGTCGGCGCCTGCATGACGGCACCGCTGTTCGCGGTACTCGCGTTCATCGCGCACACCGGCAATGCGCTGCTTGGTGGCGCGGCGCTGTTCGCGATGGGGCTGGGGCTCGGCGTGCCGCTGCTCGTCGTCGGCATCGGCGCCGGGACGGTGCTGCCGCGCGCGGGCGCATGGATGGATGGCGTGAAGGTGTTCTTCGGCATCGTGCTGCTCGCGGCCGCGCTGTGGATCGTGTGGCCGGTGCTGGCGGGCGGGCTGAAGATGGTGCTTGCCGCGCTGTGGTTGCTTATCGCCGCCGCGGCCCTCGGCCTGTTCACGCCGAATGCCGCCGCCGCGTCGATCTGGCGCCGCCTCGGCCGCGGTGTGGGCGCCGCACTCGCGATCTGGGCGGCGACGCTGCTCGTCGGCCTGGCCGCCGGATCGACCGATCCGGTCAAGCCGCTGGCCGTGCTTGCGGCGCGCACGGTAGCGTTGGGCGGCACTGCGGCGGCTGGCGCGGCCGCGCAGGATGGCCCCGCGTTCGCATCGGTGCGCTCCAGTGGCGAGCTCGACGCGCTGTTGAAGACGTCGGGCCAGCCCGTGATGCTCGACTTCTACGCCGACTGGTGCGTGAGCTGCAAGGAGATGGAGCATCTGACGTTTACCGACGCGCGCGTGCAGGCGCGGCTCGCGAAGCTCCATCTCGTGCGCGCGGACGTCACCGCGAACAACCCGGACGACCAGGCGCTGCTCAAGCGCTTCAACCTGTTCGGCCCGCCGGGGATCATCTTCTTCGATCGCAACGGCAACGAGATCGGGCGCGTGGTCGGTTATCAGGCGGCCGAGACGTTCCTGCGCAGTCTCGACCGGGCCGCTGTCCCGACGGTATGACGATGCGCGCCGGGCGCGTGCCGGCGGCGAAACGGGGTGCTCCCGCAGCATGAGCTGACGACTCGGCGCCGACAGGCGGCCTCGATCGGCGACCAACAAAAAAACGGCGGAACACCGAGGTGTCCCGCCGTTTTTCTTTCTGCCTGCCGGTGCGCGATCAGCGTTGCGCTTTCAGCAGACGCGCGGCGTCGAGCGCGAAGTACGTGAGCACGCCGTCGGCACCCGCCCGCTTGAACGCGAGCAGCGATTCGAGCACGACCTTGTCGTGGTCGAGCCAGCCGTTCATCGCGGCGGCCTTCAGCATCGCGTATTCGCCGCTTACCTGGTACACGTAGGTCGGGAAGCGGAACTCGTCCTTCACGCGGCGCACGATGTCGAGATACGGCATGCCGGGCTTGACCATCACCATGTCGGCGCCTTCGTCGATGTCGAGGCGCACTTCGCGCAGCGCTTCGTCGCTGTTCGCCGGATCCATCTGGTAGGTCATCTTGTTGCCCTTGCCCAGGTTGGACGCCGAGCCGACCGCGTCGCGGAACGGGCCGTAGAACGCCGACGCGAACTTGGCCGAATACGCCATGATGCGCGTATGGATGTGGCCGTCGCTTTCCAGCATTTCGCGAACCGCGCCGATGCGGCCGTCCATCATGTCGGACGGCGCGACGATGTCGACGCCGGCTTCAGCCTGCGCACGCGCCTGATCGACCAGGATCTCGATTGTGTCGTCGTTGATCACGTAGCCGTTCTCGTCGAGCACGCCGTCCTGGCCGTGGCTCGTGTACGGATCGAGCGCGACGTCGGTCAGCACGCCGAGCTCGGGGAAGCGCTTCTTCAGCTCGCGTACCGCGCGCGGGATCAGGCCTTCCGGATTGGCTGCCTCACGGCCGTCAGGCGTCTTAAGCGACGGCTCGATGGCGGGGAACAGCGACAGCACGGGCACGCCGAGTTCGACGCATTGCTCGGCGACATGCATCAGCAGATCGACGGACACGCGCTCGACGCCGGGCATCGACGGCACCGGCTGCCGTTCGTTGGTGCCTTCGACGACGAACACTGGATAGATCAGGTCGTCGGTGGTCAGGCGGTTTTCGCGCATCAGGCGGCGGGAGAAGTCGTCGCGGCGCATCCGGCGCGGACGATGAAGCGGATGGAAGCTCATGGCGATTGGACAGAAATCAGGGCGGTAAGGACCTTACGGAACCCTTAGGTGATTTTTGGGAGCGTTGGTATATGATAGCGATCGAGCGGCACGCGTTGCGTGTTGCTCCCCGCTTCTCCTCCCTGAGCGGGTGCCTGTCGTTTTTCGATTAGGCTGTTTGACCCGCCGTTAAACGGCGGGTTTTTTTATGAGCCGGCCGAATCCGCAGGCGCCGTCAGGTGCGCGCCGCCGATCCCGGCCGCGCGTTGCCCGATCATTGTGCTACAGGCGCGATTTCTTCGTCGGCGACGGACGGCCGCACCCAGCTCTCGATCAACTCATGTGCCTCGTCGAGCCCCGTGCGCTTCAATGCGGAGAACAGCTGGACTGTCAGCTTGCCCTGGACGCCCTGGTCGCGATACGCATCGAGCCCCTTTTGTGTGGTCCGTAGCGCATTGATGCTTTCCTGCCGCGTCAATTTGTCGCACTTCGTCAGCAGCGTGTGGATCGGCTTGCCGGTCGGCGTGAACCACTCGATCATGCGGCGATCGAGGTCGGTCAGCGGACGGCGCGAATCCATCATCAGGATCAGGCCGCAGAGCTGCGAGCGGGTCGCGAGATAGGACGACAGCAGCATTTCCCAGTGCGCCTTTGCGGCGCCCGGCACTTCCGCGTAGCCGTAGCCGGGCAGGTCGACGATGTTCGCGACGGGCTCGTCGGCCGGGCCGACGGAGAAGTAGTTGATATGCTGCGTGCGGCCGGGCGTCTTCGACGCGAAGGCCAGCCGCTTCTGGTTGCACAGCACGTTGATCGCCGTCGACTTGCCGGCATTCGAGCGGCCCGCGAACGCGATTTCCGGCTGCACCGTCGGCGGCAGGTCGCGCAGATGGTTGACGGTCGTGTAGAAGCGGGCTTGATGGAGCAGAAAGGCCATGGGAACCGGAAGGACGGGCGGCGCGAGCCGCTTGGTGGAGGCGGGGTAGCCCCGATAGGCGCAGGGGCTTTCAACACGATATTGTACAATACGGCGGTTTTACCGAAGGCCACCGGGCGCCTGCCTCGCGCTTTTATGCGGCTTCTGCGGTAGACTGAACGCCGTCGTTTTTTGCAGAACCTCAAATTCCCACAAGACGAAACAGGGTGTGCGAATGAATCGACTGTGCAAGTCTCTGATGGTGCTTCAGGTTGCAGCAGGGTTCGTAGGTTTCGTAGCAGAGGCAAACGCGGCGGATGCGGCAAAACCGGATCTCGACCGTGGCAAGGCGATTGCCGGGCAAGTCTGCGCGTCGTGTCACGGCGCCGACGGCAATAGCGCATCGGGCAGTTTCCCGAAGCTTGCCGGCCAGCATCCCGAATATCTGGTCAAGCAGTTGAACGACTTCAAGACGCAGCCGGGCGCGAAGGGGCCGGTGCGTACGAACGCGGTGATGGTCGGCTTCGCGAGTGCGTTGAGCGCGGACGACATGCGCAACGTCGCCGCGTACTACGGGTCGCAGACCACGAAGCTCGGCACCGCGCGCGATGCGGCGACCGTGCCGATCGGCCAGAAGATCTACCGCGGCGGCCTCGCCGAGAAGGGCGTGCCCGCCTGTGCGAGCTGCCACGGGCCGACCGGGCAGGGACTCCCGGTCCAGTACCCGCGTCTGTCGGGGCAATGGGCCGATTACACGGTCGCGCAGTTGACCGCGTTCCAGCAGGGTGCCGGCGCGCGTAACAACAACGAGGCGATGCATCAGATCGCGACGCGTCTGTCGGACATCGAGATCAAGGCCGTCGCGGATTACATCGCGGGCCTGCGTTGATCGGTCAGCCGCGAATCGAATGACCGGGCGCCCGAAGGGCGGCCGGAGTCAGAACAAGAAAAGGGTGGGGCGCCGCACCGTTGCGGTTGCCTCGCCCTTTTTTGTCAGCACTCGCCGGGCCGCCCCAAGCGTGCTGACCGCCCCCTTGGGGCAGCGAACATAGTGAGCGTGGGGGCTGTTTCCCCTTAGTCGGAGTTTGAATGAGCGTTACCACGTCGGGGTTGCAGTCGAAGTCGGGCCAGGGTGCATCGAAGCGCGCGATCGAGCTATTGAGCTCGATGCGTTTCGCGATTGCGCTGCTGGTGGTGCTGTCGATCGCGAGCATCATCGGCACGGTCCTGACCCAGGACGATCCGTATCCGAACTACGTGAACCAGTTCGGGCCGTTCTGGGCGGACATCTTCCGCTCGCTCGGCCTGTACAACGTGTACAGCGCGTGGTGGTTCATGCTGATCCTGATCTTCCTCGTCACGTCGATCTCGCTGTGCGTGATCCGCAACGCGCCGAAGATGCTCGCCGATGCGAAGAGCTGGAAGGACAAGGTCCGCGAAGGCAGCCTGCGCGCGTTCCACCACAAGGCCGAATACACGGCTTCCGGCACGCGCGCGACCGTGGCGGCGACGCTCGCCGCGTTCGTCACCAAGGCCGGCTACAAGCACGTCGTGCGTGAAACCGACGGCGCGACGCTGATCTCCGCGAAGCGCGGCGCGATGACCAAGTGGGGCTACATTTCCGCGCACTTGGCGATCGTCGTGATCTGTATCGGCGGCCTGCTCGACAGCAACCTGCCGATCAAATTCCAGATGTGGATGTTCGGCAAGAGCCCGGTCAACACGAGCGCGACGATCAGCGAGATCTCGCCCGACCATCGCCTGTCCGCGTCGAACCCGACGTTCCGCGGTTATGCGTGGGTGCCCGAAGGCCAGTTCGTGTCGACCGCGATCCTGAACCAGCCGAGCGGCTCGCTGATCCAGGACCTGCCGTTCTCGATCCAGCTCAACAAGTTCATCGTCGACTACTACACGACGGGCATGCCGAAGCTGTTCGCGAGCGACATCGTCGTGATCGATCGCGAGACCGGCCAGAAGATCCCCGCGCGCGTCGAGGTCAACAAGCCGTTCACGTACAAGGGCGTGTCGATCTACCAGTCGAGCTTCCAGGACGGCGGCTCGCAGATGCAGATGACCGCCTATCCGATGACGGGCGGCAATCCGAAGACCTTCCCGGTGCAAGGCACGATCGGCAGTTCGGCGCCGCTGCAGATGCCGGGCGCCGACGGCGACACGATCGAATTCTCCGATTTCCGCGCGATCAACGTCGAAAACATGGCCGACGCGAACGGCAAGCCGGACGTGCGCGGCGTCGCGAAGACGGAGTCGCTGAAGGAGGCGTTCGACGAACGGCTCGGCTCCGGCGCGAAGACCTCGAAGCCGACGCAGCTCCACAACATCGGCCCGTCCGTGCAGTACAAGATCCGCGGCAAGGACGGCCAGGCGCGCGAATTCAACAACTACATGCTGCCGGTCGACATGAACGGCGAGCGCGTGTTCCTCGCCGGCGTGCGCGCGAGCCCGAACGATCCGTTCCGCTACATGCGGATTCCGGCCGACAGCCAGGATTCGATCGGCGAATGGATGCGCCTGCGCGCCGCGCTCGAGGATCCGGCCGTACGTGCCGAAGCCGCCGCGCGGTTCGCGCAGCGTTCGCTGCCGGGCACCGACGCATCGTTGCGCGGCCGCCTGCAGGACAGTGCATCGAAGGTGCTGACCCTTTTTGCGGCAAGCGACGACAGCGTCGGCCGCGGCGCCGACGGCCAGCCGGTCGGCGGCTTCCAGGCCGTGGCGACGTTCATCGACCGCTCGGTGCCGAAGGCCGAGCAGGAGAAGGCCGCGAGCCTGCTGCTGCGGATGCTCGAAGGGTCGATGTGGGAGGTCTGGCAGATCGCGCGCGAGCGTGCCGGCGAGCCGGTCGCCCAGCAGGGCACCGATACGATCCGCTTTGTGCAGAACGCGATCAATGCGCTATCCGACAGCTTTCTGTATGGATCGCCGGTCTATTTACAGCTTGACTCATTCAAGCAGGTGCAAGCTTCGGTATTTCAGTTGACGCGCGCACCCGGAAAGAATCTGGTGTATCTTGGCAGCCTGCTGCTGGTTGCCGGCATCTTCTCGATGTTCTACGTGCGCGAGCGGCGCCTCTGGTTCTGGCTCAAGGATGCCGGCTCGGGCGTCGGTGTGGTGATGGCGATGTCCACGGCCCGCAAGACCTTCGATTTCGAGAAAGAATTCGTGCAGACGCGCGACGCGGCCGGCGTCGCCTTGCGCGCCGCACCTCGCGACGCCGCGCCCGCCGGTGCGGCATCGACGGCCCGCCCGCCTGCCGGCGGCGGTTCCGATTCCGAGAATTCCACCCGGTAACATCATGGATCTCACGCAAGTTTCCTCTTCCCATACGGCGTCGGCCCAGGCGCCGATTTCGTCGCCGCTGTTCGACGACCGTCCGTTCCTCGCGCGCCTGTCGCTGTTCGACTGGCTGTTCGCACTGGCGCTCGTGGTGGGCGCGGGCTATGCGCTCGCGCACTACAACGCGCACATGGATTACTACGACAAGGCGGTGATGATCGGCGCCGTGCCGGCGCTCATCACGCTCGGCTGGCGCTGGAAGCCCGCGCGGCTGATGATGGCGTCGATCGCCGTGATGTCGCTGCTGTCGATCCAGATCTACCAGGGCGATCTCGCGCGCGCCGATTCGGCGTTCTTCCTCAAGTACTTCCTGTCGAGCCAGTCGGCGATCCTGTGGATGAGCGCGCTGTTCGTGCTCGCGACGATGTTCTACTGGATCGGCTTGCTCGCGCGCTCGCAAACGGGCGCCGCGATCGGCCAGAAGCTCACGTGGGTCGCCGTGCTGATGGGCTTCACGGGGCTGATGGTGCGCTGGTACGAGTCCTACCTGATCGGTGCGGACGTCGGGCATATCCCCGTATCGAACCTGTATGAAGTGTTCGTGCTGTTCAGCCTGATCACTGCGCTGCTCTATCTGTATTACGAAGGCCACTACGGTACGCGCGCGCTCGGCGCGTTCGTGCTGCTGGTGATCAGTGCCGCGGTCGGCTTCCTGATGTGGTATTCGGTCGCGCGCGATGCGCAGCAGATCCAGCCGCTCGTGCCTGCACTGCAGAGCTGGTGGATGAAGATCCACGTGCCGGCGAACTTCATCGGCTACGGCAGCTTCGCGCTGTCGGCGATGGTGTCGGTCGCGTACCTGATGAAGGAGCGCGGCGTGCTCGCCGATCGCCTGCCGACCCTCGAGGTGCTCGACGACGTGATGTACAAGTCGATCGCGGTCGGTTTCGCGTTCTTCACGATCGCGACGATTCTCGGCGCGCTGTGGGCGGCCGAGGCATGGGGCGGTTACTGGAGCTGGGACCCGAAGGAAACCTGGGCGCTGATCGTGTGGCTCAACTACGCGGCGTGGCTGCACATGCGGTTGATGAAGGGCCTGCGCGGCGCGGTTGCCGCGTGGTGGGCGCTCACCGGCCTGCTCGTGACGACGTTCGCGTTCCTCGGCGTCAACATGTTCCTGTCCGGGCTGCACAGCTACGGCAAGCTGTAAGATTTTCGCCGCTCGTCCGACTATAAGACCGCCGGTGCACTGCGTGCCCGGCGGTTTTCTTTTGTAACGGGCGGGCGACCCGGGCGTCGAACGGCGCACGGTGGGTCGGGTCGAACGCTGATGAAGCGTGCGCGCGGCGCATGCAGGAGGAACTGCACGATGTGGATCAAACGTCCTTTGCGGAACGTACTGACCGGCGGTGATATCGCGCCCAGCGAGATCACGCCGCGCGCGGTGTTCGAGAACCGGCGGCGTATCTTGCAGGCGGCCGGCCTCGCGGCGGCGGGCGGGCTGCTCGGCGGCAGCGGCCCGGCATTCGCCGCGTATGCGTCGCCCGACGCGCGGGCGGCGAAGCTCGCGGCGAAAACGAATCCGAAGTTCGTCGCGGCGGACAAGGTGACGCCGTTCAAGGACATCACGTCCTACAACAACTTCTACGAATTCGGCACGGACAAGAGCGATCCGGCGCAGAACGCCGGCACGCTTCGGCCACGCCCGTGGCGCGTGAGCGTCGAGGGCGAGGTGCAGCACCCGAAGGTGTTCGATCTCGAGGAACTGCTGAAGCTCGCACCGCTCGAGGAGCGCGTGTATCGGCTGCGCTGCGTCGAGGGATGGTCGATGGTGATCCCGTGGATCGGTGTGCCGCTATCCGAGCTGATCAAGCGCGTGCAGCCGACCGGCAACGCGAAATACGTGCAGTTCATCACGCTGGCCGATCCGTCGCAGATGCCGGGCCTCTCGACCCCCGTGCTCGACTGGCCGTACTCGGAAGGGCTGCGGATGGACGAGGCGATGAATCCGCTGACGCTGCTGACGATGGGCGTCTACGGGCAGGTGCTGCCGAACCAGAACGGCGCGCCGGTGCGGATCGTCGTGCCGTGGAAGTACGGTTTCAAGAGTGCGAAGTCGCTCGTGAAGATCCGGTTCGTCGACAAGCAGCCGAAGACGAGCTGGAACACCTATGCGTCGAACGAGTACGGTTTTTATTCGAATGTGAATCCGAACGTCGATCATCCGCGCTGGAGCCAGGCGACCGAGCGGCGCATCGGCGAGGACGGCTTCTTCACGCCGAAGCGCAAGACGCTGATGTTCAACGGCTACGGCGATCTGGTCGCGTCGATGTATCAGGGCATGGACCTGAAAAAGAATTTCTGAGCGCGATGGTGAGAAACGACATGCCTCCTTCGACGCTGACGCCCGCCCGTGCCGCTGGTGCCCGACCGGCCGAACGGGCGGCGCGGGCCGGTGCGATCCGTGGCGCCGCGCCGCGCTGGCTCGTGCCGGCCAAGGTGCTGGTTTTTGCGGCCGGCCTCTATCCGCTCGTGCGTCTCGTGCTGTTCGGGCTGACCGACCGGCTCGGCGCGAACCCGATCGAATTCATCACGCGCTCGACCGGCCTGTGGACGCTCGTGATGCTGTGCATCACGCTGGCCGTCACGCCGCTGCGGCGCATGACGGGGGCCGCCACGCTGCTGCGCTTTCGCCGGATGATCGGGCTGTTCGCGTTCTTTTACGCGACGCTGCACTTCACGACCTATCTGTGGTTCGACAAGTGGTTCGATGTCGTCGCGATCCTGAAGGATGTCGGCAAGCGCCCGTTCATCACGGTCGGTTTTGCGGCGTTCGTGCTGCTGATTCCGCTTGCCGCGACGTCGCCGCGCGCGATGGTGCGCCGGCTCGGCCGCCACTGGGCGACGCTGCACCGCGCGATCTACGCGATCGCGCTGTTCGGCGTGCTGCACTTCTGGTGGATGCGGGCCGGCAAGCACAATCTCGCGCAGCCCAGGCTTTACGCCGCGATCGTCGCTGCGCTGCTGGGCTGGCGGCTGATCGCATGGGGATGGCGGCGCGTGCGTGCGTAACGGCGCGGCCTGAAAAAACAAAAGGCGATGACCGGGAGGCCATCGCCTTGTTTCGCGAGCCGCACGGGCGGCGTCGCGCCGTTACTGCGTGACGGCCGGGCTCGACGCCGGTGCGGGCATTTTCGATGCACCGCTCGACAGCTCGGGCGACAGCATGAGCGGCGTACCGGACGAATCGGGCACACTGTCGGTCGACGCGTTGTCATCGGTAGGCGTCACGTCCGACGGCGGCGTGTCCTGCTGCTGGATCGGCTTCGGCAGCGGAGGCACGGTGGGCAGATAGAGCGCGCCGCTTTGACCGCAGCCGGCAAGAATCGCCAAAGCCGCTACAATCGCGCTCATCCGGAAAACGACTCGCATGATCGTCCCTGAACAATTGAACCGATAGAGTTTAGCATGTCCGATACTGAATACCTGACCCGTGCCGAGGCCGTGCTGACGGCCGTCGAGCGTACCGTCGACACCGCGAACGACGGTGACCACGACATCGATCTGGAGCGCAACGGCAGCGTCCTGACGCTGACGTTCGAGAATGGCTCGAAGATCATCGTCAACCTGCAGCCGCCGATGAAGGAAGTGTGGATCGCCGCGAAGGCGGGCGGATTCCACTACCGTTTCGTCGACGGCGAATGGCGCGATACGCGTACGGGCACCGAGTTCTACTCGGCGCTCACCGAATACGCGACCCAGCAGGCCGGCCTGCCGATCACGTTCAGCGTGTGACGGCCGGGGCGCCGGGCCCCGAACGTCGTACCCAAAGAAAAAGCGCCCCGCGGGGCGCTTTTTTGATGTCCGGGCCGCGTGTCAGTGGCCGCGGAACAGGTTCATGATGTCCTGCTTTTCCTGTTCGTCGACGTGCGGCACCGCTTCGTCGACGTTCTGCGCGACCGGCGCCTGCGGCACACCGACCGTCGACACGAAGCCGTGCCCCGGTGTGAAGTCGGTGAAGTACAGCTCGCTGCCGAGCGATTCGACGCCGTCCGGCACCGTGGGCTTGAACTCGGGCACGCCCTTCAGCGCGGCGCCCATGTAGTCGATCCAGACCGGGAGCGACAGGCCGCCGCCGGTTTCGCGATCGCCGAGGCTGCGCGGGTTGTCGTAGCCGATCCATGCGATCGCGGCAAGCGTGTGCTGGTAGCCGGCGAACCATGCGTCGTGCGAGTCGTTCGTCGTACCGGTCTTGCCCGCGAGGTCGGTGCGCTTCAGCACGTTGGTCCGTGCGCCCGTGCCGCGCTGCGCGACGCTCTGCAGCAGGCTGTTCATCACGTAGGCGTTGCGGGCGTCGATCGCGCGCGGCGCGTTCTGCTCGGCGACGAGCGGCTGCGCGCGCGCGACGATCGCGCCGTTCGGATCGGTGACTTCGGCGATCAGGTACGGATTGACGCGATAGCCGCCGTTCGCGAATACCGAGTACGCGCCGGCCATCTGCAGCGGCGTGACCTGGCCCGCGCCGAGCGCCATCGGCAGGTAGGCCGGATGGCGATCGGCGTCGAAGCCGAAGCGCGTGATGTACTGCTGCGCGTACTTCGTGCCGATGTGGTTCAGGATCCGGATCGACACGAGGTTGCGCGAGCGCTGCAGCGCAGTGCGCATCGACATCGGGCCTTCGAAGCCGCCGCCGTAGTTCTTCGGCTCCCACGGCTGGCCGCCCGTTTCGGCGGCGCTGAAATACAGCGGGCCGTCGTTGATCACGGTTGCCGGCCCGAGGCCCTTGTCGAGCGACGCCGAGTAGATGAACGGCTTGAACGACGAACCCGGCTGCCGCCAGGCCTGCGTGACGTGGTTGAACTTGTTCTTGTTGTAGTCGAAGCCGCCGACGAGCGAGCGGATCGCGCCGTCCTGCGGAATGATCGACAGGAACGCGCCTTCGACCTGCGGCAACTGCGTGATCGACCATTTGCCGGCATCGTTCTTCACGACGCGGACGATCGCACCGGGGCGGATGCGGCGGTTCGGCTGCGCGCTGGTCGACAGCGCGCCCGACGCGAAGCGCAGGTTGTCGCCTTCGATCGTCGCATTGCTGCCGTCGATGAACGCGACCGTGATCTGGCGCGGGTTCGCGGCCGTGACGACCGCGGCAATCAGTTCGCCGTTGTCGGGGTGCTCGAGCAGCGCGTCGTCGATTGCCTGTTCGCGGTCATCGGCACCGGCCGGCAGCTCGATGAAGCCCTCCGGCCCGCGATAGCCGTGCCGGCGCTCGTAATCCATGATCCCCTTGCGCAGCGCGGTGTACGCGACCTGCTGGTCCGCGGAATCGATCGTCGTCACGACGTTGAAGCCGCGCGTGTAGGTTTCCTCGCGGTACTGCGCGTACATCATCTGCCGGACCATTTCCGCGACGTATTCGGCGTGCACGCTGAAATCGCGCCCCGGGCCCTTGACGACGAGCGGTTGCGCGACGGCTTCGTCGTACTGCTCGCGCGTGATGAAGTTCAGCTCGAGCATCCGCTGCAGGATGTATTCCTGGCGCACCTTCGCGCGCTTCGGATTGACGACCGGGTTGTACGCGGACGGCGCCTTCGGCAGCCCGGCGAGCATCGCCGCTTCCGCGAGCGTGATGTCCTTCAGGTCCTTGCCGAAATAGACCCGCGCGGCGCTCGCGAAGCCGTATGCGCGCTGGCCGAGATAGATCTGATTCATGTAGACCTCGAGAATCTGATCCTTCGTCAGCGCGCGCTCGATCCGGTACGCGAGCAGCATCTCGTAGATCTTGCGCGTGTAGGTCTTCTCGCTCGACAGGAAGAAGTTGCGCGCGACCTGCATCGTGATCGTGCTCGCGCCCTGCGACGCGTGACCGTTCGTCAGCGCGACGAAGCCGGCGCGGATGATGCCGGTGAGGTCGACGCCGCCGTGATCGTAGAAGCGCGCGTCCTCGATCGCGAGGATCGCCTTCTTGAGCGAATCGGGCACGTCCTTGAAATGGACGACGTCGCGGCGCTCCTCGCCGAATTCGCCGATCAGCACGTGATCGGACGTATAGATGCGCAGCGGCACCTTCGGGCGATAGTCGGTCAGCGCATCGAGCGACGGCATGTTCGGCCAGGCGACGACGAGCGCGTAGCCGAGCACGAGGCCGCCGGCCACGACGAGGGCCACGCACATCGCGGCGAAGCCGAGCATGACTTTTTGCCACCAGGGCCGCTTTTTCGGCTCCGGGGCAGGAGGCGGGGACGTAGGAGTCGTGGATTGCATAGGCATACCGGAAAACAGTCCCGCGATTATAGCTGCCCGGTAAGACCGGTCCTGACGCGGGCGCCGCCCGCCGGAACATCGCGGGTTGGCGTACCACCAGCATAGTCCTCGCGCGGCCGCCGCGAGCCATTGCTGGCCGTTCGGCCGACTGTCGGCCGCACGCACCGTTTTGCAGAATCAGGCCTCGGAAACGCGGCGTGGGCCGCGACGATCGCGGGAGGCCGGGATGGCGGGACGATGGGGAGCGCGGTTCGCGCAGGGCAGGCACTGGTCGACGGGAATCGACGTCGGCGCGGACGAGGTGAGGGTGGTCGTGCTGAGCCGGCGCGCCCGTGTCGCGGAGGTGTGCATCGAGGGGCTCGAGCGGGAGCCGGTCGGGCTGGCGGGCGGGCCGGACGACGCGCGCTGGGCCGCGGTCGCGCGTGCGCTGGCGGCGGCCGTGTCGCGGCTGTCGGCGGCGGGCGTGCGGTGCGACGCGCGCGGCGTGATGGCGCTGCACGACGACGAGATGCGTACCGCGACGCTGGACCTGGCCGGGCGTGACGACATCGCGGACGCCGCACGGCAGGCGGCCGAGCGAATCTCCGGGCTGGCGCCGGACAGTCTCGCGTTCGACTGGCGACAGGACGGCGGGGCGCGATCCGGTGAGATCGCGGTTGCGGTGGCTCCGCTGGCGCTGCTCGAGCGGCGGATCGACGTGGCGGCCCAGGCCGGTGTTGATCTGACGGCGGTCGACGGCGAGTCGGCCGCCGTGCTGCGCGCGTTGCGTTATGCCGCGCAGTTCGAGCTCGACGTACATGGCGGCTACGCCGGGCTCTGGTTCTGCGACTCGGGCGTGCACGGCTGGCGCATCGACGGCCCGGTGGCCGCACCGGTGCTCACGCTGTCCGGCGCCGTGCCGGGGGCGTTCGCCGATGCATTGCGCCAGCGTGCGCTCGGGGCCGCGCGCTGCGTCCTCGTGGCCGGGGACGAGCGGTGCATCGCCCGCTTCGGTACGTCCGTCGCCGAGATCGGCGACGTGCTCGGCGTGGTAGCGGTGCCGTTCGACTGCACGGGTTGGGACGGGCTGCCGTGCCCGCCCGCCGGCATGCCGCGTGGACCGGCGTTCGCCGTCGCGTTCGGGCTGGCGTTGCGCGGAGTGTGGGAATGATGGCCGGGCGCATTCCGATAAACGTGTTTGGGGCGGGTCCGGACGGCCGCGCGGGGCTCGGCGGCTTCAACCTGCTGCCGTACCGCGAGCGGCTGGCACAGGCGTTGAGGCGTCGCCGGGCCGTGCAGTGCGGTATGGCGATCCTGCTCGGCGTATTCGGCACCGGCTTGTGGACGGGCGTCGCCACCTTGTCGCGGTGGCGGGCGGACGCCGAGCGCGCGAGCGTGGAGGCGCGGCTGCGACAGTTGCAGCCGCAGGTGGGCGCCGCGACGCGCGCCGCCAACGCAGCCGTCGTCATCGCGCAGCGCGGAGTGCAGGCAGCCGCGCTGGCCGAGCCTTACCGGCGCGTCGCAGGGCTGCTGGCGACGCTGGCGCAAGTGCGTGACGGCACCGTCCGGCTCGACGCGCTGCGCACCACAGCGACCGGTGCCGTGCTCGATGCGCGCGCCACGAGTTACCGGGCGGCCGCGCGGTGGCTCTCGGCGATGGCACGCGAGCAGCGTGACTGGCGGATCGACATAGAGGCGCTGAAGCCGGCTTCGGAGGCTCCGGTCGCGGCGGCCGGGATGCCGTTCCGGTTCTCGGTCCAACTGCGCTGGCACGACGCGATGCCGCCGCGGCAACCGACAGGAGGTAGCGCATGACGGCGCTCACGCATCGGGGCGCGTTGCGCGGCGACGCGTGGCTGAGCGGCAAGTGGCGCGTGTCGCCGGCGGCTGCGCATGTCGCAGGCTGTGCGCTCGCGTTCGTCGCCGTACTGGCGGGCGGTATTCATCTGGCGAATTCTGGCGACTGGGGTGGGCTCGCGCACAGTCGCGCGTTGCTGGCGGCGGCGCAGGTGCGTGCGGCCGACGCGCAGCGCGTCCTCGCTGCCGCTGCGCAACGACGCGACGCACATCCGGCGCCAGCGCGCGACGATCGCTTGTCGCGTGTGCCGGAATGGGCCGCGCTGATGCTCGAACTGGCCGATCTCGCCGTATCGAGCGGGTTGAATGGCGTATCGATCGAGCCGCAGGGCGCCGATGGCGCGGTGCCGGATGGCCGGCGCACGGTGCGCATCGTCGCGGATGGCGGCTTTGGCGCGTTGTTGCACATGATCGGCGGGCTGGCGCGCTTCCCGGTACTGGCGGTGCCGTCGGCGCTGCGCGTTGAACGTGGCATGCAGTCGGCGCGGGTGGAAATATCGGTGGACGTGTTTCCGGCGCTGCCGGCGGTAACGGCCGCAGGTGGCACGGTACTGGTTCAGGCCGCCGCGCTCGACATCGATCCCTTCGGTGGGGCTGGCCCATCTGACGCGGAGGGTCGGGCGGCCCGCCTGGCCGGCACGATTCGCGACGCGCGTGCCGGTCTCGCGTTGTTCGACGATGGCGACGGTGCGTTCACGGCCGTGGCGCCCGGGGAAGCACTCGGCGCCGCGCGCGTGGTGCGTGTCGACCCCGCAGCCGTGACGCTCGCGACGGCCGACGGTGCGCATCGGCTCGTCATGGGCGATGGAGGTCGGCCATGACGAGATTTGGATATTGGACACTCGTCGTCTGGGCGGGGTTGACGGCGGCCGGCGCAGGCGCGTCGTTGCCGCCGTTGCCGGCCGCCTGGCCCGCCGTGTCGATGGATGCACGGGTGCCGGGCCTGCCGCCGCCGTCAGGCGTGGCCGGCAGCGTCGGCAATGACATATCGGCGGAGGCCGGTTCTCCGCCGTTCGATCAGGCGGTTCACGCGGCGGTTCAGGTGGAAGCCGAAGCCGCCGCAACGGCCCCCGGGCTTGAAGGGCCGCCGATCCCGTTGGCGCCGCCGGCCCGGATGAGCGACGCCGCGGCACGGCAACCCGGCGATGCGGACGACGCGCGGCGGATCTCGCTGAATCTGCAGGGCGCCGGGCTCGCCGCCGCGTTCGACGCGTTCGCGCGGTTCACGGGGCTCAATATCGTCGTCGGCGAGCAGGTGCGCGGCACCGTGACGTTACGTCTGAACAATGTTCGCTGGCGCGATGCGTTCGACACGCTGCTCGACACGCACGGGCTCGCGATGTCGCGGCGCGGCAACGTGATATGGGTCACGCCGGCGGCGGAACTGGCCGCGCGCGAACGCGAGCGCTTCGAGATGCATGCACGGGCCGCCGATCTGGAGCCGCTCGCGAGCCGTACATTCGCGCTGCGCTACTCGCGCGCGCAGGACGTGCAACGGCTGCTGGCCGGCGCAACCGGCCAGCGCCTGCTGTCGAAACGCGGCGCCGCGGCGGCCGATCCGCGCACGAACCTGCTGTTCGTCACCGACCTTGCCCCGCGTATCGCACAGATCGAGGGCCTGATCGATGCGATCGACCGGCCGTCGCGGCAGGTCCGGATCGAGGCCCGCATCGTCGAGGGGGAGCAAGGCTTCTCGCGCAATCTCGGCGCACGCGTCGCGCTGCGTGCGCAGGGGCGGCCGTCGTCGGGCGACGGCGCCACGTTCACGACGGACGCGCGCAACGCGCTCGACCTTGCCGCGCGGCCGCTCGGTGGCTTCGACGCGGCGACCGCCGGCTTCACGCTGTTCGCCGCGCCGCTCAGCCGCGTACTCGACGTCGAACTGAGCGCGCTCGAGGCGCAGGGGCGGGGCCAGATCGTTTCGCGTCCGCGCGTGGTGACCGCCGATCGCGTCAAGGCGATCGTCGAACAGGGGTCGGAGCTGCCGTATCAGGCCAAGGTCGGCAACGGCATGAGCGGCGTGCAGTTCCGCCGCGCGACGCTCAAGCTCGAGGTCGAGCCGCAGATCACGCCGGACGGGCGTGTGGTGCTCGACCTGGACGTGACGAAGGACAGCGTCGGCGAGCCGACGGCGGCCGGCCCGGCGATCCACACGAAGCACGTGCAGACCCGCGTCGAGGTCGAGGACGGCGGGACGGTCGCGATCGGCGGGATCTATGAACAACTGAACCGGAACGATGTGACGCGCGTGCCGCTCTTGGGCAAAATACCGTTTCTGGGCGCGCTTTTCCGGCACCGCGCGCAGCGCGACCAGCGCAACGAACTGGTCGTCTTCATCACGCCGACCGTCGTCGATGCGCGCTGCGAAGTGCACGGCGCGGGCGACGCAGATGCCGAGAAAACGGGGCCGGAAGCCGCCGGCGCAGGCTCGACAAGGCAGCCGCTTTGCCAGTAAGCTGCGCCACACACCAGCAAGATTGAAGCAGAGGAAGCCGTTGCAAGCGCGGGACCCACATGCAAACGTATTTTTCGTCGGCCTTATGGGAGCGGGTAAGACCACCGTGGGCCGCGCGGTCGCGCGTCGTCTCGACAGGACGTTTTTCGACTCCGACCACGAAATCGAGGCCCGCACGGGCGCGCGCATTCCGGTGATCTTCGAACTGGAAGGCGAGGCCGGGTTTCGCGATCGCGAAACGCAGGTGATCACCGATCTCACGCAGCGCGAGAACATCGTGCTCGCGACGGGCGGCGGCGCGGTGCTGCGCCAGGAAAATCGCGACTGCCTGAAAAACAACGGCATCGTCATCTACCTGCGTGCCAATCCGCACGATCTGTGGCTGCGCACGCGCAAGGACAAGAACCGCCCGCTGCTGCAGACCGAAGATCCGAAGGGGCGTCTCGAAGCGCTGTACGAAGTGCGCGACCCGCTGTACCGCGAATGCGCGGATTTCGTCATCGAGACCGGCCGTCCGTCGGTCAACGGTCTCGTCAACATGGTGCTGATGCAACTCGAACTGGCGGGCGTCATCGCCAAGCCGCTACAAGCATGATTACTGTCAACGTCGATCTGGGCGACCGCGCCTATCCGATTCACATTGGCGCCGGCCTGATCGGCCGCGCCGAGCTGTTCGCGCCTCACATCAAGGGTTCGTCCGTCACGATCGTCACGAACACGACGGTCGATCCGCTCTACGGCGACGCGCTGCGCGCGGCGCTCGCGCCGCTCGGCAAGCGCGTGTCGACGGTCGTGCTGCCGGACGGCGAGGCCTACAAGAACTGGGAAACGCTGAACCTGATCTTCGACGGCCTGCTGACCGAGCACGCGGACCGCAAGACGACGCTCGTCGCGCTCGGCGGCGGCGTGGTCGGCGACATGACGGGCTTTGCCGCCGCATGCTACATGCGCGGCGTGCCGTTCATCCAGGTGCCGACGACGCTGCTATCGCAGGTCGATTCGTCGGTCGGCGGCAAGACGGGCATCAACCACCCGCTCGGCAAGAACATGATCGGCGCGTTCTACCAGCCGCAGGCCGTGATCGCGGACATCGGCGCGCTGACGACGCTGCCCGATCGCGAACTGGCGGCCGGCGTCGCCGAAGTCATCAAGACCGGCGCGATCGCCGATGCGGAATTCTTCGACTGGATCGAGGCGAACGTCGGCGCGCTGAACCGTCGCGAGCCGGCTGCGCTCGCGCATGCCGTGAAGCGTTCGTGCGAGATCAAGGCGAGCGTGGTCGCGGCCGACGAGCGCGAAGGCGGCCTGCGCGCGATCCTGAACTTCGGTCACACGTTCGGTCATGCGATCGAGGCCGGGCTCGGCTACGGCGAGTGGCTGCACGGCGAGGCGGTCGGCTGCGGGATGGTGATGGCGGGCGACCTGTCGGTACGGCTCGGCCTGCTCGACGAAGCGTCGCGGCAGCGCCTCGACGCGGTGATCGCGGCCGCGCATCTGCCGACCCAGGGGCCTGCGCTCGGCGACACGCGCTATATGGACCTGATGCGTGTCGACAAGAAGGCCGAGGCCGGCGCGATCAAGTTCATCCTGCTGAAGCGATTCGGCGATACGCTGATCACGCAGGCGCCGGACGAGGCTGTGTTCGCAACACTGGCGCAGACGACGCGCTAACGGCGGCCCGGATGCCCGGCGCCCCTGACATGGAGGAGACGTGAGCGAGACATCCAGCAGCACACTGCCCGAAGCCAACCGCGCACCCGCTGCGCCGGTGGCCGAGCCGCCGACGCTGGCGGCGCTGGAAGCCCATCTCGCTCCGTATGCCGCCCACGCGTCGCAGTCGCGCGGCCGCCGCCATCCCGAAACGCCGCCGGCGGCGCGCACCGAGTTCCAGCGCGACCGTGACCGCATCGTTCATTCGACCGCGTTTCGCCGGCTCGAATACAAGACGCAGGTTTTCGTCAATCACGAAGGCGACCTGTTCCGCACACGCCTCACGCACAGCCTCGAAGTCGCGCAGATCGCGCGCTCGGTCGCGCGCAACCTGCGCCTGAACGAGGATCTCGTCGAGGCGATCTCGCTCGCGCACGATCTCGGCCATACGCCGTTCGGCCATGCCGGGCAGGACGCGCTGAACGCGTGCATGCGCGAGCATGGCGGCTTCGAGCACAACCTGCAGAGCCTTGCGGTCGTCGACGAGCTCGAGGAGCACTACGGCGCGTTCAACGGGCTGAACCTGTGCTTCGAGACGCGTGAAGGCATCCTGAAGCACTGCTCGCGCGAGAACGCGCGCAAGCTCGGCGCGCTCGGCGAGCGCTTCCTGCAGGGCCGCCAGCCGTCGCTCGAAGCGCAGCTCGCGAACATCGCGGACGAGATCGCCTACAACAACCACGACGTCGACGACGGCCTGCGCTCCGGCCTGATCACGATCGAGCAGCTCGCGGAAGTCGAGCTGTGGCAGCGCCACTACGAAGCGGCGCTCGCCGAATTCCCGCACCTCGAAGGCCGCCGGCTCGTGCACGAGACGGTGCGCCGCATCATCAACACGCTGATCGTCGACCTGATCGACGAGACGACGCGCAATCTCGCGCGCGTCGCGCCCGCGTCGCTCGACGACGTGCGCGCCGCGCCGCCGCTCGTGTCGCACAGCGAGACGGTCGCCGCACAGGCGGCCGCCCTCAAGCGCTTTCTCTTCAAGAACCTGTATCGCCACTACAAGGTGATGCGCATGGCGAGCAAGGCGCAGCGCGTCGTCACGGGGCTGTTCGACGCGTTCATCGAAGATCCGCGCCTGCTGCCGCCGCCGTACCAGTCGGAAGACCAGGCGCAGCAGCCGCGCCTTGTCGCACACTACATCGCCGGCATGACCGATCGCTTCGCGCTGAAGGAATATCAGCGCCTGTTCGTCATCAACGACAACTGACTGTCACAAACGATCACTAGACTTCGCCGGTTCAATGGCGACGGGAATGTTGCACACGCTGTTGGTAACGTTTTCATAGGAGAGAGGTCGATGAAGAAGAAGCCTGCGGGGACCGTGGTTCGTTCGATCGCGCTTGGCGGCGCGCTGATGTTCGGTGTGCAGCATATGGCGCTCGCCGCGACGGAGATCCAGTTCTGGCATGCGATGGAGGCCGCGCTCGGCGAGCGGGTCAACGCGATCGCCGAGCAGTTCAACGCGTCGCAGAGCGACTACAAGATCGTGCCGGTCTTCAAGGGCACCTACGACCAGGCGCTCGCGGCCGGCATCGCCGCCTATCGCAGCGGCAACGCGCCGGCGATCCTCCAGGTGTATGAAGTCGGCACCGCCACGATGATGCAGGCGAAGAAGGCCGTCGTGCCTGTCTACGACGTGTTCAAGCAGGCCGGCGTGCCGCTCGACGAAAAGGCGTTCGTGCCGACCATCTCGAGCTACTACAGCGACGCGAAGACGGGCCATCTCGTGTCGATGCCGTTCAACAGCTCGACGCCGGTGCTGTACTACAACAAGGATGCGTTCAAGAAGGCCGGCCTCGATCCGAACCAGCCGCCGAAGACGTGGGCCGACGTGAAGGCCGATGCCGAGAAGCTGCGCAAGTCGGGGATGGCGTGCGGCTTCACGACCGGCTGGCAGGGCTGGATCCAGCTCGAGAACTACAGCGCATGGCACGGGCTGCCGTTCGCGAGCCGCAACAACGGCTTCGACGGCACCGACGCCGTGCTCGAATTCAACAAGCCGCAGCAGATCGCGCACGTCGCGTTCCTGCAGCAGATGGCCAAGGACGGCACGTTCACGTACGCGGGCCGCAAGGACGAAGCGTCGGCGAAGTTCTACAGCGGCGACTGCGGGATCCTGACGACGTCGTCGGGCGCACTCGCGAACGTGCAGAAATTCGCGAAGTTCAGCTACGGCACGGGGATGATGCCGTACGACGCGAACGTGAAGGGCGCGCCGCAGAACGCGATCATCGGCGGTGCGAGCCTGTGGGTGCTGGCCGGCAAGGATCCGGCGACCTACAAGGGCGTCGCGAAATTCCTCGCCTACCTGGCCTCGCCGGCCGTCGCCGCGAAGTGGCATCAGGACACGGGCTACCTGCCCGTCACGACGGCCGCGTACGACCTCACGCGCCAGCAGGGCTTCTACGCGAAGAACCCGAGCGCCGAAACCGCGATCAAGCAGATGCTGAACA
Source organism: Burkholderia theae (assembly GCF_048565265.1). NCBI lineage: Bacteria > Pseudomonadati > Pseudomonadota > Betaproteobacteria > Burkholderiales > Burkholderiaceae > Burkholderia > Burkholderia theae. The sequence continues at coordinate 405,108 of NZ_CP183461.1, forward strand.
AGCCGCCGCTGCCGTACACGAAGGGGCTGCGCCTGGGCAACATGCCGCAGATCCGCACGGTCGTCGACGAGGAGTTCGAGCAGGTCTGGGCGGAGAAGAAATCGCCGAAGGACGCGCTCGATTCGGCGGCCTCGCGCGGCGACGAGCTGCTGCGCCGCTTCGAGAAGTCGGGCGGCTGAGCACGCATCGCTTCGTGCCGCCGGACGTGCCGCGCTTGCGCGCGTGCCGCCCGGCGGCGCGGTTTCCTTTCCGTTTCGCCTGACCGGATATCCGCGATGCAATCCCGTTCCCGCTTCGGTACGAGCCTGGTGCCGTACCTGCTGATCGCGCCGCAGCTCGCGATCACCGCCGTGTTTTTCCTGTGGCCGGCTGGCGTCGCGCTGTGGCAGTCGACGCAGATGCAGGACGCGTTCGGCACGTCGAGCGAGTTCGTCGGCCTCGCGAACTTCACGCACCTGTTCGCCGATCCGCTGTATCTCGATTCGTTTCGCACGACCCTCGTGTTCAGCTCGCTCGTCACGGTGAGCGGGCTCGTCGTGTCGCTGGTGCTCGCCGCGTGCGCCGACCGCGTGATCCGCGGCGCGCGCGTGTACCGCACGCTGCTGATCTGGCCGTACGCCGTCGCACCGACGATCGCGGCCGTGCTGTGGGCGTTCCTGTTCAACCCGAGCATCGGGCTCATCACGTATGCGCTCGCGAAGGGCGGCATCGTGTGGAACCACGCGCTGAACGGCGGACAGGCGATGTTCCTCATCGTGCTCGCATCGGTGTGGAAGCAGGTGAGCTACAACTTCCTGTTCTTCTACGCGGGCCTGCAGGCGATCCCGCGCTCGCTGATCGAGGCGGCGGCGATCGACGGTGCCGGGCCGGTGCGGCGCTTCTTCAACATCGTGCTGCCGTTGCTGTCGCCGACGAGTTTCTTCCTGCTGGTCGTGAACCTCGTCTACGCGTTCTTCGACACGTTCCCGGTGATCGACGCGGCCACCGGGGGCGGCCCGGCGCAGAGCACGAAGACGCTGATCTACAAGATCTTCGCGGAGGGCTTCCAGGGGCTCGACATCGGTAGTTCGGGCGCGCAGTCGGTCGTGCTGATGATCATTGTCGTCGGGCTCACGGTGATCCAGTTCCGCTTCGTCGAACGCAGGGTGCAATACGCATGATCGAAAATCGCAAGGGCTTCGACCTGTTCTGCCACGCGGTGCTGATCGCGGGCGTCGTGCTGATCGTGTTCCCCGTCTACGTCGCGTTCTGTGCGGCGACGATGAACGCGCAGGAAGTGTTCACGGTGCCGCTGTCGCTGGTGCCGAGCACGCACCTGTTCGAGAACATCGCATACATCTGGGGGCACGGCAGCGGCGGCACGACGGCGCCGTTCGGCCGCCTGCTCGTCAACAGCTTCGCAATGGCGCTCGGCATCGCGGTCGGGAAGATCGCGATGTCGATCCTGTCCGCGTACGCGATCGTCTATTTCCGCTTCCCGTTCCGCAACACGGCGTTCTGGCTGATCTTCATCACGCTGATGCTGCCGGTCGAGGTGCGGATCTTCCCGACCGTGCAGGTCGTGTCGACGCTGCACCTGACGAACACGTACGCGGGGCTCACGCTGCCGCTGATCGCATCGGCGACCGCGACGTTCCTGTTCCGCCAGTTCTTCATGACGCTGCCGGACGAGCTGATGGATGCCGCGCGCATCGACGGCGCGGGGCCGCTGCGCTTCTTCTGGGACGTCGTGCTGCCGCTGTCGAAGACGAGCATCGCGGCGCTGTTCGTGATCACGTTCATCTACGGCTGGAACCAGTATCTGTGGCCGATCCTGATCACGACGGAGGCGTCGCTGTCGACGGCGGTGGTGGGCATCAAGACGATGATCGCGAGCGGCGACGCCGCGACCGAATGGCAGTACGTGATGGCGGCGACGCTGCTGGCGATGGTTCCGCCGCTCGTCGTCGTGCTGGCGATGCAGCGCTGGTTCGTGCGCGGCCTCGTCGATTCCGAGAAATAAATGACGGACGGCAACCGGGAGAAAGACCAAGTATGGCTGCGCTGAGCTTGAAGGGCGTCAGGAAATCCTACGACGGCAAGCAGCACGTGCTGCATGGCATCGACGTGGAGATCGCCGACGGCGAATTCATCGTGCTGGTCGGCCCGTCGGGCTGCGGCAAGTCGACGCTGCTGCGGATGATCGCGGGCCTCGAGACGGTGACGGACGGCGAGATCGCGATCGGCGAGCGCGTCGTCAACACGCTGGAGCCGAAGGATCGCGACATCGCGATGGTGTTCCAGAACTATGCGCTGTATCCGCACATGACGGTCGCGCAGAACATGGGCTACGGGCTGAAGATCCGTGGCATCGAGCGCGCGACGATCGATTCGCGGGTGGCCGCGGCGGCGAAGATCCTCGAACTCGAGCCGCTGCTCGCGCGGCGGCCGCGCGAGCTGTCGGGCGGCCAGCGGCAGCGCGTCGCGATGGGGCGTGCGATCGTGCGCGAGCCGTCGGTGTTCCTGTTCGACGAGCCGCTGTCGAATCTGGACGCGAAGCTGCGCGTCCAGATGCGGCTCGAGATTCAGCGGCTGCATGCGCGGCTCGCGACGACGAGCGTCTACGTGACGCACGACCAGATCGAGGCGATGACGCTCGCGCAGCGCGTGATCGTGATGAACCGCGGTTACGCGGAGCAGATCGGCGCGCCGGTCGACGTGTACGAGAAGCCGGCGACGGTGTTCGTCGCGGGCTTCATCGGCTCGCCGGCGATGAACCTGATGCACGGCCGGCTGTCGGACGACGGCGCGACCTTCACGGTCGCGGGCGGCGGCCCGGCGCTGCCGGTCGCCGGCGCGCCCGGCATCGGCACGGCGATCGCCACCGGGCGCGACTGGGTGCTCGGCGTGCGTCCGGAACACATGACGCCGCAGCCGGGCGTCGCGCAGGCGACGCTGCCCGTCGACTCGTGCGAGCTGCTCGGCGCGGACAATCTCGTGCACGGCCGCTGGGGCAATCATGACGTCGCGGTGCGCCTGCCGCACGCCGACCGTCCGGCGCGCGGCACGGCGCTGGCGGCCGCACTGCCCGCGCACCGGCTGCATTTCTTCGATCCCGAGACCGGCAAGCGTGCCGACTGAACCTGCTGCACCTGGCGAGAGACCGACGATGACTTCCCGTACCGACTGGCCCTACCCACGCGTCGTCGCCCATCGCGGCGGCGGCACGCTCGCGCCGGAGAACACGCTCGCCGCGCTCGACGAGGGCGCGCGACGCGGTCACCGGATGGTCGAGTTCGACGCGAAGCTGTCGGCCGACGACGTGACGTTCCTGCTGCACGACGACACGGTCGACCGGACGTCGAACGGCCACGGGGCGGCGGCGGACATGCGCTATGCGGCGCTGGCCGCGCTCGACGCGGGCGCGTGGCTCGACGCGCGCTTCGCGGGCGAACGGATGCCGACGCTCGAGGCGGCGGCGGCGCGCTGCATCGCACACGGGCTGGCCGCGAATGTCGAGATCAAGCCGTGCCCGGGGCGCGAGCGCGAGACCGGGCAGCGCGTGGCGGCCGATGCGGCCGCGTACTGGCGCGATGCCGACGTCCCGCCGCTGCTGTCGTCGTTCTCGTTCGATGCGCTGCAACAGGCGCGTTCGACCGTGCCGGCGCTGCCGCGCGGGATGCTTTACGAGGCCGTGCCGGACGACTGGCATGCGCAGGTCGTCGGTGCGCTCGGCTGCGTTTCGTTGCATGCAGACCACAAACGGCTCGACGAACCGCTCGTGCGGGCGATCAAGGCTGCCGGGCTGCGGATCCTGGTGTACACGGTCAACGACCTCGAACGGGCGCGCGAACTCGCCCGCTGGGGTGTCGACGCGGTCTGTACCGACCGGATCGACCTGATCGGCCCCGACGCGCTCGACGACATCGCGTAGTGCCGGGTCCCGCGCGATGGCCGGTGCGGGAAGACCCTGAGACAAAAAAACGACGCCCCGACGGGAATCCGCCGGGGCGTTTTGCATCGTGGAGACGTTACGTCACGAAAAATCCGCTACAAATTGCAGCAGGATTAACCATTCCCCAAATATTCGACTACGCTTAGAAGCGGTAACCGACGTTCAGGTACGTCACGATCGGGTTCAGCGAGATGTGAGCCTTCGACGTTTCCGTCAGCGTACCGACCTGGGTCCGCTTGGCCGTCGTGAAGGTCGCCGTCACGCTGACCGGGATGTACGACATCGAGAAGCCGGCAAACCAGTGCTTCGTGAAGTTGTACGTGAAGCCGGCGTTGAACACGGGCGCCCACTGGTTGCTGGTCTGCGCGCTGGTCGGGCCGCCGAGCACGCCGTTCTCGAACGAGCTGTTCGTGATCTTCGCGCCGGTGAACCAGATATACGTCGCGCCGACGCCGACATACGGACGGAACTTCGCGTTGGCGTCGTTGAAGTAGTACTTCAGGAGGAGCGCGGGGCTCCACTGGTACGCGCGGCCGAGCGTACCGAAACTTGAGAACTGGCCCTTGCCTGTGATGTCGAACTTCGGCGGGATGCCGGCGATGAACTCGGTGGCGATGTGGTCGGTCACGAAGTAGCCGGTCGCCAGCGCGAGCGTGTCGGCATCGCTGATGCCGGCACCGGTGTTGGGAACCGACTGGTTGATGGGCGTGCCGCCTACGCCGTACAGGAACAGCGGGTCGCTGCTGTCTTGCGGTGCGAGGTGCAGCCAGCCGGTGCTGACGTAGAAATCACCTGCGGATTGTGCATGTGCCGTACCGCCCGCGAACGTGAATGCGAGCGCTGCGGCCCCCGTAATGGCCAGTTTTCGTTTCATTGTGTCTCCTCCGATCAAAGGCGTGCTCATTATGACGACTGCGTTTAAAACCAAACAAGCTCGTAAGTTAGAGTTTTCTCCCTAGGATTCGTACGACCGTACGCTTTCGCGCGCCGCAGGGACAGGCATTCTACGCAGGTGCGCATTTTCGGACCTACGGGTATTTCCTAACGCGTTCAAACGGACATTCAGCATGGCACGGTTAGCACGACTCTACGTTCCCGACCAGCCGCAGCACGTGATTCTGCGCGGCCTGGATCAGCAACCCGCGTTCGTCGACGACCAGGACTACGAACTCTTCATCGATTGCCTGAAGGCCGCCGCACGCGATCATCACCTGTCGGTGCATGCCTACGTGCTGCTGCCGCGCCAGGTGCAACTCCTCGTGACACCGAGCGACGAGGCGAGCCTGCCGAAGGCAATGCAGGCCGTCGGCCGTCGTTACGTCGCGCATTTCAACCGGCGCTATTCGCGGCGCGGCACCCTGTGGGAAGGCCGCTATCGCGCGACGGTGATCGAAGGCGAGCGCTATTTCCTGCTCGCGAGCCGCGTGGTCGAGATGAGCCCGGTGCGCGCGCAGCTCGTCGCGACGCCCGAAGCCTATCGGTGGTCGAGCTACCGGCATCACGTCGGGCTCACCGTCGACAGCCTGATCACCGACCATCCGCTCTACTGGGCGCTCGGCAACACGCCGTTCGACCGTCAGCGTGCGTACAAGGAGCTGTGCGAGCAGCCGCTCGACGAGCGGCAGGCCGACCAGCTGCAGCAGGCGACGCTCAAGGGCTGGGTGCTCGGCGGCGAGAATTATCGCGAGTGGGCGGCGCGTACCGCGAACCGGCGCGTGTCGCCGCTGCCGCGCGGACGCCCCAGAAAGGTGCGTGAGAACACGCCGCCGATTCAGCAGTAACGCGGGAACGGCGGTCGAGGAGGCGGCGCTGCGTGCGCCGCTTCTTTTTGCACCAAAATGATACGGCCCCAATAAAATGGCACCAGATCGAAGCATCTGTTTAATTGGGGTTCGATCAAGCGGTTTTTGTTGCTATTCCTTTGATTCGTCGCGTATATTCCGAATTCCGGTGGCCCGGGAGAAGCATGCCCAGCCACTGACGGCCGCGCCGTCTCCCGTCGGGAGCGGGATGACGGCAACAAAAAATGGTTCAACGGCCCTCCAGGCCCCCTTTACGACGGTGTCCCCATGAACGACCACCAGCAGCCGCTCGCCGCGGTGCCCGCCGCACAAGGTCTGTACGACCCGCAAAACGAACACGACGCCTGCGGCGTCGGCTTTGTCGCTCACATCAAGGGCAAGAAGAGCCACGAGATCATCCAGCAGGGTCTGAAGATCCTCGAGAACCTCGACCACCGCGGCGCGGTCGGTGCCGATCCGCTGATGGGCGACGGCGCGGGCATCCTGATCCAGATTCCGGACGCGTTCTATCGCGAGGAAATGGCGAAGCAGGGCGTGATGCTGCCGCCGGCCGGTGAATATGGGGTCGGGATGATCTTCCTGCCGAAGGAAAACGCATCGCGTCTCGCGTGCGAGCAGGAGCTCGAGCGCACGGTGAAGGCCGAGGGCCAGGTCGTGCTCGGCTGGCGCGACGTGCCGGTCGACCATGCGATGCCGATTTCGCCGACCGTGAAGGCGAGCGAGCCGCTGATCCGCCAGATCTTCATCGGCCGCGGCAAGGACATCATGGTGACGGACGCGCTCGAGCGGAAGCTGTACGTGATCCGCAAGACGGCGAGCCACCGCATCCAGGCGCTGAAGCTCAAGCACGGCAAGGAATACTTCGTGCCGTCGATGTCGGCGCGCACGGTCGTCTACAAGGGGCTGCTGCTCGCGGGCCAGGTCGGCGTGTATTACCGCGACCTGCAGGACGCGCGCGTCGTGTCGGCGCTCGCGCTCGTGCACCAGCGCTTCTCGACCAACACGTTCCCGGCGTGGGAACTGGCCCACCCGTACCGGATGATCGCGCACAACGGCGAGATCAACACCGTGAAGGGCAACGTGAACTGGCTGAATGCACGCACCGGCGCGATCGCGTCGCACGTGCTCGCCGACGACCTGCCGAAGCTCTGGCCGCTGATCTACCCGGGCCAGTCGGATACCGCATCGTTCGACAACTGTCTCGAACTGCTGGTGATGGCCGGCTACCCGCTCGTGCACGCGGTGATGATGATGATCCCGGAAGCGTGGGAACAGCACACGCTGATGGACGAGAACCGCCGCGCGTTCTACGAATACCACGCCGCGATGATGGAGCCGTGGGACGGCCCGGCCGCGATCGCGTTCACCGACGGTCGCCAGATCGGCGCGACGCTCGACCGTAACGGCCTGCGTCCGGCGCGCTACATCGTCACGGACGACGACCTCGTCATCATGGCGTCGGAAGCCGGCACGCTGCCGATCCCCGAATCGAAGATCGTCAAGAAGTGGCGCCTGCAGCCGGGCAAGATGTTCCTGATCGACATGGAGCACGGCCGCATCATCGACGACAAGGAACTGAAGGACAACCTCGCGAACGCGAAGCCGTACAAGAGCTGGATCGACGCCGTGCGCATCAAGCTCGACGAGATCGAGCCGAAGGCCGAGGAAGTCGCGGCCGGCCGCACGCAGGGCGCCGCGCTGCTCGACCGCCAGCAGGCGTTCGGCTACACGCAGGAAGACCTGAAGTTCCTGATGGCGCCGATGGCGCAGCAGGGCGAAGAGGCCGTCGGTTCGATGGGCAACGACTCGCCGCTCGCGGTGATGTCGAACAAGAACAAGACGCTCTATCACTACTTCAAGCAGCTGTTCGCGCAGGTCACGAACCCGCCGATCGACCCGATCCGCGAGAACATGGTCATGTCGCTCGTGTCGTTCATCGGCCCGAAGCCGAACCTGCTCGACACGAACAACATCAACCCGCCGATGCGTCTCGAAGTGTCGCAGCCGGTGCTCGACTTCAAGGACATCGCGAAGATCCGCGCGATCGACCAGTACACGGGCGGCAAGTTCAGCGCGTACGAACTGAACATCTGCTACCCGGTCGCGTGGGGCAAGGAAGGCATCGAGGCGCGCCTCGCGTCGCTGTGCGCGGAAGCCGTCGACGCGGTGAAGTCGGGCTACAACATGCTGATCGTGTCGGACCGCAAGACGGATGCCGAGCACGTCGCGATTCCGGCGCTGCTCGCCACGTCGGCGATCCACACGCACCTCGTCCAGCAAGGGCTGCGCACGAGCACGGGCCTCGTCGTCGAGACGGGCTCCGCGCGTGAAACGCACCACTTCGCGCTGCTCGCGGGCTACGGCGCGGAAGCCGTGCACCCGTATCTCGCGATGGAAACGCTCGCGAAGATGGCCGAAGGCCTGCCGGGCGACCTGTCGCCGGAGAAGGCCGTCTACAACTTCACGAAGGCGGTCGGCAAGGGCCTGCAGAAGGTGATGTCGAAGATGGGCATCTCGACGTACATGTCGTACACGGGTGCGCAGATCTTCGAAGCGCTCGGCCTGTCGAGCGACCTCGTCGAGAAGTACTTCAAGGGCACGGCGTCGAAGGTCGGCGGCATCGGTCTGTTCGAAGTCGCGGAAGAGGCGATCCGCCTGCACCGCGACGCGTTCGGCGACAACCCGGTGCTGCGCGACATGCTCGATGCGGGCGGCGAGTACGCGTACCGCGTGCGCGGCGAAGACCACATGTGGACGCCGGATTCGATCGCGAAGCTGCAGCACGCGACGCGCAGCAACTCGTACCAGACGTACAAGGAATACGCGCACCTGATCAACGACCAGACCAAGCGTCACATGACGTTCCGCGGCCTGTTCGAGTTCAAGGTCGAGCCGACCAAGGCGATCCCGATCGACGACGTCGAATCGGCGAAGGACATCGTCAAGCGCTTCGCGACGGGCGCGATGTCGCTCGGCTCGATCAGCACCGAGGCGCACGCGACGCTTGCGATCGCGATGAACCGGATCGGCGGCAAGTCGAACACCGGCGAAGGCGGCGAGGACCAGAAGCGCTACCGCAACGAGCTGCGCGGCATCCCGATCAAGGCCGGCGAGACGCTGAAGTCGGTGATCGGCGATGAAATCGTCAGCGACATCGCGCTGAAGGACGGCGATTCGCTGCGCTCGAAGATCAAGCAGGTCGCGTCGGGCCGTTTCGGCGTCACCGCCGAGTACCTCGCGTCGGCCGACCAGATCCAGATCAAGATGGCGCAGGGCGCGAAGCCGGGCGAAGGCGGCCAGCTGCCGGGCCACAAGGTGTCCGAGTACATCGGCAAGCTGCGTTACTCGGTGCCGGGTGTCGGCCTGATCTCGCCGCCGCCGCACCACGACATCTACTCGATCGAGGATCTGGCGCAGCTGATCCACGACCTGAAGAACGTGAACCCGAGCTCGAGCATCTCGGTGAAGCTGGTGTCGGAAGTGGGCGTCGGCACGGTCGCGGCCGGTGTCGCGAAGGCGAAGGCCGATCACGTCGTGATCGCCGGCCATGACGGCGGCACGGGCGCATCGCCGCTGTCGTCGGTCAAGCATGCGGGCACGCCGTGGGAACTCGGCCTGGCCGAAACGCAGCAGACGCTCGTGCTGAACCGCCTGCGCGGCCGCATCCGCGTGCAGGCCGACGGCCAGATGAAGACGGGCCGCGACGTCGTGATCGGCGCGCTGCTCGGCGCGGATGAATTCGGCTTCGCGACGGCGCCGCTCGTCGTCGAGGGCTGCATCATGATGCGCAAGTGCCACCTGAACACGTGCCCGGTCGGCGTCGCGACGCAGGATCCGGTGCTGCGTGCGAAGTTCCAGGGCCAGCCCGAGCACGTCGTGAACTACTTCTTCTTCGTTGCCGAGGAAGTGCGCGAGATCATGGCGCAGCTCGGCATCGCGAAGTTCGACGACCTGATCGGCCGCGCCGACCTGCTCGACACGCGCAAGGGCGTCGAGCACTGGAAGGCGAAGGGCCTCGACTTCTCGCGCGTGTTCTACCAGCCGGAAGAGTGCGAGGACGTCGCGCCGCGTCACGTCGACGTGCAGGATCACGGCCTCGAGCGCGCGCTCGACCACGTGCTGATCGAGAAGGCGAAGGCCGCGATCGAGAACGGCGAGCATGTGTCGTTCATCCAGCCGGTGCGCAACGTGAACCGGACGGTCGGCGCGATGCTGTCGGGCGTGATCGCGAAGAAGCACGGCCACGACGGCCTGGCCGACGACGCGGTGCACATCCAGCTGAAGGGCACGGCCGGCCAGAGCTTCGGCGCGTTCCTCGCGAAGGGCGTGACGCTCGACCTCGTCGGCGACGGCAACGACTACGTCGGCAAGGGCCTGTCGGGCGGCCGGATCATCATCCGCCCGACCAACGACTTCCGCGGCAAGTCCGAGGAAAACATCATCTGCGGCAATACGGTGATGTACGGCGCGATCGAAGGCGAATCGTTCTTCCGCGGCGTCGCGGGCGAGCGCTTCTGCGTGCGCAACTCGGGCGCGACGGCGGTCGTCGAAGGGACGGGCGACCACGGCTGCGAATACATGACGGGTGGCACGGTCGTCGTGCTCGGCGAGACGGGGCGCAACTTCGCGGCCGGCATGTCGGGCGGCCTCGCGTACATCTACGATCCGGACGGCACGTTCGCGGCGAAGTGCAACAAGTCGATGGTCGCGCTCGAGCCGGTGCTGCAGGCGGCCGAGCAGGAGCGCACGGTCGACCGCGCGCTCTGGCATGCGGACACGACGGACGAAGCGCTGCTCAAGGGGCTCGTCGAGCGTCATTTCCAGTTCACGGGTTCGCCGCGCGCGAAGTCGCTGCTGGAAAACTGGGACGCGGCGCGCCGCCAGTTCGTGAAGGTGTTCCCGCACGAATACAAGCGCGCGCTCGGCGAGATCGGTGCGAAGAAGGCGGCGAAGGAAGTGCTGGCCGCCTGAGCGACGAACGACATAGCGAATGCCGCGCGCGCATGACTGCCGCGCGCGGCTCCCCCACCCGATACACCGAACAGAAGAGCACCTTATGGGCAAGGCAACCGGTTTTCTGGAGTTCGAACGCCGCCACGAGGCGTACGAAGCACCGCTCACGCGCGTGAAGCACTACAAGGAATTCGTCGCGGCACTGACCGACGCGGACGCGAAGGTCCAGGGCGCGCGCTGCATGGATTGCGGCATCCCGTTCTGCAACAACGGCTGCCCGGTCAACAACATCATCCCGGACTTCAACGATCTCGTTTACCGCCAGGACTGGCAGCAGGCGATCGAAGTCCTGCATTCGACCAACAACTTCCCGGAATTCACGGGCCGGATCTGCCCGGCACCGTGCGAGTCCGCGTGCACGCTCGGGATCAACGACGACCCGGTCGGCATCAAGTCGATCGAGCACGCGATCATCGACAAGGCCTGGGCGGAAGGCTGGGTGAAGCCGCTGCCGGCCGAGCACAAGACGGGCAAGAAGGTTGCCGTCGTCGGTTCGGGCCCCGCGGGCCTCGCCGCCGCGCAGCAGCTCGCGCGCGCGGGGCACGACGTGACGGTGTTCGAGAAGAGCGACCGGGTCGGCGGCCTGCTGCGTTACGGGATTCCCGACTTCAAGCTCGAGAAGTGGCTGATCGATCGCCGCATGCGCCAGATGGAAGCGGAAGGCGTGACGTTCCGCACCAGCGTGTTCATCGGCAAGGATCCGCTGCCCGAGTCGATCGGCAGCCTCGCGAAGGAAACCATCTCGCCGGACACGCTGAAGGAAGAATTCGACGCAGTCGTGATCGCGGGCGGTTCGGAAACGCCGCGCGACCTGCCGGTGCCGGGCCGCGAGCTCGCCGGCGTCCATTTCGCGATGGACTTCCTGCCGCAGCAGAACCGCGTGAACGCGGGCGACAAGCTCGTCGACCAGCTGGTTGCGAAGGGCAAGCACGTGATCGTGATCGGCGGCGGCGATACGGGTTCGGACTGCGTCGGCACGTCGAACCGCCACGGCGCGAAGCAGGTCACGCAGTTCGAGCTGCTGCCGCAGCCGCCGGAAGAGGAAAACAAGCCGCTCGTGTGGCCGTACTGGCCGATCAAGCTGCGCACGTCGTCGTCGCACGAGGAAGGTTGCGAGCGCGACTGGGCGGTTGCGACGAAGCGTCTCGAAGGCAAGAACGGCAAGGTCGAGAAGCTGATCGCGGCGCGCGTCGAGTGGAAGGACGGCAAGATGCAGGAAGTGCCGGGCTCCGAGTTCGAGCTGAAGGCCGATCTCGTGCTGCTCGCGATGGGCTTCACGCAGCCGGCCGCGCCGGTGCTCGACGCGTTCGGCGTCGCGAAGGACGCGCGCGGCAACGCGCGTGCGGCGACCGAAGGCGATCGCTCGTACTACACGTCGGTCGACAAGGTGTTCGCGGCGGGCGACATGCGCCGCGGCCAGTCGCTCGTGGTGTGGGCGATCCGCGAAGGCCGCCAGTGCGCGCGTTCGGTCGATGCGTACCTGATGGGGCATACGGAACTGCCGCGCTGAGCTGAATAGCGCAAGCGGGTTTCGACGAAAACCGGGCGTCCGACAGGGCGCCCGGTTTTTTTACGTGCACGGCCGGCAGGTTGCCGCTTAACATGCACGGAACACCGTGCAGGGCACCGGCCCGATCGACGACCGATTCCTGCGTCAACCACGATCGCGTCTTGCACACCATGTTTCGAGACAACGCTCCGGAAATCACCCGCCCGTGCTTCACGGCCGACGGCAACCGCGTTCGGCTGGGGGACGTCGTTGCGCTGCTGCTTTCACACGGGCAAGGCCTACATGTCGAAGACCACGCATTCGTCGCGCAGCAGCGGCAGATCGACGTCGACATGCGTGTCGTCGACGCGATCGGCGCGCGGATGACGCTGGAAGGCTTCGCGCAGTTCACGCCGGCCGACGACGTGCGCAGCACCTTCCCGCTTGCCGCGATGCGCGACATGGTGACGAGCCTCGCGCAGACCGGCATTCCGCCGGTGTTCGCTTTCGTGTGCGACGAATTCTGGCTCACCTACTGGCGGCTGCAGAAGGTCGTCGCGGCAGCGCTGGGTACCACGGCCTTCATGCTGATGCCGGATTTCTGGGTTTGGCACGTCAGCGCGAAGGCGGGGCAGGCCGGCTGGAGCATGCACCGCGATGCGGGGGCGAGATCGCTGCTGCCGGACGGGCGCGCCGGCGCGCTGTCGCTGTGGATGCCGTTGACGCCCGTCGATTCGTCCACCGGTTGCGTGATGCTGCTGCCGAAGCATCGCGATCCCGATCACGGCACGGATCGCGTGTCGCAAGCCGGATTCGACGTGCGGGATATCCGTGCGCTCCCCGGCGCCGCCGGCGATCTGATGATGTGGAGCCAGTCCCTGCTGCATTGGGGTAGCCGCGGCAGCACGCTCTCGGAGACATCGCGCATCAGCATGTCGATCGGCGCGCAGGTCGAGGCACTGGGCCCGTTGAATCCGCCGCTGCTGAAGCCCGACGTGTTGCCCGCCGCCGGCCTTCGGCTCGAATTGATCGCCAAGCAGATCCTGCAATACGAGCAATTCGCGGCCATCGACCCGTCTTGGGCACATTTCGCGCGAGTCGTGCTCGCCAGCGGATTGTCCGGGCTGGTCTTCGACATCCCTGTCGAATGGCGGCTTCGCTGACCGGAGGGGCGGTGGCGCACGCGAAGGTTGGCGAGGCGCCGCCGGACAGCTGGTAAATTGCTTCGACACCATGCCGTAACGTCGACAGCGCCGCTGCGTGTCTCACCGTCCGCCTTTGTTCGGCCTTCCGCATTTTCGCGAAGCGTCGTCTAACCTGATGACATCCGTCCTCAATTTCTCGGCATCTCTATTCCTTTCGTTTTGTAATAATCCTTGAAAACTGTCATATCATGTCGCCCCTCGGGCCGCGTTCGCGGTGGCTGCATGTAACTGACCCTATTTACAAGGAAACCGGATGGAAGCATTCGTGCATGGGCTGATCGACGCCGTCAACGGCGTGTTGTGGAATTACGTGCTGATCGCGCTGCTGCTCGGCGCCGGTGCGTGGTTCACGTTGCGGTTCCGGATGATCCAGCTGAAGGCGTTGTTCCTCAGCATGAAACTGGTCGGCAGCAAGGGCGAGCCGGGCAGCATTTCGTCGTTCCAGGCGTTCGCGACCGGGCTCGCGAGCCGCGTCGGTACGGGCAACATTGCCGGCGTCGCGGTCGCGCTGACGGTCGGCGGGCCGGGCGCGATCTTCTGGATGTGGATGACGGCGCTGGTCGGGATGTCGTCGGCGTTCGTCGAGGCGACGCTCGCGCAGATCTTCAAGGTCTCGCACCCGGACGGCAGCTATCGCGGCGGCCCCGCGTACTACATCCAGACGGGCCTGCGTTCGCGCGCCTTCGGCGTGCTGTTCTCGCTGTCGCTGATCCTCGCGTTCGGCTTCGTGTTCAACGCGGTGCAGGCCAACGCGATCGCCGATGCGTTCCATACGTCGTTCGGATTGAGCCGCGAGACGGTCGGCCTCGGCCTCGTGCTGCTGAGCGCACCGATCATCTTCGGCGGCATCCGCCGGATCGCGACGGTCGCGCAGGTGATCGTGCCGCTGATGGCGATCGGCTACCTCGCGCTGGCCGTGTACGCGGTCGCGACGCACATCGCGCTGGTGCCGGGCGTGATCATGCTGATCGTGAAAAGCGCGTTCGGCTTCGAGCAGGCGGCGGGCGGCCTGACGGGTTATGCGGTCAGCCAGGCGATCGCGATCGGCGTGAAGCGCGGCCTGTTCTCGAACGAAGCGGGGATGGGCAGCGCGCCGAACGCGGCCGCGACCGCGAGCACGCGGCACCCGGTCACGCAGGGGCTGATCCAGATGCTCGGCGTGTTCGTCGACACGATCGTGATCTGCAGCGCGACCGCGTTCGTGATCCTGCTGTCGGGCCAGTACGAGCTCGGCACCGGCATGGAAGGCGCGGCGCTCACGCAGCGTGCGATCTCGAGCCACGTCGGCGACTGGGGCGGCATCTACATGGCCGTTGCGATCTTCTTCCTCGCGTTCTCGTCGGTGATCGGCAACTACGCGTATGCGGAAGGCAACGTCGAATTCATCACGAAGCGACGCGGCGTGCTGCCGCTGTTCCGCGTCGCGGTGCTCGGGATGGTGATGTTCGGTAGCGTCGGGCAACTGCCGCTCGTGTGGGCGATGGCCGATACGAGCATGGGGCTGATGGCGATCATCAACCTGATCGCGATCCTCGCGCTCGGCAAGTATGCGCACGCCGCGTGGGCCGACTATCGCCGCCAGCGCGCGGCAGGCGTCGCCGATCCGGTGTTCACGCGCAACACGATCCCGGAGCTCGCGCGCGTGCTGCCGGCCGACGTGTGGGGCGAGCACGGCCCGTTGCCGCAGCGTCCCGCTTCGGCCGATCCGGCGCGCGCGCCGCGTGCCGCGGTGAGCGAGTCATGAACGGCGACCGGCTCCGTGCGTTCGTCGCGCTGATGCCCGATGCGGCGTCGCGCGACGCGCTGCACGCGTTGCCGGTCACCCGCGGAGCGCGGCGCACGCTGCCCGCGCAACTGCACATGACGCTCGCGTTCATCGGCGCGATCGAACGGGAACGTTGCGACGCGCTGGCCGCGCACCTGCCCGCGCTCGCGGCCGCGCATGCGCTGCCGCTGCTGCCGGTCGAGCGGATCGCGTGGTGGCCGAGCCTGCCGCGCGCGCGGCTGATCGTCGCGGAGCTCGAGGCCGAACCCGCGTGCGTCGCGCTGAATGCGGGGCTGGCAACGCTGTTGCGCGGACTCGGCGTGCCGGCCGACCGGCGGCCGTTCCGGCCGCACGTGACGCTCGCGCGGCTGCCGCACGACGCGGTCGGCCAGCCCGCGCACGGTGGCGCGCCGGGGCGGGCGGTCGTGCTGCGCATCGAGGCGCTGACGTTGTTCGAAAGCCGGCTGTCGCACGAGGGCGTATCGCATCGGCCGATCGTGTCGGCGCCGATCGCCTGGGCGGAAGGCCGGGCAGCGGGTTGAGCGGTTCTCGCGACGCACCGCGATGGCCGCACGCTGCGCGTATCGCGCCCGCGCATTGCGTCGACGGCGTTGCCCGGTGCCGAGCCTATCGGTCGTAACGCGCGAGCGTCAGGCCCGACAGATCGATCTCCGGTTCGCGTCCCGTGACGAGATCCGCCAGCACCTTCCCCGAACCCATCGACATCGCCCAGCCCGTCGAGCCGTGGCCGACGTTGAGCCAGAGCCCGTCGATCCCGCTCGCGCCGAGCAGCGGCGGCCCGTCGGGCGTCATCGGCCGGCGGCCGACCCAGAAGCGCGCCGACGCGCGATCGGCCGCGTGCGGAAACCAGTCGTCGAGCACCTTCATCAGCGTATCGAGCGCCTGCTGCCGCAGCGCCGCGTGCCGGTTGCCGAGTTCCGCGGTGCCCGCGACGCGCAGCGTCGGGCCGAAGCGCGTGATCGCCGTCTTCAGCGATTCGTCCATCAGCGCGGCGCGCGGTGCCTTTTCGTCGTCGATAACCGCGAGCGTCGCCGAGTAGCCCTTCACCGGATACAGCGGCACGTCGATGCCGTGCGGGCGCAGCAGGCCGGCGCTGTCGACGCCGAGTGCGACGACGATCGCGTCGGCCGCGAGCGGGGCATCGCTTCGTGCGGCGGCCCCATCGTCCGGTGAATCGATCCGCACGCCGCGCACCTTGCCGCCCGCGACGTCGAGCGCGCGGATCTCGGTGCGAAAGCGGAACGTCACGCCGTTCGCGTCGCACAATGCACGCAGTTCGCGTGTGAAGCGTGCGCAGTCGCCGGCTTCGTCGTCGGGCAGGTAGATGCCGCCGACGGGCGCCTGCCGCGCCCAGCGCAGGCCCGGCTCGATCGCCGTACAGCCGGCCGCGTCGAGTTCGCGAAACGCGATGCCGGCGTCGCGCAGCACCTTCAGCGCGGGCTGCACCATCTCGACGTCGAACGCGCCGCGCAGCAGCTGCAGGTAGCCGCGGCTCGCGCCATAGTCGAACGGATAACGCTCGCGAAACCCGTGCAGGCACGCGCGGCTGTAATATGCGATGCGCTGCATCCGCTGCTTGTTCACGCGGAACCGCTCGAATTCGCATTCGCGCAGCCAGCGCACGATCCAGCGCCACTGCGCGGCATCGAGCGTCGGCCGGAAGATCAGCGGCGACGCGGGCTTGAACAGGTACTTGAGGATCTTGCCGGGCATGCCGGGGGCGGCCCACGGCGTCACGTAGCCGGGCGCGATCACGCCCGCGTTGCCGAGGCTTGTCGCCTGTGCGACATCGGCCTCGCGTTCGATCACGGTGACGTCGCAGCCTGCTTCGCGCAGGTGCCAGGCGGTGGTGACGCCGATCACGCCGGCGCCGAGAACGATCACGTGCATGCGGTTTCCGGAACGAAGCGGGTGCTCACGATGCGACGGCCGGCTCGTCGACGAGCGACTTGCCGCGCGTTTCCGGCAGCACGAGCGCGGCGACGATCACGAGCAGGTAGCCGCCACCGGCGACGAGGCCGATCGCTTTCACGAGCGACATCGACTGCGACAGCGAACCGACGAGGATCGGGAAGAACGATCCGAGCCCGCGGCCCAGGTTGTAGCAGAAGCCCTGGCCCGAGCCGCGGATCGCACCCGGATACAGCTCCGACAGGTATGCGCCGACGCCCGCGAAAATGCCCTGCACGACGATGCCGAGCGGGAAGCCGAGCAGCAGCATCGCGGTATCGGTGATCGGCAGCATCGTGTACGCCATGCCGAGCGAGAACGAGCCGATCGCGAACAGGATGAACGACGCGCGGCGGCCGAGCCGGTCGGACAGGATCGCGCCGACCACGTAACCGACGAACGAGCCGACGATCAACACGACGAGATAACCGCTCGTGTTGAACACGGACAGGTGGCGGACGGTTTTCAGGTAGGTGGGCAGCCAGGTCGTGATCGCGTAGTAGCCGCCGAGCATCCCGGTGCACAGTGCGCTGCCGAACAGCGTCGCGCGCAGGTGCGGCGGCGAGAAGATCTCGAGGAAGTGGCCCGACACGCGGCCTTCGTCGCGCGCGCGGCGCGTGGCCGTGTAGATGTCCGGATCGCTGACGTTGCGGCGGATATAGAGGATCCACAGTGCGGGCACGATGCCGATCCAGAAGCATGCGCGCCACGCGACCTGCTCGGGCAGCAGCGCGAAGAACGCCCAGTAGAGGATCGCGGCCGCGGCCCAGCCGAACGACCAGCTGCTCTGCACGGTGCCCACGGCCTTCGCGCGATGCTCGGGCGAGCGGATCGTCTCGGCCATCATGATCGTCACGACCGACCATTCGCCGCCGAAGCCGAAGCCCTGCAGCGTGCGCGTCGCAAGGAGCTGCCAGAACGAGTGCGTGAAACCGGACAGGCACGTAAACAGTGCGAACGTCGCGATCGTCCATTGCAGCACACGCACGCGGCCGTAGCGGTCGGCGAGGATGCCGGCGACCCAGCCGCCGATCGCCGACGAGATCAGCGAACTCGTCGCGATCATCCCGGCCTCGCTCTTCGACATGCCCCAGGTCGCGATCAGCGTCGGAATCAGGAACGAATAGATCATGAAATCGAACGCATCGACCGCGTAGCCGCCGAATCCGGCGTACAGCGTCTTGCGCTCGCGCGACGACAATTCGTTGAACCACTGGAATGCCTGCATGCTTGCCGTCCCCTCTTGTCTCGTCTCGCGCTGCCGCGTGGCGGTTATTTTACGGTCGCGATGGGGCCGGCCAAAAAAAGGCCGATGCGGGTTCGTGCAGGAAAACGGGGAGGCGGGAAGGAAGGGAGACGCCGCGTCAGAGCGTCAGGCCGCCGTCGATGTGGACGACCTGGCCGGTAATCTGCCGCGCCGCGTCCGACAGCAGGAACGCGATCAATGCGGCAACGTCGTCGGGTTCGGCGATCCGGCCGAGCGGGGTCGCCTGTTCGGCCTGCGCCCACGCGGCGGCGTTGCCGTCGCTCGGCCCGTGATCCTTGCGTGTGAAGCCCGGCGCGACTGCGTTGACGGTGATGCCATGCGCGGCGAATTCGACCGCCGCGGTGCGCACGAGCGATTCGAGCGCGGCCTTTGCGGCGGCGGTCGCCGCGAACGGCGCATCGGCGCGGTAGCGGTGCGCGACGAACGAACTGACCGCGACGATCCGCGGCGCGGCCGACGCTTCGAGCAGCGGCCGTGCGCGACCCGCGAGCGCGGAAAATGCGCCGGGCATCGCCGCGAAGGCGGATGCGAGCGTGTCCGCGGAAAGATCGGAAAAGGCCTGCCGCGCGGCGAAGCCGGCGTTCGCGACGAGCTGGTCGAGCCCGCCGAAGTGCGTGGCAGTCGCATCGACGAGCGTGGCCGCGACGGCCGGTGCGGCGAGATCGCCGGTAAGCGTGATGCACTTCGCGCCGGCCGCCGTGCAGGCGCGCGCGACTTCGGCGAGCCGGGCCCGCGCTGCCTCGTCGGCGCCGCGCGCGTGCAGCGCCAGCGCGATGCCGGGCGCCGCGAGCCGCCGCGCGAGTGCCGCGCCGATCCCCGAACCTGCGCCGGTGATCAGTGCGATGCGCGCGGCGCGTGCACTCACGCCGCGACCTTGTCGCTGTTGTTCACGCGTTCGACGTGGATCGTGCCACCATGGAACGCGGCCAGCGATTCGCGGTGCGCGATGCTGACGATCGCGGCCTTCGGCAGCCGTTCGGCGAACAGGTGGTAGAGGCGTGCCTCGTTGTCGGCGTCGAGCGCGCTGGTGGCTTCGTCGAGGAACAGGAAGTCGGGCTTGTGCAGCAGCACGCGCGCGCCGGCCAGGCGCTGCTGTTCGCCCGGCGACAGCACGCGGGTCCAGTGCGCGGTCTCGTCGAGGCGCTCGACGTAATCCTCGAGGCGGCATGCGCGCAGCGCGTCGCGGCAGGCGTCGTCGCTGAACGTGTCGGGCGTCGCCGGATAGGTGAGCGCGGCCTTCAGCGTGCCGATCGGCAAATAGCTCGTTTGCGGCACGAACATCATCCGCGCGCCGACCGGCGCGTCGATCGCGCCGTCGCCGAACGGCCACAGGCCCGCGAGCGCACGCATGAACGTGCTCTTGCCGGAACCCGACTTGCCGATCACGAGCCAGCGCGAGCCGGGCTCGATCGTGACGCTGCCGATGTTCGCGAGCGCGTTGCCGTTCGGCAGCGCAAGCTTGAGCGACGACGTCGACAGTTTCGCGCCGTCGATGTAGTGCAGGTTGATGCCGCCGTGCTCGGTCGCGGGCGACAGGCTTTCCTTCAGGTGCGACGTGCCCATCACGCGCTTGAATTCGCGCAGACGGTTGACGGTGGCGCGCCATTCGACAAGCGTCGAGTAGCTGTTGATGAACCACGAGAACGAATCGCTGACGGTGCCGAACGCGGACGAGATCTGCATCAGCACGCCGAACGAGAACGCGCCCGCGAAATAACGCGGCGCGGCGACGACGAGCGGGAAGATGATCGCGATCTGCCCGTAGAAGCTCAGCACGAACGTGAGCCGCTTCGTGTACTTCATCACGCGCCACCAGTTGTCGCGGATGCGCGAGAAGAGGCCCTGCGCGTTGCCGGTCTCGGTTTTCTCGCCGTCGTAGAACGCGATCTGCTCGGCGTTCTCGCGCACGCGGATCAGCCCGAAGCGGAAATCGGCCTCGACGCGCTGCTGCTGGTAGTTGATCGACACGAGCGGATGGCCGACCTTCTGGATGATCAGCGAGCCGACCACCGCGTACAGCGCGGCCGCCCACACCATATAGCCCGGAATCGAGATCGGCGTGGCGCCGAGCGTGAGTGTCAGCGCGCCGGCGAGCGACCACAGGATCGTGATGAACGACACGAGCGTGACGACCGTCGACAGCAGGTCGAGCGACAGCGCGAGCGTCGTGGTCGAGAACGACTGGAGGTCGTCGGTGATCCGCTGGTCGGGGTTGTCGGCGAGGCGGTCACGCTCGATCCGGTAGAACGCGCGATCGCCGAGCCACTGGCCGAGGAAGCGGTCGGTGAGCCACTGGCGCCAGCGGAAGCCGAGCATCTGCCGCAGGTAGCGGCCATACACGGCGAGGATGATGAACGCGAACGCGAGCACGGAGAACTGCATCAGCAGGTTCGGGAAGTCGTGGACGTCCTTCGACTGCAGCGCGTTGTAGAACTCGGCGTTCCACTTGTTCAGGCGGACGTTGATCCACACCACGCAGAGATTGATCGCGATGATCGTGACCAGCAGTCCCCACGCGATTTTCCATTCGGACGATACCCAGTAGGGCTTGATGAGGCTCCACGCGGATACCGGGCGCTCGTCCTGTGGCGCGTCGGAGGCGGAGCGGACGGGATCGATCGATTGGGTCATGTGCTTCCTGATGAGTAGCCGGCACGCGGGCCGGGCGAAGCCGGGCGCGCGCCGCGATACGGCATGCCGGGGCGCGGCGCCGACTGACGGCGGGCGCACGGATGGTCGCCCGCGCGTCTTAAACGGCACTTAAGGGCCGGCGGTGACGCGGCAACCGGCCGCTCGCGCGGCCGGCCTGCGGGCATTGTGCCAGAGCGGCGCGGCACGACGGCGAATTTGCCGCATGGGGACAGTTTGCGGCGCTTTCCGCTTTTATGGTCTAATGGCCGACGACGAAACAGGGGTGCTTCGTGCGCGGCCGGCGGATGTTCCAGGCGGCGCAGCGAGGCTGAGAAAGACCCTTCGCACCCGATCCGGGTAATACCGGCGAGGGAAGTTTCTGATCCCGCCGGGCCGCGCTGGCCGCCATCCCACATGGTCAGCGCCCGAGTCCCGCCCGGCCGGCCTTTGCTGCCGGTTTCGTCCTTTTGGGTACGCGCATTGCGCGTTACGGAAGGAATGATGACCGCACAATCTTCAGTCTTTTGCATGGCTCCCGGCCCGATGTCGCGTGCGTTCGCACGGGACGGCGCGTGCGCGTCGACGTTCGTCGTGCGCGCTCGCGCGGAGGGGGTGCGATGAACGTTCCCGATTCACGGCCGGATTTCGCGGTGCTCGGCGGCGGCCTCGTCGGCCGCCTGATCGCATGGCGGCTCGCGGGCGACGGGTTTCGCGTCGCGCTCTACGAGCGTGGCGGCCCGGATGGCGAGCAGTCGGCCGCGTGGATCGCGGCCGCGATGCTCGCGCCGCTCGCGGAAGCGGCGAGCGCGGAGCTGCTGATCACCGAGCTCGGCGCCGCGTCGCTCGCGCGCTGGCCGCAATGGCTCGCGGAGCTGCCCGAACCCGTCTTCTTCCAGCATCACGGCACGCTCGTCGTCTGGCATCAGGCGGACCGCGCGGAGGCGCCGCTGTTCGAGCGGCGCGTGCGCGCGAACGCGCCGGCCGACCTGTTCGACGGCGGCTTCGTGACGCTCGCCGGCGCGCAGGTCGATGCGGCCGAGCCCGCGCTCGCGGGCCGCTTCGCGCGCGGGCTGCTGCTGCCGCGCGAAGGCCAGCTCGACAATCGCCAGGCGCTGCGTGCGCTCGCCGCGGGTCTCGTCGAGCGCGGCGTCGACCTGCACTGGCACGTCACGATCGACGACGCGCACCTGCCCGACGCGCATTTCACGATCGATTGCCGCGGGCTCGGCGCGAAACCCGCGCTGCCCGCGCTGCGCGGCATCCGCGGCGAAGTCGCGCGCGTGCATGCGCCCGGTATCGGGCTCACGCGGCCCGTGCGGCTGCTGCATCCGCGCTATCCGCTGTACATCGCGCCGAAACAGGACGATCTCTATGTGATCGGCGCGACCGAGGTGGAGGGCGAGGACATGTCGCCCGTCAGCGTGCGCTCCGCGCTCGAACTGCTGAGCGCGGCATTCTCCGTGCATCCGGCGTTCGGCGAGGCGCGCATCCTCGAACTCAATGCGCACTGCCGGCCGACGCTGCCCGACCATCGCCCCGCGGTGATCTGGGACGGCGCGTCGACGCTGGCCGTCAACGGCCTGTACCGGCACGGCTTCATGATCGCGCCGGAAGTCGCGCACGCGGCGGTCGCATGCGCCGAAGCCGCGCTCGGCGGCGCGTTCGGCGATGCCGACGCGTTCGCCGCCTGGCGTGACGCCGCGCGCTGGCCGACGCTCCTTCATCACCGCAACGACGCGCGCCAGCCGGCCTGACGCGCGCCGCCGACCGAATCCGACGAAGCCTCATGGATATCCAGATCAACCAACAGACCCTGACGCTGCCCGACGGCGCGACGGTGGCCGACGCGCTCGCCGCGTACGGCGCGCGCCCGCCGTACGCGGTCGCGCTGAACGGCAACTTCGTCGCGCGCACGCAGCATGCGGCGCGCGCGCTCGCGGCGGGCGACAAGCTCGACGTCGTGCACCCCGTCGCGGGCGGCTGAGCGCCGCCGGTTCGTCCCCGCTCTTCCAGGAAAACGACATGACGTCCCTCACATCCGCCGACGCGCTGACGCTGTACGGCGAAACCTTCGCAAGCCGCGTGCTGCTCGGCACGTCGCGCTACCCGTCGCTGCAGTCGCTGTCCGATTCGATCGCCGCGTCGCGGCCGGGGATGGTGACGGTCGCGCTGCGCCGCCAGATGACGGGCGGCACGGCCGAAGCCGGTTTCTTCGACCTGCTCAAGCGCCACGCGGTGCCGCTGTTGCCGAACACGGCCGGCTGCCAGACCGTCGCCGAGGCCGTGACGACCGCGCACATGGCGCGCGAGGTGTTCGGCACCGACTGGATCAAGCTCGAGCTGATCGGCGACGACTACACGCTGCAGCCCGACCCGGTCGGGCTGATCGAGGCCGCCGCGCAGCTGGTCAAGGACGGTTTCAAGGTGCTGCCGTACTGCACCGAGGATCTCGTGATCGGCCGGCGCCTGCTCGACGTCGGCTGCGAGGCGCTGATGCCGTGGGGCGCGCCGATCGGCACGGGCAAGGGCGTCGTGAACCCGTACGGCTTGCGCGTGCTGCGCGAGCGGCTGCCCGACGTGCCGCTGATCGTCGACGCGGGGCTCGGCGTGCCGTCGCACGCGTGCCAGGTGATGGAGTGGGGCTTCGACGGCGTGTTGTTGAACACCGCCGTGTCGCAGGCCACGCACCCCGAGATCATGGCGCGCGCCTTCGCGCAGGGCGTCGAGGCCGGCCGTGCCGCGTATCTCGCCGGGCCGATGGACGCGCGCGAGACCGCGCATGCGAGTACGCCGGTCGTCGGGATGCCGTTCTGGCATCAGGACGGGGGCGGCGCATGAGCGCGCGGTTTGCCGATGCCTTCTGGCCGCCGGCCGACGAGCTGGCCGAAGCGGCCGAACGGATTCGCGCACGGCTCGGCGACTGGCCGCGCGACGCGGCGCCGTGGCGGCTCTGCGTGGCGGTGCCCGACGCGCCGGCCGACGGCGACGTGCTGATCGTGTCGGCCGGCGACCGCATCGCGCAGACGCGTGCGTCGGCCGTCTCGCGGCCCGCGTCGCCGGACGCGGTTGCGATCGGATTCGACGAGCAGGGTGCGGTGCTGCACGCGGCGGGCGTGCGCTACGCGCTCGAAGCCGCGCATCCGCTGGCGGACGACTGGATCGCGGCGCTCGCCGCATTCCTCGATTGCGGCTTCGCACCGGTCGACGCGCTGGTGCTCGCGCTGGCGTGGCGCGACGGCGACGAGACCCGCGCCGCCGACGCCTGGCCGGCCGATGCCGCGCGGTTCCCGCGCGTCGCCGGGTTGCCGGCCGCGCCCGAGCCCGCGTTCGCGCCGTGCCCCGCGCAGCTCGGCCTCTATCCGGTCGTGCCGGATGCCGAATGGGTCGAGCGCGTGCTCGATTGCGGCGTGCGGACCGTGCAACTGCGCGTGAAAGGCGCGGCGCCGGACGCATTGCGCCGGGAAATCGCGCGTGCGGTCGCGGCCGGGCGTCGTTATCCCGATGCATGTGTGTTCATCAACGATCACTGGCAGATCGCTGCAGATGAAGGTGCGTACGGCGTTCATCTGGGCCAGGAGGATCTCGAAACGGCCGATCTGGCCGCGATCGCCCGCGCGGGCCTGCGGCTCGGACTTTCGAGCCATGGTTATTACGAGATGTTGCGCGCGCTGCACGAGCGCCCGAGCTACCTTGCGCTCGGCCCCGTGTACGCGACCGCGACCAAGGCCGTCGCCGCGCCGCCGCAGGGCCTCGCGCGGATTGCCCGCTACGCGCGCTTCGCGGGGGCGCGGGCGCCACTCGTCGCGATCGGCGGGGTGGGGCTCGACGCGCTGCCGGCCGTGCTGGCGACGGGCGTCGGCAGTGTCGCGGTGGTCAGCGCGGTCACGGGCGCGGCCGACTATCGGGCCGCGCTTATTGCGCTGCAGCAATGTTTTGCCGGACAATTTGACAATCATTGACCGCAGGGCCCGGAACGGCGTCACGACATCATTCCAAGGCAGGCCCTATAATTCGGCGTTCTGCGTAAAAGGACTGTCCGCTCCGTGAGCCCCACTCCTCCCGAGACATTGCTGGAACTTCGCGACGTCGACTTCGGCTACGGCGACCGCCTCGTCCTGTCCAACCTGAACCTGCGCTTCGGGCGCGGGCAGGTGGTCGCGGTCATGGGCGGGTCGGGTTGCGGCAAGACGACCGTGCTGCGCCTGATCGGCGGCCTTGTGCGCGCGCGCCGCGGCCAGGTGCTGTTCGACGGCGCCGATGTCGGCGCGCAAACGCGCGACGGCCTGTACGCGCTGCGCCGCAAGATGGGCATGCTGTTCCAGTTCGGCGCGTTGTTCACCGACATGTCGGTGTTCGAGAACGTCGCGTTCGCGTTGCGCGAGCACACCGATCTGCCCGAAGACCTGATCCGCGACCTCGTGCTGATGAAGCTCAATGCGGTCGGGTTGCGCGGCGCGCGCGACCTGATGCCGTCCGAGGTATCGGGCGGGATGGCGCGCCGTATCGCGCTCGCACGCGCGATCGCGCTCGATCCGCAGCTCATCATGTACGACGAGCCGTTCGCGGGCCTCGATCCGATTTCGCTCGGCATTACCGCGAACCTGATCCGCACGCTGAACCAGGCGCTCGGCGCGACGTCGATCCTCGTCACGCACGACGTGCCGGAATCGTTCGCGATTGCCGACTACGTGTATTTTCTGGCCAACGGCGGCGTGCTCGCGCAGGGTACGCCCGACGAGCTGCGTGCGTCGACCGATCCGAGCGTGCGGCAGTTCATCGACGGCGCGCCGGACGGCCCCTTCAAATTTCATTACACGAGCCCGCCGCTCGCAGCGGATTTCGGGCTCGGCGGAGGGCGCGCATGATCAGCGCGATCGGACGTTACGTCATCGACGGCCTCGGGCGCGCGGGCTACGGCACGCGCCTGTTCGTGCGCCTCGTGCTGGAATTCTTCCCGCTGCTGCGCCGGCCGCGGCTTGTCACGAAGCAGATCCACTTCCTCGGTAACTATTCGTTCGTGATCATTGCCGTGTCGGGGCTGTTCGTCGGCTTCGTGCTCGGCCTGCAGGGGTATTACACGCTGAACCGCTACGGCTCCGAGCAGGCGCTCGGCCTGCTGGTCGCGCTGTCGCTCGTGCGCGAGCTCGGGCCGGTCGTCACCGCGCTGCTGTTCGCGGGCCGCGCGGGCACGTCGCTCACGGCCGAGATCGGCCTGATGAAGGCCGGCGAGCAGCTCACCGCGCTCGAGATGATGGCCGTGGACCCGATCAAGACGGTAATCGCGCCGCGCATGTGGGCAGGGATCATCACGATGCCGCTGCTCGCCGCGATCTTCAGCGCGGTCGGCGTGCTCGGCGGCTACATCGTCGGCGTCATACTGATCGGCGTCGATCCGGGCGCGTTCTGGTCGCAGATGCAGGGCGGGGTCCAGGTCTGGGCCGACG
Source organism: Burkholderia theae (assembly GCF_048565265.1). Classification (NCBI taxonomy): domain Bacteria; kingdom Pseudomonadati; phylum Pseudomonadota; class Betaproteobacteria; order Burkholderiales; family Burkholderiaceae; genus Burkholderia; species Burkholderia theae. Next base: position 431,629 of record NZ_CP183461.1, read on the forward strand.
TCGGCAACGGCGTGCTGAAGAGCATCGTGTTCGGGTTCGCCGTGACCTTCATTGCGCTGTTTCAAGGGTATGAAGCGAAGCCCACGCCGGAAGGCGTATCGCGTGCGACCACCAAGACGGTCGTGTTCGCGTCGCTCGCCGTACTCGGCCTCGATTTCCTGCTGACTGCGCTGATGTTCAGCTAAGCCTCAGCCAAGCCATATTTTGGGATGACGATGAAAAAGACTGCTCTCGACTTCTGGGTCGGCCTGTTCGTGGTGGTGGGCTTCCTTGCGGTGCTGTTCCTGGCGCTGAAGGTCGGCAACATGAGCTCGCTGTCGTTTCAGCCGACCTACGCGGTGAAGATGAAATTCGACAATATCGGCGGGCTGAAGCCGCGCGCGGCCGTGAAGAGCGCGGGTGTCGTGGTCGGCCGCGTGAAGACGATCGGCTTCGACACGAACACCTACCAGGCGCTGGTGACGATCGATATCGACGGCCAGTACCCGTTCCCGAAGGATTCGTCGGCGAAGATCCTGACGTCGGGCCTGCTCGGCGAACAATATATCGGCCTCGAGCCGGGCGGCGACACCGAAATGCTGAAGGCGGGCGATACGATCACGATGACGCAATCGGCGATCGTGCTCGAGAACCTGATCGGCCAGTTCCTGTACAGCAAGGCCGCCGATGCGGGCGGCGCGAAGCCGGCAGCCGGTGCGCCGGCCGCGCCGGCACCGGTGGCGGTACCTGCGTCGGCTGTGTCCGGTTCGGCAGCCCAATAACCACACGAGAGAATACAGAGGGTAATGACCATGCAGACGATCCGCATCAGGCACGCCGCGCTCGCGGTGGCGGCAGTCGCCGCGTTGAGCGGCTGCGCGACCGTGCAGACGCCGACCAAGGGCGATCCGCTCGAAGGCTTCAACCGGACGATGTACAAGTTCAACGATACGGTCGACACGTACGCGCTGAAGCCGGTCGCGCAGGGCTACCAGTACGTGGTGCCGCAGCCGGTGCGCGACAGCGTCACGAACTTCTTCTCGAACATCGGCGACGTCTACATCGCGGCGAACAACATCGTGCAGTTGCGGATCGCGGACGGCGTCGGCGACCTGATGCGCGTCGTGATCAACACGGTGTTCGGCGTCGGTGGCCTGTTCGACGTCGCGACGATCGCGAAGCTGCCGAAGCACACGGCCGACTTCGGGATCACGATGGGCCGCTACGGCATGCCGTCGGGCCCGTATCTCGTGCTGCCGCTGCTTGGACCGAGCACGCTGCGCGATACGGCCGGCCTCGGCGTCGACTATGTCGGCAATCCGCTGACCTATGTGAAGCCGGACGGCGTGGGTTATGGCCTGTTCGGCGTGAACCTCATCAACACGCGCGCGAACCTGCTCGGCGCGGGCGACGTGCTGAACGCCGCGGCGCTCGACAAGTATTCGTTCGTGCGTAACGCGTACCTGCAGCGCCGCCAGATGCTGATCGACAATGCGCGCGGCGAAGCCGGCTCGACGGCGAGCAACGACGCGCTGCCGAAGTACGATCTGCCGGACGATGGCGCGGCACCGGCGGCAGCCGGTGCGACGGCGCCGGCAGGCGCATCGGGCGCGGCGGTGGCCGCGCCGGCTTCGGGCACGGCCGAATCGCCGAACCCGGCCAGCGAAACGAGCGTGCCGCCGATGCAGGTGGCGCCGCCGTCGCCGGGCGGGTTCCGCTTCCCGAGCATCCGGCTGCACTGACGGATTTACATTCGTTACAGCCGGAAACGATTCAGTCGGTAGCGTGCGCGAACTTGCGCGTAAGCTACCTGCTCCAACCTTCGCATCGACTCATTCATGCAGGTCACTATGATGAAAAAACTGTTCCTGATCCCCGTATTCGCGGCGCTGTTCTCGTTCGGCAGCGCAGCTCACGCGCAAGTCGACCAGTCGAACCCGCAGGCGCTGATCAAGACGGCGACGCAGCAGGTGCTCGACGAAGTCAAGGCGCAGACGATCAAGCAGGGCGACACCAATCGCATCATTACGATCGTCAACAAGGACATCCTGCCGTACACCGATTTCCGCCGCACCACGCAGCTCGCGATGGGCCGCAACTGGCGCACGGCGACGGCCGAGCAGCAGCAGCAGGTTCAGGAGCAGTTCAAGCTGCTGCTGATCCGCACGTATTCGGGTGCGCTCGCGCAACTGAAGCCGGACCAGCAGATCCAGTACCCGCCGTTCCGCGCAGACCCGGCCGACACCGACGTCGTGGTCAAGACGGTTGCGTTGAACAACGGCCAGCCGGTCCAGATCGATTACCGCCTGTACAAGTCGGCGAACGGCTGGAAGGTGTATGACCTGAACGTGCTCGGCGCATGGCTGATCCAGACGTACCAGCAGCAGTTCAACGAGAAGATCCAGCAAAGCGGCGTGGACGGCCTGATCCAGTTCCTGACGCAGCGCAACCAGCAACTTGCCGCCGGCAAGCAGGCGTCGTGAGCGGTTTCGAAGCCGGCTCCTCGCTGACCGTCGCGAGCGCGAAGTCCGCGCTCGCGGACGGTCTTGCGCGCATCGGCGCGGGTGCGACCGCCGTCGATTGCGCGGCGCTGACGCAGTTCGACTCGTCCGCGCTCGCCGTGCTGCTCGCATGGCAACGTGCCGCCAAAGCGCGCGGCGCGACCCTCGACATCCTCAATCTCCCCCCGAAGCTCGCCAGCCTCGCGCGCGCCTACGGCGTCGACGCGCTCATCGAAGGCACCGGGCGACATTGACCCTGTCCGACCGGAGCCTGCCGCGCCAGCCGGCGCGCGCACGCTTCACGCCGTGCGTCTCCGGCGCCGGCTCGACCAGCCGGTTTGCCCTATAATCAAGCGTTTTGCGGGGCAGCCAATCGGCGTCCGGCCCCCATTTTCTTTCGCAGCAAGCACAGAATAGGCGTCGCGGCCATTGCGTCGCGCACAGTCATGTCAGCCATAGAAATCCGTCACGTCAAGAAGCGCTACAAATCGCTTCAGGCGCTCAAGGGCGTCAGCCTGTCGGTCGAGGAAGGCGAGTTTTTCGGTCTGCTCGGCCCCAACGGCGCAGGCAAGACCACGCTCATCAGCATCCTCGCCGGGCTTGCCCGGGCCGACGAAGGCAGTATCTCGGTGCGCGGCCACGACGTCGTCAAGGACTTCCGTGGGGCGCGCCGCGCACTCGGCGTCGTGCCGCAGGAACTCGTTTTCGACCCGTTCTTCACCGTCCGCGAGACGCTGCGGATCCAGTCCGGCTATTTCGGGCTGCGTCGCAACGACGACTGGATCGATGAAGTGATGGCCAATCTCGATCTGACCGAGAAGGCCGACGCGAACATGCGCGCGCTGTCGGGCGGGATGAAGCGCCGTGTGCTCGTCGCGCAGGCGCTCGTGCACCGGCCGCCCGTGATCGTGCTCGACGAGCCGACCGCCGGCGTCGACGTCGAACTGCGCCAGACGCTGTGGAAATTCATCTCGCGCCTGAACCGCGAGGGCCACACGATCGTGCTGACCACCCATTACCTCGAGGAAGCCGAGTCGCTGTGCGACCGCATCGCGATGCTGCGCCGCGGGGAAGTGGTCGCGCTCGACCGCACCGACGCGCTGCTGCGCCGCTTCGCGGGGCTGCAGCTCTATCTGCGCCTCGCGATGGGCGCGCTGCCCGCCGAACTGCGCGGGCTGGAGACCGACCCGGCCGCGCGCGCGCCGGGCGAGCACCTGCTGCGCCTCACGAGCTACGACGATGTCGAACGCATCCTGGCGCAGTGCCGCGCGGCGGGCTGCACGTTCGACGAGATCGAGGTCCGCAAGGCCGACCTCGAGGATGTGTTCGTCCAGGTGATGAACGGGGCCGAGGTGATCGAGGGATTGGCATGAGCGGTTTTCAAACGCTGTTCTACAAGGAACTGCTGCGTTTCTGGAAGGTGTCGTTCCAGACGGTATGCGCACCGATCGTGACGGCGCTGCTGTATCTGACGATCTTCGGCCACGCGCTGTCGGGCCGCGTCGAGGTGTATCCGGGCGTCGAGTACGTGAGCTTTCTCGTGCCGGGCCTCGTGATGATGAGCGTGTTGCAGAACGCGTTCGCGAACAGCTCGTCGTCGCTGATCCAGTCGAAGATCACCGGCAACCTCGTGTTCATGCTGCTGCCGCCGCTGTCGTACCGCGACATCTTCGGCGCGTACGTGCTCGCGTCCGTCGTGCGCGGGCTCGCGGTCGGCGCGGGCGTGTTCGTCGTGACGATCTGGTTCATCCCGATGCACTTCGCGGCGCCGCTGTTCATCATTGCGTTCGCGCTGCTCGGCTCGGCGATCCTCGGCACGCTCGGCTTGATCGCGGGGATCTGGGCCGAGAAGTTCGACCAGCTCGCCGCGTTCCAGAACTTCCTGATCATGCCGCTGACGTTCCTGTCCGGCGTGTTCTATTCGACGCACTCGCTGCCGCCCGTGTGGCGCGAGATCTCGCGTCTCAATCCGTTTTTCTACATGATCGACGGCTTCCGTTTCGGGTTCTTCGGCGCGTCCGACATCAACCCGTTCGCGAGCCTGGCGATCGTTGCCGGTTTCTTCGTGCTGCTCGCGATGATCGCGATGCGGCTGCTCGCGACCGGCTACAAACTGCGTCATTGATATCACTGGCTGCGGCCGCCTCGGGCGGCGCGCGCCGACAGGAGCCTTACACCATGTTGCCGACTCCCGAACAGGTCAAGCAATACATCGCCGGCGGTCTCGCCTGCACTCATCTGGAAGTCGAAGGCGACGGCCAGCATTTCTTCGCGACGATCGTGTCGGCGGCCTTCGAAGGCAAGCGGCCGATCCAGCGGCACCAGCTCGTTTATGCGGCGCTCGGCGATCGCATGAAGCAGGAAATTCACGCGCTCAGCATGAAGACGCTGACGCCCGCCGAATGGCAGAACGCATAACCGGAAAAACTGAGTGCAAGTCACCGTCAACGAGCGCGACGCCGTCAAGAGCGTCGCCACGGCACACCCGGCCGCCAACGGGGAATCGCACGGACATGGGATGGACAAGCTCGTGATCGAGGGCGGCCGCCGCCTGTCCGGCGAGATCGTCGTGTCGGGCGCGAAGAACGCCGCACTGCCGATCCTGTGCGCGGGGCTGCTCACCGCCGATCCGGTCGATCTCGACAACGTGCCGAATCTGCAGGATGTGCGCACCACGCTGAAGGTGCTGAACCAGATGGGCGTGAAGAGCGAGACCGACGGCTGCCGCGTGCAGCTCGACGCGTCGCGCGTCGACAACCTCGTTGCGCCGTACGAACTCGTGAAGACGATGCGCGCGTCGATCCTCGTGCTCGGGCCGCTGCTCGCGCGCTTCGGCGAGGCGAAGGTGTCGCTGCCGGGCGGCTGCGCGATCGGCGCGCGTCCGGTCGACCAGCACATCAAGGGCCTGCAGGCGATGGGCGCCGAGATCAGCATCGAGCACGGCTTCATCGAAGCGCGCGCGAAGCGCCTGAAGGGCGCGCGCATCGTGACCGACATGATCACGGTGACGGGGACGGAAAACCTGCTGATGGCCGCGACGCTCGCGGACGGCGAGACCGTGATCGAGAACGCGGCGCGCGAACCGGAAGTGAGCGATCTCGCACACTTGCTGGTCGCGATGGGCGCGAAAATCGACGGCATCGGCACCGATCGCCTCGTGATCCAGGGTGTCGAGCGGCTGCGCGGCGCACGCCATTCGGTGATCCCCGACCGCATCGAGGCCGGCACGTTCCTGTGCGCGGTCGCGGCGGCGGGCGGCGACGTGATGCTGACGGGCGTGCGCCCGCACATCCTCGACGCGGTGATCGACAAGCTGCGCGAAGCCGGCGTGTCGATCGAGGAAGGCGACAGCTGGCTGCGCGTGAAGATGGACCGCCGGCCGTCGGCCGTGACGATTCGCACGTCGGAATACCCGGCGTTCCCGACCGACATGCAGGCGCAGTTCATGGCCCTCAATACCGTCTCGACGGGCACCGCGCAGGTCGTGGAAACCATTTTCGAGAACCGCTTCATGCACGTGCAGGAGCTGAACCGGCTCGGCGCGAACATCACGATCGACGGCAACACGGCGCTCGTGACGGGTGTCGAGAAACTGTCGGGCGCGAACGTGATGGCGACCGACCTGCGTGCGTCGGCGAGCCTCGTGATCGCCGGGCTGCGTGCCGACGGCGAAACGCTCGTCGACCGCATCTATCACCTGGACCGCGGTTACGACCGCATGGAAGCCAAACTGACCGCCGTCGGCGCGAACGTGCGCCGCCTCTCCGGGAGCCAAGCATGACCGCGCCGCTGACCCTCGCCCTGTCGAAGGGCCGGATTTTCGAGGAAACCCTGCCGCTGCTCGCCGCGGCCGGCATCCAGGTGGCCGAGGACCCGGAAACGTCGCGCAAGCTGATCCTGCCGACGACCGACCCGAACCTGCGCGTGATCATCGTGCGCGCGAGCGACGTGCCGACCTATGTCGAATACGGCGCAGCCGATTTCGGCGTGGCCGGCAAGGACGTGCTGGTCGAGCACGGCGGCTCGGGGCTGTACCAGCCGATCGATCTGAACATTGCGCGCTGCCGGATGTCGGTGGCCGTGTCGGCCGGCTTCGATTACGCGAACGCGGTGCGCCAGGGCGCGCGCCTGCGTGTCGCGACGAAGTACGTCGAGACGGCGCGCGAGCACTTTGCCGCGAAGGGCGTGCACGTCGACTTGATCAAGCTTTACGGCTCGATGGAGCTGGCGCCGCTGGTCGGGCTGGCCGACGCGATCGTCGACCTCGTCAGCTCGGGCGGCACGCTGAAGGCGAACAATCTGGTCGAGGTCGAGGAGATCATGGCGATCTCGTCGCGCCTCGTCGTGAACCAGGCTGCGCTGAAGTTGAAGCGCGCGGCGCTCAAGCCGATTCTCGACGCGTTCGAACGCGCGTCGCAGAATGGCGGTTGAGCGCATCACCGAAACGGAACTCCCATGTCCATCACCATCCGCAGGCTCGATTCGACGAACGAAGGCTTCGGCGCCGCACTGCGCGCGTTGCTCGCATTCGAGGCGAGCGAAGACGCGGCGATCGAGCAATCGGTCGCGCAGATCCTCGCCGACGTGAAGTCGCGCGGCGACGCCGCGGTGCTCGAGTACACGAATCGCTTCGACCGGCTGAGCGCGAGCAGCGTCGCCGCGCTCGAACTGCCGCAGGACGCGCTGCAGACGGCGCTCGACGGCCTCGCGCCGAAGGCGCGCGCGGCGCTCGAAGCGGCCGCGGCGCGCGTGCGCGCGTACCACGAGAAGCAGAAGATCGAATGCGGCACGCATAGCTGGCAGTACACGGAAAGCGACGGCACCGTGCTCGGCCAGAAAGTCACGCCGCTCGACCGCGTCGGCCTGTACGTGCCGGGCGGCAAGGCCGCGTATCCGTCGTCGGTGCTGATGAACGCGATTCCCGCGCGCGTCGCGGGCGTCGGCGAGATCGTGATGGTCGTGCCGACGCCGGACGGCGTGAAGAACGACCTCGTGCTCGCCGCGGCGCTGCTCGGCGGCGTCGATCGCGTGTTCACGATCGGCGGTGCGCAGGCGGTCGCTGCGCTCGCGTACGGCACGGCGACAGTGCCGGCCGTCGACAAGATCTGCGGCCCCGGCAATGCGTACGTCGCGTCGGCGAAGCGCCGCGTGTTCGGCACGGTCGGCATCGACATGATCGCCGGGCCGTCGGAAATCCTCGTGATCTGCGACGGCACGACCGATCCGAACTGGGTCGCGATGGACCTGTTCTCGCAAGCCGAGCACGACGAGCTCGCGCAATCGATCCTGCTGTGTCCGGACGGCGCGTTCCTCGACCGCGTCGAAAAGGCGATCGACGAGATGCTGCCGTCGATGCCGCGCCGGGACGTGATTCGCGCGTCGCTCGAAGGCCGCGGCGCGCTGATCAAGGTGCGCGACATGGCCGAGGCGTGCCGGATCGCGAACGACATTGCACCCGAGCACCTGGAAATATCGGCGCTGGAACCGCAGCAATGGGGCCAGCAGATCCGCCACGCGGGCGCGATCTTCCTCGGCCGCTACACGAGCGAGAGCCTTGGCGACTACTGCGCGGGCCCGAACCACGTGCTGCCGACGTCGCGCACCGCGCGCTTCTCGTCGCCGCTCGGCGTGTACGACTTCATCAAGCGCTCGAGCCTGATCGAAGTCAGCGCCGAAGGCGCGCAGACGCTCGGCGAGATCGCGTCCGAGCTCGCGTACGGCGAAGGGCTGCAGGCGCACGCGAAGAGCGCCGAGTTCCGGATGAGGGGCTGACCGCGCGCTGCGCGGGGCCGGGGCAGGCGCCGACGCGCCGACGCCGGCGGACCCCGAAGCCCGGGGTTGGAGACGAGTGCAGGGCGGCGGCCGCCGCCTTGCCGACCATTTGACGCCGGCGCGACGCACGCCGGCTTGAGACCATGACGACGCCACAAGACATCATCCGCCGCGACGTGCTCGCGATGACGAGCTACCCGGTACCGGACGCGAGCGGGTTCGTGAAGCTCGACGCGATGGAGAACCCGTATCCGCTACCCGAACCGCTCGCCGCGGCGCTCGGCGAGCGTCTCGCGCAGGTCGCGCTGAACCGCTACCCGGCGCCGCGCCCGGCTGCGCTGCTCGACAAGCTGCGCCACGCGATGGGCGCGCCGGCCGCATGCGACGTGCTGCTCGGCAACGGGTCGGACGAAATCATCAGCATGATGTCGGTCGCGTGTGCGCGGCCGGGCGCGAAGGTGCTCGCGCCGGTGCCGGGCTTCGTGATGTACGAACTGTCCGCGAAGCTCGCGCAGCTCGAATTCGTCGGCGTGCCGCTGAAGGCCGACCTGACGCTCGACGTCGACGCGATGCTCGCGGCGATCGACGAGCACCGGCCGGCGATCGTCTATCTCGCGTACCCGAACAACCCGACCGGCACGCTGTACGACGATGCCGACGTCGAGCGGATCGTCGCGGCCGCGCGGCACAGCCTGGTCGTGATCGACGAGGCGTACCAGCCGTTCGCCGAGCGCTCGTGGCTGCCGCGCGCCGCCGAGTTCGACAACGTCGTCGTGATGCGCACGGTGTCGAAGCTCGGCCTCGCGGGCATCCGCCTCGGTTATCTCGTCGGTTCGCCCGCGTGGCTGACCGAATTCGACAAGGTGCGCCCGCCGTACAACATCAACGTGCTGACCCAGGCGACCGCGGATTTCCTGCTCGACCACCTCGGCGTACTCGACGCGCAGGCGGCCGAATTGCGTGCGGAACGCACGCGCCTCGCGCAGGCCGTGGCCGCGCTGCCGGGCGCGACGGTGTTCCCGAGCGCCGGCAATTTCCTGCTGGTGCGCGTGCCGGACGCGGCTGCCGTGTTCGATGCGCTGCTCACCGAGCGGGTGCTGGTCAAAAACGTGAGTAAAATGCAGTCGTTGCTGGCTGAATGCGTGCGGCTGACCGTCGGTTCTCCCGACGAAAACGCCCGCCTGCTGGCTGCTTTGAAACTCGCGCTGCCCGGTTGAGCCCAGGGCGCGGCGGCGCGCGACGATCAATCCCCATTTACATCAGACTCAATCAAGGAATTGCCATGCGTGTGGCGGAAGTCGTTCGCAATACCAGCGAAACGCAGATCCGTGTGAAGCTCGATCTCGACGGCACCGGCCGGCAGAAGCTGGCCACCGGTGTGCCGTTTCTCGACCATATGCTCGACCAGATCGCGCGACACGGTCTGGTCGATCTCGAGGTCGAAGCGCATGGCGACACGCATATCGACGACCACCACACGGTCGAGGATGTCGGCATCACGCTCGGGCAGGCCGTCGCGAAGGCGATCGGCGACCGCAAGGGCATCCGCCGCTACGGCCATTCGTACGTGCCGCTCGACGAGGCGCTGTCGCGCGTCGTGATCGACTTCTCGGGCCGGCCGGGCCTCGAATTCCACGTGCCGTTCACGCGTGCGCGGATCGGCACGTTCGACGTCGACCTGTCGATCGAATTCTTCCGCGGTTTCGTGAATCACGCGGGCGTCACGCTGCACATCGACAACCTGCGCGGGATCAACGCGCACCATCAGCTCGAGACGGTGTTCAAGGCCTTCGGCCGTGCGCTGCGCGCGGCGGTGGAGCTGGACGAGCGTGCGGCGGGGCAGATCCCGTCGACGAAAGGCAGCCTCTGACCTTCCGAACGGACGGACGCTAAGGACAACCTCACGGCTTCGGCGCACGGCGCCGGCTTGCGATGGATCTGCTCAAATCGTTCATTTCGCTGCTTGCGCTGATCAATCCGATCGGCGCGGTGCCGTTTTTCCTGAGCCTGACGGCGCAGCAGACGGACGACGAGCGCCGCCGCACGATCCGGATCGCGTCGGTGTCGGTGTTCTGCGTGATGACGGTGACGACGCTGCTCGGGCAGCAGATCATCGACTTCTTCGGCATTTCGGTCGGGTCGCTCGAAGTGGGCGGCGGGATCATCATGCTGCTGATGGCGATCAACATGCTGAACGCGCAGATCGGCAACACGCGATCGACGCCCGAGGAGCGCCACGAGGCCGAGCTGAAGGACAACATCGCGGTCGTGCCGCTGGCGATTCCGCTGCTCACGGGCCCCGGCTCGATCAGCACGGTGATCATCTATGCGGCGAATTCGCGTCACTGGTATGAGCGGGCCGGGCTGGTCGCGATCGGCGCGGTCCTGGCTTTGCTGTGTTTCGTCGCGATGCGGCTCGCCGAGCCGATCGCGAACTGGATCGGCCGCACGGGCATCAACATCGCCACGCGGCTGATGGGTCTGATGCTGTCGGCGCTGGCGGTGGAATTCATCGTCAATGGACTGAGGGCGCTACTGCCTGCACTGAGATGAAAACTTCGATTGCGATTGTGGATTATGGAATGGGCAACCTGCGCTCGGTCGCGCAGGCGCTCAAGAAGGCCGAACCGGCCGCCGACGTGGCGATCGTCGACACGCCGGCCGCGATTCGCGCGGCCGACCGCGTCGTGCTGCCCGGCCAGGGCGCGATGCCCGACTGCATGCGCTGTCTCGGCGAATCGGGCCTGCAGGAGGCCGTGATCGAGGCGTCGCGCACGAAGCCGCTGCTCGGCGTGTGCGTCGGCGAGCAGATGCTGTTCGACTGGAGCGCGGAAGGCGACACGAAGGGCCTCGGCCTGTTGCCCGGCAAGGTCGTGCGTTTCGAGCTCGACGGCCGGCTGCAGGACGACGGTTCGCGCTTCAAGGTGCCGCAGATGGGCTGGAACCGCGTGCGCCAGTCGCAGCCTCACCCGCTGTGGGACGGCGTGCCCGACGACGCGTATTTCTACTTCGTGCACAGCTATTACGTGACGCCGGACAACCCGGCGCACTCGGTGGGCGAAACCGCCTACGGCGCGCCGTTTACGTCGGCGGTCGCGCGCGATAATCTCTTCGCGACCCAATTCCACCCCGAGAAGAGTGCGGAGGTCGGGTTGCGTCTGTATCGCAACTTCGTACACTGGAAACCGTGAACGTCGCGTGCGTGCCACAGTCGGCGGGCCGGAAAGGCCCGTCGCACGGGGCTTGCCCGCCAAGACGCCGAAAGAGTTGTACTAAACTAGCGAGACGGCGCGGCACCGGTTTGGCCGGTGCGCGCCGGATTCTTTTCTTTTTCCACGACGACATCCGATTGCTATGTTGCTGATTCCGGCCATCGATCTAAAAGACGGTCAGTGTGTACGCCTGAAACAGGGCGATATGGACCAGGCTACGATTTTCTCCGAGGACCCGGCGGCGATGGCCCGCAAGTGGGTCGATCTCGGCGCCCGGCGGCTCCATCTGGTCGACCTGAACGGCGCATTCGCCGGCAAGCCGAGGAATCTCGAGGCGATCGAGGCGATCCTCGACGAAGTCGGCGATGAAATCCCCGTGCAGCTCGGCGGCGGCATCCGCAGCCTCGAGACGATCGAGAAGTATCTCGACGCCGGCCTGTCCTACGTGATCATCGGCACGGCCGCCGTGAAGGATCCGGGCTTCCTGCAGGATGCGTGCACCGCGTTCGCGGGCAACATCATCGTCGGCCTGGATGCCAAGGACGGCAAGGTCGCGACCGACGGCTGGAGCAAGCTGACGGGCCACGAAGTGATCGATCTCGCGCGGAAGTTCGAGGACTACGGCGTCGAATCGATCGTCTACACGGACATCGGCCGCGACGGGATGCTGCAGGGCATCAACATCGAGGCGACCGTGAAGCTCGCGCAGGCGGTCGGTATCCCGGTGATCGCCAGCGGCGGCCTGTCGAATCTCACGGACATCGAGAACCTGTGCGAAGTGGAAGAGCAAGGCGTCGAAGGCGTGATCTGCGGCCGCGCGATCTACTCCGGCGATCTCGATTTCGCGGCCGCGCAAAAGCGCGCGGACGAACTGAACGGCGAACTCGACAACGCGTAACCGCGGTTGTCCCGTTCGCCGGGGCTGCCCGCAGGCGGCCCCGACCGGAAGCCTCGCGCGAGGCTTCCGTAACCGGCCGTCCCATCGCGGCATTTGGCGCAACATCATGGCTCTAGCTAAACGCATCATCCCCTGCCTGGACGTGACTGCCGGGCGTGTCGTCAAGGGCGTCAACTTCGTCGAGCTGCGCGACGCCGGCGACCCCGTCGAAATCGCCCGCCGCTACGACGACCAGGGTGCCGACGAACTGACCTTCCTCGACATCACCGCGACCTCCGACCAGCGCGACCTGATCCTGCCGATCATCGAAGCCGTTGCATCGCAGGTCTTCATTCCGTTGACGGTCGGCGGCGGCGTGCGCGCCGTCGAGGACGTGCGGCGCCTGCTGAACGCGGGCGCGGACAAGGTCAGCATGAACTCGTCGGCGGTCGCGAACCCGCAGCTCGTGCGCGACGCGGCCGACAAGTACGGCTCGCAGTGCATCGTCGTCGCGATCGACGCGAAGCGCGTGTCGGCCGATGGCGAGACGCCGCGCTGGGAAGTGTTCACGCACGGCGGCCGCAAGGGCACGGGCCTCGACGCGATCGAATGGGCGCGCAAGATGGCCGAGCTCGGCGCGGGCGAGATCCTGCTCACGAGCATGGACCGCGACGGCACGAAGTCGGGTTTCGACCTCGCGCTCACGCGCGGCGTGTCGGACGCGGTGCCGGTGCCGGTGATCGCGTCGGGCGGCGTCGGCTCGCTGCAGCATCTCGCGGACGGCATCAAGGACGGCCGCGCCGACGCAGTGCTGGCGGCGAGCATCTTCCACTACGGCGAGCACACGGTCGGCGAGGCGAAACGCTTCATGGCCGACCAGGGCATCCCGGTGAGGCTGTGATGAATACGGAAACGAAATCCCTGCCCGCGTGGCTCGACAAGGTTCGCTGGGACGACAACGGCCTCGTGCCGGTGATCGCGCAGGAAGCGTCGACGAACGACGTGCTGATGTTCGCGTGGATGAACCGCGAGGCACTGGCGAAGACGATCGAGACGCAGCGCGCGGTTTATTACTCGCGCTCGCGCAAGCGCCTGTGGTTCAAGGGCGAGGAGTCGGGCCACGTGCAGCACGTGCACGAGGTGCGGCTCGATTGCGACGAGGACGTCGTGCTGCTGAAGGTCGAGCAGGTGTCGGGCATCGCGTGCCACACCGGCCGGCATTCGTGCTTCTTCCAGAAATTCGAAGGCAACGTCGACAGCGGCGACTGGGTCGCGGTCGATCCGGTGCTGAAAGACCCCGAACACATCTACAAATGACGCAATCCACCGAAGACACGCTGCTGCGCCTCGCGGCCGTGATCGATAGCCGCAAGGGCGGCGATCCCGATCAATCGTACGTATCGCGCCTGTTCCACAAGGGCGACGACGCGGTGCTGAAGAAGATCGGCGAAGAGGCGACGGAAGTCGTGCTGGCCGCGAAGGACGTGCGCCAGGGCGGCGCGCCGACCGCGCTCGTCGGCGAGGTGGCCGACCTGTGGTTCCACTGCCTCGTGATGCTGTCGCACTTCGACCTGAGCCCGGCCGACGTGATCGCCGAACTCGAGCGCCGCGAAGGATTGTCGGGCATCGAGGAGAAGGCGCTGCGCAAGCGCCGCGAGCGCGAGGAAAACGGCGGGTGACAGGCTTTGTCGCGGAACGGCCACAGTGCGGTAAGCTGTAAGAAATGTCATCTAACGGGGGTAGCATCATGACCGATACGCCAAGCCAGTTTCCGCCGCCGTCGGTGCCGGGGGCCGCGGACGCCGAACGCCTGAACGGGCTGCGCACGCTGACTCACGTGCTCTACGGCCTCTATGCGTTTCATTGGTTGACGGGCGGCGTGACGGGCATCATCGCGATCATCATCAACTACGTGAAGCGCGGCGATGTGGCCGGCACGCCGTACGCCGATCACTTCGAGTGGCAGATCCGCACGTTCTGGCGCGCACTGATCGCCTATGTGATCGGGTTCGCGCTGATGTTCATCGTGATCGGATTTGCAGTGATGTTTGTCACATGGATCTGGACGCTGTACCGTATTATCAAGGGTTGGCTGTACCTGAACGACAACAAGACGCTCGATCCGCAGGCGTGGTTCTGACCGGCCGCGTGCGGGCGTCAGCAGGAGCAACATGAGTCACGATCCGAATTGCCTGTTCTGCAAGATCGCGGCAGGCGAGATCCCGAGCACGAAGGTGCACGAGGACGACGAATTCGTCGCGTTCCGCGACATCCGCCCGGCGGCCGAGACGCACGTGCTCGTGATTCCGCGCCAGCATCTGCCGACGCTGTCGGCGGCGAGCGACGGCGATGCGCCGATGCTCGGCCGGCTGATGCTGCTCGTGTCGCGCCTCGCCGAGCAGCTCGGCGTTGCGTATACGGGCGGCGAAACCGGTTTTCGCACGGTGATCAATACGGGCCCGGGCGGCGGGCAGGAGGTCTATCACCTGCACGCGCATATCCTGGCCGGCCCGCGCCCCTGGCAGCGGATGGGTTGACGGCGCGGGGCGTTTCCCCGCATCCGATAGTCGAAGCCGGCGCGTCGCCGGCGATTTGCGCCGCGAAGCGGTGTGGTTGAGGAGATGTTTCATCATGGGTGGATTGAGCATTTGGCACTGGCTGATCGTGCTGCTGATCGTCGCGCTGGTTTTCGGTACGAAGAAGCTGCGCAACATCGGCAACGACCTCGGCAGCGCGGTGAAGGGCTTCAAGGACGGCATGAAGGAAGGCGAGACGCCGGCGGACGCGCAGCAACTGCCGCGCACGGGCTCGGTCGACGTCAACGCGAAGGAAACGACGCGTTCCGATTCGAACAAGGCGTAACGCCCGTACGCTGACAGGCTCGCGATGCTGGATCTCGGTCTTTCGAAGATGGCGCTGATCGGCGTCGTCGCGCTCGTGGTGCTCGGCCCCGAGCGCCTGCCGCGCGTCGCGCGTACGGCAGGCGCATTGTTCGGCCGCGCGCAGCGGTACATCAACGACGTGAAGGCTGAGGTCTCGCGCGAAATCGAACTCGACGCGCTGCGGACGATGAAAACCGATTTCGAGTCGGCCGCGCGCAATGTCGAGACGACGATTCACGACAACCTGCGCGAGCACGAAAAGGAACTGAACGACACGTGGCATTCCGCGGTCGGCGGTCTTAACGAAGGTTCCGGCGATGCCGGGTCCTACGGTTCCGGCACGCCTGCGGCGCCGTCGTGGCGCGGCAGCATGACCGCACTTGCGCCGAAGCGCCGCAACTGGCGCGTCAAGCAGGCGGCGACGCCTGTCTGGTACAAGCGCGCGACCACCCGCCGCACGCACGTGCAGTCGGGCGCCGCGCGTGTCGCGCGCCACCAGCCGGCCAGCCTGCGCCGGCCGACGCGCTTCTTCTGAGCCGAGCGCATGCTCGCACGTTTATCCTACCGAGGGCCGGCGTGAGCGACCCCCAGCAGAACCCGGGCGACGCCCCGGAAGAAACCTTCATTTCCCATCTCGTCGAGCTTCGCGATCGCATCATTCGCGCGGGGCTGGCCGTGATCGTCGTGTTCCTCGGGCTCGTCTACTGGGCGCCCGACATCTTCAAGCTGCTCGCGCGGCCGTTGATGCAGAACCTGCCGAAGGACGGCAAGATGATCGTGACCGACGTTACCGGCTCGTTCTTCGTGCCGATGAAGGTCACGATGCTCGTCGCGCTCGTGATCGCGCTGCCGGTCGTGCTGTACCAGATCTGGGCGTTCGTCGCGCCGGGGCTGTACCAGCACGAGAAGAAGCTCGTCGTGCCGCTCGTCGGCAGCAGCTACTTTCTGTTCCTGTGCGGGATGGCGTTCGCGTACTTCCTCGTGTTCCCGACGATCTTCCGCGTGATGGCGCACTACAACGCGCCGCTCGGCGCCGAGATGACGACCGACATCGACAACTACCTGAGCTTCGTGCTCGGGATGTTCATCGCGTTCGGGGTCACGTTCGAGGTGCCGATCGTCGTCGTGCTGCTCGTCCGGATGGGCGTGCTGACGGTGAAGAAGCTGAAGGAGATCCGCCCGTACGTGATCGTCGGCGCGTTCGTCGTCGCGGCGGTCGTCACGCCGCCGGACGTGTTCTCGCAACTGATGCTCGCGCTGCCGCTCATCGTGCTGTACGAGGCCGGGATCCTGGCCGCGCGGTTCTTCGTGCCGAAGAAGCCGGCCGAAGAGGGCGAGGCGGGGAACGGCGAAGCCGCGAGCTGACGACGGTGCGCCGGGCGGCGCGCGGCGGCTGGCCTTGCGGCCAGGCGTGATGCGGCCCGGTGGCGTTGCCGGCGGAAAGCGGGGCGAGGCCACGTCACCGGCCAACACCACACGGTCTCCGATGCAAAACAAAAGGGCAGCCTCGGCTGCCCTTTTTCATTTCCGTTCACGGCCGGCACGCGGCGGCGCGCCGCCCGCCCCGAACGTCATTCGGTATCGCTGTCCTGCTCGTCGAGCGTCTGTTTCGGCGGCGGCGGGCGCTTGCCGATCACGACGTTCACGTCGAACTCCTTGCCCTTGCGCACGACGTGCACCTTGGTTGGCGTGCCCGGCTTGATCTGCGCGACGACGTTCAGCAGCTTCGTCGTATCGGTGATGTCCTCGCCGTTGACCGTGACCAGGATGTCGCCCGGCTTGATGCCGGCCTTGTCGGCCGGGCCGCCCTGCAGCACGCCCGCGACGATCGCGCCCGATTTCTGCTGGAGCCCGAACGACTCGGCGATTTCCGGCGTGACGTCCTGCGGCTCGACGCCGATCCAGCCGCGCGTGACCGAGCCCGACGTGATGATGCTTTCGAGCACCGTGCGCGCGGTCGATACGGGAATCGCGAAGCCGATGCCGAGCGAGCCGCCCGAGCGCGAGTAGATTGCCGTGTTGATGCCGAGCAGGTTGCCGTTCACGTCGACCAGCGCGCCGCCCGAGTTGCCGGGGTTGATCGGCGCGTCGGTCTGGATGAAGTTCTCGAACGTGTTGATGCCGAGGTGGTTGCGGCCGAGCGCGCTGATGATCCCCATCGTGACCGTCTGGCCGACGCCGAACGGGTTGCCGATCGCGAGCACGACGTCGCCGACCCGCGACTGGTCGGAGCGGCCGAGCGTGATCGTCGGCAGGTTCGTCATGTTGATCTTCAGCACGGCCAGGTCGGTCTCGGGATCGCTGCCGATCACCTTCGCGGTGCCCGTGCGGCCGTCGGCGAGCGCGACTTCGATCTGGTCGGCGCCGTCCACGACGTGCTGGTTCGTTAGAATGTAACCTTCAGGGCTCACGATAACGCCCGAGCCAAGGTTGGCTGCCGGTTCGTCCTGCTGCTTGCGGGCGTTGCGGTCGCCGAAGAAGTAGCGGAACAGCGGATCTTTCGCGCGCGGGTCGGGCGGCAGCGAGCCGTCCTTGCTGGAGAAGACGTTGACGACGGCCGGCATCGCCTTCTGCGCGGCTTCCGCGTACGACGTGGTCGCCGGCGCGCCGCCGATGCCCGGTGCGACTTCCCGCAGCGCAACGATCGGCGTGGCGAGCTGCTTGCCGAGCTGTCCTTGCCGTTGCAGCCATTGCGGCTTGAGCGTCACGACGATGAACATCAGCGCGAGCAGCACGGTAACCGCCTGCGCGAAGAACAGCCAGAAGCGTCTAAGCATCTGAATGGATTAGAGGTTTATATGGATCGGATCGAACTTGAATTGTACTTGAACAATACCCTTGAAACCGCCCGCTTCAAGGACTATTGCCCGAACGGTCTCCAGGTCGAGGGGCGCCGCAAGGTCGAAAAGATCGCCACCGGCGTGACCGCGTCGGTCGCGTTCCTGGAGGCCGCGCTCGAATGGGGGGCGGATGCCGTGCTCGTTCATCACGGCTATTTCTGGCGCAACGAGGCGCCGCAGATCACGGGCCGCAAGTATCAGCGCCTGAAGCTGCTGCTCGCGAACGACCTGAACCTGTTCGCGTTCCACCTGCCGCTCGACGCACATCCCGAATTCGGCAACAACGCGCAACTCGGTGCGAAGCTCGGGCTGATCGGCGAGCAGCGCTTCGGCGACGGCGACCTCGGCTGGATGGCCACGCTGCCGATGCCCGTTTCGCTCGAGCACTTCGTCGCGAAGGTCGAGCGCGTGCTCGGCCGCACGCCGCTCGTGCTCGGCGATTCGGACATGCAGCTGCGCCGCATCGCGTGGTGCACGGGCGCCGCGCAGAGCTATTTCGACGCGGCGATCGATGCCGGCGCGGACGTGTTCCTGACCGGCGAGGTGTCCGAATACGTGACGCACACGGCGGCCGAGAGCGGCGTCGCGTTCGTTGCGGCAGGGCACCATGCGACCGAACGCTACGGAATCCAGGCGCTCGGCGCCCATTTATCCGAAGAATTCGATCTCGAACACCTTTTTATCGATATTCATAATCCGGTCTGAACGACGGATTTGCGGCGGCGCATCGAAATTTCGCAATGAAGCGGGCGCTTAAAAGTGAAATGATTTAATCGCTCCGGTAGTGGGGGAAAACCCTTAACTATCAATCACTTCGAAGGGATTTTCATCTCCGGGCCTTGTAAATGACGACTCCATTCGAGCAAACTAGCGGCGGAATGGAAAGTCGTGACGGAAAATCCAACTCAGAAGTGGGGCGTGTGATGCGAGACAAGGAAGAGAAACGCGTCGACAGCGGCCGCCGTACCTGGCTGATTGCGACATCCGTAGCAGGTGGCGTGGGAGGCGTAGCCACCGTCATACCTTTCGCGGCGTCGCTTGCGCCGTCCGAGAAAGCGAAAGCGGCCGGTGCGCCGGTCGAGGTCGACATCAGTGGCCTGAAGCCCGGCGAGATGGTCACCGTGCCGTGGCGCGGCAAGCCCGTCTGGATCCTGAATCGCACCGATTCGATGCTGGCCGACGTGGTCAAGGCCGACAAGGAAGTGGCCGATCCAACCACGAAATCCCCGTATTCGATGCCGTTGCCCGCGTATTGCGCCAACGAATATCGCTCGCGGGCCGATCGCAAGAACATTCTCGTCGTGATGGCCGTGTGTACGCACCTCGGCTGCACGCCTAGCCAACGCTTCACGCCGGGTCCGCAGCCGAACCTGCCGGACGACTGGCCGGGTGGTTTCCTGTGCCCGTGCCACGGTTCGACCTACGACCTCGCCGGCCGTGTGTTCAAGAACAAGCCGGCGCCTCAGAATCTCGACATCCCGCCCTATATGTTCACGTCGGCGACGTCCCTCGTGATCGGCAAGGACGAGAAAGGAGAAGCGTGATGGCTGGCGACAACAAGGAAGTCTCCACGACAGGTCTCACCGGCTGGATCGACCAGCGCTTCCCGCTCACGTCCACCTGGAAGAAGCACGTTTCCGAGTACTACGCGCCGAAGAACTTCAACTTCTGGTACTTCTTCGGCTCCCTCGCGCTGCTGGTGCTCGTCAACCAGATCGTCACGGGCATCTTCCTGACGATGAACTACAAGCCCGACTCGACGCTCGCGTTCGCGTCGGTCGAGTACATCATGCGCGAGGTGCCGTGGGGCTGGCTGATCCGCTACATGCACTCCACGGGTGCGTCGCTGTTCTTTGTCGTCGTCTACCTGCACATGTTTCGCGGGCTGATGTACGGTTCGTACCGCAAGCCGCGCGAACTCGTGTGGATCTTCGGCTGCGCGATCTTCCTGTGCCTGATGGCCGAGGCGTTCTTCGGCTACCTGCTGCCCTGGGGCCAGATGTCGTTCTGGGGCGCGCAGGTGATCGTGAACCTGTTCTCGGCGATCCCGTTCGTCGGCCCGGACCTGTCGCTGTGGATTCGCGGCGACTACGTGGTGTCGGACGTCACGCTGAACCGCTTCTTCGCGTTCCACGTGATCGCGATTCCGCTCGTGCTGGTCGGCCTCGTGATCGCGCACCTCGTCGCACTGCACGAAGTGGGGTCAAATAACCCGGACGGCATCGAGATCAAGGCGAAGAAGGACGAGAACGGCATTCCGCTCGACGGCATCCCGTTCCACCCGTACTACTCGGTGCACGATTTCTTCGGCGTGTGCGTGTTCCTGATGGTGTTCGCGCTGATCGTGTTCTTCTCGCCGGAGATGGGCGGCTACTTCCTCGAGGCGAACAACTTCGTCCCGGCGAACCCGCTGCAGACGCCGCCCGAGATCGCGCCGGTCTGGTATTTCACCGCGTTCTACGCGATGCTGCGCGCCACCACGGACCCGTTCAAGATCGTGCTGATGATCGTGATCGCGCTGCTCGGCGTGCTGGCGCTGATCCGCGCGCGCGGCAAGTGGAAGGCCGGGCTGCCGGTGCTGGCCGCGGCGATCGTCGTGTTCATGTTCCTGACGGAATCGAAGTTCTGGGGCGTGGTCGTGATGGGTTCGGCGGTGATCACGCTGTTCTTCCTGCCGTGGCTCGACCGCAGCCCGGTGAAGTCGATCCGCTATCGGCCGCTGTTCCACAAGGTGTTCCTCGGGATCTTCATCGCGGCGTTCCTGATCCTCGCGTTCCTCGGCACGCGGCCGCCATCGCCGGCTTCGACGCTGATCGCGCAGGTGTGTGCGCTGATTTACTTCGCGTTCTTCCTCGGCATGCCCGTCTGGACGCCGCTTGGTACGTTCAAGCAGCCGCCGGAGCGGGTGCGCTTCAAGCCCCATTAACGAGAGCGAGGAGAGAACGACATGAAGAAACTGCTTTCGACACTCGCGCTGATCGGGGCGACCGCGTGTGCGCTGCTGGCGGCGCCGGCCGTGCGGGCGGAAGGTAATTTTCCGCTCGACCGGGCGCCCGATAACACGGAAAATCTCGTTTCGCTTCAGCACGGCGCGCAATTGTTTGTAAACTATTGCCTGAACTGCCACAGCGCGAACCTGATGCGCTACAACCGTCTGACGGATCTGGGCATATCCCAGAAGGAGATCGAAACGAATCTCCTGTTCACGACCGACAAGGTCGGGAACACGATGTCCGTCGCGATGCGGCCCGAAGACGCGAAGAACTGGCTCGGCACCTCGCCGCCCGACCTGTCGGTCGAGGAGCGGGCGCGCGGCCGCGACTGGCTGTATACGTATCTGCGGAGTTTCTACCGCGACGATACGCGGCCGACCGGCTGGAACAACGCGGTGTTCGAGAACGTCGGCATGCCCCATGTGTTGTGGCAGCTGCAGGGGCAGCGCACCGCCAGATTCGAAGACAAGACGGACGAGGAGACGGGCGAGAAGGTCCACACGCTCGTCGGCTTCCAGCAGGTCACGCCGGGGACGCTGTCGTCACCGGATTATGATGCTGCGGTTGCCGACCTGGTGGCCTATATGACGTGGATGTCCGAGCCGGCCCAGCAGACCCGCAAGCGCCTTGGCGTGTGGGTGCTGATTTTTCTCGGTGTCCTGACTTTCCTGGCCTGGCGGCTCAATGCCGCGTACTGGAAAGATATCAAGTAATCACGCCTGACCGGCGTGGGGCCGGCGCAAGGCGGAACCCGTGAAAGGGGTTGCGCCGCGTGTCGGCCCTCGGCTTTTTTGAGGAAATGTAAATATGATGGTTCTGTATTCCGGCACAACTTGCCCGTTCTCCCAGCGTTGCCGGCTGGTGCTGTTCGAGAAGGGCATGGACTTCGAGATTCGCGACGTCGACCTGTTCAACAAGCCGGAAGACATTTCGGTGATGAACCCGTATGGCCAGGTGCCGATCCTGGTCGAGCGCGACTTGATCCTGTACGAATCGAACATCATCAACGAGTACATCGACGAGCGCTTCCCGCATCCGCAACTGATGCCGGCCGACCCGGTGCAGCGCGCGCGTGCGCGCCTGTTCCTGCTCAACTTCGAGAAGGAACTGTTCGTTCACGTCAGCACGCTCGAGAACGAGAAGGGCAAGGCTGCGGAGAAGAACCACGAGAAGGCACGCCTCGCGATCCGCGATCGCCTGACGCAGCTCGCGCCGATCTTCCTGAAGAACAAGTACATGCTCGGCGAAGAGTTCTCGATGCTCGACGTCGCGATCGCACCGCTGCTGTGGCGTCTGGATCACTACGGCATCGAGCTGTCGAAGAACGCCGCGCCGCTGATGAAGTACGCCGAACGGATCTTCAGCCGTCCGGCCTATATCGAAGCACTGACGCCGTCCGAAAAGGTCATGCGTCGTTAATGGCATGACGGAGAGGGTGACGCGGCGTGCCGCGCGCCCGCTCCGGGTTCGAGGATTGTGATGCAAGAGATTTCAACGAAGCCTTATCTGCTGCGCGCGTTGTACGAGTGGTGCACCGATAACGGTTACACGCCGCATATCGCGGTGAGGGTCGACAACTCGACGCGCGTGCCGCGTCAGTTCGTGCGTGACGGCGAGATCGTGCTCAACATCAGCTTCGAGGCGACGAGCCAGTTGCAGATGGGCAACGAGTGGATCGAGTTCACGGCCCGGTTCTCCGGGAAGGCGCACAAGATCGAGATTCCGGTTGCCAACGTGCTCGCGATCTATGCACGCGAGAACGGGCAGGGGATGGCGTTCCAGGTCGATGCGGTTGCGGGTGAAGGCGAGGATTCGGGCACGTTCGACGAAGAGGCTGTGCAGGCGGATGATGCGCAGCGCGACGAGCCGCCGTCACCGCTGACGCCGGTTGCCGACAGCGGCGCGAACGAGGAACCGTCCGAAGGTGCCGACGAACCGCCGAAAACTGATGGCGATGGTTCGAAAGGCGGCAGCAGACCTCGCCTCAAGATCGTGAAATGAGGTAGAATCTCGCGCTTACGCCGGCTTAGCTCATCTGGTAGAGCAGTTGATTTGTAATCATCAGGTGGCGGGTTCGAGTCCTGCAGCCGGCACCATATTTAGCAAGGGGTTACGCGATGTTTGCGTAGCCCCTTTCGCATTTGTGGCGTCGTGTACGCGAAAACTACTGCGTGGCTGCGAGGCTTATCACGACGCGACTTCCCGTCGCCTTTGCATAGCCGCACAGCCTGCGCAGCGACGGCATTGTGTGACCACCCTCCATACGCTCGATCGTTGATTGGGTCGTCTGCATCCTCTCGGCTAGCTGTTCCCGAGTCAATCCGGCACGGAGGCGTGCGGCGACGAGTTCATGTGCAACGGCAAGCCCGAACGCCTGCGCATCGTACTCGGCCTTGGTAGCCGGGTCGGCTAGTAGGCGGTTTTTCAGGGTTGCAAGGTCAGTCATCATCCAATCCTTTTTCATTTGTGCACCGGCCGTTTCACCTCGGCATGCAAATCTCCCGCGGCCTTCGCTCTCGCAGGCACACATGAAGCGTGCCGACACATCGTTTGTGATCATAGGGGGCGACGGCCGCGTGTCGTTCACGCAAGCCGATCGTCCCTGGAAACATCGAGCGCCAACTCGCGACGCAGTCGATCAGCCCGTCAGCGACATCCCCGGAAGTTCGAACTGGAATCCGCGCTGCTGGAAGCGTTCCACCACATGACCCCTGACAAGCGGATCTTCGTAATCCGGCGTGATGGAAATCTTCCTGTCTACGTGATTGATGGAGAGATACACATGCCCACCCGGTTCGAACCCGAACAGTTTGAAGTGCGCGTCGATAACCTCCATCCACGGGATGCAGGGCCGATCGGACCACGTGACCGGATCAGGTGAGCGTCGAAGCGGCAACCGAAGGGTGGTCTCCGGTTCCCGGCGCTTGGCGCGTGACTTATGATTGGCGTTAGCCATGGTCAACTCCTGTATTGAGTTGGTTGTGGTCAGCGGGACGCGAGTGCGTCAACACTCACGGCCCGCGCTTCATTCACTGCTTGGCGCTTCCCTTCTCCAAGATCTGGTTCCTGACGATCAACGCATCGAGCAACTCCCGCGCAAGCTCGCAGACATGCGCGGGCATCTTCGAAATGGCCTCTAGCTGGTCTCGTAGCACGCCGCTAGGCTCGCGCTCCCCATCATCGAACACAATCGCATCAGCACTCACCTGAAGCACGATGGCCAGTCGGCGAGTCGCATTCCATTTCGGGAACGCGGATCCATTTTCGAAGCGTCGGATTTGTATGGCGGAGAGCCCGACTGCCTTCCCGAGTTCCCGTTGGGTGAAACCGCGCGTGACGCGGAGCCGTCTCAGACGCTGTGAAAATTCCATATGCGGATCCCAAAATGAGGTCTACTGATTTCGAAACGATCTCTAACAGTTCATCCATAAGTTTCTGGAGACGAGAGATCGATTGCTCGAGGATCAATATAGACCGCGTCGCTTATTGAGAGGGCAAATTGGCCGATCGGATAAGGAACACTGATGAGGCGCTGGAGGGGGGGGGCAGCGCAACGCATGAAGGAATGAGCGCGACCGAGATGAATGTCTTGCTATGGGCGACGAACGCGGTCAATTTCGTCGACAGCCCCGATACCCACTTCCCTTACGTCCCCGCCCCGATCTGCATCACATGCGCCGCACGCAGCGCGTCGCCGAACATCTTCCCCATCGCCGCGCCGCACTTCTTCGCGAGACTGTCCGAATCGAGACATGTCTCCCCATCGGCGCGCGCCTTGTAGATCGGCTTGATCGTGTAACGGGTGCCGGCCGGCTTGTCGTTGGTGGCCGGGACAGCGGTCGTCGTTACATTCGATACTTCCATCTGCCACGTTGCACTGATGGGCGTGCCGTAACGCACCATGTCGGACTCCGTGAACAGGCGGATCGTGTGACTCGGTCGCATGGCCTGCAATGCCGACGGTACCGGATTCGCGAACTTCATCATGTCCAGTTCGACGACTTTCGTCGGCACGTCGGCCATTGCGCCCTGGATGCCTTCGCCGAGTCCGGCGAGATACGCGCGACCTTCGCTGCCGAATGCCGGCGCGTCGAAGATTTTGCCGTCCACGACGATCAGGATCGCGTCCGCTTTCGTCGGTGCGATACCCGCGGTGCCCTCGCCGATGAGATTCGGCGTTGCGACGCAGCCGCTCACGAGCGCTGCAACCACGCACGCTCCGATTCCACGCATTGTTTTCATTACCGGCCTGTCGAGAGAGCGTTGTGTCGGCTCGATGCGATTTAGTCGAGCGCAACGTGTTCTCGCGATTGTGGTGGATGTGGTGTGGTTTGCCAACGTGGTATCCACGCTCGGAACGTAACCCTGTTACTCAGTCCGCAAACAGACCTCGATCACATCTGCCCGAACAACCCCGCATACGCGCGGCTGACCGGCAGCATCTCCGGCTGCCCGTGCACGCGAATTCGCAGCCTTCCCAACAGGTCACGCTCGACCCGATCGATCGCCGCATACGCGACGATCACGCCGCGATGCACCTGCGCGAAACGCGCCGTCATGCTGCTCATCGTCGTCAATCCGGTCGGCATCGAATGGAAACGGCGTGTAACGTGCGCTGTTGCGCCCCCGTTTCGCTGTCACGGTCGCGTCACGGTGCGCCCCTAAGGTTGCACGTTCCCGTCGCGGCGGCATCGCCGGACCGGGAACGTACGCAATCCGCTCGCGACGCCGTGCCCGCGTCGCAGGTGGGCAACCGGGATCTCGCTCCCGGCGGCGCAGCAGTCATGCATCGCGCCAATTCATTCGAAAACAGGATCGACGCCGATTCGAACCGAGTCGCGGACGATCAGGAGACAGGGACCATGCTGAGTCCGCACGAATTCTCGATGCTGTTGCGCATTGCACGTGCGCCGGACAGCGTCGATCAATCGAATCCGGCTTTCGCCGTGCTGGTCGAGAAGCGGCTGGTCGACGCCGCTCAGGCGCGCATGAACGCGGTGGCCGCGCGCCCGGCGCTGACGCCGATCGGCCAGATGCTGCTGGCGCGCTTCGACGAAGCCGCTTGAGGGGACGCGTCACGCCTTCATCGGGACGAAGGGCGTGACGCGTTGCAACACCGCGCTGGTTACTGCGCGACCGGCACCGTCACGTCGCTGCCGAACCAGTGCATCGAGATCTTCTTCAGCGTGCCGTCCTTGTGCAGCGATTCCAGCGCGTCGTTGATCGCCTTCTCGAACTTCGGATTGCCCTTGCGGAACGGGATCGCCATTTCCTGCTTGCCGCCGTTCAGCACCGCACCCGCGCGCAGCGGCAGGTTCGACGTCTTGATCATGTACGGCAGCATCAGGCGATCGTCGAGCGTCGCCTCGATCCGGCCCGCGGCGAGGTCGCGCAGCTTCTCCGGCGCGCCCGGGTACGTCTGCACCTCGATGCCCGGCACGGTGCGCGCCATCTGGTCGTAGTTGGTGCCGAGCGTCACGCCGAGCTTCTTGCCCTTGAAATCGTCGAGCGACTTGAAGTTGCGCGTGTCGTCCTTGCGCTGGATCAGCTGTGCGGCCGAGTACGTGTACGGCTGGCTGAAGTCGAGCGCTTCCTTGCGCTGCGGCGTGATCGTGACCTGGTTGACGATCACGTCGAACTTGCCGGCCTGCAGGCCCGCGATGATGCCGCTCCATTCGGTCGGGATGAACTGCGTCTTCACGCCGAGCTTGCCGGCGACCGCGTTCGCGACGTCGACGTCGAAGCCTTCGAGCTGGCCCGACGTGCCGCGCGAGTTGAACGGCGGATAGGTGCCTTCGAGGCCGACGCGCAACACGCCGGCTTGCTTCACCGAATCGAGCAGATCGTCCGCGTGCGCGGCGACGGCCGTGAAGCCGAGGGCCGACGCGAGCAGCAGGCCCGACAGCAGGAACTTCGAACGTTTCATCTCAGATCTCCAGGGTTCAGTGTTGTGTGTGTAGTGAGCGCAGGGCGCCGGTCGGGCCCGGCGGGCCGCAATACGGGCACATAGACACTACTCGCAACCAAGCCGCGCCGGAAGTCGAATTGGCCCTGATTGCAATCGATTTCAGGGGCCGCGACGGGTGCACGGGCTGGCCGGAATCAGTGCAGGCGGCGTGCGGGCAGAACGAATGACGCGTCATTAATTCCGGTGGGTTTTCAGGGACTGACGTAATTTCTCTGTAAAATCGCGCGAGCGAAATCCAATGCTCGCGCCATCCGAGGGCGCGCCAAAAGAAGAAAAGGCCGTTGCCATGAACATGCAGAACACAGTTGCCGCATTGCGCGGCGGGTTGCTTCAGCAGGACCGGCTGTTGAAGCTCGATACGCCGTTGGGGGCCAATGTCCTGACCGTGCAGCGGGCAGTCGGCCGTTCGCGCATCGGGCGCGCGTACGGGTTCACGCTCGACGTGCTGTCGACCGATAGCGATCTGGAACTTAAAAAACTGATCGCGCAGCCCGTCACGTTGTGGATTCAGCAGAGCGACCGCAGCTACCGGCCGATCAACGGATACGTGCATACCGCGCGCCGGCTGGGCGCCGACGGCGGGCTCACGACCTATCAGCTCGAGTTCGCCGATTTCACCCATTTCCTGAAGTTTCGTCGCGATCAGCGGCTCTGGAACGACACGACCGTCGACCAGATCATCAGCGACGTGCTGAACAAGCATCCGCAGGCGCAGGGTCATTTCCGCTTTGCGCTGTCGAAGCCGCTGCCGAACCGCTCGTACACACGCCAGCACGACACCGACTGGCATTTCGTGCATCGGCTGATGGAGAACGAAGGGCTCTACTGCACATGGCAGCAGGCCGACGACGGCAAATCGCATACGCTCGTCATCACCGACAACCTGCAGGCGTTCACGCCGCTGTCGCCGGAAACCGTGCGCTTCTATCACGGCGGCGCCGCGAGCGAGGCTGACGCGTTCACGCAATGGTCGGGCACGCGCACGCTGCAGAGCGTCACGCGTTCGACGCGCACGTTCGACTACAAGAATCCTTCGCAGCCGTCGAACCCGAAGGGCACGTCGCTGCCGACGATGGGCGGCCAGGGCGAGTTGCCGGATCAGCTCGAAGTCTACGAGTACACGGGCGCTTACACGTATCTGGACCAGACGCGCGGCGACCATCTGACGAAGGTCAGGATGGAGGAGTGGGAGTCGCAGGCGAAGCGCTTCCATGGCGCGGGCGGTGTGCGCGCGATCGACGCCGGACGGCGTTTCACGCTGGCCGATCATCCCGAGCACGATCGCGATTCCGCCGATCAGCGCGAGTTCGCCGCGATCGAGGTGGCGTGGTGGATCGAGAACAACCTGCCCGTCGCGAGCGACAGCGCGGACTTCCCGTACAGCCTGCGCGAGGCATTGACGCAGGCACAGGACGGCTACGGCGCCGATCCCGCGTTTCGTGTGCCGCACGACGATGGGTCGGCCGGCTTCTATCTCGTCGAAGTCGAAGCGCAACGCGTGAACGTGCCGTATCGCAGCCCGTTCGAACATCACAAGCCGGAGATGCACCTCGAGACGGCGATCGTCGTCGGGCCGCAGGGCGAGGAAGTCTATACCGATGAACTTAACCGGATTCGCGTGCAGTTCGTGTGGGACCGCCTGAATCCGGGTAACGAGAACGCATCGTGCTGGGTGCGCGTCGTGCAGTCGGATACGGGCGGCGGCTACGGCGGCGTGCACGTGCCGCGCATCGGCGAGGAAGTGCTGATCGACTACGTCGGCGGCGACTGCGACCGGCCGCTGGCGGTCGGGCGCGTGTACAACGGCGCGAACCAGCCGCAGTGGCATACCGACGGGATCCTGTCCGGATATCGGTCGAAAGAATATTCGGGCGGCGGCTACAACCAGCTCGTGATGGACGACGCGACCGGGCAGAACCGCGTGCAGCTGATGAGCAGCAGCGCGAACAGCCTGCTGCATCTCGGCTACATCATCGACCAGAGCGGCAATTCGCGCGGGTCGTATCTCGGCAGCGGGTTCGACTTGCGCTCCGATGCATATGGCGCGGTGCGGGCGAGCCAGGGCTTGTACGTGACGACGCATCCGAAGTCGGCCAATAGCCAGCCGCTCGATGTGAAAGAGGCGCAACAGCAGCTCGTGACAGGCGAGAGTCTTGTCGAAGCGATGTCGGGCGTGAGCGAGCAGCATCAGGCGGAAAGCCTGAAAGACGCGCAGGACACGATGCGTGCGTTCACCGACGCGACGCAAAGCAGCGCATCGGGCAGCGCGTCCGGCGGACGCACGGCAGGCGGCGGCACCGGCAACGCGAACGCGTTCAAGGAGCCGGTGATGCTGTTCGGCAGTCCGTCCGGTATCGGGATGTCGACGCAGCAGTCGGTGCACGTGGTTGCGAACGATCACGTGAACGTCGCGAGCGGACAGAGCGTGCACGTTGCGGCAGGCAAGTCGCTGCTGGCGAGCATCGGGCAGAAGCTGAGCCTGTTCGTGCAGAACGCGGGGATGAAGCTGTTCGCGGGCAAGGGCAAGGTCGAGATTCAGGCGCAGTCGGACAACGTCGAAGTGACCGCGCAGAAGGCGGTGAAGATCGTGTCGGCAACGGGGCAGATCGAGATCGCGGCCGATCAGGGGATCCTGCTGACGAGCGGCGGCGGGTATATCCGCATTCAAGGCGGGAACATCGAGATTCATACGCCGGGTGCGGTGGATGTGAAGGGCGCGTCACATACGTTCGCGGGGCCGGCGAGCATGGGGTATCCGTTGCCGAGTCCGCGGCCGGATCAGCCGGGGCAACTGGAGTTGTTGCACAAGTACGTGAACGGCGAGGCGGTCAAGGGCGGGTTGTTCACGGTGAGAGACGTGAACGGCGCCGTGTTGAAGAAGGGCGCGCTCGACAACAGCGGCCATACGGTTGTGAGCGGCTTGCCGCCCGGCGCGGTGCGCGTCGAGTTCGGGAAGGACCCGCGCGAGTCGGATCAGCCGGCGAACTATTTCAAGCAGGCGAAGTGGCCGGCCGAGCCCGTCGAGCCGTCGCCGGAAGCCGCGCAGGCAGCGGCAACGGGGCAGCTTGCCAGCCAGTTGCAGGGCATGGCGCCCGCTGCGGCGACGGCTGCCATGGGGCTCGTGAGCGGTGGTGGCGCAGGCGCAGCGCTGGGCGGGCTGGCGAGCTCGGCGTTGCCGGCTGCGGCGGGCGCGCTGGGTGGCGCGGGCGCGGTGTCCGCGTTGCAGACGGCTTCGAGCCTGGGCAGCGCCGCGAAACAGGTGGCCGGAATGGTGCAGGCCGCACGCCAGGGGGGGCTCGCGGCGTTGGCCGCACCGGCTGCGAACGCGGCATCCGGGGCGCTGCAGGGTGCATTGCCCGGCGTCGCCGGGATCGCGGGCAAGGGCGCGACGACGGTGGCGTCGGCGGCCGGTGCCACCGGCATGAAGCTGCCGACGAGCGGTTTTGGCGGACCGCTGAAATCCTGAGAGGGCGGCGCGTCAGCCGTCAAGAACAACTAAATCACGATTTGAACGAATAACGACATGGCACAACAACTTCCGCCGGACGCCGAGAAGGAACAGGCCGTTACCTGGCTCAGTGATATTTCGCCGAAGGATGTCGCGCAAGGCGGCAATCGCTTCGACGCGTGGCTGCGCAAGATCAGCGGCAACCACGTTACGTTCGAGGACGTGAAGACGGTTGCGGGCGCGGTGCCGATCGTCGGCAACATCATGGCGGCGATCGATGCGCTCGGCGATATTGCCGAGATCATTCAGAAGCGCGGCGGGAAGGTTCTCGACTACATGAGCCTGGCGATCAATCTGATCGGCATCATTCCCATTCCGCCGACGCTCGCGCCGTTCCGGATGTCGGCGCGTCCGTTGCTCGCACTCGTGCGAAACCAGTTGCTGATCACGCGCAGCAATCTCGGCGCGGCGCTCATTTCGGTGCTCATCACGCATATCAACGCGACCTGCGCGACGGAGATCGAGGACTTCCTGAACAAGCTGAAGGAAGGGCTCGGGAAGCTGCTCGACGGGTGTGCGGCGAAGGCGGAAGAGCTGATGGTCGCGATCGCGACGGGGATGGATCGTGCGTTGCACGGCCAGCTCTTCGACAACAGCGGCAACCTGAAGCGCGCCGAACAGCTCGCGAAGAAGATGCGCGACAACCGGCCGTGGTATAGCGCGAGCCGGGTGGGTGACGGGCTCAAGTTTGCGTATGAGGGCTATAAGGCACTCGGCAAAACGGTCGGTAACGCGACCGTAGGTACTGCGGCAAAGCTCGCGCCTGATTCGTGGCTCGAGCCGTTTCGCAGCACGGTGGCGTTCCTGAAGACCGAGGCGCCGAAGGTCGCGTCGTCGATCCGTTCGCTGGCCGGCAGTGAGGAAGGCAAGATGATGTGGCTCGTCTTGCAGCTGATCGAGGCGGTAGGGCGCGTGAAGGCGCGTGCGAAGCTTCACGAGCAGAGTGCGGAGGTCAAGCCGGCGGGGAAGGGGCAGGCGAAGAAGACGCGAGAGCAGGAGGGGCTGGAGGCGACTCATGGGCAGGCGCCGGCGGAGGGGGCCGGCAAGAGCGGTTGTAAGTCCTGTGGGCTCGGAGAGTCGCCGGCGTCGATCGATTTTGCATTTGGCGACGAAACCTTCTCGCATGTTGATTTCGATTTCCCAGGTGCACTGCCGCTCGTTTGGGCACGCACGTACCGCTCGCGGCTTTCTGCCTACGACAACGGCGAACTGGGCGCGCGCTGGATTACGCCATATACGACGCGAATCGATATCGAGAACGGGAAGTGGATCTATCGCGACGCGGAGGGACGTAGCGTCGACTATCCGGCACTCGCGGCGGGAACGGTGCACGACGATCTGTCGGAGAACCTGACGTTGTCGCGTCTCGACGATACGTGGGTGACGGTTTCGTATGGTCATGACGAGCTGCACGTGTACGAGCGACGCGGCGATGCGTTTCGCCTTGCGATGCAAAAGGATCGCGCCGGCAACACGATTACGCTCGATTACGATGCGCTCGATCGCCTTGCACGGCTGATCGATGCGAGCGGCAACGTGCTCGCGTTCGAGCACGACAGGCACGGCCGGATCGTGCAGGTCGAACAAGTGCTCAAGGGTGGTGAGCGCCGCACGTTGGCGAGCTACGAATATGACGCAGAGGGCGACCTCGTACGTGCGGTCGATCGCCATGGCAATGCATGGACCTATCAATATCGTCGACATCTTGTCACTCGCTATACCGATCGCACGGGGCGAGGGATGACGCTGGAGTGGGATGGTGCGGAGGCCGACGACAATGCGAACGCGAAGTGCATTCGCGAGTTTGCCGACGACGGCAGCCTCGACATCCGTCTTGCGTGGAATCCGAACATTCGCTTGACGTACGTGACCGATGCACTCGGTCAGATGACGCGGTACTACTTCAACATTCACGGTTACGTGAACCGGATCATTTATCCGGACGGCAACGAGGAATGGTTCCGGCGCGACGAGCATCACAACCTGGTTCTGCACATTCGACAAGACGGCAGCATCGAGCGGATGGAGTATGACGCGCGCGGCAATCGGGTCCGGCATGAGCGTGCGGATGGCAGCGTTGTCGAGATGGTTTACGACGACAAGGACCAGATGGTCCGGACGATCGACCCGAACGGCCATGCGTGGCAGCGCAAGTATGACGACGCGGGCAATGTTGTCGAGGAGCTCGACCCGCTCGAACGTGCGACGAAGTACAGCTACAACGACAAGGGGTTGCCGACGCAGATCATCGATGCGAAAGGTGGTTCGAAAGCGCTCGAATACAACGATGCGGGGCAGTTGACGAGCTATACGGACTGCTCAGCCAAGAAGACCGAGTGGCGTTACGACGACATTGGCCGCGTAATCGAGGCGAAGGATGCAGCGGGTGGGGTGATCGTTTATCGCTACGGTTCGAACGGGCAACTCGTCGAGTTACGCTCACCGGCGGGTGTCGAGCATGTCCAATCGGACGCGGAAGGCCGCTTGCTGAGGCATACCGATCAGCTCAACCGGTCGACGCAATACAGCTATGACCGAGCTGGCCGGATCGCGAGCCGCGTGGATGCACTCGGGCAGACGCTTGCGTATCGCTACGATCGTCTCGGGCGACTGACCGCATTGACTGACGCCAATTCCGCGACGTACCAATTTCATTACGATCCCGCGGGGCGGTTGATTGAGGAACTTGGCTTCGACGGTAAATCGACTCGCTACGAGTACGATCCGGAAAGCGGCAGCCTTCTCGCAGTGAACGAAGCGGGAACAGTAACGTCGATGGAGGTCGACGTGAGTGGCCGCTTGATGAAGCGCACGGCGGGCCAGTGCGAAGAGCGCTTCGCGTACGATCCGAGCGGGCGGCTGATCGAAGCGGTGAACCGGCAGAGCCGTGTGCAGTTCTTCTTCGATCCGGTTGGCAATCTCGTGCGGGAGCATCACGCCTACAGCGTGTTTGGTGAACAACGCAGCTATGTCTGGCATCACGAATACGATGAACTGGGCAACCGGCGGCGAACGGTGCGCCCGGATGGTCATGCGATCGATTGGCTGATGTATGGCTCCGGGCACGTGCACGGGATGCTGTTGGACGGTGAGGAGCGCGTGCAGATCGAGCGCGATGACCTTCATCGCGAGACGGTGCGGATGCTGTCGAGCAAGATCGGGCAACACACGATGTATGACCCGGCGGGCCGCGTGTTGCAGCAGACCCTTCAGCGGACGACATCGCCGGCGCCGTTGTCCGAGCGGCGGTATCGCTACGACGCGACGGGGCAACTGTCGCGCATCGAGGATAGCCGCAAGGGCGGGACGGACTATCGGTACGATCCGGTCGGACGATTGATCGAGGCGATCAGCCCGATTGCGAAGGAACGATTCGCGTTCGATCCCGCGAGCAACCTCGTCGATTCGGTTCGGCAAGAGACGGAGCGGCACGCGCGGCCGAGCCCGGTGAGGCCGGAAAATACGCTGCCAGTCGAGGTTCCGAAGGTACTCGGCAACCTGCTGAAGGCGTATGCGGGGATGCATTTCGAGTACGACGCGCGGGGGAATTTGACCCACAAGCGTACTCCGGCGGGGGAGCAGGAATACGAGTGGGACGAGTTCAACCGCTTGCTGGCGGCGCGCGTGGCGGAGACGTCACGGCAGAGCCAGTCACGTTATTTCTATGATGCGTTCGGCCGTCGAATTGCGAAGGAGGTGAACGGCGAGCGGACGGTGTTCGGGTGGGATGGCGACACGCTTGCGTATGAAAGCGACGGGGCGTCCGGCACGCACTATATTTATGAGCCGGGGACGTTCGTGCCGTTGGCGCAGTATGTGGCTGAGCCGGTGGTGGGAATCGCGACGCCGGAGTGGAAGAGCACCGATCGATATGTGCCGGAGGACGATCCGCTGCAAAAGGTGCCGGAGCGGCGGGCGGATGCCAAGCTGTTCTATTACCACTGCGACCAGATTGGTACGCCGCAGTTGCTGACGGATGATGACGGCGATGTCGTGTGGGAGGCTTCGTACAAGGCGTGGGGTGAGGCGCGGGAAGTGATCGCGCGAGCGTCGAAGGCCGCCGGAATTGCGCCGAGGAATCCGTTGCGGTTCCAGGGGCAGCAAGTCGATGAGGAGACGGGGCTCGCTTACAACCGATATCGGTACTACGATCCCAGCACTGGCAGATTCGTCAGCAAAGATCCCATCGGATTGGCCGGAGGTATGAACGTCTACGCCTATGCGCCGTCGCCCGTTCAGTGGATTGATCCACTAGGATTGGCTAAGACAACTTGCGATTTATACGCATTTGGTAATGCCAGTGGGCCACGCGACCCTAGAGTCCAGGGCGTTAATACGAAGCCAGGACAAAACGCAGATTTGATCGCCGACGCAGATGGAATGGTGGGGCCAACTACTGCAGGGGGGGCGTCGACATTCGGTGATGTTAATAAGGCGCCTATCAGTGGTGCTTATCACAGGCTTCCAGCTGGAACAGAATTGCCGGACGGGATAGATGTCGTCGCAGATGGTAAAGATGTTGGCGGGTCGCATGCTGCAACGCATCATACAATCTGTCCGTCTAAGCGAATGTCTGGACAGACATTCATTGAAAAATTCAAAAATCTGCCTTGGATAAAGGCTGGGAAAAAGTAGTCATGGAAGACAAAGATGCCGATCTGTGGGTCAATCTCAAAAAGACTTTTTTGGAATATATGAGATTGAAAGGAGTGTTTGTGAGAAATCCATCTGCGGTTTCTTTTGTTCAGGGGGCTTTTTCTGTGCCGGATGAAAGGGCGCTAGCCATTGATTTGGTTTCGGGTTATCCGGATGCGGAACGGGTCATCTTTTTCAAGCAGTTGGTTTCAATGGCGAGCTATGTAAATGGCTTCACGGAGAGGTGTAGGGATTTGATATTGGATTTGCCGCGTGACTGGGTGATGAAAAATATCGAAGCTGAGGTCGATGAGTTGCTGGCTGATGGGGATTATGAGGAATATCGCTGTTTGCTAGAGTTGTGTCGTAAGCTGGATCGAGAGTTGATGGTTAAGTTTGCGAGGCGTGCTCTGGATAGTCCTGATGAAGATGTCAAGGATGTTGGGGCGGATTTTTTATCCAGTTAATTTAGCTATGTTCAGTTCAGGTAGGGCCGCACATTAGTGGCCTATCTCTACAGGTACTCTGCTGAGCACCGGCTGGTACGGACCGCTATGTGTCGGAAGAGCGCCCGATACAGAGGTTCCGCAATGGCGGGGGAACGCTATGATGTTCGATTACAACTACGACTAGATCGGTACACGGCTCAGTTCGCATGAGACAGACGGATAGACACCGACAGGATCTGGCGTGATGTGCTGCCAGACGAATTCTCGGGCTGGATCGGTGCATTCGACATCGTGTATTTCGGGCAACCGACCTAGCGGATTGCGGTTCGTCGGGAATGCGCTGTGGAGCATCGGGCGACGTGCAATGTCCGTGACCAAAGACAGCCGGC
Organism: Burkholderia theae; assembly: GCF_048565265.1. Lineage (NCBI taxonomy): Bacteria > Pseudomonadati > Pseudomonadota > Betaproteobacteria > Burkholderiales > Burkholderiaceae > Burkholderia > Burkholderia theae. The sequence continues at coordinate 467,634 of NZ_CP183461.1, forward strand.
CAAGCCCACCAGCGTGGAATTGGCATAATCACGGCTTGCCGCCGCGATTTCTCGGCCACCCCGACGATTCACCCAGTTACAACTGCAATACCCATGTCGATCTCCACCGCGACCGAAGTGTCGCTGAAGCACATTCTTGAACACCCTGGCGATTTCTCAGGATGGCTCTGCCTGCCACCGATGCCGTGGACGCTCGATACCGAGGGCATCTTCTCCGAAGACACGAATGACGCAGACACCGACGAAAACACGGCGCCCGTCATCGCGACCCAACCCGGCTGGCAAGTCACTCTGGACAGCGCGACAATCGAGGACATCGTGATCAATGCGCACGACCAGGTCGACGAGCCGAGCGTTACGCAATTGCTCGACGCGTTCGTCTTCTATGTCGAGAACGACGCATTTATCCTGTTCTGACGATGCACTAGTCGCACGATGGCAGGCCGCTGCATTGCCATGCTTCGTCCGGCGTGTAGTTGTCCAACAGAATCTGCAACGAGCGAGCTTTTGGCGAAAACGTGATGACGATCCCCGACGATGTGCATGCCCATTTGTCGAAACAGACCGGTAATGTAGAGCGCGACGATCCGGAAGCTGTACTCGACGCACTCGACCGTCTCCGCATCTCTCGCGACACCGAATTCGCCGCCTTCTATCTCGCGTACCAAGGGCCTTTTATCAGCCGTCGCCCAATTGCCGAGTTATGGGATCTGCTCGACTACTCTGGCATCGTCGCGTCGCTCGACTACGTGCGGGATCGCTATGAGTTTCCGGATCACCTGTTGCCGCTGACATCGGATGAAAGCGAAGGAATGTACCTGTACGATGCGCTGTCTGGTGCGGTCCACGACTACGATTTGAGCCGGCATACGCGATTCATGGCCGGAGAAATCGATGCGCGCTGGGTCACGTTCTCGGCGTTCCTGACGTGGTATTTCGACGACGAGGCTGGAAGTTAGGCCGGTAGCGGTTGAGTGCATGCGAGTATCGCGATGAAACGCGCTGACCAATACGCTTCTGACGCGCTTCTGACCGGAACAAGATTTCACACATGGTGCGAATGACATGCGCGACCACGAATTCGAAGTGATCTACGTCTACGCAGGCCGCTCCAGCGACGGGCATCCGGTTCACGAAGAACTCCCCGCGCGCGAGATCGCCCCAGGCCACTACGAACTGTTGGCGTCCCCTGGGCTCACGCTGAATCTCGCCAAAGGCGACATCATCCGCATCGACGATCCCGATCGCCCCGCGACCGTAGTGAAGCGCGGCGGCAACTACTGTATCCAGGTCTACGGCGACACCATTCCACGCGACGAAATCGACCGGCTCGCACACGAAGTGGAGATCGAACTCGGCGGCACGCTCGACGGTCGCTACGGCGGCTCGCTTGCGCTATCGGTGCCGTCGAAGGCCGGTGACGAGCGAATTCGCGCAGTATTCGATGGCTTTACCGCGAGATCCGGTCTCGCGTGGTACTACGCGAACATCTACCTGAACTTCGAAGATCCCGAGGACGAGACGTTGCTCGATTGGTGGATCGACTGATAACGGAACAGCACCGATCGAGCGACCGGAACGAACACGCGTCGGGCGCCGGCCTACTTTTCATTCGGGCTAACTCGTCGCACGACAGGAAAAGGAATGGAATGAACATGGCAGACGATCCGTCGGCACTGCTTGCGCATCAGGAAGCTATCTGCACGCGATATGGCCTATCTGCCGTCGAACCCGAAGACATGGTTGCCATCGCGATGTCGACGCTTGGGCAGATGCCTGTCTACGGCACGCGTATCGCGCTATCTGAAGGCGACAACATCGGCTGGTTTTTCCATTGCGGCGAATTTTCCGACACCGCCGATTTTTACCAGCCGCTGCACGCCGCGCATCTGTCCACGTACTTGCCGTTGGTTCGACCGTACCTGAGGTTACCGCCCGGCGCGCGCTTCATCATCGACGGCGCCGGCTACGAAGATGTCTGGATGGATTTGCTTGCCGATGACGCATCGCGGTAAGCCCTCGACGGCCCACGACACGCTGCAACAAAAAAGGACCGCTTAGCGGTCCTTTTCGCGCGCAGCAACCCGCACCCCTCAAGGCAACGAAATCGTCAAATTAGCCGACTCCGGCCCGACCTTGATCACCTGCGAATAAGGCGCCAGCGCCTGCAGCGTCTTGTCCTTCAGATACGTGTTGAGCCCGAGGAACCCGAGCAACGCAACCAGCGCAAAGACCGCCCCGATCGCCCACACCGGCACCTCACGCTTCAGCCGATGCGCAATCTGATCCGGCAACGGCCAGTGCGGCGCAAACGGCGCGCGCTTGCCCTTCATATGCGCGATCTCATCCCCGAGCCGCGCCGTCAGATAAGCGAGCTTCTCCGGCCCCTCGAGCAGATACTTGCCCTGGAACCCGAGCAGCAGGCACATATGAAACACCTCGAGCGACTGCAGCCGCGCCGCACCCTGCGCACGACATTCCTCGAGATACTGGAAGAACTTCTCGCCCGCGAGCTGTTCGCCGAACAGCACGAGCTGCAGCGGCCGGCGTTCCCAGTCCGCGCGGATCTTGAACTGCGACGACAGCACCATTTCGTCGATGGCCGCGCAGAACGCGAACTTCGCGCCGTACACGTCCTCGGCGGCGATATTCAGCTTCTTCGCGCCGCGCTCGAAATCCGACAGGAATTCCTGGATCTTCGTGCTGAACTCGCTCGCGCTGTCCGGCTCGCGGCCGTTCTTGAGCAGGAACAGCATGAAGAACCCGTCGTACAGCAGGTCGACCAGCGAACGGGCCTGGAACGCGGAATCCGTCGACGCCGGGGTATGCATGGGGGCCGGCGCGTTGTCGCCGAACAGGGAAGGCGCGTAGCTCATGATGTGACCGCGATCAGTTCGAATTTCAGGTCATTGATGCCAGTCGGCGCGTAGATCATCGCGGACTGGGCCTGCAGCATGCGCTCGTACAGCGCGCCGCGCGAATCGAGCGAGAAGTAGCAGGCGCCGGGTCGCACGGGGATCGCGGGCGGCACCTGCGGCGTGTACGAGAGCCGCACGCCGGGCATCGCCGACAGCACGAGCTTGTCGACGTCGTCGGGCGCGCCGACCTTGAAGCGGGCCGGCACGGCATCGACGAGCTCGACGCTCGGCATGTCCGCGGACACCGCCAGATAGAACTCGGTCTTGTCGTCGATCTTGCCCGAATCGAGGCGGCCGAGATGGAACGACGGACGTACCTCGTCGAGCGTGATCGAGAAGTAGCGTGTCGAGATCACGGTGTCGAGCAGCTCGCGCAGTATCAGGTCGAGACGCGCAAAGCTTGGGCCCGGATCGTCGTGGCGGTACACGGGCAGGTCGGCGAGCGTATAGCCCTTCGAGAACGTCATCAGCTGGCCCGCGAGGCGCAACAGTTCCTGGTACAGCCGCTCGGGATGCAGCGCCGCGTGCTGGTGCAGGTGCGCGAGCGTCGCGAACGCGGCGTTCGCGGTGTGCAGCAGCCAGAACGACGCGATGTCTCCCGAACGGAACTCGATGATGTTCTTCGACGGCTCGCGGTGGAAACCGTACAGCGCGTTCACCTTCGCCTGCAACGCGTCGACCAGCTGGCGCAGCCGCTGGTGCAGGATCGGCGAGGCCTCGATCGCGAGGCACGGCGGAACGAAGCTGTCGTCGATCTCGAACCCGGACGTCGCGGTGCGGCGCACGCGCACGAGCGGCACCGACAGCAACTGGTCACGCGGTTCGCTATGCGCGATCAGCTTGACCTGCGTCTTCAGGAACGTGATGTCGGCTTCGGCCGCGTCGGTGAAGTTGTCGGCGACGCTCGTCTGCTCGCTGACGAAACGCGTCATGAAGCCGGCGGCCGGATCGTCGCTGTAATTGGTGCTGTTCTCGCGCAGCGGGTGCAGCGCGAGATAGAACACGAATTCGTTGATGCCCTCGGGCAGCGTGTCCAGCGCGATCGGCGGCGGCAGCTCGTCGGCCTGCGGCCCGGCGTACAGCGCGCCGTCCGGGAACACGAGCGCGAGTTCGGCAACCCGCAGCACGTTGCTGCCGAGCGCGTCGCGGTCGATGCGCACCGAGCGCACGCCCCAGTTGTAAGGCTGGATCGCCTGGATCGATTCGAACAGGCGCGCTTCGTGGTACGCGTCCTGTCGCTGAAAGTGTTGAGGCCGGAGGAACAGCCCTTCCCCCCACAGCACCTTGGCCGAATAACTCATGTCAAATCCGGTTAATGTCGCGTTGCGAAGTAATCGATTTGTTCGTGCCCGAATTAAATCGCCAATTGTTAACTCTTGTTAATTGACATTCGTGCGTCATGCTTAACCGCAAGAGACCGAAGACAGCATATTCAGCGGTTGCGAAGGCGCACCTTGTTGCGGTGCGATGACGGTGCCGTCGGTGACCGTCATCGCGCAATTATGCAGGCCGATAATTATGCCGGATTTCTCCGACTTTACCGGATCGAACGTCAGTTTCCATCGTTGTAGTGCGGGATCGCGGAACAACGCGACGATGCCGAATGCCTGCGCTTCGCGCGAAACCTTCTCGGTCGCCGTGTAGCGCTGGCCCGGAATCAGCGTGATTTCACGCACGTTCAGCAGGTCGGCGCCAAGCGCGGCCTTTTCCTTGGTCGGATCGGTAAATGCATCGAACGGCGCCTGCTGGAACGACGTCGGGTCCTTCAGCGCATAGAGCCGCACGACGAGCGCGAGCGGCTTGTTGTCGGTCGCGGCATTCAGGTTCGGCGCGGCAGCCAGCGTGAGCCCGATATTGCGCGGCGGCTTTTGCGCGTCCGGCAGGTCGGGCTTGCCGACGCCGGCAGCCTGCAGCACGGCGCTCGCGGCCGAGCCGAGCAGCGGGGCGGCCGCGCATCCGGCCAGAAGGGCGCAGGCAACCAGCGGCAGCGCGTAGCGAATCATGGACGATCTCATCGTGTTTCCGGCGTGCCGCCTTTATCCCTGTCAAAACTGCCGGGTATTTGCGCGTTCAATGCGTATCCCCGGCATTGCACTGTTCAACTATTAAGCACGCCCGCGTCGTGGCAAGCGCTCGGAAATTTTTTCCGCCACCCGGGCGGCTCGTCGCGCAACCAGTAAAACTTGCGTATTCCGGCCGAAAGAAAAACCGCTGCGAGCCTGCAGCGAGAGGCCATTCGCGGGGGTAGCGCCCGGATTTAAAAGGAATTACTCTTCACACGACGATTGAATTATGAAAAATTGATCGGTACTATACCCGCGCGCTTCTTGCAAAGCAAAAGAACCAGATTCTCAACGATTTAAAACTCACGCGCCGGTGGATATAACGATGAAAGACCGTCTCTTCGCAAAACTGTCTGGGGTAGTAGTGGCTTGCGGCGTGATCGCCGGCTGTGCGAGCCAGCCTCCCGCGCCGCCGACTGCCGAGGTGTTCAACAAGTCGCTGGCCGATGCGGACGCGGTTGCGAAGGCAGGTGACCAGGACAAGGCCCTCGGCCTGTATCAGCAGCTTGCGAAGTCGGATCCGACGCGCGAGGAACCGTGGTCGCGCATCGCGCAAATCCAGTTCGCCCAGAACCATTACGGCCAGGCAATCGTTGCCGCGCAGGAAGCACTGCAGCGCGACGCGACCGACCGTCAGGCGAAGAGCGTGCTGGCCGTCGCCGGCCTGCGGATCGCGACGCAGTCGCTCGGCGAGCTGCGCCAGGATTCGTCGCTCGCGGGCGACGCGAAGTCCGACGCGCAGGCGCTCGCGAAGCAGCTGCGCGACACGCTGGGCGAATCGGCGCTGTTCCCGCCCGAAACGAAGGTCGTGAAGCCGCGCCCGCCGCGCCGGATCGTCCATCGTCCGAAGGGCGCTGCCGCACCGGCAGCCGAAGCAGCGGCGACCACCGCGCCGACGCCGCCCGCCACACCGCAAAAGGGCGGCGGTGACCCGTTCGGCGCACTGCGCAACTGACGCGACAACTACAACCAACCTGGGAGCCGTCGATGGCCAAGAAAGAAAGCATTCAGAAAAGCTTGCAGAAAATACGGCCGCCGCGCGTCCAGCTGACCTACGAGGTCGAGAAGGGCGACGCGATCGAGGTGAAGGAACTGCCGTTCGTCGTCGGGGTTGTCGGCGATCTGGCGGGCCAGTCCGAGATCGAGCAGCCGAAGCTGCGCGACCGCAAGTTCGTCAATATCGACCGCGACAATTTTGACGACGTGATGAAGGCGATCGAGCCGCGTGCCGCGTTTCAGGTGGAAAACCGCCTGAGCCCGGAAGGCGGCAAGTTCGCGGTCGACCTGAAGTTCCGCTCGCTGTCGGATTTCAGCCCGGACGAAGTCGTCGAACAGGTCGAGCCGCTGCGCCGCCTGCTCGAGGCACGCTCGAAGCTCGCCGACCTGCGCAACAAGCTCGCCGGCAACGACAAGCTCGAGGATCTGCTGTCCGAGGTGCTGAAGAACACGCAGCAGCTGCAGGAGCTCGCCAAGGGCACCGGCGGCGACAAAGACGGCGAATGACGACGGAGTGTTGAGATGAACCAGCAAACGGCTGCGGCCCAAGCCAGCGGCGCGGAATACGCCGCCGGGACCTCGCTGCTCGACGACATCGTCGAGAAGAGCAAGGTCGCGAAATCCGATTCCGAGCATGCACGTGCGAAGGACCTGATCGGCGAACTCGTGCACCAGGTGCTCGACGGCACGGTGATCGTGTCGGACAACCTGTCGGCGACGATCGACGCGCGCGTCGCGGAACTCGATCGCCTGATCTCCACGCAGCTTTCCGCGGTGATGCATGCGCCGGAATTCCAGCGCCTCGAAAGCACGTGGCGCGGCATGGATTACCTGGTCAAGGAAAGCAACACCGGCCAGACGATCAAGATCAAGGCGCTGCACGCGCCGAAGCGCGACCTCGTGCGCGATTTCAAGGGCGCGAGCGAGTTCGACCAGAGCGCGCTGTTCAAGAAGGTCTACGAAGAAGAATTCGGCACGTTCGGCGGCTCACCGTTCGGTGCGCTGATCGGCGATTACGAGATCTCGCGCCAGCCGGAAGATTTTTACTTCATCGAGCAGATGTCGCGCGTCGCGGCGGCCGCGCACGCGCCGTTCATCGCGTCGGCGTCGCCGGAGCTGCTCGGCCTCGAGACGTTCTCCGATCTCGGCAAGCCGCGCGATCTGGCCAAGGTGTTCGACACGGTCGAATACGCGAAGTGGAAGTCGTTCCGCGACTCCGAGGATTCGCGCTACGTCGGTCTGACGCTGCCGCGCTTCCTCGGCCGCCTGCCGTTCAATCCGAAGGACGGCCAGACCGCGGAACGCTTCAACTTTGTCGAGGACGTCGACGGCACCGAGCACGACAAGTACCTGTGGTGCAACGCCGCGTGGGCATTCGCGGCGCGCCTGACGGCCGCGTTTGACGACTTCGGCTGGTGTGCGGCGATCCGCGGCGTCGAAGGCGGCGGCCTCGTCGAGGACCTGCCGACCCACACGTTCAAGACCGACGACGGTGAAGTCGCGCTGAAGTGCCCGACCGAGATCGCGATCACCGATCGCCGCGAGAAGGAGCTGAGCGACCTCGGCTTCATCCCGCTGGTCCATTGCAAGAATTCCGATTACGCCGCGTTCTTCGCTGCGCAGTCGGTGCAGAAAGCCAAGAAATACAGCACCGACAGCGCGAATGCGAACGCCGTCCTGTCCGCTCAGCTGCAGTACATCTTCTCGGTATCGCGCGTCGCGCACTACCTGAAGGCGATGATGCGGGACAAGATCGGCAGCTTCGCATCGGCGCAGAACGTGGAGACTTTCCTCAACCGGTGGATTTCGCAGTACGTCCTGCTCGACGACAACGCCTCGCAGGAACAGAAAGCGCAATTCCCGCTGCGCGAGGCATCCATACAAGTGTCGGAGATTCCGGGCAAGCCGGGCTCGTATCGTTCGGTCGCGTTCCTGCGCCCGCACTTTCAGCTCGACGAACTCTCGATTTCTCTGCGACTTGTCGCTGATCTGCCCAAATCGGCAAATTCATAAGCGAGCAAAATCGCCCGGGCGGGCCGCCTGGGTAGGACGTTAAAACCACCTCTTTGGGGAGTAGAAGGACCATGTTACACATTCACTTGCAGTTTGGTAGCCCGGCAGTCAAGGGCGAGTCCGCGGACAAGGACCATCAGGGCTGGCTCGAGCTGAAGTCGTGGGATCACTCGATCCTGCAGCCGCGCTCGGCGACTGCTTCGTCGGCCGGCGGCCTGACGCAGACGCGTTGCGAACACGGCGACATGGTGTTCTCGAAGGAAATCGATTCGGCGAGCCCGCTGCTGTACCAGCACGCGTCGGGCGGCACGACGTTCGACGAGGTGACGATCCATTTCTCGCGCGCGGACGGTGAAGGCAAGCGCGTGCAGTATCTGGAAGTCAAGCTCAAGTACGTGATCATCTCGAGCATCGCGCCGAGCGTCCGCGAGGAAGGCCTGCCGATCGAGACGTTCTCGCTGAAGTACGCTGCCGTGCAGTGGAAGCAGACCCAGCAGAAGATCGGCGGCAACCAGGGCGGCAACACGCAAGGCGCCTGGAGCCTGACGAAGAACGACAAGACCTACGCGGTCTAAGGTCGGTTGCGGCAACGGGGCGCGCGGCGTCCCGTTGCCGCTTTAGCAGTGCATGCCGGCCGATGAAACGATTCGAACCCAGTTTTCTCGACAAGCTGTTCGACGACGAACCGCACCTGCCGGCCTCGGCAGCGATGCGGCAATTGTCGCTGGACGAGCTCAAGAACACGGTCGCCCGCGACGTCGAGGCGATCCTCAACACCCGTATCGCGCACACCGAGAACGAACTGGCCGCGCTGCCGGAATGCCAGAAATCGGTGCTGACCTACGGGCTGAACGATTTCGCGGGGCTGAGCCTCGCGAGTCACTACGACCGCGCGTTCATCTGCAAGTCGATCCAGCAGGCCATCGCGCGCCATGAGCCGCGCCTGCAGCAGGTCCAGGTGGCGTTCGAGCTGAACGAGCAGGCGACCAACGCGCTCTACTTCGCGATCCAGGCGCTGCTCGTCGTGCACCCGGCCGAGGAGCCGGTGAGTTTCGACGCGATGCTGCAGCCGTCGACGCTGCAGTATTCGGTCACGCGCGCACGCGCCGCGAGAATGCAGTAAATCAAGCCGCCGAGCGGGCCGGACCGCCCGGTGGTTGATCAGGTCCGGCAGGAAATATTGAGGTTCGGGGTCGTCGATGGAAGAATTGCTGCCGTATTACGAGCGCGAATTATCGTTTTTGCGGCGCTATTCGCGAGATTTCGCCGAACGCTATCCGAAAATCGCGGCACGGCTCGCGCTGTCGGGCGAGCATTGCGAGGATCCGCACGTCGAGCGGATGATCGAGTCGTTCGCGCTGCTCGGCGCGCGCATCAACAAGAAGCTCGACGACGACTACCCCGAATTCACCGAAGCGCTGCTGGAAGTGCTGTATCCGCACTATCTGCGGCCATTTCCGTCGTGTTCGATCGCGCAGTTCACGCCGGCGTCGCCCGGCCAGCAGACCGAGCCGGTCGTGATCGATCGCGGCACCGAACTGAAGAGCCGCCCGATCCGCGGCGTGCAGTGCCGGTTCCGCACTGCCTACGACGTGACGCTCGCGCCGATCCGCATTTCGGAAGCCCGCTACACGCCGGTCGCGCTCGCGCCGAGCGCGACGGTGCTGCCGTCCAATGCGACGGGCGTGATCTCGATCACGTTCGAATCGCTCGCCGCGCAGCTCGATCTCGGCGCGCTGAAGGTGCCGACGCTGCGCGCGCACCTGCACGGCGAGCAGTCGTTCGTCGCCGCGCTCACTGATTGCCTGTTCGTCAACGTGCTCGGCGCGTATGTCGAGCCCGAACGCAACGGCCGCTGGACCGCGCTGCGCAAGCTGCCGATCGCGCAGGCCGGCTTCGGCGAGGACGACGCGCTGATCGACTACCCGGCGAAATCGCATCCCGCGTACCGCCTGCTCACCGAATACTTCGCGTTCCCCGACAAGTTCGATTTCGTCGACTTCGACCTCGCGGCGATCGCGCGTGCGTCGGGCCATTGCCAGCGCGCGACGCTGCATCTGGTGCTGCAGGACGTACGAAGCGATTCGCACGTCGCGCGGCTGCTCGAACTGCTGACGGCGAGCCACTTCCGGCTGTTCTGCACGCCGATCGTCAACCTGTTCCGCCAGCACGGCGAGCCGATCCGCATCACGCACCGCGCGGTGTCGTACCCGGTGATTGCCGAGGCGCGCCGCGCGTTCGCGTACGAGGTGTACTCGATCGACTCGGTGAAGCTCGTGCGGCAGCAGGCGCATGAAGAATCGGTGATCGAGTTCCGGCCGTTCTATTCGCTGCATCACGGCGAATCGGCGCGGATCGGTCATTACTGGTTCGCGCGCCGCAACGACTGGGTCGCGCAGAAGAGCCCCGGCTACGAAACGGAGATCTCGATCGTCGACATCGACTTCGAGCCGACGTCGCCGCAAACCGACACGCTGAGCCTCGACCTCACTTGCACGAACCGCGACCTGCCGGCGATGCTCGCGTTTGGTCTCGAGGGCGGCGACCTGTTCCAGGAAGGCGGTGCGCAGACGAGTGGCATCTCGCTGCTGCGCCGCCCGACGCAGAGCGTGCGCTTCGAGCGCGGCCGCGCCGCGCACTGGCGGCTCGTGTCGCACCTCGCGCTCAATCACGTGTCGCTGGTCGCGCACGGCCTCGCGCCGCTGAAGGAAATGCTGACGCTGTACGACCTGCGGCGCACCGCCGTGTCGATGCGCCAGATCGACGGCCTGGCCGGCATCGAGCAGCGCGGCGCCGTGCAGTGGCTGCCCGGCAAACCGTTCGCGACCTTCGTGCGCGGCATCGAGATCCGCCTGACGATCGACGAGGAGCACTTCGTCGGCGCGAGCCTCGCGTCGTTCGTGCGCGTGCTCGACAGCTTCTTCGGGCTTTACGTCCACCTCAACAGTTTCGTTCAACTAGTCGTCGTGTCGAAGCGCACCGGCGAGGAGATCATCCGATGCAAGCCCCGGACCGGCGAGTCGATCCTGGCGTAGTCGACGCGCTGCTCGACGAACCGCACCGCTTCGAATTCTTCCAGGCGGTGCGCGTGCTCGAAGGACTGTTCGCGCGGCAGGCGTCGGATGCGCCCGGCGCATGGCGACAGGGCGACGTGGTCGCGCAGCGCATCGAATTCCGCAACACGCTGTCGCTCGGCTTTCCGCCGAGCGAGATCGAGGGCGTGCGCTCGTTCGACGACGACGGCGCGCTGCTCGACTCGGGCGAGCAGCGCAAAGCCGCGCTCGCGTCCGGCGAACTCGGCCACGTCGAGCTGACGCCCGCGTTCTTCGGGCTGCTCGGCGCGCAGGGCGCGCTGCCGCTGCATTACACCGAGCAGATTGTCGCACGCGAGCACCATAAGCGCGACCACGCGGCCCGCGCGTTTTTCGATGTGTTTTCGAACCGCGCGACCGCGCTGTTCTATGCGGCGTGGAAGAAATACCGGCTGCCGTTCCATTACGAGCTCGACCGCGACGAGCGCTATCTGCCGCTGCTGCTCGCGATCGCGGGCGTGCCGAGCGACGAGGTGCGCGACAGCCTCGCGGCCGGCGTCGGCGGCGTGCTCGACGAGGCCGTTGCAGGTTACGCGCTGGCCGCGCGGCACCGGCCGATGTCGGCCGCGTACCTGCAGCGCACGCTGTCCGACTATTTCCGCGTGCCGGTGAAGATCGACCAGTTCGTCGGCAAGTGGTACGACGTGCCGCCCGACCAGCTGAGCGTGCTCGGCGAGGTCAACGCGGTGCTCGGCGCGACGGCGCTGGTCGGCGAACGCGTGTGGCAGCGCGACATGCGCGCGCGGATCGTCGTCGGCCCGCTGTCCAAGCGCGACTACGAGGCGTTCCTGCCCGGCGGCGCGCAGGCCATCGCGCTCGAACGGATGCTGACGCTGCTCGCCGGCGTCACGCTCGAGTACGAGGTGAAGCTGGTGCTGAAGCGCACCGAGGTCGGCGCGAGCGTGCTCGGCGCGGGCTCGCGGCTCGGCTGGGACGCGTTCCTCTGCACGCGCGACGCGATCGACGACCGCTCGGACGCACGCTACGAACTGCACGTGATTCACTGATTCCAAGGGTCTGTTTACATATGGAACGCGCATGCGAATGCCCGAAATCGCTCGCAGGGCAAGAAGTGAGGCGCGCCGTTTGGCCGAGCCAAACAAGCGACGAGCGACGCCGCCATGCGGGCGATTTCGGGCATTCCCGTGACATGAATTTTTTAATTTGGGGTTGCCACGAGAACGGCCGCTCGCCGCGTTGCGCTCCTTGCGAATACGTCAGTATTCGCGGCGTCGCGCGCCTCGCGAGCGGCCGTTCTCGTGGCAACGCATGCGCGTTCCATATGTAAACAGACCCTAACAACAACACACAATCGAACCTGAGATCGACGCCATGAGCACGCCTCTGAAGACCCTGATCACGAAACTGAACCCGCTGAGCCGGCGCGCGACCGAGCGTGCGGCGAGCGCGTGCCTGGCGCGCGGCCACTACGAGGTCGATCTGGAGCACCTGTTCCTCGCGTTGCTCGAGGAGCCGGCGGGCGACCTGCCGCTCGCGCTGCGCGCGAGCCGCGTCGATCCGCATGCGCTGCGCGCCGATCTGGAGCGCGAACTGACGCGCCTGAAGACCGGCAATACGCGCACGCCGGTGTTTTCCGTGCACCTGATCGCGCTGTTCGAGCAGGCCTGGCTGATCGCGTCGCTCGATTCGCATCTCGGCCGCATCCGTTCGGGGCACCTGCTGCTCGCACTGCTGACCGCGCCGGATCTCGCGCAGTTCGCGCAGCGGATGTCGTCGCAGTTCGCGGAAGTGAACGTGACGGACCTGAAGCACAAGTTCGACGAGATCGTGGCCGGGTCGAGCGAAGCCGAACCGCGCCAGGCCGATAGCGACGACGGCGGCGTGGCGCCGGCCGCCGATGGCACGGCGCCCGCGGCCGGCCCGTCGAAGACGCCCGCGCTCGACACGTACACGACCAACCTCACGCAGCGCGCACGCGACGGCAAGATCGACCCGGTGATCGGCCGCGAAGCCGAGATCCGCCAGGCGATCGACATCCTGATGCGCCGCCGCCAGAACAACCCGATCATGACCGGCGAAGCCGGTGTCGGTAAAACGGCGGTCGTCGAAGGGCTCGCGCTGCGCATCGCGGCCGACGACGTGCCGCCGCCGCTGCGTGGCGTCGCGCTGCACGTGCTCGACATGGGGCTGCTGCAGGCCGGCGCGAGCGTGAAGGGCGAGTTCGAGAACCGCCTGAAGAGCGTGATCGACGAGGTGAAGAAGAGCGCGCACCCGATCATCCTGTTCATCGACGAAGCGCACACGATCATCGGCGCGGGCGGCCAGGCCGGCCAGAACGACGCGGCGAACCTGCTGAAGCCGGCGCTTGCGCGCGGCGAGCTGCGCACGATCGCCGCGACGACGTGGAGCGAATACAAGAAATACTTCGAGAAGGACGCGGCGCTCGCGCGGCGTTTCCAGGTCGTGAAGGTCGAGGAGCCGAGCGAACCGCTCGCGGCCGCGATGCTGCGCGGGATGTCCGGCCTGATGGAGAAGCACTTCAACGTGCGGATTCTCGACGATGCGATCACCGAGGCCGTGCGCCTGTCGCACCGCTACATCAGCGGCCGCCAGCTGCCCGACAAGGCGATCAGCGTGCTCGACACCGCATGCGCGAAGGTCGCGCTCGCGCACAGCGCGACGCCGGCCGCGATCGACGACACGAAGAAGCGCATCGAGCGGATCGACGCGGAAATCGCGTCGCTGGAGCGCGAGGCGGCCGGCGGCGCGCCGCACGACGAGCGGCTCGCCGAGCTGCGCACCACGCGCGACACGGCGCTGGAGCAACTCGCGAAGGACGAAGCGCGCTACGAAGCCGAGCGCGTGATCGTCGCCGAGATCACCGAACTGCGCGACACGCTCGACAAGGCGCGCGGCCCGTCGGAAGACGGCCAGCCGGTCGACGTGCAGGCGACGCGCGACCAACTCGCCGAACGCGTCGCGGCGCTGCATGCACTGCAGGGCGCCGAGCCGATGGTGCCGCTGCAGGTCGACGGCCACGTCGTCGCCGAGATCGTCGCCGCGTGGACGGGCATTCCGCTCGGCCGCATGGTGAAGGACGAGATCGATACCGTGCTGAACCTGCAGCCGCTGCTCACCGCGCGCGTGATTGGCCAGGACCATGCGCTCGACGCGATCGCGCAGCGCGTGCGCACCGCGACCGCGAACCTCGAGGATCCGAACAAGCCGCGCGGCGTGTTCATGTTCGTCGGGCCGTCGGGCGTCGGCAAGACCGAAACCGCGCTCGCGCTGGCCGACATCCTGTACGGCGGCGAGCGCAAGATGGTCACGATCAACATGAGCGAATACCAGGAAGCGCACAGCGTGTCGGGCCTGAAGGGCTCGCCGCCCGGCTACGTCGGTTACGGCGAAGGCGGCGTGCTGACCGAGGCCGTGCGCCGCAACCCGTATTCCGTCGTGCTGCTCGACGAAGTCGAGAAGGCGCACCCCGACGTGCTCGAGATGTTCTTCCAGGTGTTCGACAAGGGCACGATGGACGATGCGGAAGGGCGCGAGATCGATTTCCGCAACACGCTGATCATCCTGACGTCGAACGTCGGGTCGACCGCGGTGATGCAGGCCTGCCTGAACAAGCCGGCCGAGGAACTGCCGGATCCGGACGCGCTCGCCGAGGCGCTGCGCCCGCAGCTGTACAAGACGTTCAAGCCCGCGTTCCTCGGGCGGATGAAGGTCGTGCCGTACTATCCGATTTCCGACGACGTGCTGGCCGAGATCATCGAGCTGAAGCTCGAGCGGATCCGCCGCCGGATCGAGGCGAACCACAAGGCCGCGTTCGAATGGGACGAGTCGCTCGTCGATGCGGTGCTGGCGCGCTGCACCGAGGTCGATTCGGGCGCCCGCAACGTTGACCATATCCTGAACGGCACGCTGCTGCCGGAGATCGCGGGCCACGTGCTCGGCCGGATCGCCGACGGCGCGGCCATCGCGCGCATCGCGGTGCGTGCGGACGAGGCCGGCGAATTCGCGTACACCGTCGAATGAGCGCGGCCGCGCAACGCAAGCATTGATGAACTGACCGAACCATGCCGATCAATCTCCCCGAGCTGCTGACGCCGATCAGCGATGCGTCGCCCAGCGGCGACGACATGCTGTTTTCAAACGAATTCGACGCGATCCAGGACGCGCGGCGCTACGACGATCCGACGCTCGACCAGGGCGAATGGGTGACCGAGATCAAGGAAGCCGACTGGGGCTTCGTCGTCGACCATGCGGGCGAGCTGCTGCGCACGCGTACCAAGGACCTGCGGCTCGGCGTGTGGCTGACCGAGGCGCTCGCGCTCGAGGACGGCCTCACCGGCCTCACCGAAGGTTATGCGCTGCTCGAGGGCCTGTGCCGCGAGTTCTGGGACACCGTGCACCCGCTGCCCGAAGGCGACGACACCGAGTACCGGCTCGGCAACGTCGCGTGGCTCTCCGGCCGCACGGCCGAGCTGCTGCGCGCGGTGCCGATGACGGACGGCGCGTCGAACGCGTTCAGCACGCTCGACTGGGAAGTGGCGCAGCACGTCGCGCAGTCCATCAAGCGCGACCCCGAACACGCGGACGACATCGCGCGCGGCAAGCCGACGGTCGACCAGATCGATTCGTCGCGGCGCGTGACGCCGATCGCGTTCTACACGGCGCTGCTGGCGAACCTGAAGGCGTTCGAATTCGCGCTCGATGCATTCGAGGAGCGGCTCGTCGAGCGCGCCGGCGATTCGGCACCGAGCTTCCGGCAGGCGCGCGACGCGTTCGAGACCGTGTACCGGCTCGCCGAGCGCTTTGCGCGCGAGCAGGGCTATACGGGCAGCGCGCCGCACGCGCCATCGGCGCCGCAGGCGCAGCCCGAGCGTATCGAGCCGGTTTTCGGCAATTCGATCCAGACCGAGGAGACTCACGTGCAGTCGCAGACCGCTCCGCGTCCCCCGATGACGCAAATGATCGCCGGCATCCAGAACCGTGCGCAGGCCGTCGACCAGCTGCGTGCGGTGGCGCGTTATTTCCGCCAGACCGAGCCGCACAGCCCGGTCGCGTATCTCGCCGACAAGGCGGCCGAATGGGCCGACATGCCGCTGCACAAGTGGCTCGAGAGCGTCGTCAAGGACGACGGCTCGCTGTCGCATATCCGCGAGTTGCTGGGTGTGAGGCCGGACGAGCAGTCGTAAACGCACAACGGGCGGCGCATGACTGCCGCCGCCCGTTGCCTGCCGGTCCGCTCCATGCGGAGCGGCCCATGTCGATCTCTTACTGCCCCACCCGGAACTCGATCCGCCGATTCCGCGCCCGTCCATCCGCCGTGTCATTCGGCGCGATCGGCTGATCCGGCCCGACGCCCGTCGTCGTCATCTGCTGCGGCGGAATGCTCTTCGTGATCAGGTAACCCTTCACCGCATCCGCGCGCGCCTGGCTCAGCGCGATGTTCGACGTCCGGTTCCCCGAGTTGTCGGTGTGGCCGATGATGTCGACCGTGCGGTTCTGCATCTTCGAGAGCGCGGCCGCCATCTGGTCGAGGATCAGCTTGCCCTGCGGCGTCAGCGTCGCGCTGCCCGTCTCGAACTCGATCGTCCGGTTCGCGAGCGTCTGGTCGAGCACGCCTTGCTCGGACGCCGACACACGCAGCCCGTTCTTGATCGTGTAGGTCGGGTTCAGCGTGTTCGCCATGTCGCTCGCGAGCTGCTGCCGCTGCGCCTCGTTGTGCACCTCGCCCTTCATCTCGATCTGCGTGCCGTTGATCTTCAGCTGCCCCTTGCTGATCTGCTTGAGCTGCGCGCCGAGCAGCTTCTGCACGTTCGCGCTCCAGTTCGGCGGCGTCGCGACGTCGCCAACCTCGATCTGGTCGACGACGTTCGTCGCGCCGTAGGTGTCGCGCAGCTTCTGCAGCACGGCGGCCTTGGTTGCCTCGTCGGGCACCTTGCCGCCGACGACCACCTGGCCGGGCGCCGCGTTCGCGGGCGGCGGCGTGATGGTGCCGGCCGTGCCGTGCACCACCGTGCCGGACGCGGTTGCCGGCGCGGTGCCGGGGGACGGCAGCGCGGTCGTCGTGACCGTGCCGTTGCCGACCGGCGTGACGGTCGCGCCGGTGTTCTGCGCGAAGCTCGCGCCGCTGGCAACGAGGCCGGCGGCGAGCAGGGCGGCGAGGGCGGGCGAGAAGCGTGCGCGCCGGACGTGAATCGTGCGATGCATCCCGTCAGCCTCCGATGAACGCTTCGCGGAACGCGTCGATGGCGACGCGCAGCGAGAGTTGCGGTTGGTCGAGGTAGCTGACGAGCTTGCTGATCTGATGATCGTTTTGCGCATGGGCGTCGATCCACTCGGGATCGTCGATGTCGATGTTGTGGGCGGCGTAGGTCTGCGGGTCGACAACGCTCAGCAGCGTCTTTGCCGACGCCCCGTTGAAGCCGATGATGAGCCGTTCGCGCTCGGCGATCGTGCCGATGAAGATCGCGAGCTCGAAGTCGGCCTGCGCGACGAACGGCGCGATCAGTTCCAGCCAGAACGCGGCGACGAGGCTGCGGTAGAACGGATCGACCGGCAGCGGCAGTGTCAGGCCGCGCTCGATGTGCGACGAGCCGCTCTGCATCACCGGCCGCAGCAGCGAGCCGAGCGCGAGCATCGCGCCGCGCAGCCGCACCGGGTGCCCGCTTTCGAGCAGCATCTGCTGGAGCCCATACAGCGACTGGTGTTCGACGAAATCGTTGAAGGTGCCGTCATGCGACGTGCCGGGGCCACCGACGTCGATCGGCACCTGCGTGTCGCCGAGTGCCTGCAGCGCGCCGGGCGGCTCGTCCTTGCCGAGCAGCGGCGGGATCTGCGTGGCGACGCGCGACCACAGCCGCGCGAATGCGAGCGGGCTGCGCGCGAGGAACGCGAGCGGCCGGTCGACCTCGAGCGCGGTTGCGCCGAGGAACGGGAAGCGGCGCATCGACACGTCGTGGCTCGCGACCATGTGGCCCGCGATCGCGAGCTTGCTGCGCGAGCCGAGGAACGCGAAATGCATCGGCTTCGCATCCTCGTAGACGAGCTTCCAGCGCGGATCTTCCGCGAGCAGTTCGAGCGCCTGCGCGATCCAGCGATCGAGCGTCTGCAGCAACTGCGGATTGTGCGGGCTCTTCACGAAGTCGCCGCGCGACGGAATCTTGCCGAAGTAGGCGATTTGCGCCTGTACGGTTTGCGTCATTGCGCCCCCTGTGCATTCGTTGCGTTGGCGGCCGCGACGGCCGGCGCTGCGCCCGGCGTGCCCGTGCCGGACTGGGTCGCGTTCTGCGCGGCGCCCGCGCTCGCGTCGGCGACCGACGACGGCAGCTGCAGGCCGCGCAGGCTCTGCTGCTGCGGTTGGTCGCCGCCACCGCCGGACGGTTGCGACGTGCTGATGATGCGCATCGTCACCGACACGTTCACGCTGCCCTGCACCCACGTCAGGTCGAAGGTGCCGTCCGGACGGCGCTTGCGCTGCGCCGAGTTGATCAGCTTTTCGAGACCGTAGCGGCCCGGCTCGTTGACGAGCTGCACCGTGCGACCGTCGAAGGTCGTCGCGGACAGCGTCGCGCCCGGCGAGCCCTGCGGGTTCGGCCACACGAAGTTGGTCCACTGCGGCGGGGTGTTGCGGTAGCGCAGTTGCTGGCCGTCGATCGCGATCGTGTATTCGGTCGTGCCCGTGCTCGGCTGCGGCAGGATCTGGAACACGGTCTGCGGCTCGGACGCCGCGGCCGCGCTGCCTGCGGCGCCGCCCGCGAGCGGTGCAACCCAGCGCGCGAAGCCGTTCGTGAAGTCCGGCGTGAGCCCGATGCCCATGTCGCCCCACGTGCGGGCGGCGAGCGTGTCGCCGCGGCGCACCGCGAGCGGCCCGAGCGTCGTGCCGACGAACTTCGCGATCGAGCCGTCCGGACCGAACACCTGCGCGATCTCGCCGGCGCCGGCTTCGACCTTCGCGCTCGCCGCGAACGGGTACTTCGTCGCGAGCGAGTTCTGGAACGGCTGGTAGACCTGCGCGTTCCACACCTTGTTGACCTCGGCGCTGGCCGGCTGGATCACGACCGCGAACGCCTGCATCAGCGGCCGCACGAGCAGCGGACGCAGCGACTTGCGTTGCGAATCGGTGAGGCCCGTCAGCATCTGCTCGTCGACGAGCTTCAGCGAATCGGCGAGTTCCGAACCGTTGCCGTCGAGCGTCTGCTGCATCAGCTGGCGCGCGCCGGGGCCCGGGTCGCCCTGGTTCTTGATCACGTTGAAGCGGGTACGGACCTTCGACAGCGAATCCATGTAGCCCTTGAGCATCGACGTGCCGTCATGCGTCGCGACGATCCGCGCGAGCCCGATGAACTCCTGGCCGATCGGACCCATCGGCACCTCGGCCGGATTGCCGTTGATGTCGATGTTGGCGGCCGCCACCTGGCCGGCCTGCGAGCGCGAGAACAGTTGCTTGACCCAGTTCACGACGCCGGTCTGCGCCTTCTTGATCGTCACGTTCGCGAGCGACGGGTTGTCCCACGACGTCTGGTCGTACGCGGTTTCGAGGATCTTGCGGATCGGCGAATCCTGCGGGTCGCCGAGGCGGTTCATCCCGTCGACGGCCTGGCCGAAGCTGCTGAAGCCCTGCACCGCGATGCCCTGCATGAACTTCTGCCAGTGCTGCGCGTACTCGGTCTTGTACATGCCGACGAGCGTCTTTTGGATCTGCTCGGGGCTGCCCTCGAGCGTCAGGTCGTCCTGTGTCGACGTGTTCAGCACCCAGTCCTTCGCCTGCAGTTCCTTGGTCGCCGCGTCGCGGATCGCCGGCTGCACGTAGTCGAACCACGCTTCGCGCGTGAACGTGCCCGGAATCGCGTAGCTGCCTGCAACGAGCCCCTGGTTGCCGTCGCCGACGATGCGCGCGATGGTCATCGGCGCGAAGCGGGTCGACGCGCGTGCCTTGATTTCCTCGTAGACGCGCTGGCGGGCCGGCATGCCGCGCACGACGCGGCGCAGGTTCTCGCGGGTCTGGTCGACGAGCGCGAGGTTCGCGTCGATCATCGGCCAGTCGTCGTCGTTCACGCGCGACAGGTAGAACGAGATCATGCGCTCCGCGCTCTTGATCATCTCGTCACGCGGCATGTTGCCGCGATTCGTCTCGAGCCAGCCGCGCCAGAAGCGGGCGAGCTGGTCGGTCAGGTGTGCCTGCTCGACGTGGCGCTTGTCGGACAGCATCAGGTACGTCTTGAGCGCGTTGTACGCGTCCTGCACGTTGGTCGGCGACGCGTCGCTGTAGAGGCCGCCCTGCGGTGCGGCCGCCTGTTGCGGCGCGGCGGCCGGCGCGGTGCCGGACGCGGCCAGTGCGGCACCGGCCAGCGGCGTGGCGCCTGCCGCGTTCGTCGAGACCGGCAGCGCGCCGGCCTGCACGGCGCCCGACTCGGGCGGGCGCGTCATCGGCACGAGCTGTTCGGGGTGCGCGTTCACGTCCTTCATGAACGAGGCAAGGTTCTGCGACACGGGGGCCAGCAGGATCTGGCGCACGCCGTTGTAGTACTCGGTCAGCAAGTGCTGCTCGAGACGGTCGCCCTGGTACAGGCCGAGCGACACCGACAGCGGCTTGTCGCGGCGGAACTGCTCGAGCTGCTCGATCCGGTCTTCCAGGATGTCCATCGCCTGCAGGCGCGACTGCAGGTCGTTGCGGCCCTGCTGCAGGCGCGTGACGTTGTCGAGGTCGGCCTGCACGTTCGACACGAGCTGCTGGTTGCCGATCGTCGACCAGGTCCAGCCGCCGAGCGCGATCGCGAGCGCCGCGACGAAGCCGAAGAAGGTCGCGTAGCGCAGCCGCGTCTTGTTCGGGCTGGCGAACTGGCGCACCGTCTGGCGGTCCGCGAAGATCACCTTCGAGAACAGGTCGCGCAGGAAGAAGCCGTTCTTCGAGAACGCGCTGTGCGGCTTCGGCAGAGCGTTCGCGTCGAGGCCGAAGCGGTGCGCGATGCGCTGCGCGGCCGCGCTGTTGGTTTCGCCTTCCTGCAGCGCGCTGGTGAAGTAGAAGCCGCGGAAGATCGGCTTGTACTGGAACGGGTTGTTCTCGAACAGCGTCGCGAGGAACGCGCGCAGCGACGGCTTGATCGTCGAGAATTCGAGCGGGAAGCTCAACTGGCCCGGCGACAGCTGGTTGCCGCGCGACAGCGACAGCTGCGCGACGCTGATCTCCTTCAGCCCTTCGTAGAGTTCCTCGAAGTGCGTGTCGAACTGCGCGACGACGTCGCGCTTGTCGTCCGGCTCGTAGGGCAGGGTGGCGCCCCACACGCGGTCGTACTCGTGCTTGTCGTTGCTGCTGAAGAATTCGGTGAAGCCGGTGATCAGGTCGGCCTTCGTGAACATCACGTAGACCGGCGCGAACACCTCGAGTTTTTCCGTCAGCTCCTGAACGCGCTGGCGGAGGTTTTTCGCGAGGTTGATCGCGAATTCGGGGCGGTTGCCGGTGAGTTCGGCGATGCTCGCGGTGACGATGATGCCGTTGATCGGCGCCTTCGGGCGATAGCGCTTGAGCAGGCCGAGGAAGCCGAGCCACTCGCTGCGGTCTTCCTCGTGCACCGAATAGCGGCCGGCCGTGTCGAGCAGGATCCCTTCGGTCGTGAAGAACCAGTCGCAGTTACGCGTGCCGCCGATGCCGTGGATCACGGCGCTGTTCTTGTCCGCGAACGGGAACTGCAGGCCGGAATTGAGCACGGCGCTGCTCTTGCCCGCGGCCGGGTTGCCGATCACGATGTACCACGGCAGTTCGTACAGCGCGGAGCCGCCCGAGACCTGGCCGATCTTCGACGTCTTGATCGTCTTCACCGCGTCCGACAGGCGCGTGCGCAGCACGTCGAGGTCGGCGGTCTTCGCGTCGGGCGCGAGCGCGGCGGCGGCGGGCGCGGTGATCTTGCCGGTTTCCGCCTGCTCTTCCAGCACCTGGCCGAGCTGCTGGTTCGCGCGCTTCACGCGCCAGCGGCGCAACAGCGCGACGACCAGCCACAGCGCGAGGATCGCCGCGAAGGCGATCGCCGCCCACAGGAGCGGCAGCTGCAGCATGTCGGCGACGATGAAGAGGATGGCCGCAAGCGCGACGATCCCGACGATCGAGAGCGTACGCGGATGAGTCAGCACGTTGAGGATGCGTTGCATAGGACGTTCAGGTTCCGGTGCGATTCGGTGAGGCGACGCAGGCGCGCCGAGCGGCAAGGGTGGCGCCGCGATGTGTCGCCACGCTGTCAAACGGGATGAAGAAGGGGGCTGGCATCAATGCGCCCGCGGCATCGGAGAAGGCGCGCGCATTAATGAAAGGACGCTGTGAGATTTAAAACGGAAGTGGCGGCCGAAAGAAATCACGCACCGGAATGCCCGATTTTTTACGCCGCCCATATCGTTTCCTGCCGGGATATTAAAAAGCCCCATGCCGCCCTCATTATTTCCTGTCCGGCAGCCATGGCTAGCTGCCGCGTCCCAGTTTAAAACCGGGTTTATGGTATTCCACGTGCCCGAGATCCATCATTTTCCATCGGCCCCCCCAGGTCAGGCCGACCTGCTCGGCGACCTGGCCGTACAACTGGTAGCCGCGCATCGCCCAAGGATCTTTCTCGGAAATGACCAGCTTGCCGTCGCGCAGGAATGCGTTGTCGGCCGCCAGCCCGAATTGGTGATAACTCTGGAAGGCCGCCGCGTTGGTCACGTTGCCGCCCATCTGCGCCAGCCGGTTTTGCCGTTCCGGGCTCCGGTAACCTTCCAGCAGCGCCATTTCATAACCATATTGTTCGTGCATGATCTTGTAGACCAGCAGCAAACGCGTACGGAAATCCGGATCCAGCAGGTTCCAGTCCCGGCTCGCATCCTTCAGCGCCGGGCGCACCTGTTCGACTTCCTTGGTGGCGAAGACTTCCGGCGGCAGCGGCGGCGGCGGCACGAGCTGTTCGCCCTGCAGCAGCGCGGCGATCTTCTCGTCGGGCACGCGCGCCGTGTCGTCGTACTGGAACAATTGCCGGCCGCGTAACGCAATGGCGACCAATGGCGGCGTCGCAAGAATACCTGCCGATACCATAATCATCAAGCGCCGGCGAACCAGTAAATTTTGCACATCGTTTAAAGCGCCGCGCGTAACGCTTGCCGATTTAACAATCTGACTTCGCGTACGCGTGGCGCGATCGTTCGCACGGCGCGTAAGACGGCCGTGAAACTGGGCAACCGATTCGAAAACGGTCGCGCGGATACCCGGTAAAAGCAACAGTGCCGCAACCGCGACGGCAAGGGCGAAATAGGCGACGAGTGCGACGGCAATCAACGAAATCCCCGGAAATTGGAATTGATTGTGTTTTGCAATGCTTGCTCTTAGAATCAGGCTGCTTCGAGAGGCCGGGCTATATTATCGCGGTGAATTAAACCAGGATTCAATGAGACGCTGAATGAGTGCGCCGGAAAATTCAAATTCGAAAACTCCGCCCAGCCTGCTGTCGGATACTAAACCGGCCAGCGACGGAGGAGCTCAGCAGTCGCGCATTCTCGCGAATCTGGAAGGACGTGTCACGCCGCCGGCCGAATCTCCGCGCCGTTCGCTGAAGGCGCCGATCGCGGCCGTCGTCGCACTGGTGGTTGCCGTCGGTGGCTGGGGCGCATGGCGCATGCAGCAGCATCCGGGTGAGCAGGCCGCCGCCGTGACGGCCGCCGCGCCTGCGGCAGCTGCGCCGGCCAAGGCCGCACCGGCCAGCGACGCCACCGTCCAGGTCGCGCAGAATACCGCGCCCGCCGCGCAGCCGGCCACGATCGTCAACGACGATTCGGCCTCCCAGACCGTTGCATCCGCATCGTCCGCCGCGGACAACAGCCGCCTGTCGCGCGCGCTCGCCAGCGGCGCCGACGACGCATCGGGCGCGGCCACGGCCGGTGCTGCCGCAGCCGCCACGGCCGCCGCGGCCGCGACGACCAAAACCACGAAGGCCGACGCCGCGAAGAGCGCGAAGGTCGCGGCGCATGGCAAGGCAGAGACGAAGGCCGAAGCCCGCAAGCATCGCAAGGAACAGGAGGCCGAGCTCGCACAGGCGAAGAAGCGCCATGATGCGACGCCGACCCGTACCGCGAGCGCGAAGGCGGCCGGGAAGGACGATCCGGATGCCGATTTGCTCGCGGCGCTCGTCGCGCGCACGAAGCCGGCCGACAAGAAAGTCGCCGCGCAGAAGGCGCAAGCCGTGCCGACCAAGACGGCGGCGACGGCCGGCTCGCTCGGGGCGCGCGTGAAGGAGTGTTCGGAGCGCGGTTTCTTCGAGGATCAGCTGTGCCGCTGGCGCGTCTGCGACGGCCACTGGGGCAAGGATCCGGCGTGCCCGAGCGCCGCGCAGTCGGAGACGCGGCAGTAACCTGTCTTGCACGTGCCGTCATGCCGTACCTGCGCCGCCCGTTGGGCGGCGCGTTGCTTTTAGGGCAGGGAAGCAGCCGGTATGATGCCGCGTGACGCTGTCACGCGTGCGTCACGCCCGTCGGGCATACGTCTCCTTTCTTTTCCCGGCGCGGGCCCGCGACCCGCGATGCGCGGCGCGCCGCGCGCCGCACGACCTTCGACACGATGGACCTGATCGTACAGACTTACGGCGCCGATACGTCCGGCATGGTGTGCGGATTCCGCTTCGTTCCGGGCGGATCCGGCGCGCCGCTCGATGCCGACGCGGCCGCCGAGTGGCTGCACACGTGCCGCGCGCACGATGCAGCCGTGTCGGGCGATTTCGCCTGGCTGCACTTCAATCTGGCGCACGGCGCGAGCGAGCGCTGGATGCGCTCGCATCTCGCGCTGCCCGACAGCTTCTTCGCATTCCTCCACGAAGGTTCGCGCTCGACACGCATCGAGCAGGAGGACGGCGCGTTGCGCGCGGTCGTCAACGACGTGATGTTCAACCTCGAACTGACGCCGTCGGAGATCGCGACGCTGTTCGTCCACGTGGAGCGGCGCATCATGGTCACCGCGCGGCTCAAGCCGCTGCGCTCGGTCGACACGCTGCGCGCGTGCGTGCGCGACGGCGAGCAGTTCCGGTCGCCCGCGGAACTGCTCGTGCACCTGCTGCGTGACCAGGCCGACCTGCTGATTCAGATCATGCGGCGCACGAGCGTCGACGTCGACCGCATCGAGGATCGCTTCCTGTCGCAGCGGCTCACGTCGAGCCGCATCGAGCTCGGTGCGATGCGCCGCACGCTGACACGGCTGCAGCGCATGCTCGCGCCCGAGCCCGGGTCGATCTTCCGGTTGCTCGCGAAGCCGCCCGCGTGGCTGCACGCGGAAGACGTGCAGGAGCTGCGCGAATCGACCGAAGAGTTCTCGCTGGTGCTCGCCGATCTGTCGGGGCTCAACGAGCGGATCAAGCTGTTGCAGGAAGAGATCGGATCGCGCCTCGACGAGCAGAACAACCGGACGCTGTTCACGCTGACGCTCGTGACCGTGATCGCGCTGCCGATCAACATCGTCGCCGGCTTCTTCGGGATGAACGTCGGCGGTGTGCCGTTCTCGGAGAACAAGCACGGCTTCTGGCTGATGGTGCTGCTCGTCGCGGGTTTCACCGGGCTCGCCGCATGGTGGGCGTTCCGTCGTCGCGACGACCGTTAGCACCGGCGCCGCATCGGCACATCAACGCAGCAGCGCGATCGCGCGCTCGCCGATCACCATCCCGAGCAGGCCGACGAGCGCGACGAGCGGCGGGGCCGGCGAGCGCACGTGCAGCAGCGCGTACAGCACGCCGACACCAAGGCCTACCGCGAGCGAGGTCACGTAATCCATCATGGCGGTCTCCCGTGCGGCCAGGCGTCAGGGCTTGAGGATGACGCGCTCGCGCGCACCGGCCAGCACCGCGCGATACGCGTCGTGCGCGCGCTCGAGCGGGTACACGTAATCGTCGCCGATCGGAAACGGGCGCAGCGTGCCGTTGCCGAAGCCGGGCGCGAGCGTGTCGAGGATCTGCGCGACCGCGGCGCCGTCGAGCTGGATCGAGTCGACCCCCACGTACGTATGCTGGCCGCGATAGAACGAGAAGATGTCGAACGGCACGCTGCGGTCGATCGTCGAGATGAAGATCTGCCGCGCACCGATCGCCATCGACGCGTTCGCGGCTTCGAAATACGGGCTGCCGACCGTGTTGTAGACGATGTCCGCGCCGTGGCCGCCGGTTGCGGCGCGCACCGCATCGGCGACCGGCCCGCTCGACGCGTCGATCATGCGCACGTCGCCCGACGCATGGCCGCGATAGCCGCCGGGTCCGCGCTCGACGCCGATCACGGTCGCGCCGCGCGCGGTCGCGAGCTGGATCGCGGCCTGGCCGACCTTGCCGTTTGCGCCGAACACGAGCACGACGTCGCCGGCGGCCGGCATGCCGGCCCGGCGCAAGCCCTCGTACGCGGTGACGAACGGCACGCCGATGCCGGCCGCTTCGTCGAGCGTCAGCACGGCCGGTTTGCGGCGCACCAGTGCCGCGTCGAGCACGAGCCATTCCGCATGCGAGCCGTTGCGCCCGACGCCGAGGTCGCCGCCGGAACCCCACACGGGCGCGCCGATCCATTCGGCAGGGCCGTTGCGCACGATGCCGGCCCAGTCGCGCCCGGGCGTGCGCGGCCACACCGCGTGCGGCATGCGCCCGAGCGCGGCCTTCACGTCGCTCGGGTTGACGCCGGCCGCACGCACCTCGATCAGGAGCTGGCCGTCGGCCGGCACGGGCGGGTCGATTTCCCTGACGCGCGCGTCGAGCGACTCGATGTCGGCGGCGGGCGCGTCGAAGCGGATGCTGCGCATGATGATCTCCGTGAAGGATGGTTGCCGTGCGGCCCGGCGGGCCGGCGCGTGCAACGGATGAAAAGGATGACTGCAGTCTAGTCGGCCCGATTTGACGCGGAAACACGCAAAGGCGGATGATTGTTTTGCGATTTGCGCATAGCAAACCCCGAGACCCCCGAATGGACGACTTCCTTTCCCCGCATCTGGCGCTGTTCGTCGACGTGGTCGACCAGCAGAGCTTCTCGGCGGCCGCGCGCCGGCTGGGCGTCGCCGCGTCGTCGGTCACGCGGCGTATCGACCGGCTCGAGGCGCAGCTCGGCATCCGCCTCTTGCATCGCACCACGCATGCGCTGCGGCCGACCGAGGCCGGGCAGTTGCTGTACGGGCGCGCGACGCGGATGCTGGCCGAGCTGCGCGGCCTGCAGGAAGACCTGCACAGCCAGCACGACGAGCCGAGCGGCCTGCTGCGCGTCGACTGTCCGGCGCCGTTCGGCCGGCTGCACCTGATGGCCGCGCTGGCCGCGTTCATGCAGCATCATCCGGCGCTGCAGGTCGACCTGATGCTGACGGACAGCATGGTCGATCTGCAGGGCACACGGCTCGGCTCCGACGTCGATCTCGCGGTGCGCATCGGCCCGCTCGAGGACACGCGTTTCGTTGCGACCGTGCTGGCACCGCAGCGGCGCGTGCTGTGCGCGAGCGCGGCCTACCTCGCGCGGCGCGGCGAGCCCGATTCGCCCGACGCGCTCGCCGGGCACGACTGCCTCGCGTGGCAGGGCGCACCGCCGCCGGGCGCGTGGCACTTCGGCGACCGTCGGCACGCGCCGGCGCAGCCGCGGTTTCGCAGCAATCATTCGGAGGCGTTGCTTGAAGCCGCGATCGATGGTCTCGGGCTCGCGCACCTGCCGACCTGGCTTGCGGGCGACGCGCTGCGCGACGGACGGCTGCGCGCGGTGCTGCCGCAATACGCGGCGGTGCCCGAACCCGCGACGATCCACGTATTGCGCCAGCAGGCGCGCGGCAGCGCCCGCGCATCGCGGCTCGTCGCGTTCCTGGCGACGTGGTTCGCGCAGCCGGCGTGGGACGCCGCATGGGCGTGACGACAAGCGGGCGCGTGGGGCGATGCGGCGACAGGGCTGCGCCGAAATAAAAAAGGGCCTCGCTCGCGAGGCCCGTCAAAGGTCGGGGAGACTGGTACGCCGGCCGGCGCCGCGGGTTGGGCGGCACCGGCCGGGCGCAACCCGTTACTGCGTCACTACCTTGCGCGGCTTGAAGATGCCCTGGTATTGCAGTGCCGGGCGTTCCTTCGTCGTCGGCGCGATGCCGTCGAAGGTCGGCGTCTGGCGCAGCTTCATCGCGGCCGGCGAAGCGACCGAGCCGATCGACGTCGAGCGCGAAGCCGGCGCGAGGTTGTTCGCGACGAGCAGCGCGGCCTCGCTCTGCAGGTTCGACAGCAGCACCGGATCGGTCGAGCGATTGACCTGCGTGAGCAGCCCGCTCCAGGCCGCGTCGCTGTAGTTCACGACGTAGTAGTCAAGCCCGCTCGGGTCCGCGACCACGCCCGTGCAGCCGTCGATCCGCGTCTGCGTCTGCGTATCCTTCAGCGCGAGCGTCGTGCGTTTCGCGAGACCCTGGCCATACGCGAGCGTGATCGGCACCGTCCACTGCAGGCCCGGATACGCGTTCTTGTTCGGGAACGGCTGCTGCTTCAGCGTGACGATCGTCTGGTTCTTCGTCAGGTCGCACTGCGTGTCGAGCGAGATCAGCGGCACGCCGGTCTGGCGCACGTAGCTGTCGCCGATCGCGCCGATCGACTGGCCGCTCTCCTTCGACAGCGCATCCCACAGGCGCTTCGGCGTGCCGTTGCCGAACGAGTAGTCGACCAGGTACTGCTGCAGACCCTTGCGCAGCGTCTGTTCGCCGAGATAGTTCTCGAGCGTCTTCAGCACGTGGCCGCCCTTGTCGTACGTGAACGCGCTCGCGCTCAACACGAAGTCGTTCGACGCCCAGCCGTTGAAGTTCGGTGCGACCGGGAACGCGTTCGGGCCGATGTCGCGATTGATCACGCGGTACTTGTTCTTCACCTGGTCGAGCCAGCTGAACTCGTTGGGGAAGAACTGGATCGTCGTCTTCGTCTCGAAGAACGTCGCGAACGACTCGTTGAGCCACACGTTGTCCCACCAGTCGGTCGTGACGAGATCGCCGAACCACTGGTGCGCGACTTCGTGCGTCAGCACCTCATTGCCGTAGTGCGACATCGGCTGGCCCGGCTGCGGCAGGATGTCGTCGGCGAACTCGAGGATCGACCCCCAGTTCTCCATCCCGCCGAAGTTCAGGTCCTTCTGCTCCTTGAACGCGTCGTTCGCGGCCACCGTGTCGAACTTCGTGAGCGGCAGCGCGATGCCCGTGTAGCGGTAGTAGAAGTCGAGCGCCTGCTTGGTGCGGTCCATCGCCGGCTTCGCCCAGTCGCTCATGCCCGGCGGCGTGAACACGCGCAGGTGCAGGCCGCCCTTGCCGCCCGGCAGCGGGCTGGTGAAGTCGTCCTCGTAGGTGTCGAACAGGCCGCCACCGAAGAACAGCAGGTACGACGGCATCGGCGGGGTCTTCTCGAACTGCACGAGCTTGTAGCCGCCGCCGATGCTGGTCGACGGCTTCTCGGCCGCGTTCGACACGACGCGCCAGCTCTGCGGCACTTCGGCCGTCACTTCATAGGTCGGGCGGAATGCCGGCTCGTCCCAGCCGGGGAACCACTGGCGCGACAGGTTGGTTTCGCCTTGCGTGAGGATCGCGCCGCTCGTCTTGCCGTCGGTGCCCTTCAGGTCGACGCGGAAGATGCCTTCCGCGGCCGAGCAGCCCGGATACGGATCGTTGCCGCAGCTGCCGCCCGTCTTCGCGACGGGATCGTCATACGACTTGAAGTTGATGATGCCCGACCATTCCATGTGCAGCGAATAGGTGCCCGGCGAGATCGAACCGCTCACGGGGCGCAGCTGGTAGAAGTCGCCCTTGTCCTGCGGCGTCGCGATCAGCTGGATGTTGCCCGGTTGCAGCGTGATGCGGCCGTTCGTGAACTTGATCCGGTGGCCGGCGATCACGATGTTGTTGACCGGCTTCAGCACCTTGATCTCGACGTCGGCGCGGCCGTCGAACGCGTTCAGCGCTTCGTTCGGGCGGAACCACAGCCGGTAGTTCACGGGCACCACGGTGTCCGGCAGTTCGACAGGCGATACGCTCTTGTCGACGGTGGATGCGCTCGGCGGCGCGGTGACGGCGGGCGACGAGCCCGGTTGCGGCGCGCCGGCGGAGCTGAGCGCGGAAGCCGAGCCCACGCCGCCATCGTCGCCGCCGCACCCGGCGAGCGCGAGTGCGGCAACGAGCGGCAGATAACGCATCTTGCGAATGTTGATCGACATGACTGAAACCTCGATTGTAGAAAGAATCGTTCAGTGCTGCGAAAGCGCCGGCAAAAGCAAGCCCCTCGCCGTTAATCAACAGCGAAGAAAATGCTAATGACGGATTATTCGAAAAGACGGCGGCCGACTACGTATAGGTAATCATGGTTTACTGCCCCCTCTGGATTTCCGGATGTCGGTTAACTTGCCGGTTCAAAATGGCCGGACGCGTGTTGTACTGAATTGATTTCGCGCGCACGACACGGAGCCGCACGCCCGGCACGGGCGCGCAATCCCTTTGAATCGACGACCTACGGGGCTGGCCGGGCCCGGCCGCCGGACGGCAGGAAGGCGTGTCGCCATTCCGTAAAATCACCGTCATGCGGCTTCAAGGTTTGTCGGCTTGCTCGAAGGATGCGTAAATATACTTGATGGTTTTAGGTAAAGGAAACGAAAAATTTAGAAAGTGCGCCTATTGATTTCTGCACGCTTGATTGAATGCTGGAAGTCATTAATGCGCTTTCCGTTTAGCTGGTGGTTTCGTAGTTTTAATCTATTAACGATCTTGCGTGGCTGCGAAAACTACGAATCCCGGCGCAACGGGGCGTGCTCGGTACAATGCATCGACGACTCGATCACCGATTGCCGCGAGGAGGCCCTCCCATGTCACGTGCCCTGTTCCGTATCGCGCCGCTGCGCGCCGTGCTGCTGCTGTGCGCCGCGGTGTTCCTGCTCGGTGGTTGCGCGGCGCTGTCGCGCGACCCCGTGCGCGTGACGGTCGTCGGGCTCGACCCGCTCGTCGGGCAGGGGCTCGAGATGCGTTTCAGCCTGAAGCTGCGCGTGCAGAACCCGAACGATGCACCGATCGAATACGACGGCATCTCGGTTGCGCTCGACCTGAACGGCACGGCGTTCGCGAGCGGCGTCAGCGATCGCTCGGGCACCGTGCCGCGTTTCGGCGAGGCCGTGCTCGACGTGCCGGTTTCCGTGTCGGCATTCGCGGCCGCGCGGCAGGCGTGGAACCTGCCCGGCGCGGCCGCGAACGGCGAGTTGCCGTATGCGCTGCGCGGCCGGCTCGCGGGCGGCGTGCTCGGCACCGTGCACTTCAACGACGCGGGGACGCTGCGCATGCCCGCGATGCCGGGGTGGGGCGGCTGAGCGGCACGCCCGGTCGCGGCCCGTGCGCGCGCTTTGCCGCGCGGGCAAAGCGCGGTATGGTGTGAGCCGCGCGGCGCGACGCCGCCGCCTGTTGAAGCCAACCGTAACCGAGCTCGTGTGACCGATTTCCCCGTTTTCCACTGGACCGACGCCGACGGCGCCGATCATGACGTGCGCTGGCGCTCCGAAGCCGGTGTGCAACCGCCGAAGCGCGCGGTGTCCGCCGACGACCGCGTCACTGCCGATGCGGCCTACCGCCTTGCCTGCGAGGGCACCGCGCTCGTCTGGCAGGGCGATTTCCAGAATGCGCGCCAGCTCGTGCAGGCGATGGCGCGCCGTGTCGAACGCAAGCCGAAGAAAGCGAAAGAGGCGAAAGCCGTGGCTGGCGTCGACGCGTTCAACCTGCATCGTCTCGCGCAGTCGCAGCGGGCCCGCACGCTCGGGATGCTGCTGATCCCGCTCGACGCCGACTACACGATCCCGCTGCGCCGCGCGCCCGACGTGCGCGCCGCATGCGAGGAGGCGTACGGGCCCGGCGGCGCGCCGTCGGTCGTGTCGCTGCGGGAACTGCTCGGCCTCGTCGGCGCGCATGAATGGCGCAAGAAGGGCGTGCCGATCCCGGCGCTCGGCGGCGCGCCGATCCATCCGTACTACGGCGTGTTCTCGCCGGTGCGCGGCGAATACGTCGAACTTGTCGCGCGCGCGAAGCTGCCGGCGACGTCGCTCGCGTTCGACATCGGCACGGGCACCGGCGTGCTCGCGGCCGTGCTCGCGTCGCGCGGCGTCGAGCGCGTCGTCGCGACCGACCAGGATGCGCGGGCGCTGGCCTGCGCACGCGAGAACGTCGCGCGGCTCGGCCATGCGGACCGGGTCGACGTCGTCGAAGCCGACCTGTTTCCGGCCGGCCGTGCGCCGCTCGTGGTCTGCAATCCGCCGTGGGTGCCGGCCCGGCCGAGCGCGCCGATCGAATACGCGATCTACGATCCCGACAGCCGCATGCTGCGCGGTTTCCTCGCGGGGCTCGCCGCGCATCTCGAACCGGGCGGCGAGGGCTGGCTGATCCTGTCCGATTTCGCCGAGCATCTCGGCCTGCGATCGCGTGACACGCTGCTGCAATGGATCGACGAAGCGGGCCTCGTCGTGCTCGGCCGCGACGATATCCGCCCCGCGCATCCGAAGTCGGCCGACGCCGACGATCCGCTGCACGCGGCGCGCCGCGCCGAGGTCACGTCGCTCTGGCGGCTCGGCGCCCGAGCCTGATCGCGTATTTTCGGTAAACTGTCGCCATTCCTCACGAATTCCCGCCGCCGGGCCGTGGTCGACCGACCGTGGCCCGGCGCCGCTTCCAGATGTCGAACAAGACCCACGAAATCCGTCCGGAGCAGTCCGTCGAGCTGCTGAAGGAACTGCACATCCTCACCCGCGACGGGAAGCTGAACCAGGACAGCCGTCGCAAGCTGAAGCAGGTCTATCACCTGTTCCAGTTCATCGAGCCGCTGCTCGCCGGCGTGCAGGCCGACAAGGGCAGCGTGACGCTCGTCGATCACGGCGCCGGCAAGTCGTATCTCGGCTTCATCCTGTACGACCTGTTCTTCAAGCAGCAGCCGGGGCACGGCACGCCGGCGTTCGCGTCGCACGTGTACGGGATCGAGACGCGCGAGGAGCTCGTCACGCGCTCGGCCGAGCTGGCCGCGCGGCTCGGGTTCGGCGGCATGTCGTTCCTGAACCTGTCGGTCGCCGATTCGATCACGTCGCCGAAGCTGCCCGAAACGGTTGACGTCGTCACCGCGCTGCACGCGTGCGACACGGCGACCGACGACGCGATCCGCTTCGCGCTCGCGAAGCGCGCGCAGCACATCGTGCTCGTGCCGTGCTGCCAGGCGGAAGTCGCGGGCGTGCTGCGCCGGAACAAGGGCAAGTCGCTCGCGAATGCGCTGACCGAGGTATGGCGGCATCCGCTGCATACGCGCGAATTCGGCAGCCAGATCACCAACGTGCTGCGCTGCCTGCAGCTCGAGGCGCACGGCTACCAGGTGAGCGTGACCGAGCTGGTCGGCTGGGAGCATTCGATGAAGAACGAGCTGATCATCGCGCAGTACAAGAACCTGCCGCGCCGGCGGCCCGGCGAGCGGCTGAACGAGATACTCGGGATGTTCGGGCTGGCCGAACTGAACGCGCGCTTCTTCGTGCCGGAAGCCGCGGCGGCGGACGGCGACACCGTCGAGCCGGTCGAGGGCTGACGCGCGGACGGACGGCGCGCCGCGCACGTTGCACGCCGCGTCAGACGTCGTCGCCCGGCCGGCGCATCCATTCGCGCCAGCCGTCGTGGCCGAGGCGGCGCAGCGTTTCCTGATTCCTTTCGTAGATCGCGGACGCGTCCGGGAACGCGTCGACCGCGCGCGCGATGCTGTCCTCGCGCAGCAGGTGCAGGATCGGATACGGCGCGCGGTTCGTATAGTTCTCGATGTCGTCGGGTTCGCTGCCTTCGAACCGGTAGTGCGGATGGAAGCTCGCGATCTGCAGCACGCCGTCGAGCCGCAACTGCTGCACGAGCCGGTCGGCAAAGAACAGCGCATCGTTGTAGTCGACGAAATCGGCGAACGCATGCGGGAAGATCACGAGCGTCGTGTCGACCTGCTGCGGGTCCGCCGCGTCGAGCGCGCGCAGCTCGGTTTCGAGCTCGGCGAGCGCGTCTTCCAGCGTCGTCGCTGCGCTGATCGCGTAGCGCACCTGGTCCTTCACATAGACGCTTTTCGCGAACGGGCACAGATTGAGCCCGATCACCGCGCGCGCGAGCCAGTGCCGCGTGGCGGCGAGGATGTCGTCGTGCGATTCGGGGCGGGTGTCGGTCATCGTGAAACCAGTCGGGCGGGAGAGCGAGGGCCGCATTGTAGCGGGCACGCCGGGGCCGGGCGTGCGCGGCGCGTCATGCGCACGCGGCTTCGATCAATTGCGTGACGAGCGCGGGCGCGGTGCCGATCGGCGTTTCGCCGTGCCGGTAGGTCTGGCTCGCCGCGTAGATGCCCTCGACCACCAGCGCGAGTGCATCGGCGAGCGCTTTCGGCTGACGTGCGCCGGCGCCTTCGCATAGCGCGACGAGCCGCTTCATCAACTGTTCCTTGTTCTGCGCGACGCGCTCGCGGGCCGGGTGCGACGCATCCGGGAATTCGGCGGCGACGTTGACGAACGGGCAGCCGCGGTAGTCCTTCTGTGTCGCGCGCTCGGCAAGATCGACGAAATACTGGATCAATTGCGCTTTCGGCTGGCCCGGATGCTTCGCGGCGCTCGTATCGAGACGCTCGAAGAAGCACGCGTCCATCCGCTCCAGATACGCGAGGATCAGCTCGTCCTTCGACGAGAACTGACGGTACAGGCTCATCTTGTTGACGCCCGCGCGCTCCACGACCGCCTCGACGCCGACCGAGCGAACCCCTTCCTTGTAAAACAGCTCCTCGGCGGCGCGCAGCAGGTGCTCCTGCGCGGTGGCTCCGTCGATCGACCGGCGCGTGCGGCGCGCAAGCGGTTTGGCGATCTCGATGCCCGACATGATGACCCTCGATTGCGTGATGAATTGCTTGACATGTTACCGACTGGTAACTACGATCGCAACACAGTTGTGACCGATCGGTAACAATGCTGGCCGGATCGACAGACAAATGCCAAGCATCGGCCCGGGTCAGCCGATGCGGTGTGCGGCGGAGGTGGCCTGGGTGGGGTGGAGCAGGTGCGATGGCGCCGGCGCCGCCAACGGGAGAGCATGAAGATGAATTGGGTGGTGACACGAATCGGCGGGCGCTTCCACTACGGATGGCTCGCGGCGGCGGTGGTATTCCTGATCCTGCTGGCGGCAGCCGGCACGCGCGCGACGCCGAGCGTGCTGATGGTGCCGCTCGAGCGCGAACTCGGCTGGAGCCGCGCGACGATTTCGCTGGCCATCTCGGTGAACATCGCGTTGTACGGCCTGACGGGCCCGTTCGCGGCCGCCGCGATGCAGCGCTTCGGGCTGCGCCCGACGATCCTCACCGCGCTCGTGACGATGAGCGCGGGCGTTGCGCTGTCGTCGATGATGACGCACAGCTGGCAGATGGTGCTGATCTGGGGCCTGATGGTCGGCTGCTCGTCGGGCGTCGTCGCGCTGACGCTGTCCGCGACCTTCGTCACGCGCTGGTTCCATGCGCGTCGCGGCCTGATCATGGGCATCCTGACCGCCAGCACCGCCACTGGCCAGCTCGTGTTCCTGCCGATGCTGGCGGCGATCGCGCAGCACCATGGCTGGCGGCCGGTCGTGCTGGTCGTCGCGATTGCGGCCGCGATCGTGATTCCGCTGGTCGCGTTCCTGTTGCCCGAACGGCCGGCCGACGTGAAGCTGCGCCCGTACGGCGAGCCGGCGGATGCGCCGCCCGCGCCCGACACGACGAAGGAGAACCCGCTCGCGGTCGCGTTCCGCACGCTGCTGACCGCCAGCCGTTCGCGCGACTTCTGGCTGCTGTTCTTCAGCTTCTTCATCTGCGGTGCGAGCACCAACGGTTATGTCGGCACGCACCTGATCGCGATGTGCAGCGACTACGGGATGACCGAAGTGCAGGGCGCGTCCCTGCTCGCGGCGATGGGCGTGTTCGACCTGTTCGGCACGACGCTGTCGGGCTGGCTGTCCGACCGCTACGACAACCGCGTGCTGCTGTTCTGGTACTACGGGCTGCGCGGGCTGTCGCTGATTTACCTGCCGCATGCGTTCGGGATCGATTTCTTCGGGCTGCCGCTGTTCGCGATGTTCTACGGGCTCGACTGGATCGCAACGGTGCCGCCGACCGTGCGGCTGGCCACCGACGTGTTCGGCAAGGCCGCGGCGCCGGTCGTGTTCGGCTGGATCGTCGCCGGCCACCAGCTCGGCGCGGCGTTCGCGGCGCTTGGCGCGGGGATGCTGCGCGCGAGCCTCGGCACCTACACGATCGCGTCGATGATCTCGGGCGGGCTCTGCATCATCGGTGCGCTAATCGTGCTGCGGATCAACCGCGGCCCGTCGCGTGCGGCCGCGCAGGCGGCCTGACCGCGGTGGCTCGGGCGGCCGCGCTGCCTGCGGCCGGCCTATGCAGGCACGATGATTTGCATAGCGCGGGAGGATCGGGCGCGTAATGGCTCAAGCGGGTATGCTTGCGGTTTGCCGGGGCGTTCGCGCCCCTTCATCGATGTCAGCGAGGAACCGCATGTCCGTCAAACCTGCTCCCACCACTGTTTCGATTCACGATCTGATCGCGGGCCGCTGGAGTCCGCGCGCGTATTCGGATGAGCCGGTCAGCGCCGGCGATCTGCACGCGGTGCTCGAAGCCGCGCGCTGGGCCCCGTCCGCGTACAACGCGCAGCCGTGGCGTTTCATCGTATTCGATCGCACGCAGGACGAAGACGCTTTCAAGCGCGCGTTCGCGACGCTGGTGCCGTTCAACCAGGGCTGGAATGCGCCGGCACCCGTGCTGATCGCGGTGACCGCGCACACGCTCACGCCGAAGGGCGAGCCGGCGCCGACCGCGCTGTACGACGCGGGTGCCGCCGCGATGTCGCTGGTGCTGCAGGCGCACGCGCTGGGGCTCGCCGCGCACCAGATGAGCGGTTTCGACGCGAAGGCGTTCCGCGACGCGTTCGGGATCCCGGCCGACGTCGCGATCCCGTCGATCATCTCGATCGGCCACTACGGCAACGTCGACAAGCTCGATCCGGTGCTGCGCGATCGCGAGAAGGCGCCGCGCACGCGCCATGCGATCGGCGAGGTCGTGTATGCGAGCGCGTGGAAGAAGAGCTTCGACGCGGCAGCCTGATCCGCCAGGCGGGCGGGTTGCGTCGTGCAACCCGTCCGCGCGTCTCCCCGGCGCGCCAGGCCGCGCGCCGGTGCCACCGAAGCCCGTTCCGCGGCACTGGTGGCTGGCCCGGTTGTGATCCCGCGGGCTTCATGTTAAAAAGCCGGTCCTTTCCGTTTTCGCGCCGGCCCTGCTGCGGCAACTTCCCATGACTTACTGCGCGATCGATTTCGGCACGTCCAATTCCGCCGTGGCGCTGCCCGACGGCGACGGCATGCGCCTCGCGCCCGTCGAGGGCGACCACCTGACGCTGCCCACCGCGATCTTCTTCAACAATGACGAAGAGACGGTCGAATACGGCCGTGCGGCGCTGGCCTCCTATATCGACGGTTTCGACGGCCGGCTGATGCGTTCGATGAAGAGCATCCTCGGCTCGCCGCTCGCGGAAACGACGACCGATCTCGGCGACGGCAGCGCGATCGCGTACACCGAAATCATCGCGCGCTTCCTGACGCACCTGAAGCGCAAGGCGGAAGCCCGCGCGGGCGCGCCGATCGGCCGCGCGGTGCTCGGCCGGCCGGTGTTCTTCGTCGACGACGATCCGCGCGCCGACCGCCTCGCGCAGGATCAGCTCGAGGCGGCCGCGCAATCGGTCGGCTTCGCGGATGTTCACTTCCAGTACGAACCGATCGCCGCCGCATTCGATTACGAATCGCGCCAGCAGGCCGAGCGCCTCGTGCTCGTCGCCGACATCGGCGGCGGCACGTCCGACTTCTCGCTGGTCCGCGTCGGGCCCGAACGGATGGCGCGGCTGGAGCGCAAGGACGATGTGCTGGCGCACCACGGCGTGCACGTCGCGGGCACCGACTACGACCGGCGGGTCGAGCTGGCGGCGATCCTGCCCGCGTTCGGCTACCGTTCGCTCGACCCGGAAGGGCGCGAACTGCCGAACAAGATCTATTTCGATCTCGCGACCTGGCACCTGATCAACACGGTCTACACGCCGAAGCGGGTCGGCGAGCTGAAGCTGATGAAGCACCTGTACCAGGATGCGCGACAGTACGACCGGCTCACGAGCGTGGTCGAGCAGCGGCTCGGGCATGCGCTGATGGCGCGCGCGGAAGAAGCGAAGATCGGTGTCGCGGCGGGCGGGGAGACGATGATCGACCTGAACGACGTGGAAGAGGACCTGCTGATCGCGTTCGATGCCGATCGCCTCGTCGATGCGAGCCACGACGACACCGCGCGCATCGTCGACGCCGCGCGCGAGACGGTGCGGCTTGCCGGCATCGCGCCGCGCGACGTCGGCGCGTTGTATTTCACCGGCGGCTCGACGGGCCTCGCGTTCCTGTCGGGCGCGCTCGCGGGCGCGTTTCCGGAGGCGCAACCGGTGTTCGGCGATCGCCTCGCGAGTGTTGCGACGGGGCTCGGCATTCACGCGCAGCGGCTGTTCGGCTAAACGCAGGCGGTTGCATTACCGCCATGCCGAATTAGCGCAGAAAAACAAAAAGCCCCGCCGAAGCGGGGCTTTTTTACACGAATTATCGCGCCAAGCTTAGACCGGACGGATGTTCGCAGCTTGCAGACCCTTCGGGCCCGTCTTCACTTCGAATTCAACCTTCTGGTTTTCTTGCAGCGTCTTGAAGCCTTCGACGCGGATTTCCGAGAAGTGCGCGAACAGATCGTCGCCGCCGCCTTCCGGGGTGATGAAGCCGAAGCCCTTTGCGTCATTGAACCACTTGACGGTACCGGTTGCCATGTTACTTGTTCCTAAAAAGATAAAACGGGGCCGAGGCCCATGGGGTGCGGAAAATCAAGGAAGGGGTAATAGGACCAACCGGAGTACCGTTGATGGGCGAACTACGAAAGAACCAATTCACTCGCCGCTTGAAATCCTGCGAAGTCCTTTATACGGCTAATCGATCGTATGGTCAACCGTATTTCCATGCTCTCAGGGTTATTGCGTAGATCAGGTTTACAAAGCTTGCAGGCCATGCGAATTTTTTGTAGGGGCCGAACGATTTTGGCGCCACGTTTCAGGTGCAACCGTTAAACTACGCGCCGCGTGGACGGGTTGCCCCGATCGGATGACTCGTCCCCCCAAGAATGCGTGCGCGGTGCGGTCCGAGCCGATCCCGGACCGCAGGCCGACCATGCTTTTTGAGACACAGGAGAGGATGTGAAGAGTTCTATTCAACGGAACATCGGCCCGTTTGCATTGATGCTGACGGGGCTGGGTTCGATTATCGGCTCGGGCTGGCTGTTCGGCGCCTGGAAGGCCGCGAAGATCGCCGGTCCGGCGGCGATCTGCGCCTGGATCATCGGCGCCGTCGTGATTCTCGCGATTGCACTGACGTATGCCGAACTGGGCGCGATGTTCCCCGAGTCGGGCGGCATGGTGCGTTATGCGCGCTACTCGCACGGTTCGCTGGTGGGCTTCATCAGTGCATGGGCGAACTGGATCGCGATCGTATCCGTGATCCCGATCGAGGCCGAAGCGTCGATCCAGTACATGAGCACGTGGCCGTATCCATGGGCGCACGCGCTGTTCGTGAACGGCGAGTTGACGACACCAGGCCTGTTGCTGTCGGCCGTGCTGGTCGTCATCTACTTCATGCTGAACTACTGGGGCGTGAAGGCCTTCGCGCGGGCAAACACCGCGATCACGATCTTCAAGTTCCTGATCCCCGGCCTCACGATCCTCGGCCTGATGCTGACGAGCTTCCACTCGGACAACCTCGGCACCGCATCCAATGCAAGCTTTGCGCCGTACGGCTGGTCGGCGGTGCTGACCGCGGTCGCGACGAGCGGCATCGTGTTCGCGTTCAACGGCTTCCAGAGCCCCGTGAACCTCGCGGGCGAAGCGCGCAATCCGTCGCGCAGCGTGCCGTTCGCGGTGATTACGTCGATCCTGATCGCACTCGTGATCTATGTGCTGCTGCAGGTCGCGTACATCGGCGCGGTGAATCCGACCGACATCGCGGCGGGCTGGTCGCACTTCAACTTCAAGTCGCCGTTCGCCGAACTGGCGATCGCGCTGAACCTGAACTGGCTCGCGATCATGCTGTACGTCGACGCGTTCGTCAGCCCGAGCGGCACCGGCACGACCTACATGGCGACGACGACGCGGATGATCTACGCGATGGAGCGCAACAACACGATGCCGAAGATGTTCGGCAACGTGCACCCGCTCTACGGCGTGCCGCGTCAGGCGATGTGGTTCAACCTGCTGGTCTCGTTCATCTTCCTGTTCTTCTTCCGCGGCTGGAGTTCGCTTGCGGCGGTGATTTCGGTCGCGACGGTGATTTCGTACCTGACCGGCCCGATCAGCCTGATGGCCCTGCGCCGTTCGGCGACCGACATCGAGCGGCCGCTGTCGATCCCGGGCATGAAGCTGATTGCACCGTTCGCGTTCGTCTGCGCGTCGCTGATCCTGTACTGGGCGAAGTGGCCGCTGACCGGCGAAATCATCCTGCTGATGATCGTCGCGCTGCCGGTGTACTTCTTCTTCCAGGCGAAGGCGGGCTGGACCGGTTGGGGTGAAGACCTGCGGGCCGCATGGTGGCTGGTCGCGTACCTGCCGACGATGGCCGTGCTGTCGCTGATCGGCAGCAAGGAATTCGGCGGTCACGGCGTCCTGCCGTATGGCTGGGACATGCTGATCGTCGCGGCAATCGCGCTGGTGTTCTACTTCTGGGGCGCGAAATCGGGCTACCGCACCAAGTATCTCGACGAGCGCGAGTCGCACGACGAGATCCTCGAAGGGGTCGGTGCCTGACGCCTGATCTGTCGCCGGATTCGGCGGCGGCGGAACGTGGCAAAAAAAGCCCGCCCGAGCAATGCTCGGGCGGGCTTTTTGTTTGCGGTCGCCGGTTGTCGCGTGACGCTCAGGCGGTTGCGCTCGCGAACACGTAATTCGTCATCGCGAGCACGCGCTGGTAGGTGCCGAGCGACTGGATGCCGAGCTGGTAGTCGTCGTCCGCCGCGCCGAGCGCGGTGAATACCGGCAGCAGATGCTCGTCGGTCGGATGCATCAGCACCGCATGCGGCGCCTGCCGGCGATAGTCGAGCAGCGCGTCGACGTCGCGCGCGGCAAGCTTTGTCTCGAACCAGTCGGTGAAGTCCTTGACGCGCGGGTCCGCATCTTCGGGCGCCGCGCCGAAATCGGCGGCGCGCAGGTTGTGCGTGATCTGGCCCGAGCCGATCACCATCACGCCTTCGTCGCGCAGCGGCCGCAGCGCGCGGCCGAGCGCGAAGTGGTGGGCCGCATCCGCACGCGGCTGGATCGACAACTGCGCGACGGGCACGTCGGCTTCCGGGAACATCAGCAGCATCGGCACCCACGCGCCGTGGTCGAGACCGTGCTCGGTCGTCGCGGTCGCAATGCCGGCCGCGTTCAGCAGCGCGGCCGCGCGCTCGGCGACGTCGGGCGCGCCCGGCGCCGGGTAGCGAATCTCGTACAGCGCGCGCGGAAAGCCGTAGAAGTCGTGGATCGTTTCCGGGTGCGCGGCGACGCTCGCGACCGGCTGCTGCGTGCCCCAGTGCGCGGACAGCATCAGTACCGCGCGCGGGCGCGGCAATTCGGCGCCGAGGTGCGTGAACGCACCGGACGGCAGCGACGGGTCGATCGGCAGCGTCGGGGCGCCGTGGGACAGGTAGAGCGAAGGCAAGCGGTTCATGGTGGTGGCCTGCAAAGGGATTTGCCTGTGACTATAGGCGCGCACCGCGTATTGATAAATCCACGCCGCGGAATTTGATTGGCGCTTGTTTGTTGATAATCGGGGCGATGCGACGCGCACCGAAGCGGGTAGGCGTCCGTGTGCGTGAAATCGAATGAATTGCCGGTGGATTCGGCGAAGATGCCAGAAGAACGGGGCTGCGACAGGCCGCTTACTGCGCGTGCCGGATGCCGGCCCACGGTGTGGTCAGCGGTGCGCTGAGCGCGAACAGGTCGAGTAC
Source organism: Burkholderia theae (assembly GCF_048565265.1). Taxonomy (NCBI): domain Bacteria; kingdom Pseudomonadati; phylum Pseudomonadota; class Betaproteobacteria; order Burkholderiales; family Burkholderiaceae; genus Burkholderia; species Burkholderia theae. The sequence goes on from NZ_CP183461.1 coordinate 509,744, forward strand.
GCGCGTGACGGTCTGGTCGACGAGTTCCTCGATCGTCTTCGGCATCGCATAGAACGCGGGCAGCGGCGGAAAGACGATGCCGCCCATTTCGGTGACGGCGGTCATGTTGCGCAGATGCGCGAGGTTGAACGGCGTTTCGCGCACCATCAGCACGAGACGGCGGCGTTCCTTCAGCGTGACGTCGGCCGCGCGCGTGATCAGGTTGTCGGACAGCCCGTGCGCGACGCTCGCGAGCGTCTTCATCGAGCAGGGCGCGATCACCATCCCGTCGGTCGCGAACGACCCCGATGCGATCGTCGCGCCGACGTCGCGCACCGAATGCACGACGTCCGCACGGCTTTCGACGTCGGCCTTCGGCAGCTTCAGTTCGTGCTGGATGTTGAGCCAGCCGGCGTTCGAAATCAGCAGGTGCGTTTCGACGCCGCCGGCGGCGCGCAGCAGGTCGAGCAGCCGCACGCCGTAGATCGCGCCGGTGGCGCCGGTGATCGCGACGATCAGCCGGCGTGGCGGCGCGCTGGGAGATGCCATCGAACGGGGAGCGTTACGCGGCGGCGAACAGTTGCTGCAGTTCGCCCGACTGGTACATCTCCATCATGATGTCCGAGCCGCCGACGAATTCGCCCTTCACGTAGAGCTGCGGGATGGTCGGCCAGTTCGAGAATTCCTTGATGCCCTGGCGGATTTCGTCGTCCTCGAGCACGTTGACCGTCTTGAACTGGTCGACGCCGCAGGCCTTCAGCACCTGCACTGCGCGGCCCGAGAAGCCGCACATCGGGAATTGCGCGTTGCCCTTCATGAAGAGCACGACCTGGTTTTCGTCGACGATTTGCTTGATACGTTGTTGGGTGTCCATGACTGACCTTGCGTGTTTGCGGGGCGTTAGATCGAAATGATAGCGGATTTCAACCGGGCGGGCCGGGCATCAGCCCGGCAGGCGGCCACCGGTCGTGCGTTCGATCGCGGCCAGATCGGCGAACGATTCGACCGCGATGAAGCCGTGTGAGACGAGCACCGCGCGTACGGCTTCGGCCTGGTCGTAACCGTGCTCGATCCAGAGCGTGCCGCCCGGTTTCAGATAGGTGCCGGCGCCCGCGACGATCGCGCGGATCGCGCTGAGGCCGTCGGCATCGTCGGTGAGCGCGCCGCGCGGCTCGAAACGCAGGTCGCCCTGCGCGAGGTGCGGATCGTGCTGCGCGATGTACGGCGGGTTGCTGACGATCGTGTCGAATGCGAGCGCCGGGTCGAGCGCCGCGTACCAGTCGCTCTGCAGCCAGTGCAGCGGGCCGCCCGGGCGGTGCGCGTCGAGCAGCTTGTCCGCGTTGCGTTGCGCGACGGCGAGCGCGGCCGTCGAACGGTCGAGCGCCCACACGCGTGCATCGGGACGCTCGGCGGCGATCGACACGGCGATCGCGCCGCTGCCGGTGCCGAGATCGAGCACGGCCGGTTGCGGCAGCCCGTCGATCGCATCGAGCGCGGCGTCGACGAGCAGTTCGGTTTCGGGGCGCGGGATCAGCACGTCGGGCGTCACGTCGAACGGCCGGCCGAAGAATTCGCGCATCCCGACGAGCTGCGCGACGGGCTCGCCGGCCACGCGGCGCGCTTCGAGCGCACGGTAGCGTTCGACCGCGGCCGCGTCGAGCGGCGTGTCGCCGCGCGTGATCAGCTGCGTGCGGGTCCAGCCGAGCGCGTGCGCGAGCAGCACGCGCGCATCGACCGCGTCGAGCGGCGACGCGCGCAGCAGTTCGTCGGCGGTGGTGTCGGGCATCGCGGCCTCAGTCGGCTTCGCCGAGCGACGCGAGCAGTTCGGCCTGGTGCTCGGTGACGAGCACGCCGATCAGTTCGTCGAGATCGCCGTCCATGATCGCCTCGAGCCGGTACAGCGTCAGGTTGATCCGGTGGTCGGTCATCCGGCCCTGCGGGAAGTTGTACGTGCGGATCCGCTCCGAGCGGTCGCCGGAGCCGATCAGGCTCTTGCGCGTCGCGGCTTCCTTCGCGTGCTGCTCGTGATACTGCTTGTCCTTGATGCGCGCGGCGAGCACCTTCAGCGCGCGATCCTTGTTCTTGTGCTGCGAACGGTCGTCCTGGCATTCGACGACGATCCCGGTCGGGATGTGCGTGACGCGCACCGCCGAATCGGTCTTGTTGATGTGCTGACCGCCCGCGCCGGACGCGCGGAACGTGTCGATCCGCAGGTCGGCCGGGTTGATCTCGACCTCGCCGATTTCATCGGCTTCCGGCATCACGGCGACCGTGCAGGCGGACGTATGGATGCGCCCCTGCGTCTCGGTCGCCGGCACGCGCTGCACGCGATGGCCGCCCGATTCGAACTTCAGGCGCGAATACGCACCCTGGCCCGCGATCCGCACGATCACTTCCTTGTAGCCGCCGAGATCCGACGCGCTCTCCGACATCATTTCGACCTGCCAGCGCTGGCGTTCCGCGAAGCGCAGGTACATGCGCAGCAGGTCGCCCGCGAACAGCGCCGATTCGTCGCCGCCCGTGCCCGCACGGATTTCGAGGAAGATGTTGCGATCGTCGTTCGGATCCTTCGGCAGCAGCATCTTCTGCAACTCGACCTCGAGGCGGGTCATGCTTTCGCGTGCGCTGCGGATCTCGTCCTCGGCGAAATCGCGCATCGACGGATCGGTGAGCAGCTCCTGCGCGGCCGTCTCGTCGTTGCGCGACTGGCGCCACAGTGCGTACTGCTCGACGACCGGACCGAGTTCCGCATGTTCGCGGGTCAGCTTGCGGTACTGGTCGAGATCGGCCGTGACGTTTTCGCGGCTCAGCAGGTCGTTCAGTTCGGCCAGCCGTGTAGACAGCTGGTCGAGCTTGCGTTGCATGCTCGTCTTCATGGTGTGGAGCGGCGCTCCCGGGCAAGGGGTATTCGGAAAGGATAGGCCGGCTCGCGGCCGGCGGCAGGGCGACTGGCCGGCGCTAGTGGCCGGATTGGTCGTTCGAGCGCGGTGCGTGCTGGTAGAAGCCGCGCATCAGGTCGATCAGCGAATCGCGATCGGCGCCGTTCACGCGGTTGAGCGCGCTCGTCGGGCCGTGGATCAGCTTGTTGGTCAGCGCCTGCGACAGCGCTTCGAGCACCGCGGCCGGATCGTCGCCGCGCGCGAGCAGCTTCTGCGCCTTGTCGACTTCGGCGCGGCGCAGCGCGTCGGCCTGCGTATGCATGTGACGGATCACCGGCACGACGCTGCGCGTGTCGAGCCATTGCATGAAATTCTGCACGCGCGTCTCGATGATCGACTCGGCCTGCGCGACCGCGGCCTGGCGCGATGCGTTGCCTTCGCGCACGATCGCGCCGAGATCGTCGACGGTGTAAAGGAATACGTCCTTCAGCTTGCCGACTTCGGGCTCGATGTCGCGCGGCACCGCCAGGTCGACCATGAAGATCGGTCGATGGCGGCGCGCCTTCACCGCGCGCTCGACTGCGCCGAGGCCGATGATCGGCAGCGTCGACGCCGTGCACGACACGATGATGTCGAATTCCTGGATGCGGGCCGGCAGATCCGCGAGCGGCATCGCGCGGCCGTTGAAGCGTTCGGCGAGGCGCTGGCCGCGTTCGGCCGTGCGGTTCGCGACGACGAGTTCGCGCGGGCCTTGCGCGGCGAAGTGCGTCGCGCACAGCTCGATCATTTCGCCGGCGCCGATGAACAGCACGCGTTGATCGGACACCTTTTCGAAGATCCGCTGCGCGAGGCGCACCGCGGCGGCGGCCATCGACACCGACTGCGTGCCGATCTCGGTCGTGCCGCGCACTTCCTTCGCCACCGCGAACGTTCGCTGGAACAACTGGTTCAGATAGGTGCCGAGCGCGCCGGCTTCCGTCGCGGTGCGGACCGCATCCTTCATCTGGCCCAGAATCTGGGTTTCGCCGAGCACCATCGAATCGAGGCCGGACGCGACGCGGAACGCGTGCCGGACCGCTTCCGACTGCGGCAGCGCATAGACGTGCGGGGCGAGCTCGTCGACCGGAATCCGGTGATACTCCGACAGCCAGCGGATCGCGCCCTCGCGTGCCGCGCGATCATCGGTCGCGCAATACAGTTCGGTGCGGTTGCAGGTGGAGAGGATCGCCGCTTCGGGCGTATTGGGTGCCTGGGGGCCGAGAAACACGTTCTTGAACGTGACGAGAGCCGGCTTGATTTGCTCGAGCGGAAACGCCACGCGTTCGCGCAAGGCGACAGGCGCAGTGTGGTGATTGATTCCGATCGTGAGGAGTTGCATATCGAGGGCTATCGTTTAGCCCCATATTATAGCGTTTCAGCGATTTCCTCACTCGACGCATACCGGGCATCAGCGTGGCGGGGGCGGGAATTTGGGGGTTCGATCGGCACGCGATCGAGCTGATAGCCGTAGCCGTAGAGCGGCAGCAGCCGGTAGCCGCGCTCCGGCAGCAACCGCAACTTGCTGCGCAGCCGGGACGCGTGCGTATCGAGCGTGCGCGACTTCATGTCGCGGCGGCATGCCCACACCGTTTCGAGGATATGGGCGCGCGACACGGGCCGCGACAGGTTCGCGAACAGCAGTTGCGCGAAGCGGAACTCCTTGGGCGTCAGTGAAACGATTGCTTCGCCGAAGCGCACGAGGCCGTGCGTGGCGTCGAACGCGTATTCCCCATACATTTCGCGCGAGCGGGTCGGCGGCCGGCGCACGCCCGCGCGCCGGCTCAGTGCGTTGACGCGCGCGAGCAGCTCGGGCCCGCTCACGGGGCGCACGAGGCAATCGTCGGCGCCCGCGTGCAGGCACGATACGATTTCGCTTTCGCGCGGCAATTGCATCACGGCGATGGCCGGCAGCCCGGGCAGGATCGTCTGCGCGCGCGGAATGACTTCCTCGGCCGGCTGGTCGCCGGCCCAGTTGCCGGTGATCAGCATGTCGCAGGTGTCGGTGGCGAGCCATTCGAAGAACGCCGTACTGGACGAAAACGCGTGGCACACATGACCGCCCGCAAAGAGCAGGCGATTCAGGAGTGCGGCATGACGCGCCTCCGGATCGATCAGAGCGATTCGCATGAGAATTTCTTCATTACGGCAGCCGGTGCGCGCTTGCCATAACGTCGAGTCGGCCCCTACACTCGAATGTTGGCGGCACCCGGCTGGTCTCGGGTTCGATGGATGAATCGATGCTAGCCGCTGGCAACGTTCACGCCTATGGGACGAATCCGAATTTATCGAAGGCGTCGAATGAACTGGTTTGGAATCCTTGTCCTGGGAGCGGCCGTCGGGCTGTTCGGCCGATGGCTGCATCCGATGCGGCGCACGAGCCGGCCGGCATGGTGGATCGCGGTGCTCGTCGGCATCGCGGGCGCGGCCGCCGCCCGAATGGCCGGCAATCTCTCGGGACTGTTTTACGATGGCGAGACGCTCGAATGGCCGGTCTGCACCGGCGTCGCGTTCCTCGCCGTAGCCGTGACGGTCGCACTGTCGGCCCGTCGCTGAATGCTCTCAGGTGAAATCATGAATGCCCGTCTCCCCGAAGTCTCGTCGGTGCCGGCCCGCCTCGCGCTGCTGCGCGGCGCCATGGCCCGCGAGGGCCTGGCCGCCTATCTCGTGCCGTCCGCCGATCCCCACCTGTCCGAGTACCTGCCCGAGCGCTGGCAGGCCCGCCGCTGGCTGTCCGGTTTCACGGGCTCGGTCGGCACGCTGGTCGTCACCGCGGATTTCGCGGGGTTGTGGGTCGACAGCCGCTACTGGGTGCAGGCCGACGCCGAGCTGGCCGGCACGGGCGTGCAGTTGATGAAGATGACGGGCGGGCAGCAGAGCGCGCCGCACGTCGACTGGCTCGCGCAGAACGTGGCGGCGGGCGCGACGGTGGGCGTCGACGGTGCCGTGCTCGGCGTCGCGGCTGCGCGCGGGTTGACGGCCGCGCTGAGCGCACGCGGCATCGCGCTGCGCACCGATCTCGACCTGCTCGACGCGATCTGGCCCGAGCGGCCGGGGTTGCCCGGCGATGCGGTGTTCGAGCATGCCGCGCCGCAGGCCGACACGACGCGCGCGAGCAAGCTGGCCGAAGTGCGCCGCGCGATGCGCGCGCAGGGCGCGCAGTGGCATTTCGTGTCGACGCTCGACGATCTCGCATGGCTGTTCAACCTGCGCGGCGCCGACGTCAACTTCAATCCCGTGTTCGTTGCGCACGCAATGATCGGCGCCGATCGCGCGACGCTGTTCGTCGCCAGCGGCAAGGTGTCGCCGGCGCTGGCCGCGTCACTCGCGCAGGACGGCGTCGACGTTCGTGCGTACGACGCCGCGCGCGCGTCGCTCGCGGCCCTGCCCGACGGCGCGACGCTGCTGGTCGACCCGCGCCGCGTGACGTTCGGCACGCTCGAGGCCGTGCCGGCCGGCGTGAAGCTCATCGAGGCCGTGAATCCGTCGACGTTCGCGAAGTCGCGCAAGACGTCCACCGAGATCGAGCACGTGCGCGTGACGATGGAGCACGACGGCGCCGCGCTCGCGGAGTTCTTCGCGTGGTTCGAACAGGCGGTGAACCGCGAGACGATCACCGAGATGACGATCGAACAGAAACTCACGGCCGCGCGCGCACGGCGCCCCGGTTACGTGTCGCCGAGCTTCGCGACGATCGCCGGCTTCAACGCGAACGGCGCGATGCCGCACTACCACGCGACGGCCGAGTCGCATGCGACGATCGCCGGCGACGGCCTGCTGCTGATCGATTCGGGCGGGCAATACACGACGGGCACGACCGACATCACGCGCGTCGTGCCGGTCGGTACCGTCAGCGACCTGCAGCGGCGCGATTTCACGATCGTGCTGAAATCGATGATGGCGCTGTCGCGCGCACGCTTTCCGCGCGGCATCCGCTCGCCGATGCTCGACGCGATCGCGCGCGCGCCGATGTGGTCGGCCGGGCTCGACTACGGCCACGGCACCGGGCATGGCGTCGGTTACTTCCTGAACGTGCACGAGGGCCCGCAGGTCATCTCACACTACGCGCCGGCCGAGCCGCACACGGCAATGGAAGAGGGCATGATCACGTCGATCGAGCCGGGCGTGTACCGCCCCGGCCAGTGGGGTATCCGGATCGAGAACCTGGTCGTGAATCGCGCGGCCGGGCAGACCGAGTTCGGCGATTTCCTTGCGTTCGAGACGCTGACGCTGTGCCCGATCGACACGCGCTGCGTGCTGATCGAGATGCTGCACGACGAAGAGCGCGCGTGGCTGAACACGTATCACGCGACGGTGCGCGAGCGCGTCGGCCGGCACCTGAGCGGCGATGCCAAGGCGTGGCTCGACGCGCGCACGCAGCCGATCTGACGCAACGCGCTTCAGCGGCCGGGCGACGGCCGGACAACAACAGCGAGGGCAACACATGGCGGACACCGCAGTGATCGTGGTCGACATGCAGCGCGGGCTGGTGGAGCGGGCGCAGCCCGCTTACCGGCTCGACGACGTGGTGTCGGGCATCAACCGGTTGACGGCGGCGGCGCGCGCGGCGAACGCGCCCGTATGCTTCGTGCAGCACGACGGCGACGCGGACGACGACATCGTGCCCGGCACGTCGGGCTGGGAGCTGCATGCGGGGCTGGTCGTCGGGAGCGACGACTGGCGTGTGCGCAAGCAGGCGAGCGACGCGTTCCACGACACGCCGCTCGCGGCGCAGCTCGAGCGCCACGGCATCCGTTCGGTGCTGATCTGCGGTTATGCGACCGAGTTCTGCGTCGATTCGGCCGCGCGCCGTGCGGCGCTGCTCGGCTACCGGACGATCGTCGTGTCCGACCTGCACACGACGAACGAGCGTGCGCACCTGTCGGCCGCGCAGATCGTCGCGCACCACCACTTCATCTGGCAAAACAATTCGCTGTCGGGCAACGCGGTGACGCCGCGTCCGCTCGCGGACGTGCTGGCCACGGAGTTCGCATGACGATCAAGGCCGTGGTGTTCGATTTCGGCGGCGTGCTGATCGACTGGAGCCCCGAGTACCTGTACCGGGAACTGATTCCCGACGACGCCGAGCGCCGCTGGTTTCTCACGCACGTCTGCGCGATGGACTGGGTGATCCGCCAGGACGGCGGGCAGACGATCGAGGAAGGCACGGCCGAACTCGTCGCGAAGTTTCCCGGGCACGAGGCGCTGATCCGGGCGTTCTACGCGCGCTGGCACGAGATGATCGGCGGCGTGCTCGACGAAGGCGCCGCGCTCGTCGACCGGCTCGACGCGCAGGGGATGCCGCTGTTCGGGCTGACGAACTGGTCCGCGCAGACGTTTCCGTATGCGTGGGAAAACTTCCCGGTGCTGCGGCGTTTCAAGGACATCGTCGTGTCGGGCCGCGTGAAGCTCGTGAAACCCGATCCGGCGATCTACCGCGAGATGCACGCGCGGATCGACCCGCACCTGCCGGGTATCGCGCCGCACGAACTCGTGTTCATCGACGACAACGCGAAGAACGCGGCGGCCGCGACGGCGCTCGGCTGGCACGGCATTCACCACACGAGCGCGGCGGCGACCGAAGCGCGGCTGCGCGAACTGGGCGCGCTCGCCTAGGCGGAGGGCGAACGGCGGTCGAAAAAGAAGCGGGCCACGGGCCCGCTTTTTCGTTTTGCCGATCCGGAAGCGGCCGCCTTCGGCGACCGGCCCCGCGTTGCCGCAGTGCCGGGCGCCCGGGCCGCGACGGTCAGCGGCTGATCGGCTTGTAGCGCAGCCGCTTCGGCTTCGCGGCTTCCTCGCCGAGGCGCGCACGCTTGTCCGCTTCGTATTCCTGGTAGTTGCCGTCGAAGAACGTGACCTGCGAGTCGCCTTCGAACGCGAGGATGTGCGTCGCGATCCGGTCGAGGAACCAGCGATCGTGCGAGATCACCATCACCGAGCCCGCGAATTCGAGCAGGGCATCTTCCAGCGCGCGCAGCGTTTCGACGTCGAGGTCGTTCGACGGTTCGTCCAGCAGCAGCACGTTGCCGCCCGAGATCAGCGTCTTCGCGAGGTGCAGGCGGCCGCGTTCACCGCCCGACAGGTTGCCGACGATCTTCTGCTGGTCGCCGCCCTTGAAGTTGAAGCGGCCGATGTACGCGCGCGACGGCGTTTCGTACTTGCCGACCGTCAGCACGTCGGCGCCGCCCGAGATTTCCTCGAACACCGTCTTCGAGCCGTCGAGCGCGTCGCGGCTCTGGTCGACATACGCGAGCTTCACCGTCGGGCCCATCACGACCTCGCCCGAATCCGGTTGTTCCTTGCCCGTCAGCATCCGGAACAGCGTCGACTTGCCGGCGCCGTTCGGACCGATGATGCCGACGATCGCGCCCGCCGGGATCTTGAGGTTCAGGTTGTCGATCAGCAGGCGGTCGCCGAACGCCTTGCTGACGTTCTTGAACTCGATCACTTCATTGCCCAGGCGGTCGCCGACCGGGATGAAGATTTCCTGCGTCTCGTTGCGCTTCTGGTATTCCTGGCTGTTCAGCTCCTCGAAGCGCGCGATACGCGCCTTCGACTTCGCCTGGCGGCCCTTCGGGTTCTGGCGCACCCACTCCAGTTCCTTCTTGATCGCCTTCTGGCGCGCCGACTCCGACGCTTCTTCCTGCTTCAGGCGTTCTTCCTTCTGGTCGAGCCAGCTGCTGTAGTTGCCCTTCCACGGAATGCCGTGGCCGCGGTCGAGTTCAAGAATCCACTCGGCCGCGTTGTCGAGGAAGTAGCGATCGTGCGTGACGGCGACGACGGTGCCCGGGAAGCGCACCAGGAACTGCTCGAGCCAGTCGACCGATTCGGCGTCGAGGTGGTTGGTCGGTTCGTCGAGCAGCAGCATGTCGGGTTTTTCGAGCAGCAGCTTGCACAGCGCGACGCGGCGCTTTTCGCCGCCCGACAGGTGCTCGATCTTCGCGTCCCACGGCGGCAGGCGCAGCGCGTCGGCGGCCACTTCGAGCTGCTGCTCGGGGCTGCCGCCGTCGCTCGACGCGAGAATCGCCTCGTACTTCGCCTGTTCGGCCGCGAGCGCGTCGAAATCGGCGTCCGGCTCGGCATAGGCCGCGTAGATTTCCTCAAGCTTCTTGTTGGCCTGGAACAGGTCGCCGAGACCGTCCTCGACGGCTTCGCGCACCGTCTTCGTCGGGTCGAGCTGCGGTTCCTGCGGCAGGTAGCCGATGTTCAGGTTCGGCATCGGCGTCGCTTCGCCTTCGATGTCCTTGTCGACGCCCGCCATGATGCGGATCAGCGTCGACTTGCCCGAGCCGTTCAGGCCGAGCACGCCGATCTTCGCGCCGGGAAAGAACGACAGCGAGATGTCCTTCAGGATCTGGCGCTTGGGCGGCACGATCTTGCCGACCCGGTTCATCGTGAAAACGTATTGGGCCATTTGGGTGTGAAAGTCAGAAATGGTTGAGACTGCCGCGCAGCGCGCTGGCGTGGCGGCGTCGGGTGATTCGGTACGGAGCGTGCCGCGCGGGGCGCGGCGGCGTCGCCAGGTGTCGGCGGCGCGAGCGGCTATTGTACTTCGCCGCCGGCTGCCGCTGGCGCGGCGCAGGCATTCGGGCGTGCCGCGTTCACAGCCACGCGGCGACGCCGCCGTGCCCCGAGCACGTGCCGCGCCGATGGCGGCTGAAGCTGTACGTGTCGTCCCGGCAGCGCGCGCTCGCGCCTTCGGGCACGCGGCCCGATCTGGAATGCGCGGGCGCCTGCACGGTCTCGCCGTCGCGGTTGCGATACGTGTCGTGACGGTCGAGATCGGCTTCGTTGCCGTAGCCGGGCGGTGCGCGGTATGCATGCGCCGGAACGGGCACGGTGGCGCAGGCGACGAAGAGCGCGGCCGACAGGGTCGCGATGTGCGTCGCGCGGCGCAGCAGGGCAGGCATGGTCTCTCTCGGTCGGTATGTTGTTGTCGATGTCGGGCCGCCGGCCCGCGCCGCATGTTAGCCGATCGGTTCCGGTTCCGGTTCCGGATCGGCGCCGGCGCCGTGCAGCGGAGCGACGTTACGCCGCGCCGGACATCGACGCCGCGCCGTCGGCCTGCGCGGCATCGAGAATCCAGCGGCGGAACGCGGCCACCTTCGGCCGCTCCGCGTGATGCGGCGGGTAGACGAGGTAGTACGCGAAATCGTCGAGCCACGCGACGTCGGCGAGCTGCACGAGCCGGCCGCTCGCCAGCTCGCCGCGCACCATTGCCGCCGGCAGCAGCCCGGCGCCCTGACCGGCGGCGATCGCCTGCAGCAGCAGGCCCGAGTCGTCGAACGCGGGGCCGCGCGGCGGGCCGAAATCGTCGATCCGCTGCGCGCCGAACCAGATGTGCCAGCCCTTGCGCTCGGCGTCGTGCAAGTGCGGCCAGCCGACGAGCTCGGCCGGTGTCGCCGGCATGCCGAGCCGCGCGACGAGGTCGGGCGACGCAAGGGCCACGATCTCCACCGTCAGCAGGCGCTCGCTGCACAGCCCGATGTAGCGCCCGAGGCCGTGACGGATCGCGACGTCGACGCCGTCGCGCGAAAAATCCGCGAGCGCGTGGCTCGTGACGACCTGCAGGTCGACGTCCGGGCAAGCCTCCCGGAACTGCGCGAGGCGCGGCACGAGCCATGCGGACGCGAAGAACGGCGTGACGCTCACCGTCAGCACGCCGCTGTCGGCGGCGCCCGACACACGCTGCGACGCATCGGCGATCTGCCGGAACGCGTTGCGCACCGGCGGCAGGTAGTCGCGGCCGGCGGCCGTCAGCAGGATGCCGCGATTGACGCGCTCGAACAGCTGCACACCGAGATGCGTCTCGAGCGTGCGGATCATCTGGCTCACCGCGCCGGGCGTGACCGACAACTCCTCGGCCGCCGATTTCACCGACAGGTGGCGGGCGGCCGCTTCGAAGGCGCGCAGCGCGTTGAGGGGCGGCAGGCGGGAACGATTCATTCAGTTTTTCTAAAGCGAAAGGCCGACGAAATATCGTTTGAGGCGATGCGTACGCGCGAGTACCGTTGTCGCATCAGATCGCATCATTTGTGGCTGCCTCTCGGCGGCCGATGTGATCAACATAGTTCAACTATATCCATGAGGCAATCCGGACGCCGCTCGGCGGCCGGTGCGACCCGAGAGGAGCATCGTCATGAACCGCCCGGGCGCATCGCGCCTCTTTTATGGCTGGTACGTGGTCGCGGCTGCGTTTGCCGTCACGTTCGTCGGGTTTGGCAGCGCCTATACGTTCAGCGCGTTCGTCGAGTCGCTGCAGCGGGATTTCGCCGCATCGCGCGGGCAGATCTCGCTCGTGTTCTCGCTCGCCGGCTTCCTGTATTTCGGTTTCGGCATTGTCAGCGGGCCGCTTGCCGATCGCTTCGGCTCGCGGCGCCTCGCCATCGCCGGGATGCTGCTGACGGGCGCCGGGCTCGCGGCCGCCGGCGCCGCGCACACGCTGGTGCAGGTTTATGTCGCGTACGGACTGGGTGTCGGTCTCGGCGTCGGCTGCGCGTATGTGCCGGCCGTCGGCGCCGTGCAGCGCTGGTTCGTGCGCCGGCGCGGCTTTGCATCGGGGCTCGCGGTCGCGGGGATCGGTGTCGGCACGCTCGTGATGCCGCCGCTCGCGTCCGCGCTGATCGCGCATGTCGGCTGGCGCGGCGCGTATTTCACGCTGGCCGTGATCGCGGTGATCGTGGGGGCCGGCATGTCGCTGCTGATCGAGAACGATCCGCGCGGGCGTGGATTGTTGCCGGACGGCGATGTCGCCGGCGACGGCGGCCGGAACGCCGGTGCGGCGGCGGCCGCCGCGACCGTGCATGCCGGCGCGACGGTGCGCGAAGCCGTCACGTCGCGGCCGTTCGCGAGCCTCTATGCGGCATGCCTCGTGTGCTCGTTTGGCGTGTTCGTCCCGTTCGTTCACCTCGTGCCGTATGCGCTCGATCATGGCGTCGCGCCATCGACGGCCGTGCTGCTGCTCGGCGCGATCGGCGTCGGCAGCACGGCCGGCCGCTTCTTCCTCGGTGGCCTCGCCGACCGCATCGGCCGCCGCGCATCGCTGCTCGCGATGTTCGCGGGCATGGCCGTCGCGCTCGTCGCGTGGGCGGGCGCCGGCACCGTCGCGACGCTGGCCGCGTTCGCACTCGTGTTCGGCGTGTTCTACGGCGGCTGGGTCGCCGTGCTGCCGGCAGTCGTGATGGACTACTTCGGCGGGCGCAACGTGAGCGCGATCATCGGCATCCTGTATACGAGCGTCGCGTTCGGCACGCTGATCGGGCCGGCCGCCGCCGGCTTCATCTACGACGCGGGTGGTGGCTATCTCGTGCCGATCCTCGCGAGCGCCGTCGCGAATGCGATCGCATTCGCCATCGTCGCGACCACCGGACGGGCGCCGGCGGCCGCGCGTGCGGTCCGCGGATAAACACATCCGGCTGGGCGCGCCGGGCGATTTCCGGTAGGGTGGCCGGACCGTCAACCATCGACGAACGGTCGGGGAGGCATCGTGACATTCGACGAAGTCCGGCAGATCGTGCTGGCGTGGCGCGGTGTCGAGGAGGGCACGTCGTACGGCACGCCCGCACTCAAGGTGAAGGGCAAGATGCTCGCGCGGCTGCGCGAGGACGGCGACACACTCGTCGTGAAGGGCGTCGGCCCCGACGAGCGCGCGTGGCTGATCGAATCGGAGCCCGACGTGTATTACGTGACCGATCACTATGTGGGCTGGCCGATCGTGCTGGTACGCCTGTCGGCCGCGCATCCCGACGCCGTGAAAAACCTGCTTCTGCGAGAATGGCACGCGATCGTACCGGCCAAGTGGCGCGACGAAGCGGCGCGCGGCTCGAACTGAGCGTTCGGCGCGCCACGCTGCCGACATGCCTTTGACGCCAGCGATCCGACGGCTCGCAAGCCGGCGTCGCACCGGATCAAGCGTTGCATCGGTTCGCATCGATGCAACAAGTGGTTCCATCGAAGTTCTTCAATTGGTTCTTAGTGAAGAACCGTTTGATGCTTACACTCCTTCGCTTCGAAGGCGGCTGACGAAAGCCGATGGAAAGGGCGCACGCGATGCGCCGGCACCCTGCGTGCGGCATCGCACCCGCAGCTTCGCAGACTGCGCGGCGCACCGACCCGAACGGCCCCGTCCGGCCTCATGCCCGCGTGCGATGCACGCGCGGCCGTAGCCGGACTCAAGAACGACAACTCCCCGCGCCGCCTTCATGCGACACCCGGTCGAACCGGAACCGTTTTTTGGAGAGAGACAGATGAGTGGAAGCAACACAGGCCTCGGCACGGGCCTGAAGCAGCGTCACGTGACGATGATGTCGATTGCCGGCGTCATCGGCGCGGGCTTGTTCGTCGGCTCCGGCCACGCGATCGCGGAAGCCGGTCCGGCGTCGATACTCGCGTATGCGATCGCGGGCGTGCTGGTCGTCCTGGTGATGCGCATGCTCGGCGAGATGGCCGTCGCGCATCCCGACAGCGGGTCGTTCTCGACCTATGCCGATCGCGCGATCGGCCACTGGGCCGGCTTCACGATCGGCTGGCTGTACTGGTGGTTCTGGGTGCTCGTGATCCCGATCGAGGCGACGGCCGCCGCAACCATCCTCAATGCCTGGTTCCCGGGCATCGCGACCTGGATCTTCGCACTCGGCATCACGCTGCTGCTTACCATCACCAACCTCTTTTCCGTCAAGAACTACGGCGAATTCGAATTCTGGTTCGCGCTGATCAAGGTCGTCGCGATCGTCGTGTTCCTGTGCATCGGCGGTGCGGCGATCGTCGGCATCGTGCCGGCGCCGGCCGTATCGGGCGTGTCGAACCTGTTCGCGCATCAAGGCTTCATGCCGAACGGCGCCGGCGCAGTGCTGGCGGCGATGCTGACGACGATGTTCTCGTTCCTCGGCACCGAGATCGTGACGATCGCGGCCGCCGAATCGGACAACCCGCAACGCCAGATCGTGCGTGCGACCAACTCGGTGATCTGGCGCATTACGCTGTTCTATCTCGGCTCGATTCTCGTCGTTGCGGCCATCGTGCCGTGGAACGATCCGCTGCTGCCGACGCACGGCTCGTATCAGCGCGCGATGGAACTGATCGGCGTCCCGAACGCGAAGGCGATCATCGACGTGATCGTGCTCGTGTCGGTCGCGAGCTGCCTGAATTCGGCGCTGTACACGGCGTCGCGGATGCTGTTCTCGCTGTCGAAGCGCAACGACGCGCCTGCGTTCCTGCATCGCACCGATTCGACCGGCACGCCGCGGGCGGCCGTGCTCGCGTCGACGGCCTTCGGCTTCGTGACCGTGATCGCGAACTACCTGATGCCGGAGCACGTGTTCGGCTTCCTGCTCGCGACGTCGGGCGCGATCGCGCTGCTGGTGTACCTCGTGATCGCGATCTCGCAGCTGCGGATGCGCAAGACGCTCGAATCGAGCGGCGCCGACCTGACGCTGCGGATGTGGCTGTTCCCGTGGCTCACGTGGGCCGTGATCCTGTTCATCTGCGGCACGTTGACCGTGATGTTCGTCAGCGAGGATCACCGGATGGAAGTCGGTGCGACGGTCGTGCTGGCGTTGCTTGTGCTGCTTGCGTCGTGGCTGAACAAGCGAGGTCGCGATGCGCAGGCGAATGCGGGGCGGCGGGTGTCGGCGATGTGAGGACGCGATGGCGCGGCGGCGAACCGAGTGTCCGCCGTCGGCGGGCGGGGGGATTTCCGTCATGAAAAATGGCCTGACCGGCAAAGCCGGTCGGGCCGTTTTTTTTGGGGGGGGACAAGTGGATACCGCTTGCCGGGGGCGACACGGGGTGCTCGGCAACAGCGTGCGGCATTGGAACTTACCGTCAAAAAATCGAACTCGTCTGATTTCGTTGGCGGCAACAACTTAATACATTGATCACTTCGATAACCGGGGTGAATCGATGAGCAAATCGATTGAGAATCCTTTGTTATGCGGCCAAATTCAGAAACTGGGCCGCAGGTTCGTTTCCGGATTCAGCACGTGTCTTTGCGTGTTCACCGTATCGAGACCAGCGCGATGAGCAGGTCGCCGATATCCCGTGTGCGCGTTGCATTTCATGCCCGCGACGGGTTCCCGTTGGAAGGCACATATTTTCCGTCGGCTTCAGGCGCTTGCTTTCCCGTACTCATTTGTCCCGCGACAGGCATTCGTCAATCCTTTTATTTTCCGTTCGCTGATTGGCTGTGTGCCACCGGGTATCCAGTATTCGTATTCGATTACCGGGGGATGGGGGCGTCGCTCGACGTGCGTCATGTTCGCCAGTCGCGTGCACGCAAACAGGACTGGGGGCAGCTCGACATGCCCGCCGCGCTTGATTGGCTTCTCGGAGAAACCGGTGCAAGCGAAGCGCATCTGATCGGTCACAGTGCCGGCGCGCAACTGATCGGCCTGATGCCGAATCACGCGTCGATCCGTTCGCTATGCGCGATTTCAGCGTCATCAGGATACGTCGGCAACATCCTGTGGCCGAATCGAATTATTGCGTTGTTGCTGGCGAATCTCTACGTCCCGGTTACCGCACGCCTGCTCGGTTATGTGCCAGCCAGGATGCTCGGCTGGGGCGACGATCTGCCCGCGCACGTCGGGCTTCAGTGGGCGCGATGGTGCCGCCATCCCGGGTACATGGCGAACGAGTTCGGGGTCGGCATTGAGCACCACTATTACGACGAATTTTCCGCTCCGGTCACGGTAGTTGCAGCAACCGACGACCCGCTCGCAACGCTGGCCAACATCGAAGACTGGCTACGATGGTTGCCGCAAGCCAGAAGCGCTCTCCATTTCATCAGCCCGGAAAACTGCGATGGCCGAGCAATCGGTCACGTCGGCATGTTCCGCCGCCAGCATTCGTCGCTGTGGCCGGAACTCACCAGAGGATTGCGGAGCTGACGCTCAGGCGTGCTCGGGTCCTCGTACCAGGAGACCAGGATGGACGATTCGATCGGCATGAAGGCGCGCTTCAAAGCAGTCAGAAACGAGGCAAAGGAGACACGCGCGTCGCTTTACCATCTCACGAATCAATGCAACCTGCGCTGCAAGGGGTGCTGGTTCTTCGAAAACGAATTCGACGTCGCGTCGGATGAGTTGAGCGATATGTCACGTCTCGAGGCGCGTGTGAAGGATGAGGCCGAGCGCGGGATCAATGCACCTTTGTTGATAGGCGGCGAGCCAGCGTTGTATCTGGATCGGATAAGCGTATTCAGGAAATACATGCCGAAAGTGTCCGTGTCGACAAACGGCCTTCGACGAATTTCATACGAGGGTTTCGAAGATGTCACCATTGCGGTCTCCGTGTTCGGTGGCGGGCCGCTGGACGACGAACTGCGTGCGATCGGACCGAACGGGAAGCGTTTCACCGGCCTGTTCGGCAAAGCGTTGGCGAATTATCGCGACGACGAGCGTGCTGGATTTGTCTACGCTGTATCGATCGACGGAATTGCTTATATCGAAGAAACGGTGCGCAAGATCCGGGATAACGGAAATCGTCTGCTGTTCAACTACTACAGTCCATACGATGTTGCCGGACCGCTTCGTCGACGTGGCGAGGAGCAGCTCCTGAGCGTATTGCTCGAATTGAAAGTCAAATACCCTGAAACCGTGGCAAGCCATCCGTACTATCTGGCTGCACTCATGCGCGGGGAGACCGCATGGGGAACGTTCGGTCATTCCAGTTGCCCGAGTGTCAGCGAAGGTCATTCGCAGAACGCGGAACGGTTCGCTTCGGGGTGGCCTGCGTTGCCGAAATTCAATGCGTATTGCGCTGACCTGCATACGCTGGCTCGCTGCTGTACTTCAGGAGACTGTGCGAAATGTCGCGACAGCCAGGTAGTGATGTCGTGGTTGCTGGTCAACGCGAGGCATGTGCTGCAGGAAGACGATGGACTCAGGACGTGGACGGAGGTCGCGGAGAGTTATTTCAGCCAATTCGTCTGGTCAAGTTACCATCCGCGCAACCGCGTTGGGCATACATTGGATCGCACAGCGCAGTAGCGCGGCGACTTAGCTCGAATTGAAAAGAAAAAAGCCCGCAAACGCGGGCCTTTTACACGGATACCGAAGCGACGCTCAGACGTTGAACAGGAAGTTCATCACGTCGCCGTCGTGCACGACGTATTCCTTCCCTTCCGCGCGCATCTTGCCGGCTTCCTTCGCGCCTTGCTCGCCCTTGTACGTGACGTAGTCGTCGAACGCGATCGTCTGCGCACGGATGAAGCCGCGCTCGAAGTCGGTGTGGATCACGCCGGCCGCCTGCGGGGCCGTATCGCCGATATGGATCGTCCACGCGCGCACTTCCTTCACGCCCGCGGTGAAGTAGGTCTGCAGGCCGAGCAGCTTGAAGCCCGCGCGGATCACGCGGTCGAGGCCCGGCTCTTCCATGCCCATGTCGGCGAGGAACGCTTCCTTGTCCGCGTCGTCGAGATCGGCGATTTCCGCTTCGATCGCCGCGCACACGGCAACCACCGGCGCGTTTTCGCTTTCCGCGTACTTGCGCACCACGTCGAGGTGCGGATTGTTCTCGAAGCCGTCGTCCTTCACGTTGGCGACGTACATCGCCGGCTTCGCGGTGATCAGGCAGAACGGCTTGAGCAGCGCCTCTTCGTCGTCCGACAGCGCGAGACCACGCACGGCCTTGCCCTGGTCGAGTTGCGCGCGCACCTTGTCGAGCACCGCGACGAGCTTGCCCGCTTCCTTGTCATTGCCCGACTTCGCGGCCTTCGAATAGCGCGCGAGCGCCTTTTCGACGGTGCTCAGGTCGGCGAGTGCGAGTTCGGTGTTGATCACTTCGATGTCGTCGATCGGGCTGACCTTGCCGGCGACGTGAATGACGTTCTCGTCTTCGAAGCAGCGCACGACGTGCGTGATCGCGTCGGTTTCGCGGATGTTCGCGAGGAACTGGTTGCCGAGGCCTTCACCCTTGCTCGCGCCCGCGACGAGGCCGGCGATGTCGACGAATTCGACGACGGCCGGCACGACACGCTCCGGCTTGACGATCTCGGAGAGCGCGTTCAGGCGCGTATCGGGCACTTCGACGATGCCGACGTTCGGCTCGATCGTGCAGAACGGGTAGTTCTCGGCGGCGATGCCGGCCTTGGTCAGCGCATTGAACAGGGTGGACTTGCCGACGTTGGGCAAGCCGACGATGCCGCATTTGAGGCTCATGGAATCCTTCGGACGGGTAAAGCGGCGCGGCCGGACAGGGCACGGCGGCGCGGGAAAAAAGGGCGGCCGGCGCTTGGGGCGCGGCGGGCCGACGGTCAAAAGCGCTATTGTACCGTGCCGACGCCCCGGATTCCGGGCTTGCGCCGAACGGCAGATGCGGCGGGCCGCCGCGCCGCCGCATCCACCCGCGATTCTGCTGATTTCCCGCAAAGTCCGGCCGCGTAAGGGTTTGGCCCCACGGCTATAATGCCCGCCATGACTGCCCACCACACCTTCGATGTCGCCGTGGTCGGCGGCGGGCTCGTCGGCAAGACGGCCGCGCTCGCGCTGACCCAGTCCGGCTACAAGACTGCCTTGCTCGCCCAGCCGGCCACGCCGCGCCCCGCCGATCTCGCGTTCGACACGCGCGTCTACGCGCTGTCGTCCAGCTCGCAGGCCTTGCTCGAGCGGCTGCGGGTCTGGCAGGCGCTCGACCACAGCCGGCTCGCGCCCGTCTACGACATGCGCGTGTACGGCGATGCGCACGCGGAACTGCATTTCTCCGCGTACCAGGCCTCCGTGCCGCAGCTCGCGTGGATCGCCGAATCGTCGCTGGTCGAGACGTCGCTGGATGCCGCGCTGCGGTTCCAGCCGAACCTCACGTGGTTCGATGCGCGCGCACAGGGCTTCGACGTGCGCGACGATGCGGCCGTGCTCACGCTGTCGTCGGGGCAGGTGCTGGAAGCGGATCTCATCGTCGGCGCCGACGGTGCGCATTCGTGGGTCCGTTCCCAAATGGGGGCCAAAGTCGAGCGGCGCGACTACCGGCAGACGGGCGTCGTCGCGAACTTCAAGGCGTCGCTGCCGCACCGCGAAACGGCCTACCAGTGGTTCCACGAAGGCGAGATCGTCGCGCTGCTGCCGCTACCGGACGGTCACGTGTCGCTCGTATGGTCCGCGCACACCGCCCATGCGGACAAACTGCTCGCGCTCGATCCGGCGCAGCTCGCGGCGGAAGTCGAGCGCGTGTCGCACGGCCAGGTCGGCACGCTCGAATGCGTGACGCCGGCCGCCGGCTTCCCGCTGGCGCTGCAGACGGTCGACAAGCTGATCGCGCCGCGCGTCGCGCTCGTCGGCGATGCCGCGCACCTGATCCACCCGCTCGCGGGGCAGGGGATGAACCTCGGGCTGCGCGACGTCGCGGCGCTCGCCGACGCGATCGCGGGCAAGGAAAGTTTCCGCAACCTCGGCGATACGGTGCTGCTGCGCCGCTACGAGCGTTCGCGGCGCGAGGACATCCGCGCGCTGATGGTCGCGACCGACGGCCTGCAGCGGCTGTTCGCGGTGCCGGGCCCGCTCGCGAAGGCCATACGCAATGCGGGCATGGCATTCGTCGGCGCGCAGCCGCTCGTGAAGCGCTGGCTCGTGTCCTCCGCGCTCGGTTGAGCGAACCTTCGGCCGTATCGCAGGTCGGACTCGGTTCCGTTACGGCGTACACTGTGCCGTGCACTCCGATTGAGCTGAAGGAAGATTTCGATGAAAAAAACGATCCGCATCGCGTCGCTGGCGCTGGCCGTCACGATGGCGACGCTGGGCTGCACCGCGCAGGCCGACCAAACCACCGATAAGCTGAAAGCGACGCTGCAGGCCCGTCTCGGCAACGACGCGCCGATCAAGAGCGTGTCGAAATCGCCGGTCGCGGGCCTTTACGAGGTAAACCTCGGCTCGCAGATCATCTATAGCGACGCGGCAGGCGACTACGTGCTGCTCGGCGATCTCGTCGACACCAAGACGCACAAGAACCTGACCGACGCCCGCCTGTCCGAAATCAACAAGATCGACTTCGCGAGCCTGCCGTTCGCGAATGCGATCAAGGTCGTCAAGGGCAACGGCGCACGCAAGATCGCGGTGTTCTCCGATCCGAACTGCCCGTACTGCAAGAAGCTCGAGACGACGCTGCAGTCGATCGACAACGTCACCGTCTACACGTTCCTGTACCCGGTGCTGTCGCCGGATTCGACCGTGAAGTCGAAGGCGATCTGGTGCGCGACCGATCGCGCGAAGACGTGGCAGAGCTGGATGCTCGACCATCACGCGCCGTCCGGCGCCGGCACCTGCGATACCAGCGCGCTCGACAAGAACCTCGCGCTTGGCCGCGGGATGAACGTCACGGGCACGCCGACGATCTTCCTGCCGGATGGCCGCCGCCTGCCGGGCGCGGTATCGGCCGATCAGCTCAATCAGGCGCTCGCCTCGAGCAAGTAACCGACCGACACGCCGGGCCGCAGGGCCCGGCCAGCGAGGGGCGCCCGCATTATCTGCCGGCGCCTCTCTTCGTTTTCGCCGCCGTATTCGACCGATTGCCACGATGACCCAGCCGATCCGCTATTCGATTGTCCCGAAAGATCTTGCCGCGCACCTGTTCGAGGTGTCGGTGACGGTCGCCGATCCCGATCCCGAAGGCCAGCGCTTCTCGCTGCCGGTGTGGATTCCGGGCAGCTATCTCGTGCGCGAGTTCGCGCGCAACATCGTGACGCTCGGCGCGTTCAACGACGCGGGTCGCAAGGTGCGGATCGCGAAAACCGACAAGCACACGTGGCAGGCCGCGCCCGTGAACGGTGCGCTGACGCTGCGCTACGACGTGTATGCGTGGGACCTGTCGGTGCGCTCCGCGTATCTCGACGAATCGGGCGGTTTCTTCAACGCGACGGCCGTGTTCCTGAGCGTCGCCGGCCGCGAGGATGCGCCGTGCGAAGTCGACATCGCGAAACCGGCCGGCGCGGCGTTCCGCACGTGGCGCGTCGGCACTGCGCTGCCCGAGGCGCGCGGCACGAAACGCTACGGCTTCGGCGCGTATCGCGCGTCGAACTACGACGAGCTCTCCGACCATCCGGTGACGATCGGCGAATTCGCGCTCGCGACGTTCGACGCGCACGGCGTGCCGCACGACATCGTGGTCGCGGGGCGCGTGACGCAGCTCGACCTGGAGCGGCTGCGTACCGACCTGAAGCGCGTGTGCGAAGCGCAGATCGCGCTGTTCGAGCCGAAATCGAAGAAGGCGCCGATGGACCGCTACGTGTTCATGACGCTCGCGGTCAGCGATGGCTACGGCGGCCTCGAGCATCGCGCGTCGACCGCGCTGATCTGCAACCGGACCGACCTGCCGGTGAAGGGGCGGCCCGAAACGACGGAAGGTTATCGCACGTACCTCGGCCTCTGCAGTCACGAGTACTTCCACACGTGGAACGTGAAGCGCATCAAGCCTGCGGCGTTCGTGCCGTACGACCTGACGCGCGAGAACTACACGTCGCTGCTGTGGCTGTTCGAAGGCTTCACGTCGTATTACGACGACCTGATGCTGGTGCGCAGCGGGCTGATGTCGCAGGACGAATATTTCGCGGCGCTCGGCCGCACGGTCGGCGGCGTGCTGCGCGGCACGGGGCGCCTGAAGCAGAGCGTCGCGGAAAGCTCGTTCGACGCGTGGATCAAGTACTACCGGCAGGACGAGAACGCGACCAACGCGATCGTCAGCTACTACACGAAGGGTTCGCTCGTCGCGCTCGCATTCGATCTCGCGATCCGTGCGCAGACGCACAACCGGAAGTCTCTCGACGACGTGATGCGTCTGCTGTGGCAACGCTACGGCCGTGATTTCTACCGCGGCAAGCAGGCGGGCGTCGAGGAAAACGAAGTCGAGGCGCTGATCGAAGAGGCGACGGGTGTCGCGCTCGGCCGCCTGTTCGCCGACGCGGTGCACGGCACGCGCGACCTGCCGCTCGCCGAGTTGCTCGCACCGTTCGGCGTGACGCTCGCGCCCGATGTCGCGATTGGCGCGGCCGCGAAACCGACGATCGGCGCGCGCCTGCGCGGCGGCGCGGACTGCACGTTTGCGGCCGTGTACGAAGGCGGCGCCGCGCATCGCGCGGGGCTGTCGGCGGGCGACACGCTGATCGCGGTCGACGGGCTGCGCGTCACGGGCACGAACCTCGACGCGCTGCTCGCGCGCTACCGGCCGGGCGACAAGGTCGAGGTTCACGCATTCCGCCGCGACGAGCTGCGCACCGCAAAGCTGAAGCTCGACGGTCCGGAAGTGACGCGTTACCGGTTGACGGTCGCCGCCAAGCCTGCGGCATCGCTCAAGGCCCGCGAAGCCTGGCTGAAGGGCTGACGACGCAAAGGCGGGAATCGGGGCGCGATCTGTAATTGTTCTGCTGTTGCAACAATCCGTCGCCCTGAACCCGCTTTTTCGCGCTCATGCGGCCACGCACAATGGCGTCACTCGCGCTACCGAAGCGCAACCCAACCGGAGCATGATATGACGACCATTCTGCAAATCAATTCCGCGGCGCGTTCGCAAGGCGCGCAATCCACGCTGCTGGCTAACGAACTGACGGCAAAGCTGCAACAATCGAACCCCGGCGCGAAGGTCGTGGTTCGCGATCTGCTGGCCGATGCGCTGCCGCACCTCGACGAATCGGTGCTCGGCGCGTTCTTCACGCCGGCCGAGAACCGCACCGCGGAGCAGAATGCGATCGTCGCGAAGAGCGATGCGCTGATCGCCGAACTGCAAGCCGCCGACATCATCGTGATCGGCGCACCGATGTACAACTTCGGCATCTCGTCGCAACTGAAGACGTATTTCGACTGGATCGCCCGTGCAGGCGTCACGTTCCGCTACACCGAGAATGGTCCGGAAGGCCTGATCAAGGGCAAGAAGGTTCACGTGGTGACGGCCCGCGGCGGCAAGTACGCCGGTACGCCGAACGATAGCCAGACGCCGTACCTGCGCACGTTCCTCGGCTTCGTCGGCATGACCGACGTGAGCTTCATCTTCGCGGAAGGCCTGAACCTCGGGCCGGACGCGCAAAGCGCCGCGCTGGCCAGCGCACGCGAAGCGATCGCCGCCGCGTAAGGTCGACGCGGGTGCGACGCACCCGCTGGATCGTCCGATAAAAAAACGCCGCGTCCCCGAAGGGGCGCGGCGTTTTTGCATGCCGGCCGGCGAAACAACCAGCCTGGCCGTTACGCGAGCGTTTCGGCCACTTCCGGCAGGCGCCAGTCGATCGGTTCGCGGCTGGCTTCGACCAGATAGTCGTTCGCGAGCGCGAAATGGCGGCAGCCGAGGAAGCCGCGATGCGCGGACAGCGGCGACGGATGCGGCGCCTCGAGCACGCAATGCGCGTTCGCGTCGAACAGCGCGCGCTTTGCCTGAGCGTGTGCGCCCCACAGCATGAAGACGAGCCCGCGATGGCGGCCGGCGAGTTCGCGGATCAGCGTGTCCGTGCATTGCTCCCAGCCGCGCTTCGCGTGGCTCGCGGCCGCGCCGCGCTCGACCGTCAGCACGGTGTTGAGCAGCAGCACGCCCTGGCGCGCCCAGGTGTCGAGGCAGCCGTGACGCGGCGTTTCGTGACCGAAGTTCGCGCCGATTTCCTTGAAGATGTTGCGCAGCGACGGCGGCGTGCGGACGGCCGGCGGCACCGAGAACGCCAGGCCGTGTGCCTGCGGCGTGCCGCGATCGTCGCCGTGGTAAGGGTCCTGACCGAGGATCACGACCTTCACGTCGTCCGGGCTCGTCAGGCGCAGCGCGCGGAACACGTCGGTCGGGTAGACCGTCTTGCCGGCCGCACGCTCGTCGTCGACGAAGCGGCACAGCGGCGCGTATGCGTCGCTGTCGGTGAAGGGTTTCAGCACGTCGCGCCAGACGGCCGGCAGCGCGTCGAATTGCGCGGCGAGGTGCGGAACGTCGGCGGCAGCGGGCTGCGGCGCCGCGGCGGCCGGGGCAGCGGCTTTCTTTGCTGGCTTGCGGCCGGCCGCGGGCGCCGCGGAAGCCGGGGACGGAATGTCGGCCGGTGCCGTTTCCGGCACGGGATCATCGAACAGCGACGCCTGTTGCGGCGCGCGGGAAGTCTTGCGGGTTGCCATGCGTGATGCGGGTTTATTGCGCGCGCAGCCGATAGCCGCGCTGCGCCTTGCTGATGTTTTCGGGAGCGAGGCCCGGCAGCGCCTGCTGCAGTTCGCCGGCGAGCGTCGCGAGCGCCGCTTCCGGGCCGTCGATCAGTTCGAGTTCGATTTCGCTGATCGGTTCGCGGCGCGTTTCGTGTTCCGCCTGGACGACGATCTCGCCGAGGTCCACCGCGGCTTCGACGGTTGCGCCGCCGATTGCGATGCGCCACAGCGTACGCGAAAAATCCGTGCGGAACAGCGCGTGCAGCGCGCCGGCCGCGTCATTGAGAGCGGCGGCGGCTTCCGGCACGTCGCAGGCCGCGACGAGCGCATCGATCTCGAGCGCGTCGCCGGCGACGGGCAGTTCCCATTCGTGGCGGCGATGCAGGCCGCCTTCCGCGCTGCCGACCGTCTTGAAGGTCTGCAACCAGCCATGCGGCGCGCGGCGCACGCGCACCGCGCTCTTCGAGCGG
Source organism: Burkholderia theae (assembly GCF_048565265.1). Taxonomy (NCBI): domain Bacteria; kingdom Pseudomonadati; phylum Pseudomonadota; class Betaproteobacteria; order Burkholderiales; family Burkholderiaceae; genus Burkholderia; species Burkholderia theae. The sequence goes on from NZ_CP183461.1 coordinate 535,190, forward strand.
GCCAGCGCGAGATCGGGCGTGTCGTAATAGACGTTCGCGAGCGCGATGTCGTGACCGGGTTCGCCGGTCAGCGTCTCGAAGAAGTGCCGCGCGTCGTCGGCCTGGCCGGCCGGCAGCGCGAGCTTGATTTCCTTTTCGATCGCCATCAGAAGAACATCCGCGCGAGTTCCTCGCCCGGCTGGTCGGCGCGCATGAATGCTTCGCCGACGAGGAACGTGTTGACGTTCGCCGCGCGCATCGTGTCGACGTCGGTGCGCGACAGGATGCCCGATTCGGTCACGACGATACGGTCCTGCGGAATCATGTCGAGCATGTCGAGCGACGTCTGGATCGACGTCTCGAACGTGCGCAGGTTGCGGTTGTTGATGCCGAGCAGCGGCGTCTTGAGCGTCAGCGCCTGTTCCATCTCGTTGCGGTCGTGCACTTCGACCAGCACGGCGAGGCCGAGCGAGTGCGCATACGCCTCGAGGTCCTGCATCAGCGGCGTATCGAGCGCGGCGGCGATCAGCAGGATCGCGTCGGCGCCCATCGCGCGCGCTTCGAGGATCTGGTACGCATCGACGATGAAGTCCTTGCGCAGCACCGGCAGCGTGCAGGCCGCGCGCGCCTCTTCGAGGTAGCGGACGCTGCCCTGGAAGAATTGCTCGTCGGTCAGCACCGACAGGCACGCGGCACCGTGCGCCGCATACGAGCGCGCGATGTCGGCCGGCACGAAATGCTCGCGCAGCACGCCCTTCGACGGGCTTGCCTTCTTGATTTCGGCGATCACGGCGGCGTTGCCGGCCGCGTGCTTCGCACGCAGCGCGCCGACGAAGTCGCGCCGGTCGCGCGCGGATGCTTCCAGTTTCAATGCCTCGAGCGGCGTGCTGCGCATGGCCGCCGCGACTTCTTCGCGCTTGACGGCAATGATTCGGTCGAGAATGTCGCTCATGTGGGTTCCTGCTTGATTCGTAAAGGGAGTCAGCGCTTGAACTGCTGCGTGAAGCGCACGAGTTCGTCGACCTTCGCGCGCGCCTTGCCGCTCGCGATCGCTTCGCGGGCGAGCTGGATGCCGTCCGCGATCGATTCGGCGACGTTGGCCGCATAGAGCGCGGTGCCCGAGTTCAGCGTGACGATCTCGCGGGCGACGCCCGGCTGGTTGTCCAGCGCACCGAGCAGCATCGTGCGCGATTCGTCGGCATTTTCCACCTTCAGCGTGCGGTTCGACACCATCTGCAGGCCGAAGTCCTCCGGGTGGATCTCGTATTCGTGCACCTTGCCGTCGCGCAATTCGCCGACGAGCGTCGCGGCGCCGAGCGATACCTCGTCCATCCCGTCCTTGCCGTACACGACGAGCACGTGCTGCGCGCCGAGGCGCTGCATCACGCGCACCTGGATGCCGACGAGGTCGGGGTGGAATACGCCCATCAACTGGTTCGGCGCGCCGGCCGGGTTGGTCAGCGGGCCGAGGATGTTGAAGATCGTGCGCACGCCGAGTTCGCGGCGCACGGCCGCGATGTTCTTCATCGCCGGGTGATGGTTCGGCGCGAACATGAAGCCCATGCCCGTTTCGGCGATCGACGCGGCCACCTGGTCGGATTGCAGGTCGATGTTCACGCCGAGCGCCTCGAGCACGTCGGCGCTGCCGGACTTGCTCGATACGCCGCGGTTGCCGTGCTTCGCGACCTTCGCGCCGGCCGCCGCCGTGACGAACATCGACGCGGTCGAGATATTGAACGTGTGCGAGCCGTCGCCGCCGGTGCCGACGATGTCGACGAAGTTCGAGTTGTCCTGCACCTCGACGTGGTTCGCGAATTCGCGCATCACGGTCGCGGCGGCGGCGATCTCGCCGATCGTCTCCTTCTTCACGCGCAGCCCGGTGATGATCGCGGCGGCCATCACGGGCGACATGTCGCCGCGCATGATGAGCCGCATCAGGTGCAGCATCTCGTCGTGGAAGATCTCGCGGTGCTCGATCGTGCGCTGCAGCGCTTCCTGCGGGGTAATCGTCATCGTGAGGCTCCGGTCAGGCGGCGTGCGCGGCCGCGGCGCGGACCTGCTTCAGGAAATTCTCGAGCAGCGCATGGCCATGCTCGGACAGGATCGATTCCGGGTGGAACTGCACGCCTTCGACCGGCAGCGTCTTGTGGCGCACGCCCATGATTTCGCCGTCGTCGGTCCATGCCGACACCTCGAGGCAGTCGGGCAGCGACTCGCGCTCGATCGCGAGCGAGTGGTAGCGCGTGACGTCGAAATGCTTCGGCAGGTCGGCGAACACGCCGCGGCAGTCGGTTTCGATCCGGCTTACCTTGCCGTGCATGATGGTCGCCGCGCGCACGACGCGGCCGCCGAATGCTTCGCCGATCGCCTGGTGGCCGAGGCAGACGCCGAGGATCGGCTTCCTGCCCGAAAATTCGCGCAACACGTCGAGCGTGATACCGGCGTGCTGCGGGTTGCTCGGGCCCGGCGACAGGCAGATCGCGTCGGGATTCAGGCGCGCGATTTCGTCGAGCGTGATTTCATCGTTGCGGTACGTGCGTACGTCCTCGCCCAGTTCGCCGAAGTACTGGACCAGGTTGTAGGTGAACGAGTCGTAGTTGTCGATCATGAGCAGCATGGTCAGTCTCCGGTCAGAAGTCGCTATCGAGGCCGTCCTGGACCTGTTCGGCCGCACGCAGCACCGCGCGCGCCTTGTTCTCGGTCTCTTGCCATTCGGATTCGGGCACCGAATCTGCAACGACGCCAGCTGCCGCTTGCACATACAGGTTGCCGTTGTGGATCAGGCCCGTGCGGATCGCGATCGCGAGATCCATCTCGCCCGAGAACGACAGGTAACCGACCGCACCGCCGTACAGCCCGCGCTTGATCGGCTCGAGTTCGTCGATCAGCTCCATCGCGCGCACCTTGGGCGCGCCGGACAGCGTGCCGGCCGGGAACGTCGCGCGCAGCACGTCGTAGTTCGTCATGCCCGGCTTCAGCTTGCCTTCGACCGAGCTGACGATGTGCTGCACGTGCGAATACTTCTCGATGACCATCTTGTCGGTTACCTGCACCGAGCCGATTTCCGCGATGCGGCCGACGTCGTTGCGCGCGAGGTCGATCAGCATCACGTGCTCGGCGATCTCCTTCGGATCGTTGAGCAGTTCGGTCGCGAGTTCCGCGTCGCGCTCGGGCGTGTTGCCGCGCGGGCGCGTGCCGGCGAGCGGGCGAATCGTGACGATCTGGTCTTCGCCGCGCTTTTCCTGGCGCACGAGGATTTCCGGCGATGCGCCGACCACGTGGAAATCGCCGAAGTTGTAGTAGTACATGTACGGCGACGGATTCAGCGAACGCAGCGCGCGATACAGCGACAGCGGATTGTCGCGGTACGGCTTCGTCAGCCGCTGGCCGACCTGGATCTGCATCAGTTCGCCGGCCGCGATGTATTCCTTCGCCTGGCGCACGGCGGCCAGATAGTCTTCCTTCTTGAACTCGCGGAACGTCTCGGTGCGCACGCTCGCCGACGTGACGGGCGGCTGCACGGTCGTGCGCAGGCGCTGCTTCAGCTCGCGCAGGCGGTGTTTCGCCTTCGCGTAGGCCTCCGGCTGGCCCGGGTCCGCGTAGATGATCAGGTACAGCTTGCCGGCGAGGTTGTCGATCACCGCGACTTCCTCGGTCAGCAGCAGCTGGATGTCGGGCAGGCCGAGATCGTCGCGCGGCGCGGTGTTCGCGAGTTTCTTCTCGATGTAGCGCACCGCGTCGTAGCCGAAATAACCGGCGAGGCCGCCGCAGAAGCGCGGCAGGCCCGGGCGCTGCGCCACCTTGAAGCGCGCCTGGAACGATTCGATGAATTCGAATGGGTCGCCGTCATGCGTCTCGACCACCTGGCCGTCGCGCACGACTTCCGACACGCCGTTGCGGGTGCGGATGAGCGTGCGTGCGGGCAGGCCGATGAACGAGTAGCGGCCGAAGCGTTCGCCGCCGACCACCGATTCGAGCAGGAACGAGTTGGCGCCCGCGCGTTCGGGCTGGGCCAGCTTCAGGTAGAGCGACAGCGGCGTTTCGAGATCGGCGAGGGCTTCCGCGATCAGCGGGATGCGGTTGTAGCCTTCGTTCGCGAGCGATTGGAATTCGAGTTCGGTCATGTTCCGGTCCTGTTCGGGACGAGCGGCGGCGTGCGCCAGGGATCACTTGACGCTGCGCGGGTTGCCGTCGGCGAAAGGGCGGTCGATCGAGAAGTGCCTGTTGCCGGCCGGCACTCCGGGCGTGAACGTCGCGAGCCTGCGACCGATCCTGAACGCAAGCGTTCGGACACGGTGGAACTCGAGGTGGTGCGACGATCGGCGCGCGGATGCGCAGCGAGATAAAAAACGGCGCTGAAGACGTGCTTCAGCGTACCTCATCGAAGAGGTTAGCGCGACCAGCGACGCCAGGGCCAGGCTCCCCGGTCGATGCTGCTCAGACTCCGTTTTTTATTCAGAAACATGCGGATGGAAGAAATAATCAGAGGGTTGGCCGGCCGGCATTGTGCGCGGAGATCGCGCGGGCTGCGACCAGCAACGAATCGACTATACCATCCGAATTTATCGTTTGTATAGCCTTGCCGTGGTTGTACCCGTACGGCACCGTCAGCGTCGCCATCCCGGCCGCGCGGCCTGCCAGCGCATCGTTTTCCGAGTCGCCGATCGCGACTGCGGCGTCCGGCGCGACGCCGAGCGCGTCGCAGGCCGTCAGCATCGGCAGCGGATCGGGCTTCTTGCGTGCGACGCTGTCGCCGCCGAGCACGATGCCGAAGCAATCAGCCAGCCCGTATTGCTCGAGCAGCTCGACCGCGAAGCGGTGCGGCTTGTTCGTTACGCACGCGAGCCGGATGCCGGCGGCGCGCAGCGCGTCGAGACCGGCCACGACCTCCGGATAGAGGCGCGTGTGGCGGCCGTTGATCTTCGCGTATTCGGCCTGGTAGATCGCCAGCGCGTCGTCGAAGCGCGCATGCGCTTCGTCGGAGGAGAAGCGCGGCTTCAGCACGCTCTGGATCAGGTGTTCGGAGCCCTTGCCGACGTAGCCGATCACCTCGTCGCGCGACGTGGCCGGCGCGTCGAGTTGCGCGAGCATCCCGTTCAGGCCGGCCGTGAAATCGTCGGCCGTGTCGACCATCGTGCCGTCGAGATCGATCAGCGCCGCGTCGATGCGCGGCGCGGCGAAGCGGATCGGGGCGGCGTCCGTTGCGGCCCCGGCCGGCGCGTGCCCGGCGAGCGACGATTCGGCCATGGCGTCAGCTCTGCTTGACGGTGGCGAGCGCGGCGCGCATCTCGTCGATCACCTTGCGGTAGTCTGGCTTGCCGAAGATCGCCGAGCCCGCGACGAAGGTGTCGGCGCCGGCTGCCGCGATTTCCGCGATGTTGTCGGTTTTCACGCCGCCGTCGACCTCGAGCAGGATCTCGCGGCCCGTGCGCTCGGTGTAGGCGTCGATGCGCGCGCGGGCTTCGCGCAGCTTGTTCAGCGTTTCCGGAATGAACGACTGGCCGCCGAAGCCGGGGTTGACCGACATCAGCAGCACGAAGTCGAGGCGGTCCATCACGTGGTCGAGGTAGTTCAGCGGCGTGGCCGGGTTGAACACGAGGCCGGCCTTGCAGCCGTGGTCACGGATCAGCGACAGCGTGCGGTCGATGTGATCGGAGCCTTCCGGGTGGAAGCTGATCAGGTTCGCACCGGCCTTCGCGAAATCGGGCACGATCCGGTCGACCGGGCGCACCATCAGGTGCACGTCGATCGGCACCTGCACGTGCGGGCGGATCGCTTCGCACACGAGCGGGCCGATCGTCAGGTTCGGCACATAATGGTTGTCCATCACGTCGAAGTGGATCCAGTCGGCGCCGGCGGCGACGACGTTGCGGACTTCTTCGCCGAGCCGTGCGAAATCGGCCGACAGGATGCTGGGAGCGATGCGGAATTGGGTCATGGCAGGGGAGCGGGGACGTTGCGGCGCAAAACCGACATTCTACCGCCCGGCGGCCGGGGCGCGGCGGCGGGCCGTGCGGTTGCAGCCCGATTCCGCATCAAGCAGAATGCCGAACCAAAGCGGCGCGTCCGCGGCCCCGTCGCCCATGCCGGCACGGGCAGTCACACTCCAGCGGAACCATCATGAGTCAGTATCAGTTCACCGTTTCGGTGAAAACCAGTTACTTGCCGGAACAATCCGACCCCGATCGACGTCAATACGCATTCGCGTACACGCTGACGATCCGCAACACGGGGCAGGTCGCGGCGCAACTGATCGCGCGTCACTGGATCATCACGGACAGCGAGAGTCACGTGCAGGAAGTGAAGGGGCTCGGCGTCGTCGGGCACCAGCCGCTGCTGCAGCCGGGCGAGCAGTTCGAATACACGAGCTGGGCCGTGATTGCGACGCCGGTCGGTACGATGCGTGGCGCGTACTTCTGCGTGGCGGAGGACGGCGAGCGTTTCGAGGCGCCGGTCGACGAGTTCGCGCTGCACATGCCGCGCACGCTGCATTGAGCCGAGTGTCCGGAGCGCGTCAGCGTGGCTGGCGGTCGTTGTTGCGGGCGTGCTTCTTTCTTCCCGACGACGTCCAGACGACGATGAAGATCAGCAGGGCAAGCGCTACGAAGGCTTCGAGCGCGAAGATGAGCATCGGATATTGGTCGAGAAAATCTGACATGGCGGTTTCCATCAAGAACGAACATTGTATGTGGTTTGGGCCCCGGTTGGCCGGCTGGATTGTGGCGGCCGCGGCGGCGGCGCTGCTTGCCGCGTGCGGTGGCGCGCCGACGCGGACGTCTGCGCTGAAGCCGCCGACCGGCACGGCGATCGTGCCGGGGCAGGTCGCCGCGAAGCGGCTCACGCCGGTCGCGTGGCAGCAGGTGCCGGGCTGGCAGGACGATTCGCTGCTCGGCGCGACGGCCGCGCTGCGGCAGAACTGCGTGCGGCTCGCGCGCCAGCCGGCCTGGCAGCGCGCTTGCGCGGCCGCCGACCGGCTCGACGAGCTCGACGTCAGCAGCGCGCGCGCCTTCTTCGAAGCGTACTTCACGCCGTTCCAGCTCGCGAACACCGACGGCACGCTCGACGGGCTCGTGACCGGTTATTACGAGCCGCTGCTGCATGGTTCGCGGGTGCGCCGCGGCCCGTATCAATACGCGCTCTATCGCTGGCCGGCAGGTTATCGCGCGGGCTCCGCGCTGCCGGCGCGATCGCAGCTCGAGCGCGCCGGCATCCTGAACGGCAACGAACTCGTATGGGTCGACGATCCGATCGAGGCGTTTTTCCTGCAGGTGCAGGGCTCGGGGCGCGTGCTGCTCGACGATGGTTCGGTGATGCGGGTCGGCTTCGGCGGCACCAACAACCAGCCGTACCGCTCGATCGGCAAGTGGCTGCTCGATCGCGGCGAGCTGACGCCCGCGCAGGCGACGATGCAGGGCATCAAGGCGTGGGCGAAGGCGAACCCGAACCGCGTCGACGCATTGCTCGACACGAATCCGCGGTTCGTGTTCTTCCGCGACATGCCGACCAAGGAAGATGCGCCGCACGGCGGCGCGGACGGCCCGATCGGCGCGCTCGGCGTGCCGCTGACGCCGGAGCGTTCGATCGCGGTCGATCCATCGTCGATCCCGCTCGGCACGCCGGTGTTCCTGCAGACCACGCGTCCGCTGACGAATACGCCGATGAACCGACTCGTGTTCGCGCAGGATACGGGCTCCGCGATCAAGGGCGGCGTGCGGGCCGACTATTTCTGGGGGCTCGGCGACGACGCAGGCGACCAGGCCGGCCGGATGAAGCAGGTCGGCCGGATGTGGCTGCTGTTCCCGAATTCGTGATGCACGGCGGCGCCGGCTGCCCAAGCGCAGCGGCGCCGGTGTTTCATCCGACGTGCTTGATGTGACGTGATGTGACGGGTCGTGCCCGAAACGAAACAGCCCGATCGGTTTTGGCCGATCGGGCTGTTTCTTTTTGGCGCGGCGGGATTGCCGCGCCGCGCGGCCGACGCGCCGTGGGTGGCGCGTTGCGTCAGCCCTTGCGTTTGTCGATGACGCGGCGCGCCTTGCCGACGGACCGCTCGATCCCGTTCACGGGCAGCACGTTGATTACGGCCGTTACGCCGATCAGCGACTTGATGTCGTACGCGAGCGCCTGTTTCGCCGCGTGGATCGCCGCCGTATCCGGCGCGGTCTCGGGGCACGGCTCGACGTTGAGCGTCAGCACGTCGAGCGGGCCTTCCTTCGTCAGCACGATCTGATAGTGCGGCGCGAGCGCGCGTTGCTTGAGCAACTGTTCCTCGATTTGCGTCGGGAACACGTTGACGCCGCGCACGATCATCATGTCGTCCGAGCGGCCGGTGATTTTTTCCATCCGGCGCATCGTCCGAGCGGTGCCGGGCAACAGGCGCGTGAGGTCGCGTGTCCGGTAGCGGACGATCGGCAGCGCTTCCTTCGTCAGCGACGTGAACACGAGTTCGCCGAGTTCGCCGTCCGGCAGCACTTCGCCGGTTTCGGGATCGATGATTTCCGGATAGAAGTGGTCTTCCCAGATGGTCGGGCCATCCTTGGTCTCGACGCATTCGGACGCGACGCCGGGGCCCATCACTTCGGACAGCCCGTAGATGTCGACCGCGTCGATGCCCATCCGCTGTTCGATCGCGACGCGCATGTCATTGGTCCAGGGTTCCGCGCCGAAGATGCCGATGCGCAGCGAACTCTGCACGGGATCGAGGCCCTGGCGCTCGATTTCGTCGGCGATCGACAGCATGTAGCTCGGCGTCACCATGATGATGTCGGGCCGGAAATCCTGGATCAGTTGTACCTGCTTCTCGGTCTGGCCGCCGCCGAACGGGATCACGGTCAGTCCTGCGCGTTCGGCGCCGTAGTGCGCGCCGAGCCCGCCCGTGAACAAGCCGTAGCCGTAGCTGACGTGCACCTTGTCGCCGCGGCGTGCGCCGGCGGCGCGGATCGAGCGTGCGACGAGATTCGCCCACGTGTCGATGTCGCCAGCCGTATAGCCGACGACCGTCGGCTTGCCGGTCGTGCCCGATGACGCGTGGATGCGCGAGATCTGGTCCTGCGGCACCGCGAACATCCCGAACGGGTAACTGTCGCGCAGGTCGCTCTTGGTCGTGAACGGGAAGCGCGACAGGTCGGTGAGCGTCTTCAGGTCGTCGGGATGGACGCCCGCATCGTCGAACTTGCGACGATAGACGGGGGAGTGGTCATACGCATGCCGGAGCGACCACTTGAGGCGTTCGAGCTGCAGCGTGGTCAGCTCGTCGCGTGAGGCGGTCTCGATCGGCTCGAGCGGTAGCGGGGTAGTCATGCATGTCTCCAGTACTTGTTATGTGCGAACCGTCGGCGTCAGCGGTCTTCCGGGATGACCGTGCCCTTGATCTGGGCGGATTTGCCGCGAAACATCGCGACGGTTTCGCCGGTCTGGTTCGTGACGCGGATGTCGTAGATGCCGTGGCGGCCGGCGCGCGCCTGTTCGATCGCCTCGGCGGTCAACACGTCGTTGCCGTGCACGGGGCGCAGGAATTCGATCGAGCAGCCGGCCGCGACCGTGTTCAGGTTGTACGAGTTGCACGCGAACGCGAACGTCGAATCGGCGAGCGTGAAGATGATCCCGCCATGGCAGGTCTGATGCCCGTTCAGGAATTCGGGCCGCACGCGCATCTGCAGGCGTGCGTAACCGGCGCGTACTTCGGCGATTTCCATGCCGAACGCGCGGCTGCATGCGTCCGCGTCGTACATGGCCTGCGCGGTGGCGCGGGCGAGCGAATCGGGGTCGAGCGTGGCGGTGGCGTTCGTCATGTCAACGCCCCTCGAAGCGAGGCGCGCGCTTCTCGATGAATGCCTTCACACCTTCCGCATAGTCGTGCGACTGGCCGAGCTTGCGCTGCAGGTCGCGTTCCAGGTCGAGCTGCTGGTCGAGCGTGTTCGTGACGCTGTCGCGCATCGATTGCTTGATCGATGCGATCGCGAGCGTTGGCTGTTGCGCGAGCTGGGTCGCGAGCTGGCGGGCCGACGCGACGAGTGCGTCGTCGTCGACCGCGCGCCAGATCAGGCCCCATTGCTCGGCTTGTTCGGCGCCGAGCTTGTCTCCGGTCAGCGCGAGCCCCAGCGCGCGTGCCATGCCGACGCGTTGCGGCAGGAACCACGTGCCGCCCGAATCGGGTACGAGCCCGATCTTGACGAAGGCCTGGATGAAACTGCTCGAGCGTGCGGCGAACACGAGATCGCATGCAAGTGCGAGATTTGCGCCGGCGCCGGCCGCCGTGCCGTTGACGGCGGCGATCACCGGAATCGGCAGGCGCTGCAGGCGGCGGATCAGCGGATTGAAGTGCTCGTCGATCAGCGTGCCGAGATCGGTGGATGCGCCCGGCGTGAAGTCGAGGTCGGCCAGATCCTGGCCCGCGCAGAAGCCGCGCCCCGCACCCGTCAGAATCAGCGCGCGGGCGCCGGCCGCTTCGACTTCATCGAGTGCCGACTGCAGTTCGCGATGCATCGCCCGCGTGAAGCTGTTGAGCTTGTCGGGGCGGTTGAGGGTAATCGTGGCCACGCGCGCGGCCTGATCGATATCCAGCTGGATCGCCTGATAGGACATGCAGTGTCTCCTTCATGACTTCGTTATAGGCGCGTGGCGCGGCGGTTACACGCGTTCGATCGCGAGTGCGATGCCCTGGCCGACGCCGATGCACATCGTACAGAGCGCAAAGCGGCCGCCTGTACGCTCGAGTTGATAGAGCGCCGTGGTGATGAGCCGGGCGCCCGATGCGCCGAGCGGATGGCCCAGTGCAATCGCACCGCCGTTCGGGTTCACGCGCGGATCGTCGTCGGCCACGCCGAGCATGCGCAGCACCGCGAGACCCTGCGACGCAAACGCCTCGTTCAGCTCGATCACGTCGAACTGGTCGATGGTCATGCCGAGCTGGCGCAGCAGTTTCTGCGTGGCCGGCGCGGGCCCGATACCCATCACGCGCGGCTCGACGCCGGCGGTCGCCATGCCGATGACGCGCGCGCGGCGGCGCAGGCCGTACTGGTCGGCTGCCTGTGCATTGGCAAGCAGCAGCGCGCACGCGCCGTCGTTGACGCCCGATGCGTTGCCGGCCGTCACCGAACCATCCGCACGCACGACGCCCTTCAGCTTCGCGAGCGCTTCGAGCGACGTCTCGCGCGGATGTTCGTCGCGCGACACGATCACCGGATCACCTTTCTTCTGGGCAATCGAGACCGGCACGATTTCCTCGGCGAGCGTGCCGTCCTGCTGCGCACGCGCGGCCTTCTGCTGGCTGCGCAGTGCGAACAGGTCCTGGTCGGCACGGCTGATGTTGTAGTCGACCGCGACGTTCTCGGCCGTCTCCGGCATCGAATCGACGCCGTGCAGTTGTTTCATCAGCGGATTGACGAAACGCCAGCCGATCGTCGTGTCGAAGATGTCGGCCTGGCGCGCGAACGCGCTCGCGGCCTTGCCCATCACGAACGGTGCGCGCGTCATGCTCTCGACGCCGCCCGCGATCATCAGGCGCGCCTCGCCCGCCTTGATCGCGCGCGCAGCCGTGCCGACCGCGTCCATCCCGGAGCCGCACAGCCGGTTCAGCGTCGTGCCGGGTACGGCGGTTGGCAGGCCCGCGAGCAGCGCCGACATGCGCGCGACGTTGCGGTTGTCCTCGCCGGCCTGGTTCGCGCAGCCGTAGATCACGTCGTCGATCGCCGCCCAGTCGACGTCGAGGTTGCGCTCGATCAGCGCCTTGAGCGGCACCGCACCGAGGTCGTCGGCGCGGACGTCTTTCAGGGCGCCGCCGTAGCGGCCGATGGGGGTGCGAATCGCATCGCAGATGTAGGCGTCTGTCATGGGCGTATCGATGAGCAACGAACCCGCCGGGTGGCGGATTCGTTCATGGTAGAGAACGTGGCGGCGTTTGCACGTCGGCCATTCGGGTTATGCCGGTTGGCCAGCTTCCGCAGGTACCGCCTTCGGGGCAACATGGATGCGGCTTTGCACCACACGGAACCGGTTGGCGACGAACGCCGGGTCGGCCAGCGCCGCGTTGGCTGCCGGGTTCGCGCCCGTGCCGTGGAAGTCGGAGAAGGCGGCCGACTGGTTCACGAACACGCCGCCCGTCAGGTTGATCGACAGCGCGACACCGCCGCGCACCGCTGCGTCGTGTGCGGTGTCGAGGATTGCTTCATCGGTGCTGTAGACGGAGAGGGTCAGCGCGCCATGATCCGCCGCGATTTCGCCGGCGAGATCGAGCGACTGCGCGGTCGAATCGGTCGCGATCACGAACGAGATCGGGCCGAACCACTCCTGCGTGAATTTCTCGCGATCGGCCACGTCGAGTTGCAGCACGAGCGGCGTGCGCACGCGAGCATCGGGGAACGCGGGGTGCTGGAGTGTCAGGCTGTCGGCGAGCACGCGGCCGAGCTGGCGGGCGTCGTCGATGCGTGCGGTCACGCCATCGTTCTGGATTGCGCCGATCAGTTCGACCGAGCGTGCCGGGTCGCCGGTGAGTTTTTGCACTGAAACGGCAATTGCCTGCGCGACTTCGTCGAAGCTCGCATGGCCGTCCGCCGTGCGGATGCCGTCGCGCGGCACGTAGATGTTTTGCGGGGCCGTGCACATCTGGCCGGAGTACAGCGCCAGCGAGAACGCGATGTTCTTGGCGGCGGCCTTCAGGTCGTCGGTCGAGTCGATCACGATCTGGTTGACGCCTGCCTTCTCGGTATAGACCTGTGCCTGATGGGCATGGCGTTCGAGCCACGTGCCGTTCTGCGTGCTGCCGGTGAAGTCGATCAGCTTGATCTCGGGGCGCAGCGCGAGGTCCTGAACGAGGGCGCCGTCGTTGGGCTCGGTCGCGAGGAGCGTGACGACGTTCGGATCGAATCCGGCTTCGCGCAGGACGTCACGAGCGATCCGCACCGTGATCGCGAGCGGCAGGATCGCGCCCGGATGCGGTTTGACGATCACGGTGTTACCGGTTGCCAGATCGGCGAACAGGCCCGGGTAGCCGTTCCAGGTCGGGAACGTGCAGCAGCCGAGCACGAGCCCCGTGCCGCGCGGGACGACCATGTAGCGCTTGTGCATCGCGAGCGGCGGGTTCTTGCCTTGCGGCTTTTCCCAGTGCGCTTCAGCCGGGATGCGGCGCAGTTCGTCCCATGCATAGGCAACTGCCTCGAGCGCGCGATCCTGCGCGTGCGGGCCGCCGGCCTGGAACGCCATCATGAAGGCCTGCCCGGTGGTGTGCATCACGCTGTAGGCGATCTCGAAGCTCGCCCGGTTCAGGCGCGAGAGGATTTCGAGGCTGACGCCGACCCATGCGCTCGGGCCGGCTTCGCGCCACGTGCGTTGCGCGGCGGCCGCGGCGGCGATCAGTGCGTCGGGCGTCGATTTCGGATACCGGATGTCCAGTGCGATGCCGTACGGCGAGCGCTCCGCGCCGACCGTGTCGCCGGACGCCGGCTGATCGAGCGCGAACGTCTTGTCGAGGTGCGACTTGAACGCGGCTTCGCCGTCGGCGCTCGCGCTTTCCCCGTACACTTTGGGACTCGGCATTTCGGCGAACGGGCTCCAGTACCCGCGGCTCTCGATGGCGGCGAGTGCGTGCTTCAGCGTGTCTTCGTGCTTCGTGAACAGTGCGTGGGTCATGGCGGCAGCCTGATGAACGTTGAGAGGGATTGGATCGATTAATTAACCGACCGGTTGGTCGGAGAATGGTAGCATCAAATTATTCGCATGTGCGAGGCGTTTCTCATTTCATTGATCGAGGAGAAATAGATGGCTTACGAGAACATCCTGGTGGAGACCCGGGGGCGTGTCGGGCTGGTTACGCTGAACCGTCCGAAGGCGCTGAATGCGCTGAACGATGCGCTGATGGATGAGTTGGGCGACGCGCTGAAGGCATTCGACGCGGACGACGACATCGGCGCCATCGTCGTGACCGGGAGCGAGAAGGCGTTTGCGGCCGGCGCGGACATCGGCATGATGGCGACCTACTCCTATATGGATGTTTACCGGGGCGACTACATCACGCGGAACTGGGAGACGGTCCGCGAGATCCGCAAGCCGATCATTGCGGCGGTCGCGGGCTTTGCGCTGGGCGGCGGCTGCGAGCTCGCGATGATGTGCGACATCATCTTCGCGGCGGACACCGCCAAGTTCGGCCAGCCGGAAATCAAGCTGGGCATCATGCCGGGTGCGGGCGGCACCCAGCGTCTGCCTCGTGCGGTGTCGAAGGCGAAGGCGATGGACATGTGCCTGACCGCGCGTTTCATGGACGCCGCCGAAGCGGAGCGCGCGGGGCTCGTGTCGCGCGTGCTGCCGGCCGACAAGCTGCTCGACGAGGCGATTGCCGCCGCGACGACGATCGCCGAGTTTTCGCTGCCGGCGGTCATGATGGTCAAGGAGTCGGTGAACCGCGCGTACGAGACGACGCTGGCCGAAGGCGTCCACTTCGAGCGCCGGTTGTTCCACTCACTGTTCGCGACCGAAGACCAGAAGGAAGGGATGGCGGCATTCGTCGAGAAACGGAAGCCGGCGTTCAAGAACCGCTGATTGGGCTGCACCGCAGCGGGTGTCGGCGACGGGTTGGTACCGATTGCCGGCATGATTGCCCGGTCCTTTCTATCAAGAGCCCCCGTGCGCGTCAGCGCACGGTGGCTTTTTCAAATTTTCTTCACAAAGGGGCTTGCGCGAACGGGGCGGGGTGCATAGAATCACGCCTCTTTCGCGCTAACGGAAACGCGGCGCGGACGAGGGAAGCGAAGCAGTGTGAGTGTCTGGTTTCGGACGCTGGCGCTGCCGAAGAAGTTGAACCCCGCAGTCGCAACGAAGCAGTTAAAAAGTTGTTGACGAGCTGCGAAACACGGTTCATAATCTCGCTTCTCTGCTGCTGAAAACGCAGCGCTGCTGAGAAACACGAAGTTCCTCGCAGAATGCTCTTTAAAAATTAACAGCCGATAAGTGTGGGCGCTTGATGGAAGCGAGCTGATCCTCGGATCAGATAGCAAAAGTATCAAGAGTCTCACACTAAAGTAAGTCAGGTTTATGAAGCAATTCATATTCCTGTCAGCTTTGAGTGAGCGACCGGTTCTTAACCGAACCGAAAACAGTAACAGGTTTAAACTGAAGAGTTTGATCCTGGCTCAGATTGAACGCTGGCGGCATGCCTTACACATGCAAGTCGAACGGCAGCACGGGTGCTTGCACCTGGTGGCGAGTGGCGAACGGGTGAGTAATACATCGGAACATGTCCTGTAGTGGGGGATAGCCCGGCGAAAGCCGGATTAATACCGCATACGATCTACGGATGAAAGCGGGGGACCTTCGGGCCTCGCGCTATAGGGTTGGCCGATGGCTGATTAGCTAGTTGGTGGGGTAAAGGCCTACCAAGGCGACGATCAGTAGCTGGTCTGAGAGGACGACCAGCCACACTGGGACTGAGACACGGCCCAGACTCCTACGGGAGGCAGCAGTGGGGAATTTTGGACAATGGGCGAAAGCCTGATCCAGCAATGCCGCGTGTGTGAAGAAGGCCTTCGGGTTGTAAAGCACTTTTGTCCGGAAAGAAATCCTTGGCTCTAATACAGTCGGGGGATGACGGTACCGGAAGAATAAGCACCGGCTAACTACGTGCCAGCAGCCGCGGTAATACGTAGGGTGCGAGCGTTAATCGGAATTACTGGGCGTAAAGCGTGCGCAGGCGGTTTGCTAAGACCGATGTGAAATCCCCGGGCTCAACCTGGGAACTGCATTGGTGACTGGCAGGCTAGAGTATGGCAGAGGGGGGTAGAATTCCACGTGTAGCAGTGAAATGCGTAGAGATGTGGAGGAATACCGATGGCGAAGGCAGCCCCCTGGGCCAATACTGACGCTCATGCACGAAAGCGTGGGGAGCAAACAGGATTAGATACCCTGGTAGTCCACGCCCTAAACGATGTCAACTAGTTGTTGGGGATTCATTTCCTTAGTAACGTAGCTAACGCGTGAAGTTGACCGCCTGGGGAGTACGGTCGCAAGATTAAAACTCAAAGGAATTGACGGGGACCCGCACAAGCGGTGGATGATGTGGATTAATTCGATGCAACGCGAAAAACCTTACCTACCCTTGACATGGTCGGAATCCCGCTGAGAGGTGGGAGTGCTCGAAAGAGAACCGATACACAGGTGCTGCATGGCTGTCGTCAGCTCGTGTCGTGAGATGTTGGGTTAAGTCCCGCAACGAGCGCAACCCTTGTCCTTAGTTGCTACGCAAGAGCACTCTAAGGAGACTGCCGGTGACAAACCGGAGGAAGGTGGGGATGACGTCAAGTCCTCATGGCCCTTATGGGTAGGGCTTCACACGTCATACAATGGTCGGAACAGAGGGTCGCCAACCCGCGAGGGGGAGCTAATCCCAGAAAACCGATCGTAGTCCGGATTGCACTCTGCAACTCGAGTGCATGAAGCTGGAATCGCTAGTAATCGCGGATCAGCATGCCGCGGTGAATACGTTCCCGGGTCTTGTACACACCGCCCGTCACACCATGGGAGTGGGTTTTACCAGAAGTGGCTAGTCTAACCGCAAGGAGGACGGTCACCACGGTAGGATTCATGACTGGGGTGAAGTCGTAACAAGGTAGCCGTATCGGAAGGTGCGGCTGGATCACCTCCTTTCCAGAGCTATCTCGCAAAGTTGAGCGCTCACGCTTATCGGCTGTAAATTAAAGACAGACTCAGGGGTCTGTAGCTCAGTCGGTTAGAGCACCGTCTTGATAAGGCGGGGGTCGTTGGTTCGAATCCAACCAGACCCACCATTGTCTGACGTGTCGGTGATCGTTAGCGCTTTAGCGCTTACGAGTACCCCAAGCCGACCGGCTAACACCTGAGGATATCTGTACATGGGGGCATAGCTCAGCTGGGAGAGCACCTGCTTTGCAAGCAGGGGGTCGTCGGTTCGATCCCGTCTGCCTCCACCAATCTTCAATGACAAATATTCGAATGAAGTTTGTTCGAGTCTTTGTCATTGGCGATTGAGCCAGTCAGAGTGATACGTAGTATGTATCGGCTGTCGTTCTTTAACAATCTGGAAGAAGTAAGTAATTTGGATAGCGGAAGCGTCTTGAGATGGACGTGGAAACTATCCGGGTTGTGATTGTATCGATGTATCTCAAGATGATTCGAACTCTATGTTTGACTCAATTGGAATACGGCACAACGCGAAAACTCAACCTGTAACGACTGTCGGAGAGACAGACTCGTTATAGGGTCAAGCGAACAAGTGCATGTGGTGGATGCCTTGGCGATCACAGGCGATGAAGGACGCGGTAGCCTGCGAAAAGCTACGGGGAGCTGGCAAACGAGCTTTGATCCGTAGATGTCCGAATGGGGAAACCCACTCCTTTTGGAGTATCCATGGCTGAATACATAGGCCATGCGAAGCGAACGCGGTGAACTGAAACATCTAAGTAACCGCAGGAAAAGAAATCAACCGAGATTCCCAAAGTAGTGGCGAGCGAAATGGGATGAGCCTTGTACTCTTTATTTGTATTGTTAGCCGAACGCTCTGGAAAGTGCGGCCATAGCAGGTGATAGCCCTGTAGGCGAAAACAGTATGAAAGAACTAGGTGTACGACAAGTAGGGCGGGACACGTGAAATCCTGTCTGAAGATGGGGGGACCATCCTCCAAGGCTAAATACTCGTGATCGACCGATAGTGAACCAGTACCGTGAGGGAAAGGCGAAAAGAACCCCGGGAGGGGAGTGAAATAGATCCTGAAACCGCATGCATACAAACAGTCGGAGCCTCGCAAGGGGTGACGGCGTACCTTTTGTATAATGGGTCAGCGACTTACGTTCAGTAGCAAGCTTAACCGTATAGGGCAGGCGTAGCGAAAGCGAGTCCGAATAGGGCGTTCAGTTGCTGGGCGTAGACCCGAAACCAAGTGATCTATCCATGGCCAGGATGAAGGTGCGGTAACACGTACTGGAGGTCCGAACCCACTAACGTTGAAAAGTTAGGGGATGAGCTGTGGATAGGGGTGAAAGGCTAAACAAACTTGGAAATAGCTGGTTCTCTCCGAAAACTATTTAGGTAGTGCCTCGTGTCTCACCTTCGGGGGTAGAGCACTGTCATGGTTGGGGGGTCTATTGCAGATTACCCCGCCATAGCAAACTCCGAATACCGAAGAGTGCAATCACGGGAGACAGACATCGGGTGCTAACGTCCGGTGTCAAGAGGGAAACAACCCAGACCGCCAGCTAAGGTCCCCAAATATAGCTAAGTGGGAAACGAAGTGGGAAGGCTAAAACAGTCAGGAGGTTGGCTTAGAAGCAGCCACCCTTTAAAGAAAGCGTAATAGCTCACTGATCGAGTCGTCCTGCGCGGAAGATGTAACGGGGCTAAGCTATATACCGAAGCTGCGGATGCGTGCTTTGCACGCATGGTAGGAGAGCGTTCCGTAAGCCTGCGAAGGTGCGTTGAAAAGCGTGCTGGAGGTATCGGAAGTGCGAATGCTGACATGAGTAGCGATAAAGGGGGTGAAAGGCCCCCTCGCCGTAAGCCCAAGGTTTCCTACGCAACGTTCATCGGCGTAGGGTGAGTCGGCCCCTAAGGCGAGGCAGAAATGCGTAGCTGATGGGAAGCAGGTCAATATTCCTGCACCATTGTTAGATGCGATGGGGGGACGGATCGCGGAAGGTTGTCCGGGTGTTGGAAGTCCCGGTCGCTGCATTGGAGAAGGCGCTTAGGCAAATCCGGGCGCAGGATTCAAGGGTGTGGCGCGAGCTCCTTAGGGAGCGAAGCAATTGGAAGTGGTTCCAAGAAAAGCCTCTAAGCTTCAGTCTAATGATGACCGTACCGCAAACCGACACAGGTGGGCGAGATGAGTATTCTAAGGCGCTTGAGAGAACTCGGGAGAAGGAACTCGGCAAATTGGTACCGTAACTTCGGGATAAGGTACGCCCTTGTAGCTTGATGCCCCTGCGGGCAAAGGGTGAAGGGGTTGCAATAAACTGGTGGCTGCGACTGTTTAATAAAAACACAGCACTCTGCAAACACGAAAGTGGACGTATAGGGTGTGACGCCTGCCCGGTGCCGGAAGATTAAATGATGGGGTGCAAGCTCTTGATTGAAGTCCCGGTAAACGGCGGCCGTAACTATAACGGTCCTAAGGTAGCGAAATTCCTTGTCGGGTAAGTTCCGACCTGCACGAATGGCGTAACGATGGCCACACTGTCTCCTCCCGAGACTCAGCGAAGTTGAAGTGTTTGTGATGATGCAATCTACCCGCGGCTAGACGGAAAGACCCCATGAACCTTTACTGTAGCTTTGCATTGGACTTTGAACCGATCTGTGTAGGATAGGTGGGAGGCTATGAAACCGGAACGCTAGTTTCGGTGGAGCCGTCCTTGAAATACCACCCTGGTTTGTTTGAGGTTCTAACCTTGGTCCGTGATCCGGATCGGGGACAGTGCATGGTAGGCAGTTTGACTGGGGCGGTCTCCTCCCAAAGCGTAACGGAGGAGTACGAAGGTACGCTAGGTACGGTCGGAAATCGTGCTGATAGTGCAATGGCATAAGCGTGCTTAACTGCGAGACCGACAAGTCGAGCAGGTGCGAAAGCAGGTCATAGTGATCCGGTGGTTCTGTATGGAAGGGCCATCGCTCAACGGATAAAAGGTACTCTGGGGATAACAGGCTGATACCGCCCAAGAGTTCATATCGACGGCGGTGTTTGGCACCTCGATGTCGGCTCATCTCATCCTGGGGCTGTAGCCGGTCCCAAGGGTATGGCTGTTCGCCATTTAAAGAGGTACGTGAGCTGGGTTTAAAACGTCGTGAGACAGTTTGGTCCCTATCTGCCGTGGGCGTTGGATATTTGAAGGGGGCTGCTCCTAGTACGAGAGGACCGGAGTGGACGAACCTCTGGTGTACCGGTTGTCACGCCAGTGGCATCGCCGGGTAGCTATGTTCGGAAGAGATAACCGCTGAAAGCATCTAAGCGGGAAACTCGCCTTAAGATGAGATATCCCTGGGGACTAGATCCCCTTGAAGGGTCGTTCGAGACCAGGACGTTGATAGGTCAGGTGTGTAAGCGCAGTAATGCGTTCAGCTAACTGATACTAATTGCCCGTAAGGCTTGATCCTATAACAAGTCTGTCTCGATGCCCGTTAGCGCTTTAGCGCTTACGGACATCGAGCGTCGAGTGCAGCGCACTCGACGTACAGCGGTTGAGTAACCGCGTACGTGTGAGATACAACCTCACAACCCCAAAATTACTGCTTCTTCCAAGATTGGTCGCGCTGCGAAGCAACGCGACAACCCTCTTTGCCTGATGACCATAGCGAGTCGGTCCCACCCCTTCCCATCCCGAACAGGACCGTGAAACGACTCTACGCCGATGATAGTGCGGATTCCCGTGTGAAAGTAGGTAATCGTCAGGCTCCCTAAGCCAGAAACCCCCGCCCGTAAAGGCGGGGGTTTTTGCATTTCGGCGGCCGAAATGTACGCGGGTTGGGCGAGGTCCTCGCCGCCCAAGCCACACTCTCTCTCAGCGCAACCTATTGCGTCACCGAATTCTCTCAATGATCGATATGTTTCGTGATTTACTGGCATATTGATCCCATCTTCGATCAAAGCTGCACTCCGAACACAGCGTTGGCAGTGCAGTTCGCTCCCCGCGAAGACATGCGTCGCAACTGAAACCCCCCCGTTCCTCCCAACGCTCTTCGCGGTCAAATAGCCCAAGATCCGTACGAAATGAACGCTTTATTCGGCGCGTCCACGTAAAATTTGCGAATCCCCATCCCAGCATTCAAAACGATGAACGCCGCCACACAGGTAGCCCGGGCCGTTTGCCCGCACGATTGTCCGGACACGTGCGCAATGCGCGTGACCGTCGAGAACGGCAAGGCGATCAAGGTGACGGGAGATCCCGACCATCCGCCGACGCAGGGCGTGCTGTGCACGAAAGTCAGCCGATACGCCGATCGTGTTCATCATCCCGATCGCCTCACGGTCCCGCTGAAGCGCGTCGGCGCGAAGGGGGAAGGGCGTTTCGTACCGATCAGCTGGAACGAAGCGTTCGACGAGATCGGCCGTCGCTTCGGGGAAATCGCCGTGCGTGCACCGGAAGCGATCGTGCCGTACAGCTATGCGGGGACGATGGGGCTCGTACAGGGCGAGGGCATCGCCCAGCGGTTCTTCCACAAGCTCGGCGCATCACGGCTCGAGCGCACGATTTGCGCGGCCGCCGGCGCGGCGGGGCTTCGTTACACATACGGCGGAAGTCTTGGCATGCACCTCGAGCATTTCGAGGAAAGCGAGCTGATTCTGATATGGGGCGCGAACCCGATCGCATCGAGCCTGCACTTCTGGACGCGTGCGCAGGAAGCAAAGCGCCGCGGCGCACGTCTCGTCGCGATCGACCCGTACCGGTCGCTGACAGCGGAGAAATGCCATCAGCACATCGCATTGAAGCCAGGTACCGACGGCGCGTTTGCGCTCGGCATGATGCACGTGCTGATGACTGAAGGTCTGCTCGATCACGACTATATCGCCAGCCATACGCTCGGCTTCGACGCGCTCAAGGAGCGGGCGATGTCCTATCCGCCGGAGCGCGTTGCGCGGATCTGCGGCATCGACGTGTCGGAACTGGTTGACCTTGCGCGTCGATACGGCGCCACCCGCAAGGCATCGATTCGTCTCAATTACGGCATGCAGCGCGTCCGGGGCGGCGGCAACGCCGTGCGCGCGATTGCAAGCCTGCCGGCGCTGACGGGGGCGTGGCGAGATCGGGCCGGCGGGCTGTTGCTCTCGTCGTCGGAATCCGCACCAGTGAACCAGTCGGCACTGCTGCGCCCGGATTTGATGCCGGGTTGGCCGCACAAGCTGCCGCGCATCATCAACATGAACGCGATCGGTGACGCGCTGTTGCACGCGGGCGACGCGACGTTCGGGCCGAAGGTCGAGGCGGTGATCGTGTACAACTCGAATCCGGTGGCCGTCGCGCCGGATTCTTCGAAGGTCGCGGCGGGGTTCGCGCGCGACGATTTGTTCACGGTCGTTCTCGAGCATTTCAAGACAGATACCGTCGATTTCGCCGACATTGTGTTGCCGGCTACCACGCAGCTCGAGCATCTGGACGTCCATAAATCGTACGGCCATACCTACGTGATGGCGAACCTGCCGTCGATTCCGCCGGTGGGAGATGCACGGCCGAATACGGAGATCTTCCGCGGCATCGCGCGCAGCATGGGACTCGACGAGCCCGCGCTCTATCACAGCGACGAAGAGGTCGCGCGCGCGGCGCTCCGGTGGGACGATCCGGCGCTCGACAGCGACTGGGATACGCTGAAGCGGGACGGCTGGCTGAAGCTCAAGCTGCCGGAAGCGCCGTTCGCGAATGGCGGTTTCCGCACGCCGTCCGGCAAGTGCGAGTTTTACAGCGCACGGCTCGAGCAGATGGGCATGGACCCCGTTCCCGACTACCTGCCGCCGTTCGAATCAGCCGAGGCCGCGCCCGAGCTTGCTGCACGCTATCCGCTCGCGATGATTTCGCCGCCAGCCCGTCACTTCCTGAACAGCACGTTCGTGAACGTCGACAGCCTGCGTACGACGGAAGGCGAGCCGCATCTCGACATCCACCCGTCCGACGCCGAAGCGCGCGGCATTGAGGAGGGCGACGTCGTCCGCATCTTCAACGACCGCGGATCGATGCAGGCGCTCGCGAGAGTTACCGATCGCGCTCGCGCGGGGCTCGTTGTCGGGCTGTCGATCTGGTGGAAGAAGCTGTCGCCGGACGGCAGGAATGCGAACGAGGTGACGAGCCAGGCGCTGACCGATCTCGGCAATTCGGCGACGTTTTACGATTGCCTTGTCGAAGTTGAGCGGATTTGATCGAATACCCCCGTATGATCAGACGAATTTCGACGGAAGTTCGAAGTGGACATCTAACCCTGTTGTATCGGGACGGGCGAGCCGTTACGATGCGTTTTAGCACGACCATTCGAAAATCTGTGAGGAGACGCGCGGTATGGAAAAAATTTGGCTGAAATCGTACCCACCCGGCGTTCCAGCCGAAATTGACGCGTCTCCTTACCCCTCTGTCCCTGACCTGCTCGACGAAAGCTTCCGGCAGTATCGCGACCGCACGGCGTTCGTCTGCATGGGCAAGGGCATCACCTACGGCGAACTCGACACGCTGTCGCGCCAGTTCGGTGCGTGGCTGCAATCCCGTGGCCTCGCGCGCGGCGCGCGTGTCGCGATCATGATGCCGAACGTGCTGCAGTACCCCGTGGCGATTGCCGCGGTACTACGCGCCGGCTACACCGTCGTCAACGTCAATCCGCTCTACACGCCGCGCGAGCTCGAGCATCAACTGAAGGACAGCGGTGCGGAGGCGATCGTCATCCTCGAGAATTTCGCGTCGACGCTGCAGGCCGTCATCGCCAATACGGCCGTCAAGCATGTCGTCGTCGCGTCGATGGGCGACCTGCTGGGCATCAAGGGATGGCTCGTCAATTACGTCGTGCGCAACGTGAAGAAGATGGTGCCCGCGTGGCAGCTTCCGTCGTTCACGCGCTTCAAGGCCGCGCTGTCGGAAGGCGCGCGGCAGGCGTTCAAGCCGCTGAAGATCGGCCCCGACGACGCCGCGTTCCTGCAATACACGGGCGGTACGACCGGCGTGGCGAAGGGCGCGACGCTGCTGCACCGGAACATCGTGTCGAACGTGCTGCAGGCCGGCGCCTGGCACCATCCGGCGCATGAGAAGTACCCGGAGGTGAAACAGTTCGTGACGGTTGTCGCGTTGCCGCTGTATCACGTGTTCGCGCTGACCGTCTGCGGCTTCCTGACGATGCGCACGGGCGGGATGGGCATCCTGATCCCGAATCCGCGCGACATCGCCGGCATGATCAAGGAACTGAAGGGCTACCAGATCTCGACGATTCCGGCGGTCAATACGCTGTACAACGCGCTGCTGAACCATCCCGAATTCAACCAGCTCGACCTGTCGAAGCTCGTGATCGCCAACGGCGGCGGCATGGCGATCCAGGAAGGTGTCGCGAAGCGCTGGTATGAAAAGACCCATACCGCGATCATCGAAGGCTACGGGCTGTCCGAAACGTCGCCGGTGGCGACCTGCAACCCGGTGACGGCGACCGAATACAGCGGGACGATCGGCCTGCCGCTACCGTCGACGGAAGTAGCGATCCGCGACGACGCCGGCAACGACGTTGCGCTCGGCGAGCCCGGCGAGATCTGCATCCGCGGGCCGCAGGTGATGGCCGGCTACTGGAACCGGCCGGACGAGACCGCGAAGGTCATGTTCCCGGACGGCTTCTTCAAGACGGGTGACGTCGGCGTGATGGATGCGCGCGGTTACGTGAAGATCGTCGACCGGAAGAAGGACATGATTCTCGTATCCGGCTTCAACGTGTATCCGAACGAAGTCGAGGACGTCGTGGCGTCGCATCCGGGCGTGTTCGAGGTGGCGGCGGTCGGCGTGCCGGACGAGCATTCCGGCGAAGCCGTGAAGCTGTTCATCGTGAAGAAGGACCCGGCGCTCACCGACAAGGACATTCTGGCGTACTGCAAGGAGCGGCTCACCGGGTACAAGCGCCCGAAGCTGGTCGAATTCCGCACGGAGCTGCCGAAAACGAACGTCGGCAAGATCCTGCGGCGCGAGCTGCGCGACGGACGCGCGTAACGGCGCGTCGGAACGCGCGGTCGAACGAAAAAAGCCCGGCTCGTGCCGGGCTTTTTTGTTTGCGGCGCCGATCGGAAGCGGAGGGTTCCCGAGGGGGAGGGCGGCCGGCCGTGCGTTTCGACGCAACGGACGGGCGCGGAGCACCGCGACGCGTGCAACGCGACCGTCCGAGCCGCCGCGCGCGGGGCCCTGCTGCCGCACCGGAAAAGAAAAAGGCGCCCGAAGGCGCCTTCAATGTACTGCGGCTTGTCAGGCAAGCTGATTAGAACTTGTGACGGATGCCGACGCGTGCTGCGACCTGGTTGCTGGTGCTCGAACCAGCGAGACCGTTGATCGCTGCCGTTGCCTGGATGACGTTGCCGTTCGCGTCGAGCACGTTGCCCGATGCGTGCTGGTACACGCCGATCGCGTAGACGTCGGTGCGCTTCGACAGGAAGTAGTCGACGCCCAGCGAGCCCTGGTGGTACTTGGCTGCCGAGCTGCCGTTGATCTTGCTGCCTTGCGTGTAGTCGTACGCAGCACCGAGAATCAACGCCGGAGTCAACTGATACTTGAAGTTGAGTTCGCCGTTGTTGAACGTCGCGCTTTGGTTCACGAACGGACCGGCCGAGAAGCCCTTGAACTTCGTGTTCGAGTACGTCGCGCCGATCGTCGCTGCGCCGAACGTGTATGCGCCGCCCGCACCGATGACCTGGTACGTGTTCGCGTTGTTCGCGTACGTGCCGTAGACCGGCGACGAGACCGACGAAGACGCGGAACCGTTGTTGAACATGCCGCCGAACTGGTTCGGCGTGCGTGCGTTCAAGTAGCCGACGCCCAAGACCAGCGGGCCGTTGTTGTAGCCTGCGCCGAGCGACCAGACCTGGTTCTTCGAGAACTGGCCGGCTTGACCGCCGAAGCTGTACAGGCCGCCGAACGAGAAGCCGCCGTAGGTCTGGCTCGTGAACTTGACTGCGTTGTTCACGCGGTACGCGTTGTTGAAGTTGTCGAGGTCGCCCGGGTGAGCGGCGATGTAGCCGCCCCACTGGTCGCCTGCCTCGAGCGGGCCGACGAAGTCGACGACGGAGTCGTATTGACGACCCAGCGTGACCGTACCGTACTGGCTCGAAAGGCCGACGTAAGCCTGACGGCCGAACATCAGGCCGCCCTGGCCGAGCTTGCCGCTGTTCACGTCGAAACCGTTTTCGAGGGTGAAGATCGCCTTCAGGCCGCCACCGAGATCTTCGGTGCCGCGCATGCCGAAGCGGCTGCCTTGCATCACGCCGCTGGCCATGCTGTACAGATGCTTGCCGCCCGCGTTGTTGTTGAAGAGCAGGCCTTCATCGATGATGCCGTAAAGCGTCACGCTGCTTTGCGCATGGGCAGCGCCAGCGAACGCGCCCAGCGCGACGAGCGCGAGAAGCGACTTTTTCATTAACGGATCTCCAAGAATCACTGAATTTTTTTGGCGGGGCGGATAGTTATGTTCTGTTGACGGGCCCCATCAACTTCGCAAGAAGTCGGACGTAATGTAGCAAAACCGTTTTTTGCCACAAAGCGAAATGGCGTAGCGCAAGGCCGCCATGTTTCCTTTATGCAACAATGGTTAAAATCACGGGTTAACCGCAATTTCCGCTGAATAATCAAGTCGGTTACGCAGCGGACTCGTGCCCTTGCCGCTCGCGGCAGCACACGCAGCCAGGAGAACAGGATGGTGTTGGATGAACTGATCAGCGAATTCGATCGCGGCCTGCGATCGCTGACCGGCATTAGCCGGATGAGCCGCCCGGTGCCCGTGCCGGCCGAGGCGCCGGCCGTCGAACTGACGCCTGCGGAGCGCTCGCATGCCGCCGGGCTGATGCGCGTGAACCACGTCGGCGAGGTCTGCGCGCAGGCGCTCTACCAGGCGCAGAAGCTCACCGCGCGCACGGCGTCGGCGAAGGCAATGTTCGAGGAGGCTGCGCGCGAGGAGGAGGACCACCTCGCGTGGACCGCGCATCGCCTGAAGGAGCTCGACTCGCGCCCGAGCCTGCTGAACCCGCTGTGGTACGCCGGCGCGCTCGCGATCGGCGTGGCGGCCGGCACGCTCGGCGACAAGGTCAGCCTCGGCTTCATGGCCGAGACGGAGCGGCAGGTCGAGAGTCATCTCGAAGGCCACATGTCCGAGCTTCCGGAGACCGACACCGCGTCGCGTGCGATCGTCGACCAGATGCGCATCGACGAAGTGAAGCACGGCAAGGCCGCGACCGACGCCGGCGGGATCGAGCTGCCGCTGCCCGCGCGGATGCTGATGCGCGCCGCGTCGAAAGTCATGACGAGCACTGCGTACTATCTCTGAGATTCGCACCGGGCGACGCGCGACGTCGCCCCGGTTCACCGCCCCCGATACCGCCCGCTTACTCCTCGTTTTCCCGCCCCCGAAAGCCCCGTCCTCACGCGTGTCTGGCCCATCTTTCTCACGTATCACCTTCACAAGTTGCACTAGCTCATTCATTTATAACGGTTTTTGGAATGAGGGGCCGCATGAGCATGTGCGCGTAAGTCCTTGTTCTAACTAACAAAATTCGTCAAAAAAGCGGGCCGCTCCCTTGACCGTGCCACACCCTTCCTCTAAAGTGGGAGACAGTGTGAGAAAGTGTATTTTTGTGTGATTTAGCAGGCTGTTCCGGCTAAATTCTCAGCATTGAGCGGGTGCTTCGGTGCCCTGAACGGGAGAGCGGAAAGTGTTCCAAGGGGCGTCGGCGCTGACGCTCGATGCGAAAGGGCGGATGTCGGTGCCGGCTCGCTATCGCGAAGCGCTGCAAGGACAGGCAGAAGGACGGGTGACTGTGACCAAGCACCCGGACGGCTGCCTGTTGCTGTTTCCGCGCCCCGAATGGGAAGTGTTCCGCGCCAAGATCGCCGCGTTGCCGATGGACGCGCACTGGTGGCGGCGGATTTTTCTCGGCAATGCGATGGACGTCGATCTCGACAGCGCGGGCCGGATTCTTGTATCGCCCGAGCTGCGTATGGCGGCCGGACTGGAAAAGGAAGTCATGTTGTTGGGAATGGGTAGTCACTTCGAGCTGTGGGATTCGCAGACCTACAACGCGAAGGAGCAGGCAGCGATGGCGCAGGGCATGCCCGACGCGCTGAAGAATTTCACGTTCTGATTGCGGTGACGGAGACGCCCGCGATGGGAAACGAATTGCAGCATCGGACAGTGCTGTTGGACGAGGCGGTCGCGTCGCTCGTGACGCGCCCGGACGGCATTTATGTCGACGGTACGTTCGGGCGCGGCGGTCACAGCCGTGCGGTGCTCGCGCGGCTGGCGGCGGACGGGCGGCTGATCGCGTTCGACAAGGATCCGAGAGCGATCGAGACGGCGCAGGGCATCGAGGATGCGCGCTTCTCGATCGTGCATGACAGCTTTGCATCGATGCGCGACGCGCTTGCGGCGCGCGGCGTCGAGAAGGTGTCGGGTGTGTTGCTTGACCTGGGCGTGTCCTCGCCGCAGGTGGACGATCCGGCGCGCGGCTTCAGCTTCCGCGCCGATGGTCCGCTGGACATGCGAATGGATCCGACGCGCGGCGAGTCGGCGGCCGAATGGCTCGCGCGGGTTTCGGTGCAGGAATTGACGGAGGTGATACGAGATTATGGGGAAGAACGGTTTGCTTTTCAGATTGCAAAGGCGCTTGTTGCTCGCCGGGCAGAGTCCGACCGTCTTGGGCCTCTCGACACCACGGGCGAGCTTGCCCAAATCGTGGGTCACGTCGTCAAAACCCGTGAGAAGGGCAAGGATCCGGCAACCCGCACCTTTCAGGCTATACGGATTCACGTCAATCAAGAGCTTGCGGACCTGCAAGTCGTACTAGACGCGGCACTGTCGTTGCTGGAGCAAGGGGGGCGGCTGGTGGTCATCAGCTTTCATTCACTCGAGGACCGGATCGTCAAGCGATTCATGCAGGCGCACGCGAGTGCGCCTGCGGTCGATCGTCGCCTGCCGATCCGTGCCGTCGACCTCCCGAGCCCGCCGCTCAAGATCATCAGCCGCCAGTTTCCGAGTGAAGCGGAAGTCGCCGCGAATCCGCGCGCCCGGTCCGCCGTGATGCGCATTGCGGAGCGCGTCACGCCATGAGCCGCTTCAACATCTTCCTGCTGATCATCGTGATGGGTTGCGCGCTGTCGGTCGTCAACTCGACCAACCAGCA
The DNA here is from genome assembly GCF_048565265.1 of Burkholderia theae. Lineage (NCBI taxonomy): Bacteria > Pseudomonadati > Pseudomonadota > Betaproteobacteria > Burkholderiales > Burkholderiaceae > Burkholderia > Burkholderia theae. Next base: position 564,004 of record NZ_CP183461.1, read on the forward strand.
GCGCCAGATCTTCATCCAGTTGCAGCGTGCGCAGTCGCAGGAGCATCAGCTCCAGCAGGACTACGCGCAGCTTCAATATCAGCAGAGCGCGCTGTCCAAGACGTCGCGCATCGAGCAGCTCGCGAACGATTCGCTGAAGATGCAGGCGATCACGACCGGCCGCACGCAATACCTGACGCTGGCGCCGGGCGCCGCGAAGGCGATCGACGCGCCGATCCCGGCTTCGGCCGATACGACCGGCAAGGGCAAGGGGGGCGCGCAATGAAGCCGTCCCCGAAGCGCCAGAACGTGAAATTCTCGTCGAGCCCCGTGCTGGGCGTGCATCTGCCGATGTGGCGCTCGAAGTTCGTCGTGTTCATGCTGTTCATGGCGTTCGTCGCGCTGGCCGCGCGGGCGTTCTGGATCCAGGGGCCCGGCAACGCGTTCTACCAGAAGCAGGGCGAGAGCCGCTACCAGCGCACGATCGAGCTGCCCGCGACGCGCGGCAAGATCCTCGACCGTAACGGGCTCGTGCTCGCGACGAGCCTGCCCGTGCGCGCGATCTGGGCGATTCCCGACGCCGTGCCGGACGATCTCGACGCCGACAAGGTCAACCAGCTCGGCAAGCTCCTCGGCATGACGCCGAAGGAACTGCGCGTGAAGCTGTCGGAAGACAAGGGTTTCGTCTACGTGAAGCGCCAGGTGCCGATCGACGTCGCGGACAAGGTCGCCGCACTCGACATCCCGGGCGTCTACCAGCGCAACGAATACAAGCGCTTTTATCCGGAAGGCGAGATCACCGCTCACCTGATCGGCTTCACGAACGTCGAGGACGAAGGACAGGAGGGCGTCGAACTCGGCGACCAGAAGATGCTGTCCGGCACGTCGGGCGTGCGTCGCGTGATCAAGGACCGGATGGGGCACATCGTCGAGGACGTCGCCGAGCAGATCCCGCCGCACAACGGAACCGACGTCGATCTGTCGATCGACAGCAAGATCCAGTACATCGCGTACGCGAACCTGAAGGCCGCCGTCGACAAGTTCAAGGCGAAGGCCGGTGCGGCGATGGTCGTCGACGTGCGTACCGGCGAGGTGCTCGCGCTCGTCAACTACCCGACGTACAACCCGAACGACCGCTCGCGCATGACGGGCGAGCAGTTGCGCAACCGGATCATGACCGACGTGTTCGAGCCGGGTTCGATCATGAAGCCGTTCACGGTGTCGCTCGCGCTCGATCTGCATCGCGTGACGCCGAACACGCTCGTCGAGACGGGCAACGGGCATTTCGTGCTCGACGGCGCGCCGATCACCGACGACGCGGGCTTCGGCACGCTGACGGTCGGCGGCGTGATCCAGAAATCGAGCAACATCGGCGCGACGAAGATCGCGATGACGATGCGGCCCGAGGAAATGTGGAATATGTATACGAGCATCGGCCTCGGCCAGGCGCCGAAGGTCGGTTTCCCGGGCGCGGTGGCCGGCCGCCTGCGGCCGTGGAAGAGCTGGCGCCGCATCGAGCAGGCGACGATGTCGTACGGCTATGGCCTGTCGGTGTCGCTGTTCCAGCTCGCCCGTGCGTACACGGCGATCGCGCACGACGGCGAGCTGATGCCGGTGACCATTTTCAAGACCGACCCCAATCAGCAGGTGACGGGCACGCAGGTGTTCAACCCGACCACCGCGCGCGAAGTGCGCGCGATGCTCGAGACGGTGGTCTCGCCGGGCGGCACGTCGCCGGATGCGGCCGTGCCGGGCTATCGCGTCGGCGGCAAGAGCGGTACCGCGTACAAGCATGAAGGCCATGGCTACACGCGCAAGTACCGCGCATCGTTCGTCGGGATGGCGCCGATGCCGAATCCGCGCGTCGTCATCGCCGTGTCGGTCGACGAGCCGACCGCCGGCAGCCACTTCGGTGGCGCGGTGTCGGGCCCCGTATTCTCTGCGATCGCCGGCGACACGATGCGCGCGCTGAACGTGCCGCCGAACATGCCGATCAAGCAGCTCGTCGTGTCTGACGATTCGCCGGCAGCACCCGCCGCATCGGGGCCGCAAAAGCTGGCCGCAGGTGGCGGTGCGAAGCATATGATCGTGTCCAGCACGACGCGTAATTCACCAGGAGTTGTTCGATGAGCGCCGCCCGCAGTTCCCATCCGGCGCATCAGCAGATCGCAGCCGCGCTTGCGTGGCTGCGTCAGCATGTGACCCCCGCAGCGCAACTGCATGCCGACACGCGCAGCCTCAAGGCCGGCGACGTGTTTCTTGCGTATGCGGTCGACGGGGCGGATAACCGCGCGTTCATCGCCGATGCCGTCGCACGCGGTGCGGTTGCCGTGCTGTATCAACCGGAAGGGCTGGCCGCCGCGCCGGCCGTGCCCGTCGCGCTCGCGGTGCCGGCGCTCGACCAGCTCGCCGGCGAGATCGCCAGCGGCTGGTACGGCGATCCGAGCGACAGCCTGCTCGCGGTGGGCGTAACCGGCACGAACGGCAAGACTTCGTGCACGCAATGGATCGCCACCGCGCTGACGGCGCTGCACCAGCCGTGCGCGGTGATCGGCACGCTCGGCAGCGGGATGCCCGGCCAGCTCGTGCCGACGGGCTTCACGACCCCCGACGCGCCGCAACTGCAGCGCAGTCTCGCGAAGTTGCGCGACGCGGGCGCGAAGGCCGTGGCGATGGAGGTGTCGTCGCACGCGCTGCATCAGGGGCGCGTGAACGGGACGGCATTCGACATCGCGGTGTTTACGAACCTCACGCAGGATCACCTCGACTATCACGGCACGTTCGACGCATACGAGGCCGCGAAGGCGAAGCTGTTCGCATGGCGTGGCCTGCGCACCGCGGTCGTCAACCGCGACGACGCGGCTGGCCAGCGCCTGCTCGAGAAACTGGCCGGTCGCGTGCGCACCATCGCGTACGGGATCGGCGACGCGCAGGCACCCGACGCCGATCGCGAACTGGTCGCGCTCGACGTGCGCGCCACCGCGACCGGCACGGCATTCCGCCTGCGTTCGTCGTGGGGCGACGCCGACGTCGAAGTCGGCACGCTCGGCACGTTCAACGTCAGCAACCTGCTCGCCGTGCTCGGCTCGCTGCTCGCGGCCGACGTGCCGTTCGACGCGGCGATTGCCGAGATCGCGCGGCTCGAGTCGGTCAACGGCCGGATGCAGCGGCTCGGCGGCCGGCTGCAGAACGACGAACCGCTCGTCGTGATCGACTACGCGCACACGCCCGACGCGCTCGAAAAGACGCTCGACGCGCTGCGCCCGATCACCGCGGCGCGCGGCGGTCGGCTCGTCTGCATGTTCGGCTGCGGCGGCGATCGCGATGCGACGAAGCGGCCGCTGATGGGCGCGATCGCGGAACGGCTCGCCGATGAAACCGTCGTCACGAGCGACAACCCGCGCAGCGAAGATCCGCAGCGCATCATCGACCAGATCGTCGCCGGCATGACCGCGCCCGATCGCGCACGCCGGATCGAGGATCGCGCGAGCGCGATCCTGCAGGCCGTGCGCGGTGCCGCACGCGAGGATGTCGTCGTGCTGGCCGGCAAGGGCCACGAGGCAACGCAGGAAATCATGGGCAAGAAGCGCACGTTCTCCGACCAGGATCACGCACGGCTCGCGCTTGCGGCGCGTGCGACGCACGGCAAGGGAGGCGGCGAATGACGATGCTCAGTCTCGGCGAGGCCGCCCGCCTGATTCCCGGCGCAACCGTCCACGGTGATGCGGGCGTCACGTTCGACCGCGTGTCGACGGACAGCCGCACGGTCGGCCCGGGCGACCTGTTCGTCGCGCTGAAAGGCGAGCGCTTCGATGCGCACGACTTCCTCGGCGACGTCGCCGCGCGTGGTGCTGCCGCGGCGCTCGTCGCGCACCTGCCGGCGGGTGTCGCGCTGCCGGCGATCGAGGGCGGCGAAACGCGTGCCGCGCTCGGCGCGCTCGCACACGGCTGGCGCAAGCGATTCCCGCTGCCGCTCGTCGCGGTGACGGGCAGCAACGGCAAGACGACCGTCAAGGAAATGATCGCGTCGATCTTCGCGGCGGCGGTCGGCGCCGACGCGCGGCTCGCGACGGCCGGCAACCTGAACAACGATGTCGGCCTGCCGCTGACGCTGCTGCGCCTGTCGGCCGCGCATCGTCTCGCGGTGATCGAACTCGGCATGAATCACCCGGGCGAGACCGAAATCCTCGCGCGTCTCACGGCGCCGACGGTCGCGCTCGTCAACAACGCGCAGCGCGAGCACCAGGAATTCATGGCGACGGTCGAAGCGGTCGCGCTCGAACACGCGGCCGTGATCCACGCGCTGCCGCCGGACTGCGTCGCGGTGTTCCCGGCCGACGATGCGTATGCGGGTATCTGGCGCGTCGCGGCAACCGGCAACCGGATTCTCGATTTCGCGTTGCACGATGCCGAACGGCAGAACGACGCGCAGGTCACGGGCCGCCTTCACGGCGGTGAGCTCGCGATCGACACGCCGGCCGGCGCCGTCACGGTGCGGCTGCGCGCGCTCGGCGAGCACAACGCGCGCAACGCGCTGGCCGCGACGGCCGCGGCGCTGGGCGCCGGCGTTGCGCTGTCGGCGATCAGGCAGGGCCTCGAATCGTTCGAGCCGGTCAAGGGCCGGCTGCAGGTGAAGCAGGCGAGCGCCGGCAGTCTCGCGGGCGCGACGGTCGTCGACGATACGTACAACGCGAATCCCGATTCGATGCGGGCCGCGATCGATGTGCTCGCCGCGCAACCGGCGCCGCGCGTGCTGGTGATCGGCGACATGGGCGAGGTCGGCGACGAAGGGCCGGCGTTCCATCGCGAGATCGGCGCGTATGCGCGCGAGCGCGGAATCGACGCGCTGTTCGCGCTCGGCGACGCATCGCGCGATGCGTGCACCGCATACGGCGACGCGGCTCGCCATTTCGGCGACGTCGATTCGCTCGTGGCGGCGCTGCTCGCTGCGGGCTACGGCGCGCAGGCGACGGTGCTCGTGAAGGGCTCGCGGTACATGAAGATGGAGCGCGTGGTCGACGCGCTGACGAACCAACCCGCAGCGGGCACGGCGCCCGCTGCACACTGAGTAGAAGGAAGGAAGCATGCTGCTGGCGCTGGCGCAATGGCTGCAAGGTGACGCAAGCTTTTTGCGCTTGTTCACGTACCTCACGTTCCGGGCGGTGATGGCCACCATCACCGCGCTCGGGATCGGGCTCGTGTGCGGACCGTGGGTGATCCGCAAGCTGACGCAAATGAAGGTCGGGCAGGCCGTTCGCAAGGACGGTCCGCAGACGCACCTCGTCAAGTCGGGCACGCCGACGATGGGCGGCGTGCTGATCCTGATCGGCATCGCGGTCGCGACGTTGCTGTGGGGCGACCTGACGAACCGTTTCATCTGGATCGTGATGCTCGTCACGTTCGGTTTCGGCGTGATCGGCTGGGTCGACGACTACCGCAAGGTCGTCCACAAGGACCCGCGCGGGATGTCGTCGCGCGAGAAGTATTTCTGGCAGTCGGTGATCGGGCTGTTCGCGGCCGTCTACCTCGCCTTCAGCGTGTCCGAGGCGAACAACGTGCGCGTGTTCGACCTGTTCATGGCGTGGGTGCGCAGCGGCCTGTCGATGGGGCTGCCGGCACGTGCCGACCTGATGCTGCCGTTCCTGAAGTCGATCAGCTACCCGCTCGGCGTATGGGGCTTCATCGTGCTGACCTACTTCGTGATCGTCGGCGCGAGCAACGCGGTGAACCTGACCGACGGCCTCGACGGCCTCGTGATCATGCCGGTGGTGCTGGTCGGCGCGTCGCTGGGTGTGTTCGCGTACGTGATGGGCAGTGCGGTGTACTCAAAATACCTGCTGTTCCCGCACATCCCGGGCGCGGGCGAACTGCTGATCTTCTGCTCCGCGATGGGCGGGGCAGGGCTCGCGTTCCTCTGGTACAACACGCACCCCGCGCAGGTGTTCATGGGCGACGTCGGCGCGCTGGCGCTCGGCGGCGCGCTCGGCACGGTCGCGGTGATCGTGCGCCAGGAAATCGTGCTGTTCATCATGGGCGGCATCTTCGTCGCGGAGACGCTGTCGGTGATGCTGCAGGTTTCGTGGTTCAAGTACACGAAAAAGCGTTACGGCGAAGGGCGACGTCTGCTGAAGATGGCGCCGCTGCATCACCATTTCGAATTGTCCGGCTGGAAGGAAACGCAGGTGGTGGTGCGTTTCTGGATCATCACGCTGATGCTGTGCCTGTTCGGTCTGACCACCCTCAAGCTGCGGTAAAGGAAAGGTAACAAGGATGTCTGGCGAGATGTTTGGAGATCGGCAACGGCCGATGGTACTCGTACTGGGGCTCGGGGAATCGGGTCTCGCGATCGCGCGATGGTGCGCGAGGCACGGGTGCCGGCTGCGCATTGCTGATACCCGCGAGGCGCCGCCCAACCTTGCCGCGCTGCAGGCCGAAGGCATCGATGCGGAATTCGTCGGCGGGGCGTTCGCGCCCGCGCTGCTCGACGGCGGTGTCGAGATCGTCGGGCTGAGCCCCGGGCTGTCGCCGCTCGAACCGGCGCTCGCGGCGCTGGTCGCGGCCGCGAACGAGCGCGGGATCGCGGTGTGGGGCGAACTGGAATTCTTCGCGCAGGCGCTGCGCGCGCTCGGCACGAGCGGCTACCAGCCGAAGGTGCTTGCGATCACGGGCACCAACGGCAAGACCACGACGACGAGCCTCACGGGCCTGCTGTGCCAGCGCGCGGGCAAGAAGGTCGCGGTCGCGGGCAACATCAGCCCCGCGATGCTCGACCGGCTCGCGGGCGCGATCGACGAAACGGCGCTGCCCGACGTGTGGGTGCTCGAACTGTCGAGCTTCCAGCTCGAGACCGCGCGCACGTTCGCGCCCGATGCAGCCGCGATCCTGAACATCACGCAGGACCACCTCGACTGGCACGGCAGCTTCGATGCATACGCGAAGGCAAAGGGCCGGATCTTCGGCGCAACGACGACGCGCGTGCTGAACCGCGACGATGCCGCCGTGATGAAGTTCGCGCCAGCCGCGGGTGCGGCCGACGCACCGCGCACGGTCACGTTCGGCCTGAACGAACCGGCGCAGGACGGCGACTACGGCCTGTCCCGCGACAACGGCATCGCATGGTTGGTGGAAGCCGTCGATCGCGACGCGCCGGATGAAGTGGCGACGACCCGCCGGCGCAAGCGCGACGCCGCGCATACGCCCGACATCGGGCAGAAGCGCCTGATGCCGGCCGACGCGCTGCGGATTCGCGGGCTGCACAACGCGGCGAATGCGCTGGCCGCATTCGCGCTCGCGCGTGCGATCGACCTGCCGGCCGCACCGTTGCTGCACGCGCTGCGCGAATACCGCGGCGAAGCGCATCGCGTCGAAGTGATCGCGACGATCGACGACGTGGACTACGTCGACGACAGCAAGGGCACGAACGTCGGCGCGACGGTTGCCGCGCTCGACGGGCTCGCGCAGAAGATCGTGCTGATCGCGGGCGGCGACGGCAAGGGGCAGGATTTCGCGCCGCTGGTCGCGCCGGTCGCACGCTGGTGCCGCGCGGTGATGCTGATCGGCCGCGACGCGCCGGCGATCCGCGACACGCTCGCCGAAACGGGCGTGCCGCTCGCCGACCACGCGACGCTCGAAGGCGCGGTGCACGCGGCGGCCGACCTGGCGGAGCCGGGCGACGCGGTGCTGCTGTCGCCCGCGTGTGCGAGCCTCGACATGTTCAGGAACTACGCCCATCGCGCGGATGTATTCCGCGCTGCGGTCGACGAAATCGCCATCGACAAAGGAGCGACGCCATGAGCTGGTCCGATCGCATCGTCTCCCGTTTCAACGACCGGCGCGATGCCGGCGGCAATGCCGCGGGCGGCCGCGTCTCGTCGGCCACGCGCGCCGCGACGGGCGGCCTCGCGAGCGTCGTCAACGGCGTGCGCCCGAGCCGTTCGCGGATGCTCGACTTCGACTATTCGCTGCTGTGGGTGGCGATCGCGCTGCTTGGGCTCGGCGTCGTGATGGTGTATTCGGCGTCGATCGCGATGCCCGATTCGCCGAAATACGCGTCGTATCACGATTACGCGTTCCTGATGCGCCACTGCGTGTCGCTCGTCGTCGCGTTCATCGCGGCGGTGGTCGCGTTTCGCGTGCCGGTGTCGACGTGGGACAAGTACGCGCCGCATCTCTTCCTGATTGCACTCGTCAGCCTCGTGATCGTGCTGATCCCGCACGTTGGCAAGGGCGTGAACGGTGCGCGCCGCTGGATTCCGCTCGGCATCACCAACATGCAGCCGTCGGAAATCATGAAGCTCGCCGTGACGATCTACGCGGCGAACTACACGGTGCGCAAGCAGGAATACATGCAGAGCTTCGCGAAGGGCTTCCTGCCGATGGCGTTCGCGGTCGGCCTGGTCGGCGCGCTGCTGCTGCTCGAGCCCGACATGGGCGCGTTCATGGTGGTCGCCGCGATCGCGATGGGCGTGCTGTTCCTGGGCGGCGTGAACGGCAAGCTGTTCGGCGGCCTCGTCGCGACGGCGGTCGGCACGTTCACGATGCTGGTATGGCTGTCGCCGTGGCGTCGCGAGCGGATCTTCGCGTATCTCGATCCGTGGGACGAACGCTACGCGCAGGGCAAGGCCTACCAGCTCACGCACTCGCTGATCGCATTCGGTCGCGGCGAATGGTTCGGCGTCGGTCTCGGCGGCAGCGTCGAGAAGCTGAACTACCTGCCGGAGGCGCATACCGACTTCATCCTCGCCGTGATCGGCGAGGAACTCGGCTTCGTCGGCGTGCTGGTCGTGATCCTGCTGTTCTACTGGATCGTGCGCCGCGCGTTCGAGATCGGCCGCCAGGCGCTCGCGCTCGATCGCACGTTCGCGGGCCTGATGGCGAAGGGCATCGGCATCTGGTTCGGCGCGCAGACATTCATCAACATGGGCGTGAACCTCGGGCTGCTGCCGACCAAGGGCCTGACGCTGCCGCTCGTGAGCTACGGTGGCTCCGGCATTCTGCTGAACTGTGTCGCTCTTGCGGTGCTGCTGCGGGTGGACTATGAAAATCGCGTGCTGATGCGGGGAGGGAAGGTATGACCTCCCCGCGTCAGTACGCGATTTCGGCGAAGGCTAACTTCGTGCGCGAAGCGTGCGAAGTTAAGCGCAGCGGCCGTAGCCAAAACGCTCGTTCATTCTTGTTGATGCGCGGAGGGAAGGTATGACCGCGTCGCGACGCACGCTGATGGTGATGGCAGGCGGCACCGGGGGCCACGTGTTCCCGGGGCTCGCGGTCGCGCACCGGATGGAAGCGGCGGGCTGGCGCGTCGTGTGGCTCGGCAATCCGGCCGGGATGGAAGCGACGCTCGTACCGAAGCACGGCATTCCGATGGAGTATGTGCGGTTCGGCGGGCTGCGCGGCAAGGGCCTGAAGACCAAGCTGACGCTGCCGCTCAACCTGCTGCGCGCGTGCTGGCAGAGCCTCGGCGCGTTGCGCCGCGTGCGGCCGGACGTCGTGCTCGGGATGGGCGGCTACATCACGTTCCCGGCGGGCGTGATGACCGCGCTGTCGGGGCGCCCGCTCGTGCTGCATGAACAGAATTCGATCGCGGGCCTGACGAACAAGGTGCTCGCGAAACTCGCGAAACGCGTGCTCGTCGCGTTCCCCGGCGCGCTGCCGCACGCGGAATGGACGGGCAATCCGATTCGTGTGGAACTTGCGCGCACGGAACCGCCCAAAGCACGCTATGCATCGCGCAGCGGCCCGCTGAACGTGCTGGTCGTCGGCGGCAGCCTCGGTGCGGCCGCATTGAACGAAGTCGTGCCGCGCGCGCTGGCGATGCTGGCGCCGGGCGAACGCCCGCGCGTCGTGCACCAGGCCGGCGCGAAGCACATCGACGCACTGAAGGCGAATTATGAAGCGGCCGGTTTCGCGGCCGGCGAAGACGCACGGCTCGTGCCGTTCATCGACGACATGGCGGCCGCGTATGCGGCGGCGGATCTCGTGATCTGCCGGTCGGGTGCGATGACGGTGTCGGAGATCGCGGCGGTGGGCGTGGCGGCGCTGTTCGTGCCGTTCCCGTACGCGGTCGACGATCACCAGACGACCAATGCCGCGTTCCTTGCCGATGCGGGCGCGGCCGTGCTGGTGCAACAACGCGACCTGTCGGCGGAACTGCTTGCCGACTGGCTGCGCGGCCAGTCGCGGGCATCGCTCGCGGAAATGGCGGAACGTTCGCGCGCGTTGGCGAAGCCCGAGGCCACCGAAGAAGTCGCGCGTGTGTGCGCGAAGGCGGCCGGCGCGAACCTGGAAGAACTGCAATGAAACACATCGTCAAACACATTCATTTCGTCGGGATCGGCGGCGCGGGCATGAGCGGCATCGCCGAAGTGCTCGTCAATCTCGGCTACGAGGTCAGCGGCTCGGACCTGTCGCGCAACGCGGTGACCGATCGTCTCCAGGCGCTCGGCGCACGGATCGCGATCGGCCACGACGCGGCGAATATCGAGGGCGCGAACGCGGTCGTCGTGTCGACGGCCGTGCGCTCGGACAACCCGGAAGTGCTGGCCGCGCGCCACAAGCGCGTGCCGATCGTGCAGCGCGCGGTGATGCTCGCGGAACTGATGCGCCTGAAGCAGGGGATCGCGATCGCCGGCACGCACGGCAAGACCACGACGACGAGCCTCGTCGCGAGCGTGCTCGCCGCGGGCGGCCTCGATCCGACCTTCGTGATCGGCGGCCGGCTGATCAGCGCCGGCGCGAATGCGCGGCTCGGCACGGGTGATTTCATCGTCGCCGAGGCCGACGAGTCGGACGCGTCGTTCCTGAACCTGTATCCGGTGATCGAAGTCATCACGAACATCGACGCCGACCACATGGATACCTACGGCCATGATTTCGCGCGACTCAAGCAGGCGTTCATCGAATTCACGCAGCGCCTGCCGTTCTACGGCAGCGCGGTCGTGTGCGTCGACGATCCGAACGTGCGCCAGATCATTCCGTTCATCTCGAAGACGGTGGTGCGCTACGGCCTGTCGCCCGACGCGCAGGTGCGCGCGGAAGACATCGACGCGCGCGACGGCCGGATGTATTTCACGGTGATTCGCGAAGGGCGCGCCCCGCTCGCGGTCGTGCTGAACATGCCGGGCCTGCACAACGTGCAGAACGCGCTCGCGGCGATCGCGATCGCGACCGACCTCGACGTGGCGGACGAAGCAATCCAGCAGGCGCTGGCGGAATTCAACGGCGTCGGCCGGCGCTTCCAGCGTTACGGCGACGTGCCGACCGCGGACGGCGGCCAGTACACGCTGATCGACGATTACGGGCATCACCCGGTCGAGATGGCCGCGACGATCGCGGCCGCGCGCGGCGCGTTCCCGGGCCGCCGCCTCGTGCTGGCGTTCCAGCCGCACCGCTACACGCGCACGCGCGACTGCTTCGACGATTTCGTCAACGTGCTGTCGACGGTCGATGCGCTGGTGCTGACGGAAGTCTACGCGGCCGGCGAGGCCGCGATCCCGACGGCCAACGGCGACGCGCTGTCGCGCGCGCTGCGCGCGGTGGGGAAGGTTGACCCGGTGTTCGTCGCGACGGTCGACGACGTGCCGGACGCATTGGCGAAGGTCGCGCAGAACGGCGACGTGGTGATCACGATGGGCGCGGGTTCGATCGGCGGCGTGCCGGCGAAGGTCGTCCAACACACGCAACAGAAGGGATGACATGAGCGGGATCGATCCGAAACGTTTCGGCAAGGTGGCGGTGTTGTTCGGCGGAGAATCCGCCGAGCGCGAGGTGTCGCTCACCTCGGGCCGCCTCGTGCTGCAGGGCCTGCGTGACGCGGGCGTCGATGCGCATCCGTTCGACCCGGCCGAGCGGCCGCTGTCGGCGCTGAAGGACGAGGGTTTCGTGCGCGCATTCAACGCGCTGCACGGCGGCTACGGCGAGAACGGCCAGATCCAGGGCGCACTCGATTTCTACGGGATCCGCTACACGGGCAGCGGCGTGCTCGGGTCGGCGCTCGGTCTCGACAAGTTCCGCACGAAGCTCGTGTGGCAGCAGACGGGCGTGCCGACGCCGCCGTTCGAGACGGTGATGCGCGGCGACGACCTCGCGGCGCGCGCGCCGGAAATCGTCGCGAAGCTCGGCCTGCCGCTGTTCGTGAAGCCGGCGAGCGAAGGCTCGAGCGTCGCGGTGCTGAAGGTGAAGACGGCCGACGCGCTGCCGGCCGCGCTCGAGGAAGCCGCGACGCACGACAAGATCGTGATCGTCGAGAAGAGCATCGAGGGCGGCGGCGAATACACCGCGTGCATCGCCGGCGATCTCGACTTGCCGCTGATCAAGATCGTGCCGGCGGGCGAGTTCTACGACTACCACGCGAAGTACGTCGCCGACGATACGCAGTACCTGATCCCGTGCGGCCTGCCGGCCGAACAGGAAGCGGAACTGAAGCGCATCGCGCGCCGCGCGTTCGACGTGCTCGGCTGCACCGACTGGGGCCGCGCGGATTTCATGCTCGACGCGGCAGGCAATGCGTATTTCCTGGAAGTGAACACGGCCCCCGGGATGACCGACCACTCGCTGCCGCCGAAGGCCGCGCGTGCGGTCGGCATCAGCTATTCGGAACTGGTCGTGAAGGTGCTGTCGCTCACGCTCAACGACTGACGCAGGAACGGAACGACGTATGTGGAACAACGTTCGCCAACTCAACCTTGCCGCCAGCGCGCTGTACGCGCTGCTGCTGCTCGTGTTGGCGGCGGCCGGCTGCTACTGGCTGATCCAGCGCCCGACGTTTGCGCTGCGCGAAATCCGGATCGACGGCGACACCGAGCACATCAACTCGCCGACGGTGCGCGCGGGCGTGGTCGGCCGGCTGAAGGGCAATTTCTTTACCGTCGATCTCGACACGGCGCGCGCCGCATTCGAGCAGATGCCCTGGGTGCGCCATGCGAGCGTGCGCCGGGTGTGGCCGAATGCGCTGGCTGTCACGCTCGAGGAGTACAAACCGCTCGGGACCTGGGGCAGCGACCAGCTCGTGAGCGTCGACGGCGAGCTGTTCACCGCGAACCAGGGCGAGCTGGATCAGGAGCTGCCGGCGTTCGACGGCCCGGAGGGCAGTGCGAAGGAAGTCGTCACGCGGTATCGCGACTTCGGGAAATGGTTTGCGCCGCTGAAGGCGGCGCCGGAAGAAGTGACGCTGTCGGCGCGGTACGCGTGGACGGTGAAGCTGTCGAACGGCATGCAGGTGGAGCTGGGCAAGGAACGCAACAGCGACACGCTGCATGACCGGAGCCAGCGCCTTGTCGCCGCATGGCCGGCCGTCACGGAGCGCTGGGGCAACGACATCGAGTACGCGGACCTGCGTTATCCGAACGGATTCGCAATTCGTGCGGCAGGCATGCGGTTCCTGACCGATACCGACAAGCGCAAGAAGTAACGAGAGATCACACGCAAGAGCACTTTATGAGCAAAGACTACAAGGATCTGCTGGTTTCCCTCGACATCGGCACGTCGAAGGTGGTGGCCATCGTCGCCGAGCTGAAGGGCGAGGGCCACTACGAGGTGATCGGTCTCGGCCAGAGCGAGTCGAAGGGTCTGAAGAAAGGCGTGGTGGTCAATATCGAGGCCACCGTGCAGTCGATCCAGCGCGCGCTCGAGGAAGCCGAGCTGATGGCCGACTGCAAGATCACCAACGTGTTCACGGGGATCGCGGGCAGCCACATCCGCAGCTTCAACTCGAGCGGGATGGTCGCGATCAAGGACAAGGAAGTCACGCAGACCGACGTGGCGCGCGTGATCGAGACCGCGAAGGCGATCAACATCCCGACCGACCAGCAGGTGCTGCACATCCTCACGCAGGAATTCATCATCGACGGCCAGGAAGACGTCCGCGAGCCGATCGGGATGAGCGGCATCCGCCTCGAAGTGAAGGTGCACATCGTGACGGGCGCGGTGAGCGCCGCGCAGAACATCGTCAAGTGCGTGCGCCGCTGCGGTCTTGAAGTGAACGACCTGATCCTGCAGCCGCTCGCGTCGTCGCTGGCCGTGCTGACGGAAGACGAGAAGGATCTCGGCGTGGTGCTCGTCGACGTCGGCGGCGGCACGACGGACATCGCGATCTTCGCCGAAGGCGCGATCCGCCACACCGCGGTGATTCCGATCGCCGGCGACCAGATCACGAGCGACATCGCGATGGCGCTGCGTACGCCGACGCCGGATGCGGAAGACATCAAGGTCGGCTACGGGATCGCGAAGCAGGCGCTCGCCGATCCGGACGAGATGGTCGAAGTGCCGGGCCTCGGCGAACGCGGCCCGCGCACGCTGTCGCGCCAGGCGCTCGCGGCCGTGATCGAGCCGCGCGTCGAGGAACTGTTCTCGCTCGTGCAGCAGGTCGTGCGCGAGTCGGGTTACGAAGAACTGCTGAGCTCCGGCGTGGTCATTACCGGCGGTGCCGCGATGATGCCGGGCATGGTCGAGCTCGGCGAAGACATTTTCCTGAAACCGGTGCGCATCGGCGCGCCGGAGTATGCAGGCGGCCTCTCCGACGTCGTGCGCAATCCGCGCTACTCGACGGCGATGGGGTTGCTCGTCGAAGGCAGCGCTCAGCGCATGCGCGGCCGCAAGGTCGCCGTGCAGTCCGGCAACGCGGGGCAGGTGTTCTCGCGGATGAAGGAATGGTTCCTGAGCAACTTCTGACGAACCGAATCGAAATTCGCGCCGGTGCCGGCGGCTGGCGCGCGACAGGGGGTTGCCCGATCTCCTGCCGAATAACGGCCGAGTAGCAGTAATTCTCTTGACGGAGGCAACATGGAATTCGAAATGCTGGAAACCGAAACCAACGGCACCATCATCAAGGTGGTGGGCGTTGGCGGCGCTGGCGGCAATGCCGTACAGCACATGATCAACCGCGGCGTGCAGGGCGTCGACTTCATCGTGATGAACACGGACGCGCAAGCGCTGTCGCGTTCGCGCGCATCGTCGGTGATCCAGCTTGGCAACACGGGCCTCGGCGCCGGTGCGAAGCCGGAAATGGGCCGTGCGGCAGCGGAAGAAGCGCGTGAGCGCATCGCCGACGCACTGCGCGGTGCGCACATGGTGTTCATTACGGCCGGCATGGGCGGCGGTACGGGCACGGGCGCGGCACCGGTGGTCGCGCAGATCGCGAAGGAGATGGGCATTCTGACGGTCGGTGTCGTCAGCAAGCCGTTCGAGTTCGAAGGCGGCAAGCGCATGCGCGTCGCTGAAGCAGGTTCGCAGCAACTGGAGGATCACGTCGACTCGCTGATCGTCGTGCTGAACGACAAGCTGTTCGACGTGATGGGCGACGACGCCGAGATGGACAAGTGCTTCCAGTGCGCGGACGACGTGTTGAACAACGCGGTCGCAGGCATCGCTGAAATCATCAACGTCGATGGCCTCGTGAACGTCGACTTCGAAGACGTGAAGACGGTGATGGGCGAGCAGGGCAAGGCGATGATGGGCACGGCGACGGTCGCCGGCGTCGATCGCGCACGCCTCGCGGCGGAACAGGCCGTGGCGAGCCCGCTGCTCGAAGGCGTCGATCTGTCGGGTGCGCGCGGCGTGCTGGTCAACATCACGTCGAGCCGTTCGCTGCGCCTGTCGGAAACGCGCGAAGTGATGAACACGATCAAGAGCTACGCGGCGGAAGATGCCACGGTGATCTTCGGTGCGGTGTACGACGACGCGATGGGCGATGCACTGCGCGTGACGGTCGTGGCGACGGGTCTGGGCCGTGCGGCGAAGAAGCAGCAGTCGGCACCGATGACGCTGCTGCGCACGGGTACGGACAATCAGCCGGTCAGCGCGGTCTCGCACGGTTATGCACCGGCGCATCACGTCAGCACGGCCGACTACGGCGCGCTCGATACGCCGGCGGTGTGGCGCAATTCGCGCGAAACCGCGGCATCGCACGTGCAGGCGCTGCAGGAGAAGGGTGTCGACACCTACGACATTCCGGCTTTCCTGCGCAAGCAGGCTGACTGACGCAAACACAGGCGAAGCCGCGGCGAAATCGCCGCGGTATCGCCGGCGTGACGGATGCTACGGACCACGACAGGCCGCGTCGGATACGACGCCGGGCCGGGAAACGTGCCCTCTTCGCTTCGGCGGGGCGGGATGGGCCGTGCTGTCCGCAACACGCTGAAAAACCGTATCGCTATGAGGGACCAGCCATGATTCAAGTGGGCGACGCGCTGCCCGACGCGCAATTGTTCGAATTCATCGACGACGCGCGCGAAGGGTGCACGCTGGGGCCGAACGCCTACAGCGTGCGCGACCAGGTCGCGGGAAAGCGGGTGGTGATCTTCGGATTGCCGGGCGCTTTCACACCGACCTGCTCGGCGCAGCATGTGCCGGGCTATGTCGAGCACGCCGAGCAACTGCGCTCGGTGGGTATCGACGAGATCTGGTGCGTGTCCGTCAACGACGCATTCGTGATGGGCGCATGGGGACGTGATCTGCACACCGCGGGCAAGGTGCGCATGATGGCGGACGGCAGCGCGGTTTTCACTCATGCGCTGGGGCTGACACAGGATTTGTCCGCGCGTGGCATGGGAATTCGTTCCCTGCGTTACGCGATGGTGATTGACGGCGGTGTGGTCAAGACGCTGGCCGTCGAGGCGCCGGGCAAGTTCGAAGTGAGCGATGCGGCGAGTGTTCTCGCGACGTTGACGTCCTGATCGTGCGGTGCGCCGTTGCCTGCCGGCAACGCTGCGCACCGGCCTCAGGGCAGTTGTAACACGGGCTGATGACCGGAAACGCCTCCGTTCCGGGCATCGGCCCGTCCCGTATCGGCGCGGGTAAACTGCCGAAACAGATTGATACGCAGTTTCAAACAGCGTTGAATAGGGAATTACGCTATAATCCCGCCTATCGAATATAACTCCTGATTGACATCTTCAATCAAGACGAAGACCACCATGCTGAAGCAGCGCACCATCAAATCCATCGTCAAGACCGTGGGGATTGGTGTCCACTCGGGCCGCAAGATCGAGCTCACGCTCCGTCCCGCCGCGCCCGGCACGGGCATCGTTTTCTCGCGCGTTGACCTGCCCACGCCCGTCGACATTCCCGCCTCGGCGATGTCGATCGGCGACACGCGGCTCGCGTCGGTGCTGCAGAAGGATGGCGTGCGCGTGTCGACGGTCGAGCACCTGATGTCCGCGTGCGCGGGCCTCGGCATCGATAACCTGTATGTCGACGTGACGGCCGAAGAGATCCCGATCATGGACGGCAGCGCGGCGACCTTCGTGTTCCTGATCCAGTCCGCCGGCATCGAGGAGCAGAACGCGCCGAAGCGCTTCATCAAGGTGAAGAAGACGGTCGAAATCCGCGACGGCGACAAGTTTGCGCGTCTCGATCCGTATTTCGGCTTCAAGCTGAAGTTCTCGATCGATTTCCGGCACCCGGCAGTCGACAAGACGGGCCAGGAACTCGAGGTCGATTTCGCGAATACGTCGTACGTGCGCGAGATCGCGCGTGCGCGCACGTTCGGCTTCGCGCACGAGGCAGAGATGCTGCGCGAGATCGGCCTGGCGCGCGGCGGCAGCATGGACAATGCGATCGTGCTCGACGAGTACCGCATCCTGAACAACGACGGGCTGCGCTACGACGACGAGTTCGTGAAGCACAAGATGCTCGACGCGATCGGCGACCTGTACGTGATCGGCCATCCGCTGCTGGCGTCGTACACCGCGTACAAGTCGGGCCACGGGCTGAACAACGCGCTGCTGCGCGAGCTGCTCGCGCATGAAGACGCGTACGAGGTCGTCACGTTCGACGATCCGCAGGCCGCTCCGCGCGGCTTCGCGTTCGACGCGCAGACGGCGTTCGCCTGACCGGCATTCGGCATCGGTAATAAAAAAGCGGCCCGCTGAACTGCACCCCAAAAGTTGGACATCCGTTCGACCTTTGGGGTGTTTTTCATGGCGAAGTACGATGAGCAGTTCAAGCAGCGACTAGTCGAGGCGTATTTGCGCGGGGAAGCTGGATGTAAGGCGCTATCCGCGCGCCATGGCATACATTACGCACTGCTGGAGCGGTGGGTTGCGGCATACCGCGAACATGGGGCCGCGGGTCTGAGCCGAAAGTACGGCAACTACGACGTCCAGTTCAAGATGCAAGTTTTGCAGCGGATGAGGGACGAGAATCTTCTGGTCCGGCAAGTCATGGCCTTGTTCGATATACGAGCGCCCGGAAGCATCACCAAGTGGGCTCGCCTGTATGATGAGGGCGGCCTTGATGCCCTAGCGCCCCGTTCGCGTGGCCGCCCACGAAAGATGACCATCACTCCACCAGACAAGCCCACCGAAGATAAGGCACCAGACGCGCGCACGCGCGAGGATTTGCTCAAAGAGAACGAATACCTTCGAGCGGAGATCGCCTACCTAAAAAAGCTCGATGCGCTGCTGCAGGCGAAGAAGCAAGCAGCGCAAAAGAGAAAGCGCAAATAGTCCAGGAACTGCGGAGTTGCCACCCGCTTGCTAGCTTGCTGAAGGTGGCCAAGTTGGCACGCAGCACGTTCTACTATCAGCTCAACGTACTGGAGATGGGAGATCGGCACGCGGGTCTCAAGACGGAGATTCGGACCATTTACGATCACCATCGAGGGCGTTACGGCTACCGACGCGTCACGGAAGTGATCCGACAGACAGGGAGGCTGATCAACCGCAAGAAAATTCAACGGCTGATGCAGCAACTCCAACTGCGATCCTTGGTGCGCCCCAAGAAATACCGTTCCTGGAAAGGCGAAGTTGGTCTGGCAGCGCCGAACCTGCTGGCACGCCAGTTTGAAGCCGAGCGACCCAATCAGAAGTGGGTCACGGATGTCACGGAATTCAACGTGGCTGGTCAGAAGCTGTACCTGTCGCCCGTGCTGGACCTGTATAACGGTGAGATCATTGCCCATCAGATCGCACAACGACCCAGCTTCGAATTGGTCAATGGCATGCTGAAGAAGGCACTGCGGGTACTGCGGCCCAGAGACCAACCGCTATTGCATTCGGATCAGGGTTGGCAGTACCGGATGCCGGCCTACCGACGCACACTTGAGCATCATGGGCTCACGCAAAGCATGTCGCGCAAGGGCAATTGCCTTGACAATGCGGCCATGGAAAGCTTCTTCGGCACGCTCAAATCCGAATGCTTCCGGCTCGAACGCTTCACCTGCGTGGATCAATTGCGCGATGCCCTAGAGCAATACATTCGTTACTACAACCACGAACGCATCAAGCAGAAACTCAAAGGGCTGAGTCCCGTGCAATACAGGACTCAGCCCTTGGCAGCCTAGCCTTTAACCGTCCAACTTTACGGGGTCAGCTCACGCGGGCCGCTTTTTTATTGGCCGGCCGCCGCCGGCGGCGCGCTCAGCGCGGCGATTTCGCGCCGTGCCGGGCCGCCATTCGTGCGAGCGCAGCCTGCAGCGGCGACGGTTCGAGGTGATCGGCGAGGTCGCGTAATGCAGCGGCGCCGACCGAGGTCATCCGCGCCTGCTTCACGTGCGGCGGCTCCGGCGCGTCCTTCGGACGCACGCGCACGCGCAGCGTCGTGACGGGCCAGCCGCGCTTCTGCAGATCGGCGAGCAGCCGCGGCTCGACCTGCCGCAGCCGGGCGGCCAGCGCATTGTGCGCGGCAAAGAGGGTCAGGGTGCCGTCCTTGATGAAGCCCGGTTCGACATGATTCGCAAGATAGTCGGGCAGCAGCGCGCACAGATCGCGCTGCAGCGACGTGACCTGTTCGACGCCGACGCGCAGCGCCGCAAACGCGTCGGTGCGGTTGAGCACTTCGGACACGGGCTGGGGGCGAAATGCGGCGAGCGGGCCGAAACGCTTGGAAAATCGGTTCATCGAGGCATTCTTCGGGCGCGCACGCGCGCGGACGTTGACGCCGATTGTACCCGCGCGGGCCCGTGCACGGGCGGCTTTCGCCCCGTCGGCCCGGCCGTCGGCGCGTTATGCCCGTCCGGCCGAGACACGGGCGCACGCGTCCCCGCGTGCTAAAATTCACCGTTTGAGTCCACTAATTCGCTAAGCCGCCGAGGCTCGGGCGTCGGGGCGCGCAACACGCGCCGGGCGCCGGTGCTGCGACGCAGGATCCGATCCGATGACAACCGGTTTTCTCCAGAAAATTTTTGGCAGCCGCAACCAGCGGCTCGTCAAGCAATACCAAAAGACCGTCACGACGATCAATGCGCTCGAAACGCAGATCGAGAAGCTGACGGACGACCAGTTGCGCGGCAAGACGGACGAATTCCGCCAGCGGGTCGCGGCCGGCGAGTCGCTCGACAAGCTGCTGCCCGAGGCGTTCGCGGTCTGTCGCGAGGCAAGCCGCCGCGTGCTGAAGATGCGGCACTTCGACGTGCAGATGATCGGCGGCATGGTGCTCCACTACGGCAAGATCGCGGAAATGCGCACCGGCGAGGGCAAGACGCTCGTCGCGACGCTGCCCGTGTACCTGAATGCGCTGGCGGGCCGCGGCGTGCACGTCGTGACCGTCAACGATTACCTCGCGCAGCGTGACGCCGAATGGATGGCGCGCCTCTACAACTTCCTCGGTCTGTCGGTCGGCATCAACCTGTCCGGCATGGAGCACGACCAGAAGCAGCAGGCCTACGCGGCGGACATCACGTACGGCACGAACAACGAGTTCGGCTTCGACTACCTGCGCGACAACATGGTCTACGAGACCGACGCGCGCGTGCAGCGAGCACTGAATTTCGCGGTCGTCGACGAAGTGGACTCGATCCTGATCGACGAGGCGCGTACGCCGCTGATCATTTCGGGCCAGGCCGAGGATCACACCGAACTGTACGTGCGGATGAACGCGCTGCCGCCGCTGCTCGAGCGCCAGATCGGCGAGGAGAAGGCCGACGGCACGGGCGTCGAGAAGCCGGGCGACTACACGCTCGACGAGAAGGCGCGCCAGGTGTTCCTGACGGAATCGGGCCACGAGAAGGCCGAGCGGCTGCTCGCCGAATGGGGCCTGATCGGCGAGGGCGAGAGCCTGTACGCGCCGCAGAACATCACGCTGATGCACCACGTGTACGCGGCGCTGCGCGCACACACGCTGTTCCACAAGGATCAGCACTACGTCGTGCAGAACGGCGAAGTGGTCATCGTCGACGAATTCACGGGCCGCCTGATGGCCGGCCGCCGCTGGTCCGACGGCCTGCACCAGGCGGTCGAGGCGAAGGAACACGTGAAGATCCAGAGCGAGAACCAGACGCTCGCATCGATCACGTTCCAGAACTACTTCCGGATGTACGCGAAGCTGTCGGGCATGACGGGTACCGCGGACACCGAAGCGTACGAATTCAACGAGATCTACGGCCTCGAGACGGTCGTGATCCCGACCAATCGTCCGCCGAAGCGGATCGACAAGCAGGACCAGATCTACAAGACGGCCAAGGAGCGCTACGACGCGGTGATCCGCGACATCCGCGACTGCTACGAACGTGGCCAGCCGGTGCTGGTCGGCACGACGTCGATCGAGAACTCCGAGCTGCTGTCGCACCTGCTGAAGCAGGCCGGGCTGCCGCACGAGGTGCTGAACGCGAAGCAGCACGAGCGTGAAGCCGCGATCGTCGCGGAAGCCGGCCGTCCGAAGCGCGTCACGATCGCGACCAACATGGCCGGCCGCGGCACCGACATCGTGCTCGGCGGCAACGCCGAGAAGCAAGCCGCGTTCATCGAAGCCGATGATGCGATTCCCGCCGACGAGAAAGCGCGCCGCATCAAGCAGCTGCACGACGAGTGGGAAACGCTGCACGAGCAGGTGAAGGCCGCGGGCGGCCTGCACATCATCGGCACCGAGCGCCACGAATCGCGCCGGATCGACAACCAGCTGCGTGGCCGTGCGGGCCGCCAGGGCGATCCGGGTTCGTCGCGCTTCTACCTGTCGCTCGACGATCCGCTGCTGCGCATCTTCGCGGGCGACCGCGTGCGCTCGATCATGGATCGCCTGAAGATGCCGGAAGGCGAGGCGATCGAGGCCGGCATCGTCACGCGTTCGATCGAATCCGCGCAGCGCAAGGTCGAAGCGCGCAACTTCGACATCCGCAAGCAGCTGCTCGAATACGACGACGTGTCGAACGACCAGCGCAAGGTCATCTACCAGCAGCGCAACGAACTGCTCGAAGCACACGACATCACCGAGACGATCTCCGCGATGCGTCACGGCGTGATTGCCGAAGTCGTCCGCCAGTTCGTGCCGGAAGGCAGCATCGAGGAGCAGTGGGACGTGCCCGAGCTCGAGGAAGCGCTGCGCAACGACTGGCAGCTCGACCTCGCGATCCAGGAAATGGTGAACGAGTCGACGTCGATCACGGCCGAGGAGATTCTCGACGCCGTGATGACGGCCGCCGACGAGCAGTACGAGGCAAAGGTCGCGATGGTCGGCCGCGAATCGTTCAGCGCGTTCGAGCGCTCGGTGATGCTGCAGACGGTCGACCGCCTGTGGCGCGAGCACCTCGCGGCGCTCGATCACCTGCGCCAGGGCATCCACCTGCGCGGTTATGCGCAGAAGAACCCGAAGCAGGAATACAAGCGCGAAGCATTCGAGCTGTTCGCCGCGATGCTCGAGGCGATCAAGCAGGAAGTCACGCGGGTCGTGATGAACGTGCAGATCCAGTCGCCGGAGCAGCTCGAGGAAGCGGCCGAGCAGATCGAGGAGCGCGGCGGCCATCTCGAGAACGTTGAGTACCAGCACGCCGAGTTCGCCGAAGCCGCTGCGCCGGTGGCCGGCGGGGCGGCTGTTGCGGCAGCCGCCGCGACGGCCGACATGGTCGGCAGCGCGATGGCCCACAGCGGCCCCGGCGGCGAGATGCCGAAGGTCGGTCGCAACGATCCGTGCCCGTGCGGCAGCGGCAAGAAGTACAAGCACTGTCACGGGAAGCTGTCATGATCGACGGCGGCGCGCGTGATGCGTGCCGCTTCGTTCGCAGCTTCGAATCAGTGATGTGAGTTGCGGCGGCCCGCGCGTGCGGCCGCCGGTTCTTCCAATCGATGCCGGCACGTGCCGGCATTTTCCATCCGGCAGGTGTGCCCCATGGCTGTCAATTTTCCGTCGATCGATCCCGCCCAACTCCATCCTGTCGCCGGCGTCACGCTCGGCTGGGCGGAAGCGAACATCCGCAAGCCGAATCGCAAGGACGTGCTGGTCATCTCCGTCGACGAAGGGGCGACGGTCGCGGGCGTGTTCACCGAGAACCGCTTTTGCGCGGCGCCGGTAACGGTTTGCCGCGAGCACCTGGCGAAGGTGCGCGCGGGCGGCGCGGGGATTCGCGCGCTCGTCGTGAACACGGGCAATGCGAACGCGGGCACCGGCGAACCGGGTCTCGTGAACACCCGCGAGACCTGCACCGAACTCGCGCGCCTCGCGGGCATCGAGCCGGCGCAGGTGCTGCCGTTCTCGACCGGCGTGATCCTCGAGCCGCTGCCGATCGACCGCCTGAAGGCCGGGCTGCCGGCGGCGCTCGCGAACCGCAAGGCCGCGAACTGGTTTGACGCCGCGCAGGCGATCATGACGACCGACACGCTGCCGAAGGCCGCGTCGCGGCAGGTCGCGATCGACGGTCACACGGTCACGCTGACGGGCATCAGCAAGGGCGCGGGCATGATCAAGCCGAACATGGCGACGATGCTCGGCTTCCTCGCGTTCGACGCGAACGTCGCGCAGCCGGTGCTCGACAGCCTCGTCAAGGAAGTTGCCGACCGCTCGTTCAACTGCATCACGATCGACGGCGATACCTCGACGAACGACTCGTTCATCCTGATCGCGTCGGGCAAGAGCACGCTGCCGGCGATCACGTCGACCGATTCGCCGGCCTATGCGGCGCTGCGCGATGCGGTGACGGAAGTCGCGCAGCTGCTGTCGCAACTGATCGTGCGCGACGGCGAAGGCGCGACGAAATTCATGACGGTGCAGGTCGAAGGCGGCAAGAGCGTCGCCGAATGCCGCCAGATCGCGTACGCGATCGGCCATTCGCCGCTCGTGAAGACGGCCTTCTACGCATCCGACCCCAACCTCGGCCGGATTCTCGCGGCGATCGGTTATGCGGGCGTCGCGGATCTCGACGTCGGCAAGATCGACCTCTATCTCGACGACGTGCTCGTCGCGAAGGCGGGCGGCCGCAACCCGGCCTATCAGGAAGAGGATGGCCAGCGCGTGATGAAGCAGAGCGAAATCACGATCCGCGTGCTGCTCGGCCGCGGCGACGCGCAGGCAACCGTCTGGACGTGCGACCTGTCGCACGATTATGTGAGCATCAACGCGGATTACCGCTCCTGATCGGGAGCGCTCGAACGACATGGACAAGCTTGAACAGTTTCTGACGCGCGCGGAAGCGCTGCTCGGCCGTCTCGAAGGGATGCTGCCGCCCGCGCCGGCCGCCGTCGACTGGAACGCCGCCCACGCGTTCCGCTGGCGCAAGCGCCAGGGGCGCGGCTACCTGCAGCCGGTGCCGGCCGCATCGTCGATCACGCTTGGCGACCTGCACAACATCGATCGCCAGAAAGGGCTGATCGAGCAGAACACGCGGCAGTTCGTGCAGCAGAAGCCGGCCAACAACGTGCTGCTGACCGGCGCGCGCGGCACCGGCAAGTCGTCGCTGATCAAGGCGTGCCTGAACGCGTATGCGAAGGACGGGCTGCGCCTGATCGAAGTCGACAAGGACGATCTGCACGATCTCGGCGATATCGTCGATCTGATCGCGCAGCGCCCCGAGCGGTTCATCGTGTTCTGCGACGACCTGTCGTTCGAGGAGGGTGAATCGGGCTACAAGGCGCTGAAGGTCGCGCTCGACGGCTCGATCGCCGCGCAGTCGGACAACGTGCTGATCTACGCGACGTCGAACCGCCGCCATCTGCTGCCCGAGTACATGAGCGACAACGAGTCGTACAAGCATCTCCCGGATGGCGAGATTCACCCCGGCGAAGTCGTCGAGGAGAAGATCTCGCTGTCGGAGCGCTTCGGCCTGTGGGTCAGCTTCTATCCGTTCAAGCAGGACGACTACCTCGGCATCGTCGCGCACTGGCTGCGTCATTTCGGCTGCGAGGATGCGGAGATCGAGTCCGCACGCGGCGACGCGCTCGTGTGGGCGCTCGAGCGCGGTTCGCGGTCGGGGCGCGTCGCGTGGCAATTCGCACGTGACTGGTCGGGCCGCAAGGAGCAGGCATGAGCGCGGATCTCGCACAGGGTGCCGTACGCGCGCCGGATGGCCGCAAGGTGACGGAAGTGGCGGTCGGCGTGATGGTGCAGCCGGATGGCAGGTACCTGCTTGCGCAGCGGCTGCAGGGCAAACCGTATGAAGGCTACTGGGAGTTTCCGGGCGGCAAGCTGGAGGCCGGCGAAAGCGTCGAGGCCGCGCTGGCACGCGAACTGCACGAGGAACTCGGCATCGTCGTCACGGCCAGCCATCGCTGGCACACGCTCGAGCACGATTATCCGCACGCGTACGTGCGGCTTTATTTCTGCAAGGTGACGGGCTGGACGGGCGAGCCGCACAGCAAGGAAGGGCAGGCGTTCGTGTGGCAGCAACTGCCGGTCGACGTCGCGCCGCTGCTGCCGGCGGCACTGCCGGTGCTCGAACTGCTCGAGAAGGAAGCGGCGTCGCACTGACGCCGTCGCACCCTGCCGAAAAGGCGGGCCATATCGACGGCGGGCGGTGCCGCGAGCCGCTCAGCTGTCGCGGCGGCCGTCCTCTCCGTCTTCCTCCGACGAGGGGCCCTCGTCGGAGGTGCCGCCGATCCGGTACTTTTCCGCGGCCCATGCGCCGAGGTCGAGCTGCTTGCAGCGGGCCGAACAGAACGGACGGAACTGATTTTCAGGCGTCCAGCGCACTTCGGCGCTGCACGACGGGCATTTCACAACGGTAGTCATACGAAAGCATTGATCCGGCACGCGGCCGTTACAGATTGCACAGTGTCAGATGGAACGGCACGTCGATGTCCACCGCGCGCGGCCGCACATCGCCGTCCTGCATGGTGAACCGTACCCACAGCATGTATTTGTTGGCGCTCGCTTCGGGAATGACGCGCAGCTCCGGCGGCACGCGCACCTGCATCAACTGGTAGGTGCGGCCGGACAGCATCTGCTGGTAGCTGCCCTGCATTGCCATGACCTTCGACGCCTGACCCGATTCGCGCGCGAGGCGCAGCACGATTGCCGCGGCGTCTCGCAGCGGCAGCATCGGCATGATCCACTTTGCGATGTCCTGGCGCCGCTGCTCGGCGGGCCATTGCTGCCACGCGTAATACGACGGCAGGTCGAACTTGCACGTGCCGCCGGGAATGACCGCGCGGCTGCGGATGCTGGCGAGCCACTCGTTGTCGACGAGGTGCTGGCCGGTCTTGCCCTGCATCTGCGCGAGATTCGCGAGCGTCTGCTCGATTTCGCCGAGCACGGCTTCGAGCGCGTTCTGCTCGATGCCCGGATTGCCGCGAAAGGGGGCGAGCGTCTGGCGTTGACGTTCGAGCTCCTTCATCAGATCCGATTTCAGGTCCGCGCGGCCCGTTACCTCGGCGATTTCGAACAGCGTCGTCAGCGCGACGTGGTGTTCACGCGGGTCCTCCTGAGCCAAAAAGAACGTGAAGCGCTCGAAGAGATCTTCGAGGCGCAACAGCGTGCGAATTCGCTCGTTGAACGGATACTCGTAAAGAATCAAGCGCGCTCGCCTCTTGGGTAGGGATTGAAACAATGCAGGACATTCTAATGCTCACTCTCTACCCTAGCAACGCGCCAATTTCGTACGCCATCAGGATCGCATGCAATGCTCAGTGCGCGGCGGCCGCGAATCCGAGATAGCGTTGGTGCAGTGCATCGACCTGCACGGCGAGCGCAGCGGGCGTCGTCGCGTCGTTGATGATCACGTCGTCGGCCGCCGCGAGTCGGGCTTCGCGCGTTGCCTGCCTCGCGATGATCGCCTCGACCTGCTCGCGCGTGAAGCCGTTGCGCTGTATCACGCGTGCGATTTGCGTTTCTACCGGGCAGTCGACGACGAGTACGCGATCGCTACGCGCCTTCCAGTTGCCGGACTCGACGAGCAGCGGCACGACGAACATCACGTACGGGCCCTGCGCTTCGCGGGCTTCGCGATCGGTCTCCGCGCGGATCAGCGGATGCGTGATTGCTTCGAGGCGCCGGCGCGCGTCGTCGTCGCTGAAGATCAGGGTGCGCATCTTCGCGCGATCGAGCGAGCCGTCGGTGGCCACGAAGCCGCGGCCGAATGCCTGTTCGATCGCCGGCATCGCGAGGCCGCCCGGTGCAGTGATGCGGTGGGCAATCAGATCGGTGTCGACGAGCGATGCACCTCGCGCGGCGAACAGGTCGGCGACGGTTGTCTTGCCGCTGCCGATGCCGCCGGTGAGCCCTACTGCGAACATGTCAGCCTCCGAGCGCCGCATAAAAAGGGGTACCGAAAAACAGCGTCGCGACGCCGCCTGCCGCGAGGAACGGGCCGAACGGAATCGGCTCCTCGAAGCGCATGCGGCCGCGCCAGGTCGCGACCAGCCCGACGATCGCGCCCGTCACCGCGGCGAACAGCACGACCTGCGGCAGTGCGGCCCAACCCATCCACGCGCCGAGCGCGGCAAGCAGCTTCAGGTCGCCGAAGCCGATGCCCTCGATGCCGCGCAACCATTTGAACAGCCAGTAGATCGACCACAGGAACAGGTAGCCGGCGATCGCGCCGATCACGGCCGAGCGCAGCGACGTGAACGTACCGCCGAGGTTCAGCACGAGCCCCGCCCAGAGTAGCGGCAGCGTCATCGAGTCGGGCAGGTAGCCGGTGCTGATATCGATTGCGCTCATCGCAAGCAGCGCGGCGCACAGCGCGAAGGCGGCAAGCGCGGCGACGGTCGGGCCGAACGCCGCGAGCGAGCCGGCGGCGAGCAGCGCGCACGCGAGCTCGACGAGCGGATAACGGATGCCGATCGGGTGGCTGCAGCGCCGGCAGCGCCCGCGCAGCATCAGGTAGCTGACGACCGGGATGTTTTCCCATGCGCGCAGCACGTGACCGCAATGCGGGCATGCGCTGCGCGGGCCCCACAGATCGTAGCGCGGCGGATAACCGTCGTCGGGGGCGGCGCCGGTGTTGCCGGTCGCTTCGGCGATCTCGGCCTGCCACGCGCGTTGCATCATCACGGGCAGCCGGTGCACGACCACGTTCAGGAAGCTACCGACACAGAGACCGATGACGACCGCGAACGCATACTGCAGCGCGGGCGGCAGCATCGCCAGCGCGAGCAGCGTACTCTCGGGCGAATCGGGAACGGCGGACAGGGGCGCTGGCGTCATGAGGCTCAAGGTTCGGACTAAAAGGCGACAGAATCGGTTGCGATGCTACACCACGTTGCCGAGCTGAAGGATGGGCAGATACATCGCGATCACGAGGCCGCCGACGAGTGCGCCCAGCACGATCACGATCAGCGGTTCGCCGAGCGCGGCGAGCGTTTCGAGACGCGCATCGAGCTGGCGTTCGCACAGCGCGGCGATGTCGGCGAGCATCGTGTCGAGCGCACCGGTTTCCTCGGCGACGGCGATCGGCTGCACGACGTCGTCGGGAAAGCAGCCGGCCGACTGCATCGCGTCGGCGAGACGCGCGCCGCGCAGCACACGTGCGGCGATGTGCGCGGTGGCATGCTCGAACACCGGATGGCCGGCCGTGCGCTCGAGCGTGGCGAAGGCGTCGGCAAGCGGCACACCGGCGCCGAGCAGCGTGGCAAGCGAGCGGCACCAGCGGGCGACCGCGAACCGCCCGAGCGCGCTGCCCGCGAGCGGCGCGTGCAGCAGGTGCCGTGCGACCGCGTGGCGCAGCGGCGCCGACCGCCGAAGCGCTTGATGTGCGGCAAGCCCTGCTGCCGCGGCACCGGCAACCAGCACGCCACCCCACGCCGACAGCGCGGAGGACACCGCGAGCAGCGCGCGGGTCGGCGCGGGCAGTGCGGCGCCGAAACCGTCGAAGATCTGCCGGAACGTGGGTACGACCCACACCATCAACGCAGCCGAGATCGCGAGCGCGAACAGGATGACGGCCGCCGGATACGCGAGCGCGGCGCGCAGCTTGCGCCACTGCGCGTCGGCGCGCTCGCGGTGTTCCGCAACCCGTGTCAGCACGATGCCGAGCGAGCCGGATGCTTCGCCGACCTCGATCAGCTGGCGATACAACGTGCCGAATTGGGACGGATAGCGTGCGAGCGCGTCGGCGAAGCGGCGCCCGCCGACGATCTCGCGGGCGAGGCCCGTCGCGATGCGCGGCAGGCCGTCGCGCGTACGCGTACGCGCGAGCATCTCGAGCGACGGCGCGAGCGGCAGCCCGGCTTGCAGCAGGCTCGCGAGCTGGCGCGTGAAGCGTGTGACGTCCCGTGCGCCGGCCGTCGGCGGCCGGGCCGGCCCGCGGACATCGAGCGACAACACCGCGATGCCGTCGCGCGAGAGCGTGGCGCGTGCAGTGGCGGCGTCGAAGGCAATGACACCCCCGCGGCACGGCGTGCCGTCGCGGCGGCGGCCGCGCCACGCGAAGCGGGTTTCGCGCGGTGGCGTGCGCATGCTCATGCCACGGGTGTCGCGGCGACGGCTTCCGCGATGCTCGTCGTGCCGTCCCGGACACGCGCGAAGGCCGCGTCGCGCAGATTGCGCATGCCGGCGGCCGCCGCGCATTGCGCGAGTTCACCGACGCTCGCCCGCGCGACGATGCGCTCCGCCAGCTCGGGAGACACCGGCATCGTCTGATGCAGGCCGATGCGGCCGCGATAGCCGATACCGTGACAGGCGGAACAGCCCCGCGCGACGAACGGCCGCCATCCGCCTGCCAGGGCCGCGGGGTCGCAGCCGGCTTCCCGCAGCACGCGCGCCGGTGCGTCCGAGTGCGCGCGGCAGGCGGTGCAGAGCCGCCGGACGAGACGCTGCGCCGTGACGAGGTGCAGCGCGGCCGCCAGGTTGTACGGTGCGACGCCGATGTCGAGCAGCCGCGCGACGGCTGCCGGCGCGTCGTTCGTGTGCAGCGTCGACAGCACGAGATGGCCGGTTTGCGCAGCCTTGATCGCGACGTCGGCCGTCTCCGCGTCGCGAATCTCGCCGACCATGATGATGTCCGGATCCTGCCGCAACAGCGCGCGCAGCGCGGTCGCGAAGGTGAGCCCCGCCTTTTCGGCGACACCGACCTGGTTGATCCCGTCGAGCTGGATCTCGGCGGGATCCTCGACCGTGCAGACATTGTGCGCATCGCGATCGAGCATCTGCAGCGCGCAGTAGAGCGACAGCGTCTTGCCGCTGCCGGTCGGGCCCGTGACGAGCACGAGGCCATGCGGTGCGCGTATCGCGGCCTCCATCGCGGCCGCCTGCTGCGCGTCGAAGCCGAGGCGGGCGAGCGTGAGATCGGGCGGCAGCGTGTCGAGGCGCCGCAGCACGATCTTTTCGCCGAACAGCGTGGGCAGCGAACTGACCCGGTAGTCGCCGCGCGTGCCGCCGTCGATCGAGATGCGCAGCCTGCCGTCCTGCGGGAGCCGCCGCTCGGCGATGTCCATGCGCGCGAGTACCTTGATCCGCGTGACGAGCGCGTCGCGCAGATGAACGGGGGGCCGCGCATGTTCATGCAGCACGCCATCGATGCGCAGGCGGATGCGCCAGCCGGCTTCGAACGGTTCGACGTGGATGTCGGACGCGTCGCGCACGCGTGCCGCGTGAAGCGTGTCGGTCAGTAACCGCACGGCCGGTGCATCGTCGAGCTGGGCCGCGTCGAGCGCGCGTGGCGCGGCGGCGGGCGACGCATCGGCATGGAGGGGCGGCTGCGTGCGCAGTGGCGCCCCGGGAGGAGGGAAGTGCATGTGAGCCGGCGCGTTGGCCGCCTGTTGACCGTGACCTGCAGATGGTCGCGCGTCGCGGGCGGCGCCGGCAGTCGGCCGTTCGGCTAGCGCGTGGCGGCGCGTGCGGTGCGCGCGCCGCTGCGCGGCTTGAAGATCTTGACGGTGCGCACGGCCTGATCGTCGCTGCGCATCACCTCGAGCATCACGTCGCCGATTTTCACGCACACGTCGTCTTCCGGAATTTCCTCGAGGATTTCGAGAATCAGCCCGTTCAGCGTCTTCGGCCCGGTGGTCGGCAGCTTCAGGTGCAGCCAGCGGTTCAGCTCGCGCAGCGGCATGCTGGCCGAGACGATGCATTCGCCGTTCTCGTCCCAGCCGCCGGCACGTTCGCTGCGCGGCATCGACGTCGTGAATTCGCCGATCAGTTCCTCGATGATGTCTTCGGGCGTGACGAGCCCTTCGAGCTCGCCGTACTCGTTGACGACGAGCGCGGTGCGCTGCCGCGATTCCTGGAAATACTGGAGCTGCTGGACCACCGGCGTGCCCGACGGCACGTAGTACGGCTCGGCGAGCAGCGAGCGCAGCGTCTCGCGGTCGAAATCCTGGTTGTGCAGCGCGGTGAGCGTCTTGCGCACGTGCAGCACGCCGAGCACCTTGTCGATGTCGCCTTCGTAGACGATCAGGCGGTTGTGATAGCAGGTTTCGAGCTGATGCAGGACGTCGTCGAGCGGCGCGTAGAAGTTCAGCGACTCGATCTGGCGGCGCGGCACCATCACGTCGTCGACCGTGATGTTCTCGAGATCGAACAGGTTGAGCAGGATGCTGCGGTGCTTGGTCGGCATGAAACTGCTCGACTCGAGCACGATGGCGCGCAGCTCGTCGGCCGACATCCGCTGGTCGCGGCCCTTCTTTGTATTGATGCGCAGCACCCACAGCACGCCGTTCGCGAGCGCGTTGACGAACCAGACGAGCGGCTTGAATACGCGCATCAGCGGCGCGATCACGAGGCTCGCGGGCAGTGCGATGCGTTCGGGGAAGGTCGCGCCGACGATCTTCGGCGCGATTTCCGCGAACACGATGATCAGGAACGCGACGATGCCGGTCGCGATCGACAGCGCGAGGTTGTTGCGGCCGAACGTATGGAGCGCGAGCGACGTCGTCAGGACCGGGATGATCGTGTTGAACAGGTTGTTGCCGATCAGGATCACGCTGAGCAGCAGGTCAGTCCGCGTCAGCAGTCCCTGCGTGGTTTTCGCGCCGAGCACGCCCTGGCCGGCGAGATGCTTCAGCCGATGGCGGTTGAGCGCCATCATCGCGGTCTCGGAAATCGAAAAGAAGCTGGAACAGAGAAGAAGCAGGAAGACGGCGCCGATTTGCGCCCATAAGGGAATTTGGTCCACGCGTCGGAAAGGGCAGTGAAGGACAGGGATGGAGGGAATATAGCAGAGGCCGGCGACCGCGATGTGTCGTGCGCGACACGATGGGTCCGCTGCGGCCGGACAAAAAAAAACCGTGCACGCAGTGCACGGTTTTTCACAAATCTGGTCGGGGTGAGAGGATTCGAACCTCCGGCCTCTACGTCCCGAACGTAGCGCTCTACCAGGCTAAGCTACACCCCGATTTGTACTCTTCCGATTTCGCAGTCTTTTTCAAGACCGCTGCGTCGTCGAGCAAGAACGTAACTATAACGACGTTTTTTCGAAAATGGAATACCTTGGCGAAGAAAATTTTCGAGACGGGTGATCGCCCCGTGTCGAACATGCGTCGTCACGGCGGTGGCGACGCATGCGATGCGCTCAAGACTGCCGCGACGTCGAGTACGAGCACAGCTCGAGCAGGCTTTCCTTATAGATCGAATCGGGGAATGCCGCGATCGCTGCCGCTGCCGCCTGCGCTTCCTGGCGCGCGCATTCGAGCGTGTGATCGAGCGCGCCCGAGCGCGTGATCGCTTCGAAAATCGTGTCGAAGCGATCGGTGCCGCCCTGTTCGATCGCCTCGCGAGCAAGCGCCGACTGTTCGGGCGTGCCGCGTTCGATCAGATAGATGAGCGGCAGCGTCGGCTTGCCTTCGCGCAGGTCGTCGCCTGCATTCTTGCCCATTGCCTCGACGGTGCCCGCATAGTCGAGCCAGTCGTCCATGATCTGGAACGCGGTGCCGATCCGGCGGCCGTATTCGGCGGCGGCAGCCTCGGTCGGCGCATCGGCGCCCGAGAGCACCGCACCCAGGCGCGCCGACGCCTCGAACAGCTTGGCCGTCTTGTAGCGGATCACCTGCATGTAGCGCGTTTCGTCGACGTCCGCGTCGTGCATGTTGAGGAGCTGCAGCACCTCGCCTTCGGAAATGATCGTCGTCGCTTCGGACAGGATCTCCATCACGCGCATCTTGCCGACGCCGACCATCATCTCGAACGAGCGCGAATAGAGGTAATCGCCTACCAGCACGCTCGCCGCGTTGCCGAACAGCGCATTGGCGGTCTGGCGGCCGCGGCGCAGCTCGGATTCGTCGACGACGTCGTCATGCAGCAGCGTAGCCGTGTGGATGAACTCGACGACGGCAGCCAGCACGTGCCGCTGATGCGACGTTTCGCCGAGCGCGCCGGCGACGAGCAGCAGCAACGCCGGACGCAGCCGCTTGCCGCCCGCGCCGATGATGTACTCGGCGATCTGGTTGATCAGCAGCACGTCGGACGCGAGGCTTTGCCGGATAACGCGATTCACCTGCTCCATGTCGCTGGTGATCGGAGCGAGCAGGTGGGCGGCGCTGAGGGTGGGGGAGGCGGTGGACGACGACATGATGATGGAATTGGGTGATGCCGCGGATTATAAGTCGAATCCGCGATATCCCGGTCTGTCGGACGCGCCGCGGCCGTGATTTTGGCCGTCCGGCCGAGGCCCGTGCGCGGTAATCGTCGATCGGTTTTGACTTCGGTGCTAACCCCATGTATAATCACGTGTTTTCCGCGCGTGGTGTGCGGAAAATTTGGATCCAGAGTGAGGTTCTCAATGTACGCGGTCATAAAAACCGGCGGCAAGCAGTACAAAGTTGCCGTTGGCGAAAAACTCAAAGTAGAACAGATACCGGCTGACATTGACGCTGAAATCACGCTCGACCAGGTTCTCGCAGTGGGCGAAGGCGAATCGATTAAGTTCGGTACGCCGCTGGTCAGTGGGGCTTCCGTCAAGGCCACCGTTGTGTCGCACGGTCGTCATGCCAAGGTCACCATCTTCAAGATGCGTCGCCGGAAGCACTACCAAAAGCACGGCGGCCACCGCCAGAACTACACTGAGCTGCGCATCGACGCGATCAACGCGTAAGCGCCTCGGTAAAGGAGCAATCAGATGGCACACAAAAAGGCAGGCGGCTCTTCCCGGAACGGCCGCGACTCCGAGTCGAAACGTCTCGGCGTGAAAGTGTACGGCGGCCAGGCAATCAATGCCGGCGGCATCATCGTGCGTCAGCGCGGTACGCGTATGCACGCAGGCGAGAACGTCGGCATGGGCAAGGATCACACCCTGTTCGCGCTGGTCGACGGTCACGTGAAGTTCGCGACGAAGGGCGCGGACAAGAAGCATCTGGTCATCGTTGTCCCGGCGGCTGCCTAAGTTTATTTAGGCACCAAGGGCTTCGTAGCCGAAAGGCCCCGCAGTCTTCGCGGGGCCTTTTTTTATTGGGTCGCCGGGCGCATGTGCGTGCCGGCGACCGTCGCGTGACCGGCGTACGATCGGCCGAACGGCAGATTGTTCAAGCGCGCCGGCGCGCGGCACAATAGCGGAAATACTGGGCGGAGTGACGAATGAAGTTCATTGACGAAGCACGAATCGAAGTCATCGCCGGCGACGGAGGCGATGGCAGCGCTTCGATGCGCCGCGAGAAATTCGTCCCGTTCGGCGGGCCGGACGGCGGCGACGGCGGCCGGGGCGGTAGCGTTTACGCGATCGCCGACCGCAACATCAACACCCTGATCGACTACCGTTACGCGAAGAAGCACCTGGCGCGCAACGGCGAAAACGGTCGCGGCTCGGATTGCTACGGCAAGGGCGGTG
This sequence comes from Burkholderia theae, assembly GCF_048565265.1. NCBI lineage: Bacteria > Pseudomonadati > Pseudomonadota > Betaproteobacteria > Burkholderiales > Burkholderiaceae > Burkholderia > Burkholderia theae. The sequence continues at coordinate 598,814 of NZ_CP183461.1, forward strand.
ACGACGTCACACTGCGCATGCCGGTCGGCACGATCATCAGCGACATGGATACCGGCGAACTGATCGCCGACCTGACCGAGCACGACCAGCAGGTGATGCTCGCGCAGGGCGGCTCCGGCGGGCTCGGCAACCTGCATTTCAAGTCGAGCACGAACCGCGCGCCGCGCCAGAAGACGGACGGCAAGCCGGGCGAACGGCGCATGCTGAAGCTCGAGTTGAAGGTGCTCGCCGACGTCGGCCTGCTCGGCATGCCGAACGCGGGCAAGTCGACGTTCATCTCGTCGGTGTCGAACGCACGGCCGAAGATCGCCGACTACCCGTTCACGACGCTCGCGCCGAATCTCGGCGTGGTGCGCGTCGGCCCGAGCAAGAGCTTCGTGATTGCCGACATCCCGGGGCTGATCGAGGGTGCCGCCGAAGGCGCGGGCCTCGGGCATCAGTTCCTGCGCCACCTGCAGCGCACCGGTGTGCTGCTGCATCTGGTCGACCTGGCCCCGTTCGATGAAAGCGTCGATCCGGTCGCTGAAGCGACCGCGATCGTCGGCGAGCTGCGCAAGTACGACGAGGCGCTCTTCGAGAAGACGCGCTGGCTGGTACTCAACAAGCTCGACATGGTGCCGGAAGACGAGCGCAAGGCGCGCGTCGCCGATTTCCTCGATCGCTTCGGCTGGGACGGCCCCGTGTTCGAGATCTCGGCGCTGACGGGCCAGGGCTGCGAAGCGCTGTGCTACGCAATCTACGACTACCTGTCCGAACATTCGGACGCGCATCGCGCGGCTGAGGCGGAAGATCTCGCGGCGGACGTGCGTTTCCGCGATGCGCCGCCGCCTGCGGACGGCGGTGCAGTGCCGGGCGACGACGCCTGAGCGGTTCCAGAACGCGCCGGGCGTGCCGCCCGGCGTCGGCGTTCAATCGCGCCCGGCCGGGCAGGCATCAGATACAGGAGACAGTGCAGGATGCGTTCGATCATCGCGGATTCGAAGCGATTGGTGGTGAAGGTGGGTTCCAGCCTCGTGACCAACGACGGCAAGGGGCTCGATCATGCTGCAATCGGCCGCTGGGCGGCCCAGATCGCTGCGCTGCGCGCTCAGGGCAAGGAAGTCGTGCTCGTCAGTTCGGGGGCGATTGCCGAAGGGATGCAACGGCTCGGCTGGAGCAAGCGGCCGCGGGAAATCGACGAGCTGCAGGCCGCTGCCGCGGTCGGCCAGATGGGGCTTGCGCAGGTCTATGAGAGCCGCTTCACCGAGCACAACATCCGCACCGCGCAGATCCTGCTCACGCACGCCGACCTGGCGGACCGCGAGCGTTACCTGAATGCGCGTTCTACGCTGCTCACGCTGCTGCGGCTCGGCGTCGTGCCGATCATCAACGAGAACGACACGGTCGTCACCGACGAAATCAAGTTCGGCGACAACGACACGCTCGGCGCGCTCGTTGCGAACCTGATCGAAGGCGATGCGCTGATCATCCTGACCGACCAGACGGGGCTGTTCACGGCCGATCCACGCAAGGATCCGAAGGCGACGCTCGTCGCGGAGGCCAATGCGGGCGCGCCGGAACTCGAGGCGATGGCGGGCGGTGCGGGTTCGAGCCTCGGCCGCGGCGGGATGCTGACGAAGATCCTCGCGGCGAAGCGTGCGGCGCATAGCGGCGCGAACACGGTGATCGCGAGCGGCCGGGAGTCCGACGTGCTCGTGCGTCTGGCGGCCGGCGAGGCGATCGGCACGCAGTTGATCGCACGTACCGCGCGGATGGCGGCGCGCAAGCAGTGGATGGCAGACCATCTGCAGGTGCGCGGCCATGTCGTGATCGATGCAGGCGCGGTCGAGAAGCTGACGGCCGGCGGCAAGAGCCTGCTGCCGATCGGCGTGATCGACGTGCAGGGCGCGTTCGCGCGCGGCGAGGTGATCGCGTGCGTCGGCCCCGACGGGCGCGAAGTGGCGCGCGGGCTCACCAACTACAGCAGCGCGGAGACGAAACTGATCCACCGCAAGCCGAGCGGCGAGATCGAGGCCGTGCTCGGCTACATGCTGGAGCCCGAACTGATCCACCGCGACAACCTCGTGCTGGTGTGACCGCCGGCTCCGGATTCGGCAGTCAAATAAAAAAGCCCGCATCAAGCGGGCTTTTTTCATGCGGCGGGACGGGCGTATGGCCCGCACCGCACGCCGTCAGCGCAACTGCGTCATCGCGGTGCGGTGAAACCGGATGTTCTCCAGGATTTGCTGGGTCGAGCCCTGCGGCATCTTGTTCGAGCAGAAGTAGTCCTGGTAGAGCGACGAGTGGTAGGCATTCAGTTCGCCGTTCTCGATGCGCTGCCAGTCGTTTTCGACCGTGCGGTCCCAGCCGTCGTGATCCGAATTCAGGCCGGCGTACTGTCGCCATTCATACGTGTCGCAGCGGATGCCTTCGTAGTTCACGTTGCGCGCGCCGGCTGGGCTCGTGATGACGACCGCGTAGCGCACGACGCCGTCGGTGCCGACCGCGAGCGACTTCGCATCGACGAAGAACTTGAGCGGCGTGTTCTGCGATACGCTGAACGGCAGCAGGTCTGCCGCTTGCGGCAGCGGCGGCAGCGTGTCGACCGCGTTTTCCTTCCAGTTGCCCTGACGGTCCAGCAGATACACGAACTCGCTGTCATCCTTGTTGGTCGGCGTCTTCGAATTCGCGCAACCGGCCAGGGTGGCCGCCGCGGCAATCGATGCGAGCGCGAGAGCAATCGCTTTCAAAATGCATTCCTCGTAAAAAAAGGGCGCGACACCAAGGTCGCGCCCGGTCATGCAGTCCGACTCGTTATTTGCCGACGATCACGCGGGGCGGCATCTCGTCCAGCGTGCCCGCTTCCACTTCGATCTCCGAACAGACTACCGATGTGTCGACAATCGTCAACGTCTGCTGGGCCTGTACGCCGATGACGCGCGGATAGCGCGACAGGCGCGGGCCACGCGGCTTCTCGGCTCGCTGCGCCGGGCGGCGCAGGAAGCGCGACAGTTCCGTCAGCGCCAACTGATAGACATCCCGCTTGAACTCGATTACCGCATCGAGCGGCACCCAGTACTCGTTCCAGCGCCACGCATCGAACTCCGGGTGATCGGTCGCGCGCAAGCAAATGTCGCAATCGCGTCCGACCATCCGCAGCAGGAACCAGATCTGCTTCTGGCCGCGGTAATGACCGCGTACTTCGCGTTTGATGAACTTGTCAGGCACCTCGTAACGCAACCAGTCGCGCGTGCGACCGATTATCTTGACGTGTTCCGGATGCAGGCCCGTTTCCTCGTGCAATTCCCGGTACATCGCCTGCATGGGGGTCTCGCCGTACTTGATCCCACCTTGAGGAAACTGCCAGGAATGCTCGCGGAGCCGCTTGCCCCAAAACACCTCGTTGCGCGCGTTCAAGAGGATGATGCCGACGTTCGGGCGAAAGCCTTCACGATCCAGCATACAACCACCTTCGAATCCTTTAAAATTGCTTTGATTATAAACAGATAACGGGCGCTGCGCACCGTGACGGAGCGAATCCGCGCGGGGTGTGCCGGTTGAATTGTCCCTGATTGGTCTGCTAAGTCATCTGCGCCATCGTCGTTCGTCGCGCGCAGCTTTTTCACCTTGAAACTTTTTCGGGCGCCCCGCCTGGGGGCGCCGTTTTTGGAACCGTCCGCATGAAAGCTTCCCGTTTCTTTATCGGCACCCTGAAAGAAGCACCCGCCGACGCAGAGATCGTCAGCCACAAGCTGATGGTACGCGCCGGCATGATCCGTCGCGTCGCCGGCGGCATCTATAACTACCTGCCGGTCGGCCTGCGCTCGATTCGCAAGGTCGAGGCGATCGTGCGCGAGGAAATGAACCGGGCGGGCGCGATCGAGCTGCTGATGCCGGCGGTGCAGCCGGCCGAACTGTGGCAGGAATCGGGCCGCTGGGAGCAGTATGGCCCCGAGCTGCTGCGCTTCAAGGACCGCAAGGACAACGATTTCGTGATCGGGCCGACGCACGAGGAAGTCATCACCGACATCGCGCGCAACCAGATCAAGAGCTACCGGCAGATGCCGGTGAACTTCTACCAGATCCAGACGAAGTTCCGCGACGAGATCCGTCCGCGCTTCGGCGTGATGCGCGGCCGCGAATTCATCATGAAGGACGCGTACTCGTTCGACAAGGACGCGGCGGGCCTGAACGAGTCGTATCGCAAGATGTACGACGCGTACGTGCGCATCTTCACGCGCCTCGGCCTCGAATTCCGCGCGGTCGCGGCCGACAGCGGCTCGATCGGCGGCAACTTCTCGCACGAATTCCACGTGATCGCCGATACCGGCGAGGACGCGATCGCCTACTGCCCGACGTCGGAGTTCGCGGCGAACATCGAGGCAGCCGAAGCGCTGCCGCTGATTGCCGAGCGCGCGGCGCCGGCCGAAGCGATGGAGAAGGTCGCGACGCCCGGCAAGGCGAAGTGCGAAGCCGTCGCCGAACTGCTGGCCATCCCGCTCGAGCGCACGATCAAGTCGATCGTGCTTGCGACCGACAACGAAGGCGCCGAGCCGACCATCTGGCTCGTGATGCTGCGCGGCGATCACGACCTGAACGAGATCAAGGTGTCGAAGCTGCCGGGCCTGAAGAACCACCGCTTCGCGACCGAGCAGGAAATCGTCGAGTGGTTCGGCACGCCGCCGGGTTATCTCGGTCCGGTCGGCACGAAGAAGCCCGTGAAGGTGATCGCGGACCGCACGGTCGCGAACATGAGCGACTTCGTCGTCGGCGCGAACGAGGTCGACTATCACATCGCGGGCGTGAACTGGGGCCGCGACCTGCCCGAGCCGGACGTCGCCGACGTGCGCAACGTGAAGAAGGGCGATCAGTCGCCGGACGGCAAGGGCGTGATCGACATCTGCCGCGGTATCGAAGTCGGCCACGTGTTCCAGCTCGGCACCAAGTATTCGGAAGCGATGGGCGCGACGTTCCTCGACGAGTCGGGCAAGCCGCAGCCGATGCTGATGGGCTGCTACGGCGTCGGCGTCACGCGCATTCTCGGTGCGGCGATCGAACAGAACTTCGATGACAAGGGCATCATCTGGCCCGAGTCGATCGCGCCGTTCGAGGTCGTGCTGTGCCCGATGGGCTATGACCGCAGCGACATGGTGCGCGAGTCCGCCGACAAGCTGTACGCGGAACTCTCCGCGGCCGGCATCGACGTGATCCTCGATGACCGCGGCGAGCGCCCGGGCGTGATGTTCGCCGACTGGGAGCTGATCGGCGTGCCGCATCGCCTCGTGATCGGCGAGCGCGGCCTGAAGGAAGGCAAGATCGAGTACCAGGGCCGCCGCGACGCCGAAGCGACGTTGCTGCCGGCCGATGAGGCTGCGGCGACGGTCGCGGAGAAGATCCGCGCCGCGCTCGCACGCTAAGCACGGCGACCGGGGGACACGATGGAATACACGTTCCTGTCTGCCACCGTGCTCCTGGTGCTGATCACCGATCCGCTCGGCAACATCCCGCTGTTCATTTCGGCGATGCGGGATGTGCCGCGCGAGCGGCGCGTGAAGCTGATCCTGCGTGAAGTGGGGATCGCGTTCGTGATCCTGCTGTTCTTCATGGTGGTCGGCGACCGCTTCCTGCGGATGATGAGCCTTACCGACCTGTCGCTGCGGCTCGGCGGCGGGATCGTGCTGTTCCTGATCGCGCTGCGGATGATCTTCCCGCATCCGGACGGCGCGCTCGGCAGCGATCCGCGCGCGGGCGGCGAACCGTTCATCGTGCCGCTCGCGATTCCGGCGCTCGCCGGGCCGTCCGCGCTGGCGACGGTGATGCTGCTGACGTCGCAGGCGCCGGGCAAGATGTTCGAGTGGGTCGGCGCGCTGACGGTCACGATGATCGTCTGCGCGATCACGCTGGTCCTGGCCGAGCGGATCCAGCAGTGGCTCGGCGAGCGGACGGTCGCGGCGTTCGAGCGGCTGATGGGCCTCGTGCTCGTCGCGATTTCGGTCGAGATGCTGCTGGCCGGCATCCGCGCGTTCGTGCACCAGTTGTAGGGTGGACGGCAGACGCACGAAAAAAAGCGGCGCTCCGGGAAACCGGAGCGCCGCTTTTTATTGATAGGGCGGGCAGGGCGATCAGACGTTGGTGGTCAGCGCGCGGATCGTCGGCAGGTTGCGCCAGTATCCCTTCGCGTCCATCCCGCAGCCGAACACATAGCGGTCCGGCACCGGGAAGCCGCAGAAGTCGGGATGCAGCGGCTTCGCCTTCGCGAGCGTCTTCTCGCACAGCACGGCCGACATGAAACGCTGCGCGCCCATGTCGAGGATACGGTCGCGGATCGCGGCCATCGTCTCGCCTTCGTCGAGGATGTCGTCGAGCACGAGCACGATCCGGTCCTTCACCGATTCGCGCGGCGCGACGCGCCAGTGCATCTCCGGGCTGCCCTGCGTCGTGTTGCGGTAGCGGGTCAGGTGGATGTAGTCGAATTCGAGCGGGAAATCGAGATGCGGCAGCAGCATCCCGGTAAACACCGCGGCGCCGCCCATCACCGAGAGAACGAGCGGGAACGCATCGCCGATCTCGGCGCGGATCGCGTCGGCCATCCTGGAGATCGACGCGTTGACGGCGTCGGCCGAGACGATCTCTTCGGAGTGGTTGAAAATGTGGAGGGCTTCTTCGCGGTTCATGTGTTCTGGCGGGCAGTCGGTATACAAATAAGAATGAAGCAGAACGGACGGCGCGCGCTACAGCAAAAACCCGCGCGCCGGCCGACGGGCGGAATCAGCGCATGCCGGGCATCATGCCCTTCAGGCCGCGCATCATCTTCTGCATGTTGCCGCCCTTCAGCTTCTTCATCATCGTACGCATCTGGTCGTACTGGTTCAGCATCCGGTTGACTTCCTGCACCGGCACACCCGCGCCGGCCGCAATGCGGCGCTTGCGCGTCGCCTTGATGATCTCGGGTTTCGCGCGCTCGGCGGGCGTCATCGAGCTGATGATGCCTTCCATCCGGCGGATCTGCTTTTCGGCCTGGCCCATGTCGGCGCCGGCCGCCGCCTGCTGGAATTGTGCGGGCAGCTTGTCCATCAGCGACGACAGGCCGCCCATGTTCTTCATCTGCGAGATCTGCGCGCGGAAATCGTTCAGGTCGAAGTCGCCGCCTTTCTTGACCTTGTCGGCGAGCTTTTGCGCGGCCTGCACGTCGACGCCGCGCTGCGCCTCCTCGACGAGCGCGAGGATGTCGCCCATGCCGAGGATCCGGTTCGCCATCCGGTCGGGGTGGAACACCTCGAGGCCGTCGAGCTTCTCGGCGACGCCGACGAACTTGATCGGCTTGCCCGTGATGTGACGCACCGACAGCGCGGCACCGCCGCGCGAATCGCCGTCGAGCTTGGTCAGCACGACGCCCGTGAGCGGCAGCGTGTCGTTGAACGCCTTCGCGGTGTTGACCGCATCCTGGCCGAGCATCGCGTCGACGACGAACAGCGTTTCGGCCGGCTTCAGCGTGTCGTGCAGCGCGGCGATTTCCTGCATCATCGCCTCGTCGATGCCGAGGCGGCCGGCCGTATCGACGATCAGCACGTCATGGTAGTGGCGCTTCGCCCAGTCGACAGCCGCGATCGCGATGTCGACGGGCTTCTGGTCCGGCGTGGACGGGAAGAAATCGGCGCCGACCTGTTCGCTCACCGTTTTCAGCTGCATGATCGCGGCCGGGCGATACACGTCGCACGACACGGTCAGCACCTTCTTCTTGTACTTCTCGCGCAGCAGCTTCGCGAGCTTGCCGGCGGTCGTGGTCTTGCCCGCGCCCTGCAGGCCGGCCATCAGGATCACGGCGGGCGGCGTGACCGCGAGGTTCAGCTCGGCGGCCTTGCCTTCGTAGTCGCCGCCGATCACGGCGGTCAGTTCCTTCTGGACCACGCCGACGAGCGCCTGACCCGGCGACAGGCTGCTGATCACCTCTTCGCCGAGCGCCTTTTCCTTGACCTTGGCGATGAATTCGCGGACGACCGGCAGCGAGACGTCGGCCTCCAGCAGCGCGAGACGCACCTCGCGGAGCATCTCCTGGGTGTTCGCCTCGGTAAGCCGGGCCTCGCCGCGCAGCGTCTTGACGACGCGCGCCATCCGTTGAGTGAGATTGTCGAGCATGGGGAGCGATGGACAGTGGGGCCCGAAGGCGCGGCGGAACCGAACAAAGGGAGCCGTCGCGGGAAGGGGGCCTAGTGTAAACTTCGAACATGGATATTGTACTGTATGCCCTCACCGCATTCCTGTACGGCGGCCTCGCCGTCGCAGGCTGGCGCACGCACCGCCAGGGCGCGACGCCGCTCGTCGCGAGCGTGCCGGCCATGCCGGTTCCCGCGTCCGCCGCGTCCGGGATGAGCGGGGCCGGCCGCGGGCTGCTGTTCGCCGCGCTCGTCGCGCACGGCGTGCTGCTCCATACGACGATCTTTCCGCACGACGCGATGGTGTTCGGTTTCGCGTTCGCGCTGTCCGCGATGTTCTGGCTCGGCGCCGGCATCTACTGGATCGAGAGCTTCTTCTTCCCGCTCGACAGCCTGCGCCTGCTGGTGCTGCCGCTCGCGTGCGGCGCGTCGCTGCTGCCGCTGATGTTCGGCGGCGTACGGGTGCTTCCTTATGCCGCAGCGCCGCTGTTCAAGCTGCACTTCCTGATCGCGAACATCGCGTACGGCCTGTTCGCGATCGCGGCGCTGCACGCGATCCTGATGCTGATGGTCGAGCGGCGCCTGCAGTCGCTGCGCAGCGGCGGGCGCGACGGCTCGACGGGCTGGATCGCGAGCTGGCTCGAAACGCTGCCGCCGCTGCTCACGCTCGAGAAGCTGCTGTTCCGCCTGATCGGCGCCGGCTTCGTGCTGCTCACGCTGACGCTCGCGTCGGGCATCCTGTTCAGCGAGCAGGTCGATGCGCGCGCACTGCGGCTCGACCACAAGACCGTGTTCGCGATCCTGTCGTGGCTGATGTTCGGCGGCCTGCTGGTCGCCCGCAAGACGTCGGGCTGGCGCGGGCGCGGCGCGGCGCGCTGGGTGCTCGTGTCGTTCGCCGCGCTGCTGCTCGCGTATGTCGGCAGCCGGTTCGTTTTCGAGGTGCTGCTGCACCGTTCCGTGGTTTGACCGCAGGTTTCCGATGCGACAGATTCTTCTCCTGATTCTTCTCTTCTTCGCGGGTTCGTGGATCGCGCGCAAGCTGCGCCAGGCCCAGGAGCACGCACAGGCGCGTACCGGCCGCGGCGCGGGTCACGACGGCACGCCCGGCTCCGGCTCGGCCGGCGCGGCGCGCCCGAACGGCGACGCGCGTTCGCTGCCCGAGCCGATGGTGCGCTGCGCCGAATGTGGCGTGCATGCGCCGAAGGGCGATGCTGTCGCCGCGGGCGGAGAATACTTCTGCAGCGCCGAGCACGCGCAGCGCCACGCGGCGCGCGCGAGCGGTCACGACGCACGATGAACGACGCGCCGCTGCTGTCGGTCGACGCGAACGGCTGGGTGCGCGAAGCGCGCCATGCGCCGTCGCCGAACTTCGAGGCGCGACCCGCCGGTGCGGTGCCGACGCTCGTGGTCGTCCACAACATCAGCCTGCCGCCCGGCGAATTCGGCGGCGACGCGATCGAGGCGCTGTTCCTGAATCGCCTCGACTGCGACGCGCACCCCTATTACCAGAGCCACCTGCGCGGCGTGCGCGTGTCCGCGCACTTCCTGATCCGCCGCGGCGGCGAGCTCGTACAGTTCGTGTCGTGCGACGAGCGCGCGTGGCACGCGGGTTCGTCCGAGTTCTTCGGCCGGCCGCGCTGCAACGACTTCTCGATCGGCATCGAGCTCGAAGGCGCGGACGACGTGCCGTTCGACGACGCGCAGTACGCGACGCTCGCCGCGCTTTCCCGCGCACTCGCCGCACGCTATCCGGTCGACGCATTCGCCGGGCACTCGGACGTTGCGCCGGGCCGCAAGACCGACCCGGGCCCGCACTTCGATTGGCAACGCTTCGCGAGCGATGCCGGTTTTTCCGCCGAATACTTTCCTTTCCGTCAGCACTGAGCGCGGGGTTTTTGAACCGGCGAAAATTTTTTTCCCGACCAATGCCTTGTCACGTCTGCCCCTCCGGGAGCCGGGGGTGATGTCAATACCTTCAGCGCAAATTATCCGTTTTGACCTCGTCCGAATGTCCACTATACTTGGTGCCAGTTGAGCGGTTCTGCACTAGATATAGTGTGTGTCGCAGGGGAAACCCGAGCGACACCGGCCGGCGGGCAACGCCGGCGGACAGGGTTCTCAGGGCGGCGCGTCAGGCCGGCGGTCCGGGCGTCGCGATCAGCGCAGCGAACTTCGACGGGGCAGGGGATACATGACGAAGCACACGACCGGATCGGTTGTCGCGCATCGACCGAACCGGCTTCCCCGGCGCATCGCTCGCCTCTTACCGCTCGCGCACCGCGTTGCGCAGCGTTCGTTTTAATCCGCGGTTCTCTCCGCACCATCCAACACCAGGAGCTTTGCACATGCAAACCACCGACAACGCGACGTCCCAGTACGAGAGCGCCTCGAGCCGTCCGCTCGGCGGGACCGAACAGGGCGCAAAGGCGCTCGCGCCGCAGGCCACGTTCGCCGACTACAAGGTGATCCGCCGCAACGGCAGCGTGGTGTCGTTCGAGCCTTCGAAGATCGCGATCGCGGTGACCAAGGCTTTCCTGGCCGTCAACGGCGGGCAGGGCGCGGCATCGGCTCGCGTGCGCGAGCAGGTCGAACAGCTGACGCACAACGTCGTGCGCGCGCTCGTGCGCAGCCGCCCGAACGGCGGTACGTTCCATATCGAAGACATCCAGGACCAGGTCGAACTCGCGCTGATGCGCGGCGGCGAGCACAACGTCGCGCGTGCCTACGTGCTGTATCGCGAGAAGCGTCACCTCGAGCGCCAGCATTCGGGCGAGGAAGCGGCGGTGGGCGGCGAGTCGAACACCGGCATCAACGTCGTCGACAACGGCGTCACGCGTCCGCTCGACCTGAACGCGCTGCGCGCGCTGATCGCGTCGTCGTGCGACGGCCTCGGCGCTGCGGTTAACCCTGAGCCGATCGTCGCGGAGACGGTGAAGAACCTGTACGACGGCGTGCCGATGAGCCAGGTCTACGACTCGGCGATCCTCGCTGCGCGCACGATGATCGAGAAGGATCCGGCATACAGCCAGGTCACCGCCCGCATCCTGCTGCACACGATCCGTCGCGAGATCCTCGGCGAGGAAGTGGTGCAGGCCGAGATGTCGGCGCGTTACTCGGAATACTTCCCGCAGTTCCTGAAGCGCGGTGTCGACGCCGGCCTGCTCGACGACAAGCTGCTGCAGTTCGACCTGAAGCGCCTCGGCGACGCGCTCGACGCGAGCCGCGACATGCAGTTCGGCTACCTCGGCCTGCAGACGCTGTACGACCGCTACTTCCTGCACGTCGAAGGCACCCGCATCGAAATGCCGCAGGCATTCTTCATGCGCGTCGCGATGGGCCTGTCGCTGAACGAGATCGACCGCGAAACGCGCGCGATCGAGTTCTACAACGTGCTGTCGAGCTTCGACTTCATGAGCTCGACGCCGACGCTGTTCAACTCGGGCACCCACCGCTCGCAGCTGTCGTCGTGCTACCTGACGACGGTCGCGGACGATCTCGACGGCATCTATGAAGCGCTGAAGGAAAACGCGCTGCTGTCGAAGTTCGCCGGCGGTCTCGGCAACGACTGGACGCGTGTGCGCGCACTCGGCTCGCATATCAAGGGCACGAACGGCAAGTCGCAAGGCGTGGTCCCGTTCCTGAAGGTCGTCAACGACACGGCCGTCGCGGTCAACCAGGGCGGCAAGCGCAAGGGCGCGGTCTGCGCGTACCTCGAATCGTGGCACCTCGACATCGAGGAGTTCCTCGAGCTGCGCAAGAACACGGGTGACGATCGCCGCCGTACGCACGACATGAACACGGCGAACTGGATTCCCGACCTGTTCATGAAGCGCGTGATGGAAGGCGCCGACTGGACGCTGTTCTCGCCGTCGACCTGCCCGGACCTGCACGACAAGTTCGGCGCGGCGTTCGAGACGGCTTACACGGCTTACGAAGACAAGGTCGCGCGCGGCGAGATCAAGCTGTTCAAGAAGATCCCGGCGGCGCAGCTCTGGCGCAAGATGCTCGGCATGCTGTTCGAGACGGGCCACCCGTGGATCACGTTCAAGGATCCGTGCAACATCCGCTCGCCGCAGCAGCACGTCGGCGTCGTCCACTCGTCGAACCTGTGCACGGAAATCACGCTGAACACGAGCGACACCGAAATCGCGGTGTGCAACCTCGGCTCGGTGAACCTCGTCGCCCACCTGGTGAAGCAGGCCGACGGCAGCTACGCGCTCGACCACGACAAGCTGAAGCGCACGATCAGCGTCGCGATGCGCATGCTCGACAACGTGATCGACATCAACTACTACGCGGTGCCGAAGGCGCGTAACTCGAACCTGAAGCACCGCCCGGTCGGCATGGGCATCATGGGCTTCCAGGACTGCCTGCACCTGCTGCGCACGCCGTACGCGTCGGAAGCGGCGGTCGAGTTCGCCGACCGTTCGATGGAAGCGGTCTGCTACTACGCGTACTACGCGTCGACCGAGCTGGCCGAAGAGCGCGGCCGCTACTCGAGCTACCGCGGCTCGCTGTGGGATCGCGGCATCCTCCCGCAGGACACGCTGAAGCTGCTGGCCGAAGCGCGCGGCGGCTACGTCGAGGTCGACACGTCCGAGTCGCTCGACTGGACGACGCTGCGTTCGCGGATCGCCTCGCACGGCATGCGCAACTCGAACTGCGTCGCGATTGCGCCGACGGCGACGATCTCGAACATCATCGGCGTGTCGGCATGCATCGAGCCGACCTTCCAGAACCTGTACGTGAAGTCGAACCTGTCGGGCGAATTCACGGTGGTGAACGAGTTCCTGGTTCGCGACCTGAAGGAACGCGGCCTGTGGGACGAGGTGATGGTCTCCGACCTGAAGTACTTCGACGGCATGCTGTCGCGCATCGACCGCATCCCGGCCGACCTGCGCGCGATCTACGCGACCGCGTTCGAAGTCGACCCGACGTGGCTGGTCGAGGCGGCATCGCGTCGCCAGAAGTGGATCGACCAGGCGCAGTCGCTGAACATCTACATGGGCGGCGCGTCGGGCAAGAAGCTCGACGAGGTCTACAAGCTCGCATGGCTGCGCGGTCTGAAGACGACCTACTACCTCCGCACGATGGCGGCGACGCACGTCGAGAAGTCGACGGTCGCACACGGCGCGCTGAACGCCGTGCCGACGGGCGGTTCGAGCAGCGGCGGCGCGCAAGGCGCAGCCGGCGGTTTCGGTGCGGCAGGCGGCGATGCGTCGTCGGGCGCGATCAACGCGGCGGCACTCGCACCGGTCGAGGCCGACGGTCCGGTGTGCACGATGCGTCCGGGCGATCCGGGCTTCGACGAGTGCGAAGCGTGCCAGTAACGCAGTGCGTATGACCTGAAGATGTGCCGGGCGGCGTGCACGACAACCGATCGAGGTTGAAGTGTGCGCCGCTCTCTACTAAAAAAATGATAAGGAATCTGTAACGCGGCACCTGCGTTGCAGGCAGTGACAAGCGATCGAAACATCCCCGACGACGTCGCGTTTCGATCAGCGTTCGATGCGTTGAATGCACCTCGCGATACACGCGCGACACACGTCGCGCTCTGCATGAACGACGATGCGTTGCTCAAAGTGTTGTATCGAGGTCGCAACGCGAATCGAAAAAAGGATTTTTCGTGAGCGAACCCTTTTATCGCTCAGGAAAAGATGGTACAAACCGTTCTAAATTGATGGTGAGAATTTATGCTCAACTGGGATGAAGAGAAGACTGCCGTAACTCCCGCGAGCGGAGCGCAGCAAAACGCGATGCGCACCTCCGCCGGGATGGCTGTCGGAATGCAGGCTGCAACGCCTGCCGCCCATCAGGTCCGCGACATTTTCGAAGGCGATCTTGCGGTGCCGCCGCAAGCATCGGCTGTTCCCGCCGGCGGTTCGGAAGCGCGGGTCAATGTCGCCGACAAGCGCATCATCAACGGCCAGACTGACGTCAATCAGCTGGTGCCGTTCAAGTACAAGTGGGCGTGGGAAAAGTATCTGGCCGGTTGCGCGAACCACTGGATGCCGCAGGAAATCAACATGTCCCGCGACATCGCACTGTGGAAGGACCCGAACGGTCTGACCGAGGACGAGCGCCGCATCGTGAAGCGCAACCTCGGTTTCTTCGTGACGGCCGACTCGCTCGCGGCGAACAACATCGTGCTCGGCACGTACCGCCACATCACGGCGCCCGAGTGCCGGCAGTTCCTGCTGCGCCAGGCGTTCGAAGAGGCGATCCACACGCACGCGTACCAATACATTGTCGAATCGCTCGGTCTCGACGAAGGCGAGATCTTCAACGCGTACCACGAGGTCTCGTCGATCCGCGCGAAGGACGAATTCCTGATTCCGTTCATCCACACGCTGACGGATCCGGCCTTCAAGACCGGCACGCTCGAAGCGGATCAGAAGCTGCTGAAGTCGCTGATCGTGTTTGCCTGCATCATGGAAGGCCTGTTCTTCTATGTCGGGTTCACGCAGATCCTCGCCCTCGGCCGCCAGAACAAGATGACGGGTGCTGCAGAGCAATATCAGTACATCCTGCGCGACGAGTCGATGCACTGCAACTTCGGCATCGACCTGATCAACCAGATCAAGCTCGAGAATCCGCATCTCTGGACCGCGGAATTCCGCGCCGAGATCCGCGAGCTGTTCAAGCAGGCTGTCGAACTCGAATACCGCTACGCCGAGGACACGATGCCGCGCGGCGTGCTGGGTTTGAACGCGTCGATGTTCAAGAGCTATCTGCGCTTCATCAGCAACCGTCGTTGCCAGCAGATCGGCCTCGATCCGCTGTACCCGAACGAGGAAAACCCGTTCCCGTGGATGAGCGAGATGATCGACCTGAAGAAGGAACGCAACTTCTTCGAGACGCGTGTGATCGAGTATCAGACGGGGGGCGCGCTGTCCTGGGAATAACCCGCAGCAGCGAACCCGTTACATGATGGAGCAGCCGGCGGCCTCTCGGCCCCGGCCCAAGGTTTAGGAGCAAGAACGCCTGATGCAAAGCATGCCCGGTGCCTTAACGGCCCAACGATACGACCGGCACTTTGCGAACCCTTCAGTGGGATGGGCAAACTTCCCTCCGGATAAAGCGGACGGCCGTGTGGCGGTCCGCTTGATCAAGCGATTAGGGGTAGCGGCGCGAGGTGCGCCGGCTACCGACTTGATTTGGCGCGCGAGGCCGGGTGGTCACGCGCGCCATACCGTATTCATTAGCGTAAGCGCGTGGTATCCGCGTACGCCGATGAATAGCCCGCTTCGAAGCGCACGTCCTGAACAGCGTCCGCGGGAAGCGGGTTTTGACGAAGGGTGTAGTTT
The DNA here is from genome assembly GCF_048565265.1 of Burkholderia theae. Taxonomy (NCBI): domain Bacteria; kingdom Pseudomonadati; phylum Pseudomonadota; class Betaproteobacteria; order Burkholderiales; family Burkholderiaceae; genus Burkholderia; species Burkholderia theae. Next base: position 614,253 of record NZ_CP183461.1, read on the forward strand.
GAACTGACTCTCATCTGAACCTGAAGGAGAACAACATGGCTACTGCCAAGAAGAAACCGGCTGCTAAGAAAGTTGCTGCCAAGAAGACCGTTGCGAAGAAGGCTGCAGCTCCGGCGAAGAAGGCCGCTGCGGTGAAGAAGGTTGCTGCGAAGAAGGTCGCGGTGAAGAAGGTTGCCGCGAAGAAGGCAGCACCGGCGAAGAAGGCCGCTGCGAAGAAGGTCGCAACGAAGAAGGTTGCAGCGAAGAAAGTCGCAGTGAAGAAGGTTGCCGCGAAGAAGGCGGCACCGGCGAAGAAGGCCGCTGCGAAGAAGGTTGCAGCGAAGAAAGTCGCAGTGAAGAAGGTTGCTGCGAAGAAGGCAGCGCCGGCCAAGAAGGCTGCTGCGAAGAAGGCCGCGCCGGCGAAGAAGGCTGCTGCGAAGAAGGCTGCGCCTGCCAAGAAGGCTGCTGCGAAGAAGGCTGCGCCCGCCAAGAAGGCTGCCCCTGCGAAGAAGGCTGCCGCTCCGGCGAAGAAGGCCGCTGCTCCGGCGAAGAAAGCCGCTGCTCCGGCGAAGAAGGCTGCTGCTCCGAAGAAGGCCGTCGTGAAGAAGGCTGCACCGGCAACCACCGCGTCGACCGCATCGGTTGCGCCGGCATCGGGCGTGAAGACCGCGCTCAACCCGGCAGCGGCATGGCCGTTCCCGACCGGCAGCCGTCCGTAATCGCGGCTGACCAGCACCACCCGGGCACTCACGTGGTGTCCGTGGGTTGAGTAGCGCTACTCAATCAGTCCCGCCATCTGGCTCAGGTGGCGGGCTTTTTTTTGTCCGTGTTCTGTTCGTTCATGCGTCGGCCGCGGCGAGTACGGACGAAAAAAAACGCATGTGCAGCTTCGCACATGCGTTCGACCGCGGCTTGCGCCGCGTGCTGAGGTACCTGGTTAGTGCGTGACGCGCGTGACGCCGCCGCTCGACAGCAGTCGCACACGCTCGCCGGCGCGGAATGCTTCGCCGCTTGCTGCCTGCGTGATCGAGCGCAGATCGCCGTTGTCGAGGCGCACGGTGATTTCGACACCGTTCGCCGTGCTGAGGTTTTCGCCGACTGCGTTGCCCGCGACCGCGCCGACGAGACCGCCGGCGATCGCCGTCAGGATCGATCCCTTGCCGCCGCCGATCGCGCTGCCCGCAACCGCGCCGAGTGCGCCGCCGCCGAGCGTGCCGATCGCGCTGCCGCCGCCGTCGGACTGGATGCGTACCGCACGGACGCTTTCGACCACGCCCATGCGGACCGTCTGCTCGCGCTGCGCCTGGCCGACGCTATAGACATCGGCCGAACCCGGTGCCGTGAAGCAGCCGGCGAGGGTCAGCGTGGCCGTCAGCATGGCCGCGAGCGTGAGGGTTTTTTTCGTCAACATCTTTGCTCTCCCACAATATTCATTTGAGACTGTACCCGAAGGCAGCCTCGAAGCGCGCGTCGATCTCGGCGCGCGTTAGTACGTAAGTCTGGGGCCCCTGGTGGGCGATCTTGAGCGAGCCCATGAGGCTCGCGAGGCGGCCGGTGGTTGCCCAGTCGAGGCCGTTCTCGATGCCGTACAGCAGGCCGCCCCGGAAGGCATCGCCGCAGCCGGTCGGATCGACGACGCGCTCGGCACCCACGACGGGAATCTGTTCTTCGCCGTTTTTGTGAAGAATGGTGGAGCCGTGCTCGCCGCGCGTGATGATCAACGCCTGAACCCGGCTGGCGATTTCCTGTTCGGACCAGCCCGTCTTGTCGCTGACGAGCTTGCCTTCGTAGTCGTTGACCGCGACGAACGTCGCGAGTTCAATGATGCGGCGCAGCGTCGCACCGTCGAACAGCGGCAGGCCCTGGCCCGGATCGAAGATGAACGGGATGCCGGCCTTCGCGAATTGTTCGGCGTGCTGGACCATCCCGTCGAAGCCATCCGGCGCGACGATGCCGAGCTTCACGCCCGGCACTTCGTCCGCGCGGTTCAGGTGCGACTGCATCATCGCGCCCGGGTGGAATGCGGTGATCTGGTTGTTGTCGAGATCAGTGGTGATCATCGCCTGCGCGGTGTGCGTATCGGGCACCACGCGCACGCTTGCCTTCGACAGGCCGAGGCTGTCGAGGCGCTCGAGATAGCGGTCCGCGTCGTTCGCGCCGACCGTCGCCATGATGCGCGCGTCGCCGCCGAGCATGTGCAGTGCGTAAGCGATGTTCCCCGCGCAGCCGCCGAATTCGCGACGCATCGTCGGCACGAGGAAGCTCACGTTGAGAAGGTGAACCTGGTCGGGCAGGATGTGCTCGCGGAACCGACCTTCGAAGGTCATGATGTTGTCGTAGGCGAGCGAGCCGCAAATCAGCGTAGTCAAGGCGTGCGTTCCTGTAGAGAGCAAAGGGAGGCGCCGCCCGGCCGGCGCGCGGCGGGCCCGTCGGGCCTCGCGCGGCAGGGCCGGGCGGCAGCGGATTACTTCAGTGCGGCGAGCGCGGCGTCGTAGTTCGGCTCGTCCTTGATCTCGCCGACGAGTTCGGCGTGGATCACCTTGTCCTGCGCGTCGAGCACGACGACCGCACGTGCGGTCAGGCCGTTCAGCGGGCCGCTCGTCACGTCGACGCCGTACGCGTTCGCGAACGCGCGGCCGCTGCGGAACGTCGAAGCCGTCACGACGTTCTCGAGGCCTTCGGTCGTGCAGAACCGCGTGGCGGCGAACGGCAGGTCGGCGGACACGACGACCACGACCGTGTTGTCGAGCGACGATGCGGCTTCGTTGAACTTGCGGGTCGACGTCGCGCAGGTCGGCGTGTCGAGGCTCGGCACGATGTTCAGCACCTTGCGCTTGCCGGCGAAGCTGGCGAGCGACAGGTCGGCGAGGTCCTTGCCGACCAACTTGAAATCGGCGGCTTGCGCACCGACGGCCGGGAACGTGCCGGCGAGATCGATCGGGTTGCCACCCAGCGTAACTTTGCTCATGTTCGTGCTCCGAAATAGCGCGCCGCTCGGGCGCGCGGGTTGAGACGGGCGCGCCTGCGCGCGCCGCGGCGCGTCACGGATAGAAGATCTGGACGCGGAAATTCGAGGCGGGCGTGCCGTTCGTTTCGAGGCGGACGATCATCGTCTGCGTCGTACCGGGCGGCAGCCCGGCGTCGATCGGCGTGCCCGGGCGCACGTAGTCGCGCGGCGCGAGCACGCGGCGCACGGTTACGTGATTGGTGTCGTCGAGCAGCGTCAGCTCGAGCGACGGATACGCCAGCGCGACGCGATAGCGGTTCGTCAGCGGTACCTTCAGTTCGAGCTCGCGCGGGCCGTCGAGCTGGCGCAGGTCGGTCGCGTCGAGCCGCAGGCCGTCGATCGCGCGCGGCGGCGCGACCGTGCAGCCGAGCGGCGCGCAGGCCTGCCGGAACCAGCCCTGCGTGACGGGCCAGTAGATCATCAGCGTTTCGCGTTGCCACCACGCGAGTTGCGCGACGAGCAGCACGGCCAGCACGGCGGCGACCAGGCCGCCGAAAAAGCCGCCGAGCATCCCGCGCCGCTGCGGCGCGCGCGTCTCGCGCGTGACGGCGAAGTGCGGGCGATCGTCGTCGGTCAGCGCGGCCGGGAACGGGGCGACCGGCTCGTCGGTGGCCGCGGTCGGTGTCTTGTCGTGCCGCGTGATGCCGGCGCTGGGTTCGGGCTCGGGTTCGGCTTCGGTTACAGCCGGTGCCGGAGCAAATGCGAAACGCGGTTCGCGCGGCGCGCGTTCGTCTTCCGGCGCGGCGAAGTGCGTGTTGCCGACGGGCTCGGCGTCATCGGCAGCGGTATTCGCGTCTGACGGAACGTGGGCGACGAAGCGGGGCTCACGCGGGTCGCGCTCGACGGTCGGCGACGCAATGGGGGCGGCCGGAACTTCCGTTTCGTGTTGCGGCTGTGTCGAATGCGCTTCGGTCGGTGACTCGATGGCGGCGGAGGCGTCCAGTTCGGCCGGGGAGGAGGCGATCGGTGCGGGCGTACCCGACAGGTGAATGACACCGGCTTCCGTGTCCGGGAGCGCGAGCGGCACCAGTGGCTCGGTGCGTATGGTCTCCACGCTGTGCTGCAGCGACGGATCGACACCGGCGTCGAGCCACGGCGCCCACATGTCCCAGCCTTCCGGCTTGTAATCGGTGTCGGATGGCGACCCGGCGGCCGGTGTGCCGGTGAACAGCCGTGGCGGCGCGGCCTGCTGGTGCGCGTCGCCGTCGTCCGGCGCGGCAGCCGTTTCGGTCAAGACCGGTTCGGGCTGCTGCGCGTGCTCGGGAACGAGCGATTCGGACGCGTTGAAGACTTCGTGGCAATGCCCGCAGCGCACGAGCCCTTGATGCAGCGAGAGCTGTTCCTGCTGCAGCCGGAAGACGGTTTCGCAATGAGGGCAGCGCGTCGCAAGAAGCATGTCGAGCCGGGCGGCCTGCTGGCCAGAGTGAAGGACAGCGCTATTCTAATGGCTTTCCCGCCGGGTTCCGGCGAGGCATACCCAACCTTCGTGTTCGCGCCAGACCGCGATGTCGACGTAGCGCGCGTAGACAGCCGCGACTTCGTCCGCCTGACGCGCGAGCACGCCCGACAGCGCGATGCGCCCGCCCGGTTTGACCTTCGACGCCAGCATCGACGCCATCAGCTTCAGCGGGTTCGACAGGATGTTCGCGACGACGATGTCGAATTCGCCTTCCGGGCATGCATCGGGCAGCCCGTACGTGACTTCCGCACGGTTGCGTTCGCTGTTCTGCCGCGCCGATTCGACCGCCTGCGGATCGATGTCGATACCGATGACGGGGTTCGCCCCGCATTTCTTCGCGAGGATCGCGAGAATGCCGGAGCCGCAGCCGTAGTCGAGCACCGACTGGCCGGGCTTCACCGACTGCTCGAGCCATTCCATGCAAAGGCGCGTGGTCGGGTGGCTGCCGGTGCCGAACGCGAGGCCGGGGTCGAGTTCGAGGACGAGCGCGTCGGGATCGGGCGCATCGTGCCACGACGGCACGACCCAGATCCGCTCGCCGATCGGGATCGGTTCGAACTGCGATTGCGTGAGCCGTACCCAGTCCTGTTCCTCGACTTCGCGGACGGTGAAGGTCGGCGTCTCGGTGACGCCGATTTCATTCGCGGCCGCCGCGAGCAGCACGGCCGGCTCGTGGTCGGCCGACAGCAGCGCGACCACGCGCGAGTGCTGCCACGCGGTGCGATCGGGCACGAGGCCCGGCTCGCCGAAGAGCGGCTGTTCGTCGGGCGTGTCGGCGTCGGCGTCCTCGACGGACACCGACAGCGCACCGAGTTCGAGCAGCGCGTCGGACAATGCCTCCGCATGCTCACGGGCCAGTTCGACGACGAGTTCGCGATAACTCATGCTTACGCTTCTTCCGGTGCGACCTGCTGCTTCTGCGCGAGCCGGTTTTCGAGGTAATGGATGCTGGTGCCGCCTTCGACGAACTTCGAGTCGATCATCAGCTCGCGGTGCAGCGGGATGTTGGTCTGGATGCCTTCGACGACCATTTCCGACAGCGCGATGCGCATCCGGCGGATCGCCTGGTCGCGCGTGGCGCCGTAGGTGATCAGCTTGCCGATCATCGAATCATAGTTCGGCGGCACGAAATAGCCATTGTAGGCATGCGAGTCGACGCGCACGCCGGGGCCGCCCGGCGTATGCCACGACGTGATCCGGCCCGGCGACGGCGTGAACTTGAACGGATCCTCGGCGTTGATCCGGCATTCGATCGCATGTCCGCGGAACTGGATGTCGCGCTGGCGCAGCGCGAGCTTCTCGCCGGCCGCGATGCGGATCTGTTCCTGCACGATATCGACGCCGGTGATCATTTCCGACACCGGGTGCTCGACCTGCACGCGCGTGTTCATCTCGATGAAGTAGAACTCGCCGTTTTCGTACAGGAACTCGAACGTGCCCGCGCCGAGGTAGCCCATCTTCTTGCATGCGTCCGCGCAGCGGTCGCCGATGCGGTCGATCAGGCGGCGCGGAATGCCGGGCGCCGGCGCTTCCTCGATCACCTTCTGGTGGCGGCGCTGCATCGAGCAATCGCGCTCGCCGAGCCAGATCGCGTTCTTGTACGCGTCGGACAGCACCTGAATCTCGATGTGGCGCGGGTTCTCGAGGAACTTCTCCATGTACACCTGCGGGTTGCCGAACGCACGGCCGGCTTCCTCGCGGGTCATGTTGACCGCGTTGACGAGCGCGGCCTCGGTGTGCACGACGCGCATCCCGCGACCGCCGCCGCCGCCGGCGGCCTTGATGATGACCGGATAGCCGATCGAGCGCGCAATCTTCACGATCTCTTTCGGATCGTCCGGCAACGCGCCTTCCGAGCCCGGCACGCACGGCACGCCGGTCTTGATCATCGTCTGCTTCGCGGTGACCTTGTCACCCATCATGCGGATCGTTTCCGGGCGCGGGCCGATGAACGTGAAGCCCGACTGCTCGACGCGCTCCGCGAAATCGGCGTTCTCCGACAGGAAGCCGTAGCCGGGGTGGATCGCCTCGGCATCGGTGACTTCCGCGGCGCTGATCAGCGCCGGCATGTTCAGGTAGCTCAGGTTCGACGGGGCCGGGCCGATACAGACGGCTTCGTCCGCGAGGCGCACGTACTTGGCTTCCTTGTCGGCTTCCGAGTAGACGACCACCGTCTTGACGCCGAGCTCGCGGCACGCGCGCTGAATGCGCAGCGCGATTTCACCGCGATTGGCAATGAGGATTTTTTCAAACATAGCGAGTATTCGTCTCTTCGAGGGGCGCGCGAACGGCGCCTGGCGAGCATCGGCGGCGCGCGGCCGGCTGGCCGCGCGGCGGGCTTAGCCGATCACGAAAAGCGGCTGGCCGTATTCGACGGCCTGGCCGTTCTCGACGAGGATTTCCTTGACCACGCCGGCCTTGTCCGACTCGATCTCGTTGAGCAGCTTCATCGCTTCGATGATGCAGATCGTCTGGCCTTCCTTGACCGTGTCGCCGACCTGGACGAACGGGTCGGCGCCCGGCGACGGTGCGCGATAGAACGTGCCGACCATCGGCGACGTCACGACATGGCCCTGCGGCACGGCGGGCGCTGCAGCGCCGGCTGCCGGTGCAGCGGCACCTTCGGTCGGTTGCGCGAACGACGGAGCGGGCGCGCTGACTTGCGGGACATACCCAGCCGTCGGCTGCACGTAGACCGGCGGCGCGTTCTTGACGATGCGCACCTTGCCTTCGCCTTCCGTCACTTCCAGCTCGGAGATGCCGGATTCGGAGACGAGGTCGATCAGAGTTTTCAGCTTACGAAGATCCATCGGGAATTCCCCTTTCAATACGTAAAAGCGCCGGTTAGGGGCCGGCGCTGAATCTAGATCGCGAAATCAGCCGCGCGACGTGCCTTGCAGCTTGTCCAGCGCGTACTCGAGCGCGTACAGATAACCTTTCCAGCCAAGCCCGCAGATCACGCCTTCGGCCTGGTCGGAAAAGTAGGAGTGGTGCCTGAACGCTTCGCGGCGATGCACGTTCGACAAGTGAACCTCGACGAACGGGATGCCAACGCCGGCGATCGCGTCCCGGATCGCGACGCTCGTGTGCGTATACGCGGCCGGATTGATCAGGATGAAATCGGTCTGTTCCTCCCGCGCGGCCTGGATGCGGTCGACCAGCGCACCTTCATGGTTGCTCTGGAACGACGACAGTTCGGCACCGGCTTCCCGGGCGCGTGCGGCAAGCGCCTGATCGATCTGCGCCAGCGTGACGTGGCCGTACACCTCCGGTTCCCGGGTGCCGAGAAGGTTCAGGTTGGGGCCGTGCAGCACCAGCAATCGTGTCATGGTCGCTTCTATTTCTGCGGAATTGCGCGAACTTTAGCGCTATTTAGAGAATTTTGTCTAGTTTCGCCGAACGGCCGCGCGCGCCGGACCCGCAAGAATTACCGGTGCGGATGCAAAGTATCGGCGAATTCACGCGAAATTGCGGCGATCGACCTACAAATCGCCGCCAACGTGCGGGCCGTCGTTCGGGCAGATTACAGCGCGTCGAGCGTCTTTTTCAGCTCGGCCGGCTGGATTTGTCCCAATTTTGTCTCGCGAATCTTGCCGGTCTGGTCGATGACGACCGTGAACGGCAACGCACCGGCGGTATTCCCAAAATTACGGGCCAGATCGGCGCCCGCATATCCGCTGACGAAAACCGGATAGTCGACCTTCACTTTCTGCAGAAAGTTCTTCACGTTCTGCCCGGAATCGACGCCGATCCCGATGAAACGGATGCCTTTCTGCTTGTACTGGTGCGACAGCGCGACGAGCTCGGGCATCTCCTCGACGCACGGGCCGCACCACGACGCCCAGAAATTGACGACGACCTTCTGGCCCTTGAAGGCCGCCAGCGTGACCGGCTTGCCGTCGACGTCCGTCAGCGACGACGCCCACAACTGGTCGACCGGGTTGCCCTGTGCGGCGGGCGCGGCGACGGCGACACCGTCGTCGGCACTGCCGCGGAACCAATGGCCGGCGGAGATCCCGCCGGCAACGGCGGCAGCCGCGACCACCGCGAGCGCCATCATGCGTTTCATCATCATCGTTGAATCATTCCGGTTCGGAAGGGGCCTTGCCCGCCTCGACGAGCGCGCGCAGCGCGGTGGCATCCGCGCGGGCGACGCGGCCGCGCGCGTCGGCCTTGACCGCACCGCGCAGGTCGTCGCTCGCATAGAGCGCGAGGTGGATGCCGATTGCGTCCACGTCGCGCCGCGGGCGCCACAGGAAACTCAGCGTCTCGACGTCGTCGCGGCCCGCGAAGTGCCGCGTCTCGGACACGTCGTACTGGACGTTCTGGTTCAGCAGGTAAATCGCGACGTCCTTCGGGTTGTCGGGGAATGCCTGCAAATGGATGTCCGAATGCGCGTTCGCGGTGCCGTTCAGCACGGCGCCCGTCACATACGGACGGAACTCGGCGAGCCGCTGCATCCAGTCGAGCGCGACTTCGCGCAGGCGGCGCAGTTCGTCCGGCTGCGTATCGCTCTGGAACAGTGCGAGGTACTCGCGCAGTTCTTCCTCGATCTGGTCGTTATCCGGCAGCCATTCGCCGGCAACGCGCGAATCGCCCAGCAACTGGCGCGCGGCCTTGCGTTTCGCGCTGGCGTAGTCCAGGCCGTCCTCCGCGATCAGGCGGGCGGCGGACTGGGCGATTTCCTCGCGGACGCGCCGCGGGTCGACAAGAGGTTTGCGAGACATGATCCGGCAATCATACTCGATCGCTGCGGCGCCCGAGCACGGGGGCGGCCGCCTGCCGCCCGGCGCGTCGGCGCCGTTCGCGCGCATCGTTCGGGCCGCCGGGCATGGCAGGCCGTCAGTTACAATACTGCTCTTTGTGTCGCGGCGACGAGCGCCGGTCGCACGGCCTGTCCGGCGCGCCGCAGACGCATCTTTTCCGAATCGACGGCGCCCGGCGGCGCGAAAGCATTCATCTATGCACATCCACATTCTTGGCATCTGCGGCACCTTCATGGGCGGTCTCGCCGTACTCGCGCGCGAGGCGGGCCACACGGTGACGGGTTGCGACGCGGGCGTCTATCCGCCGATGAGCACGCAGCTCGAGTCGCAGGGCATCACGCTGATCGAGGGCTACGGCGCCGAACAGATCGACCTGAAACCGGACCTGTTCGTGATCGGCAACGTCGTCACGCGCGGCAACCCGCTGATGGAGGCGATCCTCGATCGCGGCCTGCCTTACGTGTCGGGCCCGCAGTGGCTCGGCGAGCACGTGCTGGCGGGCAAATGGGTGCTGGCGGTGGCGGGCACGCACGGCAAGACGACCACGTCGTCGATGCTCGCGTGGCTGCTGGAAGACTCGGGGCTGAACCCGGGTTTCCTGATCGGCGGCGTGCCGCTGAACTTCGGCGTGTCGGCGCGGCTGACCGATTCGAGCTTCTTCGTGATCGAGGCCGACGAATACGATACGGCGTTCTTTGACAAGCGCTCGAAGTTCGTCCACTACCGGCCGCGCACCGCGGTGCTGAACAACCTGGAATTCGATCACGCCGACATCTTCCCGGATCTCGCCGCGATCGAGACGCAATTCCATCATCTCGTGCGTACCGTGCCCGGTGTCGGCCGGATCGTCACGAACGGCCGCTCCGACGCGCTCGAGCGCGTGCTGGCGCGCGGCTGCTGGAGCGAGGTCGAGCGGTTCGGCGTCGACGGCGGCTGGCAGGCGCTGCCGGCCGAGGACGGCGTGCCGGTCGACGAGCGCTTCGCGGTGTATGCGCACGCCGAACGCGTCGGCGAAGTCGCGTGGCAGGTGCAGGGCGATCACAACCGGATGAATGCGTTGGCAGCCATCGCCGCCGCGCGCCACGTCGGCGTGCCGCCCGCGCAGGCCGCCGCGTCCCTCGCATCGTTCCGCAACGTGAAGCGCCGCATGGAAGTACGCGGCAGCGTGGACGGCGTGACCGTGTACGACGACTTCGCGCACCATCCGACCGCGATCGAAACCACGATCGCCGGCCTTCGTGCGCGCATCGGCAGCCAGAATGCCCGCATCCTCGCGGTGCTCGAGCCGCGCTCGAACACGATGAAGCTCGGCGTGATGAAGTCGCAATTGCCGGCGAGCCTGGCCGATGCCGATCTCGTGTTCGGTTACGGCGCGCCGACGGGGCGCGACGCGCTCGGCTGGAATCTCGCCGAGGCGCTTGCGCCGCTTGGCGGCAACGCGCGCGCGTTCGATGATCTCCACCTGCTGGTGAAGGCCGTCGTCGAGGCCGCGCGCCCGGGCGACCACGTGCTCGTGATGAGCAACGGCGGCTTCGGCGGCGTGCACCAGAAGCTGCTCGATGCGCTCGGGAGCCGCACGTGATCCTGTATCTGCACGGCTTCCGGTCGTCGCCGGAATCGCAGAAGTCGCGGCTTCTCGCCGCGCGCATGGCCGAACTCGGCCGTACGGACGAGTGGCGCTGCCCGTCGCTGTCGGTGTCGCCGCTCGAGGCGATCGCCGTCGCGGAAGCCGAGGTCGCGGGCGCACGCGACGTGACCGTGATCGGCAGCTCGCTCGGCGGCTATTACGCGACCTGGCTGGCCGAGAAGCACGGCTGGAAGGCCGTGCTGCTGAATCCGGCCATCGTGCCGCAGCGCGATCTCGAGCAGCATCTGGGCGAACAGCCGCTGTGGCACGGCGGCGGCACGATCGTCGTCGAGCGCCATCACCTGCACGAGCTCGACGCGCTGCGGGTGCCGGCAATCACGCGTGCTGAACGCTACTATCTGTTCGCGGCGACCGGCGACGAAGTGCTCGACTATCGCGAGATGCTGGCCCATTACCCGGGCGCGAACACCCGCGTGATCGACGGCAGCGATCACGGGATCAGCGAATTTGCCGACTATGTCGACGACGTTCTCGCGTTTTGCGACGGAAAAGCGCGATAAACCGGCCCCGTGCCGATCGAATCCCCATCATCATGCGGCGCCGCCGACGCGGCGCCCGGCAGTCTGAACGAGAGTACTGAGTGAACGTTTTCTTCGAGGAATCGGGCAGTTTCAAGGCGGGCAGCGTGCTGTCGCGCCAGGGCGACGCATTTCAGGTCGAGTTGCCCGGCGGGCGGCGTGCGAAGGTGCGCGCGAAAGACGTACTGATCGAATTCGACAAGCCGGCCGCGGGCGAGCTGATGCAGGAGGCCGACACGGCCGCGCAGCAGATCGATCTGGATTTCCTGTGGGAATGCGCGCCGTCCGACGAGTTCGCCTATACGGCGCTGGCCGCGGAGTACTTCGGCGCGACGTACGGCCCGGTCGAGCGTGCGGCGCTGGTGCTGCGGCTGCACGGCTCGCCCGTCTATTTCCGCCGCAAGGGGCGCGGCCAGTACCAGCGCGCGCCGGAAGAGCAGCTCAAGATGGCGCTCGCGTCGCTCGAGCGCAAGCGCCAGCAGGCGCTCGTCCAGGTGCAGTATGAAGAGGAACTGAAGGCCGGCAAGCTGCCGGAAGCGTTCGCGGGCAAGGTGCTCGGGCTGCTGACGCGGCCGGACAAGAACGCGATCGAATACAAGGCGATGGAAGCGGCGGCCGGCGCACGCGGCGTGTCGCCGGCGCGCCTGATGCTCGACTGCGGCGGCATCGCGTCGCCGCGCGCGCTGCACGAGGCGCGCTTCCTCGCGGAGTTCTTCCCGCACGGCACGGGCTTTCCGCCCGTCACGGTCGGCGCGCTGCCGGACGACCTGCCGCGCGCGAACGTCGAGGCCTTCTCGATCGACGACATCACGACGACCGAAATTGACGACGCATTCTCGGTCGAGCACCTGTCCGACGGCCGCGTGCGGATCGGCGTGCACATCGCCGCGCCGGCGCTCGGCATCGTGCGCGGCGACGCGGTCGACGCGATCGCGCGCACGCGCCTGTCGACCGTCTACATGCCCGGCGACAAGATCACGATGCTGCCGGACGACGTCGTCGACGTGTTCACGCTGAAGGAGGGCGATTACCGCCCGGCGCTGTCGCTGTACATCATCGTCAACCGCGAAACGCAGGACATCGTCGCGAACGAGACGCGCGCCGAACTCGTGTTCGTGAAGAACAACCTGCGTCACAACACGCTCGACGAGCTCGTCAACGAAGAGACGCTCGCGGCCGGCACCGGCGAGTATCCGCACAAGGACGACATCGCCGTGCTGTGGCCGCTCGCGCAGGCGCTGTTCGAGAAGCGCCAGCTTGCGCGCGCGGGCTACGGCCTGAAGCGCGAAGTGCAGCGCAACACCGACTACAACTTCTACGTCGACGGCGAGCACGTGTCGATCACGCCGCGCCGCCGCGGGTCGCCGCTCGACTTGATCGTGTCGGAGCTCGCGATCCTCGCGAACTCGACCTGGGGCGCGTTCCTGCATGACCACACGGTGCCCGGCATCTACCGCTCGCAGCGCGGCTTCGGCGCGCCGGGCCCGAAGCGCACGCGGATGCAGACGACGGCCGCGCCGCACGAAGGCCTCGGCGTGCCGCAGTACGCGTGGAGCACGTCGCCGCTGCGCCGCTACGTCGATCTGGTCAACCAGTGGCAACTGCTCGCGTGCGTGCAGCATGGCGTCACCGCGAAGCTCGCCGCGCCGTTCAAGCCGAAGGATGCCGACCTGTATGCGGTCGTGCAGGGCTTCGACGACACCTACACGGCCTACGCCGACTACCAGCGCCGGATGGAGTATTTCTGGTGCCTGCGCTGGCTCGCGCAGGAGCAGAAGAAGCAGGTCGTCGCGGCGGTGGTGAAGGGCGATCTCGTGCGCCTCGAGGAAATTCCGCTGCTGCTGCATGTGCCGGGGCTCGGCGTGCATGCGCGCGGCACGCGCGTGCTGCTCGACGTGATGTCGCTCGACGAGCTGACGATCGAGGCGTCGGTGCGGTTGTTGAACGTGCTCGATGCGCCGACCGTGACGAGCGGCGATGCGGCCGAGGAAGAGGATGACGCCGAAGGCGGCGACGACACGCTGATCGACGCGGAAGACGCCACGGCGGAAACCGAGGCGGAAGCGCTGGCCGAAGCGGACGGTGCGGCGGCGGATGTCGGCGGCGAAGCCGCGAGCGGCAACGGCAACGATAGCGAAGAGGGGCGTGCATCATGAACGCGGCTGCGTCGACGAGCGGCGCCGACCGCTACGTGGTGTTCGGCAACCCGGTGGCGCACAGCAAGTCGCCGTTCATCCACGCGCAGTTCGCCGCGCAAACGGGCGAGCCGATCGACTACACGCACCGGCTCGCGCCGGTCGACGGTTTCGAAGCGGCCGTGCGTGCGTTCGTCGCCGAAGGCGGTCGCGGCGCGAACGTGACGGTGCCGTTCAAGCTCGAAGCGCATGCGCTCGCCGACACGCTGTCGCCGCGCGCGGCGGCGGCGGGTGCGGTGAACACGCTGCGCATCGACGCCGACGGCCGTATCCACGGTGACAACACCGATGGCGTCGGTCTCGTGCGCGACATCGAGTCGAACCTCGGCGTGTCGCTCGCGGGCGCACGCATCCTGCTGCTCGGCGCGGGCGGCGCCGCGCGCGGTGTCGTGCTGCCTTTGCTCGACCGCGCGCCGCTGTCGATCACGATCGTGAACCGCACCGCGAGCAAGGCCGAGGCGCTCGTCGGCCAGTTCATGCAGGCCGCGCACGATGCGGGCTGCACGCTCGCGGGCGGCGGCCCCGACGTGGTGCGCGCGGAGCCGTACGACGTGATCGTCAATGCGACGGCCGGCAGCCTCGACGCGGCGCTGCCGGCGTGCGACGCGGCCGCGTTCGGCGCGGGCACGCTGGCGTACGACATGATGTATGGCGCGCAGCCGACCGTGTTCATGCAGCATGCGGCGTCGCTCGGTGCGCGCACGGCCGACGGGCTCGGGATGCTCGTCGAGCAGGCGGCCGAATCGTTCTTCATCTGGCGCGGTGTGCGGCCGGACGGTGCACCGGTGCTTGCCGCGCTGCGCCAGGCGCTCGCGGCGAGCTGAACGGAGCGCGGCAGGTGGCGGCGGTGAGCGGCACGCAGCGCACGCGGACGGTCAGCCCGGCCCGCTGGATCGTCTATGCGGGGGCGGTGTTCGCGGGCGCGTGGCTCGCGACGCAACTGTTCTATCTCGCGCAGATCGCGCTGTGGTCGTTCGTGAATCCGGGCTCGACCGCGTTCATGCGCACCGACGCATGGTGGCTGTCGCGCGAGCAGCCGCCCGCGCAGATCCAGCACCAGTGGGTGCCGTACGACCAGATCTCGCGCAACCTGAAGCGCGCGCTGATCGCGTCGGAAGATTCGACTTTCGCGACCAACAACGGCTACGACGTCGACGCGATCCTGCAGGCGTGGGAGAAGAACAAGGCGCGCGGCCGGATCGTCGCGGGCGGCTCGACGATCACGCAGCAGCTCGCGCGCAACCTGTTCCTGTCGCGCGAGAAGAGCTACATCCGCAAGGGGCAGGAGCTCATCATCACGTGGATGCTCGAAACGGTGCTCGACAAGGAGCGGATCTTCGAGATCTACCTGAATTCCGTCGAGTGGGGGCGCGGCGTGTATGGCGCCGAAGCGGCCGCGCGCTATTACTACAAGATCCCCGCGAGCCGGCTCGGCGCGTGGCAGTCGGCGCGCCTCGCGGTCATGTTGCCGAAGCCGCGCTGGTTCGATGCGCACCGCGGTTCGGCCTACCACGCGCAGCGCGCGGCGATCATCGCCCGCCGAATGGGCGCGGCCGCGCTTCCGCAATCCGAGTGAGCGGCGCGTTCGCGCCGTCGCATTGTCCGTTTCGCCGCCGACGCGCCGTTTGTGCGCTGCAGCGCATTCGTGTCACGCGCATTTCGGGCCATATCCATTAGACGAATTCGTCTATTTCGCTTTACTGAGCAATACGTGCGATCGCGCGATTTTATTGGGCGATATGGCACGAAATCCGCACTTTTTTAGTATTGCCGGGTAAATGCGAAAGTCGATGAAAGGCGCATGAAATGCAACGTTTCATGAATCGAAGCATTCCTGAAAGGTGTGCGCTGCATCGGTCTCCCGCCAAATATTTCAAAATTTTTCAAAGCTGACGGGCTCGCGTATATTGGCCAGCGCCTCGGCTTATCGGCCGCAATCGAGGCGGGGGGCGGCTTATCAGGCTGCTCGATACAAAAACATCCGAGAGAAGGAAAGCAACAATGCCAGCGAGCAAAGCCAAGCTGTTGTTGGGGGTTGTGTTCTCTTCGCTGATCCTGACGGCCTGCAACGACGACGTGACGTCGTCCGCCGCTTCCAGCGCCGACAATTCAGCCGATCCCGCCAGCCAGGTGGACAGGGCGTACAACGATCCCAACAGTTATTCGTCGAGCGCGACCGCGTCGCTCGACGCGTCCGCCGCGGTGGAAAAGGCCGCCGTCACGCATCACCAGATCACGCTGAACGGCAAGACGATCCATTACACGGCCACGGCCGGCCACCTCGTCGCGCGTAATCCGCAGACGGGCGCGCCCGAAGCGTCGTTCTTCTACGTCGCCTACACGGCCGACAACCAGCCCGCGGCGAAGCGGCCCGTCACGTTCCTGTACAACGGCGGCCCCGGCTCGGCATCGGTGTGGCTGCACCTCGGCTCGTTCGGCCCGCGGCGGATCCAGACGGGCGACCCGAACGCGAACACGTCGACGTTCCCGTTCGTCGACAACCAGGAAAGCCTGCTCGACACGACCGACCTCGTGTTCGTCGATGCGATCGGCACCGGTTTCTCCGAAGCGGTTGCGCCGAACACGAACCAGTCGTTCTGGGGCGTCGACCAGGACGGCGGCGCGTTCCGCGATTTCGTGGTCCGCTACCTGACCGTGAACCAGCGCAACGATTCGCCGAAATACCTGTTCGGCGAGTCGTACGGCACGCCGCGCACCGACGTGCTCGCGAACCTGCTCGAGACGGCCGGCGTGAAGCTCGCCGGCATCGTGCTGCAGTCGTCGATCCTGAACTACAACACGAACTGCGACATGGCGAGCGACTACATCGGCAACTCGAACAACGGTTCGAGCCCGGTGAGCTGCGCAGGCTTCGTGCCGTCGTACGGCGCCGTCGGCGCGTACTACCAGCTCGACAATCCGAACCCGTCGAATCTGCCGCAGTATGCGGACCAGATGCGGCTGCTGACGGCCGGCAGCTACGCGCCTGCCGTGAACGCGTACCTCGCGAGCCATACGCCGCCGCCGCCGAATCTCGTCACGACGATGGCGAACTCGACCGGCGTGAAGCAGGCGCTGTGGAACGCGAACTTCAACGTGATCCCGACCTTCTTCGACAACAGCTTCCAGTTGTCGCTGGTCCCGGGCACGCTGATCGGCCGCTACGACGCGCGTGTGAACGTGCCCGTGTCGAGCCCGCTCGCGGCGGACGGCGATCCGTCGAGTTCGTTCATCACGAAGCCGTTCACCGACACGATCGGCAGCTACCTGCCGAACGAGCTGAAGTACACCGCACAGTCGGCCTACTCGTTGAGCAGCAATGCGATCAACACGTGGGACTGGACGCACGACGGCCTCGCGATGCCCGACACGATCCCCGATCTTGCCGCGGCGCTGACGCTGAATCCGTCGCTGAAGGTGCTGTCGCTGAACGGGTATCACGACATCGCGACGCCGTTCTACCAGACCGAGCTCGACCTCGCGCGGCTCGGGTCGCAACCGAACCTGACGATCAAGGACTATCAGGGCGGACACATGGTCTATCTCGACGATACGTCGCGTCCGCAGGAGAAAGCCGACCTCGTGACCTTCTACAACGCGGCCGCGCACTGATGCGATGCGCGAGGCCGGCGACCGGCGCCCACGGTGGCGCGTCGCCGGCCGTCGACGACCTCATTCCAGACTGGAGCCTGATATGAAGAATCGTTTCATCGTCGTTGCCGCGGCGCTCGTTTGCGCCGGCGCCGCAGCATCCGTTTCCGCGTTCGCGCAGGCGAGCGACACCGCCGCACCGGCGCGCGCGCGCCAGGCGCAGCTCGGCGATCCGTACGTGCCGCCGGCCGCACGCAAGCCGACGGCCGGCACGCAGACGACGGGCGCCGCGCTGCATGCGCAGGTGGTGCGCAAGCTCGCGCGGCAGTTCGACGCGGCCGATACGCAGAGCACGGGTTCGATCACCGAGGCGCAGGCGCGTGCGGCCGGCCTAGGTTATGTCGCGAACCACTTCCGGCAGATCGACGCGAGCGGCAACGGCCGCGTGTCGTTCTCCGACGTGCAGCGCTACATGCAGGCACGCAGCACAAGCCAGCAGTAAGCGCGACGGATGTGGACAAACGGGGGCGGAACCTGCGTGACAGCGGGTTCCGCCCCCGTGCACTTGGCGCGGCCGTTTCATCCTGCAGGTGGCGGATGTTCGCCGAATTCTCATTATCTGGGCAACGCATTCAAATATTGGAGACAAGTGCGTGCGCTCCTATAATCCGAAGCACATCGACAGCTTCGGACCCACGCATCGCGCGGCGCCCGACGCACACGGAGACACATTCCATGAAGTTCGCCGGGCGCTTCCCTCGGTGCATCGACCGCCGCCACGCCGCAGCACCGGACGCAGTTCCGGCGCCGCGCGAGCGGCTTCACCGATTCCGTTGAAGAAGCCCGCTCCATGACCAAGATGCCCGTACCCCTTGCCCTCGACACCCGGCGCGCGACGCCGGACGATACGTCGCTGACCGACAGCATCGGTGCGACCAGCACGCCGCTCGATCTCGCCGCGCAGCAGGCCGGCACGCAGACGCTGCTGCGCGGGCTCGCGATCCTCGAGGCGATCGCGAACGGCGCGCGCGACATGCGTGCGATCGGCGCTGCGCTCGGCACGACGCGCAGCACGACGCACCGCCTCGTCAGCAGCCTCGTGCAGGCGCGCTACCTGCGGCAGGTGCAGGGCGGTTACCTGCTCGGCCCGAAGCTGATCGAGCTCGGCACGATCGCGCTCGAACAGATGCCGCTCACCGCGGTGGCGCGGCCGCATCTCGAAGCGCTCGCGGAAGCGACGCTCGACACGATCCATCTCGGCGTGCGCGACGGCGATGACGTGCTGTACATCGACAAGATTCCCGGCACGCGCGGCCTCGAGATGCGTTCGCGCGTCGGCCACCGGATGCCGCTCGCATCGACGGGCATCGGCAAGGCGATGATGCTCGACCTCGATCCCGATCTGTGGCGCTCGCTGTTCGAGGCCGCGCGGCGCGCGCTGGCCGGCGTCAATTTCAAGCCCGACAACCGGCCCGAGACGAGCGCGTTCCTGCAGCGCATGGCCCATTACGCGGCCGGCGGCTATACGTTCGATCTCGAGGAGAACGAGGCGTCGATCCGCTGCGTGGCCGCGCCGATCCGCGACGCATCGGGCGCGGTCGTCGCGGCCGTATCGGTCGCGAGCACGATTCCGTACATGCCGCATGACCGGATGGACGAACTGATTCCGCTCGTGCAGCGCGAAGCGCGAGCGATTTCCGCGGAACTGGGCTGGAGCCCGCCGCAGGGTACTCGCAGGATCAAACGATGACGACTTCGACCCGGCCCGTTCCGGATGCCAGCTCCGCCACCCCGTCGCTGATCGCGCTCGACTGGGGCACGACGTCGCTGCGCGCCTATCTCTACGATGCGCATGGCGCGCTCGTCGACTCGCGCAGCCGTGCGGCAGGCGTGATGCATGTCCCGGGCGGCGGCGCGCGCGCGTTCGACGCGGTGTTCGAGGAAGCGTGCGGCGACTGGCTCGACCGCACGCCCGGCCTGCCGGTGCTCGCCGCCGGAATGGTCGGCAGCGCGCAGGGCTGGCGCGAGGCGCCGTACGTCGCGGTGCCGGCCGGTGCCGACGCGCTCGTCGCGGGCCTCATCACGGTGACGACGTCACGCGGCGCGACGGTATCGATCGTGCCGGGCGTGATCGCGACGGGCGAATTGCCCGACGTGATGCGCGGCGAAGAAACGCAGATATTCGGTGCACTCGCGAGCGATCCCACGCTTGGCGCCGATCGTTCAGGGGTACTGATCGGCTTGCCGGGCACGCATGCGAAATGGGCGTGGGTGAAGGACGGGCTGATCGAGCGCTTCCAGACCTTCATGACGGGCGAGCTGTTCGCGGTGCTGCGCGACCACACGATACTCGGCCGCACGATGCGCGCGGGCGCGTCGCCCGACCACGCGGCGTTCGTGCGCGGCGTGTCGGTCGCGCGCGGCGCGCAGCGCACGGGGCTGCTCGCGACGATTTTCAGCACGCGCACGCTCGGCCTGACCGACCGGCTCGCGCCCGATGCGCAGGGCGACTACCTGTCGGGCCTGCTGATCGGCCATGAACTCAACGCGCTCGACGCGATGCTCGCGGAGCGCGGCATCGCGCTCGCGTCCCAGCCGCTGCGGTTGATCGGCGACGACGGCCTGTGTGCGCGCTACGTCGCCGCGCTCCGCGAATTCGGCCACACGCATGCACGGGTCGTCGCGCATGCGACCGAGCGCGGCCTGTGGCGGATCGCGTCGCGCGCCGGGCTCGTGCGTGCGGACGGCGAGCCCGTCTTCGCCGACCAATGAACCGATTGCAGAGGAACCCCGTCATGCCGTCCGACCTTACGTTGCCCGCGCCGTACACGCCCCACGCCGCACTGATGCGCGCGTTCGATGCGTGTCCGCTGATCGCGATCCTGCGCGGGATCACGCCCGCCGATGCGGCCGACCATGGCCATGCGCTCTACGAAGCCGGCTTCCGGATCGTCGAGGTGCCGCTCAACTCGCCGGACCCGTTCGGCAGCATCGCGGCGCTGCGGCGCGCGCTGCCCGACGACGCGATCGTCGGTGCCGGCACCGTGCTTCGTGCGGAGTACGTCGACCGCGTGCAGGACGCGGGCGGCGCGCTGATCGTGATGCCGCACAGCGACGCGGCCGTGATCCGCCGCGCACGCGAGCGTGGCCTCGCGAGCGCACCGGGTGTCGCGACACCGACCGAAGCGTTCGCGGCGCTCGCGAACGGCGCCGACGTGCTGAAGATGTTCCCGGCCGAGCAACTCGGCGTGCCCGTCGTGAAGGCGTGGCGCGCGGTGATCGACCGCGCGGTGCCGCTGATCCCGGTCGGCGGCATCTCGCCCGACAACATGCAGCCGTTCCTCGCGGCCGGCGCGAACGGCTTCGGGCTCGGCTCGGCGCTGTACCGGCCCGGCCAGCCGGCCGATGCGACCGCGGCGAACGCGCGCGCGTTCCAGGCCGGATTGCGCGTCGCGCGCGGCGGAGCCGCATGATGGGCCGCCTCGCGGGCAAGGTCGCGATGGTGACGGGCGCGGGCCGTGGCATCGGCGCCGCGATCGCCCGTGCGTTCGCTCGCGAGGGCGCGGCCGTCGCGCTCGTCGATCTCGACTTCCCGCAGGCGCAGCATACGGCCGCCGCGATTGCGCACGACACCGACGGCGCGCGCGTGCTGCCGCTGCATGCGGACGTCGCGCGGCAGGATTCGGTGCGCGCCGCGCTCGTACAGACCGAGGCGGCGTTCGGCCCGCTCGACGTGCTGGTGAACAACGCGGGCATCAACGTGTTCGCCGATCCGCTGACGATGACCGACGACGACTGGCGCCGCTGCTTCGCGGTCGACCTCGACGGCGTGTGGCATGGCTGCCGCGCGGCGCTGGAAGGGATGGTCGAGCGCGGTCGCGGCAGCATCGTGAACATCGCATCGACGCATGCGTTCCGGATCATCCCGGGCTGTTTTCCGTACCCGGTCGCGAAGCACGGCGTGCTGGGCCTCACGCGCGCGCTCGGCATCGAATACGCGGCGCGCAACGTGCGCGTGAACGCGATCGCGCCGGGCTACATCGAGACGCAGCTCACGCGCGACTGGTGGGACGCGCAACCCGATCCGGCCGCCGCGCGCGCCGAGAC
Organism: Burkholderia theae; assembly: GCF_048565265.1. Classification (NCBI taxonomy): domain Bacteria; kingdom Pseudomonadati; phylum Pseudomonadota; class Betaproteobacteria; order Burkholderiales; family Burkholderiaceae; genus Burkholderia; species Burkholderia theae. Next base: position 635,523 of record NZ_CP183461.1, read on the forward strand.
GCTCGCGTTGCAGCCGATGAAGCGGATCGGCCGGCCGGAGGAGGTCGCGATGACGGCCGTGTTCCTGGCGTCCGACGAGGCGCCGTTCATCAATGCCGCGTGCATCACCGTCGATGGCGGGCGCGCGGCGCTGTATCACGACTGACGCAACGATTCGAAAGACCGCACGTGCGACGGCCGCGCGCACGCTGCGTCGAAACCAACAAGCGGCTGCATCCTGTTCGATGAAGACAAGGAGACACTGGAGATGAAACGCAGAACGTTCGTAACGCTGGCCGCGGCTGCCGCGGTGGTGATGGGCAGCCCGGTCGCGCACGCGGCCGATCCGGTCAAGATCGGCTTTCTGGTGAAGCAGCCGGAAGAACCGTGGTTCCAGGACGAGTGGAAGTTCGCCGAGATGGCGGCGAAGGAAAAGGGCTTCACGCTCGTGAAGATCGGCGCACCGTCGGGCGAGAAGGTGATGAGCGCGATCGACAACCTGTCCGCGCAGAAGGCGCAGGGCTTCATCATCTGCACGCCCGACGTGAAGCTCGGGCCGGGTATCGTCGCGAAGGCGAAGTCGCACAACCTGAAGATGATGACGGTCGACGACCGCCTCGTCGACGGCGCGGGCAAGCCGATCGAGGCCGTGCCGCACATGGGGATTTCGGCGTACAACATCGGCAAGCAGGTCGGCGACGGCATCGCGGCCGAGATCAAGAAGCGCGGCTGGGACATGAAGGACGTCGGCGCGATCGACATCACCTACGAGCAGCTGCCGACCGCGCACGATCGCACGAGCGGCGCGACCGACGCGCTGGTGGCCGCCGGTTTCCCGAAGGCGAACGTGATCGCGGCACCGCAGGCGAAGACCGACACCGAGAACGCGTTCAACGCGGCGAACATCGCGCTCACGAAGAACCCGCAGTTCAAGCACTGGGTCGCGTACGGCCTGAACGACGAGGCCGTGCTCGGCGCGGTGCGCGCGGCCGAAGGGCGCGGCTTCAAGGCGGACAACATGATCGGTATCGGCATCGGCGGTTCCGATTCGGCGATGAACGAATTCAAGAAGCCGCAGCCGACGGGCTTCTACGGCACCGTGATCATCAGCCCGAAGCGCCATGGCGAGGAAACCTCGGACCTGATGTACACGTGGATCACGCAGGGCAAGGCACCGCCGGCGCTGACGCTGACGACGGGCATGCTCGCGACGCGCGACAACGTGTCGAAGGTGCGCGAGGAGATGGGTCTCGCATCGAAGTAAGCGGCCCGCCGGCTGCCGCGGCGATGCGGCGGCCGGCGGTCGATCGGTTTCGGAAGTGGGGAGACGACGTGTCAGCGGCACTGCGTTTTGACAATATCGGCAAGGTATTTCCCGGCGTGCGCGCACTCGACGGCATTTCGTTCGACGTGCATGCGGGCGAGGTACATGGCCTGATGGGCGAGAACGGCGCGGGCAAGTCGACGCTGCTGAAGATTCTCGGTGGCGAATACCAGCCCGATGCGGGCAGCGTGCTGGTCGACGGCCAGCCCGTGCAGTTCGCGAGTGCGGCCGCGTCGATCGCGGCCGGCATCGCGGTGATTCACCAGGAGCTGCAGTACGTACCCGACCTGACGGTCGCGGAAAACCTGCTGCTCGGCCGCCTGCCGAACGCGTTCGGCTGGGTGAGGAAGCGCGAGGCGAAACGCCATGTGCGCGAGCGGCTCGCCGCGATGGGCGTCGATCTCGATCCCGACGCGAAGCTCGGGCGGCTGTCGATCGCGCAGCGGCAGATGGTCGAGATCTGCAAGGCGCTGATGCGCAACGCGCGCGTGATCGCGCTCGACGAACCGACCAGCTCGCTGTCGCATCGCGAGACCGAGGTGCTGTTCAAGCTCGTCGACGACCTGCGCGCGCAGGGCCGCGCGCTGATCTACATCTCGCACCGGATGGACGAGATCTACCGGCTGTGCGACGGCTGCACGATCTTCCGCGACGGGCGCAAGGTCGCGTCGCACGCGTCGCTCGACGACGTGCCGCGCGAGCGGCTCGTCGCCGAGATGGTCGGGCGCGAGATTTCGGATATCTACCATTACGCGCCGCGCGCGCTCGGCGACGTGCGGTTCTCCGCCGAAGGCGTCGACGGCCCGGCGCTGCGCGAGCCCGCGAGCTTTTCGGTGCGCGCGGGCGAGATCGTCGGCTTCTTCGGGCTGGTCGGCGCGGGCCGCAGCGAACTGATGCGGCTCGTGTACGGCGCGGACCGCCGACGTGCGGGCGTGCTGACGCTCGACGGCGCGCGCATCGACGTGAAGCGCACCGGCGACGCGATCCGCCACGGCATTGTGCTGTGCCCCGAGGACCGCAAGGAAGAAGGGATCATCGCGATCGCGTCGGTCGCGGAGAACATCAACATCAGCTGCCGCCGCCATTCGTTGCGTGCGGGGCTCTTCATCGACCGCAAGACCGAAAACGAAACGGCCGACCGCTTCATCCAGCGGCTGAAGATCAAGACGCCGAACCGGCGGCAGAAGATCCGCTTCCTGTCGGGCGGCAACCAGCAGAAGGCGATCCTGTCGCGCTGGCTCGCGGAGCCCGACCTGAAGGTCGTGATCCTCGACGAACCGACGCGCGGGATCGACGTCGGCGCGAAGCACGAGATCTACGACGTGATCTACCGGCTCGCGGAGCGCGGCTGCGCGATCGTGATGGTGTCGTCGGAACTGCCGGAAGTGCTCGGCGTGTCCGATCGCATCGTCGTGATGCGCGAAGGCCGGATCGCCGGCGAGCTGTCGCGCGAACAGGCGAACGAGCACGCGGTGCTGAACCTCGCGCTGCCGCAGACGAGTGCCGCCCAGGCGGCCTGACGCGGCGCACGACATTCGAATCGACCAGGCGCGGCGCGGGCCGCGCGATGCAGGAGCAGGAGACACAATCATGCAAGTCAGGGAAAACCTCGCCAGCGCAGCCGTGAAGCCGTCGGCCGACACGCTGGTACCGCAGAACGACCGCCAGAAGTGGTGGCAGCATCTGACCGAATACAGCCTGATCGCGATCTTCGCGGTGATGTTCGTGACGATGTCGCTGACGGTCGATCACTTCTTCTCGATCGACAACATGCTCGGGCTCGCGCTGTCGATCTCGCAGATCGGCATGGTCGCGTGCACGATGATGTTCTGTCTCGCGTCGCGCGATTTCGACCTGTCGATCGGCTCGACCGTCGCGTTCTCGGGCGTGCTGTGCGCGATGGTGCTGAACGCGACCGACAACACGTTCGTCGCGATCGTCGCGGCGGTCGCGGCGGGCGCCGCGATCGGCTTCGTGAACGGCGCGGTGATCGCCTACCTGCGCATCAACGCGCTGATCACGACGCTCGCGACGATGGAGATCGTGCGCGGGCTCGGCTTCATCGTGTCGAAGGGGCAGGCGGTCGGCGTGTCGTCGGATACCTTCATCGCGCTCGGCGGGCTGTCGATGTTCGGCGTGTCGCTGCCGATCTGGGTCACGCTGCTGTGCTTCATCGCGTTCGGCGTGCTGCTGAACCAGACCGTGTACGGCCGCAACACGCTCGCGATCGGCGGCAACCCCGAGGCATCGCGGCTCGCGGGGATCAACGTCGAACGCACGCGTGTATACATCTTCCTGATCCAGGGCGCGGTGACGGCGCTCGCGGGCGTGATCCTCGCGTCGCGCATCACGTCGGGCCAGCCGAACGCCGCGCAGGGCTTCGAGCTGAACGTGATCTCCGCGTGCGTGCTCGGCGGCGTGTCGCTGATGGGCGGCCGCGCGACGATCTCGGGCGTCGTGATCGGCGTGCTGATCATGGGCACCGTCGAGAACGTGATGAACCTGCTGAACATCGACGCGTTCTATCAATACCTCGTGCGCGGCGCGATCCTGCTCGCGGCGGTGCTGCTCGACCAGCTGAAGAACCGCGGCGTACGCGACTGACCCGACCCGCCTTCACGGAGACGAACCGCATGACCATCGACACGTCCGCGCACGACCCGCTCACCGCGAGCCCTGCGCGTTATGCAAGTTACCCGAGCCTCGCGGATCGCGCGGTGCTGATCACGGGCGGCGCGACCGGCATCGGCGCGTCGTTCGTCGAGCACTTCGCGCAGCAGGGCGCACGCGTCGCGTTCGTCGACCTCGACGCGGACGCCGGCACGGCGCTGGCGGAAAGCCTCGCGCATGTGCCGCATGTCCGTCACTCGCCGCTGTTCATCCAGTGCGACCTGACCGACGTCGACGCGCTGCGTCATGCGATCGACGCGATCCGTGCGCGAATCGGCGCGATCGCGGTGCTCGTGAACAACGCGGCGAACGACACGCGCCATGCGATCGGCGACGTGACGCCCGCATCGTTCGACGCGGGCATCGCGGTGAACCTGCGCCACCAGTTCTTCGCCGCGCAGGCGGTGATCGACGACATGAAGCAGCAGGGCGGCGGCTCGATCGTCAATCTCGGCTCGATCAGCTGGATGCTGAAGAACGGCGGTTATCCCGTCTACGTGATGGCGAAGGCGGCCGTGCAGGGCCTGACGCGCGGCCTCGCGCGCGACCTCGGCCCGTTCGGCATCCGCGTGAATTCGCTGGTGCCCGGCTGGGTGATGACCGACAAGCAGCGCCGGCTGTGGCTCGACGACGCGGGCCGCGCGGCGATCAAGGCCGGCCAGTGCCTCGACGCCGAACTGCTGCCCGGCGACCTCGCGCGGATGGCGCTGTTCCTCGCGGCCGACGACAGCCGGATGATCACCGCGCAGGACGTGATCGTCGACGGCGGCTGGGCCTGACCGTTCGCACCGACCTGCATCGTTTCTTCGACGAAGGAAAGGAGCTCATCATGACCGCCACGTCCTCGCACGCATCGTCGTCCACCAGCCAGTCGCGCCGCGCCCGGCTGGCCGCCGCCGCGCAGCCGGTCAGCCCCGGCCCGCAGACGGCCGCCTTCGCGCAGGGCGTCGGCGCCGCGCATGCGGCGGCCGTCACGCTGTCGAACGCGTCGCTGCGGCTCGACGTGCTGCCGCACCTGGGCGGCGGCATCGCGCGCTTCGACTGGCGCGGCGACAACGGCGCGATGATGCCGGTGTTCCGCCGCTGCGAGCATCCGGAGACGGCGACGGACCCGAACGAGCTCGCGTGTTACCCGCTGCTGCCTTATTCGAACCGGATCGGCGACGGGCGTTTCGAATGCGACGGCCGCAGCGTCGCGGTGCCGCGTAACCGCCGCGACGAGCCGCTGCCGATCCACGGCGACGGCTGGCTCGCGCCGTGGCAGGTGGACGATGCGACCGACACGACGCTGCAACTGTCGCTCGATCGCACCGGCGGCGCGCCGTATGCGTTCCGCGCGATCCAGTCGTTCGAACTCGACGATGCGACGCTGTCGATCGCGCTGTCGATCGAGAACGCGGGGCGCGCCCGGCTGCCGTTCGGGCTTGGCGTGCATCCGTTCCTCGTGCGCGACGCGGTGACCGAGCTGGCCGCGGCCGCCGGCGGGCTGTGGCTGTCGGGCGCCGATTTCCTGCCGGTGCGGCACGTGAGCGTGCCGCCGGCCTGGCAGTTCGGCGTCGCGTATCCGTTGCCGGCCGCGCTCGTCAATCATGCGTTCACCGGCTGGGGCGGCCACGCGACGGTGAGCTGGCCGCGCCGCAGGCTGTCGCTGACCGTCGCGGCCGACACCGACGCGTACGTGCTCTATACGCCGCCCGGCGAGGATTTCTTCTGTTTCGAGCCGGTGGATCATCCGATCAATGCGATGAACCTGCCCGGTGGCGCGGTCGCGCACGGGATGACGCTGCTCGCGCCGGGCGAGCGGCTCACGCGGCGTTTTGCGTTCACCGTCGAGCGCGCCGATGCGCGCAGCAATGCCGCGACACGCGAGGGACGCCGGCGACGCGGGTAAAATACGCGGTCTACCAACGGTTTGCCGCGAGTACCCGCCATGTCTTCCCCGCTTACTTTCATTGAATCGCTGCGCGCCGCGTGGCAGCGCACCAACTCGTTGCTGTGCGTCGGCCTCGATCCCGAGCCGTCGCGCTTTCCCGTGCAGTTCGACGGCCAGCCCGACGCGATTTTCGAATTCTGCCGGCAGATCGTCGACGCGACCGCGCAGTACGCGAGCGCGTTCAAGCCGCAGATCGCCTACTTCGCCGCGCATCGCGCGGAAGACCAGCTCGAACGGCTGATCGCGCACATCCATCTCCAGCATCCGGGCCTGCCCGTGATCCTCGACGCGAAGCGCGGCGACATCGGCAGCACGGCCGAGCAGTACGCGCGCGAAGCGTTCGAACGCTATCGCGCGGACGCGGTCACGGTGAACCCGTACATGGGCTACGACTCGGTCGAACCGTACTTCGAGCATGAAGGCAAGGGCGTGATCGTGCTGTGCCGCACGTCGAACCCGGGCGGCTCCGACCTGCAGTTCCTCGATACGAACGGCCGGCCGCTGTACCAGGTCGTCGCCGATCTCGCGGCGAACAAGTGGAACGCGAAGAACGGCCAGCTCGGCCTCGTGGTCGGCGCGACGTTCCCGAAGGAAATCGAGATCGTGCGCGGGATCGTCGGCGACATGCCGCTCTTGATTCCCGGCATCGGCGCGCAGGGCGGCGACGTGCAGGCGACCGTCAACGCGGGCCGCACGGCCGACGCGACGGGCATGATGATCAACTCGTCGCGCGCGATCCTGTACGCGAGCAACGGCGAGGATTTCGCCGAAGCCGCGGCGCTCGCCGCGCAAAAGACCCGCGATACGATCAACGCGTATCGCTGAAATGTGCAGGCCGCCCGCCCGGGCGGCCTGTTGCCGAGCCCGCGCGCGGCGGGCCGCGCTTCAGCCTTCGCGCTCGTCGAGCAGCTTCAGGAGCCCGCGCAGCGCGTGCACGGCCGCCTGCGTGCGGATCTGTTCGCGGTCGCCCTTGAACACGAGCGTCTCGACGTCGGTATGCAGCCGGTTGCTCCAGCCGAACGACACGGTGCCGACCGGCTTCTTCTCGCTGCCGCCCGCCGGGCCCGCGATGCCCGTGACCGACAGCGCGACCTGCGCGCGGCTGTTGCGCAGCGCGCCTTCGGCCATCGCGCGCGCGACCGGCTCGCTGACGGCGCCGTGCTTGTCGATCAGCTCGGGCGGCACGCCGATCATCTCGATCTTGGCCTGGTTCGAATAGGTGACGAAGCCGCGCTCGAACCACTGGCTGCTGCCGGAGATGTCGGTGATCGCCGCGGCGATCATGCCGCCGGTGCAGGATTCGGCGGTGGCGAGCGTCAGGTGCTCGTCACGCAACTTGTTGCCTGCGCGGATCGCAAGCTGGTGGACGACGGAATCGGTTGGCATGCGCGTCGGGAAACGGGAGTCGGGAAATCGGTCAGCCGACGACGGAGCGCCACAGGGCGATCACGAGCAGCGTCATGAACGCGGCGATCAGGTCGTCGACCATGATGCCGAGCCCGCCTTTCAGGCGACGGTCGAAGTAGCGGATCGGCGGCGGCTTGAGCATGTCGAAGATGCGGAACGCGACGAACGCCCACAACTGGCCGACGAACGTCGCGGGCGTGACGAACAGCATCACCAGCCAGATCGCGACGATCTCGTCCCAGACGACGGGCCCCGGATCGGACGTGCCCATCTTCCTCGCGGTGAAACCGGTGATCCACGTGCCCGCCACGAAGCCGGCCGCGATCAGCCCCCACCATTCGGGCACCGTCAGGTAGCGGTTGAGCACGACGAACGTGAGCCAGCCGAACAGCGAGCCGAACGTGCCGGGCATGATCGGCGCGAGCCCGCTGCCGAAGCCGAGCGACACGATGTGCGCCGGGTGCGACAGCATGAAGCGCGCGTTCGCACGCTTCGGCGCGTTCGGTGCGGCGTCGGGCTCGGTCGCGGCGTGCGCGGACGTCGGGTCAGTCTGCATGGAAGTGATCGAAGCCGTGCAACGTGAGAGCCAGGGGGGCGCCGGCGGCGTCGCGCCACGTGATCGTGGGCTGCTCCGACGGGGCGGACAACGCGCGTATTGTACCGACTCGCGTGACCGCAACGCCGGCCGTTGCGCCGGCCGCTTCGACCGCCGCGCGGGCCGCGGCCGGCGCGGTGAAGCACAGCTCGTAGTCGTCGCCGCCCGCCAGTGTGCAGCGGCGCTGCACGTCGGGCGACAGCGTCGCGAGCGCGGCCGAGCGTGGCACCGCATCGGCGTCGATCTCGGCGCGCACGTTCGAGCGCGTGAGGATGTGTTGCAGGTCGCCGGCGAGGCCGTCCGAGATGTCGAGCGCCGCGTGCGCGACGCCCGCGAGCGCAAGGCCGAGCGCGACGCGCGGCTCGGGGCGCTCGAGCGCGCGCCGGAACGCGGCCGCTTCGTTCGCGCCGGCGGCCCATTCGCCGCGTGCGACGCCGAGGCCGGCGCGCGCGTCGCCGAGCGTGCCGGACACCCAGACGTCGTCGCCGTCGCGCGCGGCATCGCGCCGCAGCGCCGCGTCGGGTGCGACTTCGCCGAAGACGGTCACGCACAGGTTCAGCGGCCCGCTGGTGGTGTCGCCGCCGATCAGCTCGCAGCCGAACCGCTCGGCGAGCGCGAACAGCCCGTTGCTGAACGCCTCGAGCCATGCCGCGTCGGCACGCGGCAGCGCGCACGCGAGCGTGAACGCGCGCGGCTCGGCGCCCATCGCCGCGAGGTCGGACAGGTTGACCGCGAGCGTCTTGTGGCCGAGCGCGTCGGGCGCGACGTCAGGGAAGAAGTGGCGGCCTTCGACCAGCATGTCCGTCGAAATGGCCAGCAATTTCCCGGATCGGGGTGTGATCAGCGCGCAATCGTCGCCGATGCCGAGCGTCGACGCGCGCGTGCCCTGTGCCGCGCGGCGCGCGAAGAAGCGTTCGATCAGCGAAAACTCGGAGAGGGCGGCTGGCACGGCGGATGGATCCGATACGGTTGAAGGAACGGCATTGTACGAGGCGAACGGCGGGTGTTCGTGTACCGTTCTGGACATTTTTGTCGCGGCTGTCGCACCCGAAACGCCGGTCTGGCGGCCGGTGATTGGCGCTACAATGCCGTCGAAGAGTTATTCTAATCCGCCCGTCAAGAGACACATGTCCACGCAAGCCTCCTCCAAAGCCAAGCTCCGCGAAGCCGCGCTCGACTATCACGAATTCCCGACTCCCGGGAAGATCGCGATCGCCCCGACCAAGCAGATGATCAACCAGCGCGACCTCGCGCTCGCGTATTCGCCGGGTGTGGCGTTCGCGTGCGAGGAGATCGTCGAGAATCCGCTCAACGCGGCGCGTTTTACCGCGCGCAGCAACCTGGTCGGCGTCGTCACGAACGGCACGGCGGTGCTCGGTCTCGGCAACATCGGCCCGCTCGCGTCGAAGCCGGTGATGGAAGGCAAGGCAGTGCTGTTCAAGAAGTTCGCCGGCATCGACGTGTTCGACATCGAGCTGAACGAGTCGGACCCGCACAAGCTCGTCGACGTGATCGCCGCGCTGGAGCCGACCTTCGGCGGGATCAACCTGGAAGACATCAAGGCGCCGGACTGCTTCATCGTCGAGCGCGAGTGCCGCAAGCGGATGAAGATCCCGGTGTTCCACGACGACCAGCACGGCACCGCGATCGTGGTGGCCGCGGCCGTCACGAACGGCCTGAAGGTCGTCGGCAAGGACATCAAGAAGGTGAGGCTCGTCGCGTCCGGCGCCGGCGCGGCCGCGCTCGCGTGTCTCGACCTGCTGGTCGACATCGGCCTGCCGATCGAGAACATCCTGGTGACCGACCTGGCCGGCGTGGTCTACAAGGGCCGCACCGAACTGATGGACCCGGACAAGGAGCGTTTCGCACGCGAAACGGAAGCGCGCACGCTGGCCGAAGTGATCGACGGCGCGGACATCTTCCTCGGCCTGTCGGCCGCCGGCGTGCTGAAGCCGGAGATGGTGAAGGGCATGGCCGAGCGCCCGCTGATCCTCGCGCTCGCGAACCCGACGCCGGAAATCCTGCCGGAAGCGGCGCTCGAAGTGCGCCCGGACGCGATTCTCGCGACCGGTCGCACCGACTACCCGAACCAGGTCAACAACGTCCTGTGCTTCCCGTTCATCTTCCGCGGCGCGCTCGACGTCGGCGCGACGACGATCACGCGTGAAATGGAGATCGCCGCCGTCAACGCGATCGCCGAGCTCGCGCAGCACGAGCAGAGCGACATCGTCGCGACCGCGTACGGCATCCAGGACCTGTCGTTCGGGCCCGAATACCTGATTCCGAAGCCGTTCGATCCGCGCCTGATCGTGAAGATCGCGCCGGCCGTCGCGCAGGCCGCGATGGACGGCGGCGTCGCGACGCGCCCGATCGAGGACATGGAGGCGTACCGCGTCCACCTCCAGCAGTTCGTGTATCACAGCGGCACGACGATGAAGCCGATCTTCCAGATCGCGCGCGCCGCGCCGGAAGAGAAGAAGCGCGTGGTGTTCGCGGAAGGCGAAGAAGAGCGCGTGTTGCGCGCCGTTCAGATCATCGTCGACGAAAAACTGGCGACGCCGATCCTGATCGGCCGCCCGTCGGTGATCGAGCACCGTATCCACCGCTACGGCCTGCGCTTGAATCCGGGCGTCGACTTCACGGTCGTCAACACCGAGCACGACGAGCGTTACCGCGACTTCTGGCAGACGTACTACAAGCTGATGGCGCGCAAGGGCATCAGCGAACAGCTCGCGCGCGTCGAGATGCGCCGCCGCACGACGCTGATCGGCGCGATGCTGGTGAAGAAGGGCGAAGCGGACGGGATGATCTGCGGCACGATCAGCACCACGCACCGCCATCTGCACTTCATCGACCAGGTGATCGGCAAGCGCCCGGGCTGCAGCGTGTACGCGGCGATGAACGGCCTCGTGCTGCCGGGCCGCCAGATTTTCCTGGTCGACACGCACGTGAACGTCGATCCGACCCCGGAACAACTGGCCGAGATCACGATCATGGCCGCGGAAGAAGTGCGCCGCTTCGGCATCGAGCCGAAGGTCGCGCTGCTGTCGCACTCGAATTTCGGCACGAGCAACGCACCTTCGGCGAAGAAGATGCGCGATACGCTTGAGATCCTGCAGGAACGCGCACCGGAGCTGAAGGTGGACGGCGAGATGCACGGCGATGTCGCGCTCGACGCGGCGCTGCGCAAGGAAATCCTGCCGGAATCGACGCTGGAAGGCGAAGCGAACCTGCTGATCCTGCCGAACATCGACGCCGCGAACATCGCGTACAACCTGCTGAAGACGGCCGCCGGCAACAACATCGCGATCGGGCCGATCCTGCTGGGCGCTGCCCAGCCGGTGCATGTGCTGACCGAATCGGCGACCGTTCGCCGCATCGTCAACATGGCAGCGCTGCTGGTCGCCGACGTCAACGCCACGCGCTAAGCAAAAACGAACGCGCCAGGCCGGTCGAACCGGCGTGGCGCGTCGGGCGAAATTGTAAACAAAAGAAAAAAGCGGCGTGCCCGCAATGGGCACGCCGTCGGGCAGGGCGCAAACGCGCTTCCCTCAAGCAACAGCAGCATCTCTCACCGCTCCGGGTAGCGAGCGTGGCAAGGAGGCAGGTCTTGCCATGGAGAAATGCCGCTTGTATTTTATCCTGTGTAAGATAAATGTAGTGTAATTTCGGTAAGAAATGCGCAAATCGGCGCGTCGTCGGGCTTTCGATTCCCAAACGGACATTGATTCGCGCGGCCAATAACGCTACGCTAACGCCTTTGTTGGTCGTCAACTACTTGATTTAACAGCGGGAACCCTGGTTCATGGCACGCAAGTGGCTCCGCAACGGCGCGCTCGCGTCCGTCTTCGCGATGTTCGCGATGGGTATCGTCGGCACGCCGACGGGCAGTCTGGTTTCCGCCGCTTACGCACGGGAGGCCGTTTCGGCCGACGTGGCCGCGAGCGGGCTCGATACGATTCCGACCGCCAGTCTTCCGCGCGAGGCCGTGACCACGCTGGGCCTGATCGGCGCCGGCGGTCCCTATCCGTACGAGAAAGACGGCGTCGTGTTCGGCAACCGCGAGCGGATCCTGCCGAAGGCGAAGCGCGGCTACTACCATGAATACACGGTGCCGACGCCGCGTGCCCGCAATCGCGGCGCGCGCCGGATCGTCTGTGGCGGGCCGTTGCGCCGGATCGACAACTGTTATTACACGGGCGACCACTACAACAGTTTTAAACGTATTGTTGAATGACTTCGGGATGAATGGCATGAGCGACTCCATCTACGCGCACGATACGGCGACGGCGGCGGAACTGTTCGCGACCGGCGACGGCAATCTGTTTCAGCGCGTGATCCAACTTCACGCGGCGGCGCAGGCCGGCAGTGCGCCGGAGCAACAGGAAGCCGAGCCCGGGCTTTCATCGAACGAGGAGCCTATGAGCCTTTTCACGAGCGTGCGACCTAATCTCGTGCAGTCGATCCGCGCGTTCCGCGTGCAGGATCTCGCCGACGAAGCCACCCGGCTCGGCCAGCATTTCCTGTACGCGTTTTGCGGCGCCGCGCAGTCGAAGCAGGAAGTGATGGAAACGATCGCGACGTCGTTCCTGTTTCCGAAGCATTTCGGGAAGAACTACGACGCGCTGTACGACTGCCTGACCGACCTCGTCGCGAAGGCCGGCGCGCAGCCCGGTTTCGTGATCGTGCTCGAAGGGCTGCCGATCGCGCAGAAATTCGACAAGGAAGGGCGCGAGACGCTGCTCGACGTGTTCCGCGAAGCGGCCGAGTTCTGGGCCGAACGCAAGGTCGCGTTCCGGGTGTTCTACTCGTTCGCGTAAGCACGCATCGGCCTGCGGCCGATCCGGCAAGAAGCCCGCCTCGAGCGGGCTTTTTTGCGCCTGCGCGACGCGTCCGGGCCGGTGCGCCCTTCGCTTGCCGACATCGGCCTTTCATCTGGCGCCATTTTTCGAGACAATTCTGGTCGGCCCGGCTGCGGCAGCCGCCGCATCGGGTGCGTACAACAAACATCGAGAGAGGGCTGTCTTCCCATGAATATTTCCCGTTCCGCACACGCCGTCGTGTTGCCCCTGCTGGTCGCGGCCGGCGCCGTGCATGCCGCGCCGCTGACGCCCGAGCAGACCGTCGACCTTTACATCGGCGCGCTCGTCAACGGCGACGTGTCGAAAGCCCGTGAATTCAACGACGCGGTTCGCGCGAGCTACAGCGGCAAGGACGCGCTCGACATCAACGTGCTGTCGACGATGGGCGACTCGATGCGCAAGGACATGGCCGACGGGATACTGGCGCCGATGCCGCCGAAGGCGAGTACCGCGTTGCGTCCGTCGGTCGAGAGCATGGCCGCCGCTTATCAGCGCGCGCTCAATCGGTCGGAATGCAAGACGACCGGGTCGTCGCAGCGACCGAACTCCGATGTCGAGGGCGCGACGATCGCGACGGTCGAATTCGCTTGCCGCGTGGCGGATGCGGGGCCGGGCGCGAAGGCGCTGGAGGCGAAGCTGGGGCCGAATCGGCGCCTGAAGAGCGAGGCGGCACGCATTGCGTCGCTCAAGACGATCTTCTCGGGGATCGCGCAGGTGCTGGACGATGCACCGGTGACGCACCCGGTGACGGGCAAGATCGACATTTACAGCCTCAAGGAGGGCGGCTGGACGACCGGTAGCCCGGGCGACGTGCTCACGCCGGTGGTCGACGCATTGTCCGATTCGATGCCGCACGGCTCGTCGAGCGACAAGTAACGTGCGATAAACCGCGACGTCAACGTCGCGTGCGAGCGGGGAAGGGCCGTGCCGCGTCGCGGCGGCACACCCTGCTCGTTACCACCCGCCCCAACGCGCGGCTAACGCCGCGAGCACGGCCGCACCGGCCGTCTCGGTGCGCAGTACGCGCGGCCCGAGCGACAACGCGGTGAATCCGCGGGCGCGCGCCGCGTTTTCCTCGTCGGGCGACAGCCCGCCTTCGGGGCCGATCAGCAGCGTCACGGTGGCCGCGGGCGGCGCGTCGGGCAGCGACGCAAACGAGATGCTCGCACGCGGCGACAGCAGCAGCCGCAGCTCGCCGTCGGCCGGTGTGGCAGGCAGCGTATCGAGCCACGCGTGGAAGCCGGCGACCGGAGCAACGTCGGGTACACGGTTGCGTCCGCACTGTTCGCACGACGCACGCACGACGCCGCGCCAGTGTGCGACGCGCTTGTCCGCGCGTTCGCCGGACAGCTTCACGACGCCGCGCGCGGTCGACAGCGGCACGACCGCCGCGACGCCGAGCTCGACGGCTTTCTCGATCACCCAGTCCATCTTGTCGCCGCCGGCGATGCCTTGCGCGAGCGTCACGCGGTAGGGCGGTTCGGCTTCGGCCGGTTCGAACGTGTCGATCTGCGCGATCGCGCTGCGCTTGTCGATCTCGACGAGCCGCGCGCGGTACTGGCCGCCGGTGCCGTCGAACAGCGCGAGCACGTCGCCGGGCTGCAGGCGCAGCACCTGTGCGTGGCGTGCGACGTCGGCCGGCAATGCGAGTGTTGCGTCGGCGCGCAATGCGGCTTCGACGAAAAAGCGCGGCACGGCCGCGGTGGTGGTGGCTTCGTTCATGCGTGTTGCGGTGTCGGTCATGCGTGGAGACGGTGTCCGAGCGCCCATCGGTAGCCGTCGAGATCCTCGATCTGCGCGAAGCGGTCGCCCCAGAACTGGTCTTGCGGCGCGCTCAGCGATTTCGCGCCCGCGTCGAGCGCGCGCTGCCAGGTGGCGTCGACGTCGTCGACATACAGATAGAACGATTGCGGCGCGGTCGTGTTCGCGCTTTTCGGCGTGAGCGCGGTCGAGCCGAACGCGCCTTCGGGCGCGAACATCACGATCAGCTGGCCGCGATAGGCCATCTCGACGTGCATGATCGCGCCGTCCTCGTCGTGCACGTCGCGCAGCTCGAAGCCGAATGCGGCCTTGAAGAAATCGATGGCCGCGCGCGCGTTGCGTACGGCCAGATAAGGCGTCAACCAAGGCACGTTGGCCGGACGTGGATCGGTCATCGGTAGTTCTCCTGCGTGGGGAAAGCGGAACGGCTCGACCGCCCGGGTGCTCAGCGGCGAGCGCCCAGTGTATCGCGCAGCGCGCAGGGCAGGGCAAAGAGGGACGCATGCAGCCGCGCGTCGTAGTAGCGCAAGCCCTGCACGCGACGGGCGGCGAGCCGGTCGTCGATGTCGTGCGCGAACAGCGCGGCCGCATCGAGCGTGTCGCTCGCGATCGCCATCAGCCACTGCGAGCCGTACAGCGGCACGTGCGCGGACAGCGGATCGACGACCGCGAAGCTCGCGCGCAGGTCGTCGAGCAGCGCGGCGATGCGCGTGGCATGGAACACGGGCGAGCCGAGGTGCATCGAGATCGCGCCGCACGGCGTGAGGATCCGCTTGAGCCGCGCGTAGAACGCACGCGTATAGAGGCCGGCCGCCGGCGAATCGGGCGGCGTGAGGTCGAACACGACGAGATCGAAATGCTCGACGGTCGATTCGACGAAATGCGCGGCGTCGCCGATCACGACCTCGACGCGCGGGTCGTCGAGCGCACCCTGGTGCACGTCGTCGAGATAACGGCGCGCCATCCCGACCACCTCGTCGTCCAGCTCCGCGATCACGATCCGCTCGATGCACGCGTGCTTGAGCAACTGGCGCGCCGCGCCGCCGTCGCCGCCGCCGAGCACGAGCGCCTTCCTGGGCGACGGATGCGCGAGCGCGGCCGGGTGCGTCATGCACTCGTGATAGACGTACTCGTCGCCGACCGACGTCATCGGCTGGCCGTCCAGCGTAAACAGGCGGCCGAGCTGCGGCGTTTCCCAGACCTCGATCTGCTGGTGCGGCGACGCGACATGCGCGAGCCGCCGCGCATTCGGGAAGCCGTAGGTGGCGTCGGGCGTAGGGTGAAAGAGAAGCGTGGTGCTCACGGGCGGGGCCGCTGAGGGCAGGCAGTTCTGACGTCTGAATTATAGGAGGCGCGCGGTTTGACGGAAAACCGTGCCGGAACACTACGCGCGGACAAGGGAAATGTCAGCCCATCTGTTAAAATGACGAGCTTTGCAGCCCCGTCCGTAGGCTCCGTCCGCTTCGCGTCCGTCAGGCGCCGCACCGCGCGCCGGGAACGATTGACGCTCGAGCTTCCGGATGCCGCCGTGCCCCCGTTTCCTCGACTCGTTCTCCGGACTCGACATGACGACTTCGTCTCCCGCCTCCACCACCCTGATGGCCAACGCGATCCGTGCGCTCGCGATGGACGCCGTCCAGCAAGCGAACTCCGGCCACCCCGGCATGCCGATGGGCATGGCCGAAATCGGCGTCGCGCTCTGGTCGCGCCACCTGAAGCACAACCCGACGAACCCGCACTGGGCAGACCGCGACCGCTTCGTGCTGTCGAACGGCCATGGCTCGATGCTGCTGTACTCGCTGCTGCACCTGACCGGCTACGACCTGCCGATCGAAGAGCTGAAGAACTTCCGCCAGTTGCACTCGAAGACGCCGGGCCACCCGGAATACGGGATCACGCCGGGTGTCGAGACGACCACCGGCCCGCTCGGCCAGGGTCTCGCGAACGCGGTCGGCATGGCGCTCGGCGAAGCGCTGATGGCCGACGAGTTCAACCGCGACGGCGCGAAGATCGTCGATCACCACACGTACGTGTTCCTCGGCGACGGCTGCCTGATGGAAGGCATCTCGCACGAAGCCTGCTCGCTCGCGGGCACGCTGAAGCTGAACAAGCTGATCGCGCTGTACGACGACAACGGCATCTCGATCGACGGCGACGTCGTGAACTGGTTCCACGACGATACCCCGAAGCGCTTCGAAGCGTACGGCTGGAACGTGATCCCGAACGTGAACGGCCATGACGTCGACGCGGTCGACGCGGCGATCGCGAAGGCGAAGCTGTCGGACAAGCCGACGATGATCTGCTGCAAGACGGTGATCGGCCAGGGCGCGGCCACGAAGGCGGGCGGCCACGACGTGCACGGCGCGGCGCTCGGCGCGGAAGAAATCGCGAAGACGCGCGAAGCGCTCGGCTGGAAGTGGGAGCCGTTCGTGATTCCGCAGGAAGTCTACGCGGCATGGGACGCGAAGGAAGCCGGCAAGCGCGCTGAAACCGAATGGGACGCGACGTTCGCCGCCTATCGCGCCAAGTTCCCGGCAGAAGCCGCCGAATTCGAGCGCCGGATGGCGAACAAGCTGCCGGCCGACTGGGCGCAGAAGGCGGCGGCGATCATCGCCGGCGCGAACGAGCGCGGCGAGACGGTGGCGACCCGCAAGGCGTCGCAGCAGGCGATCGAAGGCCTGGCTGCCGCGCTGCCCGAACTGCTCGGCGGCTCGGCCGACCTGACCGGCTCGAACCTGACCAACTGGAAGGCGTCGAAGGCCGTCCGCGCGAATCCGGAAGGCCCGGGCGTCGTGCTGGGCAACCACATCAACTACGGCGTGCGCGAATTCGGCATGAGCGCCGCGATCAACGGCCTCGCGCTGCACGGCGGCCACAAGCCGTTCGGCGGCACGTTCCTGACGTTCTCCGACTACAGCCGCAACGCGCTGCGCGTGGCCGCGCTGATGAAGGTGCCGTCGATCTTCGTGTTCACGCACGATTCGATCGGCCTCGGCGAAGACGGCCCGACGCACCAGTCGATCGAGCACGTGTCGAGCCTGCGCCTGATCCCGAACCACGACGTCTGGCGTCCGGCCGACACGGTCGAAACGGCCGTCGCATGGACCCACGCGGTCGCCGCGGATCGTCCGTCGAGCCTGATCTTCAGCCGCCAGAACCTCGCGTTCAACCCGCGCACCGACGCACAGATCGCCAACATCGAGAAGGGCGGTTACGTGCTGAAGGACTGGGACGAAGAGATCGTCGCGCGCAAGATCATCCTGATCGCGACGGGCTCGGAAGTCGAACTCGCGATGAAGGCCGTCGAGCCGCTCGCGCAGCAGGGCATCGCGGCGCGCGTCGTGTCGATGCCGTCGACCAACGTGTTCGACCGCCAGGACGCCGAATACCGCGAACGCGTGCTGCCGCACGGCGTGCGCCGCGTCGCGATCGAAGCGGGCGTGACGGCCTTCTGGCACAAGTACGTCGGCCTCGAAGGCGGCGTCGTCGGGATCGACACGTTCGGCGAATCGGCGCCGGCCGGCGTGCTGTTCAAGTACTTCGGCTTCACCGTCGAGCACGTCGTCGAGACCGCCAAGGCCGTGCTGGCCTAAAGACATACGCGACGCGCGCCCCCTGCCGCGCGCGTCGCACCGTGAAGCTGCACGAAACGAATTTTTTCAGCCATCAGGAGATAGACCATGACGATTCGCGTCGCAATCAACGGCTACGGCCGCATCGGCCGCAACACGCTGCGCGCGTTTTATGAAAACGGCAAGAAGCACGATCTCGAGATCGTCGCGATCAACGACCTGGGCGATGCGAAGACCAACGCGCACCTGACCCAGTACGACACCGCACACGGCAAGTTCCCGGGCGAAGTGTCGGTCGACGGCGATTACCTCGTCGTGAACGGCGACAAGATCCGCGTGCTGGCGAACCGCAACCCGGCAGAACTGCCGTGGGGCGAGCTCGGCGTCGACGTCGTGATGGAGTGCACGGGCTTCTTCACGACCAAGGAAAAGGCAAGCGCGCACCTGAAGGGCGGCGCGAAGAAGGTGATCATCTCGGCGCCGGGCGGCAAGGACGTCGACGCGACGATCGTCTACGGCGTGAACCACAACGTGCTGAAGGCCGAGCACACCGTCATCTCGAACGCATCGTGCACGACGAACTGCCTCGCGCCGCTCGTCAAGCCGCTGAACGACAAGATCGGCCTCGAAACCGGCCTGATGACGACGATCCACGCGTACACGAACGACCAGGTGCTGACGGACGTCTATCACGAAGACCTGCGCCGCGCGCGTTCGGCCACGCATAGCCAGATCCCGACGAAGACGGGCGCTGCTTCGGCCGTCGGCCTCGTGCTGCCGGAACTGAACGGCAAGCTCGACGGTTACGCGATCCGCGTCCCGACGATCAACGTGTCGGTCGTCGACCTGTCGTTCATCGCCAAGCGCGACACGACGGTCGAGGAAGTCAACGCGATCATGAAGGAAGCGTCGGAAGGCGCGCTGAAGGGCATCCTCGGCTACAACGACGCACCGCTGGTGTCGATCGACTTCAACCACAACCCGGCTTCGTCGACGTTCGACGCGACGCTGACCAAGGTGTCGGGCCGCCTCGTCAAGGTGTCGAGCTGGTACGACAACGAGTGGGGTTTCTCGAACCGCATGCTGGATACGGCTGTCGCGTTCGCGAACGCGAAGTAATCCCGCACGTTGCGCGGCCTCCGCAAAGCGGCACGCGCGGCAAACGAGCCCGGCCCGGTTTTCCGGCCGGGCTTTTTTTATTGCGCCGACGCTGCCGTCACCTGCTCGAGCGCGTCGACGAAGGCGCGCTTCAGCGGGCTGTCGAGGTCGGTCCACGCGAGGCCGATGCCGGTCCGGTGCCCGGCCAGGTCGAGCGGCCGTGCGAGCACGTTCGGCGGCAGCGCGCTGGCGGCTTCCGCCGGGATCAGCCCGATGCCCATGCCGGCCGCGACGAGCGCCAGCATCGTCGTGAATTCCCCGAACTCCTGCGCGATCTCGAGCGTCGTGCCCGCGCGGCTCAGCGCGAGCAGCATGTCGTCGTGAAAGCCGGGCGCGTAGCGGCGTGCGAGCACGAACGCGGGCTGGCCGCGCAGCGCGGCCGGCGGGATCGCGTCGTGGGCGGCGAGCGGGTGGTCGAACGGCAGCGCGACGACGAAACCTTCCTCGAGCACCACGCGCGTGTCGATGCCCGCATACGCGGCCGGCAGCCGGATCATCCCGAAATCGATCCGCCGGTCGCGCAGCGCGGCGATCTGGGCGGGTGTCGGCATGTCCTTCAGTTCGAGCGTGATCAGCGGATAACGCTCGCGCATCGTGCGCAGCACGGCCGGCAGCAGCGTGGGCAGCACCGACGACACGAACGCGATCCGCAGCGTGCCGATCTCGCCGCGGCTCGACAGCCGCGCCATCTGTTCCGCGCGCGCGGCCTGCTGCAGCGTGGCCCGCGCTTCGGGCAGGAACACGCGCCCCGTATCGCTCAGTTCGACCTTGTGCCGGTCGCGCTCGAACAGGCGCGCGCCGAGCTCTTCCTCGAGCGCCTTGATCTGCATGCTCAGCGCGGGCTGCACGATGAACAGGCGCTGCGCGGCGCGCCCGAAATGCAGCTCTTCCGCGAGCGTGACGAAGGCGCGCAATTGCTTGAGTTCCATGGGCGGCGGGCAGGCGAGGGCGGTAATCAGATTTCATGATAACCGCATCAAAAAAGACCATTGGCGCGGTGCCCGGCCGGCAGCCGAAGATACCGTCAACGAGAGACCGGCCGCGACGGGCGCCCGGCTCCACCGGCACGAGGAGACATGCATGACGAACGCGCTTGAACGGTTCCGCCTGGACGGCCGCCGCGCACTGATCACGGGTTCCGGACGCGGGATCGGGCTGACGCTCGCTCGCGGGCTCGCGGAAGCCGGCGCGGCGATCGTCATCAACGATCGCAATGAGGAAAAGGCCGCGGCGCTCGCGCGCCACTTCCGCGAGGAAGGTTTCGCGGCCGACCATGCGGTGTTCGACGTCGCCGAGCATGCGCAGGTGCGCGCGGCGATCGACGATTTCGAGGCGCGCGTCGGCGCGATCGACATCCTCGTGAACAACGCGGGCATCCAGCGCCGCGCGCCGCTCGACACCTTCGAGCCCGACGACTGGCATGCACTGATGCGCGTGAATCTCGATGGCGTGTTCAACGTCGCGCAGGCGGTCGCGCGTCACATGATCGCGCGCGGCCACGGCAAGATCATCAACATCTGCTCGGTGCAGAGCGAGCTCGCGCGGCCGACGATCGCGCCGTATGCCGCGACGAAGGGCGCGGTGCGGATGCTGACGAAAGGGATGTGCGCCGACTGGGCGCGCCACGGCATCCAGGCGAACGGCCTCGCGCCCGGCTATTTCGAGACCGAACTGAATCGCGCGCTGGTCGACGACGCGGCGTTCTCGGACTGGCTGTGCAAGCGCACGCCGGCCGGCCGCTGGGGGCGCGTCGACGAGCTGTGCGGCGCGGCGATCTTCCTCGCGTCGGCCGCCTCCGATTTCGTGAACGGCCAGACACTGTTCGTCGACGGCGGGCTGACCAGCGCCGTCTGAGCGGCGGCGCGCCCGCGCGATGCGCGGCGTGCCGTCGGCCGGCTTCGGCCGGCATCCGAATTCCCAGAAGAGCCCGCCGCACGAGCGGGCCGATGTCCCGGCGCGCGCCGCGTAGCCAGGTTCCGGAACGGAAGCAGGAGACAGGAGACAACGATGGATCGCACTTCCCCGCCGCCCGCGCGGCACGATGCCGTGCCGGCCGAGACCGTCGAGCGCCGCGGCGTCGACACGAAGCAGCTCAACCGCGCGGCATGGACCTGCTCGCTCGGCAGCGCGCTCGAATACTACGATTTCGCGTTGTACACGCTCGCGTCGGCGCTGGTCTTCGGGCCGCTGTTCTTTCCCGGGCAAACCGCGGAGATGCGGCTGATCGCGAGCTTCGGCACCTACTTTGTCGGCTTCGCGGTGCGCCCGCTCGGCGGCGTCGTGTTCGGCGTGCTCGGCGACCGGATCGGCCGCAAGTTCGTGCTGACCGCGACGGTGCTGCTGATGGGTGTCGCGAGCACGCTGATCGGCGTGCTGCCGACTTTCGCGACGGCCGGCTATTGGGCGCCCGCGCTGCTCGTGCTGCTGCGCATCCTGCAGGGCCTCGGCGCCGGCGCCGAGCAGGCCGGCGCCGCCGTGCTGATGACCGAATACGCACCGCCCGGCAAGCGCGGCTTCTATGCGTCGCTGCCGTTTCTCGGCATCCAGCTCGGCACCGTGCTCGCGGCCGCCGTCTATTTCCTGCTGCTCGCGAACCTCGACCGTGTCACGGACGGCTGGGGCTGGCGCGTGCCGTTCCTGTTCAGCGCGGTGATCGTCGCGGTTGGGCTCTACATGCGCGTGAGGCTGCACGAGTCGCCGACCTTCGTGCGGCTGGAAAAACGCGCGCAGGTCTCGGCGAATCCGCTGAGGAGCGCGGTCCGGCATTCGAAGCGTTCGCTGCTGATCGGCATCGGCCTGCGGATGGCCGAGAACGGCGGCTCGTCGATCTACCAGGCGCTCGCCGTCAGCTATCTCGCGGGCGTGATCGGGATGAAGGGGCCGATCGGCGCGCTCGCGCTGGTGTGCGCGGCGACGGTCGGCGCATGCACGGTACCGCTGGCGGGCCGGCTGAGCGACCGCTTCGGCCGCGTGCGCGTGTATCGCGCGTTCGCGTGGCTGCAGCTCGCGCTCGCGTTCCCGGTGTGGTGGATCTTCAGCCAGGGGAACGTGGTCGCGAGCGTCATCGCGATCTCGGTCGCGCAAGGCTTCGCGAACTGGGGGATGCTCGGCGCGCAGGCCGCGCTGCTGCCCGAGCTGTTCGGCGCGCGCCATCGCTACATGGGCGTGTCGTTCTCGCGCGAAGTATCGGCCGTGCTCGCGGGCGGGATCGCGCCGCTGGTCGGCGCGACCCTCATCGCGACCGTGATCGCGCTGCACGGCGGCGACCACGCGGCCGGCGTGCGCGCGTGGGTGCCGATCGCCGCCTATCTGGCGCTGCTGACGCTGATCACGCTGTTCACGACCGCACGGATGCCCGAAACGCTGAACCGCGATCTCGACGATCCGCTCGATGCGGCGCAAACCGCGCCGGCGCCGGACGCCGACCCGCTCGCGCGGCACGCATGAACGGGCCGGGCGGCCGACGCGGCCCGGCATGGTTTCGCCTTCAATTCACCTCGACAGGAGCAAGCGCAGATGGCGCACGAATCGACCCAGCGGCCCGCACTGCTGATGACGGGCCCTTACCAGCCGTGGGACGACGCATGGCTGTCGGCCGGCTACGACGTACACCGGTTGTGGGAGGCCGCCGACCGCGCGGCGTTCCTCGCCGAACAGGGCGCCGGCGTGCGCGCGATCGCGACACGCGGCGACCTCGGCGCCGATACCGCGCTGATCGCCGCGCTGCCGAAGCTCGAGATCATCGCGTGTTATGGCGTGGGCACCGACGCGATCGATCTCGCCGCCGCGCGCGAACGCGGCATCCGCGTGACGAACACGCCCGACGTGCTGACCGGCGACGTCGCCGATCTCGGCGTCGGGCTCGCGCTCGCGATGATGCGGCGGATCGGCGCCGGCGACGCGTACGTGCGCTCCGGCGCATGGCGCGACGGCGACATGCCGCTCGTCACGCGGCTCTACGGCAAGCGCGTCGGCGTGGTCGGCTTCGGCCGCATCGGTTCGACACTCGCGCGCCGGCTGTCCGGATTCGACGTCGAGCTCGGCTACTTCGACGTCGCGCCGCGCGCGGACAGCCCGTACCGTTTCTTCGGCGATCTGGCCGAGCTGGGCGGCTGGTGCGACCTGCTGATCGTCACGCTCGCGGGCGGGCCGTCGACTCGCGGGCTCGTCGACGCACGCGTGCTCGACGCGCTCGGGCCGCATGGTTATCTCGTGAACGTGTCGCGCGGCACGACCGTCGACGAACCCGCGCTGCTCGACGCGCTCGAGCGCGGCGCGATCGCCGGTGCCGCACTCGACGTGTTCTGGAGCGAACCGCGCATCGACCCGCGTTTCCTCGCGTTGCCGAACGTGCTGCTGCAGCCGCATCATGCGAGCGGCACGATCGAGACGCGTCAGGCGATGGGCTGGCTCGTGCGCGACAACCTCGCCGCGCACTTCGCCGGCGAGCCGCTGCTCACGCCGGTCGTCTGAGGAGAGTGTCATGCGTATGCGTTGCATGTGTGTCGTGATCCACGGGCCGAACGACCTGCGGGTCGAAGAGCAGGATGCGGGCGAGATCGGCCCGGGCCAGGTGCGCGTCGACGTCGCGATGGGCGGCATCTGCGGCTCCGATCTGCATTACTTCCGGCACGGCGGTTTCGGCGCGATCCGGCTGCAGCAGCCGATGGTGCTCGGCCACGAGGTTGCCGGCACGGTCGCGGCGGTCGCGCCGGACGTGACGTCGGTGAAGGTCGGCGATCGCGTCGCGGTCAATCCGAGCCGGCCGTGCGGCGCGTGCCGCTATTGCCTCGAAGGCCTGCCGAACCAGTGTCTCGACATGCGCTTCTACGGCAGCGCGATGCGGATGCCGCACGTGCAGGGCGCGTTTCGCAACGCGCTCGTGTGCGACGCGGTGCAGTGCGTGAAAGTGGCCGAGCACGTGCCGCTGTCGCTCGCGGCGCTCGCCGAGCCGTTCGCGGTCGGGCTGCATGCGGTGTCGCGCGCGGGTCCGCTGATCGGCAAGCGCGTGCTGGTGTCGGGCTGCGGGCCGATCGGCGTGCTGGCGGTCGCGGCGGCGCGCGTGCACGGCGCGGCGGAGATCGTCGCGACCGATGTCGTCGAGGCGCCGCTGGAAGTGGCGCGCTCGCTCGGCGCCGACCGCACGATCAATGCGGCGACCGATGCCGGATGGGTCGCGCGCTACGCCGCCGACAAGGGCACGTTCGACGTGATGATCGAGTGTTCGGGCAATGAGCGTGCGCTGCGCGACGGTCTGGACGTGATGCGTCCGCGCGGGGTCGTCGTGCAGCTCGGACTCGGCGGCGATGTCAGCCTGCCGCAGAACGTCGTGGTCGCGAAGGAGCTGTCGATTTGCGGATCGTTCCGCTTCCATGCGGAATTCGCGCTTGCGGTGCAGTTGATCAACGCGGGGCGCGTCGACCTGCGGCCGGCCGTGACGCGCGTGTTCCCGATGCGCGACGCGCATCTGGCGTTCGAACTGGCCGGCGACCGACAGCGCGCGATGAAGGTGCTGATCGATTTCGCGGACGAGTCCGCCTGATCGTCCGGCGCCAGCCCACAACACGTCGGTGAAAGCAAAAAAGGCACGCCCGCGGTTCGCGCGGCGTGCCTTTTTTCGTGGCGATCTGGAAACGGATTACTGCGTGACCTGCCGTACGCCGACGCGCTGCGAAGCGAGCCACAGCGCGATCAGCACGCCGGCAAGCGCCGCGCCCGCGATACACACGCCGCGCCAGCCGTCGATGCCGTACGCGACGCTCGCCGCGAACGACCCGAGCGCGCCGCCGATGAAGTAGCTCGTCAGGTAGATCGTCGTCACGCGGCTGCGCGCGTTGCCCGCCAGCGCATAGATCACGCTCTGGTTCGAGATGTGCATGCCCTGCACGCCGACGTCGAGCAGCAGGATGCCCGCGATCAGCGCCGCGAGCGAGTGCGCGCCGGTCGCGATCAGCGCGAACGATGCGAGCACGGCCGCCGCGAACAGCCCCGTCGCCGCATTGCCGTGGCCGCGATCGACGAGCCGGCCGGCCGACGTTGCCGCGAGCGCACCCACCGCGCCGACGATCCCGAACAGGCCGATCCGACCTTCGGAATAGCTGTATGGCGGCTGGCTCAGCAGAAACGTGAGGCCCGTCCACAGCAGGCTGAAGCACGCGAACACGAGCGCGCCGTAGGTGGAGCGCAGCGCGATCAGCGGTTGCGCGCGCACCAGTGCGACCAGCGACTTCATCAGCGCCGCATAGTCGACGCGCGTATCGCGGCGATCCTTCGGCAGCTTCACGGCGAGCACGCCGGTCAGCGCGAGCACCATCACCGCGGCGATGCCGTACACCGCGCGCCAGCCGAACCCGTCGGCGATCGCACCGGCCGCGACGCGCGCGAGCAGGATGCCGAGCAGCAGCCCGCTCATCACGGTGCCGACCGCGCGGCCGCGCGAACGCGCGTCGGCGAGCGATGCCGCGAACGGCACGAGCAGCTGCGTCGAACACGTGACGAAGCCGACCGCGACGTTCGCGACGACGAACATCGTGAAGTTCGTGCTGAACGTGACCGCGACCAGCGCGACGACGTTGAGCATCAGCAGCCGCACGATCAGCGTATGGCGGTTGACCGCGTCGCCGAGCGGGACGATCAGCAGCAGGCTTGCCGCGTAGCCGAGCTGCGTCAGCGTGACGAGATAACCGAGCTCGGTCGGCGCGCGCCCGAAGCTGTGCGCGATCGCGGCGAGCAGCGGCTGCGCGTAATAGATGTTGCCGATGACGATGCCGCACGCGCAGGCGAACAGCAGCGTCATGCCGCGGGTCAGGGGAGGATGGGTGTCGTGATGCGGTTCCATGGTCGCGAAAAACAGCGGCGCCGGCCGGCGGCACGGGGCCGTTGGCTGCGCGGGGTGACGGAAATCGGGGCCGGCGTCGACGGATCGGCGGTGAACCGATGCGCGCCGGGCGGATCGCGGCCGATGCCCGGATCGGGCGGGCGGCGGATCGCCGTGCGGCGGGCGAGGGCAGGCGGGCCCGGGCGTGCCGTTCCGGTGCGGCCAGGCGCGGTGCAGCGGAACGGATGTGCGTATCATGCGGGAATCGAACCATAGCGTCCAAGACTGGATCGTTATGGTATCCATTGGTAAAACCAATACGTTGGCCGCGATGCTTCTCCGCCATATCCGCTATTTCCTGGCCGTCGCCGAGCAGCGCAGTTTCACGCGCGCGGCCGACGCGCTGCACGTGTCGCAGCCGACGCTGTCGCAGCAGATCCGCCAGCTCGAGGAAACGCTCGGCGTGCAGCTGTTCGACCGCTCGGGCCGCACGGTGCAGCTCACCGAATTCGGCGAAGTCTATGCGCGCCACGCGCGCGCCGCGCTGCACGAACTCGATACGGGGCAGCGCGCGCTGCACGACGTCGCCGATCTCGGCAGCGGTTCGCTGCGGCTCGCGATGATGCCGACCTTCGCGGCCTACCTGAGCGGCTCGCTGATCGACGCGTTCCATGCCGATTATCCGAACGTCGCACTGACGATCGACGCGATGCCGCAGGAGCGCATCGAGGCTTTGCTTGCCGACGACCGGCTCGATGCCGGCTTCGCGTTCGTGCCGCCGCGCGCGCCAGATATCGACGCGCTGCCGCTATGGGACGAACCGCTTGCGCTCGTGACGGGCCGCACGCACCGCCTTGCGCGGCGCCGCCGCGCGCTGACACCGGCCGAGCTGAGCGGCGAGCCGCTGGTGCTGCTGAGCCGCGCGTTCGCGACGCGCGAGAGCATCGACCGCTATTTCATCGAGCATGGCGCGCGGCCGTTGATCGCGATCGAGACGAATACGATCAGCGCGGTGCTGGAGCTCGTGCGCTGCGGCCGGCTCGCGACGGTGCTGCCCGATGCGGTCGCGCGTGAAAGCGCCGGCCTGTGCGCGCTGGAGATCGATCCGCCGCTGCCGACCCGCACGGCCGCGCTGCTGACGCGCAAGGGCGCATACCGCAGCGTCGCGGCGCGCGCGTTCATCGAGCGCGCGCTCGCGTATCGCGATCCGTCGGGAGGTTGACCGGTACGACCGGGCGGCGGCCCGGGCGCGTTACGCGCCCGGTGTCGGGAAGAAGATGCCCGCGCGCTGCGCGGCGTTCGCGATGTGCGTTTCGATCGCGGTGCCCGCGGCGGCCGCATCGCGCGCGATCAGCGCGTCGACGATCGCGCGGTGCTCGTGCCACGTCGACAGCAGCAGCTCGCGCCGGTAGAACGGCATGCGCTGGCTTTCCTTCATGATGTCCGCGCTGCTGCGCAGGACCGATTCGATCGCCGCGTTGCCGGCGAGATGGATGATCCGCATGTGGAAGTCGAAGTCGAGCTGCGACGCCGCGTCGAGCGCGCTCTCGGTCAGCGCGACGTGCAGGTCGGCGAGGTTCTCCTCGAACCACGCGATGTCGTCATCGCTGACGACGTGCGCGGCCATCCGCGCGGCAAACCCTTCGAGCGCATAGCGCATCTGGTACGTGTCGGGCGGCGACGATTGCTCGGCGAACCGCCATGCATGCGCGGCCGTTGCCTGCGCGCTTTCGACGTACACGCCCTTGCCCGCGCGGATGCGCAGCATGCCGAGCGCCTCGAGCGTCGACAGCGCCTCGCGCAGCGACGCGCGGCTGATCTCCAGCTCCTCGGAGAGCTGACGCTGGGCCGGCAGCAGGCTGCCGACCGGATAAACGCCTGCCTCGATCCGGTCGCGGATCGTCGCGATGGTGGCGTCGGTCACGGTATGCGGAACATTTTTCATGATGTGAACGATGGCCGGTCTGACCGGCATTGTAATCCGCACATGCGCGGTGCATGACCGCCCTACGGGTAAGCCACGATCAGGCACGCTTTCGGGGCAACCGGGCGCGTGCGGAGGGGGCGGGAAATCCCTATTTTGTCCGTCCTTGACGCCACTATATCGGCTTCCTACTATCCTCCATAACATCACTGGTCTTACCAGTATGAACAGACGAAACTGCAACCGTTGGATCGGGAGAGCGCCGTGTCGAAATTCTTCAATTCGCTGTTTGGCCGGGTAGTCGTCGCATTGATCCTGGGGGTCGCGCTAGGCGCGTTCTTCCCGCATTTCGCCGAGTCGTTGCGACCGCTCGGCGACGGCTTCCTGAAGCTCATCAAGATGGTCATCGGCCCGATCGTGTTCTGCGTCGTGGTCAGCGGGATGGCCAACGCAGGCGACCTGAAGAAGGTCGGCCGGGTCGGCCTGAAAGCCGTCATCTACTTCGAGATCATGACGACGCTCGCGCTCGGCATCGGCCTCGTGCTCGCGTGGCTCACACGCCCGGGCGTCGGGATGAACATCGACCTGCGCTCGCTCGACGCGTCGTCGCTCACGTCGTACGCGAAGAACGCCGAAAGCCTGAAGGACACGGCCGGCTACCTGATGAAGATCATCCCCGAGACCGCGATCGACGCGTTCGCGAAGGGCGACATCCTGCAGATCCTCGTGTTCGCGGTGCTGTTCGGCTCCGCGCTGTCGCTGCTCGGCGACAAGGCGCAGCGCGTCAACTCGCTGATCGAGGAACTGTCGCACGTGTTCTTCCGGATCATCGGCTTCATCATCAAGCTCGCGCCGCTCGGCGTGCTCGGTGCGATCGCGTTCACGACCGGCAAGTACGGCGTCGCGTCGCTCAAGCAGCTCGGCTACCTGGTCGCGGTGTTCTACCTGAGCTGCTTCGTGTTCGTCACGGTCGTGCTCGGCATCGTGATGCGGCTCGCGGGTTTCTCGGTGTTCAAGCTGATCCGCTACCTGCGCGAGGAACTGTCGATCGTGCTCGGCACGGCGTCGTCGGATGCGGTGCTGCCGCAGGTGATGCGCAAGCTCGAATACATGGGCGTCAAGGATTCGACGGTCGGCCTCGTGATCCCGACCGGCTACTCGTTCAACCTCGACGGCTTCTCGATCTACCTGACGCTCGCCGTGCTGTTCATCGCGCAGGCCACCAACACGCCGCTGTCGACGCATGACCTGATCGTCGTGCTGCTCGTGTCGCTCGTCACGTCGAAGGGCGCGCACGGCATCCCGGGTTCGGCGATCGTGATCCTCGCGGCGACGCTGTCGGCGATCCCGGCGATTCCGGTGCTCGGCCTCGTGCTGATCCTGCCGGTCGACTGGTTCGTCGGCATCGCCCGCGCGCTGACCAACCTGATCGGCAACTGCGTCGCGACGGTCGTCGTTGCGGTGTGGGAGAACGACATCGACCGCGCCCGCGCGACACGCGTGCTGAACCGCGAGCTGCGCTACGTGCCGGCCGAAGAGGAAGGCCGCACGGCGCCGGTCGCCGGCGACCAGGCTCACGCGCTCTGAGCGCGCCGCCGCGCGGGGCGACCTCCTCCCCCCGGTTGTCCCGCGCGATCGATTGACTTGCTGCTGGCGCCTCGACGCGCCGGCGCTTTAAAACATAGTGGAGACGACATGGCAGCCCCCATCCTCGATCCGAACGCGCCGGCGTTTACGCGGCGTTACATGAACCTCGCCGACCCGCGCCTCGGTGCGCAGGCGCTCTTCGCCAGCGACGAATTCTTCGCGCCGAAGGAGCGCATGCTGAATCCCGAGCCGGCCGTGTTCATTCCCGGCAAGTACGACGACCACGGCAAGTGGATGGACGGCTGGGAAACGCGCCGCAAGCGCACGACCGGCCACGACTTCTGCGTGGTCCGCCTTGCGCGGCCGGGCGTGATTTACGGCGTCGATCTCGACACGAGCCACTTCACCGGCAATTTCCCGCCGGCCGCGTCGATCGAAGCGTGCAGCGCCCCCGGCGACACGCCGCCCGACGACGCCGAGTGGCGCACGATCGTCCCCGCGACGACGTTGCAAGGCAATTCGCATCACTACGTGAGCGTCGACGACGCGCAGCCGGTCACGCACCTGCGCGTGAACCTGTATCCGGACGGCGGGCTGGCGCGGCTGCGCGTGTACGGCCAGCCGCAGCGTGACTGGCGCGACGTGCCGGCCGGCGAGCTCGTCGATCTCGCGGCAATCGAGAACGGCGGTCATCTCGTCGCCGCGAACAACCAGCACTTCGGCCCGGCATCGCAGATGCTGATGCCGGGGCGCGGCGCGAACATGGGCGACGGCTGGGAAACGCGGCGCCGCCGCGAGCCCGGCAACGACTGGGCGATCGTCGCGCTCGCGCGGCCGGGCATCATCCGGCGCGTCGAGGTCGATACGGCGTTCTTCAAGGGCAACTTCCCCGACCGCTGCTCACTGCAGGCCGCGCGGGTAGCGGGCGGCACCGACGATTCGCTCGTCACGCAGGCGATGTTCTGGGCCGAACTGCTCGGCGAGCAGAAGCTGTCGATGGACCACGTGCATACGTTCGACCAGCTCGCGGCGCTCGGCCCCGTCACGCACGTGCGTTTCAACATCTTCCCGGACGGCGGCGTGTCGCGCCTGCGTCTGTGGGGCGAGCCGGCTTGAAGGAGGGTAACGGCATGAGCGGACCACACATCCTGCGCGTCGAGCGCCTGACCCGCGAAGCGTTCGCGCCGTTCGGCGACGTGATCGCGCTCGAAGGCGCGCGGCATTTCCCGATCAACGGCGGCACGACCGAACGCTTCCACGATCTCGCGACGATCGACGTCTGCGCGGACGGCGGCCGGCCGCTCGTCAGCGTGTTTCGCGCGCAGCCGCGCGCGCTGCCGGTCGCCATCACGCTGATGGAGCGCCATCCGCACGGCAGCCAGGCTTTCATCCCGCTCGCGGCCGTGTCGCGCTACGCGATCGTGGTCGCGCCGGCCGGCGAATTCCGGCCCGACGCGATGCGCGCGTTCCTGGCCGAAGGCTGGCAGGGCGTGAATTATGCGAAGGGCGTCTGGCACCATCCGCTGCTCGCGCTCGACGCGGTCAGCGATTTCGTGATCGTCGATCGCGGCGGCTCGCAGCCGAATTGCGACGAGATCCCGCTCGACGTCGCGTGGGCGCTCGAGTTCGAACCAGCCTGCGCGAGCACGGCCTGACGCGACGCGCAGCCGGCGCCGGGTTCCGGGCGCGGGCGGCGCGAGACGGCCGAAGGGCTTTCGTAAGCGTTCCGAACCGGTCCGCGCGCGGCGCGCGGCACGATCCCGAAAAGAACACGGCCCGGGCGGCGAAATGCCGGCCGGGCCGTGCTGCGTGCGCGAGTCGCGCGCTTTAGTGCTTGCGGTGCGGGCAGTTCTCGGTGGTGCAGGAACCGTACATCGCGAGCGAGTGTTCCTGGAGCCGGAAGCCGCGCTCCTTCGCGATGGCCTGCTGGCGGCCCTCGATCTCGGCGTCGAAGAATTCCTCGACGCGGCCGCAATCGAGGCACACGAGGTGGTCGTGGTGCGAACCTTCGTTCAATTCGAACACGGCCTTGCCGGATTCGAAGTTGCTGCGCGTGAGCAGGCCGGCCTGCTCGAACTGCGTGAGCACGCGGTAGACGGTGGCGAGCCCGATGTCGAGCTGCTCGTTGAGCAGGTTGCGGTAGACGTCTTCGGCCGTCAGGTGGCGCACCGGACTCTGCTGGAAGATCTCGAGAATCTTGAGGCGCGGTAGGGTGGCCTTGAGCCCAATATTCTTGAGATCCGTCGGATTGGTCATGGCTAGGCATCCCTAGAGTACAATGCAGGGCTTCAATGTTACCGGCTTTTCGCCGTTCCAGAAACACGCGCGGCCTGCATACGGGCCAGCACGGTGAAGGAAATGATCCCAGAATCGCTTTCGCACTTTCAGAGGAGTCGCATGCGGAGTGCCATCATCGCTGCCGCCGCCGTTGCGGCGCTGGCTGGTTGTTCGTCGTACGACAGCGTGACGCAGCGCATCGCGCAGAGCATCACGCCCTATCGGATCACCGTCGTGCAGGGCAACTTCGTATCGCAGGAGAAAGCCGCGCAACTGCAGGTCGGCATGACGCGCGAGCAAGTGCGCGCGTTGCTCGGCACGCCGCTGCTGGCGGACATGTTCCACGCCGACCGCTGGGATTACCTCTTCTACTTCAAGCGCGGCTCGACGGCAGTCGTCCAGCAGCGCGATCTCGTCGTGACCTTCGCGGGCGATCGCCTCGCGGGCTGGACAGGCGCAGACAACCTGCCGTCCGAGCTCGACCTGCTGGCCGACATCGACGGCGACCGCGGCGGCAAGAAGGCGAAGGCGGCCGCGGCGGCGAGGGCCGCTTCCGAGGCGGCTGCCGCGAGCGCTGCGCAAGCGGCGAGCGCGCCGGCGCCGGATACCGTCGCCAGCCCGTCCGTCGTGCCGGCGTCCGGCGCGGTGGTCGACCAGGATGCGAACGCGCAGGCTGCCCGCGCGGCCAACCGCGCGACCAACCAGGTGTCGGGTCAGGGCTCGAACGCGCGCCGTTTCGCGCCGTCCACGCAGGCTGCCGGCGGTGCGCCGGTGCCGGGCGGCCAGCCGCCGGGCGCGGTGCCGGCGATTCAGCCGCAGTTCCAGTTCCATCGTCCGCCGCAGCCGAACGTGTCGAACGAGGCGTCGCCGCCGGTCGGCCCGCAAGGCTCGGACACGCTGCAGAACCAGCCGATCACCGCGCCGGCCCAGTCGCAGTAAGCGGCCGGCAAGCGGAAACAGGGCGGCATGTGCCGCCCGCCTTTAGACCTGTCGTGTAGAAAGCCATGAAGATTGCGATTGCCGGCGCATCGGGCCGTATGGGCCGGATGCTGATCGAAGCCGTTCTCAACGATCCCGATGCACAGCTCGTCGGCGCGCTCGACCGCGCCGATTCGCCGTTCCTCGGTCAGGACGCGGGCGCGTTCCTCGGCAGGGAAACCGGGATCAAGCTGACCGACGACCTCGACGCCGTATTCGCGCAGGCCGACTACCTGATCGATTTCACGCGCCCGGAAGGCACGATCGCGCACATCGAGGCCGCGCTGCGCCACGACGTGAAGCTCGTGATCGGCACGACCGGCTTCACCGCCGAGCAGAAGGCCGAACTGCAGGCCGCGGCCGGCAAGATCGGCATCGTGTTCGCGGCGAACATGAGCGTCGGCGTGAACGTCACGCTGAAGCTGCTCGAATTCGCGGCGAAGCATTTCTCGCACGGCTACGACATCGAGATCATCGAGGCGCATCACCGCCACAAGGTCGATGCGCCGTCGGGCACCGCGCTGATGATGGGTGAAGCCGTCGCCGGCGCGCTCGGCCGCTCGCTCGACGATTGCGCGGTGTACGGCCGCCACGGCGTGACGGGCGAGCGCGATCCGT
The DNA here is from genome assembly GCF_048565265.1 of Burkholderia theae. Classification (NCBI taxonomy): domain Bacteria; kingdom Pseudomonadati; phylum Pseudomonadota; class Betaproteobacteria; order Burkholderiales; family Burkholderiaceae; genus Burkholderia; species Burkholderia theae. The sequence goes on from NZ_CP183461.1 coordinate 668,985, forward strand.
CGTCGATCGGCTTTGCCGCGGTGCGCGGCGGCGACATCGTCGGCGACCACACCGTGCTGTTCGCCGGGATCGGCGAGCGCATCGAGATCACGCACAAGTCGTCGAGCCGCGTGTCGTACGCGCAGGGCGCGCTGCGCGCGGTCCGCTTCCTGTCGGCGCGCGGCGCCGGCCTGTTCGACATGCAGGACGTGCTCGGCCTGCGCTGACACAACGGGGAAACTCCGATGGCGATTCCCACCGGCGTTGTCCACTACCTCGAAAGCGGCGATGCGATCACGCACGCCGTCGCCTATGTACTGCTGGCGATGTCCGTCGCCAGCTGGTGCTTCCTCTTCATGAAAGCCTGGCTGCTGGTCCGCGCGAAGCGGCAGGGGCCGCGTGCGCTCGCCGCGTTCTGGCGCGCGCCGTCGCTCGACGCGGGCATTGCCGCGCTCGCCGGCGCCGATCGCGAGCGCGTGTTCGTGCCGCTCGCCGAAGCCGCGCGCGATGCGGCCGACGACCACGATCCAGCCGCGCTGGCCGCGCGGGTCGAGCGCAACGAACGCGTGCTGCGCGCGTTGCGCCACGCGATGCTGCGCTCGCAGCGGCGTCTCGAATTCGGCCAGGTGCTGCTCGCGTCGATCGGCAGCACCGCGCCGTTCGTCGGGCTGCTCGGCACCGTGTGGGGCATCTACCATGCGCTCGGCAGCATCGCCGCGAGCGGGCAGGCGCAGATCGAGAACGTCGCGGGGCCGGTTGGCGAGGCGCTGATCATGACCGCGTTCGGGCTCGTCGTCGCGATTCCGGCGGTGCTCGCCTACAACATCCTCGGGCGGCTCGTGCGGCAACTCGCCGAGGAACTCGACGGCTTCGCGCGCGACCTGCACGTGTTCGTGTGCGCGCAGGAAGCCTGACGCGCCCATCCCGGAGGAGCAACCATGGCATTCGGCGGACTCGAGCACCACAAGACGTCCGCGCCGATGGCGGAGATCAACATGACCCCGCTGATCGACGTGATGCTCGTGCTGCTCGTCATCTTCATCATTACCGCGCCGCTGATGACGCATGCGATCCGGCTCGACCTGCCCAAGGTCGCGGCCAGCGTCGCGCGCGACACGCCGCAATCCGTCACGCTGTCGATCGACGACTCAGGCAAGCTGTACTGGGACGATACGCCCGTCGCGCTCGACGCGCTGCCGGCGCGCTTCCGGGCCGCCGCCGCGGGCGCCGCGCCGCCCGAGCTGCGGCTGCGCGCGTCGCGCGCGACCCGCTACGACGTGATCGCGCAGGTGATGGGGGCCGCGCAGGCCGCGGGCCTCACGCGGATCGGCTTCGTGACCGACATGCCGCCGCAGGCGGGTGCCGCCGGCGCGAAACCCTGACACCTCGTCGTGTTGAGGGCCCAAGCCCGCGAGACCGGCCGTGCGGGCCGGCACGGGCGGTATAATCGACGTTTTTCCCGGTCTGCAGGGTTTCCCTGGTCATCCGGAGCTCGTCCGGGCGTTCCGGGTTCTGCCGGCAACCGCGGTCGGGCCTGGAAACCGCCAGCCTGTTCCCGCGCCGGGCAAGCGCGATTTTCGATCCACACCTGCGCGCGAGCCGTCGCGCCGCTTAAAGCCTAGTCCGAACCACACCATGCACGAGAGATACGTACCCGCCGACGTCGAAGCCGCCGCCCAGGGCGACTGGCGCGCAGCCGATGCCTACAAGACGAAGGAAGATTCGCAGAAGCCGAAGTTCTACTGCGTGTCGATGCTGCCGTATCCGTCCGGCAAGCTGCACATGGGTCACGTGCGTAACTACACGATCAACGACGTGATGTACCGCTATCTGCGGATGAACGGCTACAACACGCTGATGCCGATGGGCTGGGACGCGTTCGGGATGCCGGCCGAGAACGCCGCGATGGCGAACGGCGTGCCGCCCGCGAAGTGGACCTACGACAACATCGACTACATGAAGGGCCAGATGCAGTCGATGGGCCTCGCGATCGACTGGTCGCGCGAAATCGCGACGTGCAAGCCCGACTACTACAAGTGGAACCAGTGGCTGTTCCTGAAGATGCTCGAGAAGGGCATCGCGTACAAGAAGACGGGCACCGTGAACTGGGACCCGGTCGACCAGACCGTGCTCGCGAACGAGCAGGTGATCGACGGCCGCGGCTGGCGTTCGGGTGCGCTCGTCGAAAAGCGCGAGATCCCGATGTACTACCTGCGGATCACGCAGTACGCGGATGAGCTGCTGAACGATCTCGACGGCCTCGGCTGGCCCGAGCGCGTGAAGATCATGCAGCAGAACTGGATCGGCAAGAGCTTCGGCGTGAACTTCGGTTTCCCGTACGAACTCGACGGCGAGCAGAAGCTGTTGCGCGTGTTCACGACGCGCGCCGACACGATCATGGGCGTTACGTTCTGCGCGATCGCGGCCGAGCACCCGCTCGCCACGCGCCTCGCGCAGGACAAGCCCGAGCTGCTGGCGTTCATCGACGAATGCAAGCGCGGCGGCGTCGCCGAGGCCGACGTCGCGACGATGGAGAAGAAGGGCGTCGCGACGGGCTTCTCGGTCAAGCATCCGCTCACGGGCGAGCCGGTCGAGGTGTGGATCGGCAACTACGTGCTGATGAGCTATGGCGAAGGCGCGGTGATGGGCGTGCCGGGCCACGACGAGCGCGATTTCGCGTTCGCGAAGAAATACGACCTGCCGATCAAGCAGGTGATCTCGGCCGAAGGCCAGGCTTACTCGCTCGACGCCTGGCAGGAGTGGTACGGCGACAAGGAAACCGCGGTCTGCGTGAACAGCGGCAAGTACGACGGCCTGCGCTATGCGGACGCGGTCGACGCGGTGGCGGCCGACCTGAACGCCGGCGGCTTCGGCGACAAGCAGGTCACGTGGCGCCTGCGCGACTGGGGCGTGTCGCGCCAGCGCTACTGGGGCACGCCGATCCCGATCATCCACTGCCCGTCGTGCGGCGACGTGCCGGTGCCGGAGCAGGACCTGCCGGTCGTGCTGCCGGAAGACCTCGTGCCGGACGGCTCGGGCAACCCGCTCGCGAAGTCGGAAGCGTTCCTGAACTGCACGTGCCCGAAGTGCGGCGCGGCCGCGAAGCGCGAAACCGACACGATGGATACCTTCGTCGATTCGTCGTGGTACTTCTCGCGCTACACGGCGCCGGACGCCGAGACCATGGTCGACGCGCGCACCGACTACTGGATGCCGATGGACCAGTACATCGGCGGCATCGAGCACGCGATCCTGCACCTGCTGTATTCGCGCTTCTGGACCAAGGTGATGCGCGACCTCGGCCTCGTGAAGTTCGGCGAGCCGGCGAAGAACCTGCTCACGCAGGGGATGGTGCTGAACGAGACGTTCTACCGCGAAGACGCATCGGGCAAGAAGACCTGGTACAACCCGGCCGACGTGACGGTCACGCACGACGACAAGGGCCGCCCGGTCGGCGCGACGCTGAACACGGACGGCGAGCCGGTCGTGCTCGGCGGCATCGAGAAGATGTCGAAGTCGAAGAACAACGGCGTCGATCCGCAGGTGCTGATCGACCTGTACGGCGCCGATACCGCGCGCCTGTTCACGATGTTCGCCGCGCCGCCCGAGCAGCAGCTCGAGTGGTCGGGCGCGGGCGTCGAGGGCGCGAGCCGCTTCCTGCGCCGCGTATGGAGCTTCGGCTACGGCAACAACGAAGCGCTCGCCGCGCGCGCGGGCTTCGATGCGGCCGCGCTCGGCGAAGCCGACAAGGCGCTGCGCCGCGAGATCTACAGCGTGCTGAAGCAGGCCGATTTCGACTACCAGCGCCTGCAGTACAACACGGTCGTGTCGGCCGCGATGAAGATGCTGAACGCGATCGACGGCGCGAAGGGCGCGACGCCCGGCGTGCTGCGCGAGACGTACGGCGTGCTGCTGCGTGTGCTGTACCCGGTCGTGCCGCACGTCACGTTCGAGCTGTGGAAGACGCTCGGCTACGCGGACGAATTCGGCACGCTGCTCGATGCGCCGTGGCCGAAGGTCGACGAGGCTGCGCTCGAGCAGGCCGAGATCGAACTCGTGCTGCAGGTGAACGGCAAGGTGCGCGGTGCGCTGAAGGTCGCGAAGGACGCGAGCCGCGAGGCGATCGAAGCCGCGGCGGTGGCCGACGACGCGTTCGCGAAGTTCAGCGACGGCAAGCCGGCGAAGAAGATCGTCGTCGTGCCGGGCCGCCTCGTGAACATCGTCGTCTGACGGCCGCCGGCCGTCGGACGTACACAGAAGGAGCGAAGGTGATCCGCAGATCGTTTTTGATGCTCGTCGGCAGTGCGGTCGCGCTGTCGGCATGCGGCTTCCAGCTGCGCGGCCAGCAGGACTACGCGTTCAAGCACCTGCTGGTGACCGGCGCGCCGGCGCCCGTCGAGGCGCGGCTGACGCGCCTCGTCCAGGCCGGCAGCGACACGAAGATCGTCAAGTCGGCGGATGACGCCGACGCCGTGCTGCGCGTGTGGGAGGCGCGTGGCCAGAACACGCTGACGCTCAACCAGTTCGGCTCGGCGCAGGAATACGCACTGTTCTATACGCTGAACTACACGCTGACGAGCAAGGACGGCACCGTACTGATCCCGCCGAGCGTGATCGCGCTGAACCGCGCGATGACGTACAGCGATCAGTACACGAACGCGAAGGCGCAGGAAGCCGACATCCTGTACGGCGACATGCAGAGCGATGCGGTCGACCAGCTGATGCGGCGTCTCGCGATCGTCCACTCGCTGACGCCGGCGCCGGAGGACGTGGTGCCGGGCGTCGCGCCGCGCGCACCGCTGCCGCCGCCGCCGCTCTGATCGTCGGCGCACGCACCGATGCAATTGCGACTTGATGCGCTGGAGCCGCACCTCGCGAAGGGGTTGGCCGGGCTCTATACCGTCTACGGCGACGAGCCGCTGCTCGCGCAGGAAGCGTGCGACCGCATTCGTGCGGCCGCGCGCGCGGCCGGCTTCACCGAGCGTTCGGTGCATACGGTCGAGCGCGGCTTCGACTGGAGCGTGCTGCTCGGCGCGACCCAGGCGATGTCGCTGTTCGGCGAGCGCCAGCTGATCGAGCTGCGCATTCCGTCGGGCAAGCCCGGCAAGGAAGGCGCCGATGCGCTGAAGACGCTCGCGGCCACGCCCAACCCCGATGCGCTGATGCTCGTCACGTTGCCGCGCCTCGACGCGGCCACGCAGAAATCCGCGTGGTTTACCGCGCTGCAGAACGGCGGCGTCGCGCTGAAGATCGATCCGGTCGACCGCGCGCAACTGCCGAACTGGATCGGCCAGCGTCTCGCGATGCAGGGCCAGCGCGCCGCGCCCGGCGAGGACGGGCGGCGCGCGCTGCAGTTCATCGCGGAGCGCGTCGAGGGCAACCTGCTCGCCGCGCACCAGGAAATCCAGAAGCTCGGGCTGCTGTATCCGCAAGGCGCGCTGTCGTTCGAGCAGGTGCACGACGCGGTGCTGAACGTCGCGCGCTACGACGTCTTCAAGCTGAACGAAGCGATGCTCGCCGGCGACGCCGCGCGGCTCGCGCGGATGATCGACGGGCTGAAGGGCGAGGGTGAGGCGATCGTGCTCGTGATGTGGGCCGTCGTCGAGGAGTTGCGCACGCTGCTGCGGATCAAGCGCGGTGCGGACGCCGGCAAGCCGTTGGCGACGCTGCTGCGCGAGAACCGCGTGTGGGGGCCGCGTGAGCGGCTGATCGGCCCCGCGCTGAACCGCGTGTCGGCACCCGCGCTCGAAAAGGCGCTCGCGTTTGCCGCGAAGCTCGACCGGCAGGTCAAGGGGCTCACGGCCGTCATGCCGGGCCGCCGTACGCAGGACGAGCCGCCGCCCGATCCGTGGGACGGGCTGTTCCAGCTCGCGATGACGGTTGCGGGCGCACGCGGCGAACGACCGCCGGCCGCGGGTCGCGTGCGGCGTTAAGTCCCTCCGGGCCGTCAGCGCGCACTGCGCAACCCGCTTACAATGCTTCGATGGTCGGGGCGGCCATCCGGCCGCCGCCCCACATGCTTCCCCACGAATTCATGCCGCCCAGCGCGGCTCGCTTCTCGAGTCACACGATGGATATCGATCAGTACATGACCGACCTGGGCCGCCGCGCCCGGCACGCTTCCCGCGCGATGGCGCGCGCCAGCACGGCTGCGAAGAACGCGGCGCTCGACGCCGTGGCCCGCGCGATCGAACGCGACGCGCAGGCGCTGAAGGAGGCGAACGCACGCGATGTCGCCCGCGCCCGTGAAAAGGGGCACGATGCGGCGTTCATCGACCGCCTGACGCTGTCGGACAAGGCGCTGAAGACGATGGTCGAGGGCCTGCGCCAGGTCGCGTCGCTGGCCGATCCGATCGGCGAGATCGGCAACCTCAAGTTCCGCCCGAGCGGGATTCAGGTGGGCCAGATGCGCGTGCCGCTCGGCGTGATCGGCATCATCTACGAATCGCGTCCGAACGTGACGATCGACGCGGCCGCGCTGTGCCTGAAGTCGGGCAACGCGACGATCCTGCGCGGCGGCTCCGAAGCGCTCGAATCGAACGCGGCGCTCGCGAAGCTGATCGGCGAAGGTCTCGAGGCGGCCGGCCTGCCGCAGGATGCGGTGCAGGTCGTCGCGACGGCCGATCGCGCGGCGGTCGGCAAGCTGATCACGATGACCGACTACGTCGACGTGATCGTGCCGCGCGGCGGCAAGAGCCTGATCGAGCGCCTGATCAACGAGGCGCGTGTGCCGATGATCAAGCACCTCGACGGCATCTGCCACGTGTACGTCGACGATCGCGCCGATCTCGACAAGGCGCTGACCGTCTGCGACAACGCGAAGACGCACCGCTACGGCACCTGCAACACGATGGAGACGCTGCTGGTCGCGAGCGGCATCGCGGCGACGCTGCTGCCGCCGCTCGGCAAGCTGTATCGCGACAAGCAGGTCGAGCTGCGCGTCGATGCGGCCGCGCGCACGGTGCTTGCCGATGCGGGCGTCGGGCCGCTCGTCGATGCGACCGAGGAAGACTGGCACACCGAATATCTCGCGCCGGTGCTCGCGATCAAGGTCGTCGACGGCCTCGACGCCGCGGTCGAGCACATCAACCATTACGGCTCGCATCACACGGACGCGATCGTCACCGAGGATCACGACCGCGCGATGCGGTTCCTGCGCGAGGTCGATTCGGCGAGCGTGATGGTCAACGCGTCGACGCGCTTCGCGGACGGCTTCGAATTCGGCCTCGGCGCGGAAATCGGCATCTCGAACGACAAGCTGCACGCACGCGGCCCCGTCGGCCTGGAAGGGCTGACGTCGCTGAAGTACGTCGTGCTCGGACACGGCGAAGGCCGCCAGTAAAGCGAGGCGCACAACCGATGGCAATGCTCTGGGTCAAGACGTTCCATATCGTTCTGATCGCCGCGTGGTTCGCGGGGCTCTTCTACCTGCCGCGCATCTACGTGAACCTGGCCATGGAGACCGATCCGGCCGCGGTGCGGCGCCTGCTGCTGATGGCGCGCAAGCTGTTCCGCTTCATGACGATGATCGCGGTGCCGGCGCTGGCCTGCGGGCTGTGGCTCTGGCTCGTGATCGGCATCGGGCAGGGGCAGGGCTGGATCCATGCGAAGGTGACGGTCGTGCTGCTGCTCGTCATCTATCACGCGTACTGCGGGCACCTGCTGCGGGTGTTCGAGCGCGGCGAGAACCGCCGCACCGACAAGTGGTATCGCGTGTTCAACGAGCTGCCGGTGCTCGGCATGCTCGCGGCGGTCGCGCTGGTCGTGATCAAACCGTTTTGAGCGGTGTTGCCGGCGAGGTGCGGCCGGCGTCGATCCCTGCGCAACGGCGCCCTGCGGGGCGCCGTTTGTCGTTTACGCGCGGTTCCTTTTCAGTCCTTCGTGCCGTCGTCGATCCGGCGGCGCGTGATCGCTTCCTTCGCGCGGCCGACCCGTTCCATCAGCGCGGGGCCACGCGACAGCGCGACGCCGACCGCGAGGATGTCGCCGATCGCGAGATGCGACATCCGCGACGTCATCGGCGAGAACACGTCCGTTTCCTCGGCGACGTTCGACGCGAGGCTGACCGTCGCGAGCTTCGCGAGCGGCGAATGGCTCTGCGTGATCGCGACGACCTTCGCGCCGCACGCGAGCGCGGAGCGCGCGGCGTCGACGATGTCGCGCGTGCGGCCGGTGTTCGAGATCGCGACGACGACGTCGTGCGGCCCGAGCAGTGCCGACGACATCGAGAACGTGTGCGGATCCGAATACGCGACGCTCGGCACGCCGAGCCGGAAGAACTTGTGCTGGATGTCCTGCGCGGCGATGCCCGAGCCGCCGGCGCCGTAGAACTCGATGCGCGACGCGTTCGACAGCAGCGCGATCGCATCGGCGACGCTGCCCGCGGACAGGCTGTTGCGCACCTCGATCAGCGCGCCGATCGTGCGGTCGAACACCTTGCCGATGATGCCGGGCGCCGGTTCGTCGTGTTCGACGTCGCGATACACCGACGACACGCCCGGCGCGACGCTCTGCGCGAGCCGGATCTTGAATTCGCGAAAGCCGCTGCAACCGAGCGCCTGGCAGAAGCGCGCGATCGTTGGCTGGCTGACGTCCGCGCGCGTCGACAGCTCGGTCATCGCGAGGTCGAGCACCTCGCGCGGCGCGGCGAGGATGTAGTCGGCGAGCTTGCGCTCGGACGGGCGCAACTCGGCGCGGATCGCTTCAATGCGAGGCAGCATGGGACGGCAGGCGGTAATCGGGTTCGGATGAGCGAGTGTATCGCAATCGAATTGTAGAAAATCTACATAAAAATACTAGCTACATCATTGTCCTTTCGCGGCGGTGTTGGGGGCATGAATTAGGGTTTTCACTAGGTTAAGCCTTGCTGGTGGCGGGAGTAAGGGTTGCGCGTGAATCGATCTGCATTGCATGCGTGTAGTTTTTCTACTAGACTGACTTCGTTCTGTCGATGCATTCGACCGTCCCCACGATTCCAACCGCCGGTGTCGGCCGGCATACAGGAGCGCCCAGCATGACGTCGCTGCACCCCACCCTGGCGAAGGTCACCGAACGCGTGATCGCCCGCAGCCAATCGACCCGTTCCGCCTATCTGCAGCGCATCGACGGCGCGCAGGGCAAGTTCCCGGCGCGCGGCGCGTTGTCCTGCGCGAACCTCGCGCACGGCTTCGCGGGCCTCGAGGGCAACGACAAGTTCGCGATCAAGGCGATCCGCGAGCCGAACATCGGCATCGTGTCCTCGTACAACGAGATGCTGTCCGCGCACGCGCCGTACAAGGATTTCCCCGAGATCATCAAGGCCGCCGCGCGCGAGAACGGCGGTGTCGCGCAATTCGCGGGCGGCGTGCCGGCGATGTGCGACGGCGTCACGCAGGGTAATCCGGGGATGGAGCTGTCGCTGTTCTCGCGCGAGGCGATCGCGATGGGCACGGCGATCGCGCTCACGCACAACATGTTCGACGCGGCGCTGTGCCTCGGCATCTGCGACAAGATCGTGCCGGGCCTGCTGATCGGCGCGCTGCAGTTCGGCCACCTGCCGACGATCTTCGTGCCGGCCGGCCCGATGACGAGCGGCCTGTCGAACGACGACAAGGCGAAGATCCGCCAGCAGTTCGCGACCGGCCAGGTCGGCCGCGACGCGCTGCTCGAAGCCGAATCGGCCGCGTATCACGGCCACGGCACCTGCACGTTCTACGGCACCGCGAACAGCAACCAGATGCTGATGGAGCTGATGGGGCTGCACCTGCCGGGTTCGGCCTTCGTCCATCCGCACACGCCGCTGCGCACCGCGCTGACGGCCGAGGCCGCGCGCCGTGTGCTCGACCTGACCGTCGAGCGCGGCCACTACACGCCGATCGGCCATGTGATCGACGAGAAGGCGATCGTCAACGGGATCGTCGCGCTGCTCGCGACGGGCGGCTCGACCAACCACACGCTGCACCTCGTCGCGATCGCGCGCGCGGCCGGCGTGCTGATCGACTGGAACGATTTCGACGAGTTGTCGGCCGTCGTGCCGCTGCTCGCGAAGATCTACCCGAACGGCAAGGCCGACGTGAACCATTTCCACGCGGCCGGCGGCGTCGCGTTCCTGGTGCGCAACCTGCTCGAAGGCGGGCTGCTGCACGAGGACGTGACGACGGTCGCCGGCAAGGGCCTGTCGCACTATACGAAGGAGCCGAAGCTGATCGACGGCAAGCTGACGTGGGTCGACGGCGCGGCCGAGAGCCACGACCCGAAGGTGTTGCGCGGCATCCGCGACCCGTTCCAGCCGGACGGCGGCCTGCGCCTGATGCAGGGCCGGCTCGGCCGCGGCGTGATCAAGATCTCGGCGGTCGCGCCCGAGCACCGCAAGGTGACGGCGCCCGCGATCGTGTTCGATTCGCAGGAAGCCGTGCAGGCGGCATTCGATCGCGGCGAGCTGAAGCGCGATTTCGTCGCGGTGGTGCGCTTCCAGGGCGCGCGCGCGAACGGGATGCCCGAGCTGCACCGTTTGACGCCGCTGCTCGGCGTGCTGCAGGATCAGGGCTTCCACGTCGCGCTGGTGACCGACGGGCGCATGTCGGGCGCGTCGGGCAAGGTGCCGGCGGTGATCCACGTGTCGCCGGAGGCGCTGCTGGCCGGCCCGCTCGGCAAGGTGAAGACGGGCGACACGCTCGTGATCGACGCGGAAGCCGGCGTGCTCGACATCGAGGTCGACGCCGCCGAGTGGCACGCGCGCCCGGTCGCGCAGCCGCAGCACCAGGCCGAGAATGAAGTCGGTTTCGGGCGCGAACTGTTCGGCGTGTTCCGCGCGGCCGCGGCGCCGGCCGAGCAGGGCGCATCGGTTTTCGGGACGCTGGTCGGCGAAACGGCCGTCCGCGTCGCCGCATGAATTTCAAGGAGTGTTATCGATGAAGACGATTGGTGAAATCGTGAAGCTGGGCCCGGTCATTCCGGTGCTCGCATTCGACTCGGTCGAGCAGGGCGAACAGGTGTCGCGCGCATTGCACGCGGGCGGCGTGAAGGTGCTCGAGATCACGCTGCGTACGCCGGCCGGCCTGGAAGCGATCCAGCGCGCGAGCCAGCTCGCGGACGACATCGTCGTCGGCGTCGGCACGATCACGAAGCCCGAGCATTGCGCGCAGGCGAAGCGCGCGGGCGCGAAGTTCGGCGTGTCGCCGGGCCTGACGAAGGACCTGCACCTCGCGTCGCTCGACGCGGGCCTGCCGCTGCTGCCGGGCGTGATGACGCCGAGCGACATCATCCAGGCGCTCGAATTCGGCTACGAGATCGTGAAATTCTTCCCCGCGCAGCAGGCGGGCGGCGTGCCGATGCTGCAGGCGTTCCACGGCCCGTTCCCGGCGCTGAAGTTCTGCCCGACCGGCGGCATCACGGTCGAGAGCGCACCGAATTTCCTGAAGCTGCCGAACGTCGTGTGCGTCGGCGGCTCGTGGCTCACGCCGAAAGCCGCGCTCGCCGCGCAGGACTGGGCCGAAGTCACGCGCCTCGCGCAAGCCGCGAGCCAGCTGCCCCGCTAAGACTTGTACGAAATGGTAGTCTGACCCTCGGAGAACAAGCGCTTAGTGCTTGTTTTACCGAGGGTTTTTGCTGATGGAACCGGTTCTATCCGTGGACCGTAAAGATAAGTAAAATTCAGCGTCCTGACGGCGGGTGGGGGACCTCCCGTGTTTCGGAGACCTGCATAGCCGGGCATACTCGCAACGACTCGCCCGGTTCGAACAATTCTAGGAGGAGTGCCACATGGGGGCTGTCCAAGGCAGCATGCTGCTCGTATTCACGCTGATCGCGATTGCCGCGCTGATCCTGATGATCGCGCGCTACAAGATCTACCCGTTCCTGGTGCTGATCATCGTTTCGCTCGGCCTCGGTCTCGTCGTCGGCATGCCGATGGACAAGATCGTCAAGTCGTTCGAGACGGGCACCGGTGGCACGCTCGGCCACATCGCGATCGTCGTCGGCCTCGGCACGATGCTCGGCAAGATGATGGCCGAATCGGGCGGCGCCGAACGGATCGCGACCACGCTGATCGACTGGTTCGGGGAAAAGAACATCCACTGGGCGATGATGTTCGTCGCGATCATCGTCGGCCTGCCGGTGTTCTTCGAAGTCGGCTTCGTGCTGCTGATCCCGATCGCGTTCAACGTCGCGAAGCGCACCGGCAAGTCGCTGCTCGTCGTCGGCCTGCCGATGGTGGCCGGCCTGTCGGTCGTGCACGGGCTGATTCCGCCGCACCCGGCCGCGCTGCTGGCTGTCCAGCAATACGGCGCCGATATCGGCAAGACCATCGCGTTCGGCCTGCTCGTCGGCGTGCCGACCGCGATCATCGCGGGCCCGATGTTCGCGCTGATGATCTCGAAGTTCGTGAAGCTGCCGGAACACAACCCGCTCGCCGCGCAGTTCGTCGATTCGCACACGGATGGCCGCAAGCGCGAACTGCCGAGCTTCGGCATCACGCTGTTCACGATCCTGCTGCCCGTCGTGCTGATGCTCGTCGGCAGCTGGGCCGACCTGCTGTTCACGCCGAAGTCGCTGCCGAACAACCTGCTGCGCTTTGCCGGCAACTCGGACGTCGCGCTGCTGATCGCGGTGCTGGTCAGCTTCTGGACGTTCGGCGCGAAGCAGGGCTTCAACCGCGACCAGATCCAGAAGTTCTGCAGCGAGTGCCTGGCGCCGATCGCCGGGATCACGCTGATCGTCGGCGCGGGCGGCGGCTTCGGCGGCGTCCTGCGCGACAGCGGGATCTCGCAGCAGATCGTCGAGACCGCGAAGCACGCGCACCTGTCGCCGCTGCTGCTCGGCTGGTTCGTCGCGGCGCTGATGCGTCTCGCGACGGGTTCGGCGACGGTCGCGATGACGACGGCCTGCGGCATCGTCGCGCCGATCGCGGCGGCGGCCGGCACGACGGTCAGCCCGGAGCTGCTGGTGCTCGCCACGGGCTCGGGCTCGCTGATCTTCTCGCACGTGAACGACGGCGGCTTCTGGCTGATCAAGGAGTACTTCGGGATGACGGTCGGTCAGACGTTCAAGACCTGGTCGTTGCTCGAAACCATCATCTCGGTGCTTGGTCTGAGCTTCACGCTGCTGCTGAGCCTGGTTTTGTAACAAGGGGTAGTCAATGATTCTGATCGCAATGGGCGTGTCGGGCGCGGGCAAGTCGCGAATCGGCGAAATGCTGGCGGAACGCCTGTCGTGCAGCTATACCGACGGCGACGCGTTTCACAGCGCGGCGAACAAGGAAAAGATGCACCACGGCATTCCGCTGACCGACGACGACCGCTGGCCGTGGCTGCGCGCGATTCGCGCGGCCATCGAGGAAAAGCAGCGCGCGGGGGAGACGGCCGTCTTCACCTGCTCGTCGCTGAAGCGGTCGTACCGCGACGTGCTGCGCGGCACCGACACCGACGTGCGGTTCGTGTATCTGCAGGGTTCGTTCGAGGTATTGCACGAGCGCCTGAAGACCCGCACCGGCCATTTCTTCGATCCGTCGCTGCTGAAGAGCCAGCTCGACACGCTCGAGGAACCGGGCCCGGACGAAGCGATCGTGGTCAGCATCGAGCTGACGCCCGAGCAGATCGTCGATCAGGTGATGACGAAGATCGACAGCGCGCATCCGCACTGAGCGCGGTTCGCGGCAATACGTGATGAAAAAGGCGCCCTTCGGGGCGCCTTTTTCGTTGGCGGCCCGCCGGCCGGTCAGGCCGCGTGCGCGCGCATCGCGATGCCGTCGAGCAGAACGTCGAGCATCGTGTCGTGCACGGCCGCCGGATCGAGCTGCGCATAGAGCGGCGCGGCCGACTTGACGAGCGGATGCTCGGTGTCGGACAGCGCGTGCATTTCCGCGAGCTCGACGTCGTTCGCGGGCCGCGTGAGCCCGCCGGCCTCGGCGGCGGCGAGCCCGATCACGCTCGCATACCAGCCGACGCACACGGCCGGCAGCGCCGGGCGCGGGATGCCGGCGTCGACCAGCGCGCGATGCACGGCCTCGATGTGCGCGAGATCGGCGGGCCCCGTGCTCATGTGGCGCTGCAGGAGCGCGAACGCGGCAGGGTGGCGCAGCGCGAGCGCGCGGTACTGGCGCGCGAGGTCGCGCAGCCGGTCGCGCCACGGCAGCGCGTCGTCGACCGGCACGAGCGAACGCGACAGCGCGTTCGCGATCGCGCGGCTCAGGCCGTCCTTCGACTTGAAGTGGTACAGCACGCTCATCGGATCGCAGCCGACCGATTGCGCGAGCTTGCGCACGCTGAATGCGGCTTCGCCGACGTCTTCGAGCAGCGCGAGCGCGGCCGCGACGATCGCGTCCTTGTCGAGGCCGCGCGGGCCCTGGGCGGGTTTGTCTTTCATCGATGCGGGCTGGCGGCCGGCGCAGGCCCGGCCGTAAACTTGACGAAAGCTTATTCTACACTGTAGAATTATTTCTGCGATGTAGAAATTGGGTGTCCCGGCACCTTTCAATACGTGCTTTCGCACAGTCCGGGATCCAGGCGGCACACGCGTGCCCGCCGTCAACACGGGCCATTGCGCCCCTTTTCTCGTTGACACCCATGTGGAACCGGCTGCCCCACACGCAAAGCCAACAGGCTCTTCGAAGGTGGCCCAAGACCATGCAAGTGCAATCATGACTTCCAATCACCAACCCCTGATCCAGGGCGAATCGCGTTTCGAGCAAACGCAACTGAACATCGAAAAAGACAACTGGAACTGGTGCGACCCGGCCCGTTACGACGGCGAGCGCCCGGCCAACTGGTACGAGGCGTCGCTGTCGCGCCACGCGAACACCGCGCCGCTCGCGCACGACGCCGTATGCGACGTGCTCGTGATCGGCGCGGGGCTGCTCGGCGCGTCGGCCGCGCTGCATCTCGCGGAAGCGGGCGTCGACACGATTCTCGTCGACAAGCATCACGTCGGCTCGGCGGCATCGGGCCGCAACGGCGGTCAGCTCACGCCCGGCCTCGCGCGCTGGGAAGCCGCCGACATGATCGATTACCTGTCGCACGACGATGCGAAGCGGCTGTGGCGCTTCGCGTCGGCCGAATCGATGGGGCTGATCGATGCGATCGGCGCGCGTTACGCGCTCGATCTCGACCGCAAGCGCGGCCACATCACGGCGGCGGTCCACCCGGGCCACATGAGCGCGCTGCTCGACGGCGCGGATGCGCGCCGCCATCTCGGCGACGCGGGCGTGACGCTCGTCGGCCGCCACCAGTTGCATGACGAATACGTGCGCTCGGGGCTGTACCACGGCGCGGCGATCGACACGATCGGCGGGCAGATCCATCCGCTCGCGCTGGTGCGCGGCCTCGTGCACGGCTTCCGGCTGAACGGCGGCGCGCTGTTCGAGGGCACCGAGGTGCTCGAGCTCGACGACACGCCGGCGGGCGTCGTCGCGACGACGCCGGGCGGCACGATCACCGCGCGCAAGGGTGTCGTGCTCGCGCTGCACAACACGACGTTCCGGCTGCTCGACGACGGCGCCGCGACCACCGTGCCGTTCTTTACCTACGTGAGCGTGACGGCGCCGCTCGACGTCGACGTCGCGACGCTGATGCCGGCCGGCATGCCCGTGTACGACACGCAGTTCCAGATCGACTACTACCGGCCGGTGCGCGGCAACCGCCTGCTGTTCGGCGGGCAGGGTACCGGCAGCTGCTGGGCGCAGCCCGACGTCAACGCGTATCTGATGACGCGGCTGAACACGGTGTTTCCGCAGGTCGACGGCCAGTTCGCGCTCGACTACTGCTGGAGCGGCGTCAGCGATTTCACGCTGAACGGCGCCACCGACAGCCGCAAGACCGACGGCCGCGTGCCGATGTACATGGTGCAGGGCTGGAGCGGTCACGGCGTCGCGCAAACGGTGCGGATCGGCAAGGCGATCTGCGACGATTTCGTCGGACGCAACGACGATTTCTCGATGCTCACCGGCATCGACCACCGCGCGATTCCGCTCGGCCGTCAGTTGTCGCCGATCGCGATCCCGGCCGCGAAGGCCGCGATGAGCGTGATGAGCGCGCTCAACCCGGGCCGGATGATTTCGTTCTGAGCGCCTGAAAGGAAAAAAGCCCGATGCGAGCGATCGCATCGGGCTTTTTCGCGTCTGGCGACGGCGGCGCTTACGCGATCCGCTTCGCGAGTTCGACGGCCTTGCCGATGTACGACGCGGGCGTCATCTCGAGCAGGCGATCCTTCGCATCCTGCGGGATCGCGAGCGTGCCGACGAACTGCTGCAGCGCTTCGCGCGTGATGCCCTTGCCGCGCGTCAGTTCCTTCAGCTGCTCGTACGGGTTCTCGATGCCGTAGCGGCGCATCACCGTCTGCACCGGCTCGGCGAGCACTTCCCAGCAGTTGTCGAGATCTTCGTTCAGGCGCTGCGGATTCACTTCGAGCTTGTCGAGGCCGCGAATCAGCGAGTCGTACGCGAGCAGCGAGTAGCCGAGCGCGACGCCCATGTTGCGCAGCACCGTCGAGTCGGTCAGGTCGCGCTGCCAGCGCGACACCGGCAGCTTGTCGGCGAGGTGGCGCAGCGTCGCGTTCGCGAGGCCCAGGTTGCCTTCCGAGTTCTCGAAGTCGATCGGGTTGACCTTGTGCGGCATCGTCGACGAGCCGATTTCGCCGGCCTTCGTCTTCTGCTTGAAGTAGCCGACCGAGATGTAGCCCCACACGTCACGGTCGAGGTCGAGCAGGATCGTGTTCGCGCGCGCGACCGCGTCGAACAGCTCGGCCATGTAGTCGTGCGGCTCGATCTGGATCGTGTACGGGTTGAACGTGAGCTTCAGGCGGTTTTCGATCACGTCGCGCGAGAACGCTTCCCAGTCGAATTCCGGATACGCGGACAGGTGCGCGTTGAAGTTGCCGACCGCGCCGTTCATCTTGCCGAGGATCTCGACCTTCTCGATGCGAACGATCGCACGGGCGAGGCGCGCGGCGACGTTCGCGAGTTCCTTGCCGAGCGTCGTCGGGCTGGCCGGCTGGCCGTGCGTGCGCGACAGCATCGGCTGTTCGGCGTGCGCGTGTGCGAGCGCGACGAGGCGCTGGTAGACCGTGCGCAGCGCCGGCACGATCACGTGTTCGCGCGCGCCGGCGAGCATCATCCCGTGCGACGTGTTGTTGATGTCCTCGGACGTGCACGCGAAGTGGATGAATTCGCTCGCCTTCTCGAGTTCGGCCTGGCCCTTCACCGATTCCTTCAGCCAGTATTCGACGGCCTTCACGTCGTGGTTCGTCACGCGCTCGATTTCCTTGATACGTGCGGCGTCGTGCGCGGTGAAGCGCTCGGCGAGCTGCAGCAGGAACTGCTCGGCGGCGTCGGAGAAACGCGGGACTTCCGCGAAGCCGGCGCGCGACAGCGCGATCAGCCAGTGCACCTCGACGGTGACGCGGTGGCGCATGAAGGCGGCTTCGGAGAGCCAGTCGCGCAGCGCTTCGGTCTTGCTGGCGTAGCGGCCGTCGATGGGCGAGAGCGCGGTGAGGGCGAAAAGCGTATCGGGACGAGTGTCGGACATGATCGGGCGGGCCTTGAAGCCGGGGCAAGCGAGGGGAGGAGAATCCGGCATTTTACCATCGGCGCGGGACGATCCCGGCCGCGGCCGGCCGGCGGGTGCCGTCGCGGGCGAACGCCGCGCCGGCGCCCGTCCGCAGCGGGCCGCCGGGCCGCTCGCCGCGCCGCCGGCCGGGCCCGGCCGCCGGTAGAATGCAGGCTTCTTCCCGACCGCCGCCCGCCGCGCCCGCCTGCATGGAACTGAAATGGCTCGAAGACTTCGTTTCGCTCGCGGAAACGCGCAGCTTTAGCCGGTCCGCCGAACTGCGGCACGTGTCGCAGCCGGCGTTCTCGCGGCGCATCCAGGCGCTCGAGGCATGGCTCGCGACCGAACTGATCGATCGTTCGGTCTATCCGACGCGCCTCACGCAGGCCGGCCAGATCTTCTACGAACAGGCGCTGACGATGCTGTCGCAGGCGCACGAGGCCCGGACGCTGTTGCGCGGCCACGTCGGCGCGCCGGTGCCGACGATCGAGTTCGCGGTGCCGCACACGCTGTCGCTCACGTATTTCCCGCGCTGGCTGCAGCGGATCGAGGCGAAGATGGGTCAGGTCCACACGCGGCTGCGCGCGCTGAACGTGCACGACGCGGTGCTGTCGCTCGTCGAGGGCGGCTGCGATCTCGTGATGGGCTACCACCACCCGAGCCATCCGGTCGCGCTCGACCCGGCGCGCTACGACATGCTGGTCCTCGGCAGCGAGCCGATCAGCCCGTTCTCGGCGCCCGGCCGCGCCGGCCGGCCGCGCTATACGCTGCCCGGCACGGCCGACGCGCGTGTGCCGTACCTGTCGTATACGCCGAACGCGTATCTCGGCCGGATGACGGAAGTCATCGTCGCGAACGCGCCGACCCGGCTGTTCCTCGATCGCGTTTATGAAACCGACATGGCCGAAGGGCTGAAGGCGATGGCGCTTGCGGGCCACGGCGTCGCGTTCCTGCCGCACAGCGCGGTCGAGGACTCGGTTGCCGGTGGCCGCCTGATCCGGCTCGACCGGTCGGTGCGCGGCGGCGCGCATCCGTTCACGCTGACGATGGAGATCCGGCTGTACTGCGACAAGCTCGCGCTGCAGGGCGACGATCCGCGCCAGAAGCTGGTGCGGGCGCTGTGGGACGTCGTGCGCGACGAGCTGCGCGATACCGACGCCTGATTGTGGCCGCTTGAAGGCGGCGGGCTGACGGCGACCTTGCGGCGCCTGTCGGACGGCTGTCCGGCGGCCGGCCCGCACCCGACAACACGATTTTTCGCGGACGCGATGCATGACCGATCGCGGGCGTTCTTGCGCAAATCGACCGCAGATTTGCGAAAAATCGCGATCATGCAAGAAACGCATAATCGAATAAGCAAACGGCATTGGATAAAAAAAACGGGTTTTTCGACAATGTGCGCACCTGTTGACCGTTGGAGCATCCATGTCTTCGCAATTGCAGTCCATCCCGTCCTACCTGCACGCCGACGATCTCGGCCCGTGGGGCAACTACCTTCAGCAAGTCGATCGCGTCGCGCCGTACCTCGGTTCGCTGTCGCGCTGGCTCGAGACGCTGAAGCGTCCGAAGCGCATCCTGATCGTCGACTGCCCCATCGAGCTCGACAACGGCACCGTCGCGCACTTCGAAGGCTATCGCGTGCAGCACAACGTGTCGCGCGGCCCGGGCAAGGGCGGCGTGCGCTACCACCAGGACGTGACGCTGTCGGAAGTGATGGCACTGTCCGCATGGATGTCGGTCAAGAACGCGGCCGTGAACGTGCCGTACGGCGGCGCGAAGGGCGGTATCCGCGTCGACCCGCGCAAGCTGTCGCGTGGTGAGCTCGAGCGCGTGACGCGCCGCTACACCAGCGAAATCGGCATCATCATCGGCCCGAACACCGACATTCCGGCGCCGGACGTCAACACCAACGAACAGGTGATGGCGTGGATGATGGACACCTACTCGATGAACCAGGGCCAGACGTCGACCGGCGTCGTGACCGGCAAGCCGATCGCGCTCGGCGGTTCGCTCGGCCGCAAGGAAGCAACGGGCCGCGGCGTGTTCGTCGTCGGTTCGGAAGCGGCGAAGAAGAAGGGCCTCGAAATCGCAGGCGCGCGCATCGCGGTGCAGGGCTTCGGCAACGTCGGCGGCATCGCGGCGAAGCTGTTCCAGGAAGCGGGTTCGAAGGTGATCGCGGTGCAGGATCACACGGGCACGATCTACCAGCCGGCCGGCCTCGATTCGAACAAGCTGCTCGACCACGTCGCACGCACGGGCGGTGTCGCGGGCTTCGAAGGCGCTGAGCCGATGCCGAACGACGAGTTCTGGACGGTCGAAACCGACATCCTGATCCCGGCGGCACTGGAAAACCAGATCACCGAGAAGAACGCAGCGAAGATCCGCACGAAGATCATCGTCGAAGGCGCGAACGGCCCGACGACGACGGCGGCGGACGACATCCTGAGCGCGAACGGCGTGCTCGTGATCCCCGACGTGATCGCGAACGCGGGTGGCGTGACCGTGTCGTACTTCGAGTGGGTGCAGGATTTCTCGAGCTTCTTCTGGACGGAAGACGAGATCAACCACCGTCTCGAGCGCGTGATGCGCGATGCGTTCGCCGGCGTGTGGGCGGTCGCGGAAGAGCACAAGGTGTCGGTGCGCACGGCGGCGTTCATCGTTGCGTGCAAGCGCATCCTGATGGCGCGCGAAATGCGCGGCCTCTACCCCTGATCGTCGACTTCGATCGATTCATGACGCAATCCACCCGATTGCGGATATGAACCCTCGCGGGCGGTGCCGGATCCGGCACCGCCCGCGCGCGCATTCGGGGTGCCCGGAGCCGGGAGGAAGGCTTCGCACGGGGCGATTCGTAGTGCGGTAAACAACCAGTACTTTCAAAAATATTACTTTGATACACTGGCGCGGGTTTTAGCCAAGGAGATGACCAAAATGAAATACCAAAAGGCTGTCCTGATGATCGCGGCGCTTTGCGCATTCGCAAGCGGCGCGCATGCTCAGGAGACGGGCACGCTGAAGAAGATCAAGGACACGGGCGTGATCGCGCTGGGCCACCGCGAATCGTCGATCCCGTTCTCCTACTACGACCAGAACCAGCAGGTGGTCGGTTATTCGCGCGAATTCCAGATGAAGGTGGTCGACGCGGTGAAGAAGAAGCTGAACCTGCCGAACCTGCAGGTGAAGAACATTCCGGTCACGTCGCAGAACCGCATTCCGCTGGTGCAGAATGGCACGGTCGACATCGAGTGCGGCTCGACGACCAACAACGCCGAACGTCAGCAGCAGGCTGCGTTCTCCGACACGATCTTCGTGATCGGCACGCGCCTGATGACGAAGAAGGATTCGGGCGTCAAGGATTTCGCGGACCTGAAGGGCAAGACGGTCGTGACGACCGCCGGCACGACGTCCGAGCGCCTGCTGCGCAAGATGAACAACGAGAAGCAGCTCGGCATGAACATCATCAGCGCGAAGGATCACGGCGATTCGTTCAATACGCTCGAATCGGGCCGCGCGGTCGCGTTCATGATGGATGACGCGCTGCTCGCGGGCGAGCGTGCGAAGGCGAAGCAGCCGGGCGAGTGGGTGATCGTCGGCACGCCG
Organism: Burkholderia theae; assembly: GCF_048565265.1. Lineage (NCBI taxonomy): Bacteria > Pseudomonadati > Pseudomonadota > Betaproteobacteria > Burkholderiales > Burkholderiaceae > Burkholderia > Burkholderia theae. The sequence goes on from NZ_CP183461.1 coordinate 690,080, forward strand.
CAATCGGAAGAAGCGTACGGCTGCATGATGCGCAAGGGCGATACCGATTTCAAGAAGGTCGTCGACGACGCGATCTCGCAAGTCGAGAAGTCGGGCGACGCCGCGAAGATCTACGCGAAGTGGTTCGAGAACCCGATTCCGCCGAAGGGGCTGAACCTGAACTTCCCGCTGTCCGATTCGATGAAGAAGCTGTACGCGAACCCGAACGACAAGGCGCTCGACTGACCGCACGGCCGTTGATGCAGAAATGACGCTAATGAGACGGAAGAAGCCACGCTTCTTCCGTCTCTTTTTGCTGGAGTCTTGCCCATGTCTTACCACTGGAACTGGGGCATCTTCCTGAGCCCCGTGTCGACCGGCGAGCCGACGACTTATTTCGGATGGCTGATGTCCGGCTTCTGGGTGACGATCGAAGTGTCGCTCGCCGCCTGGGTCATCGCGCTGATCGTCGGATCGCTGTTCGGCGTGCTGCGCACCGTGCCGAACAAATGGCTGTCCGCGCTCGGCACCCTGTACGTGTCGATCTTCCGGAACATTCCGCTGATCGTGCAGTTCTTCGTCTGGTATCTCGTGATACCCGAGTTGCTGCCCGCGTCGATCGGCACCTGGATCAAGCAGTTGCCGCCCGGCACGCAGTTCTTTACCGCGTCGATCATCTGTCTCGGCCTGTTCACGGGCGCGCGCGTGTGCGAACAGGTGCGCTCGGGGATCAACGCGCTGCCGAAGGGCCAGCGCGCCGCCGGCCTCGCGATGGGCTTCACGCAATGGCAGACGTACCGCTACGTGCTGCTGCCCGTTGCGTACCGGATCATCGTGCCGCCGCTCACGTCGGAATTCCTGAATATCTTCAAGAACTCCGCCGTCGCGTCGACGATCGGCCTGCTCGACCTGTCCGCGCAGGCACGCCAGCTCGTCGACTACACCGCGCAGACCTATGAGTCGTTCATCGCGGTCACGCTCGCGTACGTGCTGATCAACCTGGTCGTGATGGCGTTCATGCGCTGGATCGAAGCCCGTACGCGGCTGCCCGGCTATATCGGAGGCAAGTGATGCATCAGTTCGACTGGAGTAGTATTCCCGGCGCGCTGCCGACGCTGTGGACGGGGGCGATCGTCACGTTGCAGATCACGCTGATCGCGATCGTGATCGGGATCGTCTGGGGCACGCTGCTGGCGCTGATGCGGCTGTCCGGCGTCAAGCCGCTCGCGTGGTTCGCGCAGGGCTACGTGACGGTGTTCCGCTCGATCCCGCTCGTGATGGTGCTGCTGTGGTTCTTCCTGATCGTGCCGCAGCTGCTGCAGGGCGTGCTCGGGTTGTCGCCGACGATCGACATCCGTCTCGCATCGGCGATGGTCGCGTTCTCGCTGTTCGAAGCCGCGTATTATTCCGAGATCATCCGCGCCGGCATTCAGTCGGTGCCGCGCGGGCAGGTGAACGCCGCGTTCGCGCTCGGCATGAACTACGCGCAGGCGATGCGCCTCGTGATCCTGCCGCAGGCATTCCGCGCAATGGTGCCGCTGCTGCTCACGCAGGCGATCGTCCTGTTCCAGGATACGTCGCTCGTGTACGTGATCAGTCTCGCGGACTTCTTCCGCACGGCCGCCAACGTCGGCGATCGCGACGGCACGACCGTCGAGATGGTCCTGTTCGCCGGCGCATGTTATTTCGTGATTTGCTCGTTGGCGTCTGTTCTCGTCAAGAGTCTCCAGAAAAAGGTCACACGATGATTTCCATCAAGAACGTTTCGAAGTGGTACGGCCAGTTTCAGGTCCTCACCGACTGCACGACCGAGGTCAAGAAGGGCGAAGTGGTCGTCGTGTGCGGCCCGTCGGGCTCCGGCAAGTCGACGCTGATCAAGACCGTGAACGGCCTCGAGCCGTTCCAGCAGGGCGAGATCCTGGTGAACGGCCAGTCGGTCGGCGACAAGAAGACGAACCTGTCGAAGCTGCGCTCGAAGGTCGGGATGGTGTTCCAGCATTTCGAGCTGTTCCCGCACCTGTCGATCACCGAGAACCTGACGCTCGCGCAGATCAAGGTGCTCGGCCGCGGCAAGGACGAGGCGAACGAGAAGGGCATGAAGTTGCTCGATCGAGTCGGCCTGAAGGCGCATGCGCACAAGTTCCCGGGCCAGCTGTCGGGCGGCCAGCAGCAGCGTGTCGCGATCGCGCGCGCGCTGTCGATGGACCCGATCGCGATGCTGTTCGACGAACCGACGTCCGCGCTCGATCCCGAGATGATCAACGAAGTGCTCGACGTGATGGTCGAACTCGCGCAGGAAGGGATGACGATGATGGTCGTCACGCACGAGATGGGCTTCGCGAAGAAGGTCGCGCATCGCGTGATCTTCATGGACAAGGGCGCGATCGTCGAGGACGACCGCAAGGACGATTTCTTCTCGAATCCGAAATCGGAACGCGCGAAGGACTTCCTCGCGAAGATCCTGCACTGAGCGTTCGCGTATCGCGTGCGCTTCGTGCGCGCCCATGCGAAACCGCCCGGCCGAACGCCGGGCGGTTTTTTTTCGCCGGCTGCCGTTGCTCGCAGCCGGCGGACGGGGCCGTGCGCCGTTCGTTACCAGCTGTACCGGTAGCCGACCTGCCCGACGACGCCGCGCCGATACGCGCCGCCGATGTTGCGCGCGATCTTCGCATTCGCGTACAGCTCGCCCGACTTGCCGAAGCCCGCGGTCACGCCAACGCCGAGCTCGTACCACGTGCGGCCGAGATGCGTCGCGAACGGCGTGCCGCCGACGACGGTCTGGCCTGGCGACAGGAAGTCGTGCAGCACGTCGGCCGTGAAGTACGGCGTCGCGGCGCCGCCGCCCGAATCCGCGGCAAGGTTCGGCCGGAAGATGCGCACGCCGACGCGGCCGCGCAGCGCGTTGGTCGTCGTGCCCGACACGGCCGACACGTTGTCGTTGAACCCGTTCAGTTTCAGGTACTGATACATCAACTGCGCCTGCGGCTCGACCGCGATCGGCGTGTTGCCGATCGCGAACGGCTTGCCGACCTCTTGCGACAGCGCGAAGCCGAAGCCGTTCTGCGACGCCTCGTTGCCGTAGCTGTCGCGATAGCGGTTGCCGTAGTGCGTGACCTGACCGACGCTGTCGAAGTACGTGCCGTCGGACAGATAGCGCGTCCAGTAGCCGCCGACGCTCTGCGCGTGCATCTCGACCGAGCCCGTCGACGTCGACAGGTTCGGCGACGCGGCGCGTGCCATATCGCTGAAGCTCGCGTTCGACACGCCGATGCTGGCCGTCACGCCCGCATGCGTGCTGCCGCCGCCGTTCGGCGCCTGGTCGAGCGTCCAGTCCTTGCCGAACTGCGCGAAGAACGTGCGTTCGTCGGCCGCGAAGCGGCCCGCGTCCGCATCGAGGCTCTCGCCGCCGATGCGCCCCCACACGCCGTCGCGGTTGCCGGGCTGCTGCTTCCCGAGGTTGTAGATGTCGCCCACGCGCTCGTGCAGCTTGCCGAGCGTCGAGAAGCCGTAGTCGGCGTTCAGCAGCGGCGTCAACGCGTAGCCGGCGACGCCCGGGCGATACGCGAGCGTGCCGCCGTTGCCATTCCCGTTGCCGCCGCCGCCGTTCGTGGTGGCCGGATCGATCGGGTCGCCCGGGTCCGTCGAGTCGAGTTGCGAACGCAGGTACCAGTTGTTCGTGCCGCTCTGGCCGCCGCGGTAGAGCCGGTACTCGTAGGCGCCGGCCTGCACGGGGCCCGCCAGCTGGAATGCCGACGCCGTGGTCGTGCCGCCGTTCGTGGCGACGACCACGGGAATCCCGTCGCCCCTGGTCTGTGCGCCAGTGCCGGCCGTATTGGCGATCTTCAGGCCGGTCGTGCCGCTCGCGGCGCCGCCGTTCACGATCAGCTGGTCGGTCGGCGACGCATCGGTGCCGAGATACGTGTTGAGCGCGATCGTGCCGCCGTTGCCGACGTAGCTGCCGGTCGTCAGCGTCTTGTAGCTGCCCGTGAGCGTCGGCGAGCCGACCGGCGCGGCGAACGCGACCAGGCCCGCGTTGTTCAGGCTGCTCAGCACCGAGCTGCCGGTCATGCGCCATGTGCTCGTGCCGTCGATCGTCAGCGCGACCGGATCGATCTTGCCCGTCAGCGTCGTGCCGTTCGCGAGGAACACGTTGCCGGTGCTCGATGCGTCGGAGACGATGTCGCCGGCGAGGTTCACCGCCGACGCGTTGAACGTCACGTTGCTGCCGTTCACGAGATTCAGCAGCGTACCGTTGCCGGCCGTCACGACCGTGCCGTTGCGCACCGCGATGTCGGCCGTGCCGCCGCGCGCAAGGAATGCCGGCCCGGCGGCGGACGTCACGCTACCGCCGTCGACGAGCACCGAGCTCGTCGCGCCGTTCGCCAGTGTGTCCGACGTCAGCACGCCGGCCGTCGCGCCCTTGAGCGTCGTGCCGGTCAACGCGAGCACGCCGCCGCTGTCCGCGGTCGCACCATTGCCGGCCGCGCTGGCGATCGACGACCCCGCATCGGCGACGCGGCCGCCGTTCTGCGCGACGACGCCATCGGCCGCGCCGCCCGACGCGGTGACGGTCGCGCCCGACAGCAGCGCCGTCGCACCGCCGTCCATCACGATCGCATGCGCGCCGGCGCCGGTCGTCGCGACGGTCGTGCCGTTGGCCGCGAGCGTCGAAGCCGCGCCCGACACGAACAGGCCGCGCGCGTTGGCGCCGGCGGTGCGGACGACCGTTGCCGCATCGGTCGCGATGCGCGCGCCCGCGCCGGTCGACGTGAGGCCATCGGCGCCGTTGCCGGTGGTGGCGACCTGCGTGCCGGACAACACGATCGTTGTGTTCGCGCCGAGGTTGCGGATCCCGCTGCCCGATCCGCCGACCGCGATCGACGTCGCGCTGGCCGCGAGCCCGCCGCCCGATACGGTCGAGTCGATCAGCACGCCGTCGGCGCTGCCGTTCGCGATGACGGTGCCCGCTCCTGATAGTGCGACCGACGCGCCGGCGCCCGTCAGGCGCACGCCCGCGATGCCGTCGTCGGCTTCGATCGAACCCGTGTTGGCGAGCGTCGCGGACGCGCCCTGCACGAGCGCGCCGGTGCCGTCGGATACGCGGATCGTCGACGCGTTGTTCACCGTGCCGAGCGTGCCGGCCACGACGCCGGTCGAGCCGGCGCCCGTCAGCAGCACCGTGTCGCGGTTCTCGAGCGTGCCGAGGTTTTGCGAGACGAAGCCCGTCACGCCGGCGGTCGACGACGTGACGGCGGCGTCGTTGATCAGCGTCGTCGCGGCCGGCGCGCCGGCATTCGCGCCGGTGAGGTCGTGCGCCTGGCCGTCGACGACGCCCGCAATGGCGCCGGCCGCGTTCAGGTTGATCGTCGCACCCGCGTCGATCGTGCCCTTCGCGCCGCCTTCGACCGCGATCGCGATGCTATTCGCGCCGTTGACGTTGTAGATCGCGTTGCCGGTCGACAGCGTGGTGCCGGCGTCGGTCGCGAGCACGCCGTGCGCGCGCTGACCGTTGACGTCGGTCGTCAGCGCGCCGGCCGTCGACGCGCCGGTGTAGGACGCGCCGCCCGCGACGCGGAACAGCGTCGAGTCGTCGGTGTCGACGCTGAGGTGCTGCGCGGCGACGTTGATCTTCGAACCGGCGCCATACGCGTAAAAGCCGATCTGGCTGGTGCCCGACATGAACGCGGGCACCGCGTTCGCACCGACGTCGATCGTCGCACCCGAGCGCGCGTGCACGCCGATCGCGCCGGTGCCCGTCAGGTTGAGCGCGCCGTCGAGCGTCGCCTTCGCGAGCGGCCCTTCGGCCCACACGCCGTAGTTGCGCGTGCCCGATGCGGGATCGAGGCCGCCGGCCACGTTGATCGTGCCGGTCGAGGTCGCGGCGGTCGCGTTCGTGCCGGTTCCGACGACCATGATGCCGATGCCGTTCACGCCGTTCAGCGTGATGGTGCCCGTGTTGGTCACGGTCGCGGCGGTGTCGGAGGCGAGCATGCCGACGTTGGCGAGCGGCGTGCCGGGCGCCGCGCCGTTGACGACGATCGTGCCCGCGTTGTTCAGCGTGCCGGACGACGAGCCGATGCTCGCCAGCGCGGCGCCGTTCTGCGTCTGCGAGCCGATCACGATCGTGCCGAGGTTGCTCGCGGTGCCGGATGCGCCGAGCAGGATGCCGTACGCGTGCGCGGACAGCGCGACGTCGTTCGCGGCCTCCGGCGACGCGGCGTCGTACTGGGCCGCGCGGCCGAGGTAGATCGTGCCGCCGGCTTCGTTCGTGAAGCTGCCGCCGTCGACGAGGCCGCCGATCACCTGGCTGTCGAGCGTCGTCGCGTTGACGCCGACGTTGATCGTGCCGGCGTTCGATGTGCTCGCGCCGCCCGTCGCGGCCACCGCGTAGTTCTGCAGGTCCGGGCGCGTGCTGTTGAATGTCCACGCGCCGACGTTCATCACGCCGTGGTTGACGAACGTCGTGCCGGCGCCGTTCGCGTAGACGCCGTTGCCCTCCGTGTACGCGTTGAGGCTGAAGTTGTCGGGCAGCGCGGTGCCGCCCGTATTGAAGTTGTCGCCGGCGGCGTAACCGGACGAGATCACGCCGTTGTTGACGCCGCTCGCGCCGGTCAGCAGGCGCACGAGCGTGAAATCGCCCGACAGGCGTCCGTCGTTGACGAAGTGCGCGCCGTTTTCGGCGAGGACCGCCGAGCTCGAGTCGATCGTGTTGGTGCCGCGGAAGTCGATCTGGCCATCCTTGCCGATGTGCAGCGTCGCGTTCGCGCCCGTGCCGTGCAGCACCGACAGATAGTTCAGCGGCAGCGCATTCTTGTCGCCCGGCGACACGTTGTTCGCATACTCGAAGGATTGCGTGGAGAACGTGACGGCCTGGCTGAACGCGTTGTCGTAGGCGGCCTGCGAACCGAGCGCGCCGCTCTGGACCGACCGCACGAGAAAGTTGTTGTACGCGGCGAGCGACGCGGCATCGGTGACGGTCCACGCACTGCCGTCGAACGCGGTGAAGGTGCCCGCATAGGCCGGCACGTCGAGCAGGACATGGCTGACGGGGCCGCCGCTCGCGAGATAGTCGCCGGTGCCGAGCCAGATCTGGTTGCGTGAATTCCAGTTGACGACGCTTTTCGCGGCGCCCGTGCCGTCCGCGACGAACAGGTCGCTGTTCTTCGGCGCCATCGTGATCGCGTTGCCGGCTGCCGCAGGCGAGCTCGCCGGGTTGCCGATCGACACGTCGAGCGTGCCGCCGGAGCTGTCGACCGTGCCGATCCGCGTGTTCACGTACTGGTTGCCGTTCACGTCGTGATAGACGGGCACGCTGGTCGAACCCGCGCTCGACGCGGCAAACGTGGTCGAGTCGTAGGTGGCGACCGACGCATGGCCGCCGGTGATCGCGTCGGGCGTGCTGACGCTCTGCGTCTTGCCGCCGATCGACAGCAGCGGCTGGTTGGGATTGCCCGACACGACGGACGTGCCGCTGAGCGGCGTCAGCGTGTAGCCCATGTCGCCGGTCGCGCCGGTCCATGCGCCCGTCAGGCCGACCCGGTCGCCGCCCGACACGGTCGTGGCGCCGGCCAGGTTGTCGTTGACGGTCGGGCTGAAACTGCCGAGCGCGCAGTTGCCGCCGCTCGCGACCGCCGCGCCGCTGCCGCACGTCGACGCATACGCGGAGCCGGCCGACAGCGCGGCCAGCGCGGCGCTCAGCGCCGCGACGCGAAACGGCGACCGGCGCGCGGCCGCGCGTACGGCACGGCGGCTTGTGCCGGATTCGCTGCCCGAACGCTTGCCGCGCGCCCGTGTCGTTTCCGCAACCGCGACCCAGCAGCCGGCGGCCTCGCTCCATATCGATCGAAATGAGTGATTCACGACAAGCCTCTCTTTCTTTTTTTGAAGTGGTATTCACCGCGCTGCGGTGAAATCGCAATCCGCGGTGGAGAAATGGCCTGAATGGACGTGCAGCGGCCGTGGCCGTTTCTGCGCCAATCGTGATTCGTTACACCGAGGATGAGCGGAGTCTACTGATCGAGAGGGCGCTCGATTATCAAAAAAATAATGAATGTGGCGATAATGCCGACTTCTGGCGGTATATTTTGATTGTGTGATGAATCGAACTGAAAGCCTTTGTGGATAAGGCTTTTGGAGATTTTGAAGACATCAAGCGATGAATGCTGGATCGGTGGGGTGGCGCACGGTTTGCATCGGGATGGTGCGCTAAAATATGGCTTCCGGATTATATGTATTGCGAATCCGCTGATTTATTTATTTTGTATTTGTGTTATTTTCGCTCGGAAATTAATTAAATCAAGCGAATGTTGTGCGGTGTTGATTCGATATGCCCGAGTGTGGTTCGGATGAAACGAATTCGGCGCCGGGCGAGCGTTTTCTCCGGCCGCGAAGGTCGCCGCATCGCGTGCGCACGCAACCGAACGCAACCGAACGCCGCAACCGGGCGTTGCGGGCGATTGTCTTGCGGTGTCGTGTCGTGGCGAAGAGGGAAGGGCGCCGCCGCGCCGTGCTCAGAAGTCGATCGCGTCGTCGGAATCGACGTCGGCGGCGGTTGCGAGCGCCTCGCGCGCGTCGCGCGGCGCCGATGCCGACGCGTCGAGCGCCGGATTGCGCAGCTTCTCGAGCACGCGCTCGGGCACCGGGATCTGCATCCGCGCGGCGACGTCGCCGCACTGGAACATGATCAGCTCGCCCGGCTCGAACGCGGTCCAGACTTCGTTGTCGGTGAGCGGCTGCGTCGCGATCACCGCGACGCGATCCTCGGGCGTCGTGTATTTCGCGAAGTCGATCGACAGGTCTTCGTCGACCAGATGCGCGGTCGAGAACGGCCAGCGCCGCACGAGGTAGTGCAGCCGAGTCGAGCAGTGCGCGAAGAGCGCCTGGCCGTTCGACATCAGGAAGTTGAACACGCCGTGATCGGTGATGCCGCGCGTCAGCTCGCCGACGCGCTCGAACAGCTCGGGCAGCGGCGGCTGCGCGCCGGGAAATGCCTCGCGCAGCCCCTGCATCAGCACGCAGAACGCCTGTTCGCTGTCGGTCGTGCCGACTGGATGGTAGACGCTGCTGTCCATGTCCGGTGCGTAGTCCTGCAGGTCGCCGTTATGCGCAAAGATCCAGTGCCGGCCCCACAGCTCGCGCATGAACGGGTGGCTGTTCTCGAGCAGGATGTGCCCTTGCGTCGCCTTGCGGATGTGCGCGATCGTGTTCTTGGACTTGATCGGGTAGCGCTTCACCATTTCGGCGATCGGCGAGGTGGCCGACGCCTGGTGATCGATGAACAGGCGGCAGGCCTTGTCCTCGAAGAACGCGATGCCCCAGCCGTCGGCATGGTGATCGGTGAGCCCGCCCCGGGCCGCGAAACCTGTGAAGGAGAATGTGACGTCCGTCGGCGCGGCGCAGTTCATTCCTAAGAGTTGGCACATTTTACTTGGGGCGGCAGGCAGAGGCGGGGGGTAACGAACCGGGCGAACCCCGGTACAATGCGGCTTCTAGCATATCACCGAGCCCTCAGCGGTAAAAAGCGGATTCCGCCGGCCGAAGGCCTCGTGTTGCGGTTTGCCGTCAGTCGGCCCGCGCACGCGGGTTCCGGCCCCGCCGATGGCCGGCACGTTCCTCACGATGCCTCCTATGACTGCCTCGAACGCTTCCTCCCCGGCGACGCTCTCGCTCGCCCGTCCCGACGACTGGCACCTGCACCTGCGGGACGGCGACATGCTGGCCGCCGTGCTGCCGCACACCGCGCGCCAGTTCGGCCGCGCGATCGTCATGCCGAACCTGAAACCACCGGTGACGACCACCGCGCAGGCGCAGGCCTATCGCGAGCGCATCCTGGCCGCGCTGCCGGCCGGGATGACGTTCGAACCGCTGATGACGCTGTACCTGACCGACAACACGCCGCCCGACGAGATCCGCCGCGCGCGCGAAAGTGGCTTCGTGCACGGCGTGAAGCTGTACCCGGCCGGCGCGACGACGAATTCCGACCACGGCGTCACCGATCTCGCGAAATGCGCGAAGACGCTCGAGGCGATGCAGGAAACCGGCATGCCGCTGCTCGTGCATGGCGAGGTGACCGATGCGTCGATCGACCTGTTCGACCGCGAGAAGGTCTTCATCGACCGCGTGATGACGCCGCTGCGCCGCGATTTCCCGGGCCTGAAGGTCGTGTTCGAGCACATCACCACGAAGGACGCGGCCGACTACGTGCGCGATGCCGACGCCGCGCCCGGCCTGCTCGGCGCGACGATCACCGCGCATCACCTGCTGTACAACCGCAACGCGCTGTTCGTCGGCGGGATTCGCCCGCACTACTACTGCCTGCCCGTGCTGAAGCGCGAGACGCATCGCGTCGCGCTGGTCGAAGCCGCGACGTCGGGCAACCCGCGCTTCTTCCTCGGCACCGACAGCGCGCCGCATGCGCGCGACGCGAAGGAAACCGCGTGCGGCTGCGCGGGCTGCTACACGGCGCTGCACGCGCTCGAGCTGTATGCGGAAGCGTTCGACCACGCCGGCGCGCTCGACAAGCTGGAAGGTTTCGCGAGCTTCTTCGGCGCCGATTTCTACGGGCTGCCGCGCAGCGCCGAGACCGTGACGCTGCGCCGCGAGGCGTGGGAGCTGCCGCGCGAGATCTTCGCGGGCGATACGCCGGTCGTGCCGTTGCGCGGCGGCGAGACGATCGGCTGGAAACTCGCGTGACCGGTGCGCCGCCGCGCGAAACCGGCCACACGGCCGGTAGCGGGGCGGCGGATTTCGCGCGGATCGACTGGTCCGCGCCGCGGCTTGCGCATGACGCTGAGCCCGGCCGCGTCGCGCAGTGCTAGAATGCGCGTCGCAAAGCAGGCCAGGCAGTCGCGGCCTCGCCGCCTTCGGGCGCGCGGGGGCGAGGAAAGTCCGGACTCCACAGGGCAGGGTGATGGCTAACGGCCATCCGTGGCGACACGCGGAACAGGGCAACAGAAAGCAAACCGCCGATGGCCCGGCGCAAGCCGGGATCAGGTAAGGGTGAAACGGTGCGGTAAGAGCGCACCGCGGCGACGGCGACGTTCGCCGGCACGGTAACCTCCACCCGGAGCAATTCCAAGTAGGCAGGCGCGCATTTTCGGATGCAGGACGGGGCCCCCGTCTCGTCTGCGGGTAGGAAGCTTGAGCGCGTCAGCAATGGCGCGCCTAGAGGAATGGCTGCCACGCGCTGGGCGCTTCGGCGCGCAGCGTGCACAGAATCCGGCTTATCGGCCTGCTTTGCCGTTCGAATGCGAAAGGGCCGGCGTCTCCTTGCGGAGCGCCGGCCCTTTTTTCATGCGCACGCGCCGTGGGTTCAGGCGGCGACGATGTCGAACGAGTGCGTGAGTTCGGCCGTCTTCGCGATCATGATCGACGCGGAGCAGTACTTGTCGTGCGACAGGTTGATCGCGCGCTCGACCGTGGCCGGGCTCAGGTTGCGGCCCGTGACGGTGAAGTGGAAGTGCACCTTCGTGAACACCTTCGGATCCTCGCTCGCGCGCTCGGCCTTCAGCGTGACCGAGCAGCCGGTGACTTCCTGGCGGCTCTTCTTCAGGATCAGCACGACGTCATAGGCCGTGCAGCCGCCGGTGCCGAGCAGCACCATTTCCATCGGGCGCGGCGCGAGGTTGTGGCCGCCGCCTTCGGGCGCGCCGTCCATCGCGACGAGGTGCCCGCTTCCGGTCTCGGCGGAAAACGCCATGCCGTCCTGACCCATCCAGCTTACTTTGCATTCCACGCTTGCACTCCAGCGTTGCCTGATTCGGATTCGATCCGGCATTGTAGCCCGCAGCGCAACGCTCGGCTGATGCACCGCACGACGTGAAATGCCGGACCCGGGCGGGCGCGGCGCGGCAGCGCGTCGGACGACAATTTCCTTGCTGCTTTTAGGGGTTTTACTCTAGGCGGGGCGGATTCGCGATGGTGTTATCGGGTCTTATGCCACTGATTTCAAAGAAGAAATGCTTTTTCGAGACGCCTTGTTATAAATTTCACATCATGGTGTTTGATTTCGTAATGCAAATTTTCTTGTGAAGTCGGCGGCGCGTTCGTATAATGAGCCTCATTGGTTGTCGCGCTGCGGCAACCTCCGCATGTCTCCTCCACCCTCCTCCTTAGGTGGATTAAGCCCGAACCAGCCGTTCGGGCTTTTTTTCGTCCCATGCAAACATCGTCGCGCGGTTTGCGCGCCCCGGCATCGTCAGGCGGGCTGCCGCGCGGCCGGCTGCGACGTCGCGTCGGGCGCGGTGCCGCGCGAGCGTGAATCAGGCGCCGGCGCGTGGCCGCGTGCGCAGAAGTGGCGTACGCGTTCGCGCACCGCGCGCAGGCGGGCGACGCGATCCTCGGCATGGGCGGTCCGGGCTTCGGCAATGCGCGCATCGAGCGCGTCGAGCTTGGCTTCGCAACTGGCGTGGGCGGCGACGGCAGGCGCCGCGGCGGCCACCAGCGTGGCCGCGAAGAAGGGCGTAAGTCGTTGTTTCATCATGCTTGCTTGTTGTTTTCCGTGTTCGGCCGGTCTGGCGCGGCGAGGTCAGGTGCCGCGCGTCGATGGGTGCCTCCCCGGGCGCTCGGATCGCCTGGCTTGTCGGGGCACGAACGGATTTTGGCCCATTTCGGGCGCCGCGGACACGGGACGTGGATTCCCTTTGACCGCGTCGCCGTATTTCCTTTATAATTCAGGGCTTTTCCGCATTCATGCCCACGGAAAAAGAACAGGGAGAGCCTGCACCGCGCCTCGAAGCGCACACAGACAAGCAGGAAGAACACATCGGGCAAAGCATTTTTTTTGGATCGATCATGAAGACGTTTTCCGCAAAAGCCCATGAGGTGACGCGCGAATGGTACGTGATTGACGCGACGGATAAGGTTCTCGGCCGTGTTGCCAGCGAAGTGGCACGCCGTCTGCGCGGCAAGCACAAGCCTGAGTTCACCCCGCACGTCGACACTGGTGATTTCATCATCATCATCAACGCCAGCAAGTTGAAGGTCACGGGCAACAAGACTCTGGACAAGAAGTACTACCGTCACTCGGGCTACCCGGGCGGCATCTATGAAACGACGTTCGGCAAGATGCAAGAACGCTTCCCGGGCCGTGCGCTCGAGAAAGCGGTCAAGGGCATGCTGCCGAAGGGCCCGCTCGGCTACGCGATGATCAAGAAGCTGAAGGTCTACGCAGAAGCGACGCATCCGCACTCGGCTCAACAGCCGAAGGCGCTCGAGATCTAAGGGGACCCACATGATCGGTAACTGGAACTACGGTACGGGCCGCCGCAAGAGCGCAGTCGCTCGTGTCTTCATCAAGGCTGGCAAGGGCGACATCGTCGTCAACGGCAAGCCCATCGCCGACTACTTCTCGCGCGAAACGTCGCTGATGATCGTGCGTCAACCGCTGGAACTCACGAACCACGGCCAGACGTTCGACATCAAGGTGAACGTGAATGGTGGCGGTGAAACGGGTCAGGCAGGCGCAGTGCGCCACGGCATCACCCGTGCACTGATCGACTACGATGCGACGCTCAAGCCGTCGCTGTCGAGCGCAGGCTTCGTGACGCGCGATGCGCGTGAAGTCGAGCGTAAGAAGGTCGGTCTGCGCAAGGCACGCCGCGCCAAGCAGTTCTCGAAGCGTTAATTCCGCTTCATGGCCTCGCCGCTTTCGGGCGGCGTCCGCCGGAAAAACCGCCAGCTTTCACGCTGGCGGTTTTTTTATGCCCGCTTGCAGCCCGTGCAGCGGCGGTTCGCATGGGTACGTTTGATGAAATCGACAAGAACCTATTGATTTCATGGACTTCAGCACGATCTTCTGATCGGCCCTACAATAGCGGCTAAAGCTTTTTGGAGAGTTCGCAATGAACGCTGTTACCGAATCCGCAGCAACGACGGCCGAAATGCCGGTTCCGTTCGTCTTCACCGACGCCGCGGCCGACAAGGTCAAGCAACTGATCGACGAAGAGGGCAATCCCGACCTGAAGCTGCGCGTGTTCGTGCAGGGTGGCGGCTGCTCCGGCTTCCAGTATGGCTTCACGTTCGACGAGGAAGTCAACGAGGACGACACCGTGATGAACAAGAACGGCGTCCAGCTCCTGATCGACTCGATGAGCTACCAGTACCTGGTTGGCGCCGAGATCGACTACAAGGACGACCTCAACGGCGCCCAGTTCGTGATCAAGAACCCGAACGCGAGCACCACCTGCGGGTGCGGTTCGTCGTTCTCGGTCTGAGCGCACGGCAGATTCCTTCCGGTTCGCCGGAATGAAAAACGGGGCTTCATGCCCCGTTTTTTTGCGCCCATACGCGGCGAGCACAGCGCGGCTGGATTCGAATCAGCGCGGATAGAGCGCGCCGAGCACGCGGTCGCCGGCCGCACCGGTGACCGTCGCGAGATTGCCGGGCTGGCGCGCGGTGAAGCGGTATGCGAGCCACGCGAACGCGAGCGCCTCGACCTGTTGAGGCGGCACGCCGAGCGCGGCCGTCGTATCGACCGTGGCCGGCACGCCGGCCTCGCGCAGCGCTTGCCTGAGCGCGTCGAGCAGCACCGGGTTGCGCGCGCCGCCGCCGCACACGAAGACAGCCTTGCAGCTGGCGGCGTGCTGCGCGATCTCGCGTGCGACCGACACGGCGGTGAGCGCCGTGAGGGTCGCCTGCACGTCCTCCGGCGCGACCTGTGCGAACGCGGCGAGCTTCGCGTCGAGCCACGCGGGGTTGAACAGGTCGCGTCCGGTGCTTTTCGGCGGCGGCGCGGCGAAATACGGCTCGTCGAGCAGCGCGTCGAGCAGCGGCGTGTGCGCGGTGCCGCGTGCGGCGAACTTGCCGCCGTCGTCGTACGGCTTGCCGAGATGGCGGGTCGCCCATTCATCGATCAGCGCATTCGCGGGGCCGCAGTCGAAGCCGCGCACGTCGCCGCCTTCGCCGGGCAGGATCGTGATGTTGCTGATCCCGCCGAGATTGCAGACAACGCGCGTCTCGCCCGGCGCGCCGAACACCGTTGCATGGAACGCCGGCGCGAGCGGTGCGCCGTGGCCGCCCGCGGCGACGTCGCGGCTGCGGAAATCGGCGATCACGTCGACATGGGTCAACTCGGCGAGCAGCGCCGGATTGTTGAGCTGCCGCGTATAGCCGCGCTCGGGGCGATGTCGCACCGTCTGGCCGTGCACGCCGATCGCGCGGATCTGGTCGCGCGACAGCCCGGCCGTGCGCTGCAGTTCGTGGCAGCACACCGCGTAGCGCGTGACGAGTGCGTTGGCCGCGAGCGATTCGCGGTCGATCTCGTTGTCGCCGGGCTGTTGCAGCGCGAACAGCGCGTCGCGCAGCGATTGCGCGAATCCGACGAACGCTTCCGCGAGTACGACCGGCGCCTTGCCGGTCTCGAAACGCACGGCGACACCGTCGACGCCGTCCATGCTGGTTCCCGACATCAGCCCGAAGTAGATGCCGTCGGCCGGATGGGCGTTTTGCGGAGGTCGTTGCGGCACGTTGGGTTCTCCTCGATCATGCGGCGCGGGCCGGTGCCGCGCGTCTTGCGCCCGATTATCCGCGTAACGTGACGCGTCGTTAAGCGATGCGCGCGCAAGTTATGGGAAAATCCCTGTTTTTGCGACATTCTTCCTGGCACCGATGAGCACCGAACCCAGTTCCAAGCCTGTTTTCCCGATCACCGACGAAGTCCGGCATGCGCTCGCCGTCACGAAGCGCGGCGTCGACGAGCTGCTGATCGAGGAAGAGTTCGCGCAGAAGCTCGCGCGCAGCGCGGCCACCGGCACGCCGCTTCGCATCAAGCTCGGCCTCGACCCGACCGCGCCCGACATCCACATCGGCCATACGGTCGTGCTGAACAAGATGCGCCAGCTGCAGGACCTCGGCCACACGGTGATCTTCCTGATCGGCGATTTCACGTCGCTGATCGGCGATCCGTCGGGCCGCAACGCGACGCGCCCGCCGCTCACGCGCGAGCAGATCGAGTCGAACGCGAAGACCTACTTCGAGCAGGCCGCGCTCGTGCTCGATCGCGAAAAGACCGAGATCCGCTACAACAGCGAATGGTCGATGCCGCTCGGCGCGGACGGGATGATCAAGCTCGCGTCGCGCTACACGGTCGCGCGGATCCTCGAGCGCGAGGATTTCACGAAGCGCTTCCAGGGCGGCGTGCCGATCTCGATCCACGAATTCCTGTACCCGCTGATGCAGGGCTACGATTCGGTCGCGCTGAACGCCGATCTCGAACTCGGCGGCACCGACCAGAAGTTCAACCTGCTGGTCGGCCGCGAACTGCAGAAGCAATACGGCCAGGAACAGCAGTGCATCTTGACGATGCCGCTGCTCGAAGGCCTCGACGGCGTCGAGAAGATGTCGAAGTCGAAGGGCAACTATGTCGGCATCAGCGAGAAGCCGACCGACATGTTCGGCAAGCTGATGAGCATTTCGGACACGCTGATGTGGCGTTACTTCGAACTGCTGTCGTTCCGCAGCCTGGACGAGATCGCCGGCTTCAAGCGCGAGGCCGAAGGCGGCCGCAACCCGCGCGATTTCAAGGTGCTGCTCGCGCAGGAAATCGTCGCGCGGTTCCATTCGCAGCCCGACGCCGAGCGTGCGCTCGAGGACTTCAACCACCGCGCGAAGGGCGGTGTGCCGGACGACATTCCGTCGGTCACGCTCGCCGGCGCACCGCTGGCGATCGGCCAGTTGCTGAAGCAGGCCGGCCTGGTGCCGTCGACGAGCGAGGCACTGCGCAACATCGAGCAGGGCGGCGTGAAGATCGACGGCGCGATCGTGTCGGACAAGGGCCTGAAGGTCGAGGCCGGCGAGTTCGTCGTGCAGGTCGGCAAGCGCCGCTTCGCGCGCGTCACGCTGACCGCATGATCGCGCTGATCCAGCGCGTGAAGCGCGCCGACGTGCGCGTCGGCGAGCGCACGACGGGCGAGATCGGCGCGGGCCTGCTCGCGCTCGTCTGCGCGGAGCGCGGCGACACCGACGCGGCGGCCGACAAGCTGCTGGCGAAGATGCTCGGCTACCGCGTGTTCAGCGATGCGGCCGGCAAGATGAACCTTCCCGTGTCGAACATCGACGGCGAGGGCCGCGCGGGCGGCCTGCTGCTCGTGTCGCAGTTCACGCTGGCGGCCGATACCAACAGCGGGCTGCGTCCGAGCTTCACGCCGGCCGCGCCGCCCGACGAAGGCGCGCGGCTGTTCGACTACTTCGTCGCGGCCGCGCGTGCACGCCATCCGGTCGTCGAGACGGGCGAGTTCGGCGCCGACATGCAGGTGTCGCTCGTCAACGACGGTCCCGTGACGTTCTGGCTGCAAGTGCGGCCCTGATTCTTTCCCGGAGACGCCCCGCGATGGCGACCACGCAGATTCTTTTCATTCGCCATGGCGAGACGGCCTGGAACCGCATCAAGCGCATCCAGGGCCATATCGACATCCCGTTGGCCGACTCGGGGCTCGCGCAGGCGCAACGGCTGGCCGCGCGGCTCGCACGCGAAACGCGTGACGGTGCGCGCCTCGACGCGGTTTATTCGAGCGACCTGATGCGCGCGCAGCAGACCGCTTTGCCCTTTGCCGACGCGCTCGGGTTGCCGCTGCTGCTGCGCGAAGGGTTGCGCGAGCGCTCATACGGCGCGTTCCAGGGGCACGACAGCACCGAAATCGAGGCGCTGTTTCCGGACGCGTACGCGGCCTGGCAGACGCGCGATCCGGGCTTCGCGCCGGAAGGCGGCGAGTCGCAGCGCGCGTTCTATCACCGCGTGCTGCATGCGCTCGAGCCGATCGTCGCCGCGCATCCGGGCGGCCGGATCGCGTGCGTCGCGCACGGCGGCGTGCTCGATTGCGTGTATCGCTTCGCGAACGGACTCGATCTGTCCGCGCCGCGCAACTATCAGTTGCTCAACACCAGCATCAACGTCGTCGATTACGTGGACGGCCGCGCACAGGTCGTGCAGTGGGCCGACGTGTCGCACCTCGATGCCGAGAGCGACGACGACGGGTATCGCAAGGTACTCTGACTGAGTGTGAGGGCCCGCCCGGCATGGCCGGCCGGGCTTCCCCCTCGAGCGTGATCCTTACTGCGGCAGCCCGTGGCGCATCTTGTAGTCGAGCGCGTATGCGATCTTGCCGGGTTTGTCGGCCGTGATTGGCTGGCGCAGCTTGTCGAATTCCCCCTTGTTGTATTTCTTCCCGCTGTTGATCGCATCGGCGCGCCCGAGGTCGGCGCCCGTCTTGCCGTCGATCACCGGGTCCGTGGCCGCGACCATGCGCGTCGACGCGTTCCAGACCGCATTCAGGTAGCCCGTGTCGGCCTTTGCCGGATCGGGGTCGGTCGCACCGGCGCGCGTCAGGTCGTAGCCGGCGAGCGAGAACGTGCCCGGCTGCGCGCGCAGCCAGTCGGACCAGTAGAATTCGAGGTAGTCGGTGCCTTGCGCGGGCTTGCTGTAGCCGATGTCGCGCGTGAAATAGACGAGCGACCGGTAGCGGTCGTTCGTCATCCCGAGCTTCAGGCCGAGCCCGGTCGGCAGTTGCGCGACGGCGATCGGTTTGCCTTCGCCGTTCTTCAGGCGTACATAGCCGCGGTTTTGCATCTGCTGCCAGAACGCGTCGCCCGAGTAGTCGCTCAGGTTGTCCTTGACGACGACGTGCACGTGCAGCGCCGGGCCGCCGTCGGGTGTTTCGTAGTAGGTCGACAGGCCGTGGTGGCCGTCGGTCAGGTACAGCGCATCGCCGTTCGGGCCGATCACGACGGGGTTCAGCACCGAGCGGTCGCGGGCGTTCGCGTCGGTCGTCGAACACGCGTAGCTCGCGGGTTCGCGCAACGACGATTTGGCCGTGTAGCCGCTCGATGCGACGCCGCCGAGCCCTTCGTCCGCGCAGAAGTCGTCGAATTTCTTGTCGGGCTGCAGTTCGTAGCGGCCGAGCTTGTAATAGATCTGGTCGTAGCCGATCGCGCCCTGCGTCGGATGGAGATCGCCGAGCGTCACGTCGATCAGGTCGCCCGCGCGGGCGGCCTTCCACTTGCCCGGTTGCGGCGTGACGGTGGCGGGCGGCGTGGGGGCGGGCGTTGTCGTCGTGCCGCCGGACGGCGTCTGCGCGTCCGTGCGCGCGACGGCGGTGACATCGTCGCCGCCGCAGGCGGTCAGGGCGAAGACGGCGGACAGGCTGGCGGCAAGGGCGAAACGGATCGGCAGGCGTGGCATCGCGGGCATCGGGTGTCGGTCGGGTTGGCAGGACACCGCGCGGGTAACGGACATGCGGGACGTGTGACCGTGTGCGGGTGCGAGCCCGTCAGCTTGTCACATGAATTTGACGGTAAATTGAAATGTTCTGAGGAAGCTGATCGTCAGGCCGGCGGATCGCCGTCGACCGGTGTCGCGGTCGCGCGGCGGCGCGCGCGTTTCGACGCGCCGTTGACGAGCGCCCAGCGCAGCACGGGGGCGACGGTCCGTACGCCGGGCCGGACCACCGCGCGACGCAACGGCGCGAACGTCGACACGCCGAGCATGCGCTGTGCCCACGGCGGCAGCAGGTCGATCCCGGCATGCATCACCAGCGACGCGGCCGGCCGCAGCGCGGGTGTCGCGACCGGCACATTCAGCAGGATGGACATCACTTCGAAGGTATGCGGCCCGGCCTCGAGTTCGGGCTGCATGCGCGCGAGATAGGCGGCGACCTCGGCGCGCGAGCGGGGCACCTCGTGTGCGCCGAGCAGTTCGGCGATCAATGCCGTTTCGGCGTAGTAGCGGTCCTGCAATTCGCCCGGCAGCGCCGGATTCACGTAGCACAGATGCGCGGCGAGGAAGCTCGATACTTCCGCGATATGCACCCAGGTCAGCAACGCCGGATCGTCGGCGCGGTATGGCCGACCGTCGGGTGCGGTACCCGCTATGCGCGCGTGGATCGCCTTCACGCGTTCGATCAGCGCGAGTGCGTCCGCGCGACTGCCGAACGTCGTGCCCGTGATGAAGGTGGCGGTGCGCCGCAAGCGGCCGAGGATGTCGGTGCGAAACGACGAGTGATCCCACACGCCCGCGAGTGCGAGCGGATGGAGCGCTTGCAGCAGCAGTGCGGCGATGCCGCCGGTCATCATCGACGTGAAGTCGGCATGCACGCGCCAGCAGATGGCGTCGGGGCCGAACAGCCCGGGATCTCCGGGTGGCGAAGAGAGGTCGAGCGACGGGCCGCCGCCACCCGCGGTCAGGTGCGTGATGCCGGCCACGAGCCGCTTGCGGATCGGCTCGGCCCAGCGCGGGCCCGGTGCAGGTGCGGCGGGGTGGCGGCTGGGCGGCGTCGTCATGGCGGGTACGGCTCGGGGGACGGGCTACTTCCCGTCGGGGACATCCCACGCGCCGCGTTCGGCGCGGCCGGTGTCGGGCACGGAGAGCCCGAAGTGGCGATAGGTGAGCAGCGTCGCGACGCGCCCGCGCGGCGTGCGCTGCAGGAAGCCCTGCTGGATCAGGTACGGTTCGATCACGTCCTCGATCGTGTCGCGCTCCTCGCCGATCGCCGCCGCGAGGTTGTCGAGGCCGACCGGGCCGCCGTCGAACTTGTACAGGATCGCCTCGAGCAGCTTGCGGTCCATCAGGTCGAAGCCGACCGGATCGACGTCGAGCATCGCGAGCGCGGCATCGGCGACGGCCGCGGTGATCTGGCCGTCGGCCTTCACTTCCGCGAAGTCGCGCACGCGGCGCAGCAGCCGGTTCGCGATCCGCGGCGTGCCGCGCGCGCGCTTCGCGATTTCCAGCGCGCCGCTCGGATCGATCTGTGCATTCAGCAGCGACGCCGAGCGTCGCACGATGCGCGACAGTTGCTCGGCGTCGTAGAACTCGAGCCGCGCGACGATCCCGAACCGGTCGCGCAGCGGGTTGGTCAGCATCCCGGCGCGGGTGGTTGCACCGACGAGCGTGAACGGCTGCAGGTCGAGCTTCACGCTGCGCGCGGCCGGGCCTTCGCCGATCATGATGTCGATCTGGTAATCCTCGAGTGCCGGATACAGGATTTCCTCGACGACCGGCGACAGCCGGTGGATCTCGTCGATGAACAGCACGTCGTTCGCTTCGAGGTTCGTCAGCAGCGCGGCGAGATCGCCGGCGCGTTCGAGCACGGGGCCCGACGTCTGGCGCAGGTTCACGCCCATCTCGCGCGCGATGATGTGCGCGAGCGTCGTCTTGCCGAGACCGGGCGGCCCGAACAGCAGCACGTGGTCGAGCGGCTCCGAGCGGCGCTTGGCGGCTTCGATGAAGATCTCGAGCTGGCCGCGCACCTTTTCCTGGCCGACGTAGTCGTCGAGCTGGCGCGGCCGCAGCGCACGTTCGAACACCTCCTCGTGCGACGAGGCGGGCGTGGCGGCGATGATCCGCTGCTCGGTGGCGAGTTTGTCGGTTTCAATCATGCGGCCATTGTACCGCGCGGCGCAGTCCCGCCCAGGGCCTGCTCCCGCTAATAACGGGCTTGCGAACGAGCCTTGCCGGCCGTAGTGCAAGGAGCAAGGAGCGCCGTTTGGCCGAGCCAAACAAGCAACGCGCGACGCCGCAATACGGCCGGCAAGGCTCGTTCCCCTGTTTGGAAAAATTCATTCGTGGGGCTGGCCACCAGAAGGGCCGATCGCTGCGTCATGCTCCTTGCGAATACGTCGAGTATTCGCTTCGTCGCAATCCTTGCGCTCGGCCCTTCTGGTGGCCAGCGCAAGCCCGTTATTAGCGGGAGCAGGCCCTTGACCGAACGGCCGACTGGCGAGCGCCGCGCGGCCGCGTGATACTGGCTTCAACAGCCGGTGTGGCCGCGCGTTACGCCTTCGACAACGCCTTCAGCGCAAGCTTGATGCCTTCGGACACGCCGGTGCCGGCCGGCACGTTCTTGATCGCCGCAAGGCCTTCCTTTTCGGAGTAGCCGAGCGCGAGCAGCGCGTTGAGGATGTCGGTCGCGTGGTCGGACGGCGATGCGGCGCCGGCGAGCGCGCCGAGATCGGCGCCGAGCTTGCCCTTCAGTTCGAGCAGCAGGCGCTCGGCCGTCTTCTTGCCGATGCCGGGCAGGCGCGTGAGGCGCGCGGCGTCCTGCATCGTCACGGCCTGCGCGAGCTCCTGCACGCTCATGCCGGACAGCACGGCGAGCGCCATGCGCGCGCCGATGCCGGTGATCTTCAGCAGCTCGCGGAAGGTCGTGCGCTCCTGCAGCGTCAGGAAGCCGTACAGCAGGTGCGCGTCCTCCCGGACGATCTGCTGCGTGAGCAGCACGACGCGCTCGCCTGTTTGCGGCAGGTTGTAGAAGGTGCTCATCGGCACGTCGATTTCGTAGCCGACGCCGTTGCAGTCGACGAGCAGGTGAGGCGGGTTCTTTTCGAGCAGGATGCCGGCGATGCGACCGATCATGGGAGGCGGGATGCGAGGAAGAAAGCGCGAGTGTAGCGCACGCGCGGCGCAATGCCGACGGGATCGGCCGTCAGGCCGAAGCAAGGCGTGTCGTGTACGCGCCGTGCGCGGTCAAGACGGTCGATCCGGCGTGCCGGGCGACGGCATGCACCGGCGTCAGCCGACCAGCCGCCCGCGCCGCACGCGCAGCCCCTTCTTCGCGAGCGCCGGCGCGAGGCCGCCGAGCGTGCTGAGTGTCGTGCCGCCGTGCGCATGGCAGATCGCCATGCCGAGCGCGTCGGCTGCGTCGGAGCCCGGTTGTCCGGAGAGATTGAGCAGCCGCGTGACCATTTCCTGCATTTGCGTCTTGGTCGCGCGGCCGTAGCCGACGACGGCCTGCTTGAGCTGCAGCGCCGTGTATTCGGCGACGGGCAGGCCGCCCGCGACGAGGCCGCAGATCGCGGCGCCGCGCGCCTGGCCGAGCAGCAGCGTCGACTGCGGGTTCACGTTGACGAACACCTTTTCGATCGCGGCCTGGTCGGGCGCATGTTCGCGCACGATCGCCGAGACGCCCTGGAAGATCGTGCCGAGCCGGGTGGCCAGGTCGGCCGTCGGCGTGCGGATCACGCCGCTCGTGACATAGGCGAGCTGGTGGCCGCTGACGTCGATGACGCCGAAGCCGGTGACGCGCAGGCCAGGGTCGATGCCGAGAATTCGCATGAGTGAGGAGAGTTGCCTGATGCAGCGATACTACAACGAATGGTGCAGCGACCCGGCGGCATGGTCGCGCGCCGGGGCGTCGCGCAATAAAAAACCCGGCGGGTGCGACGCCGCCGGGCTTGCGTACAGCGGCCGCGCGGGCCGTGTGCGATCAGTGACGGAAGTGGCGCACGCCCGTCAGGATCATCGCGATGTTGTGCTCGTCGGCCGCGGCGATCACTTCGTCGTCGCGCATCGAGCCGCCCGGCTGGATCACGCAGGTCGCGCCGGCTGCCACGACGACGTCGAGGCCGTCGCGGAACGGGAAGAACGCATCCGACGCGACGGCCGAGCCGGCCAGCGTCAGGCCTGCATTCTGCGCCTTGATGCTCGCGATGCGTGCGGAATCGACGCGGCTCATCTGGCCCGCGCCGACGCCGAGCGTCATGCCGTTGCCGCAGAACACGATCGCGTTCGACTTCACGTACTTCGCGACGCGCCACGCGAACAGCAGGTCGTCCATTTCCTTCGGCGTCGGCTGGCGCTTCGTGACGACGCGCAGCTCGTGCGGCTGCACGTTCTTCGAGTCGAGCGACTGCACGAGCAGGCCGCCGCCCACGCGCTTCAGGTCGAATGCGTTATGACCGTCGCCGAGCGCGATTTCGAGCAGGCGCACGTTCTGCTTCGCGGTGAACACCTGCTTCGCGGCGTCGGAGAACGACGGTGCGATCAGCACTTCGACGAACTGCTTCGCGACAGCCTGAGCGGCCGCTTCGTCGACTTCGCGGTTGAACGCGATGATGCCGCCGAATGCGGAGGTCGGGTCGGTCTGGAACGCCTTCGCGTAAGCGTCGGCCGAGTCGTTGCCGACCGCGACGCCACACGGGTTCGCATGCTTGATGATCACGCAGGCCGGGGCGTCGAACGTCTTCACGCATTCCCACGCCGCGTCCGAATCCGCGATGTTGTTGTACGACAGTTCCTTGCCCTGCAGCTGGCGGTAGTTCGCGAGCGCACCGGCTTGCGGCGCGATGTCGCGGTAGAACGCCGCGCTCTGGTGCGGGTTCTCGCCGTAGCGCAGGTCCTGCACCTTGTCGAACGCGATGTTCAGCGTCGCCGGGTACGCGTTGCGCGATGCGTGCTGCAGCTCGTCGGTCAGGCTCGTCAGGTAGTTCGTGATCGCGCCGTCGTATTGCGCGGTGTGCGCGAACACCTTCGTCGCGAGGCGGAAGTTGGTCGCGTAGCCGACCGCGTTGCCGTTCGCCTTCATTTCATCGAGCACGACCGCGTAGTCGGCCGGATCGACGACGACCGTCACGTCGCGATGGTTCTTCGCGGCCGAGCGCAGCATCGTCGGGCCGCCGATGTCGATGTTCTCGATCGCGTCGGCGAGCGTGCAGTCGTCCTTCGCGATCGTCGCGACGAACGGATACAGGTTCACGACGAGCAGGTCGATCGTCGGGATGCCGTGCTGTTCCAGCGCCTGCATGTGCTCGGGCAGGTCGCGGCGGGCGAGGATGCCGCCGTGCACCTTCGGGTGGAGCGTCTTCACGCGCCCATCGAGCATTTCCGGAAAGCCCGTGTAGTCGGCCACTTCGGTAACGGGCAGGCCCGCGTCGGCGAGCAGTTTCGCGGTGCCGCCCGTCGACAGCAGCTTGACGCCGAGGTCGGACAGCGACTTCGCGAAGTCGACGATGCCGGTCTTGTCGGAAACGGAAATGAGCGCTTGCTTGATCATGATGGAACCACCAATAGCCAGGGAAACGGGGACGGGACGGCCGGCTACAGCAGGCCGTGCTGCTGCAGCTTCTTGCGCAGCGTATTGCGATTGATGCCGAGGTACTCCGCGGCGAGCGACTGGTTGCCGCCTGCCTGTACGAGCACGACCTCGAGCATCGGCTTTTCGACGCAGGACATCACCATTTCATAGACGTCGTGCGGATTGGAGCCGTCTAGATCCCGGAAATACACGTCCAGGCTCTCGCGGACACATTGTTCGATGTTGTGCTTGCTCATGCTGCTAACTGGTTATGGTCGTCCGACTCGCCCTGGCCGTTTTCCTCTTCGTCATCGACATAGACGAGATGGTCCGACAGCGCTTTTTGCGCCTCGAAGAATTCATTGACGGCGGCGAGTTGCTCGCGGGTGGAATCGAGCGTGTTCATCCTGTGCCGGAACCCGTTGGCACCGGAAAGGCCGCGAGTGTACCAGCCGATGTGCTTGCGCGCAGTACGGACTCCCGTGAATTCACCATAGAAAGCGTAGTGGTCTTCCAGGTGTTCGTTCATCACGTGCTGGATCTCGTCGATCCGCGGCGGGGGCAGCAACTCGCCAGTTTGCAGGAAATGATCGATTTCGCGGAACAACCACGGCCGGCCTTGCGCGGCGCGACCGATCATCAGTGCGTCGGCGCCCGTTGCGTCGAGCACGGCCTTCGCCTTCGCGGGCGACGTGATGTCGCCGTTCGCGACGACCGGAATCCCGACGGCCGCCTTCACGGCCGCGATGGTTTCGTATTCGGCGTCGCCGCGGTACAGGTCGGCGCGCGTGCGGCCGTGCACGGTCAGCATCGAGATGCCGGCGGCTTCGGCCAGGCGCGCGACCGTGATCGCGTTCTTGTGCTCGCGGTCCCAGCCGGTGCGGATCTTCAGCGTGACGGGCACTGCATCGGGCCCCGTGCCGACCGCCGCGACGACGGCCTCGACGATCCGTTGCACGAGCGGCTCGTTCTGCAGCAGCGCGGAACCGGCCGCGACGTTGCAGACCTTCTTCGCCGGGCAGCCCATGTTGATGTCGATGATCTGCGCGCCGTTGTCGACGTTGTAGCGGGCCGCTTCAGCCATCATCGCCGGATCGGCGCCCGCGATCTGCACCGCGATCGGCTCGACCTCGCCTTCGTGGTTCGCGCGCCGCATCGTCTTCGCGCTTTTCCACAGCTGCGCGTTGGACGCGACCATCTCGGACACGGCGTAACCGGCCCCCAGCTGCTTGCACAGCTGGCGGAACGGACGATCCGTCACGCCGGCCATCGGTGCGACGAACAGGTTGTTACGCAATACGTGAGGGCCGATAACGGGCATCGCAATGGCACCGCCCGCGACAGGTGCGGGCATGAAAAGGGCGGACGGAAACGCGCATTTTACCGTATTCCCATGCCCCGCCGATTTGACCCGGTTTGCGTGGTCCGGCCGGGCGCACCCGGAGGTGCGCCGCGCGTCAGTTGCGCTGGCCGAACATCATCTGGCGCGCGATCACCTTCTTGAGCGGCGGCACGAATTCGAGCGCGGTGAGCGCGGCGCCGCGCAGCAGCGGGAGCGGGCCCGAGTCGATCGTAAACAGGCGCGCAAGCGTGTCGGTCGCGCCGATCGTGAAGCGCCGGTCGAGCGCGCGGCGTGCGTTGAAGGCCGCGAGCGCGGTCGCTTCGAGGCCTTGCGCGGACAGCGTGTCGACCAGCGTATGCGCATCGCGCAGCCCGAGGTTGAGCCCCTGGCCCGCGACGGGGTGCAGGGTTTGCGCGGCATTGCCGACGATCGCGACGCGGCCGCTGACGAGCGTCTGCGCGGCGTTCAGGCCGAGCGGGAACGCCGCGCGGCCCGCGATCGCGACGAACTGGCCCATGCGTTCGCCGAACGCGCTGCCGAGCTCGCGCAGGAGCGCGTCGTCGGGCAGCGCGGCGCGGCGCGCCGCTTCGTCGGGCGTGCAGCACCAGACGAGCGCGTAGTCGGCCTGGCGCGGCCCGCCGAGCGGCAGCAGCGCGAGCGGGCCTTCGTGCGTGAAGCGCTCCCATGCGACGTTCGGGCGCGGTGCCGAGACCGTCACCGTGCCGACGAGCGCGGTCTGCCCGTAGTCACGGCGCTGCTGGCCGGCGTCGGCCGCCTGTTCGTGGAACAGCCCGCCTTCCGCGTTGATGACGATGCGCGCGCGCAGCGTGCGCTCGCCTTGCGGGCCGTCGAGCGTCAGCGTGACGCCGTCGGCATCCTGCTGCGGCGCGCGCGCGGTGGTCGACGTGAGCCAGTCGACGCGCGTGCCGCGCACGGCGCCCGCAAGCGCCTGCACGAGCGAGCCGTAGCGCACGACATAACCGAGCGCGGCGAGGTCGTGCTCGTCGCGGTCGATCAGCGTGCGGCCGAAATGGCCGCGCTGCGACACGTGGATATGTTCGATCGGCGTCGCGTCGGCGGGCCACGCGAGCGTGTCGAGCAGCACGCGGCTGCCGTGCGAGACGGCGATCGCGCGCGGGTCGTTCACGCTCGCGACCGGTTCGCGCGCATCGATCAGCGCGATCGACGCGTGTTGGGTTGCGCTGCGGCGCGCGAGCCAGCCGGCGAGCGCGAGCCCGACGGGGCCGGCGCCGACGATGGCGAGGTCGTAGTCCGGCGTGGCCGGGGAGGAAGCGGTCGTCATCTTGATTCGTGATACGGAAATAACGGTCGACGGCAGGTCGACGGCGGCGCGACGAACAGGCGGCGGCCGGTCATGCGCCGTGCGCCGCGCCTGCGCGCATCAGCGCTTCGATCTCGTCCGCGGCGACGGGCACGCCGCGCGTGATCAGCTCGCAGCCGTGCTCGCGCACGATCGCGTCGTCCTCGATGCGGATGCCGATGTTCCAGTACTCGGGCGGCACGTCGTCGGCTGCCCGCACATACAGGCCGGGTTCGACGGTCAGCGTCATGCCGGGCTTCAGCGTGCGCGACGGCAGCGCGCCGTTGCCGTCGCGCTCGGCGAGCCGCTCGCGGTAGTCGCCGCAGTCATGCACGTCCATCCCGATCCAGTGGCCCGTGCGGTGCATGTAGAAGCGCGTGTATGCGCGCTCGGCAATCACGTCGTCAACGTTCGAGAAGCGTGTTTTCGGAATGATGCCGGTGTCGAGCAGCCCCTGCGCGAGCACGCGCACGGCCGCGTCGTGCGGCGCCTCGAACGGCACGCCCGCGCGCGTCGCGTCGATCGCGGCCTGCTGCGCGGCGAGCACGACGTCGTACAGCGTGCGCTGCGCGGGCGAGAAGCGCCCGTTGGCCGGGAACGTGCGCGTGATGTCCGACGCATAGCCGTCGAGTTCGCACGCGGCGTCGATCAGGATCAGGTCGCCGTCCTTCGCGGCCGCGTTGCCGGCCGGGTAGTGCAGCACGCACGCATTCGCGCCGGCCGCGACGATCGAGCCGTACGCGGGCGCCTGCGCGCCGTGCTTGCGGAACAGGTACAGCAGCTCGGCCTCGAGTTCGTATTCGCGGATGCCGGGACGGCACACCTGCATCGCGCGGCGGTGCGCGAGCGCGGAGATGTGCGCGGCGCGCATCATGATCGCGAGTTCGTGTTCGTCCTTCACGAGCCGCATGTCGTCGACGAGCGGTGTGAGGTCGAGCATCGCGTCCGGTGCGGCGACACCCGTGCGCGCCAGTGCGCGCACCGCGTCGAGCCAGCCCGCGAGCTGGCGTTCGAAGTCGGCCGATGCGCCGAACCGGTAGTGCACGGTGCCCGCGTCGGCGAGCAGGCGCGGCATCTCGGTGTCGATCACGTCGACCGCGAACGCCGCGTCGAAGCCGAACGCATCGCGCGCGGCTTCGGGGCCGTAGTGGAAGCCTTCCCAGATCTCGCGGTCGGGATTCTTGCCGCGGCAGAACAGGATCGACTCCGGCGCGCCGTGCGGCGCGGCCGCGTTCAGCACGAGCACGGCATCCGGCTCGGTGAAGCCCGTCAGGTAATGGAAGTAGCTGTCGTGCCGGTACGGGTAGGCCGTATCGCGGTTGCGCAGCATTTCCGGCGCGGTGGGGACGATGGCGACGCCGCCGCCCGCGGCGCGCAGTGCGGCAAGCACGCGTTCACGGCGTTGGCGGTAGACGTCGACGGCGATGGCGGTATCGAGGGGCGCATTCATCGTGCGATTGTAGCGCCGCCGGACGCGGCGCGTGAGAGGGGCGGCCGCGAGCCGCGCCGGCAGGCCCGCGTGGCGGCTGTTGCAAACCATCCACAGGCCGGCCGGGCGATTTTCTACCGCGCGACCCTGCCCGGTTATGATCGGCGACAACGTATACTCTCGGCGGTTCCCTTAAAAAGGCAGATGATGAAATTAATCGGTTCGCTCAGCAGCCCGTACGTCCGAAAGGCGCGGATCGTGCTTGCTGAAAAGAAGATCGACTACAAGCTGGAGCTCGAGAACGTGTGGGCGCCGGAGACGGATATTCATGCATCGAATCCGCTCGGCAAGGTCCCGTGCCTCGTGATGGAGGATGGTGCCGCGGTGTTCGATTCCCGCGTGATCTGCGAATACGTCGATACGCTGTCGCCGGTCGGCAAGCTGATTCCGCCGTCGGGCCGCGAGCGCGTCGAAGTGCGCTGCTGGGAAGCGCTGGGCGACGGCGTGCTCGACGCGGCGGTCGCGATTCGTCTCGAATACACGCTGCGCGACGACGTGCAGCGCAGCGCAAGCTGGATCGCGCGCCAGCAGCGCAAGATCGACGATGCGCTCGTCGCGATGTCGCAGGGCCTCGGCGGCAAGACGTGGTGCGTCGGTAATCATTACACGCTCGCCGACATCGCACTCGGCTGCGCGCTCGGTTATCTCGACTTCCGGATGCCCGAACTGAACTGGCGCGAGCATCACCCGAACCTCGACAAGCACTTCGTCAAGCTGCAGCAACGGCAGTCGTTCGCGGACACGCTGCCGCAGAACTGAGCCGCGGCCGGCCGCGCGATCAAGCGTGCAAGTATTCACGCATTCGGCAGACAAAAGAAAAGCGCCCCGCGGGGCGCTTTTCTTTTTGCCGGGCCGCCGCCGGAGCAGGGCGGCCGCGAGCGTCACTCGATCGACGCGTACACGGCCTCGCCGAGCGTGAACGAATCGCTGCGCGCAATCGGCCACCAGCTGTCGTACAGCGTGAAGCCGCAATGGTTGCCGTCGAGCAGCGCGCCGGGCTTCAGGTACTTCAGCAACTGCGACATCAGCCGGACCTCGTGCGGCGAGATGCGCTGCACGATGTGATGCGCGCGCAGCTCCGACGGATGCGACAGGCCGGCCGCCTGCACGAGTTCCTGCAGCGCGTGCAGCGTATTGCGGTGGAAGTTGTACACGCGGTCGGCCTTGTCGGGCACGACGAGCGCGCGCTGGCGCACCGGGTCCTGCGTCGCGACGCCGGTCGGGCAGCGGCCCGTGTGGCAGGTCTGCGCCTGGATGCAGCCGACCGCGAACATGAAGCCGCGCGCCGAGTTCACCCAGTCCGCGCCGATCGCGAGCGTGCGCGCGACGTCGAACGCGGTGATGATCTTGCCGCTCGCGCCGATCTTCACGCGATCGCGCACGCCGATCCCGACCAGCGTGTTGTGCACGAGCAGCAGCCCTTCCTGCAGCGGCACGCCGACGTGGTCGGTGAATTCGAGCGGCGCCGCGCCCGTGCCGCCTTCCGCGCCGTCGACGACGATGAAGTCCGGCACGATGCCCGTCTCGACCATCGCCTTCGCGATCCCGAAGAATTCCCACGGATGGCCGACGCACAGCTTGAAGCCGGTCGGCTTGCCGCCCGACAGCGTGCGCAGCCGCTCGACGAATTCGAGCAGCCCGCGCGGCGTCGAGAACTCCGAGTGCGTCGCGGGCGAGATGCAGTCCTTGCCCATCGGCACGCCGCGCGTCTCGGCGATCTCCGGCGTGATCTTCGCGGCCGGCAGCACGCCGCCGTGGCCCGGCTTCGCGCCCTGCGACAGCTTCACCTCGATCATCTTGACCTGAGGATCGGCGGCCTGCTTCGCGAACTTGTCGGGGTTGAACGTGCCGTCGTCGTTGCGGCAGCCGAAGTAGCCCGACGCGATTTCCCAGATGATGTCGCCGCCGTTCTCGCGGTGGTACTTCGACAGCGAGCCTTCGCCCGTGTCGTGCGCGAACCCGCCTTTCTTCGCGCCGAGGTTCAGCGAGCGGATCGCGTTCGCGGACAGCGAGCCGAAGCTCATCGCCGAGATGTTGAAGATCGAGATGTCGTACGGCTGCGCGCGATTCGCGCCGACGCGGATGCGGAAATCGTGGTTCGGCAGCTTCGTCGGCGCGAGCGAGTGGCTGATCCATTCGTGCGCGACGGCCTTCACGTTCAGCTCGGTGCCGTACGGGCGATTGTCGGCGACGTTCTTCGCGCGCTGGTAGACGAGGCTGCGCTGCGCACGCGAGAACGGTTTCTCGTCGGTATCGTCCTCGACGAAGTACTGGCGGATCTCGGGCCGGATGAACTCGAACAGGAAGCGGAAGTGGCCCCAGAGCGGGTAGTTGCGCAGGATCGCGTGACGGTCCTGGTTCAGGTCGTACACGCCGAGCGCGACGAGGGCGGCGGGGATGATGATCCACAGCCAGGAAAGCACGTGGATCGACGCGAGCGCGGCCGTTGCGACGAGCAGCAGGATGGCACACCACATCGCCAGATAGCGTCGTGAAAGCATGGGGACTCCTAGGGTCTATTCATGTATGGAACGCGCATGCGAATGCCCGAAATCGCCCGCAGGGCAAGGAGTGAGGAGCGCCGTTTGGCCGAGCCAAACAAGTGACGAACGACACCGCCATGCGGGCGATTTCGGGCATTCCCGTGGAATGATCTACTTAGATTTGGGGTTGCCACGAGAAGGGCCGCTCGCGGCGTCGCGCGCCTCGCGAGCGGCCCTTCTCGTGGCAACGCATGCGCGTTCCATACATGAATAGACCCTGCATCTTGAAATACCGCCATGCGTGCGCTGCGCGGCGGTCTGCCGGCCTCGGCGGAATCGTGTTCCGCCGGGCGCGGCGTGCCGCAAGTCTAAACCGAATATGTGTCAGCGTGCGTCGGCGAGCGCCGGGGCGCGACCTTCCGCCGGTGCGGAAGGGCTGGTCGCCGCGGATTCGATGATGCCGCCGCCGAGACAGATCTCGCCGTCGTACAGCACGGCCGACTGGCCGGGCGTGACGGCCCACTGCGCGTCGTCGAACGCGAGCGAGAAGCGCGCTTCGCCTTCCGGACCGGATGCGGCACCGCCGAACGTGCACGCCGCATCGGCCTGCCGGTAGCGTGTCTTCGCGCCGCACGCGAAGCCTTCCGCCGGCGGCTCGCCCGCGACCCAGCTCACGTTGCCGGCGACGAGCTCGCGCGACAGCAGCCACGGATGATCGTGGCCCTGCACGACATACAGCGTGTTCGACGCGATGTCCTTCGCGGCGACGAACCACGGTTCGCCGCTGCCGTCCTTGCTGCCGCCGAGGCCGATGCCCTTGCGCTGGCCGAACGTGTAGAACGCGAGGCCGATGTGCTTGCCGACGACCTTGCCGTCGGGCGTCTTCATCGGGCCGGGTTTCGTCGGAAGGTAGCGGTTCAGGAAATCGCGGAACGGCCGTTCGCCGATGAAGCAGATGCCCGTCGAATCCTTCTTCTTCGCGTTCGGCAGCCCGATCTGCGCGGCGATCTCGCGCACCTTCGTCTTCGGGATCTCGCCGAGCGGGAACATCGTCTTCGACAGTTGCGCCTGGTTCAGCCGGTGCAGGAAGTACGACTGGTCTTTCGTATGATCGAAGGCCTTCAGCAGTTCGAAACGCCCGTCGCGCTCGCGCACGCGCGCATAGTGGCCGGTCGCGATCATTTCCGCGTCGAGCGACATCGCGTGATCGAGGAACGCCTTGAACTTGATCTCGGCATTGCACAGCACGTCGGGGTTCGGCGTGCGGCCGGCCGAGTATTCGCGCAGGAACTCGGCGAACACGCGGTCCTTGTATTCGGCGGCGAAGTTGACGGCTTCCACGTCGATGCCGATCAGGTCGGCCACCGACACGACGTCGATCCAGTCCTGGCGCGTCGAGCAGTATTCGCCGTCGTCGTCGTCTTCCCAGTTCTTCATGAACAGGCCGACCACGTCGTAGCCCTGTTCCTTCAGCAGCCACGCGGTCACCGACGAATCGACGCCGCCCGACATGCCTACCACTACACGGCGCTTGCTCATTTGTTGACCGCCTGACGTTCGAATGCCTCGGGGCGCGGCGCGACCGAATGCGTGTGCACGAAATCGAGCGGAATGCGCCGCCCGGCGAGATAGTCGTCGACGCAGCGCATCACCGCGGGCGAGCGATGGCGCTCGCTGCACGCGCGCAGTTCGTCGGCCGTCATCCACAGCGTGCGGACGATGCCGTCGTCGAGCGCGTGGCCCGCGACCGGCTCGCCGGCCGTGCCGCAGAACGTGAAGCGCAGGTAGGTCGCGCCGGCGGTGCCGGGGCGCTCGTAGTGCGCGAGATAAACACCGACGAGCGCGTCGGGCGTGAACGGGTGCGCGGTTTCCTCGAGCGTCTCGCGGATCACGGCGTCGGCCAGCGTTTCGCCGGCCTCGAGATGGCCGGCCGGCTGGTTGATGCGCAGGCCCGTCGAGGTTTCTTCCTCGATCACGAGAAAGCGGCCGGCGTGCTCGACGAGCGCCGCGACCGTCACATGCGGGGTCCAGATTTCGGGTTTCATGGATCGGCATTTTACCGGTTGCGCCCGAACGCTGCCGGCCGTCTGATCAGACGATAGATGAATCCGACCCTCGCGGATCATCCGTCCCGCCGATGCGCGGCGGCGCGGGCCGGGCTAATGTCTCATTCGCGCACGATCGTGCGGAATGTGCTGGCGCGACCATCGCTTTCGGTTAAAGTGCAGCGTAAATGCCGTTGCTCGTGAGCCGGTAAGTCAGCCTGTCCGGCTCGTTGTGCAGTAAAAATTGCAAGAAAAGAAATACTGACAATGACTGGAGGAACTGACGATGCATATTGGAGTGCCTGCTGAAACGCGGGCGAACGAGGCGCGTGTGGCTGCGACGCCGGAAACCGTGAAGAAATACGCGGCTGCCGGCCATCGCGTCAGTATCGCGAAAGGGGCGGGCAGCGCAGCCAGTTATCCCGACGAAGCCTATGCGTCCGCCGGTGCCGAATTGACCGACCAGTCGGCTGCTTTTGATGCCGACATCGTGCTGAAGGTCCAGGCGCCCACCGACCCCGAACTGCCATCGCTGAAGCGCGGCTCCGTGCTGGTCGGCATGCTCGAGCCGTTCAATGCCGAGCAGGCGGCGAAACTCGCGGCAGCCGGCGTGACCGGTTTCGCGCTCGAAGCCGCGCCGCGCACGACACGCGCGCAGAGTCTCGACGTGCTGTCGTCGCAAGCGAACATCGCGGGCTACAAGGCCGTGCTGGTTGCTGCCGCGCTGTATCCGCGCTTCTTCCCGATGCTGATGACTGCCGCGGGCACGGTGAAAGCCGCGCGCGTGCTGATTCTCGGCGCGGGCGTTGCGGGCCTGCAGGCGATCGCGACCGCGAAGCGGCTGGGCGCGGTGATCGAGGCGTCCGACGTGCGGCCGGCCGTGAAGGAGCAGATCGAGTCGCTCGGCGCGAAATTCCTCGACGTCCCGTTCGAAACCGACGAAGAGCGCGAGGCCGCGCAGGGTGTCGGCGGTTATGCGCGCCCGATGCCGCCGTCGTGGCTCGGCCGCCAGGCCGCGCTCGTGCACGAGCGCGCGAAGCAGGCCGACATCGTGATCACCACCGCGCTGATTCCGGGGCGCCCGGCGCCGACGCTGATCTCGGTCGAAACCGCGCAGTCGATGAAGCCCGGCTCGGTGCTCGTCGATCTCGCGGCCGGCCGCGGCCCGGAATTCGACGGCAGGAAGAGCGGCAACTGCCCGCTGACGGTCGCCGACGAGGTGATCGTGCACAACGGCGTGACGATCGCCGGCTACACGAACCTCGCATCGATGGTCGCGTCGGACGCGTCGGCGCTGTACGCGCGCAACCTGCTCGACTTCATGAAGCTGATCGTCACGAAGGAAGGCACGCTGAACATCGACCTGACCGACGACATCGTCGCCGCGACGCTGCTGTGCCGCGACGGCGAAGTCACGCGCAAATAACGGAGGAGACCATGGAAGTCATCAATCACACGGTGATCAACGTGATCATCTTCGTGCTGGCGGTGTACGTCGGCTACCACGTCGTCTGGAACGTCACGCCGGCGCTGCATACGCCGCTGATGGCCGTGACCAACGCGATCTCGGCGATCGTGATCGTCGGCGCGATGCTCGCGGCGGCGCTCACCGTCGGCGTGACCGGCAAGTTCTTCGGCACGCTCGCGGTCGCGCTCGCGGCCGTCAACGTGTTCGGCGGCTTTCTCGTGACGAGGCGAATGCTCGAGATGTTCCGCAAGAAGGAGCCGAAGGCGGCGAAGGAGGGCGCGCGATGAGCATGAACGTCGTTACGCTGCTGTACCTCGTCGCCTCGGTGTGCTTCATCCAGGCGCTGAAAGGCCTGTCGAACCCGAAGAGCGCGCGGCGCGGCAATCTGTTCGGGATGGTCGGGATGGCCATCGCGATCCTCACGACGGTCGCGCTGATCGTCAAGCAGGCGGCCTGGCTCGGCGCGAACCTGCCGCTCGGCCTTGCACTGGTGCTCGGTGCGCTGATCGTCGGCGGCGGGGTCGGTGCATTCGTCGCCGCGCGCGTCGAGATGACGAAGATGCCGGAACTCGTCGCGGCGATGCACTCGCTGATCGGTCTCGCGGCCGTGTGCATCGCGTATGCGGTGGTGTCGGAGCCGGAAGCGTTCGGGCTCGTGCCGCAGGACGCCGTCGCGGCGAACTTCATCCCGTACGGCAACCGCGTCGAGTTGTTCATCGGCACGTTCGTCGGCGCGATCACGTTCTCCGGTTCGGTGATCGCGTTCGGCAAGCTGTCGGGCAAGTACAAGTTCCGGCTGTTCCAGGGCGCGCCGGTCGTGTACGCAGGCCAGCACCTGATCAACCTGATGCTCGCGATCGCGATGCTCGGCTTCGGCATCCTGTTCGTCATCACGCAGGCGTGGCTGCCGTTCATCATCATGACGGCGATCGCGTTCGTGCTCGGCGTGCTGATCATCATCCCGATCGGCGGCGCGGACATGCCGGTGGTCGTGTCGATGCTGAACTCGTACTCGGGCTGGGCGGCGGCCGGCATCGGCTTCTCGCTGAACAACGCGATGCTGATCATCGCAGGCTCGCTGGTCGGCTCGTCGGGTGCGATCCTGTCGTACATCATGTGCCACGCGATGAACCGTTCGTTCTTCAACGTGATCCTCGGCGGCTTTGGCGGCGAGGCGGCGGCCGGCGGTGCGGCGGGCGGGCAGGAGCAGCGCCCGGTGAAGTCGGGTTCGGCCGAGGATGCGTCGTTCATGCTCGGTAACGCGGAATCGGTCGTGATCGTGCCGGGCTACGGGCTGGCCGTCGCCCGCGCGCAGCACGCGCTGAAGGAGCTGACCGACAAGCTGATCGAGAAGGGCGTCGACGTGCGTTATGCGATCCACCCGGTTGCCGGGCGGATGCCGGGCCACATGAACGTGCTGCTCGCGGAAGCGGAAGTGCCGTACGACATCGTGTTCGAGATGGAGGACATCAACGGCGAGATGGGCCAGGCCGACGTGGTGCTGGTGCTCGGCGCGAACGACGTGGTGAACCCGGCCGCGAAGAACGATCCGAAATCGCCGATCGCGGGGATGCCGATCATCGAGGCGTACAAGGCGCGCACGGTGATCGTCAACAAGCGCTCGATGGCGGCCGGCTACGCGGGCCTCGACAACGACCTGTTCTACATGGACAAGACGATGATGGTGTTCGGCGATGCGAAGAAGGTCATCGAGGACATGGTGAAGTCCGTCGAGTAACGCGCGTACCGGCAACGCGTCCGCCTGCTTCGATTCGCGGGCGGTTCGCCCGGAACGGCCCGACCGGCGCAAGCCGGTCGGGCTTTAATGAGATGGTCAGCCTGACCGAAACGGCCCGATCAGCGTACGCTGATCGGGCCGTTTCCTTTCTGGGAGATCATCATGGGCACCGCGACGTTGATCGGGATCGATCTAGGCAAGCACTGCTTCTTTCTACATGCGCAGGACCGTCACGGTCACGAAGTCTGGCGCAAGAAGGTGACGCGTACTCAGTTGCTGGTTTTGCTGGCGGGTTGTCCAGCCAGCACAATCGCCATGGAGGCCTGCGCGGGTGCGCACTGGCTTGCGCGCAAACTGCAGGTGTTCGGGCATCAGGTACGCCTGATCGCGCCGCAATTTGTCCGCCCCTTTGTGAAGGGCAACAAGACCGACTTCGCCGATGCCGAAGCAATTTGCGAGGCCGCTTCTCGCCCCAGCATGCACTTTGTGGCAATTAAGACGCCGGATCAGCAGGCACTGATGGCGTTGCATCGAGTACGCGAAGCACTGGTGAGCGAGCGCACCGCCACGGTCAACCAGGCTCACGCGTTCCTACTCGAATTCGGTATCAGCTTGCCGGTCGGCGCGCTTGCCATTACCCGCCTGCCAATCTTGCTCGATGATCCAGCATCGACACTGCCGCCCCGGCTGGTGGCGATCCTGCAGCGCTTGCATCGGCGATATGGCCAACTCAGCGAGGAGATCGCCCAGTGCGACGGCGAACTCAAGCGCCAACTCGCTGAGGACAACGCGGGGCAGCGGCTCATGACGATCCCCGGAGTCGGTCCGATCACGGCCAGCAATCTGCTGGCGATGGCCGGTGATGTGCATGCGTTCAAACGTGCTCGCGACTTCGCTGCTTCGTTGGGGTTGGTACCTCGTCAGCATTCGACGGGAGGACGCCCGACCTTGCTCGGTATCAGCAAGCGAGGCGACAAGCGCCTGCGATGTTTGCTGATTCAAGGCGCAAGAGCCGTCATGCGTTACGTCGAGCGCCGTACCGATGCATTGGGTATCTGGGTGCAAGCGCTGCTGCGTCGCCGTCATGGCAACGTTGTCGCCTGCGCGCTAGCCAACAAAATGGCCAGAATCGTATGGGCGATTCTGGCCAGGGGCGGCGAGTACCGGGCTCATCCGGCTATCGCCTGATCGAAGTACCTGCCTGCTTTTGCGACCTCTGATCCGTGATGAAGACAATCGGCTCACGGCCCGACAGAAAACCTGACATGAAATTCAGTCTCGCAGACTGACGCTTTTTTAAGGCCTGTCGGGCGCGGCTTCTCATCGAGGGCCGGGCGCGATCCGCGCCCATTTCGAGCCCGGATACATTAGCGCAAGCCTTTCTATCTTAGTCACTGTCCAAGGTTGCAAAAAACAGGCTGACCATACATTTTCATGGTGCGACGAGGTTCGCGACGCAGGCGGCGATCGTGTCCCGCACGCGCACGATCGCCGGGTCGCGCTGCGTGCTCGTGCGCCAGCCGATTTCGACCGGATAGCGCGGCAGTTCGACCGGGCACGCGAGCGCGCGCAGCGGGGTCGATTGCGCGATCGCGCGCGCCGCGTGTGCGGGAATCGTCGCCACCGCGTCGGAGCCGGCGAGCAGGTACGGCAACGCGGCGAAATGCGTGGTCGATGCCGCGACGCGGCGCTTGTGGCCGAGCGCGGCCAGCGCCTCGTCGACGATCCCGATCACGCCACCCGACGACACGAGCAGGTGGTCGCGCCGCAGGAAATCGGCGAGCGTGAGCGTGCGCGGCGGCCGCGCGCGGGCGGCCGGATCGATCAGGCACGCATAGCCGCCCGTCGCGACCGCGCGGCGGCTGAGCCCGTTCGCCGAGAAGCCGCCCGACGCGATCGCGAGATCGACGCCGTGCCGCAGCAGCGCGTCGCCGGCGATGCCGCTGTGGGTCTGCCGGAAGATCAGCCGGATACCGGCGGCCTCTCGCGCGACCGCGTCGATCAGCGGGCGGCCGAGCGCGATCTCGAAGTCGTCCGACAGCCCGATCGAGATCGTGCGGCCGACGCGGTCGCCGCTGTCGGCGGCGATCGCGAGGCTTTCGCGGCAGCGGTCGAGCGCATCGGACAGGATCGGCTTCAGCTCGTCCGCGCGCGGCGTCGGCGCGAGCCCGCGGCCGGTGCGCACGAACAGCGGATCGGCATAGATCACGCGCAGCCGCGCGAGCGCCGCGCTGACGGCCGACTGCGTGAGATCGAGCCGCAGCGCCGCGCGGCTTGCGCCGCCTTCCTCGTACAGCGCCTCGAATACCTTCAGCAGGTTCAGGTCGAGGCCGGCGATATCATCCGCATTCATGACAGTTATCGTTTTATCGATTTGATCGATGACATCTTATCGATAAAGATGGCGACATCCCATTCACCGGAGACGCCCTCATGTCCACATCCGTCATCGCCGCGCTGCAGATCGGCGCATCGCCCGCCGGCACGCGCGCCACGCTCGATACGATCCTCGGCTACGAAACCGCGATCCGCGACAGCGGCGCGTCGCTCGTCGTGCTGCCCGAGGCCGTGCTCGGCGGCTATCCGAAAGGCGAGATCTTCGGCACGCGGCTCGGTTACCGGCTGCCCGAAGGCCGCGATGCGTATGCGCGCTACGCCGCGCAGGCGATCGATGTGCCGGGGCCCGAAACCGACGAGCTGGCCGCGCTGTCGCAGCGTACGGGCGCGAGTCTCGTGGTCGGCGTGATCGAGCGCGGCGGCAGCACGCTGTACTGCACCGCGCTGTTCTTCGATCCGCGCGACGGGCTCGTCGCGAAGCACCGCAAGCTGATGCCGACCGGCACCGAGCGGCTGATCTGGGGGCAGGGCGACGGCTCGACGCTGCCGGTCGTCGACACGGCCGCAGGGCGTGCGGGTGCCGCGATCTGCTGGGAGAACCACATGCCGCTGCTGCGCTGCGCGATGTACGCGAAAGGCGTGCAGATCTGGTGTGCGCCGACCGTCGACGAGCGCGACCTGTGGCAGAGCTCGATGCGGCACATCGCGCACGAGGGGCGCTGCTTCGTCGTGAGCGCGTGCCAGGTGCAGCCGTCGCCGCGCGCGCTCGGTATCGACGTGCCGGGCTGGGATCCCGAACGGCCGCTGATCCGCGGCGGCAGCGTGATCGTCGGGCCGCTCGGCGACCTGCTGACGGAGCCGCTGATCGGCGAGGCCGGGCTCGTGACCGCACGTATCGATACCGACGAGCTTGTGCGTGCGCGCTACGATTTCGACGTCGTCGGCCACTACGCGCGCGCCGACGTGTTTTCGCTGCACGTCGACGAGCGGCCGAAGCGGCCGGTGGTGTTCGGCGGGTAGGAACGGCGAGGCGGGGAACAAACGGCGGCGGCGCGCGGCACGCACGTGGTGCGCGCCCGCCGTCGTGCCGCGTCAGCGCATCGGCGCTTCCGCGATCCGCATGTAGTCGGCGATCCGCCGTCCTTCCATGTCAGGAAACTGCTCGTGCACGGAGATGTCGCCCATCCGCGCGATGTCGAAGGTGCGGAAATCGTCGCGCAGCTCGCACCACGCGCCGATCGTCCAGCGGCCGCCCCAGTAGACGAGCCCGAGCGGCCACACGCGGCGTTGCGAATGTGCGCCGAGGCGGTCGCGGTAACCGAAGCTGACGACGTGGCGCGTGTCGATGGCCTGGTGGATCGCGTCGACTTTCGCGCAGAACGTCTCGTCGATGTGGAACGACGGCGCGAACACGGGCAGGCGGTCGAGCGCCGTGCGCTTGTCGGCCGGCATCGCCGATGCGATCTTCGCGAGCGCCGAGCGGGCGCCGCTCGCGAAGCGCGCCCCGCCCCAGGTTTCGAGCATGCGCGCGCCGGTGGCGAGTGCCGCGAGCTCCTCGGCCGTGAACGTGAGCGGCGGCAGGCTCGCGTTGCGGTTCAGCCGGTAGCCGATGCCGGCTTCGCCTTCGATCGGCACCCCTGACAGTTGCAGGTCGCGCACGTCGCGATAGACCGTGCGCGGCGACACCGACAGCCAGTCGGCAAGCTGCTGCGCGGTCGTGAGACGACGCCCGCGCAACAGCTCGGCGATCTGGAACAGGCGGTCGGCACGGCGCGTCATGGCAGCACCTCGATTCCTTCGGCAACGGGGACTTCGCGATGATAGCGCCGCGCCGGCCCGATGGCCGATGCGCTCAATGGCATTTCGGCGCGTGCAGGCCGACGCGGTTGCCTTCGGTATCGATCAGGTAGCCGATATAGCCGTAGTTGTTCGGCAGTTCGACGACCGTGCCCTGCACGATGCCGCCCGCGCGCTTCGCGCGTTCGAGCGCCGCGACGACCGACTCGCCGGCGTTCAGGTACACGAGCACGCCGTTCGCGCTCGGCTTCATCTGCTGCGGATCGAACACGATGCTGCCGCCCGTGCTCGACGCATCGCGATCGAACGTGGCCATCGGCACGCCGCCGATGACTTCGCGCTGCAGCGTCGTTTGCAGCACGGTTTCGTAAAAGCGGATCGCCCGGTCGAAATCGAGGGACGGAATGTCGAACCACGCGATCGCGCGCTCGAGGGTTGCGGTGGCAGTTGCGGACGTCATGACGAGCTCCTTGTTCGTTCGGGTTCTGTGTGGAAACCAGCCTTGCATTGCGCCGGGATTGCAGTGTGATCGCGGCCTGCTGACACCGTATTGTCAGTAGAGTTGTCACCCTTGACATGCAACCGTTTGGTTGCATAATAAAGCCGTTGACCCGGGAGCGGCATGGATCTTGTTTTCAAGGCGCTGGCCGATGCCACGCGCCGCCAGTTGCTCGACCTGCTGCATGCGAAAAACGGCCAGACGCTGTCGGAGCTGTGCGACGGGCTCGCGATGAGCCGGCAGGCCGTGAGCAAGCATCTCGCGCTGCTCGAGGCCGCGAACCTCGTCGCGACCGCGTGGCGCGGCAGGGAGAAGCTGCACTACCTGAATCCGGTGCCGATCCATGACATCGCGGAACGCTGGATCGGCAAGTTCGAACGTCAGCGCCTGCAGGCGCTGGCGGATCTCAAGCGCGGGCTGGAAGCGGCCCGCGAGACAGGAGACGACGATGGGTAATCCCGCTTTTGTGTACGTGACTTTCATCGCAGCGACGCCCGAACGCGTGTTCGACGCGCTGACCAATGCCGAGCTGACGAAGGACTACTGGGTGCGGCATCGCAACGCGTCGCCCGACTGGCGGCCGGGCTCGCGGTGGGAGCATCAGGACTACGACGATCCGTCGCGCGTCGACATCGTCGGCGAAGTGGTCGAGAACGATCCGCCGCACCGGCTGGTCGTCACGTGGCGTACGCCGTCAGGAGACGGCGAGGAATCGCGCGTGACCTATCTCGTCGAGCCGTTCGAGGGCGTCGTGAAGCTGACCGTCACGCACGACGGGCTCGTGGCCGGTTCGGAGATGGATCGCGGGATTCGCGGCGGGTGGCCGGTCGTGCTGTCGAGCCTGAAGACGCTGCTCGAGACGGGGCAGGCGCTGCCGTTCACGATGG
The DNA here is from genome assembly GCF_048565265.1 of Burkholderia theae. Taxonomy (NCBI): domain Bacteria; kingdom Pseudomonadati; phylum Pseudomonadota; class Betaproteobacteria; order Burkholderiales; family Burkholderiaceae; genus Burkholderia; species Burkholderia theae. The sequence goes on from NZ_CP183461.1 coordinate 732,244, forward strand.
CGCGCTGGTCGAAGTCGAAGCACTGACCGGCGCCGGGGGGAGGCGCGCGCGGGCGCCGCGATGGCGGCCCCGCGCGCTTGCGTTGCTTACGCGTCGCCTTCCGGCGTGGCCGGGCGCGCCTTCACGCTGCCGGCGATCAGGTCGAAGCGGAACAGCCGGCATTCGAGCGCGCCGTTGAACAGCGGCGTCTTTGCCGATTCGCGCAGCCGCAGCTGGCCCGGCAGCGAACGGTCGGACGTCAGCAGGAATGCCTGCCAGCCCGTGAAGCGCTGCTTCAGCGCATCGCCGAGCGCGTTGAAGAACTCGCTGTCCGGCGCGTCGGTATGCGTGCGGCGGAACGCGTCATCGTTGCCGCGGTTGCGGCCGGTTTCGCGCACCTCGCCGCGCGCGCTGCGGCCGCGCACTTCGATCCGCTCGCCGTACGGCGGGTTCGCGAGGATGATGCCCGGCCCGTCGCACGGCGGCGTCATCCCGCGTGCGTCGACCTGCTTGAGCCACACCGACGGCACGCCCGCGCGCTCGAGGTTCGCGCGCGCCTTCTCGAGCATGTCGCCCGAGATGTCGCTGCCGTACACGCCGAGCGCGTCGGCGCGCTTGCCGCGCGCCGCGCGCTTCGCGTCCAGCGCCGGCACCTTCAGGCCCTGCCACGCGGTGATGTCGTACTGCTTGAGTTTCTCGAAGCCGAACCGGCGCTCGACGCCGGGCGCCACGCCGAGCGCGATCTGCGCGGCTTCGGCGAGGAACGTGCCGCTGCCGCACATCGGGTCGTACAGCGCGGTGCCGGGCGTCCAGCCCGTCAGGCGCAGGATGCCGGCCGCGAGGTTCTCGCGCAGCGGCGCCGCGCCCTTGTCGAGGCGCCAGCCGCGCTTGAACAGCGGCTCACCCGAAGTGTCGAGGTACAGCGTGCATTCGTTGGCCGTCAGGAACGCGAACACGCGCACGTCCGGCGCACCGGTGTCGATGCTCGGGCGCGCACCGGTCTTGTCGCGCATCCGGTCGCAGATCGCGTCCTTCACGCGCAACGTCGCGAATTCGAGGCTCTTCAGCGGCGACTTGATCGCGGTGATGTCGACGCGCAGCGTCTGCGTTGCCGCGAACCAGCGCTCCCACGGCTGCTCGAGCGCGAGCGCGTAGACGTCCTGCTCGTTGCGGTACGCGCGGTGCGCGATCTTCAGCAGGACCCGGCTCGCGATTCGCGAATGGAGGTTCGCGGCCATGCCGGCCGCCCAGCCGCCACTGAAATGGACGCCGCCCGGCACCTGCGCGCCCGCGGTGAACGGCGCGCCGTTCAGGTGTCGGCCGGCGATTTCGGCCAGCTCGGCGGCAAGCGCCGCTTCGAGGCCGCGCGGGCAGGGGGCGAAGAATTCGTACAGGGTGGGCGAGGACATAAGGCGGGGGAAGACGTGCAAAAGTCCACTATTGTACGCGGCGCGGGCGACCGGGGCCGGGGTTGCGTCGCGGGGCGGCGCGTTTCGGCGCGGCGACGAGCGCGCGACGGCCGCGATTGCGTGCCGGGAGGCCGGTGTGGCGGCACCCGGCCGGGCACCGCCATACCGGCCCGCAGGCTCAATGCGAGCCCGGCTGACCGGCGCGCGTGGCCTGACCGCCGGCCGGCCAGAACAGCGCGAGCGGATTCGACAGCATCGTGCGGACGATCGCGGCGACGAGCGCGCGCACCTTGGTCGGGCGCAGGCTGCGCGAACGCACGGCCATCGTGAACGCGAGCGCGAAACTCACGAGCACGTTGAGGATCGCCATGCTGAGCACGCCGGCGCCGGCCCACCACAGCTCGGGCGTCCCGAGCGCATCTTTGCCCAGCACGCCGAGCGCGATTCCGATCGAGCCGGCCGACAGCGTCACGTGCCGCACCTCGAACGGGAACATGAACACGGTGACGATCGCCGGAATCAGGCCGAGCATCAGGCCGAGGCCGACGTTCGCGACCACGCCGGCGACGTTCGAGCGGCAGAAGTGCGCGAGCTTCGCGGCGCCGGCCGCGCCGAGCGTGAGGCGCAGCCGGCGGTTGTACGTGAGCGCGTCGCCGACCCGGTGCAGCACGAACCAGTTGTCGGCCCAGCCCGCGAGCAGGCTCGACGCCCACAGCAGCACGCCGGTCAGCGCCGCGTAGAACGGCGTCGGTCCGAGCAGCGAGAACGAGTGCAGCGTCGCGTGCGCCTTCTCCGGCGAGATCAGGTTCGCGTGCAGCACGTTGCCCGCGAACAGTTGCACGAGCAGGCACACGGGCAGCACGACGAGCACGTTGCCGGAAATCGCGGCCGCCTGCGTGCGGATCAGCGCGATCACCGACGAGACGAACGTCTTCACGCCTTCGTCGTGGCCGGTGTCGTCGAGTTCGCGGGCGAGCGTCGGCGCGGTCATCGCGGGCTGCTTGGTCGCGAGCGTGAAGTGCAGGAAGTGCATCAGCATGAAGCTGGCCGCGTAGTTGACGCCCGCGAGCAGCCCTTCGAGCATCGATTGCAGGTGCGCACCCGTGATCGCGAACTTCACGCACACGGTCGCGACGGTGACGAGGCCGCCGCCCGCGGCCATCCGCAGCATCTTCAGGTACTCGGCGCGGCCGCGCGAGATGTAGTGCTCGCCGGTGTCCGCGTTGGTCTCGACCAGCTTGCGCGCGAACAGCGAGAAGTTGCTGCGCACGAGGTGCGTCACGCTCTGGCTGTTCTGGTTCGCGTCGACCAGTTCGGCCGTCAGGCGCGCCATCCCGTGCAGGTCGTCGCGTGCCATCCACGCGTTCAGCAGCGTCTCGGCACGCAGGATGCGCATGCGCATCCGCTCGACCTGGAACACGATGTCGACCGATACGCCGTTGCGGTACAGGTGCGAGAACACGTCGTCGACGGCGATCCGGCATTCGTCGAGCAGCACGCGCAGGTAGTTCACTTCATGCAGCAGCTTGCTCGGGTCGCCGCCGTCCTCGACGGCCGCGTGCGCGGTCTCCACCGCGAGCATCGCGCGCGTGAGGCGGTAGAACGGCTGCGTTTCGAGCGGCTTGCGCGCATCGTCGTCGGACAGCCGGCTGCGTACCGTCTGCGACAGGCCGGTCGAACTGATCTGGCAGGTCAGGTTGTGCAGCGCGGCCAGCAGGTCGCGCGAGAACGAACCGGGCTCGTGGCGTTCCTCGTCGGTGACGTCGAACGAGATCAGGTCGGCGAGGCGCGTGAGCAGGTCGTCGGGCAGCGCGTCGATCCATTGCACGTCGTCGGGCGTCGGGAACATCAGCGTGAAGAGCGCCGACAGCTCGCGGCGGTTCGGCGCGGGCGGGATCAGCGACGAGTCGATCCGCTCGAACAGCGCGCCGAAGAAGCCCGAGTGCACGGGCATGCCGGCGTCGCACAGCAGCGAGATGCCGTCGCAATCGCGCAGGACGCCGCGCAGGATGCGCGCCGCGTGCGCTTTCCATGCGGGGTTGCGATCGAGCACGTGGAACAGGTAGCGCAGCCGAGCATGAGCCGGATACGCGCGCGCATCGGCGTCGCGATCGGCCGCGGCTTCCTGCGTGGCCTGCATCGTGCCGCCGCGGCGCAGCCAGTGCGCGAGTTCGATCAGCCATTCGCTGCGCTCGGCATACGACGCATCGGCATCGGCGTGCGCGAGCAGCGCATCGAGCTGGTGACCGGCATTGCGCGACGCGCGCCACTTCTTGATCAGGGTCGTCAGGGAACGAAACATAAACGGAATAGCGAAAGCCCTGGACGGGCGGGTTCGGGATGCCTGCCGGGAAATCGGCACGGCGCCGGGGAGAACGGGTGAGACGGGGCCGGTTGCCGGACGATGCGCGGCGACCCGCGATGCGGCTGCCCCGCTGCGATGCACGCCGATCGCGTGCAGGCGCCGGGAGGCACGGCGGTCGGGCCGAACGCGGCCCGGCGCCGCTGACTGGCGCGCCCGACGGGCGGCGCGAGCCTGAAAGTGCGTAGGATCGTCAATCGGGCCGGAAAACGCAAGCCGACCGCGTTGATTGGCGCCGGTTCCGGCCGACTTTGACAAACAATGCAAACCGGCCGTTCGGCCGATGAAGGCGGGGCGAGGCCGGCTGCGGCCGGGTCATGCCGGTGGCTGCCGGCGATCGCGATCGGCCGCACCGGGCCGGACGCAGCCGCGCGGACGAGCGCCGCTTCGGACGTTCGCCTGCGCGCCGCGCGCTTATGCGCCGGACTTGCCCGTCGCGCCGTCGCTGCCCGACGTCGGGTTGGCCGGGCACGGCACGACCGGCGCGGCGGCCGTCTTGCTGCCGGTCTGCGGCGCGGTCGTGCCGCGGCGTGCGGCCATCGCGCGCACGCCGGCCGCGGCCTGCGCGGCAATCACGTCGAGCGCGCGCCGGTGGCCGGCGACGAGCGCGTCGTAGCCGTCGGCGACCGGTTCCGCGACGCTCGTGCGGCAGGTCATCACGGCCTGCGTGCCGAGCGAGCGGACACTCCACACGGCGTCGACCGCCGCGCGTTTGCCGGGCCACGACTCGAAGCGCTGCACGTTCACGCTGACGCGATACACGGGCACGCCGGCCGGGTACGCGGAATTCGCGACGTCGATCGTGCCGAGCTGCGCGGCGAGATCGTCGGACAGCGCGCGGCGGATCTCGTCGGCGGGCGGCGACGCCCAGCGTTCCTGCTCGAGCACGTCGACCTGCGCGGCGTTCTTCTGCACGACCAGCTGGTTCTTCGCGACCTGCTCGGGCACGCCGACGGACGGCACCTCGATCAGGAACGCCGGGTTGGCCGGCGCGGTGCGTACCGGCGCTGCGGCGTCGGCCGGGCTGAGCGTGTAGAACCGCGCGGGCGGCGAGCTGCACGCGGCGAGCGCGAGTGCAGCGATGGCCGCCGCCGCGCCGCTCGCGAAACCGTTCACGCGTGTCGTCATTGTTGATCTCCAGGCTTGCCCTTGAGCAGCGATTCGGGGTGACGCTCCAGATAGTCGGCGAGCGCGTTCAGCGACTGCAGCGTGCGCGTGAGTTCCTTCAGCGCGCCGCGCACGTCGGACTGCAGCGGCGAATCCTGCTGCAGCGTCGCCTCGGCGGTCGAGAAGGTCTGCTTCGCGGCCGACAGCGTGTCGCGCGCTTCCGGCGCGACCTGCGTGTCGAGCTGCTTGAACAGCTTGTCGGCGTTCGACAGCGCGCTGTTCAGGTTCGCGCCGATCTGGTCGAACGGCACCTTGTCGAGCTTCTTCGCGATGTCGGCGACCTGCAGCTGCAGTTCGTCGAGCGTGTTCGGCACGGTCGGCAGTTCGAGCGGCTGGCGCGACGTGTCGAGCTTCGCGGCCGGCGCCTTCGGGAAGAAGTCGAGCGCGACGTACAGCTGGCTCGTCAGCAGGTTGCCGGTGCGCAGCTGGCCGCGCAGCCCGTGCTGGACGAGCCGCTCGACGATCTCGCGGCGGGCCGGTTCGCCCTTGCTCTCGATCGATTCGCGGAAGCGGCGGCCGAGGCGCTCCGGATACACGTTCATCGTCACCGGCATCATGAAGTTCTTCGACTTCGGATCGAAGTCGATGCCGATATTCGTCACTTCGCCGAGCACGATGCCGCGGAAGTCGACCGTCGCGCCGACGGCGAGCCCGCGCAGCGACTGGTTGAAGTTCATCACGACCTGCAGCGGCTGGCCGTCCGGGTCGCGCATCGCGTCGCCTTCGTCGGAAGCCAGGCGGAACGTCGTGTTGTTCGGCGCCGTCGTGCCGCTGCCCTGGTTCGGCGGCGTCTGGAACGCAATGCCGCCGAGGATCACCGTCGCGAGCGACTGCGTGTTCAGCTTCAGGCCGCTCGAATCGAGCCGCAGGTCGACGCCGCTCGCCTGCCACCAGCGCGAGTTCACGCCGACGTACTGGTCGTACGGCGCGTTGACGAACACGTTGAACGTGACGCCCGTGCCGTCCTTGTCGAGCGAGAAGCCGACCACCTGGCCGACCTGCACGCGGCGGTAATAGACGGGCGAGCCGATGTCGACCGAGCCGAGCGAATCGCCGCGCAGCACGTATTGCGTGCCTTTCTGGTCGCCGGTGACGGCCGGTGGCGTCTCGAGGCCCGTGAAGTCGGTCTGGGAATCCTGCGAGCGGCCGGCGTCCACGCCGATGTACGCGCCGGACAGCAGCGTGCCTAGCCCCGACACGCCGGTCGCGCCGATGCGCGGACGCACGATCCAGAAGCGCGAGCCCTTGACCGCGAAGTCCTCGGCTTCCTTCTTGAGCTGCACCTGGACGAGCACGCGGGACAGGTCTTTCGACAGCTTGATCGTCTTGACCGTGCCGATCTCGACGTCCTTGTACTTGACCTGGGTCTTGCCGGGCTCGAGCCCTTCGGCGGTGTGGAAGCTCAGCGTGATTTCCGGGCCGCGCTCGCGCACGGACTTGATCACGAGGCCGATGCCGATCAGCGCGGCGATCAGCGGCACGAGCCAGACGAGCGACGGCAGCCAGCCGCTTTTCGTCGAGATCGTCGGATCGGGCGGCCGGGGCGCGTCGTGCTGCGGGCCTTGTGGACTATTCATTGAGATTTCCTGAGTTTTCGACTGGATCCCAGATCAGGCGGGGATCGAACTGCATCGACGCGAGCATCGTCAGGATCACGACCGAGCCGAACGCAAGTGCGCCGGGGCCGGCCGTGATGACGGCGAGTGAACGAAAATGAACGAGCGCGACGGTGAGCGTCACGACGAAGATGTCGAGCATCGACCAGCGGCCGATGCGCTCGACGATCCGGTAGAGGCGCGTGCGCTGCATCGGTCGCCACGGCGAGCGGCGCTGCGAGCTGATCACGAGGATCGTCAGCACGCCGAGCTTGAGCATCGGCACGAGAATGCTCGCGACGAACACGACGACGGCGAGCGGCCAGTCGCCCGACACCCAGAAATAGATGACGCCGCTCATGATCGTGTCTTCCTGCGAACCGACGATCGACGACGTGCGCATGATCGGCAGCAGGTTCGCGGGAATGTAGAGGATCACGGCAGCGAGCAGCAGTGCCCACGTGCGCATGATGCTGTTCGGGATGCGGAAATGCAGCACGGCGCCGCAGCGGGCGCAATGCGCGTGCGGCCGGTCGAGCGTCTGCACGAGCCCGCACGAGTGGCAGCTCGCGTAGCCTTCGCGGGCGGCGGTCGGTGTCGTCATCGGCGGGCGGCCTCGGGCAGCGGCGCGGCGTCGTCGGGTTGCGCCGGCGGTTCGGGCGAGCGCCCGGCGCGCAGGTCGTCGGCGATGTCCCACAGCGTGCGCGGATCGAACATCAGCACGACGGCGATCATCAGCGTGAGCGCGGCGAATGCGAACAGCGCGGCATCCGGCACCACGCGCGCGAGGCTCACCATCTTCACGATCGTCACGAGGATCCCGAGCATGAACACCTCGATCATCCCCCATGGCCGCACGAGCTCGATCGCGCGCAGCACCAGGTTGAAGCCGGGCGGCACGACGCCGCGGCGGATCGGCAGCAGCAGGTACAGCAGCGCGGCCATCTCGACGAGCGGGAACAGCACGGTCGAGCAGAACACCATCACGCCGACGATCGCCATGTCCTGGCGCCACAGCGAGTCGATCGCGCCGATCAGCGTCGTCTGCACGCGGTTGCCGTTTACATCCATTTCGAGGATCGGGAACGCCTGCGCGATCGAGAACGTGATCAGTGCCGCGAGCGCGAGCGCGCAGATCCGCTCGATCTGCGCGGCGCTGTTGCGATAGAGCAGCGCGTCGCAGCGCGGGCAGCGCGCGATTTCGCGGCCGCCGAGGCGCGGTTTGTGCAACAGTGCGTCGCACTCGTGACAGGCAATCAGGTCGTTTCGTTGCATGGAAAATGCGGTTGTGCGACGGCGGGGGGACGCGTCGACGGGGCCGGAACCCGCGCCAATCTTACCAAAAGGCCTTTTTCGGCGTGTCAACGATCGCATGTTGAGTGACCGAGCGGTAACATGACAGGAAACCGTCAGGCGGCTGGCACGCCTGTCCTCAGAGTCCGCGCGCGTCAAAAGGTTGCGGTAGCATGGCGCCCTTGACAAGCGTCGGACTCGTGACCGGCGCGGCTGTTCGCTGAACTGAGGAAATCCAAGATGGCATCGAATTCGCTGCCGGCCAAGCCGGTACGCTATACGCAGACCGCGATCGCGCTGCACTGGCTGATCGCGCTGCTGATCGTCTGCGGCTTCGCGCTCGGCTGGGTGATGACGGACATCCCCGGCTTCACGCCGACGAAGCTGAAGTACTTCTCGTGGCACAAGTGGATCGGCGTGACGGCATTCGTGCTGGCCGTCGTGCGCGTGCTGTGGCGCGCGACCCACGTGCCGCCGTCACTGCCGGGCGATACGCCGGCGTGGCAGCGCGCGGCGTCGAGCGGCGTGCACTTCCTGCTGTACCTGCTGATGCTGGTGATCCCGATCACGGGCTACCTGTACAGCTCGGCGGCGAACATCCCGGTCGTCTACCTCGGCATCGTGCCGCTGCCGCGGCTGATCGACCCCGATCCGGTGCTGAAGGAAACCTTCAAGACGCTCCACGTGTCTTTGAATTACATTCTGCTTGCGCTCGTGTCGCTGCACGTGGTCGCCGCGCTCAAGCACCAGCTGTTGGACCGCGACGGCCTGCTGTCGCGGATGCTTCCCTTTGCCAAATGAAGGATCCCATGAAAGTGTCTTTCTCCCGCTCCATGCTGACCGCGTTCGCCGCGGTGTCACTTGTCGCGTCGGGCGCGGCGCTCGCCGATGTCGATCTCGCGAAGAGCAAGGTGTCCGCCGTGTCGAAGCAGATGAACGTGCCGACCGAAGGCGCGTTCAAGAAGTTTTCCGCGCAGGTGAAGTTCGACGCGGCGAAGGCCGCGCAGGGCAGCGCCCAGATGACGATCGACGTCGCGAGTTATGACCTCGGCGACAAGATGTACAACGACCAGGTCGCCGGCAAGGACTGGTTCGACGCGAAGACCTACCCGCAGGCAACGTTCGTGTCGTCGGCGATCGCGCCGGCGGGCGGCAACAAGTACAACGTGACCGGCAAGCTGACGGTCAAGGGCAAGTCCGAGACCGTCACGGTGCCCGTCACCGTCACGCAGAGCGGCGCGACGCAGACCTTCGACGGCGTGCTGCCGATCAAGCGTTCGACGTTCAACGTCGGCACCGGCGAATGGAAGGACACGTCGGTCGTCGCGGACGAAGTGCAGATCAAGTTCCATCTCGTCGCCACGAAGTAAGCGGCGGCCTGTCACCTCACTGAATGCCGCGCGAGGGCGCGGCGCCGTTCCAAGGAGAAAGAGTTGAAAAAGCATCTGATGATCGCCGCGGGCGCGCTGGCCGCTTCGCTGTCGTTCTCGGCGTTCGCCGACAGCGCGACGTACCAGTTCGACCCGGCTCACACGTACCCGAGCTTCGAGGGCGACCACATGGGCGGCCTGTCGGTCTGGCGCGGCAAGTTCGACAAGTCGAGCGGCACCGTGACGCTCGACCGCGCGGCAAAGACCGGTACGGTCGACGTGACGACCGACATCGCGTCGATCCACACGGGCAGCGCGAAGCTCGACGAGCATCTGCAGACGGACGAGTTCTTCAACGTCGCGAAGTTCCCGCAGGCGAACTACAAGGGCACGATCAAGTTCGACGGCGACAAGCCGGTCTCGGTGGTCGGCAACCTGACGCTGCATGGCGTCACGAAGCCGGTGACGCTGAAGATCGACTCGTTCAAGTGCATGCCGCACCCGATGCTCAAGCGTGAAGTGTGCGGCGTCGACGCGGTCGGCGAATTCAGCCGCGACGATTTCGGCCTCGACTACGGCAAGCAGTACGGCTTCAAGATGAAGACGAAGCTGCTGATCACGGCCGAAGCGATCAAGCAGCAGTAAGGTTTCCGGCCGGGGCAGCCCGGCGCGAGCCAACCGCCGCGTCCCCGTTGCCGGGGGCGCGGCGGTATTTTTTTGCGCGCCTATAATCGCCCGAGCGCCGCCCGCGGCGCCGGGCAGGCCGACGGTGCCGCAAGCGGCCGCCTCGAACAGAACGTACAACGACAAGGAGATCGCCGATGCATGCCGCCACGCAGTCCCGTTCCATTGCCTCGTCGCCGCGCGTGTGGCGCGCGGTGGTCGCCGCGTCGATCGGCAATGCGCTCGAGTGGTTCGATCTCGTCGTCTACGGTTTCTTCGCGGTGACGATCGCGAAGCTGTTCTTTCCGGCCGGCAACGACACCGTGTCGCTGCTGCTCACGCTCGGCACGTTCGGCGTGTCGTTCTTCATGCGGCCGCTCGGCGCGATCGTGCTCGGCGCGTATGCCGACCGCGCGGGCCGCAAGGCCGCGCTCACGCTGTCGATCCTGCTGATGATGGTCGGCACGCTGATCATCGCGGTGCTGCCGACCTACGAGACGATCGGCGTCGCGGCGCCGGTGATTCTCGTCGCCGCGCGGCTGATGCAGGGCTTCTCGGCGGGCGGCGAGTTCGGCAGCGCGACCGCATTCCTCGCCGAGCACGTGCCGGGCCGGCGCGGCTTCTTCGCGAGCTGGCAGGTCGCGAGCCAGGGGCTCACGACGCTGCTCGCCGCCGGCTTCGGCACCGTGCTGAACGCGCAGCTCACGGCCGGGCAGATGGCCGCGTGGGGCTGGCGCGTGCCGTTCTTCTTCGGCCTGCTGCTCGGGCCCGTCGCGTACTACATCCGCACGAAGGTCGACGAGACGCCGGAATTCCTCGCGGCCGAAGGCACCGCGAACCCGCTGCGCGACACGTTCGCGTCGCACAAGGCGCGCCTGGTCGCCGCGATGGGCGTGGTCGTGCTCGGTACCGTCGCGACCTATCTGGTGCTGTTCATGCCGACCTACGGCGTGAAGCAGCTCGGCCTCGCGCCGTCCGCGGCGTTCGCGGCGATCCTCGTGGTCGGCGTGATCCAGATGGCGTTCGCGCCGCTCGTCGGCCACTGGTCGGACCGTTACGGCCGCGTGCGCGTGATGGTCGCGCCGGCCATCGGCATCCTCGTGCTGATCTATCCGGCGTTCGCGTATCTGGTCGCGCATCCGGGCTTCGGCACGCTGATCGCACTGCAGGTGCTGCTCGCGTTCCTGATGACCGGCTATTTCGCGGCGCTGCCGGGGCTGCTGTCCGAAGTGTTCCCGGTGCAGACGCGCACGACCGGGATGTCGCTCGCGTATAACGTCGCGGTGACGATCTTCGGCGGCTTCGGGCCGTTCATCATCGCGTGGCTGATCCGCGCGACCGGGCTGAAGACCGCGCCGAGCTTCTACCTGATGTTCGCGGCCGTGCTGAGCCTCGCGGCGCTGATCGTGCTGCGCCGGCGGTTCGGGTTCCGGTGACGTTCCGGTGACAGGGCAGGCGGCGCGTCAGTTGCCGCCGCGCTCGCACACGGGCTGCGCGGGCATCAGCTGCGCCGGCGCGTCGACGGTCCGCACGGGGCGCCCCGCGAGTGCGGCGAGCGCCTGCTGCAACTGCCAGTCGCCGGCCGTGCCGAACGCGCGCTGCGGCAGCGCCGCGCTCTTCGACGTATCGACCTTCGCGCGCACGCGCTGCTCGCGCAGTGCCTGCCGTTCCTTGCGCACGTGCGCGAACGGGTCGGGCGCCAGCCGGTCAGCATACGGCGCGCGGGCGAGATCGGCTTCCCGGTACCACAGCAGCACGCCGTCGACGTCCGAGTCGCGGCGCGGCGGCACGAGCCAGTCCGGCACGACGCCGTAGCCGTCCATCGGGCAGCCGTCCGGCCGCAGGTTGCGTGCGAACGTGAAATTCAGGCGCGTGCCGTCGATCAGGTCAACACCGGTCTGCGCGAGCCCCTTCCCGTAGGTCGGCATGCCGAGCAGTTTCGCGCGGCCGAGATCCTTCAGCGCCGCCGCGGTCGCTTCGGCGGCCGACGCGCTCTGGCCGTCGACGAGTACGACGAGCGGCACGGTGCGCCACCAGTCGTCGGTCTGCAGCGGCGCGAGCGGATCCTGCCCGTGCATCACCGGCAGTTCGTAGTCGGGCCAGTTGGTCGAGAAGCGGCGGCGGTTGGCGTCGCCGCGCTCGACCGTCACCATCGCGGTGCGGTCGCGTCCCGCGAACAGCGCGGTGATGCCGATCGCCGCATTGAGCGCACCGCCGCCGTTGATGCGCAGGTCGAGAATCATGCCTTTCACCGGCGGGCCGGCGCGGCGCGCGGCCTGCACCGCGTCGATGTAGTCGCCGACCGCCGGTTCCGGAAAGCTCGACAGCCGCGTGTACAGGATGTCGCCGGCCAGCCGCTTCGCGATCGCCGGATGCGGTTTGACGATCGCGCGCATGGGCGCGAAATTCAGCACCGCATGGTTCGGGCCGCGCTGCACCGTGAGCTTCAGCGGGACGCCCGCGTCGCCTTTCGCGAGTTTCACGAGCTCGCTGCTGTCGATGCCGACGACGCTCCTGTCGTTCATCGCGACCACGAGATCGTCGGGACGCACGCCGGCCTTCTCGGCGGGCGCGTCGGGAATCACGTCGATGATGTGCAGCCCGTCGGGTCGCGTCTCGAAGACGATCCCGATGGCCGGTGTGCCGTCGCGCGCGCGCCGCTCGTCGTCGCGCCGTTCCTGCTCCTCCTTCGCGTTGAAGAAGCGCGCGTACGGCAGCGTCTTCATGCCGTCGTGCACGGTGGCGTCGAGCAGCGCGCCGATGTCGACGTCGGTCAGGTGCTGCTTCTTCAGTACTTCGACGGCCGCCTTCAGTTCGCAGAGCTGCGGTTCCCAGTCGGGCGGGCAGGGCGACGGCTGCGACGCGGCGGGCGGGGCGGAGGCGGATTGCGCGCGGGCCGGCGGCGCGAACGGCATGGCGACCGCCGCGACGGCTGCGCTGCAGAGGGCGAGGCGAAGAACGGCACGCACGGGAGGCATCATGGAAGCCGCAGTCTCGGACGGGTGGCGGGGGCGGGACGCCGACGATTGTAGCCGACGCCCCGGCGGGGCTGCCGCGATCCGGCCGCAGCCCTCGCATGAAAAAAGGCCGGTCCTGGTGGACCGGCCTTTTGGTGTTTGCCGAAACGACGCGCTGCTTAAACCTGCGCGCCCGCGTTCGGATCGTCCGGATCGTGCGCGGTCTTCTTGTCCTTGATCAGGTCTTCGCGCTTGATGCCGAGCCACATCGCGAGCGAGCCCGCGACGAACACCGACGAGTAGATGCCGAACATGATGCCGACCGTCAGCGCGAGCGCGAAGTAGTGCAGCGTCGGGCCGCCGAAGAAGAACATCGACAGCACCATCATTTCCGTCGACGTGTGCGTGATGATCGTCCGCGACATCGTGGTCGTGATCGCGTGGTTGATCACTTCCTGCACGTTCATCTTGCGTTCGCGGCGGAACGTTTCGCGGATCCGGTCGAAGATGACGACCGACTCGTTGACCGAGTAGCCGAGCACCGCGAGGATGGCCGCGAGCACCGCCAGCGAGAACTCCCACTGGAAGAACGCGAAGAAGCCGAGAATGATCACGACGTCGTGCAGGTTGGCGATGATGCCGGCGACCGCGTACTTCCATTCGAAGCGGAACGACAGGTAGATCACGATGCCGATCACGACGCACGCGAGCGCGAGCAGGCCGTCGGTCGCGAGCTCCCGGCCGACCTGCGGGCCGACGAACTCGACGCGCTGCAGCGTGACGTCCGGGCTCTGCGCCTTCAGCGCGTTCATCACCTGGTCGCTCTGCTGCGCGGACGTGAGGCCTTCCTTCAGCTGCAGCCGGATCAGCACGTTGCGCGACGTGCCGAAGTTCTGCACCTGCGCATCGGCGTAGCCGAGCTTGCCGAGCGTCGCGCGCACCGGTTCGAGTTCCGCGGTCTGCTGGTACTGCACTTCGATCACCGTACCGCCGGTGAATTCGACGGACAGGTGCAGCCCGCGGTGGAACAGGAAGAACACGGCGGCGAGGAACGTGACCAGCGAGATCACGTTGAACACCAGCGCGTGCCGCATGAACGGAATGTCTTTACGGATGCGGAAAAATTCCATGGTCTCGTCTCCGGGGCCTTATTGGGTCGAGCCCGGTTTCTTCGGCGACACGCCTTGCTGCGCGCGGTTGCGCAGCTGCGGCTTGCCGGTGCGCGGCGCGTTGCCCTTCGTGGGGGCGGCGAGCTTCGCGGCGCGCGCGGTGTCGGTCGATTCGTCCGCCGCGTCGAACGAGGCGGCGGCTGCGGCGCCTTCCGGCTTCCACACCTGGCCGATCGCGAGCGACTTCAGCTTCTTGCGGCCGCCGTACCAGAGGTTGACGAGCCCGCGCGAGAAGAACACCGCGGAGAACATCGACGTCAGGATACCGATACAGTGCACGATCGCGAACGCGCGCACCGGGCCCGAACCGAACGCGAGCAGCGCGAGGCCGGCGATCAGCGTCGTGACGTTCGAGTCGAGAATCGTCGCCCACGCATGCGCGTAGCCGGCCTGGATCGCGAGCTGCGGCGGCTGGCCCGCGCGCAGTTCTTCACGCACGCGCTCGTTGATCAGCACGTTCGAGTCGATCGCCATACCGAGCGCGAGTGCGATTGCCGCGATACCGGGCAGCGTCAGCGTGGCCTGCATCAGCGACAGCACGGCGACGAGCAGCAGCAGGTTCACCGACAGGCCGATCACCGAGACGACGCCGAACAGCATGTAGTACGCGATCATGAACACGGCGATCGCGCAGAAGCCCCAGATCACCGAGTGGACACCCATCCGGATGTTGTCGGCGCCGAGGCTCGGGCCGATCGTGCGTTCCTCGATGATGTCCATCGGCGCGGCGAGCGAACCGGCGCGCAGCAGCAGCGCGAGGTCGGCCGCGGCCTGCGGCGTCGGCTGGCCCGTGATCTGGAAGCGGTCGCCGAGTTCGGACTGGATCGTCGCGACCGTCAGCACTTCGCCCTTGCCCTTCTCGAACAGCACCATCGCCATCGGCTTGCCGATGTTGTCGCGCGACACCGTGCGCACCGAGCGGCCACCCGCCGAGTCGAGACGGATGTTGACCGACGGACGCTGGTGGTCGTCGAAACCGGCCGATGCATCGATGATGCGGTCGCCGGTGAAGATCACGTCCTTCTTCAGCAGCACCGGCGCCTGGATGCCCTGCGTGAACAGTTCCTCGCCCGGCGGTACCGGGTCGTTCGGGTTCGGGTGCGTGTTGATCGGATCGGCGAGGCGCGCTTCGAGCGTTGCGGTGCGGCCGATGATGTCCTTCGCCTTCGCGGTGTCCTGCACGCCCGGCAGTTCGACGACGATGCGATCGCTGCCTTGCTGCTGCAGGATCGGCTCCGACACGCCGAGTTCGTTCACGCGGTTGTGGAGCGTGGTCAGGTTCTGCTTGAGCGCGGCGTCCTCGACGGATTTCTGCACGGCCGGCGTGAACGTGCCGACGACCTGCGTGCCGCCGCCGCCGGGCTGGGTCGCCCATTGCAGTTCGGTGATCGACAGCGCGAGCACCTTGCGGGCATCTTCCGCCGTTTGCGCATCGCTGAAGTTGACGACGACCGACTGGTCGACGCGGCTCACGCCGCCGTCGCGGATGTTCTTGTCGCGCAGCAGCGTGCGCGCGTCGGACGCGTCGGAGTCGAGCTTCTTCGTGAGCGCGCCCGTCATGTCGACCTGGAGCAGGAAGTGGACACCGCCGCGCAGGTCGAGGCCGAGATACATCGGCAGCGCGTGCAGGGCGGTCAGCCAGCGCGGCGACGCGCTCTGCAGGTTCAGTGCGACGACGTATTGCGGATCGTTCGGATCGGCGTTCAGCGACTTCTGCAGCAGGTCCTTGACGCGCAGCTGCGTATCGGTGTCCTTCAGGCGCACGCGAATGTTCGCGTTGGTCGCCGTGTTCTCGAAGGTGACGTCGTCCGGCGTGATCTGCGCGGAGGCGAGCGCGGATTCGACCTGGGTCAGCGTGGTCGAGTCGAGCTTGACCGTGGCCTTGCCGCTCGACACCTGCACCGCCGGCGCTTCGCCGAAGAAGTTGGGCAATGTGTACAGAAAGCCGATGGCGAGCGCCACGACCATCACGACATATTTCCAGAGTGGATAACGATTCATGAGGGGGCCGAACGGGTGGTTGGCGTGAAAGCGTCGCGTCCGGCGCCGCGGCGGCTCGCTCTCTCAGGCGGGCACGGCGCGGGGAGCCGGACGCTCGGTGAAGGGCTTACAGCGACTTGATCGTGCCCTTCGGCAGAATGGTCGTGACCGCAGCCTTCTGCACGGTGATTTCAGTGCCTTCGGCGATCTCGACGCCGATGTAGCCTTCGGTGACCTTCGTCACCTTGCCGACGAGGCCGCCGCTCGTGACGACTTCGTCGCCCTTGGCCATGGCCGCGAGCATGTTGCGGTGCTCCTTCTGCCGCTTCATCTGCGGACGGATCATGATGAAGTAGAGCACAGCGAACATCAGGATGAGCGGCAGAAAGCTCATCAGGCTCGATTCGGCGCCACCGGCACCTTGCGCGAAGGCATTGGAAATGAACGGCACGTTGGTCTCTCCGTAGGGGAACTTCGAAAAATAAGCCGGTTATTCTACCACCGGCCCCATGCGCAAACGGCTCGGCAAATGCGCTTTCGGATCAAGCTGTTAAAGCGCGAACCGACACCGTTGCGACTTGTATGGAAAGGCAATTGTAATATTTGGCGGTCGTGACGGGCGACTGGAACGCGTTATTTAGTACTCGTCCTATGTGACGGGCCGCCGCGCGGCCCGCCGGCCCGTCAGTCGACGCCTCTCGCGCGATCCTCCGCGAAGCGCTGGCGGAACGCGTCGAACGTATGGGTTTCGATCGCGTCGCGGATCTCGCTCATCAGCTGCAGGTAGTAGTGCAGGTTGTGGATCGTGTTGAGCTGCGCGCCGAGGATTTCGCCGACGCGGTGCAGGTGATGCAGGTAGCCGCGCGAGAAGTTCTGGCACGTGTAGCACGTGCAGCTCGCGTCGAGCGGCTTCAGCGAGTTCTTGTGCGTCGCGTTGCGGATCTTCACGTCGCCGAAGCGTGTGAACAGCCAGCCGTTGCGCGCGTTGCGGGTCGGCATCACGCAGTCGAACATGTCGACGCCGTTGGCGACGCCCTCGACCAGGTCCTCCGGCGTGCCGACGCCCATCAGGTAGTGCGGCTTGTTGGCCGGCAGCTTCGGGCCCACGTGCCGCAGCACGCGCATCATGTCTTCCTTCGGCTCGCCGACCGACAGCCCGCCGATCGCGAGGCCGTGGAAGCCGAGTTCCGACAGGCCCGCGAGCGATTCGTCGCGCAGGTCCTCGAACATCCCGCCCTGGACGATCCCGAACAGCGCGTTCGGGTTGCCGAGCCGGTCGAACTCGTCGAGCGAACGCTTCGCCCAGCGCAGCGACATGCGCATCGAGTCGGCCGCTTCCTTGTGCGTCGTCGGCACGCCGTTGGTTGCGTACGGCGTGCACTCGTCGAACTGCATCACGACGTCGGAATTCAGCACCTTCTGGATCTGCATCGACACTTCCGGCGACAGGAACAGCTTGTCGCCGTTGATCGGCGACGCGAACGTGACGCCGTCCTCGGTGATCTTGCGCAGGTCGCCGAGCGAGAACACCTGGAAGCCGCCCGAATCGGTCAGGATCGGCTTGTTCCAGCCCATGAACGCGTGCAGGCCGCCGTGCGCGTCGATCGTGTCGAGGCCCGGGCGCAGCCACAGGTGGAACGTGTTACCGAGGATGATCTGGGCCTTGATCTCGTGCAGCTCGCGCGGCTGGATCGCCTTCACGGTGCCGTACGTGCCGACCGGCATGAAGATCGGCGTTTCGACCACGCCGTGGTTGAGCTTCACGCGGCCGCGGCGTGCGTGGCCGTCGGTCGTCAGCAGTTCGAATTCGAGCCCGTTTGCCGGGCGGTCCTGCACGGGGGCGTGCGTATCGTGGGATGAACCTTCGGTCATCGCTTTATGCTCCTTGCCACCGGAGAACAGTCCGGCGCATGTTGGAAGCGCCGCCGGCAAGCCGGCGGCGGGGAAAAGGGTGCGTCGCGCTTATGCGCCGGTTTGCACGCCGGCCGCCTCCGGCGTGTCGCGCCGCGTGAGCAGCATCGCGTCGCCGTAGCTGAAGAAGCGGTAGCGCTGGTCGATCGCGTGCCGGTAAGCGGCGCGGATCGTCTCGACGCCCGCGAACGCGGACACCAGCATCAGCAGCGTCGACTTCGGCAGGTGGAAATTCGTGACGAGCCGGTCGACCACGCGGAAACGATAGCCGGGCGTGATGAAGATGTCGGTCTCGGCCTGCGTCGCCGCGAGCGGGCGGCCCGCTTCGTCGGCCGTGCGCGCGGCGGCTTCGAGCGCGCGCATCGACGTCGTGCCCACCGCGATCACGTTGCCGCCGCGCGCGCGGGTCGCGGCGATCCGGTCGACGAGCGACTGCGGCAGGTCGTACCACTCGCTGTGCATCTTGTGCTCGGCGATGTTGTCGACACGCACCGGCTGGAACGTGCCGGCGCCGACGTGCAGCGTCAGCGTCGCGCGCTCGACGCCCATCGCGTCGAGCTGGTCGAGCAGCGGCTGGTCGAAGTGCAGCCCGGCCGTCGGCGCGGCGACCGCGCCCGGGTTGCTCGCGTAGACGGTCTGGTAGCGCGTCTCGTCGGTCGCGTCGGGATCGTGCTCGATATACGGCGGCAGCGGCAGGCGGCCGAACTGCTCGATCAGCACGAGGCACGGCTCGGGGAAGTGCAGCGTGAAGAACGGCTCGACGCGCTCGCCGACCGTCACGTCGAACGCGTCGGCGAGGCGCAGCGTCGTGCCGGCGCCCGGCGACTTGCTCGCGCGGATCTGCGCGAGCGCCGTGTGGGTGCCCGTCACGCGCTCGATCAGCACCTCGATCTTGCCGCCGCTGGCCTTCTGGCCGAAGAAACGCGCCTTCAGCACCTTGGTATCGTTGAAGACGAGCAGGTCGCCGGGCGCGATGCACGACGGCAGCTCGGCGAATTTGCGGTCGACGAGGCGCGCGGGCTCGACGGTGCGGTCGACCTCGAGCAGGCGGCTCGCGGTGCGATCGGGCAGCGCGGTTTGTGCAATCAGCTCGGGCGGCAGATTGAAATCGAAATCGGAAAGCGTGAACATGCGGGCTGGTTCGAAACGGCCGGCGAGCGTTGCCGGCAGGGCGGAAACGCGTAAATGGGGCGCGCGAGCCGCTATGATGACGGGATGCGCGGCCTGGCCGGCGTCGTTCGTTCGGACGACGTGAAAGCCGCTATTGTACTTGCCTTGCGAAGCACCCAGACGATCCGATGCCTGTGTCACCACGCCGTTCCACCGCCACCGTTGCCGATTCCGCCGATCCGTTCGACGCGGACGATGCCGCGCTCCCCGCGCAAAGCGCGCAGGAGCCTGCCGAGCCGCAGCGCGCCGCGCCGCGCCGGGCCGGGCCGAAGCGCGGCGCCGACGGGCGGCTCTCGCAGCCGGCCGCCGCCGCACCCGATGCCGACGGCGCCGCCGCGAGCGACGAAGCCGGTGCGGCCGGCGCGAAGCGCAAGAAGAAGGCGGCCGCCGACAAACCGGTAAAGACCGTCGACAAGCTCGCGAAGCTCGGCCTCACGCGCTCGATCGATCTCGTGCTGCATCTGCCGATGCGTTATGAGGACGAAACCACGCTCACGCCGATCGGCGAGCTGCTGCCGGGCGGCATCGCGCAGACCGAAGGCGTCGTGTTCGACAACGAGGTCGCGTACCGGCCGCGCCGCCAGCTCGTCGTGAAGATCCAGGACGACGACGGCGAGCTCCTGGTGCTGCGCTTCCTGAATTTCTACGGCTCGCAGGTCAAGCAGATGGCCGTCGGCCAGCGGCTGCGCGTGCGCGGCGACGTGCGCGGCGGTTTCTTCGGGATGGAGATGGTGCATCCGGCGGTGCGCGTCGTCGAAGCGGATGCGCCGCTGCCGCAGGTGCTCACGCCCGTCTATCCGAGCACGGCCGGCGTGTCGCAGGCCTATCTGCGCAAGGCGATCGAAAACGCGGTCGAGCGCACGCCGCTGCCCGAGCTGCTGCCGCCCGAGATCGATCGGGCGTACCTGAAGCCGCTCGGCGTGCCGTCGCTCGAGCAGGCCGTGCGCATCCTGCATCACCCGCGCGTCGATTCCGACGAAGCCGCGCTGATGGACGGCTCGCATCCGGCGTGGACGCGCATCAAGTTCGAGGAGCTGCTCGCGCAGCAGCTGTCGCTCAAGCGCGCGCACGAGGAGCGCCGCACGCGCGCGGCGCCCGCGATGCCGCGCCGCACCGCGAGCGATGCCGGTGCGCTGACGACCCGGCTCTACGCGGCGCTGCCATTCACGCTGACGGGCGCGCAGTCGCGCGTCGTCGACGAGATCGCGCACGACCTCACGCTCGCGCACCCGATGCAGCGGCTGCTGCAGGGCGACGTCGGCAGCGGCAAGACGGTCGTCGCGGCGCTGGCCGCCACGCAGGCGATCGACGCCGGCTACCAGGCCGCGCTGATGGCGCCCACCGAAATCCTCGCGGAACAGCACGCGCGCAAGCTGCGCGCATGGCTCGAGCCGCTCGGCGTCACGGTGGCGTGGCTCGCGGGCAGCCTGAAGGCGAAGGACAAGCGCGCGGCGATCGAGGCGGCCGCGCTCGGCACCGCGCAGCTGGTGATCGGCACGCACGCGATCATCCAGGACACGGTCGAATTCGCGCGGCTCGGCCTCGTGATCGTCGACGAGCAGCATCGCTTCGGCGTCGAGCAGCGTCTCGCGCTGCGCGCGAAGGCCGCGAACGCGGCCAACGGCGCGCGCGATTTCCAGCCGCACCAGCTGATGATGTCGGCCACGCCGATTCCGCGCACGCTCGCGATGACGTACTACGCGGATCTCGAGGTCTCGACCATCGACGAACTGCCGCCGGGCCGCACGCCCGTGCTGACGCGCCTCGTCGGCGACGCGCGGCGCGAGGAGGTGATCGCCCGCGTGCGCGAGGCCGCGCTGACCGGGCGTCAGGTGTACTGGGTGTGCCCGCTGATCGAGGAGAGCGAGACGCTGCAGCTGCAGACGGCCGTCGAGACCTACGAGACGCTGGCCGCCACACTCCCCGAGCTGAAGGTCGGGCTCGTGCATGGCCGGCTGTCGCCGGCCGACAAGGCGGCCGTGATGGAGGCGTTCACGCGCAACGACGTGCAGTTGCTCGTTGCGACGACCGTGATCGAAGTCGGCGTCGACGTGCCGAACGCGTCGCTGATGGTGATCGAGCATGCTGAACGCTTCGGCCTCGCGCAGCTGCACCAGCTGCGCGGCCGCGTCGGGCGCGGCACCGCGGCGTCGGTGTGCGTGCTGCTGTACACCGGGCCGTTGTCGATCACCGGTCGCGAGCGGCTGAAGACGATGCGCGAGACGACCGATGGCTTCGAGATCGCGCGGCGCGACCTCGAAATCCGCGGCCCCGGCGAATTCCTCGGCGCGCGCCAGTCGGGCGCGGCGATGCTGCGCTTCGCGAACCTCGAGACCGACGGCTGGCTGATCGACCCGGCCCGCGAGGCCGCGGCGCGGCTGATCGACGGCTACCCCGAGGTCGTCACGCAGCATCTCGCGCGCTGGCTCGGCGCGCGCGAGCAGTACCTGAAGGCTTGATCCACCGGCTTGGGGCCGGATCCGAAAGCGCCAATCGATGCATCGCGATGCAGAGAAACTTGGCGAACCGGTGCCAGAGGGTGTATAAATTAAACCTATCGCCTGTATATCTCTGATTGACCCACAATGACGCTGACTGAATTGAAATACATCGTCGCGGTTGCGCGTGAGCGGCATTTCGGCCGCGCGGCCGAAGCATGCTTCGTGAGCCAGCCGACGCTGTCGGTGGCGATCAAGAAGCTCGAAGACGAGCTCAACGTGCAGATTTTCGAGCGCGGCGCGAGCGAAGTGAGCGTGACGCCGATCGGCGACCAGATCGTCACGCAGGCGCAGCGCGTGCTCGAGCAGACCTTCGCGATCAAGGAGATCGCGAAGCAGGGCAAGGACCCGCTGGTCGGTCCGTTCCGTCTAGGCGTGATCTACACGATCGGGCCGTACCTGCTGCCGACGCTCGTCAAGCAGATGATCCAGCGTGTCCCGCAGATGCCGCTGATGCTGCAGGAGAACTACACGCTGAAGCTGCTCGAACTGCTGAAGCAGGGCGAGATCGACGCGGCCATCATGGCGCTGCCGTTCCCGGAAACCGGCCTGATGGTGCGGCCTCTGTACGACGAACCGTTCGTCGTCGCGCTGCCGGCCGGCCATCCGTGGGAGAAGCGGGTGGAAATCGACGCCGAGGACCTGAAGCAGGAAACCATGCTGCTGCTCGGCAACGGCCACTGCTTCCGCGATCACGTGCTCGGCGTGTGCCCGGAGCTGATGCGCTTCTCGCAGACGGCCGACGGCATCCAGAAGACCTTCGAGGGCTCGTCGCTCGAGACGATCCGCCACATGGTCGCGAGCGGCGTCGGCATCACCGTGCTGCCGCGGATGTCGGTCGCCGAGGTCGGCCCGCGCGCGAACGGCCCCGATGCGGAGCTGCTGTCGTACGTGCCGTTCAACGAACCGGTGCCGGACCGCCGCGTGGTGCTCGTGTGGCGCAAGAGCTTCACGCGGATGCCCGCGATCGACGCGATCAGCGACGCGATTGCCGCATGCGTGCTGCCGGGCGTCGCGAAGCTCGACATGCCGGCGACGATGAACTGAGTCGCCGCGACCCACGGCCCTGGCCGATAGACGGGGTTCACGACCCCGTTTAATTTTATCTAAGTAATAGATAAAATTAATCAAATATCTTGTTTGAATAGTATTTAATAGAATCTCTCACATGGATCGTTTGCCGGTTCGGCAGCCGGTCCGCACGCTGAATGCAAGCGTCAAAGGAGGATGTCATGATGCGTTCGATACTGGGGCACGCGCAGCGGAACATCCCGCCGCGCGGACATGTCGTAGATCGCGCCAGGGCCGCAATTCTGAGCCTGCGCCCGATCGCATTCGCGTACCTGGCGGACCGCGCGTATGGTGGATGAGTGCCGCCGCCCGCCGGTCCTGTGTTCCCCCGAGTCACCCGCCGTCAAGCCATGAGGGAGCAACGCATGTCAGAAAGCTGGAAACCCGCACGCGTCGCCGGCACGCCACCCGCCGGCCACCGCCTGCCGCAGCGCGCCGCTCGCGGCACGCGCGTATCGAAGCGCTCGCACGACATCCCGTAGGACGCAGGAGGATCAACCCGTTCCGTTTCTTACCCCCGCAATGACGCTTCACCCGCCGGTTCCGGCACGATGCCGGATCGCGCAGGTGGGGAAATACGAGCAAGCCAAGGAGAAAACGCATGTCGAACGAAACGAAGTGCCCGTTCAATCACGCCACCGGCGCTGGCGCGACGAACAAGGACTGGTGGCCGAATCAGCTGAACCTGAACATCCTGCACCGGCACTCGGCGCTGTCCGATCCGATGGACAAGGATTTCGACTACGCCGAGGCATTCAAGACGCTGGACCTCGCGGCGGTGAAGAAGGACCTGCACGCGCTGATGACGACGTCGCAGGACTGGTGGCCGGCCGACTTCGGCCACTACGGCGGCCTGTTCATCCGCATGGCATGGCATAGCGCCGGCACGTACCGCACGGCCGACGGCCGCGGCGGCGCGGGCGGCGGGCAGCAGCGCTTCGCGCCGCTCAACAGCTGGCCGGACAACGTGAGCCTCGACAAGGCGCGCCGGCTGCTGTGGCCGATCAAGCAGAAGTACGGCCGCAACATCTCGTGGGCCGACCTGCTGATCCTGACCGGCAACGTCGCGCTCGAATCGATGGGCTTCAAGACCTTCGGCTTCGCCGGCGGCCGCGTCGATACGTGGGAACCGGACGACGTCTACTGGGGTTCGGAAAAGATCTGGCTGGAACTGAGCGGCGGCCCGAACAGCCGCTACTCGGGCAAGCGCGACCTCGAAAGCCCGCTCGCCGCCGTGCAGATGGGCCTCATCTACGTGAACCCGGAAGGCCCGGACGGCAACCCCGACCCGGTCGCCGCCGCGCACGACATTCGCGAGACGTTCGCGCGGATGGCGATGAACGACGAAGAAACGGTCGCGCTGATCGCGGGTGGCCACACGTTCGGCAAGACGCACGGCGCCGGTCCGGCGTCGAACGTCGGCGCCGAGCCGGAAGCCGCCGGCCTCGAGCAGCAAGGTCTCGGCTGGAAGAGCACGTTCGGCACCGGCAAGGGCGCGGACGCGATCACGAGCGGCCTCGAAGTCACGTGGACGTCGACGCCGACGAAGTGGAGCAACGACTTCCTCAAGCACCTGTTCAGCTATGAGTGGGAGCTCACGAAGAGCCCGGCCGGCGCGCACCAATGGGTCGCGAAGGATGCCGGCGACGTGATTCCGGATGCGTTCGACGCGTCGAAGAAGCATCGCCCGACGATGCTGACGACCGACCTGTCGCTGCGTTTCGATCCGGCCTACGAGAAGATCTCGCGCCGCTTCTACGAGAACCCGGCCGAGTTCGCCGATGCGTTCGCACGCGCCTGGTTCAAGCTCACGCACCGCGACATGGGCCCGCGTGCCCGTTATCTCGGCCCGGACGTGCCGGCCGAGCATCTGCTGTGGCAGGACCCGATCCCGGCCGTCGACCACAAGCTGATCGATGACGCCGACGTCGCGGCGCTGAAGGCGAAGGTGCTGGCATCGGGCCTGTCGGTGTCGCAGCTCGTGTCGACCGCGTGGGCGTCGGCTGCGACGTTCCGCGGTTCGGACAAGCGCGGCGGCGCGAACGGCGCGCGGATTCGCCTCGCGCCGCAGAAGGACTGGGAAGTGAACCAGCCGGCGCAGCTCGCGAAGGTGCTCGCGACGCTCGAAGGCGTGCAGAAGGCGTTCAACGACGCGCAGACGGGCGGCAAGAAGGTGTCGCTCGCCGATCTGATCGTGCTGGCCGGTGCGGCCGGTGTCGAACAGGCGGCGAAGAACGCGGGCGTTGCGGTGACGGTGCCGTTCGCACCGGGCCGCGCGGATGCGACGCAGGAAGAGACCGACATCGAAGCGATGGCCGTGCTCGAACCGCTGGCGGATGGCTTCCGCAACTTCCTGAAGCATGCGTACAAGACGCCGGCGGAGGCGCTGCTGGTCGACAAGGCGCAACTGCTGACGCTGAGCGCGCCGGAGATGACGGTGCTCGTCGGTGGCCTGCGCGTGCTTGGCACGAACGTCGGCGATGCGAAGCACGGCGTGTTCACCGACCGTCCCGAAGCGCTGACGAACGACTTCTTCGTGAACCTGCTCGACATGGGCACGGAATGGAAGCCGGCATCGGCCGCGAACGACGTGTTCGAAGGGCACGATCGCGCGACGGGCAAGGTCAAGTGGACCGGCACGCGCGTCGACCTGATCTTCGGCTCGCATGCGCAACTGCGTGCGCTGGCCGAGGTGTACGGCAGCGCGGATGCGAAGGAGAAGTTCGCGCACGACTTCGTCGCGGCCTGGAACAAGGTGATGAACCTCGACCGCTTCGATCTCGCATGAACCTTGCCGCGACGTAATGCGGTAGTGAAGTAACGCAGCAACGCAGCAACGCGAAACGGCCGGTCGAACGACCGGCCGTTTCTTCTGGAACCTGAGTTTTGTTGAAGGAGTGACGACCATGACGCAATTGATGTTGAACATGCGCGCCGCACTGGCGGCGCCGAAGATGCGGGCGCCGGCCGAGATCGCGCGATACGTAGCCGGATTCGCGATCGTCATCGGCGGTGCGGCCGAACTGGTGTCGCAGGCGCTGCGCGCGATCGCGGCCGCCTGAGCGCGGCGCGTCACGCGCCACGCTGCAGTGGCGAGCCGTGCGCGCGGGTGGTGCGGTGTCGACAGGCAGGTAGCCCGATTTGCTTTCATTGCCTTGGTTCATTGAATAAGGAGTCCGTAACATGGCCGGGAAGACTCACGCCACGCAGATCAACATCGGCATCAGCGACAAGGACCGCAGGAAAATCGCGGACGGCCTGTCGCGCCTGCTCGCCGATACGTTCACGCTGTACCTGAAGACCCACAATTTCCACTGGAACGTCACGGGCCCGATGTTCAACACGCTGCACCTGATGTTCGAGGCGCAGTACAACGAACTGTGGCTCGCGGTCGATTCGGTCGCTGAACGCATTCGCACGCTCGGCGTCGTCGCGCCGGGTACCTTTGGCGATTTCGCGAAACTGTCGTCGGTGCCGGAAGCGAACGGCGTGCCGGCGGCGGAAGACATGATCCGCCAGCTCGTCGAAGGGCACGAGGCAGTCGTGCGAACCGCACGCGCGATCTTCCCGATCGCCGACGCGGCGAGCGACGAGCCGACCGCCGACCTGCTGACGCAGCGGCTGCAGACGCATGAGAAAACCGCGTGGATGCTGCGGTCGCTGCTCGCGTAAGCGCGGCGCGGCCGGGCAGGGCGCGCGGACGGCGCGATCCGGGTGGTGTGGAATCTGCCCCTTGATTGATGCGTATCGCGGCGCGGCCGCGTGCGGCGGGCCACGGCGGTCCATCCGCGTACTGCAACTGCCGGCCGCGGGTCGCGCCGACATGACGCGAAGCGCCGCTCGGCTCTAAAATGCCGGGGTTATCTTCCCGGTGCTTCGCCATGCTTGCCCGTTTTCCGCTGTATCTGCGGCTCGTCCGGATGGACAAGCCGATCGGCAGCCTGCTGCTGCTCTGGCCGACGCTCAACGCGCTGTGGATCGCGTCGGACGGCCACCCGCGCTGGCCGCTGCTCGTGATCTTCACGCTCGGCACGCTGCTGATGCGTTCGGCCGGCTGCGCGATGAACGACTACGCCGACCGCGATTTCGACCGCCACGTGAAGCGCACGGCCGACCGGCCGCTGACGTCGGGCAAGATCCGCGCATGGGAAGCCGTCGCGATCGCGGTCGGGCTGTCGTTCATCGCGTTCCTGCTGATCCTGCCGCTCAACACGCTGACGAAGGAGCTGTCCGTCGTCGCGCTGTTCGTCGCGGGCTCGTATCCGTTCATGAAGCGCTTCTTCGCGATTCCGCAGGCGTATCTCGGCATTGCATTCGGCTTCGGCATCCCGATGGCGTTCGCGGCCGTGCAGGACACGGTGCCGGCGATCGCATGGGTAATGCTGATCGCGAACATTTTCTGGTCGGTCGCGTACGACACCGAATACGCGATGGTCGATCGCGACGACGACATCAAGATCGGCATCCGCACGTCCGCGCTGACGTTCGGCCGCTTCGACGTCGCGGCCGTGATGGCGTGCTACGCGGCGACGCTCGGCATCTACGTGTGGATCGGCGTGACGCTCGGCTTCGGTCTGGCGTACTGGGCCGGCTGGGCAGCGGCGGTCGGCTGCGCGCTGTATCACTACACGCTGATCAAGGGTCGCGAGCGGATGCCTTGCTTCGCGGCGTTCCGGCACAACAACTGGCTCGGCGGCGTGCTGTTTGCCGGGATCGCCGCGCATTACCTGCTGGCCGGCAACTGAACGGAGCCGCGCGCCGGCGCGCGGTGCCAATGAAAAAAGCGGCCAGGTGACCGCTTTTTTTACGTCCGGTGCCGGAGAAGCCGGCACCGCGGGCGTGCTTACGCGCGGCCGAGTTCGTCGCCCATTTCCTTCGCGCGTGCCTCGGCCGCGAGTGCGCCGCGCACGATCGCTTCCTTCACGCCCTGCGCGTCGAACGATGCGAGCGCGGCGGCCGTCGTGCCGCCCTTCGACGTCACGCGCTCGCGCAGCACGCTCGCCGGCTCGCCCGATTGCGCGGCGAGTTGCGCGGCGCCCGCGAACGTCGCGACCGCGAGCGCGCGGCCCTGTTCGTCGTTCATGCCGAGGCGGCGCGCGGCTTCCTGCAGTGCTTCGATGAAATAGAACACGTACGCCGGGCCGCTGCCGGAAATGGCCGTGACGGCGTCGAGCTGCGATTCGTCGTCGAACCACACGATCTCGCCGACCGCGCCGAGCACGTTCGATGCGAGTTCGCGGCCCGCCGCGTCGACGCCCGGCAGCGCGGCGAGGCCCGTCACACCCATGCCGACGAGCGCGGGCGTGTTCGGCATCGTGCGCACGACGCGCGCGTAGTCGCCGAGCCAGCGCGCGAGGTCCGTGCCGCGGATGCCGGCCGCGATGCTGATCACGAGCTGCGACTTCAGGTGCGGCGCGAGCGCCTGCGCGACGTCCTTCAGCACCTGCGGTTTCACCGCGAGCACGACCGCGTCGTAATCGGCGAGCGTCGCGTCGACGGCCGCGCCGGTGCGCACGCCGAATTGCTGCGCGGCGCGCGCGCGGACGTCCTCGTTGATGTCGATGGCATACAGGCCGTCAGCGGCGACGCCGCGCTTGATCAGGCCGCCGATCAGGGCCGCGGCCATGTTGCCGCCGCCGATGAATGCGATTTTCATGATGTCCGATTGAGCAAGTGAGTGAACGGAAAGGCGGAAAGGGCGCGGCGTTCAGTGCGCGTAATCGCGCGCACCGAAGATCGCGGTGCCGACGCGCACGATCGTCGCGCCTTCGAGCACGGCCGCGTCGAGATCGGCGGACATGCCCATCGACAGCGTGTCGAGCGCCAGGCCGTCGGCGCGCAACGCGTCGAACAACTCGCGCAGCGCGCGATGCGGCGCGCGTTGCGCGTCGGTGTCGCCGGCCGGTTCGGGAATCGCCATCAGGCCGCGCAGCCGCAGCGACGGCAGCGCGGCCACCGCGCGCGCGACCTCGGCCACGTCGGCGGGCGCGACGCCGCTCTTCGACGCCTCGCCGCTGATGTTCACCTGCACGCAGACGTTGAGCGGCGGCAGGTGCGCGGGGCGTTGTTCCGACAGGCGCTGCGCGATCTTCAGCCGGTCGACCGAATGAACCCAGTCGAAGCGCTCGGCGACCGGGCGCGTCTTGTTCGATTGCAGCGGCCCGATGAAATGCCATTCGAGGTTCGCACGCAAGTCGGCGAGCGCGTCGATCTTGTCGATCGATTCCTGCACGTAGTTTTCGCCGAATGCGCGTTGCCCGGCCGCATGCGCGGCGCGCACGTCGTCGGCGGGAAACGTCTTCGAGACGGCGAGCAGCGACACCGTGGCGGGATCGCGGCCGGCCGCGCGGGCGGCGTCGGTGATGCGGCGATGAACGGATTCGAGACGGGCGGCGAGATCGGACATGACGGGCACGAAGACAGGCACGGAAGCGGGCATGAAGCAGCTGCGCCGCGGCACGCGGCGCATCGATCCGTCCATTATACGGACGCCGCGCGCGAGGCCTAGCCGTACAGCAAATGCTCGACGAGCTGGATCCAGTGGGTGACCGGAATCTGCGTGCCGCTCTGCAGGTGCGCGATGCAGCCGATGTTGCCGGAGACGATCATCTGCGGTTCGAGCGCCTGCAGCTTCAGCAGCTTCTGCTTGCGCAACCGGTACGACAGCGACGGCTGCGTCAGCGAATAGGTGCCGGCCGAGCCGCAGCACAGATGGCTGTCGGCCGGCAGCCGCACGTCGATGCCGAGCGTTTCGAGCAGGCGCTCGACCTTGCCGCGCGACTGCTGGCCGTGCTGCAGCGTGCACGGCGGGTGGTACGCGACGGTATGGATCGCGCGGCGCCGTGCGAGTGTCGCGAGCTCGGCCTCGAACGCGAGCAGCACGTCGGAGATGTCGCGCGTCAGCGCGACGATGCGCTGTGCCTTCTCCGCGTAGATCGGATCGTCGCGCAGCAGGTGCGCGTATTCGAGCACCGTCGCGCCGCAGCCCGTTGCGTTCATCACGATCGCCTCGGCGCCCTGTTCGACGTGGGGCCACCATGCGTCGATGTTGCGGCGCGCGTCGTCGAGCGCTTCGTCGTGATAGTTCAGATGCAGGCGGATCGCGCCGCAGCAACCCGCGTCGGGCGCGACGACCGTCTCGATGCCGAGTGCATCGAGCACGCGCGCGGTCGCGATGTTGATGTTCGGCAGCATCGACGGCTGCACGCAGCCGCCGAGCATCAGCATCTTGCGCGTATGCGTGCGGTGCGGCCATTCGAGCAGCCGCGTGCGCGGCGGCACCTTGTCGCGCAGCCGCTTCGGCAGCAGCGGCCGCACGTGCTGGCCGAGCCGCATCATCGGCGAGAACAGCGCGGCGTTGGGCACGAGGCTCGCGAGCACGCGGCGCACGAGACGCTGCTGCACGGGGCGCTGCACTTGCGCCTCGACATGCTTGCGGCCGATCTCGACGAGCCGGCCGTACTGGACGCCCGACGGGCAGGTCGTCTCGCAGCTGCGGCACGTGAGGCAGCGGTCCAGGTGCTGCTGCGTGCTGCGCGTGACGTTCGCGCCTTCGACCAGCTGCTTGATCAGGTAGATGCGCCCGCGCGGGCCGTCGAGTTCGTCGCCGAGCAGCTGATAGGTCGGGCAGGTCGCGGTGCAGAACCCGCAATGCACGCACTTGCGCAGGATCGCTTCGGCCTCGTCGCCGTCGGGCGTGTTGCGGATGAAATCGGCGAGGTTCGTTTGCATCGAGCTCTCAGAGATCGGGGTAGAGCCGGCCGCGGTTGAAGATGCGCGCGGGATCGAACGCGGCCTTCAGCCCGCGGTGGATTTTCATCATCGGGGCGGGAAGCGGCGTGAACACGCCCGCGCTGCGGTCGTAGGCGTCGCCCGCGCGGAACAGCGTCGCGTGGCCGCCGGCCTGCTTCGCGCTCATGCGCACGGTCTGCGCATCGGCGTCGGTGATCCACCAGCGCTGCGCGCCGCCCCATTCCATCAGCTGGGTGCCCGGCAGGTGCATCGGTTCGGTGATCGACGGCAGCGCGAGGCGCCACAGCGCATAACCGGGCGGGATGCCGTTGAAGAACGGGTCGGTATGCTCGCGCAGGCCGGCCCAGAAGCGCTCGGCTTCGACCGCGTCGACGACTTCGCCGCCGAGCAGCGTCTTCGCGGATTTCACGGCCGCTTCGGCGCCCGACAGGCGCAGCACGAGCGTGCCGTTGCGCCACGCGCTCGCGCTGACGGGCAGCGGATGGCCACCCCATTCGTTGAGCTTGCGCACCGCGTCGGTGGCGGTCATCTCGAACTTCAGCGTGACTTCGGCGACCGGCATCGGCAGCACCTTGATCGACAGGTCGAGCATCAGCCCGAGCGTGCCGAGCGCGCCGGCCATCAGCCGCGACACGTCGTAGCCGGCGACGTTCTTCACGACCTGCCCGCCGAAGCGCAGCATTTCGCCGCGGCCGTTCATCAGCGTGACGCCGAGCACGAAATCGCGCGGCGCGCCGCAGGTGGCACGGCGCGGGCCCGCGAGGCCCGCCGCGACGCAGCCGCCGACGGTGGCTGCGCGGCCGAAGTGGGGTGGCTCGAACGGCAGCATCTGGCCGCACTCGGCGAGGACGGTTTCCAGCTGCGCGAGCGGCGTGCCCGCGCGGACCGTGACGACGAGTTCGGCCGGGTCGTACGACACGATGCCCTGAAACGCGCGCGTGTCGAGTATTTCGCCCTCGAGCGCCTGGCCGTACCAGTCCTTGGTGCCGCCGCCGCGAATCCGCAGCGGCCGGCCGTCGGCGCTGGCCGCACGGACGCGTTCGGCCCATCCGGCGACGATGTCGTCCTCTTCCATGTTCTGTTGCTGCCTCGACTTGTTGTTCGGTCGATTGTACCGGGGTGGCGCGATTCCACATCGCGACTATCCCTAAGCCGGGTATTGCGGACCGCATGCCCGCGCCGACGCGCGAACGGGCCGCGCGGGCACGGCAGTACGCGGCGGCCCGGCCGCCGGCGCGGGCCGCGCACCGCGCGCGACGCTCAGAAGCGCGGCAGGTCGGGGTGCGGCAGCAGCCCGCCGCGCACGTGCTGGCGACCGTACTCGGCGCAGCGCGCGCGGGTCGGGATGCCCTTGTCCGGGTTCAGCAGCCCCGCCGGATCGAATGCGCGCTTGACCGCGAAGAACGCATCGCGCTCCTGCGGGGAGAACTGTACGCACATCGAATTGAGCTTTTCGATGCCGACGCCGTGCTCGCCCGTCACGCTGCCGCCGAATTCCACGCAGCATTCGAGGATTTCCGCGCCGAACTGCTCGGCGCGGTGCAGCTCGTCAGGGTCGTTCGCGTTGTAGAGGATCAGCGGATGCATGTTGCCGTCGCCCGCATGGAATACGTTGATGCAGCGCAGCCCGTAGCGCGTTTCGAGCTGCTCGATGCGCGCGAGCAGCGGGCCGATCGCGCGGCGCGGCACGGTGCCGTCCATGCAGTAATAATCGGCGGAAATACGGCCGGCGGCCGGGAACGCGTTCTTGCGGCCCGACCAGAAGCGCAGCCGCTCCTGTTCGTTGCGCGACACCTGGATGCGTGTCGCGCCGTGCTCGCGCAGCACGGCCGTCATCCGCACGACTTCTTCCGCGACTTCTTCCGGCGTGCCGTCCGATTCGCACAGCAGGATCGCCTTCGCGTCGAGGTCGTAGCCGGCGTGCGTGAACGCCTCGACGGCCTGCGTGGCCGGCTTGTCCATCATTTCGAGCCCGGCCGGGATGATGCCCGACGCGATGATCGCCGCGACGGCCTCGCCGCCCTTGACCACGTCGTCGAAGCTCGCCATCACGAGCTGCGCGGTCTGCGGTTTCGGGATCAGCCGCACCGTGACCTCGGTGACGATCGCGAACATCCCTTCGCTGCCGATCATCACGGCGAGCAGGTCCAGACCCGGCATGTCGAGCGCGAGCGAGCCGAACTCGACGATCTCGCCGTCGATCGTCACCGCGCGCACGCGCATCACGTTGTGCACCGTCAGCCCGTATTTCAGGCAGTGGACCCCGCCGGAGTTTTCCGCGACGTTGCCGCCGATCGTGCACGCGATCTGCGACGACGGATCGGGCGCGTAATACAGGCCGTACGGCGCGGCGGCTTCCGAGATCGCGAGGTTGCGCACGCCGGGCTGCACGGTTGCCGTGCGCGCGTACGGGTCGACTTCGACGATGCGCGTGAAGCGCGCGAGCGACAGCACGACGCCGAGCGCGATCGGCAGCGCACCGCCCGACAGGCTCGTGCCCGCGCCGCGCGGCACGATCGGCACTTCCATGCGCCGGCAGATCTGCACGATCCGCTGCACCTGCGATTCCGTTTCGGGCAGCGCGACCGCGAGCGGCAGGCGGCGGTAGGCGGACAGGCCGTCGCATTCGTACGGGGCGGTGTCTTCGTCGCGGTACAGCAGGCAGTGCGTCGGCAGCACGGCCATCAGCGCCTGCACGACTTCGCGCTGGCGCTGCGCGCGTGCCGCGCTCGACAGTTCGACGGGAGCATTCATGGGGTCTCCTGCGGGAGGCGCGACGTCGCGCCGCCGTCTCAGCACGTGAAAATCTTGCCGGGATTCATCAGGTTGCGCGGATCGAGCGCGAGCTTGATCGCGCGCATCGTGTCGATCGCGTTGTCGCCGTGCTCCTTCGGCAGGAAGCGCATCTTGTGCAGCCCGACGCCGTGCTCGCCCGTGCAGGTGCCGCCTAGGCGCAGCGCGCGCTCGACGATCCGGTCGTTGATGTGCTCGGCTTCGGCGAGTTCCTCGGGCTTGTCGGGGTCGATCAGGATCGCGACGTGGAAATTGCCGTCGCCGACGTGGCCGACGATCGGGCAGGGCAGCGACGACGCGCGCAGGTCGACTTCGGTTTCCTCGACGCATGCGGCGAGCTGCGAGATCGGCACGCAGACGTCGGTCGTCACCGCGCGGCAGCCGGGTTTCAGCTGCAGCATCGCGAAGTACGCGTTGTGGCGCGCGGCCCAGAGCCGGCTGCGGTCTTCGGGGCGGGTCGCCCATTCGAAGCCCTGGCCGTTGTTCTCGCCGGCCAGCGCCTGCACGAGCTCGGCCTGTTCCTTGACGGAGGCCTCGGTGCCGTGGAATTCGAAGAACAACGTCGGCGCTTCGGTGAGCGTCAGGTTCGAGTGGCGGTTGATCGAGCGCACGGCGAGCGAATCGACGAATTCGACGCGAGCGATCGGCACGCCGATCTGGATCGTCTCGATCACGGTGCGCACCGCGTCGCCCATCGTCGGGAACGTGCAGATCGCGGCCGATACGGCTTCGGGCAGCGGGTGCAGGCGCAGCGTGATCTCGGTGATCACGCCGAGCGTGCCTTCGGAGCCGACGAACAGGCGCGTGAGGTCATAACCGGCCGACGACTTGCGCGCGCGCGAGCCCGTTTTCACGACGCGGCCGTCGGCGAGCACCGCGGTCAAGCCGAGCACGTTCTCGCGCATCGTGCCGTAGCGCACGGCGTTGGTGCCCGATGCGCGGGTCGCGGTCATCCCGCCGATGCTGGCGTCGGCGCCCGGGTCGATCGGGAAGAACAGCCCGGTGTCGCGCAGCGCTTCGTTGAGCGCCTTGCGCGTGATGCCCGGCTCGACCGTCACGGTCAGGTCTTCGGCGTTGATCGACAGCACGCGGTTCATTTCCGACAGGTCGAGCGAGATGCCGCCGCGCACCGCGAGCAGGTGGCCTTCGAGCGACGAGCCGGCACCATACGGGATCAGCGGTACGCTGTAGAGCGAGCACAGCGACACGGCTTCGCGCACGTCGTCGGCGCTGCGGGCGAATACGACGGCGTCGGGCAATTGCGGATCGAACGGCGATTCGTCGCGGCCGTGGTGGGCGCGGACCGCGTCGGCGGTCGATACGCGTTCGCCGAAGGCGGCGCGCAGCGCATCGAGCATGGCGGGGGGCAGCGGGCGGCGCGTGACGGCCGGCGGGGCGGGGTGATTCACGAATGTCTCCTGGCTGCTTGTCGAACTTTCGGCTCATTCTACGCCGTAACGCCCGCTGCGCCCGCCGCCGCGGGCTGCGATAATCGCGTTCCAAACCAAGCGGGCTGCATCGCGGCCGCGCATGACAGGAGATTCGCATGGGCAACCGCTTGAGCAAGATCGCCACGCGCACCGGCGACGACGGCACCACCGGCCTCGGCGACGGACGGCGCATCGGCAAGGACGACGCGCGGATCGCGGCGATCGGCGACGTCGACGAACTGAATTCGAACCTCGGCGTGCTGCTCGCCGAGACGCTGCCGGACGACGTGCGCACGGCGCTCGTCACGATCCAGCACGACCTGTTCGATCTTGGCGGCGAGCTGTGCATCCCCGGCCATGCGGTGCTCGACGACACGCATCTCGCGCGTCTCGACCAGTGGCTCGCCGACTACAACGCGACGCTGCCGCCGCTGAAGGAATTCATCCTGCCGGCCGGTTCGCGCGCGGCGTCGCTCGCGCACGTGTGCCGGACCGTATGCCGCCGCGCTGAGCGCTCGATCGTCGCGCTCGGGCGCACCGACACGCTCAACGATGCGCCGCGGCGTTACGTGAACCGGCTGTCGGACCTGCTGTTCGTACTGGCGCGCGTGCTGAACCGCGCCGGCGGCGGGGCGGACGTGCTGTGGGAGCGCGGGCGCGTCCGCTAGCGCGCCGCGGCCCTTTTTGCGCACTGCGACAATTTGCCCGGGGAACGTCCTTTTTTAAACATGTATCGTATGTGCATGTTTAACGGAGAACGAACATGACCCACATCACCGCTGACCAGATGGCCCGTGTGAAGGCCACCGCCCCCGTCCTTGCCGAGCACGGCACGACGATCACGAAGCACTTCTACCAGCGCATGTTCGCGCGTCATCCGGAACTGAAGAACCTGTTCAACCAGACGCACCAGAAGACCGGCAGCCAGCCCGAGACGCTCGCGAAGGCCGTCTACGCGTATGCGGCGAACATCGACAACCTCGGCGCGCTGGGCGGGGCGGTATCGCACATCGCGCACAAGCACGCGAGCCTGAACATCCGCCCCGAGCACTACCCGATCGTCGGCGAGAACCTGCTCGCGTCGATCGTCGAAGTGCTCGGCGACGCGGTCGATGCCGAAACGCTCGAAGCCTGGCGCGTCGCGTACGGCCAGCTCGCGCAGATCCTGATCGGCGCCGAGGCCGACCTGTACGCGGGCGCCGCATGGAGCGGCTTCCGTCCGTTCAAGGTGGCGCGCAAGGTGCGCGAGAGCGACGAGATCACGTCGTTCTACCTGAGCCCGGCCGATGGCGGCACGGCGCCGACCTTCGAACCGGGTCAGTACATCACGGTGAAGCGCTTCGTCGGCGATCTCGGCGTCGACCAGCCGCGCCAGTACAGCCTGTCCGATGCGCCGCACGGCAAGTGGCTGCGCATCTCGGTGAAGCGCGAGGCCGGCACGCCGGAAGCGATCCCGGCCGGCAAGGTGTCGACGCTGATGCATGACGGCGTGGAGGAGGGTGCGATCGTCGAGGCGACCGCGCCGATGGGTGAATTCTCGCTGAAGCGGGGCGTCGAGACGCCGGTCGTGCTGATCTCGGGCGGCGTCGGCCTGACGCCGATGGTGTCGATGGCATCGACGCTGGTCGACGAAGGCAGCACGCGCGACGTGCGGTTCGTCCACGCCTGCCGCTCCGGCGCGGTGCATGCGTTCCGCGACTGGCTGAACGATACGGCGCGCGAGCATGCGAACGTCAGGCGCACGGTGCTGTACGAACTGGTCGGCCCGAACGATCGCGCCGGCATCGACCACGACGTCGAAGGGCGGCTCACGCCGGAACGCGTGAAGGCATTCGCGCTGGTGCCGGACGCCGACTACTACATCTGCGGCCCGATCGCGTTCATGAAGGCGCAGCGCGACGCGCTGGTCGCGCTCGGCGTCGCGCCGGAACGCGTGAATACCGAGATCTTCGGTTCGGGCGCGCTCGAGTGATGGGCCGACGGACGATTTCCGGCCAATAAAAAAGCCCGGCGCGAGCCGGGCTTTTTTCGTTGCGACGCCGCGATCAGTTGCCGCTGCCGCGCGTCACGCGGCGCGCCTTGACCGATTCCGCGAGGCCTTCGAGCACCTTCACGCTGTCGTCCCACGCGATGCACGCGTCGGTGATGCTCTGGCCATAGGTCAGCTCGCAGCCTTCCTTCAGGTCCTGACGGCCTTCGACGAGGTGCGACTCGATCATCACGCCGACGATGCGCGCGTCGCCGGCCGCGATCTGGCGGCCGATGTCGGCGCAGACGGGGATCTGGTTCTCGTGCTTCTTCGAGCTGTTCGCGTGGCTCGCGTCGATCATCAGGCGCGCAGCGAGGCCAGCCTTGCCGATGTCCGCGCACGCGGCGTTCACGCTGTCCGCGTCGTAGTTCGGCGCCTTGCCGCCGCGCAGGATCACGTGGCAGTCCTCGTTGCCGGCCGTCGACACGATCGCCGAATGGCCACCCTTCGTCACCGACAGGAAATGGTGCGGCTGCGACGCGGCCTTGATCGCGTCGACCGCGATCTTCACGTTGCCGTCGGTGCCGTTCTTGAAGCCGACCGGGCACGACAGCCCCGACGCGAGCTCGCGGTGCACCTGCGACTCGGTCGTGCGTGCACCGATCGCGCCCCACGAGATCAGGTCGGCGATGTACTGCGGGCTGATCATGTCGAGGTATTCGGTCGCGGCCGGCAGCCCCATCTCGTTGATCTGCAGCAGCAGCTCGCGCGCGGTGCGCAGCCCTTCGTTGATCTTGAAGCTGTTGTCGAGGTGCGGATCGTTGATCAGCCCCTTCCAGCCGACCGTCGTGCGCGGCTTCTCGAAGTACACGCGCATCACGATTTCCAGTTCGCCCTTGAAGCGCTCGCGCTCCTTCACGAGCCGGCCCGCGTACTCGATCGCCGCCTTCGTATCGTGGATCGAGCACGGCCCGACCACGACGATCAGCCGATCGTCCATCCCGTGCAGGATGCGGTGCATCGACTGGCGCGAGTTGTAGATCAGCTCGGACGCGGCTTCGGAGCACGCGAATTCGCGGATCAGGTGGGCGGGCGGCGTCAGTTCCTTGAGTTCGCGAATGCGGACGTCGTCGGTATTGTGCGGGGGCATGCTGTTTCTCCTATGTCGACCGGAGTTAGCGCTTTAGCGGTTACTCCGGACCCATGCAAAGCGGTTGAGGGCGCCGTTCGGTCAGTGCGCGTGCGGCAGATTCATCAATTCAAGCGATTCAGTGGTGTCGGTCGGGGCCGCGGGACGCTGCGGCGGCGACCGGGTGGCGAAGGGCGAAAAAAAACCGCCGGGTTCGCCGGCGGTTTTTTCGGGAATTTCGGTTGCGCTTTACGCGCCATCAACCCTCTCGATCCGCCAGCGGTCTGAGATACCAAAAAAAGTAAAAGTAAAACTTGGCGGACATGACGGGGATTCAGTTCGTCAAAAAAAGTTGATTCGGAATTTATACCCCGTCGCCGTGCGGCTGGCAACCGGGAAACGTCGAAAATGCGGAAAATCCGCGCGTTTTCTTCAAAATGCGCGGATTATCTGCGCCGCGATGCGGTTATGCCGTACCGCCAACCGTCATCTTGTCGATCCGCAGGGTCGGCTGGCCGACGCCGACCGGCACGCTCTGGCCTTCCTTGCCGCACACGCCGACGCCCGTGTCGAGCGACATGTCGTTGCCGATCATGCTCACGTACTTCAGCGATTCCGGGCCGCTGCCGATCAGCGTCGCACCCTTCACCGGGTAGGTGATCTTGCCGTTCTCGATCATGTACGCCTCGGACGCCGAGAACACGAACTTGCCGTTCGTGATGTCGACCTGGCCGCCGCCGAAGTTCACCGCGTACAGGCCGTTCTTCACCGACGCGATGATTTCCTGCGGATCCTTGTCGCCGTTCAGCATGTACGTGTTCGTCATGCGCGGCATCGGCAGCGCCGCATACGACTCGCGCCGCGCGTTGCCCGTGACCGGCATCTTCATCAGGCGCGCGTTCAGCGTGTCCTGGATGTAGCCCTTCAGGATGCCGTCCTCGATCAGCGTCGTGCACTGCGTCGGGTTGCCTTCGTCGTCGATGTTCAGCGACCCGCGGCGGTTCGGCAGCGTGCCGTCGTCGACGACGGTCACGCCCTTGGCCGCGACCCGCTCGCCGATCCGGCCGGCGAATGCCGACGAACCCTTGCGGTTGAAATCGCCTTCGAGGCCGTGGCCGATCGCCTCGTGCAGCAGCACGCCCGGCCAGCCCGGCCCGAGCACGACCGTCATCGCGCCGGCCGGCGCGGGGCGTGCGTCGAGATTGACGAGCGCCGCATGCACGGCGTCGTCGACGTAGCGCGACAGCACTTCATCGGTGAAGTAGCCGTAGTCGAAGCGGCCGCCGCCGCCGCTGGAGCCGATCTCGCGGCGGCCGTTCTGCTCGGCGATCACCGTGACCGACACGCGCACGAGCGGGCGGATGTCGGCCGCGAGCGCGCCGTCGCTGCGCGCGACGAGCACGACGTCGTATTCGCCGGCGAGGCCCGCCATCACCTGCGTGACGCGCGGGTCGCGCCCGCGTGCCATCTGCTCGATGCGCTCGAGCAGCTTGACCTTGGCCGTCGCGTCGAGCGACGCGAGCGGATCGGACGGCAGGTACAGGTCGCGACCGGAGATGCCCTTCAGCGACGTCGCGGCCTTGATCTTCTGGCGGCCGCCGCCGGCCGCCGCGATCGCCTTGGTGGCGGCAGCGGCCTGCGCGATCGCTTCGGGCGACAGGTCGTCCGAGTACGCAAAAGCGGTGCGGTCGCCCGCGACCGCCCGCACGCCGACGCCCTGGTCGATGCTGAAGCTGCCCGACTTGACGATGCCTTCCTCGAGGCTCCACGCTTCGCTGCGGGTCGCCTGGAAGTACAGGTCGGCATAGTCGACGCGATGCGTGAAGATGTCGGCGATCGTGCGCGTGAGCAGGCTTTCGTCGAGGCCGTACGGCGTGAGCAGGATGTCCTTCGCCAGCGCGAGGTTGCGGATGCCGGGTTCGATGATGTTCATGCGGATATCGGGATTTCTCAAAAAGTTGTCGGGTGCTTCTGGGCAGATGGGTTGGCCGCGCGGTGTTTCAAGCGGCAAAGCGGATTCAGGTCAGCACGCGGTGCCGCCACGCGGGCAGGCTCTGGCGCACGTCGGCGATACGCTGCGGATCGATCGCGCCGAGCACGACGCTTGCGCCCACGTCGCGGACCGCGACGATCTCGCCCCACGGGTCGATCAGCATGCTGTGGCCCCAGGTGCGCCGGCCGTTCTCGTGCTTGCCGCCCTGCGCGGCCGCGAGCACGTAGCACTGGTTCTCGACGGCCCGCGCGCGCAGCAGCGTTTCCCAGTGCGCACGGCCCGTCGTATACGTAAACGCCGACGGTACGACGATCATCGCGCAGTCGCCCATCCTGCGATACAGCTCCGGAAAGCGCAGATCGTAACAGACCGACAGGCCGACCCGCCCGAACGGCGCGTCGAACGCGACGACCGTATCGCCCGCACGGATCGTGCGCGCTTCGTCGAACGACTCGTCGCCTTTCTCGAAGTTGAACAGGTGGATCTTGTCGTAGCGCGCGGCTTCGTTGCCGGACGGATCGAACACGAGCGTGGTGT
Organism: Burkholderia theae; assembly: GCF_048565265.1. NCBI lineage: Bacteria > Pseudomonadati > Pseudomonadota > Betaproteobacteria > Burkholderiales > Burkholderiaceae > Burkholderia > Burkholderia theae. The sequence goes on from NZ_CP183461.1 coordinate 772,441, forward strand.
TCAGCACGCGATCGGGCTCGGGCGCCTTCAGCGGCAGCGTGCCGCCGATCACCCAGATGCCGTGGCGCCGCGCGGTGTCCGCGAGGAAGCGCTGGATCGGGCCATCCTGATAGGGTTCGGCAAGCGCGAGCTTGTCGGTGTCGCGGTGGCCCATGAAGCAGAAATACTCGGGCAGCAGCACGAGCTGCGCGCCTTCGCCGGCCGCTTCCGCGATCAGGCGGCGGGCTTCGGCGAGATTGCGCGCGACGTCCGGCGTGCTCACCATCTGCAGCGCGGCAACCCGAAAGGGTGTAGCGGAACGGGTGTGGTCGGTCATCGCGGGATCGGTTGCGTCATAAATGGGGTGCGGCCCGGCACCGTGCGCGGTTCGACGCGCGGCTCATTGGTTCACCGCATCGGCGGGACCGTGATTTATCTTACCCTGATCGCTCCGCACCCGCTCGATGTGCGGGTGCGCCCATGAACCCGTGATCGCGTAGTCGAGCGCGAACGCGTGCGACAGCGTCTCCGACAGCGCGTAGTTCGCGGCCAGTACGCCGACGCCGAGCAGCGGATTGATGATCGCGGCCGCGATCGCCGCCGTGCCGGCGCCGATCTTCGGTGCGACGTGCGCGTGCAGGTCCTGCGTCTCGTGGCCGAGGTCGACCGCGCCGCGTACCGTCACGTTCGCGGGCGCCGTCGTCATCGAGAAGTCGTCGGTGCGCGCGATCCCGTTCGAGATCCGGCCGGTGCCCGTGATCTTGTCGAACGGCAGCCCCTTGCCGACCACGTCGCGGAAATTCAGCGTCAGGAAGCGCGCGAGGCTTTGCAGGCTCAGCACGCCGAGGAGTTTCGCCGCGCCCGGATCGACTTTCAGGATCTGCCCGTGTTCGAGGTCGAGCGCGACCTGGCCGCCGAGCGACGGGAAGTCGAGCGCGGTCGGGCCGCCGCGCCAGCCGACCTTGCCCGTGACCGAGCCGTGACCGTCCGCGAGCGTGCGCGGCAGGCCGACGCGGTCGAGCAGCGCGCCCGCGTTGTCGATGTCGAGCTTGAAGTCGAACACGGTGCGGCGCGGCGCGTCGTTTTCGTCGGCGAGCGCGCGGCGCGACGTGCGCCAGTTGCCGGTCGCCGTCAGCTTCGCGGCCGGGTTCGACAGTTCCAGCTTGTCGAGCTGCCACACGGGCGTGCCGTCCTCGTCGATGTTGCGCGCGTTGACGACCAGACGGCCGATGTCGTGATTGCGCGCGACCACTTGATCGACGATCAGGTCGATCGATGGCATCGGGCGGTCGGTCGGCGTCGGCAGGTTCATCGCGCGGCCGACGAGGTCGTGCTGCGCGCTGTCCGGGATCACGAGCTTCGCGAGCCGCGCGTTCAGCACACCCGCACCGTTGTGGCCGCCGCCCGGCGCCCACGACAGGTAGCCCGACACCTGGTTCGACGCGATGTTCGCCTGCCACAGCTCGTCGATGTGCGACGCGCCGACGATCACGTTTTCCCAGTTGCGCTTGAGCAGCTTCAGCGTGCCGAAGTGGAACGCGAAACGCTTCGGCGCGAAGCTCGCGAAATCGACGCGCGGCGCGGCCGGCGGCTCCGGCGCGCGCGGCGTCGCGGGCTGCAGCGTGTGGGCGAGCGCGAGCCACGCGTCGGCGTCCAGTTCGTCGCCGTCGACGGCCGCGCTCACGCCGTCCTGCGGCATGTCGGGCATCCGGTGGATGCCCATCGCGCCGCGCACCGCGCGCAGCGGCTGGCCGCGCGTCGCATCGAGCAGGTAGGTCGCGGATACGGGGCCGAGCGTCAGGTCGGCGTGTTCGAGGCGCTTGCCGTCCGCCTGCGGCGCCGGCTGCAGCGTGAAGCTGAACGGCATCGGCGTGCCGGCCGGTTTCGCGAACGGCGCCGGGAAATTCAGTGCGACGCCCGTCAGGTCGGAATGCGCGCTGATGTCGGGCAGGCGGCCCGGCGCGCCGCGTACGGCGAGCTTGTACGGTGCGTCGCCGACCACGTGCTCGAGCAGCGCGGCGGCCGGGCCGTGCAGGTTCAGGCCGCGCGCGGCGTCGAGCGCGAGCCGGCCGTCGACGTCCACCGTGTACGGGCCGTGCGACTGGAAGGTGCCGTTTGCGTGCACCGGGCCACCGAGGAAGCGCCCCGACAGGTCGTGCAGCGACGCGCCGGCCTCGGTGAACCGGACGCTGCCGCGCAGCGCCGACAACGGCGGCACGCCGCTGGTCGACAGCGTGTTGCCGCCGAACGCGAGTGCGCCTTCGATGTGCGTATGCGGATGCGCGACGTGCTGCGGAATCGTGATCTTGAGCCCGAGCGACGCAGGCCCCTGCGCATCGATCCGCTGGCCGATATGCCCGCTCATCGTGCCGAGCGAGCTGTTGTCCGCGTAGTCGATCAGGTCGGCGAGCGGGCCCTGCGCATGGCCGTCGATGACGAGCGGCGAGTGGGTCGGATTGCCGAGATCGTCGATGCGGCCGGCGACCTTCGTCAGCGCGACGCGCTTGTAGTGCGCGCGGTCGATGTCGAAGCGCAGCTTGTTCTGCGCGAGCTCGAACTTGCCGTCGATCCCGTCGAGCGCCGGCCAGACGCTCGGCGTGCCGTTCGCGAGCTTGCGCGGCGGGTACGGCGTTGGCTCGAAGCGACCGCCGGTGAACGGCGCGACGATGTGGAACACGCCGGCGTCCGGCTCGTGTTCGAACGGGAATTTCTCGAGCGGACCGCGGGCGACGATCGACGCGCCCTTGGTCACCGTGCCGTCCTGCAGCGCGTGGCCGAGATAGTCGCGCAGGTGCTCGGACATCCCGGTCGGCAGGTAGCGCGGAATGCGCGCCACCGACGCGCGTGCGAACTCGGCGCGCAGGTCGAGCGAGCCGCGGCCGTGGCCGGGGTTCGTGTACGAGCCCGACACCGCGATTTCGGCATCGGGGTTCGAGACGAGCAGGTCGGGCAGCGTCACGTCGACGCGTGCATGCTTGTCGCCGGGCGCGGGCGTGATCGCCCATTTGACGTTGCCGCGCAGCCGGTCGAACGTCAGGCGCGGCTCGTCGAACTCGCCGGGCACCGTGACGGCCGCGTTGACCGTGTCGAAATGCGCGGTGCCGCCCGTCTCGCTCGCGTCGACGCGGCCCCACAGGTTCTCGATGCCCGGCCAGCCGGCGCGCGGATGGCCGCGCGGCGACAGGCCGGGCGGCGGCTCCTGCGCGGCGAAGCTGAGGCCTTGCAGATCGCCGAGGAAGCGGTAGCGGACGATCGGCGCGGCGCCGGTGCGGCGCTCCTCTTCCGCGAGGTCGGCCCGCGCGGGTTTCGCGCGCTCGACTTCGATCTGGTAGTTCGCCATCATCCCGCGCGGGTCGATCTTGATCAGTTCGTTGCGCAGGCGTGCAGGCAGCGGCAGGCCGCGAATGAATTCGCTGAGGATGCCGAGATCGACGCGGTCGCCGACGACGCTGATCAGCTGCCCCTGGGTCGCCGTCGGCACGCGGTAACGGGCCGTCAGCGTCGACAGCGCGAGCGAGCGGGCGAGCGGCGTGCCGTCGTCGAGCGGCGGCTGGCCGAGTTCCGCATGGAAGCGCGACAGGTGCAGCGTGTAGTCGTGCCCCGTGTCCATTGCCATGTCCCAGCCGAATCCGACCACCGGCACGTCGAGCCGCGGCTGCGTCGGCCGCACGCGCAGCGTGACGTCGGCGCCCTGCAGGTCGCCGCCCGCCGAGCGCAGCCGGCCGTCGCGGAAGGTCGCCCAGATCGCGTTGTCGATTCGGCCTGCATGGATCGTGAGCGGGATGTCGAGGTAACGGGCGAGCGTCTGCAGATCGACGGGGCCGGTCGACAGGTACGCGTCGCCGGTCCAGTTGGACGGCTTGCCGACCGGCGCGAGCGCCTTGTGCGTGAAGCGCGCGCGGAAATCGAGCGGGCCGAGCAGCAGCGTGCCGTTCGCGGGCGCCTGCAGTGCGGCCCGGTGTACGCGGCCGTTGTTGAGCACCGCGATCCGGATGCCCGACAGCACGAGCTCCGGCGCGTCGTGCTGCGCGTCGCGCCAGCGCAGCGTGCCGCCGCGCAGCACGATCGCTTCCTGCTTCAGCAGCCAGGTACCGAACGTGTCGTTGCCGCCGTGGGTGGTCGCCACGCCGACGCCCGCGATGCTCAGCGAGCCGTCGGCGGCGCGCGCGACGACGAGGTCGGGCTGGTCGACGATCAGGCTCGACAGCGCGGGCGACAGCCGCAGCAGCGACATCCACGACAGCGCGGCGGTCGCATGCGGCACCGACAGCGCGATCTTGCCGTCACGGCCGCGGATCGTCAGGTTCGTGAGTTCGACGCCCGGCTGCATGCCGGACCAGTTCGGGGAAAGCTTGCCGATCGAAAGCTGCGCGTGGAGCTTGTCGGACACGAGGCGCTCGATGCGCGGGCGGAATTCGTCGATGCGGGGCAGCAGCACATAGCGCAGCCCGAGGAACGCGCCGGACGCAACGAAGTAGGTGCCGATCCCGACTGCCAGCGTCACCTTGAACACGCGACGCAGGACCGGATGATCGTGCTTCGGAGGTCCCGCTTCGGGCGCAGCTACGGCGGATTCCTGACGGTCGGACATGCGGCGGACGGGCGGCGATATGGTAGTTTTGCAGACTGACGTTGAAATGTATCACACGGGTTCGTGCCGGCGGCCGTTGCGGCAGTGCGGCACGGGCTTTCCGGCGCGCGGTTTCGCGACGGACGCACGGGCGTCCCGCGATGCCGCGCCGAGTCCATGGGGCCTGTCGGCAGCGGCGCGCGCACGCGTTTGCCCGCGCCGGCCGGCCTTACCGCCAGGCCCGCTTCTCGATGACCGACGCTTCCGCCCTGATCAGCACGTCCTATTCCCGTTATATCGCCCGCGCGGCCGCCGCGCGGCCCGCGCTGGCCGAACAGGTCGCCGCGTGGGCCGCCGCGCCGCTCACCCGCGCGCAGCTCGACGCGCGCCTCACCGAACTGCTCGCGATGCCGGCCGGCGCGGCCGCGCCGACCGAGGAGCAACTGAAGCGCGCGCTGCGGCAACTGCGCGCCGAGGCGTTCGGCGCGGTCGCGGAGCGCGACCTGCGCGGGCTGGCGGACGTCGCCGAGGTGACCGGCGCGATGACCGATCTCGCCGAAGTGGCCGTGCAGCGCTCGCTCGCGCTGCTGTCGGCTGAACTCGAGGCGCTGTACGGCGAGCCGCGCGGCGCCGACGGCCAGCGCGTCGTGCTCGGCGTGGTCGGGATGGGCAAGCTCGGCGGCCGCGAACTGAACGTGTCGTCGGACATCGACCTGATCTTCGTCTACGAGGACGACGGCGAGACGACCGGCGGCGCGCGCGCGCCGCTGTCCACGCAGGAATACTTCACGCGGCTCGGCCGGCGCCTGATCGGCGTGATGTCCGAGGTCACCGCCGACGGCTACGTGTTTCGCGTCGACATGCGGCTGCGTCCGAACGGCGATTCCGGGCCGCTCGTCTGCAGCCTCGGGATGCTCGAGGAATATTTCTACGTGCAGGGGCGCGAGTGGGAGCGCTATGCATGGATCAAGGGGCGGCTCGTATCGGAAGGCGACAGCGACGCGGCGCAGCGGCTCGAGTCGCAGCTCGAGTCGATTGTCAAGCCGTTCGTGTACCGCCGCTATCTCGATTTTGGGGTGATCGGCGCGATCCGTTCGCTGCACCAGCAAATCCGGCAGGAAGCCGCGCGCCGCGCGTCGATGCGGCCCGACAAGGCCGATGACATCAAGCTCGGGCGCGGCGGGATCCGCGAAATCGAATTCAGCGCGCAGGTGTTCCAGCTGATCCGCGGCGGCCAGGACGCGGAATTCCGCGTGCGGCCGACGCTCGCGGTGCTGCGCCATGCGCAGGCGCGCGGGCTGATCGGCGAGGACGTGCGCGCGCGCCTGACCGACGCCTACAACTTCCTGCGCACGCTCGAGCACCGGCTGCAATACCGCAACGACGCGCAGACGCACGCGATGCCGGTCGAGCCCGACGAACGCGCGGCGCTGGCCGCGTCGCTCGGCTTTGCCGACTACGCGGCGCTGATGACGGTGCTGGATGACCACCGGACCTTCGTCGAGGCGCAGTTCCGCCAGATCTTCGCGGACAAGGTGGGCGGCAACCCTTGCGCGGCGGGCGACGATACGGCGGCGGCGTGGATCTGGAGCGGCGCGCTGGCCGACGACGGCGAGGACGACACGCTGGTCGCGCGCCTCGACGGCCTCGGCTTCGCCGATCCGGCCACCGTGCTCGCGCGGCTGCGCGCGATCTGGCAGTCGTCGCGCTACACGGGCTTGCCGGAAAAGAGCCGGCAGCGCTTCGACAGCGTCGCGCAGCGGGCGCTCGAGGCCGCGCCGCGGATCGACGCCGCGCGCCGCGACGACACGATCGTGCGCCTGTTCGACCTGCTCGAGACGGTCAGCCGGCGCGGCGTCTATCTCGCGCTGCTGACCGAATATCCGGCCGCGCTCGACCGCGTGCTGTCGGTGCTCGGCGCGACGCGCTGGGGCGGCGGCTACCTGATCCGCCACCCGCAGCTGCTCGACGAACTGCTCGACGACGAGGCGATCGCGAGCCCGTTCGACTGGCCCGCGTTCAAGGATGCGCTGCGTGCGCGCCTCGCGGCAGCCGACGGCCCCGAGCAGCAGATGGACCTGCTGCGGCATGCGCAGCACGCGGAGGTGTTCCGGATCCTGCTGATCGATCTCGCCGGGCAACTGTCGGTCGAGCATGTGAGCGACCGGCTGTCCGAGCTGGCCGATGCGGTGCTCGACGTGACGATCGAAGTCGTCTGGTCGCAGCTCGCGAAGCGCCATCGCGACGTGCCGAAGTTCGCGGTGATCGCGTACGGCAAGCTGGGCGGCAAGGAGCTCGGCTATGCATCCGATCTCGACCTGATCTTCCTGTACGACGATCCCGACGAGCGCTCGGCGGACGTCTACACGACCTTCACGCGGCGGCTCATCACGTGGCTCACGACGGCGACCGGTGCGGGCGCGCTGTTCGACATCGACCTGCGGCTGCGGCCGAACGGCGAGGCCGGGCTGCTCGTCACCGATCTCGACGCGTTCCGCCGTTACCAGTTGCGCGAGGGCGATGCCGCGAATACCGCGTGGGTGTGGGAGCACCAGGCGCTGACGCGCGCCCGCTACAGCGCGGGCGACGCGCAGATCGGCGCGGACTTCGAGGCGATCCGCCATCAGGTACTGACGACGCCGCGCGACGGGAACGTACTCGCGAAGGAGATCGTCGACATGCGCGGCAAGGTGTTTGCCGGTCACCCGAACCAGACCGAGCTGTTCGACCTGAAGCACGATCGCGGCGGGATGGTCGACATCGAGTTCATCGTCCAGTACTGGGTGCTGCTGCACGCGTCGAGCGACGCCGAGCTGATCCGCAATACCGGCAACATCGCGCTGCTGCGCGAGGTCGCGCGCTTCGGGCTGATGGGCGAGGACGAGGCCGAGCAGGTTGGCGCGGCCTACCGCAAGTACCGGAAGCTGCAGCACAAGCTGCGGCTCGACGGGATGGAAAAGGCGCGGGTCGACCCGGCGACGGTCGCCGGCGAGCGGGCCGCGGTGACGGCGTTGTGGGAGCGGGTGTTCGGCGGCGCGTGACGGCGGCGCGCGGGCCGTCCGGGCCGCGCACCCGAGGCTTTGAGATTCGATTGAGATTGTTTGAGCGGAACGGCCGGCATCGAAAAAATGCGGCTTTCCGTTCAACCGGCACCGCGTGTGCACGAAGCGATCTCGAGCCTATTTTGAAACCGATCCGCCATTCACTTGTCACGACGGCGCTGTCCGCGGCCGTCACGGGACTTTTCTCCGTTGCCGCCCATGCCGCCCATGCCGCCCATGCCGCCCATGCCGCCCATGCCGCCGATGCGGCGCCGACCCCGCTCACGAACCGGTTGCTTGGCGAAGGCCAGTGCCTTGCGTGGCAACCGGGCGGCGACGCGGTCGCCTTCGCCGCGTGCGATGGCAGTGCGGCGCAGGACTGGCAGTTTCAGAAGCAGAGCGGCGGTTATCAGCTGATCCGCAACCGGGCGGCGATCGCGCAGGGAGGCGATCGCTGTCTGCGCGCCCACTCGGACGGCGACGCGGGCCGGGTCACGCTGGGGACCTGCAACGGAGACGGCTACACGTCGATGCGCACCTGGCAGGTCAGCGCCGGCGTCGACGGCAGGATCGTGCTGCGCAACAAGTATCGCGGCGATCTGGGCCGAACCGAAGTGCTGAGCGCGTCGGCCGACAACCGCGACGTGGCGATGCGTCCCGGCACGGGCTTCACACCGGCGTCGACGTTCACCTATCCGCTGCCGCAACCGCTGCCGACCCGGCCGCTTGCCGGCGATAAATCCGTGCTGCTGATGGTCACGCATTTCAACGACTCGAAGCCGGCCGATGCCGACGTCGTGCGCAAGGCCGTGTTCGGCGATGGCGACGACTACGCGTCGCTGCGTCGTTATCTCGAGGTCGCGTCGCGCGGCAAGCTGACGGTTCACGGCGAAACGCTCGACAGCGTCAATCTCGGCGACCGGCCGGCGACCTGCGATTCGGGCGCGATCCGCACGGCCGCGCGCAAAGCGGCGCTCGCGCGTGGCGTGAACCCGGACCAATTCGACTACCTGTTCGTCGACCTGCCGAAAATGAGCAACTGTGGCTGGAGCGGCCTTGCCGCGACGCCGGGCAACTGGATCCTGTCGAACGCGAGCGGCCACGGTTACTGGATGTGGTCGCACGAGTTCGGCCACAACCTCGGCGCGAAGCATCCGGGCTCGCTCGTCGATTGTCCGACGCCGGGCGGCACGGTCGAGGTCGGCGGCGCATGTCGCGCCGGCAAGGTCGACGATCCGTCCGACACGATGGGGGGCGGCGGTCGGCGCCTGTATCCGGCGAGCTACCAGCTGTTCGCCGGCTGGCTCGGCGAAGCCGACGTACCGGAGATTCGCGCCGACGGCACCTACCGGCTTGCCCCGCTGTGGGGCGATGCGCCGGGCGCGAAAGCGTACCGGGTCGCGCGCACCGACGGCTCGACGCTGTGGTTCGAGTTCCGCCAGCCGCTGCGCGGTTTCGACGACTGGAAGGCGGGCGATCCGTTCGTCAACGGCGTGATCGTGCGGACCGTTGCGCACGGCGGCAACGTGCTGACGAACACGCTGGTCGATGCGATGCCCGGCAGCGCGGACGGCATGAAGGACGCGCCGCTGATGCCCGGGCACACGTTGCACGATACGCTGTCGGGCAAGCTCGTCACCGTGAAATCGGTCGGGCCGGACGGCGCGGTGATCGAGGTGAGGAACGACGGCCTGCTGCTGCCGAACGCGGTGGTCACGGGCCCGCAGCAGGCGGACGCGGGCGCGCGGGTCGTGCTGTCGGGCGCGTCATCGGGCGGCGAGCATCTGCGCTACGCATGGAGCGCGCCGGCCGGCATCGACGCGAAGCCGGACGGCGCCGAGCTGCGCTTCGTTGCGCCGGCACTCGAGCAGGACCGCGACTACGCGTTTCGCTTGACCGTCGCCAACGACCACGACTACACGGCGCAGGCGACGCACGTCGTCAAGGTGAAGGCGCAGGAGGTCGTCGCGCCGCCGCGCGCGGCGATCGGCGGACCGGCGTCGGCCGACGGCGGCGCGAGCGTCACGCTGTCCGGCGAGTCGTCGACGGGCAAGGGGCTGAGCTATGCGTGGACGGGGCCGGCCGGCGTGCCGCTCGTGCAGACCGGCGCGGTCGCGACGTTCACCGCGCCGACGGCGGCGGATGAGCGGCGCTACGACTTCAGGCTGGTGGTGACCGATGCGCTGGGCCGCACGTCCGACGCGACCCACCGCGTGACCGTGCACGCATCGGTCGGCGAGGGCGTGGCCGCGTGGGATCCCAGGCAGACCTATGCGCAGCCGTGCCAGAAGGTCAGCCATGCGGGCAAGGTCTGGGCCAACGGCTGGTGGGTGCTGGGCGACGTGCCCGGCACGGGCGGCGAGTGGGCCGCGTGGCGCCCGGTCGGTGCGGCCAACATGCACGAGCAGTGCAAGGGGTAACGTGCGGGCGGCAGGGCGGGCGCGATGCGGCGCGTGGGGCCGCATGCGGGGGCTGGGCCTGGCCGGATGAATCGTGCGAGTCCGCCCCCGGCCCTTGCATGGCCGGGCGCCGAGTCGTGACGGCCGCGTCAGGCCGCCAGCATTTCCTTTGCGTGCTTGCGCGTCGTGGCCGTGATCTCGAGCCCGCCGAGCATCCGCGCGACTTCCTCGATCCGGTTGGCCCGGTCGAGTGCGACGACCGTCGAGACCGTGCCGCCGCGGTCGTCGGCGCCCTTCGCGACCTGGAAGTGGTGGTCGCCGCGCGCGGCGACCTGCGGCAGGTGCGTCACGCACAGCACCTGACGGTCGCGCCCGAGCTGGTGCAGCAGGCGGCCGACCACTTCGGCGACGCCGCCGCCGATCCCCGTATCGACTTCGTCGAAGATCAATGTCGGCGTCGGGCTCGCCGCGCTGGCGATGACCGCGAGCGCGAGACTGATCCGCGCGAGCTCGCCGCCCGACGCGACTTTCGCGAGCGGCCGCAGCGGCACGCCGGCGTGCCCGGCGACCCGGAATTCGACCTGCTCGAGCCCGTGTGGGCCGCCGTCGGCGAGCGGCACGAGCGAGACTTCGAAACTTCCGCCCGCCATCGACAGTTCCTGCATGCCAGTCGTGACGGCCGTGCCCAGCGCCCTGGCGGCCTGTGCTCGCGCCTTGGACAGATGCTTCGCGTCGGCGAGATAGGCTTCCCGCGCCTTGGCCTGGATCGCCTCGAGCGCGCCGAGATCGGCGGCCGCGTCGAGCGCGGCGAGCTGGGCGCGCCGCGCCGCATGTTCTTCGTGCAGCGTGTCGGGCGGCAGCCGGAACTTGCGGGCGGTCGAGTGCAGCGCATCGAGGCGCGTTTCGACCTGCGCGAGCCGCTCGGGATCGAGATCGACGCGCTGCGCGTAGTGCGACAGCGAGTAGACGGCTTCCTGCAGCTGGATCTCGGCCGGTTCGAGCGACGCGAGCGCGTCGCCGAGCGTGGTGTCGTAGTCGGCGAGGCTGCGCAGCTTCGACACGATCGCGCCGAGCTGCGCGAGCATCGCGTCGTCGGCCTCGGACAGCGCGTTGAGCGCGCCCCGTACGCCTTCGATCAGGTTCGCCGAATGCGACAGGCGCTTGTGCTCGTTGCTGACCTCATCCCATTCGCCGGCCTGCGGCGCGAGCTTGTCGAGCTCGGCGAGCTGCCACGCGAGCTTTTCGCGTTCGAGCTGCAGCTCGCGCTCGTGCGCCTTCGCGGCGTCGATCGCCTGCGTCGCGTCGCGCCAGACGCGCCACGCGCGCGCGACGTTCGCGGCATCGGCGACGAGCCCCGCGTGCGTATCGAACAGCTCGCGCTGCGCGTCGGGCCGCATCAGCAACTGGTGCGCGTGCTGGCCGTGGATGTCGACGAGCATCTCGCCGAGTTCGCGCAGCTGCGCGAGCGTCGCGCTGGTGCCGTTGATGAACGCGCGCGAACGGCCGTTCGCGTCGATCACGCGGCGCAGCATCACGGTGTCCTCGGCGTCGAACGCGTGTTCGTCGAGCCAGCGCACGACGCGGTCGTGCGGCGTGAATTCGGCCGTGATGTCGGCGCGGCCGCAGCCGGTGCGCACGACGCTCGCGTCGGAGCGTTCGCCCAGTGCGAGCGCGAGGGCGTCGATCAGGATCGATTTCCCGGCGCCGGTTTCACCGGAAAACACGGAAAAGCCGCTGTCGAATTCGAGATCGAGCGCGGCGACGATGACGAAGTCGCGTATCGAGAGGTGGCGGAGCATGGTGTCGGGCGGAGGGGCGTCAGGACGCCTTGTCGTCTTCGTTCGATGCGTGTTCGTTCCAGTGCAGCTTCTTGCGCAGCGTCGTGTAGTAGCTGTAGCCGATCGGGTGCAGGAACGGCACCGTATGCTTCGAGCGGCGCACCTCGATCGTGTCGTTCAGTTCGAGCGAGGTGAACGACTGCATGTCGAAGTTCACGTTGACGTCGCGCCCGCCGACGATCTGGATCGCGATCTTCGTGTCGTCCGGCAGCACGATCGGCCGGTTCGACAGCGCGTGCGGCGCGATCGGCACGAGCACGATGCCCTGCAGCTGCGGATGGAGGATCGGGCCGGCCGACGACAGCGCATAAGCGGTCGAGCCCGTCGGCGTGGCGACGATCAGGCCGTCCGAACGCTGGTTGTACATGTACCGGCCGTCGACCGACGCGCGCAGCTCGACCATCCCGGAGAAGCCGCTGCGGTTGACGACGACGTCGTTGAATGCGATCGCGTGGTAGATCGGTTCGCCGTCGCGCATGATCCGCGCCTCGAGCAGCGAGCGCTCCTCGCGCTCGAACTTGCCCGACAGCATCACGGGGACGAGCGCATGCATGTCGGCGGCCGCGATGTCCGTGATGAAGCCGAGCCGCCCGTGGTTGATCCCGATCAGCGGCGTCCGGTACGGCGCAAGCTGGCGGCCGATGCCGAGCATCGTGCCGTCGCCGCCCAGCACGACCGCCACGTCCGCACGCGCCCCGATTTCGGCCGGGGTGAGCGCCGGGTAACCGGTGATGCCGAACTCGCGCGCGGTATCGCCTTCGAAGACGACCTCGAAGCCCAGCTTCGCGAGGCTGGCAGCCAGGGTGGCGAGCGGCTCGGCGATGCCGGGCGTGTTGCTCCGGCCGACGAGCGCGACAGTATTGAACTGATTACCGGTTTTCATGCCGGCATTACACCATAGCTCGTTGACGAAAAGAACCGGCTGTGCACCGGCGGGGCCGGATCGGGCCGGCCCGCGCAATGGCGGCCGACGCCACTCGCCGCGGTCGCGCGGTTGCGCTAAAATTTTCCACCATGCTAGATCCTCGCGCACGAACCCTCCTGAAAACCCTGATCGAACGGTATATCGCCGACGGTCAGCCAGTCGGATCGCGCACGTTGTCCCGTTATTCCGGGCTCGAGCTGAGCCCGGCGACGATCCGCAACGTGATGTCCGACCTGGAGGAACTCGGCCTCGTGTCGAGCCCGCACACGTCGGCCGGCCGCGTGCCGACGCCGCGCGGCTACCGGCTGTTCGTCGACACGATGCTGACGGTCGAGACGCCGATCGACGCCGAGGCCGTCGCGCGGCAGGTGCAGAACACGCTGCAGGCCGGCGAGCCGCAGCAGCGGGTGGTCGCCGCCGCGGCGAGCGTGCTGTCGAACCTGTCGCAGTTCGCGGGCGTCGTGCTGACGCCGCGCCGCAGCCACGTGTTCAAGCAGATCGAGTTCATGCGGCTGTCGGACAAGCGCATCCTGCTGATCATCGTCACGCCCGAGGGCGACGTGCAGAACCGGATGCTCGCGACGCCGCGCGATTACTCGCCGTCGCAACTCACCGAGGCGTCCAACTACATCAACGCGCATTTCGCCGGCCTGTCGTTCGACGAGGTGCGCCGCCGCCTGCGCGACGAGATCGACCAGTTGCGCGGCGACATGACCGCGCTGATGCATCTGGCGGTGACGGCCAGCACCGAGGTGCCCGACACCGAGGACACCGTGCTGATTTCCGGCGAGCGCAACCTGCTCGAGGTGGCGGACTTGTCGTCCGACATGGCGCGGCTGCGCAAGCTGTTCGACGTGTTCGACCAAAAGACGGGCCTCCTGCAACTGCTCGACGTGTCGAGCCACGCCCAGGGCGTGCAGATCTTCATCGGCGGCGAATCGACGCTCGTGCCGATCGAGGAAATGAGCGTCGTCACCGCGCCTTACGAGGTGAACGGGCAGATCGTCGGCACGCTCGGCGTGATCGGCCCGACCCGGATGGCGTACAACCGCGTGATTCCGATCGTCGACATCACCGCGCGCCTGCTGTCGCTGACGTTGAGCCAGCAGTAGCACACCCGATCCCGCCCCGTCATCGTGCCGCGGCGCCGTGCGTGCCGACAGTCGGCCGAACGGTACGGGGCGGCCCGCTATAATTGAGAGCCGTCCGGTCCCGTGCCCCGAGCACGTTCTTGCCCATGCGTTTCGATCTTGAGCCGCCTTCGAGCATCGCGGCCGCCCACCGCATCGGCGTGCTGCTGATCAATCTCGGCACGCCCGACGCGCCCACGCCGCGCGCAGTACGGCGCTATCTGGCCGAATTCCTGTCGGATCCGCGGGTCGTCGAAATTCCGCAGGTCGTCTGGCAGGTGTTGTTGCGTACGCTGATCCTGCCGCTGCGCAGCCGCGCGTCCGCGAAGAAATACGCGGCCGTCTGGATGCCGGAGGGCTCGCCGCTGCGCGTGCACACCGAGCGCCAGACCGACGGCGTGCGGCACCTGCTCGTGTCGAACGGCTATCACGTGCTCGTCGACTACGCGATGCGCTACGGCAGCCCGAACATTGCGCACGCGCTCGCGCAGTTCAAGCGCTCGGGCGTCGAGCGCGTGCTGCTGATGCCGATGTATCCGCAATACTCGGCGTCGACCACGGCCACCGCGTTCGATGCCGCATTCGACGCGCTCGCGCGCATGCGCAACCAGCCGGAGGTGCGCACGGTGCGGCACTACGCCGACCATCCGGCCTATATCCACGCGCTTGCCGAGCAGGTGCGCCAGTACTGGGCGCAGCACGGCCGGCCCGACTTCGCGGCGGGCGACAAGCTCGTGCTGAGCTTTCACGGCGTGCCGAAGCGCACGCTCGACCTCGGCGACCCGTATCACGACCAGTGCCAGCAAACAGGCGCGCTGCTGATGGCCGCGCTCGGGCTGTCGACGACCGAATGCCGCGTCACCTTCCAGTCGCGCTTCGGCAAGGCCGAATGGCTGCAGCCGTACACCGCGCCGACGCTGCGCGAGTTCGGCGAGGCAGGCGTGCGGCGGGCCGACGTGTTCTGTCCCGGTTTCACGGCCGATTGCCTGGAGACGATCGAGGAGATCGGCATGGAAGTGCGCGACGAGTTCCTCGCCGGCGGCGGCAAGGCGTTCCACCGCATTCCGTGCCTGAACGGCGCACCCGCGTGGCTCGGCGCGATCGGCGAGATCGTCGCCGAGAATCTGCAGGGCTGGCCCGTCAAGGCCGCGCAGCCCGAAACGGTGAACTGAGATGGAACGACACCCGCGCACATTTCATTCGCTGCGCGCCGGGGAGGCGGTCAGCCTCCTTGGGGCGGCCCGGCGGAGGCTGACATGAACTACAAGATTTCCACGGAACCGGGCGCGAAGCTGCGCATCGACAAATGGCTGTGGGCAGCCCGGTTCTTCAAGACGCGCTCGCTCGCGACCGATGCGGTCGACAAGGGGCACGTGAAGATCGGCGGTTCCGCGATCAAGCCGGCGAAGGAGGTGCGCGTCGGCGACGAGGTCGAGATTGCGATGGACGGCATCGTCTGGCACATTGCCGTGCGCGGCGTGTGCGATGTGCGCGGGCCGGCGAGCGTCGCGCAGACGCTTTACGAGGAAACGGAAGCGGGGCGGGCCGCGCGGCTCGCCGAACTGGAGCGGCGTCGCACGTATCGCGAGCCGGCGGCCGAGCTGCACGGCCGGCCGACGAAGCGCGACCGGCGCATCATCGACAGATTTTCTGGTGGGAGCTGAACATCTGGTCGAACGTCGCCCGCGCGCTTCCGTATTCGGTCGTGCGATCGGTGACGGCTCCCGACAGGCAGATGGTGGTGGTGCCGGCAATGAGTACCAGCGCGACCACCGAAATCGCAAAGGTCAGTTTCACGGTACTCCCCTCGAGAAGACGGGTGAAAAGGCGCCTGGTGGATGTAAGGCGACGGTCAGCTTAGGGTAAACACGCTTTTCCGACGCTTGAGTGGAGTGTAGTGCAGCGGCGTTGTGCGCAGCTAGTACTTGCCAGGTAAGCGTTGTTACAGGCCGTTTCTCCCGATCCGGCGAACGCTGCGACGCATGCACCGGCAGGACGCGCGGTTGTTTCGCGGCAATGGCGAATGCCGGCGAATAACCCTCTTGAAATTGTAGTTTTCGCCCTTATTTGCACCAGCAATGTGCGGTACCGCCGGGTATACGGTCCGGCGGTGACCGATTTGGCTTCAACCTCTAATCGACTTTCAGCGACATGGAAAACACGCAAGAGAACCCGGCACCCCAATCGGCCGAAGACATCGGCAGCGAGAAGCAGGCGGCGCAAGGCGCCACTCCCGCCGCCGAAGCCGCCGACGCGGCGCTCGCGGAGGCTCAAGCCAAGGTCGCCGAGCTGCAGGAGAGCTTCCTGCGGGCCAAGGCCGAGACCGAGAACGTGCGCCGTCGCGCGCAGGATGACGTCTCGAAGGCGCACAAGTTCGCGATCGAAAGCTTCGCGGAGCACCTGCTGCCGGTGCTGGACAGCCTGGAAGCGGCCGTCAGCGATACGTCCGGCGACATCGCGAAGGTGCGCGAAGGCGTCGAGCTGACGCTGCGCCAGCTGACGAGCGCGCTCGAGAAGGGCCGCGTCGTCGCGATCAACCCGGTCGGCGAGAAGTTTGATCCGCACCAGCACCAGGCGATTTCGATGGTGCCGGCCGAGCAGGAACCGAACACCGTCGTCGCGGTGCTGCAAAAGGGCTATACGATCGCCGACCGCGTGCTGCGCCCGGCGCTCGTCACCGTCGCGCAGCCGAAGTAAGGCCGTCGCGATGGCTGCCGCCGGCGTCGATCCGGCCGCGTTCGACGTGTTCGACATGCAGCCGCTGGCTGCCGACACGTTCGACGCGGGTATCGACGGCGCGGGCGATGCGCTCGCGGTGGTGTTCTTCTGGGGCGTCGACTGCTTCAACTGCGAGATCGCGAAGAAGGCGATGCTCGCCCGGCCCGACGCGATCCGCGCGCTGGATCTGAAGTGGTTCCATTGCAACGTGTACGAACACCATCAGCTGGGGCACCGCTTCGGGCTGCACGGCGTGCCGACGTGGTTCTTCTTCCACCGCGGCAAGCGTCTCGGCCGTGCGACGGGCTGGCATGGCCTCGCGCAGTTCCAGGCGGCCGTTTCGGCGGCGCGCGCGAAGATCGCGGTGGCGGCCGGCGATCCGGCGGCCGGCGGCGATTGAAAAAATTTAATATCCGCATCGCTTGTCGGGTCTTGAAAACGGGCCGGACGGACGCATGTCGGGAGCAGAGTTGAATTCTGGCGCGTGAAACCGCCCAAAAACGCGGCGTTTCGCGCAGCAATCAAGCATTTCTGGAGATTAGGAAAAAATGGGAAAGATCATCGGTATTGACCTCGGCACCACGAACTCGTGCGTCGCCATCATGGAAGGCAACCAGGTCAAGGTCATCGAGAACTCGGAAGGCACGCGCACCACGCCGTCGATCATCGCCTACATGGACGACAACGAAGTGCTCGTCGGCGCGCCGGCCAAGCGTCAGTCGGTGACCAACCCGAAGAACACGCTGTTCGCGGTGAAGCGCCTGATCGGCCGCCGCTTCGAAGAGAAGGAAGTCCAGAAGGACATCGGCCTGATGCCGTACAGCATCGTCAAAGCCGACAACGGCGATGCATGGGTCGAAGCGCACGGCGAAAAGCTCGCGCCGCCGCAGGTTTCGGCGGAAGTGCTGCGCAAGATGAAGAAGACGGCCGAAGACTACCTCGGCGAGCCGGTCACGGAAGCCGTGATCACGGTGCCGGCGTACTTCAACGACAGCCAGCGCCAGGCGACCAAGGACGCCGGCCGCATCGCGGGCCTCGAAGTCAAGCGGATCATCAACGAGCCGACGGCAGCTGCGCTCGCGTTCGGCCTCGACAAGGTCGAGAAGGGCGACCGCAAGATCGCCGTGTATGACCTCGGCGGCGGTACGTTCGACGTGTCGATCATCGAGATCGCGGACGTCGACGGCGAAATGCAGTTCGAAGTGCTGTCGACCAACGGCGACACGTTCCTCGGCGGCGAAGATTTCGACCAGCGCATCATCGATTACATCATCGGCGAGTTCAAGAAGGAGCAGGGCGTCGACCTGTCGAAGGACGTGCTCGCGCTGCAACGCCTGAAGGAAGCTGCTGAAAAGGCGAAGATCGAGCTGTCGTCGAGCCAGCAGACCGAAATCAACCTGCCGTACATCACGGCGGACGCGTCGGGCCCGAAGCACTTGAACCTGAAGATCACCCGCGCGAAGCTGGAAGCGCTGGTCGAGGACCTCGTCGAGCGCACGATCGAACCGTGCCGCATCGCGATCAAGGACGCAGGCGTCAAGGTGTCGGACATCGACGACGTGATTCTGGTCGGCGGCCAGACCCGCATGCCGAAGGTCCTGGAGAAGGTGAAGGAGTTCTTCGGCAAGGATCCGCGTCGTGACGTGAACCCGGACGAAGCCGTCGCGGTTGGCGCGGCGATCCAGGGCCAGGTCCTGTCGGGCGACCGCAAGGACGTGCTGCTGCTCGACGTGACCCCGCTGTCGCTCGGCATCGAGACGCTCGGCGGCGTGATGACGAAGATGATCAGCAAGAACACGACGATCCCGACGAAGCACGCGCAAGTGTATTCGACGGCGGACGACAACCAGGGCGCCGTGACGATCAAGGTGTTCCAGGGCGAACGCGAAATGGCGGCCGGCAACAAGCTGCTCGGCGAGTTCAACCTCGAAGGCATCCCGCCCGCACCGCGCGGCGTGCCGCAGATCGAAGTGAGCTTCGACATCGACGCGAACGGCATCCTGCACGTCGGCGCGAAGGACAAGGCGACCGGCAAGGAAAACAGGATCACGATCAAGGCCAACTCGGGTCTGTCCGAGGCTGAAATCGACCAGATGATCAAGGACGCGGAAGCGAACGCAGCGGAAGACCACAAGCTGCGCGAGCTGGCCGATTCGCGCAACCAGGGCGACGCGCTGGTCCACAGCACGAAGAAGGCGCTCACCGAGTACGGCGACAAGCTGGACGCGGGCGAGAAGGAAGCGATCGAAGCGTCGCTGAAGTCGCTCGAGGAAGTGCTGAAGGACACGTCGGCCGACAAGGCAACGATCGACGCGAAGGTCGAGGAGCTCGGCAAGGTCTCGCAGAAGCTCGGCGAGAAGATGTACGCCGACATGCAGGCTCAGCAGGCGGGTGCTGCCGCCGGCGCTGGTGCAGCGGAAGGTGCGGCCCACGCGGGTGGCGCGCAGCAGGCTGCCGACGACGTCGTCGACGCCGAGTTCAAGGAAGTGAAGAAGGACTAAGCCGGGTTGCAATGGCACCGCACGCCGCGCGCGGAAACGCGCGCGGCGCGACTGACCAGCGGCTGAAAAGCGGTCTGTCTTTCCTTCCGGATGGCCGGATCGACTCCACGCCTGGCGGGCTTCGCGGCCCTCCGGGCACATTTGTTTTTTGGCGGGTGCTGCGCGAGCCGTCCGCGGACGGCTGCAGCGCCAGACGAGTCGAGAGACTTTACTGCAGGCGAAAGGAGCCGCCGCGTGCGCGATGCGTGGCGGCACAGTGAATCGATATGGCGAAACGGGATTACTACGAGGTTCTGGGCGTCGCGAAGAATGCGGGCGACGACGAAATCAAGAAGGCATATCGCAAGCTTGCGATGAAGTATCACCCTGACCGTAATCCGGACAGCAAGGATGCGGAAGAGCATTTCAAGGAGGTGAAGGAAGCCTATGAAATGCTGTCGGACAGCCAGAAGCGGGCCGCGTACGACCAGTACGGCCACGCGGGCGTCGATCCGAACATGGGTGGTGCGGGCGCACAGGGCTTCGGCGGCTTCGCGGATGCGTTCGGCGACATCTTCGGCGACATCTTCGGCCAGGCCGCGGGCGGCGCCGCACGCGGCGGCCGCGGCGGCCCGCAGGTGTATCGCGGCGCCGACCTGCGCTACAGCATGGAAATCACGCTCGAGCAGGCCGCGCACGGCTACGACACGCAAATTCGCGTGCCGAGCTGGGTGTCGTGCGAGGTCTGCCACGGGTCGGGCGCGAAGCCCGGCACGAAGCCGGAAACCTGCCCGACCTGTCATGGCCAGGGCACGGTGCGCATGTCGCAGGGCTTCTTCAGCATCCAGCAGACCTGCCCGAAGTGCCATGGCACCGGCACCTACATCCCCGAGCCGTGCGTGCACTGCCACGGGTCGGGCAAGGTGAAGGAAACCAAGACGCTCGAAGTGAAGATCCCGGCCGGGATCGACGACGGGATGCGGATCCGCTCGGCCGGCAACGGCGAGCCGGGCATCAACGGCGGGCCGCCGGGCGACCTGTATGTCGAGATCCACATCAAGCCGCACTCGGTGTTCGAGCGCGACGGCGACGATCTCCACTGCCAGATGCCGATCCCGTTCACGACCGCCGCGCTCGGCGGCGAGATCGAGGTGCCGACGCTGGCCGGCCGTGCGTCGTTCCCGGTGCCGGAAGGCACGCAGTCGGGCAAGACGTTCCGCCTGCGCGGCAAGGGTATCAAGGGGCTGCGTTCGAGCATCGCGGGCGATCTGTACGTGCATGTGCAGGTCGAGACGCCCGTGAAGCTGACCGACCACCAGCGCGACCTGCTCAAGCAGTTCGAGAAGTCGCTGGCCGAGGGCGGCGCGCGTCACAGCCCGCAGAGCAAGAGCTGGTTCGACCGGGTGAAGAGCTTCTTCGAGTAACAGCATGACTGAAGGTAACGAGAGCGCGTCGTTCGCGCTCTTGGACGATTGCGACTCGACCGCGTCCGCGCGGTCGAGTCGTTTGTATTCGGGTTTCGTGCACGAACGCGTGTGCACGGACCCGGCGCGGCTCGACGAAGTCGACGCGGCGGTTGCGCAGGATCTGCGCGACGGGCTGCATGCGGTCGTCGTCGGCGATTACGCATTCGGACGCAACCTGCAACGAGCGCAGCCGGGCGATGCCCCGCTGCGCTTTTTGTTGTACGCGCGTTGCGAGCGCCTGTCGCGCGACGAAGTCGACGCATGGCTCGCGCAGCAGGACGGCGGCGGCACGCCGTCGATCGCGGGCGTCGCGCATGTCGCGAAGAGCGTGTCGCGCGATGCGTTCGACGCGGCGATCGACGCGGTGCACGACGCGCTGCGCGCGGGCGATTCGTATCAGATCAACTACACGTACCGGCTGAATTTCGACGTGTTCGGCACGCCGCTCGCGCTGTACCGGCGGCTGCGCGCGCGCCAGCCGGTGCGGTACGGCGCGCTGATCGCGCTGCCCGGCGGCGCGTGGGTCGTGTCGTGCTCGCCCGAGCTGTTCGTCGAGAAGCACGGCGACGTGCTGCGCGCACGGCCGATGAAGGGCACCGCGCCGCGTTCGGTTGATCCCCGCGAAGATGCGGCGGCTGCCGCGTTCCTCGCGAGCGATCCGAAGAACCGCGCGGAAAACGTGATGATCGTCGACCTGCTGCGCAACGACGTGTCGCGGATCGCGCGCACCGGTACGGTCCGCGTGCCGGCGCTGTTCTCCGTCGAGCCGTATGCGTCGGTGTGGCAGATGACGTCGACGGTCGAGGCCGGCTGGCGCGCCGGCACGACGTTCGCGCAGATGCTGCGCGCGCTGTTTCCGTGCGGATCGATCACGGGCGCGCCGAAGTACCGGACGATGCAGCTGATTGACGCGATCGAGACGACGCCGCGCGGGCTCTATACGGGCGCGATCGGCTGGCTCGACGCGCCGCCGGATGGCGCCGATTCCGTCGCGCGCGACGAGCGTGCGGCAGGTTGCGGCGATTTCTGCCTGTCGGTCGCGATCCGTACGTTGACGCTTGATGCGGCCGGCACGGAATTCGAAGCACGCGATCCGGCAACGGCAACTGCCGGCCGGCGCCGGGGCACGATGGGCGTTGGTGCGGGTATCGTGCTCGACAGCGTCGCGGCCGACGAATATGCGGAGTGCGAATTGAAAGCGCGATTCCTGACGGACGCCGATCCCGGCTTCCAGTTGTTCGAAACGACCGCCGCCACGCGAGCGGACGGCATCCGGCATCTCGATCGTCATCTTGCGCGGCTGCAGCGCAGCGCGGATACGCTCGGCTTCCGCTTCGACGCCGATGCGTTGCGCCGCGAGATCGACGTGCGCTGCGCGGCGCTCGATGGCGACGGGGCCTACCGAATGAAGCTCTCGCTTGCGAAGGACGGCACGGTCGAGATCGTTGCGGCGCCGCTCAAGCCGTTGCCGGCGGGGCCGGTCGGCGTGCTGCTGGCGTCGGCGCACGGCTTCGCGCCGACCCGCGCGAGCGATGCGCTGCTGCTGCACAAGACCACGCGCCGTGCCGAATACGACCGCGCGTGGCAGGCGGCGGAGGCGCTCGGCGGTTTCGACATGCTGTTCGTCAACGAGCGCGGCGAGGTGACGGAAGGCGGGCGCACGAACCTGTTCGTGAAACTCGACGGTCAGTGGGTGACGCCGCCGCTGGCGTCCGGCGTGCTGCCGGGCGTGATGCGCGGCGTGCTGCTCGACGATCGCGCGTTCGGTGCGACGGAGCGCGTCGTGACCTGTGACGATCTTGCACGCGCGCAGGCGCTGCTGCTGACCAATGCGTTGCGTGGCGCGCTCGACGCGGTATTGAAGTGATGACGTGACGGATCGGGCATCGCGCTTGCGCCGGTGCCGCGAAGCGTTTCACCGATGCTGCGT
Source organism: Burkholderia theae (assembly GCF_048565265.1). Taxonomy (NCBI): domain Bacteria; kingdom Pseudomonadati; phylum Pseudomonadota; class Betaproteobacteria; order Burkholderiales; family Burkholderiaceae; genus Burkholderia; species Burkholderia theae. The sequence continues at coordinate 794,917 of NZ_CP183461.1, forward strand.
GCAAACAAAAAGCGCGGCGCCCCGCAAAGGGTGCCGCGCTTTTTCACATCCAGATGCCGGCGAACCCGCCGCCAGCCCCGCGTCAGAACGAGTGTTCCGGCCCGGGGAACGTGTGGTCCTTCACCGCGCTCACGTAGGCTTCGACGGCCGCCTGGATGTTCGGCTGACCCTGCATGAAGTCCTTCACGAAGCGCGGCCGCTTGCCGGGGAAAACGCCGAGCATGTCGTGCAGCACGAGCACCTGCCCCGAGCAGTCGACGCCCGCGCCGATGCCGATCGTCGGAATCTTCAGCATGTGCGTGACTTCGGACGCGACGAGCGTCGGCACCGCTTCAAGCACGACGAGCTGCGCGCCCGCGTCCTCGATCGCGCGCGCATCGCGCAGCAGCTGCGCGGCGCCCGCTTCGGTCTTGCCCTGCACCTTGAAGCCGCCGAACGCATGCACCGATTGCGGCGTGAGGCCGAGGTGCGCGCACACGGGCACCGAGCGTTCGACGAGGAAGCGGATCGTATCGGCCAGCCATTCGCCGCCTTCGAGCTTGACCATCTGCGCGCCCGCGCGCATCAGCTTGACCGAGTTCGCGAATGCCTCGGCCGGCGTGCCGTACGTGCCGAACGGCAGATCGGCGACGACGAGCGCGCGCGGCTGCGCGCGTGCGACACAGGCCGTGTGATATGCGATGTCGTCGAGCGACACCGGCAGCGTGGTCGTGTGGCCCTGCAGCACGTTGCCGAGCGAATCGCCGATCAGCAGCACGTCGGTGCCCGCGCGATCGAGCAGCGCGGAAAAGCTCGCGTCGTAGCAGGTGAGCATCGCGATCTTCTCGCCGGCGTCGCGCATTGCCTGCAGCTTGGGTACCGTCACGGCAGGCCGGCTCGATTCCTGGAGATAGGTCATGGGGAAATCCGGGTCGATAGGTGAAGAACGTCAGGCGGGACGCGTCAGCGCGTCGTCTCGCCCTTGACGAAGAATTCCTTGCGGCCGCGCATCGTCTCGATGCGCTCGACCAGCAGGGCAAGGTCTTCGGGGGAGTCCAGCGGGTTCAGGTGTTCCGCGGCGACCGTCAGCACCGGGGTGCGGTCGTAGTGGTAGAAGAATTCGTTGTACGCGTCGACGAGCGAGCGCAGGTACGCGTCGCTGATCTGCAGCTCCATCGGCAGCCCGCGCTTCTGGATGCGCGAGAACAGCACTTCGGGGCTGGCCTGCAGATAGACGACGAGGTCGGGCGACGGCGCCTGCGGCACGTCCACGTGCGTCGCGACCGAGCGATAGAGCTGCCATTCGTCTTCCGGCAGGTTCAGCCGCGCGAAGATGTCGTTCTTCTGCGGCATGAAATCGGCGACGACGGGGCGGCCCGTTTCGAGTGCACCGATCAGCTCGCGCGCCTGCTGCGCGCGCTGCAGCGCGAACGACAGCTGCACGGGCAGCGCGTAGCGCGCGGTGTCGCGATAGAAGCGTTCGAGGAACAGGTTGTCCTGCGGGCGTTCGAGCAGCGTCTGCATCGACCAGCGCTCGGCGAGCAGGCGCGCGAGCGACGTCTTGCCGACGCCGATCGGGCCTTCGATCACGAGATAGCGGTGCGGGGCGCGCAAGTCGGGCGCGGTGACGGTCAGCGGAGTCGAGTTCATCGGCAGCGGTTCTTGTCGGTGTCTTCGCCGGCCGCGAGCGCCTTCTGCATCAGGCACTGGCAGGTCTGCACCTTCTCGACGCGCTGGTCCGCGACGGCGGCGAGAAAGGCGTCGGCACGGCCGCGCGCGGGGATATCGAGCGCCGGATCGATCTCGACGAGCGGCACGAGCGCGAACGCGCGGTCGGTGAGGCGCGGGTGCGGGACGATCAGGTCGGGTTCGTCGATCGAGTCGGCGCCGAACAGCAGGATGTCGAGATCGAGCGTGCGCGGCGCGTTGCGATACGGGCGCTCGCGCCCGAAGTGATGTTCGATCTTCTGGCAGAGCGCCAGCAGCTCACGGGCCGAGAGCGTCGTGTCGAGCTTGACGACGCAGTTGTAGTAATCGTCGCCGCCCGCTTCGAAGGGCGCCGTGCGATACAGGCTCGATTTGCCGAGGATCGAGATGGTGCGCTGCTGCGCGAGGCACACCACCGCGTCCTTCAGGGTCTGGCGCGCATCGCCGAGATTCGCCCCCAGTCCGATATATGCAACCGTCATGGCATCACTTCCTACGTCGTTCGCCGACGAGCGCGTCAATCGTCGGAACCGCCCGCGGTGTCCGGTGCCTGCTCGGCGGCACCTTCACCCGGCTTGCGGTTTCGCACGCCGCCGCGGCGGCGCCGCTTGCGGGGCGATTTTTCCTTCGAGCCGCCTTGCGTGAGCAATGCCTCGCGAGCGGCCGCGTCGCCTTCGATGAAATCCGTCCACCACTGTCCGACATCCGCATCGAGCTCGCCGGATTCGCAGCGTAACAGGAGGAAATCATACCCCGCTCTAAACCTTTGGTGTTCCAGCAGCCTCATCGCGCTGCGGCCCGAGCGTTTTTCGAGGCGCAACTGCAAGCCCCAGATCTCGCGCATGTCGGCCGAATAACGCTTGTGGATCGCGAGTTTCTCGGTCTGCATGTCGAGCACGTCGTCCATCGCGCGATGGAGCGCCGGCACCGGGATTTCGCCTTCGGCCGTGTATTGCTCGAAGCGCTGGCGCATGTCGTGCCACAGCAGCGTCGCGAACAGGAAGCCCGGCGACACCGGCTTGCCGGCGCGCACGCGCGCATCGGTGTTGTTCAGCGCGAGCGTGATGAACTTCTCGCCTTGCGGCTGTTCGAGCACGACGTCGAGGAGCGGCAGCAGCCCGTGGTGCAGGCCTTCCTTGCGCAGCCGCGTCAGGCACGCGAGCGCGTGGCCCGACAGCAGCAGCTTCAGCATTTCGTCGAACAGGCGTGCGGCCGGCACGTTGTTGATCAGGTCGGCCAGCGCGTTGATCGGCTCGCGCGTATGCGGCTCGATCTCGAAACCGAGCTTCGCCGCGAAGCGCACGACGCGCAGCATCCGCACCGGATCCTCGCGGAACCGGGTAGCCGGGTCGCCGATCATCCGCAACAGGCGGGCGCGCATGTCGGCCATCCCGTCGTGGTAATCGAGCACCGTCTGCGTCGACGGGTCATAGTACATCGCGTTGATCGTGAAGTCGCGGCGCGCGGCATCTTCATGCTGCTCGCCCCACACGTTGTCGCGCAGCACGCGGCCGCTCGCGTCGACCGCGTGCGTGCGGCGATCGAGTTCGTCGCGCTTCAGGCGCTTCGGCGGCTCGGCCGCGGCGGCAGCCTCGGGCGGCGCGTCGACCAGCGCGCGGAACGTCGACACCTCGATCAGTTCCTGGCCGAACTGCACGTGGACGATCTGGAAGCGGCGGCCGATCAGGCGCGCGCGGCGGAACAGGCGCTGCACCTCGGTCGGCGTCGCGTCGGTCGCGACGTCGAAGTCCTTCGGCGCGATGCCGAACAGCAGGTCGCGCACCGCGCCGCCGACGATGAACGCACGAAAACCCGCCTGCTGCAGCGTGTCGGTCACGCGCACGGCATTCTTCGAGATCAGCGATGGATCGATCCCGTGCACGCTGGCCGGCACGATGGTCGGCTCATGGTTGCTGCGCGGTTTTTTCGCGCCGCCGCCGCGGGTGCCCTTCGAGGGGCGCGGGGCAGCAGGGGCCGCTTCGTCGGCCGGGGCCGCTGCGGGAGGTGTTTGCTCGGATTCGTCCTGACCGAGCAGCTTGCGAATGAATTTTTTGATCACGACGTTCAGAAGAGATCGAGGATACGCCAGCCGCGGTTGCTTGCATGCGCGCGCAGCGTGTCGTCAGGGTTGGTCGCGATCGGGTCGGTGACTTTCTCGAGCAACGGGATGTCGTTGTGCGAGTCGCTGTAGAAATAGCTGTGCGCGAAGTCGTCCCAGTGCTTGCCGAGTGACGCGAGCCACGCCTCGGTACGCACGATCTTGCCTTCGCGATAGCTCGGCGTGCCGGTCGGCCGGCCCGTGTACGGTGAATCGGGATGCCCGTCGGTCGTTTCGACCTCGCACGCGATCAGCGTGTCGACGCCGAATGCGGTGGCGATCGGGCGCGTGATGAATTCGTTGGTGGCCGTCACGACGCAGCACAGGTCGCCCGCATCGAGGTGCTTGCGCACCAGCTCGAGCGCGGCGGGCGTCATCGCGGGACGGATCACCTCGTACATGTATTGCTCGTGCCAGTCGGCGAGCTGCGCGCGCGAATACTTCGCGAGCGGCGTGAGCATCGCCGTGAGGTACGCGTGGATGTCGAGCTTGCCGGCCTTGTAGTCGGCGAAGAACTGATCGTTCTGACGCGAGAAGCTTTCCGCGTCGACGATGCCGAGCTTCACCATGAAGCGACCCCATTCGTGGTCGCTATCGGTCGGGATCAGCGTGTGATCGAGGTCAAAGAGTGCCAGATTAGTCATGGAAGCGCATTTTACTCGAAGCGGTTCGGGCCCGTGCCCGGTGGTGTGATGTCGTCGCCGGGACGCGCCAGCATTCGGCGCAGCAACGGCAGCGTGACGGCGCGTTTCTGCTCGAGCGAGAAGCGGTCGAGCGCGTCGAGCAGCGCCATCAGGCTCGGCATGTCGCGGCGGAAATGGGTCAGCAGGTAGGCGGCGATGTCGTCGGTGAGCGCGATCCCGCGCTCCTTCGCGGCGAGCTTGAGCACGGCGATCTTGCCGGCGTCGGACGGCGGCGACAGGTGGAACACGAGCCCCCAGCCGAGGCGCGTGCGGAGATCCTCGCGCACGTCGAGCGCGAGCGGCGCCGCGGGGCCCGCCGCGACGAACGCGCTCGACGGATGCGCGCGGACCTCGTTGAACAGGTTGAACAGCGCGACCTGCTGCGTGTCGGTCATCCGGTCGCAGTCGTCGATCGCGTAGATGCCGATGCGCGGGTCGAAGGTGAACGCGCCGAGCGGGCTCTGCGGCGTCAGATAGCGCGCATAGCCGTACGACGCGTCGCTCACGAGCGCCTGCAGCAGGTGGGTGCGGCCGCTGCCGGGCTCGCCCCAGATGTAGAACGAACGGTCCGGCACGGGGCCCGCCGCGAGCGCGAGGTCGAGCTTCTGCAGGCGCGAGATGAGCTCGTCGTTCTCCTCGTTCATGATGAAGTTGTCGAACGTGGCGGGCGGCGGCGTGCCGAGATCGAGCGTCAGTTGACGGGACACAACAGTCACAATGCGGGTCGGTTGAAAAAACGCGTGCCGTACGCCGGGCACGCGCCGGGGAATGCGGCTCCGCTGGCTGCACGCGCGACCGTACGCACGGCGCCGTGCCGGTTTCGGCGCGGTTCGCTGGGCGTTGAAAACGGGGACGTGTTGACCAAGATGCAATCCCTGACGATTCGGTGCTGGGAATTCCGGCCAACCGGCCGGCTTCGGGTAAAATCGCATTTTACCGACCTTCTCGCATTCCCCCATGAATCCTCCGAAATCCGCTCCTGACGCTCAGGGTCTGTCCTATCGCGACGCAGGCGTCGACATCGACGCGGGCGACGCGCTCATCGACAAGATCAAGCCTTTTGCGAAGAAAACCCTGCGCGACGGCGTGCTCGGCGGCATCGGCGGGTTCGGCGCGCTGTTCGAAGTGCCGAAGAAGTATCGCGAGCCCGTGCTCGTGTCGGGCACCGACGGCGTGGGCACCAAGCTCAAGCTGGCGTTTCATCTGAACAAACACGACACCGTCGGCCAGGATCTCGTCGCGATGAGCGTGAACGACATCCTCGTGCAGGGCGCCGAGCCGCTGTTCTTCCTCGACTACTTCGCGTGCGGCAAGCTCGACGTCGACACGGCCGCGACGGTCGTCAAGGGCATCGCGCAAGGCTGCGAACTGTCGGGCTGCGCGCTGATCGGCGGTGAAACGGCCGAAATGCCGGGCATGTACCCGGACGGCGAATACGACCTGGCCGGCTTCGCAGTCGGCGCGGTCGAGAAGAGCAAGATCATCGACGGCAGCACGATCGCCGAAGGCGACGTGGTGCTGGGCCTCGCATCGAGCGGCATCCACTCGAACGGCTTCTCGCTCGTGCGCAAGATCATCGAGCGTGCAAACCCGGACCTGTCGGCCGATTTCCACGGACGTTCGCTCGCCGACGCGCTGATGGCACCGACGCGCATCTACGTGAAGCCGCTGCTCGCACTGATGCAGAAGCTGTCGGTGAAGGGCATGGCGCACATCACGGGCGGCGGCCTCGTCGAGAACATTCCGCGCGTGCTGCGCGAAGGCCTCACCGCCGAGCTCGACCAGAACGCATGGCCGCTGCCGCCGCTGTTCAAGTGGCTGCAGGAGCACGGCGGCGTCGCCGACGCGGAAATGCACCGCGTGTTCAACTGCGGGATCGGCATGGCCGTGATCGTCGCGGCGGCCGATGCCGACGCAGCGATCGCCGACCTGACCGCCGCCGGTGAACAAGTGTGGAAGATCGGCACCGTGCGTGCGACCCGCGAAGGCGAGGCGCAGACGGTCGTGGTCTGACGCGCCGCCCGCAGCAGATGCAGCAGGAAAAGCCGCCCGGAGTCGATCCGGGCGGCTTTTTTTTCGGGCGCCGCGCGGCGCCGATGAAGGAGGGACGACGATGACCGAAGACGAACGCGCGATCCGCGAGCTCGTGGAAAACTGGTTCGTGTCGAGCCGGCGCGGCGATCTGGCGACCGTGCTCGACCTGATCGCCGACGACGCGATCTTCATGGTGGCCGGCAAGCCGCCGTTCGACAAGGCGGCGTTCGCGGCGGCATCGCGTGATGCGAACGCGGGTGCGGAGCACGCGCCGAAGGTCGACGGCCGCTACCGGATCGACGAACTGCGCGTGATGAGCGACTGGGCGTACATGCGCAATTTCCTCGAAATCGACGCGACACCGCCGGGCGGCGACACGATCCGCCGTTCGGGGCATACGCTGACGATCTTCCGCAAGGCCGACGGCCGCTGGCAGCTCGTGCGCGATGCGAATCTCGTGACGCTCGCGCACTGAGCGCGGCGGCGCCCGCCGTCGCTCATGCCGACGGCCGCGGCGCGCCCGCCGGACGCGCGCCGGCCAGCAACGGCGGCACGAGCAGATAGAGCAGCGCGGCCGCGGCCCACACGAGCCCCGGCCACGTCGAGCGTGTCGCCGCATAGGTCGCGGTGATGACCAGCGGCCCCGCGACGCCGATCAGGCTGGCCACGCTCGCGAGCGTGCCCTGCAATTCGCCCTGGCGCGCATCGTCGACCTGCCGCGCGAGCATCGCCTGCAGCGCCGGCAACGTCATGCCGCCCGCCGCGAACAGCGGCAGCAGTGCGAACGGCACCCATGCGGCGGTCGCGAACGCGATCGCCACAAGGCCGAGCGCGTCGCCCGCGAGGCCCAGCGCGAGCGCGCGGCGCTCGCCGAGCCGTGCGATCAGCGGCCCGATCGCGAATGCCTGCGCGAGCGCGTGGCACGCGCCGTAGCCGGCGAGCGACAGCCCCGCGATCGGCGTCGACCAGCCGAAATGCTCCTGGCCGTACAGGATCCACAGCGTCGCGGGCGCCTGCGACACCAGCGCCACGATCACGTAGATGCCGACCAGGGGCGCGAGCGCGGGCGCGCCGCTCAGCCGGCGCAGGCTCGCGAACGGGTTGAACGCGGCGACCGCGCGGCCTTCGCGGGCCGCACGCGGCCGCGATTCCGGCAGCGCGCGCCAGACGAGCGCGAGATTGAGCGCATTGAGAAGCGCGGCCGCGACGAACGGCGCGCGCAGGTGCAGCGCACCGAGCAACCCGCCGATCAGCGGGCCCGCGATGAAGCCGATGCCCATCATCGCGCCGAGCTGGCCGAAGCGCTTGGCGCGATCGGGTTCGGCCGTGACGTCGGTCACGTACGCGGTCGCTACCGCGACGTTCGCGCCCGTGATGCCCGCGATCAGCCGCCCCGCGTAGAGCCAGGCGAGCGTCGGCGCGAGCGCCATCAGCAGGTAGTCGAGCGCGGCGCCGGCGAGCGACACGAGCAGCACGGGCCGGCGGCCGAAACGGTCGCTCAGCGCGCCGAGCAGCGGTGCGCACAGGAATTGCGCGAACGCGTACAGCGCAAGCAGTACGCCATAGTGCGTGTCGATGCTGCCCGCGTCGGCGAGCGAGCGCAGCAGCCCGGGCAGGATCGGCATCACGATCCCGACGCCGATCGCGTCGAGCAGGACCGTGGCCAGGATGGCAATCAGGGACGGATTCAAGAGTGCGGCTCTCTATCGATGATAGAGTGGTGATTATTCCATAGTTTCCCTATCGGTGATAGAGATGAAGGACACAGGCGCGCGGCTGACGCGCGACACGGTATTGCGCGCGGCGCTCGAATTGCTCGATGAAGTCGGTATCGACGGATTGTCGACGCGGCGGCTCGCCGAGCGGCTCGGCGTGCAGTCGCCGACGCTTTACTGGCATTTCCGGAACAAGGCCGAGCTGCTCGACGCGATGGCCGAAGCGATCATGCTCGAGCGCCACGACGCGTCGCTGCCGCGGACGGGTGAAGCATGGGATACGTGGCTCGCCGAGAATGCGCGCAGTTTCCGCCGCGCGCTGCTGGCCTATCGCGACGGCGCGCGCCTGCACGCCGGGACGCGGCCGCGCGCGCTGCATTTCAGTTCGATCGAACGCAAGGTCGCGCTGCTCGCCGACGCGGGCTTCGCGCCGGATGAAGCGGTCGACGTGATGTATGCGCTCGGCCGCTTCGTGGTCGGGTGGGTGCTGGAAGAGCAGGCGGAGCCGGACGGTGACGCCGAAGCGCCGCTGCCGGATGCGGCCGAGTATCCGCTGCTCGCGAAGGGCTGGGCCGCGTTGCGCGAGCGCGGCGGCGACGAAGCGTTCGAGCGCGGCGTCGCGTTGATCGTCGAAGGTGCCCGTGCGGGTCTGGCGGCGCGCCGGCGCGGCTGACGCCGGCTGCCGTTCGTCCGCTCAGCCCGGCGTGCGGCCGTCGAGCACGCGTTCGAGCGCATCGAGCGCGCGGGCGGTCGAGTCCGGTGCAATGCAGTCGACGACGATCCGCTCCGGCATCGCGCGCAGCCACGTGAGCTGGCGCTTGCAGAGCTGGCGCGTCGCGAAGATGCCCTTGTCGCGCATCGTCCGGTAGTCGGCGTCGCCGTCGAGGTATTCCCATGCCTGCCGGTAACCGACGCAACGCATCGACGGCAGGTCGGGATGAAGGTCGTCGCGCCGGCGCAGCCGCTCGACTTCGTCGATGAAGCCCGCGTCGAGCATCGCGTCGAAGCGTTGTTCGATCCGCGCGTGCAGTACCGCGCGATCCGACGGTTCGAGCGCGACCGGCACGAAGCGGTACGCGGTGGCCGCATCGTCCGCGCGCGGCGGCGCGGCCAGCAGCACCGACATCGGTTGCCCGCTCAGCATGAAGATCTCTAGGGCGCGCTGGATTCGCTGCGAATCGTTCGGCGCGAGCCGCGCGGCCGTATCGGGATCGACCTGCGCGAGCCGCGCATGCAGCGCGGGCCAGCCGTCGCGCGCGGCGTCGGCATCGAGTTGCGCGCGCACGGCCGGATCCGCGGACGGCAGGTCGTTGAGCCCCTGCGTCAGCGCCTTGTAGTACAGCATCGTGCCGCCCGCGAGCAGCGGCGTGCGGCCGCGCGCGACGATCTCGCCGATCAGGCGCAGCGTGTCCGCGCGGAAATCCGCGGCCGAATACGCGTCGGCCGGGTCGATGATGTCGATCAGGTGATGCGGCACGCTCGCGCGTTCTTCGCGCGTCGGTTTCGCGGTGCCGATATCCATGTCGCGGTAGACGAGCGCCGAATCGACGCTGACGATCTCGATCGGGCGGCGCGCGGCGAGCGCCAGCGCCGCGGCCGTCTTGCCCGAGGCGGTGGGGCCGAGCAGGCAGGCGATCGTCGTCGGGCGGGAGTGCGGTGAGACGCTCATTGGCCGCGCATGAACAGGCGGTCGAGATCGTTCAGCGTGAGCTGATACCACGTCGGCCGGCCGTGATTGCACTGGTCCGCGCGTTCGGTCGCCTCCATCTGGCGCAGCAGCGCGTTCATCTCGTCGAGCGTCAGGCGCCGGTTCGCGCGCACCGCGTGGTGGCACGCGAGCGTGCCGAGCAATTCGTGCTGTCGCTCGGTGAGCACGCGCGAGCCGCCGAACGCATGCAGGTCGGCGAGCACCGCGCGCGCGAGCGACTGCAGGTCGGCATCCTTCAGCAGCGCGGGCACCGCGCGGATCGCGAGCGTCGTCGGTGACAGCACCGCGAGATCGAAGCCGAGCGATTCGAGCGTGTCGCGTTCTTCCTCGACGGTACCGATTTCGATCGGCGTGGCCGTCATCGATACCGGCAGCAGCAGCGACTGCACCGCGACCGAGCGATCGGCGAGCGCGTTCTTGAACTGTTCGTACAGGATCCGCTCGTGCGCCGCGTGCATGTCGACGATCACGAGCCCGTGCGCGTTTTGCGCGAGCACGTAGATGCCGTGGATCTGGCCGAGCGCGAAGCCGAGCGGCTGCTCGTCGTGCGTGCTCGCGGCGATCGGCGATGCGGAGAAGCCCGGCAGCGGCGCGCCCGGCGCGTCGGCCGAATCGCGGGCGAGCGTGGTCGTGCCGTCCGGCGTGCCCGCGCCCGTGTCCTTGCGGCCGAACAGCGCATCGTAGAGCGCGAGCGGCTGCGCGACGGGCAGCGTGCCTTGCGTCATCCGCGCCTGGCGCATCCAGGTGTTGCCCGTCGACGACGCGGACGACGACGGCGACGAGAAGCCGCCACCGGTGGCCTGGCCCTGGCCGAGGGGCGTGTCCAGGAACGATGCGGGCCCGCGCGGCGCGGGTTCGAGATGCGCGGCATGGCCGCCCGCGGTGGTTTCCGGCGACGCGCCCGCGTGGCGCGCGAGTGCGCGCTGGACCGCGTGGAACACGTACTGGTGGATCGAGCGCGAATCGCGGAACCGTACCTCGATCTTCGACGGATGCACGTTCACGTCGACGGCTTCGGGCGGCAGGTCGAGGAACAGCACGTACGACGGGTAGCGGTCTCCGTGCAGCACGTCCTCGTAGGCTGCGCGCACCGCGTGCGTCAGCAGCTTGTCGCGCACGAAGCGGCCGTTGACGAAGAAGTACTGCTGGTCGGCGCGCCCGCGGCTCGCGGTCGGCAGCCCTGCGCAGCCGTAGACGGCGAGCGGGCCGGCCTGCTCGTCGAGCGGCAGGTGTGCGGTCGCGAAGCTGTCGCCGAGGATCTTCGCGACGCGCTGCGCGGGTTCGGTCGCATTCCAGTGCTCGACGGCCTTGCCGTTGTGCAGTACCGAGATCGCGACGTCCGGCCGTGCGAGCGCCGCGCGGCGGATCATTTCCAGGCAGTGGCCGAACTCGGTCTGCTCGCTCTTCAGGAACTTGCGCCGCGCAGGCGTGTTGAAGTACAGCTCGCGCACCTCGATCGTCGTGCCGGTCGAGCCGGCGGCGGGCGACAGCACGCCCGTCTGCGCGTCGATCTTCATCGCATGCGCGGCATCGGCCGTGCGGCTCGTGATCGACATCTCGGCGACCGACGCGATCGATGCGAGCGCTTCGCCGCGGAACCCGAGCGTCGCGACCGCCTCGAGCTCCTCGAGCGAGCGGATCTTGCTGGTTGCGTGGCGCATCAGCGCGAGCGCCAGTTCGTCGGGCGGAATGCCGCAACCGTCGTCGGTGATCGAGATGCGCTTGACGCCGCCTTCTTCGAGCACGATGCGCAGCGTCGTTGCGCCGGCGTCCATCGCGTTCTCGAGCAGTTCCTTGACGACCGACGCCGGGCGTTCGACGACCTCGCCGGCCGCGATCTGGCTGATCAGCTGGTCGGGCAGGGGCTGGATCGCGCGCAGCGGGCGCGGAGTCGGGGCGGGCGCGGCGCCCGCGGCCGTTTCGGTGATATCGGACATGGCCGAATTATAGCGAGGCGGCGGATACGTGCCGGGGCGACGAACCGTTACGTTTTTTCACGGAGCCTTAAGGTAGTTTCGGTATCATGGGTCCGGTACACGCGCTGCGCCTTGGCCGGCGGGCGCTTCCGCCTTTTCTGGCCGTTCCGGCCCTTTCGCCTTCGAGGAATCGCATTTGGATACGCTGCTTCATTTCGTCAATCTGGTTCTGCATATCGACGCATTCCTCGGCGATTTCATCCGGCAGTACGGCGCATGGGTCTATCTCGTGCTGTTCCTGATCGTGTTCTGCGAGACGGGGCTCGTCGTGTTCCCGTTCCTGCCCGGCGATTCGCTGCTGTTCATCGGCGGCGCGTTCGCGGCGACGGGCGAAATGAACGTCGGCGCGCTGATCGTGCTGCTGCTCGTCGCGGCGATTGCCGGCAACACCGTGAACTACCTGATCGGCCGCTGGGTCGGCCCGAAGGTGTTCAATACGCATATCCCGGTGCTCGAGCGCTTCCTCGACCGCGCCGCGCTGCAGAAGACACACTCGTTCTACGACAAGCACGGCGGCAAGACGATCGTGCTCGCGCGTTTCATCCCGGTCGTGCGTACGTTCGCGCCGTTCGTCGCGGGCGCGTCGTCGATGAGCGCCGCGCGCTTCCAGCTCTTCAACGTGATCGGTGCGCTGGTCTGGGTGCTGCTGCTCGTGCTGCTCGGTTATTTCTTCGGCAACATCCCGTTCATCCGGCAGTACCTGAACGTGATCGTGCTGGTCGGGATCGGTGCGGCGATCGTGCCAGTCGCGCTCGGCGCGGTGTGGAAGCTCGTGCGCGGGCGGCAGTCGAACGATACGCAGAAGACGGGCGGGCGCTGAGCGGGCGCGTATCCGGTTCTGTTTCGAGCAATAAAAAAGCGTGGCAATTCAATTTGCCACGCTTTTTTTTCGTCCGCCGCGCTCGTTACGCGCTGCGATGCGAGACCGGGGTTTCGGGCGTCGGGTATTGCGCGTCGCGGAACGTCTCGAGGATCACGCGGTTGGTGTCGCAGTACACCTGCCAGTAGTTCTCGGGTGCCGTTGACGGGCGCACGAACAGCAACGGGCCTTCCGGCGTGAACTGGAACACGCCGACGTCCGGCGCCGGGTTGGTCAGCACGTTCGGGATCTGCTGGATCGACGCTTTCAGGCGGTTGATTGCATCGACCGCATCGACGCCGTTGGCGATCTTCGCGGTCAGGTCGACGCGACGATGCGACGTCGCGCTGTAGTTCGCGATGTTGTCCGAGAAGATCTTGTTGTTGCCGACGATCGTCACGATGTTGTCGGGCGTGATGATCGTCGTGCCGAACAGGCCGAGCTCCTTCACCGTGCCGGTGACGCCGCCCGCGTTGATGACGTCGCCGATCTTGAACGGGCGCAGCACCTGCATGAACACGCCGGCGGCGAAGTGCGCGAGCAGGCCGCCCCAGGCCGTGCCGATCGCGAGGCCGAGGCCGGCGAGCAGGGCGGCGAACGAGGTCGTCTGCACGCCGAAGACCTGCAGGATCGCGAGGATCAGCAGGACCGTCAGCAGCACGCCGACGACGGAGGTCAGGTAATCGGTCAGCGTCGGGTCGACCTTGCCGCTGCGGCGGACGACCTTGCCGAGCAGGCGGGTACCGATGCGGATTGCCCAGCGGCCGATGAACCACAGTACGATCGCGGCAAGGAGGTTGAGGCCGAAGTCGAGGCCGCGGGTCATCAGGAATTGCTGGGCGGTGGCGAGATCGATCATGCGTTCTCCGAAGTCAAGAGTAAAAAGGGCGGCGCATGCACCGGGGTGGGTGGCGCTTTTATAACCTGACCTGTGCGGGCCGGGCAACCGGCTTTACGTTGCTTGACGTAATGAAAAACGGGCAGGACGCTTGCGCGTACTGCCCGTTGGCGGGTGTCGGATCGAGGCCGGCGGTGGCGCGCGAACCGGAAGTCGCGTTGCTTACGACGCAGCGCGGCCGTAGGTGTCTTCGAAACGGACGATGTCGTCCTCACCGAGATACGCACCCGACTGGACTTCGATCAGTTCGAGCGGAATCTTGCCGGGGTTCTTCAGTCGATGCGTCTCGCCGAGCGGAATGTAGGTCGACTGGTTTTCCGTCAGGATGATTTCCTTGTTGCCGTTCGTGACCATCGCGGTGCCCTTGACGACGATCCAGTGCTCGGCGCGATGGTGGTGCATCTGCAGGCTCAGCTGCGCGCCGGGGTTCACGATGATGCGCTTGACCTGGAAGCGGTCACCCTGGTCGATGCCTTCATAGGAGCCCCACGGGCGGACGACGCGGCGATGCGTGACCGATTCGTGGCGGCCGGAGGCATTCAGCCATTCGACGATTTTCTTGACGTCCTGGGCCTTGTCGCGATGCGCGACCAGTACGGCGTCGGCGGTTTCCACGATAACGATGTTGTCGAGGCCGATCGCGGCAACCATCCGGTGTTCCGCGCGGATATACGAATTCTCGACGGCGTCGGTGAAGATGTCGCCGATGAGCGTGTTGCCGTTCTCGTCGGCGTCCGCGATTTCCGCGAGCGCGCTCCACGAGCCGATGTCGTTCCAGCCGAGGTCGGCAGCGGTGACGACGGCGGCGCGTTCGGTCTTTTCCATCACCGCGTAGTCGATCGAGACGTTGGGGACGGCCGCGAACACGTCGGCGTCGAGACGGAGAAAATCGTTGTCACGCTTGGCCGACGCGAACGCGAGTTCCGCCTGGCGGGCGATCTCGGGCGCATGGCGATGCAGTTCCTCGATGTACGTGGACGCCTTCAGCATGAACATGCCGCTGTTCCAGTAATAGTTGCCGTCGGCGACGAAGCGCTCGGCAGTCGGCATGTCGGGCTTTTCGACGAATGCGTCGACCTTGTAGACCTGCTTGCCGTCGGCAATGGCCGTGCCGCGACGGATGTAGCCGAACCCGGTGTGCGCTTCGGTCGGCGTGATCCCGAAAGTGACGAGATGCTTGTCGGCCGCGATCATTTTCGCTTCGTTGGCCGCTGCGATGAATGCCGGCTCGTTGAGGATGACGTGGTCCGACGGCAGTACCAGCAGCAACGCATCGGGCGAGTCGTGCATCGCGAGCAGCGCGGCGATCGCAATGGCGGGCGCGGTGTTGCGGCCGACCGGCTCGAGCACGATCGACGACGGCGTGATGTTGACCTGGCGGAGTTGTTCCGCGACCAGGAAACGCTGATCGTTGTTGGTGACGATGATGGGCGCCGATGCACCCTGGAGGTTACGCAGGCGCAGCGCGGTTTGCTGGACCAGCGAGTTGTCGCTGGTCAGCTTGAGATACTGCTTCGGATAGCCGCCGCGCGACATGGGCCAAAGGCGAGTGCCGCTGCCGCCACACAGGATGACTGGACAAATGTGCATCGTGGTAACTCCCTAACTCTTGACGAACGTAAGATGGATTCGAATCGACATGCATGCCGCACGGATGCGGGGCGCGGATCAGTTCATGCGCGCTCCCGTGCGTCGCGCAGGATGTGCTGGAGCACGTTGCGGATCCAGCGCCCGGCTTTCTGGAGCGGCCGGAGGCGATCACCGTGGAGGCGACCCGATGCCCGCCGGGCGCCGGCCGCCAGTTGCGCCGCGACGGCTTCCGGTGTGGTGTAGAGCCGAAGCTGCCAGTCCCAGTACAGCGGATAGCGGATCAGGGCGCCTGCCGTCAGCATGTCCAGCGTCAACGTGCGTCGACGCCATGGCTGCGGGGTGATTGCGTCGTCCGTCAGTCCCCAGCCCGCGTAGAACGGCAGGCCGTAGGTCGAGACCGGCTTGCCGCGCAGCAACGCGTCGAAACCCGCGAGCGAGGACAGCGTATGGACTTCGTGCGCGACTTCGATGAGCGACAGCAGGTCGGCATCGCGGTCGACGACATCGGCCAGGCTGCCTGCGTCGACCAGCCCGCGCCGATTGCCCGACAGGACGTCCGGATGCGGTTTGTAGACGATGTACGCATGAGGGCGCTTCGCCCGTACGGCGTCGAGAAGCGCGTCTGCCGTCTGGATCGCTCCGGTGCCGAGACGGATCGATGCGTCGTCCGCGACCTGGCCGATGACCAGGGCCACCGTGGCGCCCGGCGGTGCTTGCCACGCCGGGGGGCGGCGTCCGAGGTTGTACTTCGTCAGGCCGGCGGACACGATCTGGTGGCGCAACGCGGCCGCGCGCGCGAGTTCGGCGTCGCCGAAGTCCGTGTCGTTCAGGATCGCCGTCAGGTCGCTGGGGCGACTGGCGTCGAAGTAAAGGCTGGTGCGATCGACGATCTGGCTGCGCGGCGCGATCATGTCCGAACCGAGTCCGTGCGAATGCAGGAAGCCGTCTTCGATCCGCACGGCATCGACGCCGGGCGGCAGCCCCTTGCTGTCGCGTGATCCCCACAGCAGCGCGTGCTCGTGCGTCGCGACTTCCGCTGCGGTGCGGGGCCAGCGCAGGGTGCCGCCGCCCGCCGTGGCGAACGGTGTGACGAACCCGCGCTTCCACCACTGAATGCCGACGCAGGCGACGGTCCGCAAATCGGCATAACGCCGCCGGACGTCGCGCTGGAGTTCGATCAGGTCGAGCAAGGCATCGAGCGTGCCGGATCGATGCGTGACCGGATCCCGATAACGGGCGAGTTGCAGGTAGACGCAGTCGAACAGCGCCGCGATGCTGGGTCGTGTGCTGCGTCCGGTCAGTGTCCTGGCATCGCGGGTGAGGCCCCAGCCCGCGTAATACGGATTGCCAAATACATGCACGCGACGATTTGCGAGCAAGGCGAGCATGCCTTCCGACGCATCGAGCACGTAGACGTGGTCGACGTGGCGCAGCATGGCCGGCAACGCGCCGTCGCCTGGCGCCGTACGCAGGCCGGGCGGCAGCGATCGTGCAACGGTCGATAGCCAGCGGCCGGTGCCGCCATCGCTCGAACGCGCGAGCCAGAATTCCGCGTCGGGATGGGCCGCGCGCGCAGCGTCGGCCATTTCCGCGAACGCGGCACCGCGGCGATGCGCGACGCTCCCGCCGACCCGAGGCGCCCGGGCACGCTCGTCGATCAGCAGCACGCGGGTGCGATCACCTGGCCCGAGCAGTTCCGATGGGCAGGGCGCATGCCGGTGCCGCCCGCCGGTCGCGCCGACGTCGACGACTCGAGCCATCAGGCGCGCGATATCGTCGGCCGATCCGGCCGCGGCGCGGCTTCGCAACGCTGCATCGAGGGTGGCGATCAGCGCGTCGTCATCGCCGGACGGAAGTTCGAACCACGACAGCGCGGCGTGGCCGCGACGCGGGGTTGCCCAGATGGGCCCGTGTTGCCCGGTGCGGCCGAGGTGTCGCGGCGCGGTGTGGCCGGGAACGGCCGTGCGCCCCGGCTGGACGGTCGCGGCGTCGCCACGCGAACGCGCGTCGGTCGGCATGGCGGCGGGAACGGAGGGCGGCAGCGTGGACGTCATCTACGTGAGCGAGGCCAGGAATGCGTCGACACGCGTGAAGTGGTCGGCCCAGGTCGGCGCGCGAAACTGCCCGAGTCGGGCGAGCTGGGTTGCGCGCTCGGTACTGTCGAGCCCGGCGTAGGCAAGGATTCGTTCGAACCAGCCCATGCCGTCGAGCGGATCCAGATAATCGGGAAGATCGCCGGCTATCTCGTGAAAGACGGGCAGGTCGCTCGCGAGCACGGGAATCCGCTGGTCGAGGGCTTCGATCAAAGGCATGCCGTAGCCTTCGACGAAAGAAGGAAAAAGCAATGCCTGCGCGTGCTCGAGCCATGCGCTCAGCCGCTCGTCCGGGCAGTTCGATTCCTCGATGACCGCGTCGCGCAGCGGACGGCTGCGCTCCAGCATGTCAACGACGTTCTCGCATTCCCAGCCGCGCCGCCCGATGATCACGAGCTTGGGCGCGGCGTTGCCGAACTGCTCGACCAGCCGACGCCACACATGCAGGATCAGCCAGTGATTCTTGCGCGGCTCGATCGTGCCGAGCATCACGAAGTAGCGGGCGTCGAGCGGGCGCGGCGCACCCCGGCGCGGTATGGGCCCCGGTGCGAGCGGCGCCACCGTGCAGGGCGGTGACGGCAAGCCCGATCGTTGCGCTTCGTCGACGATCGAGTCGAACGTGGCCTGCGAGTTGGCGATCAGGCCATCGGCATGCTTGAACGCGGTGTGGATGCGCACGCGATGGGTCGCTTCGACACCGGGGCGGCAATATTCGGCATGCGTGAGCGGGATCAGATCGTGAACCATGAATACCGAACGAATCCCGCGCCGCTTCATCGCCGTGTAATAGCGCGGATATTCCATGCCGTTGTGGCTGGTATGAAGCAGGATGCCGGGCATTTTGCCGAGACCGGCGCCGCTGGCGCACGCGCGCAGCACGAGTGCCGGAAGTGCGGGCGGGCGCGCGGATCCCGAAACCAGTTGCTCGAACAACCGCCGCGAGTCCTGCGCCGATAACACGACGGAGAAGCCGCGTTCGCTGAGGACGGCGCGTGCACGCGAACAATAATTCTCGACATAAGCCAAGCCGACGCGATCGACTCCCGTTGGATGCTGTCCAGCGCGGAGGCGAGTCAGGAGTCGCGTGACGTCGAGAAAGATCTGTGACACAGAGGTGGAATGGTCTTTTGCCTGAACTAGGGCGGTTGCGTGCCGGATCCCGTTGCTTATCTCATATATTTTTTTTGAGACGCGCCATTCTAGCCGACAACATGCGACAATTCTCGGAAAATTCTTATCTCGATTTTTGAAATAAGAGCGGCTTTCGTCAAGCAAACGTTATAAACGGGACGAGTCTTCGTAAGACTTTGTCTGGCTGGTGCCCACTGGAAGTCTTGTGCTGTACCGATAAAACGGCCAAGAAGCGGCTCTCGCCGAGGATGGTGCACGTCGGCAGTAATTCGCGACATTAGCTAATCCGGGGTGATTGGCTCTCGTTCGATCCTGTCAGGCGCGAAGGCGGGCCGGGCGTCCGGCAGCGTCGTGAAAGGTCCGTGACACGGAAATGCAATGACCTTCTGCTAGGCTCGGGCGGCCGCGTGGCGGATTTGTTGCGTATCTCATATATTTTTCGTGAGACGCGCCATTCCAGCCGACAACATGCGACAATTCGCGGCAAATTCATATCTCGATTTTGCAATACATGCGGCTTTCGTCAAGCAGATCATTATTGGTAGGGTGCGTCCTTGGGGTGGCTTTGCTTGCCGGATGCTCGAGTATTCCGACATCCGGGCCGAGTCGTTCGCAGATCGAGCAATCCGCGAGCAGTGCGAATCCGGAGGGCATCCAGATCGTGGATGTGACGGATCAGATTGCCCGCAAGTTGTTCGCCGAGCGCGGCACGTCGAGTTTTGCGACGGTGCTGGGCGGCGGAACCGAATTCCAGCAGCAGTTGGGCGTGGGCGACACGATCGAGGTATCGATCTGGGAGGCACCGCCCGCGACCCTGTTCGGCGCCGCGCAGGCGGACGTCAAGGCCGGCCCGAGCAACGCACGCGTGACGGTGCTGCCGGACCAGACGATCGATGGCGACGGGTCGATCAACGTGCCGTTCGCGGGACAGTTGAAGGCGGCGGGACGCACGCCGGCGCAACTGCAGCGGGACATCACGGCACGGCTGCGCAATATTGCGCACGATCCCCAGGTTCTGGTGAAGCTGGCCCGCAACGCGACGTCGTACGCGACGGTCGTCGGGGATGTGACGACCAGCAACCGTCTGCCGCTGACCGCTCGCGGAGAGCGCCTGCTCGACGCGCTGGCGGGCGCGGGCGGGGTGCGTCAGCCGATCGACAAGGTCACGATTCAGGTCACGCGCGGCACCAAGGTCGTGTCGATGCCGCTCGAGACCGTGATCCGCGATCCGCGGCAAAACATTCCACTGCATGCGGGCGACGTCGTCACCGCGTTGTTCCAGCCATACAGCTTCATGGCGCTCGGTGCGACGGGCAAGAACCAGGAAATCAATTTCGAGGCGCAAGGGATCACGCTTGCCCAGGCACTCGCACGCGCGGGCGGGCTGCAGGATTCGCGCTCCGATGCGCAAGGGGTATTCGTTTTCCGTCTGGAGGACGCCAGCGCGCTTGACTGGCCGACCTCGCCGGTGCGGACGACCGCGGACGGCAAGGTGCCGGTTGTCTATCGGGTCAATTTGCGCGATCCGAATTCGTTCTTCGTCGCGCAGAGCTTCATGATGGACAACAAGGATTTGCTGTACGTATCGAATGCCCCGATCGCGGAAGTGCAGAAATTCCTGAATGTCGTGTTCTCGGTGGCATATCCGATTATTACGGGCGTGCAAACCTTCCGGTAAGCGGCTGGCCGGAACGGCATCACGAGGCGGCGCGTGCGTCACGCGCCGGCATTGCCATTTTCAGGGCGATTGGACGCTTGCAGCCGGCTCGATGCCGGGTGCAGGTGGACGTTTAGTAGTGCAGTGACTGGGGGCGGCGTCGCCGCGGGGTAAGGCCGGAGGCTAGCCCGACTGACTGAAAGCAGAGACTTTTTCTGACTATCTTTGAGAGTATCGATGAGCGCAACAGCAATTATTACCGGCATCACCGGTCAGGACGGAACATATCTCGCGCAACTGCTGCTGGAGAAAGGGTACAAGGTGTATGGCACGTACCGTCGGACCAGTTCGGTGAATTTCTGGCGCATCGAAGAAGTCGGCATCATGGGCCATCCGAATCTGCATCTCGTCGAGTACGACCTGACGGATCTCAGCGCGAACATCCGCCTGCTGCAGACGAGCCAGGCGACGGAAGTCTATAACCTCGCCGCGCAGAGCTTCGTCGGCGTGTCGTTCGAGCAGCCGAACACGACCGCGTCGATTACCGGCGTCGGTGCGCTGAACCTGCTCGAGGCCATTCGCATCGTCAACCCCGGCATCCGCTTCTATCAGGCGAGCACGTCGGAAATGTTCGGCAAGGTGCAGGCGATTCCGCAGATCGAAAGCACGCCGTTCTATCCGCGCAGCCCGTATGGCGTGGCCAAGCTGTTCGCGCACTGGATGACGGTGAATTATCGCGAGAGCTACGGCATCTTCGGCTGCAGCGGTCTTCTGTTCAACCACGAATCCCCGCTGCGCGGCCGCGAATTCGTGACGCGCAAGATCACGGACACCATGGCCCGCATCCGTCTCGGCAAGCAGGACGTGCTGGAGCTCGGCAACCTCGACGCAAAGCGCGACTGGGGTTTTGCGAAGGAGTACGTCGAAGGGATGTGGCGCATGCTGCAGGCGGATCAGCCCGATACCTACGTGCTGGCCACCAACCGCACCGAAACGGTGCGCGACTTCGCGACGATGGCGGGCAAGGCGGCAGGCTACGACCTCGTGTGGGAAGGCCGCGACGAGAAGGAAGTCGGCATTGACCGCTTGTCGGGCAAGACCATGGTCCGCATCAATCCGAAGTTCTATCGCCCCGCTGAAGTGGATCTGCTCATCGGCGATCCGCGCAAGGCGCGCGAGGAACTGGGCTGGGAGCCGCGCACGACGCTGGAAGAGCTGTGCCAGATGATGGTGGAGGCGGATATCCGGCGTAACGAAGCAGGCGCGTCGTTCTGAACGCGGGCCGCCCCGGCGGCCGCGTCGCACACCGCCCCGCGACGGTTTTCCCCGCGCGGGGCGGTGCGCCGTCCGGGGCGCGGGGAAAAGATGGAACCGTTGTGTGAAGCTGATCCTATCCGTTGATCCAATTGCTCATCCGCTGACCGGCATCGGCCGCTACACGTGGGAGCTTGCCCGGCATTACCACGCGACGTCGCGCGAGCAGCCGGTCCGCTTCCTGCACGGCACGCGCTGGGTCGACGATCCCGCGCTGCTGCTGCGGCCGGGCGGGCTGGCGGGCGTACCCGCGAAGTCAGGCTGGCGCAAGCTTGTGCATTCCCGCAGGCTGGCGCGGTGGCGTCTGGCCCGCGAGATCGGCAGCCACTTTTGTCACGGTCCCAACTACTTTCTTCCCGACGCGGCGGAAAGCGGTGTCGTGACGGTGCACGACCTTTCGGTGTTCAAATTTCCGGAAACCCATCCGATCGAACGGATCCGTCATTTCGAAACGGGATTCGCGTCGACGCTTGCGCGCGCGCGGCACCTGATCACCGACTCGGAAGCCACCCGTCATGAAGTCGCGGCCTATTTCGGCTGGCCGCTCGAGCGCATCACCGCCATCCAGCTCGGCGTCAGCGACGCGTATCGCGTACACGCGGCGGACGAGCTGACGGCGACGCTCGCCGGGTTCGGCCTGCAGGCGGGCACCTACGCACTGTGCGTGTCGACGCTCGAGCCGCGCAAGCGCGTCGATCGACTGATTCGCGCGTACGGACGGCTGCCGGCGGCGCTCAAGCAGCGCTATCCGCTGGTGTTGGCGGGCGGCAAGGGCTGGCTCAATGACGCGCTGCTCGCCCAGATCGAACAGGCCGAACAGGCCGGATGGCTGCGCTATCTCGGCTTTGTCCCCGAAGCGTCGTTGCCGGCGCTCTACGCCGGCGCCCATGCTTTCTTTTTTCCTTCGGTCTACGAGGGCTTCGGCTTGCCCGTTCTCGAGGCGCTTGCGAGCGGAACGCCGGTGCTGACGTCGAACAGCACGTCGCTGCCGGAAGTGGCGGACGGCGCCGCCTGGCTCGTCGAACCCGATCATGACGATGCATTGCTGGACGGTATCGAGCGTGTCCTGACCGACGACGAGTGGCGTGCCGATGCAATCCGCCGCGGGCTCGATGTCGCGGCGCGGCATCGCTGGTCCACGTGCGGAGATCGTACGTTGGCGCTTTGCAGGGAACTGGCGCAGTGAATGCGCGTCGGCTCGTTGGAGTGGCGGAGCGGTTTCCGGAACAGATATTTTCAATGACAACATGAGCAATCACCATCACGACATCCACACGCCGAACGGGGCGACTGTTGAGCAACTCCTTGCCCTCGACGGCGAAGCGTTCGTCGATCGCGCCTATCGGACCTTGCTGGGGCGCGCGCCGGATGCGGGCGGCCGCCAGCATTACCTCGGAATGCTCGGTCGCGCGGACGGCAAGGCGCGCGTGATCGCGGATCTGCATCTGTCCGCGGAGGGGCAGCAATATCCGGTGCAGATGGGTGGGCTCGACGCGTTCGTCACGCGCTATCTGGCCGCTCGTGCGCCGATGAAGTCGCTGCTGCGACTGTTTCGCACGCGTCCCGCGCCGTCCGGCGCGGGTACTGCATCGCCGGCGCTCAAGGCTCCGGTGCAGGCGCCCGCACCCGCCGCACCCGTGGCACCGGCTGGCGCGCCGCCCGCGGTCGTCGATTCCGGCCGACGCGGCCCGACGCGCGCGGCGCCGCGCAACCAGCCGGTGTTCTGGTTCGATCTGACGACGTCGATGGAATGGACGGGCGGCGTGGTCGGCATCGTCCGCGCCGAGCTCGAAATTGCGTGGGGCCTGAAGAAGATCGACCCGAATGTGCGCTTCTCGATGCAGAAGGGCAATGGTTTCGTCGAGATTCCGGACGAACAGCTCGCGTGGCTGTTCGACGCGCCGAACGTGATCGACGCGTACATGAAGTTCTTCGATCGTTACCAGTCCGGCAAGACAGCCGGCCAGCCGTCGACCGCGCGCAGCGTGCAGGTCGACCTGCCGGACGCCCGCACGCTCCATCATCCGTATTGCAAGGGTGACGTCGTGGTCAGCATGGGCTGGATGGATAGCCAGAAGGAAGCCTATTTCTCGAAGGTGAAGGCGGCATTCCCGCACATCTTCGTCGTCTACCTGATTTACGACATCATCCTGTTGCGTCCGGAGACGCGGCACCTGTATTCGGAAATCGGCCAGAACAAGTTCGAGGGCTACATCAAGTGGATCTCGGAGACGGCCGATTTCACGCTGTTCGGCGGTGAAACGGCGAAGAAGGACACGCGTGCGCTGCAGGCGGAAATGAACTGGCCGTCGCCGCCGGGCGAGGCCGTCAAGTTCGGTTCGGACATCATGAAGTCGACCGATTCGTCGCAGGACGCGAAGCTCCTCGAAGAGATCGGCATTACCGGCCCGTTCATCATCACGGTGGGCTCGATCGAGCCGCGCAAGAACCACGATACGCTGTACCGCGCCTATCTGATGGCGCTCGCGGAGCGGCCGGACGACACGCCGCAGCTCGTCATCTGCGGGCGGCAGCTTGGCCAGGTGGCCGACCTCGTCGATTCGATCGACCGCGATCCCCGTCTTGTGGGCAAGGTGCTGCGACTGTCGCCGACCGACACCCAGCTCGCGGCGCTCTACAAGCATTGCCGCTTCACCGTGCTGCCGAGCCTGTATGAGGGCTGGAGCCTGACGCTGCCGGAAAGCCTGAGCCAGGGCAAGTTCTGCCTGTCCGCCGATACGCCGCCGCTGCGGGAAATCGGCCGCGACCTGATCGACTACGCGTCGCCGTGGGATGCGCGCTCGTGGGCCGAGAAGATCCTGCATTACGCGACCGACGACGCTGCGCTGCACCGCTACGAGCGCCGTATCGCGGAAGACTGGACCATCACGACGTGGAAGGACACCGCGCAGGCGATTCACCAGCACGTGAAGCGTTTCGTGGCGACGGCCGTGCCGACGCGCCGCGAACCCGAGGTGTGGATGGATCTGACGCTGACGTACCTGCATTGGCAGGGCGGCGTCAACGGCATCATCCGGGCCGAACTCACGTTCGCCCGCTATCTGCGCGAACTGGCGCCGAACACGCATTTCTTCGCGCACGATCACGGCCACATGTTCGAGATTCCGCACGACATGCTGCTGTGGTTGTTCAACGATTCGGACCTGACGGTCGCGTACAAGAGTTTCCACGACTTCTGGCACAAGCACGAGGCCGACGGCACCGGCTATCGCAGCCCGTTCCGGGCGTCGAACGGCGCCCATGAAGGTCACGCGGCGATCGTTCACGCATTCCCCGACAACTCGATCGTGTTCTTCGCCGGCATCGAATGGGAACAGAAGCTGATGAGCGCCGCGGCGCGCGCCAGCCGCGAGGGAAATGCGGTCGTCGCGTCGCAGCTGATCTACGACCTGACGCCGCTGCTCGTACCGCACCTGCACCAGCCCGAGACCTGCGACGGCTATCACCGCTTCGTGGAATTCGCATCGCAGAACTTCGACCACATCGTGTACGGCGGCCAGACGGCCCGGCGCGACGGCATCGCGATCCAGAAGCAGAACGGCTGGAAGACGCCGCACAGCGACTACATGGAGTTCGGATCGGACATCAATGTCGAGCACCGTGGCACGACCGCGGACGATCACGCCGTGCTCGACCGGCTTGGCGTCGGCCGCGATTTCATCATGACGGTCGGAACCATTCAGCCGCGCAAGAATCACGAGACGTTGTACAAGGCCTACGTGACGCTGTACGCGCGCGGCCAGACCAATCTGCCGAAGCTCGTGTTCATCGGCAAGGAAGGCTGGAAGTCCACCGATTTCCTGACGATTCTCCGTGCGGATGCGCGGATGAAGGACCGGATCCTGGTGATCAGCCCGACCGACGAGGAACTCGACGTGCTGTACCGGCATTGCCGCTTCACGCTGCTCCCGTCGTTCTACGAGGGGTGGAGCCTCACGTTGCCGGAGAGCCTCAGCTACGGCAAGTTCTGCCTGACGGCGGACGTCGATCCGCTGCGCGAGACGGGGCGCGATCTGGTCGAGTATGTCGATCCGCTCGACACGTTCGCGTGGGCGGATCGCATCGGCTACTACATCACGCATCCGGAAGCCGTGGCGAAGCGCGAAACGCATATCCGGCGTGAATGGAAGCCGCGCAGCTGGAAGCAGTCGACGGAAATGCTGCTGGACGCGCTTTACGAAGCCCATGCCGAGAAGGTGCGGGCGAATGAAACACGATCAGCGGCGGCATTGACGCAGACGCGATCGGCATAATGAATCGGAGAGGGTCAAGATGGCTTCAATCTTGGTGACGGGGGCAACAGGCTTTGTCGGGCGGCATCTGGTCCGTCAACTGCAGGAACTGGGTCACGACGTCGTCGGAACCACGACGCGTGGCGGCGACGGCGCCGAGGTCTGCGACCTGCGCGATCGCGATCGGGTGCACGAAGTGGTGCGCACGGCCGATCCGGAGGTCGTGATTCATCTCGCGGCGCTGTCGTCGGTGACGCTGGGCGCAACGCTCGAGTACTACGAGACCAATCTCGTCGGTACGGAGAACCTGCTGCAGGCGGTCGATGCGCTCGGCAGCCGCCGCCGCTTCATTTTCGTCAGCACGGCCGGCGTCTATGGCAATCAGAAGACCAGCCTGCTGTCGGAAGATCTGGCACCCTTGCCGGTCAGTCACTACGGCATCAGCAAGTTCGCGTGCGAGCGGGTCGTCGCCAATTTCGGCGATCGGCATGACATTACGATCGCGCGCCCGTTCAACCTGATCGGCGTCGGGCAGAGCGGCAACTTCATCGTGCCGAAGCTGGTCCAGCATTTCGCGCGGCGCGAGCCGTCGATCCGGCTCGGCCGTCTCGAGCCGGTGCGGGACTACATCGACGTTCACGCCTGTTGCGATATTCTGGCGAGGCTGATCGGGCAGTCCGCATCGTATGGCGAAGTCGTCAATATCTGTTCGGGACGCGGTACGTCGGTACAGGAATTGCTCGACGTGATCACGGACATCTGCGGACACCAGATCGAAGTCGTGGCCGCGCCGGAATTCATGCGCGCCAACGAAGTATTCAGGCTGCTCGGCAGTACCGAGAAGCTCGATCGCCTGCTCCCGGAACGTCAGCCGTTGCAGCCGATCACGAACGTAATGCGCGAGATGCTCGCGGCAGCATCCGAGGACGCTTTGCGTTGATGGCGTGCGTCGCCTGTGGGCAACGCGTTGCGACATCGACGCTCGCGTGATGTACGAATTCTGAACACACGACGAGTGAATTTCCGATATGAAAATCGCGATTGTTTCGAATTGCCAGGGCGATGGCCTTGCAAAGTGCCTGATGGCGATGAACGCGACGCTGGAGGTCGAGTTTGTCGTGATCACCAAGCTCTGGGACGGTAGCGTGCAACTGGGCGATCTTCTGCGAGATTACGATCTCGTGCTCGCGCAGAAGATGATCGAACCGCATGTCGCAGCGGAACACGCGCACAAGGTCCACTATTTCCCGAGCTTCGCGTTCCCGGCGTTTCATCCGGACATGACATACGTTCGCGGAACCCGGCAGGATGGCAAGGTCGATACGGTGTACACGCCGATGGTCCACTACAATTCGGCCATCGTGCTGCATGGCTATTTGCGCGGATTGTCGGTCGACGAGATCGTTGCATCGTTCGGGCACGAGACTTTCTCGCGGCTTGGCTATCTTGACGGATGGCCGACCGCAAAGGCAGCCTTTCTTCAGGAAGCCGACGAAATCGGTCTGCCGCTCTCGGATCGCTTCGACAACTGGGTCAAATCCGGCTGCTTCATGTACTCGTTCAACCATCCGTCGATCCACGTGATCGCGGATGTCAGCGCGGATCTGCTCACCAAACTCGGCATCGAGATCCACAGCCGCAACGCGGCGCGTTATGTGGTCGACGACCTGCGCACGATGCCGGTCTGGCCGATTTATCCGGAAATTGCCGAGTCGCTGGGCCTGTCGGGTGACTATGCATTCAAGCGGCATGACCCGCACGGAACGATCAGCCTGCGGCAGTTTGTCGAGGAGTCGGTGGCGGCTTACGCGGAATTCCAGCGCGATACGCTCGAGCCGCTGAATTTCCGCCTCGACGAATACGATCGCTTGCTGGGTTTCACGGCGAACGGAGAGCGGGTCGAACCGCAAGGCCACGTGAAGCGCGCGCCGGGGAAGGGCAATCCCTATCGCGGTCTGCCGGATTTCCATTTCTGGAAACGTGCGGTCGCAGAGCCGGCGATGGAGGATGTCGATCCGGTCTCGTCTCCGCGCTTCACGGTCGCGCGTGAGCAGAAGGTGGCGACCGCCGGTAGCTGCTTTGCGCAGCATATCGCCCGAACCCTCAGCGCGAATGGTTTCAACTATCTCGTCACCGAGACTGCGCCCCCCGAACTGGACGCGTCACAAGCGCACGCCCGCAATTTCGGCGTGTTTTCCGCGCGATACGGGAACGTCTATACCGCGCGTCAGCTTCTGCAGCTGATCCGCCGCATCAACGGCGATTTCGTTCCGGCGGAGCAATACTGGATGCGCGACGACGGGCGCCTGGTCGATCCGTTCCGGCCGCAGATCGAGCCGGACGGGTTCGCGGATATCGATGCGCTGGTGCATGCGAGGGACGCGCACTTCGCGTCCGTCCGGGCGATGTTCGAGCAGATGGACGTGCTGGTCTTCACGCTGGGCCTGACGGAAGGCTGGCGCTCGAGGGAGGATGGCGCGGTCTATCCGCTCGCGCCGGGCGTCGCGGGAGGCAGCATGGATCCCGAACGCTACGAGTTCGTCAATTTCACGGCGAGCGAAGTGGTCGCGGACCTGCAGGCGTCGCTCGACCTGCTGCGCGTGATCAATCCGGCCGCCAAGGTGATCCTGACGGTGTCTCCGGTTCCGCTGATCGCCACTTTCGAACCGCGACACGTGTTGACGTCGACCACCTACAGCAAGTCCGTGTTGCGGGTGGCGGCCGACGAGATCCGCGCGGCGAATGCGCATGTCGAGTATTTCCCGTCGTACGAGATCATCACGGGTGCGTACACGCGGGGCGCTTATTTCGAGGAAGACCTGCGCTCCGTGAAGGACGCGGGCGTGGCGCACGTCATGCGTCTGTTCCTGCAGCACTACATGACGTCCGACGATGCGACATCCGATGCTGCGGCCCGCGCACATCGGGAACTCGCGAACATCGTCTGCGACGAAGAGGCGATCGCCAACTTCCAGGTCGGCTGATGTCTGGACCGCTCGCGCGCCTAGTGCGCGAGCGGTGCCGTGCGATCGAGATCGCCGATCAGTTCACTGAAGCGCGCCGCGCTTTCACCCCACGTCAGCGGCCGGATTCGCCGGCTGTCGGGCGCGGTGCCGGCGCGAACCTTTTCCACCCATCCTGCCAGCTCGTCCGCGAACGCGGTTGCGGTTGCCGCGTCGAAATATTCGACATGCGATCCGGCGATCTCGCGAAAGACCGGGAGGTTGCGCGCGAGCACGGGTAGTCCGTAGCGAGCGGCCTCGACGAGCGGCAGGCCGAATCCTTCGGCTTCGGACGCCATCAGCACGCCGTGCGCGTCGCGATATTGCCGTTCCAGCATCGCGTCGTTGCTGTCCCGCAACCAGGTCAGCGGATGGCCGGTCTGTTCGAACCGATGCAGGCGCTCGACGACGTCGTCCGCGCGCCAGCCTTTCCTGCCGACGACAACCAACCTGACGGACATGCCGCGCGCCCACAGGATCTCGAGTGCGCCGAGTGCGAGTGCGTGCCCCTTGCGTGGTTCGATCGTTCCCACCATCAGCAACGTAACGGGTTCGCCGGGCGATACGGCACGCGCGGGCTGGGTCAGATCGTCGGAGCATGCATTGAAGTTCGCACCGAGATGAAACCAGTCGACGGAGGGTGTGCCGACGGGCAGCCGGTATCGCGTGTGAAGCCACGCACGGGTGCTCTGGGCGACGGCGTCGGAGATGCAGAACAACGCATCGGCGTGAAGCGCCAGGCTCGCGAGCCACTTGCGGAAGGCGGTCGACGAGCGTTTGGTAAACCAGGCGGGATGCGTGGCGGGCAGCAGGTCGTAGACGACGAATGCACACCGCACGCCGCGCAACTGCAGTGCGACGAGATCGGCGCGCCGCGCCGGCACGATGCTGCTCGCGAGATCGAGGCCGATGAACAGATCGCCCGGATGGACGACCAGCTCGTCGGATCCGACGGCTGCCTCGGTGCCGGTCAGTGCCGTTGCGTACGCCTGCGCGTAGCGATACGGATGTTTGCGCGTCGCATGGATGAAGCGCATTTCGAATCCGGGCGGCGGTGCCTTCAGGAGTTCCAGTGACAGCGAGCGCACGGCGCGCTGAATGCCCGTGCCCGCATCATGCCGCGCGATGATCGATACATCGATCAGCAACTGTCGGGCACGGTGCGTATCCGTTGCGGTTTCGCTTGCCGCCCGCCCGCGCAGGTAGCGACGCGTCGCGGCCATCAAGGGCGACGGGAGTTTCGTCGCCAGATTGCATAGCAGGCGGACCGGCAGGGAAGGCTGAATGGTGCGTACTTCTCGCGTCATCGGAGCGATCCGACCATCATTGATGGATCGTATTCTGGTAGAACGAATAGGCGTCGTCGATCGCGTCGAACGTGTGCAGCTTGCCCTCGACGAGGACCGCGGCATGATCGCAGTGCTGCCGGATGTAGCCGGCATCGTGGCTGACGATAATCAGCGAGCGGTCGCGGCGCCGCTCGAACAGTTCGTGGTGGCACTTCTCGTGGAACCGGCTGTCCCCGACCGCGATGATCTCGTCGATCAGGAAGCAGTCGAATTCGATGGCCATCGAGATCGCAAAAGCCAGTCGCGCACGCATCCCGGCCGAGTAGGTTTTCACGGGCTCGCGCAGGTAGTAGCCCAGTTCCGAGAATTCCTGGACGAATGGCTCGGCTTGCGTCGCATCGGCGCCGTAGACGCGGCAAATGAAGCGCAGATTGTCCATGCCGGTCAGGCTGCCCTGGAATGCACCGCCGAACGCGAGTGGCCAGGACACGCTCATCGCGCGCGCCACGCGGCCGGATGTCGGCAGCTCCGCGCCGCTGATCATGCGGATCATGGTCGACTTGCCCGCGCCGTTGCGGCCCAGGATCCCCAGTTTCTGACCTTTGTCGACGCGCAGGTTGATCCGGTCCAGGACCGTGCGGCGGCCCTGGCGGGTGTGGTAAGTCTTGATGACGTCGGTAAGTTCGATCATTCCGGTTCCACGCGCAGACTGGTGTCGCGTACCAGCAGCAGCCCGATCAGCAGCAGGACGAGATCCGAGGTCACCATGTACGTGACGTCGTAATGGGGCTTGACGAGTGCGCCGAAGTAACCGGCACGAAGCATTTCCGAGCCATGCACCATCGGAATCCACAGCACGATCTTCTGCGCGGCGGGAGGCAGCCATTCGACCATGAAGGCGGCACCGGACAGCGGAAACAGCAGGTACGCGACGGTATGCCAGAGGCGATCGATCGTTTCGCTGCGCTCGCTGAGTGCGCCGATCGTGAAGCCGAGGCCACAGCCGAGTACGACCAGGTAGATCCATCCGCCCAGCACGAGCGAGATGTCGTGAGGCGGTTCCATCATGCCGAACACGACGAAAAAGATCGACAGGAACAGAAACGACATCGTCGCGCCGGAGATCTCGACCAGCAGGCGCGCCATGAAGAAGTCGATCACCCGCACATTACGGTGGTAGAGCAGGCTCTGATTCGGTTCGATGGCGAGTGCGCAGCGGTTCGCACAGTTCCGCCAAAGCAGGATGGTCGAATAGCCGGTGACGGCGAACGCGGTGATCGGCAGATTGAGGCCATGGGTGGCCTTGG
This sequence comes from Burkholderia theae, assembly GCF_048565265.1. NCBI lineage: Bacteria > Pseudomonadati > Pseudomonadota > Betaproteobacteria > Burkholderiales > Burkholderiaceae > Burkholderia > Burkholderia theae. The sequence goes on from NZ_CP183461.1 coordinate 826,210, forward strand.
TTGCCGTCCATAGTGCGGTCACGCCCAGCGTGAATGACATCGGCTCCAGAAAGATCCACAGGAAACCGAGGTTGTGCCGGCCGTAACGCGTCAGAATCTCGCGCATCAGCAGCGCACCAAGCACGCGACATTGAATCTGGAACGAGCGGTAGAGCGGCGTGTCGTGTGTCACCATGCGCCTCGATCAGTCGTGGTGCTCGCGTACGCCTGCCAGCAGCAGGCTCAGCACGCCCCAGACGATCATGCCGAGTGCGAACACCTCGAAAATCCGCTTGAGGCGTTTCGGTTCGATCGCCACATCGGGGGTGTTCGGCTGAACGAGCCGCTCGAGATACAACTGCTTGCGCTGGGCTTCCGCACGTGCGTTCTCCAGTGCCGACATCGCCGACCCGAGCTGCTTGTCCGCGAATTGGGAATCCAGTTGCAGGCGTGCGTAGACGGCGGCCTTGTCGGACAGCGAGCCCTTTCCGCCCGCGACATTGCTGGTGGCGTCCTTGATCTGCGTCTCGAGCGCCGCGATGTTGGTCTTCAGAACCGGAATCTGCGGGTTCTGCGGCGAGATCGCGAGGAGTTGCAGCAGTTGCGTGCGCGCCGCGAGCATCTGGTTCTGCAGCAGGGTGACCTGCTGCAACTGCAGCGCTGACTGCTTGTCCGGATCGAACACCGTGTGCGAGTTGCGGTAGGACGCCATTGCGGCTGCTGCGTCCTTGGCCTTCGCGGTGGCGAGATCGACCTGGGTCTGTGCGAACTGGACGGTGTCGGTGGCCGCCCGCTCGTTCATCCGGTTGACCAGGTGTTCGCTGATGTCGAGCAGCGTCGAGTTGATCCTGGCTGCGTCTTGCGCCGTGTACGCGCGTACCTGCAGGGTCGTGATCGCTGAGGCAGAGTCGAAGTCGACCGTGACGATGTGCTGGCCGTAGTACTTCCACAGTGCTTCGAAGCTGTTGTCCATCCAGCTATTGAAGCGGCTGACGAAATCACCGTGCCGGGAATAGGCGTCGACGATGTAGTCGCGCTGGTTCAGTTCCCGCAACGCATCGCGGGACTGGATGTAGTCGATGACCGAATACGTGTCGTCCTGCGCCTTTCCGAAGGTCGTGCCCTGCAGGAGCGCGCTGACCATGCTCGTCTGCGCCTGCCGTGACGCGGAGCGGACGACGAAGCGCGATTCCGAAACGTAGACGTCGGATGCAATCAGGCCGAAGTAAAGTGTTGCAATGGCCGTCGGGAGGATAACCGTGGCGGCAAACAGACGGTTGATCTTCTTGAGCCGCGCGCCCAGTTTTCCAGGCCGTTGCGCGGGCGGTGTCGCCGTGCTACCTGATACGTTTTCCACCAACTTCTCTCATCCAGACTGATTGGCTCTTTGAGCGCCACAAAAATATTGTGGCGGCTTTATGACAAAAGAGCAGAATGTCGGTCAAGCATGACAAATAATTATTCCACGGCAGTATTTTTGCAGCCTTCGTGGCGAGGCGGCACGGGCCGTCGAGTAAGGAATTAGTCAGAAATTGGCGCGTGTCGCACCGACCGGATTCCGTCAGGCGGCTTAAAGTGCCCAGAGCCGCTGATTATAGCGATCGGACGCGAAATGCGCCAACTTGTGGATATTTGGCACAGTCTGTATTTATTGCCCCCTCAATGCTATATTCGCGTCTCCCGGAGCGGCTGACAGTGCCCGCTGTTATTCAATGGAGAGCCTGGGCCGAGTTCGAGTCGACCCGTCGACATGCTCGGCGGGGCTCGTTTTGTCGGTCGACACATTCGATGTCTCGCGCGTTTCTCGTATTGCAGGGCACGGCTTCACCTTTTTTCAGTCGTTTGTCCCGTGCGCTGCGCGGGCGCGGGCACGCGACGTACCGGGTCAATTTCTGCGGTGGCGATGTCCTGTATGGCGGCGCGAGCGCGGCACTGGACTACCGTGGCGAGCCCGCAGGCTTGCCTGACTGGTACGAGCAGATCGTGCGTTCAAAGGATATTTCGGACGTCATCATGTTTGGAGACTGCCGCGACATTCATCGACCCATGCACGACATAGCCCAGGCCAACGGGCTGCAGGTGCATGTGTTCGAGGAAGGCTATATCCGTCCGCACTGGCTGACGCTCGAACAGCATGGCGTCAACGGCCGGTCCCGGTTGCCGCGCGATCCGTCGTGGTACCTCGATCGGCGCTCCAGTACGCCGCCGAGCGAGCCCGGTCAGCCGACCGGCTACAACCTCTACGAGCGCGCGTTCCACGATATCAGCTACCGGGCTGCCAATACCCTCTACGCGGCCCGCTTCCCGCATTACCGCAGCCATCGGCCGCGGAACGGGCTGGTCGAGTATTCCGGGCTGGCGAGCCGCATGCTGAGCAAGCAGCGGTACGCGAGCGAGGCGGAGCGGGTCACGCGCGAACTGCTGGAATCAAAGCATCCTTATTATCTGTTCCCGCTGCAACTGAATTCCGACGCCCAGATCGTCGCTCACTCGCCGTTCGATGGCGTGCTGGCCGCGATCGATCAGGTGCTTGCTTCGTTCGCCCGGCATGCGCGACCGGACACGCATCTCGTCATCAAGAACCATCCGCTCGATACGGGGCTGATCGACTATCGCCGTCATGTGCTGCAACGCGCGGCGGAGCTCGGGATCGGCGCGCGGCTGCGGTTCGTCGACGCAGGCCATTTGCCGACCCTGCTCGAGCACGCGCGCGGCGTCGTGGTGGTCAACAGCACCGTCGGACTGTCCGCGCTGCACCACCGACGGCCGCTGATCGCGCTTGGCACGGCGATCTACGACATGCCCGGGTTGACCTGGCAGGGCGGGCTCGACGCGTTCTGGCGCGAGGCCGGCGCGCCGGACGGCGTGCTGTACCAGGCGTTTCTCGACTACGTGATGCATTACACGCAGATCAACGGCGATTTCTACACCCGGACCGGCATGGCGATGGCGACGGAAGGGGCGCTGCGGCGATTCGAAGGTGCGCATGGCTAGCCCGGCGCCGCAGCGGATTGTCGTGACCGGTGCGAGTGCGGGCCTCGGGCGTGCGCTCGCATTGGCATACGCCGGCCCCGGCGTGACGCTCGGGCTGATCGGCCGGGACGCGGAGCGGCTCGAGGCCAGCGCGGCGGCGTGCCGCGTGCGCGGCGCGACGACGCTGACCGCCGCCATCGACGTACGCGACGCGGCGGCACTGCGGGACTGGCTCATGCGTTTCGACGACGCGGCGTCGATCGATCTGCTGATCGCGAACGCCGGTGCCGCCAGCACGCTGACGTCGGCGGAGGACTGGGAAGATCTCGGGCGGACCGCCACCGTCGTCGACACCAATTTCTACGGCGCGATGCACGCCGTTCTGCCGGTACTGGAGCGCATGCGCGCGCGTCGATGCGGGCAGGTGGCGCTGGTGGCGTCGCTGGCCGCGCTGCGCGGCATGGCGATCTCGCCGGCGTATTGCGCGAGCAAGGCCGCACTCAAGGCATACGGCGATTCGGTGCGCCCGTTGCTGGCGCGCGACGGCGTCCATCTCGCGATCGTCTTGCCCGGGTTCGTCAAGACCGCGATGAGCGACGTCTTCCCGGGTGACAAGCCGTTCATGTGGTCGGCGGACAAGGCCGCCGGCCATATTCGCCGCAAGCTGGCGGCGCGGCGCGCGGAGATTGCATTCCCGGGGCTGCTCGCGCTCGGCATGCGCCTGTTGACGCTGCTGCCGGCGCGGCTCGGTGACGCGATACTGGGCGGACTGTCCTATCTGCCGCGACGGGAGCGCTAGCTTGAGCGTTGGCGTATGGCTCACGCTCCCGATCGCGCTCGGCGCGTCGTTCGTGCTGGATGCGCTGGCGCTGCCGCGGGCGCGCCGGCGCTCCGGTGCCGCACGCGTGTTGCATTGTCTTGCGCTCGTGGTTCTGACCGGCGTAATGCTGTTCGCGACCCGGCGGCTCGTGTTTTCCGTCTGCATCGCGGTCGCGCTGGTCGGCCTGTTGGCAACCGTGAGCAATGCGAAGTACGAGTCGTTGCGCGAGCCGTTCGTTTTTACCGATTTGAGCCTGTTCAGCCAGCTGTTCGCGCATCCGCGGTTGTATTTGCCGTTTCTGAGCGTCGGCAAGGTGATCGGAATCGTGATCGGCGGCGGGGTGCTGCTGGGCGGCTTTTTTGCGGAGCGGCCGCTGCACGGGGGGCTCTGGCTGGTCGCGGTGCTCGTCGCGGTGTGCGCCGCCGCGGCCTGCTCGCTGGCCGCACGCTTGCCCCTCACGCTCGATGCCGGTGAGGACCAGCAGCGGCATGGTTTTTTCGCGGTGTTCGTCGCGTACCTGCTGAACGGCCTGCGGCCCGCCACGCTGCGCGCGTTCGAACAGGTCGCGCGGTCGGGCCCGTATGCAGCGGGCGCGCCGATCGCGGGCCCCGACGTGATCGTGATCCAGAGCGAGTCGTATTTCGACGCACGGCGCCTCGGCGCGGCGATCGATCCCGCGAACTATCGGCACCTGGACATCGCGCGCCGGGAGTCCTGCTGTCACGGCGAACTGTTCGTGCCGGCCTGGGGCGCGAACACGATGCGCACGGAGTTCGCGATGCTGAGCGGGCTGGCGCCGGCGCGCCTTGGTTATGCCCGCTTCTATCCGTACGCTTTCGTGCGGCGTGCATGCGCATCGATTGCAGCGTGGTTTCGGCAGGGCGGTTACACGACTGTCGCGATTCATCCGTACTATGCAGATTTCTTCGGCAGGAACCGGGTCTTTCCGTTGCTCGGATTCGACCAATTTCTGGATATCGAACATTTTGCCGACGCCCCGCGAGCCGGTCCGTATATTGCCGATTCGGCCGTGCTGGATGCCGTCATCAATGCACTGGACGAACCTCGGGACACGCCGCGGTTCGTATTTGCGATGACAATGGAAAACCACGGCCCGTTGCATCTGGAACCAGTTTTGCCCGGTGAAGCGTCGTCGCGACATGCTCTCGGCGAGGACGCCTCCTGGCGCGACCTGACTGCCTATCTGCGGCACATTGAAAATGCAGACGCGATGATCGGGCGCTTGCTCGATCATTTGCGCACCAGCGATCGTGAAACGGTCGTTTGCTTCTACGGCGACCACGTTCCTGCCTTGCCTCATGTTTTTCATAAGCTGGGCGCTACGCCGCAACACAGCGACTACTTCATTTGGCGGAATTACGGCGCAGGGACTCCTGAATACCGGGATCTGGTGGCCGAGGAGTTGGGGGCGGCACTGCTGCGTGTGGTACAAGATGACGGAAATCGTGCGGGAAAGCCGTGCGCATCCGAGAAAGCGACATAAAAGATGAACAGTAAGATTGCAATAATTGGGATAGCTTGTCGGTTTCCCGGGAGCGCAAACAATCTTGGCGACTTCTGGCAACTGCTGCGCGACGAACGCGACGCAGTGACCGAGATCCCCGCCGAACGTTTCGGTACCGATTTCTATCGGCACCCGTCCAAACGCGAACCGGGCAAGAGCTACACGTTCTCGGCCGGCGTGCTCGACAACGTCGCCGGCTTCGACGCCGCGTTCTTCGGCATTTCCCCGCGCGAAGCGGCCCAGATGGATCCGCAGCAGCGCCTGCTGCTCGAACTCGCGTGGGAAGCGTTCGAGGATGCGGGCGTGCGCCCGGCGGACATGCGCGGCCGCAACTGCGGCGTCTACGTCGGCGTCGCGGGCACCGACTACGGCAACCGCAACATGGACGATCTGAACGTGATCGATCCGTATTCGGCGACCGGCAATACGCTGAGCATCGCGTCGAACCGCGTGTCCTATCTGTTCGACCTGCGCGGCCCGAGCATGTCCGTCGACACGGCCTGCTCGTCGTCGCTCGTCGCACTCCACCAGGCCGTCCGCGCGCTGCAGTCCGGCGAAGCCGACACGGCGCTCGCGGGCGGCGTCAACCTGCTGCTGCACCCGTTCGGCTTCGTCAGTTTCTCCAAGGCGTCGATGCTGTCGCCGCGTGGCCGTTGCCGCGCGTTCGATGCGACCGGCGACGGCTACGTCCGCTCGGAAGGCGGTGCGTTCGTGCTGCTCAAGCCGCTCGATCGCGCGCTCGCCGACGGCGACACGATCCATGCGGTGATCGCCGGTTCCGGCGTGAACTCGGTCGGCCACTCGCCGGGCGGCATCAGCGTGCCGGGCGCGGCCGCGCAGGCGTCGCTGCTGCGCAGCGTATACGCGCGCGCGGGTATCGATCCGCAGTCGCTCGCGTACCTCGAGGCGCACGGCACCGGCACGGCGGTCGGCGATCCGATCGAGGCGCGTGCGCTGATCGACGTCGTGTCAGGCGAGCGCCCGGCGGATCGCCCGCTGCTGATCGGTTCGGTCAAGACCAACATCGGCCATCTCGAGACGGCATCCGGCATGGCCGGCCTGCTGAAGGCCGTGCTGTGCCTGAAACATCGCGCGGTGCCGCGCTCGCTGCATTTCGTCACGCCCAATCCCGGCATCGATTTCGACGGCGGGCGTCTGCGCGTCGTCGATCGCTACATGCCGCTCGATGCAGGCGACGCGCCGCTGACGGTCGGCATCAACTCGTTCGGCTTCGGCGGAACGAACGCACACGTCGTGCTGACCGAGGCGCCGCCGGCAGTTGTAAAGGATGCGTCGACGGCTGCACAGGAACCGTCTCAAGCACCGTCGCCGCTCGTGCTGACCGCCCGTAGCGCGAACGCGCTCGGTGCGCTCGCAAGCCGCTTTCTGGCAGCGCTCGAGAACGGCGCCGACTGGCAGGCGCTTGCCGCCGCGGCCGCACGTCGTCGCCAGTGGCTCGAGCATCGCGCGATCGTCGCGCCGGCCGACGTGGCCGCAGGGCGCGCGGCGCTCGCGGCGCTGGCGCAGCCGGCGCAGGAAGGGTTGCCGGCTTGCGTTGTGACCGGCCAGGCACCCGCCGACGCGCTGCGCACCGCGCTCGTGTTCTCGGGCAACGGTTGCCAGTGGGTCGGGATGGGCAACGAACTCTATGCGGAGAACGCCGTCTTCCGCGCGGCGCTCGACGAAGTCGACGCGCTGTGGTGTGCGGACGGCAGCCCGTCGCTGGTCGACGTGATGCGTGGCGGCCCGAGCGCGGAATGGCTGGCCGGCGCGGGCGCCGAATGGCTCGCCGCGACGGAGAACGCGCAGCCGCTGCTGTTCGCGATCCAGGTCGGCATGATCCGCGTGATCGACGCGCGCGGCATGCGATACGACGCGGCGATCGGCCATAGCGTCGGCGAAATTGCGGCGGCGTGGGTGACGGGCGCACTGTCGCTCGCCGACGCGGTGCGCGTGATCAAGATCCGCAGCCGCGCGCAGGCGATGACGCGCGGCAGCGGCCGGATGGCGGCAGTCGGCATCGGCGAGGCGGCGGCACGCGAACTGATCGCGCGCCACGGGCTGGCGCGGCGCGTCGAGATCGCCGGCATCAACAGCCCGGATGCGGTGACGCTCGCGGGCGAACTGCAGGGATTGCAGGCGCTGGAGGCTGCGCTGCGCGGCAGCGGCAAGTTCTTCCAGATGCTGGATCTCGACTATGCGTTCCACAGCAGCCACATGGACCGCATCGAGCCGGTCGTGCTGGCCGAACTGGCGAGCCTGCGGCCGCAACCGGGCAACGGCGCTTTCGTGTCGACCGTGACCGGCGGCGCGCTCGCCGGCAGCGAACTCGATGCGCGCTACTGGTGGCGCAATATCCGCGAGCCCGTGCGCTTCGGCGACGGCATCGCGCATCTGATCGAGCAGGGCGTCCGGCTGTTCGTCGAGGTATCGCCGCATTCGATCCTGCGCACGTACGTGAAGCAGGCGCTCGCGGCCGCCGGTGCGACCGGCGTGGCGCTGCCGACGCTCAAGCGCGATCACGGCAGCGCGGCGACGCTGCGGCAAGCGATTCTCGCGGCGATCGCGCATGGCGCGAGCGTCGATCCCGACCGCTTTGCGCCGGGCACGTCGCGTGCGGCGCTGCCGTCCTATCCGTGGCAGCGCGACCGCTACTGGCTGACGCCGACCGCCGAAGGCTACGGCCTCGTCAATCGCCGTCGCGAGCATCCGCTGCTCGGTTATCGCCTGCACGAACACGCATTCGCGTGGGAAAACCAGCTCGATCCGGCGAAGCTGCCGATGCTGGCCGATCACGTCGTCGACGGCGGCGTGGCGTTCCCGGGTGCGGGATACGTGGAAATGGCGCTCGCCGCGGCACGCACCTTCTTCGATACGCCGGATGCGGCACTCGAAAACGTCGAGATTCGCACGCCGGTCGTGTTCCAGCCGCAGCAGGCGAAGCTGTTCCGACTCGTGATCGAGCCGCGCACCGCGACCTTCACGATCGAGACGCGCGACCGGATGTCCGACGGCGCATGGACGCTGAACGTGACGGGGCGGATGCTGGAAAGCGGCAACGTGCTGGGTGCCGCGAGCGTCGTGCCGTCCGACACGCTCGATCGCCTGCTCGCGCTGCCGGCCGCTGACGGCGACACGCTGTACGCGAACACGGCGGCGATCGGCCTCGGCTACGGGCCGGCGTTCCGCTGGGTCCGCTCGGTGCGGGTCGCCGCGGACGACGACGCGGCGCTGGCCGACGTCGCCGCGCCTGCCGCATGCGGCGATGCGCGGGCGCTGTCCGCCTATCTGCTGCATCCGGCGCTGATGGACAGCGGGTTTCATCCGCTGTTCGCGTTGCTGGCGGCGCACGCGCGCGACGGCGAGCATCCGGCTTACGTGCCGGTGCAGATCGGCCGGGTCGACTATCTGCGCGGCGACGCGATCGAACGGGTGCTCGCGCGGATCGACCGGCGCAGCCCGCATTCGATCGTCGCGCATTTCGAATTCCTCGACGCGCACGGTGCGATCGTCGCGCGGCTCGGCAGTTGCCGGTTCCGGCGCGTCGATCTCGTCGGTCGTCGGCAGAACCTGCCCGCGCGCTTCGTCTACCGCCTCGAAGAGGTGCCGCTGCCGAACGAAGTCGACGCAGCCGGTTTGCCGGCTCCCGATGCGCTGCTCGCGCAAGCCGTCGCGCGGCTCGATGCCGCCGAACAGGACGGCCGCCGCACGCAGCATCTGACCGAAATTCTGCCGCTGCTCGACGTGCTGGCGAGCCTCTACGTGCTTCGTGCATTCGATGCGCTCGGCGCATTCGCCGGCACGTGGCAGCCGGCGGCCGGGCGTGCGGCGCTGGCTGCGCGTCTTGCCGACATGCTCGTCGAGGACGGTCTGGCCCATCGCGACGGCGATCGCGTCGTGCGCGACGATGCAGCGTGCGCGGCGTTGCCGCCGCTCGACGAGCTGTGGCGCGGGCTGCTGGCCGAGTCGCCGGGGCACGTGGCCGAGCTGACGCTGCTCGCGCATTGCGGCGCGGCGTTGCCCGACGTGCTGAGCGGCGCGAAGGATGGCGCACGTTTGCTGTCGCCGACCGGGCACAGCCTGGTCGAGCAACTCCTTGCCGCATCGCCGACCTGGCAGCACGTGCACGCACTGCTGACGGCCGGCGTCGAGCAGGCCGTCGACGCATGGCAACCGGCGCGCCGGTTGCGCGTGCTCGAACTGGGCGCGACGGACGGCGACGTGCTGCAGACGCTCGGCATGCATCTCGCGGCCGCGCGCTGCGATCACACGATCGCGGCGACGGCCGGCCAACTGGCCGGGTTCGACGCGGACGCGGAATCGGCGGTGCGCACGGTCGCGCTGCAACCGGGCGAGCGGCTGTCGCTGGCGGCCGACGAAGCCGGCCCCTACGACCTGATCGTCGCGAACCGTGCGTTGAGCGGCCGTCAGGATGGGGTCGATGCGCTGAACGCGATGCGGTCGTGGCTCGCGCCGGGCGGATTGCTGCTGCTGGCCGAGTCGCGCCGCGGCCGCTTTTCCGACATCGTGTTCGGCTCGCAGGCGTCGTCGACGGAAGCCGGCGCGCCCGTGCCGCTGGCGCCGGCCGATCTCGATGCGGCGCTCGAGCGCGCGGGCTACGTCGACGTCGTGCGGCACGTCGAGCAGTCGCTCGACCTGGACGGCACACCGACGTTCGTCATCGCGCGCAACCCCGCGAGTGCCGCTGCCGCGCATGGCTGCGACGGCACGAACGATCTCGATACGCTGGCGCGCAGCGAGCAGTGGCTCGTGATGCACGCGCCGGATGTCGTGGGCGGCTTCGGCGGACGGCTGGCCGATGCGCTCGCGCACGCGGGTTATCCGGCCGAAATCGTGGACATCACACACGCGGCCGATGCGATCGCGTCGTTGCCGGCCGGGCAGCCGGCGCATGTCGTGTTCTGCGCGCCGGAAACGCCGCTGGCCGAATCGGCCACGGGAGACGGCCTGATGGCCGCGCAGCGCGACGGCGTGATCGCCCTTGCGGCGCTCGTGCGCGCGCTCGGCGCGCAGCCGAACGCGGCCACGCGGCTGACCGTCGTCACGCGTGGCGGCGCGCCGTTCGCCGGTGCGGCGAACGCGCATCCGGAACAGGCGACGCTGTGGGGCCTCGGTCGCGTGCTGGCGAACGAGCATCCCGAATTGGCGTGCCGCCTGATCGACGTCGATCGCGCGGCGGACCGGATTCCCGACGCGCTGATTCGCGAGCTGACCGGCGCGGCAGTCGAGGAAGAGGTCGTCCTGAGCGCACGCGGGCGGCTGGTGCCGCGCATGCTGACGGCCGCGCAGGCCGCGGCCCGCAACGACGGCGCGATCGCGCGCGCGGCCGTGCTCGCGTTCGATGCGCCGGGCTCGCTGCGCAATCTCGAATGGTTTGCGCTGCCCGAACGCGCGCTGGGCGCGGACGAGGTGGAAATCGAGCCGGTTGCGACCGGCCTGAATTTCCGCGACGTGATGTATGCGATGGGGCTGCTGTCCGATGAAGCGGTCGAGACCGGCTTCGCGGGCGCGACGATCGGCATGGAGCTGTCCGGCCGCGTAGTGCGGGTGGGCAGCGCCGTGACGGAATTCGCGCCGGGCGATGCGGTCCTCGGATTCGCGCCGGCGTCGTTCGCGACGCGCGTCACGACGCGCGCGCAAGCGATCGCGCCGAAACCCGAGCGCCTGTCGTTCGAGGAAGCGGCGACCGTGCCGACCACGTTCTTCACCGCGTATTACGCGCTCGTCGAACTCGCGCGGCTGCGCCGCGGCGAGCGCGTGCTCGTGCATGGCGGCGCGGGCGGCGTCGGCATCGCCGCGATCCAGCTCGCGCGCCACTTCGGCGCGGAAGTGTTCGCGACGGCGGGCAGCGACGAGAAGCGCGAGTTCGTGCGCCTGCTCGGCGCCGACCACGTGCTCGATTCGCGCAGCCTGGCGTTCGCGGACGACATCCGCGCGATGACGGGCGGCCAGGGCATCGACATCGTGCTGAATTCGCTCGCCGGCGAAGCCATGGTGCGCAGCATCGATACGCTGCGTCCGTTCGGCCGTTTCCTCGAGCTCGGCAAGCGCGATTTCTACGAAAACAGTCATATCGGGCTCAGGCCGTTCCGCAACAACATCAGCTATTTCGGCATCGATGCCGACCAGTTGATGGGCGTGCTGCCGGAGCTGACGGCGCGTCTGTTCGGCGAAGTGATGACGCTGTTCTCGGCAGCGGCACTGCATCCGCTGCCATATCGCGCGTTCCCCGCCGAACGGGCCGAGGACGCGTTCCGCTACATGCAGCAGGCGCGCCAGATCGGCAAGGTGCTCGTGACCTATCCGTGCGGCACGCCGGCACCGACGCGCGGCGTCACGGGCGCGGGTTTGCTCGCGCTCGATCCGCATGGCGCGTACCTGGTGGTCGGCGGTACGGGCGGGCTCGGTTTCGCGAGCGCGCGCTGGATGGTCGAGCGCGGCGCACGCCAACTGACGCTGGCGAGCCGTTCCGGCGAACTCGCCGTCGCGGCGCGCGACGAAGTCGAGCGCTGGCGCGACACGCTCGGCGTCGCGGTCGACGTCGTGTCGTGCGACGTGACCGACGCCGCGGCGGTCGACGCGATGATTGCCGCGATCGTCCGGCGCGACATCCCGCTCAAGGGCGTGCTGCATTCCGCGATGTCGATCGACGACGGCCTCGTGCGCAATCTCGACGATGCGCGCATGGCCGCGGTGCTCGCACCGAAGGTGGCCGGCGCGTGGAACCTGCATCGCGCGACGCGCGCGCTGCCGCTCGACCTGTTCGTGGTCTATTCGTCGGCGACGACCTATCTCGGCAATCCGGGGCAATCGAACTACGTCGCGGCCAACAGCTTCCTCGAGGCGCTCGTCGAACATCGCCGCGCGGCGGGTCTGCCCGGCACGTTCATGGCCTGGGGGCCGCTCGAGGACGTCGGCTTCCTCGCCCGTCACGCGGATACGCGCGAGGCGTTGCAGTCGCGGATCGGCGGCGCGTCGATCACGTCCGACGAGGCGATGATCGCGCTCGAGCGGGCGCTGGTCGCGGGCGCGGCCGGCGAAGCCGTGGTCCGGCTCGACTGGCACGCGGTGGCACGCGGGATGCCTGCCGCGAAGGCGCGCCGCTATTCGCTGCTGCAATCGCATGCGAAGGGCGGTGATGCGCGCGACGGCGGCACGCAGTTGCGCGAAGAGGTGCTCGCGTTGCCGCGCGACGAGGCGATCGCGCTGGTTGCCAGGACGCTGCAGGCGCAGATCGCGCGGATCCTGCACATGACGCCCGATCGCATCGCGCTCGACAAGTCGGTGCTCGACATGGGCATGGATTCGCTGATGGGGATGGAACTCGGCCTCGCGGTCGAGGAGGCGTTCGAGGTCAAGCTGTCGGTGATGGCGATCGCCGAGGGCGCGTCCGTGACGACGCTGGCCGGACGCATCGTCGATTCGATCGGCGCGTCGGCCGATGCCGAAGCCGGCTCCGCGACCGATTCTGCACACGAGGCGGTCGCGGCGCTCGCCGCGAAGCATGCGATCGACGGCGAAGCGCGCGCGATGCTCGATACCCGGGCAGCGCCGGTCGCGGGTCATGCGTCGCCGACGCTGGAGGTCGCCCGGTGAGCGCACCGACCGGCTGGGCGACCCGTCAGGGCACGCTGGCACGCCCGCTGACGATCGACGGTCACGGCTTGCACACCGGGCGCCGGGTGGGCGTGCGGATCCTGCCCGGGCGTCCGGAAGACGGTGTGACGGGCATCGCGTTCCGTCGCGTCGAGCAGGGGCGCACGCTCGCGACGCTGCCGGTCGACCCCGCGCTGCGCCGCGCCCAGCCGCTCTGTACGATGCTGCGTAATGCCGACGGTGTCGGCGTTCGCACGATCGAGCATCTGCTCGCGTCGCTGCTCGCGTGCGAGATCGATCACGCGATCGTCGAGCTCGACGCAGAGGAAGTGCCGATTCTCGACGGCAGCGCAACGCCGTGGGTGGACGCCATCCTCGCGTGCGGCCGCGTCGCGCTCGATGCGCCGAAGCGCTTCATCCGCGTGCTGCGGCCCGTCGTCGTCACGGACGGCGAGGGCGACCAGCGGCGCGAAATGCGGATCGAGCCGGCACCGCGCTACGAACTGAGCGTGCGCAACGACCTGCGCGGCTTCGGCGACATGCACTGGGATGGTGCGCTGACGCCGGCCGCGTTCGCGACCGAAATCGCGCCGTCGCGCTCGTACGGGCGCGTGAAGTGGGCCGTGCCGGCGATCGTCGCCGGTTATCTGCGCGGCGTGCCGATCCTGCGCGGCGCGCGGCCGTCTTGCACCGCGTCGATCGTCGGCAATCGCGTGCTGGGCGGGATGCGGCTGCCGGAGGAGTTCGTCCGGCACCGCGTGCTCGACCTGGTCGGCGACCTCGCGCTGGCCGGCGCGCCGCTGCTGGCGCGCGTGAGCGCGTTGCGGCCGAGCCACGAGATGAATTTCCGGCTGGTCGATGCGCTGCTGGCTACGCCCGATGCGTGGCAGTGGGCCGAGTTTTCCGACGCGTGACACCACGCTTTTTCAAAATGCGCGGCGTAACATAGCGTCTTTTCGAGATACAGCGAAGGAAGCAATGGCACTGGGAGAGCATCTTCGCCAGCAACTGGCGGCGAAAGCCCTGAAACGGCAACTGGAACGCGCGACCGATGCCGCCGCGGCGCCTGGCGTACCCGGCACGCCGGCTGCGCAGACCGCGTCGGCGCGCAGCCGCTTCGAATCGATGCCGCAGTATCAGCAGGTCCGGATCATGCGCGAGATGGGCGAGAAACTGCGGGTCGACTCGCCGTTTTTCCGCGTGCACGACGGCGTTGCCGGTGCGACGACGCAGATCGGCGGCCGCGAATACCTGAACTTCGCGAACTACAACTACCTCGGCCTTGCCGGCGATCCGGCGGTGTCCGCGCGCGCGAAAGCCGCGATCGACCGCTACGGCACGTCGGCATCGGCGAGCCGGATGGTCGCGGGCGAGCGCCCGGTGCAGCGCGACCTCGAGCGCGCGCTGGCCGCGTTCTACGAGACCGACGACTGCGTCGCGTTCGTGAGCGGCCATGCGACCAACGTGACCGTGATCGGCGCGCTGTTCGGCCCGGGCGACCTGATCGTCCACGATGCGCTCGCACACAACAGCATCGTGCAGGGCGCGCAACTGAGCGGCGCGAAGCGGCTGAGCTTCGCGCACAACGACTGGCAGGCGCTCGACGACCTGCTGTCGCGCGTGCGCCGCGAATACCGGCACGTGCTGATCGCGATCGAAGGGCTGTACAGCATGGACGGCGATTTCCCCGACCTGCAGCGCTTCGTCGACGTGAAGACACGCCACGGCGCGTTCCTGCTGGTCGACGAGGCGCATTCGCTCGGCGTGCTCGGCGCGACCGGCAAGGGCATCCGCGAGCATTGCGGCGTCGCGCCCGACCAGGTCGACATGTGGATGGGCACGATGAGCAAGACGCTGGCCGGCTGCGGAGGTTTCATCGCCGGCTGCCAGCCGCTCGTCGACATGCTGCGCCATCTGGCGCCGGGCTTCCTGTACAGCGTCGGGCTGGCGCCGACGCTCGCCGAAGCGTCGCTGGCCGCGCTCGAGCGCCTGCAGGCCGAACCGGAGCGCGTCGCGCAGCTGCAGGCGCGCGGGCGACAGTTCCTGACCGAGGCGCGCGCGGCCGGGCTGAATACCGGCACGAGTGCCGGGTATGCGGTCGTGCCGGTGATCACCGGCAGCTCGCTGAAGGCCGCGCAGTGGGCGAATGCGATGTTCGACGAAGGGATCAACGTGCAGCCGATCTTCTATCCGGCCGTCGAGGAAAAGGCCGCGCGCCTGCGCTTTTTCATCTGCTCGACGCACGAGCCGGAGCAGATCAGCCGGACGGTCGCCGTGTTGTCGCGGCTCGCGGGACGCACCGCATGACGCAGGCCGCCGCGGTCGCACAAGCGGTCCCGCACGCTGGCGAGCGTGTGCGGTTTCGCGCGGCCGGCGCGGACGACGCGGCCGCGTGCGCGCCGCTCGTGTTCGCGTCCGGCGTGGCCGAGTTCGGCTTCTTTCTCGGCGAAAGCGAGGCGCGCTGCATCGCTTTCCTGCAGCAGGCGTTCCGGTCGCGTCTTGGGCGCTTCTCGTGGCGCCGGCATCGCGTGGCGGTCGGAGAGGACGGCACGGTGCTCGCCGTGATGGCGATTCACGACGGGCAGCGGACGACGTTCGACGACGTGCATGTCGTGTGGGCGCTCGCGCGCTGCTTCGGCGCGCGCCGCACGATCGGCCAGTTGTTGCGCGGGCTGATCCTCGAAACGGAAATCCCGGCGCCGAAGCGTGCGCAGATCCTCGTCGCACATTGCGCGACGGACGAGCGCCAACGCGGCACGGGTATCTTCAGCGCGCTGTTTCGCGATGCGCTGGAAACCGGCGCACTGCCGGCCGACGGCAGCCGCGACATCGTGCTCGACGTGCTGACCCGCAACGCACGCGCCCGCGCGCTGTACGAGCGGCTCGGGTTCGCCGCGCTGCCGCGCCCGCGCGCCCGCTCGCGCCGGCTGCCCGCCGAGCTCGATTCGATCCGGATGCGGTTCTCGCGCGGCGCCTGACTGCGCGAACAGCGCCGGCTGCTACTTGTGGCGCGGGCTGAACGGCCGCTGCTCCACGTCGGCGCCGTGCGCGACGATCGCCGTGCCCTCGGGCACTTCCTCCCACGCGCCGCGCAGGTCGACGAGCGGCTCGGACACGACCATGAACGCGTCGTCGCCGGCTTCGGCGATGCGCGGGTTATGCGGATACAACTCGTGCAGGTGCTTGAACGACGTGCTGTGGAACAGCGAGCGCGATTGTCGTTCACTGGAGTAGCGCACCGCGATGATCCGTTCGCCGTCGGTCGCGCAGATCGTCATGTTGAGCGGGTCGGCCACGCGATGCCGCGCGGCGGTTTCCTCGACCACGCCGACCATCCGTTCGAGCGCCGGCAGCGGCATCTGCTCGAGGCCGTACGTCAGCGCGAGGCGGAACATCAGCTCGGAATCGGTCGAGCCTTCGAGCGTCGGGAACAGCGCGGGATCGACCTTCATCGTCAGGTCGCGGCGCAGCTTGTGGAAGTCGCGGATCAGCCCGTTGTGCGCGAACAGCCAGCGGCCGTGGCGGAACGGGTGGCAGTTGGTTTCCTGCACGGGCGTGTCGGTTGCCGCGCGGATATGCGCGATGAACATCCGCGAGCGGATCGCGCGCGCGGCTTCGCGCAGGTTGCGGTCGTTCCACGCGGGATGCACGGAGCGGTAGCGGAACGGGAGTTCGTCGGGGTGCCCGTACCAGCCGATGCCGAAGCCGTCGCCGTTGGTGGTCGTGGCGCCCAGCTCCGAATGCAGGCTCTGGTCGATCAGCGAATGCTTCGCGCGGAACAGCACGGTCTCGAGATGGATCGGATTACCCGTATAGGCGAGCCAGCGGCACATGGAGCGCTCCTTCACGATGGATCGTTCGCGCATGGTAGCCGACTTCGCCGCGCATTCGGGTCCGCGTGCGCCGCCGAATCTTCATACAACGTGTGCCCGCACGCGCGCTGCGCAACCGCCCGGCCAGGTGGCCGGGCGCCACGTAACGGTTGTCATGCAGCGGCCGTCACGCTCCGTCGCCGAGCGCGTCCATCACGCGCGCCGAATAGACGAGCGCCGCGCCCGCATTCAGCGCAATCGCGACGCCGAGCGCTTCCGCCACTTCCTCCTTGGTCGCGCCGTGCTTCGCCGCTTCCGCCGTGTGCACGGCGATACAGCCGTCGCAACGCGTGGTGACGGCCACCGCGAGCGCGATCAGTTCGCGCGTCTTCGCGTCGAGATGGCCCGTCTTGGCGCCGGCGCCGGACAGCGCCTTGTAGCCGGCCAGCGTATCGGGCGACAGCTTGGCGATCTCGCCGATGCGCGTCGAGAGTTCCTTCCGGTATTCGTTCCAGTTCAGCATGATGCGTCCTTTCGAGTAGAGGTGAGGAGGGCGGCGGGCGCCGCGATCTCGGGCGATGCAGGGCTATTCTGATCGCTCGCGCTGAGGGTTTCGATACGCTAGAGTGTCAATTTTTAGCGCAATCGTCTCATGGATGCATTGAGTCAACTACTGTCGCTGGGCCGCAGCCATGTCGAACTCGACGTGCGCTGCCTGCTCGACGGGCCGTTCGCGATGCCGCACGACCCATTGCCGCCCGGCGAGGCGGCGTTCCACCTGGTGCTGGCCGGAACCTGCCGGCTGCGTACCGCCGACGGGCGCACGCTGCAGCTCGACGACGGCGATTTCGTGCTGCTGCCCGCGGGCGGCGCGCACGACCTGCTCGATGCGGGAGCCGGCCGGTCGCGGGCCATCGCGCCGCTGCGCGAATCGGGCACCGGCGGCGCGGTGCTGCCGGTCAAGTCGAATCTCGACCCGGCCGAACCGGGCGGCGCGAGCGTGGACCTGCTCTGCGGGCGGTTCGTCTATGCGCGCGGCGCGGGCGAGCTGCTGATGCGCACGCTGCCGCACGTGCTGCACGTCGGATTGCGCGAGGCATCGGGATTCGCGCCGCTGCAACTGCTGACGAGCGTGCTGCGCACCGAGGCATCGAATGTGCAGCCTGGCGCCGGTGCGATCGTCAACGCGCTCGGCCAGGCGCTGCTCGCGTATGCGTTGCGTGCGTATGGCCGCGGCGCGCGCGTGCCGTCCGGCTGGCTCGCGCTTGCGGCCGATGCGCGGCTCGGCCCGTCGGTCCAGGCCGTGCTGCAGGCGCCGGAGAAGCCCTGGACGGTCGAGTCGCTCGGCGGCGCGTCGGCGATGTCGCGCGCGACATATGCGCGGCATTTCCGCGAGAAGGCCGGGATGAGCGTCGGCGCGTTCGTCGCGCAGATCCGGATGATGCATGCGTGCGCGCTGCTGCAGGACACGCAGCGCGGGCAGGCGGAGATCGGGCAGGCGGTCGGCTACCAGTCCGAGGCCGCCTTCGGCAAGGCGTTTCGGGCGGTGCTCGGCACGACGCCGGGGCGCTGGCGGCGCGCGCAGCGCGAAATGTAAGACTGCAAGCACGGCTGTCTTGGCGCGTGCCAAAGCTGCTACCATGCGCGAAACGCAGTTCAACGAAAACGATTTCGAACAAGAAGAAAGAGAGGGCAAAGTTATGAACCAGACCAGCATCCAGCAGCCGTCGTTCGCGTTCGTGGCCGCATCGTGGGCCGCGCTGCTCGCCGGCTTCGCGGCATTCCTGATCGGACTCTGGAACGCCGGCATGCAGCTCAACGAGAAGGGCTACTACTTCACCGTGCTGGTGTTTGGCCTGTATGCGGCGATCTCGCTGCAGAAAAGCGTCCGCGACCGCGCGGAAGGCATTCCCGTCACGGGCATCTATTACGGCCTCAGCTGGATCGCGCTGCTGCTGTCGATCGCGCTGCTGATCGTCGGCCTGATCAACGCGACGCTGCAGTTGAGCGAAAAGGGCTTCTACGCGATGTCGTTCGTGCTCGCGTTGTTCGGCGCGGTGGCCGTGCAGAAGAACACCCGCGACCTGCAGAGCGCGAAGCCACGCTTTACCGACTCCGATTCCGCGTCGTCCGTCCAGGAGTGACGGCCCGCGAGGCGGGCGCCCACGAGGCCGCCCGTTTCGCGATGACGGCCGTGGGCGAACCGCATTCGCCGGTACGCCGCGCACTCCCCGCCGATTCGTTTCATCCATGCCGGTGCGCATGACGATGGAGATATTCAGGATGCCAGACCTCACAGAAGAAACCGCGCCGCGCACGCGCGCGGCCGCCCGTTCCGTGGCCGCGAGGGCCGCGTTCGTGCTGGAGACGAACAATTTGCGCGGCGGCGCCGGCCTCGCGCAGGCCGTCGACAGCCTGAAGCGCCTCGTCGCGGCGCTGTCGAAGCAGACCGTGCCGCCGACGGCACTCGCGCAATGGATCATCACGCACGACGGCCTGCCTGCCGATGCGTGCGCGCAGATCGCCGCGCTCGCCGGCCGCCCGATCGACTTCGTCGAGATCGGCGCGAGCACCGGCTACTACGATGCGAAGAACGATGGATTCGACCGCGTCGACGCGGAGCGCTGCGACATCGTCGTGTTCGGCGATGCCGATTGCCGGCCGGCCGACGACTGGCTCGAGCACCTGCTCGCGCCATTTGCGCGCGACGCGGGCGATGCGCCCGTCGCGGTGGCGGGGCGCACCAGCTATGCGCCGAACGTGCTCGGCACCGCGCTGACGTCGATCGACTTCATGTATTTCCCGAGCCCGCTGCGCGACGGCGCGACGCGCAATTTCTACGCGAACAACGTCGCGTTCCGGCGCGACGTGTTCGCGTCGTTCCGCTACGAGCCGCTCGACGGCGTCTATCGCGCGCATTGCCAGGTGATGGGGCTGCGGATGCAGGCGGCCGGCGTGGCCATCGAATTCGCGCCGGACGCGCACACCGAGCATCGGCTGCCGGACACGCAGCGCGAATCGCTGAAGCTGCGCTGGATGCGCGGCGAGGACAGCGTCGCGCTGACGCCGTATCTCGTGAGCGCGTATCTGCCGCGCCACTGGCAGTGGTTCGGACGCAGCGGCCCGCTCGCCCCGTTCTGCGTGATGGCGATGCGACTCGGCTACAGCCTGCGCGCGCTCAATCGCCAGCAGTTGCCGCGGCTCGGCGCCGCCCGCTATCTCGCGGCGGTCGGCGTCACGATCGTCGCGTCCGGCGTCGATACGCTCGGCGCGATCGCGCGCGGTTTCGGTCTCACCGGGCGCGCATCGGCCCGGCGCGATCTCGAAGCGCTGTCCTATCACCGTCATTGACACGGCGCCGCCACGACCGCCGACACCCTGCATCCATCCCGACGACGACCATGCCCTCACTCGCCACCCGCGTTGCCTGCCTCGCCCTGTTTGCCGCCAGCGCCGGCGTCCATGCCGCACCGGTCGATCACGCGGGGCGCGGGATCGTCCACTTCGCGTCGCAAAGCGGCTGCCCGTTTGCGAGCGCGGCCGCGACGGAGTGCAATCGCGTCGCGCTCGATGCGCCCGACGTTCATGCCAGCATCGATACCGACGCGCATGCGATCGTGTTTTCGAGCGATGCGAATCGCCGCACGAAGGACGTGCTCGGCGACGTGCTGCTGCAGGGCACGGGTGTCGACGGCGACGGCCGGCGCGTGCCGTTGAGCGTGCACGTGCTGCTGCGTCGCGATGGCGCGAAGTGGGATCGCGACGTGTACGTTCATGCGCCCGTGCGCGGCAAGTTCACCGATGTCCGGATCGATCCTTATCGTGTGCGCGTGAAGGAGGGCGACGGCGAGCGCGACATGCTCACGCCGGATGAAACGCTTGCGCTGTTCGCGCATCCGTCGCTGGCATCGCGGCTCGCGCGGCACCTCGTGAAGGTGAGCGCGACCGATCCGAAGCAGCCGTCGGCGGACGACATCACGATCGCGCTCGGCGTCGGCGGCTTGACGAAGTCGGTCGCGCGCGCGAGCTTCACGTCGAACGCACCGCACGATGCCGACGTCGATCGCGCGCTCGCGTCCGGCACGTGGTCGATCCGTTTCGATGCGCTGAGCGATCACATTCCGGTGTGGGTCGCGCAGCGCGAGCTGTTCCTGTTCGGTCTCGACGGCAGTGCACTCGTGAAGGACGTGCGCGAGCGCGGCTTCAGGAAGAACGACCGGATCGAATTCGGCGCGCGCGACGGCACCGGCTATCTGCGCGTGAACGGCCACGAGGAGGCATTCGCGGGCGCGGCCGCATCCGCGCATGCGTTCATGCAGGAAAGCTTCGTTGGCCTGATCCTCGGCTGGCGTCGCGATTCGGCTGCTGCTGCGGCGGCCGCGACGAAATCCGCGTCCGCACGGGGCATGCCCGCATGACCTCGGCGCGCGAACTGCCCGCTTCGCCGCAGGCGTCGCACGGCGAGCGCTTCGACTGTCTCGATGCGCCCGTGCCGCGCGGCGTGGCGCGAGCACGCGCCTATCTCGTCGATCGCATCAAGCGGGCGGCGCTCCGGCGGCTGCATCGCAGCCCGCATGGCGAGCGCTGGCTGTTGCGCATGTACCTGATCGGCGAAGAAGCGACCGAGTGCGCGCTGCACGAGGACTGGACCGGGCAGCCGCCGGACTGGCTTGCGCCGCGGATCGAGCAGCATCTCGCGGACGAGCACCGCCACGCGGCCGTATTTGCCGATGCGCTGCGCGCGCGCGGCGTCGTGCCGTCGACGACGCCGCACGAACTCGACTGGCTGAGCCGGCGCAAGATCATCCGATGGCGGCGGCTCGCGCAGCGCCATGCGCCGCACTTCGCGCAAGGCAAGCTCGTGCCCGCCTATGCGGCGGGCCTGTGTGCGGAACAGATGGCGATGCGCGTGCTCGCGCGCCACTGCGAGACGATCGGCGCGGCGCATCCGCTGTATCCGCTGTTCGCGCGCGTGCTCGCCGACGAGACGCGACACGTCCGGCTTTGCTCGGACGCGCTGCGCCGTCTCGTTGCACCGTCCGAAGCCGCACATCTTGCCGCGTTGCTGGACGAGATTCGCGCGATCGAGGCCGGCTTCGGCGTGACGGGCGCACTGGCGCTGTACGCGGCCGGCTGGCTCCAGTCGCTTCGTCCGCACGCATGATGCAGCGGATCGTCTATCTCGCGACGGCCGACGCGCGCGGCCACCTGATGCGTGCGCAACTGCTCGTGCATGCGTTGCGCGCGGCCGGTGCGCAGGTCGACGTGCTGACGACGTCCGATGCGGGGCAGGCATTCCTGTCGGCATTCGGCATCGACGCGGCCGTGCTGTCGCGTCACTACGCGGTGCAGTTCGACGAACGGCAGAACATGCTGCGCGACGCGACCGATCGCAACGTCGCGCACTACGTGTTCAGGCCGACACGCATGCTGCGCGACATCGCGCGGCTGCATGCGATCGTCCGCGATGCCGATCTCGTGATCAACGACTCGTTTCATCCGGCGCTGCTGTTCATGGGCGCGGTGCCGGGCTGGCGGCGTCGCATCGTGCACGTGTATGGCGGCAGTCTCCGCCGCGCGTTGACCGCGAACTTCGACGAGCGGCTGCCGCGCGCGCTGGCGCGTGCTTTCGCGCGGATCGTCGACTGGCAGATCGATTCGGCGCTGGGCTGCATTGAGCACGACTTTGCGTACGACGTCCCCGACGATGTGCCGCGCTCGCACCTGCATTGCCGGCTGCCGACGCCGGTACCGGTCGCCGCCGAACTGCCGGCTTCGGAACCGGCTGCCGCGGCCGTTTATCTGAACCCGCACTTTCGCGATGTCGCGATTGCCGATGCGCTGTCGGCCGGGATGCGCGACGCGGGGCTCGCCGCGCACCGCGTGGGCGAGGGTTACGCCGGGCACGACGGCTGGACCGGCGTCGACGCGGACTGGCCGACGCGCGCCGCACATGCGCCGCTGATCGTATCGGCGCCCGGCATGGCCGCGCTGTCGATCGCGCGCGTGTATCGCCGCCCGATCCTGCTCGTGCTGACCGATCAGCCCGAGCAGGCGAGCAACGCCGCGCGCGCGGCACGGCTGCAACTCGTGCACCGCGTCGTCACGTGGCGCGGCGATGCGGCCGCGTTCCGGCACGAAGTCGGGCAGGCCGCAACCGAGCTGATGTGTAATCCCGGCACACCGGCGGGAACGATCGCCGGTCGCGAGCATGCGCGTGCGCGCGTCGATGCATGGACGTCGCGCGTCCTCGCGTTGCGCCCGCGGGCGCAGGCGATCGACGGCGATACGCGATGCGAGGCGCCGGCGCCGCGATGAACACGTTGTCGTTTCGAGACGAGCGCCGGCTCGATATCCGGCAGATGCTGGCCGCGATGTTCGGCATGGTTGCCGGCCTTGCGATCTTCCTTTTGCTGGAACGCGGCGTCACGCCGCGCTATGTGTTCGCCACGGCGATCGATGCGCGGATTCCGTTCATCGCGTGGTCGTGGGCCATCTATGTCGGCTTCTTTCCGTTCGTGATTGCGCTTGCCGCGTATGCACGGCCATCCGCGTTCGCCGCGTTCAAGGAGGCCGCGCTGATCGCGTTCGTGCTCGGTGTCGTGTCCTTCCTGCTGTTTCCGGAAGCGGTGCCGAGGCCGGATGTCGCGGAGATCGGCAATGCGTTCCTGCGCCAACGTCTTGCGCGCATGTGGCAGCTCGATGTCGCGGCCAACGGTTTTCCGAGCCTGCACGTCGCGGTGACGTGCCTCGCGTGCCGGATGCTCGCGGACCGGCGCCGGATAGCGGTAACGGCGATCGGGTTGCTGATTTGTGCGTCGACGTTGACGCTCAAGCAGCATACGGTTGCCGACGTGCTGGGCGGCGTGGCGCTCGCGATGGTCAGTGCGCTGTGGGTCGAGCGCCGTTCGCTGCGCAGGAGGCTCGCGTGACGGATGCCCAGGTTCATCACGCCGGATCGAATGCCGAGCTCGCGCGGTTCGTGCCCGATCCCGCGCTGTTTCGCGTCAGCGCGTCGCGCGTCGGCGCGGCGCTGGCCGGCGACTGGCTGATGATTGCCGCCGCGTTCGCGGTTGCGATCGCATTCCCGCATCCACTCGTGTACGCGCTGGCCGCGATCGTGATCGCGCGCAGCCAGCTCGCGCTCGCGGTGATGATGCACGAAGGCGCGCACGGGTTGCTGGCACGGAACCGGCGCGTCAACGACGCGTTGGGCCAGTTGTTTGCGGCCGGCCCGCTGTGGCTGTCGCTGCGCACGTATCGCGCGGGCCATCTGAAGCATCATCGCGCGCCGATGCAGTCGGACGATCCCGTCGCGCTGCTGTTCGGCGTTCACGACTATCCGGTGACGCGCGGGCGGCTGGCCGGCCGCCTGCTCGCCTACGCGTGCGGGATCGGCTACGTGACGAGCGTCGTGAAGCTCGCGCGCGGCGAGTTTGCGCATGCGTTGCCGAAGGTCGGCAAGTCGCGCGCGTATGCCGCGTGGGAAGTCGCGTCGATGCTGGCCGGCAACGGCGTGCTGTTCGGCGCGCTGGCGCTGGCCGGGCATCCTCTGCTGTACGTCGCGTTGTGGATCGTGCCGTCCGTCACGCTGTTGCCGCTCGCCGGGCAGGTGCGCGCGATCTTCGAGCACGCGGGGCTGCCGGCTGGCGCGGACCAGAGCCGCAACGCGCGCACGATCGTCCGGCGTTCGTGGCAGACGTTCCTGTTCGGCCCGCACGCGATTCATTTCCATATCGAACATCACCTGTTCACGCGGATGCCGTTCCATAACCTGCCGATCGTGCACCGGCAACTCGCGCAGCGGCAGTTGCTGCCCGACGGCAATCTGTACGCGGGATACGGTGCGGTGCTGCGCGACGTGAGCGTGCGCTGAGGTGTCATCCGGCGCCGCATGCCCATCTTCCAGGAGCAAAAAAGTGAGAGTCGATTTCAAGCCGCGGATCCTGCATCGGGCGGTGCTTGCCGTGGC
The DNA here is from genome assembly GCF_048565265.1 of Burkholderia theae. Lineage (NCBI taxonomy): Bacteria > Pseudomonadati > Pseudomonadota > Betaproteobacteria > Burkholderiales > Burkholderiaceae > Burkholderia > Burkholderia theae. Next base: position 850,908 of record NZ_CP183461.1, read on the forward strand.
GCTCGCGATGCTGGCGGCCGGCGCGTGCGCCCAGACGGACCCTGCGGCGGCAACGCCCGCGAAGACCGATGCGCCGGCCGTCATCGCGGTCGGTAGCGGGCCGGCCGGCATCGCGTTCGGGCCGGACGGCAAGCGCCTGTACGTCACCAGCAACAGCGACAACACGGTCGCGGTGATCGACGTGGCGGCCGGGCAGCGCATGCGCGATCTGGGCGATCGACCGGCGAAGCCAGCCAAGGATGGGTGTCCTGACAACTTTTGTCGCGGGATGGGGGCGACGGGCATCGCGATCGCTGCCGACGAACGCCATGCGTACGTCAGCTCGATGCGTCCCGATTCGCTGGCGCAGCTCGATCTCGACAGCGGGCGTGTCGATGGCGTCGCGAAGGTGCAGCGTTTTCCGCAGGCCGTCGCGGTGTCGCCGGACGGCACGCGCGCGTATGTGCTCAACGTGGTCGCCAATTCGGTATCCGTCGTCGATCTCGCGACCTTCCGCACGCTCGGCAAGCCGATTGCGCTGAGCGGCGGGAGCGCCGGCAACCAGCCGTTCGGGCGGCCTGCCGCGCTCGCGTTGTCCGCGGACGGCCGGCGCCTGTTCGTCACGAACGGCGTGGCGGGCGGCATCGATGCCTTCGATACGCAGACGCGCGCGCAGGTCGGCACGATCGCCGATTCCGACGCATACGACGTTGCGGTCGAACCGCGTTCCGGCGATCTGGTCGCGCTGTTTCGCGACGGCATCGCAGCCTATGACGCGAACACGTTGCGGCCGCGTCAGGCCGCGCAGTATTGCCGCGCGCTGACGAGCTATCACTTGGCGTTCAGCCCGGACGGCCGCACGGTGGCTTTCACGCTGCCGCAGGAGAACACCGTGCTGGTCGCCGATCGCGCGACGGGCATGCTGCGCGCGGCATATCGCACCGGCGAATGGCCGCTCGCGCTGACGTTCAGTCCGGACGGCAGCCGGCTCGCGGTGCTCAATGCGAGCCAGGACGGCAGCGTGTCGCTGTTCGATGTGCGCGATCCGGGGCGATTGGCCGACTATGTCGCCGCCAACGGCGAGCTGTTCTGCCAACCGGCTGCGCAAGCCGCGTCGCAGTGAACGACAGGAATCGTCCGGCTGGCCCACGCGATGCGCGTACCGGCAGCCGGCGTGAATGGAACGGGTAAGGAGAACAAGATGATCCGGAATGCGAACGGGTTGGGCGTGCGCATCGCGACCTGCGCGGCCGTGGCCGTGCTGCTGAGCGCATGCGGCAATTTTCCGCTGGCGGGCGGGCCGTCGCTCGAATGGGTAGCCGGCACGCCGGGTTCGGAAGGCAATCTCGACGGCACCGGCGCGGCTGCGCGTTTCGCCGGCGCCCTGCGGCTGCATGCCGATCGTGACGGTGGCGTGCTCGTGGTGGACAAGTACGCGTCGACGGTGCGGCATATCGATGCGCAGGGCCGTGTGACGACGCTGGCCGGCCGCAGCGGAGTGCGCGCGTATCAGGACGGCGCGTCGTCCGCCGCGCGCTTCGACCAGCCCGGTGACGCCGTGCGCGCGCCGGACGGCATCGTCTACGTGGCCGACGCCGGCAATTCGCTGGTGCGCGCGATCCGGCCGGATGGCACCGTCGTGACGATCGCGGGCGTGCCGGGCAAGTCGGGCGACGTCGATGGTCCGCGCGGGGTCGGCCAGCTCGATCAACCGGACGCCGTCGCGCTCGACGGACAGGGCCGGCTCTGGACGCTCGAACAGTACTCGGGCCATTTGCGCATCGTCGGCGCCGACGGATCGGTGGCGACGTGGAAGCAGCCCGACGGCGATTGCACGCCGACGCGGATCCGCGCGATCGCGGCGAGCCCGGATGGCGCGATCTGGATCACCGACGGCAAGACGTTCGGCCGTGTGACGCCGACCGGTTATACGCCGCTGCCTTCATGCAAGGCCGCCGACGCATCGGATGTGGCGGCGGCTGCGAGCGACGCAGCGGCGGCTGCCACGCGCGTGCCGCCCGAACCCGGTCCGGTCGCTGCGCTGGCCGGCAGCGTGCCGTTCATCGGCGCGGCGCCGGCGAGCGAGACCGACAAGAACACCGAAGCAAGCGACGCACACGACGATCCCGACTACATCGCACTTGCGTTCGACGGCGCGGGGCAGATGATCGCGGCCAGCGCACGTTCGATCGTGACCGTCGGTGCCGACGGCAAGCCGGGCGCGACCGTGCGCATCGCGCAGCCGACGTTGCGCCGCGGCCGCTCGGACGATCGCGACCTGACGTCGCTGGCGATCGACGGATCGGGCCGCCGGCTGGTGACGACGGGCAGCGGCGAGGTCGTGCTGCAGGCGGCGCCGGACGGTCGCCTGCTCGCGTACGCGGGGGTGAGCAATCGCAGCGATGCGCTGCTGGTGACCGACACGGCCGACACGAAGGTCGTGCCGTTGCCGGGATCGGTCGACGACGACTTCGCGGTTGCCGCCGACGGCACGATCTACTACGTCGACCGGCTCGACGACGCGATCTACCGGATCGCGCCGGACGGCAAGGGCGAGCTGTGGGCAGGCGCGCCGGACGACAAGGGGCGCAGCGACGGGCCGCGCTTGAGCGCACGCTTCCGCTATCCGTCGGGGCTCGCGCTGGATGCGTCGGGCAACCTGTATGTCGCGGATAGCGGCAATGCGCTGATCCGGCGCATCGATCCGCAGGGCAACGTGCAGACGGTGAGCGGCAAGGTCAGCGACGAGACGCGGGTCGACGGCCCGTTCGCGCAGGCGACGTTCTGGCGGCCGCGCTACCTGCGTTTCGATCGCGATGGCCGACTGTACGTGCTCGACGACAGTCCGTATGTGGCGGGCCACGGCGCGAGCATCCGCCGGCTCGATTTCTCGACGGGAACGGTTGCGACGGTGGCGCGCGAGGCGCAGCAGTACAAGATTCCGCGCGAAGACGTCGAGCGTTTCGTCGCGAGCCGACGGCGGCCGGGCAGCTATGAAGATCTGGCGATCGGCCCGCAAGGACAGCTCTACGTGTTGAGCCGCGACGTGATCTGGCAGATCGATCCCGCGACCGGCGCCCACCGGATCCATTTCCTGCCCGGGCCGTGGCCGGCCGCCGAGCACGCGTACTACGGCGCGCTTGCGAAGGCGAAGTCGCGCGACGAGGAGGACCGGCTGACGAACAACCTGATCAGTTGCGACTGGACGTGGTGCATGCCCGACCGGATCGCGGCCGATGCAAGCGGCAACGTGTACGTGAGCGACAGCGGGAACCATACCGTGTTGCGGATCGACGCGAAGGGCGATGCGGCGGTGATCGTCGGGCAACTCGGGTCGCGCGGCAATCGTCCCGGCGCGTTGCCGGGGTCGCTGAATCGTCCGTCGGGAATGGTCGTCACGCCGCATGGCGATCTGTTCGTCGAAGTGGGGGAGGCGGGGATCGTGCGGTTGCGGGCGCCGGGAGCCGCGGTGGGGCAGGTGCCGGTTGCGACGGCGACGTCCGACGGGGCCGTGGCGGCGAATGCGCGTCAGCCGTGATGGACAGGGTGATTGTGGTTTGTTTGCAGGCGCGTCGGTCGTAGTGATTCGCCAGTGCAGGGCACGAGCCGAACGAAAAGGGGCTTGGCATGGCTGCCGAGCCTCTTTTTGCATCCTGCTAGGCGATGAGCCTTGAGTCATCAGGCGAGTCAGGAAGGATGCCGGATGCTTGCGAATTCGACGCGCAGAAAGCAGACGCAAAAAAGCCTCCGCGCGGGAGGCTTCAATTGCATCTATCAAAAAGATAGATGGTAGGGTGGGAGGGACTCGAACCCTCGACTCTCTGATTAAAAGTCAGATACTCTAACCAACTGAGTTACCACCCCACGTGCTCAAGCACTTCTCGAGATCCGCTGCGCTAACAACTAAGCCAACGACCCGAAGAGCAAAAGATTATAGCGGCGGATTGTTAGTGCGTCAACAATCCGCCACGATAATTATTTGATCGTTTCGAGCTTGCCCTGTGCCGTCTGCGCCGCGTTCGACCCCGCGTACTGCGAGACAACCTGCTCGAACGTCTTCTTTGCGGCCGCCTTCTGGCCTTGTTCGAGCTGGTTCGTACCGATCGCCACGAGGGCGTCTGCCGCACGCGGGTGCTGCGGGAACTTGCTGACGATCCCTTGCCACGTCGCGGTCGAACCACGGTAGTCGCGCAGCGCGTATTGCGCGTTGCCGAGCCAGTACTGCGCGGTCGGCTGGTAGGGGCTCTGCGGATACTTCGCGATGAAGCTGCGGAACGAAGCCGCCGCCGCCTTGAAGTTGCCGTTGCGGAACTGCTGCTGCGCCGCGCTGAGCGCATCCGTCTCACCCGGCTGCACGGTGCCTTCGACGCCGTCGATCGTCGCCTGCTGCGGCTCGAACTTCTTGAGCCGCGTGTCGAGATCCTGGTAGTACTCCTTCTGCTGCCGCTCGAGCGTCGTCAGCCGGTTCGTCAGGTCCTCGTTTTCGCCGCGCAGCGTCGCGACCTGCTGGTTCAGCTGGTCGAGACGGCTGGTTTGGTCGAGGATCGTACGCTGGGCGGCCGACAGTTGGCTTGCCAGGTTGTCGGTCTTGCTGCGCAGGTCGAGCACGGCGCGGCGCGCTTCGTTGTCGTCGAACACGCCGGCGTGCGCCGGCGCGGCCGACCACGCCGCGCCCGCGACGCAGATTGCTGCGGCGACGCGCAGCCAGGATACACGGTGCGTCATACGGCGATTCTTCCGTTACTTACTGTTGGTAGACGAGGTCGGCGCGACGGTTCTGCGCCCACGATGCTTCGTCGTGACCCGTTGCCTGCGGCTTTTCCTTGCCGAGGCTCACGGCTTCCATTTGCGAATCGGACACGCCGAGCAGGGCCATCGCACGACGGACGGCTTCCGCACGCTTCTGGCCCAGCGCGAGGTTGTACTCGCTCGTGCCGCGTTCGTCGGTGTTGCCCTGGATCAGCACATGGCGCTGCGGGTGGCTCTTCAGGTACTGAGCGTGTTGCTGCATCAGCGACTGGTAGTCGTCCTTCACCGAATAGCTGTCGAAGTCGAAGTAGATGCTGCGCTTCGCGAGCGGGCTGTTCGGATCGTTCAGCGGATCGACGTTCACTTGCGCGACGTTGTCGGCGCTCGGCTGCGTGCTTACCGCACCCGCGTTGTTTGCCTTGTCGTCGAGCTTCACGCCCGACTTGCACGCTGCGAGCGCGCTGATCATCATCACGGCCAGGGCCAGACGAGCTTTATTCGACATCATGGTTACTCTCCTTGTGGTCATTGCATGAAGGGCCCCCACGACGGCTCACGAACGGAGCCGCCCTGGACGGACAGGATTTGCGGCGGCGCGCTGCCGTCGGAGGGCACTGCTGCCAGAACGTTGCGACCACCCGACTGGGTAGCGTACAGAAGGTACTGGCCGTTTGCCGCGAAGCTCGGCGATTCGTCGTGATTCGTGTTCGTGATGGCGTTCGCCGCGCCGGTTTGCAGATCCTGCACATACAGCTTGAAGCCCCCGCCCGTGCGGGAGATGTAGGCAAGCTGCTTGCCGTCCGGGCTCACGCGCGGACTCGTGTTGTAGCTGCCGGTGAAGGTCACGCGCTGCGCGGCACCGGCGCTTTCGCCCTGTGCGGGCATCCGGTAGATTTGCGGCGCACCGCCGCGATCGCTCGTGAAGTAGATCCAGCGGCCGTCCGGCGAGTAGTACGGCTCGGTGTCGATCGAGCTGCTCTGCGTGAGACGGCGCAGGCCGCCGCCGTTCGCATTGACCGTATAGATTTGCGTATTGCCCGTGAGCGACAGCGCGACGGCGAGCGTGTTGCTGTCCGGCGACCATGCCGGCGCGCTGTTGTTGCCCTTCTGGTCGGAGACGATGTAGCGGCGGCCGGTCGGCAGGTCGTGGATGTAGACGATCGGCTTCTTGCGCTCGAACGACACGTACGCGACCTTCGTGCCGCTCGGCGACCACGCCGGCGAGATGATCGGCTCGGCGCTCGTCAATGCGCTAATCGCATTTTGTCCGTCGGAATCGGAGACCTGCAGCTTGTACTTGTTGCCGATCTTGACCACGTACGACAGGCGCGTGGCGAACACGCCACGCGTGCCAAGCAGCTTCTGGTAGATATAGTCGGCGATCTGATGGCCGACCTTGCGCAGCGATCCGTCGTTTGCGGCCGTCAGCGACAGGCCGCCGAGGCTTTGCTGCTTCACGGTGTCGTACAGGATGAAGTTGACCTTGTACTGACCGCTCGCTTCGCGGTTCACGCTGCCGGCAACGAACGCATTCGCGCCCTTGGCCTTCCATGCGCCGAGATCGACCGAGGCGGTCTCGGGCACGGGCGTGCTGCCCGCGTCGATGTTGGTGAATTTGCCGCTGCGGGCGAGGTCGGCGCGGACGATCGACGTGACCTGCTGCGGCAGGCCTGCCTCATTCGCGAAATTCGCGGTGGCAATGGGGAACTGGGTCGACCCGACGCCGGTGATCAGCACGTTGACCTGGGCGTTAGCGGCGCTGCCCGCCGTAATCAGACACGAGGCCACGAGTGCCCTGAAACCTAGCTTTGTCATCAAACTCATGCTTCTTGCTTCCCGTATGGCTTGGATCGCTGCGCAACCGCAGAGAGACAGTAAAAATACCCGATTCGTTCCCGTCTGACCGCGACGCACGGAGTGTAAGCGTATTTCCTTTCACTCCGCCGCCTTGAAGGTAATCGTAATGTCAGACGGGGTACGACCGTTAGAATCGGGCGGCAACGGGACCGACGCGTGGATCGCACTGACCACGGCTTGATCCCACCCCGAATTCCCGCTGGAGCGGGAGACCGATGCGCTCAATACGTCACCGGTCGGCGTGCACCGAATCTTGACGACGGTGGTCAGGCCTGTACGCTCGCCGGCCCAGACGATGTTCGGCTTGACGCGGCGGCGCACCTTGTCAGCATAGCCGGGCGTGGCGGCATTGCCGCCGGAGCCCGTGCCGGTGCCGCTCTTCGCGAGGCCTTCGCCGCCGCCTTCGCCGGCGCCGGACAGGCCCTGCATCTGCGCGAGGCGTGCGCTGCGTTCGCGGTCGAGCTTGGCGTTTGCCGCCGCGTTAGCCTTCGCTTCGGCCTTCGCCTTTGCCTGGGCTTCCGCCTTCGCCTTCGCGGCCGCGTCGGACTTGGCCTTCGCCGCCTGCTGCGCCTCGAGCTGTGCCTGCTTCTGCTGCTCGGCGAGCTGCTGTTGCTTGAGCTTGTCGGCCTGCTTCTGCCTGTCGCGTTCCGCGGCCTTCTGCGCGGCGAGCGTGGCAGCCTGCTGCGCCGCGAGCTGCGCGCGCCGGGCGTCGTCTTCCTGCTGCGCCTTCAGTTGCTGCGCGCGGCGCTGCTGCTCGAGTAGCGCTTCGCGCGCGGCCGCTTCCTGCTGCCGCTTCTTCTGCTGCAGCGCGATGTCGGCCTGCTCGTCGCGCACCGGGGGAGGGGGCGGCGCGACCTTCGCGGGCGGCGTCACGACGGGCCGCGGCGCGGCGACGTCGGGCACCTCGGTCCACAGCTCGGCTTCGGCGCCGGCCGGCGTGCTGTTCTGCCACTGCACGCCGTGATAGAGGAACAGCGCGAGCAGCACGTGCATCAGCGCGGCGAGCGCGAACGCGCGCCACGTGCCGCGCTCGCGGGGAGGCTGAGGCGGGTAGCCGGTGCCGCGCGTGGATTGCTGCGGGTTCATTGCGATTTGACGAGGAGACCGACGCGCTTGACGCCGCGCGCCTTCAGATCCGACATCACGGTCATCACTGCATCGTACTGCACGGTCTTGTCGGCCGCGATCACGACCGGCTGGTCCGGATGATCGGCCTGCCGGGCCGAGATGAAGCCGTCGAGCTCGGCTTTCGTCATCGTGTCTTCCTGGGTCGCGCCCGAGTCGCCCTTGTACTTGACGCTCATCGTGCGGTCGGCCTTGATGTTGACGACGACGGGCGGGGTCTGCTCCTGCGGCGCGGCATTGCCGACGGTCGGCAGATTGATGATCGACGGGGCGACGAGCGGTGCGGTGACCATGAAGATCACGAGCAGCACCAGCATCACGTCGATGTACGGCACGACGTTGATGTCGGCCATTGCACGGCGCGAGCGGCCGCCGCGCATGCTGGATCGGATGGGGCTTCCTGCCATGGCGCGCTCCTTACTGGGCCTGACGCTGCAGGATGTTCGAGAACTCTTCGATGAAGGTCTCGAAGCGGATCGCGAGGCGGTCGATGTCGTGCGCGTAGCGGTTGTACGCGACCACGGCCGGAATCGCGGCGAACAGGCCGATCGCGGTGGCGACGAGCGCCTCGGCGATGCCCGGTGCGACGTTCGCGAGCGTGGCCTGCTGCACGTTCGCGAGGCCGCGGAACGAGTTCATGATCCCCCAGACCGTGCCGAACAGACCGATGTACGGGCTGACCGAGCCGACCGATGCGAGGAACGCGAGGTTCGCTTCGAGCACGTCCATTTCACGCTGGAACGACGCGCGCATCGCGCGGCGCGCACCGTCGAGCACGAGGCCCGGATCGCTGATGCGCTTTTCCTTCCCCTTCAGGAATTCGCGCATCCCCGATTCGAAGATCCGCTCGAGCGCGCCGATCGTGTGGCGGTTGTTGGCCGCGCTCTGGTACAGCGCCTGCAGGTCGCCGCCCGACCAGAAATCCTTCTCGAAGCGTTCGGTCTGCGCGCGCGCGCGGCGGATCGCAAACCACTTGCGGAAGATGAAGGTCCACGACATCAGCGACAGCAGCAGCAGCAGCCCCATCACGGCCTGGGCCAGCACGCTCGCGTTGAGGACGAGGGAAATGATCGACAGGTCTTGAGAAGTGTTCATAGAGGTTTGAGTAACGTCCCTTCGGGGCGCCCGGTATGCGTGTGGCGCGGCGCGCCGGCCATGCCTGGCGCCGAACCTTGCTTAGTATCGAATCAGGAAGGCAAGTTCATAGGCTTTGTCTAAACGGCGCTCATGCGAGCTTCGTTGACAATACAGTCTGCCCGGCCTCGATGACGGGCCCACGGTGCAGTGCGTCGAGCACGACCGGCGGGATGGCCGCGGGCCGGATGCCGGTACGGTCGACGCAGCCGAGGCGGATGTGTCCGGCCACGAGCAGCGTATCGCCACACCAGGCTTCCTGCCTGAATTCCACCGATGCGCGGCCGATGCGTCCGGGCCGGCTCGTGATCGCCAGCGTGTCGTCGAGTCGCGCCGGCGCGCGGTAGTCGAGCGACGTGCTGCGGACGATGAAGATCGCGTCGGTATCGTCGGCGAGCCGGCGCTGGTCGATGCCGCATGCGCGCAACCACTCGGTGCGGGCACGTTCGAAGAACTTCAGGTAGTTGGCATAGAAGACGATGCCGCCTGCATCGGTATCCTCGTAGTACACGCGCACCGGCCAGGTAAAGCCGGAAGGCGCTTCCGGGGGGCGGGTAGGCTGAGTCATGGCGCGCATTCTACCGGAAGGCGGGAACCGGATTCGTAACGGTTTCGTAACGGAATGTAGTACGACGTAGCACACCGCGGGCCGGCCGGAGGCGGCCCGCGGTGTGCCCGGTGTGTCAGCCGCGATGGATCGTGAGGCCGGCCGGCGCCTGGGCGACCGGCATCATCTCGATCGTGTTGATGTTCACGTGCGCCGGGCGCGTCGCGATCCAGTAGATCGTGTCGGCGATGTCCTCGGCCGTGAGCGGCTGGACGTTCTGGTAGACGTTCGCGGCCTTCGTGTCGTCGCCGCGGAAGCGGACGTTGGAGAACTCCGTGCCGCCGCACAGGCCCGGCTCGATGTCGGTGACGCGCAACGGCGTGCCGAACAGGTCGGCGCGCAGGTTCAGGCTGAATTGTCGGACGAAAGCCTTGGTCGCGCCGTATACGTTCCCGCCCGGATACGGATAGGTACCGGCAACCGAACCGAGATTGAAGATGTGGCCGCGGCCGCGCGCGATCATGCCGGGCAGCAGCGCGTGCGTGACCGTGACGAGGCCCGTGCAGTTCGTGTCGATCATCGTGTGCCATTCGTCGAGGCTGGCCTTCTGGGCCGGCTCGACGCCGAGCGCGAGGCCGGCGTTGTTGACGAGCACGTCGAGCGCCGCGAATTCGGCGGGAAGGGCGGCCGGCACGGCTTCGACGGCCGCGCGGTCGCGCACGTCGAGCTCGAGCGGCAGAAGGGAATCGCCGAGTTCGGCGGCGAGCGCATCGAGACGATCCTTGCGACGCGCGGTGGCGACGACGCGGTGGCCTCCGTTGACGAAGGCACGGGCGATGGCGGCGCCGAAGCCGGCGGACGCGCCTGTGACGAACACGATCATTGCTGCTCCTGGTCGGTGACAAAGTAGCGGGTGGTATCCCGCAAGCCTACTGAGATTGCCGCACCGCGGCAAGGCGCCAAAGCGTTTCGGCACGGGCGCGTAGAGTCTGGCCCCAATTGCTTGGGGCGCACTGCCGTGCGGTTGCCTATTCATGACGCATCCAATACACTAACGCGCTCATCACCCCTGCGTGACTGGCGATAGAACCCTTCGGGTTCAAGGTGGAGCATCCCACCGTGAAGCGCGGGGCGCCGTTTTTGCCGTTCGCCTGGGCAGCCGTTGTGCGCCGTTGCGTGCATCGCCGGTGGCTGTCCTGCCTCGCGTCATACGGATTCTTCCGCCACGTCGAGCTGGTCCCGCCAGCAACGCACCGTACTCGGCCACTCCGGTCAACCTGTACACACTTAACGGAAACCGTATGTTTGACAGAGCCCAAAGCACCATCGCGAACGTCGATCCCGAAGTCTTCGCAGCGATCGAACAGGAAAACCGCCGCCAGGAAGATCACATCGAGCTGATCGCGTCGGAAAACTACACGAGCCCGGCCGTGATGGCCGCGCAGGGCTCGCAGCTCACGAACAAGTACGCGGAAGGTTATCCGGGCAAGCGCTATTACGGCGGTTGCGAGTATGTCGACGTGGTCGAGCAACTGGCGATCGAGCGCGTGAAGCAGCTGTTCGGCGCGGAAGCCGCGAACGTGCAGCCGAACTCGGGTTCGCAGGCGAACCAGGGCGTGTTCTTCGCGATGCTCAAGCCGGGCGACACGATCATGGGCATGAGCCTCGCGCACGGCGGTCACCTGACGCACGGCTCGCCGGTGAACATGTCGGGCAAGTGGTTCAACGTGGTGAGCTACGGCCTGAACGAGAACGAAGACATCGACTACGAAGCGGCCGAGAAGCTCGCGCAGGAACATAAGCCGAAGCTGATCGTCGCGGGCGCATCGGCGTTCTCGCTGAAGATCGATTTCGAGCGTCTGGCGAAGATCGCGAAGTCGGTGGGCGCCTACCTGATGGTCGACATGGCGCACTACGCGGGTCTGATCGCGGCGGGCGTGTATCCGAACCCGGTGCCGCACGCGGATTTCGTGACGACGACGACGCACAAGAGCCTGCGCGGCCCGCGCGGCGGCGTGATCCTGATGAAGGCCGAGTACGAGAAGCCGATCAACTCGGCGATCTTCCCGGGCATCCAGGGCGGCCCGCTGATGCACGTGATCGCGGCGAAGGCGGTGGCATTCAAGGAAGCGCTGTCGCCGGAGTTCAAGGCCTATCAGGAGAAGGTGGTCGAGAACGCGCGCGTGCTGGCTGAAACGCTGGTGAAGCGCGGGCTGCGGATCGTGTCGGGCCGCACGGAAAGCCACGTGATGCTGGTGGACCTGCGCGCGAAGAACATCACGGGCAAGGCAGCGGAAGCGGCGCTGGGCGCGGCGCACATCACGGTGAACAAGAACGCGATCCCGAACGATCCGGAAAAGCCGTTCGTGACGAGCGGCGTGCGCCTGGGTTCGCCGGCGATGACGACGCGCGGCTTCGGTCCGGCCGAAGCGGAGAAGGTGGGCAACCTGATCGCCGACGTGCTGGAGAACCCGGAAGATGCAGCGACGATCGAGCGCGTGCGCGCGCAGGTCGCCGAGCTGACCCAGCGTTTCCCGGTCTATCGCTGATCGATGCGCTGCCCGTTCTGCCGGCATGACGACACGCAGGTCGTAGACTCGCGCGTGTCCGAAGATGGCGCCGCGATTCGCCGGCGCCGTCGCTGCTCGGCTTGCGACAAGCGCTTTACGACGTACGAGCGGGTTGAGCTGTCCCTGCCGTTCGTCGTGAAGAAGGACGGCAGCCGCACGGAATTCGACCGTCGCAAGATCGTCGCCAGCATGCAACTCGCGCTGCGCAAGCGGCCGGTTGCTGCCGACGCGATCGACGCGGCGGTCGCCCGCATCGAATATCAACTGCTCGCGACAGGCGAGCGCGAAGTGCGTAGCGAGAAGCTCGGCGAACTCGTGATGAACGAGTTGCGCGGCCTCGATACGATCGCCTATGTCCGCTTCGCATCGGTATATCGCCGGTTCGAGGACGTTTCCGAATTTGCCGACGTGATCGAAGAGTTCCGTCGCGCCTCTCCCGCCAAGACCCCGCGTAAGCGCTGACGCGCTGCGTCCGTTCATCGTCTTCTCCATTGGTTCAGTTCGCGTCGATTGTGTCGGCCGCGATCGCATGTCGCCAGTCGGCCGTTCGGCAAATGGCGTGCGTCCGCACGCGTCGCTACAGTCGTCGCATCACCTTGACGGAAGACGACTGCGATGGGACTTCACTGTCACCCCTTGAAAAACGTGGTGCGACGCTCGTGCGGGTTCACGCTCGTCGAGCTGATGGTCGCCATCTCGCTGGCGGCCGGGCTCGCGCTCCATGCGGCGCCCGCGTTCGACCAGTGGCGCATGCGTGAACGCGTGGACGCGCGCTCGCGCGCGTTGCTCGGGGCGCTGTCGTTTGCGCGGTCCGAGGCGACGCGTCTCGGCGTGCGCGTCACGCTGTGCCGGGCCGGGAGCGACGGCGCCTGTCTGCGTGCCGGCGAGCGGTGCGATCCGGCCGAATGGTCGTGCGACTGGATCGTCAGCGGGCAGTTCGACGGGCAGTCGCGCGTTCTGCGGCGCTATCCGCGCGATGCCGAAGTGGCCGTCGCGGGCGCGGCGCACGATCTGGCGTTCGCGCCGCCGGTCGGTCAGGCGGTCGGCGGAATCCGGCGCTTCGAATTGCGTCCGCGACGCGGCCCGTCCGGGGTCGACGACGCGCGCGTATCGCGTTGCGTGCGGATCGCGGCAGGCGGCCGGGCGCGTGTCGCCGCCGGCCGTTGCGACGCGGCGTGATCGCCATGCGCAACGCCATGCACGGCACGTCGCTGATCGAGGCGATGCTGGCCATCGCGCTGCTCGCGACGGTGATGCTGGCGGTGGCCGGCAGCCAGCTCGCGATGGCGCGTGCGCAGCGGTCGACGATCTGGCGCGAGCGCGCGCTGTGGCTGGCCGATGCGCGCATTGAGCTATCGCACGCAGCAGCGGGAGGCGACGCCGGTCTCGCGGCGCTGGCGGCTGCGTCGTTGCCCGGCGGCGCGATGACGCTCGATGAAGGCTCCGACGGTGTCCGTTACGCGGTGGTCAGCTGGCGTGGCGGCAATACGGCGGAGTCGCTGCGATGCGAAACCGCTGGCGTGTCGGCGCAGCCGCCGTCGTGTGTCCGGATTCCGTTTCGGGAGGCCGCCGCCAATGCAGGTTGATCGCCGCATGCGTGCCCATACGCTGCTCGAAGTGCTGATCGCGATGACCGTCGGTCTCCTCGTGCTCGCTGCGGCCGGTGCGCTGTACCACGCGCAACGCGTTGCGCAGCGGCGTGCGGAAGACGGGTTCCGGATGCGCGATGCGGCCGGCACCGCGCTGATGCTGATCGGTCAGCAGATCCAGATGGCGGGATTCAGGCCGCTCGATGCCGAAGGGGCGTCGTCGTTGCCGCCGGTGTTCGGTTGCTCGATGGCGCGCGTGCGGGGCGTCGGCGAGCAGGTGCGGTGCGAGCCCGGGCGCGCTTCGTCGGACGGGGTGCTGATCCGGTATGTCGGCGATGTCGTATCGACATGGCCGACCGTGAGCGGCCAGGTGTCGGACTGCCTCGGGCAGGGTGTCGGCGAGTCCGGCGAACGGTCGCCGGTCGAGAACCGCTTCGATGCGCATGTCAGCCCGTCGACGGGCGAACCCGAACTGTATTGCGAAGGAAGCGGCCGCCCGGGGACGTCACAGCCCGTCGTGTCGGGAATCGATCAGTTGCGCGTGCGCTATTTGCGACGCGGCGGCATGCCGTTCGTCGATGCCGATGCGATGCGTGTCGACGACTGGCGCGACGTCGTGGCCGTGCATGTCTGCGTGCGTGCGCGCGGCGAGCCGATGCGCGCGCCGGTGCGCCACGTCGACTGCGACGGTCGTACTGTCGTTGCACCGGACAACCGCGCACGTTTGACGCTCGATCGCATCGTCGCGTTGAGGAATTCCGCGATTGCATTCAACGACACGTCGAGCGACGCAACGCACGCACGTGAGGTGTTGCGATGAGCGGGGCAGGACGTCACGAGCGGGAGACATCGCGATGCGTTGCGGCAGGCAACACGCATCGACGCATCGCGGCGCACGGCGACGAACTTCGGCATGCTGCCGGCGCGGGAACCCCGACTACGCGGCGGTGCGGGCCACGCATACGCTTGCGGTCAGCCGGTCGCGATTGGCGTCGCGACGCGGGACTTGCATTGCCGGCAGTGATCGCGGTCAGTGCGGCCGTCGCGGCGCTGACGGGCACGTGGTTCGAATCCGCGCTGACGGAAGCGCGCCGCACGCGTGCGTTGTCGGATCGGCTGATCGCATTCCATGCGGCCGATGCCGCACTTGCGGCGTGCACCGCGCGCTTGCTGCGCGGCTCGGCGCAGTACATGCACGAACGCGAATCGCACGCGGAGCCCGACGCGTGGCGGCGTATGCCGGCGCTGGCAACCGACGAAGCGTTCGTGCCGTTTGCCAGATGGCCGATGGCCGCGCAGCCGCCGCGATGCCTGATCGAGGCATGGCGCGGGGCAGGACCGACCGGTGGCCGCGCTTACCTCATCACCGCGCGTGGCGTCGGCGCGCATGCGTCGAGCGCCGTCTGGCTGCAGCATCAGGTCGCGATACGCGACGGGCGCATCGTCGCGCTACGCTGGCGTCGTGTCGCAGCGGGGCTTCGATGAGCGGCCGCACGTTCGTGTACCGATCGGCGGGATTCACGCTGATCGAGCTGATGATCGTGCTCGCGATCGTCGCGGTGCTGGCCGGCTGGGGCATCCCGTCGTATCGCGAGCATGTCGTGCGCGTTCATCGCGCGTCGGCGGTGTCCGCGCTGTACCGGGCGGTCCACTATCTCGAAACGCTGGATGGCGCGCCGCCTGCGGCATTGCCGGACGTGCTCGCGCAGGCGCCGCCGGACGGGCAGGCCGTCTATCGATTGACGCTCGGGCAGCCGGGCGGCGGCGACTTGCCGGTGAGCTATGAGCTGGAAGCAAGCCCGCTCGACACGGGCCCGATGCACGACGACGCCTGCGGCGCATTCACGCTGCGCTCGGACGGAACGAAGGGCAATGTACGGAGCGATGGCGCGGACGAACAGCGCGCTGCTTGCTGGGGTGTGCGTTGAATTCGCAAGAAAGGCGCGCAACGGCGCATGGTCGTGCGCGCGTGTCGCCGGGTGTCAGTCGTCGTGCGCGTCGAGTCCGCGCTCGTCGCGGGACTGCTTCCAGATCCGGTAGACCTCCCATGCGGCGAAGCCGAGCGTGCCCCACTTCAGCGCGGGGCCCGCGCTCGCGCGCAGCAGCGAGCGAACGGGTTTCGCCAGCACGAGCGACGCGAGCGAACTCAGCATCGGATACTGGTTGACGAGGTTGCCGAGGCTCGCGTTCAGGTTTTTCGCGGACTGGCCGAACTTGTTGCTGGACAGGCCGGGGACGAACACCTTGAGCCAGCTGAAGCGCGTGACGGCCTGGCGCATTTCGCCGGCAGCCTCCGCGAGTTCGAGCCGCTCGACTTCGGATCGCAGGATCAGCAATTCCTTGCGGAGCGCGCGGTGCTGCGATGCGCTCCAGTTCGATCGCGACGAATGGGAGCGGGGTGAATTGCCCGTAACGTTCTGGCTCATGGCGCGTCGGCGAAGTAGGTGGGAGGGGTGAGCGCGACTGCGTTCACGGCTTGCCGCGGAACAGTTCGCGGTCTTTGTCGAGTTCGGCGAGCGTCGCCTCGAACACGGTCGGCGCATCGCGCAGGCTCGAGCGCGCCTTCAGCGCGCACGCGATACCGCCCGCCGCATACAGCGCGGTGATCGCCGCGAGCGACTGCCAGCGATAGGTGTCCCAGAACGCGATCGCGACGAGCACGGTCAGGCTGATAAGCGCCATCGTCGCGAGCATCATCGCGGCGAGCCCGAGGAACAGCACGCCCATCAGGCGCTCCTTCTCCTCGGCGAGCTCGATGCCCACCAGTTCGAGGCGCGTCTGCAGAAGTCCGATCACGGAGCCGACGAGGCGGCGCAGCGGTCCTTGGCCGGACGGCTGCGAAGTAGTGTCTGTCGTCATGGATGAGATGCTTGCGCGTGCAGTGAGCAGCTAGGACAAAGCCGGCCGGCGGCACCCGCCGGGCGGCTTCGACGCCCGTGGCCCGCGCGACGCGGCCCACGGGACGGAACGGCGCAGAGCGCGTTACTTGCGGTTGATCAGCAGACCGACCAGCACGCCGACGCCGGCGGCGACGCCGATCGACGTCCACGGATGCTCGTGCACATAGTCGTCGGTCGCGCGAGCGGCCTTCTTGCCTTTCTCGACCACGACGACCTGGACGTCGGCTGCCTTGTCCTTGGCCTGCTTCAGGCGCGACATGGCCTTCTCGCGCAGTTCGGCTGCACGGTCGCCGGTGCTGCTGGCGGCTTGCTTGAGCAGGTCTTCGGCGTCCGCGAGAACGGTTTTGATATCCGACATCAGTTTCTCCTTGTTGATTTCCGACATTGCAACTCCCATCGTGCTGTCATGCTGCAGGTTCACATCGTAGCGAAACGACTGCCTGCTGGCGAGCCGGGAAGACGCACGGCGGCAGCGCAAGACTGCATGGTAAACGACTTGTAATCATGAACAGAGCGGCAAACGGGGTGAAAAGTTTCCTCCGCGGCCGGTCGTCGTGCAGCAGCACCGGGTAAAAATGACAAAAAAGTATGAATATCAAACGGAATAATCGTTCGCACGGCCCATTGCTTCCCGTAAGCTGACAGACTGTCCCGCGCCAACCCGGCGCGCGATTTCAACCAGCATCGTTCGAGGAGGGAACATCATGAGTCTGCGTCTTGGCGACATCGCACCGGATTTCGAGCAGGAATCGAGCCTGGGCCCCATCAAGTTTCACGAGTGGCTCGGCGACGGCTGGGGCGTCCTGTTCTCCCATCCGGCCGACTACACGCCGGTGTGCACGACTGAACTCGGCCTGACCTCGAAGCTGAAGGGCGAATTCGAGAAACGCAACGTGAAGGTGATCGCGCTGTCGGTCGACGGCGTCGAATCGCACAAGGGCTGGATCAACGACATCAACGAAACGCAGTCGACGGTCGTCGGCTTCCCGATCATCGCCGATGCGGACCGCAAGGTTTCGCAGCTGTACGACATGATCCACCCGAACGCGAACGAGACGCTGACGGTGCGCTCGCTGTTCGTGATCGACCCGAACAAGAAGGTGCGTCTCACCATCACCTATCCGGCCAGCACGGGGCGCAACTTCGACGAAGTGCTGCGCGTGATCGACTCGCTGCAACTGACCGACAACTACAAGGTCGCGACGCCCGGCAACTGGAAGGATGGCGACGACGTCGTGATCGTGCCGTCGCTGCAGGATCCGGAAGAGCTGAAGAAGCGTTTCCCGAAGGGCTTCAACGCGGTGCGTCCGTATCTGCGCCTGACGCCGCAGCCGAACAAGTAAGCATCGGCGGCGTGTGAACGCGGTACCGGGCCGACGGCCCGGATCGCGAATCGGATGGAAAAACGGCCCGCCCGGCAGTCATGCCGGGCGGGCCGTTTCCTTGTGCGCGTACGCGGCAGCGCTACTGCGCGCGCCGCATCCGGACGATCAGAAGAATGCCTGGATACCCGTCTGCGCGCGGCCGAGGATCAGCGCGTGGATGTCGTGCGTGCCTTCGTACGTGTTGACCACTTCGAGGTTCACGAGGTGGCGCGCGACGCCGAATTCGTCCGAGATGCCGTTGCCGCCGAGCATGTCGCGCGCGAGCCGCGCGATGTCGAGCGACTTGCCGCACGAATTGCGCTTCATGATCGACGTGATCTCGACCGCCGCCGTGCCCTCATCCTTCATCCGGCCGAGACGCAGCACGCCTTGCAGGCCGAGCGTGATTTCGGTCTGCATGTCGGCGAGCTTCTTCTGGATCAACTGGTTCGCGGCGAGCGGCCGGCCGAACTGCTGGCGGTCGAGCACGTACTGGCGCGCGGTGTGCCAGCAGGACTCGGCGGCACCGAGCGCGCCCCACGCGATCCCGTAGCGGGCCGAGTTCAGGCACGTGAACGGGCCGCGCAGGCCGCTCACGTGCGGCATCAGGTTCTCTTCGGGCACGAACACCTCGTCGAGGACGATCTCGCCGGTGATCGACGCGCGCAGCCCGACCTTGCCGTGGATCGCCGGCGCCGACAGGCCCTTCCAGCCCTTCTCGAGAATGAAGCCGCGGATCGCGTCCTTGCCGTTCTCTTCCAGTTTCGCCCACACGACGAACACGTCGGCGATCGGCGAGTTCGTGATCCACATCTTCGTGCCGGACAACGCGTAGCCGCCGGGCACCTTCTTCGCGCGCGTGACCATGCTGCCCGGATCGGAGCCGTGGTTCGGCTCGGTCAGCCCGAAGCAGCCGATCCATTCGCCGGTCGCGAGCTTCGGCAGGTATTTCTGCTTCTGCGCGTCCGAGCCGAATTCGTGGATCGGCACCATCACGAGCGACGACTGCACGGACATCATCGACCGATAGCCCGAATCGACGCGCTCGACTTCGCGCGCGATCAGCCCGTAGCTCACGTAATTGAGGCCGGGGCCGCCGTATTGCTCTGGAATCGTCGGGCCGAGCAGGCCGATTTCGCCCATCTCGCGGAAGATCGCTGCGTCGGTGCGTTCGTGGCGGAACGCTTCGGTGACGCGCGGCGCGAGCTTGTCCTGCGCGTAGGCCTGCGCGGCATCGCGCACCATCCGCTCTTCCTCGGTCAGCTGCTGGTCGAGCAACAGCGGATCGTCCCAATGAAAAGTTGCAGCGCTCATCGTGTCATCTCCTGTGGGCCCTGCGGGTTTGGGGGCGGGCCTCGTGCCTAAAGTTCGCTTGACTGAAGTTCCGCTGTGCGGAACAATGTTTTGCAAATCGAACCCAGTGTAGCATCAGATGACACTTTCAACCATCGACGAAACCACGATCGACGAACGCAAGTTCGTCGTCGCGCTCGCGCGCGGACTCGACCTGCTGCGCGCATTCCGGCCCGGCGAGGCGATGCTCGGCAATCGCGATTTCGCGGAGCGCACGGGGCTGCCGAAGGCGACGGTGAACCGGCTCGCCTATACGCTGACCGTGCTCGGTTACCTGCGCTACGACGAGACACTCGGAAAGTATGCGCTTGACGCCGGCGTGCTGTCGCTCGGCTACGCGCTGCTGTCGGGCTCGGGGACGATCGACCTCGCGCGGCCGCACATGCAGGCGCTCGCGCGCGAGATCGGCGCGGCGGTGTCGCTCGGCTGCCGCGACGGGCTCGACATGATCTATCTGGAGACGATCCGCAGCGAGACCGCGCTGACGCTCGGGCTCGCGCCCGGCTCGCGGCTGTCGATGCTGACGAGCTCGATGGGGCGCGCGTACCTGGCCGTGCAGCCGGAGGACGTGCGCCGCGCGCTCTATGCGGAACTGCATCGCGCGGCCGGCGGCGCGGCCGATGCCGATGCGCTCGTCGCCGCCGCGCAGCAGGCGGTGGCCGAGTTCTCGGCGGGTGGTTGCTGCTATTCGTTCCGCGCGTGGCACATGGACGTGAACGCGGCGGCCGTGCCGTTTCGCGAGCCGCGCGAGGGGCGCTGGCTGATCCTGAGCTGCAGCGGCCCCGCGTCGTCGATGGACGAAGTCGCGTTCCGCTCGCAGGTCGGGCCGAAGCTGAAGGCGCTCGCGCAGCGGCTCGGGCAGACGGTGTGAGCCCGGCGGCGCTCGGTAACCGGTCGGTTGCCGGTGTCGGCGGGAACGGGCGAGGGCGGCGCTGCCTTCAGGCCAGACCGGCTGTTCCCCGCCTCCAATAACGAACCGGCCGGCGTCGACAACCCCGTCGCGCCGGCCGGATTCTGCAAGCAATACTCTCCGATTCAGGCATCCGGCGCGCCGCTTCCCGCGCGCGCCTGTCACTTCCCTCCGTTCAGGCCGTCACGACCTTCGCGAACACGGGCCCCTGCATGAACCGCACGTCGTGCTGGCGCAGCAGCTCGCACTGCATCTCGTCGACGACGCCGTCGAAGATCAGCGGAATCCGCACGCGCTGCGCATACGCGACCAGCGCCTTGACCATCCCGTCGCGCAACGCGATGCCCGCATCCATCTTGATGTAGTCGGGTCGCGCCATGTCCGATTCGACCGCGAGGATGCGGCCCGGATCGGGCAGCTTGTCTGCGACCTTGAAGCCGTGATGCTGGTAGCTGCGCGTCAGGTAGCCGAGGAAGGTCTTGTGCGCGACCGCGACCGCCGGCAGCTCGATCACGATCCGCTCGGTCGGCAGCCCGAAACGCTGCAGCACCGACGAGAAATGCTTGCCGTGGTCGTACTTCACGCTCTTGAGCAGCCGTTCGTGCACGCGCAGGAACAGCAGCCCGTGGCGCTGCGCGCCGAAGAAGTTGATCGCGTGCAGCGAGCGCGACAGGCGGTCGATCGCGACGAGCGTCTGGTCGTCGACGGCCGAGTCGACCGGATCGTGCGGCGCACCCGTGACGAGCGTGACGGCCTGGAAGCCGAGTTCGTCGCCGTAGCGCTCGATCGTATCGGCGAACGACGTCGATTGCGGCGCGCCGGGCATCGTCACGTCGTAGATCGGTTCGTAGGCGCTGCCGAACGTGCGCTCGGGCAGATTCGCGCCCGCGGTGCCGCCTTCGGCGAGCGCGAGGTGATCCCGCAGATACGGCAGTTGCCCGGCACGGGCGACCAGCTCGGGAATGGTGGGCGGAATCATCGGCGTAAGAAGGAAAACGGCGGCCGAACGGGCCGCCTCGTATCTCGATATTAGCAGCGCGCGCCCCGCGCGGCTTGGCGTTTCGCTCATAAGGTTATCCCGTCTTGAAGCCGATACCTCGGGTTTACGTTGATTTCACTATTCGTAATTGGTTTTACTATTCGTAAATCCAGGATTTGTCGCCGATCAAGAAATGCGGCATTCGGGCGCTGCGGAACGGCGCCGTTCGCGAATCAACAGGAAGCAAGGAGCGAGACGTGGCGGTTGACAGGAAATGCGCGCCGGACGGCGGGCCGGCGCACCGGCAGATGACGGACAGGATGACGGGTGCGCCGGTGTGCGCGCGGCGGCGTTGAGGAGCGGATGGCGACCATGAGCATCGATTACCAGACGCTGAAGTTCGAGTACCGCCCGCGCGGGCATGACGCGGCCGTCCACCCGGTGATCGTCGTCGGTGCGGGCCCGGTGGGCCTGTCGGCCGCGATCGACCTCGCGCAGCAGGGCGTGCCCGTCGTGCTGCTCGACGACGACGACACGCTGTCGACCGGCTCGCGCGCGATCTGCTTCGCGAAGCGCACGCTCGAGATCTTCGACCGGCTCGGCTGCGGCGAGCGCTTCGTCGACAAGGGCGTGAGCTGGCACGTCGGCAAGGTGTTCCTGCAGGACGAACAGTTGTATGCATTCGACCTGCTGCCCGAGGAAGGGCACGCGCGCCCCGCGTTCATCAATCTGCAGCAGTACTACGTCGAAGGTTATCTGGCCGATCGTGCGTTCGAGCTGCCGAACATCGACATCCGCTGGAAGCACAAGGTGACGGGCGTCGAGCAAGCGGCCGAGCACGCGGTGCTGACGATCGAGACGCCGGAAGGCGTCGCGACGCTGCGCGCGCAGTACGTGATCGCGGCCGACGGCTCGCGCAGCCCGATGCGCACGATGATGGGCCTCGAAAGCCACGGCCGCACGTTCAAGGATCGCTTCCTGATCGCCGACGTGAAGATGAAGGCGGAGTTTCCGACCGAGCGCTGGTTCTGGTTCGATCCGCCGTTCCACCGCAACCAGTCGGTGCTGCTGCACCGCCAGCCCGACAACGTGTGGCGCATCGACTTCCAGCTCGGCTGGGACGCGGATCCGGTCGCGGAGAAGCAGCCGGAGCGCGTGATCCCGCGCGTGCGTGCGCTGCTCGGGCCGGACGTCGAGTTCGAGCTCGAATGGGTGAGCGTCTATACGTTCCGCTGCCAGCGGATGGACACGTTCCGTCACGGCCGCGTGCTGTTCGCGGGCGATTCCGCGCATGGCGTGTCGCCGTTCGGCGCGCGCGGCGCGAACAGCGGCGTGCAGGACGCGGACAACCTCGGATGGAAGCTGAAGCTCGTGCTCGACGGCCGTTCGGCCGACCGCCTGCTCGATACGTATGCCAGCGAGCGCGAGTTCGCGGCCGACGAGAACATCCGCAACTCGACGCGCTCGACCGACTTCATCACGCCGAAGAGCCCGGTGTCGCGCGTGTTCCGCGACGCGACGCTGAAGCTCGCGCGCGACTGCGAATTCGCGCGCAAGCTCGTGAACAGCGGCCGCCTGTCGGTGCCGGCGGTGCTCGCCGATTCGCCGCTGAACACGCCGGACCGTGACGGCGACGTATTCGCGGGCGCGATGCGGCCGGGCGCGGCGGCGGCCGATGCGCCGGTGCGCGCGCAGGGTGCGTCGGGCTGGTTGCTGCAGCACTTGAGCGGCGGTTTCACGGGCGTGCTGTTCGGGTTGCCGGGCGATGCGGCCGCGTTCGCGCAGGCCGTCGACGGCCTCGCGCTGCCGGTCCGGCCCGTGCTCGTCGTGCCGGCCGGGCACGCGCAGCCGGTGGCCGGCGTCGACGTCGTGGAGGACGTCGACGGTTTCGCCGCGCAACGCTATGACGCGAAGCCCGGCACGTTCTACCTGCTGCGTCCCGACCAGCATGTCTGCGCACGGACGCGCACGCTCGACCGCCAGGCGATCGCCGACGCACTGGCGCGCGCGACCTGCGCACGCTGAACACGATAACGACACCGGAGACCCCGTCATGCCCCCACTCGATACCCGTCCGCGCCTGGCCGATCCGGACGCGTTCTACGAAGCGCTGATCGACATGCATCGCGACCTGTCCGACAGCGATAGCCAGCTCGTCAACGCGAAGCTGATCCTGCTGCTCGCGAACCAGATCGGCGATGCCGACGTGCTGCGCGAAGCGATGGCGCTCGCGCGGCAGGGCGTGACGCCGCCCGCGCATCCGGCCGCCGAGGTGGCGCAATGAGCGCGGCGCCGGCCGACGCGCGCGTGCTCGAAGTCGAGCGCGTGATCGACGAGACCCATCGCCCGGGTTTTCACTGGATGCTGCTGGTGCTGTGCGGGCTGTGCCTCGTGATCGACGGTTTCGATGCGCAGGCGATGGGTTACGTCGCGCCGAGCGTGATCGCCGAATGGGGTGTGCCGAAGCAGGCGCTCGGCCCGGTGTTCAGCGCGAGCCTGTTCGGGATGCTGCTCGGCGCGCTCGGGCTGTCCGTGCTGGCCGACCGGATCGGGCGGCGCCCGGTGCTGATCGGCTCGACGCTGTTCTTCGCGGTGACGATGCTCGCGACGCCGTTCGCGGGCTCGATTCCGGTGCTGATGGCGCTGCGCTTCGTCACGGGCCTCGGCCTCGGCTGCATCATGCCGAACGCGATGGCGCTGGTCGGCGAGTTCAGCCCGGCCGCGCATCGCGTGAAGCGGATGATGATCGTGTCGTGCGGCTTCACGCTCGGCGCGGCGATCGGCGGGTTCATCAGCGCGGCGCTGATCCCGGCGCTCGGCTGGCGTGCGGTGTTCTTCGTCGGCGGCGCGGTGCCGCTCGTGCTCACGATCGCGATGGTCAAGCGCCTGCCCGAGTCGCTGCAGTTCCTGGTGCTGAAAGGGCGCGACGCGCAGGCGCGCGACTGGCTCGCGCGCTTCGCGCCGCAGGCCGGCATCGATGCAAATACGCGGCTCGTCGTGCGCGAGCGCGCCGCGACCGGCGCACCGGTCGCCGAGCTGTTCCGCCACGGCCGCCTGCCGGTCACGCTGCTGCTGTGGGCGATCAGCTTCATGAACCTGATCGATCTGTACTTCCTGTCGAACTGGCTGCCGACCGTGATGCGCGACGCAGGTTATTCGCCGGGCACCGCGGTGATCGTCGGCACGGTGCTG
Organism: Burkholderia theae; assembly: GCF_048565265.1. Taxonomy (NCBI): domain Bacteria; kingdom Pseudomonadati; phylum Pseudomonadota; class Betaproteobacteria; order Burkholderiales; family Burkholderiaceae; genus Burkholderia; species Burkholderia theae. Next base: position 875,156 of record NZ_CP183461.1, read on the forward strand.
CAGACGGGCGGCGTGATCGGCACGCTGTCGCTCGGCTGGTTCATCGAACGCTACGGCTTCGTGCGCGTGCTGTTCGCGTGCTTTGCGTGCGCGGCCGTGTCGGTGGGGCTGATCGGCTCGGTCGCGCATGCGCTGCCGTGGCTGCTGGTCGTCGTGTTCGCGGGCGGGTTCTGCGTGGTCGGCGGGCAGCCGGCCGTGAATGCGCTCGCGGGCCAGTATTGCCCGACGTCGCTGCGCTCGACGGGCATCGGCTGGAGCCTCGGCATCGGCCGGATCGGCTCGGTGCTCGGCCCGCTCGTCGGCGGGCAACTGATTGCGCTCAACTGGACCAACGGCGCGCTGTTCCATGCGGCGGCGGTGCCCGTGCTGTGCTCGGCGCTGTTCGTCCTTGGCCTGGCGGGCGTAACGCGGCGCAACGGCGTGCAGGCGCCGAACGCCGCCATGAATTGAGGGAGAAAGGAAACGATGACGCTTGACCTGTCGAAACCGGCAACCGCCGGCTACCTGAGCGGTTTCGCGAACGAATTCGCGACCGAGGCACTGCCCGGCGCGCTGCCGCACGGCCGCAACTCGCCGCAGCGCGCGCCGTACGGGCTGTATGCGGAGCAGCTGTCGGGCACCGCGTTTACCGCGCCGCGCGGCCACAACCGCCGCTCGTGGCTGTACCGCATCCGCCCGGCGGCGGTGCACCGTCCGTTTGAACCGTTCGCGGGCCCGCAGCGGCTCGTGTCGGAATTCGGCGACTCGGCCGACGTGCCGCCGACGCCGCCGAACCAGTTGCGCTGGGATCCGTTGCCGATGCCGGTCGAGCCGACCGATTTCGTCGAGGGGCTGGTGACGATGGCCGGCAACGGCTCGGCGGCCGCGATGAACGGCTGCGCGATTCACCTGTACGCGGCGAACCGCTCGATGCAGGACCGCTTCTTCTACAGCGCGGACGGCGAACTGCTGATCGTTCCGCAGCAGGGGCGCCTGTTCATCGCGACCGAATTCGGCCGGCTCGACGTCGAGCCGTTCGAGATCGCGGTGATTCCGCGCGGCGTGCGTTTTTCCGTCGCGCTGCCGGACGGCGACGCGCGCGGCTACATCTGCGAAAACTTCGGCGCGCAGCTGCGCCTGCCGGATCTCGGCCCGATCGGCTCGAACGGTCTCGCGAACCCGCGCGACTTCCTGACGCCGCAGGCCGCATACGAAGACCGCGAAGGCGCGTTCGAGCTGATCGCGAAGCTGAACGGGCGCCTGTGGCGCGCGGACATCGGCCATTCGCCGCTCGACGTCGTTGCGTGGCACGGCAACTACGCGCCGTACAAATACGACCTGCGCCTGTTCAACACGATCGGCTCGATCAGCTTCGACCACCCCGATCCGTCGATCTTTCTGGTGCTGCAGGCGCAAAGCGACACGCCGGGCGTCGACACGATCGACTTCGTGATCTTCCCGCCGCGCTGGCTCGCGGCCGAGGATACGTTCCGCCCGCCTTGGTTCCACCGCAACGTCGCGAGCGAGTTCATGGGGCTCGTGCACGGCGCATACGACGCGAAGGCCGAAGGCTTCGTGCCGGGCGGCGCGAGCCTGCACAACTGCATGTCGGGCCACGGGCCCGACGCGGACACGTTCGAGAAGGCGTCCGCGAGCGACACGACGAAACCGCACAAGGTCGACGCGACGATGGCGTTCATGTTCGAGACCCGCACGCTGATCCGGCCGACGCGTTACGCGCTCGACACCGCGCAGTTGCAGGCGGATTACTTCGAATGCTGGCAAGGCATCAAGAAACACTTCAACCCGGAGCAACGATGAGCGATACCCAAGACTGGCGCGCGACGCTCGACCCGGCCCGCAAGAGCTGGGTCGACACGGCGAACGATCCCGCCTGCGATTTTCCGATCCAGAACCTGCCGTTCGGGATCTTCAGCGATACGAAGCAGGCGGCGCGCCGTGCGGGCGTCGCGCTTGGCGACCAGATCGTCGATCTCGCGGCGCTCGCGCGCGCGGGCCTCGTGACGTTGCCGGCCGGCGCCGACGCGTTCGCCGCGCCGACGCTCAATGCGTTTATCGCGCTCGGCCGCGATGCATGGCGCAGCGTGCGCGTGCAACTGTCGGACCTGTTCTCGCGCGATAACCCGCGGCTGCGCGACGATGCGGCGCTGCGCGCGCAAGTGCTGGTCGCGCAGCGCGACGCGACGCTGCATCTGCCGGTCGAGATTCCCGGCTACACCGATTTCTATTCGTCGAAGGAGCACGCGACCAACGTCGGTTCGATGTTCCGTGATCCGAAGAATGCGCTGCTGCCGAACTGGTCGGAGATGCCGATCGGCTACAACGGCCGCGCATCGTCGGTGGTCGTGAGCGGCACGCCGGTGCGGCGCCCGAACGGGCAACTGAAGCTGCCCGACCAGGAGCGTCCGGTGTTCGGCGCGTGCCGCAAGCTCGACATCGAACTGGAGACGGGCTTCATCGTCGGCCGGGGCAATGCGCTCGGCGAGCCGATCGCGTGCGAGGACGCGGAAGCGCATATCTTCGGGATGGTGCTGCTGAACGACTGGAGCGCGCGCGACATCCAGCAGTGGGAATACGTGCCGCTCGGCCCGTTCAACGCGAAGACCTTCGCGACGACGATCTCGCCGTGGATCGTCACGCTCGACGCGCTCGAACCGTTCCGCACCGTGCAGCCCGAGCAGGCGCCGCAGCCGCTCGCGTATCTGCAGCACGCGGGCAAGCATGCGTTCGACATCGCGCTCGAAGTGACGCTGCGCGCCGAAGGCGACGCCGAAGCCACGTCGATCTGCCGCACCAACTTCAAGCACATGTACTGGACGATGGCGCAGCAGCTTGCGCATCACACGGTCGCGGGCTGCAACACGCGGGTCGGCGACCTGATGGGTTCGGGCACGATCAGCGGGCCGACGAAGGATTCGTTCGGCAGCCTGCTCGAACTGACGTGGAACGGCAAGGAGCCGATCGCGCTGAAGGGCGGCGGCAGCCGCGCGTTCATCGAGGATGGCGATGAACTGACGCTCGCCGGATGGTGTCAGGGCGACGGTTATCGCGTCGGCTTCGGTACGTGCGCCGGCAAGATCCTGCCGGCGCGGAGCGCATAACGCGGCGGACGTCGCGCGCGATACGGAAGGTTCGGACGGCCCGCATTGCGCGGGCCGTCGTCATTTGGCGGGCCGGTATCAGACCGCGCGTTGCAACGCGGCGCGGCGTTCCCACAGCGCGGCCGCGACGAATGCCGCGACGCAGACGACCAGCACACCGACCAGCGCGTTGCTGCCCACTTGCTCCATCAACGCGCCCGCAACGAGCGGGCCGCCGAAGCTCGCGGCGCTCCACGAGGCCGACACGAGCGAGCTCGCGGTGACCAGCGCCGCGCCGCGGAAGCGTTCGCCGCACGCGACGAGCGACAGCGTGTAGATGCTGCCGGCCGCCGCGCCGAGCACGAACAGCAGCGGCCAGCACAGCCACGGATTCGCGATGACGAACGGCAGCAGCGGCAGGCCGGCCAGCACGATCCAGCCCGCGCCGAGGTGCACGTGTTCGCGGCCGAGCTTGTCCGCGAGCCAGCCGATCGGGAACTGCATCGCGGTATCGCCGAACAGCATGATCGACGCGAGCAGCACGGCGGTAGCGCTCGCGACGCCGTGATCCATCGCATAGAGCGGCAGCAGCGACAGCGCGAGCGTATCGAACAGCGCGAAGAACCCGGTGCCGATGATCAGCGCGGGCATGCGCGGCAGCACGGCGAGCCAGTGGTCGTGTTCCGCGTGACGCGCGTCGTCGCCGGCGAGCGGCGCGCGCCGGATCGTCGCGAGCGTCGGCAGCGCGAGCAGAAACAGCGCGCCGCACAGCGCGAAGCGGATGTTCGTCGCGCCCGCGATCTGGCTCACGAGCACCGGGCCCGCCATCTGGAACAGCGTGAAATTGGTTGCGTAGATCGCGACGACGCGGCCGCGCGTCGAATCGTCGGCGAGCTGGTTGACCCACGCCTCGCCGATCGTGAACAGCAGCATCAGCGCGGCGCCGCACAGCACGCGCAGCACGCCCCACAGGATCAGGTTCGACGTGAACTGCATCAGCGCGGTGGCCGCGGCGAGCAGCACGACCGACACGACGATCGCGCGGCGCGAGCCGATGCGACGCGCGAGCGCGGTGACGAACGGGACGATCGCGAGGCCGCCGAGCGCCTGCGCGGCCGTCAGCATGCCGACGACGTTGGTGCCGTGTCCGGCTTCGGTCAGCGCGAGCGCGGTGAGCGGCAGCGTGGCGCCGGTTCCGAGGCCGACGACCGCGACGCTCAGGATCAGCGCGAGGAAATCACGATTGAGAATGGCTTTCATCGGCCGGGATGCTACACCGCGGACCTTGAAAGGTCCATGAAGGCCATCAGTATCGAATGGGGTTGCGCGCGCAACGAATGCGCGCTGTCGCGTTACACGTATTCGGTCGGTACGGTCACCGGACGACGTTCGAGCGACGCCGACCACAGCGTGAGCGCGAGCGCCGCGACGGCCATCGCGACCCCGACCCACGGCAGGTTCACGAGCGACACGCCGGAACCGATCGCCATCCCGCCGAGCCACGCGCCGGTCGCATTGCCGAGGTTGAACGCGCCCTGGTTCAGCGTCGACGCGAGGTTCGGCGCGTCGCTCGCGCGATCGACGATCATGATCTGCAGCGGCGGCACGATCGCGAACGCGAGGATGCCCCACACGAAGATCGTCGCGAGCGCGGCGAACGGCAGGTGCATCGTGCCCGCGAACAGCGCGAGGACGATGCCGATCAGCGCGAGCGTCGCGATCAGCGACGGCATCCGGCGCCAGTCGGCGAGCTTGCCGCCGAGCGTGCCGCCGACCGTCAGGCCGAGGCCGAACAGCAGCAGCACGTAGGTGACCTGGCGCGGCGAGAAGCCGGTCACATCCTCGAGGATCGGCGTGATGTACGTGAACACGCTGAACAGGCTCGCGGACGCGAGCACGCTGATGCCGAGCACCATCAGCACCTGCGGGTGCTTCAGCACGCTGAATTCACGCGTGATGCTGGTGTCGGGCATCGCGAGATTTTTCGGCAGGCAGACCGCGAGCGCGGCGGCCGCGACGATGCCGATGCCGGTGACGGCCCAGAACGTCGCGCGCCAGCCGAACGCCTGGCCGAGCGCGGTGCCGAGCGGCACGCCGAGCACGTTCGCGAGCGTGAGGCCGGTGAACATCAGCGCGATGGCCTGCGCGCGGCGGTTCGGCGCGACGAGGTTGCTCGCGACCACCGAGCCGATCCCGAAGAACGCGCCGTGGCAGAACGCGGTGACGACGCGCGCGGCCATCAGCACCGCATAACCGGGGGCGATCGCGCAGAACAGGTTGCCCGCGATGAACAGCCCGATCAGCCCCATCAGCGCGCGCTTGCGCGGCATCTTCGCGGTGACGATCGCGAGGATCGGCGCGCCGATCGTCACGCCGAGCGCGTAACCCGACACGAGCATCCCGGCGGCCGGAATCGACACGCCGAGATCGCGCGCGACATTGGGCAGCAGCCCCATGATCACGAACTCAGTGGTACCGATTCCAAAAGCGGCGACGGCAAGGGCGAAAAGAGGTAAGGGCATCGCGGTAGGCTCGGGAAAAGCCGCTGCTCGGGCCAGGCGCAGGATGCGCGGGACGGGCGGGCGGTAAGGCGAACGACAGCGCGATTCTACTTCAGTGAAAACCCCTACGCTCGGGGCCAAAACGGTTGTTGCCGGCGTGCGACGGGGCAACGTGCGCGACGCTCACAGTGTGGGATCCGGCAACGGTTTGCGGCGGTGAGTGCGTCGGGGTCGGAACGAGGGCGGCGGCCGGGCCGCGCTTCACGCGATTCGTTCGGGTGATCCGTCGGTGCTGGGGTTCGATGCGTTGGCCGAGTCGGCATCCGGCGCCGGGGCTGCGGGCGACGCAGGCGAGCCGGCGGCGTCGAGCGTGGCCGGATCGTCCCAGCCGTTCTCGAACAGGCACGCTTCGATCGGCATCCGCGCGGCCCAGCGCTCTTCTTCAAGCATCGGCTTTGCGTAGAACGCGTCGACGTGCCCGACGCACAGTACGGCGATCGGCTTCGCGCCGTCGGGCATCCGGAGCAGCGTGCGCAGCGCATCGACGTCGAACAGCGACACCCAGCCCATCCCGAGCCCTTCCGCGCGGGCTGCGAGCCACATGTTCTGGATCGCGCACGCGGCAGACGCGAGATCCATCTCCGGTAGCGTGCGGCGGCCGAACACGTGGCGCTCGCGGCCGTCGGCGAGCGCGACGACCAGCAGCTCGCCGCATTCGCGCACGCCTTCGACCTTCAGCCGCATGAATTCGTCCTGGCGCTCGCCGAGCGCATCGGCGGTTGCGCGGCGTTCGGCGTCGACCAGCGCGTGGATCGCGGTGCGCAGCGCGGGATCGGTGATGCGGATGAAGCGCCACGGCTGCATGAAACCGACGCTCGGCGCATGGTGCGCCGCGCGCAGCAGCCGCGCGAGCACGGCCGGATCGACGGGCGCCGGCGTGAAATGGCGCATGTCGCGCCGTTCGAAGATGGCGCGGTAGACCGCGGCGATGGCGGAGTCGTCGAAACGCATGAGCGGGAGGAGGCGGGGTAACGTCGGCGCAACGATAGCAGACGGCGCGCGGGAATCGTTACATTAGTCGAAACAAAGCGCGAAATTGTTCATGAAAAAGGCCGGTTGCGCAGCAGTGGGCGCAAGCAAACGATTGCGGTGGCGCCGGCAACCGTCAAATGAGCCAATTTCGTCGATTTGTCAGCGAATCGCCGTCACGACGTTCTGCGGCGTGCCCGCATGCCAGGCCTCGATGTTGCGCAGCGTCGTCTGCGCGATCTCCGCCAGCGCCTCGCGCGTGAAGAACGCCTGGTGCGACGTGACGATCACGTTCGGGAACGTCAGCAGCCGTGCGAGCACGTCGTCCTGCAGCGGCTGGTCGGAGTGATCCTCGAAGAAGAGCCCGCTTTCCTCCTCGTACACATCGAGCCCGAGATGACCGAGCTGGCCGCTCTTGAGCGCGTCGATCAGCGCCTGCGCGTCGACGAGGCCGCCACGGCCGGTGTTGATCAGCATCGCGCCGTGCTTCATCCGCGCGAGCGTGCGCTCGTTGATCAGATGGTGCGTCGACGGCAGCAGCGGGCAGTGCAGGCTGACGACGTCGGCGTGGTGCAGCAGCTCGTCGAGTTCGACATAGCGCGCGCCGAACGCGATCAGCTCGTCGTTGTACGGCGGCACCGAATGCGCGAGCACGTGCATCCCGAAGCCCATCATGATCTTCGCGAACACGCTGCCGATGATGCCGGTGCCGATCACGCCGACGGTCTTGCCGTGCAGGTCGAAGCCGAGCAGCCCGTTCAGCGAGAAGTCGCCTTCGCGGGTGCGCGCGACGGCGCGCGGCAGGCGGCGATTGAGCGCGAGGATCAGCGCGACCGCGTGCTCGGCGACCGCATGCGGCGAATAGGCGGGCACGCGCACGACCGTGATGCCGAGCCGCTCGGCCGCCGCCAGGTCGACGTGGTTGAAGCCCGCCGAGCGCAGCGCGATCAGGCGCGTGCCGCCGTCGGCCAGCCGTGCGAGCACGGCCGCGTCGACGGTGTCGTTGACGAACGGGCAGACGACTTCATAACCATGCGCGAGGATCGCGGTTTCCGCGTCGAGGTGCGACGGCTGGAAGTGCAGCCGATAGCCGAACTGCCGGTTGACGGCAGTAAACGAATCGTTGTCGTACTGTCGGCTGCTGAACAGGATCACGCGCACGCTGCACCTCCGATGGCTGTCGCGCGCAGTTTACTGCAGCCCCGTGACGATGTCGGAGCGTTCGGGCCCGCGCGGCGGACGCAGGAAGCTGTAGTCCACCCGCTCGCGGGCCGTCTGCGCGCTGAAATGATCGAGCGCGTGCTCGACGAAGCTGCGCGTGCGGGCCGGTACGTACTGGCGGTTCGGATAGACGAGCGACAACTGCGTGTCGGGATCGCCGATCCGGTAGCCGGCCAGCAGCCGCACGAGCGTGCCGGTGGCGAGCGCGTCGGCGACGCACGGTTCGGGCAGCACCGCGATGCCGGCCCCGGCAACGGCGGCCGCCTGGACGAGCGCGAGCTGGTTGACCGTGCAGGCCGGGCGCACCGTGACGGAATGCGCGACGCCGTCGTGACCGATCAGTTGCCACGCGGGCGCATGCTGGTGCGGCGCGAGCGTGACCCAGTCGTGGCCCGGGAGGTCGTCGGGTACGCGCGGTTCGCCGCGTCGCTCGAGATAGGCCGGCGCCGCGCACGCGACGAACGGGTTCGGCGCGAGCGCATGGCCGATCAGCGTCGGATTGCCGTCGAGCCGGTTGCCCGTGATGATGCCGACGTCGTAGCCCGAATCGAGCACGTCGAGCGGCCCCTCGGCGACGGTCAGCTGCACGCGCAGCTCGGGGTAGCGGTGCCGGAAGCTGCTGACGAGCGGCGTCAGCGCAAGCGGCGACAGCAGGCCCGACGCGACGACGCGCAGCGTGCCGGCCGGTTCGCGCACGGCATGCGCGACGGACGATTCGAGGTGATCGAACTCCTCGAGCAGCGCACGGCAACCGTCGAGGTAGCGTACGCCGGCCTCGGTGAGCGACAGGTTGCGCGTGGTGCGGTGGATCAGCCGTGTGTTCAGGTGGCCCTCGAGCATCGCGATCGAACGCGTGACGAGCGCATTGGACACGCCGAGATGGTGCGCCGCGCGCCGGAAGCTTTGCTGCTCGGCGACGCAGACGAAGACACGCATGGTCTGAATCTGGTTCATGGCTGGCGTATTTCTGGCCCGGTTGATTGATTATGGTTGTGGATTTTCGCCGCGCAGCCTCGAAAGCGCATCGCGCGGCCCCCAGTTCTCCATCGCATCGAAAAAATCGTTTCTCGATTCTGTAGACGATTGTTAAATACAGAAGCGATATCCGTCAACCTGAGAAAATGGGCGGGTTGCGGAAAATCTAAATCGCGAGTACCGGTTAAACGTGGTAGAGCCGCAAGCGCCTGCCTGGAAAACCGGATCGGTATTTGAGTATGTGCCGAAGGTGCGAATATTTCTTATGTTAATCAATCGGTTGTGTGTGATTCGGACAGCCGGGATCGGATAAATGGGGGAATCGTTCCCCAATACATGCAACCGTAATAGATGTTTTTTCCACACGCGAATTTTGCGTATCGTATTCCGCGCGGCGGATTTTTATCCGGCATCCCGTCTATTTTGTTCGATGCGCAAGTCGTGCTGAACCGTCGGCCTCGGCCAATCGCAGCGATACTGCCCGAGAAAATCGCGTGCATGGAACCGTTTCACAGCCGGCCGGCAATCCTTTTCCAATCCGGAATCTCGTCGCGAGATAAGTGTCCTGCCGGCTGGCCCGGTCCGGCGACCGGGCCACCGGCGCGCTGTCCGGCGGCGCGTGCCTCTTGCGCGAGGCCGCGGAACGCGGAATGATCGATCAGTTCGCCATGCCGCGCGGCGAGCATCCGTGCATTTCCTTTCCTCATCCTTTACCCGCCATGTCCATCGATTATTCGCCGATTCCCTGTCCCGTCGTCGTGCCACTCGACGCGATCCTGCCCGAAGAACCGCTGCTGATGATGGGGGCCGGCCCGGTTCCGATCCCGGCCGCCGTCGCGAAGGCGAACACGATCGTGATCAACCACCTCGGCGCGACGATGGCGAAGATCATCGAGCAGGTGAAGGAGATGGCGCGTTACGTGTTCCAGACCCGCACGAAGTGGGTGCTCGGCGTCGCGGGCCCCGGCTCGGCCGCGATGGAAATGGCGATCTCGAACCTCGCATGGCGCGGCACGCGCGTGCTGTCGATCCGCAACGGCTTCTTCAGCGCGCGGATGGCCGAGATGGCCACGCGCGTCGGTGCCGACGTCGTGACGCTCGAAGTGGCCGACCGCGCGGTCGCGAGCCTCGACGAGATCGCGGACGCGATCGCGCGCGAGCGGCCCGAGATCGTCACGATCGTGCAGGGCGAGACGTCGAACACGGTGTGGAACCGCGACCTGCGCGACATCGCGGCGCTCGCGAAGGCGGCCGGCGCGCTGGTCGTCGTCGACGCGGTGTGCACGCTGTCGACGATGCCGCTCGAGATGGACGCGTGGGGCATCGACGCGGTGATCACCGGCGGTCAGAAGGGCTTGTCGTCGATCCCGGGCGTGTCGCTGATCGCGTTCTCCGATGCCGCGTGGGAGCGGATGAAGCATCGCGCCGAACCGAACACGCACTGGTGCCTCGACATGGCGCTCGCGGAGAACTTCTGGCACAACGCGGGATATCACTACACGGCGCCCGTGTCGGGCGTGCTCGCGCTGCACGAGGCGCTGCGGCTCGTCTGCGCGGAGACGCTCGAAAGCCGCTTCGCGCGCCATCTGCGCTGTTCGCTCGCGCTGCAGGCGGGCGTGGAGTCGATGGGGCTCAAGCTCTATGCGCCGAAAGACTGCCGGCTCAATTCGGTGGTCGGGATCGAGACGCCGGAAGGGCTGACGCCCGGCATGGTCTGCGGCCATATCTCGAAGCAGTACCAGGTCGAGATTTCAGGCTCGTTCGGCTTGCCGATCGTGCGGATCGGGCAGATGGGCGAGCAGTGCCGTGAACACAACCTGTTCCGCACGCTGCATGCGTTCGGCCGCACGATGGTCGACCTGAAGGTGCCGGTCGACCTGCCGGCCGGTGTCGCGGCGCTCGAGCAGGAACTGTCGCAACGCGGCGCGTAACGCCGCGGCGGGCCGCGCTCAGCGGCCCTGCATCGCGCGCCGGTACGTATTCGGCGTCGTGCCGTGCGCGTCGCGAAAGCGATGGCTGAAGTGGCCGGCGTTCGCGTAGCCGCAGTCGGCCGCGATCTGCGCGAGCGGCAGCGCCGTCGTGCGCAGCAGCTCGCGCGCCCGTGCGAGCCGCTGCTCGGCAACCCACGCATGCGGCGCGCGGCCGAACGACAGCCGGAACATCCGCGAGAAGTGGTATTCGGACAGCGCGGCGACGTCGGCGAGTTCGCCGAGCGTCAGCGGCTGCGTCAGATACGTGTCGATGTAGTCGCGCACGCGGCGGCGCACGGCCGGCGCGAGCCCGCCGCGAAACGATACGTCGGTGCGCGTCGTGCTCTGCCCGCGCAGCAGCAGGCTCAGCACCTCGTGCGCGGTTTCGTTCACACGCAGCCGCTCGTCGGCATCGTCCCAGCCGTCCAGCGCGAGCGAGCGCAGCAGCGCGGCGACGCGCGCATCCTCGAAATAAGTGCGGTCGGCGAGCTTCAGCTCGCGCGGCTCGCGGTCGAGTTCGCGGATCGCGCGCTGCGTGAAGTGCTCCGGCAGGAAATACAGGTGGATGAAGTGCATCTCGCCGCGCACCCACCAGCGCGATTCATGGTCGCCCGGCAGCGCGCACAGCAGGCTCGGCGCGCCGTAGCGCGGCACGCGCTGGCGCTCGGTCCGGTAGCCGCCGTCGAGGTAGCACGACAGCGTGTGGTGGCCGGGCTGCTCGTAGATCGTCTCGCTTTCGTCGGTGATGCGCGTCCATTCGGCGATCGCGAGATGGTCGCCGAGCCACGCGAAGCGCTCGAGCGTCGCGTTCGCGTCGGCGAGCGTGCGGCAGACCGACTGCAGGCCGAACGGCAGATCGCCGCCGGCCAGGGCGGCGGCGCGGTCGACGGGCGGGGCGGAGAGGGAGAGGCTCATGATGCGACGAGTATAAGCGGGCGCGCGGCAGCGGGTGCGGCGGCCCGCAAAAGACCGCAATTCCGGACAATCGGCGCGCGCCGCGCGGCGGCATAGTCGGGATCCCGTTTCACCCGCTTTTCGGACCGCCACCGCCATGAACCTGTCGCTTTATTTCGTCACCGTGCTGATCTGGGGCACCACCTGGATCGCGATCAAGTGGCAGCTCGGCGCCGTGCCGCCGCCCGTGTCGATCGCGTGGCGCTTCTGGCTCGCGGCCGCCGTGCTGTTCGCGCTGCTGCGCGTGATGCGCCGACCGGTCCGGCCGCCGCGCGAGGCGTGGCGCTTCCTCGTCGCGCAGGGCTTCGCGCTGTTCTGCCTGAACTTCCTGTGCTTCTACTACGCGGAGCAGGTCGTGCCGAGCGGCCTCGTCGCGGTGATCTTCTCGACCGCGCCGCTGTTGAATTCGATCAACGGCCGGCTGTTCATGGGCCGGCCGCTGCGGCCGTCGGCGATCGCCGGCGCGTTGCTCGGCCTGGTCGGCATCGCGTGCCTGTTCTGGCAGCAGATGGCCGGCCATCTCGACGATCACGCGACCTGGATGGGGCTCGCGATCGCGTTCGCCGGCACGATGTGCTTCTCGGCCGGCAACCTGCTGTCGAGCCGGATGCAGTCGATGGGGCTGCATCCGCTTGCGACCAACGGTTGGGCGATGCTGATCGGCGCGGCGATCCTGACCGTCGGCAGCGCGGTGGCCGGAATGCCGTTTACGCTCGACCTGAGCCCGCGTTATCTCGGCGCGCTTGTCTACCTGGCCGTGCCGGGTTCGGTGATCGGCTTTACCGCGTACCTGACGCTCGTCGGCCGGATCGGGCCGGAGCGCGCCGCGTATTGCACGGTGCTGTTCCCGATCGTCGCGCTGGCCGTGTCGACGGTGTTCGAGGGCTACCAGTGGTCGCCGCTCGCGGTGATCGGGCTGCTGCTTGTGGTGGCCGGCAATCTCGTCGCGTTCGACCTGACGCGCCGGTTGTTTCTCCGGACGGCCTGACGGCGGCTGGACGGGTGAGGCGCGGCATGGCGCGACTGGACGAAAGGTTGACTTGGTTGACTTGGTTTCGATTCGGGGCTAGGCTGGCATCTCCGGTTGGGTAAGGAGGCGGAGATGGTCAGGCAGGCTCGTGCACTTGAAAGCGCGGCTGAGATTCTCGATGTCGAGACGGAGGAGGCGTTGCGCAGCGCCGTTGGGGCCGCGACCATGCTCGGGCCCGATCGGGCTCGTGCGCTGCTCAAGCTGTCGGACGAACAACTCGGGCATCTGTTCAAGATCGGTATCGCCCAGGTCATCGATCTGGCGGGCACGATCACGTTCGGCATCGCGGCCGCCGCGACCCGCGACCGACAACCATCCCGCCGTGCGAAGCAACATGCGAAGTCGCTGGCGCGCGCGGATGCCGCAGTCGCCGATTTCGAGCAGCGCGCGCTGGCCGAACGGCGGGCGCTCGTTGCGCAGGGCGCGCTGCTATCGGCCGCGGAGTTCTGGGCAGCGCTCGGCATAACGCGGCAGGCGCTCAGCAAGGCGGTCGCGTCGGGGCGCATCTTCACGGTCGACGTGGGGGCGGTGCAGTATTACCCGGCCTTCTATCTGACGGGAGATATCGATCGCAAGACGCTCGGGAAGGTGACACAACGCCTGGGTGGTTTGCCGGGGTGGAGCAAATGGCAATTCTTCACGACACCCAAGGCGTCCCTTGGCAAAACCACGCCGCTGGAAGCGCTGTCGGCAGGGAAGCCTGCCGAGGTGGAGCGTGCCGCGGCGGCGTTCGCGGAACGCTAGGAGGCGCGGTTGACGTTGAGGCTGCCGAGCGAACATTTCGCGAATGCGACGCTGGTCACGCGGGAGATTGCACCGGCGTCGCTGGTGCGCGTTTCCCGATACGAGACGGGCGAGCCATACTTCGGCAAGTCGGGTGGCAATCGTTTCGACGACCCGCGCAAGCGGCGCCGGTATGGCACCAGCTATTTCGGATTCGACCTGCACTGCGCGTTCGCCGAGACTGTGCTGCACGACGAAGTCGCTGATCTCGCCGCTGGCGGCTTTCCGCTCGTGACGACCGAGCTTGAGCGCTTCGTGCTTTCGTTCACCAGTTCGCCGCTGACGGTGGCCATCTTGCACGGCGTGCCGCTGAAAATCCTCGGCGGCGATGGCGCGCTGTCGACTGTCGTACCGTACGACATCCCACAACAATGGTCGCTCGCTGTGCACGGGCATGATCGTCGGGTCGACGGTTTTCTGTATATGTCACGCCATATCAACACGTCGGAAGCGCTCGTGCTCTTCGATCGTGCAGGACCCAAAGTCAGGCTGGCACAAGCCGTTCCGTTCCGGCGCCACGCCGACGCTGCCCGCGTGCTGCGGGACTTCAACATACTGCCACGTTAAGCCGCGTATCGCCGGCCGCCCGGCGGGCGGCTTCGCGTTGGGGACATTCCGAAGGCGCGCGAGATGCGTCGCGCGCCCGGGCGCCTACGCCGCCGCGCCGCTTCCCTCAACGCGCGCCTGCCGCTGGTACAGCACCATCGACAGCGCGACGCCCGCCGCGGCGGCCGCCGCCGCGAACAGGAACACCTGCGGATAACCGAACGCGCCCGCGATATAGCCGGCGAGCGGGCCCGTGATGCCGAGCGACAGGTCGAGGAACACCGAGTACGCGGACAGCGCCGCGCCACGGCTCGCGGGCGGCACGAGCGCGACCGCCTCGACGCCGAGCGCGGGGAAGATCAGCGCGAAGCCGAAACCCGTCAGCGCGGCGCCGACGAGCGCGACGTGCGGCACGGGCGCGAGCCACAGCAGCACGAGGCCCGCGCATTCGAACGCAAACGACACGATCGCGACGCGGAAGCCGCCGTAAGTTTTGATCGTGTTCGCGAACAGCAGGCGCGCGCCGATGAACAGCGTGCCGAACACGGTCAGCGACAACGCGGCGTTCGGCCAGTGGCGCGCCGCGTAGTACAGCGTGACGAAGGTTGCGATCGAGCCGAAGCCGGCCGAGCCGAGTGCGAGGCCGAGGCCGTGCGGCAGCACGCGCGTGAACACGCTCGCATACGACATCCGTTCGCCATGCACGAGCGGCACGGCGGCGATCAGGCGCGCAAGGTAGAAGCCGGTCGCCGCCAGCGCGATCACGAGCACGCCGATCAGCGCCGGATTCAGCGTATGCGCGATCGCGACGCCGACCGGCGCGCCGAGCGCGAGCGCGCCGTAGGTCGCGATGCCGTTCCACGAGATCACCTTCGCGTTGTGCGTGACGCCGACCCGGCCGATGCCCCACAGAATCGCACCGGTGCCGCACAGGCTCTCGCCGACGCCGAGCACGAGCCGGCTCGCGACCAGCAGCACGAGGCTCGCGACCGGCCAGTGCGCGAGCAGCAGCGCGATGAGCAGCAGCACACCCGACACGCCGCAGCCGATCAACCCGCGCAGCACCGTCTGCTTCGGGCCGAGCGTATCGGCGAAGCGCCCGGCGAGCGGCCGCGATGCGAGCGTCGCGAAATACTGGACGCTGATCGCGCCACCCGCGACGATCGCGGAAAAACCGAGGTCGTCATGGACGAAACCCGGCAGCACCGCGAGCGGCAGGCCGATGGTCAGGTAGCAGATGAACGTGAAGCAGACGACGGACACGATTTGCAGCGTGACCGCGAACCCGCTGCGCGGTGGTGTGGCGGAGTCGGTAGACATGGGGTCGGAACGATTGAGCGAAACGGAGCGTGACGGAACGGAAGACGGCGAAAAGCGGAATCGGGATTTTCCCATGGAACCGGTTTTCACGCAGGTACCATTTAGTTAATCACGACCCGATTTCATCGCTCGCGAACCGGCGAGGGCATGCCGGAGAGGCGCGCGGAGCACCGTGCGAAGGGGCGCCGGGCGGCCCCGGCGCTCATATCGCGGCAGTTATATGGGCCCCATGCGTGATGGGCTATGGGTTGCGGAATTTGATGGTGATAGCGTGCAAACTGTCAGAAAAACGTCGGTCGAGCGCCCCGCGCAGGCCGCTTTGCCCCCCATTTGAAGAATCATAGAGACATGAGTGAGCCGATTCGCTTCTACCATCGTCACGCGATCCGCGAAGTCAGCGGCGCGGACGTCACCCGCACCGTGCTGCAATATCTGCGCGAGGACGCGCATTGCACCGGCACCAAGGAAGGCTGCGCGGAAGGCGACTGCGGCGCGTGCACGGTCGTCGTCGGCGAGCTGACCGACGCCGGCGCGGTCGAGTTCAAGGCCGTCAACGCGTGCATCCAGTTCCTGCCGACGCTCGACGGCAAGGCGCTGCTGACGGTCGAGGACCTGCGCCAGCCGGACGGCGCGCTGCATCCGGTGCAGCAGGCGATGGTCGACTGCCACGGTTCGCAATGCGGGTTCTGCACGCCCGGCTTCGTGATGTCGATGTGGGCGCTGTACGAGAAGCACGGCCACGAAGGCTGCGCGAGCGCCAGCACGTGCGCGAAGGCGAAGGACGTGCCGACGCGCACCGAGATCGCCGATGCGCTGACGGGCAACCTGTGCCGCTGCACCGGTTATCGCCCGATCGTCGACGCGGCGGTGCAGATGTTCGACGCGCCGGCGCCGTCGGCACCGGTCGACACGGCCGCGCTCGCCCGCACGCTCGCATCGCTCAAGCGCGACGACACGTTCGACTACGCCACGATCAACGGCGCGCGCTTCGCGGCGCCGCGCACGCTCGACGCGCTGGCCGCACTGAAGGCCGAGCGGCCCGACGCGCGGATCCTCGCGGGCAGCACTGACATCGGCCTGTGGGTCACGAAGCAGATGCGCCGGCTCGACGACCTGATCTACGTCGGCCAGATCGCCGAACTGCAGCGCCTCGTGGAGCGCGGCGACTGGATCGAGATCGGCGCGGGCGTGACGGTCGAGAAGGCGTATGCGGCGCTGGCCGGCACGTACCCGGAACTGACCGAGATGTGGAAGCGCTTCGCGTCGCTGCCGATCCGCAATGCGGGCACGATCGGCGGCAACGTCGCGAACGGCTCGCCGATCGGCGACTCGATGCCCGGCCTGATCGCGCTCGGCGCGCGGGTCGTGCTGCGCGGCGGCGACACGGTGCGCGAGCTGCCGCTCGAGGCGCTCTACACGGGCTACCAGCAGAAGGACATGGCGCCGCACGAATTCGTCGTCGGCCTGAAGGTGCCGACCCGCACCGGTGCGCGCGAGAAGCTGCAGTTCCGCACGTACAAGCTGTCGAAGCGCTTCGACTCCGACATTTCGGCCGTGTGCGCGGCGTTCGCATTCATCGCGGACGGCGATACGGTGCGCGAACCGCGCATCGCGTTCGGCGGGATGGCCGCGACGCCGAAGCGCGCGACGCACACCGAAGCCGTGCTCGACGGCGCGGTGTGGCACGAAGCCACCGCGCAGGCCGCGATGCAGGCGCTCGAGCGCGACTACCAGCCGCTGTCCGACATGCGCGCGACGAGCACGTACCGCCTCGATACCGCGAAGAACCTGATGTATCGATTCTGGCTGGAGACGCGCCCGCACGACCCGCTGCCGCCGCAAGCCCTGAATGTGCGTGAAGTGGCCGCCGAAGCCGGCGCCGACGCGGCGCGCGTCTGAAGACGGAGAACACCGAAAATGAACCAGCAAGCAGAACCGTTCCTGAGTACCCTCGACCCGCAAGCCGACGCCGCGCAGGTGCACGTATCGCGCGCTCACGAATCCGCGCACCTGCACGTGAGCGGGCGCGCCACCTACACCGACGACATTCCGGTCGTTGCCGGCACGCTGCACGCGGCGCTCGGATTGTCCGCGAAGCCGCACGCGAGGATCGTGTCGATGAACTTCGACGCGGTGCGCGCGACGCCGGGCGTGGTCGCCGTGTTCACGGCCGACGATATCCCGGGCGTCAACGATTGCGGCCCGATCATTCACGACGACCCGGTGCTCGCCAAGGGCATCGTGCAGTTCGTCGGCCAGCCGATGTTCATCGTGGTCGCGACGTCGCATGAAACCGCGCGGCTCGCCGCGCGCCGCGCGCAGGTCGACTACGAGGAGCTGCCCGCGATCCTGACCGCGCAGGAGGCACGCAAGGCCGAGACCTACGTGATCCCGCCGCTGAAGCTCGCGCGCGGCGATGCGGCCGCACGGCTCGCCGCCGCGCCGCACCGCGAGTCGGGCGAGATGCTGCTCGGCGGCCAGGAGCAGTTCTACCTGGAAGGGCAGATTGCCTACGCGGTGCCGAAGGACGACGACGGGATGCACGTGTATTGCTCGACGCAGCACCCGAGCGAAATGCAGCACCTCGTCGCGCACGTGCTCGGCGTCGCGTCGCACAACGTGCTGGTCGAGTGCCGCCGGATGGGCGGCGGGTTCGGCGGCAAGGAATCGCAGTCGGGCCTGTTCGCGTGCTGCGCGGCGCTCGCCGCGTGGAAGCTGCTGTGCCCGGTGAAGCTGCGCCCGGACCGCGACGACGACATGATGATCACCGGCAAGCGGCACGACTTCCATTACCGCTTCGACGTCGGTTACGACGACGACGGCCGTCTCGATGGCGTGGCGCTCGACATGACGTCGCGCTGCGGCTTCTCGGCCGACCTGTCGGGCCCGGTGATGACGCGCGCGGTGTGCCACTTCGACAACGCGTACTGGCTGGGCGACGTCGACATCGCCGGCTACTGCGGCAAGACCAACACGCAGTCGAACACCGCGTTCCGCGGCTTCGGCGGCCCGCAGGGCGCGTTCGCGATCGAGTACATCCTCGACGACGTCGCGCGTTCGCTCGACCTCGATCCGCTCGACGTCCGCTACGCGAACCTGTACGGCAAGACCGAACGCAACGTGACGCCGTACGGGCAGACGGTCGAGGACAACGTGCTGCAGGAGCTGCTCGGCGAACTCGAGGCGACGAGCGACTACCGCGCGCGGCGCGCGGGCGTGCGCGAATTCAACGCGCGCAACACGGTGCTGAAGAAGGGCATCGCGATCACGCCGGTGAAGTTCGGGATCGCGTTCAACGTCACGCACTTCAACCAGGCCGGCGCGCTGGTGCACATCTACACCGACGGCTCGGTGCTCGTGAACCACGGCGGCACGGAGATGGGGCAGGGGCTCAACACCAAGGTCGCGCAGGTCGTCGCGCACGAGCTCGGCATCCGCTTCGGCCGGATCCGCGTGACCGCGACCGACACGAGCAAGGTCGCCAACACGTCCGCGACGGCTGCGTCGACGGGCTCGGACCTGAACGGCAAGGCCGCGCAGGATGCGGCGCGCCAGTTGCGCGAGCGGCTCGCGGTGTTCGCGGCGAAGCAGTTCGGCGAAGGCAAGGTCGATGCGGCCGACGTGAAGTTCGGCAACGACTTCGTGTGGGTCGGCGGCAACGGCGTGCCGTTCGGCGAAGTGATCGCGAAGGCGTACCTCGCACGGGTGCAGTTGTGGTCCGACGGTTTCTACGCGACGCCGAAGCTGTACTGGGATCAGTCAAAGCTGCAGGGCCGGCCGTTCTACTACTACTCGTACGGCGCGGCCGTGTCGGAAGTCGTGATCGACACGCTGACGGGCGAGATGCGCACGCTGCGCGTCGATGCGCTGCACGACGTGGGCGCGTCGCTGAACCCGGCGCTTGACGTCGGCCAGGTCGAAGGCGCGTTCATCCAGGGGATGGGCTGGCTCACGACCGAGGAGCTGTGGTGGAACAAGGGCGGCAAGCTGATGACGCATGCGCCGTCCACGTACAAGATCCCGACCGTGAACGACACGCCGCCCGAATTCAACGTGAAGCTGTTCCAGAACCGCAACGTCGAGGACAGCATCCACCGTTCGAAGGCCGTCGGCGAACCGCCGCTGCTGCTGCCGTTCTCGGTGTTCTTCGCGGTGCGCGACGCGATCGCGGCGGTCGGCGATTACCAGGTGAACCCGCCGCTCGACGCGCCGGCCACCGGCGAGTCGATCCTGCGCGCGGTGAGTGCGGTGCGTGCCGCCCGCGCGGTTGGTTCGGTTCAGGCAGGCTGACATGAACGGGCCCGCACGCTCGCTTCGCGCCGCGCCGAACCCGACGTTCGCGCAGGGCACCGGCCAGCGCAACCGCGCGACCGGCGCGCCGGCACCGATGCACATTGTGCTGTTCGGTGCTGGGCACGTCGGTCACGCGCTCGTCACGCTGCTCGGCGCGCTGCCGTGCGTCGTGCAGTGGGTCGACACGCGCGACGAGCTGTTCCCGGACGAATGTCCGCCGAACGTGCAGCCGGAGCCGACCGACACGCCGGAGGCCGTCGTCGACGCGGCGCCGCCCGGTGCGTACTTCCTCGTGATGACGCACAACCACGCGCTCGATTTCTCGCTCGCCGCGCAGATCATGCGGCGGCGCGACTACGCGTACTTCGGGATGATCGGCTCGCGCACCAAGCGCGTGAAGTTCGAGCGCCGGCTCGCCGCGCGCGGCGTCGATCCGGCGCGGCTCGTGGAGATGGTGTGCCCGATCGGCGTTGCGGGCATCGTCGACAAGGCGCCGGGCGCGATCGCGGTGGCCGTGTGCGCGGAGCTGCTGCAGGCGCGCTCGGGCATGCCGGTGGCCGACACGAAGGCGGCCGCGTCGGGGCGCGCGCGCGACGACGTGTCCTGCGCGCGGTAACGCCGCGCGGCGAGCGCAAGGCCGTTACCGGCGGGAGCGGGCCCCAGCACACGGCCGCGCGTTTTTGCATACACTGCACGGCAACGCGCGGCACCGGGCCGCGCTTTTCCGTGCAGGTGCCATGTCCGATCACCCGATTTATCTCGACGCGCTCGAAACGAGCCTCGTCGCCATCGAGCGCTGGTTGTCCGGCGTCGATACCGCGCCGGCGGCACTCGACGCGCTGCTTGCGTCGTTCTCCGCCGAATTCACGATGATCCTGACCGACGGCCGCGTGGTCGACCGCGACGGCACGCATGCGCTGTTCGCGAAGCTCGCCGGCGCGAAGCCGGGGCTGCGCATCACGCTGTCGGAGATTCGCGTGCTCGCGGCCGACACGTCGCATGCGGTGATCACCTATCTCGAAGCGCAGCACGCGGCATCGGGCGAGCTGCCCGCGCGTCGCGCGACCGCCGTGTTCGAACGCGACGCGGCGGGCGTCGTGCGCTGGACCCATCTGCAGGAAACCTTCTGCACGGCCTGAGCGGCCGTGCTGCATCTCAGCGCTTGCGGCTGCGGGCGACCGTCAGCTCGTCGGACACGCTCTGCATCAGCGAGCACAGCCACGCGATGTCGGTCGGGCGGTCGGGCTGCGGATGCGTGAGCAGGTAGCTCTTGATACGCGGAAACGGCACGGGCGGCGTGACGACGACGAGCGGCAGCAGCTGCGCATAGTGCGTCGCGAAGCGGCGCGTCGTCGTGAAGATCAGGTCCGACTGCAGCAGCACCTGCGGCACGATCCCGAAGTAAGGCAGCGTCGTCACGATGCGCCGCGTGAGGCGCGCACGTGCCAGGCCGATCTCGATCGCGTTGCGCTTGTCGCCGGTGTACGGCGTGGGCGCGACGTGCGCGGCCGACGCATACGCTTCGCGCGTGAGCGGCACCCGTGCGAGCGGATGCGCTTCGCGCATCAGGCACACGATCGTGTCGGAGAACAAATCCTGGCGCGCGAACTGCGGGTCGGGCTTCGGCCAGTTGCCGATCACGAGATCGAGCGCGCCGGATTCGAGCGCGCCCGCGTGGTCGAGCGCGGGATTCAGCGAATCGATTTCCAGGTGCGCATGCGGCGCCGCGTCGCGAAAGCGCTCGATCAGCGTCGGCATGAAGAAATCGTTCAGGTAGTCGGGCGCGGCGACGCGAAACGTGCGCCGTGCCGACGACGGGTCGAAGTCGCCGTGCGGCGTCGCGATGAAGTCGACTTCGCGCAGCGCGCGCTGCGCGGCTTCGAGCAGCGACGCGCCGTATTCGGTCGGCACCATCCCGGATTTGCCGCGCACGAGGATCGGGTCGTTCAGCGTCTCGCGCAGCTTGCGCAGCGCCGTGCTGATCGCGGGCTGGGTCTGGTTCAGCCGCAGCGCGGCCTGCGTGACGCTGCGCTCGAGCAGCAGCGTGCGCAATACGCGCACGAGCCAGATGTCGAGCGAGGCGGTACGGTCGTCGTCTTCCATCGGTGCCGGTTATTCAGGGGAAGCGTAACCTTACCGCAGCCGCGCGTTGCCGTGCGTGATACCGGCCATCACGCACGACCCTTGGGCAGCGTGCTGATCCGCTTGACCTCGCGCGATTCGAGCCAGTTCGGCGTGCGCGCGCAGTACAGCACCATCGGCAGCGCGTCCTCGCCCCAGAACAGCTGCTGGTTCATCCAGAAGGTCGGTACGCCGAATACGCCGAGCGCGATCGCGTCCGCGTTGTTGCGGGCCAGCTGCGCATGCGTCTCCTCGAACTCGATCAACTCGTCGCCGTGGCCGACGCCGACGCGTTCGCACAGCGCCGCGAAGCCTTCCGGCGTCGACGGATCGTTGCCGTCGCGCCAGATGAAGCGGAAGATTTCCAGCACGGTCCCGATATCGGCGCGCAGCGCGATCGCGAGGCGCAGCACCTTGTCGGAATCGAACGGGTGCGCGGGCGGCATCTTGAAGCGGATGCCGAGCTGTTCCGCGCGAAACAGCGCGTGACGGTACGTGAACGTGCGCTTGGCCGGCACGTCGGCGCTCGGGCGTTGCCCCCAGTGGCGCTGCAGGTCGATGAGCGATACCGCGACGGGTTCGAACGGCACGTCCGGCCACTTGTCATGCTGTTCGAGCAGCAGATAGGAGAACGGCGACACGAAGTCGAAGAACCAGGCGGGCTGGGCGGTGTCGAGGCCGGTTGTCATGACGATCTCCAGAGGGTGGGGCGTACGGCGGTCTCCATGGTACGCGGCGGTGCGCGCTTGCAGCAATGATCGCGGATCGTCTGCTCAGGCGGAACCGGGAGTCGCCCGGGGGGGATCGCCGGCCGGCAGCGCGGCATCGGTGCTTGCGTGCGGCTGGCCGGCGGCGCCCGGCGGCCCCGTGGGCGTGTCCTGGTCGTGCGACGTGAGCCGCTCGCGCACGAAGCCGATGTGCTCGCGCAGCACGTAGAACTGCCCGGCGTACGCCAGCGGCATCTTCATCCGGTTCACGGCTTCCTCGATGTCGTCGAGTTCGTCGAGCAACTTGACGCGCTCTTCGGCCGTGTGTTCGCCGAGCGCGCTGCGTTCGAGCGCGATCAGCGCGCCGTACCAGCGGTAGATGCGCGAGCGCACGCGCCATCCGTACAGCGACGGCACGAGCCGCAGCCCGGGGATCAGCACGACGATCAGCGGCACGATCACGACGAGCAGCCGGTCGACGAGGCTCGCGACCCAGAACGGCAAGCGCCGGTACAGGAAGGTCTTGCCCGACTTGTAATAGCGCGCCGCATCGTCGGACAGCGGGAAGCCGCGCGTGACCGACGACGGGAATTCGCCCGCATGCTGCAGGATCGTCGCGTGGCCGTGCACTTCGCGCGCAGCCTCGATCAGCAGGTCGGACAGCGCCGGGTGCAGCGAGTCGCGCGCGACCAGCTCGATCGTCGGCGCGACGGTGTGGATGTCGCTGGGCGGCAGGTTCTGGCCGAGATCGTAGACGCCCATCGGCAGCGTGATCGCGGTCAGGTACGGAAAGCGCCGCGCGTACGCTTCGGCCTGCGTGAACGAATACACGTGCACGCCGGGCGCGCGGAACAGTTTCGCCATGACCGGGATCTGCGTCGAGTCGCCGGACAGGAACGCCGCATCGATCTTGCCGTCGAGCAGCGCGGTCGCGGCGTCCTCGCCGGCGGTCGGCAGCAGCTCGGTGGAGCCGCCCGGCACGATGCCGTTCATCTTCAACAGCGCGAGGCTCAGCTCGCGCGCGCCGCTGCCTTCCGCGCCGAGCGCGAGCCGCTTGCCCTTGAAGTCGGACAGGCGCGCGACCACCGGGCCGCGGTACATGATCGCGAGCGGCACGTAGCCGATGCTGCCGAGCGAGACGAGCTGCTCGTCGCGCTCCTTCGGGCCGATGCCGCTCTGCACGAAGCCGACGTCGACCGCCGCGTTCGGGTTCGACAGCCGCGCGAGGTTCTGCGCGGACCCTTCGGACGATTCGACGTCGAGCGTGACGCCGTTCTTCGCGAGGATCGTCTTGTATTTCTGCGCGGCGTTCCAGTACGTGCTGCCGGGCGGCCCGGCCGAGATCACGAGGGTGGACGGCGGCGCCGGCTGGATCAGCCTGACCGCGAGCCAGACGGCCGCGCCCGCGAGCAGCACGGTGGGGCCGATCGACAGCGCGAGGTCGCGCCATGACACCGCGACGAAGCGGGCGAGGATGCGGCGAGGCGGGCGAGGGCGGGCTGGCTTCATGGGATCGGCGAATGACGCTGGCGTGACGCATCGATGACGGTCGTCGTGGACGATGCGCATTCTCGCGGCGATGGTACCCGGTTTCGCCGCGCGTGCGCGAGTCGGGCGGCCGTGGCGCGGCTGCGCGGCGACAGCGCCGGGGGCCGCCGCGTCAAAAGCTTTGCGCTTCCGCGGGCGCTGGATTACATTGTGCGACGCAGCCGCGCCCGATTCGCGCGCGACCCGGCACGCAATGAGACCGGGCGCGTCCGGCCGGCGGCTGTCCGGCCCGGCCGGCCCGCTCTTGCGTGCGCCGGCTGCCGGCCCGTCTCGCCTCTCTCGCATCGCCGTGGAAATCACCGGCTGTCCCGCCCGTTCGCGCGCGGGCCGGCTGTCTTTGGGGGTATCCGGCCGTACTGTGCACGGCCGTTCCGGAGTTACAAGGAGATAGCATGAAGTCGATCGTGTTGAGAGCGTTGGGTGTCGCCGCCTTGGCGGCTTGTCTGTCGGGCAGCGTGTATGCGCAGTCGAGCGATGCGGCGGCCACCGAGGCGCCGGCGGCCGCGACGAGCACGCCGAAGGCCGCCGCGAAAACCGCGAAGAAGGCGAACCGCCAGCTCGGCTACGCGGTGCGCAAGGCGATTTCGAAGCAATCGGGCGTCGATGTGGCGAACCTCGTCGTGCGCTCGAAGGGCGGCGCGATCTCGCTGCAAGGCACGATGCCGTCCCAGGACCAGATCGACAAGGCTGAAGCCGCGGCCAAGGGTGTGAAGGGCGTGACGTCGGTCACGAACAAGCTGACGGTCCAGCAGCAGTAACGCCGGGCGGCGGCGCGCGAGCGCCGCATGCGCCTGCTTTCAGGCGGGCTCCGGCATGCCGGAGCCCGTTTGCGCTTCAGAGGCCGCGAACCGCGTGCGACGCGGCGGCGGACCGATAACGATATCGAGAGGGCGGCGATGACGAGGCTCGGGTGGGGCAGGCGGATGGTTTTCGGTGCGGCGCTGGCCGCTGTCGCGATGCTCGGCGCCTGCAACGGCGACGAGTCGGCCGAGCGTAACCGGTTGCCCGGCTTCGTGTCCGGCAGCGTACGCACGACCGCCTACGACGGCGCGAGCGACGACCTGTTGACGGCCGGCCTCGGCAAGACCGGCCTCGGCGCGGCAACCGCGCCCGGCTTCGCGAACGCATCCCGGCCGACGAGCGCCGAGCTGCGCCGTCTCGCGATCTGGTCGAACTACCGCGCGCTCGTCGACATGAGCGCGAACGGCGGCTACGGCCGTTTCTGGGGGCCGAACGTCGACCTGAACGGCAACGACACCCTCGGCGAAGGCAAGATTCCCGGCACCGAATATCTCGCGTACTCCGACGACGGCAGCGGCAGCAAGAACGTGACGCTGCTCGTGCAGGTGCCCGCCAGCTTCGATCCCGCGCAGCCATGCATCGTCACCGCGACGTCGTCGGGTTCGCGCGGCGTGTACGGCGCGATCTCCGCCGCCGGCGAATGGGCGCTCAAGCGCGGCTGCGCGGTGGCCTATAACGACAAGGGCGGCGGCAACGGCGCGCACGAGCTCGGTTCCGACACGGTCACGCTGATCGACGGCACGCTCGCCAACGCGGTGCTGGCCGGCACCGCGAGCCTGTTTACCGCGAACGTGACGAGCGGCGATCTCGCGGCGTTCAACAACCGTTTCCCGAACCGCTATGCGTTCAAGCACGCGCATTCGCAGCAGAATCCCGAGCAGGACTGGGGGCGCGTGACGCTGCAGTCGGTCGAGTTCGCGTACTGGGCGCTCAACGAGCAGTTCGGACCGCTGATCGACGGCTCGCATCACGGCGTGCGCTATCACGCGGGCGACATCACGACGATCGCCGCGTCCGTCAGCAACGGCGGCGGCGCGTCGCTCGCGGCGGCCGAGCAGGACAGCCGCGGCTGGATCACCGCGGTCGTGGTCGGCGAGCCGCAGATCAACGTGCGGATGGCGCCGAACGCGGTCGTGCGCACGGGCGGCCAGCCGGTGCCGTCGTTCGGCCGGCCGCTGGCCGACTACGCGACGCTCGCGAACCTGTTGCAGCCCTGTGCGGCTGCGTCGGCGTCGCTCGCCGGCGCGCCGTACCTGAGCGCGCTGCCGGCCGCGACCACGCAGTCGATCCGCACGCAGCGCTGCGCGACGCTTGCAGCAGCGGGGCTCGTGTCGGGCGGCGATACGCAGAGCCAGGCCGCCGACGCGCTCGCGCAGCTGCATGCGGCCGGCTATCTCGCCGACTCCGACCTGCTGCAGGCGCCGATGTGGGATTCGCAGGCGATTCCGGCGATCGCGGTCACCTATGCGAACGCGTACACGCGCTCGCGCGTCACCGACAACCTGTGCAATTTCAGCTTCGCGACGACGAACCCGGCGACGGGCGCGGTCGCGCCGCCCGCCACGTCGCCGATGCCGGCCGTTTTCGGCCTCGGCAACGGCGTGCCGCCGACGTCCGGCATCGACCTCGTGTTCAACACGGGGGCGGGCGTCGACCACCGGCTCGCGACACCCGACGCGAGCTTCGCGGGTGCGCTGTGCCTGCGCCAGCTGTGGACGAACGGGATGCTCGGGATGCCGGCGAACGTCGACGCGGTGCGCGTGAACGCGAACCTGCAGGGCAAGCCGGCGATCATCGTGCAGGGCCGCAGCGACGCGCTGGTGCCCGTGAACCACGCATCGCGCGCGTACGTCGCGCAGAACGGCATCAGCGAAGGCTCACGCAGCCAGCTCGTGTTCTACGAGGTGACGAACGGCCAGCACTTCGACGCGTTCCTGCCGGTCCCGGGCTTCGACACGCGCTTCGTGCCGGTCCACTACTACAACCTGCAGGCGCTCAACCTGATGTGGCGGCACCTGAAGAACGGCGCGCCGCTGCCGCCCTCGCAGGTGATCCGCACGGTGCCGCGCGGCGGCACGCCGGGCGCCGCGCCCGCATTGACGAGCGCGAACCTGCCGCCGATCTCGACCGCGCCCGGCGCGAACGCGATCACGACCGGCGCCGGCGCGATCGACGTGCCGCTCTGACGGCGCCCGCCGCGCCGCCAACGCGAAGCCGGACAGCCGTCCGGCTTTTTCTTTTGGTCGGATGGAATCGGTCCCGTGCCGCCTTTTATCCGAATGGCGAGCGCCGTAACAAATTATTACTTTACGGCGGTAAATCAGGACCCTAATATGCGCCGGTATTTTCACTTAATTTAATAAATTCCATATACGAGAATATTCCTTTCCGTTTAGTTAATAGATCCTTTCGATTTTATTAAATCGGCTCGAGCTGGGATTGGTCGCCGCTGCGCGATTAATCGGCATCTCGCCGAGGGGGATTGTTCGTCTGTCGGAAGCGAAGCGCCCTTGTCGGGCGGGCTTTGCTGGGTATGGTTTTGCTGTCGATTTTGTGCGCATGCGAATGCGTGGAATGAATTCGCATTGCTGCGGATTATTGAATTGTCGTTTGCAATGGAATTGATTCCATTGTGCAGTCGCAAAAATATGGGTGGGGTAAATCATGCCGGTCGGTATTCGCCGACTCGGTAAAAAACTCGGAGTGCGTCGCATAACGAATGCATTCCCGGTGCGGAGCGTCGGCGCAAATGATCCTTTGCGGCCGGCGGTATTTATCGTTCTGTTCGAGAGGCAATAATGACGACACGGAAGTCCTTGAAAGACGGTTTCGCGCTATTCGGAACGACACTGAGCCTGCCGCTCGCCGCAGCCGCGGCCGCGGCGCTACTCGTCACGGGGTGCGGCGGAGATGACGGGCCGAGCCCGACCGCTTCGGCCGCCGCCGCGGCCGCGACGACGTCCGGCGGCAGCACGTCGGCCAGCACCAACGCCACGGCCGCCACCCCGGCCGACCAGCCGTTCGTCGACACCGACGTGTACGGCACCGGGCCGAACGACGCGGTCACGGATTCGACGGAAGGTGCCGCGGTCGTGCACCGCCAGGTCACGATCGGCGGCAAGACGATCAAGTACACGGCCACCACGGGCCACCTGACGACGATCGACCCGACCACGTCGGCGCCGAACGCGAAGATGTTCTACGTCGCCTACACGCAGGACAATCCGGACCCGTCGAAGCCGCGCCCGGTCACGTTCTTCTACAACGGCGGCCCCGGCTCGTCGTCGGTCTACCTGCTGCTCGGCTCGTACGGGCCGAAGCGCCTGCAGTCGTCGTTCCCGAACTTCACGCCGCCCGCGCCGTACAAGCTGCTCGACAACCCGGACAGCCTGCTCGACCGCACCGACGTGGTGTTCATCAACCCGGTCGGCACCGGTTATTCGGCGGCGATCGCCCCGGCGAAGAACAAGGACTTCTGGGGCACCGACCAGGACGCGCGCTCGATCGACCGCTTCATCCAGCGCTACCTGACCAAGTACTCGCGCTGGAATTCGCCGAAGTTCCTGTACGGCGAGTCGTACGGCACCGCCCGCAGCGCGGTCGTGTCGTGGGTGCTGCATGAGGACGGCATCGACCTGAACGGGATCACGCTGCAGTCGTCGATTCTCGACTACGCGAACGCGCTGTCCGCGCCGGGCATCTTCCCGACGCTCGCGGCCGACGCGTTCTACTGGAAGAAGACGACGCTCAACCCGACGCCGACCGACCTCGACGCGTACATGGTCCAGGCCCGCAACTACGCGGACAACACGCTCGCGCCGCTGGTGCAGAAGCCGAACCCGCAGGACGGCGGCTTCGTGAACGTGCGTCTGAACCTGAACCTGCAGACCGCGCAGCAGATGGGCTCGTACATCGGCACGGATCCGACATCGCTGATCCAGACGTTCGGCAACCCGGCCGCGCTCGGCAACGTGCCGTCGTCGGACGACAACCCGCCGTACACGTTCTTCCTGACGCTCGTGCCGGGCACGCAGATCGGCCAGTACGACGGTCGCGCGAACTTCACGGGCAAGGGCATCGCGCCGTACATCCTGCCGAACTCGGGCAGCAACGATCCGTCGATCACGAACGTCGGCGGCGCGTACACGGTGCTGTGGAACAGCTACATCAACACCGACCTCAAGTACACGTCGACGTCGTCGTTCGTGGACCTGAACGACCAGGTCTTCAACAACTGGGACTTCAGCCACACGGACCCGACCGGCGCGAACAAGGGTGGCGGCAATACGCTGTACACGGCCGGCGACCTGGCGTCGACGATGAGCGTGAACCCGGACCTGAAGGTGCTGTCGGCGAACGGCTATTTCGATGCGGTCACGCCGTTCCACCAGACGGAGCTGACGCTCGCGCAGATGCCGCTCGATCCGACGATCAAGGCACAGAACCTGACGATCAAGAACTACCCGTCGGGCCACATGATCTACCTGAACGACGCGTCGCGGACCGCGCTGAAGAGCGATCTCGCCAACTTCTACGACGGCATCCTCGCGAACCGCACCGCACTGCAGCGCGTGCTGAAGCTGCAGGCGCGCACGCAGCAGCTCAAGCAGCAGAAACTGCAGCAGCAGGGGCAGTAAGCGCCGCGGGCGGCTCGCGCCGCCCCGGATGGACGACAGCCCGATCGGCGCAGGCCGGTCGGGCTGTTTTTCTTTTTACGGCGGGTGACGGGCCGGCGTGTCGTGCGCCGGCAGGGAAGGGGCGGGCTAACCGCGCAGGAAACGGCGGCCGAGCCGCTTATGCAAGCACGAGCCGCACGCCGACTGCGACGAGCGTCGCGGCGAGCAGGTTGCGCAGCAGCCGCTCGGGCGCGCGCGCCGACAGCAGGCTGCCGAGCACGATGCCGGGCAGCGAGCCGATCAGCAGCGACAGCAGCATCGACCAGTCGACCGAGCCAAGCAGCCAGTGGCCCATGCCCGCGACGAGCGTGAGCGGCACCGCGTGCGCGATGTCGGAACCGACGATGCGGGTCGTCGCGAGCGCCGGATACAGCAGCAGCAGTACGGTCACGCCGATCGCACCGGCGCCGACCGACGTCATCGACACGAGCACGCCGAGCACGGCGCCTGTCAGCACGGTCGACCACAGCGTGCGCGCGGGGCTCGGCGCGAGCGGGTTGCGCGCGGCGAACGCGGTGAGCTGCGGCCGGAAGATCAGCGCGAGCGACGTGAGCAGCAGCGCGACGCCGAGCACGAGCTGGATCATCCGCGCGGTGCCCGGCGCGTTCATCCCGTGCGTGTGCAGCCACCACAGCGTCAGCGCCGCGGCCGGCACGCTGCCCGCCGCGAGCCGGCCCGTGATACGCCAGTCGACCGAGCCTTTCAGGCCGTGGACCAGCGTGCCGGTGCCCTTGGTCGCGGCCGCGTACAGCAGGTCGGTACCGACCGCCGTCGCGGGGTGGACGCCGAACAGCAGCACGAGGATCGGCGTCATCAACGAACCGCCGCCGACGCCCGTCAGGCCGACGAGGATGCCGACGAACAGACCGGACAGGGAGTACAGCAGATCGATATGGGGGAGCGACATCGGAAGCAGGCGGTTATGCGGCGTTCGGCGGCGGCGCGTGGGTCAAAGTCCGCCATTGTCGCAAAAGTGGCGGGTTGGTGTACGACTGCGTTAAAAATCGGTCGGGAAGGCCCGTACGGCGGGCGTCCGGGCGGGTGTGAAACGGGCGTTTGGACGAGGGCGCGGCCGATGGCGGTGATCGGCCGAAAGGTATGACGAACCGGGAATGCGCGCGGCGCCCGTCATGCGCAAAAAAGGGCGCGACAGTGCGCGCCCGGGTTCGATGCCGGCGACCGGTTTCGTCTGCCGGCGGTCAATGCATCGCGGGGCCGACGCCTTCGACCGCGTCTTGCCGCCGGATGCGCAGCGCGAGGCCGATCAGCGCGGCCACGGCGGCGAACGCCGCGCCGAATGCAAAGGCCGCGTGGTAGCCGCCGTTCAGCGCGGCGAGCGGTGCGGCCTGCGCGGCCGCGAGCGTGTCGGTGCGGGCGGCCGCGAGGCTCGCGAGCACGGCGAGGCCGAGCGCGCCGCCCATCATGAACGCGGTGTTGACGATCCCGGACGCAAGCCCGGAATCGGCCGGATCGACGTCGTTCATCGCGGCCAGCAGCAGCGGGTTGAACGCGACGCCCGCGCCGATGCCGAGCAGCGTCATGCCGGGCAGCACGTGCCAGACGAAGCCGCCGTCGACCGGCGCGCGCGAGAACAGCGCGAGGCCGCAGGCCGCGATCAGCAGGCCGGCCGCGATCGGGCCGCGGATCCCGAAGCGCATCACGATGCGCGCGGACAGCCCGAGCGAGAACGCGGCCATGATCAGGTTCGCCGGCAGGAACGCGAGGCCGACCTGCAGCGGCCCGTAGCCGAGCACGCGCTGCATGTAGAGCGCGGACAGGAAGAACCACGCGAACATCGCGGCCGCCCACAGCACGGCGATCACGTTCGCGAGCGCGACGTTGCGCGCGGCGAACAGCGTGAGCGGCATCAGCGGATGCGCGGTGCGCGACTCGATCGCAATGAACAGCGCGAGCAGCGCGATGGCCGCGCCGAGCAGCGCGACGGTTTGCGTCGACAGCCAGCCGGCTTCGTTGCCGCCGACGATCCCGTAGACCGCCAGCATCAGCGATGCGGTCACGGTGATCGCGCCCGCGACGTCGAGCCGCGCGGCGGCGGCCGGCGCGCGCATGCGCGGCAGCAGCGCGACGCACATCGCATAGACCGCGATGCCGATCGGCAGGTTGACGAGGAAGATCCAGTGCCACGACAGCGAACTCGTCAGCAGCCCGCCGAGCAGCACGCCGATGCTGCCGCCGCCCGCGCAGACGAAGCCGTAGACGCCCATCGCGCGGGCGCGTTCGCCCGGCTCGGTGAAGAGATTCATGATCAGCGACAGCGAGACGGCCGACACGACCGCGCCGCCGAGCCCCTGCACGGCGCGCGCGGCGATCAGCATCGTCTGCGATTGCGCGAGGCCGCACGCGAGCGACGCGACCGTGAACACGACGAGGCCCGCGAGGAACATGCGCCGCTGGCCGTACAGGTCGCCGAGCCGGCCACCGAGCAGCAGGCAGCCGCCGAACGTCAGCAGGTACGCGTTGACGACCCACACGAGGGCCGTTTCGGTGAAATGGAGGTCGGTGCTGATCGACGGCAGCGCCACGTTCACGATCGTGCTGTCGAGCACGATCATCAGCACGCCGAGGCAGAGCACGATCAGCGCGTACCAGCGCTTCTCGCCGTGGATCCCGTGAGTCATGGGCTTGCCGCCTTCCGATAGTTATCTGAAAGGCTGCATTGTAGATGCCGACGGCGCGGGCTTCCTGCCGGTTTGTGGCAGGAGCGTCGCGTAGTCGCGCGTCCGGACATGACGGATGTTACGAGCGCGCCGGCAGTTCGCAGCCGTCGGGGCCGCACGCGGCCGCGTCGCTGCCGTCGAGTTCGACGATGCCGTCGCGCCATGCCTGGTCGAGCGCCTGTGCGAATGCGTCGGCCGGTTGCGCGCCCGACACCGCGTAGCGGCCGCCGAACACGAACAGCGGCACGCCGCGCCCGCCGATCTGCTCGGCGCGCGCGATGTCGGCTTCGACTTCGTCGCGGTACGCGTCGCTGCGCAGCACGGCTTCGACGGCCGAGCGCTCGAGCCCGGCTTCGACCGCGAATTCGGTCAGCTCCGCATGATCGAACAGCGAGCCGTGCTCGCAGAAATACGCGCGGTACAACCGCTCGGTCAGCGCATGCGCGCGGCCGGTCGCTTCCGCGAGCTTCACGAGCCGGTGGCCGTCGAGCGTGTCGCCGACGAGCGTGCCGGGCAGGTCGTAGCGCAGCCCGACGCTCGCGGCCGCGTCGGTCACCTGGCGCAGCATCTGGTCGACCTGCGGGGGCGACATCCGGTACTTGCCCCCGAGCATCGCCTCGACCGGCTCGACGGGCTGGCCGGGCATCAGCCGGTACGCGCGCAGCGCGACGTCGACGCGGTCGGCGTACGCGAACGCGGCGAGCGCCTCGTCGAAGCGGCGCTTGCCGATCCAGCACCACGGGCAGATCAGGTCGGACCAGATTTCGACGGTCAGGGTCGGGCGGGTAGTCGGGGCGGGAGCGGTCGTCATGGGCGGTTTCGGGCGGCAGAAAAAAATGTAACCGAGACTATATCATTTTATGTTTCGACGCTTCGTCGTAGCCAGGCCCGCGTGGAACGGGCCCGTGCCGGACGTATCACGAAGCATAGACACGGAAGCTGCGTCCCGGTAGCGATGGGCGATGCCGGCCGTTGCCGCGTGCCGCGACGAGACGGGGCGGGGCGGCCCGCCGGGCACGCGGCTTACGCGTCGCCTTGCGTTTCCTTCAGATGCTTGAGGTGCTTGTAGACCGTCGCGCGGCCCATCCCGAGCACGTTCGCGACGTAGTTCGCCGCGCTCTTGCCGCGAAACGCGCCTTCCGCGTAAAGCGCCTCGACGAGCTCGCGCCGGTGCTCGCGCGTGAGCCCGTTCAGCCCGACCTGTCGCTCGTGCAGCCAGCCGTGCAGGAACGTGTTGATGCGCTCCTGCCAGTCGTCGCGGAACAGTTCGTCGGGCTGCGCGACGATGCCCGCGCCCTTGATGAACAGGTCGAGCGTCGCGCGCACCTCGTCGAACACCGCGATGTTGAAGTTGATGCACATCATCCCGGCCGGGCGGCCTTCGTCGTCGAACAGCACGTTGCTGACGCAGCGCATCCGCCGTCCGTCCCAGTTCAGCTTCTCGTACGGGCCGATCACGCGCTCGCGCGCGGAATGATCGATTTCCTCCAGCGCGGAATCGTCGCCGACCTCGCGCTTCGACAGGTTGTTCGCGAGATACAGCACGGTCTGGTCGTGCAGGTCGTGGATCACGACTTCCGCGTACGGGAAGAACAGCGCGGCGATACCGTCGGCGATCGGCGCATAGCGGGTGAGCAGCAGGTCTTTGACGGGGGATTTCTTCTTGCGCATCGGTGTCGCCATCTCGGGTGGACGGGAGCCGGGCGGCGCATCGGGCCGGCGTGCCGCGGAGCCGGTGGCCGGCATGCCCGTGCGCCCGCGCGCGGCCGCCGCGGCGGTTGCGCCATTGTATCGGCCCCGCGCTCGCGTGCCGCTCATGCGCGTGTCAGGTGCGTGTACAGCGCGTGCGCGATGGCGATGTCCTCGAGCCCGAGGCCGATCGAGCGGAACAATACGTGACGCGTGCGCGACGGCGCCGCGCAGGTGCCGGCGACGAGCGCGGGCAGGTCGCCGACGATCCGCGCGGTGTCCCAGCCGTGGTCGGCCGCCGCGATCTGCATCTCGCCGGCGCTCGCGGGCGTCGTGTGCCGGTAGTCGCAGTACACGTCCATGTCGGGCAGCCACGCGGGCGGAATTTCGTGTGCGCGCGCGACGTTCGTGCTGATCGACGTGACGAGCGCGGGGCGCGTGAGCATCCCGTCGCCGAGCACGGGCGTGCCCGACGACGTGCACAGCATCACGACGTCCGCGTCGCGTACGCAGGCCTCGACGCTCGCAGCCGGCCGCACGCGCGGGTCGAGCTGCGCGAGCGTTGCCTGCAGCGCCGCGTCGCCGGCGAGTGCGGGCGAATACACGCGGATCGTCTCCCAGTCGCGCAGCGCAGCCGTGTGCCGCAGGTGCGCGAGGCCGACCGCGCCCGCGCCGACGATCGCGAGATGGCGCGCATCGCGCGGTGCGAGACAGTCGACCGCGAGCGCCGTCGTGCCGGCCGTGCGCTCGACGGTCAGCAGCCCCGCGTCGCACCACATCAGCGGCTGGCCCGTGCGCATCGACATCAGCGCGGTCCACGCTGTGACGATCGGTTTGCCGCCGGTCACGACGTATGGCGACAGCTTCGCGCCGAACACCTGTTCGTCGGCGAGCGCGCCGAGATACGTGATGAAGTCGCCGGCAATTTCGGGAAACAGCGTGAGGGTCTGCGGCGGCTGCACCGCGCGCGCCGCGGCGAGCGACGCGAACATGCGGCGCAGCGTGCCGAGCACGTCGAGCGACGGCAGGGCCGCGCGCACCGCGGCTTCGTCGACGGTCAGCGGCAGGGTCGGGACGGTTTGCGTCATGGGGACATCTCCGGTCGGGGCTGGACGGCACAGTCTCGAAAGATGGCGTCCGGCGGTGTTATTGATGGACGAAAAGTCTAATATAGACAAATGAAATCGGGAGAATTTTTCTTTTCGAGACTCTGTGCTGTCGTAGGTTTTATGGAAAACACTGGAAAATCAACGGTGTTTTCGGATGGTCGTAAAAATTCCGACGCGATGTGAAGGCGCAGGATTCTCGTATCCCCTATAGTCTAATATAGACTTTGAGTCTATATTTCGCGTGCAGGACGCGACGCGTCGCCGTGCGGCGGCCGCCTGCCTCGAGTGCCGATCCGGCGCCCGGTCGAGGGCGTCGTGCGACCGATCTTCATCGCCTCAATCCAGAACAGAAGGACCGCCATGAACTGGAAGCTTTCCCTCTGCGCCGTCACGGCGCTTGCATGCTCGGCCGTTGCGGCCCATGCGGAACAGACCACGTTGCGCTTCGGGATCGAAGCCGCCTATCCGCCGTTCGAGAGCAAGACGCCGGCCGGCCAGCTGCAGGGTTTCGACGTCGACATCGGCAACGCGGTGTGCGCGAAGCTGAACATGAAATGCGTGTGGGTCGAGAATTCGTTCGACGGCCTGATTCCGGCGCTGCAGGCGCGCAAGTTCGATGCGATCAACTCGGCGATGAACATCACCGCGAAGCGCAAGCAAAGCATCGACTTCACGCCGGCCATCTACGTGGTGCCGATCGTGATGGTCGCCAAACGCGGCTCGCCGCTGCGACCCGACGTCGCGAGCCTGCGCGGCAAGCACGTCGGCGTGCTGCAGGGCTCGTCGCAGGAGGACTTCCTGAAGGCGCACTGGGCCAATGCGGGCGTGGCCGTCGTGTCGTATCAGGACCAGGACCAGATCTACGCCGATCTCGTCGCGGGGCGTCTCGACGCGGCCGTGCAGGAAGCGCAGACCGCGCAGGACGGTTTCCTCGACAAGCCGGCCGGCCGCGACTACCAGATCGTCGGCGAGCCGCTGAAGGATCCGGCGACGCTCGGCGAAGGCACGGGCTTCGGGATGCGCAAGGGCGACAAGGTGCTGCAGGCGAAGATCGTCGGCGCGCTCGATGCGCTGAAGAAGGACGGTACGCTCGGCGCGCTGTCGCAGAAGTACTTCAAGCGCGACATCGTCGCGAAGTAAGCACGGCCGCGCGCCGGCCGCGGTGCCGGCGCGTGTCGCATCCAATCTCGACGCAGTACGGGGAACCATGGATTTCGACGTCATCGTTCTGGGGGCCGGCATCGTCGGCGTGTCGTCGGCACTGCATCTGCAGGATCGCGGGCTGCGCGTCGCGCTCGTCGACCGGCGCGCGCCGGGCGAGGAAACGAGCCACGGCAACGCCGGGCTGATCGAGCGCTCGTCGGTCGTGCCGTATGCGTTTCCGCGCCGGCTCGGCACGCTGTTGCGCTATGCGCGCAACCGCTCGGTCGATCTCTATTGGGACTACCGCGCGCTGCCCGCCTATGCGGGATGGCTCGCGCGCTTCTGGCGCGAATCGTCGCCGCAGCGGCTCGCGGCCGCCGCGCGCGACCTGCTGCCGCTCGTCGCGGCGAGCGTCGTCGAGCACGACGCGCTGCTCGCGCGCACCGACGCGCAGCCGCTCGTGCATGACGGCGGATGGATCGAGGCATTCCGGTCGCCCACGCTGTTCGATGCGGAAGCACGTGCGCAACAGCGCGTGGCCGCCGCGCACGGGCTGCGGATGACGGTGCTCGATGCGCGTGCGCTGCGCGAGCGCGAGCCCGGTGTCAGCGACGCGTTCTGCGGCGCATTCCACTGGCAGGATCCGAAGACCGTGTCGAGCCCGGGCGGGCTGACGAAGGCCTATGCGCGGCTGTTCGAACGCGACGGCGGCACGTTCGTGCGGGGCGACGCGACGACGCTCGCGCAGGTGGATGACGGCTGGCGGGTCGGTACCGAGCACGGGCCGATCTCGGCACGCTCGGCCGTGGTCGCGCTCGGGCCCTGGTCCGATCACGTGTTCGCGCCGCTCGGTTACCGGATTCCGCTGCGCGCGAAGCGCGGCTATCACATGCATTACCGGCCGACGCGCACGCCGCTGAACGTGCCCGTGTGCGATACCGAGGAAGGTTTCGTCGTCGCGCCGATGGAGGGCGGCCGCCTGCGGCTCACGACCGGCGTCGAGATCGCGTTGCGCGGCGCGCCGCCGACCGGCGTGCAACCCGCGCGCGCCGAACCGCTGGCGCGCGACGCGTTCGGCATCGGCGAGCGGCTCGATCCCGAGCCGTGGCTCGGGATGCGGCCGTGCACGCCCGACATGCGTCCGGTGATCGGGCCCGCGCCGCGCCATCGCCATCTGTGGTTCGCGTTCGGCCATTGCCATCACGGGCTGACGCTCGGCCCCGCGACCGGGCGCCTGCTTGCCGAAATGATGACTGGCGCGCCGACCTATATCGATCCCCATCCGTATCGGCCCGCGCGCTTCGGTTGAACCTGCCGCGCGGCGATGCGGCCCCGGTTGCCGTCGCCGCGCGCACCGCTTGCAATGCGGCTGTCACAGTTTTTCGTTCGGCTGTCCGTATTGTCGAATGCCACGTGATCGGAAATGATCTGCGTAATCGGCAAGAAAGAAATCGCAGAATAAAGAAAATAAGCCAATTCGCGATTTATCAATGCATTTTCATATCGCTGAAATGCGCAATGCGTAGCCGGCGCAGACGAGGTGCCGCACCGTCGCGACCGGACGTTCCGGCGTTACGCGGAATGTACCGGAACACGTTACCACGGGGCTCGCAAACGTTACGTTACATCCGCGTTCCGTCAGCCTTTTTCATCAGATGATTCGGACTCCGCAACCGTCTGCAACCCGCTTGTTTCGCCTGAAATCAATAAAAAAGGCGTTATTGGGTGGAAATGGACAGACGAATGGATCCGCTTTTTTGAATTGGCACGCTTCGTGCAATCCGTCCCCATGCTTTATCAACGTAGTGCCAACCGAGATGGGGTGAATAAGGATGGGACAAAATCTTAAATTGACGGGTGTGGCGCTGTCGGTCGCGACGGTGTTCGGGGTACTGGCTTCGGGTTCCGCGATGGCGGGGGCCCTCGATTCGCTGCCGATCCCGCAAGTGATCGTCAATCCGCCGACGAACAGCGTGTCGGTCGGGCTGGTCGCGACGGGCACGTCGCCGCTGGGCTCGGTGACCGTGGCGGCGGGCGGGGCAGGCGCGATCCAGACGTCGCTCGGCGATCCAGGCCAGGTACTGTCGGGCGCCGTGGGGGCGGTGACGGGCGCACTCGGCGGTGGCGGCGGCACGGTGACGCCGCTCGCGCCGGTACAGGGTGTGCTGAACCAGGTGACGGGTGCGCTCAGCGGCGGCAATCCGGCCGGTGCACTGACTGGCGCATTGAACACGGCGACCGGCGCGCTGAGCAACGCACTCGGTACCGCAACGGGCGCACTGGGCGGTATCGGCGGCGGCGCGAATCCTCTGGCGCCGGTCCAAGGCGTGGTGAATCAGGTGACGGGCGCGCTTGGTGGCGGCAACCCGGCAGGCGCATTGACTGGTGCACTCGGCACGGTGACTGGCGCGTTGGGCGGTATCGGTGGCGGTTCGAACCCGCTGGCGCCGGTGCAAGGTGTGGTGAATCAGGTGACGGGCGCGCTCGGTGGCGGCAACCCGGCAGGCGCGTTGACGGGTGCACTCGGCACGGTGACTGGCGCGTTGGGCGGTATCGGTGGCGGTTCGAACCCGCTGGCGCCGGTGCAAGGTGTGGTGAATCAGGTGACAGGCGCGCTCAGCGGCGGCAATCCGGCCGGTGCACTGACTGGCGCATTGAATACGGCGACCGGCGCGTTGAGCAACGCACTCGGTACCGCAACGGGCGCATTGGGCGGTATCGGTGGCGGCTCGAACCCGCTGGCGCCGGTGCAAGGTGTCGTGAATCAGGTCACGGGCGCCCTCGGCGGCGGCAACCCGGCAGGCGCACTGACTGGCGCACTCGGCACGGTAACGGGCGCACTGGGCAACATCGGCGGCGGCTCGAACCCGCTTGCTCCGGTCCAGGGTGTCGTGAACCAGGTCACGGGCGCCCTCGGCGGCGGCAATCCGGCCGGCGCACTGACCGGCGCACTCGGCACGGTAACGGGCGCACTGGGCAACATCGGCGGCGGCTCGAACCCGCTTGCTCCGGTCCAGGGTGTCGTGAACCAGGTCACGGGCGCCCTCGGCGGCGGCAACCCCGCCGGCGCACTGACCGGCGCACTCGGCACGGTAACGGGCGCACTGGGCAACATCGGCGGCGGCTCGAACCCGCTTGCTCCGATCCAGGGTGTCGTGAACCAGGTCACGGGCGCCCTCGGCGGCGGCAACCCGGCAGGCGCACTGACCGGCGCACTCGGCACGGTAACGGGCGCACTGGGCGGCATCGGCGGCGGTTCGAACCCGATCGCGCCGATCCAGAGCGTCGTCGACCAGGTCACGGGCACGCTCGGCAGCGGCAACCCGGCCGGCGCGTTGAGCAATGCGGTCAACACGATCACGGGCACGCTCGGCAATGTCGGCGGTGCAGGAAGCCCGCTCGCACCGGTGCAAGGCGTCGTCTCGCAGCTTGCGGGCACGCTCGGCGACGGCAATCCGGCAGGCGCACTGACGAACGCGCTGAACTCGGTGACGGGTGCGCTCAGCGGCGCGAACCCGCTGGCGCCGGTGCAAGGCGTCGTGAACCAGGTCGTCGGCACGCTGTCCGGCGCCGGCGGCGGCAGCCCGATCACGCCGATCACGAACCTCGTCAACGGCCTGCAGAACGCGCTGCCGACGGGCGGTAACGCGGCCGGCGCGCTGACCGGCGCCCTTGGCTCGGTGACGGGCGCACTCGGCAACCTCGGCGGGTCGAATCCGCTGGCGCCGGTGCAGGGCGTCGTGAACCAGGTCGTCGGCACGCTCGGCAGTAGCAACGCGGTCGGCACGGCCACGAACGCACTGGGTAACGCGGTCGGCTCCGTGGTGGGCGCGCTCGGCGGGCTGGGCGGCACGAACCCGCTGGCACCGGTGCAAGGCGTCGTGAACCAGGTCGTCGGTACGCTCGGCAGCGGCAATCCGGCCGGTGCACTGACGGGCGCGCTGAACTCGGTGACGGGCGCACTCGGCAACCTCGGCGGGTCGAACCCGCTGGCGCCGGTCCAAGGTGTCGTGAACCAGGTCGTCGGCACGCTGTCGGGCGCGGCGGGCAACAACCCGATCGCACCGATCACGAACCTCGTGAACGGCCTGACGGGCGGCGGCAACCCGGCCGGCGCGCTGACCGGCGCGCTCGGTTCGGTGACGGGCGCACTCGCGAACGGTCCGGCGGCCCTCGGGCAGGCGGCCGGCGCGTTGACGGGCGCGGCCGGTTCGCCGGCGGCGGCCGGCGGCAGCCTGCTCGGTTCGGGCGCGAATGCGGCCGGTGGCACGGCGGGCGCGGTTGGCTCGCTGCTGACGACGGGCGCGAACGCAACGGCGACGGTCGTCAATGCGGTCGGCACGACGGTGGGCACGGCGCTCGGCTCCGCGCCGGGCCTGTCGGTCACGCCGCATTCGGGCAGCAGCTCGCCGAGCAACCCGCTTGCACCGGTGACGTCGCTGCTCCAGTCGCTGACGGGCGCACTGCCGAAGTAACTCGCCCGATTGCCCGGCGGCGCCGTCTCGGCCGCCGGGCAACACGGGTCGTGCAACGCGGCATGACAGGAATGTCATGCCGCGTTGTCTTTTGATGTCCCGCTTTCTTTCGTCGCACGAATGGCCGCTGCCGACCCGCGCCGGGCGGCATGGAATAACCGGCCGCCTTCGTCCGTTTACATACCGAATCCCGGCACGGCCGCCCGGCGGGATAATGATCGCGACGAAGCCGATCGTCCCGTCCGGTGCCGCCGTGCCGCGAGGCCACGTCAAGGAGAACGGCAATGAAACGGATGCTCCTCGCCGCCGCGCTGACAGCGGCGATCGTGCGGCCGGCGGCCGCGGAACCGCCCCAGGTCGGCGACGGGAAACTGGTCGACGAAGCGCACATGACGCTATACGTGTTCGATCGCGACGCGCCCGGCAAGAGCGCGTGCGACAGCGCCTGCGCGGCCAACTGGCCGCCCGCGCTCGCGGACCCGTACGACAAGGCATCGGGCGCGCTGAGTCTCGTCGCGCGCGACGATGGCAAGAAGCAGTGGGCGTATCGCGGGCGCCCGCTGTATCGCTGGAAGATGGATCACAAGGCCGGCGACACGGGCGGCGACGGGATCGGCGGCATGTGGCACGTCGCGCGTCCATGATGGTGCGACGGTGTGATGGCGCGGCGACGCGCGAGGCATCCTGATGAGCTACGAATCGGATCTGCTGGTGTGGCTGCCGCATCTCACGCGCTATGCGCGTGCGCTGACGGGCGACCGGGCCTGGGCGGACGATCTCGTGCAGGACACGCTCGAGCGGGCGCTGAACCGGCCGCCGCGCGATGGCGGCAACCTGCGCGCGTGGTTGCTGACGCTGCTGCGGCATCGCTTCATCGACCAGTTGCGTGCGCGGCACGAGATCGCGGTCGACGACGCGACGGCGCCGTGGCAGACGATGGCCGCGCCGGCCGGCGAGATCGGCGGGCTGGTGCTGCGCGACGTGCAGCGCGCGCTGTACCGGCTGCCGGTCGAGCAGCGTGAGGTGCTGCTGCTGGTCGCGCTCGAAGAGTTGAGCTATCGCGACGCCGCGCAGGTGCTCGGCGTGCCGGTGGGAACCGTGATGTCGCGGCTCGCGCGGGCGCGCGGGCAGATGCGCGCACTGCTGTCGGACGAACCGTCGGCGCACGGCACGGCCGCGTTACGGGTGATCGGGAAAACATGATGGACGATTCGCACAAGCCTTCGAACGAGCGGGACGACGATGCGTCGGCACAACTGCTGTCCGCGTTGCTGGATGGCGAGCTGTCCGGGCACGAGCGCCGCGAGGTGCTCGAGCGCCTGCAATCCGATCCGGAGGAAGCCGAACGATTCGCGCATTACCGGGCGCAGCGCGACGCGCTGCAGGCGCTGTTTCCGCTGCCGGGCGCCGCGTCCGCGCTGTTCGTGCAGCGCCGCGCGCCGGCGCCGGCGCGCGTTCGCGTATGCGTTCGCGGGGCTGGCGGCCGGGCTGTTGATCGGCGTCGCGCTGCACGCGGGCTGGACGGCGTTCGGCAGCGAACCCGCGTTCGCCGCGCGCGCGGATGTCGCGTATGCGGTGTACGCAGCCGATCGCGAGCATCCGGTCGAGGTCGGCGCGGGCAATCCCGAACGTCTCGCCGCGTGGCTGTCGGCGCGTGTCGGGCGGCCCGTGCGTGCGCCATCGCTCGACGAATACGGCTACGCGCTGCTGGGCGGCCGGTTGCTCCCCGGCGAAGCGGGGCCGGCCGCGCAACTGATGTACCAGCGCGCGGACGGCGAGCGCGTGACGCTGTACGTGACCGCGTACGACACGCGGCACCTCGCGCCGCAGGCGATGTCGGCCGACGGCCGCTACACGTATTTCTGGTCGGATCGCGGCATGGGCTACGCATTGTCCGGCCGCGGCGACGAACGTCGCCTGCGCGAGCTCGCGATCGAAGCGTGCGGCGCGCTCGGCGGCTCGACCGACGCGTGGAAGGGATGACGCGCGCGGCGCCGGCAGGGAGCAGCCGATGAAGACGACGATGGCAAAGGGGCTGGTGCTGGCGGCGCTCGTGACGGGCGCCGCGCTTGCACGAGCGGACGGCGACGCGCCCGTGCGCGTGCCGGTCGACGCCGACGGCGTGCAGCGGGTGGCGATCGTCGGCGGCAGCTATTTCTTCCATCCGAACCACGTGATCGTGCGGGCGCACGTGCCGGTCGAGCTGACCGTATCGGCGGAGCGCGGCCTGGTGCCGCACAGCTTCGAAATCGATGCGCCGCAGGCCGGTATCGCGGTGCACACCGAACTGACCACGACGCCGAAGACCTTTCGCATCACGCCGACGCAAGCGGGCCGGTTCGCCTACTATTGCACGCATCGGCTGCTGTTTTTCAGTAGCCATCGCGAGCGCGGGATGGAAGGCGTGCTCCACGTCGAGGCGGCGCCGTGATCGCCGCGTTGCTGGCCGCGAGCCTGATAGGAGCGAGCATGACAGCCGATCCCGTGACCGTCGCGCAGACGCATTTCGACCACGTCCGCTCGTACCGCGCGACGATCCGCTCGTCGGCGCGGGGCGGCGAGCACACCGAATTCCGCTATGCGTACCTGAAACCGGGTTTCGTCCGGATGGATTTCGTGTCGCCGCATCACGGCGCGGTGCTCGCGTACGATCCCGGCGAAGGCAAGGTGCGGCTGCGCCCGTTCGGCGCACACGCGCCGCCCGCGCTGACGCTGTCGCCGTCCAATCCGCTCGTGCGCGACCGCAGCGGCCACCGGGTCGACCGGTCGGACGTCGGCGAGCTGCTGCGCAACGTTCATGCGCTGCAGCAGGGCGGCGCGACGGTGACCGAAGGCGAGGAGGCCGTCGGCGGCCGGACCGCGCTGCGCGTGTCGGTCACGGGCGCGCCCGCGCACGTGGTCGACGGTGTGCATCGCTACCGGTTGTGGCTGGACACCGAGGACGGCTTTCCGCTGAAGGTCGTCAGCTTCGCGGACGATGACGATGTGCCGCTCGAAACGGTGACGCTTGACGATGTCGAGATCGACGTCGCGTTTCCCGAGCGCTTCTTCGCGCCCTGAGCGGCGCCCTGATTCATGCCCGTGACGGGCACGCCGGAGGCTGCATGGCGGAATACCGGTTCTCGACGACCTGGCGCGTGGATGCGCCGCTCGCGGCGGTCTGGGACGCGATCTACCAGGTCGACCGCTGGCCCGACTGGTGGAAGGGCGCCGTGCGCACCGTGGAGATCGAGGAGGGCGACGCGCGCGGCGTCGGCGCATTGCACCGATATACGTGGAAGGGCGCGTTGCCGTACCGGCTGACCTTCGACATGCGCGTGCGGCGCGTCGAGCCGCCGCATGCGCTCGAAGGCCGCGCGAGCGGCGCGATCGAAGGCAACGGATGCTGGTCGTTTGCCGGTGACGGTGCGTGCACCGTCGTGCGCTACGACTGGCATATCCGTACGCACGTGCGCTGGATGAACTGGCTGGAGCCGCTCGCGCGGCCGCTGTTCCGCTGGAATCACGACGTCGTGATGCGCGAA
The DNA here is from genome assembly GCF_048565265.1 of Burkholderia theae. NCBI lineage: Bacteria > Pseudomonadati > Pseudomonadota > Betaproteobacteria > Burkholderiales > Burkholderiaceae > Burkholderia > Burkholderia theae. Next base: position 919,329 of record NZ_CP183461.1, read on the forward strand.
GGCGCGAAGGGTCTCGCGCGGCTGCTGGGCGCGGCGGTCGAGACGGAGGGCCGGACGTTCCGGCCGCTGTCGGGCGCGGGCTGCGCCGACGCGTGACGACGCGTAACCGCGTGTGACGACGATCCGCGCCGCTCAGCGCGCGTACGCCATCACCGCGCCGTCCACTACCAGTGCGACGCGTTCGCCGACGGCCGGACACCGGTGTCCCGGCACGCGTACCCGCACGAGCACGTCGCTGTCGGCATCGAGGCGCGCGAGCACGTCGGCGTCCTGGCCTGCGAACTGCGCGGCTTCGACGCGCGCCGTATGGCCACGCGCCGCGTCGACCTGCGCGACCGGCACGATGCCGATCTGCTCGGGGCGCAGCATCGCGTCGGCCGGCCCGTCGGGTAGCGGCGCGACGAGCGGCAGGTTGCCGAGCGCGCATGCGATGCGCGCGTTATGCACGCGGCCCGCGAGCAGCACGGCCTGACCGACGAACGATGCGACGTCGCGCGTCACCGGCTGCCGGTACAGCATCTGAGGCGCGGCCGTCTGCACGAGCCGGCCTTGCCACATCACCGCCACTTCGTCGCCGAGCGTCATCGCCTCGGGCTGGTCGTGCGTGACGAGCACCGACGTCGCGCCCGCCGCGGCGAGCGCGTCCGCGACCGCGCTGCGCGTTTCGTGCCGCAGCGACGTATCGAGCGCGGAGAACGGTTCGTCGAGAATCACGAGCGACGGCTCGGGCGCCAGCGCGCGCGCGAGTGCAACGCGCTGCTGCTGCCCGCCGGACAGTTGCTGCGGCGCACGGCTCGCATACGATGCGGGCAGACCGACCATCTCGAGCAGTTCGTCGACGCGATGATGGCGCCGCCGCGCCGCGCGCGGCAGCCCGAACGCGATGTTGTCGGCCACCGACAGATGCGGAAACAGCGCGCCTTCCTGCGGCACGTAACCGATCCGGCGCTGTTCGGGCGGCAGGTGCACGTCGGGCGCGGCAACGCGGCGCCCGTCGATCTCGACGGTGCCGCGCTCGGCGCGCTCGAAGCCGCACAGCACGCGCAGCAGCGTCGTCTTGCCGCTGCCGGACGGGCCGAGCAGCGCGAGCCGCGAGCCGCGCCGCACCGTGAGGTCGATGTCGTGCAGGACGGTATGCGATCCGAACGATTTGGACAGGCCGTGAATGCGTAATTCGCTCATGAGCGGTTCCGGAGAAAAAAGGCGGCGCTCAGTCGCGCACCGACGCGCGGCCGAGCAGCAGGAACAGCAGTCCCGATGCGCCCAGCGACAGCGCGACGAGCAGCGCCGCATAAGGCGCCGCGGCCGCGAACGCGAGCGTCGCCGTATCGCTCCACACCTGCGTCGCGAGCGTGCGGGTGCCGATCGGCGACAGCAGCAGCGTCGCGTTGAGTTCCGTCACGACCGAAATGAACACCATCGTCGCGGCCGCGCCGAGACCCGGTGCCGCGAGCGGCAGCACCACGCGCGTGAGCGTTGCGCGCCAGCCGAGGCCGAGCGAGCGTGCGGTTTCCTCGAGCCGGACCTGCACGTGCGACAGCGCCGCGCGCACGCTGACGACCGCGAGCGGCAGGAACAGGATCGCGTACGCGCCGACGAGCGCCGGCGCGCTCTGGTAGAGCGGCTGCAGCAGCCGCACCGTGATCGACACGATCGCCAGCGCGACGACGATGCCCGGCACACCCTGCACGGTCATCGCCGTGCGTTCGAGGAGCGTTGCGACGCGGCCCGGATAACGGACCAGCAGGAACGCGAGCGGCAGCGCAAGCAGCGTCGTGACGGCCGCCGCCGCGAGGCCGTAGCCGCTCGACGCGAGCGTGGTCTGCCACAGCAGCTCGGGCGACACGTCGGCCGGCGTGACGGCGGCCGCGCCCTGTTGCGTGAGCCAGTAGCCGATCATCGCGAGCGGCACGCCGAGCGTCGCGGCCGCGAGCGCGGCGAACGCCACGGCGACCGGGCCGCGAAGATAACCGAGCGGATAACGCATCGCGACGCGGCGCGCGGCGCGGTGCGTATGGCCATAGCGCGCATGGCCGCGCGCTCGCGCCTCGATCGCGAGGCACAGCAGGCACAGCGCGATCAGCACGCAGCCGAGCAACGATGCGCCGCCGCCGTCGAATGCGGTGCGGTATTCCGCGTAGATCTCGGTGGTGAAGGTACGAAAGCGCAGCAGCTGGAACGCGCCGAATTCGGACAGCACGCCGAGCGCGACAAGCAGCATCCCGCCGCACAGTGCGGGGCGCAACTGCGGCAGCACGACGCGAAAGAAGGTATGCCACGGCGAGCAGCCGAGCGTGCGCGCGCTTTCTTCGAGCGCGGGATCGAGCTCGCGCAGCGCGGCGGCCACCGGCAGATAGACGAGCGGGAAGTACGCGGACGTCAGCACGATCAGCGCGCCGAGGAAATCCTGCAGGTCGAGGCTCAGCGACACCCACGCATAGCTCGTGATGAACGGCGGCACCGCGAGCGGCGCGGCGGCGAGCGCGGTCCACAGCGGCCGGGCCGGCAGGTCCGTGCGCTCGATGAACCACGCGACCGCGGTGCCGAGCAGCGTGCACGCGACGGTCGCGGCGAGCGTGATCGACAGTGTGTTGACGAGCAGTTCGCCGACGAGCGGCCGCCACAGCAGCTCGATGGCATCGTCGAAGCCGAAGGTTGCCGCGCGGTACAGCGTGAAGCCGAGCGGCAGCAGGATCAGCAGCGGCCCGCACGCGGCCGCGGCGACGAGCGCGCGCGACGGGCGCCGCCGCGTCGCGGTGCGTTCGTCGTCGTGCACGGCGCGCGCCGTGCGGGACACGGCGTCGCTCACGGTCAGAGCAGGCCGGCCTGGCGCAGCAGCTTGCCGGCCTGGCTGTCGTCGCCGAGCTGTTCGAACGTCAGCGCCGGCGGGCTCAGTTCGTTGAACGGCTTCAGGATCGGGTCGGGTGCGACGCCCGGGTGCAGCGGATACTCGAAGCTGATGTGACCGCCCGCCATCAGTTTCTGCGCTCGCTCGCTGACGAGATACTCGACGAACTTCTGCGCGTCGGCCTGGTGCTTCGACGCCTTCAGCACCGCGGCACCCGACACGTTTACGGCCGCGCCCACGTCGTGATTGCCGAAGTGGTGGATCGCGCTCTTCGTCGACTTGTCACCGAGCTCGGCGTGCAGGCGGTCCCAGTAGTAGTTGTTGATGATGCCGGTCAGCACGCCGCCGCGGTTCACGGCCGCCGTCACGCCTTCGTCGTCGTCGAAGATCTGCGCGTTGGTCTTCAGGCCCTTCAGCCATTGCAGCGTCGCGGCTTCGCCATGCAGCGCGAGCACCGCGCTCACGAGCGGCAGGAAGTCCGCATCGCTCGGCGCGACGCCGACCTTGCCTTTCCATTCCGGCTTCGCGAGATCGAGCAGCGACGCGGGCAGTTGCTGCGGCTGGAGCTTCGCGGTGTTGTAGACGAGCACGTTCTCGCGCGCGAGCACGCCGACCCAGTTGCCGTCGGCCGGGTTGAAGCGCGCGGGCACCGCTTGCAATGCGGCGCCGTCGATCTTCCCGAGCAGGCCCTTGCGGTCGAGCAGCACGAGTTCGGGCGAATTCTCGGTGAAGTATACGTCGGCCGGCGTGCGATCGCCTTCCGCGACGATCTGCGCGGCGAGCGCCGGGCCTTCGCCCGAGCGCACCTTCACGGTGATGCCGCTCTGCGCTTCGAAGTCCTTGACGAGCTGGTTGACGACTTGCTCGTGCTGCGCGTTGTACAGCGTGAGCGTCGCGGCGTGCGCGTGCGAGACGTGCAGCGCGCCGGTCAGCATGAGCGCGGCGGCGGCCGCGGAGATCAGGTGCCGCAGCGGGCGGCTAACGGGTGAAGTGTTCATGTCGTCGTCGTGAGTTGCATCCGGGCGACCCGGAAAAATGAGTGCGTCGTCGTGTCGTTACGCTTCGAACAGCGCGGCGCCGATGTACGAACCGGGTTGCGCGCCCGGCGGACACGCGAAGATCGCGCTGCCGACGTGCGTGGTGAACTGGTTCATGATGTCCAGCTTCGCGAGCTTCTCGTTGATCGGAATGAAGCCCTTGCGCGGGTCGCGCTGGTGCGCGACGAACATCAGCCCCGCGTCGTACTCGGTCTGCTGGCGCCACGGCGGCCAGCGCTCGATGTAGAAGTTCGCGCTGTCGTTGTACGAATACGCGCGACGCAGGATCTGCGCGCCGTTGTTCAGTTGCGGCGATGCGAGACGCGCGTGCGCGTTGTCGGGGATCACCGAATTGCCGTCCTTGTCGACCGCGTCGAGGTCGAGCGCTTCGAATTCCTGCTTGCCGCCGAGCGGCGCGCCGCTGTACTTCTTGCGGCCGAACACCTGCTCCTGGAAACCGAGCTCGGTGTTGTCCCAGTGTTCGAGCGTGATGCGGATGCGGCGCACGACCGTGTAGGTGCCGCCGTTCATCCACGCCGGGCCTTCGCTGCCGGCCCACACGAACTCGTTCATCGCGGCCGGGTCGTCGCGCGACGGGTTCATCGTGCCGTCCTTGAAGCCCATCAGGTTGCGCGGCGTCTCGCCCGGCTTGCCGGACGTGAAGCCGGCCTGGCCCCAGCGCATCTGCACGGCCTTGCCGCCGAGGCGCACGAGCTGGCGCACCGCGTGGAACGCGACCTGCGCGTCGTTCGCGCACGCCTGGATGAACAGGTCGCCGCCCGTCTTCTCCGGAATCAGCTGGTCGCCGTTGAAGCGCGGCAGGTCGACGAGCGCGGCCGGGCGCTGCTTCGCGAGGCCGTAGCGGTCCTTGCCCGCAACGGCGAACAGGCCGGGCCCGAAGCCGAACGTGATCGTCAGCCGCGACGGGCCGATGCCGAGCGCGTCGCCCGAGTCAGCCGGCGCGACGTCGTCGCCGCCGGTCGCCGGCAGCGGCTGCGCGGTGTCGCCGCGCGTCAGGCGCGCGGCCGCGTCGGTCCACGTCTTCAGCAGCGCGATCACGTCCGCGCGTTTGTCGGTTGCGAGGTCGAGCGCCGCGAAATACGCGTTGCGCTGCTGCGGCGTCGTGATGCCGCTCTGGTGCTTGCCGTAGAACGGCTCGAGGTCGTTGTCGTGCGCATCCGGCGCGGCCGGGGTCGCTGCATCGGCCGCGTGCGCGGCCGGCATCGCGCCCGCTGCGAGGCTCGCGGCCACCGCCGCGCCGCCGGCTTTCAGGAAGCCGCGGCGCGCGGGGCGCGACGGTGGGTTCAGATCGTCTGCCATGGTCGGCTCCGTTACTTCGCGAGCATCAGCGTGTTGACGTCGTCCTGGACGTAATAGAAACCGTCGCCGGCCGGCGTCATCGCGATCCCGAACAGGTCGCCGTTACCGGGCGGCGATTGCGCCTTGTCGGTGTCGATCCAGCGCGCATAGAGCTGCTTGCCGGCGACCGGATCGATCTCGACGACCTGGCCGTTCAGCGCGTTGGTCGCGAGCAGATGGCCGTTCGGCGCGGTCGCGAGTGCGAGCGGACGGCGCAGGAAGCCGTCGGCCGTGACCTGGCGGCCGACACCCGCGCTCGTGTCGCGCGTGAGCGGATCGTCGATCTCGACCACCCGGTTGCCGATCGCGTCCGACACGTACAGCTTCTTCTGGTCGCCCGACAGCGCGAGGCCCGTCGGGCCGACGAGGAACACGCCCTTGTCGGCCTGCGCGCCGAGGCCGCTCGCGACGACCGTTTCCTGCTTGATCGCGGGCGGCTTGCCGGCGGGCACGTCGAGGTCGAGACGCAGCACGGTCGCCTGCTTGTAGACGGGCGGGTTGCCGTCCGCGCCGCCGACGCCGAAGCCGGCCATGCTGACGAACAGCGTCGCGCTGTCGCCGCGGTCGACCACGGCCATGTTGCCCCACGGGTCGTTGATGTTCGGGCTCGACCACGTCGAGGCGACCTTGCCTTGCGGATCGAGCACGATCAGGCAGCCGGCGCCCTTCGTCGACGTCGTGCCGTCGTTGCTCGGCGTGCTGCCGACGATCACCCAGCCCGACTTCAGCATCGTCATCGCGGTCGACAGGCCGACGCCGCCCGGGCATGCCTTCAGGTCGCGCGGAATCGTCGCGAACAGGCTCATCTGCTTGGTCGACGGGCGGTAGTTGACGATCGTGCTGCCGGTGCCTTGCAGGTTCGCCGCGTTGTTGAAGTTGTCGACGAGTACGTCGCCTTCCTGGATCGTGCCGGCCGACACCGGCGCGACCGCGATCGCGTACGGGTTCTGGTCGCCGTTGTCGGGCACCGTGTTGACGAGCAGCGAGTGGCGATGGAGTGTCTCGAGGAAGCCTTGCGGCTCGGCGAACGCGCCGGCGGCAGCCGTCAGCGCGACGGCGGCCAGTGCGCCCGTCGCGAGGCGGCGAAGCGGGGCGGATTGATTCATCTGGGTCTCTCCTGGGGGACGCGCCGCCGCAGCGACGCGTGAAAAACGGGTGGCGTGGGCGCGGTGCTCAGAACGTGATGGTCGTGCGCGCGCCGAGCACGAACGTGTTGCGCAGCGGCTGGGTCGCGTCGCTCGGGTTCTGGCCGGCACCGGCATTGAACGTGTACTGCGCGTCGGCCTGGATCACCCACCACGGGTTGACCTGGTACTGGTAGGTCGCCTCGACGGTCGTCTCGCGGGTGCGCACGCCGTACGGGCCCGTCGCGAACGTCCGCGCGGTCTGGTCGAGGTCGGTCACGTGGTTGCCGACCTGGATGTACGTGACGCCGAGGCCGACGCTGTCGTTGTCGCGGCCTTCGAACGGCGCCTTCAGCACGACGCCCGCATTGGCCGAGAAGCTCACCAGGTTGCGGTCGCCGGGGGCGCCCATCACGCGTGCGAACACGCCGAGGCTGCGCGGGCCGGTCGGGTCCGGGCGCCAGATCATCTGGTCGGCCACTGCGTAGAAGCTGTAGTCGCCGTGGTGCTGCTGCGCGCTGCCGTTCGACGCGGGATCCGAGAGCGACAGCCCGTCGGTGCCGACGTTCTGGTCCGCGAAGCGGCCGTTGTGATACCAGACGCCAACCTTGTAGGTGCCCGGCAGCCCGTTCGAGCGGCCGGTATCCATTTCGCCGTCGGACGGCTGGTTCAGCGCGTACTGCAACTCGCCGATGTAGAGCGCGCCGTTGTGCAGGTTGAAGTTCGTGCCGCTCAGGTTGTTCGGGTTGTTGCCGAGCGGATCGCCGTCGAACACGCCCGCGAGCGCGGTGAGCTTCGGCGTGATCTGCGCGCGCACACGCACGCCGAGGCCGGCGAGCGGATAGGCAGGGCCGCCATTGGGCAGGTCGTACGACGGCAGCGCGGGCCAGCCGAACATCGTGTTGACGAACGTGTTCGCATACGTGCTGACCATGAATTCCTGGTCCAGGCTCTGCTGGCCGATCTTCACGTCGACGCGCTTGTCGAGGAACGACTGCTGGTACCACAGCTCCCACAGGCGCGTCGTGCCCTGCGCCTCGATGCCGCTCGCGGTGTTGAGCGTGCCGAGATTCCGCGCGCTCAGGTTGGTGCCGTGGATCTGCAGCGCGCTGACGTTGAACGTGCCGCCGGGCAGGCCGATCGCCTTCTGCGTATCGACCGTCAAAGTCGCCGTCGTCAGCCCGTCGTACGCGCCGCCGCGATTCAGGCCGCCGCGCAGGTTCGCGAGATATTCGCTGGTTTCGGTGATCTGCAGCGTCGCGCCGTACTTGCCGAGCCACGGGCGGATGCCGCCCATGTCGCCGAGCAGGCTCTGGCGGCTCCAGATGCCGGTCCACATGTTGGTCGGCTTTGCCTGGATCGCGAGGTCGGCCTCGGGCGCTTCGGGCTGCGCGTCGACCGGCGTGGCGGCGAACGCGGCGCCGCTCGCGAACGACGCGCAAGCGAGGACGGCCGCACAGGCGGCGGGGCGCATCCGGACGCGGATGCGGTCTCCGTGGAACGACACAAACTTCATATCAAACCCCTGGTTTTCTTAGTCTGGAGTCCTGCTTTTAAGGCGCTATCCGAACGCTCGGCGCCGATTGGCCAGGGCACAAAGATGAACGCAACGCGGCGCATCGTAGGAGTGTCGAATGCGAAAGTCAATGTAAACGAGAATGATTCGCATCTAAATTACTGAATGTAATCCGATGGCTTACGGGTTTTATGCGGACGCTGTTTGGTGCAGAGGTAAAACGTAAATATCTATGTAATGAAAATGAATGGTGGTGCGCGGACCGATGGATACGAGCGGAAGGGCGCAAGGGGGCGTCCGACAAGCGCGAAGGCGGTGTTGCTGCGCGTCGGATCGACGCCGGCACGGGTTTTTTGATGGGGTCCCGTTGGGCGGCCGGTCCGGCCGGGTAGCGCGCTTCACGGTTTTGCTTTGAAAGGGGGCTTTTGTTGTTTTCGCGCGTTTTTACCGCTGTCGCTGTCGTGACTCATGCAATTTCGAACCGATCATGTTGCCGATATGACGCCTTCCGGTGGGGTGCTCTTCGCTCGTTGAAGCTGTTTTTGGGGGCGGCGGTGTCCACGGCAGCGATGTTGAGGCCATGGTGCTACTCGTCATTTCGTGGGGTCAGGATATCTGATGTGATCAATATTCCTAAATGTGACAATCGTTCAGATCTCGCCGCATACCGACGAGTAGCATTGCAATTGCGCTGTCCACTAGAGCGCAAACCCTCGGATTTTCGCCAAGCTCGCGCTTGGCGTTTTTTTCTCATCGTGGGGGGGCAGGGGGCGGGATTCCCTTGGACGGTGTTCGGCCAAGACCGATCTCTGGATATTGTTTATTCGGTATTGAGGCGATAGTGGATATCCATCATCCATATCGCGATTCCGGACTGCGCTGCGGAACGTTCACTACCGTGGGTTGCTGATCGGGGTTCCTATGGAAACGAATATCGACGATATCCAGTTGTGCTATGAAAAGGCCATCGACGCTTACAACATCGGCCAGCTTGAACTCGCGCTTCAGCTCGTCGAAGAGGTTCTGAAGGCGTACCCGTCAAGCGGTGATGTCCTGCATCTGAGAGGGCTGATCGCTTTGTCGTTGAATAGGGTTGAGGAGGCCGAGAACTGGTTCGTACGGGCTATCGATGTGGCTCCTGACGCCGCTTTCTACAATAGCCTGTGCGCGGCGCAAATCCGACTGAAGGCATATCCGCAAGCGGCAGCAAGTGCGCGAAGCGGTCTGGCGTTTGCCGAAGATCGCCAGCCGGGTCTGGACACTTCGAAGCTAATGTATAACCTTTTTTCGGCCTTGGCACTAGATAACAAGCCGGAAGACGCCGTCGATGTTTGTCGGCGCACGATCGAGCGATATCCAACGCATTCGGGTGCTTATAGCAATATGGGAGTGTGTCTCGGTCAATTGGGGGAAGTTGACCTGGCGATAAATTCGTATCGTCAAGCAATCGCGTTGAATCCAAACGATCTCGTGGCTCACGCCAATCTCGGACATGCATTGCTTCGCGCCGGCGACTATAGGGAAGGCTGGCCATATTTCGAACATCGATGGGAAACCATTCGGGCGGGCGATTCGCCTGCCGGGATCAAGCCTCCTGCTTTGCCGATCCGCCGGTGGCTGGGACAAGCGCTGCCGTCAGGCGAAAACCGCCTGCTCGTTTTGGCCGAGCAGGGCTTTGGCGATACGCTGCAATTTTGCCGATATCTCGAAATGGCGCTCGGGCATTTCACTGCAGTTGGATTTTTATGCCCGAAACCGCTGCGCCGGTTGCTGACCGATTCGCTCTGTTCCCGGTGGCCCAATCTGACGCTGCTCGGAGACAAGCCATTCAACGCGCTTCGATGGGACTGGTATTGCCCGCTCCTGTCGATGCCCATGGCCTTCGGAACGCGAGTAGACAACATTCCCGCCGACTTGCCATATTTGCACGCTGATCGGCGACGGTCGCGAAAATGGTCATCGAAAGTGGCAACGTTGCAGCCAGGCACCTTGCCACGCATCGGGGTGGTCTGGGCGGGAGGGCATTCGGGCATGGCTGAAGATCGCCGGCGCAGTATTAGCCTGGAGACGATGGCGCCATTGCTCGCGTGGCCTGGTGCGCACTGGATCAGTCTGCAGAAGGCAGATGACATGTCGAAAGCGCTATCCCACGAGAAGTATCCACATGTAGTCGACTGGATGCACGAAGTGAGCGATTTTGCCGATACCGCAGCCCTCATCGACGCGCTGGATCTCGTCATTTCCGTTGACACCTCGGTCGCTCATCTGGCCGCAGCCATGGGGAAGCGCGTGTGGTTACTGAACCGGTATGCGGGCTGCTGGCGCTGGTTGCGCAACCGCGATGATAGTCCGTGGTATCCCGGCATGCGAATCTTTACTCAGACCACGCGCGGAAACTGGACCGAGGTAATCGAGCGCGTTTTGTCTGAACTGGAGTTCAACGCTACGGCTTTGTCGGCGGAGAGGGCGTATCGGCACGACTAGTCGATCAAATGGAGCAAGCGGAACCGTCTCCTGGGTCATTCCGGCCGGCGGCTTTCGGGCATTTCAGGCGACCGTGTCGGGCGACTGCCGGCCAGTTGTGGCCGGGCGACACAAGCGCGTGAACCGTCGAGAGTCCGCTCCAATCTGATGACGCTTCGGTATCTTGGGTGAAGTCGGATTCTTCACTGATTATTCTGCATTACTGATTAATTGAATGGTGAGAAATTGAAGCTGACCTCTTCCCCGAAGATCAACGACGAACCTCTTTGTGGGCAACAAGTGATATCGCCGCGGATGCGTTCAGGGATCGCCGAAAGGCTCGGTTCGCCATCGGGACTCGAGATAGTCAACGACCGATGCGCCTCGTCATGCCGATGGCAACTTCAGCGCGATCGACGGCATCAACGGCGACGCGACCGTCACCAGGACGCATTCTGTGGCCGGTCATCGGGCGATCGAATCGCGTCGAGCCTTCCGGGTGTGATTCGAGTGTCCGTGCGCGGTCGCCCGAGTGGCTCGATCGGTGCATTCGGTCAAACGATGCAGGGGGGAGCGCAGAAATGAATAAAGCAATGCTCGGGATGTGCGGTCTTCTGATCTGCGGGCTTGTCGTGACGCTGGTGGTCGTCCTCGAAACGGTACCGAAACCGCGGGCGAAAATCACGCAGGCGGCGGCCAAGCCGGTGAAGGTGAGGTGAGGATGCGTGTTCTGTTGACATTGTGGGGGAGCGCGATTGCGCTGGCCGTCTGCGTGGCCTGGCTAGCCGATCGCCCCAAACATGGCGAGCCCATGCCACTTGCGTCTCGACTGATTCAAGGCTCGACGAAGCCGATCATCAGGCCGCCGCGCGAGCAGGCTCGGTAACGGCGGCTCGTGCAGTCTCCCGTGCCGGTCACGATCGTACCGATGCCGGAGACGACGTTCCGATGTGAGGTTGAAAAATGCAACATTCCCTGTATCGAATTCTGAGCGTCACGGCGCTCGCCTGGAAATTGGCGGTACCAGCAGAGAGGGAAACCATGGTCAACGGCGCGTCGATCATCGATGCCGGCTGCCGTATCGTGCAACCAGCACATGGTTTGCGCGGCGGTCAGGGTGATGCCATTTCTTGACTGCAAGCCCTCGGTGTTCACCCGGCAGGAACGACGCGTGACAGTTCCTCGGTCACGTAGGGTTGTCTTTGGCGCGGGTGACGGTAGCCGCTATTCCGCATCGTGCGTGTGGTTGGGATCGAGCAACTCCAGCCGATAACCGTGATTGTAGACAGCGCGAAGCCGAACACCGTTTTCGGGGCCGATACGCATCTTGGATCGCACACGATAGATGTGCGTGTCGAGCGTGCGGGAAATATGGTCGCTATGGCGCCCCCAGATCGACTTGATCAGCGCGTCTCGCGGCATTGCGCGGCCACAATTCTGAAATAGCGCAACGGCAACCGTGAATTCTCGAGATGTCAGTTTGATCGGCTCGTCGCTCAAGAACGCGGTCTCGGTTACGAGATCCAGACGGTAACGACCAATATTGATCGATGCCGGCTTTGAATTCACCGGATAGGCCCGTCGCAGCAGAGCACGCACTCGTGCGATCAATTCATGACGACGGATGGGTTTGACCATGTAGTCGTCGGCACCTGCCTCGAGTGCGACGACGAGCTGGTCCTCGCGTACGCGATTCGTCAGGAACAGCACGGGGAGATCTCTGCCGATTCGTGTGCGAATCCAGGCGAGGACTTCCAGTCCGGAGATATCCGGCAAGTTCCAGTCAAGCACGACCAGATCGACGGTGTCGGTTTCGAGGAACCGGATGGCCTCTGCGCCCGCGGTGGCGCTCCGTACATCGAACCCCTCGGCGATCAGTGTGTCGCGGAGAAGCGCCGCCTGTGCTGGCTCGTCGTCAACGGCAAGAATTTTCATTGGCACCATCTTTCATCGTGTTGCTCGAATCCGCGCATGCCTGCTTGCATTGGAGCTGATTGACTTTTTCGAATGTTTTGAAAGGAAATTGCAATGATCTGATTTGATTCCTCGTGGCCGGGTAGCAGGTCTGATTTGCGTAATAGAGTGGCATTTCTCGACAGTCTTTTTGTCAACTTTTATGAACGAATTGAATCAATTGGGGATCGATTAATGTGTGACAAATGTTGTCAATCGATGCTCGTCGCGGATATACGATGCGACATATGGATTGTTGAAGCAGGTGTAGGGTCCGCTCCGGATGTTTTTGTGGCTGGAATTGTGCATGGGGCAGTGCGGAAAATAATGATTGGCTGTCGTTGACGTTGCGATTCAGCCGCGACAAGTAACGAAGAATGGAGCGAGTCGCGTGATGTTTTCTGGTTGTCGACTCGATCGACATTTTTCTTGATGACAAATGGCGGTTTGTAATTATCTCAATGAGCAAGCTGGAGTCGTATCGAGAGTATCTTGATACAAAATCGAAACTGGAATCTCGGATCGCTGAGGAGCGACGAATTGCCATGGAGGCGATTTTGCTCGAGATCAAGTATTGCGTTCGAGAGTTCGGTTTTGTTCCAGAGGATATTTTTACTGTCGATGTCCTGCGGCAGGCGACCAAACGGCGGCCGCGCTACTTCGATCCTGTCAGTGGCGCGACGTGGTCAGGGGTAGGGCGTGCGCCCGAGTGGATTCGCGACAAGGATCGCAAGCAGTTCGAGATATCCAGTTCTAATCGTGAAGATTGAGGCGCTCGATCTCGCGGTGAAGTGACGGTCGGATGTCCCGCGCCTCCAGGTGTTTGCGTCGCTTGGGGTGCTTCAGGCGGGATCGAAATATAAATGGGCTGTCATGCCAATCGACATGGCAATCCTGGTGCCGCAGTGATCATGGTTGATGTCGTGAGCTGGGGCGCTTCGTTTTATTTGCATTGATGTAATTCAAAAGGCTTCGATTATCCGAGGTGCTTCTGTCGTGGCTCACCTGATAAGGACGGTGGTGCGTCGATACGAGCGCCGGGAAACGTGTGCGCTCAACAAAAATTTATAAATCGCATGTGCAGGAGCTATTGGAATGTCGATCGATTGGCGAGATTGCTCGTCAAGTCGATTGCTCAATGCTGAATGCTATCGAAACAAATTCCGTGATTTTTGAGTAGGTGAAGTGGTGTGTCTGCGGGAAGAGACCAAGCGTCGCTAATACAAGTCATCCAGGAAACGCGAGCAGATGACGGCCGCAGCAAGCGAGGGCAACGCAATACGAATGTCGAGCCGCCGTTCAAAACGAAGGCGGTCTGGGTGCTGAGTGCGGAAGAGCGCAAGTCGTCGGGGACGGGTTTCCCCGGGCGCCAGTCTGCCGAGTTTTTTCTTTCACAAGAGCCGCTGCTGTTTTTGGGTGGATGTGCTGAACGGGTTAGCAGAAGAAGAAGAGGGTCGAAATGAACAAGGTTTACAAGAGCGTCTGGTGCGAGAAGACGGGCACCTATGTGGCCGCGTCGGAAATTGCGACAGGGCGGAAGAAGTCTGGAGGGTCGAGTGCCGCAGTTCGGGTGCTGGCTGTCGTGGTGCTGGGGGGCGGATTTTTCGCGCCAACCGTAGCGTTTGCCTCTGCATTTGCCGTTTGTTCCGGCGCAAACGCAACCGGCTACGGCGTCTCTGGCTCGGGCACCAGCGGCTACAACATGGGCTGCACCTCGACTACTGACGCGCTCTACATGGGCGGCGCGTCAGGTGCGCCCTCAACCAGTGCGGGAGCCGGCCCGACGGTCACGTACATCACTGTCAACAACGCCACGACAGCAACTCCGAGCTTGTTTGGCTCGGTGCCGGGGCAGTCGATTCAGCTGAATGCCCCGGGGAGCATCATCCTGAGTGGCAGCAACGTTAACGTGTCCGGTAATAAAATCACCAACCTTGCGAACGGTACCGTTGCCTCCGGCAGCGGGGACGCGGTCAACGGCGGCCAGCTGTTTTCGCTGTCGACGTCGACGTCGACCGGACTGTCGTCGGCCACCAGCTCGATTTCTTCGCTGTCCACGTCGACTTCGACGGGCCTGTCGTCGGCCACCAGCTCGATCACGTCGCTGTCGACGTCGACGTCGACCGGACTGTCGTCGGCCACCAGCTCGATCACGTCGCTGTCCACCTCGACGTCGACCGGTCTGTCGTCGGCCACCAGCTCGATTTCTTCGTTGTCTACGTCGACCTCGACGGGTCTGTCGTCGGCCACCAGCTCGATTTCTTCGTTGTCTACGTCGACCTCGACGGGTCTGTCGTCGGCCACTAGCTCTATTTCTTCACTGTCCACGTCGACCTCGACGGGCATCAGCTCGCTGTCGACGGGGCTGAGTTCGACCAATAGCTCGGTGTCGTCACTGTCGACTTCGACCTCGACCGGTTTGTCGTCGGCCAATAGCTCGATCTCTTCGTTGTCCACGTCGACCTCGACGGGTCTTTCGTCGGCGAATAGCTCGATTACCTCGCTGTCGACCTCGACGTCGACCGGCCTCTCGTCGGCCAATAGCTCGATTTCTTCGCTGTCCACGTCGACCTCGACGGGCATCAGCTCGCTGTCCACTGGCCTGAGCTCGACCAACAGCACGGTGTCGTCGCTGTCGACTTCGACCTCGACCGGTTTGTCGTCGGCCAATAGCTCGATCTCTTCGTTGTCCACGTCGACTTCGACGGGTCTGTCGTCGGCGAATAGCTCGATTACCTCGCTGTCGACCTCGACGTCGACCGGCCTCTCGTCGGCCAATAGCTCGATTTCTTCGCTGTCCACGTCGACCTCGACGGGCATCAGCTCACTGTCCACTGGCCTGAGCTCGACCAACAGCACGGTGTCGTCGCTGTCGACTTCGACGTCGACCGGGTTGTCGTCGGCGAACAGTTCTATTTCTTCGTTGTCTACGTCGACTTCGACGGGCCTGTCGTCCTCGAACAGCTCGATCACGTCGTTGTCGACCTCGACCTCGACCGGCCTCTCGTCGGCCAACAGCTCAATTTCGTCGCTGTCCACGTCGACCTCGACGGGCATCAGCTCGCTGTCCACTGGCCTGAGTTCGACGGATAGCACGGTGTCGTCGCTGTCGACTTCGACGTCGACCGGGTTGTCGTCCGCGAACAGTTCTATTTCTTCGTTGTCTACGTCGACTTCGACGGGCCTGTCGTCCGCGAACAGCTCGATCACGTCGTTGTCGACCTCGACCTCGACCGGCCTCTCGTCGGCCAACAGCTCGATTTCGTCGCTGTCCACGTCGACTTCGACGGGTATCAGCTCACTGTCGACGGGGCTGAGCTCGACCGACAGCTCGGTGTCGTCGCTGTCGACTTCGACGTCGACCGGGTTGTCGTCGGCTAACAGTTCGATTTCTTCTTTGTCGACGTCGACCTCGACGGGCCTGTCGTCCGCGAATAGCTCGATCACGTCGCTGTCGACCTCGACGTCGACCGGTCTGTCGTCGGCCAACAGCTCGATTTCTTCGTTGTCTACGTCGACTTCGACGGGCATCAGCTCGCTGTCAACTGGTCTGAGCTCGGCTAACAGCACAGTGTCGTCGCTGTCGACTTCGACGTCGACCGGGTTGTCGTCGGCCAACAGCTCAATTTCGTCGCTGTCGACGTCGACCTCGACAGGCCTGTCGTCCGCGAATAGCTCGATCACGTCGCTGTCGACCTCGACGTCGACCGGCTTGTCGTCGGCTAACAGCTCGATCTCTTCGCTGTCCACGTCGACCTCGACAGGCATCAGCTCACTGTCCACTGGCCTGAGTTCGACGGATAGCACGGTGTCGTCGCTGTCGACTTCGACCTCGACGGGCCTGTCGTCGGCGAACAGTTCGATCACGTCGCTGTCGACTTCGACGTCGACCGGCCTTTCGTCGGCCAACAGCTCGATTTCTTCGCTGTCCACGTCGACGTCGACGGGCATCAGCTCGTTGTCGACGGGGCTGAGCTCGACCAATAGCTCGGTGTCGTCGCTGTCGACTTCCACGTCGACCGGTTTGTCGTCGGCCAATAGCTCGATCTCTTCGCTGTCTACGTCGACCTCGACGGGCCTCTCGTCGGCCAACAGCTCGATTTCTTCGCTGTCCACGTCGACTTCAACGGGTCTGTCGTCCGCGAACAGCTCGATCTCCTCGCTGTCCACGTCAACTTCGACGGGCATCAGCTCGTTGTCGACCGGTCTGAGCTCGACGGATAGCACGGTGTCGTCGCTGTCGACTTCGACCTCGACCGGTTTGTCGTCGGCCAACAGTTCGATTTCCTCGTTGTCCACGTCGACCTCGACGGGCCTGTCGTCCGCGAACAGCTCGATCACGTCGCTGTCCACCTCGACGTCGACCGGTCTGTCGTCGGCCAACAGCTCGATTTCTTCGTTGTCGACTTCGACCTCGACGGGCCTGTCGTCCGCGAACAGCTCGATCACGTCGCTGTCGACTTCGACTTCGACCGGCTTGTCGTCGGCTAACAGCTCGATTTCTTCGCTGTCCACGTCGACCTCGACGGGCATCAGCTCGTTGTCGACGGGCCTGAGCTCGACGGATAGCACGGTGTCGTCGCTGTCGACTTCGACGTCGACTGGTCTGTCGTCGGCCAACAGCTCGATTTCTTCGCTGTCGACTTCGACCTCGACGGGCCTGTCGTCCGCGAACAGCTCGATCACGTCGCTGTCGACTTCGACGTCGACGGGCTTGTCGTCGGCCAACAGCTCGATCTCCTCGTTGTCCACGTCGACTTCGACGGGCATCAGTTCGCTGTCGACCGGCCTGAGTTCGACGGATAGCACGGTGTCGTCGCTGTCGACTTCGACGTCGACCGGCCTTTCGTCGGCCAACAGCTCAATCTCTTCGTTGTCCACGTCGACTTCAACGGGCATCAGCTCGCTGTCCACCGGCCTGAGCTCGACCAACAGCTCGGTGTCGTCCCTGTCGACCTCGACCTCGACAGGCTTGTCATCGGCCAACAGCTCGATCTCCTCGTTGTCCACGTCGACTTCGACGGGCATCAGTTCGCTGTCGACCGGCCTGAGTTCGACGGATAGCACGGTGTCGTCGCTGTCGACTTCGACGTCGACCGGCTTGTCATCGGCCAACAGCTCGATTTCCTCGCTGTCCACGTCGACTTCGACGGGCATCAGCTCGCTGTCGACCGGTCTGAGTTCGACTAATAGCTCGGTGTCGTCGCTATCGACTTCGACGTCGACCGGTTTGTCGTCGGCCAACAGCTCGATCTCCTCGTTGTCCACGTCGACTTCAACGGGCATCAGCTCGCTGTCGACCGGCCTGAGTTCGACTAATAGCTCGGTGTCGTCGCTGTCGACTTCGACGTCGACTGGCCTGTCGTCGGCCAACAGCTCGATTTCTTCGTTGTCCACGTCGACTTCGACGGGCATCAGCTCGCTGTCGACCGGTCTGAGTTCGACTAATAGCTCGGTGTCGTCGCTGTCGACTTCGACGTCGACCGGTTTGTCGTCGGCCAACAGCTCGATTTCTTCGTTGTCCACGTCGACCTCGACGGGCATCAGCTCGCTGTCGACCGGCTTGAGCTCGACTGACAGCACGGTGTCGTCGCTGTCGACTTCCACGTCGACCGGCTTGTCATCGGCCAACAGCTCGATTTCCTCGCTGTCCACGTCGACTTCGACGGGGCTCTCGTCCGCGAACAGCTCGATCTCGTCGCTGTCAACGTCAACGTCGACGGGCATCAGCTCGCTGTCCACCGGCCTCAGCTCGACCAACAGCACGATCCTGTCGCTGTCCACCTCGACGTCGACCGGCATCGGTTCCTTGTCCACGGGCCTCAGTTCGACCAACAGTTCGATGACGTCGCTGTCCACGTCGACCTCGACCGCGATCGAAGCCGCGAAAACGCATTACTACAGCGTCAACGACGGTGGTACGCAATCGGCGAACTACGCCAACAGCGCTGCGACCGGCCTCTACTCGCTGGCCGCCGGCGTCGGCGCCACCGCGGCGGGCGCAAGCAGTGTCGCGGTCGGCAACGGCTCGAACGCGCAATCGAACGGCGCGGTCGCAATCGGTCAAAGCGCTTCGGCAACAGGCGGCAAGGCTGTGTCGATCGGCTCGGGCAACACCGCGAGTGGCGACGGCGCGGTTGCGATCGGCGACCCGAGCGTCGCGACGGGCACCGGCGCAGTCGCGATGGGGGCGAACGACACGGCGACCGGCACCGGCGCAGTGGCGCTCGGCAACGCGAGCACGGCAACCGGCAACAGCGCGCTTGCATTCGGCAACTCGAGCCAGGCCACCGCGGACAACACGATCGCACTCGGCAACCAGGCCACGGCCAGCGCCATCGGCGCGCAGGCCTACGGCTCGGGCGCCACGGCCAGCGCCACCAACGCACTCGCGTTCGGTTCGAACGCCACCGCGAACGTCGCCAATTCGATCGCGCTCGGCGCGAACTCGGTTACCGGCAACGCGGTCGCGGTGTCGAGCGTCACGGTCGGCGGCGTCACGTATCCGGTCTTCGGCACCAGTCCGGTGGGCGTTTTGAGCGTCGGTGCGCCGGGCGCGGAACGCCAGATCACGAACGTCGCTGCCGGCCAGGTCTCGGCCACCAGCACGGACGCGATCAACGGCAGCCAGTTGAACGCGACGAACCAGGCGGTCAACACCCTGTCGACGTCGACCGCAACGAACGTCGCATCGCTGTCGACGGGTATCAACTCGCTGTCGACGGGCCTGAGTTCGACCAACAGCAACGTGTCCTCGCTGTCCACCTCGACCTCGACCGCGATCAACGCGCTGTCGACGTCGACGGCGGCCGGCATCGGCTCGCTGTCCACCGGCCTGAGCACGACGAACAACAACGTGGCGTCGCTGTCGACCGGCGTGACGAACATCAACAACCAGTTGAGTCAGCTGTCCACGTTGATGACGACGAATACGACGAACGCTGCCGGCGTCGCGGCCGACATGAACGGTACCGGCTCCGACAAGCCGACCGTCACAGCGGGCTCGAACTCGGTGGCGATCGGTGCGAATTCGACGGACGGCGGCCGCTCGAACGTGGTGTCGGTCGGCAGCGATACGCAGCAGCGCCAGATCATCAACGTGGCGCCCGGTACGCAGGGCACCGACGCGGTCAACGTGAACCAGCTCAATGCGGTGCAGTCGACGCTGTCGACGGCGCTGTCAGGCCAGCAGGCGCAGATCAACTCGCTGGGTTCGCAATTGCAGCAGACCGACCAGATGGCGAAGCAGGGTATCGCGGCCGTTGGCGCGATGGCGTCGATCCCGCAGCTCGATCGCGACGCCAACTTCGGCATGGGCGTCGGTACGTCAACCTTCCTCGGCCAGAAGGCGATGGCGGTCAACATGCAGGCACGTATCACCGACAACCTGAAGGCGTCGATCAACGGCGGTTTCAGCGGTGGCCAGCGGGTGATCGGTGCCGGCATGCTGTATCAGTGGAAGTAGTCGCGTGTTCATGCACTGACTGACGGAAAGCCCGGGCAGCGGCAAGCCCGGGCGACCCTAAGGCTGTGTCAGCAGGCACTGGAAAATCTGATGTGCGTGCATTGGAGATCGCTTTGGACAGTACGACAGTGCATCGCAATTATGATGATCTTGTCGACGACGCGGAACTTGGGCTGACCCGGAAAGAATTCTTTTTCGTGTATCAGCCAAAGCTCCGCCTTGAGGCCGGATTGCTGTCCGGGTTCGAGTCGTTGATACGCTGGCATCATCCGGAACATGGTGTGTTGATGCCATCGGCATTCATTGATCTTGTCGAAGATTCCTATCTGACGAGCCAGTTCACCGATTACGTCATGACGGAATCCGCGCGGGTGCTCGCCAGTTGGGCTGCTCTCGGATATGGTGGCTTGTCGCTGTCTGTCAATTTGCCTGCCCGTGAAATTACGCGGCCGGGAGCGGAAAAAAGACTGTCCTCGATTCTCGATTCCCATGCGGTTCGTGCCGGGAATCTTCAAATCGAACTCACGGAATCCATCGACCCGGGCCCAATCGAGACGCTCGCAACTGCCATCGCTTCGATCCGGAACATGGGGGTGAGTGTTGCGATCGATGACTTCGGTTCAGGGTGTTGGTCGCTGACCAAATTGCATCGCCTGGCAGTCGATACGCTCAAGCTGGATCGATCCTTCATGTGCGATATCCATGAAAATATCGAATCGCGGGCCATGGTGGAAACGCTCGTCGAGCTCGGGCGCCGCTTGAAGAAGCGTGTTGTGATCGAAGGCGTCGAAACCGAGGCTCAGTTCGAGTGGCTGAGCGAAATGACGCAAATTGATTGCCAAGGATATTACATATCCGAGCCCGTCCGGGAGGAGCAGGTCGACGGGTTGATTGAACGGCGCGGAATTCTGTGTTGAATGACGAGTGGTTGTCGACGTCTTGCTCGGTGCGGCTGTTCGACGTCGACGGTAATTCCACCATGTCTGTTCGAGATCGACGGTGTTTCGCCGACATCGCCATGTGCGCGATTGAGCCTGCGCGGTATATCTCCGACTGGGGCGCCCTCAGTTCGTCGAGAGCATGTCAGACTGCAATGCGTGAATGATTGGGTTCGAAGTCGAGGGTAAAGCAGTCCCGCGTAAACGCTTCGATATAGTCCAGCATCATATCCGACGCGAGCTCGGCTTCCTGTTCGTTACCGTCAGCTATTGCACGCGCGACTCTCGTGTGCTGCAGGCTTGCTGACGGCAGATCATTCAACCGTTTGTGATACATAAAGTAAAAACGTCGGGACAACGCATACAACGGTGCAATCGCCTCGGAAGCGAACCGATTTCGTGAGCACTGTGCGATCAGTTGATTGGCGGTGTACACGCTTCTCAAGTAGGCAACGATGTCTTGTGATTCGCCTGCCGCTTCGAGTTTGTCCGCGATTTTACGGAGCGCCTCGCGCTCCTCGGGGGATGCGCGCCGTGCAGCGCGCCGTGCGATAAGGCGCTCGAGTTCGCGGCGTGTTTCGAGCACGAGCAACTGATCATGAATGTTCGGGACCGTGATCATGATGCCGTGACGCGGCACGATCTGAAGCAGATGCGAAGCAGCCAGTCGTTGTGCGGCCTCGCGAACAGGCGTTCTCCCCGTATTGAGTTTCTCCGCGAGGGATGCCTCCGACCAGACACTGCCGGGCGCAAGCTCGAGCGTCACGATCAGTTCTTCAAGTTTCTGATGAGCCTGTTCGGCAAGGGTGCTACCCGTCAGTCCGTTCATGGGTCCGGTGATCCAGCAAAAAAATATTACTAACATATTAGCGTGGTCACCCCCCGTTTTCAACTCGCTGCTAAAGGGGTCAATGTTGGCGAACGGGTTTACCCGCTTTGACCTTTGGCACGCGTCTCGATATCCTACTGATATGTCAGTAACATCTGAGTGACATACTTGTTGGACGAATTGGGCGAAGACAATGCGGCGTCGTGCCGGACGCCGATGGATCTGCCCAATTCGCCGATCGCTACCGAGGTCGACATGAGCGTCCCTGATATCGGTGCCAGAGTGCCTGGCGTTCTCGTGATGATTGGCTGGCCCGGTGAGTGCGGCTTCATCGGAATCGCATTCGACATTCGCGAACGGGTGTTCACCTGCGTGATTGCAGCCGCAGGGCTCCGGGTGAATGGTCGGCAAGCAAAGTCGGCGTCACGCGCGAAATGGGGGCGAAAAGACCCGCTATCTGCCCATGGAGAACTTCGATGGGTGCAGCAAGACTTCCACGCTCGTCGCCGAGCACGTACTGTTTGAAATAAAGGGCGCCGAATTTACTTTTATCGATATGGGAATGCACGAAAAAATGTGCAGGTGTCCGCTCGGGTTGTGTTGTATCGGATCGAATGGGTCCGTTATGAGTTGATTTGAAGTTGAAGTTGAAGTTTGAGTGAGGAAGATTTCAATCGCTCGGTAGTGGTTAAAAATATTAAATTTGTGTTTGCATGTTCGGGCGATCGATTGGAGTGGTCTGAAAATTAATCGTGTCGATGAAGGCTGGGGGTGTTATGAGTATCCTGTTAGTGGAAGGAGATCCGGGTCAGGCGTCAGCATTTGAAAAGGCGCTGCGAGGGTCAAACCGGGAAATTTCGGTGGCATGCGATAGTGCGCGAGCCGTTCAGTTTCTGAGAAAGAAAGCCGTGGAGCTCGTGGTGCTTGACTGGAGAATCCCGGACGCCAGCGGTCTGAATTTGTTGCACTGGATTCGAGCCAATCTTGGAGACGCGCCCGTCGTTTTATTTCTGGCGGCGAGAACGCTGGAGGCGGATATCGCCGCTGCGCTGGATGCCGGAGCCGACGAGTACATTGGCAAGCCCTTTCGTGAGATCGAGTTGATGGCTCGAATCAATGCGCTGCTGCGTCGAAGCGGTCGAAATAAAAAAGCCGATAATAGAGTGGAGGTTGGGGCGTATGTCGTGAATCCGCTTATGCGCACGATTACCCTGCACGGCAAAAACATCGATTTGACCGCGAAGGAATTTTCCTTGGCGAGTTGCCTGTTCAATAATCTTGGAAACGTAGTCTCCCGGGATTCCTTGTCGACGTTGGCATGGGGGCGGGCACTGGATGGCACGTCGCGAAGCCTTGACACGCACATCTATCGACTTCGTCAGAAATTGGCGCTTCGTCCGGAAAACGGCTTTCAATTGAGCGCTGTGTATACGCACGGCTATCGGCTCGATATGGTCGACGATTTGTCGATGGCGGAGAATTTCATGGTCCCTGGTCAGGTCGCGCGGGGAGGAATGACTGAGGGCGCCGCTTCCGTGCGCTGCTTTAAAAATGCCGCGTGATTCGTCCGGTGAATGAGGGGTGTGCAGTGAAAGTGATCCGCGGGGTTCCTCGTGATGATTTGGCGAGCGAGATCCCCGCGACCTGACCCTGCGACAAGACGAATGCGATGGGTGACCGGTCGACGAACAGATCGTCCGGATCTCGCACGGCAGTGCATGTTGACCATTCCGCCAACAGGCGGCTTCGGGGCCGGTTGCTTTCTCACAGGCAACCGGCCGACCTCGCTCGGGAGATGACATTCGTCCTTCCGGCCGATGCATGGTCGATCAGGCAGTTCACGACTGCCCGTCAAGCGTCGACTGCGACGCGGTGAAGCGACAAACTGCTCCGATCCTGAGAGGAGGGCGTCGTGACGCGCTGCCTGCGCGTTGATCGCGAATATACGTTTGCACCCTATTTGTTTCGACAGTGCTCGCTCGGGATGTACGGGAATCCCCGAGGTGTCGCAACCGCTGCTGCATGGCCATGGAGATGAACCGAACAGGCGACTCCTGCTATCCTCGCGGATACCGCCGCCGTCGCTCATGGTTTTTGCTAGGCTATTGTTTTTGCTCGATATATTTCCGTTGATCCGGCCTCTTCCACGTCGCCTCACGCCCAATCTCACGCGAACGAAGCTCGGCGCCGAGCGCCCCCCGCCTGCCCGGAAAAATCCTCCGGGTCCCCTTCTTGAATTTGTCAAAACCCGTCCATATAATTAGCACTCGCTGCACGAGAGTGCTAACAATTCTCTGCCGGGCGATTTGCCGGGCAGATTCCCTAAGCGTTCTTCAATCTCAGTCAAGAGAGGAGTGAATATGAACCTTCGTCCTTTGCACGATCGCGTGATCGTCAAGCGCCTGGATCAGGAAACCAAGACCGCCTCGGGCATCGTGATCCCCGAAGCCGCTGCTGAAAAGCCGGATCAAGGCGAGATCCTCGCGGTCGGCCCGGGCAAGCGTGACGACAAGGGTGCACAGATCGCGCTCGACGTGAAGGTCGGCGATCGCGTCCTGTTCGGCAAGTACGCAGGCCAGACCGTGAAGGTCGACGGCCAGGAACTGCTGGTCATGCGCGAAGAAGACATCATGGCCGTGGTCAACGCTAACTAAGCGTCCTCCGACGGTACATATTCCCAAGAATTCAAGGAGTTAGAAGATGGCAGCTAAAGACGTCGTATTCGGCGATTCCGCCCGTTCGAAGATGGTCGAAGGCGTGAACATTCTCGCCAACGCAGTCAAGGTCACGCTGGGTCCGAAGGGCCGCAACGTGGTGCTCGAGCGCAGCTTCGGCGGCCCGACGGTCACCAAGGACGGTGTGTCGGTCGCGAAGGAAATCGAGCTGAAGGACAAGCTCCAGAACATGGGCGCGCAAATGGTCAAGGAAGTCGCTTCCAAGACCAGCGACAACGCAGGCGACGGCACGACGACGGCAACCGTCCTCGCGCAATCGATCGTTCGCGAAGGCATGAAGTACGTCGCATCGGGCATGAACCCGATGGACCTGAAGCGCGGCATCGACAAGGCAGTCGCAGCGGCTGTCGAAGAGCTGAAGAAGATCAGCAAGCCGTGCACGACGAACAAGGAAATCGCGCAGGTCGGCTCGATCTCGGCGAACAGCGATTCGTCGATCGGCGATCGCATCGCTGAAGCGATGGACAAGGTCGGCAAGGAAGGCGTGATCACCGTCGAAGACGGCAAGTCGCTGGCCGACGAACTCGACGTCGTCGAAGGCATGCAATTCGACCGCGGCTACCTGTCGCCGTACTTCATCAACAACCCGGACAAGCAAGTCGCCGTCCTCGACAACCCGTTCGTGCTGCTGCACGACAAGAAGGTGTCGAACATCCGTGATCTGCTGCCGGTACTCGAGCAAGTCGCGAAGGCTGGCCGTCCGCTGCTGATCATCGCTGAAGACGTCGAAGGCGAAGCGCTCGCAACGCTGGTCGTCAACAACATCCGCGGCATCCTGAAGACCGTTGCGGTCAAGGCACCGGGCTTCGGCGATCGTCGCAAGGCGATGCTGGAAGACATCGCGATCCTGACCGGCGGTCAAGTCGTCGCGGAAGAAACCGGCCTGACGCTCGAGAAGGCAACGCTGGCAGAACTGGGCCAGGCGAAGCGTATCGAAGTGGGCAAGGAAAACACGACGATCATCGACGGCGCAGGCGAAGCCGTGAACATCGAAGCACGCGTGAAGCAAGTGCGCGCGCAAATCGAAGAAGCGACGTCGGACTACGACCGTGAAAAGCTGCAAGAGCGCGTGGCCAAGCTGGCCGGCGGCGTGGCAGTGATCAAGGTCGGTGCTGCGACCGAAGTCGAAATGAAGGAAAAGAAGGCACGTGTCGAAGACGCACTGCACGCAACGCGCGCAGCTGTGGAAGAAGGCATCGTGGCAGGCGGCGGCGTTGCGCTGATCCGCGCTCGCACCGCGATCGCAGGCCTGACCGGCCTGAACGCCGACCAGAACGCCGGCATCAAGATCGTGCTGCGCGCCATGGAAGAGCCGCTGCGCCAGATCGTCACGAACGGCGGCGAAGAAGCCAGCGTCGTGGTGGCGGCAGTTGCTGCAGGCAATGGCAACTACGGCTACAACGCAGCGACGGGCGAGTACGTCGACATGGTCGAAGCCGGCGTCGTCGACCCGACCAAGGTCACGCGTACCGCACTGCAGAACGCAGCTTCGGTTGCAGGCCTGCTGCTGACGACGGACGCAGCTGTTGCAGAATTGCCGAAGGAAGATGCACCGATGGCTGGCGGCATGCCGGGCGGCATGGGCGGCATGGGCATGGACATGTAATCGACTTCGGTCGATGGTGTCCGGAGCGCGCAGCGATGCGCGTTCCAGCCAAAAGAAAAGACCCGCAGCGATGCGGGTCTTTTTTTATTTGCGCACGGGATTCGCTGCACGCGCGGGCCGGCGTTCAGGCCCGCCGCGCGCGCTTCAATGCCGGTGCGACGTCCTCGGCACCGGGTCGACCTTCGTGGCCGGCGGCGTGTCCGAGTCTTCGTTGCTGCGCGCCCAGAAGAACCGGTCGGGCATATGCGCACCCATGCCGGGCCGGAACGCGTCGCGCACGGCCTGGTACAGGTACTCCTGCGCCTCGCGGACCGCTTCGGGCGGCTCCTGGCCGTTCGCGAGCAGCGCCGCGATCGCAGCGCCGAGCGTGTCGGTGATGCCCATCAGCCGGTGCGGCGAGCGATCCCACATGTCCTCGCGGAGCTGGCCTTCCTCGCCGTACAGCGTGTTGACGAGCCGGTGCGAGCCCATTTCGGACGACAGGATGTACTCGCAACCCTGCGACAGCAGGTGCGACACGGCCGCGTCGAGATTCGGCGCCTCGGCATCGCCGTCCGGCTGCGCGAGCGCGATCAGCGTCGCGTAGTCGGCGACCAGCAGCGTCGTCTGGGGGGCCAGCAGGTCGGCGATCGATTCGCGCAGGTCGTCGGCGGCCAGCACGTGTTCGTCGTCGAGCGTGAAGTCCGGCGCAAGCACGAGCGGCACGCCGTCGTAGTCGGCGACGACCTCGGCGATCGCGCTCACGACTTCCGCGCGCGTCGCCGCGCCGATTTTGAACGCGGCGACCGGCATGTCCTCGAGCAGCATGCGCGCCTGGGCGGCGACGACGTCGGGATCGAGGCCGGTCACTTCGTCGCAGGCGGCCGAGTCGCGCACGGTGTAGCCCGTCAGGACGGACACGCCGTGACAGCCCATGCTCGCCAGGGTCATCAGATCGGCTTGGAGGCCGGAGCCGCCGGTGGGATCGGACAGGCCGAAGGTGAGGACGATCGGAGGGGCGTTGCTGGACATGTAAAAATGGGGCAAGAGAAAAACGGGAAAGCGACGGGTATGCGGACGGCGAGGCGAAATGGGCTTTTTCGGCCCTGTGTTGCCCGGCAGGCCGCACTTTTCAGCCATTATGCGGCGTAATCCGGCCTGCACGACGGATTTTTTAGCGCAGCGCAACGTAGTTGCCGTACTCCAGCGTGATCGCTAGGCAGTCCGGCCCCGACACGGTACCATCATGGCTCCCGAATTTACCGACTTTCCCGACGCGGCTTAAGATGGAATACAAGAGCTGGATGTGCCTGATTTGTGGCTGGATTTACGACGAAGAAGCCGGGCTGCCGGAAGAGGGCATTGCCCCGGGCACGCGCTGGGAAGACGTCCCGATCAACTGGACGTGTCCCGAATGCGGCGCCCGCAAGGAAGACTTCGAGATGGTCCAGATCTGACCGGACCCTTGGCCCACGGACACACCGCTCAGGCCTCGCATCGGCCCGGCGCTCGCGCGCCGAGGTTCGCGCGAGCGACTCGACGATGACAGGCGCGCGTGTCCATGACGGCCGATCCGGCGAACGTTCCCCAACCTGACGCACTGCCCAACCCGCGTGGTGGGGCGGTGCGCGCGGCCGACGCGTGGCTTGCGGCGGCCGCCGACGCATTCGAGCGTCGCGACGACGCAACCGCGCCGCTGTCCGCTGCCGCGGCCGTGCTGGCGGAAGCCGGCTGGCTGCCGGCCGCGCGTTTCGCGGGGCAACTGTCGGCCGCCGCGGCGCTCGTCGCCACCGAGCCGACTTCGGCCGGCTGGCGTGCCGCGTTGCGCGATTTCCGCGCGGCCGTCGGGCGCCACAACCTGCGCGAGCTCGCCTGCTCGCCCGTTCTCTTCGAGCATTTCCGTGCGTTGCGTGCGCAAAGCGCCGCCGACCTGCGCGCGAGCGTGCCGCTCGACGCGCTCGCGCTCGTCGGCCGCGCGGTGCCGCCAGCCACGCTGCGCGCGCTGCCCGATGCGTTCGCGACCCGGATACGCGCCCGCTACGAGCAGGCGCTGCTCGGCGTGCTGCGGGCACAGCACGGCGCGCCCGATGCGGCGCTCGACGAACTCGACGCGATGCTGGCGGCGCTCACCGACGACGGGCCGTACGATTTCTGGCGGCTCGCGACCGCGTGCCTGCGTGCGCTGCGCGCAAGCGGCGCGCCCGAGCTGAAGCGTTTTCTCGCGCGAACGAACCTGCTGCTCGGCGAGCATGCGCAGGGTCGGCGCAGTGCGCCGCCCGAAATCGTGTGCGAGGCGGTTGCGCTGTTGTGGCGCGATTTCGCGCTGTTCGGCGCCGCGGCCGAGGATGTCGCGCTCGTCGACGTGCTGCACGACTACGGGCTGACGGTCGACTGGCACGTCGCCGGCACGCCCGCGTCCGAAGCGCTGTGGGAGGCCGATGCCGCGCGGGCCGAGCACGATGCGGTGGTCGCCGCGCCGACCCGCACGCTTGGCGTCGTGACCGTCAATGCGCATGCCTATGAGGATTTCCTGCAGACGGCCGATGCGTCGATGGCCGATCTCGCGGTCGATCCGGCCGCCGCCGACGCGGGTGCCGCGTGGCACGCGTCCGGCGCCGCCTATCGGGTCGGCACGGCCGCGTGCGCGCTCGGGCTCGGCCACGCGGCGCTGCTGGCCGATACGCTCGGGCTCGCGTGGCGCCGTGCGGCGCACGGCGTGCCGCTCGCCGACGGCGGTCTCGATGCACACCGCCACGCGTCCGACATGTTGCGCGCGGCGCTGCTGAAGATCGCGGCCGGCGTCGCGCCGCCCGACCTCACCGCGGCGTCCGCGGCGCTTGGCGCGGCGCTCGGCCGGACCTGACGAACAAGGGGACGGACACATGGCGGCGGCCCTTGCCGCGCGGGCCTGCAACACGCTGCCGACAGCGCCCGCGCGCGTGTTAGAGTGCCGTGTGATCCGCGCGCGCCGTTGCCAGCGTGGCGCGGCGTTGCTTGTTGATCGCGGCCCGGTCAGGTCGCGGCGTCTTTGCTAAAATTCAAACCATGTCAAAGCCTTCCGATCGCATCAATCTCACCAACCAGTTCCTGATCGCCATGCCGAACATGGCGGATCCGACGTTTTCGGGAACGGTGGTCTATCTTTGCGATCACAGCGAGCGCGGTGCGCTCGGCCTCGTCATCAATCGTCCCACCGACATCGACCTCGAATCGCTGTTCAACCGCATCGACCTGAAGCTCGACATCGAGCCGTTGCTGCACATTCCCGTGTACTTCGGCGGCCCGGTCCAGACCGAGCGCGGTTTCGTGCTGCACGAGCCGGTGGAGGGCGCGAGCTACAACTCGTCGATGTCCGTCGAAGGCGGGCTGGAGATGACGACGTCGAAGGACGTGCTCGAGGCGGTCGCGACGGGCACCGGCCCGAAGCGCTTCCTGCTGACGCTCGGCCATGCGGGCTGGGGCGCAGGGCAGCTCGAGGAAGAAATTTCCCGCAACGGCTGGCTGACGGTCGCCGCCGATCCGCGCATCGTGTTCGACACGCCGGCCGAAGAGCGCTTCGAAGCCGCACTCGGCCTGCTCGGCGTCAGCTCGTCGATGCTGTCCGGCGAAGCAGGGCACGCATGAGTGGCGCGAGCGCGCGCGATGCGACGCTCATGGCGTTCGACTACGGCGAAAAGCGTATCGGCGTCGCGATCGGCAATGCGCTGACGCGCTCGGCCCGCGCGCTTCTCGTGATCCAGAACCTGAACCGCGAACACCGCTTCAAGGCGGTCGGCGACCTGCTGGCCGAATGGCGGCCGGACGCGCTCGTCGTCGGCCTGCCGATGCATCCGGACGGCACGCCGCACGACATGACGCAGCAGGCGAAGCGTTTCGGCAACCAGCTGAACGGCCGCTTCGGGCTGCCCGTCACATGGGTCGACGAACGCTATTCGTCGGTCGAGGCCGAGGCCGGGCTGCGCGAGCGCAACGTGCGCGGCCGCGCACGGGCCGAGATGCTCGATGCCGAGGCCGCCCGCGTCATCCTTCAACAGTATCTCGATCAATTGTCCGACCATGAGCACCATTGATGCCGAGGCGCTTTACCGCGTCCTGCTCGACCAGATCCGCGCCGCGTACGGTACGGCTTTCGCCGAACCGGGCGGCCCGCGCCTCGCCGGCATTTACAGCGGCGGCGCGTGGCTCGCCGAACGCCTCGCGCGCGATCTCGGCGCACCGGCGTTCGGCGTCGTGAACGTCGCGCTGCATCGCGACGACTACGCGAAGAAGGGCCTGCACAGCCAGGCCAGCCCGACGTCGCTGCCGTTCGAGATCGACGGCGCGCGCATCGTGCTCGTCGACGACGTGCTGTACACCGGGCGTACCGTGCGCGCGGCGCTCAACGAGCTGTTCGACTATGGCCGTCCGGCCGCGGTCGAGCTCGCGGTGCTCGCCGATCGCGGCGGCCGCGAACTGCCGGTCGCCGCGCGTTTCGCGGGCGGCGCGCTCGACGTGCCGGCCGGCGCGACGCTCGTGCTCGCGCGCGACGATGCCGCGCAGTTCACGCTGCGCGTCGAGGCGCACGGCGCCTGAACGGCACGCGAAACCGTATCCCGGGCCGCTGGTTCGCACCGCGGCCCGTTTGCATAGTTGGAATCACGCACACCATGACCACCGACACCACTGGCCGCACCGGCAATCCCGCCGCGGCCGCGAGCCCCGACCGATTCCGCTACGGTTTCCTGAAAGGCAACCCGCAGCTCACGAAAAACGGCGAGCTGAAGCATCTGCTGTCGATCGAGGGCCTGCCGCGCTCGATCGTCAATCACATCCTCGATACGGCCGAGCAGTTCGTCAGCGTGACGGACCGTGAAGTGAAGAAGGTGCCGCTGCTGCGCGGCAAGTCCGTCTTCAACCTGTTCTTCGAGAATTCCACGCGCACGCGCACGACCTTCGAGATCGCCGCGACGCGCCTGTCGGCCGACGTGCTGAACCTGAACATCAATGCGTCGTCGACGAGCAAGGGCGAATCGCTGCTCGACACGATCAACAACCTGTCGGCGATGCACGCCGACCTGTTCGTCGTGCGCCACGCGTCGAGCGGCGCGCCGTACCTGATCGCCGAGCACTGCGCGCCGCACGTGCACGTGATCAACGCGGGCGACGGCCGTCATGCGCACCCGACGCAGGGCCTGCTCGACATGTACACGATCCGTCACTACAAGCGCGACTTCACGAAGCTGCGCGTGGCGATCGTCGGCGACATCCTTCATTCGCGCGTCGCGCGCTCCGACATCCATGCACTCACCACGCTCGGCGTGCCGGAAGTGCGCGCGATCGGACCGCGCACGCTGCTGCCGGGCGGTCTCGAGCAGATGGGCGTGAAGGTGTTCCACAACCTCGACGAAGGGTTGAAGGGCGTCGACGTGATCATCATGCTGCGCCTGCAGAACGAGCGGATGAGCGGCGCGCTGCTGCCGTCCGCGCAGGAATACTTCAAGACCTGGGGCCTGACGCCCGAGCGCCTCGCGCTCGCCGCACCCGATGCGATCGTGATGCACCCGGGCCCGATGAACCGCGGCGTCGAGATCGATTCGCAGGTCGCTGACGGTCCGCAATCGGTGATCCTCAACCAGGTCACGTTCGGCATCGCCGTGCGGATGGCGGTGATGGGCATCGTCGCCGGCAACAACGACTGAGCCCGCTTTCGCGCATCCTTTTCACGCAATCAACGCATTCACAGACAGCGCATGAAGATTCATATCAAAGGCGGCACGCTGATCGACCCGGTCGCCGGCACCGAGCGGCAGGCCGACGTATTCGTCGCGGCGGGCAAGATCGCCGCGATCGCCGAGGCCGGCACGGCGGCGCCGGCCGATTTCAACGCCGCGAAGACCATCGACGCATCGGGCCTGATCGTCGCGCCCGGCCTCGTCGACCTGTGCGCGCGGCTGCGCGAGCCCGGCTACGAGCACAAGGCGACGCTCGCGTCCGAGATGGCCGCGGCCGTCGCGGGCGGCGTCACGACCCTCGTGTGCCCGCCGGATACCGATCCCGTGCTCGACGAGCCGGGCCTCGTCGAGATGCTCAAGTACCGCGCGCGCAACCTGCACCAGGCGAACGTGCATCCGCTCGGCGCGCTGACGGTCGGTCTCAAGGGTGAGGTGATCACCGAGATGGTCGCGCTGACCGAGTCCGGCTGCGTCGGTTTCACGCATGCCAACGTGCCGGTGCGCGACACGCAGGTGCTGCTGCGCGCGCTGCAGTACGCGAGCACCTATGACTACACCACGTGGCTGCGCCCGCTCGACGCGTTCATCGGCCGCGGCGGCGTCGCCGCGAGCGGTGCGCTTGCGTCGCGGCTCGGGCTGTCCGGCGTGCCGGTCGCGGCCGAGACGATCGCGCTGCACACGATCTTCGAACTGATGCGCGTGACCGGCGCGCGCGTGCACCTCGCGCGGCTGTCGTCGGCGGCCGGCCTCGCGCTCGTGCGTGAGGCGAAGGCCGAAGGGCTGCCCGTCACCTGCGACGTCGGCGTGAACCATCTGCACCTGATCGACGTCGACATCGGCTACTTCGATTCGCAGTTCCGGCTCGACCCGCCGCTGCGCAGCGAGCGCGACCGCGAAGCGATCCGCGTGGCGCTTGCCGATGGCACGATCGACGCGATCTGCTCCGACCATACGCCTGTCGACGACGACGAGAAGCTGCTGCCGTTCGGCGAAGCGACACCGGGCGCGACGGGGCTCGAGCTGCTGCTGTCGCTGACGCTGAAGTGGGCGGAAGAAACGCGCACGCCGCTCGCGCAGGCGCTGCGCCGCATCACGTCCGCGCCGGCCGACGTGCTGAAGCTGCCGGCCGGCCGCCTGGTCGAAGGCGGCGCGGCCGACCTGTGCGTGTTCGACCCGCGCGCGCACTGGCGCGTCGAGCCGCGTGCGCTGAAGAGCCAGGGCCACAACTCGCCGTTCCTCGGTTACGAACTGCCTGCCTGCGTGCGCACGACGCTCGTCGCCGGGCAGGTCGCGTTCGAGCGCCACTGACCCACGCCGGACCCTCGCCATGACCGCCCTTCGCAAGCTGCGTCTCGTCTTTCACCTGTTGCGCGGCATGGCGATCGTCGCGCTGCGTTTTTCGCACGTCACGCCCGCGCGCCGCGCCGAGATGACGCGCCGCTGGTCGCTCAAGATGCTGCGGATCTGCGGGATGCGCGTCGTCGTCCATAACGACGGTGCGCGGCTCGACGCGAGCGCGCTCGTGGTCGGCAATCACGTGTCGTGGCTCGACATCTACGCGATCAACGCGTGGCGGCCGACGCCGTTCGTGTCGAAGGCCGAGGTGCGGCAGTGGCCGGTCGTCGGCTGGCTCGCCGAGAAGCTCGACACCGTGTTCCTGCAGCGCGAGAAGCGCACCGAGGCGATGCGGATCATGCACGAGATGGCCGAGCGCCTGCGCAACGGCGGGCTGATGTGCGTGTTTCCAGAGGGGACGACGACCGACGGACAGGAACTGCTGCCGTTCCATGCGAACCTGTTCCAGGCCGCGGTATCCGCCGGCTGCGCGGTGCAGCCGATCTGCCTGATGTACGAGGACGCGCAGCGGCGGCAGTCGGTCGCGCCGGCGTACACGGGCGAGCTGTCGCTCGGCAAGTCGCTCGACATGGTGTTGCGCGGCGGCCCGCTCGTCGCGCACCTGTACGTGTGCGAACCGATCGCGCCGGGCGGTGATCGGCGCACGACGTCCGCGGCGGCGCGTGAAGCGATCGCGGCCGCGTTGGCGACGCTGCAGGCGAACGTCGGCAAGCCGACGGCCGAGTCGCTCGCGGAGCTGGCCAGGCATGCGTATCCGGCGACCGAACTCGGCGCCGGTGCGGCGGGCGACGGGGCGGCCGACCAGCCCGTGCCGGGGCGCGAGGGCTGACGCGCTTTCCGGCCGGACGAATCAGCGCGTCATTACTCGCCGCCCGGCGCGCCGCACGCTTCGCATTGCACCTGCGTGACCGTGCGCTGCGCCGGATCGGCCGTCAGCCGCACGGCCGACAGCTGGTTCCCCCACACGCATCCCGAATCGAGCGCGACGACGTTGTCGCGCAGCATCAGGCCGAGCGCGGCCCAGTGCCCGAACACGACCGTCACGTCCTTCGTGCGGCGCCCCGGTACGTCGAACCACGGCAGGTAGCCGGGCGGCGCGCTGGCGGGGCCGCCGTTCGCCTTGAATTCCATCTCGCCGGCGGGCGTGCAGAAGCGCAGGCGCGTGAATGCGTTGAACGCGACGCGCATCCGGTCGCGTTTCTTCAGGTCCGCGCGCCACTGGTTCGGCTCGTTGCCGTACAGCTTCTGCAGCGTATCGCGCCAGTCGGGCGCGCGCAGCGCGCGCTGGAGTTCGTCGGCGAGTTCGAGCGCGAGCGTCGCGTCCCATTGCGGCAGCACGCCCGCATGCACGAGCAGCATCCCGTTCTCGACGTGCACGAACGGGCGGTGGCGGACCCAGTCGAGCAGCGCGTCGGCGTCGGGGGCGTCGAGGATCTCGCCGATGGTGTCGCCCGGCCGTTCGGTGCGCAGGCCGGCGGAGACCGCGAGCAGGTGGAGGTCGTGATTGCCGAGCACGACGGTCGCGCGCGGGCCGAGGTCCACGAGCGCACGCAGCGCGGCGAGGGAGCCGGACCCGCGGTTGACGACGTCGCCGGCGATCCACAGTGGTGTGTCGGCGGGGGCTGAAAGCTTGTCGGTGAGCGCCTGGAAAGCGGAATGACAGCCCTGGATGTCGCCGATGGCGATGGGGGTGCGGTTCATGGAGCGACGGGCATGGCAAGTTTCGGTGGCACGGGAAAAATAATCCATTCAATCATGCATTGTGCAATTTTCGTTCCGCAATAGTGCAGTGAATTGACGCGAATTTTCATTTTCTGCAAGGGTTCGGAGCGCTGTATCAAGTTGTTAGCGGCGTGGCATTTGCAGGAAGGCGCTACCTATAATTGTCGTTTCTCCCAAGAAAATTAGCATTTGATGACTTTGGAGGCCATGCCGACCGGTTAAAATTCCCGGTCTGACGCAATGGTCACAAGTTGCTGGCACTTGCGAATCTGATGCGGCGCTCGCCTGACGGCGACCGCCGCGCATTACTAGAGGGAGCCTCATGATCCTGGTTACGGGCGGCGCGGGTTTTATCGGTGCCAATTTTGTACTCGACTGGCTGCGCGAATCCGACGAAGCCGTGCTCAACGTCGACAAGCTGACGTATGCAGGGAACCTGCGCACGCTGCAGTCGCTGGACGGGAACCCGAAGCACGTGTTTGCACGCGTCGATATCTGCGACCGTGACGCTCTCGATGCGCTGCTCGCCGAGCACAAGCCGCGCGCAGTATTGCATTTTGCTGCGGAAAGCCACGTCGATCGCTCGATCCACGGCCCTGCGGATTTCGTGCAGACCAACGTCGTCGGCACCTTCACGCTGCTCGAGGCAACCCGTCAATACTGGAACGGCCTGAGCGACACCGACAAAGCGGCGTTCCGTTTCCTGCACGTGTCGACCGACGAGGTGTTCGGTTCGTTGTCCGCGACCGATCCGCAATTCTCCGAAACGACGCCGTACGCGCCGAACAGCCCGTATTCCGCGACGAAGGCAGGCTCCGACCATCTGGTGCGCGCGTACCATCACACGTATGGCCTGCCGACGCTGACGACGAATTGTTCGAACAACTACGGTCCGTACCAGTTCCCCGAGAAGCTGATTCCGCTGATGATTGCGAATGCGCTTGCGGGCAAGCCGCTGCCGGTTTATGGCGATGGCCAGAACGTGCGCGACTGGCTGTACGTCGGCGATCACTGCAGCGCGATCCGCGAAGTCCTCGCACGCGGCGTGCCCGGCGAGACCTACAACGTCGGCGGCTGGAACGAGAAGAAGAACCTCGAAGTCGTGCATACGCTGTGCGACTTGCTCGACAAGGCCCGCCCGAAGGCGGCCGGCTCGTACCGCGACCAGATCACCTATGTGACGGATCGCCCCGGCCACGATCGTCGTTATGCGATCGATGCACGCAAGCTCGAGCGCGAGCTCGGTTGGAAGCCTGCTGAAACGTTCGAGACCGGCCTGGCGAAGACGGTCGACTGGTATCTCGACAATCAGGTCTGGGCCGACGAAGTCGCATCGGGCGAGTACCGCAAGTGGGTCGAGACGAACTACGCGAAACGCGATTGAGGAGAGAAGCGATGGCACGCAAAGGCATCATTCTCGCCGGCGGTTCCGGCACGCGGCTGTACCCGATCACGCACGTCGTATCGAAGCAGCTGCTGCCGGTGTACGACAAGCCGATGATCTACTACCCGCTGTCGACGCTGATGATCTCGGGCATTCGCGACGTGTTGATCATCTCGACGCCGCAGGACACGCCGCGCTTCGAAGCGATGCTCGGCGACGGCAGCCAGTGGGGGATGAACATCCAGTACGCGGTGCAGCCGTCGCCCGATGGCCTCGCGCAGGCCTTCATCATCGGCAAGGCGTTCGTCGGCAACGATCCGTCGGCACTGATCCTCGGCGACAACATCTTCTACGGTCACGACCTGGCGAAGCAGCTCGATCGCGCGCATGCGCAGGAAACCGGCGCGACCGTGTTCGCGTATCACGTGCACGACCCGGAGCGTTATGGCGTCGTCGAGTTCGACAAGTCGTTCCGCGCGCTGTCGATCGAGGAGAAGCCGGCGAAACCGCGTTCGAACTACGCGGTGACGGGCCTGTACTTCTACGACAACCGCGTCTGCGACATCGCGGCCGACATCAAGCCGTCGCCGCGCGGCGAACTGGAAATCACCGACGTCAACTCGCGTTATCTCGCCAGTGGCGCGCTCAACGTCGAGATCATGGGGCGCGGTTACGCGTGGCTCGATACCGGTACGCACGATTCGCTGATCGAGGCGGCCAGCTTCATCGCGACGCTGCAGAAGCGGCAGGGGCTCGTGGTCGCGTGCCCGGAGGAAATAGCGTATCGCCGCAACTGGATCGATGCGGAGCAGGTGCTGAAGCTCGCGCAGCCGCTCGCGAAGAACGCGTACGGTCAGTACCTCAAGAACATTCTTACGGATCAAGTCGCATGGCCATCCAAGTAACGGCGACGGCGCTGCCCGAAGTCAAGATCATCGAGCCGAAAGTGTTCGGCGATGCACGCGGGTTCTTCTACGAAAGCTTCAACGGGAAGGAATTCGCCGACCAGGTCGAACCCGGCGTCGAATTCGTGCAGGACAACCATTCGCGCTCGTCGAAGGGTGTGCTGCGCGGGCTGCACTATCAGGTCCAGCATGCGCAGGGCAAGCTCGTTCGCGTGGTCGAGGGTGAAGTGTTCGACGTCGCCGTCGACATTCGCAAGGGTTCGCCGAACTTCGGCAAGTGGGTGGGGGTCGTCCTGTCGAACGACAACCATCGGCAGTTGTGGGTGCCGCCCGGCTTCGCGCACGGTTTCGTCGTGCTGTCGGAGGCCGCGCAGTTTCTTTACAAGACGACCGACTACTGGTTCCCGGAGCACGAGCGCAGCATCGTGTGGAACGATCCCGAGATCGGGATCGAGTGGCCGATCGACTTCGAACCGTTACTGGCGGCGAAGGATGCCGCGGGCAAGCGTCTGAGCGAAGCCGAAGTCTATGCGTGAGGTGGATGTGGGTACTGAACCGACGATTCTTGTAACTGGCGTGAACGGTCAGGTCGGTTACGAACTGCTTCGTTCGCTACAGGGGCTGGGGCGCGTGGTTGCGTGTGATCGCTCGATGCTCGACCTTTCCGATCTCGAACGCGTGCGCAGTGTCGTGCGTGAACTGAAGCCGACCATCATCGTGAACCCGGCCGCCTATACAGCGGTGGACAAGGCTGAAACCGACATCGACGCCGCGCGTCGCATGAATGCCGATGTACCGCGTGTGTTCGCGGAAGAGGCGGCACGTAGCGGAGCCACGCTGATTCACTATTCGACCGACTACGTGTTCGATGGCACGAAAGACGGTGCGTATGCCGAGACGGATCCGACCAATCCGCAGAACGTGTACGGGCTCACGAAGCTTGAAGGGGAGCAGGCGATTGCTGCGACAGGATGCGCGCATCTCATTCTCCGGACGAGCTGGGTTTACGGTCGCCGCGGGAAGAATTTCCTGTTGACGATGTTGAAGCTGGCCGAGGAGCGATCGGAGTTGCGAGTTGTTGCCGACCAGGTTGGCGCGCCTACCTGGGCCAATACCATCGCCGCCAGTACCGCGCATATCGTTGCGCAAGGGCTGGCCTCTCGCGACGACGATTGGTGGCGCAGCCGCTCGGGCATCTACCACCTCGCCTCTGGCGGAGAAACGTCGTGGTGCGGTTTCGCCCAAGCGATATTCAGCATCGCGAAGAATGGCGCGGGGCCCGCGGTCATCCCGATTCCCGCAAGCGATTACCCGGTTCCTGCCGCCCGTCCTGGCAACTCGCGATTGTCGACGCGGAAGGTGAGTGAGGCGTTCGGATTGCACCTTCCGACTTGGGACGAGGCGTTGCGCCTTTGTCTTGCCGCGTAGCAACGGTGATGCCGCACTTCGTTGAATTTGAACGAGGGGCGTACGCTGTTTTGCCAGAGGATTTTCTTTTTTTACAGGGACTTACGTTTGGCTGGTGCGATAGAATAGCGCTCGCCAATGGCCTACACGCCATCGTGACCCCAATTACTTATTCAATTTTTCGATGAACGTAAACAGAGTTGCAGTAGTGGTCGGTACCCGGCCCGAAGCGATCAAGATGGCGCCGCTGGTGCACGCTCTCCGCCACTCTTCGCATCTTGAACCCGTTGTCATTGCGACGGCTCAACATCGGGAAATGCTCGACCAGGTTCTTGAGATATTCGACATCAAGTCGGATTACGATCTGGACCTGATGCGCCCGAACCAGTCGCTCGCCAGCCTCACGTCTCGTCTGATTACGTCGCTTGATGAGGTGGTGCGGGAGATTGCGCCGCGCGCAATGCTGGTTCAGGGCGATACGACCAGCGTACTTGCGGCGTCACTGGTGTCGTTCTATAACAACGTTCCGGTTGGGCATGTCGAGGCAGGCCTGCGCACCAACGACATGCGCAATCCGTTTCCCGAGGAAATGAATCGTGTGGTCACGGGGCGTCTTGCGCGCTGGCATTTCGCGCCGACTCTGTCGGCGGCGCAGAATCTGTTGAAGGAGCATGTCCCGGCCGATACCGTGTTCGTGACCGGCAATACCGTGATCGACGCGTTGTTCGAAGCCCGCGAACACGCGGCGAAGGTGCCGAGGCAAGTGGCGGCGGGACGGAAGCTGATGTTGGTCACGACCCATCGGCGCGAGAATTTCGGCGAGCCGCTCAAGCGTGTTTGCGGCGCGATTCTGGAACTGCTGGAGCGCGACGAGACGCTCGACGTCTTGTTCCCCGTGCATCCCAATCCGAATGTGTCGGCCATTGTGCGCGAGATGCTCGGCGGCCATCCGAGAGTCGAGCTTTGTGCACCGCTGGATTACCTGTCGTTCATTGCGGCGATGGAAGCCGCTCATATCGTCCTGAGTGACTCGGGCGGCGTTCAGGAGGAGGCTCCTGCGCTCGGCAAACCCGTCCTGGTGCTGCGCGACGAGACGGAACGTCCGGAGGCTGTCTCGTTCGGTGTGGCAGCGCTCGTCGGGACCGAGGCGTCATCCATCGTCTCCAAGGCACAGCGCCTGCTGACGGATCCGGCCGCATACAGCGAAATGGCGCGCGGTGCGTCGCCCTATGGTGATGGTCTGGCGTCACGCCGGATCGTTGCGTTGCTTGAACACACATTGTGTGGAGTCGAGTTGAACGTCGAAGAGTTTTCGGGGTTTGCATCGAACGATCAGTGAGCATGATTGAAGACAAAGGGATGGATGGCGGCGGCGATCAGCCGCGCGATTGCCGTCTGATCTATTTTTCGTCGGTGCCCTATGCCAGCTATGCGCAGCGTCCCCACTTCATGGTGGAGGCGTTCGCGGACAGCGGGTTCGACTCGGTGCTCTGGATCGATCCGTACCCCACGCGTTTTCCGTCCCTTGGAGATTTGAAGCGGATCGCGAGTCGTGGCAATACAGGGGCGGCGGCAAGCCCTCGCCATGCGCGGATAACGGTCTTGAGGCCTGCGGCCCTGCCCATCGAACCCCTTCCGCTGAGCGGTCTGATCAACGGGTTCGTCGCGTGGCGACCGATTCGCGCTCAACTATCGGCATACGCACGAGACGCCCGGCATTGCGTGTTGGCCATCGGTCGGCCCAGCAAGCTGGCCGAATGGGCGCTGGACCATGTGCGGCATGACTCCTCATTCGTCGACGTTCTGGACAACTTTCCCGCGTTTTATCGGGGCTTGTCCAAAATATCGATGATGGCGCGTCTACGTGCCGTATGCCGCCGGGTGACGGATGTTTATTGCTCGTCGTCGCAGCTCGCCGCGGAAATTGGAGAGATCAGGAGCGATGCGCGGGTCGTGCTCAACGGCTATTCGACTGACCATCTTCCCGCGCCGTCGCGTGCCGATATGCGCCGATACATCGGCTATGTCGGCTCGATTGCCGAATGGTTCGACTGGCCATTGGTGCGATCGCTTGCGATTGCGTTGCCCGACGTAACCGTCAGATTGGTTGGGCCGGAGTTTGTCGAACGCCCGGCAGACCTGCCGTCCAACATCGAATTTCTCGGTGAGCGGCCGCAAGCCGAGATTGCCGGTCTTGTGCGCGAATTTGCGGTGGGCCTGATTCCTTTCAAGGTCAATGATCTGACCGAAGGGGTCGATCCGATCAAGTTCTACGAATATCGGAGCATGGGCGTACCGATTTGGTCGACCGAGTTTGGCGAAATGCGGCTTCGTGGTGACGGCGATGGCGTGGCGCATGTCACGCGAGGAGCCGATTGGCGCAACTTGTGGGCAGACGTGCAAACCAGTGCGGTGCCCGATAGCGAGACGATCGAGTCGTTTCGGGGGGCGGTCGCCTGGACAAGGCGCTTCGAACCGATCGTGGCGCGTTCACGCGTGACCGACGGCTCGTCCGCGGGTCTTCCTGGAAGCGCGCATGCCGTCGCCTCCGTGCCGCCTCGGTCCTAGAAACTCTTTTAGTTACGGAAATTTATGAGCCAAACCAGTCTTATCAGGGACGGCGCGGAATTCAAGCACCGAGCGGCGCTGAGCAGGGTGCTGCTCGATGTATTCACCCACCGCCAGTTGCTGCGACAACTTGTGCTGCGCGATATCGCGGGGCGCTATCGTGGCTCGATGTTCGGCACGATCTGGGCGTTTCTCAATCCGCTGCTGATGCTGTCGGTCTATACGGTGGTGTTTGGCGTGTTCTTGCGCTCGCGCTGGGCTGGCACCTCCAACAGCCTCGAGTTTTCCGTGGTGCTGTTTTCCGGCCTGATTTTC
The DNA here is from genome assembly GCF_048565265.1 of Burkholderia theae. Classification (NCBI taxonomy): domain Bacteria; kingdom Pseudomonadati; phylum Pseudomonadota; class Betaproteobacteria; order Burkholderiales; family Burkholderiaceae; genus Burkholderia; species Burkholderia theae. The sequence continues at coordinate 960,549 of NZ_CP183461.1, forward strand.
TTCAACCTCTTTGCCGAGTGCTTCAACCGCTCTCCAATGCTGATCGCCAGCCACGTGAATTACGTCAAGAAAGTGGCGTTTCCGTTGGAGTTGCTGCCCTGGATGATTGTCGGGACCGCGCTGTTTCACATGAGCATCAGCTTTCTTGTGTGGATTATCTTTTCGGCATTCGTTTACGGCGTGATCCATTGGACGCTCATTTTCGTGCCGTTGATCATGGTGCCGCTGGTCTTCATGCTGATCGGGTTGAGCTGGATCCTGAGTTCCCTTGGCGTGTACATCCGCGATATCGGTCAGGTCGTTGGCGTACTGACCTCGGTCGTGATGTTTTTGTCGCCGGTGTTCTATGCAATCGAGTCGTTGCCGAAACCGTTCCAGGCCCTGCTGCGAATCAATCCGCTGACCTTCGTCATTCAACAGGCGCGTGGCGTCATGATCGATGGGGTGCTGCCCGACTTCGGGATGCTGGCGGTATATACGGTGGCGAGCGTGGCTTTCGCCTGGCTGTCGCTGGCGTGGTTCCAACGAGCAAGGGATGGGTTTGCGGATGTACTCTGATTCGAACATCGAAGGCGCGGTGAGCGCATCGGCCGACGATGTGGCGATCCGCATCGAAGGATTGTCCAAGCGCTTTGCCGTTTATCACACGCCTCTGGAGCGGTTGAAGCATGTGATCGCGCCAAAACGGACGCAGGGGTTCAGCGAGTTCTGGGCGCTTTCCGATGTCGATCTGACGATCCGGCGCGGGGAGACCTGTGCGATCGTCGGCCGCAACGGCTCCGGCAAGTCGACGCTTCTGCAGATTCTGTGCGGCACATTGCGCGGGACAGCGGGCCGCGTCGAGGTGAATGGGCGGGTCGCCGCGTTGCTCGAACTGGGCGCCGGCTTCAACGTCGACTTCACGGGCCGCGAGAACGTCTACATGAACGGCGCGGTGATGGGGCTCTCGCGCGAGGAGATTGACGCGCGCTTCGAGCAGATCGAGGTATTCGCGGAGATCGGCGATTTCATCGATCAACCGGTCAAGACCTACTCGAGCGGCATGTATGTGCGCCTGGCCTTTGCCGTCGCGATTCACGTCGATCCGCAGATCCTGATCGTCGACGAAGCGCTTGCGGTGGGCGACTCGCGATTTCAGGCGAAGTGCCTGAATCGGATCAAGCAAATGCAGGGCAGGGGCGTGACGATCCTGTTCGTGTCCCATGACGTTGGTGCCGTGCGCTCGCTTTGCGAGCGCGCGCTGTGGCTCGACAAAGGGCGTGTGCGCATGATGGGCGACGCCTTCTCCGTGACGGCACAGTACAGCCAGTTCCTGTTCGCGGACGAGCCGAGCAACGAAGACGCGAATGCCGGCTCGACGCAGACCGATTCGACCGATGACGGCGAGCAGACGGATGCTGCCGAGCACGGTGTCGACGATGCGGTTGAACTCATGGCGAAGCATCGTCCGATCAACCACTGGGGTAGCCATGTTGGTTCGATTCTGGAGGCGGGCATCTACAACGCCGCGGGCGAGCGAATCTCGACGATCGCGGCGCTCGAGGACATCGAAGTGCGGGTCAAGGTCCGCCCCCCCGCGAATGCCGACCGGACGACGCTTAGCGTAGCCTGCTCGCTGAAGGATCTGCGCGGAACGGACTTGATCGTATCGACGACCTGGGATCAGGCAAAGATCGACTTCCGGCAGGCCGACGAGACCGCGGTCGTACGATTCAAGATGAAGAACCGACTCAACGAAGGCGATTATCTGCTTACCGTCGCGCTGGAGGATCGGGCTGGTGCCATGCCGCAGTACTACGAGTACATCGAAGGCGCCCATTATTTCAAGTCACTCGTCCAGGAAAAACTGTACGGCGTGTTCCTGCCGGATGTCGAGCAAAGCATCGAATCAGTGAACGGCAGTGCGCGATCAGCAACGAGAACTATCGCATGAACGATCAAGATAAGATCAACAGCAATCCCTATTGGGATCATCGATTCGAGACCAATTGGGAAGACGCGGGCGGGCGGGAGCAAAGCCGCTTCTTCGCGCGCGTGGCGATCGAGGCGATGCCGCAATGGCTCGTGCACGAGGTGCGCCGCAGCAAGTTGAGCGTCTGCGACTGGGGCTGCGCTCAGGGTGACGGCACCGCGGCCCTCGAGCAGATGTTGTCGTGGGACGTGACGGGCGTCGATTTCTCGGGGCCGGCAATCGAACGGGCCCGGCAGCAATACGGCAACGTCAAGTTCTCGCACGAGAATTTTCTTGAGCTGCCGGACCGGCCGAAGTTCGACGTGCTGTTCTCGTCGAACACGCTCGAGCATTTCGAGAGTCCGTGGAGCGTGTTCGACAAGATCGCGAACTATGCATCCAAGTTCGTCGTGTTGCTGCTTCCGTACCGCGAGTTCGAACGGCATCCCGAGCACGATGTGACGTTCGATACCGTCAATATTCCGCTTGTCCCCCATGGCGACTGGGTCCTGGCGCATCATGCCGTTATCAACACCTCGGTAATGGAGCCGACCTATTGGCGTGGGTATCAGGTACTCCTGATTTACGCACGTCCCCCGCAACTTGCTGCTCAATCCATCATGCTGGTGGATGTCGCACACGTTGGTGCCGACGCTTCAAACGTGAAGCCTCAGGATCAGCTGGCAACCGCGGACACGGTGGGTGCAGAAGGGGCGACTGCCCTCAAGCAGGAATTGGCGCAGGCGCGATCCGATCTGGAAAGTCAAAAGGCCCATATCGCCGACATCGAAGGGGCGGTGCAGCAGAATTCCGAGCGCCTCGATTCTCTTGATTCCGCCCAGGCTATTGTCGAGACTTCGAACGAAGTCGCGAAGTTGCGGGATCAGCTGGCGACTGCGCGCGCTGCTTCTGAACAGATGGCTGCCCTGCAGCAGGAGCTGACGCAGGCGCGCTCCGATCTGGAAAGTCAGAAGTCCCACGTCGCAGAGGTGGAAAGCACGTCACGCCGGCATGCGGAGCGCGTCCATTTCCTTGAGTACCGCGAACGCACGCTCATGGAAGAAGTCGATACGCTGCTCGGCTCGCGGAGCTGGCGCCTGACGGCGCCGCTGCGAGCATTTCGCCGCGTTCCCGGCTGGCTGCGGCGTCGCCAGCAGGATGTCAAATACGCGTACGCGCACGGCGGTTTGTCCAACGTGGCGACTCGCTCGCTCGCCTATATTCCGAGGCATATGAAGCGCGCGGCGTCAGTGTCCGCACCGGTGGTTTCCGCGAGCAAGCCGTTGCCGCTGCGTGGGCCGCGGGAACAACGGTTGTTGCCGGACGTTTTCGTGTTCGGCATCATCGATTGGCATTTCAGAATTCAGCGGCCCCAGCATCTCGCACGCGAATTCGCGCGAGCCGGGCATCGTGTTTATTATTTCACGAACCATTTCGAAGATTCGAAAGAGCCCGGCTTTACCGTTGAGCGACTGGATGAAAGCCTGCCGCTCTATCAGGTCAAGCTCAAGGTGGAGGGAGCACCGGCGATTTATTTCGCTGCCCCGACGGATCGCGCCATCGCGCAGATCATGAACGGGATGATGCAATTCCGTGACTGGAGCGGTACGGACCGCTGCCTGACGCTCGTTCAGCATGCCTACTGGTTCGAGATTGCCAAGCGCATGCAGTCGCAATGCCTGTCCTACGACTGCATGGATCATCACGAAGGGTTTGGCAACGTACCGCAGGAATTGCTGGACCTTGAAGAGCGCACCATGAAGCGTGCCGACTTGCTGGTCGCGACGTCGGGATGGCTCGAGGAACACGCCCACAAATACAATCGCAACGTCGCGGTGGTCCGAAATGCCGGTCAATACTCGCATTTTTGCGACGCACCCGAAGAGCGCTTCACCGATCCGCGCGGTCGAAAGATCATTGGCTATTATGGCGCTATCGCCGAGTGGTTCGATGCCGACCTGGTTGCGCGCGTCGCCCAGGCTTTCCCGGACGCACTGGTGCTTCTCGTTGGTTCCGATACGGCAAATGTCGGTGCCCGACTGCGGGAATTCTCCAATGTGGAGATGACGGGCGAGGTTCCGTATGCGCGATTGCCGTATTACCTGTATGCGTTCGATGTTTGCATCATGCCTTTCAAGGTCATACCGCTGACGCTTGCGACCAACCCGGTCAAGGTCTACGAGTATCTGGCGGCAGGCCGTCCGGTGGTCTCGGTCGACTTGCCGGAAATGGCCCAGTTTCTCGATCTGGTCAAGGTGGCCGACACGCATGAAGGCTTTGTCGAGGAAGTGCGTCAGACGCTGTCGGCGCTGCCCGACAGTGCCGATACGGTCGACCGTCGCAAGAGCTTTGCCGCCAGTCAGACCTGGGCCCACCGCGTGCACGATTTCCGGGATGCCATTCAGGCACTGCCACGCCCGCGCGTCAGCGCGATCGTGCTGACCTACAACAATCTCGGATTGACGAAAAATTGTCTCGATAGCCTGGAGAAGCACAGCGACGACGTCGATCTGGAAATCGTCGTCGTCGACAATGCGTCAAGCGATGGTTCGCAGGAGTTCCTGTCGTCGTGGGCCGCATCTCGCTCGAACGTCAAGCTGCTCTTGAACAGCGAGAATCTCGGCTTCGCCGGGGGCAATAACCAGGGGCTCGCGGCAGCGAGCGGCGACTATCTCGTCATTCTGAACAACGACACGGTGGTGACGCGTGGCTGGGCGTGGCGCATGGTCAATCACTTGCGAGATTCGCCGGAGATCGGCCTGGTGGGTCCCCTGACCAACAATATCGGCAACGAGGCTCGCGTCGAGACGCGATATTCGACGCTGACTGACATGCACGTCGAGGCCGAACAGATCACCGAGCGCAATCTCGGCGCGTGGTTCGAGTTCAAGACCGCCGCATTTTTCTGTGCGATGCTGCCGCGCAGCACGTATGAGCGTTGCGGGCCGATCAGCGAAGATTACGGGCTTGGCTTCTTTGAGGATGACGATTATTGCCGGCGGGTTCAGGAGGCCGGGTTGATCGTTGCGTGTGCCGAAGACGTATTCGTCCATCATCACCTCTCGGCTTCCTTTGACAAACTTGGGGCAGAGCGGAAGCGCGCGCTATTCGAGAAAAATCGTGCAATATACGAAGCGAAGTGGGGCAAGTGGACGCCTCACCAGTATCGGATAACGAATACCTCCGATAAGAAGGCGTGATTGCCGCGGTGCCCCTTCATTCGTGGTTGATGAAGGGGCGTATTGCTGGTTGAGCGGGCAATGGAAGGAGTTGGGAAAAGTGCGCTTCGTAATTGTGCATTACCATTTGTACAAGAATGCCGGGACGACGGTCGATGATGTTCTCGCACGTAATTTCCCGGAACACGAGCGCGGAACCATCGAGGGTGAATATCCGTGGTCCGAGGTAAGCCCGGCTGCGCTGCTCGATTACGCACTTGCCAACCCCAATTTGCGTGTCATCTCCAGCCATCAGGCGCGCTTGCCGTTGCCTGAGCATCCGGACATCACGTTTTTGCCGATTTTGTTTCTGCGTCACCCGATCGATCGTTTCGGCTCGGTCTATCGTTTCGAGAGGCAGCAGGAACTGGCATCGCCGACGGCGACGTCCAGGGCAGCTCGCAATTCCAGCATGTCGGCGTTTGCAGAATGGGTGGTCAGTCGCGAAGCGAACGCGGTGTGCCGGAATTTTCAGGTGCTTATATTGGCTGCCGGACTCAGGGAAATCGTCGAGTCGCGCGCCACGCCAAGCGACTATCAAGGCGCGCTTTTGCGCCTGAAGTCGCTGCCGTTCTTCGGCCTCGTGGAAGCATTCGATGCATCGCTGCAACGCCTTCAGGACCATCTGCGGCCGTATTTCGGTGAAATCGACGTGAATTACCGGACGCTGAACGTGTCCGCCGATAGCACATCCACGCTCGAGGCGCGTCTCCAGGATACCGAGCGGGAGCTCGGTCCTCTGCTTTATCGAGAACTCGTCGAATGCAATGCCCTGGATTTGCTGCTTTACCGCGACGCACACGAGCTATTCGTCGGCACGCGGTGACGTCGCGACGAGCGACTTGCCGGTAGACGAGGTGCACCCGGTGGCTACCCGGTCACCCGGTTTTTTGCCCAAGAGATGTCTCCCTTCCTGCCCACGGATCTCCCGGATCGGGCGGTACCACCCTGTAGTCGCAAGGCCCATCATTCAGTCTTGCGAATGATATTGGGGCGCGACTCTTACAGGAAAGCAATTGCCGGCAGTGAAATTGGTGCGCATTTTTGCGAGAATAGGGAAGATTTTCTGTTCGATTGCGCAAGGATGAGTAAGTTTGTTGTTGCGCATTTCGACAAACCCTACAAGAATGCGCACCACCAAGGAAACGCGCTGTTGGATCACGAATGAACGTCACCGCAGAATCCCCTGAACCCCTCGGCAGCCTGTCGGTATCGATCGTCGTCTATCGCCCCGATCGCGCGATGCTGACGCAGACGCTGAGCAGCCTGGACGCGGCGTGCGAACGGTTACGTGTTGCTCGACCCGGCGTGGCGGTCGAACTGTTTCTGGTCGACAACGGCGAGTTGGGGGACCCTGGTGCCATCGCGGGCATGCTCAAGTCCGACAGGGTCTCGTGCCACGTGCTGACGGGTCATGGCAACGTGGGTTATGGCCGCGGACATAATCTCGCAATCGAGCGGACGGCGAGTCGTGTCCATTTGATCTTGAACCCGGATATCGACCTCGAACCCGATGCGTTGGTCGCCGCGAGCGATTTTCTCGATGCGCATCCGGACGCTGGCTTGCTGACGCCGCGAATCGGCGATGAGCAGGGCGGCGCCCAGTATCTGTGCCGCCGCTATCCGGCGCTGCTCGATCTGTTCGTCCGCGGCTTCCTGCCGGCGCGGATCCGCCAATGGTTTGCGGGGCGTCTTGCCCGTTACGAAATGCGCGATGTCATCAATGACCGCGACATCGTCTGGGATCCACCTATCGTCAGCGGGTGTTTCATGTTGTTCCGCACCGATGTTCTGAAGAAGCTGGGTGGTTTCGACCCACGCTATTTCCTGTACTTCGAGGACTACGACCTGAGCCTGCGCGCGCACGAAGCCGCGCGCGTTGCCTACGTGCCGGCCGTGCGTGTCGTCCATCACGGCGGCGGTGCGTCCCGCAAGGGCTTCGCGCACATCAGGATGTTCGGTGCATCGGCCTTCAAGTTCTACAACCGGTTTGGCTGGAGGTGGCGGTGAGTCATCTCCTCGTCACGGGGGCCAATGGCTTCGTCGGCCGTGCGCTCTGCCGCCGCGCGCTGGAGGCCGGACACACCGTCACCGCGCTGGTGCGGCGTCCGGGCGGATGCATCGACGGCGTGCGTGAATGGGTGCACGGCACCGCCGATTTCGATGGCCTGGATGAAGGGTGGCCGACCGATCTGGCAGCCGATTGCGTGATTCATCTCGCCGCTCGCGTGCACGTGATGCGCGATGAGTCGCCCGATCCCGACGCCGCTTTCGACGCGACCAACGTCGCCGGCACGCTGCGCCTCGCCGAGGCGGCGCGCAACCACGGCGTGCGCCGTTTCGTGTTCGCGAGCAGTATCAAGGCGGTCGGCGAGGGTGACGGCGGCGTGCCGCTGTCCGAAGCGTCCGAACCCGATCCGCAGGATGCATACGGCCGTTCCAAGCTGCGTGCGGAGCGGCAACTCGCGCAGTTCGGGACGTCGGCAGGGCTCGACGTCGTGGTCGTGCGTCCGCCGCTCGTCTATGGTCCGGCCGTCCGCGCCAACTTCCTGCGCATGATGGACGCGGTCGCGCGCGGGATGCCGTTGCCGCTCGGCTCCGTTTCCGCGCGCCGCAGCATCGTCTATGTCGAAAACCTCGCTGACGCGCTGTTGCGTTGCGCAATCGACCCGCGTGCGGCCGGCGAGTGTTTCCATGTCGCCGACGACGATGCGCCGTCGGTCGCGGGCCTGCTGCGCCTCGTCGGCGACGCACTCGGCAAGCCGGCGCGGCTGATCGCGGTGCCTCCGGCGCTGCTGCGCGTGCTCGGGCAACTGACCGGCCGTCGTGCAGCAGTCGACCGCCTGACGGGCAGCTTGCAGCTCGATAGCGGCCGGATCCGGCGCGTGCTCGACTGGCGCCCGCCCTATACGACCCGCCAGGGTCTCGAAGCGACTGCCGCATGGTATCGTTCGCGCGATACACGAAAATAAGCCCTATGTTTCTCGAGAACCCCACCTGGCTCACCACGGCCGCGGTGGCCTTGGCCGCCGCACTCGCCTCGACGGCGATTCTCCGCGCGCTACTCGCCACCGGGCTGGCCTGGCGCCTCGCCACCGACATTCCGAACGATCGTTCGCTCCATACGCTGCCGACGCCGCGCGTCGGCGGATGGGGCATCGTGCCCGTGTGCGTCGTCGCGCTTCTGGCGCTGACGCCGCGACTCTGGTTGATCGCCATCGCCGCCGCGGGGCTGGCCGCGATGTCCCAGATCGACGACCGGCGCGGGCTGCCGGCCCGCGTGCGGTTCTCGGCGCACCTCGCGGCAGTCGTCGCGCTGATCGTCGTCTTCCCGGCCGACGCACCGTGGTGGCTGCTCGCGGGCGTGGGCTTCGCGATGGTCTGGCTGACGAACCTGTACAACTTCATGGATGGCGCCGACGGCCTCGCGGGGGGCATGGCGCTGTTCGGTTTCGGCGGATACGCGGTCGCGGCGCTCGGCGGCGCGCACGCATCGCCCGATCTCGCCGTGGCGGGCGCGGCAGTCGCCGGCGCGGCGCTGGGCTTTCTTCTGCTCAATTTCCATCCGGCCCGGCTGTTCCTCGGCGATGCCGGCTCGATTCCGCTCGGATTCCTGGCCGGCGCGCTGGGCTACTGGGGCTGGCGTACGGACGTGTGGCCGATCTGGTTTCCCGTGATGGTGTTTGCGCCCTTTATTGCCGACGCATCTGTAACACTTGCGAGACGCCTGTTACGCGGTGAAAAGTTCTGGCAAGCGCACCGCGAGCATTATTATCAAAGGATGGTTCGATCGGGTGTAGGTCACGGTCGGACCGCTCTCTATTGGTACCTCATCATGCTCGCGGGCATAATTGTCGCCGTGTGGGCACGGGGCCGCCCCGAACTGCAGCAATGGCTGTCGTTGTTCGTGTGGTACGGCGTCCTGGCATGGTTCGGATGGTTGATCGACATGCGTTGGCGCCGGTTTCAGTCGGCCGCCGAAAACAACTCTTGAGGTTTCCCGCCAATGTTGCGATCCAAAGCATCGTGGCTGTCGCTAAGTGCATTCCTGTTCGACCTGACAGCGGTTGTTGCCGCCTGGTTGTTCGCTTATCTCGTTCGTTTCAATGGCAGCGTTCCGCATGATTTCCTGAGCGGCGCGCTGATGGCGTTGACCTGGGTGCTGCCCGTCTACACGCTGATGTTCCACGGGTTCGGCCTGTATCGCGGGCTGTGGGTGTTCGCGAGCCTGCCCGACCTGATGCGCATCGCGAAGGCGGTTGGCGGCGGCGGCGTGATCGTGATGATCGGCGCCGTGATGTTGCAGCCGGAGCCGATCATTCCGCGCTCGGTGCTGCTCGTGTCGCCGCTGATGCTGTTCCTGGTGATGGGCGGCGCCCGCGCGCTGTATCGCGCGACGAAGGAGTATTACCTGTACGGCGGGCTCGTCGGGAAGGGCAAGCCGGTGCTGGTGCTCGGCGCCGGCACGGCTGGCGCGAGCCTCGCGCGTGAGCTGTCCCGCTCCGGCGAATGGCGTCTCGTCGGCCTGCTCGACGACGACGTCACGAAGCAGGGCCGCGAAATCTACGGCTACAAGGTGCTGGGCTCGTTCAACGACCTGAAGCACTGGACCGATGCGATGAAGGTCGAATACGCGATCATCGCGATTCCGTCGGCGTCGGTCGAAACGCAGCGCCGCGTCGCGACGCTGTGCGTGCGGGCCGGCGTGAAGGCGATGGTATTGCCTTCGCTGACCGCGCTGATGCCGGGGCAGGGCTTCCTGTCGCAGGTGCGGAACATCGATCTCGAGGATCTGCTCGGCCGCGATGCCGTGACGATCGACACGCCGCACGTCGAGGCGCTGCTGCGTGGCCGTGTCGTGATGGTGACGGGCGCGGGCGGCTCGATCGGCTCCGAGCTGTGCCGGCAGATCCTGCGCTTCGCGCCGGCGCAACTGGTTGCGTTCGATCTGTCCGAATACGCGATGTACCGGCTGACCGAGGAGTTGCGCGAGCGCTTCCCCGACCTGCCGGTCCTGCCGATCATCGGCGACGCGAAGGATTCTCTGCTGCTCGACCAGGTGATGTCGCGCCATGCGCCGCACATCGTGTTCCATGCGGCCGCCTACAAGCACGTGCCGCTGATGGAGGAGCACAACGCATGGCAGGCGCTGCGCAACAACGTGCTCGGCACGTATCGCGTGGCGCGCGCGGCGATCCGCCACGACGTGCGTCACTTCGTGCTGATTTCGACCGACAAGGCCGTCAACCCGACCAACGTGATGGGCGCGAGCAAGCGCCTTGCCGAAATGGCCTGCCAGGCGTTGCAGCAGACGAGCGGGCGCACGCAGTTCGAGACCGTGCGTTTCGGCAACGTGCTCGGCAGCGCGGGCAGCGTGATCCCGAAGTTCCAGCAGCAGATCGCGAAGGGCGGCCCGGTGACGGTCACGCACCCGGAGATCACGCGTTTCTTCATGACGATCCCGGAAGCGTCGCAGCTCGTGCTGCAGGCGTCGAGCATGGGGCACGGCGGCGAGATCTTCATTCTCGACATGGGTGAACCGGTGAAGATCGTCGATCTCGCGTGCGACCTGATCCGCCTGTACGGTTTCTCGGAGGACCAGATTCACATCGAGTTTACCGGGCTGCGGCCGGGCGAGAAGCTCTACGAGGAGCTGCTGGCGGACGACGAGGCGACGACGCGCACGCCGCACCCGAAACTGCGGATCGCGCGCGCACGGGAAGTGCCGGACAATTTCCTCGACGAGCTGCTGCCGTGGCTGATGCAGCATCGCGTGCTGCCCGACGACGAAGTGCGCCGCGACCTGCGGCGCTGGGTGCCCGAGTATCAGACGGCTGCGGTTCCGGCGCTGAAGAGCGTGCGGGTCGCGTCGAACCACTGACGGCCCTGCGGCCGCCGTACGGCGGTCGAGCTGCCCAAAAGAAATGCGCCCCGCGGGGCGCTTTTTTCATGCCGGGCCGCGCACGGCTCAGCGACCGTGGCGATGCTTGCGCACCACCATCCACCTCGGCGTCCTGAACCGCACGATGCTGAGATACAGCCACACGTAGGTCAGCGCGAACAGCACGACGAACGCGAACAGGTGCACCGTGTGCCGCCAGAACAGCGTCGCGGGTATCACCGCGACGAGGCACAGCAGCCACAGGTACGGCGACGTCAGCGAATTGCGGCGCGTCAGGTCGTGCGCGTGCTTCGTGCCGACGGCCCAGCGCATCAGCCGCTTGTACACGAGCATGTGCAGGTGCACGCCGTCCGGAATGCCGGGCGAGATCCCGCGGATGAATTTCTTCCGGTAGATCGAGAAGCAGGTCTCGAAGATCGGGTACATGAACAGCAGCACCGGATACCACGCGGACACCTCGCGATTGCGCATCACGAGCAGGATCGCGAGTTCCGCGAGCATGAAGCCGATGAAATACGCGCCGCCGTCGCCGAGGAAGATCAGCCCGGCCGGGAAATTCCACAGGAAGAAGCCGAGCACGGCGCCCATCATGATGATCGACGCGGACATCACGACCGGGTCGCCGACCTGGAACGCGACGTATGCGAGCGACGCGAACATCATGAAGCTGACCATCGACGCGAGCCCGTTGAAGCCGTCGATGATGTTGATCGCATTCGCGAGCGCCGCGACCGCGAGCACGGTGACGAACGCCGAAATGGCGACATAACCGAGCAGGAAATCGAGCGGCGGCACGCTGATGCGCGTGACCGCGATGCCCATCAGCCAGAATGCGAGCGCGGCCGCGCCCATCGTGCAGAGCAGCCGCGCGCGCGGCGACACGCGCTTGGTCAGGTCCTCGACGAGGCCGGACAGGAACGCCGGCAGCCCGCAGGCAACGATGCCGAGAATGCTGCCGGCGATCGTCGGGTAGCGCCGCGACAGGATCAGCGCGGCAATGACGACCCCCGTGAGGATCCCGACGCCTCCGACCCGCGGCACGGGCCGCACGTGGAATTTCTGCACGCCGGCCAGGTCGCTGTCGATCGAGAATTTCTCGTGAAGGTGCGCGTAGCGCACGATGAACAGCGTGACGAGCAGGGAGACGATGAAGCCGGACGCGAAGCTGAGCATGGGATCGCTCGGAAAATGGACAGCGGATTATACAAAACCGCGCGGGTTCCCCTCCTGCCATCGCCAGTGGTCGGCGCACATTTCTTCAATGCCGAGCGTCGCGCGCCAGCCGATGATGTCGGCCGCGGCCTGCGGGTTCGCGTAGCACTCGGCGATGTCGCCCGGGCGGCGCGCGACGAGCTCGTACGGCACCGGGCGGCCCGACGCCTTCTCGAACGCGCGCACGACTTCCAGCACGCTGTAGCCTTGCCCGGTGCCGAGGTTCACGACGAAGCTCGCGTCCCGTTTCGCCAGCGCGTCGAGCGCGGCGATGTGTCCCTTCGCGAGATCGACGACGTGGATGTAGTCGCGCACGCCCGTGCCGTCCGGTGTCGGGTAGTCGGAGCCGAACACGCGCAGCTTTTCCAGCTTGCCGACCGCGACCTGCGCGACATACGGCATAAGGTTGTTCGGGATGCCGGCCGGATCCTCGCCGATCAGCCCGCTCGCATGCGCGCCGACCGGGTTGAAGTAGCGCAGCGTCGCGATTCGCCACGACGGGTCGGATACCTCGAGATCGCGCAGGATCTGCTCGGCGATCAGCTTCGACTGGCCGTACGGGTTCGTCGCGGACAGCGGGAACGATTCGTCGATCGGCGAGCGCTCGGGCACGCCGTACACGGTCGCGGACGAGCTGAACACGAACTGCCTGACGTTGCGCTCGCGCATGACCTTGAGCACGGCGAGCAGGCCGCCGATGTTGTTCTGGTAGTACTCGAGCGGCTTCGCGACCGATTCGCCGACAGCCTTGAGCGCCGCGAAATGGATCGTGCCGGTGATCGGGTGCGCATCGAACACCTTCGCGAGCGCGGCCTCGTCGCGCACGTCCACCTGATGGAACGCGGGCGTCCTGCCCGTGATCTGCTCGATGCGCCGCACGGACTCGGACTTGCTGTTGACGAGGTTGTCGACGATCACGACGTCGTAGCCGTTGCCGAGCAGCTCGACGGCCGTGTGCGAGCCGATATAGCCCGCGCCGCCCGTGACGAGAATGGTGCCTTTAGCGGTCATTGCTGATGCGCTCCTTCAGAAGGTGATACCGGTTAACGAATGGATGGTACGCCGGTAGCGTTCGACGACCTGCTGCTCGTCGAATTCCGCCGTGACCTTCTGCCGGCCGCGTGCACCCATCGCGTCGCGTCCGGCCGTTCCGAGTTCGATCATGCGAAGCAGTTGCTCCGCGAGGCTCGCGCTGTCGCGCACGCGGCACAGGAAGCCCGTTTCGCCGTCGGCGACGACGTCGCGGCAGCCCGGCACGTCGGTCGCGACGATCGGGCGGCCCATCGCCGATGCCTCCATCAGCGTGCGCGGCACGCCTTCGCGGTACGACGGCAGCACGACGCAGTCGGCTGCCGCGATATGCGGGCGCACGTCGTGCGCCTCGCCGAGATACTCGACGATGCCTTCGCCGACCCACGCGTCGACGTCCGCGCGGCCGATCGCGCTCGGATTGTCGACGCCGAGCGGTCCGAGCAGCTGGAAGCGTGCGTTCGGGAAGCGGGCACGCACGATACGCGCGGCCTCCACGTATTCGCGCACGCCCTTGTCCCACAGCAGCCGGCCGATCAGGATGAAGACGGGCGCGTCGCCGGCGGGCAGCGGCACGGGCGTGAACTGTTCGAGATCGACGCCTTCGCCGTGCAGCAGCCGTGCGCGGTCGGGATGCGCGAGCAACTGCTCGTCGGTGAAGGTCGCGAGATCGTCGCGGTTCAGGAACCAGACTTCACGCGGGAAGCGGAACGCGAACCGGTACAGGCGCTTCGCGACGCTCGCCGCACGGCTCTTCTGGATGAAGACGTAACCGAGCCCCGTCGTCACCGCGATCGACGGCACGCGCGCGAGCCACGCGGCGACCGAGCCGTAGATGTTCGGCTTGATCGTGTAATGGAACACGAGACCGGGCTTCAGCGCGCGGTAGTGGCGCACCAGCGCGGCGAGCGTGCCGAGATCCTCGCGCGGGCTCGTGCCTTTCGACGCGACCGCGAGCGCCACGTAGCGGCAGCCCATCTGCTCGAGCAGCGGCACCGTGCGGTCGTGCGGCGCGATCACGATGACCTCGGCGCCGCGTGCGACGAGCGCACGGATCAGCCCGTGGCGATACGTGTAGATCGCCCAGGCCGTGTTGCAGACGAGCGCGATGCGCAGCGGGGAGGTGGCGGACATGAAAAAAATGAAAAATAAAGCGTCGAAAATGCCAGCCGGGCCGAACAGTCGTCAGGCGGACGGCCGCGCGGCGAACAGCGCCTGCTTGATCCGCTGCAGCGTGCGGTACGGCGTCACGAAATGCAGCAGGTTCTTGGCGAGACCGGCCCAGTCGTACGGGTTCAGCGCGTTGAAGTGGCTCAGCAGCAGCGTGAGCGTCGACACCAGCTGGCGCCGGCGCTTGGTCGCACTGATCCCGCCCTCGTTAAGCTCGTAATACAGGCCGAGTTCGGGCAGGTTTGCGCAATCGTAGCGTTGCATTAACCGCAAAAAAAGATCGAGATCCTCGGCCGCGCGGTATTTCGCGCGATAGTTGCCGACTTCGCGCACGGCGTCGATGCGCAGCATGACCGACGGATGCACGAGCGGCGAACGCAGGAAGCGCGTGCGGCGCAGCGTGCGCGGATCCGCGGGCGGCGTCAGCATGAAGCGCGGCTCGCCGGCACGCGACACGACCTGCGTCCACATGCCGACGCAGGCCACGCGCGGGTGGGCGCCGAGATACGCGCGTTCCTTCGCGAGGCGCTGCGGCGCGGCGAGATCGCCCGCGTCGATGCGGGCCGCATAACGGAAGCCGCGCGCCGCGAGCGCGTCGATGCCGGCCGCGAGCGCGCGCTCGATGCCGACGTTCTCCGGCATGCGCAGCACCTCGATCGCGAGGCCGGGCAGGTCGGGCGCGACGATCGGTGGCGTGCTGCCGTCGTCGACGATCAGCACCTGCACGGGCGCGTCCTCGCGAAACGACGCGAGGGTCCGAACGACGTCGTCGTGCCCGTTGTAGGCCGGCATCAGCACGGCCACGTCGTCGAGCGGAAGCGGGCAATCAGGGGACGTCATGGTCGCAGCTTGAAACGGATGTAATAAAAATTGACGGCGGCGGCGGCCAGGTAGCCGGCCGCCAGCCCGACGAGCGCGCCGTACAGGCCGAGCCGGGGAATCGCGACCAGGTTGACGAGTGCGGCGATCGCGAGCGCGAGCAGCCATTTCGACAGCAACACGAATTTTGCTTGATATTTGAGAACGATAAGATTGCCTATCGCCTCGATGCCGGCCGGCACGGACAGCCAGACGGCCCAGCGGAAGATGTCGACCGACGCCTCGTAGCCGCGGCCGAACACCTTGCCGACGATCAGCGGGGCGGCCGCGTCGAGCACGAGCGCGCCGGCCGTCATCAGGCAGGCCGTCATCGCGATCAGCCGGACGATGTTGCGGCGCAGCCGCGCGATGTCCTGCACGCGGTAGACGAACGCGGGCGCGATCGTCTGCGCGAGCATCAGCGCGAGCGCGATCCAGTTCTCGTTGAGCTGCTGCGCGGCCGAATAGCGGCCGAGATCGGCGAACGACACGTGACGCTCGAGCATCAGGCGGTCGAGCTTCAGGAACAGGTACATGCAGATGAGGCCGAGCCAGAACACGGTGCCGGCCGTCGCAAAGTGCCTGAACAGCGGCTTGTCGAACGTCCAGCCGAACGCGCCGCCGTTACGATGCCGGTAGTACAGCATCAGCGCGAAGCCGATTGCCGCGGCTTCGAGCGTCCACACCCACGCGAAGTGCGCGGGGCTGGCGGCCGCGCGGACCAGCAGCCAGACGAGCAGCGCCTTCGCCAGCGCGGTGATCATGCTGGTGACGAGCTGCGGCTTGCTGTAGGTCATGCTCTGCAGCCACGCGTTGATCATGCCGACGAACGGCTCGCGGAACACCATCGTGACCGCCAGGCCGGCGAGCATCGCGCCGACCAGCGGATCGAAGGCGCCCGCGGCGATCGCGATCCAGGTCGCGGCGAGCGCGGCGACCGAAACGACGATGCGCAGCACGAACGCGCTGCCGAGCACCGCGCCGAGCTGGGCGGGCGGGCGATGGACGATGGTCGGGACGAGGATTTCCGCGCCGCACACCCAGGTGAGCGGCGCCAGTACCAGGAGGAGCGTATTCGCATACTGCCATTTGCCGAACACATCCGGCCCGAAATAACGGGCCAGAAGACCGCTGATCGCGATCGCGACGCCGATCTGCGTGAGCCGTTCGAGCCCCAGCCAGACGAGGTTCGCGACGGCCTTCGCGACATCCGGGTTGCCGAAGCGCTTCAGCATGCGGAGCGACCGGGTACGCGCAGGGTGGCCGGCAGGGCGCCCGGAGGCTGCGGGTTGGCGGCGGCGGGACGGCTAGGCATTAAAATGGGCGACATGCGCGTCATCAAAACCCGCGATTATAAGTGGGATCGGAGTCGCTTCAGTCGTTCCGCTCCGTGTCGTGCCGGACCGGCATGTATCATGCGCGGCACCGGCGAGACGTGGTCAGGCAAGCCAGACAATTTTCCATGCACGCAACTGAGAGAGAAGAGAATCGATGATCTCCCAATCCATCTTCAAGGCATATGACATTCGTGGCGTGGTCGGCAAGACACTCGACGTCGATACGGCGCGCGGGATCGGCCGGGCATTCGGCAGCGAAGTGCGTGCGCAGGGCGGCGACGCGGTCGTCGTCGCGCGCGATGGCCGCCTGTCCGGGCCGGACCTCGTCGGCGCACTCGCCGACGGCCTGCGTGCGGCGGGCGTCGACGTCGTCGATGTCGGCATGGTGCCGACGCCGGTCGGTTATTTCGCGGCGAGCGTGCCGCTTGCGCTGAAGGGCGGCGAGCGCCGCGTCGATTCGTGCATCGTCGTCACGGGCAGCCACAACCCGCCCGACTACAACGGCTTCAAGATGGTGCTGCGCGGTGCCGCGATCTACGGCGAGCAGATCCAGGCGCTGTACCGCCGCATCGTCGACGAACGTTTCGAAACGGGCAGCGGCACCTATGAGCAGGTCGACGTGGCCGATCAGTACATCGCGCGCATCGTCGGCGACGTGAAGCTCGCCCGCCCGCTGAAGCTCGTCGTCGACGCCGGCAACGGCGTCGCGGGCCCGCTCGCGACGCGCCTGTTCAAGGCGCTCGGCTGCGAACTCGTCGAGCGCTTCACCGACATCGACGGCACGTTCCCGAACCACCATCCCGATCCCGCGCATCCGGAAAACCTGCAGGACGTGATCCAGGCGCTGAAGGACACCGATGCCGAGCTCGGTTTCGCGTTCGACGGCGACGGCGACCGCCTCGGCGTCGTCACGAAGGACGGCCAGATCATCTATCCGGACCGCCAGCTGATGCTGTTCGCGGAAGAAGTGCTGTCGCGCAACCCGGGCGCGCAGATCATCTACGACGTGAAGTGCACGCGCAACCTCGCGCAGTGGGTGAAGTCGAAGGGCGGCGAGCCGCTGATGTGGAAGACGGGCCACTCGCTCGTGAAGGCGAAGCTGCGCGAGACGGGTGCGCCGCTCGCCGGTGAAATGAGCGGCCACGTGTTCTTCAAGGATCGCTGGTACGGCTTCGACGACGGCCTCTACACGGGCGCGCGCCTGCTCGAGATCCTGACGAAGTCGGCCGACCCGAGCGCGCTGCTGAACGGGCTGCCGGACGCGATGAGCACGCCCGAACTGCAGCTCTGGCTCGACGAGGGCGAGAACTTCCGCCTGATCGACAAGCTGCAGAAAGAGGCGAAGTTCGACGGCGCCGAGGAAGTCGTGACGATCGACGGCCTGCGTGTCGAGTACCCGGACGGCTTCGGCCTCGCGCGTTCGTCGAACACGACGCCGGTCGTCGTGATGCGGTTCGAATCCGAGACCAAGGAAGGGCTCAAGCGCATCCAGGAAGACTTCCGCCGGGTGCTGACGGCCGCGAAGCCGGACGTCAAGCTGCCGTTCTGAATGTCGGCGGCCCGCGGGCCGCCAACGGCGCGAGGGTCGATCCAGTCGTCGCGCCATCCCCGAAAAGCGGCGCACGCCAAAGGCGTGCGGCCGCTTTTTGTCTGTCTGGACCCCCGGGCGGGATAAAATCCCCCCTTTATGCTTGTCGCCGGCTGCCAGCCGGCGTTTTTTCAGCGTGCAAAAGATCCTGATCGTGCGCGTGTCGTCGCTGGGCGACGTCGTGCACAACATGCCGGTGATCGCCGATATCCGGCGCCGCCATCCCGATGCGCAGATCGACTGGCTCGTCGAGGAAAGCTTCGTCGACCTCGTGCGGCTCGTCGACGGCGTGCACGACGTGCTGCCGTTCTCGTTGCGCCGCTGGCGCAAGAAGCCGTTCGCGGGGGCCACGTGGCGCGAGATCCGCGCATTCCGCAAGCGCCTCGCGGCCGAGCAGTACGATCTCGTGATCGACTGCCAGGGTCTCATCAAGACGGCCTGGGTCGCGAGCTGGGCGCGCGGCCCGCTCGTCGGGCTCGGCAACCGCACCGACGGCGCCGGCTACGAATGGCCCGTGCGCTTCTTCTATCGCAAGCGCGTGCCGATCGCGCCGCGCACGCACGTCGTCGAGCGCTCGCGGCAACTTGTCGCGGCCGCGCTGGGCGACCCGGCGCCGACGCCGGCCGATCCGGTCGACTTCGGCCTCGACACGCGCGCGGCGGCGCTCGCGGTGGCCGCGCTCGGCCTGAACCTGCCGGTGCCGTACGTGGTGTTCGTCCATGCGACGTCGCGCGCCGACAAGCAGTGGCCGGACGCCGCGTGGATCGAGCTCGGCCAGGCGCTCGTGCGGCGCGGCGCGTCGCTGGTGCTGCCGTGGGGCAACGACGCGGAGCGCGCGACCAGCGAGCGGCTCGCGAAGGAGTTCGGCGCGGCAGCGATCGTGCCGCCGAAGCTGTCGCTGCCGGCCGTGGTCGGTCTGATCGACGGCGCGGCCGCGACGGTCGGGGTTGATACAGGTCTGGTTCACATCGCGGCCGCGCTGAAGCGTCCGACGGTCGAACTGTACAATTTCGCGACGGCCTGGCGCACCGGCGGCTACTGGTCGCCGAACGTCGTCAATCTCGGCACGGCGGGGCAGCCCCCGTCGATCGCGCAGGTGAAGTCGGCGCTCGCGGGCTTCGGTCTCCTGTAATTCCCGCCATGCTTGCCATGCCTGCCACACACGCGAACCGATCATGAGCGAATCCCAGATCATCGAAGTCCCGTCCGCCGACTGGAGCGGACACAACCTGTCGGCGCCGCGCGAGCAGCTGCTGGCCGCCGTCGAGGAAGGCAAGGTGCTGTATTTCCCGCACCTGCGCTTCGCGATCGAAGGCGGCGAGGAAGCGCTGCTCGATCCGGCGCTCGCCGATCCGAAACGCAAGAACATCAGCCTCGCGCCGAACGGCGGCGCGCTTGCCGGCGTGCTCGGCGACAGCGTCACGCAGTCGGCCGTGCGCGCGCTCGTCGCGCGCTTCCAGCAGCAGGCCGGCACGCTCGTCGACGGCCTGTTTCCCGAATACCGCGGCAAGCTGCGCGTCGCGCCGACGAGCCTGCGGCTGATGCAGGTCGAGACGCGCCAGACGTCGTGGCGCAAGGACGACAGCCGGCTGCACGTCGATGCGTTTCCGTCGCGGCCGAATTACGGCGAGCGCATCCTGCGCGTGTTCACGAACGTGAACCCGGCCGGCGTGCCGCGCGTGTGGCGGGTCGGCGAGCCGTTCGAGGACGTCGCGAAGCGCTTCCTGCCGCACATCCGGCCGCAGTTGCCGGGCGCCGCGTGGCTGCTGAACCTGCTGCACGTGACGAAGTCGCCGCGCAGCGCGTACGACCACCTGATGCTGAACCTGCACGACAGCATGAAGGCCGATCTCGACTACCAGAAGACGAGCCCGCAGCAGACGATGCCGTTTCCGCCGGGTTGCGTGTGGATATGTTTCTCGGACCAGACTTCGCACGCTGTGATGTCCGGCCAGTTCATGCTCGAGCAGACGTTCTTCCTGCCGGTCGACGCGATGGTCCGCCGCGAATGCGCGCCGCTCGGCATTCTCGAGCGCCTGCAGGGCAGGGCGCTGGTTTGAGCGCACACCTGCTTCGATTCAATACGAGGGCTGCCGCATGCTGAGGGCGATCTATCGCGCACTGTGGTGGCTCGTCGCGCCTGTCGCGGTCATTCGGCTCTACGTGCGTTCGCGCAAGGAGCGCGGCTACCGCGAGCACATCGGCGAACGCTTCGGCCATGTAGCCGGCCGCTCGCGCGACGATCGCGCGCCGCTGATCTGGGTGCATGCGGTATCGGTCGGCGAGACGCGCGCCGCGCAACCGCTGATCGACGCGCTGATGCGCGTGCGCCCCGATGCACGCATCCTGCTTACACACATGACACCGAGCGGCCGTGCGACCGGCGTGCAGATCTTCGGCGATCGCGTGCTGCGCTGCTACCTGCCGTACGACATGCCCGGCGCGGTGCGGCGTTTCCTGCACGCATGGCGGCCGACGCTCGGCCTCGTGATGGAAACCGAGGTGTGGCCGACGCTGATCGACGAGTGCCGTCGCGCGGACGTGCCGCTCGTGCTGACCAATGCGCGGATGTCCGCGCGTTCGTTCCGGCGCGCGGCGAAGTTCGGCACGGCGACGCGCGACGTGTTCGGCGGCTTCTCGCGTGTGCTCGCGCAGAGCCCGGCCGACGCGGAGCGGCTGACGTCGCTCGGCGCGCGCAATGTGGCCGTGCTCGGCAACCTGAAGTTCGACATGACGACGCCGCAGGAACTGGCGGCGCGCGGCCATGCGTGGCGCGATGCGATCGGCGCGCGGCCCGTGTGGGTCGCCGCCAGCACGCGCGAGAACGAGGAGGCGCTGGTGCTGCAGGCGTTCGCGGCGATGCGCACGCCCGGCGCGCTGCTGGTGCTGGTGCCGCGTCATCCGCAGCGTTTCGCGGAGGTCGAGGCGCTGGTCGAGCGCAGCGGGCTCAAGTGCATGCGACGCTCCACGTGGGCGGCCGACACGGCCGCGCTCGCGGCCGGCCACCCGGCCGCCGCAGCGCTGCCGGAGGACGTGACGGTGCTGCTCGGCGATTCGATGGGGGAGCTCGGCGCATATTACGCGGCCGCCGACATCGCATTCATCGGCGGCAGCCTGCTGCCGCTCGGCGGCCAGAACCTGATCGAAGCATGCGCGGTCGGTGTGCCGGTGCTGATGGGGCCGCATGTGTTCAACTTCACGCAGGCAACCGCCGATGCGGTTGCGGCCGGTGCGGCGCTGCAGGTCGAGGATCCGCTCGATCTCGCGCACGTGCTCGACGCGCTGTTCGCCGACAAGGCGCGGCGCATCGCGATGGGCGCGGCCGGCGCGGCGTTCGCGTCGCGTCACCGCGGCGCGACCGCGCGCACGGTCGACGTGCTCGCGGCACTGCTGCCGCCCGCCGAACGCGGCGAGCGCGCGATGCAGGACGGGCAGGACACGTCCGACAAATAGACGGCATGCGGCGCCATGCCGCGCGGGCAGGCGTGGCGGCTTCGTGTGCCGCCGCGCCGTTCACGCTCAGACCGTCAGCAACCCCTTCTTCTCGATGAACGCGATCACGTCCGCGACGCCGTCGAGCGCCTTCAGGTTCGTCATCACGTAAGGCCGCTCGCCGCGCATCTTCTTCGTGTCGGACGCCATCACGTCGAGGTTCGCGCCGACCAGCGGCGCGAGATCGGTCTTGTTGATCACGAGCAGGTCGGACTTCGTGATGCCGGGGCCGCCCTTGCGCGGAATCTTCTCGCCGCCCGCGACGTCGATCACGTAGATCGTCAGGTCCGACAGCTCGGGGCTGAAGGTTGCCGCGAGATTGTCGCCGCCCGATTCGATGAACACGATGTCGGCATCGGGAAAGCGCGACAGCATCCGGTCGACGGCCTCGAGGTTGATCGACGCATCCTCGCGGATTGCCGTGTGCGGGCAGCCGCCCGTCTCGACGCCCATGATGCGCTCCTCGGGCAGCGCGCCCGCCACCGTCAGCAGCCGCTGGTCTTCCTTCGTATAGATGTCGTTCGTGATCGCGACGAGGTCGTACTTGTCGCGCATCGCCTTGCACAGCATTTCGAGCAGCGTGGTCTTGCCGGAGCCGACGGGGCCGCCGATGCCGACGCGCAGCGGCGGCAGTTTCTTCGTGCGGCGGGCGGAGGAGGAAGCAGGAGCGTTCATGGCGAGTAGCGTCGTAGTCAGGAGCGGAACAACCGCGAGTACTGGGTTTCGTGCCGCGCGGACAGGATGCCGAGCTGCGGCGCGAACGTGTTGATGGCGTCGGGCGGCGTCGCGAGCGCACGACGCACGGCTGCATCGATCGCGCCGCGCAGTGCGACGATGATGCGTTGCCCGGCGAGCTGGCCGAGCGGCACGGCCTTCAGCGCGGCCGACGTCTGGTTCTCGACCCAGCCGAATGCGTACGCGGCGAGCGTCGCGTCGGCGCCGGCGTCGTGCGCGGCCGCCGCGTACGCGAACGCGGTCGGCAGCGCGATCGGCGACAGCGATGCGAGCGTCGTGCGGCGCGCGGCATCGCCCCATTCGAGCGATGCGCAGAGTTGCGCGAGCGACCAGCCCATCTGTTCGGTCTCACGGCGCAGTTCCGCCGATTCGCGGCTGGCGACATACCACGCGTTCCCGGCGGCGAGCGCCGGCGCATCGTGTGCGTGCCAGCGCGCGAGCTGGTGTGCGAGGAACGGCAACTCGCCGTGCGCGAGCACGTCGGTCAGGCCGCTCGCGATCCAGTCGCGCGCGGAATCGGCGTCGCGGATCAGGTTCGCGTCGAGCGCGGCTTCGAAGCCCTGCGAATAGCTGTACGCGCCGATCGGCAGCGCCGGCGATGCGAGGTGCAGCAGCGCGACGAGTTCAGTGGTGGTCATGGCCATGGCCGTGCGCGCATCCGGGACCATGTTGATGATCGTGATCGTGATCGTGATCGTGATCGTGATCGTGATCGTGATCGCGATCGTGCGAGTGTCCGTGGTGTTCGCCGAACACCTGCTGCGCGAGCGCGTAATCCTCGGCGAACGTCGCGTCGTGCCCGTGCTTGTGGCCGCCGCCGTAGGCGCCGGCTTCCGGCTGGAACGGCGCGTTCGCTGTGTCGACCTGCGTGCCAAGACGGCGCAGCATGTCCGCGAGCACGGGATCGGCTTCGAGCTTCAGGTAGCCGTCGCCGATCTCGACCGGCGTGTGACGGTTGCCGAGGTGGTACGCGGCGCGCATCAGCGTGAGCGGATCGGCCGCGCGTACGAGCAGCACGGCTTCGGGCGCGGCGGCGACGCGCACGAGCGCGCCGTCGTCGGCGACGAGCACGTCGCCGTCGCGCAGCACGGTGCCGCGCGGCAGCAGGACCGCGACGTCCTCGCCGGTGTCGAGCGTCGCCGCGAGGCGGCTCTTGCAGCGGGCGTCATACGCGAGCGTGAGGGTCGGTGCGCGCGCAACGAGCGACGCGGCGAGTTTCACGTTCGGGGCAATGCGTTTGTCGAGGGTGCGCATAAGGCAGAAACCGAAAATCAGAACAGGAAATAGCGCTGCGCCATCGGCAGCACGGTCGCCGGTTCGCAGGTGAGCAACTGGCCGTCGGCGATCACGTCGTAGGTTTCGGGGTCGACGCTGATCGACGGGCGCCACGCGTTGTGGATCATGTCGGCCTTCGTCACGTTGCGGCAGTTGCGCACGGGCACGATCTGCTTCGCGAGGCCGTAGCGCTCGGCGATGCCCGCGTCGGCCGCCATCTGCGATACGAAGGTCAGCGACGTGCGCGCGAGCGCACCGCCGCGCGTCGCGAACATCTCGCGGTAGTGGACGGGCTGCGGCGTCGGGATCGACGCGTTCGGGTCGCCCATCTGTGCGACCGCGATCATCCCGCCCTTCAGGATCATCGACGGCTTGATCCCGAAGAACGCGGGCTCCCACAGCACGAGGTCGGCCCACTTGCCAGGCTCGATCGAGCCGACTTCGTGCGCGATCCCGTGCGTGAGCGCCGGGTTGATCGTGTATTTCGCGACGTAGCGCTTCGCGCGGAAGTTGTCGTTGCGCGCGCCGTCCTCGGGCAGCGCGCCGCGCTGCACCTTCATCTTGTGCGCGGTCTGCCAGGTGCGGATGATCACTTCGCCGACGCGGCCCATCGCCTGCGAATCGGACGACAGCATCGACAGCGCGCCGAGATCGTGCAGGATGTCCTCGGCCGCGATCGTTTCGCGGCGGATCCGCGATTCGGCAAACGCGAGATCCTCGGCGATCGACGGATCGAGGTGATGGCACACCATCAGCATGTCGAGGTGTTCGTCGAGCGTGTTGATCGTGTACGGACGCGTCGGGTTGGTCGACGACGGCAGCACGTTCGCCTCGCCGCACACCTTCAGGATGTCGGGCGCGTGGCCGCCACCCGCGCCTTCGGTGTGGTACGTGTGGATCGTGCGGCCCTTGAACGCGGCGACCGTCGATTCGACGAAGCCGCCTTCGTTCAGCGTGTCGGTGTGGATCGCGACCTGCGTGTCGGTGTCGTCGGCGACCGACAGGCAGTTGTCGATCGCGGCGGGCGTCGTGCCCCAGTCCTCGTGCAGCTTCAGGCCGATCGCGCCGGCCGCGATCTGCTCGACGAGCGGTTGCGGCAGGCTCGCGTTGCCCTTGCCGAGGAAGCCGAGGTTGATCGGCCAGCCGTCGGCGGCCTGCAGCATCCGCTCCATGTGCCACGGCCCCGGCGTGCAGGTCGTCGCGTTGGTGCCGGTGGCCGGCCCCGTGCCGCCGCCGAGCATCGTCGTGACGCCCGACGCGAGCGCCTCGTCGATCTGCTGCGGGCTGATGAAGTGGATGTGCGTGTCGATGCCGCCCGCCGTCACGATCAGCCCTTCGCCGGCGATCACTTCGGTCGCGGCGCCGATCGCGATCGTCACGCCCGGCTGGATGTCCGGGTTGCCGGCCTTGCCGATCGCGGCGATGCGGCCGTGCTTGATCGCGATGTCGGCCTTCACGATGCCCCAGTGATCGAGGATCACCGCGTTCGTGATGATCGTGTCGGGCACGTCGGCGGCCACGCGCTGCGACTGGCCCATGCCGTCGCGGATCACTTTCCCGCCGCCGAATTTCACTTCCTCGCCGTAGGTCGTGAAGTCGCGTTCGATTTCGATCAGCAGTTCGGTATCGGCGAGCCGGACGCGGTCGCCCGTCGTCGGCCCGAACATTTCCGCGTACGCGCGGCGGCTCAAGCGTAGTGTCATGTCGTGCTGTTCCTGAAGAGACGGACGTGAGGCTTCGCTCAGAGCGGCCCCATCACCTTGCCCTGAAAACCGTAGACGGCGCGATCGCCCGCGAGCGCGACCAGCTCGACGGTGCGCGTCTGGCCCGGCTCGAAGCGCACGGCCGTGCCGGCCGCGATGTTGAGCCGGAAGCCGCGTGCGGCCGCGCGATCGAACGACAGCGCGTCGTTGACCTCGAAGAAGTGATAGTGCGAGCCGACCTGCACCGGGCGGTCGCCGGTGTTCGCGACGACGAGCGTCAGCGTTTCGCGGCCCACGTTCAGTTCGTGGTCGCCGTCGTCGGTGAGGATTTCGCCGGGGATCATGCGCTGCCTCACGGAATCGGATGATGGACGGTCACGAGCTTCGTGCCGTCGGGGAAGGTCGCCTCGACCTGGATGTCGGGAATCATCTCCGGCACGCCGTCCATCACGTCGTCGCGCGTGAGCAGCGTCGTGCCGTAGTGCATCACCTCGGCGACGGTCTTGCCGTCGCGCGCGGCTTCCATCAGCGCGGCGGTAATGAAGGCGACCGCCTCCGGATAGTTGAGCTTCAATCCGCGCGCGCGACGGCGTTCAGCCAGCAGCGCTGCCGTGAAGATCAGCAGCTTGTCCTTTTCTCGGGGAGTCAGTTTCATGAAGGCAAACGTTCAGGAAAACGTAATTTTTATCGGTGCGCTCACACCCGGGCGCACGCGCGGTTCATCGTAGCACCGCGCTGTTTGGCGTGCGGCGTGTATCGGTTATGTAAGCAGCAAGGCGCGTGCCATGCCCGTGGCGGGCGGTGCGATGCGCGTTCGTGGTGCGCGGCGCATGAACGGCGTGCACCGCCGGAGGCGGCGCTGCGCCGAAACGGTGCGTCGGACGAACGGGATCAGGTTTGCCAGAGGCGCAGCGGCCGTGCGTCGACGCCGTGCACGATCGGCCGCAACTGCAGCCAGCAGTCGATGAAATGACGCTGCAACGCTTCCATCGACGTCGACAGCGCGCGCACGAGCACGACGCCGGGCGTGACGCAGGTCGCGCCCGCGCGCAGCGTGTCGTCGAACGGCATCCGCGCGGCGAGCGATTCGGCGAGCGCGGCGTCGCACGCGGCGCCGGCGGCCCACAGCGTGCCGTACACGGGAAAGCCGGCCAGGCCCTGCAACGCGCCGCGCAGCGGGTCGTGTGCGTCGAGCAGCGCGCGCTCGGTCCACAGCGGCCGGCCGTCGGCATCGACGAGCGCCGAGGTCGACGCGATGCGGCCCGCCGACCAGGTTTCGCCGGCCGCCTGCCGGCCGAGCTGCGTCGCATCCCAGCCGATCGCGCTCGCGCCCGCGCCGAGCGTCACCGTGAAGTCGAGCGATGCGTGTGCCGCGTCGAAGAACAGGTTGTTCTGCGGCAGCCAGTCGAGCTTCGCGTTCTCGCCGACCGTCATGCCGATGCGCTGTGTCGCGTCGAGGCCGTTCGACTTGTACCACTTGGTCGCGCCGGGCGTCGTCAGCACCGCGTGCGTACCGTCGCCGAGCGCGATGTCGATGTCGAGCCGGTCGCCGCCCGCGACGCCGCCCGGCGGGTGGACGATCACCGCGTGGCAGATCGCGTCGCCTTCCGGGTACAGCGGCCGCTGCACGCGCAGCGGTCCGTCGTGCAGCCGGTGCACGAGCGTCGTGCGCGCGCCGTGCCGCTCGAAGCCGAGTTCGAGACGGCCGCGCCACGACTTGGCGACGGCGGCGGGGCGGGACAGCGGGGCGTGGGAATCGGGGGCGGACATCGGCTGCGAACGGGAAACGTGGCGGACGGAGGAAAGCGGGCGCGAAGAACGTGGATGCTACCGGAACAATAATGCAGATGCCGCGTTCGGTGATAGGGCCGGTTTCGGTTGAACCGCGAACCGGCCGCCCGTGCCCGCTGCCGCACTGCGTCTCACACCGCGATCAACTCGCGCACGCCGTTCGTTTCCATGTCCCGCGCGTCACCGCCCGCGACGATTTCGCCGCGGCTCATCACCCAGTACTGGTCCGCGATCGAGCGCGCGAAATCGTAATACTGCTCGACCAGCAGCACCGTCATCCCCGATTCGTCGACGAGCTGGCGCAGCGTGCGGCCGATGTCCTGGATGATCGACGGCTGGATGCCCTCGGTCGGCTCGTCGAGGATCAGCAGCTGCGGTTCGCTCATCAGCGCACGGCCGATCGCGAGTTGCTGCTGCTGGCCGCCCGACAGGTCGCCGCCGCGCCGCGCGCGCATGTCCTTCAGCACCGGGAACAGGTCGTAGATGCGGTCGGGCACCTTCGACGGCGCCTTCCGGCTCGCCGCGCCGACGAGCAGGTTCTCCTCGACGGTCAGCCGCGGAAAGATGTCGCGGCCCTGCGGCACGTACGCGAGCCCGGCCGCGACGCGCGCATACGGCGGCATCGCGCCGAGCGCGGTGCCGCGCCACGACACGGTGCCGCTTTTCGCGGCGACGACGCCCATCAGGCAGCGCAGCAGCGTGCTCTTGCCGACGCCATTGCGGCCGAGCAGCACGGTGAGCTTGCCGTCGTCGGCGGCAAGGCTCACGTTGCGCAGGATATGGCTGCCGCCGTAGTACTGGTTCAGTGCATCGATCTTCAGCATCGCATCATCGTCCGAGGTAGGACCCGATCACCGCGTCGTCGCGCTTGACCTGGTCGAGCGTGCCTTGCGCGAGCACCGCGCCTTCGGCCATCACCGTCACGCGGCCCGTGTCGCCCGCGAGCGCCGCGACGAAATCCATGTCGTGCTCGACGACCATCATCGAGCAGGTGCCGCGCAGCGTGTTCAGCAGCTCGGCGAGTTCCATCGTCTCGTGGTCGGTCATCCCGGCCGCCGGCTCGTCGAGCAGCAGCAGCGCGGGGCGCTGCATCAGCAGCATGCCGATCTCGAGCCGCTGCTTCTGCCCGTGCGACAGCTCGCCGGCCGTGCGAAACGCATGGCTTTCGAGGCCGATCAGCGCGAGCGTCTCCTCGATCTTCGCCTGCGCCGAGCGGTCGAGCCGCGCGCGCAGCGACGCGAGCCAGCCCTTGTCGGTCTGCATCGCGAGCTCGAGGTTTTCCCACACCGGATGCTGCTCGAACACGGTCGGCTTCTGGAACTTGCGGCCGATGCCCGCGCGCGCGATCTCGGGCTCGCTCATTCGCGCGAGGTCGAGCGTCTGGCCGAGAAACACGTTGCCCGAATCGGGGCGCGTCTTGCCGGTGATGACATCCATCATCGTCGTCTTGCCCGCGCCGTTCGGGCCGATCACGCAGCGCAGCTCGCCCGCGTCGATCGCGAGCGACAGCTTGTTGAGCGCGCGAAAGCCGTCGAAGCTGACTTCGATATCCTCGAGGTAGAGGATCGTGCCGTGCGACGTGTCGATGCCCGGCGGCACGACGCGGCCCATCGATGCGGTGCCGCTGACGGCCAGCAGCTCGTCCTCGGGCGGCGGCGTGAACTGGTAGAGGGCGGTTCCGTTCATGCGCGTTTCCCCTTCGCGAGCACGGTTTCGACGAGGCCCATGATCCCGCGCGGCAGCAGCAGCGGCACGAGCACGAAGATCAGGCCGAGGAAGAACAGCCAGTACTCGGCGAAGTACGCGGTAAACAGGCTCTTCGCGCCGTTCACCGCGAATGCGCCGACGATCGGCCCGATCAGCGTGCCGCGCCCGCCCACCGCGACCCAGATCGCCATCTCGATCGAGTTGCCGGGCGACATCTCGCCGGGGTTGATGATGCCGACCTGCGGCACGTACAACGCGCCGGCGATACCGCACAGCACGGCCGACACGGTCCATACGAACAGCTTGTACGCGAGCGGGCTGTAGCCGAGGAACATCAGCCGCGTCTCGCCATCGCGCACCGCGGTGACGACGCGCCCGAGCTTGCTCGTGACGATCGCGCGCGCGGCGACGAACGCGAGCACGAGCGTCGCGAACGTCAGCAGCAACAGCACCGTGCGCGTGCCGGGCGACGTGACCGGAAAACCGGCGATGCGCTTGAAGTCGGTGAAGCCGTTGTTGCCGCCGAAGCCCGTCTCGTTGCGATAGAACAGCAGCATCGCGGCGAACGTCAGCGCCTGCGTGATGATCGACAGGTACACGCCCTTCACGCGCGAGCGGAACGTGAAGAAGCCGAACACCCACGCGAGCACGGCCGGTACGAGCACGACGAGCGCGAGCGCCCACGCGAGATGCTGTGTGCCGCTCCAGTACCACGGCAGCTGGTGCCAGTCGAGAAACACCATGAAGTCGGGCAGGTCGCTGCCGTACTTGCCGTCGCGGCCGATCTCGCGCATCAGGTACATGCCGATCGCGTAGCCGCCGAGCGCGAAGAACAGCCCGTGGCCGAGGCTCAGGATTCCGCAGTAACCCCAGACGAGATCGAGCGCGAGCGCGGCGATCGCGTAGCACATCAGCTTGCCGGCGAGCGTCATCGCGTAAGCCGACAGATGGAACGCGCTCGATTCGGGCGCGACGAGCGCGGCGAGCGGCACGCCGATGCCGATCGCGATGCACAGCGCGACGAGCGCGAGCCACGCGCGGCGCGACAGCAGCGCGGGGCGCGGCGGCAGGCCGAGCGCGAAACCGTCTGCGGTGCGTGCGGAGGAGGGCGGTGTAGCGGCGGCCGGGCGATCCGGCAGCGTATCGGTCAGGGTAGTCATGTCATGCCTCCGCGCTGCGGCCCTTCGGGGCGAACATGCCCTGCGGACGTTTCTGGATGAACAGCACGATCATCACGAGCACCGCGATCTTCGCGAGCACGGCGCCCCAGAACGGCTCGATCGCCTTGCTCGCGAGGCCGAGCCCGAAACCGCCCAGCACGGTGCCGGCGATCTGCCCGACGCCACCGAGCACGACCGCCATGAACGAATCGATGATGTAGTTCTGGCCGAGGTCGGGGCCCACGTTGCCGATCTGCGACAGCGCGCAGCCGCCGAGGCCGGCGATGCCCGCGCCGAACGCGAACGCATACGCGTCGACGCGCGCGGTCTTCACGCCGACGCACGCGGCCATCCGGCGGTTCTGCGTGACCGCGCGCACGAACAGGCCGAGCCGCGTCTTCGTCAGGACGGCCCACGCGACGAACACCACCGCGAGCGCGAACGCGAGGATCGCGAGCCGGTTGTACGGCAGGATCAGGTTCTGCATCACGGTCACGCCGCCGCTCATCCACGACGGGTTCACGACCTGCACGTTCTGCGCGCCGAACAGCATGCGCGTCGCCTGGATCAGGATCAGGCTCACGCCGAACGTCGCGAGCAGCGTCTCGAGCGGGCGGCCGTACAGGTGGCGCAGCACGAGCCGTTCGAGGACGATGCCGACGAGCGCGGCCGCCGCGAACGAAGCGGGCACGGCGACGAGCGGATACCAGTCGAACGCGGCCGGCGCATAACGCTGGATCAGCGTCTGCACGACATAGGTTGCGTACGCACCGATCATCAGGAATTCGCCGTGCGCCATGTTGATCACGCCGATCAGCCCGTACGTGATCGCAAGGCCGAGCGCGGCGAGCAGCAGCACGCTGCCGAGCGACAGGCCCGCGAACAGCGTGCCGACGATCTCGCCGCGGCGCTGCAGCGCGTGCAGTGCGTCGAGCCCCTGTTGCGCGGCGTCGCGCACGCGTGCGTCGGGTTCCGCGTAGCTGCCGTCGGCGTTCTTCGCGACGAGCGGGCGCAACTGTTCGATCATGTCGAGATCATGGCGTGCGGCTACTACTTGCACGGCTTCCAGACGCTTCGCCGGGTCGGCGTCGTGCAATGCGGCGATCGCCCACAGGGCGTCGAGGCGGCGCTTCAACGAGGGGTCGGTTTCTTTCGCGCGGGCGCGGTCGATCATCGACTTGAGTGCCGGGTCCGGCGACTTCAGCAGCGCATCGATCGCGTCGCGTCGCGCGGCGACATCGGGCGATGCGAGCGCGAGCCCCGACAGTGCGCCCGCGATCTTCGTGCGCAGCAGGTTGTTCAGCATCACGGGCTGCGCGTCGCCTGCCGGTGTCGCGGCCTGCGTGAGCGCGTCGTGCGCGGTGTCGCCGGTCTGGATCAGCAGGCGGCCGTCGCCGGTCGCGAGCGCGTCGCCGGTTGACAGCGCGTTGAGCAGCGCGACCGCGCGCGGATCGGTATCGGCGGCGAGCCGTTCGATCGCGGTCGTCTTCGCGTCGAAGTCGTCGCCGGCGAGCGCGGCGGTATCGGCGGCCGTCAGTGCGAACGCGGCGCGCGGCAACCCGCCCGCGAGAGCGGCGCACGCGACGATCGCGACGGCGGCTCGGCGAAAGCGTATAGGCATCGGGAAATCCTGTCGGGCGTGGAGAAGCGAATTCATGCGGCGTTGCGGAGGCGATTGCGGTTCATCACGGCAATCGCGGCCCGTGCATCCGCACCTGCGAACGAGCGGGGCATCGCGCCGGTGCGCGATACCCCGCATCGCGTCAGGCGAGCGCCGCGCGCTGCCGGCGCAGGAATGCCGGGATCGACGTGACGATGTCCGGCTTGCCCTGGTTGCCCGCGATGAACGGGCTCCACGGCTGCGCGCGCACCGCGGTCTTGGTCTTCCACACGACGTTGAATTGCCCGTCGCCGCGGATTTCGCCGATCATCACCGGCTTGTGCAGGTGGTGGTTGCCGTCCATCGCGAGCGTGAAGCCCGACGGCGCGGCGACGCTCTGGCCAATCATCGCGACGCGCACCTTGTCGACGTCGGTGCTCTTCGCCTTCTCGACGGCCTGCTTCCACATATGGATGCCGACGTAGGTCGCTTCCATCGGATCGTTGGTCACGCGCTTCGCGCCGCCCGGCAGGTTGTTCGCCTTTACCCACGCGGCGAACTGGTCCTTGAATTTCGTGTTGGTCGGGTTCTTCACCGACATGAAGTAGTTCCACGCGGCAAGGTGGCCGACGAGCGGCTTCGTGTCGATCCCGCGCAGCTCTTCCTCGCCGACCGAGAACGCGACGACCGGCACGTCGGTCGCCTTGATCCCCTGGTTGCCGAGTTCCTTGTAGAACGGCACGTTCGAATCGCCGTTGATCGTCGAGATCACGGTCGTCTTGCCGCCCTGCGAGAAGGTCTTGATGTTCGCGACGATGGTCTGGTAATCGCTGTGGCCGAACGGCGTGTAGACCTCCTGAATGTCCGCGTCCTTCACGCCCTTCGATTTCAGGAACGCACGCAGGATCTTGTTGGTCGTGCGCGGATACACGTAGTCGGTGCCGAGCAGGAAGAAGCGCTTCGCGCCGCCGCCTTCGGCGCTCATCAGGTACTCGACGGCCGGAATCGCCTGCTGGTTCGGCGCGGCGCCCGTGTAGAACACGTTGCGCGACATTTCCTCGCCTTCGTACTGCACCGGGTAGTAGAGCAGCCCGTTCAGTTCCTCGAACACCGGCAGCACGGACTTGCGCGACACCGACGTCCAGCAGCCGAACACGCACGCGACCTTGTCCTGCGTGAGCAACTGGCGCGCCTTTTCGGCGAACAGCGGCCAGTTCGACGCGGGATCGACCACCACGGGCTCGAGCTTGCGGCCCATCACGCCGCCGCTCTTGTTGATGTCGGCGATCGTCATCAGCGCCGTGTCCTTCAGCGACGTTTCGGAGATCGCCATCGTGCCCGACAGCGAGTGCAGGATGCCGACCTTGATCGGGCCGGTGCCTGCATCGGCTGCGTGCACGAACGGACTCTTGCCCGCCAGCGCGAGCGCACCGGCCATCGAACCGAACTTCAACAGACTGCGACGTTTCATCGGGATCCCCTTGTCATGTTGGATAGGCGTGCGCCGTAACGGCGCCGGCCATGGGGTAACGCAAGGCATGTGCCAGTCGCGCGGATGCACGTCCTGCGTGCCTGCGCGGGGCGATGGGGTGGTGCGCGTGATGCGTCGTGCAGCATGCGCGGTCCGTTGCGGTGCAGGTTCGCGGGCGCAAATGGTGCACGATTGTGGTTCCCCGTTCCGGTGCTTACACTCGGTGTTCGGTCTGCCATGCCCCCTGTCTTCGCATCACGCCGGTGCAGCGCCATGCCGCGCCGCCCGAACCCACCGAGGAGCCACCATGAGTCAACCGCAAGCGAACACGCCCGACCTGTCGGCGTTCTGGATGCCGTTTACCGCCAACCGCCAGTTCAAGGACGCGCCGCGGCTGCTGGTGTCCGCGAAAGGGATGTATTACACGTCGCACGACGGCCGGCGCATACTCGACGGCACCGCGGGGCTCTGGTGCGTGAACGCCGGGCACTGCCGCGACGAGATCGTCGCGGCGATCAACGCGCAGGCCGAGGAGATGGATTTCGCGCCGACCTTCCAGATGGGCCACCCGAAGGCGTTCGAAGCGGCGACGCGCATCGCGCGCCATACGCCGGCCGGCCTCGATCACATCTTCTTCACGAACTCGGGTTCGGAGGCGGTCGACACCGCGCTGAAGATCGCGCTCGCGTATCACCGCGCGCGCGGCGAAGCGCAGCGCACGCGCTTCATCGGCCGCGAGCGCGGTTATCACGGTGTCGGCTTCGGCGGCATCTCGGTCGGCGGGATTGCGCCGAACCGCAAGGCGTATTCGGGCGCGCTGCTGCCGTCGGTCGACCACCTGCCGCATACGCTGAACATCAAGGAAGCCGCATTCTCGAAGGGGCAGCCGGCGTGGGGCGCGCACCTCGCCGACGAACTCGAGCGGATCGTCGCGCTGCACGATGCATCGACGATCGCCGCGGTGATCGTCGAACCGGTCGCGGGGTCGACGGGCGTGCTGATCCCGCCGAAGGGCTATCTCGAACGGTTGCGCGCGCTGTGCGACAAGCACGGCATCCTGCTGATCTTCGACGAGGTCATCACGGGCTGGGGGCGGCTCGGCGCGCCGTTCGCCGCGCAGTACTTCAACGTGACGCCCGACCTGCTGACGATGGCGAAAGGCACGAACAACGCGGCCGTGCCGATGGGCGCGGTCGCGGCGAGCGACGCCATTCACGACACGATCGTGAGCGGCGCGCCGGCCGGCATCGAGCTGTTCCACGGTTATACGTATTCGGGGCACCCGCTCGCGGCCGCCGCCGCGTGCGCGACGCTCGACCTGTACGAGCGCGAGCGGCTGTTCGAGCGCGCCGCGCAGATGGCGCCCGTGTTCGAGCGCGAGATCCACAAGCTGAAGGACGCGCGGCACGTGATCGACGTGCGCAATCTCGGCCTCGTCGGCGGTGTCGAGCTGGCGCCGCGCGACGGCAAGCCGGGTGCACGCGCGTACGACGTGTTCGTCAAGTGCTATCAGAAGGGCGCGATGATCCGCTATACGGGCGACATCCTCGCGTTCTCGCCGCCGCTCATCATCGACGACGCGCAGATCACCGAGCTGTTCGCGATCGTCGCCGACGCGCTGAAGGAAACGGAGTAGGGCGGGAAAGAGAAACGGGCGCGCAATGCGCGCCCGTTCGGCGGATCAGGATGGCGGGCGACGCGCGATGCGCCGCCGGAAAGATCAGTAACGCGGCACGGCCGGATCGACGTCGCGCGACCACGCGTCGATACCGCCCTGCAGGTTGTACAGCTTCGTGAAGCCGCGCGATTCGAGGAACATCGCGACCTGCGCGCTGCGCATGCCGTGATGGCACACGCAGACGATTTCCGCTTCGTCGTCGAGCTCTTCGCTGCGCGCGGGGATCTGCTGCATCGGGATCGATACGCTGCCGGCGATCTGCGCGGTCGCGATTTCCCACGGCTCGCGCACGTCGAGCACGACCGGCGCGGGGCGCGCCGTGTCGCCGAGCCATTCCGCGAGCATCGCGGGTGTCAGGATCTGCATGGAGGCTCCGCCGCTCAGAACTTGAAGCGCGACGGCTCGATCGCGTTGACGAGGTGGTCGATGTAGGTTTCGAACACGTCGGCGACGCGGTACTGCTTGTCGTCGATGCGCGTGATGATCTGCGCCTTCATCACCGGACGGCCGCCGACGAACGCCGACAGGCGGCCGCCGACCTTCAGCTGTTCGAGCATTTCCTGCGGCACGACGGGCAGGCCGCCCGCGACGCAGATCACGTCGTACGGCGCCTTGCCGGCCCAGCCGCGCGAACCGTCGCCGAGCACGACTTCCGCGTTGGTCACGCCGTCGTTGCGGAGGTTGTCTTCCGCGAACTTCGCGATCGCCGGATCGATTTCGACCGCCGTCACGTGCTGCGCGCGATGGGCGAACAGCGCCGCCAGGTAGCCCGAGCCCGCGCCGATCAGCAGCACGTTCTCGTGCTTCTTGACCGTCAGTTCCTGCAGCACGCGCGCTTCGACGCGGGGGAACAGCATCTTGCTGCGGCCGCCGGGCAGCGGCAGTTCGAGGTCGGCGAACGCGATATCGCGGTATTCGGCCGGCACGTAGTTTTCACGCTTGACGATCGACAGCAGGCCCAGGACGTCGAGATCCAGCACGTCCCACGGCCGGATCTGTTGTTCGATCATGTTGAAACGCGCGTTTTCGATATTCATGGTGTGGTCACGCAGCCTGGTCGGCCATCAGCGGGGATAGAGAAACTTCGTGATTGTACCAAACGGGGCGGCCGCCAAGCCTTCAGGCGGCCTGCAACAGACCTTTACCCCTTGCTCTTCTTGATCTGCGCCTCGAATGCGAGGTCGAGCTTGCTCGCCTTGCGCGGCTTTTTGGGGCCGAATTCGTCGACGAACTTGACGAACTCGTCGAGCGGCAGCGGCTCGCAGCGCTTTTCGCTGGTGCCGCCGGAGCGGTCGACGAGATAGAACAGGCCGCCCGCCATCGCGACGGCCGCGAATTGCGGGTTGCCGGAGCGGGTTTTCAGGCGTTCGACCGCGTAGGTCGCTTTGGTGGTGCGCATCGTGCGGGTTCTGGCGGAGCGTGAACTCCACACTGTATCAAACCGGCCGCCCGCGTGCGGCCGGCCAGGGCGTCAGACCGTGCGCGAGTAGCGTTGCCGCGGCGTCTGGCCGAGATACGCGTCGAACGCCATCGCGATGTTGCGCACGACCATCCGGCCGGCCGGATGGATCGTCAGGCGGTCACCCGCGATCGTCAGCAGCCCGTCGCGCTCGAACGGGCGCAGCGCGTCGAGCTCGCGCGCGAAATGATCGGCGAAGCGGATGCCGTGCGCAGCCTCGACATGCGAGAACGGCAGTTCGAGGTTGCACATCAGTTGCGTGATCACGTCGCGGCGCAGCCGGTCGTCGGGCGTGAGCCGCACGCCGCGCGCGATCGGCAGCCGGCCCGCGTCGAGGGCTGCGCCATACGCGGGCAGATCCTTCGCGTTTTGCGCATAGACGTCGCCGACCTTGCCGATCGACGACGCGCCGAACCCGACGAGATCGGTATCCGCGCGCGTGCTGTAGCCCTGGAAATTGCGCTGCAGCGTGCCGTTGCGTTGCGCACGCACGAGCTCGTCGGACGGCCGCGCGAAGTGGTCCATCCCGATGTACACGTAGCCGGCCGACGTCAGCATGTCGATCGCGAGGCCGAGCAGCGCGATGCGCGTGGCGGGCGGCGGCAGCGTCGCGTCGTCGATCTGCCGCTGCATCTTGAACAGGTGCGGCATGTGCGCGTAGCCGAACACCGACAGCCGGTCGGGCGCGAGTTCGATGATCGTTTCGAGCGTGCGTGCGAACACGGCGACCGTCTGGTGCGGCAAGCCGTAGATCAGGTCGACGCTGACCGAATGGAAGCCCGTTGTGCGCGCGGCACGGAGCAGGTCGGCCGTCATCGCGACCGGCTGGATGCGGTTGATCGCCTGCTGCACGACCGGATCGAAATCCTGCACGCCGAGGCTCAGCCGGTTGAAGCCGATCGTGCGCAGGTGCACGAGCGTCGCCGGCGTGACCGTGCGCGGGTCGATCTCGATCGAGAACTCGGCGTCGGCGTCCGGCGCGAGCGCGAAGTGCTCGCGGGTGGCCGCCATCAGCTCGGCCGTTTCGTCGTCGGACAGGAAGGTCGGCGTACCGCCGCCCCAGTGCAGTTGCGTGACGGGACGTGCCGGATCGAACAGCGCGGCCTGCAGCGCCATCTCGCGCTTGAGCTGGTCGAGATACGGGCGCGCGCGGCGGTGGTTGTTGGTCGCGATCTTGTTGCAGCCGCAGTAGAAGCACGCGGTGTTGCAGAACGGGATGTGGACGTACAGCGACAGCTCGCTCGACGATGCGCCGGGGTCGCTGGCCGCGCGCACGTAGTCGGCCGGGTCGAAATCGTCGCGAAACTGCAGCGCGGTGGGGTATGACGTATAGCGCGGCCCGTTCGCGCCGTATTTCGCGAGCAAATCGGGACGGAACATTGTGTCGGCAGAACCAGAACTCATGACGGTCTCGCGCTTTTTAGATGCTTTCGAGTATATAAACGCGCGATTCGGCTGCATTGTGTAATAACGTCGCAGCCGGCGATGGCACAATGCGGGGTGGGGCTGCCGGACACCGCGTCCGGTTGCTGCACCGTTTTGTGTTGTTCGTTCGAGAGAGCCGAGTGTCCGTCGAAATGCCTGTCCGCCCGGCGCCCGCCGTTGTCCCGCCGCCGCATGCGTGCCGCGAGGGCTGCGGCGCGTGCTGCATCGCGCCGTCGATTTCCAGCCCGATTCCGGGCATGCCCGACGGCAAGCCGGCCGGCGTGCGCTGCGTGCAACTCGGCGACGACCTGCGCTGCCAGATTTTCGGCCGGCCCGAGCGGCCTGCATGCTGTTCCGGGCTGCAGCCGTCCGCCGACATGTGCGGCGCGTCGCGCGACGACGCGCTCGCGTGGCTCACGCGCCTCGAGGCCGCGACCCAGCCGTCGCATACAGGAGATTGTTCAGCATGACCGCACCTTGCGCGCCCGGCCGGCGCCGTTTTCTCGCCGTCTCCGTCGGCGCCATCGGCGTGACGCTTTCGCTTGCCGCCTGCGCGTCGACGTTCCCGTTCATCCCCGATCACTACACGTTCTCGCGCGGCGACGTGCAGAAAGCCGTCGCGCGCAAGTTCCCGTACCAGAAGACGGTCGCGCAGGTCGTCGACGTGTCGCTCGCGAACCCGGCCGTCAACCTGCTGCCCGACCAGAACCGCGTCGCCGTGCAGCTCGACGCGCATTTCGCGAGCCCGTTCCTGCGCGCGCCCGTCAGCGGCAAGTTCACCGTGTCGGGCCAGCTCGCGTATGACGCGCCGAGCCGCTCGGTCGTGCTGAAGGCGCCGGCCGTCGACAGCCTCGTGCTCGACGGCGACGCGCAGATGTACGCGCAGCAGGTCGGCGCGGCCGCCGGCCTGCTCGCGACGCAGGTGCTGACCAACTATCCGATCTACACGTTCAAGCCCGAACAACTGCAATTTGCCGGCGTGAACTACGAACCCGGTACAATTACGATTCTTACAAACGGCATACGCGTGGCGATCGTCGAAAAATGACGACGTACCGCGCGCGGCCGGGCGGGCCGCGCGTGGAGAGGTGGCCCTTTCTTACGACCATTTCGGAGTTGGGCCACGAATGGACTGGATCCTGATCTGCAAGGCATTGATCCTCGGCGTCGTCGAGGGGCTGACGGAATTCCTGCCGGTGTCGAGCACCGGCCACCTGATCGTCGCGGGCAGCTTCCTGAATTTCAACGATTCGCACGCAAAGACCTTCGACGTCGTGATCCAGTTCGGCGCGATCCTCGCGGTCTGCTGGGAGTACCGGCAACGGATCGCGTCCATCGTGTCCGGGCTGCCGAGCCGGCCCGACGCGCGGCGCTTCACGCTGAACGTCGTGATCGCGACGATTCCCGCGGTCGCGCTCGGTCTCCTGTTCGAGAAGAAGATCAAGGCCGTGCTGTTCTCGCCGGTGCCCGTCGCGTTCGCGCTCGTCGTCGGCGGCGCGATCATCCTGTGGGCCGAGGCGCGGCAGCGCGAACGCCGCGAGCCGCCGCGCGTATTGTCGGTCGATGCGCTGACGCCGCTCGATGCGCTCAAGGTCGGCCTCGCGCAGTGCTTCGCGCTGGTGCCCGGCATGTCGCGGTCGGGTTCGACGATCATCGGCGGGATGCTGTTCGGCCTCGATCGGCGCGTCGCGACCGAATTCTCGTTCTTCCTCGCGATTCCGATCATCTTCGGCGCGACGCTCTATGAAACCGTCAAGGACTGGCAGGCGTTCACCGTCGATTCGCTCGGCCTG
The DNA here is from genome assembly GCF_048565265.1 of Burkholderia theae. Taxonomy (NCBI): domain Bacteria; kingdom Pseudomonadati; phylum Pseudomonadota; class Betaproteobacteria; order Burkholderiales; family Burkholderiaceae; genus Burkholderia; species Burkholderia theae. The sequence continues at coordinate 1,000,103 of NZ_CP183461.1, forward strand.
TTCGCACTCGGGCTCGTCGCGGCGTTCGTCAGCGCGTTCGTGTGCGTGCGCTGGCTGCTGCGCTACGTCGCGACGCACGACTTCACGGTGTTCGCGTGGTACCGGATCGCGTTCGGGCTGTTCGTGCTGCTGGTCGGCTACAGCGGCTGGCTGAACTGGGCGTGATGTCAACCCGGAGGCGCGCGGGCTTCCGATAAGGAAACGGCCCGATCGGCAGATGCCGGTCGGGCCGTTTTGTCATCCGGGGCAGGGCGACGTGCGCTGCCGCGGCTCAATGCTTCAGCCTGCGCGCTTGCGGAATACGAGGTCCCACACACCGTGGCCGAGCCGCAGCCCGCGCCGTTCGAACTTCGTCACCGGGCGGTAGTCGGGGCGCGGCGCGTAGTCGGCGGCCGTGTTCTCGAGCGTCGGTTCCGCGCCGAGCACTTCCAGCATCTGTTCCGCGTAGTTTTGCCAGTCGGTCGCGCAATGCAGGTACGCGCCGGGCTTCAGGCGCGACGCGAGATGCGCGACCAGCGGCGGCTGAATCAGCCGGCGCTTGTGGTGACGCGCCTTGTGCCACGGATCGGGGAAGAAGATGTGCACGCCGTCGAGGCTTTCCGGCGCGAGCATGTGCTCGAGCACTTCAACGGCGTCGTGCTGGATGATGCGGATGTTCGGCAGGTTCTGCTCGCCGATCAGCTTCAGCAGCGCGCCGACGCCCGGTTCGTGCACCTCGACGCCGAGGAAGTCGTCGCCGGGCCGGTGCGCGGCGATTTCCGCGGTCGAGGCGCCCATCCCGAAGCCGATCTCGAGGATGCGGGGCGCGCTGCGGCCGAACACCGCATTCCAGTCGGGCATCTCCGGCGCATACGGGACGACGAAGCGCGGGCCGAATTCGTCGAGCGCGCGGCGCTGGCCGGTCGATACGCGGCCTGCGCGCGTGACGAAGCTGCGGATGCGGCGGTGGTGCAGCGGGTTGACTTCGTCGGCGCCGTCGGCGGCTTCGTCGGGAATGGCGTCGTCATGCGGCGGCAGGCCGGCTTCGTTCGGATCGTCGTGCATCATCGGTACAGAGAAAGGCTCGGTTGCGGGCGAGGGCCCGATGCGCGCAGCAGTGCGCGCGGTGAACCGGCACATGGTACAAAAAAGCCGCCTTCGACGAGGCGGCTTATGCGCAGGCTGCCGTGCAGCCGGAAAGTGGAGCGGGCGATGGGAATCGAACCCACGTCATCAGCTTGGGAAGCTGAGGTAATGGCCATTATACGACGCCCGCAGAACGCGCAATTCTACAGGGGTTCGGGTGGGGATGGCAAGCGGGGGATGGTGTACGGTGGCGTAAGGCTATGAACGGCGAGCAGAAGCCGATGTCGGAACACAATTGACGGAAGAACGGAACCCATGATGCTGAACACGCTGACCATGACGCCCGAGCAGGAACTGGATGCGCGCGCCAAAGCGTTCCACCTGCTCAAGAAATGGACCAGCGTTACATTCCTGGATCATGCCGTTGGCCTGTTCCGGGATTTCCTCCGCGCGTATGCGAAGCAATTGGATACGCCGAGCCCAAATCAGGAGGAACTGGAGGCAGCGTACGTCAGCGATTTCCTGAATGCGTTGGCGAGGATGGATCACGGCATTGAGACATTACGGCACGGTGCCGACAAGAGATCGGCTTACGCTGCGCTCATCACGGGTAGCGAGAAGGGCGGTGAGCTTTTGTTTGGGCGGAGTGCAACTGAAATCGGCCGGAAATACGATCCGTTTTTTCATTCACTGGGACTGAAGGACACCAATTTTTCGGACCCGGTGTATGCCACCGGGTTCGCGGAGGGGGTGTGGATCGAGAGATTGATTTGCTATGCGCTCAAGTGCACGGCCGGATTCGGTTATATCGGGATGCTTGCATACGGAACACGTGCGGATGGCGGGACCCGCGTATTTGAGCATTGGACCTATGAATCCATGTTCGAAAATGCGCCCCTTCCGGCTTGGCGGTATTGGCCACCCGGTCGCACCTATCCCGCATCGCTTCCTCCCTGTCCGCCGAAGAACGAATCCGCAAGCGGTGAGATCTACAGCGACCAGGAGATTCCTGTCGAGGGTATCTGGGAGCCGTGGTTTCCGTCCGGCAAGGTGGGCTGTCCGAGCTACTTCCTCAAAGGCAGTATTGCCCACAAGTACCTGTTGGAAGGGTCGAACGACGAGCATGAGGTGCGCTGGCGGCTGCTGTGGGAAGACAAGCGTTACCAGGACGGCAGCATTCCGGCGGAGGAGGAAGCTTACTTCCCCAAGCCTGTCGCGCAACCGAGGCTACGGGTCCTGCCCGGAGAGCCTTGTCCGCGCACCGGCTACTGGCAAAGCCCGGCCGTGAAGGATCCGGTTCATGTCGAGGCCGGGGCGCCTATGCCTGGGCCGCAGCGCACGGCGTGGGGGATGGTCATTTGGCATTATGGAGACCCTCAACCGGACATTTGAATCGTTGCTGAGCCAAGAGGGTAACGGCGCTTCGCGACTTGGTCATGAAGTGCCTGATGACCTATGTCCTGCTCCATCCATCTCCACGCGTGTCTTCGTCCGTTGGCGGCGATGTGGCAAGTGAGGTTGTTTGGGCGCCTGGCAGACGGCTTTGCATTCCCGACGGTGGCCCGTTTCGACGCGCCAGCCGCGCGAACGGAGCAACCGTAACGCGAGGTGGCACACCGTGGCGCCAACGCCGAACGAAACGCGCTGTCCGTGCGCATGCCCGCAGGCCAGTGTCGAAAATAGACGAGTCGGTGTCGGAAGCATACAAGTCCCGGCAACGCTTTCGAACTAACGTGACAAGCCTCTTACACGATCGTTAGTCTGGAGCTGACATGTCCGATTTCATCACCGTTCTTCGCGAAACCTGCCCGATGCCGGTCCTTGACGCGACCAAGTGGAAGCGCATCGGCGGCGATCCGCACACCGTGAACCTCAACGCGTACGTCTCCAAGGACGGCAGCAAGATCATGGGTACCTGGATCTGCACGCCGGGCAAGTTCGAGGTGAACTACGAGAAATGGGAGTACTGCCACTTCCTCGATGGCTACTGCATCATCACACCGGAAGGTGAGAAATCGGTGCACCTGAAAGCCGGTGATGTGTTCGTGATCGAACCCGGCATGAAAGGGACGTGGGAAGTGGTGGAGACGGTGCGCAAATACTTCGTCTTCGCCTGAGCGGGCCGGTAGATTCGAGCCACGATTGTCTTGGTCGCCCTACACCCGCCCGGTTCACGGAGCAGGGAGGCAAGCGGGGGATTCCGGCTCAATAAAACCCGATCCGGTTCGAAAACAGCTCGCCGAGCGTGGTCGCACGCTAGGCCGGCCTTGCCGCCCCGCGCGATCGCGCGGGTGCCGGCAAGACATCGCGCAAGCGCCTATGATGCGGCGATCAGCCAGTCGCGCCGGCCGCCGTGCGTGCATGGCCTGCGAACACCGGACGTTTTCCCGGAACCCCGACCATGCGCATCACCGCGATCCACGAGCAAGCGATTCCCGTCTCCCGCTATGCCGATCCGGCGATTCCATCCGGCGGCCTGACGACGAGTGTCGTTGCAGTCGTGACCGACGTCGTGCGCGATGGCCACCCGGTAACGGGCTACGGCTACGCATCGGTTGGTCGCTTCGCACAGGGTGGCCTGATCCGCGAACGGTTTGCGCCGCGTTTGCTGGCCGCGGCCGACACGCTCGCCGACGAAGCCGGTACGAACCTCGATCCGTTCCGCGCATGGCGCGCGATGATGGCCGGCGAAAAACCCGGCGGACACGGCGAACGATGCGTGGCGGTCGGCACGCTCGACATGGCGATCTGGGACGCCGCCGCGAAAATCGCCGGCCTGCCGCTTCATCGCTTTCTCGCCGATCGGCTCGGGCGTACCGCCGAACCGCGCGTGCGCGTGTATGCGGGCGGCGGCTACCGCTATCCGGATGACGATCTCGCGCGCTTGTCGGACGAGATGCGCCGCATCGTCGATCTCGGCTACACGCACGCGAAGATCAAGATCGGCGGCGCGGATCTCGATCAGGACAGGCGCCGCATCGAAGCCGCCGCTGCTCGGCTTGCCGACCCTTCGCATCTCGCGGTCGACGCGATGAACACGTACGACGCGACGACCGCGCAAGCCGCCGCGACGATGCTCGCACCGTTCGAGCTCTGGTGGTTCGAGGACATTTGCGACCCGCTCGACCTGCCGCTTCACGCGGATGTCGCCGCGCGATACGCACCGCCGATCGCAGCCGGCGAAGCGCTGTTCTCGCTCTCGGAAGCGAAGCTGCTCGACCGTTACGGCGGGCTGCGTGACGACCGCGACGTGCTCGTGTTCGATCCCGTGCATTGCTACGGGCTGCCGGGTTATCTGCAGATCGTCGAGCACTTCGTGTCGCGCGGCTGGCGGCGCGATGCGTTCTGGCCGCATGGCGGCCACCTGTTCTCGCTGCACGTCGTGGCGGCGCTCGGGCTCGGCGGCGCAGAGGTCAATCCGTTCGCATTCCATCCGTTCAGCGGACTGGCCGATGGCGCAACCGTCGACGCCGGTTACGCGACCGTACCGCAGGCGCCGGGTATCGGCTTCGAGCTTCATCGCGAAGCGCACGACGCGTTTCGCAACGTAGCGGAGCGCTGACGACTAAAGCGCGTCGATCGCGAATCGAATCGCGAAGCCGAGCATCATCACTGCAACGAAGCCATCGAGCACACGCCATGCGAGCGTGCGAGCAAACCACGCACGGCACGCGCGTGCGCCATAGGCGAGCATCAGGAACCACGCGAGCGAAGCCGTCATCGCGCCGATCGCAAACGGCATGCGTGCGGACGGCGTGTGGCTCACGATCACGGTGCCGAGCAGCAGCACGGTGTCGATCCACGCATATGGATTGAGCAGCGAAACGGCGGCGGTCGCGAGTACCGTGCGTGCCCGCGTGGGCTCGCTGCCGGCGCGTGAACCGTCGACATGCCCGGGCTGCCGTCTGACGATCGCCGAGCGCAGCGCGAGCAGGCCATAACCGGCGAGATACGCAATGCCGGCCCATAACGCCGCCGACACCACGCCGGGATGCCTCGACAGCAGCGACGACAACCCCTGCGCGCCGAGCGCGATCAGCAGCGCGTCGCTGCCTGCGCAGACGAGGGCAATGGAGAGCAGATGAGGGCTCGAGATCGAGCGCTTGATGACGAATGCGTCCTTCGGGCCGACCGACGTGAACAGGCCGGCGCCAAGCAGCAGGCCTTCGATGAAGGCGGAGGTGTCGAGCACGAGCGGGCCGACAACCTCTTAAGCTGAACCGGTGATGGTTACGATGGGAGCAACGTTAAGGGGCGCCGAGGGGCGTTGTCAATGCCCCCGGCGCCGCGCCGGTCACGCGCGGCCGGGATGACCGTCCGCCCACTCCGGCCGCCGCCCGAGCGCGTCGAACAACCGCACGATCTCGGCCTTCACCTTCTGCACCGCGTTGCTGACGAGCGCCGTATCGTGCCAGCACAGCGACAGGTCGCGCGCGAACAGCCGGTGCGCGACCGTCGACAGTTTGAGCTTGCGTTCCTCGATTTCGACGTGCGCGGCCGTCCACGGCAGGATGGTCACGCCGAGCTGCGCCATCACCGCCGCGAACAGCAGCCCGGTCGAGCTCGCCTCGAAGCTGATCTCGTACGACAGCCCGGCCTCGCGCATCGCCCAGTCGACGCGGTTGCGGATCGTGTTCGGCGCGCTCGGCAGCACGAGCGGCATGCGCGCGATCGCGTCGAGCGGCACAGGATCGTCCGGCACCGGAAACCCGGGCCACGTGATCAGGTACAGCGTTTCCGTCAGCAGCCGGTGGATCGCGATGCCGCGCGTGTCGACCGCGTCGACGACGATCGCGAGATCGAGCCGCGTGCGTTCGAGCAGCGTGTCGAGATCGGCGCTCGGCGCCTCGATCAGCTCCAGCATGATGCCCGGATAACGGTCGCGCACCGCGCGTGCGAGCGGAATGGCCAGCACGCGCGCGGTGCTCGACGGCATGCCGACCGTCACGCGGCCCTGCGGCGTTTCGGCGTCGCGGCGCAGCAGCTCGCGCGTGCCGTCGGCCTGGCGCAGCAGTTCGAGCGCGTGCTGGTACAGCGTGCGGCCCGCGGCGGTCGGCGCGACGCCGCGCACGCTCCGTTCGAGCAACTGCATCTCGAGATCCCGTTCGAGATTGCGCACCTGCTGGCTCACTGCGGGCTGCGCGACATGCAGCGCCTCGCTCGCATGCGTGACGTTGCCGCATTCGACGACCTTCACGAAATAGCGCAACTGTCTCAAGTCCATCGCCGCCGTCTCCCCGATTCAAGCCATAAGCCAATCCGATCGAGCAAGATGAATATCATATTTTTCTCCGATCGATGGTGTTTCTATACTCGTCTCACAAAAGAGCCAGCCTGCCGGCCATCCCGGACCGGACGCGGCAAAAGTGCCGGCCGCGCCGGCAAGGAGACGAAGATGTTCAAGGCGATCGACGCGCCGGCGGCCGGCGCGAAGCCACGGCGCACGCCGCTCACGCGCGAGCAGGTCAAGGGCTTCTGGGCCGTGTACGCGGGCTGGGTGCTCGACGGCGTGGACTCGGTGATCTACGCGCTCGTGCTGATTCCCGCGCTGACCGAACTGCTGCCGGCATCCGGCATCGCGGCGACGCCCGCGAATCTCGGGATGTACGGCTCGATCCTGTTCGCGCTGTTCCTGATCGGCTGGGGGCTGTCGTTCATCTGGGGGCCGCTCGCCGACCGCTTCGGCCGCGTGCGTACGCTCGCCGCGAGCATCCTGATCTATTCGGTGTTCACCGGCGCGGCCGCATTCGTGCACGACGTATGGGCGCTGGCCGCGTGCCGGCTGCTCGCCGGGATCGGCGTCGGCGGCGAATGGGCGCTCGCGGGCACCTACGTCGCCGAGAGCTGGCCGGAAGACCGCCGCAAGATGGGCGCCGGCTACCTGCAGACGGGTTACTACTTCGGCTTCTTCATCGCGGCCTGCCTGAACTACACGATCGGCGCGACCTACGGCTGGCGCGCGATGTTCCTGTGCGGGCTCGCTCCCGCGCTGCTCGCGGTGTTCACCGTGATGCGCGTGAAGGAACCGGGGCAGTGGCGCCGGCACGACGCGCGCGACGGCGACGTGGCCGACGCGCGGCGCGCCCATCCGCTGCGCGAGATCTTCGCGCCGGCCTTCCTGCGCCGCACGCTGACGAGCGCGAGCCTCGTCGGCGTCGCGATCGTCGGGCTGTGGGCCGGCTCCGTCTACGAGGCGAGCGCGGTCACCACGCTGGCGGCGCGCGCGGGCATCGACCACCTCGGCGCGCTGCGGCTCGCGTCGGTTGGCGCGGCGATCCTGTCGTGCGCGACGATCGCCGGTTGCCTGGTCGCGCCGTGGCTCTCGGAGCGGCTCGGCCGCCGCACGGCGCTCGGCGTGTATTTCGCGGGCATGGCCGGTGCGATCGTGTTCGCGTTCGGCTGGGCGTTCTACCAGCCGAACGGGCTCACGGCATTCATGGTTTCGCTCGCGTTCCTTGGCTTCTTCGGCGGCAACTTCGCGATCTTCTCGCTGTGGCTGCCCGAGCAGTATCCGACACGTGTGCGGGCTACCGCGTTCGCGTTCAACGCGTCGGTCGGCCGCTTCATCGGCGCGGGCGTGAACTTCCTGCTCGGCGCCGCGATTCACGGCTACGGTTCGCTCGGCGTGCCGGTCGCGTGGACCGCGGCCGTGTTCGGGCTCGGCATCCTGATCCTGCCGTTCGCGGTCGAAACGCGTCATCAGACGTTGCCCGAATGAGCGGCGCGCCGCGATCGTTCGGCAACACGCAACATCCAGTCAAGCAATATCAGGAGTCCGGAATGAAGGCATTACAAGGAATCAGGGTCGTCGATCTGAGTCGCGCGCTGTCGGGGCCGTTCTGCTCGATGGTGCTCGCCGATCTCGGCGCCGACGTGATCAAGGTCGAGTCGGGACCGAACGGCGACATGAGCCGCGCATGGGGGCCGTTCGATCGCGGCGTGAGCACGTACTACCTGTCCTGCAACCGTAACAAGCGCGGCATCTGCGTGGATTTCCGGCAGCCGGCGGGCATCGACGTCGTGCGCCGGCTGATCGCGCAGGCCGACGTCGTGATCGAGAATTTCAAGGCTGGCACGATGGACGCGATGGGGCTCGGTTATGCCGCGCTCAGCGCGCGCGATCCGCGGCTCGTGATGGGCAGCGTCACCGCGTTCGGCCCGCGCGGCCCGCTGCGCGACTGGCCGGGCTTCGACCAGATCGCGCAGGGTTATGCGGGGCTGATGAGTCTCACCGGTTTTCCCGATGGCGAGCCGACCCGCACCGGCACCGCGATCGGCGATCTCAGCTCGGGGATGTGGGTCGCGACCGGCGTGCTGGCCGCGCTGTTCGAGCGCGAGCGCACGGGGCGCGGCCAGCATGTGGGCACGTCGCTGCTCGAAAGCCTCGTCGCGCTGCTGAGCGTGCACGGCCAACGCTACCTGAACCTCGGCGACGTGCCGCGCCGCACCGGCAATGCGCATGCGGTGATCGCGCCGTACGGCGTGTTCGAGACGGCCGACGGGCCGCTCAACCTCGCGCCGATCACGACCGACATGTGGTTGCGGCTGTGTCAGTTGCTGGAGCTGCCCGACCTGCCGAACGATCCGCGTTTCGCGACCAACGACGCGCGCGTCGAGCACCGCGACGCCCTGAAGGCGCTGCTCGAAAGCCGGCTGCGCACGCGCGGCAAGCGCGAATGGACGCAGCGTTTCGTCGAAGCCGGGCTGCCGGCCGGGCCGATCAACACGCTCGACGAAGTGTTCGCCGATCCGCAGCTCGCGCATTGCGGGCTGGTCGAGCCGGTCGCGCATCCGACGCTCGGGAAATTGCGCCAGGTCGTCACGCCGCTCGGCGGGATGGGCGACGACATGCCGGCGCCGCGCACGCGCCATGCGCCGCCGCTGCTCGGCGAGCATACGGTCGACGTGCTGCGCGAGGCCGGCTACGATGACGGCGCGATCGATGCGCTGCTGGCCGGGCGCGCGATTTTTCAGGCGGAAGCGGTGGCGGAGGCGGTGCAATGACCGACATATCGAAACAGGAACGCGCGTCGAGCGTGACGGTCGACATGGTCGACGAGCGGATCGCGCGTGTACGCTTCTCGAATCCGGCGCGGCGTCACGCGCTCGACGCGCCGTTGCTCGATGCGCTGGTCGCGCGTCTCGATGCGCTGGCCGAGCACCGTCCGCCGCCCGTCGTGATCCTGTCGAACGACGGCAGCGGCGACGTGTGGAGCGCCGGGCACGACCTGCGCGAGCTGGCCGACGACCGCGACCCGCTCGCATACGGCAAGCCGCTCGAACGCGCGCTGCGACGTGTGCGCACTTATCCGGGTGCAGTGATCGCGGCCGTGGCGGGGTCGGCGTGGGGTGGGGCGGTCGATCTCGTGATGAGTTGCGACCTCGTCGTCGCGGCGCGCGATGCGTGTTTCGCGATGACGCCCGCGAACATCGGGCTGCCGTATTCGACGAGCGGCCTGCTGCGTTTCTACGACAACCTGCCGATCCACGTGCTGAAGGAGATGTTCTTCTGCGCGCAGCCGCTCGATGCGGAGCGCGCCGCGCATCACGGGCTCGTGAACCGGCTGGCCGAAGCGGGCGGCGTCGACGATGCGGCGCTCGACGTTGCGCGCACGATTGCGGCGAAAGCGCCGCTCGCGGTGTACGCCGTGAAGGAGCAGTTGCGCGTGCTGCAGGACGCGCGACCGTTGCCTGCCGACGCGTTCGAACGGATTACCGAGCTGCGCCGGCACGCGTGCGAAGGCGCGGATTTCGACGAAGGGCTGCGCGCGTTTGCGGAGCGCCGCGCGCCGGTATTCAACGGCGCCTAGGCGTCCGGATGTTCGAGCGGCGGCGTGCGCTACGCGCCGCCGATCGCATGCACGCCGACGAGCAGCAGCGCGCCCACGGCAATCAGCAGCAGCGCGTGAAAGCGCGTATACATCACGCACAGCGTCGACGCGATCGCGATCGCGCGCGCGGCCCATCCGCCGTCGAGCGCCTGCAGCAGCACCCACACCGACGCGAGGATCATGCCGGCCGCGACCGGGCGCAGGCCGGCTTCGAGCGCGATCTGCCAGCGCGCGCCCTGGTGCCGCCGCCACAGGTGCGCGATGCCATAAATCAGGAACGCGGTCGGCCCGAACAGCGCGAGGGTCGCGATCACCGCCCCCCAGAAGCCCGCCACCTGCCAGCCGATCAGCGTCGCCAGCAGCGAGCCGGGGCCCGGCGCCATCCGCGCGATCGCGAAGTCGTTCACGAATTGCGTGGCGGTCATCCAGTGATGCACGTCGACGACCTGCCGCTGGATGTCGGCGATGATCGCCTGTCCGCCGCCGATCGTCGCGATCGACAGCGGCGCGAACACGCCGAACAGCGCGGCGTAGCGCTGCGATGTGGTCATGGTGTGTCGCTCCCGGCCGGCGCGGCGGCGCGGCGGTATTCGAGCGCGACGCTCAGTGCGCCGCCGATCAGCACGGTCCACACGAGCGGCCAGTGCAGCACGGCAACCGACACGAAGGTGAGCGCCATCACCGCGAACGGCAGCGCGCGGCGCGGCAGCCGGCGCACGGCCGTGATCGCCATCGAGATCGACAACCCGATCGCCGCGGCTGCCGCGCCAGCGAGCGCGACATGCGTGAGCGGGAAGCGCGTGAGGGTCGAGAACGCGATACCGAACAGGACGATCAGCACGGCCGGCGGCGCGATGATGCCGGTGAAGCCGGCCACCGCGCCGCGCCATCCGGCGAGCCGGTAGCCGATCCAGATCGCGAGGTTCTTCACGTTGACGCCCGGCAACGCCTGCGACAACGCGAGGCCGTTGAGGAACGCTTCTTCGTCGAGCCAGCGCCGTTCATACACGAAGTCGCGCATCATCCGCCCGCTCAGCCCGCCGCCGAAGCTGGTCAGGCCGATCTGCGCGAACGCGACGAAGAGGGCGAGGATGCCGGGCGGCGGCGCATCGCCTGCGGGCGGCGCCGGCGGGGTGGGTGCGGAGGGCGGGGGCATCGGTCAGGCGGCGCGTGGCGATTGGGCGGGCGCCCATGTTAGCAAGCGGCACCTGTCAGCACGCTGACATCGGTGCGGTGCCGGCATGCCGAACACCCGCGGTCGATTCGGCGAGCACGACCGGGCGTCGTTACGCGCGCACGACCGTCACGCCTGCCGCCTCGATCGGCTTCGTCAGCGCGGCGTCGGTCTCCTTCTCGACCACGACGGTTTGCGCAAGCGTGAGGTCGCCGATCACGAATTGCGACGCCGCGCGCAGTTTCGACTGCGACGCGAGCACGACCGTCTCGGCCGCGCGTCCGGCCAGCGCGCGCTTGATCGCCGCTTCCTCGAAATCGCCGGTGCTCAGCCCCGCGACCGGATGCACACCCGTGACGCCCATGAAGTACAGGTCCGCATGGATGCGCGCAATGCCTTCCATCGCCGCGGCGCCGACGGCCACGATCGAATGCTTGTAGAGCCGCCCGCCGATCAGGATCACGTCGATCGACGGATGCGCGGCCAGCGCGACCGCCACGCTCGGACTGTGCGTGACGATCGTCGCGCGCAGGTCGGCCGGCAACTGGCTGACCAGCAGCGCCGAGGTCGTGCCGCCGTCGACGATCGCCACTTGCCCGGGCGCGATCATCTCCGCCGCGCGGCGCGCGATGCGGCGCTTTTCCGCCGTTTCGATGGCCTCGCGCTGCGCGAACGGCGCGACGGCCGGCGACGCCGGCAGCGCGCCGCCATGCACGCGCTGCAACAGGCCTTCGGCCGCCAGCTCGCGCAGGTCGCGCCGGATCGTGTCTTCCGACACGCCGTATTGCGTACTCAGTTCGACCGCCAGCACCTGGCCGTCGCGCGTGAGCGCATCGAGGATTGCTTTCTTGCGTTGCGTCGTCAGCATCGTGTTTGCACGAAAATTCTTGAAGTTGCACGAATATGCACGTTACCATGGGCGCCGTCTTTTGTCGAATGGGAGGTCGTGATGGCTGCAACGCGGGACCGTGTCCGCATCGTCGATACGACGGTGCTGTCCGATGACTGGTATGTGCTGAAGAAGGTGACGTTCGATTTCCTGCGCCGCGACGGAACGTGGCAGCGCCTAAGCCGCGAGACCTACGATCGCGGCAATGGCGCGACCATCCTGCTGCGCAACGCCGGCACGGGCGACGTGCTGCTGACGCGGCAGTTCCGGATGCCGGCGTTCGTCAGCGGGCACGACGGCATGCTGCTCGAGGCCGCGGCCGGCCTGCTCGACGATGCGACGCCCGAAGCGCGCATCCGCGCGGAGGCCGAGGAGGAGACCGGCTATCGCGTGCGCGGCGTGCGCAAGGTGTTCGAGGCGTTCATGAGCCCGGGCTCCGTCACGGAGAAGCTGCATTTCTTCGTCGGCGAATACGATGCGTCGCTGCGCACCGGCGACGGCGGCGGCGTCGCGGACGAGGGCGAGGATCTCGAGGTCGTCGAGATGCCGTTGCAGGCCGCGCTGGATGCGGTCGAGCGCGGCGAGATCGTCGACGCGAAGACGATCATGCTGCTGCAGTACGTCGCGCTGCGGGAAACCGCCGGCGCGCGCACGGCATGACGCCGCTGCTCGTGCTGGTTGCCGGCCCGTATCGCAGCGGCACGGACGGCGACCCCGCGCGCATCGCCGCGAACCTGCACCGGCTGGAAGCGGCGGCGCTCACCGTGTATCGGCGCGGGCACGTCCCGATGATCGGCGAGTGGGTGTCGCTGCCGCTCGCCGCCGCGGCCGGGTCGCGGCAGGTCGGCGACGCAATCAGCGAGGCGTTCCTGTATCCGGCCGCGCATCGGCTGCTGCGGCGCTGCGATGCGGTATGGCGGATCGACGGCGCGTCGCGCGGGGCGGACGCAGATGTCAGTCTCGCGCGCAGCCTCGGCAAGCCGGTCTATTTCGCGGCCGACGAGATTCCGGTTGCGCACGACGATTCGGATAGCTGAGCAGCCGGGGAGGCGTCGGCCGGGGTGTCGCCGGTGGCTCTCCGGATCGCGCCGACGCCTGCGTCGCCGGCGGCCGGACGTGCGCGGCGTCATGGCGTTGCATCGCGCCTGCCGTGCGGCAGCCGATCCGGGTATGATCGCGACGCCACCTGCGCACCGCTCGACGTTACCGCCGCCCCATCATGCCGTTCTCCGAATCCACCGACTCCACTGCTGCCGTCGCGGCCGCGCAACTGCCCGCCGATCTCGTCGCTTCCGCCGTTGACGCGCTCGCCCGCGCCGACGCGTTGCTCGTGACGGCCGGCGCGGGCATCGGCGTCGATTCCGGGCTGCCCGATTTCCGCGGTACGGACGGCTTCTGGCGCGCGTATCCGGCGCTGCGCCACGAGCGTTTCGAATTCCACGAGATCGCGTCGCCGCACGCGTTCCGTGCGCGTGCGCAGCTCGCGTGGGGGTTCTACGGACACCGTCTCGCGCTGTACCGCGCGACGGTGCCGCATGCGGGCTTCGCGATCCTGCGCCGCTGGATCGACGCGATGCCGAACGGCGGCTTCGTGCTGACGAGCAACGTCGACGGCCAGTTCCAGAAGGCCGGCTTCGATTCGGCGCGGATCGTCGAGATCCACGGCTCGATTCATGTGCTGCAGTGCCTGCGACCCTGTTCGGACGACACGTGGGACGCGGCGCCGTTCGTGCCGGACGTCGACGAAGCCACTTGCCGCCTCATCGGCGAAGCGCCGTGCTGTCCGCACTGCGGCGGCCTCGCGCGACCGAACATCCTGATGTTCGGCGACACCGGCTGGCTCGGTGCGCGCTACGACGCGCAGGAACGTGCGTTGCAGGACTGGATCGCGCGGGCCGGGCGCGTCGCTGTCGTCGAAATCGGCGCGGGCACCGCGATTCCGACCGTGCGCCTGCTGAGCGAACGGCTCGGCGCCGACGTGATCCGCATCAACGCGCGCGAAGCGCATGCGCACCGTGCGGATGTGATCGGGCTGAAGGGCGGCGCGCTGGCGACGCTGACCGCGCTCGATGCGGCCTGGCAGCGCGCGTGAACGTACCGGCGGCCGGGCGAACGGGCTTACGTCGTGCCCGCCGTCGTCGTTGCAGCGGCGCGGCGAATCCGCATACAGTTCAGCTAGCACCGCCCGTGCACGCGCCGCGTGTGCCGGGAAACGGGCATCGCCCCGGGCAACCGGGGGCCGGCGGCTGAGTCCAGCCGCATCATCGACCGGGAGCGCCCTTGTTCTATTCGATCGTCGCGATCTTCGTCGGCGCCGGGCTCGGCGCGTTACTGCGCTGGTTCCTGAGCCTCGCGCTCAACGAATTCTTTCCCGAGGTGCCGCTCGGCACGCTCGCCGCGAACCTGATCGGCGGCTACGTGATCGGCGTTGCCGCCGTCGTGTTCACGGCCCGCGTCGGGCTGCCGCCCGAGTGGCGGCTGTTCGTGATCACGGGCTTCCTCGGCGGCCTGACGACGTTCTCGACCTATTCGGTCGAAGTGATGACGCATGCGCTCGAGGGCCAATTGGGATGGGCGTTTGCGGTGGCTGCCCTACACTTGATGGGATCGTTCGCGCTGACGGCGCTCGGCATGTGGACCGCGCGCGCGTGGCTCGCGGCGGCCTGAGCGTGCCGCCATCGGAGGGTGCGATGGACAGGATCTTCTTGCGCTTCTATCTGCACGAGCAGCACCGGCTGCACTGGAAGCCGCTGTGGGAATGGCTGCTGGAGGAGGCGAACCGGATGGGTGTCGCGGGCGGTTCCGCGTTTCGCGCGATGGCCGGTTTCGGCCAGCATCGCGTGCTGCACGAGGATCGCTTCTTCGAACTGCAGGGTTCGCTCGCGATCGAGGTCGAATTCATCGTCACCGAGGACGAAGCGCAGAAGCTGCTCGAGCGGCTGTCGCACGAGAAGGTGCGCGTGTGCTACGCGATGATTCCGGCGCGCTTCGGCGTGATCGACACGCTCGGCGCACCGCCGGCGCAGGGGCCGGCGGCGTAGGGCCTGTTCCCGCTAATAACGGGCTTGCGAACGTACCTTGCCGGCTGGAGTGCAAGAAGCAAGGAGCGCCGTTTGGCCGAGCCAAACAAGCGACGCGCGACGCCGCAATACGGCCGGCAAGGCACGTTCCCCTGTTTGGAAAAAATCATTCGTGGGGCTGGCCCCCAGAAGGGCCGATCGCCGCGTCATGCTCCTTGCGAATACGTCGAGTATTCGCTTCGTCGCAGTCCTTGCGCTCGGCCCTTCTGGGGGCCAGCGCAAGCCCGTTATTAGCGGGAACAGGCCCTAGCGTCGTCAGATGCCGAACATCGTCAGCGACACGGCGGCGCGCGTGACGATCATCAGCAGCACCTGCACGATCACGAACAGCAGGATCGGCGACAGGTCGATGCCGCCGAGGTTCGGGATGACGCGGCGCAGCGGGTTCAGGAACGGCGCGGTGAGCTGGTAGAGGATCGGCATCGCCGGCGAGCGCGGGTTGAGCCACGACAGCAGCGCCATCAGGATCGTCATCCAGATCACGAGGTTGAGCGCCCACTTCACGACGGTGAGCAGTGCGACCACGACGAGCGTCGCGATCACCGCGGCCGGATCGAAGCCGGCCATCACGACCATCAGCACGACATAAACAAGCGCGGTGACCAGCGCGGCGACGACGCTGGCCCAGTCGATGCCGCGCACGCCCGGGATCACGCGGCGCATCGGCAGCACGAGCCAGTTGGTCGCCTGCAGTACGGCCTGCGTGACGGGGTTGTACGGCGGCACGCGGACGGCCTGCATCCAGACGCGCAGGATCAGCGCGGCGCCGAACAGCGTGAAGATGGTATTGAGCAGAAAACGGGCGATCTCGCCGAACATCGTTGGCATCCTTTTTTATACAGTCAGTAGCGCGCGGCCGCCAACGCCGGATGGCGGCGCATCGGCCGACACCTTATCACGCCTCGTCTCGCGGCGGGGAGGGGTGCGCGGCCGTGCGCGCGAGCGACGTTTCGACGGCCTCGGCGAGCGCTGGCAGCGACGCCGGCGGCGCGGCGCGTTTCGCCGCGAGCGCGACCGCGCGGCGCGTCATCAGCGCGTACAGCGTCGCGTGATCGCCGCCGCGCGCTTCGAGCAGCGCGAGCTGGCGTTCGACGATGCCCGTATCGCCGCGCGACACGGGCCCGGAGAGCGCGTTCGCGAGCCCCTTGTCGCGGGCGGTCTCGATCGTGCCGGCGAGCATCGGCAGCAAGGCGCGCAGCGCGGCTTCCTCGTCGAAACCGAGGCCGCGCCACAGCTCGACCGCTTCCGACAGCCCGCACAGCGCGAAGCTCGCCGCGTAGTGCGCGGCCGCGTGATAGAGCATCCGGCCGCCGGCCGGAATCGACAGCGGATGACAGCCGAGTGCGGCAGCTAGTCGCAGCAGCGTGGCATGCAGCGCGCCGTCGGCTTCGATCGTGACCGAGCAGCCGTCGATGCGGGCAAGGTCCGCGTCGGTGCCGCCGAACAGGTAGAGCGGATGGAAGCCGCCGGTGGCCGCGTGTTGCCGTTTCGCCGGATCGAGCAGCGCGACCGCCGACGCGCCGCTGCAATGGACGAGCGCCTGCCGCGCGGCGCGCGATGCGTCGAAGCGGAGTGCCGCGGCGGTCGACGCGAGATGATCGTCGGGCACCGTCAGGAAGATCAGGTCGGCCGCGTCGACGACCTGCTGCGGCGTATCGACCGCCTGGCAGCCATCGACGCGCGCGGCGAGGGCCGCGGCCGACGCGGGTGTGCGGCTCGCGACCGCGACGACGGGAAAGCCGGCCTGCGCGAAGCGCTGCGCGACACAGCGCGCGAGCCGGCCGGCGCCGATGAAGCCGAGGCGGGGTGTGTCGGGGAGGGACATGGCAGCGACGGAAGCGAAAACGGAGCAGCCGCCAGTATCGCAGGAATGGCCGCGAGGTCGACGGAGGTCGATTTCCGTGCAGACGTGCGTATTGCTTACCGGTATGTGACGCGATCCACCTGCGTCGTGGTGTCCGCCATCATCGTTGAGGCGCGATCTTGGAATCCGACCCCGAAATGCATCGTACGCGCGCTCCTCTTGAAATGTCGGCGTCTTGTCGCAAATTTGTAATCGTTCATTACGCCCGCGTGCCCGCCGCGCGGGCCGTATCCGGTAAGACTGACCGGCCATGGTGTGGCGACCCGACTCGTCGGACGGAATCGCTCGACCGGCAAGGATCGCGGCCTGCTCCGGAAGCCGTGCAGAGCGGCGGCTGCGGCCCCGTGCAATTGCAATTTGCAACAAATGTGCGATACGCGAGGGGCGGGTTTTCGCTACATTGCTTCCATGCGACGTGCACGCCCGCCGTTGCCGACAGGGGCGCAAAAAATACCGCTCCAGCAGGAGAATCGAAGTGAAAAAGCTCATTCCGTTCATCGCCGCCGCCGCGCTGGGCCTGGGTGCCGCAAGCGCTGCGCAAGCTCACGTGTCGATCGGGGTCGGCATCGGTATCCCGGTCGCACCGGCGTACCCCGTCTATGCACCGCCGCCGCCCGTGTACTACGCACCGCCGCCTCCGCCCGTGTATTACGCACCGGCGCCGGCCTACTATGCGCCGCCGCCTGCCGTGGTCGTCGGCGGTTACGGCGGCTACGGCGGTTACTACGGTCGTCCGTACTGGCGTCACGGCTACGGCGGCTGGGGCCATCACGGCTACTGGCGTCGCTGATCCGTCCCGCGCGGCCTGACCGCGCGTGGCAAAACGGCGCAACGTCCCGTCGAGGGGCGCTGCGCCGTTTTTCATTGGGGCCGCCGCCTGGTGCGCAGCCCGTGCGGGTCGCCTTCGATTACACGGCGTGCACGATCAGGTCGCGGTAGCCGCCGACGATCACGCTGTACGAGAAATACGCGAACAGCAGCGCCGACGCCACATGGCACGCGCGCATCAGCCCGGCGCCCGCGCGCTTGCGGCCCTGGCTCGCGAGCGTGCACATGAAGAGCGTCCACGCGAGGCCGCCGAGGAAAAAGCCCGACAGGAACACCGACGCCGTCGCCGGCGTGGTTGCGCCGGCTTTCGCGATCAGTGCGCCGCCGACCGCCGCGAACCACAGGATCGCGCTCGGCGAGGACATCGCGAGCAGCATCCCGCGCAGGAAACTGCGCCGTGCGCTTGCACGCGGCGGCTGCGCGTCGTCCGCATCGTCGTCAGCCACCTTGGGCGGGAACAGCGCTTCGCGCGCCATCTTCCACGTGAGGAACAGCAGCACGGCGCCACCGCCGATCCACACGATCCAGCGCACGGGCTCGAACTGCAGCAGCACGGCCATCCCCGCGAGCGCGAGCGCCGCGTAGACGAGATCGCCGACGCACGAGCCGACGCCGAGCCAGAAGCCCGGCCGGAAGCCGTGCGACAGCGTCAGCGACAGCATCGCGACGTTCACGAGGCCGATGTCGAGACACAGCGACAGCGACAGAAAGAAACCGTCGGACAGCATGGAGGCGGGCGGAAAGCTCATCTTCGTTGTTCTTGTGGTGGGTGCGAGGCACGGGCCGGCGGCTGCCGGCCGCATGGCTTCAGAGGCCTATCTCCTGCCACAGCCGGTCGACGCGTGCCTTCACGGCCGCATCCATCTCGATCGGGCGGCCCCATTCGCGGTTCGTTTCGCCCGGCCACTTGTTCGTCGCGTCGAGCCCCATCTTCGAGCCGAGACCGGCAACCGGCGATGCGAAGTCGAGATAGTCGATCGGCGTGCTGTCGACCATCACCGTGTCGCGCACGGGGTCGACGCGCGTCGTGATCGCCCAGATCACTTCCTTCCAGTCGCGGATGTTCACGTCCTCGTCGACGACCACGATGAACTTCGTGTACATGAACTGCCGCAGGAAGCTCCACACGCCGAACATCACGCGCTTCGCATGGCCCGCGTAGCTCTTCTTCATCTGGACGATGGCCATCCGGTAGCTGCAGCCTTCGGGCGGCAGGTAGAAGTCGGTGATCTCCGTGAACTGCTTTTGCAGCAGCGGCACGAACACCTCGTTGAGCGCGACGCCGAGCACCGCGGGCTCGTCGGGCGGTTTGCCCGTGTAGGTCGAGTGGTAGATCGCGTCGCGGCGCATCGTGATGCGCTCGACGGTGAACACCGGGAACCACTCCTGCTCGTTGTAATAGCCGGTGTGGTCGCCGTATGGGCCTTCGAGCGCGTGCTCGTACGCGGCGGACGCGTTGCCGGCCGGGCGCGGCGGTGCGCCGGCCGGAGCGGGGGCAGGGGCGCCGTCCTGCGGGTGGATGAAGCCTTCGAGCACGATCTCCGCGCGCGCGGGCACCTGCAGCGTGTCGACGCCGGGTGTCAGGCACTTCGCGAGCTCGGTGCGGCTGCCGCGCAGCAGGCCGGCGAACTGATACTCGGACAGCGAATCGGGCACGGGCGTCACCGCGCCGAGCGTCGTGGCCGGATCGGCGCCGAGCACGACCGCGACCGGATACGGCTTGCCGGGGTTCTGCAGCGCGAATTCGCGGAAGTCGAGCGCGCCGCCGCGATGCGCGAGCCAGCGCATGATCAGCTTGTTGCGGCCGATCAGCTGCTGGCGGTAGATGCCGAGGTTCTGGCGCGTCTTGTTCGGCCCGCGCGTGACCGTCAGGCCCCACGTGACGAGCGGCCCCGCATCGCCGGGCCAGCAGGTCTGGATCGGCAGCTTGTGCAGGTCGACGTCGGCGCCTTCCCAGACGATCTCCTGGCACGGCGGCGACGATACCGATTTCGGCGCCATGTCCCACACGGCCTTCGCGAGCGACAACAGCTTGCCGGCGTCCTTCAGGCTCTTCGGCGGGTCGGGCTCCTTCAGCGCGGACAGCAGGCGCCCGAGATCGCGCAGCGAACCCAGCGCGGCGTCGTCGCCCGCATCGACGCCCATCCCGAGCGCGACGCGGCGCGGCGTGCCGAACAGGTTGCCGAGCACGGGGAACGCATTGCCGGGCGGCGCATTGAACAGCAGCGCAGGGCCGCCGGCGCGCAGCACGCGGTCGCACAGCTCGGTCATTTCGAGCACGGGCGACACGGGTTGCGTGACGCGCCGCAGTTCGCCAAGTGCCTCGAGGCGCTGGATGAAATCGCGTAAGTCTTTGTATTTCATGAAGAAGGTCCGGGCGGCCCGTTTGATGGGCCGCGATGGGTGGGCGCAGCGGCCGGCTGCGGCCCCGAATCGACCGACGATTTTACCCGGGCCGCCGCGCGGGCGCCCGGCGGAGAAAAAAGTCGACCGCGCGCAAACCCCCTACGGCACGGGGCCTCCGATCTGAAGAGTGGTTTTAAATTACTTTTTGTTATAATTTCAAGGTTTTATAGTGTTGACGATCTATAAAACCCTGCTAGAATCCGCTCACATTGGTTGCAGGGTAAAAGGCTTCGAGCCACCAATCACCGATCTTTGACGCAGCGCGTCACCGTCCGCCGAACCCTGCACGGCGTATCCGACGGCTTTAGTCGTAGTCCCAGCCAGCGCTACCAGACGCTGGTTTTTTGCGTGGGTGCCACCGCGTATGCCCGCCTCGCCCATTGTGCGAAGGTGTCGGCCCTCTTACACCGTGGCCTCGAACGGTACTTATACCGTTTCTCCGATGCTTGCACGTCCCAACCAAGGCGTGCGGCGTCGTGATTCCGCGGCGCGTATTCTGTCTCGCCATCGAGCTGAGCGAGCCGCACGAGTCATGTTCATGGGAGATGATCTGAATGAACGCTTGGTTATCGTGGCGTCCCAACGAGCAGCATGCGCAAATCGTGCGCAACATGCTGCGTCGCGGGACGCGAGTCAGTCACCATCTATTCAGCGTTGTCGGCTGTTTCGCTGTTGCGGTTGCGCTTGCCCTGTGGCTGCTGCCAACCGTGCGCGGCACGCTCGCCGCAAAGCTGATGCCGGTCGTATCCGCGGCCGTGCAGGCCGGGCCAGCCCGTCTGTTGTCCGGCCACCCGCTGCCGAACTTCGCGCCTGCCGGCGCGCAGCCGCAGCAGGAAGACAGTCCTGAAACGGACACGCTTGCGGTCGGCCTCGATGTCGCACCGGAAGCCGCCGCGCAGGGCGATGCGTCCGATCCGGCCCGCAACGGCCCGTCGCCCGTCGCGCTTGCAAAACTGATCCCGACCCAGCGGGTGCCGGCCGATGCGCGCGACGATCGTGCGCTTGCGTCGAACCGCGAACAGGCGCTCGTCGCGACCTATCTGTCGCGCCGCTACCGCATTGCGCAGGAGCCGCTCGGTCAGCTCGTCAAGGCCGCGTTCCAGACCGGCCGTGACGTCGGCCTCGATCCGCTGCTGCTGCTGTCCGTGATGGCGATCGAGTCGGGCTTCAACCCGTACGCCGAAAGCGGCGTCGGCGCGAAGGGCCTGATGCAGGTGATGTCGAAGGTCCACTCCGACAAGTTCGAGTATTTCGGTGGCACCGACACCGCACTGCAACCGCTCGCGAATCTGCAGGTCGGTGCGCTCGTGCTGAAGGACTGCATCGCGCGCGGCGGCTCGCTCGCGAACGGCCTGCGCCTGTACAACGGGTCGACGAACCCCGACGACACCGCGTACGGCTCGAAGGTGATGGCCGAGCGCGGCCGGCTGCGCGACGTGTCGCACGGCCGCAGCGTGCCGGTCAACGCGCCGCAGGCGCCGGCTCAGCCGGCGAAGCCGATCGTGACGGCTGCGGCCGTGACGGCAGGCGGCGCGAAGCGCGTGCACGCAACGCTCGACTCCGCTACGTCGGTGAAGGCCGCGCCGAAGGAAACGTCGCCGCAGGACGACGCGAGCGTCGACACCGCGAAGCAGTCGCACGACCATTCGGAGCTCGGCGCGTAACATCACGCGTCCCGCGCGGTTCCGGCCGGCATGAAATAAAAAGGCACCCGAGATCGGGTGCCTTTTTCTTTATGCGATGCGGGAAACGGCCGGCGTGCCGGCCGCGGCGTCAGCGCTGCCCGAACAGCGTCGCGAGCCGTTCGACCGCCTCTTCGAGCCGCGAGTAGGCCGTCGCATAGGACAGGCGGATATAGTCGTGCGGCGCATGGACACCGAAGTCCATGCCGGGCACCAGCACGACACCCGCGTCGTGCAACATCGCCTGCGTGAGCGCGGCGCTGTCGCCGGCCGCCGGGTGGGCGACGCCGCCGCAATGCGCATACACGTAGAACGCGCCGTCCGGCATCACGGGCACCGTGAAGCCGAGCCGTTCGAGTGCCGGCGCGATGAAGTCGCGCCGGCGCTTGAATTCGAGCCGGCGTGCTTCGTAGATGTGGAGCGCGGCCGGCTCGAAGCACGCGAGCGCCGCGTGCTGCGCGAGTGCGGACGGGCAGATGAACAGGTTCTGCGACAGCTTCTCGAACGTGCCGACCAGCGCGGGCGGCACGACGAGCCAGCCGAGCCGCCAGCCCGTCATGCTGAAATACTTCGAGAAGCTGTTCACGGTGATGACGTCGTCGCCGAACGACAGCGCCGACACCGGCGCCGCGTCGTAGCTGAGCCCCTGGTAGATCTCATCGACGATCGTGAAGCCGCCGCGCGCACGCACGGCTTCGACGATCAGCTTCAGTTCGTCCGGTTCGAGCGACGTGCCGGTCGGGTTCGACGGCGACGCGAGCAGCACACCGCGCGTGCGCTCGCCCCAGCGCGTGCGGACGTCGTCCTCGGTGAGCTGGAAGCGTGCGTCCGGGCCGCTCGGCACGAGCACCGCGCGGCCTTCGGCCGCCGCGACGAAGTGCCGGTTGCACGGATACGACGGGTCGGGCATCAGCACCTCGTCGTCGCGGCCGACGAGCGCGAGGCACGCGAGCAGCAGCGCGGCCGACGCGCCGGCCGTCACGACGATCCGTTCGGGGCTGATCGTGAGGCCGTATGCGCGCAGATAGTGCGCGGCGATCGCCTCGCGCAGCGGCGCAATGCCGAGCGCGCTCGTGTATTGCGTGACGCCGCGGCGCAGCGCGGCGGCGGCAGCTTCGACGACGGGCTCCGGCGCGGTGAAATCCGGCTCGCCGATGCCCATGTGGATAACGTCGCGCCCGGAGGACTCGAGCCGCTGTGCCTCCTTCATCAGTTCCATCACGTAGAAGGGCTGGATCGCGTCGACGCGTGCGGCGAGCGTGACGAGCGAATCGGCGGTGGTATTCATCGGTCGGGCGGGGCGGGGAGGGAGAATGAAAAACGGGCGCTTGCGCGCCCGTGGACTAACGGTGTCAGCCGTTGCGGCGCGCCTGCGTTTCCGCGGGGCGCAGCTTCGCGGCGAGCTTGTCGAGCACGCCGTTTACATATTTGTAGCCATCGGAGCCGCCGAACGTCTTCGCGAGTTCGACAGCTTCGTTGATGATCACGCGATACGGCGTTTCGACGTGGTGCGTGAGCTCGAACGTCGCGATCAGCAGCACGGCGCGTTCGACCGGCGACAGCTGTTCGATCGGACGGTCCAGCGACGGCGTCAGCGCTTCGACGAGCGATGCCTGCTCGCGGATCACGCCGTGCAGGATTGCTTCGAGCAGATCCTTGTCAGCCTTGTCGTAACCGAGTGCGCCGCGCAGCTGCGCGTCGATCTCGCCGGGGGCCGCGTTCGACAGCAGCCATTGGTACAGGCCCTGCGTCGCCAGCTCGCGCGATTGTCGGCGGGCGCTCTTCTTCATGCGCGCTCCTCTTCGTCGTCTTCGTCTTCTTCTTCGTCCTCGTCGTCGTCGCCGAGCTGGTCGAGCGCCATCGTCAGGTTGGCCATCTCGACAGCGACGCGCGCGGCGTCACGACCCTTTTCGGTCATGCGCGCGACGGCCTGCTCGTCGTTTTCGGTCGTCAGGACCGCGTTCGCGATCGGCAGGTTGAAATCGAGGCCGATGCGGGTGATGCCCGCGCCGCTTTCGTTCGACACGAGTTCGAAGTGGTAGGTCTCGCCGCGGATCACCGCGCCGAGCGCGATCAGCGCGTCGAACTGGCCGCTTTCCGCGAGCTTCTGCAGCGCGAGCGGGATTTCCAGCGCGCCGGGGACCGACACGAGCAGCACGTCTTCACCGGTGACGCCGAGGCGCTCCAGTTCTTCTACGCACGCGTCGGCGAGGCCGTTGCACACGGGCTCGTTGAAGCGCGATTGCACGATGCCGATACGCAGGCCGTCGCCTTCGAGATTCGGTTGGTATTGTCCGATTTCCATGATCTTGTCCGTGGTGTGGATGAGCGGTTATAGGGCGAAAGCGTCGTGGCGGGTTACGCGTTGGACGCCGGGCAGGACTTGGCTTCGCCGCCGGGCATCGGAATGAAGCCCGTGACTTCGAGGCCGTAGCCGGACATGCTGCCCAGCTTGCGCGGATTCGACAGCACCTGCATCTTGCCGACGCCGACATCGCGCAGGATCTGCGCGCCGATGCCGAACGTCTTGAAATCGACCGGCCGGCGCTTGAGCGCAGCGGCCTTTTCTTCCTCGTCGAACGCCTTGAAGACGTCGATCAGGTGTTCCTTCGTATCGCCGCAGTTGAGCAGCACGATCACGCCGAGGTCGCGTTCCGCGATGTCGCGCATCGCGGCGTCGAGCGTCCACGAGTGCGTCGATATGCCCGTTTCGAGCAGGTCGAGCACCGACAGCGGCTCGTGCACGCGCACGGGCGTATCGATGTCGGGCGACGGCGCGCCGCGTACCAGCGCGATGTGCGGCGAGCCGCTCGGCTGGTCGCGGTACAGCACCGCGCGGAACGTGCCGTGCGCGGTCTGCATCGTGCGCTCGGCGATCCGCTCGATGATCGATTCGGTGCGGCTGCGATACTGGATCAGGTCGGCGATCGTGCCGATCTTCAGATCGTGTTCCTTCGCGAATTCGATCAGGTCGGGCAGGCGCGCCATCGTGCCGTCGTCCTTGATGATCTCGCAGATCACCGCGGCCGGCGTGAGGCCGGCGAGCGCGGTGAAGTCGCAGCCGGCTTCGGTGTGACCCGCGCGAACGAGCACGCCGCCCGGCTGCGCCATGATCGGGAACACGTGGCCCGGCTGCACGATGTGCTCGGGGCGCACGTCGTGCGCGACCGCCGTGGCGATCGTGTGCGCGCGGTCGGCGGCCGAGATGCCGGTCGTCACGCCTTCGGCCGCTTCGATGCTGACCGTGAACGCGGTGCCGTATTGCGTGCCGTTGCGGTAGGTCATCAGCGGCAGGTGCAGCTGCTTGCAGCGTTCCTGCGTCAACGTCAGACAAACCAGGCCGCGGCCGTACCGGGCCATGAAGTTGATCGCTTCCGGTGTGACGAATTCGGCGGCGATCACGAGGTCGCCTTCGTTTTCGCGGTCTTCTTCGTCGACCAGGATCACCATCCGGCCGGCTTTCAGCTCGGCGATGATGTCGAGCGTGGAGGCGAGCGTCATAAGGGGGCGAGAAAGAGGAAAGTGCGTATTTTACGCCAGCCGGACGGCGTTTCGGCTGGCACGGGTCGCGCACGGCAGGCAAGCGCTCCGGAAAGCGCTGCGGCCGGCCTGCGCGGCAGGCCCGGCCGGGCCACGGCGGGTTGCCTCCGCGTGGGCGCGGACGGTTGCGGGCCGGGCTTTGCCCGGCCGCGCGTCAGCGTCATGCGTGCTCGTTGCGCCCGCCGAGGTAGTCGAGCTTGCCGAGCTCGACGCCGCTGTGGCGCAGGATGTCGTACGCGGTCGTCACGTGGAAGAAGAAATTGGGCAGCACGAAGTGCAGCAGGTACGACTGCCCGGTGAATTCGATCGGGCCGACGCGCATCTTCAGCACGATCTGGCGCGCTTCGCTGCCGTCGATCTGCGCGGCATCGAAGCTGTTCAGATAGTCGATCGTCTTCTGGATGCGCGCGTGCAGTTCGTCGAAGGTCTGCTCGACATCCGGGTAGCTCGGGATCTCGGCGCCGGCGAGCCGCGCGGCGCAGCCCTTGGCCGTGTCGGTCGCGATGTAGACCTGGCGGACGAGCGGCAGCATGTCCGGGTAGAGGCGGGCGCCGATGAACACCGACGGATCGATCTGCTTCTCGGCCGCGTGCGCCTGCGCCTTGCCGAGGATGTGCTGCAGGTTGGTCAGGCCACGGATCAGCACGGGCAGCGAAGCCTGGTACATCGAGATGGACATGGGGACGACTCCTTGAGGATGAGGGCGATCGGTGCGCGGCGCGCCGTGCGTTGCGGCGTTGAATCCGCTGTCGATGCATCTTAGCGCGGCGGCATGACCCGTGCGCGTCGCTGGCCATTCGGCCAGGTGTCGGGTCGCCGATCGGCAGGCGGGCGCGATACGGTTCGTCCTGCTTGCGCGGGAACGATGCCGGCCCTCGCCGGCGTTGCGCGTCGGAGCGAAAAAGGTCGTATCATGAAACACGAAACACGAAATATGAAGCAACGGAGACCCGCATGATCGAACTCGACAGCGGCGCGTCGGCCGTACTGGCCCGGCTGGCGTCCTTCGGCCAGGACAACGACGCGCGGATGGACGACCGCAGCCGCAAGATGCTCAATCTCGAGCCGCCCACGGCCGAGCTGCTGTACCTGCTCGTCACCGGCGCGCGGCGTCGGCGCGTGCTCGAGATCGGCACGTCCAACGGTTACAGCGCGATCTGGCTCGCGCATGCGCTGCGCGAAACGGACGGGCAGCCGCTCGTCACCGTCGAGTTTTCGCCTGACAAGGCCGAGCAGGCGAGGGCCAACCTGCGCGCGGCGTCGCTGCAGGACTGGGCGCAAGTGATCGAAGGCGAGGCGACGCAGGTCTGCGCGGCCGTGACCGGCCCGTTCGACTGCGTATTCTTCGATGCGGACCGCGTGAGCGCGCCGCAGCAGCTCGCGCACCTGTTGCCGAAACTGACGCCCGACGCGCTGCTCGTCGCGGACAACGCGCTGTCCCATCCGGACGAGATCGCCGGCTATCTCGCCGCGGTCGATGCGTCGCGGCAGTTCGACACGACGATCGTGCCGGTCGGCAAGGGGCTCCACATCGCACGTCGTCGGAGGTCCGCATGACGCGCGCCATGCTCGAACGCACGACACTGGGGCGCGACGCATATGGGGCGATCAGGGAGATGCTGGTCGACGAAGCGCGCTTCGCGGCGGGCGAGAAGATCAGCATCGAAGCGTTGTCGCGCGATCTCGGCATCAGCCGCTCGCCCGTGTGGGCAGCAGTGTCGCGCCTGGAGGCCGAGGGGCTGCTGCAGGTCGTGCCGCGCCAGGGGGTCTTCGTCATCGCCTTCGACCGCGCGCGGATCGTCGCCATCTTCGAGGCGCGCGAGGCGCTCGAAGGCATGGCCGCGCGTCTGGCGGCGCAGCGCGTGACGCCCGACGATCACGCGGCGCTGGATGAAGCGCTGTCGCGACAGGCGCGCGCGGTCGCGACGCACGACGGCGACGCGTACCGCATCGCCAACCTCGACTTCCACCACGGGTTGCTCGCGACGGCGCGCAATACGACGATCGAGACGTCGCTCAGGGCGCTGTATGCGCAGGTGCAGACGATGTGTGCCGGCGGTGCGAGCCCGATGGACGATTGGGAGCGACTGGGCGGGAATGTTGCCGAACATCGGCAGGTGTTCGACATGATCGCGAAGCGCGACGCGGATGCCGCGGAGCGCGCGGCACGCGAGCATGTCCGGCAGTTGCTCGCGACGATTCTGGCGCGTGCGGGGGACGAGGGTGTGGCTGACTGATTGCCTGCGGAATGCCGGCGGGCGACGGCAAGCAGGATGAAGGAAAGCGGCGGCAGTCAGGGCCCGGTCATCGGGTCGCTAACCGCCGTTTCGGCGAGCGCCGGCGCGATCAGTCCTGATGGGCGCCTTGCGACGTCGACAGCATCCGCTCCACATACCGCGCAATCATGTCGACTTCGAGGTTGACCTTGTCGCCGGTCTTCACGTGGCGCAGCGTCGTGACTTCGACCGTATGCGGAATCAGGTTGATCGAGAATTCGCAGCCGTCCGCGCGATCGTCGATCGTGTTGACGGTCAGGCTCACGCCGTTGACCGTGATCGACCCCTTGTACGCGAGATAGCGGCCGAGCTCGCGCGGCGCGACGATCCGCAGTTCGTGCGACTCGCCGACCGGCGCGAAGCGCGACACGGTGCCGAGGCCGTCGACGTGGCCCGACACGATGTGCCCGCCGAGGCGGTCGTGCGCGCGCAGCGCCTTCTCGAGGTTCACGTCACCGGGTTCGGCGAGACCGACCGTGCGGTTCAGGCTTTCGCGCGACACGTCGACGTCGAACGCGGTGTCGGTCTTTTCGATCACCGTCATGCACGCGCCCTGGATCGCGATGCTGTCGCCCAGCGCGACATCGGCGAGGTCGAGCTCACCGGCCAGCACGGTCAGGCGCACGCCGGCATCGGCCGACGTGCCGAGCGGCTGGATCGATTCGATGCGGCCGACAGCCGCGACAATTCCGGTGAACATCGTGACGATTCCGTTCAATGAGACGCGTCGGGCGGCGCGAAGCGCGCCAGGATCCGCAGATCGTCGCCGATCCGCTCGATCCCGTGAAACGACAGTCGCGTGCGTGCGTCGAGACTCGCCGGCGCGGCGAGGTCGAACATGCCGGCCGCGTCGGCGCCCAGCAGGCTCGGCGCGAGATAGACGAGCAATTCGTCGACGCACTGTTCGCGCAGCAGGGACCCGTTCAGCTTGTGGCCGGCCTCGACATGCAACTCGTTGACGCCGCGTGCGCCGAGCGTCGACAGCATCGCGGGCAGGTCGACCTTGCCGTGCGCATTCACGAGCGGCACGATTTCCGCGCCGCGCGCCCTCAGCACGTTCGCGCGCGCTTCGACGCTGGCGTCGAGCTGGCCGCAGAAGATCAGCAGCGGCGCGCCTTCGAGCAGCCGCGCGTCGAGCGGCAGGTCGAGGCGGCTGTCGACCAGCACGCGCTGCGGCTGGCGCGGCGTGTCGATGTCGCGCACGGTCAGGAGCGGGTTGTCCTCGCGCACGGTGCCGATGCCGGTGAGGATCGCGCAGGCGCGCGCGCGCCACGCGTGTCCGTCGAGGCGCGCGGCCTCGCCGGTGATCCACTGGCTTTCGCCGGACGGCAGCGCGGTGCGGCCGTCGAGCGACGCGGCGGTCTTCATCCGCACCCACGGGCGACCGCGCGTCATCCGCGACACGAAGCCGATGTTCAGCTCGCCGGCTTCATGCGCGAGCAGTTCGCAGCGCACGTCGATGCCCGCGTCGCGCAACATGCCGAGGCCGCGCCCCGACACCTGCGGATTCGGGTCTTCCATCGCCGCGACGACCTTCGCGACGCGCGCTTCGATCAGCGCGTTCGCGCACGGCGGCGTGCGGCCGAAATGGCTGCACGGCTCGAGCGTCACGTAGACGGTCGAGCCCGCGACATCGTGGCCACGCGAGCGCGCGTCCTTCAGCGCCTGCACTTCCGCGTGATCCTGGCCGGCCGGCTGCGTGAAGCCTTCGCCGATCACGTCGCCGTCCTTGACGATCACGCAGCCGACGCGCGGGTTCGGCGCCGTCGTGTACATGCCGCGCGCGGCGAGCGCGAGCGCACGCTGCATGTGGGCGAAATCGGTATCCGAGAACATGCGCGCGGACCCGGGTCAGGCGGCGAGTGCCGCGAACGCGCGGCGCGCGGCCGCGAGCGTCGCGTCGATCACCGCGTCGTCGTGCGTGCTCGACACGAAGCCGGCTTCGTACGCCGACGGCGCGAAGTACACGCCCTCGTCGAGCATCAGGTGGAAGAAGCGGTTGAAGCGCCCGGTGTCGCTCTTCGTGACTTCCGCGAAGCTGGTCGGCACACGCTCGGCGAAGTAGAGGCCGAACATCGCGCCGATCGAGTCGGCCGCGAACGGCACGCCGGCGGCGCGCGCTTCCGCGGCGAGGCCGTCGGCGAGACGCTTCGTCTGCGCGGTGAGCGCGTCGTAGAAGCCCGGCGCCTGGATCAGCTGCAGCGTCTTCAGCCCCGCGGCGACCGCGATCGGGTTGCCCGACAACGTGCCGGCCTGATAGACGCCGCCGAGCGGCGCGAGGTGGGCCATGATGTCGCGGCGGCCGCCGAACGCAGCGGCCGGCATCCCGCCGCCGATCACCTTGCCGAGGCAGGTGAGGTCGGCCGTGATCCCGTAATACGCCTGCGCGCCGCCGAGCGCGACGCGGAACCCGCACATCACCTCGTCGAAGATCAGCACGGCGCCGTGCTTCGTGCACAGCGCGCGCAGCGCGTTCAGGAATTCGGGCGTGCCGCGCACGAGGTTCATGTTGCCTGCGACGGGCTCGACGATCACCGCGGCGATCTCGTCGCCGAACGCGCCGAATGCTTCTTCGAGCGCGGCGACGTTGTTGTATTCGAGGACGGTCGTGTGTTTCGCGATGTCGGCGGGCACGCCGGCCGACGTCGGGTTGCCGAACGTCAGCAGGCCCGAGCCGGCCTTCACGAGCAGGCTGTCCGCGTGGCCGTGGTAGCAGCCCTCGAACTTGACGATGCGGCTGCGGCCCGTGAAGCCGCGCGCGAGACGCAGCGCGCTCATCGTGGCCTCGGTGCCGCTCGACACCATCCGTACCTGTTCGATCGACGGCACCAGCTTGCAGATTTCCTCGGCGATCTCGATCTCGGCTTCGGTCGGCGCGCCGAACGAGAAGCCGTCGGCGAGCACGTTCTGCACGGCCGACAGCACTTCCGGATGGACGTGGCCGACGATCATCGGGCCCCAGGAGCCGATGTAGTCGATGTACTGCTTGCCGTCGGCATCCCAGAAATACGGGCCTTGCGCGCGCGCGACGAAACGCGGCGTGCCGCCGACCGAACGGAATGCGCGCACCGGCGAGTTGACGCCGCCGGGAATGGTCTTCTGGGCGCGTTCGAAGAGGATCTGATTGTTGGACATGGGCGAAACCTGCGAGAGAAGGGCGCGGGGGCCTGTGCACGGGCCGCGGCGCCTGGGCGGAACGATCGTCTGATTGTACCGGAGACGCGCTCGGCGGGCCCGCGGGCCGGTCTGCGGCCTTTCGGCGCGTGGGGGATTGCGCGGGCCGGAAAGGAGGGCGCGATTCGACCCGGCTACCGACCCGGTTATCGCGGTGGCTTGCGCTTGCCGGTCAGTTCGGCCCAGCGTTTCTCGAGCGGGCCCTCGACCATCGGCTTGATCGACGTGCCGGATGATTGCGCATCCCAGGTCTGTACCGAGTACGGATGGATGCGCAGCGCGTCGCGCGCTATCACGACGTCCTGGTGCGCGTCGACCAGCCAGTCGTACACGAAGTCGATGCACAGCCGGTAGCCGCGCTTCGTCGTCGCATCGGGCACCTCGTAAGGCGCGCGCGTCACGTAGCCGGAGCCGAACACGCCCTTGGGCTCCTTCGCGACGCGGTGCAGGAACACGCGGTCGCCCGGCAGGATGCCGCGCGCGAAGCCGCAGCCCCACACGTCATGCACGGCCTCGCCGGCCTTCACGCGCGCGGCGACGTCGGGCAGCTCGGGCCACGGCCATTTCTTGGGGCTCCAGATCAGCAGGAAAGCGGTCATCGGTTCGGTCGTGCGTCGGATTGGTCAGACGAGAGCCGCAAGCTTAATCGAATCCGCGTGCGATCTCGCGCGCCGGTGCTTCCGGGCCCGCCGCCGCACACGGCCGGCGGCCGTGAAAAAGTTGCGCGTACAATCATGGGCCTGAGCGCGTCATCCACGGCGCGGCCTCCCGTCTTCACCGCCACGTGCGCCCCGATGCGCGCGGGCTCCATTCCGGATACCCATGTCTCACGTCGTCCGGCGCCGGCCCGACGCCCGGCTGATCCTGTTGCTCGGCGCGCTCGCCGCCTGCGGGCCGATTGCCACCGACATGTACCTGCCGAGCCTGCCGTCGATTGCCGACGGCTTCTCCGTCAGCCCCGGCGCCGCGCAGCGCACGCTGACGAGCTTCATGGCCGGCTTCTCGGTCGGCATGCTGCTGTACGGTCCGCTGTCCGATACGTGGGGCCGCCGTCCGGTGCTGCTCGGCGGCATCGCGTTGTTCACGCTCGCGAGCATCGGCTGCTTCGTGTCGGGCTCGATCGACATGCTGATCCTCGTGCGCTTCCTGCAGGCGCTCGGTGCCGGCGCCGCGTCGGTGCTTGCCCGTGCGATCGCGCGCGACGCGCACGAGCCGAGCGACGCGGCGAAGGTGCTGTCGATGGTCGCGATCGTCACCGCGGTCGGGCCGCTGCTCGCGCCGCTCATCGGCGGCCAGATCCTGCGCTTCTCGGGCTGGCGCGGCGTGTTCGTCGTGCTGGCGGTGTTCGGCGCCGTGTGCGCGGCGACCGCATACCTGCGCGTGCCCGAAACCTGGCCGAAGGAGCGGCGCAAGAGCACGGCCGTGCTCGCGTCGTTCGCATCGTACGGGCGCATCCTGTCCGATCCCGTCGCGTGGGGGCACATGCTGTGCGGCGGGATGGCGTTCGCGTCGATGTTCTCGTACATCACCGCGACGCCGTTCGTGTACATCGAGTATTTCCACGTGTCGCCGCAACACTACGGGCTGCTGTTCGGCCTGAACGTCGTCGGGATCATGATCGGCAACTTTGCGAACACGCGGCTCGTCGGCCGCATCGGCTCGCTGCGCATCATCGCGGCCGCGTCGCTCGTGAGCTGCATCGCGTCGCTCGCGGTCGCGCTCGTTGCGCTGACGGGGTGGGGCGGGCTGTGGTCGATCGTCGTGTGCCTGTTCTTCGTCGTCGGCGTGGTCGGGATCCTGTCCGCGAACTGCACGACCGACCTCATGCATCGTTATCCGCACAACGCGGGCGCGTCGGCGGCCGTGTTCGGCGCGATGCAGCTCGCGCTCGGCGCGCTCGCGAGCGTCGCGATCGGCGCACTCGCGGACGGCACGCCGTTCGCGATGGGCGTGACGATCGGCGTGTCGGGCGTGCTGTGTTTCGCCGGCCGCTACCTCGTGCTGCGCTGGCACGGGCGGCCGGTGAAAGCGGGCGCCTGAACCGGCAGCCGGAAGGCACAAAGAAAAACGCCACCGCGCGCGATGCGCCGGTGGCGTTTTTGTTTGGCGTGCAGGAAGCGGCCGACGCCGCACCGTGCATCAGTCCCGCGCGACGTCCTTCGCCGCCGGCGACGCGCCGTGGCTCAGCCAGTCGAGCACGTCGGCCGTTTCGTCGTCGTTCGCGCGCGCCTTCGCCTGCGCGACGGCCTCGGGCAGCTCGCCGTTCGTCGACGCGCGGCGGATCGCGACGCCGACCGCGAGGATGTCGATCATCAGCAGATGCAGGATCCGCGAGATCATCGACAGTTGCGACTCGCGCATCTCGATGTGGTCGGTCTCGAGCGCGACGGTCGCACGCTTCGCGAGCGGCGTGTTGCTCGACGTGATCGCGATCACCTTCGCGCCGGCCTGCATCGCGACATCGAGCACGCGCAGCAACTCGGGTGCGCGTCCCGACTTCGACACCGCGACGATCACGTCGCCCTTGCCGAGCAGCGCGGCCGACGCGGCCTGCATGTACAGGTCGCCGTACGCGATCGTCGGAATCCCGAAGCGGAAGAACTTGTAGTGCGCGTCCTGCGCGACGATGTTCGAATTGCCGAGCCCGTAGAACTCGATACGCCGCGCGCCGTTCAGGATCTCGATCGCGTTCTCGACGTGTTCGAAATTCAGGTGTTCGCGCAGCTGCAGGATCGCCGACACCGTGTTGTCGAGCACCTTCGCGCCGAAGTCGGTGGCCGTGTCGCCGAGATGCACCTGGCTGTGGCTCATCGGGATCGTGCCGGTGAGGCCGGTGGCGAGCTTCAGCTTGAAGTCCGACAGCCCCTGGCAGCCGAGCGAGCGGCAGAAGCGGATCACCGTCGGCTGGCTCACGTCGGCCTTGCGCGCGATGTCGACGATCGGGTCGTTGATGATCGAGCGCGGGTGGTTCAGCGCGAGATCGGCGACGCGGCGCTCGGCCGGCGTCAGCGCGTCGCGCATCTGGCGGATCCGTTCGAACACGGCCGACGATGCGCCGCCCGAGCGGTTCGACAGCTGCTCCGCGAGAATCGCCGACACGCCGAGGAACGCCGGGTATTCGGCGGTGATCAGGTAGGTCGGGATGTTCTCGAGATAGTGCGTGAAGCGGCCCTTCGCCTCGAAGCGCGCGCGGAACGACGAGCGCGTGAACAGTTCGCCGAGCTTCAGCGCAACGCCGCCGCCGATGTAGACGCCGCCGAGCGCGCCGAGCGTCAGCGCGACGCTGCCGGCGAACGCGCCGAGAATCCCGCAGAAGCATTCGACCGTCTCGAGCGCGAGCGCGTCGCCCGCATGCGCGCGTTCGACGATCTCCACCGTGTCGATGGTCGCGGCGACGCGTTTCTTGTCGCGCGCGGCGAGCGCGCGATAGATGATCTCCATGCCGGGGCCCGCGCACACACGCTCGAACGACACGTGCGGAAACTTCTTGCGCGCGTACTGCAGCACCAGATCCTCACGCTCGTCCTGCGGCGCGAACGACGCGTGGCCGCCTTCGCTGCCGAGCGCGATCCAGCGGTCGTCGGCCGGAATCAGCCCCGACACGCCGAGCCCGGTGCCGGGCCCGAGCAGCCCGATCACGCTGTTCTGGCGCCGCGCGCCGCCGCCGACCTGCACGCGCTGCGCATCGGTCAGGCCCGGCAACGCCATCGCGAGCGCGGTGAAATCGTTGACGACGAGCAGCGTGTCGAAGCCGAGCGCACGGCGCGTCGCCTCGATCGAGAAGCTCCAGTCGTGGTTGGTCATCGTGACCTGGTCGCCGTCGACCGGATTGGCGATCGCGATCGCCGCGTGATTCACGCGGCTGATCTTCACGTCCTTCAGGTACTTGCGGATCGCGTCGGTGATCGTCGGGTAATCGGCGCCGGGATACACGCGGATCTGCGTGATCTCGCCCGGGCCGGTTTCCAGCGCGAAGCGCGCGTTGGTGCCGCCGACATCCGCGAGCAGGCGCGGGCCGTCGGCATGCTGACTCGCGACGACCGCCTTACTTTGCGCACCAGTAGACATCGAGCTGGGTCCCCTTGTCGTTGGCCAGTTGGGAAATCGCGTTCTTCTGCAGCGACGCGGCCGCGGCGTCGAGCACGTCGCGCTTGGCGGGGCCCGCGATCAGCAGGAACAGCCGGTCGACGCGCTTGAGCGCATCGAGCGAAAAGCTGACGCGCGCATGCGGCGCAGCGCCGGGATGCACGGCGACGAAACGCTCGGGCGTCGCGATCGCGTGGTCCCATTCGGGCGCGTCGGCGAAGATCGACGCGGTGTGGCCGTCCTCGCCCATGCCCAGCACCGCGACGTTCGGCACGCGGTAGTCGGCGTTCGCGTTCAGCGCGGCGACGTGCGCGTCGAGCGACGCGCGCGTGTCGACGAGCGGCAGGAAGCGGGCGGGGGCCGCCGCGTGCTGCAGCAGCGTGTCGCGCACGAGGTGCGCGTTGCTCGCCGCGTCGCCTTCCGGCACCCAGCGGTCGTCGACCAGCGTGACGTCGACGCCGGCCCAGTCGAGCGTCGCATGCGACAGCGTTTGCAGGAACGGGCGCGGGCTCGTGCCGCCGGACACCGCGAGCGTCGACCGCGCGGGGCCGGCGAGCGCCGCGCGCAGCGCGTCGCCGACGGCGCGCGCGAGCGCTTCGCTTTGCGCTTCCTGGGTGTCGAAAGCGTGGATCTCGATCACATCTCCTCCGGACTGCTTTGTCTATTTAAATCGTATGAATCGTGGGGCACGTTGCCGGACGCGGTCGCGCACACGGCAACGGTCTGCATCAGTTTTCTTCCTCGAGCCAGCAGGTGTCGTGCTGCGCGAGCATCGCACTCGCCGCGGCCGGCCCCCACGTGCCCGCCGCGTACGGCTTCGGTGGCTTCAGCGAGCGCGCCCATTCGTTCAGGATAGGCTCGACCCAGCGCCATGCGGCTTCCTGTTCGTCGCGACGCACGAACAGCGCGAGACGGCCGTTGATCACGTCGAGCAGCAGGCGCTGGTACGCCTCCATCTGTCCTTCCTTGAAGAACTGGTCGAACGCGAGGTCGAGGTGCACGCTCGCGAGGTTCATCCCTTCGCCGGGCTGCTTCGCGAGGCAGTACAGGCGGATCGTCTCGTTCGGCTGCAGCCGGATCACGAGGCGGTTCGAACCGGCGCGCAGCGCGGTCGGTCCGAGCGCCGAGTGCGGCACCGGGCGGAAGTTGACGACGATTTCCGCGACGCGGTCGGCGAGACGCTTGCCGGTGCGCAGGAAAAACGGCACGCCGGCCCAGCGCCAGTTCTCGATCTCGACCTTCAGCGCGACGAAGGTTTCGGTCGCGCTGTCGGGCTTCACGCCCGGTTCGGTCGCGTAGGCCGGCACCTGCGCGCCCTTGATCACGCCCGCATGATACTGGCCGCGCACGGCGACCTTGCCGATATCGCGCGGATCGATCGGCTTCAGCGCGCGCAGCACGCGCAGCTTCTCGTCACGTACCGAGTCGGAATCCATCGAGTGCGGCGGTTCCATCGCGACGATCGACAGCAGCTGCAGCAGGTGGTTCTGCACCATGTCGCGCAGCGCGCCCGTATTGTCGTAGAAATCGCCGCGCGCCTCGACGCCGAGTTCCTCGGCGATCGTGATCTGGATGCTCTCGACCCATTCGCGGCGCCACAGCGGCTCGAACAGCGCGTTGCCGAAACGCAGCGCGAGCAGGTTCTGCACCGGCTCCTTGCCGAGGTAGTGGTCGATCCGGTAGATCTGGTCTTCCGCGAAGATCTCGCCGACCGCGTCGTTGATCGCATTCGACGAGCGCAGGTCGTAGCCGAGCGGCTTCTCGAGCACGATGCGCGAGCCTTCGTTCAGCCCGACCGACGCGAGCGCGTTGCAGATCGGCACGAACAGCGACGGGCCCGTCGCCAGATAAAACACACGAATGCCGGGCAGCGACGCGATCGCGTCGCGCAGCACGACGTAGTCTTCCGCGCGGCCGAGATCGAGCTTCACGTACTCGATGCGATCGAGGAAGGATTTCCACGCGGCTTCGTCGAGCGTGTTGCCGGCCGCCTTGGCCGCATGCGGCTTCACATGCGTATCGACCCACTCGAGATAACCCGCCCGATCCGATTCGTGCCGCGCCACTGCGACGATCCGGCCGCTCTCCGCCAGCATGTTCGCGCGATGCGCTTCGAACAGCGCAGGCAGGATCTTGCGCATCGACAGATCGCCGGTGCCGCCGAAAAGTACGAAGGTAAAGCTGGAATCGGTATGCATGTGTCTCCGCCGGGTTGGGGGGCTGGGAAGCGATCCGTAGTGCGATAAAAATATTTTTGACACTGAATTGTAGTTTAACTACAATCCGCCGCAAGGGGTAGCACCTGGGCGAAGAAAAAAAGAAGTGCGGTCGATGAACTGCGCGAGCTTCGTCTTCGGGAGCGCCTTGTGCCGAATGTTATCGGACATTGATGGCGCGCATCGTTCGCGCACCGTCGGCCCCGGGCTCGCGTCGCAGCATCGCGGCGGGCCAGAAACACAAAGAGGAGACACGCCGTTGAATCTCGATTCACGCTTTCTGTAAGAGCCCGGCCGGTCATCGGCCCCGTACGCTGCATGCGTCCCGCGGCTCGATTTCCCCGTCGTTATCAAGAAGCCGGTTCCCGGTCAGGGAACCTCACGAGTTGATTCAGTCTGGAGGAGATAAGTAATGAAAGTTCGCTCGATCATGGGTGCGCTCTGCGCGGCAGGTCTGATGGCTGGCGCCGTGGCGGCGCAGGCAGCCGAGAATGTAACGGTGCTGCACTGGTGGACCTCGGGCGGCGAGTCGAAGGCCGTCGGCGTGCTGAAGGACGACCTGCAGAAGCAGGGCTACGTGTGGAAGGACTTCGCGGTCGCGGGCGGCGCGGGTGCCGCGGCGATGACGGCGCTGAAGACCAAGGTGATCAGCGGCGACGCACCGTCGGCCGCGCAGATCAAGGGCCCGCTGATCCAGGACTGGGCCGACCAGGGCGTGCTCGTCAACATCGATTCCGCCGCCGGCGACTGGAAGCAGAACCTGCCGCCGGAAATCGACAAGATCATCAAGTACAAGGGCCACACCGTTGCCGCGCCGTTCTCGGTGCACCGCGTGAACTGGCTGTACATCAACAAGGCCGCGCTCGACAAGATCGGCGCGAAGGTGCCGACCACCTGGCCTGAATTCTTCGCGGTGGCCGACAAGC
Source organism: Burkholderia theae (assembly GCF_048565265.1). Taxonomy (NCBI): domain Bacteria; kingdom Pseudomonadati; phylum Pseudomonadota; class Betaproteobacteria; order Burkholderiales; family Burkholderiaceae; genus Burkholderia; species Burkholderia theae. The sequence continues at coordinate 1,038,140 of NZ_CP183461.1, forward strand.
TGAAGGCCGCGGGCATCCAGCCGGTCGCGATGGGCGGCCAGCCGTGGCAGGACCTGACGCTGTGGGAAGACGTCGTGCTGTCGCAAGGTCCGGCGTTCTACAAGAAGGCGCTGGTCGACCTCGACCAGGCGACGCTGACGTCGCCGCAGATGCTGTCCGTGTTCGATACGGTGCGCAAGATCCAGGGCTACTTCGATACCGGCCGCAACGGCCGCGACTGGAACCTCGCGACCGCGATGGTGATCAACGGCAAGGCCGGCATGCAGTTCATGGGCGACTGGGCGAAGGGCGAGTTCGAGAACGCGGGCAAGAAGGCGGGCAAGGACTACATCTGCGCGGCGGTGCCGGGCACCGCGAATTCGTACACGTTCAACGTCGATTCGTTCGTGTTCTTCCAGCAGAAGGGCGAGAAGGCCGCGACGGCGGGCCAGCTCGCGCTCGCGAAGACCATCATGACGCCGGACTTCCAGGAGCAGTTCAGCCTGCTGAAGGGTTCGGTGCCGGTGCGCCTCGGCGTGAAGATGGACAAGTTCGATGACTGCGCGAAGAAGTCGTATGCCGACGAGCAGACCGCGATCAAGTCGGGCGGTTTCGTGCCGTCGCTCGCGCACGGGATGGCGCAGAGCGACGCGACCGCCGGCGCGATCACGGACGTCGTGACGAAGTTCATGAACTCGCAGCAGGATTCGAAGAGCGCGGTCGCCGCGCTCGCGAAGGCCGCGAAGGTCAAGTAACGCGCGACAGGCGCCCGGCCGGAAGCGCTTCATCGGCCGGGCGTTTTTGCATGTGCAGCAAACGGGCTCGCCCGCGAGCCCGTGCCGTAACCGGCGCCGGCCCGGCCTGCGCCGCCCTCGTTCCAGGAGTCGAATCAAGTGGCTGCCCCTCTTAGCGGAAACGGATCCGGCGCTCCCGCCGCGCGGCGTACATCGCCGATGTCGGCCTTCGCCGATCGCTGGATTCCGAAGCTCGTGCTTGCGCCGAGCGTCGCGATTGCCGTGGTGTTCATCTACGGCTTCATCCTGATTACCGGCTATCTGTCGCTGACCAACTCGCGGCTGTTGCCGAACTACGAATTCGACGGCTTCGGCCGTTACTCGGACCTGTTCCAGAACGACGTGTGGTGGACCTCCGCCGCGAACCTCGGCTGGTTCGGGATTCCGTTCATCGCGGTCTGCGTCGCGCTCGGGCTGTTCCTCGCGATCCTGCTCGACCAGCGGATCCGCAACGAAGGCGCGCTGCGCGCGATCTTCCTGTACCCGATGGCGCTGTCGTTCATCGTCACCGGCACCGCGTGGCAGTGGATCCTGAACCCGGGCCTCGGCCTCGAGAAGGTGATGCACGACTGGGGCTGGACGAGTTTCTCGTTCGACTGGCTCGGCGATCCGGACAAGGCGATCTTCTGCGTGGTGATCGCGGCCGTCTGGCAGTCGACCGGCTTCGTGATGGCGCTGTTCCTTGCGGGGCTGCGCGGCGTCGATGCCGAGATCTTCAAGGCTGCGCAGGTCGACGGTGCGACGCTGCCGACCATCTACCGCAAGATCGTGATCCCGAGCATGCGCCCGGTGTTCTTCTCGGTGCTGCTGATCCTGTGTCACATCACGATCAAGACCTTCGACCTCGTCGTCGCGCTGACGGCGGGTGGTCCGGGTACGTCGTCGTCGCTGCCGGCGATGTTCATGTATACGTTTTCGTTCAACCGCGGCCAGCTCGGGCTCGGCGCGGCGTCGTCGGTGATGATGCTCGCGACCGTGGTCGCGGTGCTGGTGCCGCTGATGTATATGGAATCGAGGAGCACCCGCAATGCAGCCTAAGATGACGATCAGCCGGGCAGTGATCTATGCGGCGCTGATCCTGTTCGCGCTGTATTTCCTGTTCCCGATCTACGTGATGCTGTCGACGTCGTTCAAGGATCTCGACCAGCTGCGCACCGGCAACCTGCTGACGCCGCCTACCAGCTGGACCATCGATCCGTGGGTGAAGGCATGGAGCGGCGCGTGTACCGGCGTGCGCTGCGACGGGATGAAGCCGTTCTTCCTGAACTCGCTGCAGATGGTGATCCCGGCCGTGCTGATCTCGTCGCTGATCGGCGCGTTCAACGGCTACGTGCTCACGCACTGGCGCTTTCGCGGCGCGGACGCGCTGTTCACGATGATGCTGGTCGGCTGCTTCATCCCGTTCCAGGTGATCCTGCTGCCGATGGCGCGCCTGCAGGGGATGCTCGGCCTCGCCAACACGATTCCCGGCCTCGTGTTCGTGCACGTCGTGTACGGGATCGCGTTCACGACGATGTTCTTCCGCAACTTCTACGTGAGCGTGCCGTCCGAACTCGTGAAGGCCGCGCGCATCGACGGTGCGGGCTTCTTCACGATCTTCACGAAGATCCTGCTGCCCGTGTCGCTGCCGATCTTCATGGTGTGCCTGATCTGGCAATTCACGCAGATCTGGAACGACTTCCTGTTCGGGATCGTGTTTTCCGGCGTCGATTCGATGCCGATCACGGTTGCGCTGAACAACCTCGTCAACACGTCGACGGGCGTGAAGGAATACAACGTCGACATGGCCGGCGCGATCATCGCCGCGCTGCCGACGCTGCTCGTCTACATCGTCGCCGGCCGCTACTTCGTGCGCGGGCTGACGGCGGGCGCGGTGAAGGGGTAAGCGCGGTTTCATCCGAGACGACGAACCGGCCGCGCACGTCGCGCGGCGCATCGAAACGAACCCGACGCGGCGCCGTAGTGCGCCGCGCGAGACGAGACAGAGGATTCACAGCATGGCAAGCCTTTCCATCCGTGACGTGTACAAGACCTACCCGAACGGGGTGCCGGTCCTGAAGGGTGTCGACATCGAGATCGAGGACGGACAGTTCCTGATCCTGGTCGGCGGTTCGGGCTGCGGGAAATCGACGCTGCTCAACATGATCGCCGGGCTCGAGACGGTCACGAGCGGCGAGATCTGCATCGACGGCAAGGTCGTCAACGACTTGTCGCCGAAGGATCGCGACATCGCGATGGTGTTCCAGTCGTACGCGCTGTATCCGTCGATGACGGTGCGCGAGAACATCTCGTTCGGGCTGAACATCCGCAAGGTGCCGAAGCACGAGCAGCAGCAGATCGTCGACCGCGTGTCGCAGATGCTGCAGATCCAGCACCTGCTCGACCGCAAGCCGGGCCAGCTGTCGGGCGGCCAGCGCCAGCGCGTCGCGATGGGCCGCGCGCTCGCACGCGATCCGTCGCTGTTCCTGTTCGACGAGCCGCTGTCGAACCTCGACGCGAAGCTGCGTATCGAGATGCGCGCGGAAATCAAGCTGCTGCACCAGCGCCTCGGCACGACGATCGTCTACGTGACGCACGACCAGATCGAGGCAATGACGCTCGGCGACCGGATCGCGGTGATGAAGGACGGCGTCGTCCAGCAGTTCGGCGCGCCGCAGGAGATCTACGATTCGCCGTCGAACCTGTTCGTCGCGGGTTTCATCGGCGCGCCGCCGATGAACTTCATCAACGGCAAGCTGGTCGAGCAGGGCAGCGGGATCGCGCTCGAGATCGACACGGGCCTCGCGCGCGGCGCGCTGACGCTGCCGTTCGACGCAAAGCGGATGAACGGCCACGTCGGCCGCGAGGTGATCCTCGGCCTGCGCCCGGAGCGCATCACCGATGCGCGCAACGCGCACCACGGCGAGGCGTCGAAGCTGCAGCCGATCGACGTGCGCGTCGACGTGACCGAGCCGACCGGGCCGGACACGCACGTGTTCGCGCAGGTGAACGGCAAGCGGATCGTGAGCCGCGTGCATCCGGCCGCGAACCCGCAGCCGGGGCAGACGCAGTCGCTGCTGTTCGACGTGTCGAAGGCCGTGCTGTTCGATCCGGCGTCGGAAGAGCGGATCGCGTGATGCGGCGTTCGCGCTGAATGAAGGAGAAGGGGCCGTCTCGAACGGCCCCTTTTGTTTTGGCGCGGTGGTGAGTGCGGCCGCTGTCGATGCCGCGGCAGTCAGTGCGGTAGCCGCACGTCGAACTTGAACGTCGCCAGCCGCGCGGCGAGGATGAAGCCGGTCGCGAGCAGCACGCTGTACACCGAGTCGAACTGCAGCCACACGAGCAGCAGGTAGAACCAGCAGCCGACGAATGCGCAGGTCGCGTACGGCCGCGAATCGCGCAGGATCAGCGGGATGTCGTTGCACAGCACGTCGCGGACGATCCCGCCGACCACGCCGGTGATCACGCCCATCATCACCGCGATGAAGCGCGGCATTTCGGCGTCGAGCGCGATCGCCGTGCCCGAGATGCTGAAGATGCCGAGCCCGATCGCGTCGGCCACCAGCAGCAAGCGCTCGGCCGACAGTCGCGACAGCATCCGCAGCACGAACGGCGCGAACAGCGCGAGCACGAAGATCACGATCACGTAGTCGTCGTGCACGACCCAGTAGAACGGCCGGCGCTCGAGCAGGATGTCGCGCAGCGTGCCGCCGCCGAACGCGGTGGCGAGTGCGACGACGAACGTGCCGACCGAGTCGAGGCGGTTCTTGCGCGCCTCGATGAAGCCCGAAATCGCGAACGCCAGCGTGGCGATCGCCTCCAGTATCGCGATCGCGAGCGTCAGCCTAGGATGCGGCACGCGGCCCCCGGTCGGCGGGGCCCGCGAGCGGCTGCAGCAGCACGAGCACCGCGCCCGCGCCGCCGTCGTTGCCGCGCGCCTCGCAGAACGCGATCACTTCTTCCTTCTGCGCGAGCCACGCGCGCACCTTGCCCTTCAGCACGGGCTCCTTGCCGATCGAGCCGAGCCCCTTGCCGTGGATCACGCGCAGGCAGCGCAGCCCCTTCTTGCCGGCGTCGCGGATGAATTCGGCGAGCGCGTCGCGCGCCTCGTCGCGACGCATCCCGTGCAGGTCGAGCTGCGCCTGCACGATCCACGCGCCGCTGCGCAGCCGGCGCACCACGTCGCGGCTGATGCCGGGGCGGTGGTAATACAGCGAGTCGTCGCTGTCGAGCAGCGTCTCGGGGTCGAATTCGTCGGACAGCGTCGCGTTCAGCACGTCTTCCTCGTCGCGCTGCGTCTGCTTCGGCACCGGGTCGGGCGGCATCCGGCCCGCCGCCGCGCGCGGCGGCGCGTTCAGCGGCTGGATCGCGCCGATTTCGTTGCGGAACAGGTTCGCGTCGGCCTCGGCCTTGCGCTCGGCCTTCGCGGTTTCGACGCGCGTGCGTTCGCGGCGCTCGGCTTCGCCTTTCAGGTTCGCGCGCAGCGCGCCGAGGCCGGCGAGGCCCTGGCCGCGCAACGCGGCCGGATCGGGCGCGGGCGGCGGGGCGGCCGGCGCGGGGTTCGCGGGACGGGCAGCGATCTTCCGCTTCGCGGGATCGCTCGGGTGAGGCTGGTTCTTCGCCATGATTCGGTACGCTGGACAGGCGCGCTCGGGCGCGCGGGCAAAAAAAAGCCGCTGCGCGACGGCAGCGGCTTTCCGGTCAAGCCCGCTTCGCGGCAGCGGACGCCATTGTAGCGTCCGGCGCGGCAGGGCTCGCGGCTTACTTCTTGTCGTGCAGGCTTTCGAGGTAGCGCTGCGCGTCGAGCGCGGCCATGCAGCCCGTGCCCGCGCTCGTGATCGCCTGACGATACACGTTGTCCTGCACGTCGCCCGCGGCGAACACGCCCGCGACGCTCGTCGACGTCGCATTGCCGTGCAGGCCGCTCTTCGTCAGGATGTAGCCGTCCTTCATCTCGAGCTGGCCCTGGAACAGGTCGGTGTTCGGCTTGTGGCCGATCGCGACGAACACGCCCTGCACGTTGAGGTCTTCCGTCGCGCCGGTCTTCACGTTTTTGATGCGCAGGCCGGTGACGCCCGAATCCGCGCCCGTCACTTCGTCGAGCACGTGATCCCACTTGATCACGACGGCGCCTTCCTTTTCCTTCTCCAGCAGGCGGTCGATCAGGATCGGCTCCGCGCGGAACTTGTCGCGGCGATGGATCACCGTGACCTTCTTCGCGATGCCCGTCAGGTAGAGCGCTTCCTCGACGGCCGTGTTGCCGCCGCCGATCACCGCGACTTCCTGGCCGCGATAGAAGAAGCCGTCGCAGGTCGCGCAGGCCGACACACCCTTGCCCATGAACGCTTCCTCGGACGGCAGGCCGAGATACTGAGCGGATGCGCCGGTCGCGATGATCAGCGAGTCGCACGTGTATTCGCCCGAGTCGCCGATCAGGCGGATCGGCTGCTCGTGCAGTTTCGCGGTGTGGATGTGGTCGAAGACGATTTCGGTGTTGAAGCGCTCGGCGTGCTCGAGGAAGCGCGCCATCAGCTCCGGACCCTGCACGCCTTGCGCGTCTGCCGGCCAGTTTTCGACGTCGGTCGTGGTCATCAGCTGGCCGCCCTGCGCGATGCCGGTGATCAGCACCGGGGACAGGTTGGCGCGAGCCGCGTAGACGGCGGCCGTGTAGCCGGCGGGGCCGGAACCGAGAATCAGGACTTTGGCGTGTTTGGGCGTGGACATGTGCGAATCCGTAAGAGACGGCCGCGGCGGGCGGGGTAGGGCTCGCCGTACGGCCCGGGTTGACCGGGATGCCGTCATAGATGGGTATCAGACGCGCATTATAAAGGCCCCGTTGCTGCACTGCCGAACGAGAGTTTCAATCGCGGCGATAGCGTTTCGCGGCGAGCCTGCCGCGCCGGCGCGGCGCGAAGGGAGGCCGGCGGCGCCCGGCGGCGCGTTGCCGCACGCCCCCGCAACGGCACGGCAGGCCCGATTTCACCGCTCGCGGCGGCCGGTTCGGCCTCCCGGCCCTGTTATGTAACCGTCATTTACACTTGACGGCCCGGTGCAGCGTTTACAATAAGCGGGATCGAACGACAGGCGGGCGCACGGCCCGTCCTCTTTATACGGATTCATGGCAAAAGCTCCTTATTCCGCCCAGGCACAGGCGTTGCCGCACCGGATGTCGAAGCTCCTCACGGAGATCCGCTGGATTCTCCAGGTCGCGCTCGGCGCATTTCTGGTGATGGCCCTGCTGAGCTACAGCCGGCGCGATCCGAGCTGGACGCACGCCGCGCAGGTGGACCACATCTCCAACTGGGCCGGCCGCGTCGGTGCGTGGACGGCCGACATCATCCTGCTGCTGTTCGGCCTGTCGGCCTATTGGCTGATCGTGCCGCTCGGGCGGCGCATCGCGGTCAACTACCGCCGCATCACGCGCCACGAGGCGATTCCCGACGAACCCGAGCGGCCGATCGGCTGGCTCACCGAGATCTTCTCGTTCGTGCTCGTCGTGCTGGCGTGCGACGGCATCGAGGCGCTGCGCATGTGGTCGCTGAAGGTGCAGTTGCCGCGCGCGCCGGGCGGGGTCGTTGGCGAGGCCGTCGCGGGCGCGATGTCGCACGCGTTCGGCTTCACGGGCGGCACGCTGCTGCTGCTGATCGCGCTCGCGATCGGCCTGTCGCTGTATTTCCGCTTCTCCTGGCTGTCGGTTGCCGAGCGCGTCGGCGGCGCGATCCTGTCCGCCGTCAACGTCGCGAAGCTGCGCCGCGAGGCCGAGCGTGACCGCAAGCTCGGCGAGGCCGCGGCCGTGCGCCGCGAAGGCAAGGTTGAAGAGGAGCGCGTGCGCATCGAGGATCACGAGCCCGTGACGATCGTGCCGCCGGTCGTCACGCCGGCGAAGTCCGAGCGCGTCGAGCGCGAGCGCCAGGTGCCGCTCTTCACCGACCTGCCGGGCGATTCGACGCTGCCGCCGGTGTCGCTGCTCGATCCCGCGCCGAAGACGCAGGAGGCGATTTCCGCGGATACGCTCGAATTCACGTCGCGCCTGATCGAGAAGAAGCTGAAGGACTTCGGCGTCGAGGCGAGCGTCGTCGCCGCGTATCCGGGCCCGGTCGTCACGCGCTACGAGATCGAGCCGGCCACCGGCGTGAAGGGCAGCCAGATCGTCAACCTCGCGAAGGATCTCGCACGCTCGCTGTCGCTCGTGTCGATCCGCGTCGTCGAGACGATCCCCGGCAAGAACTACATGGCGCTCGAGTTGCCGAACCAGCGCCGGCAGACGGTGCACCTGTCCGAGATCATCGGTTCCGAGGTGTACGCGGCCGCGTCGTCGGCGCTGACGCTGAGCCTCGGCAAGGACATCGGCGGCAAGCCCGTGTGCGCGGATCTCGCGAAGATGCCGCACCTGCTCGTCGCCGGCACGACCGGCTCGGGCAAGTCGGTCGGGATCAACGCAATGATCCTGTCGCTGCTGTACAAGGCGACCGCCGAGCAGGTGCGCCTGATCCTGATCGATCCGAAGATGCTCGAAATGAGCGTCTACGAAGGCATTCCGCACCTGCTGTGCCCGGTCGTCACCGACATGCGCCAGGCCGGCCATGCGCTGAACTGGACGGTCGCCGAGATGGAGCGCCGCTACAAGCTGATGAGCAAGCTCGGCGTGCGCAACCTCGCGGGCTACAACAACAAGATCGACGACGCGGCGAAGCGCGAGGAGAAGATCCCGAATCCGTTCAGCCTGACGCCGGACGATCCGGAGCCGCTGGGTCGCCTGCCGAACATCGTCGTCGTGATCGACGAGCTGGCCGACCTGATGATGGTCGTCGGCAAGAAGGTCGAGGAACTGATCGCACGGATCGCGCAGAAGGCGCGCGCGGCCGGCATCCACCTGATTCTCGCGACGCAGCGTCCGTCCGTCGACGTGATCACGGGCCTGATCAAGGCGAACGTGCCGACGCGGATCGCGTTCCAGGTGTCGTCGAAGATCGACTCGCGCACGATTCTCGACCAGATGGGCGCCGAATCGCTGCTCGGGATGGGTGACATGCTGTACCTGCCGCCGGGCAGCGGGCTGCCCGTGCGCGTGCACGGCGCGTTCGTCGGCGACGACGAAGTGCACCGCGTCGTCGACAAGCTCAAGGAGCAGGGCGAGCCGAACTACGTCGAGGGTCTGCTCGAAGGCGGCACCGCCGACGGCGACGAGGGCTCGGCCGGCGCGGGAACCGGCGAAGGCGGCGGCGAGTCTGATCCGCTGTACGACCAGGCGGTCGAGATCGTCATCAAGAACCGCCGCGCGTCGATCTCGCTCGTGCAGCGTCATCTGCGGATCGGCTATAACCGCGCGGCGCGGCTGCTCGAGCAGATGGAACAGTCGGGGCTCGTGTCGGCGATGTCGTCGAGCGGCAACCGCGAAATTCTTGTGCCGGCGCGCGACGCGGAATGAGTCCGCGGCGCCCGCAGCGCCGGCCACCCACGGAGAAAACCGCATCATGCAGCAACTTTCGTTCGTCCCTTCCCTTCGTTCGACGCGGCGCTGGCTCGGCGCGGCGTTCGCCGGCGCATCGCTGATGCTCGCGGCGACGCATGCGTTCGCGGGCGGCACCGAACAGCTGAAGGCCTTCGTGTCGCAGGTGCGTTCGGCGAAGGGCGACTTCACGCAGCAGATCGTCAAGGCGCCGTCCAAGGGCGCGAGCGCCGTGCAGGCCATGCCGAAGCCGACCGACAATTCGAGCGGCACGTTCGTGTTCGCACGGCCGGGCAAGTTCATCTGGACGTACCAGAAGCCGTACCAGCAGGTGCTGCAGGCCGACGGCGACAAGCTCTACGTGTACGACCGCGACCTGAACCAGGTCACCGAACGCAAGCTGAACGGCGCGCTGGGCGCGAGCCCCGCCGCGATCCTGTTCGGCAGCAACGACCTCGACAAGAACTACACGCTGCGCGATGCCGGCGAGAAGGGCGGCATCGAGTGGCTCGAGATGCTGCCGAAGGCGCAGGACACGCAGTTCCAGCGGATCGGCATCGGCTTCAAGAACGGCACGCTCGCCGCGATGGAGCTGCACGACGTGTTCGGCAACGTCACGCTGCTGACGTTCACGAACATCCAGACGAATCCGCCGCTGAAGGGCGATACGTTCAAGTTCGTCGTGCCGAAGGGTGCGGACGTGATCACCGGCTGACCGGCGCCGCGCGCCGCGTTTTTCGCAACGGGCCTGCCGGCGACGGCAGGCCCGTGTTGTTTCTGGGCGCCGGGCACCAGGCGCCGGGCACCGGGCGCGGCGGCGCCGTCGCGCGGCTGTCATAATGTCAGGTCCGGCGGCCCGTTCGGCCGCGACCGTTTGATGTGGAGCGAGGGTTCATGTCCGATCTGTTTCAAGTCGAGCCGCGCCGGCCGCTCGCCGAGGCGCTGCGGCCGAAGACGCTCGCCGAGGTGATCGGCCAGACGCATTTGCTGGGCGAAGGTAAGCCGCTGCGGCTCGCGTTCGAATCGGGCAAACCGCATTCGATGATCCTGTGGGGGCCGCCCGGCGTCGGCAAGACGACGCTCGCGCGGCTCACCGCGCTTGCGTTCGACTGCGAGTTCATTGCGCTGTCCGCGGTGCTCGGCGGCGTGAAGGACATCCGCGAGTCGATGGAGCAGGCGAAGGACACGCTGAACCGCACCGGCCGCCACACGATCCTGTTCGTCGACGAGATCCACCGCTTCAACAAGGGGCAGCAGGACGCGTTGCTGCCGTTCGTCGAGTCGGGGCTCGTGACCTTCATCGGCGCGACGACCGAGAACCCGAGCTTCGAGGTCAACTCCGCATTGCTGTCGCGTGCGCAGGTCTATGTGCTGAAGTCGCTGAACGACGACGAGATGCGCCAGTTGCTGAAGCGTGCGCAGGAGATCGCGCTCGACGGCCTCGCGTTCGACGACAAAGCGATCGATACGCTGGTCGGCTATGCGGACGGCGATGCGCGGCGCTTCCTGAACCTGCTCGAGCAGGCGCAAACGGCGGCGGCGTCGGCCGGCGTCGCGACGATCGACGGCGACTTCGTCAGCAGCGCGATGACGCTGAACGCGCGGCGCTTCGACAAGGGCGGCGACAACTTCTACGACCAGATCTCGGCGCTGCACAAGTCGGTGCGCGGTTCGAGCCCGGACGGCGCGCTGTACTGGTTCTGCCGGATGATCGACGGCGGTGCGGATCCGAAGTATCTCGCGCGGCGGATCGTGCGGATGGCGTGGGAAGACATCGGCCTCGCCGATCCGCGCGCGCTGCAGATGGCGAACGACGCGGCCGAAACCTACGAGCGGCTCGGCTCGCCGGAGGGCGAGCTCGCGCTCGGGCAGGCGGTGATCTATCTCGCGTGCGCGGCGAAGAGCAATGCGGGTTACAACGCGTTCAACCAGGCGATGGCGTTCGTGAAGCAGGACAAGTCGCGCGAGGTGCCCGTGCATCTTCGCAACGCGCCGACCAAGCTGATGAAGGAACTCGGCTACGGTCACGCGTACCGTTACGCGCACGACGAGCCGAACGCGTACGCGGCCGGCGAAACCTACCTGCCGGACGGGATGCGCGAGCCGCACTGGTACAAGCCGGTGCCGCGCGGGCTCGAATCGAAGATCGCCGACAAGCTCACGTGGCTGCGCGAACTCGATCGCGAGGCCGGCAAGAAGGACTGACGGACCACGCGCGGGCCGGCCGGCGCCGTGCCGGATGCGTCAGCGCTTGCGGGCCGGCTGCTGTTTCTTCCAGTACTCGAACGGCTCCTCGTGGCATTCGATGTCGAGCTCGGCGACCCGCGCATGCAGGCGTTCCTGCGCGTCGGCGATCGCGAGGTTGTAGATCGCGGGCGCGATCTCCTCGACGAAGAAGTGCAGCAGCGCACCGGCCTGGATGTTGCCGATCGGCTCGTCCATGTTTTCTGTGAAGTAACGTTGCAGCGACGCGATTGCGCGGTCGCGTACATCCTTGTCCAGTTCGATGGCCATCTCGTTCCCTGGGTTGCGATGACGTGGGGCAGGTGCTTCGTTCGAAGCGTTGCGGGCGGCCGGCGCAGGCGATGCGTCTTCCGCAGCGGCTCGACGTGACGTGCTTCGCCGGTCGCCGCGGTGCGGACCGGCAATACGATACTGCCATGGCCGGCCGTTTTCCGGCATCGTCCGTCAGGCTGACGCGTTGGCGGCCGCGCGGTGCGTTAGAATTCCCGTCTTACACAACGATTTTCCAAGTCCTCCCATGCTCGACATCCAGTTGCTGCGCAAAGACCTCGACGGCGTCGCGAAGCGCCTCGCCGATCGCGGCTACACCCTCGACATCGCCGCGTTCTCCGCGCTCGAAGCGGAACGCCGCGCGATCCAGACCCGTACCGAAGAGCTCCAGGCACGCCGCAACAGCCTGTCGAAGCAGATCGGCGCGATGAAGGGGAAGGGCGAGGACACGTCGGCCGTGATGGCCGAGGTCGGCGGGATCGGCGACGAAATGAAGGCCGGGGAAGCCAAGCTCGGCGACATCCAGGCGCGCCTGTCCGACCTGATGCTCGGCATGCCGAACGTCGCGCATGAAAGCGTGCCGGTCGGCAAGGACGAAGCCGACAACGTCGAGGCGCGCCGCTGGGGCACGCCGCGCCAGTTCGATTTCGAGGTGAAGGATCACGTCGACGTCGGCACGCCGCTCGGCCTCGATTTCGAGACGGGCGCGAAGCTTGCCGGCGCGCGCTTCACGATGCTGCGCGGCCCGATCGCGCGCCTGCACCGCGCACTCGCGCAGTTCATGATCGACACGCACACGCTGCAGCACGGCTACACGGAGACGTACACGCCGTACATCGTGAACCCGGACATCCTCTACGGCACGGGCCAGCTGCCGAAATTCGCGGACGACATGTTCCGCGTCGAGAAGGGCGGCGCCGAGAACACGGTCACGCAATACCTGATCTCCACGTCGGAGATCTCGCTGACGAACACCGTGCGCGAGTCGATCGTCGAAGCGTCCGCGCTGCCGATCAAGCTGACCGCGCATTCCCCGTGCTTCCGCTCGGAAGCCGGTTCGTACGGCCGCGACACGCGCGGGATGATCCGCCAGCACCAGTTCGACAAGGTCGAGATGGTGCAGGTCGTCGCACCGGAAACGTCGTACGCGGCGCTCGACGAGATGGTCGGCCATGCGGAAGCGATCCTGCAGAAGCTCGGCCTGCCGTACCGCGTGATCACGCTGTGCACGGGCGACATGGGCTTCTCGGCCGCGAAGACGTTCGACCTCGAGGTGTGGCTGCCCGCGCAGAACACCTATCGCGAGATCTCAAGCTGCTCGAACACCGAGGCGTTCCAGGCGCGCCGGATGCAGGCGCGCTTCCGCAATGCGCAGGGCAAGCCCGAGCTCGTGCATACGCTGAACGGTTCGGGTCTCGCGGTCGGCCGCACGCTCGTCGCAGTGCTTGAGAACTACCAGAACGCGGACGGTTCGGTCACGGTGCCGGAGGCGCTGCGTCCGTACATGGGCGGCATCGAGCGGATCGACGCGCCTGCGCAGGCGTCGTGAAATCGGCTGGCGAAGCCCTCGCAAAAAAATTTGCGCGAAGGGCTTGTCAGCTCAGAAAAGATCGTTTTATAATCCTTTCTTTCCCGGACATGACCAACCGGGAAATGCAGTAAAACGGAGAGGTGGCAGAGTGGTCGAATGTACCTGACTCGAAATCAGGCGTACGGTTTCCCCGTACCGTGGGTTCGAATCCCACCCTCTCCGCCAGAATGCGGAACCCCTTGATTCGGAAGGATCAAGGGGTTTTTCGTTTTGGGTCTGCGGCGCGATGTGTCGATCACCGTTGAAGCGGCAACAGGCCGGCTGTCGAAACCTCGGATCGTGCTGATACGATGGCGACGAACTTGCGCGCACGATCGCGTCGCGCACTTCGATGCAGCCGCGCTGCATTGTGCAAATCCAAAGACCCCATGACGAACCGAGTGTCGAAAGTCCTGACGGGCATTGCGCTGCTGACTGCGGTTATCGCGGCCCTGGGCATCGCCGGTGCGCACGCCGCGGGCATCACACTGGCACTCGGTAATGCAGTGTCTCTCGCGGGACTGACAGCCTGCGCTGCCATCGCTGTTGCGGCGGCACTGATCGCGTTGTCGCATACGCAGCGCTACCGCGAGCGCACACACGCGTGGCGCTTGCGCGAAGCGGCCCTCGCGATACTGTGCATCGTGGCGATTGCCGCCCTCAGCCAGGCTGTCGTGATACTCGACTACCTGTGCGTCGCACTCGCGCCGCCGTCGATCGAGACTGATCTCGTCCGGTTCGATGCGTTGCTCGGTTTTCATTGGCTCGACCTGTATCGCTGGGTGAGCGCGCATGCCGAACTGCACCGTGTACTCGAGTTCGCGTATCGCAGCAGCATCGTGCAGCTGATCGCCGTTCCGTTCATCCTCGCGACCACGCGGCGACATGACGATCTCGCCGAATTCATCACGCTGTTCGCATTTGCGCTGCTTGTCGCCGTTCTCGTGTCGACACCGTTCCCCGCACAAAGCGCATTCGTTCATTTCGGCATCACCGATCCGCACACCGCATCGACCGTGTCCCACTACGACCTGCTGCGCAGCGGGCAGCTTCGGCAATTCAACCTGTCCGAATCGCAGGGGCTCGTGTCGCTGCCGTCGTTCCACGTGATGCTGGCGCTGCTGTTCGCGTATGCGGTGCGGCATGTCCGTCATGTGTTTCCCGCTGCGGTTGTGCTGAATGCCGCGATGATCGTGTCGACGCCGACGCAGGGCGGCCACTATCTGGCCGACGTGATCGCCGGAGTCGGGTTCGGCGTGCTGTCGATCGTCGTCGTGCGCCGCTGGATGGCGGGCCCGCGCACTGCCGCGACAACTGGGCCGCGCGCGACGCATCCGACCTGATTGGTCTGATCAATCTTTTTGCGCGCGCCCGGTCTGCGCCGCTTTCCTCTGCTTTAAGCCCTTGAATCCCGCGCCGTTAACACGGTGCGGTGGCCGGTATCCGTGCCGTGCCGCGTCGCTCCCCGTCGATCCAAGGTCCCATGAAGCTGAGCTACAAGATTCCCCTCGCATTCGCCGTCGCACTGCTGCTGATGTTCGGTGGCGCGCTGTACGGTATCCACATCCTCAACCGGTCGATCGATACGTTCGCCGAAGACGTGCAGACGAACGTCGGCGACGAACGGCTCGTGTCGGCCACGCTCGTGCAGTTCAAGCTGCAAGTGCAGGAATGGAAAGACACGCTGCTGCGTGGCAAGCAGCCCGACAAGCTCGACCGGTACTGGCAGGCGTTCCAGACGCGCGAACGAACGGTCGACGCGCTTGCCGCGCAGCTCGTCCACCAGTTGCCGCCCGGCGACAGCCGTTCGCTCGTCGAGCAGTTCATGCGTGCGCACACGGCGATGGGCGACGGCTACCGGCGCGGCTTCGATGCGTTCAAGGCGGCCGGCTTCGAGCCGTCGGCCGGCGACGCGGCCGTGGCGGGTGTCGACCGTGAACCCGCGGCGCTGCTGGAGCGGGCCGCGAAGTCGATCGCCGACGAGAGCGCCGCCGTGTCGGCGCAGGCGAGCCGCGACGCGCAGCACGCGACCACGGCAAGCCTCGTGTTGATGCTGGTCGTGCTCGGCGTCGCGATGGTCGGCGCATTCCTGTTCAGCCGCGCGATCCTGCGTCCGCTCGATCGTGCGGTGGCGTGCGCGCAGGCCGTTGCCGGCGGCGACCTGACGCGCGACGTCGACGCGACCGGCCGCGACGAGATCGCCGATCTGCTGCGCGCGTTGCAGACGATGCAGGCGAGCCTGTCGGGCGTCGTGCTCGAGGTGCGTACGCATGCCGAAGCCGTCGCGACCGCGAGCGCGCAGATCGCGTCGGGCAATCACGATCTGTCGTCGCGCACCGAGGCGCAGGCCGCGTCGCTCGAGGAGACGGCCGCCAGCATGACGGAGCTCACCGGCATCGTGCGGCAGTCGGCCGAGCACGCGCAGCACGCGGCGCAACTCGCGCGTGACGCGTCGAATATTGCGTCCGCGGGCGGCGGCGTGATGACGGACGCCGTCGACACGATGAACGGCATCGCCGACAGCGCGGCGAAGGTCGGCGAGATCATCGCGGTGATCGACGGGATCGCGTTCCAGACCAACATCCTCGCGCTGAACGCGGCCGTTGAGGCGGCCCGCGCGGGTGAACAGGGGCGCGGCTTCGCGGTCGTCGCCGCGGAAGTACGCACGCTCGCGCAGCGCAGCGCCGCTGCCGCGAAGGAGATCAAGGGGCTGATCGAGCAATCGACGCAGCGGGTCGACGAGGGCGCCGTGCTGATCGGCCGCGCGGGCGAATCGATTCACGAGATCGTGGGCGCGGTGCAGCGGGTCACGACGATCGTCGGCGAGATCTCGTCCGCGGCTCAGGAGCAGAGCGGCGGCATCCAGCAGGTGAACATCGCGGTCACGCAGATGGACGAAGCGACCCAGCGCAACGCGGCGCTCGTCGAGCAGGCGTCCGCCGCGACGCAGGCGCTGGCCGAGCAGGCGAGCGCGCTGCGGCACGCGGTGGCCGTGTTCCGGTTGCCGGAAAGGGCGTGACGGATGTCAGCGGTGCGCGCGTGGCGGGCTGGCGCTGCCCGCCACCGGTCAGCCACCCGCGATCACGCCGCGGCCGGATACTGCGCGAGCACCCTGGCACGGATCGACGGCTTGATGTTCGATTGCGCCATGTCGCCGCCGTAGTGCGCGACGACGCGCGGATTCATCACGCGATACCAGAGCGGTGGCACGTACGCGAACAGGATCATCGTCGCGTAACCGGCCGGCAGTTGCGGCGCATCGTCGAAGTGGCGCAGCGCCTGGTACGAGCGCGTCGGGTTCGCGTGATGGTCGGCGTGTCGCTGCAACTGGTACAGGAACAGGTTGGTGACGACGTGATTGCTGTTCCATGAGTGCTGCGGCGTGCAGCGCTCGTAGCGGCCGCTCGGCAGCTTGCGGCGGCCGAGCCCGTAGTGCTCGACGTAGTTCACGACTTCGAGCAGCGACGCGCCGTAGACGGCCTGGATCACGAGGAACGGGATCACGACCTTGCCGACCATCGCGATCGCGATGCCCCACACGACGACGGTCATCGCCCATGCGTGCAGCACCTCGTTGCGCCAGGTCCACGGCGAGTGCCCGAGCCGTTCGAGGCGAGCTTTTTCGAGCCGCCACGCCGAGCGGATGCTGCCGGTCACGGTGCGCGGCAGGAACGCCCAGAACGACTCGCCGTAGCGCGCGCTGGCCGGATCGTCGGGCGTCGCGACGCGCACGTGGTGGCCGCGGTTGTGCTCGACGTAGAAGTGACCGTACGCGACCGGCGCGAGCGTGATCTTCGCGAGCCAGCGTTCGAAGCGGTTGGTCTTGTGCCCGAGCTCGTGCGCGGTATTGATCGAGATGCCCGTCGCGGCGCCGAGCGACAGCGCAAAGCCGACATAGTCGTACCACGCGAGCGCATGGGTGCCGACGATCCACACGCACGCGAAGAATGCGACATATTCGACGAGTGTCGCGAGATAGACGATGTACCGGTAATAACGCTCCCGTTCGAGGTGCGGTACGACGGCCTCGGGCGGATTGTCGCGATCGTCGCCGATCAGCGTGTCGAGGATCGGGATCACGCCGAAGGCGAACAGCGGACCGAACCACCAGAACACGTGTAGGCCCGTCGACAGCGCGAGCTGCGCGGCGAGGATCGGCAGCGTGATCGTCAGCGCGCCGAGCAGCCACAGGTAACGCTTGCCATCCGACCAGCCCGAAGCCGATGCGTCGGTCATTGCCATTGTCTCCCTCCAGTCGGCCGGCCCGAGGGCGGCCGCATCCATGGTTGTTCGAATCCTCGTGGGTCCGCGACGCACGCGCGGTGGCACCGGATCGTGGTCCGGTTCTGCCTGTTATACGACCCGTGCGCACGCTTTCCAAACCCCGGCGCTAGGCGCGAGGCTCCAAACGGAGGGGCGCGTGCGACGCGTGCGGGGAAGGGCCGGTACGCGCCGATTGAAACATGCCGGGCAGGCCGGATCGGCCCAAGCGATCAGCGTGGTGGTCAGATGATTGGCGCGATGTGACGTGCACGGGCATCGGCCCCGCGGGCTCGCAACGAATGTTGCGGCGCAATAACCGGAATGGGGCGGGTAGCGGCGGGGCACCTGTTTCGGCTACATATATTACGGATCATTACGATCTCCGGGGCGAGATGAGAAGCGATCCGAAACGCGCCTGCCGCGCATCGCAAGGCGGGCGGCGCGACGCGTCGAACGAAGCGGCCGCGACCGTCGTCCGGCGGCGTGCATCGACACGGTAATGCTGCACCTGCACACCGACCGGCACACGTCGCCGCCGCCGGTGCCTGCCGCCTTTCGATTCGCGCTGCCATTCGAAAATAACGATTTGACTCATACCCCGCTTTCGGTTGAAGCTAATAGCTTGCTGTCCGAAGGGGGCTGTGCCTGCATGAGTTCGACCTTGACCGTTCGTCGTATCGTTGCCAACCAGGGCAGCGTGTATCGCGAACTCCGCGCCGCATCGCTGCGTGAGCCCTACGCGCCCGGCGAAGCGCCGGAGGCCGAATTGCTGAACGTCGAAACGGACGCAGCGTCGGCGATTGCCGCGCAACGCGCCGTGTCCGACGAGTCGACGACTTTCCTGCTGTACACCGAAGGCCATCCGGCCGGCATGATCGGCGCGTACTTCGACAACACGCCCGATCGGCGTGCGTTCGTCAGCGAGTTATGGGTGGCGCACGCGGTGCGTCATCTACGCGGTGGCGTGCTGTTGCTGGAGACGGCCACCGCATGGCTCGCCGAGCGCGGCGCCAGCGAGGTCTATGCATGGATCGCCGATGCGAACCGCAACGCGATCCGTTTCTACGAGCGTTCGGGGTTCGGCAACACCGGCGAACACGCGCCGATCGGGCGGATGCCCGGTGCGATGAAATCGCTGTTCGTGTCGCAGGTGAAGCACTGACGCCTCGTCAAAACACGGGCCGCGCGGCGCGATGAACGCCTGCTCGCCCGCTTGCCCCCCCGCCTTCCGGTTGCCCGCCCGCCGGGGCCGCCGCAGCCCTGTGTCCCAAAAATAATGGCCGCGCGCGTGGACGCCTGTAAAATACGCAAAAAATTTTTGCAGAGTGTCCATGTCGCTTAAAAAATCGCCATTCTTCGAGCTGCGCAGCGGATCGGTCGATACGTTGTTGTTCACCGTGAAGACGACCGATCTCGATGCGTTGCGTACCGAACTGGTCAAGCGCTTCGAAGCGACTCCCGAGTTTTTCGCCGACGATGTCGTCGCGATCGACGTCCGCCGCCTCGCTGACGGCGAACGTGTCGCGCTCGCCGACATCCGCCAGATGCTGAACGACGTGCGGATGCGCCCGGTGGGCGTGGTCGCATTGGCAACGCAGGGCTGGGCGGGGGAAGCCGGCCTGCCGTTGCTGGAAGCGCGCGATCGCCGCACGCCGGCCGTGAAGCCGGCCGACGGCGCGGAACCGTCGCCGATCGCCGAGGCCGTCGTCGCTGCAGCCGCCGCGGTGGCGCCCGAGCAGGCGCCCGGGGCGGCGCCTGCGTCGAATCCGGCGGGCGGGCAGACGCTCGTGATCGACCGGCCGTTGCGTTCGGGGCAGCAGATTTACGCGAAAGGAGACCTCGTGGTGCTCGCGCCGGTCAGTCACGGCGCGGAGATCATCGCGGAAGGCAATATCCACATCTACGCGCCGTTGCGCGGCCGCGCACTCGCGGGCGTGCACGGCAATCACGACGCGCGCATCTTCTGCACGTGTCTCGAACCGGAACTGATTTCGATCGCGGGTATCTATCGAACAACCGAGAACCCGTTGCCCCCCGAAGTTCTGGGCAAATCGGTGCAGATCCGGCTCGAAGAGGAAAAACTGATGATCGAACCGCTGCGCCTGACGTAATTCACGCGGCGCTCCGGGTCGATCGGCTCTCATTGACGAACACAGGGTATTGGGTAAATGGCAAAAATCATCGTGGTGACCTCGGGCAAGGGCGGCGTGGGCAAGACGACGACGAGCGCGAGCTTTGCGTCCGGTATCGCGCTGCGCGGCCACAAGACGGCCGTGATCGACTTCGACGTCGGCCTGCGCAACCTCGATCTCATCATGGGCTGCGAGCGTCGCGTCGTGTACGACCTCGTGAACGTGATCCAGGGCGAAGCGAACCTGAACCAGGCGCTGATCAAGGACAAGAAGTGCGAGAACCTGTTCATCCTGCCGGCGTCGCAGACGCGCGACAAGGATGCGCTGACGCGCGACGGCGTCGAGAAGGTGCTGAACGACCTGGTCGCGATGGACTTCGAATACATCGTCTGCGATTCGCCGGCCGGTATCGAAGCCGGTGCGCTGCACGCGATGTACTTCGCCGACGAAGCGCTGATCGTCACGAACCCTGAAGTGTCGTCGGTGCGCGACTCGGACCGCATTCTCGGTATCCTGTCGTCGAAGACGAAGCGCGGGACCGAAGGCAAGGAGCCGATCAAGGAACACCTGCTGATCACGCGCTACAGCCCGAAGCGCGTGAGCGAAGGCGAGATGCTGTCGCTCGAGGACATCAGCGAGATCCTGCGCATCAAGCTGATCGGCGTGGTGCCCGAGTCCGAAGCCGTGCTGCACGCGTCGAACCAGGGCCTGCCGGCCGTGCACATCGACGGTACCGATGTCGCCGAAGCGTACAAGGACGTCGTTGCGCGCTTCCTCGGCGAAGACAAGCCGCTGCGCTTCACCGATTACCAGAAGCCGGGCCTGCTGCAGCGCCTCTTCGGCAGCAAGTAACGGAGGCCGCCCATGTCCATCCTTTCGTTTCTCCTCGGCGAGAAGAAGAAGTCCGCATCGGTCGCGAAGGAGCGCCTGCAGCTCATCATCGCGCACGAGCGGGTCGGCGGCCGGCCGCCGGCCGATTACCTGCCGGCGCTGCAGAAGGAGCTGGTCGCGGTCATCTCGAAGTACGTCCATATTTCGAACGATGACATCCGCGTGAGCCTCGAGCGCCAGGACGATCTCGAAGTCCTCGAAGTGAAGATCGAGATCCCGCAAGCCTGACCTTTGCCGGTATCCCTCCGCACGGCGGCCTCGGCCGCCGTGCGCGTCTTACGCCCTGTTGCACTTTCGGGCACGCCGTAACACGGCGTCTGTCGGCCGTTTTCGGTCCTCCCGCATTGAACGAATACGCTCGCGTAACTTGTTCAACCAGGAGGTTGTGATGGCTGTCTCTACTGTTCAACGTCGTATCGTTTCGCTCGCACTGTTTGCCGCGGGCCTGTCAGCCGTCGTCGCGCCGTTTGCCGCGCATGCGGACGAAATCCTCGTCGGCGCACCCGTGATCGCGCCGCAGGGCCGCGTGGTCATCGCCGAGCCGGTCGCCGTGCGTACCGAGGAAGTCGTCATCGTCGCGCCGAACGCGCCGCCGCCCGTGCGCTACGAGGTCGTGCCGACCGCGCGGGTCGGTTATGTGTGGGACCGCGGGCACTGGCACTGGGATCATGGCCGCTACGTGTGGATCGGCGGTCACTGGGAAGCCGAACGCGTCGGCATGCAATGGGTGCCGGGCCACTGGGACCAGCGCGGTCCGAACTGGTTCTGGACCCGCGGCCACTGGGCGTGATGGAGGCGCGTGATGAAAAGAACCGCCATCGCCATCGTGCTCGTCGCCGTCACGCTGGCCGGGTGCATCGTCGTGCCGGCGCGGCCCGTCTACTATCGGCCGGCGCCCGTCGTGATCTACTGAGCGTCGCGCGGGCCAGGCTGCGCCGGGCCGTTCGCGCCGGATGCAGCCGCCGGCGCGTCGTCGTGCAGCGCCGGCGCGGATGCCGCGCCTTCGGCCGGCTCGCCGCTGCTGCCTTCGTCGCGCAGCGTGTCGAGCGGATCGGCGGGCGCGGCGGTCGCATCCTGCGGCTCGGTGACGCCGGTCGTCGTCGCCGCACTCGTCGCGGTTGCCGCAGCGTGCTCCGGAGCCGCGACGGGCGGCGCGAGATAGCGGAGGGCGAGCGTCTCGTAGAGCGGCGGCGCGAAAAAGCGCGACACGCGGCTCGATACCAACGCGGTGGCCATCAGCGAAATCACGAGCGCGTGCCCGTTGATCATCTCCATCACGATCACGAACGACGTGATCGGCGACTGCGTGACGGCCGCAAGATAGCCGACCATCGCAAGCGCGATCAGCACGGGCAGGCTCATGTTGCTGAACACGACGTGCAGCAGGTTGCCGAACCCGGCGCCGATCGACAGCGACGGCGCGAAGATCCCGCCCGGGATGCCCGGCAGGTACGACGCGACCATCGACACCATCTTCAGGAACGGATAGAACACCGACAGTGTCTGGCTGCCGTCGAGCAGGCCGCGCGCCTCGGCATAACCGCTGCCGAATGTCGTGCCGCCGGATACGATGCCGACGACGGCGATCGCGAAGCCGCACAGCGCGGCGAACGCGATCGGCCGCTCGCGATACAGGCCCAGCAGTTGCGCGGGCAGCCAGCGCCCCGTGTTGAGCAGCAGCCAGCAGAACAGGCCGCCCGCGATGCCCGTCACGATCGCGGTGACCAGCACGGCGAGCGCCAGCAGCTTCGGGAAGTGGGGGCCGGCGTCGATCGTGCCGAAATACGTATAGTTGCCGTTCAGGCCGAGCGCGACGACGCCGGCGAGAATGATCGCGGTGATCAGCACGCCGCTTGCGCGCGCGGAGAAGCTGCGGGTCAGCTCCTCGATCGCGAACACGATCCCGGCGAGCGGCGTATTGAACGCGGCCGACAGCCCGGCCGCCGCGCCGGCCAGGACGAGCTGGCGTTCGATCTGCGCGTTCGAGCGCGGGTAGAAGCGCCGCAGGTTGAACATCAGCGCCGCGCCAACCTGCACGGTCGGCCCCTCGCGACCGATCGTGAAGCCGCCCAGGATGCCCAGGAACGAAATCAGCACCTTGCCAAACAGGATGCGCAGCGTCAGCAACCGAGCACCGAACGCGCTCGGGCGCGCATGCAGTGTCGCGATCACCTGCGGGATGCCGCTGCCCTCGGCGCCGCGGAAGAACCGGCGCGTGAGCCATGCCGACAAGGCCGCGATCGCCGGCGTCAGCAGCAGCGGCAGCCACGCGGCGTGATCGCGCATCGTGCGGAAGCTCTCGTAGCCCCAGTCGATCAGCCGCGCGTAGAGTACGGCCGCGAGCCCGACGACGATCGCACCGAGCCAGAAAATGCCGTATTGGCGCCAGATTCTCACCGAGCGGCGGGTGAGGGCGGGAAACAGGGCGGGAAGAGCGGGGCGTGGCATTGGCGCGGGCCATCAGGCAAAGAATCGATTATAAAAAGAACCGGGATCGCGCTACGGGCGTTAATGCTTTGAAAGCTTGTAGCATTTTGTTACAAATGTAATTTACGGATAATGTGCGCGGCGGTCATCCCTCGTTAGCATCCTCAAATGGCAGGCTCTTCCCCGCAAACGTGAAACGTATCCTCATCGTGAAAGTGACGTCGCTCGGCGACGTCGTCCAGACGCTGCCAGTCGTCGCGGACCTGCATCGCGCCTTTCCCGGCGTATCGGTCGACTGGGCCGTGGACGAGTCGTGCGCCGAGGTCGTGCGCTGGCATCCGGGCGTAAGCGCCGTCCTTTGCGCACCGCTGCGCCGGTTCAAAAAACTCCGCAATACCGGCGACCTGAAGGCGATCTCGGCGTCGATCGGCGCGTTGCGTGCGCACCGCTACGACGCGGTCATCGACCTGCACGGCGTCTACAAGAGTGCAATCATTTCCGCGCTGGCGCGCGCCGCGCGCCGCGTCGGCTACCAGACGCAGGATCTTGGCGAAGCGGGCGCGCGCTTCGCGTATTCGCATCGCTTCGGCCCGCGGCCGGACTGCGACGCGTGGCACGGGATGCGCGTGAGTGCCGGCGAGGCGCTCGGCTACGTGCCCGAAGGCATCGCCACATACGGCGTCGTCCCGCCGCAGGTCGAGAGTCTCCCGGCTGCCGTGACCGACGGCACGCCGTTCATGCTGCTGTTCCACGCAACCTCCAATCCCGACAAGAAATGGCCGGCCGATCACTGGGCCGCGCTTGCCAAGCAGATGATGGCGCGCGGCGTGCGTGTGCTGTTGCCGTGGGGATCGGCCGCCGAGCATGACGACGCGAAGGATATCGCCGCGCGCGCGCCGGGGGCGGTCGTGCTGCCTGCGATGACGGTGCGCGAACTCGGCGCGGCGCTCGGCCGGGCCGCGCTCGTGGTGGGGGTCGATACGGGGTTCGTGCACATGGCGCACGCGCTGCAGCGGCCGACCGTGATGATTTTCGTCGCGACGTCGCGTCACCATTGCGGCATCGGCGGCGCACCGAATGCACTGTCGATCGGCGAGCCGGGCGCGATGCCGTCCGTCGAGCAGACGCTGGATGCGATCGCCGCGGTCAGCCCCGTCTACGGCGCGCCGCGCGCGCGGCTGTCCGCCTGACGAGCGGAGCGCGGCGATTCAGGCGAGCAGCGCCTCGACCGTGATGACGGCGGCGATGGCCGCCAGATTCGCCAGCAGCGCCTCGAACACGAGGCCGCGCCACGTCTTGGGCCGGAAGCGCAGCGCGAGCAGCAGCGCGCCACCCAGCGCGAGCGCGAGGGTCAGGACGAGGTCGGCATTGCTGAGGTGGATATTCATGGCGACGGCTCCTGCGGGGAGGGATCCTGGGCGCGCGCAACGGCGCGCCCAGGATCGAGTATAGGCAGCGCCGTCCGCCGCACAACCCGGGTCGCCCCGGAGTCTCAGACGAGCGTCGTGTCGCGCGTTTCGCGCATCAGCAGCACGCCGACCAGGCTGATCGCCGCCGCGACGGATACATAGCCGCCAACCCATGACAGCCCGCCGCGCGCCGCCAGCAGTTGCGCGATGTACGGCGCGATCGACGCGCCGAGGATCCCGCCGAGGTTGTACGCGACGCCGGCGCCCGTGTAGCGGACGTTGGTCGGGAACAGCTCTGGCAGCAGCGCGCCCATCGGCGCGAACGTCACACCCATCAGGAACAGCTCGATCGTCAGGAACAGCGCGACGAGCGGCATCGAGCCGCTGCCGAGCAGCGGCTCCATCGCGAAACCCGACAGCAGTGCGGCGATCGCACCGACGACGAGCACCGGCTTGCGGCCGAAGCGGTCCGACGCCCATGCGGAAAGCGGCGTCGCGAGCCCCATGAACACGACCGCGAAACACAGCAGGCCGAGGAAGCTCTGGCGCGGAATATGCAGCGCCGACACGCCGTACGACAGCGAGAACACCGTCGAGATGTAGAACAGCGTGTAGCAGACGACCATCGCGAGCGCGCCGAGCAGCGTCGGCTGCCAGTGTTGCGTGACGAGCGTCGCGACCGGCACGCGCACGCGTTCGTTGCGATCGAGTGCAGCCTGGAACGCGGGCGTTTCGGTGATCTTGAGCCGCACGTACAGGCCGAGCGCGACGAGCACCGCGCTGACCAGGAACGGGATGCGCCAGCCCCAGCTGCGGAACTGCTCGTCGGACAGCGACAGCGCGAGCGCGAAGAACAGGCCGTTCGACATCAGGAAGCCGACCGAGGGCCCCAACTGCGGGAACATCCCGAACCAGCCGCGCTTGCCCTGCGGCGCATGCTCGGTCGCGAGCAGCGCCGCGCCGCCCCATTCGCCGCCGAGGCCGATGCCCTGGCCGAAGCGCAGCACGCACAGCAGCACCGGCGCGAGCGCGCCGATCGCGTCGTAGCCGGGCACGAAGCCGATCGCGGTGGTGGACACGCCCATCACGAGCAGTGACGCGACGAGCGTCGATTTGCGGCCGATGCGGTCGCCGAAGTGCCCGAACAGGAACGAGCCGATCGGGCGTGCGATGAACGCGATGCCGAACGTGACGAACGCGGACAACGCCTGCGCGGTCGCGGAGCCGTGCGGGAAGAAGACGGGGCCGATGACGAGCGCGGCGGCCGTTGCGTACACGTAGAAATCGTAGAACTCGATCGCGGTGCCGATGAAGCTTGCGAACACGATGCGCCGGTGGCTGACGGCGCCGGCCGAACCGGTTGCGTGTGCAACGGTCGGGGGGGATGCGGACATGGATGTCTCCGTTTTGTCGTTGGGGCGGTCGGCTGAGCGTGCGGTCGGGCAGGCGGATGCCTGCCGGGGGCAGCCGAGCGGATGATGCGGTGGCGGTGTGGACGCGCGCCGTGGCACGAACGTCACCCGCCGGTCGACGATGGAGACGGGTATGTCGCCGCCGCCCGGTGCCGGCGTGGTCGGCTCGCATGCCGGGTGGGGCGCGCGAACGCGCGCGCGGCATGATGGCCGCGCGATTGCGGAAAATTATAGCCAGCGCCGCCACCCACCGGCAATCGCGGGGCGGCGGCAGTTCAGTCGAGCGATTGCGCCTGCGCGGATGCGGTGCTTTGCAACTGGAAGTGGCCGTCGTCGTTGAAGAGCCAGCCTTCCATCATTTCGATCTGGCCGTTGCCGTCGAGCAGTCGCGACGGCGGCGGCGGCAGCGGCGCCGAGCGTCGCAGCGACGCGAGCGCGAGCGCTTCCGCCTCGCTGTCGCCGTTGCTGCGATAGACGGACGCGTGGACGAGGCGGCCGTTGCGATCGACGGTGAACGCGACGACGACGAGCGAACGGAGCATTGCCTGCGGCGTGCCGCGCAGCAGGCCGGACGGATTGCGTTCGGCAACGCATTTCGCGACCTCGACACGGTACTGGTCGAGGCTCGCACTGCGCGTGATCGACGGAATCGTCACGATCGAGTGCAGTGACGGCGGCGGCGTGATCGTGCACGCGGCAAGCATGGCGCCGACGGCCAGCGCAGCAACACGCAGCCGGTCGACGCGCGGACGGAGAACGAGGCGCATGGGAGATAGCCAGAAGTGACTATAAAAAAATGATAGGCGCACGGACGCGACGCGATATCGGGAGAAACGCATAACGCGCGATGTCGGGCGTTGCGATCGCAAATGATGATGGCTGGGCGCCGCGCCGCGCCGCGCCGCGCCGCGCCGCGCAGCGCGATGTGACGTGACATGTGACAGCGTGCTCGACGCCGAGCATGTTGCAAAGTTGAAAGGCGCGGCGCGTGCGTCACGTGCAGGTGCGTGACGATCGTTCGGCCGAGCGTGTCGGTCGCCGCGTGCAGCACGGCGACCGACACCCGCGCCATTACCTGCGATGGCGCTTGCCCGGTTCAGAAGCCGTGCGTGACGAGCGACAGCACCGACAGGTCGGGGTGCGTGCCGTCGATGATGCTCTTGCCGATGTGCACGGCTTCGTGCACCGCTTCGTCGACGCTCGCGAAGCTTTCTTCGCCGTCCGCGTGGAACGGCACCGCGTGGCCCGGCAGCGCGGGATTCGCGCCCGGATGGCACACGTAGCCGGTGTAGGTGTAGCGCGTGTCGCTGCCGGGCGCGGCGGCCGGTACGACATGGATCTCGAAGCCTTCGTAATCGACGTGGTCCGTCGGTGTCGACAGTTCGGTCATGGCGATCTCCGTGGGCCGCGCGCAGGGGTGGCGCGTGCGGCGTCGAGTGCGCGGCGGCGGTCGTGTCGCCGTGTTGAACGAATTCTAGGTGATGGCGGGGCGGGCCGGGAGGCTTCCGCTGCAGTGCGAACGCACGTGTCGTCCCGACGGACGGGGGCACGTGCGCGGCTGCGTCATTGGATTACTTGCAGCGCGCGTCCTTGCGCTGCACGACGATGATCACCGGGTACTTCTGGCCATGGTCGAGCTCCACGCGCGCCACGACGGTCAGCGTTGCCGGATCGGAGTCGTCGTACACGCTGACCTGTTCGTTGCGCAGGTAGGTCACGCCGGTGCAGTTCGACGTGCGTCCGTCGTCCGACACCTTGCACTGGAGGTCGTTGTCCTTCAGGTAGTTGTAGGGCGACGGGCTCGCGAGGTATTCGCTCAGGCCGCGCGGCGAGCCACCGACGCCGGTGACGTTCGCGATCGCGCACGACGCCGGCGCGTCGCTGCCGGAGGCGGTGTCGGCCGCGGCATGCGTGCTGACGGCGGCCAGCATGGCGACGAGCGACGAGACGATGAAGGGCTTCATGACGTGGATTTCCCGTTTCGCGATTCGGAGCGCGGGATTGTAACGGCATCCGGCGAGACGCGTCGGAACGTGGGGGAGGGGCGTGTGGACAAACAAAAACCCCGTCATTCGGCGAATGGACGGGGTTGGGCGAATTTCCTGGCGGAAGCGGTGAGATTCGAACTCACGGACAGTTTCCCGTCGCTGGTTTTCAAGACCAGTGCCTTAAACCGCTCGGCCACGCTTCCACGCGAGGCGGCATTGTAACCGAAATGCTGCGGTGTCGACCGGAGTTAGCACTTCAGTGCTTACTCCGGTCCCATGCATCGCGGTCGACCGGAGTTGGCACTTCAGTGCTTACTCCGGTCCCATGCATCGCGGTAGTTCCTTCAATCGTCGCGCAGGAACAATTCCTGCAGGTCGTTGAGGAAACGCTGGCCGAGCGGTGTCGGCGCGATCTGCGCGAAATCGCGCGAGATCAGCCCGCGCTGTTCCGCTTCCTTCAGCGCCGGCTCGATCGTGCTCATCGGCAGCCCCGTGCGTTCGACGAAGCTGTGCACGGGGAAACCCTCGGCGAGCCGCAGCGTGTTCAGCATGAACTCGAACGGCAGGTCGCGCGCGCCGACTTCACGCTCTTCCTGCACGGCCGTGCCGGCCATCGCCTGCTCGATGAAGGTCGCCGGATGCTTGTAGCGCGCCTGCCGCACGATCCGGTTCGGGAACGACAGCTTCGTGTGGGCGCCCGCACCGATCCCGAGATAGTCGCCGAAGCGCCAGTAGTTCAGGTTGTGCTTGCACTGATGATTCGGCTTCGCATAAGCGGACACTTCGTAGCGCCCGTAGCCGGCCTCGGCCGTGCGTGCGTGGATCCATTCCTGCATGTCGGCCGACGCGTCGTCGTCGGGGACGACGGGCGGAAACTTCGCGAACAGCGTGTTCGGCTCGAGCGTCAGGTGATACAGCGACAGATGCGGCGGCGCGAACGACAGCGCTGTCTCGATGTCGGTACGGCATTCGTCGAGCGTCTGGTTCGGCAGCGCGAACATCAGGTCGAGGTTGAAGTTGTCGAACGTCGTCGCGGCGATCTCGACCGCCGCACGGGCCTGCGCGGTGTCGTGGATGCGGCCGAGCGCCTTCAGGTGCGCTTCGTTGAAGCTCTGGATGCCGACCGACAGGCGATTCACGCCGCTCGCGCGGAACTGCGCGAACTTCGCGGCCTCGAACGTGCCCGGATTCGCCTCGAGCGTGATCTCGGCATCGGCGTCGAGCGGCAGCAGCGCACGCACGTCGGACAGCATCCGATCGAGGCCGGCCGCCGACAGCAGGCTCGGCGTGCCGCCGCCGATGAACACGGTGTGCACCTGCCGTCCCCACACGAGCGGCAGCGCCTGCTCGAGGTCGGCGCGCAGCGCGTCGAGATACTCGGTTTCCGGAAACCGTTCGCCTTTCCACTCGTGCGAGTTGAAATCGCAGTACGGGCACTTGCGCACGCACCACGGAAAATGCACGTACAGCGCGAGCGGCGGCAGCGACGTGAGCCGTACCTGTCCGGGCGACGTGAAGGTCGCGACGACGCGCGCGCCGGTTTCCGCAGCCTGGCTCATGCAACCTCCTGCAGCGAATGGATATCGGGCGCGATCATGTTTCCTCCGCGAGCCGCGCAAGCAGCGCCTTCAGCGCGAGCGCGCGATGGCTGTGCGTGTTCTTCACGGCCGGCTCGAGTTCGGCTGCCGTCGCACCGAGCGACGGCAGGTAGAAATACGGGTCGTAGCCGAATCCGTGCTCGCCGCGCGGCGCGTCGACGATTTCGCCGGCCCAGCGCCCTTCGGCGAACAGCGGCTCGGGATCGTCCGCATGGCGCACGAGCGCGAGCACGCAGCAATAGTATGCGCGCCGGTCGTCGACGCCGCGCA
This sequence comes from Burkholderia theae, assembly GCF_048565265.1. Taxonomy (NCBI): domain Bacteria; kingdom Pseudomonadati; phylum Pseudomonadota; class Betaproteobacteria; order Burkholderiales; family Burkholderiaceae; genus Burkholderia; species Burkholderia theae. Next base: position 1,067,815 of record NZ_CP183461.1, read on the forward strand.
GCTGCTCGACGAGATACGCGTTGTTCGCCGCGTCGCCCTTGTCGCGGCCCGCGCGCTGCGCGTAGCGCGCCGAATAGACGCCCGGCGCGCCGCGCAGCACGCGCACGCACAGGCCCGAATCGTCGGCGATCGCCGGCAGCCCGGTGAGCCGCGACGCATGCCGCGCTTTGGTCAGCGCGTTCTCGATGAACGTGCCGAACGGCTCTTCCGCCTCGGGCACCGCCAGGTCGCCCTGCGGGACGATCTCGATGCCGACCGTCGAGAACAGCGCGGTGAATTCGCGCAGCTTGCCCGGGTTGTTCGACGCGAGAACGATGCGCGACAGCGGCGCGAGGGTGAGGTCGTCAGGCATGACCGGCGCCCAGGACGTCCTTCTGCAGCTGCACGAGCTCGCCGATCCCGCCCTGCGCGAGGTCGAGCAGCGCGTTCATCTCGGCGCGCGAGAACGGCACGCCTTCGGCCGTGCCCTGAACTTCGACGAAACCGCCGGCGCCCGTCATCACGACGTTCATGTCGGTGTCGCAGCGCGAGTCTTCCGCGTAGTCGAGATCGAGCACCGGCGCGCCTTCGTACACGCCGACCGAGATCGCGGCAACGTGGTCGGTGATCGGCGAGCGGGTGAGCTTGCCGGCCGCGATCAGCGTCGACACGGCGTCGTGCGCGGCGACGAAGGCGCCGGTGATGCTTGCCGTGCGCGTGCCGCCGTCGGCCTGGATCACGTCGCAGTCGATGTGGATCGTGCGCGGGCCGAGCGCTTCGAGATCGAACACCGCGCGCAGCGCGCGGCCGATCAGGCGCTGAATTTCCTGCGTGCGGCCCGTCTGCTTGCCGCGTGCGGCTTCACGGTCGCTGCGCGTGTGCGTCGCGCGCGGCAGCATCCCGTACTCGGCGGTCAGCCAGCCTTGCCCGCGGTCGCGCAGGAAGTCGGGTACGCGCTCGGCGACGCTCGCGGTGCACAGCACCTTGGTATCGCCGAATTCGACCAGCACCGAGCCTTCGGCGTGTTTCGTGTAGTGGCGCGTCAGGGCGACCTTGCGCAGTTCGTCGGCGCGGCGGCCGCTGGGGCGGGAAAGGGAAGACGTCATGTGGGGATCGCGGAAGGAGGGGAAACCGCGATTTTAGCGCCGAACGGCGGCCTTGCCCGGCGGAGAGGTCCGCAAAAATGGGATAATGCGCGCTTCCCGCCCCGCGCTTTCCGATGCGCCGGGCGCCTCGACATATCCCCGCCCGCGAGGGCACCCAGACGGCGAGACGAACCATGATCTACAGCATGACGGGCTACGCGAGCGCGACGCGCGAACTCGCGACGGCCACCGGCAATGGCGGCACCAGCGTGTCGGTCGAACTGCGCACCGTGAACTCGCGCTTCCTCGACCTGAATTTCCGGATGCCGGACGACGTGCGCGCGTGCGAACCCGCGCTGCGCGAAATGCTGATGAACAAGCTGTCGCGCGGCAAGGTCGACGTGCGCATCAACCTGCAGCGCGGCGAACAGAGCATCGGCGCGGGCGCGCTGAACCAGTCGGCGCTCGGTCAGCTCGCCGATCTCGAGCGCGCGGTGCTCGACTCGTTCCCGGGCGTCGGCCGCCTGCGCGCGGGTGAGATCCTGCGCTGGCCCGGCGTGCTGGCCGAGAGCGGCGTGTCGGCTGACGCGATCCGCGACGCGGTGCTCGCATGCGGCAAGGAAGCGATCGGCGAGCTCGTCGTCGTGCGTTCGCGCGAAGGCGCGCAACTGGCGACGATGCTGCTGACGAACGTCGCCGAGATGGAAGCGATCGTCGCGCGCATCACGCCGCTCGTGCCGGAGCTGATCGCGAAGCATCAGCAGAAGATCGTCGAGCGGCTGCAGGAAGCGCTCGGCATCGCGGCGCCCGAAGGCAGCGCGCCGATCGTGACGCGCGAGGAAGCCGCGGAGCGCATTCGTCAGGAAGTGACGATGTACGGGATCCGGATCGACATCGCGGAAGAGCTGTCGCGCCTCACCGCGCACCTGAACGAAACGCGCCATGTGATCGAGAAGGGCGGCCGCGTCGGCAAGCGTCTCGACTTCATGATGCAGGAATTGAATCGCGAAGCGAACACGCTCGGCTCGAAGGCGGCGGCGAAGGAACTGGCCGACGCATCGATGGCGCTCAAGCTGTTGATCGAGCAGATGCGAGAGCAAGTGCAAAACCTGGAGTAAATGAGATGAAACGACCCCCACGCTCACGTTGTTCGCTGCCCCCCGAGGGGGCGGTCAGCCTCCTTGGGGCGGCCCGGCGGAGGCTGACATGACCGAATCCACCCGCGACGGCCACGCGTCGCATTCGCTGCACAGCGGCGTCTATCCCGGCAACCTGTTCATGGTCGTCGCGCCGTCGGGCGCGGGCAAGTCGACGCTCGTGAATGCGCTGCTGTCGAAGGACAGCGACATCTGCCTGTCGATCTCGTACACGACGCGCAAGCCGCGCCCGGGCGAACAGGACGGCCAGCACTATCACTTCACGACCGTCGACGATTTCCGCACGCGTCACGCGGCGCACGAATTCCTCGAGAGCGCGGAAGTGCACGGCAACTACTACGGCACGTCGCGCGTCTGGATCGAAGAGCAGATGAAGAACGGCCACGACGTGCTGCTCGAAATCGACTGGCAGGGCGCATTGCAGGTGAAGAAGCAGTTCCGCAACGCGGTCGGCATCTTCATCCTGCCGCCGTCGCTCGACGCGCTCGAAGAACGCCTGAAGAAGCGTGGCCAGGACGAGCCGAACGTGATCACGCGCCGTCTGCTGGCCGCCGGCAGCGAGATCGCGCACGCGTCGGAAGCGGAATACGTGGTGATCAACGAGAATTTCGAGCGTGCGCTCGCGGAGCTCGAATGCATCGTCGCGGCAACGCGCCTGCGCTTTGCTTCGCAGTACGCGCGACACACGGAGCTGTTCATCGAGCTCGGCATCCATCTGCCCCACGCGGATTGACGCGGGGGCAGAGGGACATAAGGTAGAATAAGGACTATATTCAGAAGGAATTACCACCATGGCTCGCATTACCGTCGAAGACTGCCTGAAGCAAATCCCGAACCGCTTCGAACTGGCGCTCGCCGCCACCTATCGCGCGCGGCAGCTCGCGCAAGGCCATACGCCGAAGATCGAAAGCCGCGACAAGCCGACGGTCGTCGCGCTGCGCGAAATCGCCGCCGGCCAGGTCGGCGTCGAGATGCTGAAGAAGGTGCCGGTGTAACGCGCATCCGGCCCGTTCCAGCCATGTAATCCACGCGCGCAACGACTCGACCTGGAGGCGAATATGAGCACCACCCCATCGTCCGCCTCCGCGGATTCGACCACCGAAGCCACGGCCCAGTCGCCTGCGCGCCAGTACATCGACGCGGTCCTCGAACAGTCCTTCCGGCATCTGTTCGGGCCGACCGCCACGCCGGAGCAGCCGCGCAAGCACGGCGTCGTTTCGATTGCGAAACTGACGGCCGCGCTTGCCGAGTATCTCGCTCCGGACGAAATCAAAGAGGTCAAGGCGGCGTTCCACTTCAGCGACGAAGCCCACCTCGGTCAATATCGCCAGAGCGGCGAACCCTATATCACCCATCCCGTCGCCGTCGCGGAAATCTGCGCCGGCTGGAAGCTCGACGCGCAGGCCGTGATGGCCGCGCTGCTGCACGACGTGATGGAAGACCAGGGCGTGACCAAGAGCGAGCTGGCCGAGCGGTTCGGCCCGAAGGTCGCCGAACTGGTCGACGGCCTGTCGAAGCTCGACAAGATGGAATTCCGCAGTCGCGAGGAAGCGCAGGCGGAAAACTTCCGCAAGATGCTGCTCGCGATGGCGCGCGACGTGCGCGTCATTCTCGTCAAGCTCGCCGACCGCCTGCACAACATGCGCACGCTCGGCGCGGTGCCGATGGAAAAGCGCCGCCGCGTCGCGCGGGAAACGCTCGACATCTACGCACCGATCGCGCACCGGCTCGGGTTGAACAACACGTATCGCGAGCTGCAGGACATGAGCTTCGCGAACTTCAACCCGCATCGTTACGCGACGCTCGAGAAGGCCGTGAAGGCGGCCCGCGGCAACCGCCGCGAAGTGATCAGCAAGATCCTCGAGGCCGCGCAGCGCGCGATGGCCGATGCGAAGATCGATGCCGAGATCACGGGCCGCGAAAAGACCATCTACAGCGTCTACCGGAAGATGCGCGACAAGCAGTTGTCGTTCTCGCAGGTGCTCGACGTGTACGGCTTTCGCGTCGTCGTCGACAGCGCGCTCGACTGCTACACGTGCATCGGCGCGCTGCACGCGCTGTACAAGCCCGTGCCCGGCAAGTTCAAGGACTACATCGCGATCCCGAAGATCAACGGCTATCAGTCGCTGCACACGACGCTCGTCGGCCCGTTCGGCGCGCCGATCGAGTTTCAGGTGCGCACGCGCAAGATGCACGAGATCGCCGAGGCGGGGGTCGCCGCGCACTGGCTGTACAAGAACGGCAGTGCGGATCTCAGCGACGTGCAGAAGCGCGCGCACCAGTGGCTGAAGTCGTTGCTCGACATCCAGAGCGAAGCCGGCGATTCGAGCGAATTCCTCGAGCACGTGAAGATCGACCTGTTCCCCGATGCGGTCTACGTGTTCACGCCGAAGTCGAAGATCATGGCGCTGCCGCGCGGCGCGACGGCACTCGATTTCGCGTATTCGATCCACAGCGACCTCGGCAACCAGTGTGTGGCCGTGAAGATCAACAACGAGCTGCTGCCGCTGCGCACCGAGCTGAAGAGCGGCGACATCGTCGAGGTGATCACCGCGCCGTATTCGAAGCCGAACCCTGCGTGGCTCGGCTTCGTGCGTACCGGCAAGGCACGCTCGGCGATTCGTCACTACCTGAAGACGATGCGGTTGAACGAATCCGTGCAGCTTGGCGAGCGGCTCGTCGACCAGAGCCTGAAGGGCTACGGCCTCGCGCTGGCCGACGTCGAGCCGGAAGTGTGGGAGAAGCTCGTGCAGTGGACGGGCAACAAGAGCCGTCAGGAAATTTTCGCGGACATCGGCCTTGGCCGCCGCGTTGCCGCGGTGATGGCCAAGCGCATCGAGGTGCTGATGAGCGGCCGCGACGCGGACGACGATCTGCCGAAGTCCGAGCGGCATCCCGCGCATCATGCGCCGCCGGTCGTGATTACCGGCACCGAAGGGATGTCCGTGCAGTTGTCGGCATGCTGCCGGCCGATTCCGGGCGACGCGATCATGGGCTACATCGGCATCGGCCTGGGGATGGCGATTCATACGACCGATTGCCGTGTCGCGCAGCGTATTCATCGGCGCGATCCGGGCCGCTGGATCGACGTCGAATGGGCGCCGCAGCCGGGCCGCCTGTTCGATGTCACGGTGAAGGCGCTCGTGAAGAACACGAAGGGCATCTTTGCGCGCGTGGCGGCGGACATCACGTCGGCCGATGCGAACATCGTTCACATCGCGATGGACGAGGACCTGACGCACGAATCGACGGTGCTGCGCTTCGTGATCCAGGTCAGCGACCGCGTGCATCTCGCGAACGTGATGCGGCGCGTGCGAACCAACCCGGACGTGATGCGGATCATGCGCGAGCGGTCCACCGACGATGGTGCGCATGCGCGCCATGACGGCGGCATGCGCATCGAGCGCGAACGGCAGGATTATTGACGCGTGCCCGTTGCGGGCGATCGATCAGCGGCGGCCAATGGCCGCCGTTTTCATTTGCGCTGCGGAGTGAAAGTGCGGCGTTGCCGGGGCCTTCCGAGGTCGGTCGGGCGAACGATGCCATGACGCGAGCAGGGGGTGAGGGGAGGCAGAAAAGAAAAAGGGCTTTCCCGGAGGAAAGCCCTTTTAAGATGGCGCGGCTGGCAGGATTCGAACCCACGACCCCTTGGTTCGTAGCCAAGTACTCTATCCAACTGAGCTACAGCCGCACGCAAAGCGGTACTGCTTAACTGTCGGAACCTTCTGCGATGGGAAGGTCCCCAAAAAAGTGGCGCGGCTGGCAGGATTCGAACCCACGACCCCTTGGTTCGTAGCCAAGTACTCTATCCAACTGAGCTACAGCCGCACGCAAAAACAAAAAGCTACTACTTCGAACTGAAAGGGCCTTCGGTTGGGAAGGCCCTCGAAAAAAGTGGCGCGGCTGGCAGGATTCGAACCCACGACCCCTTGGTTCGTAGCCAAGTACTCTATCCAACTGAGCTACAGCCGCACGCAGAAGCGAAATTATAGCAGGGTTGTATAAAAAGGGAAGCCTTATTCGCGAATTACGCTGCTTGGCCTTGCCGGGGCGCCCATCGTGTACCCTTGGAGCATCAATCATCCAGGTTTTGAATCTGCATCATGAACAAGGCGTTTGTCAAAGAGTCGGACGGTGACGACGACGATCTCGACCAGGCTCAACCCGCGATTCCGGCGGGCGCGAAGAACTACATCACGCCGGCCGGCCACAAGCGGCTGCGGGACGAGTTGCTGAGCCTGATCGACGTCGAGCGCCCCGAGGTCGTGCGGCTCGTGTCGTGGGCCGCGTCGAACGGCGATCGGTCGGAGAACGGCGACTACATCTACGGCAAGCGGCGGCTGCGCGAGATCGATCGCCGCATCCGCTTCCTGACGAAGCGGCTCGACCTTGCCGAGGTCGTCGACGCGAGCCGGCAGGAGAATGTCGACCAGGTGTTCTTCGGCGCCACGGTCGATTACGAGACCCCGGACGGCGAGGATCACACGATCACGATCGTCGGGATCGACGAGGTCGATCTCGACCACGGCTGCGTCAGCTGGATTTCGCCGGTCGCGCGTGCGCTGATCAAGGCGAAGATCGGCGATACCGTGACGCTGATGACGCCGGCCGGCCCGCAGCCGATCGACGTGCTCGACGTCCGTTACCCGGCATCGGGCAAAGCCTGAGCGGCGGCCGGGTTAGTCCGGCAAAGAAAAAGCGCCCCATCGGGGCGCTTTTTTCGTCCGGCGTGCAGCGGATGTGCCGGTCGCTCAGAAGCGATGACGCATGCCGGCCGTGACCGCGATCTGCTTGTTGGTCGATGACGCGGCGCCCAGCCCGTTGATGTTGGCGCCGAGGTCGAGGCCGTCGTTGTTGACCTTCTGGAATTCGCCCTGCAGGTAGACGTCAGTGCGCTTCGACAGCGCGTAGTCGGCTTGCAGGTTGAACTGGTGCCAGGTCGGCTTGTCGCCGGCCAGACGGCCTTGCGTGTACGTGTAGGAGCCGGCGAGCGACAGCGCCGGCGTCAGCGCATAGCGGCCGTTCAGTTCATAGTTGCTGAAGCGCGCGGTTCCGCCGAGGCCCGTGATGCCGCCAGACACGCCGGACTGTCCCGCGCTGATCGCGCGGATGCTGGTGAGGCGCGTCTGCGTGAACACGAAGCCGACCGTGGCGGGGCCGAACCCGTAATTCAGGCCGGCGCCCCAGGTGCGCTGCACGCGCGACGCGAAGGTCCAGTCGCCGGTCACCGCGCCCGGATCGGTCGCGGCCTGCGCGAGTGCGTTCACGTTGCTGTTCAGCTGCAAATAGGCCGCGGCGAAGTTGAAGCCCAGGTAGCTGTACGACACGCCGCCGCTATACGCGCGGTTGTTCGCGAAAGACGTCGAGTTCGAGAACCCGTACAACGCACCGAATTTGAGGCCGCCGTAGTTCGCGCTCTGGTACTTGACCGAGTTGTTGATCCGGAACGAGTTGTTCAGGTTGTCGTTGTCGAACGGGTGGGCGAACTGGGTGCCGCCGTACTGCGTCCCGGTCAGCGACAGCGGCCCGAGATAATCGACGACGCTGTCGTACTGACGGCCGAGGGTCAGCGAACCGTAGCTGTTGTGCGATAGGCCGACAAACGCCTGCCGGCCGAATTCGCGGCCGTTTTGCTTCAGCGCGCCGTTATTGATGCCGAAACCATTTTCCAGCGTGAAGATCGCTTTCAGGCCGCCGCCGAGATCTTCGGTGCCGCGCAAGCCCCAGCGGCTGCCGTTGACCGAACCGCTCGTTTCCTGCCAGTTGCTGTGACCGCCCTGATTGTTCGTGTAGGTGATGCCTGCATCGATCAGGCCGTATAGCGTAACGCTGCTTTGTGCATGTGCTGCAGTAACGAATACACCCGACAACGCGGTGACGATCAGGGTTTTTTTCATGGATCTGTCTCCAAACAGGATGATGTCGATCGAACCTGCTGCGGACTGGCATGTTTTGCTTGACGCTTTTGCCGGCCCGGCAGAGCGGCGGTGCGCTTATCAGAAAGCCATCTTCAGTGTACGGAGTGCGCGGAGCGGGGGAGGATCACGCTTTAAGCAATAATGTATTTTGGAATCCGCAAAGATCGGCTGGCTGGCGCAAACGATTGCCCATCAAGGGTTTGCGGCGGTGCAGCGAAAAAAATGGCGATCAGGACTACGTAACGGGCGTTGCGTGATCGCGACAACGATCAGCGGCGGACGGTGGGGGCCGTAGCGCGATTATTGACACATCGGCAATAGAGGTTTGTGTGGAGCATGAATAATGAAAGGTTGTTATCTCGTTATACTGCGATCTCTGCTTTCCGAAGCAGACTTTTTCGTTGACGGAAAAGATCTCCAAACCTTTGTCGGCGCGACTTCCCAGTTGCGCTTTTTTTTTGCCCGGCTTCCGGTGCGCTATTGCGCGTACGAGCGCCGCTTGCGCTTGGCCGCAGGCGCGGCTTCCTCGGTTTCGGTCGTCGGGGGCGTGTAGGTCCAGTCTTCCATCACGTAGTGACGGGCATCCAGTGGCGATGCGAGCAGGTTCTGCCAGTGATCGCCGTGCCAGGTCGTATCGAACTCGGTGTCGCACGGCGCTTCGCGAGCGGACTCGGCCAGGGCGCGGGACTTGCGGCGTACGCGTCCGAGCCGGCTCGCGAAGCGCTTGATTCCGTCCAGCCACATGACCCTCTCCTTCCTTTCGGCGTTGAGGCAGCATGTCAATGTCCCCGGGTTTGCGCAACCCGAAAAAACCCCGAGGATTTTACCGAGTCGATTTGTCCCCGGTAGGAATTTCATGGGAAAGATTATCGGTGAGCCGATCCCGGTAATGTTGACAGGTTTTTGGTGCGAATCAATTAATTAAAGGCGACGGTGTACCGATTCCAATGGCATTAGCTCTTTTTTGATAAAACGGTCGCTAAAAATTTCCTTGACGCACCCGGATTGTCCAATTTATAAAGTCAGCACTCCGTCCTCGGGCGGCGTGCTGGTGCAGGTGCTGGCGCAATGTTTCGGGATTTCGGGAAACGGCTATAAAAATAGCTTTTTTGATCTAATCGAGTGGGGAACGAAGACATGGATACCGGTATCGTGAAATGGTTTAACGATGCTAAAGGTTTCGGCTTTATTACGTCGGACAATGGCGGTGAAGATTTGTTTGCGCACTTTTCCGAAATCAAGATGGACGGCTTCAAGACGCTGAAGGAAAACCAGCGTGTTTCGTTCGACGTCAAAGTCGGGCCGAAAGGCAAGCAGGCAGCGAATATCCAGGCGGTCTGACGCGCCGCGCATTGCCGATCACGTCCGGCCCCCGCTTCGCGGGGGCTTTTTGCTTCGTGGGGACGGAACATTCCGGTCCGGGCTGGCCGGGAGCCCGCATGCCGGTGCATACTCACGGAAGCACCGTTTTCCTGTCTCTTCATGTCCGATTCCCGTCCGTCCGATCCCGCCAGCGAGCAGCCGCTCGTCTTCGTCGACCTTGAAACCACCGGCGGATCGCCTGCCGAGCACCGCATCACCGAAATCGGCGTGGTCGAAATCGGCCCGCTCGGCGTGTCGACGTGGACGACGCTCGTCAATCCGGACCAGTCGATTCCGCCGTTTATCCAGCAACTGACGGGCATTTCGGACGCGATGGTGCGCGACGCACCGTCGTTCGCGTCGCTCGCGCCGGCGCTGTTCGAGCGGCTCGACGGCAAGCTGTTCGTCGCGCACAACGCGAGTTTCGACCGCGGTTTCCTGCGCGCCGAATTCGAGCGCGCCGGCCTCGCGTTCAATCCCGATGTGCTGTGTACGGTGCGGCTGTCGCGCGCGCTGTTTCCGCGCGAGTCACGGCACGGGCTCGACGCGTTGATCGAACGGCATGGCCTCGTTCCGGCTGCGCGCCACCGGGCGTTGGCGGATGCCGACCTGATCTGGCAGTTCTGGCGCCAGTTGCACGACATCGTGCCGCTCGAGCGGCTGCGCGACCAGATCGCGCGCACGACGCGCCACTTCCGTCTGGGCGGCGACTTGACCGAGGCCTGGCTCGATACCGCGCCCGCCGGGTGCGGCGCGTATGCGCTGTTCGGGGAGGGTGACGCGGCGCTCTACGTCGGCCGGAGCGTGCGCGTGCGGCAGCGGCTGCGCGCGTTGCTGACCGGCGAGCGCCGATCGTCGAAGGAAATGCGGCTCGCGCAGCAGGTGCGGCGCGTCGAATGGCGCGAGACCGGCAATGAATTGGGTGCAATGCTCGCCGAAGCGCAATGGATCGCGCGGCTGCGCCCGTCGTACAACCGGCGTCCCGCGGCGGACACCGCCCGTGCCGGCGGTGCGGCCTGGCCGTTCGAGGGCGCCGTCGCGTTCGAGGCGCACGGCGAGCGCCGTCTGTTTCACGTGATCGACGGCTGGCGTTATCTCGGCTCGGCGGAGTCACTCGACGCGGCTGCGCGGCTCGTGGCTGACGCGGAAGAGGGTGCGTTCGAACCCTTCACCCACCGCCTGCTGCAGACGCATCTCACGCGCGGCCTGCAATTGATTCCGCTCGCCGCGCTCACGCCCGCGGGTTGAGCGCAGCGGCGCGACACGCGCCTCGCCGTGTCAGCCGATCGCGCTTGCGCCGCCGGCCGAGCAGACGTGCGACAGCGCGGTGTCGAGTGCTTGGGTCTGCGTGGCGTCGTAGCGCGTGAGCGTCTTCCAGTTCGTGATGCTGCGCGCGAGCCGCGCCTGGCAATCGGGCGCATTGCGCAGTGGCCCGACCTGGGCGAGGCCGGCGAGCATTTTCTGCGTCAACCGGTCGAGCGCCGGGCGCGTGCTGGTCGCGAGATCGGGCGGCGTGCCTTCGGGCGGCCGCGTCGCGCGCCACGTCGCGAACAGGGCGTTCTGCACGTCCTTGCTCGCGGCGATCTGATCCTCGAAGAACTGCCGTGCGAACGCAGGATCGACGCCGGCCTGTGCCGCGCGCTTTTCGACCGATGCGAGCAGGGCCGCTTCGCGCGGCTGGTCCTCGATCGCCTTGTGATTCGCCCATTTCCAGCGCGCGACCGGTTCGGCGAGCGCGAGGCGCTGCGACGCGAGCGCGACCACGTTGGTGAGGGCGGTGTCGTCGCCGTCCGCGCTGGCGATGCGCGGCGACGACAAGAGGGCGACGCCGAGCGCGGCGACAGCAACGCTGGCACGAATGGCTTGCTTCATTGGAATGATCGGGAGAGCCGGGCGGGCCGGAGGTGGAAAACCAGAAGAATAGACGAAGACAGTCGCGCGGCGTAGCGACGCGACAGGAGAATCAGCAGGCGAGCTGATCCGGCACCGTCAGGCTGTTGCGGCCCGGGTGCGAGGCGAATTGCGCGCGATGCGCAGAGATGAACCGCACGATAGCGATGATCGACACGTGGCGGTTACAGAACCGAACAGGCGTTCACTTCGGCGAGTACAGCTTGTGCTGCTCGTCGAAGAATGCCCGAACGTGCTCGGGCAATTCGGCGAGGAATTCCACGCCGACGGGTTCCGGATCCGGGCTCATCACTTGCTCGGGCGGTGGCATGCGAGTTGGTCTTTCGTCCATGGTCGTTTCTCCAGCAGGTTGGATAATTATCAACCTCGTGCTTGGATTTATGCCAGAGGCGAATCGTTAGATTTTGTCTCTGTTGTATTAACGGCACATGCGCTGTGATGCGAAGTGCGATGCCGACTATTGCATTGTGCGCAATCGGCAACAATCGGGCCGCTTGTTATACTTGCGCGCACTTTTTCCTGGGCCGCGATGAAACGAACGACGCGATGGATCAGCCTCGTCTGGCTGGCGCTGGTACTGAACGTACTGTCGCCCGTCATCGGCTACGCGCGTCTTGCGTCGAGCGGTTCCGGCGAGCTCACGCTCGAGTTGTGCAGTGCAGCGGGCGCCCGCCAGATCGTGCTCGCGCAGGCGGGCGACGACCGCGACACGTCGTCGTTCGACCATGCCGGCGTACCGCACTGCGTGTACTGCCCGGGCTTCGCGGCGAACGTCGCGCTCGGCACGAGCCTGCCCGCGATGCCGGGCTTCGTGCGCACTTTCGCCTACCGCGCGGCCGCCCCGGCCGTTCCCGATTTTCCCCGCAAGGGCATCCGTCTCGCGCAGCCGCGCGCCCCGCCTGAAAACGCCTCGATCTGATTGATGTCGTTCGCGCGCCCCGGTGGCGCGCGTGCCGCCCGCGGCCGGGTCCGCGTGCCACGCCGTCCGTGCGCGGCGCGCGCTCGCGTCCGGCGGCGTCCGATCACGTTTTCAGGAAATCATTCATGTTGTCTACCTTCGCCGCGCGGCCGTCGCGCGGACGGCTCGCGCTCGCGTGCGCGGCCGCTTTTGCGTGGCCTGCCGCCCATGCGGCCTCGACGGACGACGCACGCGTCGATCCCGCTCGCAGTGGTGTCGATCGTCCTGCCGGTGCCGCCGTGCCGTCCGCGCCGGCCGGCGATACGCTGACCGCCGTCAGCGTCACCGCGCAGCGCCAACCCGTCGATCCGGATACGCCGGCCGTCGTCCAGTCGATCACGCGCGAGCAGATCGATGCGCACACCAACGTCACCACCGAGGACGCGCTGAAGTACGCGCCGAACCTGATGGTCCGCAAGCGCTATATCGGCGACCGCAACAGCGTGTTTGCGGGCCGCGACTTCAACGAACTGCAGAGCGCGCGCGGGCTCGTCTACGCCGACGGCGTGCTGCTGTCGAACTTGCTCGGCTCGAGTTATGCGTACCCGCCGCGCTGGTCGCTGATCCCGCCCGACGACATCGCGCGCGTCGACGTGCTCTATGGCCCCTTTTCCGCGCTGTATCCCGGCAACTCGATCGGCTCGACCGTGCTGCTCACGACGCGCCAACCGGAAAAGCTCGAGGCGTCGCTGTCGACGCAATTCTTCACGCAGCGCTACCACGACGGCTACGGATTCGCGGACAGCTTCGGCGGCAACCACCAGACCGCGCGGATCGCGAACCGCGTCGGCCGGTTCTGGTTCGCGTTGTCGCTCGACCGGCTGGAGAACAACGGCCAGCCGATGCAGTATGCGAGCCCCAATTCGGCCTACAACCCGAAGCTGGGCGCCGCCGTGCCCGTGACGGGCGCCGCGACCGACATCGGGCCCAACGGCAAGTCGCGGACGATCGTCGGCGCGCAGACGATCGAGCGGACCGAGCAGATCAACGAGACGGTCCGGATGGGCTACGCGTTCACCGACCACGTCGATGCGACGCTCACACTCGGACACTGGGAGAACCACTACCGGCAGCACGGCGAAACCTTCCTGCGCGATGCGGCCGGCAACCCGGTCTACGGCGGCAACGTGTCGATCGGCGGCCGGAACATGACCGTCGCGCCGAACGCGTTCGCGCCGCAGCGCGGCGACCAGGAGAACTGGCTGTACGCGCTCGGCCTGAACGGCCGGCTCGATTCCGGCTGGCGGCTGTCGGGCGTCGTGTCCGCGTACGACGTGTCGCGCGATGTGCTCCGCGCGGCGTCGACCGTGCAAGGCGGCGCGGGCACGCTGTTCCAGGGCGACGGCACCGGCTGGCGCACGCTCGACCTGAAGGCCGAGGCGCCGGAAGTGAAGGGCCACACGTTCACGTTCGGCTATCACTACGACAACTACTTCCTGCGCAACGTCACGTACAACACGGCCGACTGGCTGGCCGGGCCGACCACGTCGCTGTCGAGCGTCTATCGCGGCGACACGCGCACGCAGGCGCTGTTCGGGCAGGACGCGTGGCGCTTTGCGCCGGGCTGGCTCGCGACGCTCGGGCTGCGCTACGAGCGCTGGGATGCGTACGGCGGCGCGCTCGGCAACGCGGCGGGCACGCTCGGTTATGCGGACCGCGGCGCGAACGCGCTGTCGCCGAAAGTCGCGCTGCAATGGGACGCGACGGACGTCTGGCGCTTCCGGCTGTCGTTCGCGACCGGCACGCGTTTCCCGACGGTTGGCGAGCTGTTCCAGGGCACGATCTCGAACAACGCGATCGTCAACAACAACCCGAACCTGCGGCCTGAAAAGGCGATCGACTGGGACTTCACGGCCGAACGCGACGTGGGCGTCGGTGTCGTGCGCGCCAGCGTGTTCCAGAGCGACCTGCGCGACTCGATCTACAGCCAGACGACCGTGTCGGGCGCGTCGACCGTCACCAACATCTCGAACGTCGACCGCGTACGCGTGCGTGGCGTCGAACTTGCGTTCAGCGGCGAAAACGTCGGGCTGCGCGGGCTCAATCTCGATGCCAACGTGTCGGCAAGCAATGCGCAGATCCTCGCCGATGCCGCGAACCCCGCGTATGTCGGCTCGCGCTTTCCGCGTATTCCACGCATGCGCGCGAACCTGCTCGCGTCGTATCGCTTCGACGAGCATTGGTTCGCGAGTGTCGGCGTGCGTTATTCGGGCCGCCAGTTCAACACGCTCGACAACAGCGACGTGAATCCGGATGTCTACGGCGGCACGAGCTCGTTCACGGTCGTCGACCTGAAGGCGCGCTACCGTTTCGATCGTCACTGGACCGCGTCGGTCGGCATCGACAACCTGACGGACCGCCGTTACTACGTGTTCCACCCGTATCCGGGCCGCACTTTCTATGGAGAACTGAAATGGTCGCTGTGAAGTCGTTCGCGGCAGGCTGCGCGCTGTGGCTCGCGGCGCTGTCATCTGCCGGCGCGCACGACGTGCCGAAGGCCGTCGATCCGCATGCCGCGCACATGAGCATGCAGGCTGCGCCTGCGCAGCAGAAGCAGCCGCTCGCGACGGGCGCGACGTTCGACGCGCGTCACCGGTTGTGGGTCGCGTGGGTCGAAGGCGCGCACGTCGTCGTCGCGCATTCCGACGATGCGGGCCGCACATTATCCGCGCCCGTCACCGTCAACGCGATGCCCGAGCCGATCTACACGAGTGCCGAGAATCGCCCGAAGATCGCGACGAGTCCGGATGGGCGAGCGGTGTACGTGTCGTGGTCGATGCCGCTCGATGCGCCGTACACGGGCATGGTGCGCTTCTCGCGATCGCTCGACGGCGGCGCGACCTGGAGCGTGCCCGTTACCGTGCACCGCGACCGGCAGGCGATCACGCACCGCTTCGACATGATGGCCGTCGATCCGGCCGGCAACATCGCGATCGCCTGGATCGACAAGCGCGATCTCGTTGCGGCGAAGGCGGCGGGGCAGGCGTACGAAGGCGCGGCCGTCTACTACGCGGTGTCGCGCGACGGCGGTGCATCGTTCGAACCCGAACGCAAGGTGACCGACCACACGTGCGAATGCTGCCGGATCGCGATGGCGATCGATCCGGCCGGACGCATCGAGGCCGTGTGGCGCAACGTGTTTCCGGGGCAGATCCGCGATCACGCGCTTGCGGTGCTGCCCGCATCGGCATCGGAGCCGGTCGTGCCGGTGCGCGCGACGTTCTCGAACTGGCACGTCGAGGCGTGCCCCGAGCATGGGCCGGCGCTGGCGATCACGCCGGACGGCACGCGCCATCTTGCATGGTTCGGCGTCGTCGACGGTCATGCCGACGTGTTCTATTCGCGCATCGGCGCCGACGGCCGGTCGCGCGGTACGCCGTGGGCATTCGGCGCGAATCCTGCGGTGCCCGGCGAGCAGGCGTCGCATGCGGCGCTCGTCGCGCGCGGCGACGTCGTGTGGCTCGCATGGAAGGCGTTCGACGGCGACACGATGCAGATCAAGCTGCGCCGGTCGGACGATCGCGGCGAGCACTGGTCGGCGCCGCGCGTGATCGCGTCGACGTCGGGTGCGAGCGACAACCCGCAACTGCTCGACGACGCGGGCCGCATCTACCTGTCATGGCGCACGCGCAACGACGGCTATCGGCTGATCGCCGTGGAGGGCGGGCAA
Source organism: Burkholderia theae (assembly GCF_048565265.1). NCBI lineage: Bacteria > Pseudomonadati > Pseudomonadota > Betaproteobacteria > Burkholderiales > Burkholderiaceae > Burkholderia > Burkholderia theae. Next base: position 1,083,855 of record NZ_CP183461.1, read on the forward strand.
TGAAACGGCTGATTGTGTTGATCGGCATCGTCCTCGCGAGCGTGCCGGCGTGGGCCGGCGGCGAACTGCAGCCGCTGCGTGCGGCCGATGTCGCGCGGTTATATGCGACGGCGCACGAGCGGCCGCTGGCGGTCGAGATCTGGTCGCTCGATTGCGGATACTGTCGCGAGAACGCCGCGCATCTGGTCGCGTGGCAGCGCCGTCATCCGGAGGTGCAACTCGCGATGGTCGCGATGGATGCGTACGACGACAACGGTGCGGCGATTACGCAGGCGCTCGCGCAGATGAGCCTGCCGTCGCAGGTCGCGCAGTATGCGAACGCGGAGCCGATGCCCGAGCGTCTGCGGGCGGCGCTCGATGCGGGATGGCGAGGGGAAATGCCGCGTACCGTGTGGATCGGACGCGATGGCGCACGCGAAGCGCGCAGCGGATTGCTGACGGCCGACGTGCTCGACGGCTGGTTGCAGCGCGTGAAGCGCTGAAACAGCCGGTGGCGCGCGGCGAACGGGCCGCGCGCCGGCCTGATGCGAAAACGCGCCCGAAGGCGCGTGGAGAGAATCGTCAGGCCGCTCGCTTGAATAGCCGGATCACGAACAGCAGGATCACCGCGCCGACGACCGCGACGATCACCGAGCCGATGAAGCCGCTGCCGATGCTGATGCCGAGCAAGCCGGCGAGCCAGCCGCCGATCACCGCGCCGACGATCCCGACGATGATGTCGACGATCAGCCCGAAGCCGCCGCCCTTGACGAGCAAGCCGGCAAGCCAGCCGGCGATCGCGCCGATGATGAGCCACATAATCAAGCCATGAGTCATGGTGATGTCCTCTCCTTGGGTTGAGTCGAAATGACCGGACGCCGGCTGTCGCGCCGCTAGCTGGGTGAGGGCGGCATTGCGACCCGCCGCGCCGCCCACGCAATGTAACGCGATAGACGGGTCAGAATCGTTAAGTAATGTTATGCACCCTTATCCGGATTTTCCAGGAAATTTGTCTGCCCACGGTGCGGCGCGTGCGCGGACGACGCGCGGCGAAATGAATCTGTAAGAAATGGCTGACGGTGACGTCGGTGGTTCGGGCGCCTCACCGTCCCTGCGTCGATGGCAGCATGCCCGTCTCGGGCAGTCCGTCGCTTGCGTCGGCGATCAGCCGTGCGACGGTCGTGGTATCGCCGATCGCCTCGATCGACAGCAGTGCGAAACGGGCGAGAAAGAGCGACGCATCGGCTTCGCCGACACGGGTCATCGTGCGGCACAGGTCGGTGTAGAGGGTGTCGCGTTCGGCGTCGGTCATCATGCGGTCTCCTGAAGATCGGTTGCTGCGCACGGATGGAGTGCGCGCTCGAGCGCGGCGGCCACGTCGTCGGCGCGAGCGTCGTGCCAGCGGCCGAGGACGTGCCCGTCCGGACGCACGAGATAGACGGTGCCGTCGCGCGCGCCGTACAGGTCGAACAGCCGGCCGTCGTCGTCATGGCCGCCGCAGGCCGGTTGCTGCGGCGCCGTGTGCCGTGCGAGCGTGACGAGCGCGAACGGGATCCGCGCATTCTGCAGACGCCGTTCGAGATCGGCCAGCGATGGATCGGGGGTACCGTCGGCCGTAAAGCAGAGCGCGGTGAAGCGCGCGGCGACGAGATCGGTCAGGTGGCAGTGGCGCGTGTCGCGGCCATGCGTCGCGTACAGCGTCAGCGGGCACTCCGCGAGCACCGTGCCGGGTGCCGGGCCGGCCGAGAACGTATCGCGTTCGGCCGCGTTGAGCGGCGACGTCGAATACGCGATTGCCGACGTCTGGCGCGGGTTGATCAGCGAACGCAGTGCCGGATGCCGGACCGCGAGCGTCAGCACCGCCTTGCGCATCAGCTCGAATGCAAACGACGGCGGCGCCATGAACTCGGTGCTCTTCGTGCCGTAGCGCAGGTTCTCGTGCGTCGCGAACACGCGCTCGTCCGAGTAGCTGTCGAGCAGCGCATCCGATGCGATGCCGTGGAGCACGTACGCGAGTTTCCACGCAAGGTTGTCCGCATCGTCGATGCCCGAATTCGCGCCGCGCACGCCGAAGATCGGTACGAGATGCGCGGCGTCGCCGCAGAACAGCACGCGGCCGTGCCGGTAGCGCTCGAGCGTCAGCGCGTTCGCCTTGTAGATCGTGATCCAGATCGGTGACCAGTCGCCGCGCTCGCCCATCATGTCGAGCAGGTTCTGCACGCGCGGGATCACGTTCTCCGGCTTCACGGCCGCTTCGGCATCCTCGTCGTCGCGCAGCTGGTAGTCGATCCGCCACACGTTGTCGGGCTGCTTGTGGACGAGCACGGTCGAACCCGGGTTCGACGACGGATCGAAGTACGCGAGCCGTTCGGTCGGCCGGTCGCTGTCGAGCGCGATGTCGACGATCACATAACGGCCCTCGTAGCTCGTGCCCTGGAGCGACAGGCCGAGCGCGTCGCGCACCGTGCTGCGTCCGCCGTCGCACGCGACGATCCAGTCGGCGTCGAGCGCGTAGCCGCCGAGCGGGGTGTCGACGTCCAGACGCACGCCGTTGGGCTGCCGGGTCACGCCGGTGACCTTCGTCTGCCAGCGGATCTCGATGAGTTCGGGGCGGCGCAGCGCGGCGTCGAGCAGGAATTGCTCGATGTGATACTGCGCGAGATTCACCATCGGCGGCAGCTTCTGGTTCTCGTCCTGCGGCATCGTGAAATGCAGCACTTCGTCGCGACGGTAGAAGCTGCGTCCGCCGGTCCATGGCAGCCCTACGCGCAGGAAGTCGTCGAGCGCGCCGAGCCGCTCGATGATCTCGAGGCTGCGGCGCGAGATGCAGATTGCGCGGCTGCCGTGGCAGACCGCATCGTCGGCCTCGATCAGCACGCTGCGGATGCCGTGGTTCGCGAGACCGAGCGCGACGGTGAGGCCCACGGGGCCGCCGCCGACGATCGCGACGCGATGCCGGTGCGTATCGATGCCGGCGTCGCAGGCCGGCAGGTGCGCGGGATGGCGCTCGGCGACGAACGGATAGGGCTTGAATTCGATGGCCATCGTTGGCTTCCTGGGTAGTCCGGTTCGACAGGCACGCATCGGTGGCGCGATGCGTGCAACAGGTCGATGCAGTATGGAAGCCGGCCGGCCCGCCGCTGTCCCCATTCCGGGTACAGCGGCGCGCTGGAATCATCTCGCTGCGCTTGCGGCGGGCAGATCGGGCAGGGGCAGGCTCAGGGCTGCATGCACAGCACGAACAGCTCGCGCTGGCTCGAGATGCCGAGGCGCCGGTATGCGCGCTTCTGGTAGGTGACGACGCTCGATGCCTTCACGCCGATCGTCTCGCCGATCTCGTGCGCGGTCCGGCCTTCGAGTACGCCGCGCAGCACGTCGAGTTCTCGCTTGGACAACGCGGGGCATGCAATGCGCAGTCGCGCGAGCATCCGTTGCGGGATGTCGATCTGCGCCGTGCCGGCAAGCGCGTAGTGATGCTTCGCGGCCTGCACGATCAGCGGCGCGAGCGCCTCGATCGACGCGATCTCGCGCGGCTGGAACGCGCCGCTGCGATGTGCGCGGTACAGGTTGAGCGACAGCCAGACCGCATCGCCGGGCTGCATCAGCAGCGCCAGCCGGTCGGACACATCGGGGCCGCGATAGCAGGCGGCGCGATACGCTTCGTGACCGATTTCGTCGCCGGTCTGCTGATGCAGCAGAACGTCATGACGACGTGCACCGCGATGCGCGGTCGACACGATCTGCTGGTTGCCGTCGAGCGCGTAGAAATGTCGCGCGTAGGTGTCGGCGATGTCGCGCAGATAGCGGCCGCCGCGATGATCGGCGACCGACATCGTGCGCGGGCGGTTGCCGAATTCGTACGCGAAGATCGTGCACTGCGTGATCGACAGCGCATCGTCGAACAGTTTCAGGACCTCGGCCGCGAACGCGTTCGGATCGTTGCCGCCGATCGCGGCGACGAGGCTCGTTGCGCGGGATACGTCCAGTTGCCCGGTGAGATTCGGTCGCTCGAGACGCCAGGTGCGCATGATGCGAAGGAGAGGGCGGAGTGGTCCGGCGATTGTAATCGGCGGCGCGCGGCGCGTGAGTCGGGAGATGCCCGCAAGCGGAGATGGCGCGGGAGAGGACGGGCGCGCGATTTCGGCGCCGGAAAAGAGAAAAGGTCTGACAAGCGATGCTTGTCAGACCTTTATGTCTTGGTGCCGGAGATAGGAGTCGAACCTACGACCTTCGCATTACGAATGCGCTGCTCTACCAACTGAGCTACACCGGCAGCAGAGAAATGAAATTATATGGTCAAATCCGAGATCTTGGCAATAGGTTTTGCGAACTTTTTTCAGCTTGCTGCTGCTGCTTCGCGAAACCATCGATCCGGCGGACCTTCCGCTTTCACTTCACTGCGATGCGACCGGTCAGGGCCACATCGCGAGGCGCGATTCTACTTGTGTCTCGCACCTCCGTCCAGTGCTGCAGTGCAAATTATTTCGCGTCGTCGTGATAACCGGTCACACGCTCGACTTCGTTCTTCGAACCGAGGAACACGGGCACGCGCTGGTGCAGGCCCGTCGGCTGCACTTCCATGATGCGCTGCGTGCCGGTCGTCGCGGCGCCGCCTGCCTGTTCGACGATGAACGACATCGGGTTCGCTTCGTACATCAGGCGCAGCTTGCCCGGGCGATCCGGCGTGCGCTTGTCGGCCGGGTACATGAAGATGCCGCCGCGGTTCAGGATGCGGTGCACGTCGGCGACCATCGACGCGATCCAGCGCATGTTGAAGTTGTCGCCGCGCGGGCCGTCCTTGCCGGCGTTCAGTTCGTCGACGTAGCGCTTGACCGGGTCGTACCAGTGGCGCGCGTTCGATGCGTTGATCGCGTATTCGCGCGTGTCGGCCGGGATCTGCATGTTGCTTTGCGTGAGCACCCACGAGCCGACTTCGCGGTCGAGCGTGAAGCAGTTCACGCCGTTGCCGGTCGTCAGCACGAATACCGTCTGCGGGCCGTAGACGGCGTAGCCGGCCGCGACCTGCTGCGTGCCGGGTTGCAGGAACGATTCCTCGGTGGCCTGCTTGCCGTCCGGGCAGCGCAGCACCGAGAAGATTGTGCCGATCGACACGTTCACGTCGATGTTCGACGAGCCATCGAGCGGGTCGAACACGAGCAGGTATTCGCCGCGCGGGTAGTTCGCGGGGATCGGGAAGAACGTTTCCATTTCTTCCGACGCCATTGCGGCGAGGTTGCCGCCCCATTCGTTCGCGTCGAGCAGGATCTCGTTCGACAGGATGTCGAGCTTCTTCTGCACTTCGCCCTGGACGTTCTCGGTGCCGGCAGTGCCGAGCGCTTCGCCGAGCGCGCCCTTCGACACGTTGTAGCTGATCGCCTTGCACGCGCGTGCGACGACTTCGATCAGCAGGCGCAGGTCGGCGGGGAGGTTGTTGGTCTCACGTTGCTGTTCGATCAGGAATTTCGACAGCGTGGTGCGGCGGGCAATGGACATGACAGGCTCCGAAAGGCCAAAAGAATCCTTGAATGGCCGTAATTTTACCCGCCGCGCTTTCCGTGCCGCCGGCTTTTTTCGTCCGGTTACATGGCCGGGCGGCCGAGTCGGCCCGGTTTCAGGCGTCGGCGCCAGGCGGAATGCGCATGGTCGCGGCGGCACCACGCGCGGTCAGACCCCGCGATCGGCCCCGGGTCCAGTTGCATTCGCGCAATAAAAAAGCCGGCGCCGCGACAGGCGGCGCCGGCTGTATCGCGCGTACGCGATGCGGTCGATTGCGTTATGCGAGCGCCTTCTCGACGATCTCGCGCACGTCGCGCGATTTCGCACCGGCGGCGACCTGCTCGAGCGCTTCGCGCATCCGGTCGCGCAGGGCAGGCGTGTAGCGGCGCCACAGTTCGAGCGAGCGGGCGAGGCGCGCCGCGACCTGCGGGTTGATCGCGTCGAGCGCGAGCACCTGTTCGGCCCAGAACGCGTAACCCGAGCCGTCCGCCGCGTGGAATTGCGCGGGGTTGGCCGCGCAGAAGCTGAAGATCAGCGAGCGCGCGCGGTTCGGGTTCTTCAGGTTGAACGCGGGGTGCGCGAGCAGCTTGCGAACCTTCGTGAGCGTCGGCTGCGCGGGCGTGCCGCGTTGCGCAGCCTGCATCGCGAACCACTTGTCGATCACGAGCGCTTCCTTCTCGAAGCGACGGTAGAAGTCGTCGAGCGCATGCTCGGCCGACCCGTTCCCGCCCGCGGCCGCCGCGGACAGCAGCGCGCCGAGCGCAGCCGCGCGATCGGTCATGTTGTTCGCCGCGTCGTACTGCGCGGTTGCGAGGCGCACGGCGTCGGCCGGGTCGTCGAGTTCGGCGAGATACGCGAGCGCGAGGTTCTTCAGCGCGCGGCGGCCGGAGGCCTCCGGCGTCGGCTCGTAGGCGCCGGGCGTCTGGTGCTGTTCGTAGGCGGCGAGCCAGTCGGCGCGCAGCGCGGTCGCGAGCTGGCGGCGCACGAACAGGCGTGCGCGATGCACGGCGGCCGGGTCGGCCTCGGCCATCTGGTCGGCGAGATAGGTTTCCGACGGCAGCGTCAGCGCGAGTTCGCGGAACGCCGGCGACAGCGTCGCGTCGGTCAGTACGCGGCGGAACGCGGCGACGAAGTTCGCGCCGAGCGTGAGCGGTTCGTTCGCGGCGGCGCGTGCGGCGAGCGTCAGCAGCGCGCGCGTCGCGAGGCGCTGGCCGGCCTCCCAGCGGTTGAACGGATCGCTGTCGTGCGCGAGCAGGAACGCGAGATCGTCGTCGCTGTAGTCGTACTCGACGATCACCGGCGACGAGAAGTTGCGCAGCAGCGACGGCAGCGGTTGTTCCGGCACGTCGACGAACGTGAAGGTCTGCTCGGTATCGGTGAAGTCGAGCACGCGCGTCGTGCCCGCCGCGGCGGCTTCGCCGTCGAGACGCAGCGGCAGATCGCGGCCGTCGCGGCCGATCAGGCCGATCGCGAACGGGATCAGCAGCGGTCCCTGCTGCGTTTCTCGCGCGGCCGGCGACGCGTCGCCGTAGCCCTGCGCGAGCGTGACCGTATAGCGGCGCGCGGCCGCGTCGTACGCGGTCTTCACCGTCACGCGCGGCGTGCCGGCCTGGCTGTACCAGCGCTCGAACTGCGCGAGGTCGCGGCCGTTCGCGTCGGCCATCGCGTGACGGAAGTCGTCGCAGGTCACCGCATGGCCGTCGTGGCGCTTGAAGTACAGGTCCATCCCCTTGCGGAAGCCGTCGCGGCCGAACAGCGTCTGGTACATCCGCACGACTTCCGAGCCTTTCTCGTAGACTGTCATCGTGTAGAAGTTGTTGATCTCGACGTAGCTTTCCGGGCGCACCGGGTGTGCCATCGGGCCCGCGTCCTCGGCGAACTGCAGCTGGCGCAGCACGCGCACGTCCTCGATGCGCTTGACCGCGCGGGCTGCCGATTCGACCTCGTCGCCCGCGGCCATGTCGGCCGAGAATTCCTGGTCGCGGAACACCGTCAGGCCTTCCTTCAGGCTCAACTGGAACCAGTCGCGGCAGGTCACGCGGTTGCCCGTCCAGTTGTGGAAGTACTCGTGGCCGACCACCGATTCGATGTTCGCGAAGTCGGTGTCGGTCGCGGTCTCGGGGTTCGCCAGCACGTACTTCGTGTTGAAGATGTTGAGCCCCTTGTTCTCCATCGCGCCCATGTTGAAGTCGCCGACCGCGACGATCATGAAGCGGTCGAGATCGAGCTCGAGGCCGAAGCGTTTCTCGTCCCAGCGGATCGAGTGGATCAGCGAATCCATCGCGTGACGCGTCTTGTCGAGATCGGCCGGCTCGACCCACACCTGCAGCAGCTTTTCCTTGCCCGAGCCGGTCGTGATCTTCTCCTCGATCGCGACGAGCTTGCCCGCGACGAGCGCGAACAGGTAGCTCGGCTTGCGGAACGGGTCTTCCCATTTCGCGAAGTGGCGGCCGTCGGGCAGGTCGCCCGAATCGACGAGGTTGCCGTTCGACAGCAGCACCGGGTACGCGGCCTTGTCGGCGCGCAGCGTCACCGTGTAGGACGCCATCACGTCGGGGCGGTCGAGGAAGTAGGTGATGCGGCGGAAGCCTTCGGCTTCGCACTGCGTGAAGAAGTTGCCGCTCGACACGTAGAGGCCCGACAGCGTCGTATTCTGGTCGGGCGCGCAGGCGCTTTCGAGCGTCAGTTCGAATGCTTCGGGGACGTTCTCGACGGTCAGCCCGTGCTCGTGCGCGCGCACGGCGCCATGCGGCGCGCCATCCAGCCATGCGCCGACGAATTCGAGCGCTTCGCCCAACAGCTCCAGGTGCGGCGCGGGCGCGGCGTCCGGGTTGCGGCGCACGCGCATCGTATTCCTGACGATCGTGCGGGCCGGCGCGAGATCGAATTCGAGCGCGACGGAGTCGATGAGGAAGGCCGGCGGCGTGTAGTCGGCGCGGCGGATCACGGTGGAGGAAGCGTTGTCGGACATGGTCGTCGAGATCGGTGGAGTGGGGGACGGGCCCGCGGCACGGGCCGGGCGAACCGGGCCATTGTACAAAGGCTTGCGGCTGCGTGCCGGGCGAACTTTTTACCGGTTCCGGGAGTCCGCGTATTATCGGCATCCCGTCCGGTTCGCGCGGTGCGACCAACGGGTGACGGATCGACGAGGATCAACATGAAACGCGAATGGATTTTTCGCGGTGCGGGCTGGGCGGCGGCGCTGTGCGTGGCGCTGCTGACGGGCTGCACCAGCTACGTGACGACCCAGGTCACGGCCTTCTCCGACTGGAGCGGCAGCGACGCGACACGCACCTATGCGTTCACGCGCACCGATGCGCAGAAGAACAGCATCGAGCAGTCGACCTACGAGCCGATCGTCGGGAACGAACTGTCCGCGTACGCGTTCCGGCAGGTGCCGCAGGCGCAGGCGCGGTATCTGGTCGGGCTGACCTATGCGGTCGGCAGCGATCTCGTGACGGTGCCGCAGCCGGTCTATTACGACCCGTGGTTCGCGCCCGGGCCGTACTGGGGGCGCGGGCCGTGGGGCCCGTGGGGGCCCTGGGGGCCGATGCCGGCCGGCTATGTCGCGCAGACGTACCAGGTGTTCGATTACACGCTCGGCATCCGCATCACCGAGCGCGCGACGGGCAAGGAGGTCTACAACGTGACCGCGCGCACGACCGGCGACAACGGCACGCTGCTGTACGCGATGCCGTTCCTCGCGCGCAGCGCGCTCGCCGATTTCCCGTTGTCGAACGGCGCGGTCCGCTCGGTCCGGCTGCCGGTCGACAAGCACGGCGGGCCGGCGGCGCCGGCCGCCAACGAGCGCGCGGTGCCGGCTGCGCCGGCTTCGGGCGCGGCCGTCGCGAAGTAACGCGGCGTTTGCCTCGGCGCGGCCGCCCGGCCGCGCCGGCCACCTCCGTTCGTCAGGCCCCGATGCCCAGCAGCGCCAGTGCGCCGAGCACGACGAACAGCACGGCCGCGGTCCCGTGCACGAGCTTCGTCGGCAGACGGTGCGCGAAGCGGTCGCCGAGCAGGATCGCGGGCACGTTCGCGAGCATCATCCCGAACGTCGTACCGGCCACGACCCCGATGTAGTCCTGGAAGCGCGCGGCAAGTGCGACGGTCGCGATCTGCGTCTTGTCGCCCATTTCCGCGAGGAAGAACGCCACGAGGGTCGCGCCGAACACGCCGAGCCGCGAACGGTTGGCATTCGCTTCGTCGGCATCGAGCTTGTCCGGCACGAGGATCCACAACCCCATCGCGATGAACGAGAACGCGAGCGCCCAGCGCATGATCGACGGCGTGACGAGCACGCCGAGCCATTCGCCGAGCGCGCCGGCGAAACCGTGGTTGACGAGCGTCGCGACGAGCACGCCGAGAATGATCGGCACCGGCTTGCGATAGCGCGCGGCCAGTACGAGGGAAAGCAGTTGGGTCTTGTCGCCGATTTCAGCGAGGGCGACGGCGCCGGTGGAGATCAGGAAGGCTTGGGACACGTATGGGGTTCCGCGGGCCGATGTTGTGCGTGCGAGCGACGATCCACGGCGCGCCGGGCCCTGATGCGGCGCGCTATGAACCATCGGTCTCGCCAGGCCAAGGTGGCTGCGCCCGCCATGGCCAAATGGCCAAGTCTGTTGACGGACGCCTCCGTCACGATGCGCGCCGGGGGCGCGGGACATCGAGCGGAGCGGCTACTCCCCAATGAGGGGCGAATTCTAGCACGGTGCGCGATGCGCGCGAAAGCGTGCCGGGTAGCGCCGCGCGAAGCGTCGGGGCGCGATCGGCGCGTGGCAGGCTGCGCGCATGCCCGGCATGCGCGGTGACGGATATGCCGCCGCGCCTGCCGGGACGTGCGCCCCGGCGCGCAGTGACGTGTTACGCGGCGGCGCGGCGTGCGGCGCCGCGCTTGTGGACGAGCTCGCCGGCCGCGTAGGTGCGGTACACCGCGCGGTCGTCGCCGAGCAGCGCGAACGCGAACAGCAGTTCCTCGAGCGAATCCGCGCGTTTCGTGCGGCGCGCGAGCAGCGGCGTGGCCTGCGGATCGAGCACGACGAAGTCGGCCTCGGTGCGCGGCGCGAGCGTGCCGACCGTGTCGGCGAGGTCGAGTGCCTGCGCGGCGCCGGCCGTCGCGAGCCAGAACATCCGCGTGGCGGTCAGGTGGTGGCCCGACAGCCGCGCGACCTTGTGCGCCTCGTTCATCGTCTGCAGCATCGAGAACGACGTGCCGCCGCCGACGTCGGTGGCGAGCGTGACGGGCACGTCATATTCGCCGGCCTTGTCGAAATCGAACAGCCCGCTGCCGAGGAAGAAGTTCGACGTCGGGCAGTGCGCGACGACGGTGCGCGTCTCGGCCATCCGGCGGCGGTCTTCGTTGTCGAGGTGGATGCAGTGGCCGTACACGGCGCGCGGACGCAGCAGCCCGTAGCGGTCGTAGATATCGAGATAGCTGCGATGGCCGGGGAACAGCTCGGCCACCCATTTCACCTCGTCGACGTTTTCCGCGACGTGGCTCTGCACGAACACGTCCGGATGGCGGCGCGCGAGTTCGCCGCACGCCTCGAGCTGCGCCTCGGTCGACGTCGGCGCGAAGCGCGGCGTCAACGCGTACATCTGGCGGCCCTTGCCGTGCCAGCGGTCGATCAGCTCGGCGCTGTCGTCATAACCCGATTGCGCGGTGTCGCGCAGGAATTCGGGGCAGTTGCGGTCCATCAGCACCTTGCCCGCGATCATCCGCAGGTCGCGCGCGTCGCTCGCCGCGAACAGCGCGTCGGCCGACTGCTTGTGCACTGTGCAGTAGACGAGCGCGCTCGTCGTGCCGCAGGCGAGCAGTTCGTCGACGAAGAAGTCGGCGACTTCGCGCGCATGCTCGGGATCGCCGAACTGGCGCTCGGTCGGGAACGTGTACTTGTCCAGCCACGGCAGCAGGCCCGGCGCCGGCGACGCGATCATGTCCGTCTGCGGATAGTGGATGTGCGTGTCGATGAAGCCGGGCACGATCAGCTTGTCGCGCAGGTCATGGACGATCGCGTCGCGCGCGAGCGTCGCGGCGAGCTGCGCATACGGGCCGGCCGCGACGACCTTGCCGTCGTCGACAATCAGGAGACCGTCGGTCTCGTAGTTCGCGGCCTGGCTCGATTGTGCCGGGTCGCCGTTGAAGGTCAGCAGTTGGGAACGAAAAGCGGTTTGCGTCATGACGAATGGTCCTGCATCAAGGTAAGGCGAACAGAAGAAAACGATCGACGCCGCGCGGGCGACGGCATGGATGACGCCGTCCGCGCGGGGGCGGGACGGCGCTTCGCGAGCGGCCGCGACGCACGGTGTGCGGCATGGCCGGATGCGATTGCGCGGGCGTTCGTGGCGGCCGAAGCCGCCATCGCGTGGTTGCCGGCGAACCTCGCAACAGTCGCGAGCGCGACCGGTGCGGCGGCGCACGGAGCGGCAAGCCGCGACGGCACGCGCGGGCAGGCGACGATCGCGCTGCACGCGTTCGCGCCGGGCGCACGCATGCGATCGGCCCGGCGCGTGGCCGAACCGGTGGTCGCGAAGCGGATGCCGTTGCCGTGATTCATCTGTCTAGCGCGCCTCGATGCCGGCCGTCACGCGGCCTGCCAGTACGCGTCGAGGCGCGCGTACAGTGCGTCGCGCTGCGCGGGGTCGATGAACGACGCCTCGAAGCCGTTGCGGATCACCGCATGGACTTCGGCATCCGTGAGGCGCAGCCCTTCGGCCGTCGCGAAGTAGTTTTCATTGACGTAGCCGCCGAAATACGCCGGATCGTCGGAGTTGATCGTCACCGCGACGCCGCGCTCGAGCAGCGCCTTCAGCGTGTGCTTCGCCATGTCGTCGAACACGCACAGCTTCAGGTTCGACAGCGGGCAGACGGTGAGCGCCGTGCGCGTCCTGGCGAGGCGTTCGACGAGCGCCGCGTCCTCGATGCTGCGCACGCCGTGGTCGATCCGGTCGACCTTCAGCACGTCGAGCGCTTCGTAGATGTAGGCGGGCGGGCCTTCCTCGCCCGCATGCGCGACGAGCTTCAGCCCGAGCGCGCGCGCCTTCTCGAACACGCGTGCGAACTTCGTCGGCGGATGGCCGAGCTCGGACGAGTCGAGGCCCACGCCGATCAGCCGGTGGCGATAGCGCTCGAACAGCGGCAGCGCGGATTCGAACGTCGCGAGCGCGTCCTCTTCGGACAGGTGGCGCAGGAAGCACAGAATCAGTTTGCTCGACAGCCCGCGCTGCTCCGCATCGGCGAGTGCGCGCTCGATGCCCGCAACGACCGTCTCGATCGGCACGCCGCGTTCGGTGTGCGTCTGCGGGTCGAAGAACAGTTCGGTGTGGACGACGTTGTCGGCGAGCGCGCGTTCGCAGTACGCGGCCGTCATGTCGTGGAAATCCTGCTCGGTCAGCAACACGCTCGCGCCTGCGTAATAGATGTCGAGGAACGACTGCAGGTCGGTGAACGCGTAGGCGGCGCGCAGCGCGTCGATCGAGTCGTACGCGAGCTTCACGCCGTTGCGCTGCGCGAGCGCGAAAATCAGTTCGGGCTCGAGCGAGCCTTCGATATGGATATGCAGCTCCGCTTTCGGCGCGCGGGCAATCTTGTCCTTGAATGTCGGGGTCATGGCGTCGTTCTTGGTCGGTCAGTGGGTAGGGGAAGCCTGCGCGGGTGCGTTCGCCTCGACGGCCTGCAGCAATTGTGCAGCCACCGAGATCGCGATCACTTCGGGCGCCTTGTCGATGATGCCTTCGACACCGATCGGGCAGCGCATCCGCGCGACCTGGGCCGGGTCGATGCCGATGGCCGCGAGGCGATGATCGAACTGCACGCGTTTCGCGTGCGAGCCGGTCATCCCGAAGTACGCATAGTCGCCGCGCCGCAGGATGCGCTCGGCCAGCACGAAATCGAGTGCGTGGTCGTGCGTCATCACGACGAAGTAGGACTGCGGCGGTGCCGTGTCGACGGCGTCGGCCGGGGCAGCGGCCGCGTCGATCGCGAGGTTGCCGATGCCGGCGAGCGCTTCCGCCGGCGGGAACACCGCATCGGCGCCGTCGACCCAGCGCACGTGGCACGGCAGCGTCGCCAGCACCTTCACGAGCGCGGTGCCGATGTGCCCGGCGCCGAACAGCATGACGGGGAACGCATACGGCGCGATCGTTTCGGTCATCAGCGACACGCCGCCCGTTTCCCACAGCAGGCAGTCGGCACGCGCGGCCGGCGATTCGGGCTCGCTCAGCAGCGGCGCGCCCGGCGAGGGGCCGAATGATACGCTACGCACGGTCGCGGCGCCGGCCGCGACGCGTTTCGCCAGCGACATGATCCAGCCGAGATCGCCGACGTCGAGCCGCTCGAACGCGAGCACGACCGCGCCGCCGCAGCACTGGCCGAGGCTCGGGCCGAGCGCGAGCCGCTCGAGCCTGCGCGCGTGGGGTACGTGCGCGCCATCCTTCAGCAGATGCCGCGCGATCTCGATCGCCTTCCATTCCAGATGACCGCCGCCGATCGTATGGCGCGCCGTGTCGCGCGTGACCAGCATCTTGGTGCCGGCTTCGCGCGGCGCGGAGCCGTCGGTATGCGCGACCGTCACGAGCACGGCCGCTTCGCCGTGCGCGAGCAGTTGCTGCAGATCGCCGAGCCAGGCTTCCATCAGCACGCTCCGTTCGGCAAAACGCGGCACGACACGCGACGCGGGCTGGCGAGCGCGGCGGCAACGAGGACGGACGGGAGCGGGGCAGGCCGGCCGCACGGCTGATGCGGTGCGGCGGCAGCGCACTGACGGCGCGCGCGAACGGCGCCGCCGGTCGCGCGGACGCCATGAGGGTGACGGATGCGGATGGTTTGCGTTGTCATGATGAATTCACTCGACATTGCGGATCGGGCGCGCGTTACGCAGGGGTGGTGAGACCGCCTGGCCTCGCGCACGTAGATCGCCATCCAGTCGCGAAGATAGCACCGCAATACGGCGGGAACATTGCCGGGCGGTGATCCGGGCTATCAGGAGGCGATCATGTCGATCATAGGCCCGTCGCGCGGTATCGGGGCGCCGATGCGTGCACATCGGGCCGAAACGCAGGCGTGACGGGGCGTGGGCGCGAAAGTCGCGCGACGCGCGTTCGCCCGGAGATCCCGGCGGCGGCGGAGTAGGTGTTTACGCGTGGCCGGCCAGGCGCGGCCAGCCAGGCGTGACCGGCAAAAGCGTCAGTCAGAGCCGAATGATGGCAAACCGGCGTGCGCGGCCCGGTCGATCGGGCCGCGCGCGCCTGAGGCCGCGATAGCGGCCGGCCGGTCAGGCCGCGAGCTTGCGGCGATGGCGCCAGAGGCTCGCGACGACGGCAAGCAGGATCGCGGCGAAGCCGATCAGCGCCCAGCCGGGCAGCAGGATGCCGAAGATCGGCGGGTAGACGGTTTCGCACAGCCCGGCGACCTTGAACATGCCGGGGAACCACTGTGCGGGCGGCAGGCTGTCGACGATCGGCTGCAGCGTGTCGAAGCCGCAGCTGAAGCCCGGATTCATCTGGATCGACAGGTGTCGCGCGGCCGTGCCGACGCCGCCGGCCGCGGCGACCGCGATCAGCAGCTCGAGCACCCAGATGACGCGCCAGTTGCGTATCCCGGCGGCCAGGAACGCGAAGATCCCGATCGCGGCGAAGAAATAACGCTGGATGATGCACAGCGGGCACGGATCTTCGTTCTTCACGTACTGCAGGTACAGCGCACCGGCCAGCAGGGCGATGCACACCCATCCGAGCAGCATCAGCAGGCGGCGTTCGCGGCGTAGCGCAAGCGTGTAGTCGTTCATGTCGGCGGGGTTCCTCGTGGGGTCGGTCCGGAAAACAATCGCGCGATTTTAGCGCGAACGGTCTGGCACGAAACTGACAGCGCGCGTGCGGCACCCTGCCGCACCGCGCGGACTGCCCGCCGGCGCTCGGTCTGCGCGGTCAGCGGATCGTGTTCAGCACCGCCTCGACCGCCTGGCCGATCGCGAGCAGCGCGTCGTCGCGATGCGGCGCCGCCGCGAGCATCAGGCCGACCGGCGCCGCGTCGCGCGGATGGCACGGCAGCGACAGCGCGCATGCATCGAGGAAGTTGAACGCGCTCGGGTTGCGCAGGATCAGCGCATTGGTGCGCGTGAACGCGGCGTCGTCCGCTTCGAGTTCGGCGATGCGCGGCGGCACGACCGGCACCGTCGGCGCGACGAGCGCATCGAAGCGCGACCAGACCGTGTGCGCGGCTTCGTCGAGCATCGCGGCGCGCGCGGCAAGCAGGTCGAGATAGTCGGCCGCGCTCGCGGGTTCGCCCTTCAGGATCCGCGTGAGCACGCGCGGGTCGTACTGGTCGCGATGCTGCGCGAGCAGCGGGCGATGCCACGCGTACGCCTCGATCGGCGAGAAGCCGAAGCGGTTGATGTCCGGCAGCCGGTCGAGCGCGGGGAAGCGCACTTCCGTGACGATCGCGCCGGCGGCTTCGAGATGCTTCAGCGCGGTGTCGAGCGCGGCCGCGACGTCGGCATCTACCCCGTCCGTCACGTGGTTCGTCAGCACGCCGAGCCGCACGCCTTCGAGCGGCCGTGCGGCCGGCACGTGCGGTTCGAGGCCCGCGAGCATCCGGTCGACCAGCGCGCAACAGGCGACCGTCAGGCCGATCGGGCCGAACGAGTCGAGCGTGGTCGACAGCGGCACGCCGCCTTGCGTCGGGATCCGGCTCGCGGTCGGTTTGAAGCCCGTCAGCCCGCACAGCGCGGCCGGAATGCGGATCGAGCCACCCGTGTCGGTGCCGAGCGCGACGGCGGCCATCCCGTCGGCGACCGACGCGGCCGCGCCGGACGACGAGCCGCCGGAAATCCGCGCATCGCCCGGCACGTCGCGGTGGTACGGCGAGCGCGGATTGCCATAGTGCGGATTCAGCCCGAGCCCCGAGAACGCGAACTCGCTCATGTTCGTGCGGCCGACCAGCACCGCGCCCGCGCGCTTGAGCCGCGCGACGGCGACCGCATCGGTGCGCGCGGCCGGCGCGCCGTCGAGCACGCGCGAACCCGCGCGTGTCACCTGGCCCGCGACGTCGAACAGATCCTTGACCGACACGGGAATGCCCGCGAGCGGCGACAGCACGGTGCCCGCGGCGCGCAGCCGGTCGTGCGCGTCGGCGGCCGCGCGCGCGTTGTCGGCATCGACCTGGGTGAAGACGGCGGCGCCCTGGCCGGACGGATCGGCGATCCGGTCGAGCGCGGTGTCGACGAGCGCGCGGCTCGTGGTCCGGCCGGCGGCGAGGTCGGCGGCGAGCCGGGCGAGCGGGGGGAAGGGCGTGAAAGTGGTCATGGGCGGCTCAGGGGCGAAGATGTTGAAGAAGCGTGGAGCGGAACGAATCGATATGGCCTTCGACGGCCGCGCGCGCGCCGGCGGCGTCGCGCGCGGCGAGCCGTTCGAACAGCTCGCGATGCTCGTGCTGGACGTCGGCGAGATGGCGCGGTTCGGACAGCGTGACAAACCAGAAGCGCAGCGAGCGCTCGTGCAGCGCGCGGAGGATCTCGGCAAGGACCGCATTGCGCGCGGCCGCGGCAATCGCCTGATGAAACGCGCGGTCGAGCTCCATCATGCCCTCGACGTCGTGCGTATCGACGCAGGCCTGTCCGTCGTCGAGCAGCGCGGCCATGCGTGCGAGATCGTCGGGTGTTGCATGGCGCGCGGCGAGTTCGGCGCAGTGCGCTTCGTTGATGCGCCGCACGTCGATTACCGCGACGATGTCGTCGAGCGACAGCGGCTGCACCATCAATCCCTTGCGCGGCATCACGGACAACAGTCCTTCGAGCACGAGCCGATGGACGGCCTGGTGCACCGGCGTGCGGCCGATCCCCGTGCGCGCGACGAGGTCGGCTTCGTTGAGCGCGGCGCCCGGCTTCAGGCGCATCGTGATGATGTCGCGCTGGATCAGCGCATAGGCGCGGTCGGCGAGACTCGCCGCCGGCGCGACGGGCCGGTCGCGGATGACGTCGGTCAGCGCATTCATGCGGGTTGCGGCGCGGCGGCCGGATGGGGCGCGATCATGGCGCGGGCGATCGGGAAGCGTGGACGATGCCTGGATATTATTGTGATATATCACTGGTGTCCAGTGCGGGCGACGGGACATCGGTGTGGTCCGCACGCGAACCGGGACGCTCCCCGGTGTGGTTTGCCACCGGCTTGCAACAATATCGACAGGATGTTGCAGGTTTACCGCGCGATCGTGCACTGAAGCATAATGAATCCTCGTCTATCCATACGCGTGAGCGACGTACCAGACCATCGTCATGAGCGAAAACACGCCTTCCCCGGCCGGTCTGCCCGGCAACTCTTCCGTTTCTTCCGATTCCCTCCGTTCCGATCCGGCGAAAGCGCCCGATGCGCCGGCAGCACAGGCCGCCGCGCAGAACGTGGCCGTTGACGGCGCGTCGCCGGTCACGGCTGCGTCCGAGCCGGGCGCCCCGGGTTCGACGAACGCCGCCGGCGCCGTGCCGCCGAAACCTGGCGCGCCGCCGCCCGGCTTCGGCGCGCCGCCCGATTTCGATACGCCGCGGCCGCCGCCCGCGAGCGCGCAGAATGCGCCGCCGGCGTACCTGAAGCAGAGCGACACGCCGTGGTCGGTGTTCGGCCGGATCGTGGCCGCGCGTGCGCGCCGGTGGTTCGACCGCGCGGGCCAGCGCATCACGCAGCGCACGCTGCGCATCGGCGTGTCGGCGCGGATCTTCCATCCGGAACCGGGCGCGAAGGGGCTGCGAGGCAAGACGCTGCAGTATCTCGAGGAATCGATCGCACACTGGGTGATGTCGCGTGACGTGCTCGTGTTCATGATTCCGACGGTCGGCCACCAGGGCATGATTCACCCGAGCAACATCCGCCTGCGCGACTACGCGAAGCATCTCGACGGCCTGCTGCTGCAAGGCGGCGCCGACGTGTCGCCGCAAACCTACGCGGCGTCGGACGCGCGCCCCGAATGGCCGGGCGATCGTGTGCGCGACATGTACGAACTCGAGCTGCTGCACGAGTTCGTCGAGTCCGGCAAACCGGTCCTCGGCGTGTGTCGCGGTTGCCAGCTGATCAACGTCGCGTTCGGTGGCTCGCTGTATCAGGACATCGCGACCGACGTGCCGACCGCGAACGTGCACGTGAGCGAGCATTACGACCAGCATCGTCACGCGATCCGCTTCCCCGATTCGTCGACGCTCGCGAACATGTTTCCCGGGCGCAGCGAAGCGATCGTCAACTCGATCCACCATCAGGCGATCCGTGATCTCGGCCGCGATCTGAACATCGAGGCCGTGTCGGCCGGCGACGGGATCATCGAGGGCATCCGCCATCGCCGTTCGCCGTTCGTCGTCGGTGTGCAATGGCACCCCGAGTTTCATCGGGCGGGCGGTTCGGAGCTGCTCGACTGCACGCCGCTGCTCGATGCGTTCCTGCGCGCGGCACGCGAAACCCGCCTGTAAAAAGCCGGATTTTTTACATCGCACGACGGCCGGCCGCATCCCGATAAATTCGAGATGCGGCCTTTTGGTTTTGAACGATAATCGCGAGTTCCGATTCGTTCGCCGGAGTCTGACGTTGGCTTTCCGAAACTTTTCCCCTGCACGATGCGCAACGTGGATCGTTGCATTGGCCGCCTGCACGCAAGCAGGTGCGGTCTGGTCCGCCGACGCGACCGCGCCGGTCGCCGGTACGCGTCCGGCGGTCACGAGCCTGAGCGGCGATGCGTCGCGAGCGGCGTCCGCAGCGGCCCCGGACGCCACCGTGCAAGGCAATGTCGCCGAGCTGACGCAGATGCTGCACGACGGCCGGATCGTCGAGATGCGCACGACGTACAACGGCAGCTACGGCGCGAGCCTGATGTTCGATCCGCGCGAGATGACGTACTACGTCGCGCTGTTCCAGGACAAGAATCTGTGGCGCGTGATCCGGTCGCAGGAGAAGAACCGCGCGGAGATGGTGTACGCGAACTTCGTCCAGCAAACCGTGCAGCTCGCCGATATCGAAATCCGCCGTACCGAGCTGCAGGCGCAGAAGGCGTTTCTCGAACGCGTGATCGCGCTGCAGGCGAATCGTGCGCAACAGTTGCAGGCCGACCTGAGCGTCGCGCGCAGCCAGCAGGCCGAAGTCGCGCAGCGGCAACGGTCGGCCCAGGAGCAGACGCAGGCGCTGCAGGTCGAGAAGCGGGCCGCGCAGCTGCAGTTGCGCGATCTGCAGGAGCAGGTGCGGCAACTCGAGAAGCAGACCGAGACGGGGCTGCCCGCGCACAAGTAACGATTCGTCAGACGGACGCACAGACGAACGAAACCCGGCGAAGCGATCTTCGCCGGGTTTTTTATTGGACGGCCGTCAGCGCGCGAACGCGTCCGGCGTTTCGGTCACACGGCGGTGGGACAGTTGCGACGTCCAGTCGAAACCCGCGGCGGGCGCGTGCGTCGCGCGGGCAGGCTGGGTGGCGCCCAGCGCGCTTGCCATTGCGATCAGCGTGAGCGGATCGTCGAGCGTGTCTGTTGTGTGTGGCGGCGGGGCGAGCCGATCGTGTGTGCGGGTGTGGGCGGCAGTGCTCTGGATCGGCGGACGTGCGGCCAGGTGCGACACGGTCGCGGTCCGGGCCGGTGCTGCCGTCGGGCGCTCGCCGTTTGTCCGATGCGGCAACGCAGCCGCGGTGCGCTGCGCGTCGGACGTTGGCTTTGGATAAAGCGCCGGCGGACGAGGCGCGACACGGTGCGTGGCCGACGGTGCTTCGGCCATTTTCGCGACCGGGGGCGCCACCGTGCGCTGCGGCGTTGCATTCGTCGACGTACCCGGATGAACCGCGGCGACCCGCACGGTGCCGGTCGATGACGTGGCGTGATCCGGCGCAACGGTGGCCGTATGAATCGCGTTCGCAGGCCCGAAACCCGTGGGCGATTCATACGCGGCAATCAGCCAGCCGATGATGCCGAGCGCGCCGATACTCCAGCAGATTGCGTACATCGCACGCCGGTCGCGAGCGCCGTCGGCGTTCCGTCGGGAGCGCAGGCCGGCCGACGCGGTTTCCCGCGTAACCGTCGACCCGGCCGAAATCGGCGCGGCCGCCGCCGGCAGCGGATGCCAGCGGCATGCGCGGTGCGGCCTGTCGACGTCGATGCAGGACGTCGTCAGTGTCGCGAGGCAGCGCTTGTCGGGCCGCGCACCGGGCGCGCCGCGAAAGGTCCATTCGCGACCGAACGACGGTACGCGATCGAGCGGGGCGGCGCGAGGGCGGGCGAGCGCGCCTTCGACGGGGACGAGGGGCGATGGGGTCATGAGGGCGGTATGTCGTGCGACACGGGTGACCGTGCCGGGGCGGCGCGGCAATGTCGTCGCAAATCGTGACATTGTGGTCAGCCGGCGCGGGTCGGTCGATCAGATCAATCTGATTTTTGCTTGCGTTTTCGGCCGACTCGTACGAGTCGAATGTCGCGACGGCAACTGCAGGGGCGGCACAAGGCAAATGTCGGCTTCGCGTGGCATCATTCGCGAACCATGTCGGTGCGCGCGTCGTTGCGCGGCGTGCCGCCGGCGGGCAGCGATGCCCTTGCGCACCGGTCAGGCCCGGCGCGCAAGGGCATCGTCGGATCCATGCGGCGCGGATTCGCGCCATCCGAGCTGAGCGAGAAAAACATGTCCACAGCGTCACACGCCATCGCGCAGGAATCGAAATTCCGCACCGTGTTCCGGGTCGTCAGCGGCAACTTCCTGGAAATGTACGACTTCATGGTCTACGGGTATTACGCGTCGGCCATCGCGAAAACCTACTTTCCGAGCGGCAACGCATTCGCGTCGCTGATGCTGTCGCTGTCGGTGTTCGGCGCGGGCTTCCTGATGCGACCGGTCGGCGCGATCGTGCTCGGCGCGTACATCGACCATCACGGCCGCCGCAAGGGGCTGATCCTGACGCTCGGGCTGATGGCGCTCGGTACGCTCACGGTGGCCGCGGTGCCCGGTTACGCGACGATCGGCGTGCTCGCACCGGCGCTCGTGCTGCTCGGCCGGCTGCTGCAGGGTTTTTCGGCGGGCGTCGAACTCGGCGGCGTGTCGGTCTACCTGTCGGAGATCGCGACGAAGGGCCACAAGGGGTTCTATACCTCGTGGCAGTCGGGCAGCCAGCAGGTGGCCGTCGTGTTCGCCGCGTTCGTCGGCGTGCTGCTGAACCGCGCGCTGCCGGCCGAGGAGATGACCGCGTGGGGCTGGCGCATTCCGTTCCTGATCGGCTGTCTAATCGTGCCGTTCCTGTTCCTGATCCGTCGTTCGCTGAAAGAGACCGACGAGTTCCTCGCGAAGCGTCATCGTCCGACGATGGGCGAGATCATGCGCTCGATGCTCGACAACTGGGGCATCGTGGTCGCCGGCATGGGGATGGTGATCATGACGACGGTGTCGTTCTACCTGATCACCGCCTATACGCCGACCTTCGGCAAGGAAGTGCTGCACCTGTCGTCGCTTGACGCGCTCGTCGTGACCGTCTGCGTGGGGATTTCCAACCTCGTGTGGCTGCCGCTGTCCGGCGCGTTGTCCGACCGCATCGGCCGCCGCCCGGTATTGATCACATTCACGGTGCTCACGCTCCTGACGGCTTACCCGGTCGTGCTGTGGCTCGTCGGCGATCCGTCGTTCCTGCGGCTGCTCGCGGTCGAGCTGTGGCTGTCGTTCCTGTACGGGTCGTACAACGGCGCGATGGTCGTGGCGCTGACCGAGGTGATGCCGTCCGACGTGCGCACGGCAGGCTTCTCGCTCGCGTACAGCCTGGCAACGACGATCGGCGGCTTCACGCCGGCGATCTCGACGCTGCTGATTCACGAGACGGGCAACAAGGCCGCGCCGGGGCTGTGGCTGAGCGTCGCCGCGATTTGCGGGCTGATCGCGACGCTCGTGCTGTATCGCACGCCCGAGGCGCGCAATCAGTACAAGGCGGCCTGACAAGTATCCGCACATCGCGCGGCGTCGGCCGCATGCATCACATAAAAAAGGGAGCGCGCCGCGCTCCCTTTTTTCGTCTGCGTTCAGGCTTCGCGCAGTGCGCCGGCGACCGCGGCCGCCACGTCGAGCCATTGTCCCGGCGCGGGCTGGCGGGCGATTTTCGCGTGCGGATACCACGGGCAGTCGTCGCCGGTGAACCAGCGCCAGTCGGGCGCGAATGGCAGCATGACCCACAGCGGCTTGCCGAGCGCGCCTGCAAGGTGCGCGACCGCCGTATCGATCGTGACGACGCCGTCGAGCCGCTCGATCAGCGCGGCCGTGTCGGCAAAGTCGTTCAGCCGTCCGTCGAGGCGATGCACGCGCGGATGCGCGTCGATGCGCGCGCGTTCGTCGTCGTCGAGCGCGGGCTGCAGCACGATCCAGTCGATGTCCGGCAGCGCGAGCAGCGGCGCGAGCGCGTCGAACGGCATCGAGCGGTTTTCCTGCGCCTGCCGGCGCCCCGACCACGCGAGGCCGAACTTGCGCTTCGATTGCCCGCCGAGCGAGCCGCGAAAGCGCCGGCGGGCGCCTTCGGGGGCGTCGAGGTAGCGCGAGCCGCCGACGATGTCGTCCGGTTGAAGCCCGAGCAGGAACGGCAGGCTCATCAGCGTGCAGGCGACATCCGCGTCAGGCGGCTTCGCGGCACCCTGTGCGACGAGCGTCACGCGCCAGCGCGACGCGACCGGCGCCAGCAGCGGGACGAGTTCCGGCTGGACTTCGAGCACGACGCGCGCGCAGCGTGCGCGGGCAAGCGGCACGAAGCGGACGAACTGCAGCGTGTCGCCGAAGCCTTGTTCCGCGCGGATCAGCAGCGTGCGCGACGCGATCGGCTCGCCTTGCCAGCGCGGCAGCGTGCCGAGCGGCGTCGCGCCCGGCGTCTCGTGGCGCGCCTCGTACGCGGGCAGGCCGCGCGTGAAGTCGCCGAGCGTCAGCAGCGTGACCGCGCGGTGCAGCCGTGCGAGCGTGAGATCGGGCGCGACGCGCAATGCCTGGTCGAATGCGCGCAGCGCCATCTCGTGCGCGCAGAGCGCGTGATGTGCATTGCCGAGGTTGAGCCAGGCCAGGCTGAACGACGGATCGAGGCCGACGGCGCGCTCGTAGTAGGGCAGCGCGTCGCGGTGGCGCGCCTGCGCGCACAGTGCGTTCGCGAGCCCGAACAGCGCGAGCGGAAACGGCGGATGCAGCGCGAGCGCGGCTTCGAACGCGGCGGCCGCTTCGACGTGCCGGCCGACCGCATCGAACGTGTTGCCGAGATTGAAATGCGCGGCGACGAAGCGCGGCTGCGCGGCGATCGCGGCCTGGAAGTGCGCGATCGCGTCGTCGGCGCGGCCCATCGCGCTCAACGCCATTGCGAGGTTGTTGTGCGCGCCTGCATGCCCGGGCCGCAGTTCGAGCGCGCGACGAAAAGCGGCGAGCGCGTCGTCGTGGCGGCCGAGCGCATTCAGCGCGTTGCCGAGATTGTTGTGGATCGATGCGTCATCGGGCGTGAGCCTGAGTGCGCGGCCGAATGCATCGATCGCATCGTCGTGGCGCTGCAGCGCCGCATACGCGTTGCCGAGGTTGTAGTGCGCGAGCGGAAATTCGGGCGCGAGCGTGAGCGCGTTGCGAAAGCGATCGATCGCTTCGTCGAGCCGGCCGAGTGCCTTCAGCGCGTTGCCGAGATTGAGCTGCAGTGCGGCATCGCCCGGACGCAGCGCGACGGCGCGGCCGACGAGATCGGCCGCCTCGGCGTGCTGGCCCTGCTGGTGCCGAAGCACGCCGAACAGGTGCAGCGCGTCGGCGTCGGCGGGGTTGACGTCGAGCGCGGCGCGATAGCCGTGCTCGGCGTCGACAAGCCGGCCCGCGCGGTGTGCGGCGTATGCTCGGTCGAATGCGGATTCCATGACGCGAAAGCTGGCGGAAAACGCGTATTTTCCCACACAGCGCACCGGTGCCGCGTATCGGCCGGTCGGCATATGGCCCCGTCACGCGGAGCGGCGTAGACTTGCAGGGTCGTGTGTCATCGAGGTTCTCATGACTGACACCCTGCCTGATATCCCGCCCGTGCTGATCGTCGGCGCGGGGCCGACCGGTCTTGCCGCGGCGATGAGCCTCGCGCGGGCCCGTGTGCCGGTGCGCATCATCGATCGGCTCGCTGCGCCTGCGCCGTTTTCGCGCGCGATCGGCATCCAGGCACGCACGCTCGAACTGCTGGAGCAGCATCGCGCGGTCGAACCGTTTCTCGCGCTCGGCCATCGCGCGCATGCGGCCACGCTGCATGCCGACGGCCGCGTGATCGCGCGGCTCGATTTCGATCCGCTGCAAACGCGTTATCCGTATCTGCTGTTTCTCGACCAGAGCGTCACCGAGCGCCTGCTCGCCGAGCACCTGGCCCAACTCGGCGTGACGATCGAGCGCGGCACGACGCTGACCGCGTGCGCCGGCGGCGGCACATCGCTCGACGTGTCGCTCCGTGGCGCCGACGGTCGCGACGAGTCGTTCGCGCCGTCGTACCTGATCGCCGCCGACGGCGCGCACAGCACGGTCAGGCATCTGCTCGGCCTGGGCTTTGCGGGGCAAGCGTTCGAACAGACCTTCCTGCTCGCCGATTTCGCGGCGATACCCGACTGGCCGGACGAAGAGATCCACCTGTTCACCACGCCCGAAGGTATTGCGGGCCTGTTTCCGATGGGAGGCGGCCGTTATCGGCTCGTGGCCGACCGGCCGCCCGGCAGCGACGCGTCGCCCGATGCGCTGGCTCCGTCGCTCGCGGAGTGCGACGCGATCGTGCGTGCCCGTGCCGGCGCGTCGATCTCGCCGAGCGATCTCGTGTGGTCGTCCTATTTTCATCTGCACAGCAGGATGGTCGATCGGCTGCGGCACGGCCGCGTGTTCTTCGCGGGTGACGCCGCACACGTCCACAGCCCGGCCGGCGCGCAGGGCATGAACACCGGCATTCAGGAAGCGTTCAATCTCGGCTGGAAGCTCGCGCGCGTACTCGGCGCGGGTACGTCCGAGCGGCTGCTCGACACGTATCACGCGGAGCGCCATCCGATCGAGCGCGACGTATTGCGGCAGACCAGTCTTGTCACGCAGATCGTCGAAGCCGATCGCGGCGCGATGAAGCTGCTGCGCGACCATGTCGTGCCGCTGCTGGCATCATTCGGGCCGATGCGCGACGCGGTGCGGCGCTCGGTCAGCGAGCTCGGCGTGCAGTACCGGAAGAGTCCGCTTACCTTGGAGCGCGTGCTCGACGGCGGCCCGCGTGCCGGCGAGCGGGCACCCGACGCGCTCGTGCACGTGATCGACGGCCCGCTCGGTCAGGCGCCCGGAACGGCGCGGTTATACGACCTGCACGATCCGGCGAGCTTCACGCTGCTGCTGCTCGAGGAGCCGGTGAGTGCCGATACCGGTGAGGCACCGCCGATGGCGGCCGATGCGCAGGCGCTCGTGCAGGGGCTCGAGCGGATCATGCCGGATGCGGTGCGCGCGTGGCGCGTCACCGATGCCGAAGGCGACGGTACGGCGGGGCTTGCGCAGGTGTACGGCCGCTCGCGGCCGTCGTTCTATTTGTTGCGACCCGACGGCTACGTCGCCGCGCGCGGGCGGACGGCGATCGACGCGAACGCGCTGTTGCACCACTGCGAAAACTGGTTCGCGGGCATGTCGCCGCCCGCGTAGCGGCGCGGTCAGGCGCTCGCCGCGACGGGCACGAGCGATGCGCGGTGCGCGGCGATCGCGTCGCGTACGATCGGCGCCGCGCGTTGTGCGGCTTCGTTCGACGGATCGTCGAGTGCGGCGAGAAACGCGCGGCGCATCCGCGGCTCCCAGAAGCGCCGGATATGTTCGGCGATGCCGGTCAGCGCTTCGTCGCGATCGGGCATCGATTCGAAGAATGCGCCGATCTGGTTGGCCATGTCGATCAGGTGTCCGTTGTCCATCGCATCCTCACTTGCCGGTCGTCACGGCGGCGGGCGCTGCCGCGCGGCGCTCGAGCAGGTCGACCTGTTCCGCGCTGAAGCGCGCGTATGCACGCTGCCAGTCGGACGGCTGGGCAACCGGCATCACCTGCACGGCCGTCACCTTGTATTCGGGGCAGTTCGTCGCCCAGTCGGAGCTGTCCGTCGTGATCACGTTCGCGCCCGATTCGGGGAAGTGGAACGTGGTGTACACGACGCCCGGCTGCATGCGTTCCGTCACGAGCGCGCGCAGCACCGTGTGCCCGGCACGCGACTCGATGCCGACCCAGTCGCCGGCGCGGATCCCGCGATCCTGCGCGTCGTGCGGATGGATCTCGAGGCGGTCCTCTTCGTGCCACCGGACGTTTTCGGTCCGGCGCGTCTGCGCGCCGACGTTGTATTGCGACAGGATGCGGCCCGTCGTCAGGATCAGCGGATAGCGCTGCGTGACCTTTTCCGGCGTCGGAATGAACTTGGTGATCACGAACCGGCCCTTGCCGCGCACGAACGCGTCCGTATGCATGGTCGGCGTGCCTTCCGGCGCGTGCTCGTTGCACGGCCACTGGATGCTGCCGAGTGCGTCGAGCTTTGCGTACGACACGCCCGAGAAGGTCGGCGTGAGCCGCGCGATCTCGTCCATGATTTCCGACGGATGCGTGTAGTGCATGTCGTAGCCGAGCGCCTGCGACAGCAGCAGCGTCACTTCCCAGTCCGCGTAGCCCGCGAGCGGCGGCATCACCTTGCGCACGCGCGAGATGCGGCGCTCCGCGTTCGTGAACGTGCCGTCCTTCTCGAGGAAGGTCGAGCCGGGCAGGAGCACGTGCGCATATTTCGCGGTTTCGTTCAGGAAGATGTCCTGCACGACGATGCATTCCATCGCCGACAGCGCGGCCGCGACGTGCTGCGTGTTCGGGTCCGACTGGACGATGTCCTCGCCCTGGCAGTAGAGCCCCTTGAAGCTGCCGTCGAGCGCCGCGTCGAACATGTTCGGGATGCGCAGCCCCGGTTCCGGCTGCAGCGTGGCCGACCACGCCTGTTCGAACTGCGTGCGCACGATCGTGTCGCTGATGTGCCGGTAACCGGGCAGTTCGTGCGGGAACGAGCCCATGTCGCACGAGCCCTGCACGTTGTTCTGGCCGCGCAGCGGATTGACGCCGACACCTTCGCGGCCGATGTTGCCGGTCGCCATCGCGAGGTTCGCGATGCCCATCACCGTCGTCGAACCTTGCGCGTGTTCGGTGACGCCCAGGCCGTAGTAGATCGCGGCATTGCCGCCCGTCGCATAGAGGCGCGCGGCGGCGCGTACCTGCTCGGCCGGCACGCCCGTCACGTCCGCGGTCGCCTCGGGCGAATTGTCGGCGTGCGATACGAAGTCGCGCCATTGCTCGAAGGCGCGCGCCTCGCAGCGCTCGGCGACGAATGCATCGGCGACGAGCCCTTCGGTGACGATCACGTGCGCCAGCGCGTTGACGATCGCGACGTTGGTGCCGGGGCGCAACTGCAGGTGGTGCGTGGCCTTGATGTGCGGGCCGTCGACGACGTCGATGCGACGCGGGTCGATCACGATCAGCTTCGCGCCTTCGCGTACGCGCCGCTTCATCCGCGAGCCGAACACCGGATGCCCGTCGGTCGGGTTCGCACCCATCACGACGATCACGTCGGCCTGGCCGACCGACGCGAACGTCTGCGTGCCGGCCGATTCGCCGAGCGTCGTCTTGAGGCCATAGCCGGTCGGCGAATGGCACACGCGTGCGCAGGTATCGACGTTGTTGTTGCCGAACGCGGCGCGCACCAGCTTCTGCACGAGGTAGGTTTCCTCGTTCGTGCAGCGCGACGACGTGATGCCGCCGATCGAGTCGCGGCCGTACTTCTGCTGCAGCTTGCGGAACTGCGTTGCCGCGTAGGTGAGTGCTTCCTCCCAGCTCACTTCGCGCCACGGGTCGGTGATCTTTTCGCGGATCATCGGCTTCGTGATGCGGTCCTTGTGCGTTGCGTAGCCCCATGCGAAACGTCCCTTCACGCACGCGTGCCCTTCGTTCGCGAGGCCGTTCTTGTGCGGTGTCATCCGCACGACCTGCGTGCCCTTCATCTCGGCCTTGAACGAGCAGCCGACACCGCAGTACGCGCAGGTCGTGACGACCGAGTGTTCGGCCTGCCCGAGCTGCACGACGGATTTTTCCTGCAGCGTGGCCGTCGGGCATGCGGCGACGCAAGCGCCGCACGACACGCATTCCGACGCCATGAACGATTCGCTTTCGCCCGCGGCGACGCGCGATTCGAAGCCGCGCGCGGCGATCGTCAGCGCGAACGTGCCCTGCGTTTCCTCGCAGGCGCGTACGCAGCGGTTGCAGACGATGCACTTCGACGGGTCGTACGTGAAGTACGGGTTCGATTCGTCCTTGCGGTCGTCCAGGTGATTCGCGCCGTCGAAGCCGTAGCGCACTTCGCGCAGCCCGACGACGCCCGCCATGTCCTGCAGCTCGCAGTCGCCGTTGGCGGGGCAGGTGAGGCAGTCGAGCGGATGGTCGGAGATGTACAACTCCATCACGTTACGGCGCAGCGACTGCAGCCGGTCCGACTGCGTGCGCACCTTCATGCCCGCTTCGGCAGGTGTCGTGCACGACGCCGGATAACCGCGCCGGCCTTCGATCTCGACGAGGCACAGCCGGCACGAGCCGAACGGCTCGAGCGAATCGGTCGCGCAGAGCTTCGGAACGTTGACGCCGGCTTCGATGGCCGCGCGCATCACCGACGTGCCGGCCGGCACCGTCACCGGCTGGCCGTCGATTTCGAGCGTGACGTCGGTGTCCGCATACCGTTGCGGCGTGCCGTAGTCGGTATCGTCGAACGGGTCGCGGGCGCGCGCCTGGGCGGCGCTCTTGCACGCGCATTGGCCTGAGCCGCAGCCGCCTTGGCGGACGTTGTTCGTGTCGAGTGACATGCAGGGCTCCTTCTGGGTCAGGCCGCAGCCTTGACCGGGCCCGACGCGGCATTCTTGCCGGCAGCGAGCCCGAAATCTTCGGGGAAATGGTCGAGCGCGGACAGCACCGGGTAGGGCGTCATGCCGCCCATCGCGCACAGCGAACCGGCCAGCATCGTGTCGCACAGGTCGCGCAGCAGCGTGACCTGCCGCTCCGACGTATCGCCGTGGCGGATGCGTGCGATCGTCTCGACGCCGCGCGTCGAGCCGATCCGGCACGGCGTGCACTTGCCGCACGATTCGATCGCACAGAATTTCATCGCGTATTCGGCAAGCTCGGCGAGGTTCGACGTGTCGTCGTGCAGCACGATGCCGCCGTGACCGACCACCGCGCCGATCGCCGTGTACGCTTCGTAGTCGAGCGGCACGTCCCACTGGTGATCGGGCAGGTAGGTGCCGAGCGGACCGCCGACCTGCGCGGCGCGCGCGGGCCGGCCGCTTGCGGTGCCGCCGCCGAAGTCGAACAGCAACTCGCGCAGCGTGACGCCGAACGCGAGCTCGACGAGGCCGCCGTGACGGATGTTGCCCGCGAGCTGGAACGGCAGCGTGCCGCGCGAGCGGCCCATCCCGTAGTCGCGATAGAACGCGGCGCCGCGCGCGAAGATCACCGGTGCCGTCGCGAGTGTGATCACGTTGTTGATGACGGTCGGCTGGCCGAACAGGCCGGCGAGCGCGGGCAGCGGCGGCTTCGCGCGCACGACGCCGCGCTTGCCCTCGAGCGATTCGAGCAGCGCCGTTTCCTCGCCGCACACGTACGAGCCCGCGCCTTTCGCGACGTGCAGCTCGAACGCGTGCGCGGAGCCGAGCACGTGTTCGCCGAGCCAGCCGGCTTCGCGCGCGCGGACGATCGCGGCTTCGAGCGTGGCGATCGCGTGCGGGTATTCGCTGCGCACGTAGATGTAGCCGACCGTCGCGCCTGTCGCGATGCCCGCGATGATCATCCCTTCGATCAGGCAGTACGGATCGCATTCCATCATCAGGCGATCGGAGAACGTGCCCGAGTCACCTTCGTCCGCGTTGCAGACGACGTACTTCTGCGCGGCGCGCGCGTGCCGCACCGTGCGCCACTTGATGCCGGCCGGGAATGCCGCACCGCCGCGGCCGCGCAGCCCCGATTCGATCAGCGTCTCGCACGCGGCATCGCCGTCGAGCGCGAGCGCGTTCTTCAGGCCGGCGAGGCCTTCGTGTTGCAGGTAGTCGTCGATCGACAGCGGATCGGTCAGGCCGATGCGCGCGAACGTGAGGCGCTGCTGGCGTGCGAGATAGGGCAGCGCGTCGACGAGGCCGACGCCGCTCGGATGCGCGCCGCCTTCGAGCCAGTTCGCGTCGAACAGGGACGGCACGTCGGCGGCCGACAGGTTCGCATAACCGACGCGGCCGGCGGCCGTGCCGACCTCGACGAGCGGCTCGAGCCACAGCAGCCCGCGCGAGCCGTTGCGGACCAGCTCGATGGCGACGCCGCGCCGTTCGGCTTCCGCGGCGATCGCGGCCGCGAGTGCGTCGGCGCCGAGTGCCAGCGCGGACGAATCGCGCGGAACGTAGATGCGGATCGTCATGCGGCCTCCGGCGTGTGGGCGACCGCATCGGCAAGCAGCGCGTCGAATTTTTCCGGCGTGACCTTGGCGTGAAGCACGCCGTTCACCGTCAGCGACGGCGACTGCGCACACAGTCCGAGGCAGTAGACCGATTCGAGCGCAACGGCGTCCGGCGCGTGTGTATCCGCGGCATCGCCGTGCGCCGCGTCGAACCGGCAGCCCGTGCGGGCTTCAGCATGCGCGGCCAGCGCTTCGCAGCCCATGCTGCGGCACGCCTCGGCGCGACACATCTGGATCGTGACGCGCGCAGGCGGCGCGGTGCGGAAGTGGTGGTAGTAAGTCAGTACGCCGTGCACTTCCGCGCGCGACAGATTGAGTGCCCTGGCGAGCGGCGCGACGCAGCCCGGCGGCACGTAGCCCGCGTCGTCCTGGA
The DNA here is from genome assembly GCF_048565265.1 of Burkholderia theae. NCBI lineage: Bacteria > Pseudomonadati > Pseudomonadota > Betaproteobacteria > Burkholderiales > Burkholderiaceae > Burkholderia > Burkholderia theae. The sequence continues at coordinate 1,115,175 of NZ_CP183461.1, forward strand.
TCGCGTGCAGGATCGCGACCAGCGACCGGCCGGCGCGCGCATGGCGCTCGACGAGCGCGTCGGGCGCATGGGGGTTCGGGGACATCGGTTATGCTCCTCCAAAGTCTCATATGCGCTCGGAATTCATATAGTGCGCATTGCGGCTTCGTTCTGATTGATTTCGACCAACGATAAGCGGAAGATTTCGCGGTCGCAATAGGAAATCGGAGTGCATAATTGATTCGAGTCGAATGCGACGCGTATCTGACCGTACGCGACACGAACGGTCGCACCGCCAGCCTGTCGGACGTCGCGCCATTGCTGGAGCTCGTGGCCGACACGGGCAGCATTGCGCAGGCCGCCCAGGCGAAAGGGCTGTCCTACCGGCACGCGTGGGGCATGTTGCGCGCGCTGGAAGCGTGCATTGGCGGGGAGTTGATCGAAACCGCGCGGGGCAAGGGGTCGACGCTGTCGGCGCTCGGCCAGGCCGTCGTCGATGCGCAGCGCCTCGCGCGCAGCCGGCTCGACGGGAACCTGCGGATGCTGGCGGCCGAAGTGGCCAGCGACCTGAGTCGGCGGCTCGCGCAGCGCGACGGCGCCGTCCGCATTCACGCGTCGCATGGCTATGCCGTCGCGACGCTCGTATCCGCGCTCGTCGATGCGCAGGCGGCCGTCGACATCAAGTATCGCGAGAGTGTCGAGGCCGTGCAGGCGCTTGCACGCGGCGAATGCGACCTGGCCGGCTTCCATCTGCCGCGCGGGGCGTTTCGCGCGCAGTGCGCGCAGATCTACCGGCCGTGGCTCGACGACACGCGTCACGTGCTGATTCACCTGACGCGCCGCCAGCAGGGGCTGTTCGTGCCGCGCGGCAACCCGAAGCAGGTCCGCGGGCTCGCGGATCTCGCGCGCAATGACATCCGTTTCGTCAACCGGCAACCCGGGTCAGGCACGCGCATGCTGCTGGATCTCGCGCTGCGCGCGATCGGCATCGATCCCGAGCGCATCGACGGTTACGCGTCGGCCGAACTCACGCATTCGGCGATCGCCGCATTCGTCGCGAGCGGGATGGCCGATCTCGGCTTCGGCGTCGAGCCGGCCGCCCATCATTTCGGGCTCGACTTCATCCCGGTTGTCGACGAGGACTATTACTTCGCGTGCGAACGCGCGCGGCTCGATGCGCGGCCGCTCGCCGGCGTGCTGGCACTGCTGCGCGACGCTCGCTTCGTCGAGCGCGTCGCGCATCTCGACGGCTACGATCCTGCCGCGTGCGGGACGCTGACGAGCATCGCGACGGGGCTGGCCGGCGACGACGGCACGAGCGCGCCGGACGGCAATTCCCGGTAACGGGGACGCGATCGGACCGCGCTGCAGCGGCGGGGGATTTGCGCTACGCTTGCCGCTTGATCAACGTTCCAACAAGCACGCCGTTCAGGCGTCATCCCGCCATGAAATTTTCCGTTCCCCTCGCCGCGGCAGCGTTGACCGCGGGGCTGCTGGTCATTGCTTCACCGTTTGCGCTCGCGCAGAATTCCCCGGGGGTGCCCGGCGGCATCCTGAACGACCAGTTTCGCCTGAACGAGCATCCGCAAATGCCGTTCGCGGCGTCGGCGCCGTCGCAGAAATACCAGGGCAGCAAGAAGTCGGCGTTGCGTCGCAAAGGTGACCTGGGCGACCCGAACGGCTGCAACCTGAAGTGCCCGATGGATAGCCAGTAACGCGCGGACAGGCGCGTCCGTACCGTGGTGATGCGGCCCGGGTTCGACACGAAGGGACGCAACCCACGCACCGGGTTGGCCACCTGAACTGCGACTGTACGAATCCCGTACGATTCCGATTCCGTTCGAGCCCCGCGAAGCGTTGCCGCTTCGCGGGGCTCGTGCTTTTCGGCGAGGCTCAATGCGACGCGATGCCGGACGCCGCCGGGTTTCGCGCATCGCCGGCCCGCCGGGAAATCTAGGGTTAACCCTAGAATCAGGAAGGATGTCTTCCAGAAACCTGCCTTATTCTTAAGCATCCGCCTACATAAACTTCGGGTTGTCAGCGATGAACAAGGTGTTCACCGCGAACACAGACAAATCTGGAGGTAGGTCATCATGAAGTCGCTCGTTCAAGCCGTTGTCGTTGCCGCCGCTCTCGTTGCTCCGGTCGTGTCGTTTGCGCAGTCGGGCTCGACGATCACCCGCGCGCAGGTCCGCGCCGAACTGGTCCAGCTCCAGCAGGCCGGATACAACTCCGCCCGCGGCGAAGATCCGCACTATCCGGAAGCGATCCAGGCTGCAACGGCGCGTGTTGCGGAGCAGCAGCGCAGTGCGCTGGCGCAAGCGCAAGGTGCCGATGCCAGCGGGTACGGTGCGCAGGCACAGGGCGCATCGGCATCGGGTTCGCGTGCAATGGGCGTGCGCCCGGCCACCGCTGAAGAAATGAAGTCGCTGTATCGCGGCAGCTAAGCCGCGTGTTGCCCGGTGTGCATGAGCGCCGGGGGCGAATGATGCGTCGCCCCTCAGGCTGCGGCACCCGGGTTGGCCGTTGCCCGGCGCGACCGATGATTGCGCGGGCGCGGCAGAGCATCCGTCACCTCCTGCCGTCGGAACATCGGCGGCATTCCGCCCGGCCCGCCTGTGGCTGGGCGCTTTTTCGGACGGCGAGGGGCGTGTGCGTTTTTGCCGGCAACAAAAAACCCCGCAGACTTGCGTCATGCGGGGTTCGTGCGACGAGCGCAGAATTTGGTGGAGGCGGCGGGAATCGAACCCGCGTCCAGAAGCGCTCTACGACTAGTTCTACATGTTTAGTTCAGTCATTTGATTTAACCGCAGCGACGCGGACGAACACGCTGCACTTCGGCGATTCGCTAGATTTTCGACCCTGGCGTCGCGACGCCGACAGGGCTTAACTGACGTAAATGACCTCTGGCGGTATTGCTACCGGTCTTGCGACACTAGCCCGTCAGTGAACTAGGCAGAGGACGGCGGCCCTTAGGCTGCCAGTGCGAACGTATCGTCGTTTGCAGTTACGATTTTCCCATTGATTAACGAGGTGACGGGTCCTCGACATGCCCTAGCCGCTTCACAACCCCTGTCGAAACCAGGTCGCCCCCGCGGATAAGATCAAACATTATAGCCCAACATCGCGCAGCAGATCGCGCAGTTCCTGCGTCGTGTCGACGAGATGCTGGGCCTGCCAGTCGGACGGTGCGGCGCCGTCGCCGCAATAGCCGTACGCAGCCGCGACCGTCGCCATGCCGGCAGCGCTGCCGGCCTGAATGTCGCGCAGGTCGTCGCCGACGTAGACGATGCGCGCGGGCGCGAGCGTCAGCTGGTCGGCCGCATGCAGCAGCGGGGCCGGGTGGGGCTTCGGGTGCGGCGTTGTGTCGCCCCCGACGACGCACGCGGCGCGCGGCGCGAGACCGAGCAGATCGACGAGCGGTGCCGTGAGTCGCATTGCCTTGTTCGTGACGATGCCCCAGCGCACGCCGCGCGCATCGAGCTCGTCGAGCACGTCGTCGATGCCGGGAAACAACGTCGTATGCACGCACAGATCCGTCGCGTAGTTGGTCAGGAACTCGTCACGCATCGCTTCGTAGCCGGGCGTTTGCGGATCGATGCCGAATGCGCCGCCGAGCAGGCCACGCGCGCCGGCCGAAGCCAGCGGCCGCAGCACGTCGAGCGACGTTTCGGGCAGGCCGCGGACGCGCTGCATCTTGTTGACGGCCGCCGCGAGATCGGGCGCCGTGTCGGCGAGCGTGCCGTCCAGGTCGAACAGCACGGCATCGCAGTGCAGCAGGCGCGGTTCGTCGAGTGCGGCTCGCGCGGTCGAAAGGGGAGTCGTCATGCAGGTCGGAGGGTCACGCGCCGCGGCGGCACGCGACGAGGTAGTTGATGTCGGTGTCGTTCGACAGAGCGAAGCGCTTGCCGATCGGGTGATACGTGATGCCCTTGATCTCCACGATGTGCAGATCCGTCGCACGCACGAAGCCGGCCAGTTCCGACGGGCGGATGAAGCGCGCGTAGTCGTGCGTGCCCTTCGGCAGCATTTGCGCGATGTACTCCGCGCCGATCACGGCGAACAGGTAGGACTTCAGGTTGCGGTTCAGCGTCGAGAAGAACACCCAGCCACCGGGCTTCACGAGCGTCGCGCACGCGGCGACGACATCGCCGGGCGACGGCACGTGCTCGAGCATCTCCATGCACGTGACGACATCGTAGGTGCCCGGTTCGCGGGCAGCGATCGCTTCGGCGGCGATGGCCTCGTAGTCGACCGAGATGCCGCTTTCGAGGCTGTGCAGGTCGGCCACGCCGAGCGCTTCGGTCGACAGGTCGATGCCTTTCACCTGTGCGCCGAGTCCGGCCATCGATTCGGACAGGATACCGCCGCCGCAGCCGATGTCGAGTGCGCGCTTGCCGGCCAGGTGCGCATGCGCGTCGATCCAGCCGAGCCGGACCGGGTTCAGGTCGTGCAGCGGCTTGAATTCGGCATTCGGATCCCACCACCGATGGGCGAGGTCGCTGAATTTCTGGAGTTCGTGGGGATCGGCGTTGGTCATGTCGGCAAACGGGCTACGGAAGGAGGGCGGTGCTTCGGTTCGTCAGCCCCGAGTATATAAGAAGCGGACGAGCGGCGAGGCGGCGAGCACCCGGACGGGCATCAACGAAAAAGCCCCGCCGGAGCGGGGCTTTGAAACGGTCGAAAACCGCGGCTTAGTTTGCCGGAACGGTCGTCGTCGTCGTTTGCTGCGTACCAACCACTTCGACTTCCACGCGGCGGTCCGGTGCGAGGCAGGCGATCAACTGCTTGCGGTTCTTCTGGTTGCAGCCAGTCGTAACCGGGTTGCGCTTGCCCTTGCCTTCCGTGTAGATCTTGTTGGCCGGCACACCCTTGCTGACCAGGTACGACTTCACGGCTTGTGCACGGCGCAGCGACAGACGGTCGTTGTACTTGTCCGAACCGATGCGGTCCGTGTAGCCCGTTGCGACGACCACTTCCGTGTTCATGCCTTCGATCTTCGAAGCCAGTTCGTCCAGCTTTTGCTTGCCCAGCGGCTTGAGCGTTGCCTTGTCGAAGTCGAACAGTGCGTCAGCTTGATACGTGATCTTCTGGCTCGTGATGGCCGGCGGAGCGACCGGAGCGACCGGCGGCTGCGGTGCCTGGGCGACCAGTGCGCCATCGCACTTCGCGTTGGCGGTGGCCGGCGTCCAGAATGCATCGCGCCAGCAGAGCTCGTTCGTGCCGTTCATCCACACCCATTCGCCCGTGCCGTTCACCCAGTTGTCATTGACGGCTTGACGCGACGCCGGCACCGACTGTGCCGAAGCGGATGCAGCCATAACTGCGGTAGCTGCAATGAACGCGAGCTTTGAAAGTTTATTCATATTTCTCCTCTCGAAATTGAGATTACCGCAGGTTTACTGCGAGCCTGTTGACGGTGACAAGTCATACATTGCTCGAAGTATAACATTGGTGCGGCACAAAAATGCGGCACCGCTCTGTGTAGACTTTAGACTTCGAGCAGCGTCTAACCCTCAGTGCGTTGGCATTTTGCCATATCGTTCCCTTCCTACGAAAAAAAATCCTCCCCACCCTAAGATCGCCTCAACGTTTGTGGTGCATGCGCAACACCGGCCTGCCGTAACTTTCAGGGATTGTCAAGAGTGTGTCCGAGAAATTGCGCGGATGAACGTATCTGTTTACTCGTGCGCGTGAAACAGGCATGACGAAATCGCCTGCGACGTCGAGTCGCAGGCGATTCCGGTCAGCTCGCCGCCGCCGCAATTTTCGCTATTTATATATAGAGGGGGAGGCGAATTGGCGGCTGATGGGCGCATGTTAGAATCTCGCGTTGCGTTGCGCATGCAGCGCCCACGCGAAAGGCGTTCGCCGTCTTCGCTCCGAAACGATACGGATACATGGATCAATTCGCCAAAGAGACCCTGCCCACCTCCCTAGAGGAGGAAATGCGCCGTTCGTATCTCGATTACGCGATGAGCGTGATCGTCGGACGTGCCCTTCCGGATGTCCGCGATGGCCTGAAGCCCGTGCACCGGCGTGTGTTGTTCGCGATGCACGAACTGAACAACGACTGGAACCGCGCGTACAAGAAATCGGCGCGTATCGTCGGTGACGTGATCGGTAAGTACCACCCTCACGGCGATACCGCGGTGTACGACACGATCGTGCGGATGGCGCAGGACTTCTCGCTGCGCTACATGCTGATCGACGGGCAAGGCAACTTCGGCTCGATCGACGGCGACAACGCCGCGGCGATGCGTTACACCGAAATTCGCATGGCGAAGATCGGTCACGAACTGCTCGCCGACATCGACAAGGAAACGGTCGATTTCGAGCCGAACTACGACGGCAACGAAACGCAGCCGTCGGTCCTGCCGTCGCGTATTCCGAACCTGCTGATCAACGGCTCGTCGGGCATCGCGGTCGGCATGGCGACCAACATCCCGCCGCACAACCTGAACGAAGTCGTCGACGCGTGTCAGCACCTGCTGGGCAACCCGGAAGCGACGATCGACGAGCTGATCGAGATCATCCCGGCGCCGGACTTCCCGACGGCCGGCATCATCTACGGCGTCGCCGGCGTGCGCGACGGCTACCGCACCGGGCGCGGCCGCGTCGTGATGCGCGCGGCCACGCACTTCGAGGAGATCGACCGCGGCCAGCGGATGGCGATCATCGTCGACGAGTTGCCGTACCAGGTGAACAAACGCTCGCTGCTCGAGCGGATCGCCGAACTCGTCAACGAGAAGAAGCTCGAAGGCATCTCCGACATCCGTGACGAGTCCGACAAGAGCGGCATGCGTGTCGTGATCGAACTCAAGCGCGGCGAAGTGCCGGAAGTGGTGCTGAACAACCTGTACAAGGCGACCCAGCTCCAGGACACGTTCGGCATGAACATGGTCGCGCTTGTCGACGGCCAGCCGAAGCTGCTGAACCTGAAGGAAATCCTGCAGTGCTTCCTGTCGCATCGACGCGAAGTGCTGACGCGCCGCACGATCTACGAACTGCGCAAGGCCCGCGAACGCGGCCACGTGCTCGAAGGTCTCGCGGTCGCGCTCGCGAACATCGACGAGTTCATCGCGATCATCAAGGCCGCGCCGACGCCGCCGATCGCGAAGCAGGAGTTGATGGCGAAGCCGTGGGATTCGTCGCTCGTGCGCGACATGCTGACGCGCGCCGAAGCCGAGAACGCATCGGCGGGCGGCCGCTCCGCGTATCGTCCGGAAGGCCTGAACCCCGCGTTCGGGATGCAGAACGACGGGCTGTACCGTCTGTCCGAGACGCAGGCCCAGGAAATCCTGCAGATGCGTCTGCAGCGCCTGACCGGTCTCGAGCAGGACAAGATCATCGGCGAATACCGCGAAGTGATGGCACAGATCGCCGACCTGCTGGACATCCTCGCGCGCCCCGAGCGGATCACGACGATGATCGGCGAGGAGCTGACCTCGGTGAAGGCCGAATTCGGCGATGCGCGCCGCTCGAAGATCGAGCTGAACGCGACCGAACTGAACACCGAGGATCTGATCACGCCGCAGGACATGGTCGTCACGATGTCGCATGCGGGCTACGTGAAGTCGCAGCCGCTGTCCGAGTACCGCGCGCAGAAGCGCGGCGGTCGCGGCAAGCAGGCGACGCAGATGAAGGAAGACGACTGGATCGAGACGCTGTTCATCGCGAACACGCACGACTACATCCTGTGCTTCTCGAACCGCGGCCGCGTGTACTGGGTCAAGGTCTATGAAGTGCCGCAGGGCTCGCGCAACTCGCGTGGCCGCCCGATCGTCAACATGTTCCCGCTGCAGGATGGCGAGAAGATCAACGTGGTGCTGCCGGTCAAGGAATTCTCGGCCGACAAGTTCATCTTCATGGCGACGTCGCTCGGCACCGTGAAGAAGACGCCGCTCGAGGCATTCAGCCGTCCGATGAAGAAGGGCATCATCGCGGTCGGTCTCGACGACGGCGACTTCCTGATCGGCGCGTCGATCACCGATGGCGCACACGACGTGATGCTGTTCTCCGACGCCGGCAAGGCCGTGCGCTTCGACGAGAACGACGTGCGTCCGATGGGGCGCGAGGCGCGCGGCGTGCGCGGCATGCAGCTCGAGGACGGGCAGCAGGTCATCGCGATGCTGGTTGCCGGCAGCGAGGAGCAGACCGTGCTCACCGCGACCGAGAACGGCTTCGGCAAGCGTACGCCGATCACCGAATACACGCGTCACGGCCGCGGCACGAAGGGTATGATCGCGATCCAGACGTCCGAGCGCAACGGCAAGGTCGTGGCTGCAACGCTCGTCGACGCCGAGGATCAGATCATGCTGATCACGACGGCCGGCGTGTTGATTCGCACCCGCGTATCCGAGATCCGCGAGATGGGGCGTGCCACGCAAGGTGTTACACTCATCAGTCTCGATGAGGGTACCAAGCTCTCTGGCCTGCAGCAGATCGCGGAGGCCGAAGAGGGCGATGGCGAGGCCGACGAGGCGTCGGACGGCGAAGCCTGAAGAACGGATGAGACTCTGGCCGCCGCGGGCGCAAAGCGCCGCGGCCGGCGAGCAACCATTCATATTTCCAAAAGGGAGTGATGATGCAAAAGCAATTCAAGCAACTGGTTCTGCTGGCTGCACTGGTGCCGACGTTCGCGATGGCGCAAGCGCTGTCGAATTCCGCACCGGCGCCCGCCGCGGCAGCTGCGCCGATCGACGCCGACAAGAAGGCTGCGATCAAGGATCTGCTCGACGCGATCGACGCGCCGAAGCTCGTGTCGGCAATCGGCAACAGCGCCGAAATGCAGGCCAAGCAACTCGTGCCGGCGATCCTGTCGGACGCGCTGTCGGAAAACAAGACGATGAACGACAAGCAGAAGCAAGCTGCCGTTCCGACGCTGCAGAAGAATGCAGTGCCGAAGCTGGTTGACGGCGCAGGCAAGGTGTTCGGTACGCAGCAATTCCAGAACGACGCGATGTCGGCTCAGTACGACGCATACGCGAAGTACTACAGCACGTCGGAGATCAAGGATCTGACGACGTTCTACAAGAGCCCGACGGGCCGCAAGTTCATCCAGGTTCAGGATCAAGTCGGTCGCGACGTGGTCAACGGCCTGATGCAGAAGTACATGCCGCAAGCGATCCAGGCGACGCGCACGCAGGCTGACAAGGAAGTTGCAGCAGTCAAGCCGGGCAAGTAAGCCGTCCGGGCACGCACCCGGCCATTCGGCCGGGTTTGGCGGGAGCCTGACGACAGTGCGATAATGGCCGTTTGCGCGCGAGCGCAAGCGGCCATTTCCATTCTGGCGCGGTTCTGCCGGCGGCAAGCCGGTCGCGTCCCTCCCGAGGTTTTCACGATGCGCGTCTTTAATTTCTCCGCCGGCCCCGCGGCGATGCCCGAGGAAGTGTTGCGGCAGGCCGCCGACGAAATGCTCGATTGGCATGGTAGCGGCATGAGCGTGATGGAGATGAGCCATCGCGGCAAGGAGTTCATGTCGATCCACGAGGCCGCGCTGACCGATCTGCGCGACCTGCTCGGCGTGCCGGCAAGCCACCGGATCCTGTTCCTGCAGGGCGGCGGTATCGCGGAAAACGCGATCGTGCCGATGAACCTGCTCGGGTCGCGCAAGACCGCCGACTTCGTCGTGACGGGATCGTGGTCGCAGAAATCGTTCGGCGAGGCGAAGAAGTACGGTACACCGCATCTCGCCGCGACCGGCAAGACGGAAGACGGCTTCACGCGTGCGCCCGCGCGCGCCGAATGGCAGCTGTCGGACGATCCGGCCTACGTGCATCTGTGCACCAACGAGACGATCGACGGCGTCGAGACGTTCGAGATCCCCGATCTCGGCGACGTTCCGCTGGTCGCGGACGTCTCGTCGCACATCCTGTCGCGCCCGATGGACGTCGCGAAATACGGCGTGCTGTTCGGCGGCGCGCAGAAGAACATCGGGATGGCCGGCGTGACGGTCGTGATCGTGCGCGAGGATCTTCTCGATCGCGCGCAGTCGATCTGCCCGTCTGCGTTCGAATGGAAGACCATCGCCGCGAACAACTCGCTGTACAACACGCCGCCCACCTACGCGATCTACATCGCGGGCCTCGTGTTCCAGTGGCTGAAGCGGCAGGGCGGCCTCGAAGCGATCGAGGCCCGCAATATCGAGAAGGCGAAGCTGCTCTACGACACGATCGATGCGAGCGGCTTCTATCTGAACAAGGTCGAGCCGGCAGCACGTTCACGGATGAACGTGCCGTTTTTCCTGGCCGACGAAACGCGCAATGAAGACTTCCTTGCCGGCGCAAAGGCGCGCGGGCTGCTGCAGCTGAAGGGCCACAAGTCCGTCGGTGGCATGCGGGCGTCGATCTACAACGCGGTGCCGCTCGAGGGCGTGAAAGCGCTCGTCGAGTACATGAAGGACTTCGAGCAGCGCGGCGCCTGACGGCGACGCTGCTCAAACAGCACGGCAAAACGCATGGACGACGAACTGAATTCCCGCCTGAAACCGCTGCGCGATCGCATCGACGCGATCGACGCGCAGCTGATCGCGCTCCTGAACCAGCGCGCCGCGGTGGCGCTGGAGGTGGGCGAGGTCAAGAAGCATTTCAACGCGCCGGTGTTCCGGCCGGAGCGCGAGCTGCAGGTGATCGCGCGGCTGCAGGACATGAGCGCGGGGCCGCTCGCGAGCGAGCACATCAGCGCGATCTGGCGCGAGATCATGGCCGCGAGCCGCGCGCTCGAGCAGACGATCCACGTCGCGTTCCTCGGGCCGGTCGGCACGTACAGCGAACAGGCGATGCTCGAGTATTTCGGCCAGTCGATCGAAGGGCTGCCGTGCCCGTCGATCGACGAGGTGTTCCGCTCGGTCGAGGCCGGCGCATCCGCGTTCGGCATCGCACCGGTCGAGAATTCGACCGAAGGGGCCGTGTCGCGCACGCTCGACCTGCTGCTGCAGACGCAACTGCTGATCAGCGGCGAACTCGCGCTGCCCATCCATCACAACCTGCTCACGCAAAGCGGCACGCTCGACGGCGTGAAGCGCGTCTGCGCGCATGCGCAGGCACTTGCGCAATGCCAGCAGTGGCTCGCGGCGAATGCGCCGCAGCTCGAGCGGCAGGCCGTGGCGAGCAACGCGGAGGCTGCGCGTCTCGCGGCGGCCGATCCGAGCGTCGCGGCGATCGCGGGCGACCGCGCGGCCGCGCACTACGGCTTGCAGATCGCGTTCTCGCTCATCCAGGACGATCCGCACAACCGCACGCGTTTCGTGATCATCGGCAAGCAGCCGGCCGGGCCAAGCGGTCACGACCAGACGTCGCTGATCGTCTCCGTGAAGAACGAGCCGGGCGCCGTATTCAAGCTGCTCGAACCGCTTGCGCGGCACGGCGTGTCGATGACGCGCTTCGAGTCGCGTCCGGCGCGCGTCGGCACGTGGGAGTACTACTTCTACATCGACATCGAAGGGCACCGGGACGATGCGGCGGTCGCGGCCGCGCTCGCGGAGCTCGGCCAGAAGGCCGCGTTCCTGAAGATACTCGGCTCGTATCCGAGCGCACGCTGATGCGTGACGGCCCGTCGCCTGCATGCGCAGGCGTCGCGGTCGGGCGGGCAGGGCAGGCCGGTCGGCGCTGCCGAAGGCGGGTTCGGGCAGCACCCGGTGCAGGTTGCGCCGGGCGCGGGCCCGTTGCCCGGAATCTGGAATTCCGTGTGCGGGGCGTCGTTCCGCGCGCGTAACTTGGCTCTTGTCGTGTCAGGCTTTGCATTCAACAAACTGGTCATTTTCGGCGTCGGCCTGATCGGCGGATCGCTGGCTCGCGCGCTGCGCGAGCGCGCGCCGGGTGGCGCGGGCGAGATCGTCGGCGTGGGCCGCTCACGCGCATCGGTCGAGCGCGCGCTGTCGCTCGGCGTGATCGATCGCGCGGCGGCGCTCGACGACGACGCGCAGTTGCGCGACGCGCTTGCCGGCGCCGATCTCGTGCTGCTGGCCGCGCCTGTCGCGCAGACGGGGCCGCTGCTCGCGCGCATCGCGCCGTGGCTCGCCGATGCGACGATCGTCACCGATGCGGGCAGCACCAAGTCCGATGTCGTGGCGGCCGCGCGCGAAGCGCTCGGCGCGCGGATTGCGCAGTTCGTGCCGGGGCACCCGATCGCCGGTCGCGAGTCGAGCGGCGTCGAAGCCGCGTTGCCCGACCTGTACGTCGGCCGCAACGTCGTGTTGTGCCCGCTGCCGGAGAACGCGCCCGAATCGGTCGCGCGAATCGACGCGATGTGGCGCGCGACCGGCGCTGACGTGCGCACGATGAGCACCGAGCAGCACGATCGCGTGTTTGCGTCGATCAGCCATCTGCCGCACGTGCTGTCGTTTGCGCTCGTCGAGCAGATCCTCGGCGAGGCGGACGCGGAACTGAAATTCTCGTACGCGGCGGGCGGCTTCCGCGATTTCACGCGCATTGCCGCGTCGAGCCCGGAGATGTGGCGCGACGTGTGCGTCGCGAACCGCGCGGCGCTGCTCGACGAACTCGACGGCTACACGCGCGTGCTCACGCGGCTGCGCGCGGCGATCGACGCCGGCGACGGCGCGGCGCTCGAAGCCGTGTTCACGCGCTCGCGCGCCGCGCGCAAGGCATGGCAGGAGCGCGGCGGCAAGCCCGCTGCCGAACCGGACAAGAAATAACAGGACGATTCCCATGGACTATCTCGATCTCGGCCCGTACTCCAGCGCATCGGGCACCGTGCGCCTGCCCGGCTCGAAGAGCATTTCGAACCGTGTGCTGCTGCTCGCGGCGCTTGCCGAAGGCGAAACGACGATCACGAATCTGCTCGACTCCGACGACACGCGCGTGATGCTCGATGCACTCGGCAAGCTCGGCGTGAAGCTCGCGCGCGACGGCGACACCTGCGTCGTCACGGGCACGCGCGGCGCGTTCACCGCGAAGACGGCCGACCTGTTCCTCGGCAACGCGGGCACGGCCGTGCGGCCGCTGACCGCCGCGCTCGCGGTGAACGGCGGCGACTATCGCGTGCACGGCGTGCCGCGCATGCACGAGCGGCCGATCGGCGATCTCGTCGACGGCCTGCGGCAGATCGGCGCGCAGATCGACTACGAGCTGAACGACGGTTTCCCGCCGCTGCTGATCAAGCCTGCGACGATCTCGGTCGACGCGCCGATCCGCGTGCGCGGCGACGTGTCGAGCCAGTTCCTCACCGCGCTGCTGATGACGCTGCCGCTCGTGAAGGCGAAGGACGGCAAGACCGTCGTCGAGGTCGACGGCGAACTGATCTCGAAGCCGTACATCGACATCACGATCCGGCTGATGGAGCGCTTCGGCGTGACCGTCGAGCGCGACGGCTGGCAGCGCTTCGTCGTGCCGGCCGGCGTCCGCTACCGCTCGCCGGGGCGGATCATGGTCGAGGGCGACGCGTCGTCGGCCTCGTACTTCCTCGCGGCCGGCGCGCTTGGCGGCGGCCCGCTGCGCGTCGAGGGCGTGGGGCGCGCGAGCATCCAGGGCGACGTCGGTTTCGCGAATGCGCTGATGCAGATGGGCGCGAACGTGACGATGGGCGACGACTGGATCGACGTGCGCGGCATCGGCCACGACCACGGCAAGCTCGAGCCGATCGACATGGATTTCAACCTGATCCCCGATGCGGCGATGACCATCGCGGTCGCGGCGCTGTTCGCGAACGGGACGAGCACGCTGCGCAACATCGCGAGCTGGCGCGTGAAGGAGACCGACCGCATCGCCGCGATGGCGACCGAACTGCGCAAGGTCGGCGCGATCGTCGAGGAAGGCCCCGACTATCTCGTCGTCACGCCGCCGGAACAGCTCACGCCGAACGCGGCGATCGACACGTACGACGATCACCGGATGGCGATGTGCTTCTCGCTCGTCAGCCTGGGCGGCGTGCCCGTGCGGATCAACGATCCGAAGTGCGTCGGCAAGACGTTCCCCGACTATTTCGACCGCTTCGCCGCGCTCGCCAAAGCCTGACCCGACTGTTCCGATGAAATCGACCCGACCCTTTCACCCGACTCCCGTCATCACGATCGACGGCCCGACCGCTTCCGGCAAGGGCACGGTCGCGGCGCTCGTCGCCGCGCACCTCGGCTTCCACCTGCTCGACAGCGGTGCGCTGTACCGCCTCGCGGCGCTCGCCAGCGTGCGCTACGGCATCGCGGCGGAGGACATCGACGCGCTCGTGAAGCTGATCGACGATCTCCACATCACGTTCCGCGAAGGCTGCGCGCAGCTCGACGGCGTCGATGTGTCGAACGACATCCGCGCCGAGGCGGTCGGCAACCGCGCATCGGCCATTGCCGTGCACGGGCCGGTGCGTACCGCGCTGGTCGCGCGCCAGCGCGCGTTCCGCAAGACGCCGGGCCTCGTTGCCGACGGGCGCGACATGGGGACGGTGATCTTCCCGGACGCCGTGCTGAAGGTGTTCCTGACGGCCAGCGCCGAGGCCCGCGCGACCAGGCGGCATAAGCAATTGATGCAAAAAGGTTTTTCTGCTAATATAGATGACTTGCTCCGGGATCTTCGTGAACGTGATGCGCGCGACAGCAATCGCGCGGCCGCGCCGCTGAAGCCTGCAGCAGATGCCAGGTTGCTCGATACGTCGGCACTTTCGGTTGATGAAGCAGTCGACCAGGTGCTGCAGTGGTACCGGGCGCTCGGCCAGCCCGCCTGAAACGGCGGGCAGCGGTAGGTGCTCCGCGCCGTAAGCGCGGAGCGTGTTTCGAACCCTTAACCCCGTGTGGACCTCGATCTGGCCCTTTCAGCCTGCCATTCCGGCCGGCGTGGCACAGCGATCCATGCACTATCAGATTTTTATGTCCGACCTGCAAACCTCCACCCCGAATACCGAATCCTTTGCGGCTCTGTTCGAAGAGTCGCTGACCCGCCAAGACATGCGCGCCGGCGAAGTGATTTCCGCCGAAGTCGTGCGCGTCGACCACAACTTCGTGGTCGTCAATGCAGGCCTCAAGTCCGAGGCTTACATTCCGATCGAGGAATTCCTGAACGATCAGGGCGAGGTTGAGGTGCAGTCGGGCGATTTCGTGTCCGTCGCGATCGACGCACTCGAAAACGGCTACGGCGACACGATCCTGTCGCGCGACAAGGCGAAGCGCCTTGCATCGTGGCTGTCGCTGGAAAAGGCTCTCGACAACAACGAACTCGTCACCGGCACGATCACCGGCAAGGTGAAGGGCGGCATGACCGTGATGGTCAACGGCATCCGCGCGTTCCTGCCGGGTTCGCTGGTCGACACGCGTCCGGTCAAGGACACGACCCCGTACGAAGGCAAGACGCTCGAGTTCCGCGTGATCAAGCTCGATCGCAAGCGTAACAACGTCGTGCTGTCGCGTCGTGCAGTGATCGAAGCAACCCAAGGCGAAGAGCGCGCGAAGCTGCTCGAGACGCTGAAGGAAGGCGCGATCGTCAACGGCGTGGTCAAGAACATCACCGACTACGGCGCATTCGTCGACCTCGGCGGCATCGACGGCCTGCTGCACATCACCGACATCGCATGGCGTCGTGTGCGTCACCCGAGCGAAGTCCTGTCGGTTGGCCAGGAAGTCACCGCGAAGATCCTCAAGTTCGACCAAGAGAAGAACCGCGTCTCGCTGGGCATCAAGCAACTGGGCGACGATCCGTGGGAAGGCATCTCGCGCCGTTACCCGTCGGGCACGCGCCTGTTCGGCAAGGTCACGAACATCACCGACTACGGCGCATTCGTCGAAGTGGAATCGGGCATCGAAGGCCTCGTCCACGTGTCGGAAATGGACTGGACCAACAAGAACGTTGCGCCGTCGAAGGTTGTCCAGCTGGGCGACGAAGTCGAAGTCATGGTCCTCGAGATCGACGAAGACCGTCGTCGTATCAGCCTCGGCATGAAGCAGTGCAAGCCGAATCCGTGGGATGACTTCAGCCGCAACTTCAAGAAGGGCGACAAGATCACGGGCGCAATCAAGTCGATCACCGACTTCGGCGTGTTCATCGGTCTGCCGGGCGGCATCGACGGCCTGGTCCACCTGTCGGACCTGTCGTGGAGCGAAACCGGCGAAGAAGCCGTTCGCAAGTACAAGAAGGGCGACGAAGTCGAAGCCATCGTGCTCGGTATCGACGTCGAGAAGGAGCGTATTTCGCTCGGCATCAAGCAGCTCGAAGGCGACCCGTTCAGCAACTACGTTGCAATGAACGACAAGGGCTCGATCGTCGACGGCGTCGTGAAGACGGTCGATGCGAAGGGTGCGGTCGTGACGCTGACGGGCGACGTCGAAGGCTACCTGCGTGCGTCGGAAATCGCGCAGGATCGTGTCGAAGACGCACGCAACGTGCTGAAGGAAGGCGACAAGGTCAACGCGATGGTGATCAACATCGATCGCAAGTCGCGTGGCATCAACCTGTCGATCAAGGCGAAGGATTCGGCTGAGCAACAGGAAGCGATCCGCGGCCTGCAAGCCGACACCAGCTCGGCTGCGACCGGTACGACCAACCTCGGCGCGCTGCTGAAGGCGAAGCTCGACGGCCAGAACCAGTAAGCCTCACGAGGTCTGCTGAAGTATGACCAAATCCGAGTTGGTCGCGCAGCTGGCATCGCGATTTCCGCAACTTGTCCTCAAGGATGCGGATTTCGCGGTGAAAACGATGCTCGATGCGATGTCTGACGCTCTGGCGAAAGGGCACCGCATCGAAATTCGGGGTTTCGGCAGCTTCGGCCTCAACCGTCGCCCGGCACGTGTCGGACGCAACCCGAAGTCGGGGGAGAAAGTGCAGGTGCCCGAGAAGTTCGTGCCGCACTTCAAGCCTGGCAAGGAATTGCGCGAACGCGTCGACGGCCGCGCCGGTGAACCGCTGAAGGCTGACGATCCGGACGACGAGCGTTGAGCGTCGTTCGGTTTGACCGGAACCCGTCCGGCGAAGGCTGAAAAGAAAAGCGCCCCTTGCGGGCGCTTTTTTCATTTCCGGCGACCGCGGCGCAACGGGGCGCGCAGGATCTGCGCAGCCGCGGAAACGCTTCCTTTACAATACGGGTCGATTCGGTGCGGCGAAGGGGAGTCGCGCGCCGCGGCAAACCTCAACAAAGAGAGGGCTTCATGAAGTTTATCGTCTGGCTGATCCGGGTATTGGTGTTCGTGCTGCTGCTGGTGCTTGCGCTGGCCAATACGCAAACCGCGACGCTGAATTTCGTTGCCGGCTACGCATGGCAAGCGCCGCTGATCCTGATCGGCCTGGCATTCTTCGCCGTGGGGCTGCTGGCCGGCCTGCTGTCCGCGCTGCCTTCGATCTTCCGCCTGCGTCTCGAGAACGGGCGCCTGAAGCGCGATCTGCGCGCGGCGCGCGAAACGCCGACCGTCATCGACCAGCCGCCGATGCCGCCCGTCATTTAACACGGACGCCGCGCGACAATCGCGCGGTTTTCGTCTCTGCTTCGATATTTCGCATGGATCTGGATTTCTGGTGGTTGCTCGCGATTCCGGTCGCGTTCGCGCTCGGTTGGGCGGCGTCACGCTATGACCTGAAGAATCTCCTGTCGGAGAGCGCCAACTTGCCGCGATCGTATTTTCGCGGCCTGAACTTTCTGTTGAACGAACAACCCGACAAGGCGATCGACGCATTCATCGAGGTCGCCAAGCTCGATCCCGAGACGGTCGAGCTGCACTTCGCGCTCGGTAACCTGTTCCGTCGTCGCGGCGAAACCGACCGTGCGATTCGCGTGCACCAGAACCTGCTGAGCCGCACGGACCTGCCGGTCAACGAGCGCGACCACGCGCTGTACGAGCTCGGCCAGGATTTCCTCAAGGCAGGCCTGCTCGATCGCGCCGAGGAGGCGTTCCACAAGCTCGCCGACGGCGACTACGCGCTCGGCGCACAGCGGGCGCTGCTGACGATCTATGAGATCGAGAAGGACTGGAACAAGTCGATCGATACCGCGAAACGCATCGAGTCGATGAGCGACAAACCGCTCGGCGCCGAAATCGCGCAGTTTCACTGCGAGCTCGCGCAGGACGCGCTGCAGCGCAAGAACGCAGCCGCGGCGGCCGAACAGCTGCAGCTCGCATTGACCGTGAACCCGCAGAACGTTCGCGCGACGATCCTGTCCGGCGATGCCGCGCAGGCGGACGGCAACCACGCGGCCGCGATCGAGCACTGGAAGCGCGTCGAGGCGCAGAACCCGGCGTATCTGCCGCTCGTCGCCGACAAGCTGATGAAGGCCTATGTCGCGCTCGGCAAGAACGTCGAAGGCGCCGAGCTGCTGATGGGGTATGTCGATCGCTATCCGTCGAACGACCTGCTCGACGTCGCGTATCAGCACATCGCGGGGTTGCGCGGCCAGGACGCGGCGCACACGCTCGCACGCACGCAGATGGAGAAATCGCCGAACCTGTCGGGGATGCTGCACCTGCTCGATGCGCAGATCGCGGCGGCTGACGAGCCGCGTCGTAAGGAACTTGAAATGATGCGTGCGCTGATCAAGCAGCGCACGAAAAATCTGCCACGGTATACGTGCCAGAATTGCGGTTTCCGGGCACGCCTCTTCTATTGGCAGTGCCCCGGATGCAGCGGCTGGGAAACCTATGCGCCGCGCCGCGTCGAACCTGCGATGCCGGGCTGATCCCGGCACGCGGAGCCAACGCGCTGCGGTTGCCGCCGGGCTCGTCCCGGCGGCCAAGTTAGTCAATTACCGGGAAGTACCGGAACATCTATGAAAATCACCATCATCGGCACCGGCTACGTCGGTCTAGTCACGGGCGCATGCCTCGCGGAGATCGGTCACGACGTCTTCTGTCTCGACGTCGATCCGCGCAAGATCGACATCCTGAACAACGGCGGGATGCCGATTCACGAACCGGGGCTGCTGGACATCATCGCGCGTAACCGCGCGGCGGGGCGGTTGCGTTTCTCGACCGACATCGAGGCGAGCGTCGCGCACGGCGAGATCCAGTTCATTGCGGTCGGCACGCCACCCGACGAGGACGGCTCGGCCGACCTGCAATACGTGCTCGAGGCCGCCCGCAACATCGGTCGCCACATGACGAGCTTCAAGGTGATCGTCGACAAGTCGACGGTGCCGGTCGGCACCGCGCAGCGCGTGCGCGGCGTGGTCGACGAAGCGCTTGCCGCTCGCGGGCTCGCGGGCAGCGTCGCGCATCGCTTCTCGGTCGTGTCGAACCCGGAATTCCTGAAGGAAGGCGCGGCGGTCGAGGACTTCATGCGTCCGGACCGGATCATCATCGGCGTCGACGACGACGAGACGGGCACGATCGCGCGCGAGAAGATCAAGAAGCTTTACGCGCCGTTCAACCGCAACCACGAACGCACGATCTACATGGACGTGCGTTCGGCCGAATTCGCGAAATATGCGGCGAATGCGATGCTTGCAACGCGCATCTCGTTCATGAACGAGATGTCGAATCTCGCCGACAAGGTCGGTGCCGACATCGAGGCCGTGCGCCGCGGGATCGGCTCCGATCCGCGCATCGGCTACCACTTCCTGTACGCAGGTGTCGGCTATGGCGGCTCGTGCTTCCCGAAGGACGTCCAGGCGCTGATCCGCACGGCGGGCGAGAACGGCCAGCCGCTGCGCATCCTGGAAGCCGTCGAGGCGGCCAACCATGCGCAGAAGGACGTGCTGATCGGCAAGATCGAGCAGCGCTTCGGCGCCGATCTCACCGGCCGCGAGTTCGCGGTCTGGGGCCTGGCGTTCAAGCCGAACACCGACGACATGCGCGAGGCGCCGAGCCGCCGCCTGATCGCCGCGCTGCTCGAGCGCGGCGCGACCGTGCGCGCGTACGATCCGGTCGCGGTCGACGAGGCGCGGCGCGTGTTCGCGCTGGATTTCGACGGCAATCCGGACGCGCTGGCGCGGCTGCATCTCGTCGATACGCAGGACGTCGCCGTGACGGGCGCGGACGCGCTCGTGATCGTGACCGAATGGAAGGAATTCCGGAGCCCCGATTTCACGCGCCTGAAGGCCGAACTGAAGGCGCCGGTGATCTTCGACGGGCGCAACCTGTACGAGCCGGACGCGATGGCCGAACTGGGCATCGACTACTACGCGATCGGACGGCCGTATGTCGATCCCCAGTCGTCTTCCCGTGGCTGACCCTACGATGAATACTCTTCGCGAAGTCGTTCCGGTGCCGCGCGCGCAGCTCGCGCGCTCGCGCGTGCTTGTCGTCGGCGACGTGATGCTCGATCGTTACTGGTTCGGCAACGTCGATCGCATTTCGCCGGAAGCGCCCGTGCCGGTCGTGCATGTGCAGCGTCAGGAAGAGCGGCTCGGTGGTGCGGCGAACGTCGCGCGCAATGCCGTGACGCTCGGCGGCCAGGCCGGGTTGCTGTGCGTCGTCGGTTGCGACGAACCCGGCGAGCGGATCGTCGAGCTGCTCGGCAGCAGTGGCGTGACGCCTCATCTCGAGCGCGACCCGGCGCTGCCGACCACGATCAAGCTGCGCGTGCTCGCGCGCCAGCAACAACTGCTGCGCGTCGACTTCGAGGCAATGCCGACGCATGAAGTGCTGCTCGCGGGGCTCGCGCGCTTCGACGCGCTGCTGCCGCAGCACGACGTCGTGCTGATGTCGGATTACGCGAAAGGCGGCCTGACGCACGTCACGACGATGATCGAGAAGGCGCGTGCGGCCGGCAAGTCCGTTCTGGTCGACCCGAAGGGCGACGACTGGGCGCGCTATCGCGGCGCGTCGCTGATCACGCCGAATCGCGCGGAATTGCGCGAAGTGGTCGGGCAGTGGAAGTCGGAAGACGATCTGCGTGCGCGGGTTGCGAAGCTGCGTGCGGAACTCGACATCGACGCGCTGCTGCTCACGCGCTCGGAAGAGGGAATGACGCTTTTTTCCGCCACCGGCGAACTGCATGCACCGGCGCTCGCGCGCGAGGTGTTCGACGTGTCGGGCGCGGGCGATACCGTGATCGCGACGGTCGCGACGATGCTCGGCGCGGGCGTGCCGCTGGTCGATGCCGTCGTGCTTGCGAATCGCGCGGCAGGCATCGTGGTCGGCAAGCTCGGCACGGCCACGGTGGACTACGACGAACTGTTTCACTGAGCGCATTCGGCGGCGCGACGAGCGCGCCGCACGAGTGGCTCGCATTTTTCAGGCAGGACGATCATGACCCTCATCGTCACCGGCGCAGCCGGTTTTATCGGCGCGAACATCGTCAAGGCGCTCAACGAGCGCGGCGAGACGCGCATCATCGCGGTCGACAACCTGACGCGCGCGGACAAGTTCCGCAATCTCGTCGATTGCGAGATCGACGACTATCTCGACAAGACGGAATTCGTCGAACGCTTCGCGCGCGGCGATTTCGGCAAGGTACGCGCGGTGTTCCACGAAGGCGCCTGTTCGGACACGATGGAAACCGACGGCCGCTACATGATGGACAACAACTTCCGCTACAGCCGCGCGGTGCTCGACGCATGCCTCGCACAGGGCGCGCAGTTCCTGTACGCATCGTCGGCCGCGATCTACGGCGGCTCGACGCGTTTCGTCGAGGAGCGCGAGGTCGAGGCGCCGCTGAACGTCTACGGCTATTCGAAGTTCCTGTTCGACCAGGTGATTCGCCGCGTGCTGCCCACCGCGAAGAGCCAGATCGCCGGCTTCCGCTATTTCAACGTGTACGGCCCGCGCGAGACGCACAAGGCGCGCATGGCGTCGGTTGCGTTCCACAACTTCAACCAGTTCCGCGCGGAAGGCAAGGTGAAGCTGTTCGGCGAGTACAACGGTTAT
The DNA here is from genome assembly GCF_048565265.1 of Burkholderia theae. Classification (NCBI taxonomy): domain Bacteria; kingdom Pseudomonadati; phylum Pseudomonadota; class Betaproteobacteria; order Burkholderiales; family Burkholderiaceae; genus Burkholderia; species Burkholderia theae. The sequence continues at coordinate 1,136,887 of NZ_CP183461.1, forward strand.
GCGCCGGGCGAGCAGACGCGCGATTTCGTGTCGGTCGAGGACGTGACGAAGGTGAACCTGTTCTTCTTCGATCATCCGGAGAAATCGGGCATCTTCAACCTCGGCACGGGTCGTGCGCAGCCGTTCAACGATATCGCGTCGACGGTCGTGAACACGCTGCGCGCGCTCGACAACCTGCCGCCGCTGACGCTCGCGCAGCAGGTCGAGCAGGGGCTGGTCGAATACGTGCCGTTCCCCGATGCGCTGCGCGGCAAGTACCAGTGCTTCACGCAGGCCGACCAGACGAAGCTGCGCGCGGCCGGCTACGACACGCCGTTCCTGACCGTGCAGGAAGGCGTCGACCGCTACGTCCGTTGGCTGTCCGGCCAGGTTTAAGCGGACGCGTTGCATCGATAGACTGGGTCTCACGGTCGGCAGCCGCCGGCCGTTTTTCATCGGAGATCCAGCACATGATCAGGAAATGGTTTGCCGCAGCGGCCATGTTCGGCGCGATCGCGTCGGCCTGGGCGGCCGTCGACGTCAACACGGCGAACGAGGATGCGCTCGTCGGCATCAAGGGCATCGGCCCGGCGCGGGCGAAAGCGATTCTCGACGAACGCGGCGCACGCGGTCCGTTCAGGAATGCGGACGATCTCGCGTCACGCGTGAAAGGCATGGGCGGCCATACCGTCGAGCGACTTCAGCAGCAAGGGCTGACGATAGGCGCGGCCGGCTCAGGCGCGGCGGGCTCAGGCACGGCCCCGTCGGCCGCGGCCAAGCCGGCAGCAGCAAAGCCTGCCGCCGCGCCTGCCCGCACCGCGCAGAAGTAACGCGCAGCGCGCGACAGACACAGAGCTCCTTCAGTCGCCGTCGTTGAGACGGCTTCCCGCGGCATGCCGCGGGTTTTTTGCGTGCGTACGCGCTCACGCATCGCGCGGCACGCGTATTCCATCGTCTCAAAGGGGTTGCCGGCGCGAGCGGCGGTGCTGGTTTACAATCGATCGATTGATCGGCCTCGCACTCACGGTATCTCCATGGCTTACAAAACTATCGAAGACACGATCGGCAATACGCCGCTCGTGCAACTGGTCCGCTTGCCGGACGACGAGATTCGCGCGCGCAACAACGTGGTGCTCGCGAAGCTCGAAGGCAACAATCCGGCCGGTTCCGTGAAGGATCGCCCGGCGCTGTCGATGATCAGCAAGGCCGAGGCGCGCGGGCGCATCAAGCCGGGCGATACGCTGATCGAGGCGACGAGCGGCAACACGGGCATCGCGCTGGCGATGGCCGCGGCGATCCGCGGCTACAAGATGGTGCTGATCATGCCGGAGGATCTGTCGGTCGAGCGCCGCCAGAGCATGGCCGCTTATGGCGCCGAAATCGTCCTGACGCCGGTGAAGGGCGGGATGGAGCTGGCGCGCGATCTCGCGGACCAGATGCAGCGCGAAGGCAAGGGCGTGATCCTCGACCAGTTCGCGAACCCCGACAATCCCATTGCGCACTACGAAGCGACGGGCCCGGAGATCTGGCGCGATACCGAAGGGCGCATCACGCACTTCGTGTCGGCCATGGGCACGACGGGCACGATCATGGGCACGTCGCGTTACCTGAAGGAACAGAACCCGGCGATCGAGATCGTCGGTGCGCAGCCGGAAGACGGCTCGCGCATTCCGGGCATCCGCAAGTGGCCGGAAGCGTACATGCCGACGATCTTCGATCGCAGCCGTGTCGACCGCGTCGAGAGCGTGAGCCAGGCCGCGTCGGAAACGATGGCGCGCCGGCTCGCGGCGGTCGAAGGCATCTTCGCGGGCATTTCGTCGGGCGGCGCATGCGAAGTCGCGATGCGCATCGCGCGTCAGGTCGAGAATGCGACGATCGTGTTCATCATCTGCGATCGCGGCGACCGTTACCTGTCCACGGGTGTGTTCCCCGCGTGAGCGCGGGGTGGCATGCGTCGCGCATGCGATAAAAAAAACGCCGCGCGAGCGGCGTTTTTTCTTTGGCCGGGCGGTGCTTACTGCGACTGCGCGTCGGCGTCGGCCGGGCTCAGCGCGCCGCTCGCTTCCATCTGCGCCTTCACGGCTTCGCCGAGCTGGTACACGGTGAGTGCGTAGAAGAAGCTGCGGTTGTAGCGCGTCAGCACGTAGAAATTCTTGAGACCGAGCATGTATTCCGTCGCACGCCCCGGCGACGGCAGGTCGACCACCGTCACGGGCGTGCCGGCTTCGGTGGTGATGTTGACCGTCGGTTCGTTCAGCGTCATGCCCGCGCGCAGCAGTTGCGACAGCGCCCAGTGCGGTTCGGGCTGGCCGTCGGCGGCGGCTTGTGCGATGCCCAGGCTGCCCGTATCGGGCGTGATCTGCCAGACCACCGGACGATCGGTTTCCCAGCCGTGCTGCTTCAGGTAGTTCGCGACGCTGCCGATCGCGTCGACCGGGCTGCTGCGCAGATCGACATGGCCCGTGCCGTCGAAGTCGACCGCATATTCGCGGATGCTGCTCGGCAGGAACTGCGGAATCCCGATTGCGCCCGTATACGAACCGAGCACGGTGGTCGGATCGAGCTGGTTGTCGCGAGTCCAGACCAGGAAATCCTCGAGGTTCTTGCGGAACGTCGCCTGGCGGCTGTCGCGATTCGGCGTGTCCGGGTAGTCGAACGTGAGCGTCGTCAGCGCGTCGAGCACGCGGAAATTGCCCATGTAGCGGCCATAGATCGTCTCGACGCCGATGATGCCGACGATCACCTCGGGCGGCACGCCGAATTCCGCGGAGGCGCGCTGCAGCGTTGCCTGGTTCGCCTTCCAGAACTTCACACCCGCGTTGATGCGGATCGGCTCGATGAAGCGCGAGCGATAAACGCGCCAGTTCTTGACCGTCGGCGACGCGGCGGGCTTCACGAGCTTGACGGCCGTCGCCGAATAGCTGATGCGCGAGAACAGCGCATGCAGGCTCGTCGAGTCGAAGCCGTTGCGGCTGACCATCTCGTCGATGAACGCGTCGACCTTCGCGTTGTTCGCGTAACGCTGCGGAACGATTTCCTCTTCGAAGGTCTGGCCCGGTGGCGACGGCTGCTGGGGCTGTGCCTGCGCGACGAGCTTGCCGGCGGACTTCGCGGGTTGCGTCTGCGCGCCGGCGGGCGTGGCGCCGAGGGCCGCGACGACGGCGGCGGCAACGAGCGGGCCGCGAACACGGAACAGTGCGGAGAGAAGGGCGGCAGGCTTGCTGGAATTCATGTCGAAGCGGGCGGACAGGGCGATTGTGTTCGGCGCAGTATACCTGCGCATCCGGCGCGTCGGGGCGAAGCGGGCCCCCGTTGTGGTAAGTTAGCGGCGAATTCGCGGCAGACGATGGACATCATTGATGGAGACCTGCGGCGCACCGCGCGCTGCCGATGACAGCTTATGGCAACCGCTTTCTATACGCACCCCGACTGCATGCTGCACGAGATGGGGGAATGGCATCCGGAATGCCCGGCCCGATTGTCGGCGATCCAGGATCAACTGATTGCGAGCCGCATCGACGACCTGATCGTGCACGAAACCGCGCCGTTCGCGAGCGAAGTGGCGCTGGGCCGTGTGCATACGCAGGCGCACATCGACTACATCCGGAGCATGACGCCGGTCGACGGCTACGTCGAGATCGATCCCGATACGCTGATGAACCGCGATACGTGGCGCGCGGCGCTGCGTGCGGCCGGCGCCGCGATCGCGGCGACCGACGCGGTGATCGAAGGCCGCTACGCGAATGCGTTCTGCGGCGTCCGGCCGCCCGGCCACCATGCGGAGCCCGCGCGCGCGATGGGTTTCTGCTTCTTCAACAACGTCGCGATCGCCGCGCGGCATGCGCTCGACGTGCACGGTCTCGAGCGCGTCGCGATCATCGATTTCGACGTGCACCACGGCAACGGCACCGAGGCTGCGTTCGCGAACGACGAGCGCGTGCTGATGTGCAGCTTCTTCCAGCATCCGCTGTACCCGTTCTCGGGCGTCGATCACCAGGCGCCGAACATGGTCAACCTGCCGATGCCCGCGCGCAGCAACGGGATGGCGATCCGCGAAGCCGTCGACATGTTCTGGCTGCCGCGTCTCGACGCGTTCAAGCCGCAGATGCTGTTCGTGTCGGCCGGCTTCGATGCGCATCGCGAGGACGACATCGGCAACCTCGGCCTCGTCGAGGCCGACTTCGAATGGCTGACCGCGCAGATCGTCGACGTCGCGCGCCGTCATGCGCAGGGCCGCATCGTGAGCTGCCTCGAAGGCGGCTACAACCTGTCCGCGCTCGGGCGCAGCGTCGTCGCGCACCTGCGCGTGCTGGCCGGCATCTGACCGGCCGGCCGGGCCGCGCGCGCTCAGCGCGCCGGCGCGCGCGCGTGAATCCACGCGATCAGCGCGTCGATCACGCGGTCGCGTTCGAGATCGTTCATCGTTTCGTGGAAGCCGCCTTCGTATAGCGTCAGCGTACGATCGGGCGAGCCGACCCGCGCGCCGAACGCGCGGCTGCCGTCGGGTTCGGTCAGCTTGTCCTCGGTGCCGTGATAGACGAGTACCGGTACGCGCAGCGCGCCGCGGCCGCTTTCGATGCGCGCCATCGCATCGAGTATCTCCGCGCCGGTGCGCGCGGGCACCGCGCCGTGATGCACGAGCGGATCGGCGCGATTGGCCGCGACGATGGCCGGATCGCGCGACAGCAGCGCCGCATCGATCCTGATCGCGGGGAAGGTCGGCCATGCGCGGCTGATGATACGGCTCACCGCCAGCATCCAGCGCGGCACGTCGCGCCCCGGCGCGAGCGCCGGGCTCGACAACACGAGGCCCGTCAGCGCGTGGCCGCGGGCCGGCGCGCGTTCGATCGCGTACAGCGCCGCGACCGCGCCGCCCATGCTGTGTCCCATCAGGAACAACGGCGAATGACCGCGCGCCGCTTCGGCGACCAGCGCATCCGCATCGTTCAGGTAGCCGTCGAAGCGCTCGACCCACGCGCGTTTGCCCGGCGACTGGCCGTGCCCGCGCAGATCGATCGCGAGCACGTCGATGCCGGCCGCGTTGAGCCGGCCGGCGAGCGCGGCATAACGGCCCGCGTGTTCGGCGAGGCCGTGCACGAGCGCGATCGTCGCGCGCGGCGGCACCGTGCCGTCGCCGGCCGGCCAGCGGTACGACGCCAGTTCGAGCCCGTCCGCGGTACGCAGCCGGCCCATTTTCGGCGCGGGCGGCGACGAAGACGCCGATCCGGCGGTGGCGGGTGCGGCGGCCGGCGTGGTGGTGGCGGTCATCTGGCGTGTCCCCTGTTCGTTGGCATGCGTGTTCCGGATCATAGTCGCGGCATTCCTGCGGCGGGCCAGCAGCGCCCCTCTAATTTCGTGTAGTTATGAAAAGATCGAAATCGATTATTAAGGGGAATGAGGGGTTTGCGGTAAAATCGACGGTTATTCCAGATCCTTCGGCGGCCGACTGGCGGGCCAACTCGCCAGCCGGCCGCCGTTTTGTTTACATGATCGAATTACGCAATCTTTCGCAGCGTTTTCCCGGGCCGAGCGGCTGGGTCGAGGCGTTGCACAACGTCAACCTGACGATCCCGCAGGGCGAGGTGTTCGGCATCATCGGCCGAAGCGGCGCCGGCAAGAGCACGCTCGTGCGCACCATCAACCTGCTTACGCGGCCGACCGAAGGCAATGTCGTCGTCGGCGGGCGCGATCTCACGCTGCTGCCGGCCGGCCAGTTGCGCGAGGCACGCCGCGAGATCGGCATGATTTTCCAGCACTTCAACCTGCTGTCGTCGCGCACGGTGTTCGACAACGTCGCGTTGCCGCTCGAACTGGCCGGCGCAAGCCGGGCCGACATCGAGGCTGCCGTGCTGCCGCTGCTCGACCTCGTCGGGCTGTCCGCGCAGAAGGATCGTTATCCGGCGCAGATCAGCGGCGGACAGAAGCAGCGCGTCGGCATCGCACGCGCGCTTGCGAGCCAGCCGAAGGTGCTGCTGTCGGACGAAGCGACGTCCGCGCTCGATCCCGAGACCACGCGTTCGATCCTCGACCTGCTGAAGCGCATCAACCGCGAACTCGGCCTGACGATCGTGCTGATCACGCACCAGATGGAAGTGATCAAGCAGGTGTGCGATCGCGTCGCGGTGCTCGATGCGGGGCGCGTGGTCGAGGAAGGCCGCGTGATCGACGTGTTCCTGCAGCCACATCACGAAGTGACGCGCGCGCTGATCGGCGACGTGATCGCGCAGGAGCTGCCGCCCGCGCTGAAGGCGCGTGTGGCCGAGCGGCTGAAGACGGGCAGCGGGCATCTGCTGCGGCTCGCGTTCACGGGCTCGGGTGTCGACCAGCCGATCCTGTCGGAGACGATCCGCCGGTACGAACTCGATTTCAACATCCTGCACGGCCAGATCGACGAGATCCAGGGGCAGGCATTCGGTTCGCTCGCGGTGCTCGCGGGCGGCGAGCCGGGCAAGGTCGGGCAGGCGCTCGCGTTCCTGCGCGAGCAAGGTGTGGTGGTAGAGGAGCTTTCGTATGTTGAGTGAGATGTTCGATATGTTCGTGCAGTCGTTCTGGGAGACGCTGATCATGGTCGGTATCTCCGGGGCGGTCGGCGCGCTCGTCGGGCTGCCGCTCGGCGTGCTGCTCTACCTGACCGACCGCCAGGGCGTGCTGCAGAACCTCGCGGTGAATCGCGTGCTCGGCGGCATCGTGAATGCCGTCCGTTCGACGCCGTTCATCATCCTGCTGGTTGCGGTGATTCCGTTCACGCGGCTCGTCACGGGTTCGTCGATCGGCACGGCCGCGGCGGTCGTGCCGCTGACGCTCGCGGCGGCACCGTTCATCGCACGTCTCGTCGAGACGGCGCTGCGCGAAGTCGACCGTGGGCTGATCGAGGCCGCGCAATCGATGGGCGCGACCACGTCGCAGATCGTCTTCAAGGTGCTGTTGCCCGAATCGCTGCCGGGCGTCGTGGCGGGGCTGACGATCACGTTCGTGTCGCTGGTCGGTTACTCGGCGATGGCCGGCGCGATCGGCGGCGGCGGGCTCGGCGATCTCGGGATCCGCTACGGCTACCAGCGTTATCTGCCGGAAGTGATGTGGACGGTGGTCGCGATCCTGATCGTGTTCGTGCAGATCGTGCAGTCGTTCGGCGACTGGCTCGTGCGCCGGCTGAGCCACAAATAAGACCAGATTGATCCGTTAGGGGAGACACGATGCAACGACGCTTCATGTTGAAGTTCGCGGCGGCACTCGGTGCGGCCGCGCTGTTCGCGGGCGCGCACGCGCAGGCCGAAACCATCAAGGTGGGTGTGACGGGCGGGCCGCACGCGCAGATCATGGAGGCGGTGAAGAAGGTCGCGGCGAAGAGCGGCCTCGAGATCCGCATCGTCGAATTCTCCGATTACGTGCAGCCGAACGCCGCGCTCGCGGCGGGCGACCTCGACGCGAACAGCTACCAGCACGATCCGTATCTGCAGGCGCAGGTGAAGGATCGCGGCTACAAGCTGATCAAGGTCGCGGATACCGTCACGTTCCCGATGGGCATCTATTCGAAGCGCGTGAAGTCGCTGGCCGAACTGAAGCCGGGCGCGCGCGTCGCGGTGCCGAACGATCCGACCAACGGCGGCCGTGCGCTGCTGTTGCTGCAAAAGCAGGGTCTCCTGAAGCTGCGCGCGGATGCCGGGCTGAAGGCGACGCCGCTCGATATCGTCGACAATCCGCGCAAGCTGAAGATCGTCGAACTCGATGCGGCGCAGATTCCGCGCTCGCTCGGCGACGTCGACGCGGCCGCGATCAATACCAACTACGCGATGGAAGCGGGGTTGAAACCGAAACAGGACGCGATCGCGATCGAGGGCCCGAACGGTCCGTACGCGAACATCCTCGCGATTCGCGAGGCGGACCGGAACAAGCCGTGGGTCGCGAAACTCGTTGCCGCCTATCATTCGGCCGACGTGAAGCAGTTCATCGAAGGCAAGTTCGGCGGCGCGGTCATAACCGCCTGGTAACGGGCGCAGCACGGGGCGCCCGGCGAGATTAGAGTCGATGATCGAAACCCCGGGCTTTGCGTCCGGGTTTTTTCTCTTTTAAAATAGAACGATCGTTCGCTATCATTGGCGCGTCGCCAAGAAGCGGTATCCTCGACAGCCACGATGGATGGGTCCGCTTGGCCGCGCAGTCATGAGGCCTCGCTATAAAATGGCCTCTGGTCGTATTCGTAACTTTGGAGCGTGTGCATGAAAATCCTGGTGCCAGTGAAAAGAGTGGTCGATTACAACGTGAAGGTCCGCGTGAAGTCGGACAACACGGGTGTCGACATCGCGAACGTGAAGATGTCGATGAACCCGTTCGACGAAATCGCCGTTGAAGAAGCCGTGCGCCTGAAGGAAGCGGGCGTCGCGACCGAAGTGATCGCCGTGTCGGTGGGCGTCACGCAGGCGCAGGAAACGCTGCGCACGGCGCTGGCGATCGGCGCGGATCGCGCGATCCTCGTCGAATCGACCGACAGCGTCGAGCCGCTGGCCGTCGCGAAGATCCTGAAGGCGCTGGTCGACAAGGAGCAGCCGCAACTGGTGATCCTCGGCAAGCAGGCGATCGACGACGATTCGAACCAGACGGGCCAGATGCTGGCCGCGCTGGCCGGCCTGCCGCAAGCGACGTTCGCGTCGAAGGTGACGGTGGCAGACGGCAAGGCCACGGTCGCACGCGAAGTCGACGGCGGCGCGGAAACGCTGTCGCTGACGCTGCCGGCGGTGATCACGACCGACCTGCGCCTGAACGAGCCGCGCTACGTGACGCTGCCGAACATCATGAAGGCGAAGAAGAAGCCGCTGGAAACCGTGAAGCCGGAAGACCTGGGCGTGGACGTCGCGCCGCGTCTGAAGACGCTGAAGGTGGTCGAGCCGCCGAAGCGCGCGGCCGGCGTGAAGGTGCCGGACGTGAAGACGCTGGTCGAGAAGCTGAAGACCGAAGCCAAGGTGCTGTAAGAGGGAGCGCAAAGAAATGACGATTCTGGTGATTGCAGAACACGACAACGCGTCGGTCAAGGCCGCGACGTTGAACACGGTGGCGGCGGCAGCGAAGATCGGTGGCGACATTCACGTGCTGGTCGCGGGCCACAACGCACAAGCGGCGGCAGACGCAGCGGCGAAGATCGCAGGTGTGTCGAAGGTGCTGCTGGCCGACGCGCCGCAGCTCGAAGCGGGCCTGGCTGAAAACGTCGAAGCGACCGCGCTGAACATCGCGAAGGACTACTCGCACATCCTCGCGCCGGCCACGGCGTACGGCAAGAACATCGCGCCGCGTATTGCCGCGAAGCTGGACGTCGCGCAGATCTCGGACATCACGGCGGTCGATTCGGCCGACACGTTCGAGCGCCCGATCTACGCGGGCAACGCGATCGCGACGGTGCAGTCGAGCGATCCGGTCAAGGTCATCACGGTGCGTGCGACGGGTTTCGATCCGGTCGCGGCCGAAGGCGGCAGCGCAGCGGTCGAGAAGATCGCGGCAGCGGCGGACGCCGGCAAGTCGCAGTTCGTGAGCCGTGAAGTGACGAAGCTGGACCGTCCGGAACTCACGAGCGCAAGCATCATCGTGTCGGGCGGCCGCGGTCTGGGCAGCGGCGAGAACTACACGAAGGTGCTGGAGCCGCTGGCCGACAAGCTGTCGGCGGCACTCGGCGCATCGCGCGCGGCAGTCGACGCAGGCTACGTGCCGAACGACTATCAGGTCGGCCAGACCGGCAAGATCGTCGCGCCGCAGCTGTACATCGCGGTCGGCATCTCGGGTGCGATCCAGCACTTGGCCGGCATGAAGGATTCGAAGGTGATCGTCGCGATCAACAAGGATCCGGAGGCGCCGATCTTCAGCGTGGCCGACTACGGCCTCGTCGGCGACCTGTTCGCGCTCGTGCCGGAGCTCGTGACCGAGCTCGGCTGACGCGGCTTGACGCTTCAGCGGTAAGCACACGAGAAAAGGGGCGCGATGAGCGCCCCTTTTTTTACGCCATCGACGGAAGAGAAACGAAGGAGGCACACCATGAGTTATGTCGCACCGGTCAAGGACATGCTGTTCGTGCTGAAGGAACTCGCGGGCATCGACGCCGTTGCGCAGTTGCCGGGCTTCGAGGATGCGGGTTACGACACGGCGCAGGCCGTGCTCGACGAGTCCGCGAAATTCTGCGGCGAGGTGCTGGCGCCGCTGAACGTCGAAGGCGACCGCAACCCGAGCAGCTGGAAGGACGGTGTCGTGACCGCGACGCCGGGCTTCGCGCAAGCGTTCCGCCAGTTCGTCGAAGGTGGCTGGCAGGGGCTGCAGCATCCGTCCGAGTACGACGGCCAGGGCCTGCCGAAGCTGATCGCGACGCCGTGCATCGAGATGCTGAACGCGTCGAACCTGTCGTTCGCACTGTGTCCGCTGCTGACCGACGGCGCGATCGAGGCGCTGCTGACGGCCGGCACCGACGAGCAGAAGCAGCGCTACGTGCCGAAGCTGATCTCGGGCGAATGGACCGGCACGATGAACCTGACCGAGCCGCAGGCGGGCTCCGATCTGGCGCTGGTGCGCTCGCGCGCCGAGCCGCAGGGCGACGGCACGTACAAGGTGTTCGGCACGAAGATCTTCATCACGTGGGGCGAGCACGACATGGCGGACAACATCGTCCACCTGGTGCTGGCCCGCACGCCGAACGCGCCGGAAGGCGTGAAGGGCATCTCGCTGTTCATCGTGCCGAAGTTCATGGTCAACGACGACGGCTCGCTCGGCGCGCGCAACGACGTGCACTGCGTGTCGATCGAGCACAAGCTCGGGATCAAGGCGAGCCCGACGGCGGTGCTGCAGTACGGCGACCACGGCGGCGCGATCGGCTACCTGATCGGCGAGGAGAACCGCGGCCTCGAATACATGTTCATCATGATGAACGCGGCGCGCTTCGGCGTCGGGATGCAGGGGATCGGCGTGGCCGACCGGGCGTACCAGAAGGCGGCCGAATTCGCGAAGGAACGCGTGCAGAGCCGCCCGGTGGACGGGTCGGCCAAGCAGTCGGTGACGATCATCCATCACCCGGACGTGCGCCGCATGCTCGGCACGATGCGCGCGCTGACCGAAGGCGCGCGGGCGCTGGCGTACGTGGCAGCCGCGCACAGCGACGTTGCCCACCGCCATTCGGACGAGGCGACGCGTGGCCGTCATCAGGCAATCTACGAGTATCTGGTGCCGGTCGTGAAGGGCTGGAGCACGGAGATGGTGAACGACGTGGCGAGCCTGGGCGTGCAGGTGCACGGCGGGATGGGCTTCATCGAGGAGACGGGCGCGGCGCAGTACTACCGCGATGCGCGGATCCTGGCGATCTACGAAGGGACGACGGCGATCCAGGCGAACGACCTGGTCGGGCGCAAGACGATGCGCGACGGCGGCGCGGTGGCGAAGGCGCTGATCGCGGAGATCGACGCGACGGTGGCGGCGCTGGGCAAGCTGGACGGCGCGGCGGCGGCATCGATGAAGGCGCAGCTGGAGAAGGGTGCGCGTGCGCTGTCGTCGGTGGTGGACTACGTGGTGGCGAACGTGAAGCAGGACCCGAACGCGGTGTTCGCGGGCAGCGTGCCGTACCTGAAGCTGGCGGGCGTGGTGCTGTGCGGGTGGCAGATGGCGCGCGCGCTGGTGGCGGCGCAGGCGAACCGCGCGAGCGATCCGGCGTTCTTCGATGCGAAGATCGCGATCGCGCAATGCTACGCGGAACACGTTCTGGTGCAGGCAGGCGGGCTCGAAGCGTCGATCATTGGCGCGAAGGGCAACGAGAGCGTGCTCGCGTTGACGGAAGACCAGTTCTGATCCCGCGCCACGCATTCGGCGAAACGAAAAAGGCGCCCCGCGGGGCGCCTTTTCTTTTGAGGCGAACCGGCCCGTCTTGTTGCGGGCAGCTGCGGCTTATGCGTATGCCGGGCGCGTCTGGCCGGCCACGTCCTTCAGGTAACGATGCACCGACAGGTCGTCGGCCTGGATCGCCGGCATCTTGCCCGAGATCAGGTCCGCGAGCAGCTGGCCCGAGCCGCACGACATCGTCCAGCCGAGCGTGCCGTGGCCGGTGTTCAGGAACAGGTTCGACACCGGCGTGCGGCCGACGATCGGCGTGCCGTCCGGCGTCATCGGGCGCAGGCCCGTCCAGAACGTCGCCTTCGACGTATCGCCGCCGCCCGGGAACAGGTCGTTCACGCACATTTCGAGCGTTTCGCGGCGCGCAGCGCGCAGCTTCTTGTCGAAGCCGACGATTTCCGCCATGCCGCCGACGCGGATGCGCTGGTCGAAACGCGTGATCGCGATCTTGTAGGTCTCGTCGAGCACGGTCGACACGGGCGCGGCCGCTTCGTTGACGATCGGCGCGGTGATCGAATAGCCCTTCAGCGGATAGACGGGGATCTTCATCAGGTTCGAGATGAAGCGGGTCGAGTACGAACCGAGCGCGACGACGTACGCGTCCGCGCGCACCGTCTCGCTGCCGCACTGCACGCCGGCGATCTTGCCGCCCGCGATCGCGAGCGCATCGATCGGTGTGTTGTAGCGGAACTTGACGCCAAGCGATTCGGCGAGCGCCGCGAGGCGCGTCGTGAACAACTGGCAATCGCCCGTTTCGTCGCCCGGCAGGCGCAGGCCGCCCGTCAGCTTGTGCGATACGGCGGCGAGCGCCGGTTCGGCATTCTTCAGTTCGGCCGGCGACAGCAGTTCGAACGGCACGTTCGCTTCCTGCAGCACGGCGATGTCCTTCGCCGCGCCGTCGAGTTGCTGCTGCGTGCGGAACAGTTGCAGCGTGCCGCCCGTGCGGCCTTCGTACTGGATGCCCGTGTCGGCGCGCAGCGCCTGCAGGCAGTCGCGGCTGTATTCGGCGAGGCGGACCATGCGGCCCTTGTTGACCGCATAGCGCTCGGGCGTGCAGTTGCGCAGCATCTGCCACATCCACTGGAGCTGGAAGCGCGTGCCGTCGAGGCGGATCGCGAGCGGCGCGTGCTTTTCGAACATCCATTTGACGGCCTTCAGCGGCACGCCGGGCGCGGCCCACGGCGCGGCATAACCGGGGGAGATCTGGCCTGCATTCGCGAAGCTCGTCTCGAGCGCGGGGCCCGCTTCCCGGTCGATCACCGTGACTTCATGACCGGCGCGCGCGAGGTAATACGCGCTTGCCACGCCCACCACACCGCTGCCCAGAATGACGACTCGCATAGCTGCTCCAGATGGAAGGGACCAGGTCGAGGCCGGGCGCACCTGCGGCTCCGTGTAACCTCTAACTGATCTAGTTTTTTGCGCTATGGTATTGTCGAATGTCCAGTTTTTGTTATCGTATTTTTCCGGTTTTCAGCATAAACAAATGAGAACGCAACGTCAGCCCGTACGCTCGCTCGACAAGCTCGATCGGCGCATCCTCAAACTGCTCCAGGACGACGGCCGGATGGCGATGAAGGACCTCGCGGAACAGGTCGGACTGACCGTTACGCCGTGCATCGAACGCGTGCGGCGCATGGAGCGGGACGGCGTGATCACCGGCTATCACGCGCGGGTCGACCCTGGCCAATTGGGTGCCGCGCTGCTGGTGTTCGTCGAGATCACGCTTGGCCACAAGGGCGGCAACATGTTCGAGCAGTTCCGCCGCGAGGTGATGAAGATCGACGAGGTGCTCGAATGCCATCTCGTGTCCGGCGATTTCGACTACCTGATCAAGGCGCGGATCGGCGAGATGGCCGACTACCGGAAACTGCTCGGCGATATCCTGCTGCAGTTGCCGGGCGCCGTGCAGTCGAAGAGCTATGTCGTGATGGAGGAAATCAAGGAGACGCTGACGATTGCGGTCGGCGAGTGACGTGCCGGCGGCCCATTGTCGGGCCCCTTATCCCGCCCTTGGCATGCAGCACCCAATACTGTATAAATATACAGTATTGGGTGCTGGCGAATGGGTGCGCGCATGGACGATCGGTCCGACAACGAATTTCCGATAGCGCCGCCCGCGCCCCGCAAGGGGCGCGGTGCGGTCGACAATCTGCAGGGGCGGTATGAAATCGCGCAGCGTGAAGCGGTCGACGACGGCTGGGCGCACGAGTCGGACGATGCCGATTTCCCCGCACCGCTGCGCACGCAGGTCTTCGAGGAGCGTGCGAAGAGCATCCTGACGCACAACCAGTCGCCCGACATCCCGTTCAGCGTATCGCTCAATCCGTATCGCGGCTGCGAGCACGGCTGCATCTACTGCTTCGCGCGGCCGACGCACAGCTATCTCGGCCTGTCGCCCGGGCTCGATTTCGAAAGCCGCATCTACGCGAAGATCAATGCGGCCGAACTGCTCGAGCGTGAGATTTCGCGCAAGCGCTACGTGCCGGAGCCGATCGCGCTTGGCGTCAACACCGACGCCTACCAGCCGGTCGAGCGCGACCTGCGCATCACGCGCAGCGTGATCCAGGTGATGCACGATCACGGGCTGCCGTTCGCCGCGATCACGAAATCGTCGCTGATCGAGCGCGATCTCGACTTGCTCGCGCCGATGGCTGAACGCGGGCAGGTGATGGCGGCGGTCACGATCACGACGCTCGATGCCGATCTCGCACGCACGCTCGAGCCGCGCGCGGCGACACCGGCGCGCCGGTTGCGCACGATCCGCGCGTTGCGCGATGCGGGTGTGCCGGTCGGCGTGAGCATTGCACCGGTGATTCCGTTCGTCACCGAGCCCGACATGGAGCGCGTGCTCGAGGCGTGCGCGGAAGCCGGCGCCACGCACGCGAGCTACATCATCCTGAGGCTGCCGTGGGAGGTTGCACCGCTGTTCAAGAACTGGCTCGCCGCGCATTTTCCCGATCGCGCGGAACGCGTGATGAACCGTGTGCGCGACATGCGCGGCGGGAAAGACTACGACTCGGATTTCTCGAAGCGGATGAAGGGCGAGGGGATCTGGGCCGACCTGTTGCGGCAGCGCTTCCGTCAGGCCGTCAAGCGGCTCGGGCTGAACGAGCGCACGAACGGCATTCTCGATCTGTCGCAGTTTCGCGGTGCGCCGGTCGCCGCGGCGTCGGTGCCGCGCGGTGCTGCTCGCGCAGCCGGCACGAAGTCGCGCGACGACATGCAGCTGAACCTGTTCTGACCGGCGCGTCATGCGGGCGCGCGAAGGGCGCCGGTGTTTGGGAGCGGGCGCTTACTGCGAAATCTGCTTCGCTGCTTCGACCTGCGATTCGAAATACGTCTGGAACGACAGCGCTAGCGCGGTCATCAGCAGGAACGCGCCGATCAGCAGCGAGAAGATCACGACAAAGATCACGGTCCAGCCCGACCGGCTGTGCTTGCCCGTTTCGGCGTTGAATTGCGCGTCCCACTTTTCGTCGGGGCGCAGCCCGTAGACGAGTGCGGCGAGGAATGCCGCCAGCAGCGAGATCGCGCCGGGTACCGCGAGCCACCAGCCGAGGCCGGCACTGCGCTGGGTTGCCGCGAGCAGGAGGAAGCCCGGAATGCCGACGATCGTCGCGAGCAGGTGTGCCCAGCCGTACACGTCGCGAAAGCCGTACAGATAGAAGCGGTGCGCGCCGAGCGATCCGAACAGGAATGCGAGGGCGGCGGTGAGCGTCTTGGAGCGGAAGCGGCGGGACGGTGCGGTGCTGCTGGACATGGATGGCGGCGTATTGTCGTTGGCATGGGCGGCCGGCGGGCCGGCGCGGGCACGCGGCCCGGCACGCATTCTACGATGCCCGGTCGGGCCCGGTCACCCCCAGCCTGCGTCAAGGTGCCGCATAGGTTACGCGGTAGATTGCACCTGCGTAGTCGTCGCTGACGAGCAGCGAACCGTCCGGCAGCGGCAGCACGTCGGCCGGGCGTCCCCATACCGTGCCGTCGGGCCGCAGCCAGCCGGTGACGAATGGCGTCTGGCGCGCCTGGCTGCCGTCCGCCGATACGACGACGCGCATCACGCGGTAGCCGACCTTCGTGCTGCGGTTCCACGAACCGTGTTCGGCAATGAACACGTTATTGCGATACGACGCCGGAAACATCGGCCCGGTATAGAAGCGGATGCCGAGCGCCGCGACGTGCGCGCCCAGCTTCAATACGGGCGGCACATAACGGCGGCATACGCCGGCGCTGCCGAATTCGGGGTCGGGTGTGTCTCCGCCATGGCAGTATGGAAAGCCGAAGTCGAGGCCGGCACGCGGCGCGCGGTTCAGCTTGTCGTCGGGCACGTCGTCGCCCATCATGTCGCGCCCGTTGTCGGTAAACCAGAGCTCGCCCGAATCGGGGTGCCATGCGAAGCCGACCGTATTGCGCACGCCGCGGGCGACGACCTCGCTGCCGCTGCCGTCGGCCTTCATCCGGGCGATGATCGCGTAGCGGCTGCGATCGGCGAGACAGACGTTGCACGGTGCGCCGGTCGGCACGTACAGTTTGCCGTCGGGGCCGAACGCGATGAATTTCCAGCCGTGATGGTGTTCGGTCGGCAGCGCGTCGGTCACGATAACGGGCGCGGGCGGTTTGGCGAGCCGGTCGTCGATGCGGTCGAGGCGCAGGATGCGCGACACGGCGGATATATAGAGTGCGCCGTCGCGGTAGGCGACGCCGACCGGCATGTCGAGCCCGGACGCGATCACGTAGCGTGCGCTGATCCGGCCCTCGTGCATCACGAATGCATGCACGCGGCCTTCCCGGGTGCCGACATACAGGATGCCGCGCGGCGACCACGCCATTTCGCGCGCGGTCGGTACCGCGTCGGTCAGCACGTCCACATGGAAACCGGGCGGCACGACAAGTTCTTCCACCGGCAATGGCGCGGCAAGCCCCGTTGCGGACGCGAGGCAGGCAAGGCCGGCAAGCAGTGCCACGAAACGGCGCTGCGCGCGGCGCGTCGAGGCGGCGCGAAGGAGCGGCATGACGGGGGAGAGCATCCTGGACACGACGATTGTATGCCCGGCGCAGAGGCCATCCGTGGATTTTTTCCGCGTAAGTGTTTGTTGTACCTCTGGTTTCCGGCTATAATCGCGTGTTTCAGTAGTTTCGAACCCGGTTTTCCGAAGGACATCATATGGTTATCATCCGTCTGGCTCGTGGCGGCTCGAAGAAGCGCCCGTTCTACAACATCGTTGCTACCGATTCGCGTAACCGTCGTGACGGCCGCTTCATCGAGCGCGTCGGCTTCTACAACCCGGTCGCTACGAAGGGCGAATCGCTGCGTATCGCTCAGGATCGTCTGACGTACTGGCAAGGCGTTGGCGCACAACTGTCGCCGACCGTCCAGCGTCTCGTGAAGGAAGCGCAAAAGGCGCAACCGGCTGCCTAACATGGCACGGTGTGCCGGTCGTGCCGGCTGTGAGGTGGATTGATGGCGGGTCACGATTCCGGTAATGCAAGGCGCGGGCGTGCGTCATTCGGCGCATTCGTCCGCAAGCCGGTCGAGCGCGACGTTGTCGCGAACGCCGGTCCGGCTGCCGAACAGGGTGGCCATGAAGCGACGCAAGCGTGGCCTGACGACGCCGTCGAGGTCGGGGCGGTGGTCGACGCCTACGGCCTGAAGGGCTGGGTCAAGGTGGCGACGCATGCCGATGCCGGTCGCGGCGGCGACGCGCTGCTTAACGCGCGCCGCTGGTGGCTGGAGCGCGGTGCGGAGCGGCTTTCCGTCCGCATCATGCAGTCGAAGACGCACAGCGACACGGTCGTTGCGCAACCCGCGGGCGTCAGCGACCGCGATGCCGCGCTGGCTATGCGCGGCTTTCGTGTGTTCGTGCGCCGGGAAGATTTCCCGGCATTGGCCGCGGACGAATTCTATTGGGTCGACCTGATCGGTCTCGAAGTCGTCAACGAGCAATCGGTGGCGCTCGGGAAGGTGAGCGGGATGATCGACAACGGCGTGCATTCGATCATGCGTGTCGAGTATCCGGCGACCGGCAAAGACGGTCAGCCGACCACCGACGAACGGCTGATTCCGTTTGTCGGCGTCTACGTCAAAACGGTGGATCAGGCGGCGCGTCGTATCGTCGTCGACTGGGAAGCCGATTACTGAAATGAACCAGGTTACCGAGAGCGCGGTGCAGTTCGACGTCGTCACGCTCTTTCCCGAGATGTTCCGCGCACTGACCGACTGGGGAATCACCAGCCGGGCCGTCAAGCAAGGGCGCTTCGGGCTGCGCACCTGGAACCCGCGTGATTTCACGACGGACAACTACCGCACGGTCGATGATCGTCCGTACGGCGGCGGTCCGGGCATGGTGATGCTGGCCAGGCCGCTCGAGGCCGCGATCGGCGCCGCGAAAGCGGCGCAGGCGGAGCAGGGCATCGCGAGCACGCGCGTCGTGATGATGTCGCCGCAGGGCGCGCCGCTCACGCACGAGCGGGCGATGCGGATGGCGCAGGAGCCAGGCGTTGTCGTGCTGTGCGGCCGCTACGAAGCGATCGACCAGCGTCTGCTCGATCGTTGTGTCGACGAGGAGATCAGCCTCGGCGATTTCGTGCTGTCCGGCGGAGAACTGCCGGCGATGGCGATGATGGATGCCGTCGTGCGCTTGCTGCCCGGTGTGCTGAACGATTCGCAGTCGGCCGTGCAGGACAGTTTCGTCGACGGCCTGCTCGATTGTCCGCACTACACGCGCCCGGAGGAATACGATGGCGTGCGCGTACCGGACGTGCTGCTCGGCGGGCATCATGCCGAGATCGAGCGGTGGCGGCGCCAGGAAGCATTGAGGAATACGTTGCGGAAGCGGCCGGACCTGATCGTCCGGGCGCGCCGCGAGAAGTTGCTGAGCCGTGCCGACGAGGCCTGGCTTGCGAACCTCGCACGCGAAGCGAAGGACGCCTCTTGAGGCGGCGTCGCGGGCGGGAATTGGCGGTGTCGTGCATGCGTGCGCGGCGCCTGATGTGAATCCATCCTCTATCGGGGCCAGGCCTGGAAGCAGGCGGGTGCCAACGCCGACACGATGGCATAAGGAGTCAGTAATGAATCTGATCGCAAAACTTGAGCAGGAAGAAATCGAGCGCGCGCTCGCCGGCAAGACGATCCCCGAATTCGCCCCGGGCGACACGGTGATCGTGAACGTGAACGTGGTTGAAGGTACCCGCAAGCGCGTTCAGGCTTACGAAGGCGTCGTGATCGCGATTCGCAGCCGTGGTCTGAACTCGAACTTCATCGTCCGCAAGATCTCGTCGGGCGAAGGCGTCGAGCGTACGTTCCAGACGTACTCGCCGCTGCTGGCGAGCATCGTCGTGAAGCGCCGCGGTGATGTGCGTCGTGCGAAGCTGTACTACCTGCGCGAGCGTTCGGGCAAGTCGGCTCGAATCAAGGAAAAGCTGGTGTCGAAGGATCGCGCCGCAGCAGCTTCCCAAGAGTAAGAGCTGTAAGGAAAAAGCACCCACCCGGGTGCTTTTTTCATTCTGGCGCGACAATATGCTCGATACGACACGAACCCGAGAGCCCCATTGAATCGCCGCCCCATCATCGATCCCGAAGTCTTGCCGGTCGAAGGCACCGGCGCCGGCCTGCCCGCCATCGATCCCCGCCTGATGACGCCGTCCGGCCTGCGCGACCGTTTCGCGCGCACGCCCGAATGGAGCGTCGAGCCCGGCGAGGCGAAGCTGCAGGAGGGCATCGATCCGCGTAGCGCGGCCGTGCTGATGCCGCTCGTCGTCCGCGAGTCGGGTCTCACCGTGCTGCTGACCCAACGCGCCGATCACCTGAACGACCATGCCGGACAGATCAGCTTTCCCGGCGGCCGGCGCGAACCGTTCGATCGCGATGCGACCGCCACCGCGTTGCGCGAGTCGAAGGAGGAAATCGGACTCGCCGCCGAACGCGTCGAGATCCTCGGCGCGCTGCCCGACTACCTGACCGGCACCGGCTTCTGCGTGTCGCCGGTGGTCGGCCTCGTGCATCCGCCGTTCACCGTGCAGGCCGACACGTTCGAAGTGGCCGAGATTTTCGAGGTGCCGCTCGCGTTCCTGATGAATCCCGCGAACCATCAGGTCCGCGTGTTCCGTTGGGATGGCGGCGAGCGTCGTTTTTTTGCGATGCCTTATCCGAACGACAAACCAGACGGGCATTACTTCATCTGGGGCGCAACTGCCGGCATGTTTCGCAATCTGTACCGCTTCTTGGCCGCCGGCTAGGCGCGCACACCGGCCGGCGCGCGCGGCCGGCTGCCGGGCGGCCGCGCTGGCAGCCATGCGGGGCTTACGCTGTGCTATCGTTATGCAAAAAATGACATAACTCCGAAGACGGCGCCACGCATGACTTTCTTTTCGGTTCTCCTCGCCCTCATCATCGAACAGGTCCGCGCGTTGTCGCCGAACAATCCGGTGTTCGCGCTGTTCCAGTTTCATGCGGAAACCGTCGCGCATGGTCTCGACGCAGGCAAGCAGAAGCACGGTATCCTCGCATGGCTCGCGGTCGTGCTGCCGTGGGTGCTGATCGTCGCGCTGATCTATTTCCTGCTGTTCAAGGTGAGCTTCGTGCTCGCGTTCTTGTGGAACGTCGTCGTCGTGTATTTCACGCTAGGCTTCCGCCAGTTCAGCCACTACTTCACCGACATCCACCTCGCACTCAACAACGACGACGTGCCGCGCGCGCGCGAAATCCTGCACGAGTGGACGGGCATCGACACGGTCGACATGCCGGTCGGCGAAATCGTCCGCCATACGCTGATTCACGCGGTCGTCGCATCACATCGCCACGTGTTCGGCGTGTTCTTCTGGTATGTGCTGCCGATCGGCCCGGCCGGCGCCGTGCTGTACCGGATCTCCGAATACCTCGCGCGTAGCTGGTCGACGCCGGGCGACGACCGCACGGCCGCATTCTCGACGTTCGCGCAGCGCGCGTTCTTCGTGATCGACTGGATTCCCGCGCGGCTGACCGCGCTCGGCTTCGCGATCGTCGGCAATTTCGAGGATGCGATCTACGCATGGCGCAACCACACGCGCCAATGGCCCGACCCGAACGACGGCGTGCTGCTGGCAGCCGGCAGCGGGGCGCTCGGCGCGCGTCTCGCGGGGCCGCTCGCGGAACCGTCGAGCCTCGATGCGCTGGCGGTCGGCGACAGCGGTCCGTTGACGGTCGGTGACGATTGCACGCCGCGTACGCTGCAATCGGCAGTCGGCCTCGTCTGGCGCGCGGTGATCCTGTGGATGATCCTGCTGCTGATGCTGACGCTCGCCGTCTGGGTGTCGTGACAGGGCAGTGCAGTATCCGATGAAAGGCAAAGGCCGGCTTGATGCCGGCCTTTTTGCTGTGGGTCAGTCGTCGAGCGGATCGCGTACGGCGCCGCATTGCCAGCACGCGGTGAACTGGGCCTCGAGCGCTTCGCCGCATTGCCGGCAGCGCCATGGCGAGGCGCCGGCCGACGGGCCGTGCGATGCCGCATCGAGGAGCCGGCGCGCGAGCGCGTCGTCGCGTTCGTCGTCGAGCCACAGCTCGGGCGTGCAGGCGTCGGCGGGCAGGCCGCCGAGCGCGCCGGTCGCGTAGCAGTTATGCAGCTCGCAACCGATGCCGGCCACCTGAAGCACGTTGGCCCAATGCTGCGCCGTCGCGAGATTGGGTGCCTTGAAACGCATGGCCGCTCCTGTCGGTGAAGGCCGGCCCCGCAACGCGCAGCCGGCCGCCGTGCGCGCGTCGCGCGATCAGCGGACGATCTGGCTTGCCTCGTGCACGAGCTGCGCGTACAGCGCGTGCCGCGACGGCGCGATGCGGCCGTCGGAGACGGCTTCGAGGATCGCGCAGCCGGGCTCGTGCAGATGATGACAATTATAGAAACGGCAGTCCGCGAGCAGCGGCCGGAACTCCGGAAACGCGCGCTCGAGACGGCCCTCCGTCAGGTGGTAGAGGCCGAATTCCTGGAAGCCCGGCGAATCGATCAGTGCGCCGCCACCCTCCAGCGGGTAGAGGCGCGTGAACGTCGTCGTGTGGCGGCCGCTGTTGAGCGCGGCCGAAATCTCGCGCGTCGCGGCTTCGGCATCGGGAACGAGCAGGTTCACGAGCGTCGACTTGCCCATCCCGGACTGGCCGAGCAGGATCGTCGAATGTCCGGCGAGGTGCGGCATCAGTTGCGCGCGCGCGTCGTCGGGCGAGCCCTTTACCGACAGTTCGAGCACGTCGTAGCCGAGCGCGCGGTACGGAGCGAGGCGCTCGCGCGCGACCGGCAGCGCGGCCTCGACGTCGATCTTGTTCAGCACGACGATCGGCTTCAGCTCGTTCGCCTCGGCGGCGATCAGCGCGCGGCCGAGCAGGTCCTCGCTGAAATAGGGCTCGGTCGCGAGCACGATCAGCAACTGGTCGAGGTTGGCGGCGAAGAGCTTCGACTTGAACTGGTCGGAACGGTACAGCAGGTTGCGCCGTTCGCCGATCTCGACGATCACGCCCTGGTCGGCCGACGCGATTTCGTACGCGACGCGGTCGCCGACTGCAATGTCGCTCTTCTTGCCGCGCGGGAAGCACTGCAGCATCGGGCCGCCGTCGTCGGGCGCGACGATGTAGTGGCGCCCGTGCGCCGCGATCACGCGGCCTTCGACACGCTGCGCGCCCGACGCGCGCGGGGCCGGCTTGCGGGAGGTCGGCCGGCTCATGCGTGCTGCATCAGGCGGTCGATCCGCTGCGAGGCGGGCGGATGCGAGTAGTAGAAGGCCGTGTAGACGGGGTCGGGCGTCAGCGTCGACGCGTTGTCCTCGTAGAGCTTCACGAGCGCGCTGACGAGATCCTGCGCGTCGGTCTGGCTGGCCGCGAACGCGTCGGCCTCGAATTCGTGCTTGCGCGACGTGAGGCTGCTGAACGGCGTCGCGAAGAACAGGAACACGGGAATCGCGAGGAAGAACAGCACGAGCGCGGCGCCCGCGTTGCTCGTGTCGAGCGACGGCACGACGCCGAGGCCCGTATAGAACCACGTGCGCTGCGCGAGCCAGCCGAGCAGCGCGAGCAGCACGAGACTCAGCACGAACGACACGAGCATCCGCTTCATCACGTGGCGGCGCTTGAAGTGGCCGAGTTCGTGCGCGAGCACGGCCTCGATTTCCTGGCCGGACAGGCGCGCGAGCAGCGTGTCGAAGAACACGATCCGCTTCGATGCGCCAAAGCCCGTGAAATACGCGTTGCCGTGCGCCGAGCGGCGGCTGCCGTCCATCACGAACAACCCCTTCGCCGCGAAGCCGCAGCGCTTCATCAGCGACTCGATGCGCGAGCGCAGCGCGTCGTCCTTCAGCGGCTCGAACTTGTTGAAGATCGGTGCGATGAAGGTCGGGTAGATCAGCAGCACCAGCATCTGGAACGCGACCCAGACGATCCAGGTCCACAGCCACCACAGGCTGCCGGCCTGGTTCATCAGCCACAGCACGACGAACAGCAGCGGCAGGCCGAGCACGGCGCCGAGCAGCGAGTTTTTCAGCATGTCGGTGAAGAACAGCCGTTTCGTCATCCGGTTGAAGCCGAAACGCTGCTCGATCCCGAACTGGCGGTAATACTCGAACGGGATGTCGATCACGCTCGTGATCACGAGCACCGCGGCGACGAGCGCGACCTGCTGCCCGTAGCCGCGGCCGAACCAGCCGGTCAGCAGCGTGTCGAGCGCGCCGACGCCGCCGAGCAGCGTGAGGCCGACCAGCACGGCGGCGCTGACGACGATCTCGAGCATCGTCAGCCGGGTGCGCTCGACCGTGTAATCGGCCGCGCGCTGGTGGGCGGTCAGCGGGATGGTGGCGCTGAACTGCGCAGGCACGCCGTTGCGGTGCGCGGCGACGAAGCGGATCTGCCGTGACGCGAGCCACAGCTTGGTGACGACCATCGCGAGCACGGCGAGCGCGAACAGCAGGGTGAACGAAAAGGGTGACATCGAAGGCGCCAAAGGGTTCTATGCGAGAATTATATGTTCTTGCGGACCGGGCTCGCTGACGCGATGCCGGCCGCCCGGGCGGCGCCGCGCGCCGTCCGCCATTTTCCAGGATGACTCATGACCGATACCGCCGCTTCCACCAGCCAGCCCGCGCTCGTGCGCAACGAGTTGAACCTCGTCTGGCTCGACATGGAGATGACGGGCCTCGACCCGGATAACGACCGCATCATCGAAATCGCGGTCGTCGTGACCAATTCCACGCTCGACATCGCCGTCGAAGGCCCGGTGTTCGCGATCCACCAGAGCGACGAAACGCTGGCGAAGATGGACGAATGGAACAAGTCGACGCACGGCCGCTCGGGCCTGATCGACCGCGTGCGCGCGTCGACCGTGACCGAGGCGGAAGCCGCCGCGCAGCTGCAGGCGTTCCTCGCGCAGTACGTGTCGCCCGGCAAGTCGCCGATGTGCGGCAACTCGATCTGCCAGGACCGCCGCTTCATGGCGCGCTGGATGCCGGAGTTCGAGAAATTCTTCCACTACCGCAATCTCGACGTCAGCACGCTCAAGGAGCTGTGCCGCCGCTGGCAGCCCGCGATCTACAAGGGCTTCCAGAAGCGCGCGATGCACACGGCGCTCGCGGACATCCACGAGTCGATCGACGAGCTGAAGTACTACCGCGAGCATTTCCTGATTCCGGCCGCGTCGGCGTCGGCATCGGCTTCGACAGGCGAGTCCGCGCCGGCCGCCTGAGCGGGCCGGCACGCGCTCAGCGAGGCGCGCGCTGCGCGCTTTTCGGCCGGAACGCCGCGACCACCGCGGCGTCGGTCTCGATGTACGGGCCGCCGATCAGGTCGATGCAGTAGGGCACCGCGGCGAAGATGCCGGGCACGGTCGACTTGCCGTCGGCGTCGCGCAGCCCTTCGAGCGTTTCCCGGATCGACTTCGGCTGGCCGGGCAGGTTGACGATCAGCGCCGCATGGTCGGCCATCTCGCGGATCACCGCGACCTGCCGCGACAGGATCGCGGTCGGCACGAAATTCAGGCTGATCTGCCGCATCTGTTCGCCGAATCCCGGCATTTCCTTCGTCGCCACGGCAAGCGTGGCCTCGGGCGTCACGTCACGGCGCGCGGGGCCGGTGCCGCCCGTCGTCAGCACGAGGTCGCACCCGGCGACGTCGACGAGCTCGGCGAGCGTGGCGGAGATCGTCGGCGCATCGTCCTGGATCAGGCGTGTTTCCGCGCGCCACGGCGAGACCAGCGCGCCGGCGAGCCATTCCTGCAGCGCCGGAATGCCCTTGTCCTCGTAGACGCCCGTGCTCGCGCGATCGCTGATCGACACGAGGCCGACGACGAGTTCGTCAGGATGATTACGCTTCGTCGTCGTCATGGTCGTCTCCGGCGTCGTCCGATGCTTCGTCGTCCGCATCGGTCGTGCCGCTCGCGGTCTTGATCCACTGGAACAATTCGCGGAAATAGCGCGGCGGCTTGCCTTGCTGCGCTTCCTTGCGTGCGTTGCGGATCAGCGTGCGGCCTTCCTGGATGTCGGCTTCCGGGTGCTGGCGCAGGAATTCGGTCAGCGCGTCGTCATTGGCGAGCAGCTGTTCGCGCGTGCGCTCGATCCAGTGCAGGCGGGCCGTCGCGGCCTTGTTCACGCCGCGCTGTGCGTCGAGGGCGGTGCGCAGCGCGGCCGTCTCGTCGTCGGTCAGCGAGCGCATTACGCGGCCGACGTACTGGAGCTGGCGGCGCTTGCCTTCGTGATCGGTGATCCGGCGCGCCTCGCGAACGGCGTCCGACAGGCTTTCGGGCATCGGCATGCGCTTCAGCGCGTCTTTCGGCAGATCGACAAGCGCCTGGCCGAGCACCTGCAGCTCGTGCATCTCGCGCTTCAATTGGGATTTGCTGGGGCGATCGTAGCCGTTGTCGTCGTCCTCGACGGCATGCTCGATCGGCTGGATTCGGGTTTTGCGTGTCATAGGCGGCATTGTATCGCGGCGCGGACACCCCAAGCTTGTCGGTGCGCGGCCCCGGACCTTGCTATGATCGCGGGATACGCAACATTTTGAACATGCGGGCGCCCGCCCGCCACCGGATACCAAGACGATGGCAGCCAATCTCGACGTACAAGCGCGCTATTTCCCGCACACGCAGGACCAGCTCAAAGAAATCGCCTCGGACATCCTTCGCCATGCGAAGGCACTCGGCGCGACGGACGCCGCGACCGAAATCTCCGAGGGCGACGGCCTGTCGGTGTCGGTGCGGCGCGGCGAAGTCGAAACGATCGAGCACAACCGCGACAAGATGGTCGGCGTGACGGTGTTCCTCGGCAAGAAACGCGGTAACGCGAGCACGTCCGATTTCTCGCCGGCCGCGATCAAGGATACCGTCGCCGCCGCCTACAACATCGCGCGTTTCACGGCCGAGGACGAAGCGGCCGGCCTCGCCGAGGCCGAGCTGCTCGAAACCGACCCGCGCGACCTCGATCTCTACCACCCGTGGGCGCTGACGGCCGACGAAGCCGTCGAGCTCGCCCGCCGCGCGGAAGACGCCGCCTTCGCGGTCAGCCCGCAGATCCGCAATTCGGAAGGCGCGAGCGTGTCGGCCCAGCATTCACAGTTCGTGCTTGCGACGTCGCGCGGCTTCCTGTCCGGCTACCCGTACTCGCGCCACTACATCGCCTGCGCGCCGATCGCGGGCAGCGGCCGTCACATGCAGCGCGACGACTGGTATTCGTCGAAGCGCAGCGCGATCGATCTCGCGGCACCGGAAGCGGTGGGCCGTTACGCGGCCGAGCGCGCGCTCGCGCGGATGGGCGCGCGTCGTCTCGACACCCGCAAGGTGCCCGTGCTGTTCGAGGCGCCGCTCGCGGCCGGCCTGCTCGGCGCGTTCGTGCAGGCCGTGAGCGGTGGTGCGCTGTACCGCAAGACGTCGTTCCTCGTCGACAGCCTCGGCAAGCCGGTGTTCGCGCCGCACATCCAGGTCGTCGAGGATCCGCACGTGCCGCGCGCGATGGGCAGCGCGCCGTTCGATGAGGAAGGCGTGCGCACGCGCGCGCGCAGCGTCGTCAAGGACGGCGTCGTCGAAGGCTACTTCCTGTCGACCTATTCGGCACGCAAGCTCGGCACGCAAACCACCGGCAACGCGGGCGGCTCGCACAACCTCGCGCTGCGCAGCTCGAACACGCAGCCGGGCGACGATTTCGACGCGATGCTGAAGAAGCTCGGCACGGGCCTGCTGCTGACCGAGCTGATGGGGCAGGGCGTGAACTACGTGACGGGCGACTATTCGCGCGGCGCGGCGGGCTTCTGGGTTGAGAACGGCGTGATCCAGTATCCGGTCGAGGAAATCACCGTCGCGAGCACGCTGCAGGAAATGTTCCGGCATATCGCCGCGATCGGCGCCGATTCGATCGTGCGCGGCACGAAGGAAACCGGCTCGGTGCTGATCGAGCAGATGACGATCGCCGGGCAGTAAGCGGCGCGCGGCGCCTGCCGCCATGAAACGAAAAAGCCCGACCGGCGTGAGCCGGTCGGGCTTTTTTCATTGTGCGCGACGCGTCAGCCGTGCTTGCGCGCGTAGACGACGAACGCATAGCCGAACGTGTTCGGCGCGGCCGCCTCGTGCGCTTCGCGCGAGACTTCCTGCCAGTGCGCGGCGTCGGGCGCCGGGAACGATGCATCGCCGTCGAAGTCGGCATCGATCTCGGTGACGACCAGCTTGTCGGCGAGCATGAGGCCTTCCGCGTAGAGTTGCGCGCCGCCGATCAGGAATGCCTCGGGCACGCCGTCGCGCGCGGCGAGCGCCAGTGCATCGGCGAGCGACGTGACCGTGTCGCAACCATCGAAGCGACGCGCCGCGTCGCGCGTGACGACGATATTGCGACGGCCCGGCAGTGGCCGGCCGATCGACTCGTGGGTCTTGCGGCCCATCACGATCGGCGCACCCATCGTCGTGCGCTTGAAGAAGGCGAGATCTTCGGGAAGTTTCCAGGGCAACTGGTTGTCGCGGCCGATGATGCCGTTGCGGGCACGCGCGACGATCAGGGTCAACGTCGTCATGAAGGTCGGGGAAGAGGAAAACCGGAATGGCGCCGATTCTACCGGAACGGCGACGTGTGCCGGATTCCGTGCACACGTGCATGCGTCAGCGCTCTTGCGTTGCGAGCCGCGACACGTGATGCAATGCGTCGTGGCGATCGACTGAATAAAAAAAGTGCCCGCCGGGGGACGGAGCACAAAACTGTTTCGTGTTGCGGGATCGGCGACGCCGGTTCGGATCGATGCTTCCGGCCTGTTCAAATCAATACGGAATCCTTATCGAATGGATCGGCGCATGCATCACTGACGCGTACTGCCTTGCGCGTTGTGTTCCATCGCGTGCTGCACGTCGCCTGATTGCGGAACCGGGAGCGGCATCGGCAACTGGGGCGGCGGCGGGATCTCGTCCCACAGCGTCACCGAGGTCTTGCCGGTCGACTGCGATTGCGGTGCCGACACGGTCACGATGCCGAACCCGTTGCCGTACTGCATGCTCGGCGCATTTTCGGCCAGCAGCATCGCGCGATCCGGCGTCACGCTTTCGTCTGCATACGCCGACGCGAGCGGGCCCGCGGCCACGAGCGCAATTGCCACCGATACGAAAGAAAGTAAAAGATGTTTGCGCATGGTTGCGGTCTCCGGTGTATTCCGTATCCAGCGAAATACATGCCATCGTGCCGGGACCGTTGTCGCAACTGCGATTCGTGCGCAAGCGTTGAGAATTGTGGCTGAAAACGCCTGAAAATGTTTCAGGCGTGAAACGAGGGGGCTCGGGAATACTGCGGATTCAATCGATACGCTTCAAGGATGAAAATCTGCTCATGTGTTGATGAAAGAACGCCTCGCTGCACAAGTGCTATGTGCAGATGATTGACATGCATCGACCTCCTGAGCGATTCGGCCGTATCGCCCATGGCGCTGAAATCGGTTTGTCGTATTCGGTGCCTATAACTAAGCTGTCGTGACCAAAATAACTGGACGCGAGATAAGCGCCATCATGCGAGGCTTTGCGTTGCCGCGCATCGGCATGGCGAATCGATCTGCCCTCGGCTGACCCGATTCGATCCTTTTCGCACGTGACCTTCCTGGCGTGCGCGGCAATCGTTAGACGGTTGATGAACGGGGTGAGGATATGGGAGCCGATCAGCGGCACGTGATCTACTATTCGCGCGAACCGAACGACGCGTTGCGCGGCCATTTCGACGAATGCGGCTGGCGTGTCGATCTCGCAGAGACCGTGCGCGACGTACGACGCGTCGTGCAGCACGGTGTTGCAACGGCCGGCCTGCTCGATTTTTCGCCGGGCTTCAAGCCCTCGGACCTGCGCGAACTCGAATCCTGTCTGACCATTCAGCACATCGGCTGGATCGCGGCGACGCGGCGCGGCCAGTTGCAGGATGCGACGCTGCGCCATCTCATTCGCGACTATTGCTTCGACTACGTGACGATGCCGTACGAGACGTCGCGGATCGTCGAGACCGTCGGTCATGCGCACGGCATGGTCGCGCTGACCGATTCCGTTGCGCCGCCCGTCGGCGCAGGACGCAGCGAAGGCGAGATGGTCGGTACCTGCGATGCGATGCTCGGGCTCTTCAGGACGATTCGCCGCGTCGCGGCGACCGACGCGCCGGTGTTCATCTCGGGCGAATCGGGTACTGGCAAGGAACTGACGGCGGTCGCGATTCACGAACGTTCATCGCGTGCACAGGCGCCGTTCATCGCAATCAATTGCGGGGCGATCCCGTCGACGCTGCTGCAGGCCGAGCTGTTCGGCTATGAGCGCGGCGCGTTCACCGGCGCGAACCAGCGCAAGATCGGCCGCGTCGAGGCCGCCAACAGCGGCACGCTGTTTCTCGACGAGATCGGCGACCTGCCGCTCGAAAGCCAGGCAAGCCTGCTGCGGTTCCTGCAGGAAGGCAAGATCGAGCGGCTCGGTGCGCACGTGTCGGTGCCCGTCGATGTGCGTGTGATCTGCGCGACGCACGTGGACATGGAAGCGGCGTTGCGCGAAGGGCGGTTCCGCGAGGACCTGTACCACCGCCTGTGCGTGCTGAAGATCGAGGAGCCGCCGCTGCGTGCGCGCGGCAAGGACATCGAGGTGCTCGCGCGTCACATGCTCGAGCGCTTCAAGGGCGATGCGCATCGCCGCCTGCGCGGTTTTTCCCCTGACGCGGTGGCCGCGCTGTACGGCTATTCGTGGCCGGGCAACGTGCGCGAGCTGATCAACCGTGTGCGCCGCGCGATCGTGATGTCGGAGGGCCGTATGATCACCGCGGCCGATCTCGAGCTGAACGATTACGCGACGCTCGCGCCCGTGTCGCTGCTGGAGGCGCGCGAGGCGGCCGAGCGGCAGGTGATCGAGCAGGCGCTGCTGCGCCATCGCGGCCGTTTCGCGGATGCCGCACGCGAACTCGGCGTGTCGCGCGTCACGCTCTACCGGCTGATGTGCGCGCATGGAATGCGCGATCGTGGCGATACGCTGGCAGGGTTTTCGGCGCCGTTGCCGGAGCTTCCGCATCACGCTTGCTAAAATTGGCGGGTACGGCCGCCCTCGCGGCCGAAGGAACCCGCATGAAACAGTACCTCGACCTCGTTCGTACCATTCTCGATACTGGCACCTGGCAGGAGAACCGCACGGGGATCCGCACCATCAGCATGCCGGGCGCGATGCTGCGCTTCGACCTGCAGCAGGGCTTCCCGGCCGTGACGACCAAGAAGCTCGCGTTCAAGTCCGCGATCGGCGAACTGGTCGGTTTCCTGCGCGCATCGCGCAGCGCGGCCGAGTTTCGGGCGCTCGGCTGCAAGGTATGGGATGCGAACGCGAACGCGAACGCGCAGTGGCTTGCGAACCCGTATCGCCAGGGCGTCGACGATCTCGGTGACGTGTACGGCGTGCAATGGCGCCAGTGGCCGGGCTACAAGGTGCTCGACGCGGGCGCCGACGCGCAGATCGCCGATGCGACGCGCCGCGGCTTCCGGATCGTCACGCGTTTCGACGAAGACGGTGCGCCGAAGGTGTTGCTGTACAAGGCGATCGACCAGTTGCGCCAGTGCCTGGACACGATCATGGAGAACCCGGCCGACCGTCGGATCCTGTTTCACGCATGGAATCCGGCCGTGCTCGATCAGATCGCGCTGCCTGCGTGCCATCTGCTGTACCAGTTCCTGCCGAATGCGACGAAGCGCGAGATCTCGCTGTGCCTGTACATCCGCAGCAACGACGTCGGACTCGGCACGCCGTTCAACCTGACGGAAGGGGCGGCATTGCTGTCGCTCGTTGGCCGGCTGACGGGCTACACGCCGCGCTGGTTCACGTATTTCATCGGCGACGCGCACATCTACGAGAACCAGCTCGACATGCTGCAGCAGCAGCTCACGCGCGAGCCGTACGAAAGCCCGCGGCTCGAGATCGCCGAGCGCGTGCCCGAATACGCGAAGACGGGCGTCTATGCGCCCGAGTGGCTGGAGCAGATCGAGCCGTCCGATTTTTCGCTCGTCGGCTACCGTCACCATGAGCCGCTGACCGCGCCGATGGCGGTCTGATCGCCCGGCTCGGGCGCGCGATTTCATCGATTCGCGCCCGCAGAAACAAGGCCCGACCGGCTGATGCCGGTCGGGCCTTTTTGTTTCATGTTTGCGGCACTTACTGGCGGTGCCGCTCTTCGTGACCGCCTTGCGGCGGCGGGTTGTTCTGGCGCGGTGCCTCGACGTGCGGCGCCGGTTGCGGCCGCGGTTCCACGTGCGGCGCGGGCATCGCCGGCCGCGGCTCCATGCGCGGCGCCTGCGGCTGCGGGCGCGGCATTTCATGCACGGCGGGGGCCGGCGGACGGTACTCGTTCACACGCGGCGGCGCGACATCGCGGTGCGGCGCGGGCTGCGCGAAGTCGGCGCGCGGTCGCGGTGCCGGGGCGGCCCGTTCCGGTTGCGGCTGCGCATGCTGGGCCGGCGTCGGGATGTCGGGGCGCGGACGCGGCTGCGGAATCTGCGCCGTATTGTCGAACCGTGGTTGCGGCAGCGCGCGCGGCGCTTCGTTCCGGCCGCCGGGCTGCGCGCCCTGCGGGGCCGGCACACCTTCCTGACGCGGGACCGCCGCGCTGCGCACCGGCGGCAGCGCATTCTGGCCTGCCGCATGCAGCGCGGTCGGCGGGGCGGGGCGCTGGCGGTCCATCGGCGCGTGCGGCTGCATCCACGCGGGCGACGGGGCCTCGGCCGCGCGCGCGTTGCCGATGCCCGGCAGCGCGTTGCCGGCCGTCGGCGGATGCGGGACACCGTTGCCGGGCCCGAATGCCTGATGCGGCACCGGCGTGCCGGGAGCCTGCGGCATACCGCCGTTCGCGAAGCGCGGGGCATTGGGGTTTTCGCCGTTCGCCGGCCGCTCGGCATTCGGCGCACCCGGTACCGGCGTGCCCGGCCGTGCGGCCTGCACCGCGGGCGGCTGGCCTTCGCGTGGCGCACGTGCCGGCTGCACGACAGGGCCGTGCGGATTCACGAGCTGCACGTTGTGCATCGCCCATGCGCCGCCGTTCGGGTTGCCCGGAACGTGGACCGGGCGAGCCGCATAGTCGGCCGGCACGTTCGTCTTCACGACGGGAGCGCCGGCACCCGGCACGCGCCCGCCTTGCTGTGCGAGGTGAGCGGCGGCCTGGTCGCGATACGCGGCCGGCACGGCGGGATTGCGCGTCGCGACGTACGGATGCTGTGCGATCGCAGCCGGCGGACGGTAGCTGGCATTGCGCAGCCCGCCGGTAAAGCTCTGGCGCACCGGTGCAATGCCGGGCGTGCCCGACATCACGTGCGCATTGCGCCATTGCTGCGGATCGACGTGCTGCGAGAAGTGCGCGACGGGCTGGCCGTGCACGAACGCGGAGGCCGGCACGGCCGTGATGGCGTGCGGCGCGCGGAAGTTCACGTACGTCTTGTTGATGTTGGTGATATTGGTGATGTTCGTCACGTTCACGGTCTTGTTCACGTTGACGTTGACGTTGTTCACCACGATGTTGCGGTTCACGCGGTCGTAGTAGTGCGGGCTCCAGCCGCCCCAGCCCGGGTGCCACGGTTCGCCGGGGCCGAGCGCGAACCATGCGCAGCCGGCCGCGGCGACGCCGCCGACCGTGAGCGCGACGCTCCAGTCGGGACCGCCGCCACCGCCCACGAACGCAACGAGCGCCGGCGCATAGACAGGCGGCTGGCTGACGACCATCGGGCCCGGCACCCATGCCCAGCTGTCGTCCACGTATGCCCAGCGGCCATAGTGATACGGTGCGAAGCCCCACGGGGCGTCGTCGACCCACGTCCAGCCCCACGGTGCCTGCCAGATCCAGTGGCCGTCGTGATACGGCGCCCAGTCGGCCGGCGTATCGTTTGGCACCCATACCGAGCCGTAATTCGGGGTTTCGCGCCACGTGCCGTTCGCGTCGAGATCCTGGTAGCCGGGGATGTCGCGGGACACGTAGCGGGCCGACACCGAGCGCTCCTCCGCCGCGTCGCGGCTGGCGGCCCACTGGTCGAGCGCATCGGGGCCGGGGGCGGCCGATTGTTGCGCGACTTGCAGGTCGGTGCCCGTGAACACGACCTGCTGCCCGGGCGACAGCGGGTACTGGCCGTTGCTGCCGTAGACGGTCGCGCTGCCGCTGCGCACCGTGACCGTCGTGCTCGCGCCGTTCGGCGCGACGTCGACGCGATAGTCGCCGGGGCCCGTGATGCCGAGCGCGAGGTTCGGCGTGTCGATTTCGTACGACCCGCCGGCCGGCAATTCGCGCACGTGCGTCGATACGGTGCCGAGGCCCACTTTCAGCTGCGTCGTCGTGTCGTCGAGGTTCAGCACCGACAGGCTCGTCGAATCGCCGAGCCGCACCGCGGTCGAGCCGATGTGCAGTTCCGAGCGTGCGCCGGCATCGTTCCAGAGCTGGTCGCCGGTCGTCAGCGGCCGGTTCACGGCGGCATACGACCAGGTATCGGTGCCGGCCGGTTCGGTCGTCACGGCGCCCGACAGATAATTGAGCCGCGCGACGCGGCTGGGCGGGTCGCCGCCCGGTTGCCGGGCCGCGGCTGCATACGGCGGAGCATCGGACGATTGCGCGAATGCGGGGGGCAGTGCCGCAAGCGCGACGAACGCGAGCAGCGTGTAGCGGGCGGTTCGCTTGAGCGTGAACAGGGTGGCCATGATGAGCGTCTTCGTCGTTATCGCGGCGCGTCGATTCGTGCCGTTGAGTTCACAATATCCGCTCGGCCTGTTTCAATGCTCGGTGTTTTGTAAGCCGGATGGCACGCGATGTAACAAAACCTGTCCATCGCGCGCCGTTGTCGTGCAGCCGCAATGCCGGCGTCAAGCTGACGTAAGCCACCCGTCGAAAACCTGCTGTCCGGGCACGGTTACGCGAAGCACGCGCGGCCGTGCGGAGCGCTCGATCCAGCCGTGCGCGCAGAAGCTCTCGAGCAGCGCCGCGCCGAGCGCGCCGCCGAGATGCGAGCGCCGCTCGCTCCAGTCGAGACAGCCGCACGCGAAGCGGCGCCGGCGCGTGCGCTGCTGCGCGACGTCGATACCCCATTGCGCGAGCGCCTGGGTGCCGAGTTCGGTGGTCTCGATTTCATTGCCGTCGGCGAGCAGCCAGCCGCGCGCGGTGAGCCCGTCGAAGATGCGCACCGCGAGCTCGCCGGCCATGTGGTCGTAGCAGGTGCGTGCATAGCGCAGTTCGGCCGGCACCGTGCGCGACGGCGGCGGAACCGGGCGGTGCGGCGCGGCCGCGCGGGCGACGTTCGCGAGCGCTTCGAGCGACGCCGCGATGTCGGCCGATGCGATGCGGTAGTAGCGGTGCCGGCCGCGCACGTCGAGCGCGAGCAGGCCGCCTTCGGTCAGCCGCGCGAGGTGGGCGCTTGCGGCGGACGGCGACAGCCCCGCGATCATCGTCAGTTCGCCGGCCGGTCGTGCGCTGCCGTCCATCAGCACCCACAGCATCGCGGCGCGCCCGGGGTCGGCGATCAGTGCGCCGATGCGGCTCAGGCCCGGAAAGTGGTGGTCGTCATGATCGGTCATCGTCGTGTCTCGTCAGGCGGGATGAGTTGCAGTGTAGTGGGTGCGGGCATTCGATGTTTCGGATCTGGATGAAATGTCGGATGCAGTGGCGCCGGCGCGGGCACCGTTCATGCGGCGGACCGGAACTGCGACCCGTTGCGGGGCGCGCGTAGAATGGCCTGACGCGGCGGCAGCGGGCCGCCGCACGTGACACGATGCAACGATGAAGACGATTTTCTGTTTGTTGGCGGCCGCGCTCGTTTGTGCGGCCTGTGCGCAGGGCGGCGCGGGTGCGTCCGGCGAGCGGGGCGGCAGCATCGAGATGTACGGGACGATCGACCAGGGCATCACGGTGCGCCGCTGACGGGTGCCAGCCGGGTGCGTTGCGGGTGCGGTTGCCGCAGCCGCGCCACACGGGGCGTACCGCGACGCGTTGCCGCAGCGCAACGTATAATGGCCCGATTACAGCGCCCCTGCCGCCTGGAGCCAACAAGATGTCCCAACCGTCCCCCGTACCGGCCGCCCTCGACCGCACCGAAACCGTATTCCGCTTCCTCGCCGAGCCGTCGTCCGTAAACTTCGGCGGCAAGGTGCATGGCGGCGCGCTGATGAAGTGGATCGACGAGGTCGCGTATGCGTGCGCGGCCGTCTGGTCGAGCCGCTATTGCGTGACGGTCAGCGTCGGCAACATCCGCTTCCAGCGTCCGATCCTGGTCGGCAATCTTGTCGAGCTGAAGGCGCGCGTCGTCGCGACGGGCCGCACCAGCATGCACATCCATGTGTCCGTGCATGCCGGCGATCCGAAGGGCGGCGTGCTGCGCCAGACGACCGATTGCCTCGTCGTGTTCGTCGCGGTGGACGAGAACGGCAACCCGGTGCCGGTGCCGCCGTTCGTGCCCGAGACGCCCGAGCAGAAGGTGCTCGCGAAGTACGCGGCCGACGTGCGGGCCGCGCTCGACAAGATCGTCGAGATGAAACCGGAAGAGGTCGCGAAGGGCGCGGTCTGACCGCAATGGGCGCCGCGCAGCTCGCGCCGCGCCCATTGCCCTGCCGTTACTGCGATCCGATCATCTGCTCGGGACGTACCCACGCATCGAATTCCGCCTCGGTCAGGTAGCCGAGCGCGAGCGCGGCTGCCTTCAGCGTCGTGCCTTCCTTGTGCGCCTTCTTCGCGATCTGCGCGGACTTGTCGTAGCCGATGTGCGGGTTGAGCGCCGTCACGAGCATCAGCGATTCGTTCAGCAGCAGGTCGATGCGCGTGCGGTTCGGCTCGATGCCCACCGCGCAGTGGTCGTTGAAGCTCCGCGCGCCGTCGGCGAGCAGTCGCACCGACTGCAGCACGTTGTGCGCGATCATCGGCCGGAACACGTTCAATTCGAAATTGCCGCTCGCGCCGCCGACGTTGACCGCGACGTCGTTGCCGAACACCTGGCAGCACAGCATCGTCACGGCTTCCGACTGCGTCGGGTTCACCTTGCCCGGCATGATCGAGCTGCCCGGCTCATTCTCCGGAATCGACAACTCGCCGAGACCGCAGCGCGGCCCGCTCGCGAGCCAGCGGACGTCGTTCGCGATTTTCATCAGGCCGGCCGCGACCGTCTTCAATGCGCCGTGCGCGAACACCAGCGCGTCGGCGGCCGCCATGACCTCGAACTTGCTCGGCGCCGTCACGAACGGCAGCTTCGCCAGCCGGCCGATTTCGTCGGCGACGCGCACCGCGAACTCCGGATGCGCATTCAGCCCCGTGCCGACCGCGGTGCCGCCGAGTGCAAGTTCGTACAGGTGCGGCAGTGCCGATTCGACGTGGCGGATGCTCTGGTCGAGCTGCGCGACGTAGCCGGAAAACTCCTGGCCGAGCGTGAGCGGCGTGGCGTCCTGCAGGTGCGTGCGGCCGATCTTCACGATGTCGGCGAACGCCTTCGACTTCGCGTCGAGCGTCGTGCGCAGCGTGCGCAGTGCCGGCAGCAGGTGGTTGACGATCGCGTACGCGGCCGCGACGTGCATCGCGGTCGGGAACACGTCGTTCGACGACTGGCCGCGGTTCACGTCGTCGTTCGGATGAACCTTGCGCGCTTCGCCGCGCTCGCCGCCCATCAGTTCGCTCGCGCGATTCGCGATCACCTCGTTGAGGTTCATGTTGGTCTGCGTGCCGGAGCCCGTCTGCCACACGGCGAGCGGGAATTCGCGCGGATGCTTGCCGGCGATGATCTCGTCGGCCGCGTCGATGATCGCGCGCGCCTTGTCGTCGGCGAGCACGCCGAGCGACTGGTTCACGGCCGCCGCCGCACGCTTGACGATCGCCAGCGCGTGGATCAGCTCGGGCGACTGCTTCTCGGTCGAGATCCGGAAATTCTGCAGCGAGCGCTCGGTTTGCGCGCCCCAAAGTCGGTCGGCCGGCACGGCGATTTCGCCGAACGTGTCGCGTTCCATCCGAACTGCTTCGTTCATGATGCACTCCTCCTGGAAAGGGGAAAGGCCGCGCGTCGTCGCGCGGCATCAGACGTATCGTGAGGCAGTCGCGCCGCTCGCGCGGCGTCTCGAGGTGTTCAGCCGACAAGCATAGCGCCGGCCGCGATTTCGCGTCGTGTCGCGCTCAGCGCGGCGACGTCGCAAGTGACGCGCTCTTCAGATGAAAGCGCCACGCCATCAGCACGGCCACGCTGGCAAGGCCGGCCGCGAGCCCCCACCAGAGGCCCCGGGCACCGAGGCCCACGTGGAACGCGAACCAGTAGCCGGTCGGAAAACCGATGCCCCAGTAGCCGAGGGTCGCCGCGAGCATCGGGATGCGCGTGTCCTTCAGGCCGCGCAACGCGCCCGACGCGACGGTCTGCGCGCCGTCGACGATCTGGAACACCGCGGCGATGCCGAGCAGCGACGCGGCGAGCGACACGGTGGCCGCGTTCGACGGATCGTCGAGGTTCAGGTACAGGCCGACGATCGCATGCGGCGCGACGATCAGCACGATGCCCGACAGCGTCATGAACGCGACACCGAGGCCGAGTGCGACGAAGCCCGCATGCCGCGCGGCGACGGGCGCCCCGGCGCCGACCCAGTAGCCGACCCGCACGTTGGCGGCCTGGCCGATCGCGAGCGGTACCATGAACGCCACCGACGCGACGTTCAGCGCGATCTGGTGCGCGGCCAGCGACGTCGCACCGAGCACGCCGATGGTCAGGCCGGTTGCGAGGAACAGCGTCGACTCGACCCCGTACGTGATCGCCACCGGCCAGCCGATGCCGATCAGTTCGCCCATCATGGGCAGTTTCGGGCGCGCGGCGGTGACGAAATGACGGAAGCGTTGCCGGCCGTGCAGCAGCCAGATCAGTGCGAGCGCGGTGAGCCAGATCGTGATCGTCGTCGCGACCGCGGAACCGAGGAAGCCGAGGCGCGGCAGCCCGAACGCGCCGTGGATCAGCCCGTAGTTCAGCACGGCATTGAC
Source organism: Burkholderia theae (assembly GCF_048565265.1). NCBI lineage: Bacteria > Pseudomonadati > Pseudomonadota > Betaproteobacteria > Burkholderiales > Burkholderiaceae > Burkholderia > Burkholderia theae. The sequence goes on from NZ_CP183461.1 coordinate 1,175,140, forward strand.
GCCGACGCCGCCGATCGACACCCACAGCAGCCGCTTGGCGGCGCCGATCGCCGGCAGGAACGCGCGCATCAGCCCGACGCCGATCAGGCTGCCGAGTGCCGCGTAGCGCAGGATGCCCGTGTATTCGCCGACGTGATGCGCGAGCAGCGGCGGCTCGTGGAACATCAGCAGGATCGGTTCGGACAGCGACAGCGCGACGATCGCGGGAATCGCGAGCAGCACGGACAGCGCGAAGCCCGTCCAGTAGATGTGCGGCACGCGGTGCTCGGCCTGCGCGCCGCGCGCGTGCGCGACGCTCACGCTGACCGACGACAGCACGCCCTGCAGGATGGTGACGATGACGAAGAAGAAGTTCGCGCCGAGCCCGCCCGCCGCGAGCGAATCGGGGCCGAGCGAACCGAGCAGCACCGTGTCGGTGACGCTCATCGCCATCTGCGAGAGTTGCGCGATCGCGAGGGGGGCGGCGAGGCGCGCGGTATCGGCGGCGTGACTGGATAGCGACGGCGGCGCGGCGGCCGTCCGCGTAAAAGCGGAATGCGACATGGAATGGGCGCTCGCGCGGGAGCGGGCCCGCGCTGTATGTATTTATTTTGAGAGACGGTTAGCTTACGGCTTTATTCGTACCGTGTCGAACGCGCGCGCCGATGGCCATGTCTCGGACAGGGGGAACCCCAGGGCCGGTTCCCGCTGGTCCGTTATTCGGGCGAGCGGGCCCTACGCTTCGCGCACCGCGATGCGCGTGTCGCCCAGCAACACGACCTGGCCCGCGCGGATCTTGCAGGTCTTGCGCAGCTCGACCGCGCCGTCGACTTTCACCGCGCCGGACGCGACGATCAACTTCGCGGTGCCGCCGCTGTCCGCGAGGCCGGTGATCTTGAGAAGGTTGTGCAGCTCGACGTAGTCGCCGGTCAGCGTGAAATCCAGATTGGGCATGACGAGGAAGGTGCGCGTTGCGCGGGAGGAATCGCCCCGCATCATACGGCACCGCGGGCCGGCGCGCGAGCGTGGGCGGCCGCGGCATGCAGTTGTTAAGGACTGTGAGCGATTCGTCAGCAAATGAAACGGTGGGTAACAGTCTGAGAGATTCGAGAACCGGCCGTGCGCGCCGCGGGTCTTTTGTCGTACCTGCTGCGTGTTGCGGCGGGGGACGCGACAGGCCGCATCGCTGCGGTCGACGCTCACAATTTCTTGAGGAGAATTGCCATGTCCAAGATTCGTACGATGCTGATCGGTGCCGCGCTGACGGCGTTCGCCACTTCGGCCGCGTTTGCCCAGACGGGCACGGCGGCGCAGGGTGCAGCCGGTGCCGGCATGCAGGCGCAGACGCCGGCGGCGGGTGTCGGAGCAGGCGTGCAGGGCAGTGCAGGCGCGAACGCGTCGGGCAATGCGGTGGGCGGCGCAACCGATGCAGTCGGCGCGGCAGCCGATGGCGCGAAGGATACGGCGTCGTCGGCCGTCCACTCGGCCAAGAAGCACACGAAGCATGCCGCGAAGTCGGCCAAGAGCCATGTCGGCTCGGCCAAGGCGAAGGCCGGCGAAGCGACCGAAGGCGGCGCATCGGTCGGCGCGGAGGGCGGTGCATCGACCCAGGGCGCTACGCAGTAAGCGGTGCCCGGCGCTGTCGCGACGCTCGCCCCGGGCGGCGCGACGCGACGGCGGTTATCCGGCGGCCCGGTTCGTTTCGCTCGAACCGGGCCGTTTTCATGGGTTCATGCGTGCCGTTACGGCCGGCGCTGTCCCTGGCTTTGCCCCTGTCCCTGCGCCGGCCGAGCGGCAGCCGGCGTGAATACGCTGCGCAGCCACACGGCGAGCCGCGCGAACACGTCGTACGGCTCCTCGACGAAGATCTCCGGCTTCAGCAGCCGCAGGTATTCCATGATCTGCTGCGCTTCCTGCTTCTGGAACGAGCCATGCGCGAGCCCGAGCCGCAACAGCCCGCGCAACTCGCCGAGCTTGTCGCGCGCGGTGCTGCCGACGCTCATCTCGCACGCGAGCTTCGCCTCGTAGATGCGTTGCCGCAGCGATTCCGCGAGCCGCCACGCGGGCGTCTGCATCAGTTCCTCGAGCGTCTGGATGTCCTGCGCCGCGCCCTTGATCTGCGCGGCGAGCGGGTCGATCAGCGACGGGTCGCCCTGCGCTTCGGCGACGATCGCCTTCGCCCAGTCGCGGCAAGCCTTCGCGAGTTCGTCGGGGGTCCATTCGGAGCGCGACGCGAAGCCGAAGCCGAATTCGCCGGCCTGCCGCATCAGGATCGCGACGACGTCCGGAAATTCCTTGTCGAGCGTGCGCTTTGCCCACGCGTACTGGCCGCCCTGCAGCATCCGCTGCACGGCGTGCTCGGTCAGCGGCACCATGTTGTCGAGCAGTTTGGCGCGCAGGAAATCCTCGAACGACGGCGTCGCGAACTGCGGGTCGAGTTTCAGCGACACGCGAACGAACGCGTCGTAGTCCTTGCGCAGGGACTCGAGCGTGTCGTCCTTGAGGGAAAGGGTGATCTGGCCCATGAATCTTCTCGATGGCGGCCCGCGCAAGCCGACGGCCGGCACGGCGCACCGGGGCGGGCGCAGCGTCGACTGACCGGTGCGCGCCGAGGCCGGTGGCGGGTCTTCATTCCCTTTATCGGCGCGCCGGACGAAAACTTGAGCGCGCGTGGCCGAGCGTTCGCTCAGGCGGGCAGCCAGTGCGGCAGCACGATCCCTTGCCAGAAAAAGAACACCGCGAGCCCCGCTGCGATCGTGACGAGCGGGCGGCGGGTCGCCGCCGACACCAGCACGGCGGCGAGCGCGCCGACGAGCTGCGGATTGCGCCAGGTCAGCTCGGCCGTGCCGCCGTGCGGCGAGACGGTCATCGGCACGATGATCGCGGTCAGCACGGTGACGGGCACGAAGCCGAGTGCGGTCCGCACGAGCGGCGGGAAGGCCAGCCGCTCGCCGAACAGGAACAGCGTCGAGCGGATCGCGTACGTGATGACGGCCATCCCGAGAATCAGCAGCGCGTAGTTCACGATGCGGCCTCCGTGCGCGAGCCGGCGCGTGCGCGTTCGTGGAGCAGCGTGAGCGCGACGCCGATCGCGACGCCGGCGGCGACCGCGCCGAGCAGCCCGAGCTTGTATGGCCAGCCCTGCCAGAAGTACGCGAGCGTGCCGGCCGTCGCGGCCGCCGCGAAATAACGCAGCGTGCCGAGCTGCGGGACGACGATCGCGATGAAGGTTGCGGCCATCGCGAAGTCGAGGCCGAGCGACTGCAGGCCCGGGAAGGCCGCGCCGAAGCCGATGCCCGCGAGCGTCCAGACCTGCCAGTTCAGGTACATCGCGAGCCCGGACCCGAAGAAATAGTGGGGGCCGATCGTGCCGGGCGCGAAGTGCCGGTAGTGTGCATAGGCGACCGCGAACACCTCGTCGGTCATCAGCGCCCCGAGCGTCGCGCGCCAGCGCAGCGGCAGGTGCGCGACATAGGGCGCGAGCGTCGCGCTGTACAGCAGGTGGCGCAGGTTCACGATCAGCGTCGTCGCGAGTACGACGACGAAGCTCGCGCTGCCCGCGATCAGGCCGAGCGCGATGAACTGCGCGGAGCCCGCGAACACCGCGAGCGACATCAGCGCGCCGTGCCATGCGGCGAGCGGGCCGCCGCCGACGAGCGTGCCGAAAATCACGCCGAACGGCGCCGCGCCGATCATCATCGGGATCGTGTCGCGCGCACCGTCGAGCCATTCGTTCAGCGGGCGGCGAGGGGGTGACGCGGGTGACGGGTTCGAAGAGCGCTTTTCCATGAACTGCAGGATAGCGGGCCGGCGGTGTGCCGGCTTGTATGTTCTTGCTCTCGTGGGGGCGTGGTAGCGCGGCCGCCGGATGCGGGGTGCGCGATGCCGCGTGTCAGCTTGCCTGCCAGCGCCCCGGCGGCACGCCGAACATCCGTTTGAAATGCCGGGTGAAGTGGCTCTGGTCGACGAAACCGCTGGCCGCCGCGACATCGGCGACGGGCACGCCCGCGCGCAGCGGCGCCAGCGCGCGCTGCAAGCGCAACTGGTTGCGCCATGCATGCGGTGGCATGCCGGTCGTGCGGGTGAACAGGCGCGCCGCGTGGAACGGCGACAGGCCGGCCGCTTGCGCGACTTCGTCGAGTGTCACGGTGCACGTGAGATCGGCGGCGAGCCGCTCGCGCATCGCTTCGACGCGCGGTTCGTCCGCGGCGAGCGGCGCCGGTCGCGGCAGCGCGTCGGCATGGCGCACGATCAGCGTCGACAGCGCGTCGAGCATCGCCATTTCGGCGGCGAGCGGATCGTAGATGCGGGGTGCGTTGGATGCCGGATCGTCGGTCGCCTGCCCGTGCGCATGCGAGGACAGGGCGCGCTCGCTGCCGGCTTCCATCATCCGGTGCGCAAGCGTGAGCCGGGCCGCGAGATCGGCGTCGCGAATCACGTCGGGGGCGAACCACGGCGCATCCTGCGGGCGGCCCGCGATCGCACTCGTGAGTGCGCGGATGAATTCGACCGGCATGTAGCTCACGCGGTAGCACCAGCCTTCGTCGGCCGCGCGCGAACCCGTATGCACTTCGCCGGGATTGATCACGGGCACGGTGCCGGTTTCGGCGACATAACCGCTGCCGCGATAGGTGAAGCGTTCCGCGCCTTCGAGAATCACGGGAATCGTGTACGCGTCGTGCCAGTGGGGCGCGAACGTGTGGTCGCGATAGGTGGCCGTGACGAGATCCGCATCCGGCAGCAGCGGCGTGCGCCAGTAGCGTGCGGAGTCGGGAAGGCGGGTGGCGGACATGATCGGGCGCGGGAGCGGTCGAACCGACAGTGTATCGCTCGCGCGCCCGTCCGGTGCGGGCCTTACTTGACCGGAATCGTCGTGCCGGCCGGCATCGGCACCGCGGTGACGGCGTTCTTCGGGCTGCCGCTGACGATGCGGTCGCTGTAGGTCAGGTAGACGATCGTGTTGCGTTTCTTGTCGACCACGCGCACGACGTGCAGCGTCTTGAAGATGAACGACATGCGCTCGCTGAACACGTCGGTCTGCTGCTTGAGCGGCTCCTTGAAGCTGATCGGGCCGACCTGCCGGCACGCGATCGACGCTTCGCTCGGATCCTCGGCGACGCCGAGCGTACCCTTGATCCCGCCCGTGCGTGCGCGCGACACGTAGCAGGTCACGCCCTGGACGACCGGATCGTCATACGCTTCGACGACCACGCGGTCGGAGCCCGTTACGCGGAAATGGGTGTTGACGCTGCCGACTTCCTCCGCGTGCGCGAGCGGTGCCGCGGCGAATGCGGAAAGCAGGAGGGCGAGGGGGGCGCAGGAAAGGAGGCGATGCTTCATCGATGGAACCGGATACGGATGCGGGACGAAGACTCTAGCATGCGCGCGGCCGGGCCACGAAAGGCGCAAGGGCGGCCGGAAAAACAAAAGGCCCGTCGAATGACGGGCCTTTCGCTGTCTGGCTCCCCGACCTGGGCTCGAACCAGGGACCTACGGATTAACAGTCCGGCGCTCTACCGACTGAGCTATCGGGGAATAAATCGGTACATCTGCGTTTGCGTCACCAGCAAAAAGCCCGTTCAATTTCAACGGGCATTTGCGTTTTTGGCTCCCCGACCTGGGCTCGAACCAGGGACCTACGGATTAACAGTCCGGCGCTCTACCGACTGAGCTATCGGGGAACAAACAGCAGAGAAACGAGATTGTATGGAGTGTTCGCTAACCTGTCAATACTTTTGGGCCGCAGCGAACAAAAAATTTCTGCGGCCGCCGCGCGATCAGCGCTCGAGCAGGTGCAGCTTGTCCTGCACGTCCTTCCACTCGTCCGCATCGGCCGGTGCCGGCTTGGTCTTCGTGATCGACGGCCAGCCCTTTGCCAGCTCGGCGTTCAGCTCGGTGAACTGCTGCTGGTCGCCCGGAACGTCCTCTTCGGCATAGATCGCATTGGTCGGGCATTCGGCGACGCACACGGCGCAGTCGATGCACTCGTCCGGATCGATGGCGAGAAAGTTGGGACCTTCACGGAAGCAATCCACCGGGCACACATCCACGCAGTCCGTGTATTTGCACTTGATGCAGCCTTCGGTCACAACGTGAGTCATTAAAACGCTCCTGCTTGGCGGTATATATGGGGTGGCGTTTGCGCCAAAAGCGGCATTGTAACTGAAGCGCAAAACCCGCATGGCGTGGTCGGCTATCCGGCTTATATCGTTTCGTGATTAGTTTATGGGGACCCGCCCAGGGGGGGGCCGCCTAGGGGCCGAAGGGGCGCGCCACCGGGAACCCGCGCACCGTGCGCCGGCGCGACAAGGCGGCAGGCGGTTTCCCGATGGTCGGGCACGCATTCGGGTAACATGGCCGACAGACCGGGCGGCGCGTGGTGCGCCGGGGCCCTGTCACGATATTGGCGGTGCCGTAAACATGATCATCACTTCGCTGCTCGACACGGATCTCTACAAGTTCACGATGATGCAGGTCGTCCTGCATCACTTTCCCGCTGCAAGCGTCGAATACCGTTTCCGGTGCCGCACGCCCGGCGTCGATCTCGTGCCGTACATCGACGAGATCCGCGACGAGGTGCGCGGCCTGTGCTCGCTGCGTTTTACCGACGTCGAACTCGACTACCTGCGGCGGATGCGCTTCATCAAAAGCGATTTCGTCGACTTCCTCGCGCTGTTCCACCTGAACGAAAAGTACATCTCGATCACGCCGTCGCCGAAGGGCAACGGCGAGATCGACATCGAGATCACGGGGCCGTGGCTGCACACGATCCTGTTCGAGATCCCGGTGCTCGCGATCGTCAACGAGGTCTATTTCCGCAACACGCAGCGCGAGCCCGACTATCGCGAAGGCCGCGAGCGACTGCGCGAGAAGATCAAGCTGCTCGGCGCGAAACCCGAGTTCGCCGACTGCAAGATCGCCGACTACGGTACGCGCCGGCGCTTCTCGAAGGTCTGGCACGAAGAGGTCGCGCTCACGCTGCGCGACGGCCTCGGCCCGCAGTTCGCGGGCACGAGCAACGTGCTGTACGCAATGAAGCACGACATCACGCCGCTCGGCACGATGGCTCACGAGTACCTGCAGGCGTGCCAGGCGCTCGGCCCGCGGCTGCGCGATTCGCAGATCTACGGCTTCGAGATGTGGGCGAAGGAATACCGCGGCGACCTCGGGATCGCACTGTCGGACGTCTACGGGATGGATGCGTTCCTGAACGACTTCGACATGTACTTCTGCAAGCTGTTCGACGGCGCGCGCCACGATTCGGGCGATCCGTTCGAGTGGGGCGAGCGGATGCTGCGTCATTACGAGGCGAACCGTTGCGACCCGCGCACCAAGGTGCTGGTGTTCTCGGACGCGCTCGACATCCCGAAGGTCATGCAGCTGTACGAACGATTCCGCGGCCGCTGCAAGCTCGCGTTCGGCGTCGGTACGAACCTCACCAACGATCTCGGCTACGTGCCGCTGCAGATCGTGATCAAGATGGTCCGCTGCAACGGCCAGCCGGTCGCGAAGCTGTCGGATTCGCCGGGCAAGAGCATGTGCGACGACAAGGCGTATCTCGCGTACCTGCGCCAGGTGTTCGGCATCGCGCAGCCGGTCGAGGAAGACGCGTCGAAGTGAGCGTCGGCCGGACGGCCAAAGCTGCGGCGCGGCGAGGGCGGCCGGTATAATCCGACGGTATCGCCCGCCAACGTCACGAGGACCGTTCATGGACACTTCCGCTGCCCGTCGCCAGATCCTCGCGCGCATCCGCGCGGCGCAGGGGCGCGCGGCCGAACCCGACGCAGCGGAGCACGACGGCGTCGCCGACTATCTCGCCCGTCATCCGCAAGGTCCGCGCCCGCCGGCGCCGGCCGATCTCGTCGCCGCATTCGTCGAAGAAGCCGCGCGTCTGTCGACGACGGTCGACGAAGTCGCGACGCTTGCCGACGCACCCGCCGCCGCCGCGCGTTATCTTTCCGCTCACGGCCTGCCGATGCAGGCCATCGCATGGCGCACGCTGGCCGATCTCGACTGGGCGGGCGCAGGCCTGTCGGTCGAATGCCGCAAGCCGCGCGACGGCGATCTCGTCGGCCTCACCGGCTGTTTTTGCGCGACCGCCGAAACGGGCTCGCTGGTGCTGCTGTCCGGCCCCGATACCTACGCGTCGGCCGGCCTGCTGCCGGAGACGCACATCGCGATCGTGCCCGCGTCGCGGATCGTTGCCGGTCATGAAGACGCGTTCGCGCTGATCCGCACGGAGCACGGCGAATTGCCGCGCGCGGTCAATTTCGTGTCGGGCCCGTCGCGCACGGGCGACATCGAGCAGACCATCGTACTGGGCGCGCACGGCCCGTACCGCGTTCACGCGATCGTCGTACGGGGCGCATGACGCACCCGCAGCATCCACTACCACTCGAACAAGGAAGTTCTGCATGAAACGACATGCCGCCTGGGCGGGCATGGCGTCGGGAATCGCGCTTGGCGCCGTTCCTGCGCTCGCATCGGCCGCCACGCTCGACGGTGCCACGCTGTCCGCGCTCTGGGGCATCCCGTTCGCCGGGATCCTGCTGTCCATCGCGCTGTTCCCGCTCGTCGCCCCGGTGTTCTGGCATCACCACTTCGGCAAGATCGCAGCCGGGTGGGCGGTCGTGTTCCTGATCCCGTTCGCGTTCGCCTTCGGCGCGGGCACCGCGTTCGGCACGCTCGTGCATGCGCTGCTCGAGGAATACATCCCGTTCATCGTGCTGCTCACCGCGCTCTACACGGTCGCGGGCGGCATCTGCGTGAACGGCAACCTGCACGGCTCGCCGAAGCTGAACACTGCGATCCTCGCGCTCGGCACGCTGCTCGCGAGCGTGATGGGCACGACGGGCGCCGCGATGCTGCTGATCCGGCCGCTGCTGCGCGCCAACGACAACCGCAAGCATGTCGTGCACGTCGTGATCTTCTTCATCTTCCTCGTCGCGAACGCGGGCGGTTCGCTGTCGCCGCTCGGCGATCCGCCGCTGTTCCTCGGTTTCCTGAACGGCGTGAGCTTCTTCTGGACGACCACGCATCTCGCGCTGCCGATGCTGTTCATCTGCGTCGTGCTGCTCACACTGTTCTTCGCGCTCGATACGTACTTCTACCGCAAGGGCGGCGAGGAGCGGCCGGCCGCGCTCGATCCGACGCCCGACGGCGCGGCGCTGTCGATCGACGGCAAGATCAACTTTGTGCTGCTGCTGGCCGTGGTCGCCCTCGTGCTGATGAGCGGCATCTGGAAGCCGGGCATCACGTTCGACGTGTGGGGCACGCACGTCGCACTGCAGAACCTTGCGCGCGATGTCTCGCTGGTGGTCGTGACGCTCGCGTCGCTCGCGCTGACGCCACGTTCGGCGCGCGAGGGCAACGCGTTCAACTGGGCGCCGATCGAGGAAGTCGCGAAGCTGTTCGCGGGAATCTTCGTGACGATCGCGCCGGTGATCGTGATCCTGCGCGCGGGCGCGGACGGCGCGTTCGCGCAGATCGTTCATCTCGTCACGGGGCCGGACGGCAAGCCGATCGACGCGATGTACTTCTGGGCGACCGGCATCCTGTCGTCGTTTCTCGACAACGCACCGACCTATCTCGTGTTCTTCAACCTCGCGGGCGGCGATGCACAGACGTTGATGACGACCGGCGCCTCGACGCTCGCCGCGATTTCCGCGGGCGCGGTGTTCATGGGCGCAAACAGCTATATCGGCAATGCGCCGAACTTCATGGTGAAGGCGATCGCCGAATCGCGCGGCGTGAAGATGCCGAGCTTCTTCGCGTATCTCGGCTGGGCGCTCGTCGTGCTGATACCCGTATTCCTGCTGACGTCGTGGCTTTTCTTCCCGGCGTAAGCTGACGATTTTCAACCTCGCGCGGGCGATCGCGGCGGCGCACGGCGTGCCGCGACGGGCCTGCTGCATGCGGAGATGGCGATGCAGAAGATTCTGGTCGCGCGTCCGATCTTTCCGGACGTGATCGAACGGCTCGAGCAGTATTTCGAAGTCGATTGGAACAATGGCGACGCGCTTGCCGCCGACGCGCTCGCCGCGCGTCTGGCCGACAAGGACGGCGCGCTGACGGCGGGCGACCCGGTCGGCGCGGCGGCGCTCGCGGCGGCGCCGCGCCTGCGCGTCGTGGCGAACATGGCGGTCGGCTACAACAACTTCGACATGGCCGCGTTCAACGCGGCGAACGTGCTCGGTACCAACACGCCCGACGTGCTGAACGAGTCGACCGCCGATTTCGGCTGGGCGTTGATGATGGCTGCCGCGCGCCGTATTGCCGAATCCGAACACTGGTTGCGTGCCGGCCACTGGCAGAAGTGGGCGTACGACGGTTTTCTCGGCAGCGACATTTACGGATCGACGCTCGGCATCATCGGGATGGGCCGCATCGGCCAGGCGCTCGCGCGTCGCGCGCGCGGCTTCGGGATGCAGGTGATCTATCACAACCGGTCGCGGGTCGCGCCCGAGATCGAGGCCGAGCTGAATGCCGAATACGTGTCGAAGGATGCGCTGCTCGCGCGCGCCGATCACGTCGTGCTCGTGCTGCCGTACACGAAGGAGAACCATCACACGATCGGCGCGGCCGAGCTCGCGAAAATGAAGCCCACCGCGACGCTGACCAACATCGCGCGCGGCGGGATCGTCGACGACGCGGCGCTGGCCGTCGCGCTGCGCGACGGGACGATCGCCGCGGCCGGCCTCGATGTGTACGAAGGCGAGCCGGCCGTGCATCCGGCGCTGCTCGAGGTGCCGAACGTCGTGCTGACGCCGCATATCGCGAGCGCGACCGAAAAGACCCGTCGCGCGATGGCGAACCTTGCCGCCGACAACCTGATCGCCGCGCTGGGCGAGGGGCCGCGCGCGGGGCAGCCGCCGAATCCGATCAACCCTGACGTGATCGGGAAGCCGCGCGCATGACGATGACGTTGTTGCTTGCGGCGGTCGTCGTGCTGGCCATCGCGCTCGCGGTGGCGATCGTCGCGCTCGTGCGTGGCGGCGGCCGCCACGACGATGTGGCGGTCCTCGGCGACCAGATCGAGGACGCCGCGCATGCGCAGTCGCGTGCGGTCGAGCGGCTTGAGCGCGAATTGCGCGGCGAGATCGTCGAGAACGCGCGCGGCTCGCGCACCGAGCTGGCCGGCAGCTTCGCGCAGCTTCAGCAGACGCTCGCCGCGCAGCTGACGAGCGTGGCGACCGTGCAGAACAACCAGATCGAGGGCTTCGCGCAGCAGCTCGGCAAGCTCGTCGCCGGCAATGCGCAGCAGTTCGACGCGATGCGCGAGAGCGTGCAGCGCCAGGCGCAGCAGGCGCGCGAGGAGCAGACGGGCGCGCTCAGGCTGTTCGGCGATACGTTGAACCGGCAGCTCACGCAGCTGACCGAGGCGAACGACCGCCGGATCGGCGAGGTGCGCGCGACGCTCGAACAGCGGCTGAAGGAAATCGAGACCAACAACGCGGCGAAGCTCGAGGAAATGCGCCGCACGGTCGACGAGAAACTGCACGCGACGCTCGAGCACCGGCTCGGCGAATCGTTCAAGCTCGTATCGGACCGGCTCGAGCAGGTCCATCGCGGGCTCGGCGAGATGCAGACGCTCGCGGCGGGCGTCGGCGACCTGAAGAAGGTGCTGACCAACGTGAAGACCCGCGGCACCTGGGGCGAAGTGCAGCTCGAGGCGCTGCTCGAACAGATCCTGACGCCCGACCAGTACGCGAAGAACGTCGCGACGGTGCCGAAGAGCACCGAGCGCGTCGAGTTCGCGATCCGGTTGCCGGGCCGCGATGCCGGCACGCGCGATGCGCCGCCGGTGTGGCTGCCGATCGACGCGAAATTCCCGCGCGAAGACTACGAGCGGCTGATCGATGCGCAGGAACGTGCCGATGCGGCGGCCGTCGAGGAGGCGGCCCGTGCGCTCGAGGCGCGCGTGCGGCTGGAAGCGCGCACGATCGCCGAGAAATACGTCGCACCGCCGCACACGACCGATTTCGCGCTGCTGTTCCTGCCGACCGAGGGGCTCTACGCGGAAATCCTGCGCCGCCCGGGGCTGACCGATCTGCTGCAGCGCGACTATCGCGTGACGATCGCCGGGCCGACGACGCTCACCGCGCTGCTGAACAGTCTGCAGATGGGGTTCCGTACGCTTGCGATCGAGCAGCGGTCGAGCGAGGTGTGGCAGGTGCTCGGCGCGGTAAAGACGGAGTTCGGCAAGTTCGGCGACGTGCTCGCGCGCACGAAGTCGCAGCTCGAAACGGTCACGCGTTCGATCGAGGCCGCCGAGCAGCGCACGCGCGTGATGAACCGCAAGCTGAAGCAGGTCGAGGCGCTGCCGGGCGACACGGCGGCCGGGCTGCTCGGCGAGGAAGGCACCGATGGCGCCGATGCGGACGACGCGTGACGCGCGTTGCCGACACCGGCTGGAAAGACAAAACGGGCGCCGCGGCGCCCGTTTTCCTTTGAAGCGATCGCCGGTGCGGCCGGCCCGCGCTCAATGACCGGCGAGCGTGTCCAGCGCGTCGCCCGTCACGCGAACGATGCGCCAGTCGGGCAGCACGGTTGCGCCCATCTTTTCGTAGAAATCGATCGCGGGCTGGTTCCAGTCGAGGACCGACCATTCGAAGCGCCCGCAGCGGCGCTCGACGGCCAGTGCCGCGAGGCGACGCAGCATCGCGGTGCCGAGGCCCGTGCCGCGCTGCGACGGCTGCACGTACAGATCCTCGAGATAGAGGCCGCGACGGCCGAGGAACGTCGAATAGTTGTGGAAGAACAGCGCATACGCGACGATCGCGCCGCCGCGCTCGGCAACGAGCGCTTCAGCCGCGGGCCGCTCGCCGAACAGCGCGTCGGCGAGGTCCGCTTCGGTCGCGACGAACAGGTGCGTGAGCTTCTCGAACTCGGCCAGCTCGTGCATCAGCGCGAGGATCGCGCCGACGTCGCGCGCGTCGGCCGTGCGGATCAGCGGCGTGTCGCTCACGCTTCCTCCGGCGGATCGGACAGCACGATCTCGATGCCGCCGAAGCGCGACGCGACCCAGTTGTATGCGTGGCATGCGATCCACAGCAGCACGAAGCCGAGGATCGCGTTCAGCAGCAGCGCGCTCAGGATCGTGCTCAGTTCGACCATGCCGTAGCGGATATACGCGACGAGAATGCCGAGCAGCACGATCGGTACGCTGAACGTCAGGTAGACGAGGATCAGCGCCTTCGCGGTCTGTCCCGCGGCGATGGACGAGATTTGTTTTTTCATGTGCGGATTGCCCCCGTAGAGATATACCGATTGTGGAATTCAGATCAGGCCGTCGAGCGGCAGGATGTCGACCGGGGCGCCCGCGTCGACTGCCGCGGTATCGTGGCCCAGAACGATGAAACAGTTGGCGGCCGCGAGGCCGCTCAGCGACGCGGAACTCTGCGAACCGGCCGGCGCGACGTGCCAGCAGCCGTCGGCGGCGCGCGTCGCGATGCCGCGCAGGTATTCGGTGCGGCCCGGACGCGTCTTCAGCGCCTGCGTGCTGATGGCCGTGTACATCGCCGGCGGTGGTGTCTGCGCGCCGGCCAGCGTCAGCAGCGCGGGGCGCACGATCGCGTAGAACGTCACGGCGGATGCGACCGGATTGCCGGGCAGCCCGAAAAACAGCGCGTGACCGGCGCCGTCGGCCGCACGTGCGAGCGTGCCGCACGCGAGCGGCCGGCCGGGCCGCAGCGCGAGGCTTGCGAACGTCACGTCGCCGAGCCGTGCCATCACGTCGCGCGTGAAGTCGGCTTCGCCGACCGATACGCCGCCCGACGTGATCACCGCGTCGGCCTGCGCGGCGACGGCGTCGCGCAACGCGGCTTCGAGCGCGGCCGGATCGTCGCGGACGATCCCGAGATCGACCGTGTCGACGTGCAGCCTTTCGAGCATCGCGATCAGCATCCCGCGATTGCTGTCGTACAGCGCGCCGCGGCCGAGCGGTTCGCCGGGCTCGCGCAGTTCGTCACCGGTCGAGAATACGGCGACGCGCACGCGGCGGCGTACCGTGACGTCGGTGATGCCGAGCGACGCGAGCAGGCCGAGATCGGCCGGCCGCAGGATGCGGCCCGCGGCGAGCGCGCAGGCGCCGCGCGCGAGATCCTCGCCGGCCTTGCGGCAGTTCGCGCCGCGCGCAACGTCGTGCGCGGCGAAACGGATCGTGTCGCCGTCGACGCGCACGCGTTCCTGCGGAATCACCGTGTCGCACCCGGCCGGCATCGGTGCGCCCGTCATGATGCGAACGCATGAGCCGGCCGCCACGGCGCCGTCGAACGGATGGCCGGCGAGCGAGGTACCGGCGACCGTCAGCGCGACATCTCCCGGTGGCGACGCGTACGCGCCGGCGCCACCGTCGAACGCATACCCGTCCATCGCCGAGTTGTCGTACGCGGGGATGTCGAACGGTGCGTTCACGTCGGCCGCGAGTACGCGGTCGAGCGCATCGCGCAGCGTCACCGTGTCGCACGCATCGACGGGCACCGCGAAGCGGCACGCGAGCGAGCGCGCGTCGTCGAGCGACAGCGGAGCATCGGAATCGGGTGCGGATCGGGAAGCGGGCGAGGATTGCGTGATCATCAGTCGGACTGCGCCGCAAGGCGTATCGGGTTCGTGGCCGGTGGCGCGAGGAGGATGCCTGGGCGCGGGTTTCGCGTGCGGTGGGCGGCCGGGCGGGAACGGTGCGGGGCCGTCAGCGGCGGGCCAGCGCGGCGAGTTCCTGCCAGGAGTTGGCATTGTAAAACGCACGCTCGTCGTGAAACTCGACTTCGACCGTCTTGTGGCGTGCGTACCACGCACGCACCTTGCGGTCGCCGGCCGCGAGCCGGGCGGCGAGATCGTCGGCCAGCGACGTGCGCAGCAGCGCGAACGTCGGCTGCGGCGAGCGCGTCTGCTGTGCGTCGACGGTCACCGCCATCGCGACGTCGGCCTGCTGCGCGTCGAGCGCCGCATGCAGCCGCGCGACGAGGTCGGCGGGCAGATAGGGCGTGTCGCACGGCGAGCACGCGACGAGCGGCGCGCGCGCCGCCCGCATGCCGGCGAGCAGGCCCGCGAGCGGGCCGGGGAAGTCGGGCGTTTCGTCGGCCACGATGCGCGCGTCGAACGGCGCGCCGAGTTCGGCATAACGGTCGGCATGGCGATTCGCGCTGATCAGCGTCTCGTCGACCTGCGGCGAGAGCCGGCGCAGCACGTGCAGTGCGAGCGGGGTGCCGTCGAGCAGCTGCAGCCCCTTGTCGACGCCGTCCATGCGCGTGGCGCGCCCGCCTGCGAGCAGCAGGCCGGCGATCGAAGGAGAGGCGGAAGCGGGCATCGGGCGAACGCGGAAAGGGGAACGGGCGGTGTGCGTCAGCCGCCGATATACGACATTTCGACGCGCTTGGCCGTGCCGTCGGGGGCGGCTTCGGCCGACGCGCTGCCGCGCAGTTGCGAATAGCGGTCGGTACGGGCCTGCCAGATGCGCGCAATCGCGGTCGCGATCTCGGCGTCGCTCGCGCCGCCGCGCACCAGCGCACGCAGGTCGTGACCCGTCGACGCGAACAGGCACAGGTACAGCTTGCCTTCGGTCGACAGCCGCGCGCGCGTACAGTCGCCGCAGAAGGCCTGCGTGACGCTCGAGATCACGCCGATCTCGCCGCTGCCGTCCGCATAACCCCAGCGCTGCGCGGTTTCGGCCGCCGTGTGCGGCTCGAGCGGCACGAGCGGGAAATGTTCGGCGATGCGTGCGACGACGTCCGCCGACGGCAGCACCTCGGTCATGTTCCAGCCGTTCGACGTGCCGACGTCCATGTATTCGATGAAACGCAGGACCACGCCGGTGCCGCGGAAACGCTCGGCCATCGGCAGGATCTCGCTGTCGTTGGTGCCGCGCTTCACGACCATGTTGACCTTGATCGGCGCGAGGCCCGCGGCCTGGGCGGCGAAGATGCCGTCGAGTACGTCGGCGCTCGCGAACTCGGCATCGTTCATGCGCTTGAACAGCGTTTCGTCGAGCGCGTCGAGGCTGACCGTCACGCGCGTGAGGCCGGCGTCCCTCAGCGCGCGCGCCTTGCGCGCGAGCAGCGAGCCGTTGGTCGTCAGCGTCAGGTCGAGCGGGCGGCCGTCGTGCGTCGTCATGCGCGCGAGGCGCTCGATCAGAAATTCGAGATTCTTGCGCAGCAGCGGTTCGCCGCCCGTGATGCGGATCTTCTCGACGCCATGTGCGACAAAGAGTCGCGCCACGCGTTCGATTTCCTCGTGCGTGAGCAGCGCGCTGTGCGGCAGGAACGGGTAGTCCTTGTCGAACACGGCACGCGGCATGCAGTACACGCAGCGGAAGTTGCAGCGATCTGTCACCGAAATGCGCAGGTCGCGCAGCGGCCTGGCGAACGTGTCGGCCAGCGTGCCGTCAGGGGCATGCGCGACGCCGGAGACGTCCGGCATCCCGCTGACGTCGGCGAGAGGAATGATGCGTCGGGACATGTTGAAAGAAGTGCGAGCCAGACCTGTATTTTAGCCGCAAGCGGCCGACCGGACCGGTGGGCGGAAACCCGCAGCGCGGACGTGAAAAAGCCCGCCGGAGGCGGGCTTTTCCTGGTTGGGCGATGCGCCGGTTAGTGGTGCGTCGTTTCGACCTGCTGCATCGGGGCCGAATCGGCCGCCGGCAGCGCCTTGCGTTCGCGCGGCACGCGGGCCGGACGCGGGAGTCGCGACGCGGCTTCTTGCGCAGCGGCAAACTTGTCGGCGTCCGTGTTCACCCAGACGAGACCGGCCTGCTCCAGCACGACATCCAGGCTCGCCGAAGCGGGCGCGGCGGCCGGTTGCGCGGGAGCCGGTGCCGGTACCGGTGCTGCAACGGCCTCGACCGGCGCCGCTTCGACCGGTGCCGGCTCGACAGCCACCGGAGCGGCTTCGATCGTCACCGCCGGTGCGGCTTGCTCGACGGGCGCGGACTGCGGCGCCTCGACAGCGATCGGCACTGCCGGCACTTCGAACGCGTCGGTCGGCGAAACCGCGACCGGGGCCGGACCGGCTTCCGTATCGACGGCCGGTGCGACCGGTGCCGGTTCTGCAGCTTGGGCTGCAACGACCGGCTCGACCGGAGCGGCCGGAGCCGCTTCGACGTGTACCGGTGCCGGTTGCGGCTCGACCGCGGCCGGTGCGACCGGTTCGGCATGGTGCTCGACCGCTGCTTCGACGGCGACGGCGCCTGCCGCGGCCACGGCCGCGACGACTGCCGGTGCGGCCGTGTGAGCCGGTTCGGCGGCGACCGGTGCTGCCGGCGTCACGGTTTGCGCTGCGGTTTCGCCATCCGTGCCTTGCTCGGCCTGGTCGACGAGTGCGCCGTCTTCGTCACGCTCGCGACGACCGCCACGGCGGCCGCGACGACGACGACGACGTTCCTCGCCGTCACGCGCGACGGCTTCCGCGTCGGCGGTCAGGTCGGCGCCGGGCAGCGCTTCCGCGACAGCCTTGTCGGCTTCCGATTCCGGATGGTTTTCGCCACGGGTGACGGTCTCGAGCGTGGCCGCATGCTGGGTCGGCTTGCGGCGTTCGCCGCGCTCGCGACGCTCGCCGCGTTCCTGGCGCTCGCCACGGCCGGCTGCGTCGACGGCTTCCGGCTGCTCGGCACGCTCGCGCGGTTCGCGGTTCTCACGCGGTTCGCGCGGCTCACGGCTTTCACGCGGCTCGCGCGGTTCGCGGCCTTCACGCTGGCCACGGCCCTCGCGACCTTCGCGTCCCTCGCGGCCTTCACGACCCTCACGGTTCTCGCGACCTTCACGCGGTTCACGGGCCTCGCGCGGTTCACGGCCTTCACGCGGTTCGCGCGCTTCCTTGCCTTCGCGTTCCAGGCGTTGCGGCTGGCCACGGCCTGCCGCGGCCTGGTCGCGGCCGCCTTGTGCCTGCTGGGCGCCGCCGCGACGGTTGCGGTTGCGATCGCCGCCGCGCTGCTCGGTCTTCTCGGTACGCTCGCGCGCCGGACGGGCTGTCTGCTCCTTCGCCGGTGCCGGAGCAACCGGTGCGGGCGCCGGAGCCGACGACACGCCGAACAGGCCCTTCAGCCAGCCGATGAAGCCGCCGCTTGCCGCGGCGACCGGTGCGGGCGCCGCAACGGGCTCGACCGGGCGCTGCGGTGCCGGGGTCGGTGCCGGGCGCTCGGGCGTGATGCCCTTGACCGCGGCTTCCTGCTTCGGCTTCACGTCGGCCGTGCGCTTGCTGTAGCCGGTTTCCGACTCGAGTTCGCGAGCCGCTTCCTCGGCCATCTTCCACGAGGCGCGCGGATCGTCGAGGCGCGCGTCGTCATGGCGCAGGCGCTCGAGCTTGTAGTGCGGCGTGTCGAGGTGCTTGTTCGGGATCAGCACGATGCCGACCTTGAAGCGCGACTCGATCTTGTTGATTTCCTGACGCTTTTCGTTGAGCAGGAAGGCGGTCACCTCGACCGGCACCTGGCAGTGGATCGCCGCGGTGTTTTCCTTCATCGCTTCTTCCTGAATGATCCGCAGGACCTGCAGCGCGGACGATTCGGTATCGCGGATGTGGCCGGTGCCGTTACAGCGCGGGCAGGTCACGTGGCTGCCTTCCGACAGGGCCGGGCGCAGACGCTGGCGCGACAGCTCCATCAGGCCGAAGCGGGAGATCTTGCCCATCTGCACGCGGGCGCGGTCATGCTTGAGCGCGTCTTTCAGGCGCTGCTCGACTTCGCGCTGGCTCTTCGCCGATTCCATGTCGATGAAATCGATCACGATCAGGCCGCCGAGGTCGCGCAGGCGGAGCTGGCGGGCGACTTCGTCGGCCGCTTCGAGGTTCGTGCGGGTTGCCGTTTCCTCGATGTCCGCGCCCTTGGTCGCGCGCGCCGAGTTCACGTCGATCGCGACGAGCGCTTCGGTGTGGTCGATCACGATCGCGCCGCCGGAAGGCAGCGGCACCGTGCGCGAGTAGGCCGTTTCGATCTGGTGCTCGATCTGGAAGCGGGAGAACAGCGGCACGTCGTCGTGGTAGCGCTTCACCTTCGACACGTTGTCCGGCATCACGATGTCCATGAACGCACGGGCCTGATCGTGGATCTCGGTCGTGTCGATCAGGATTTCGCCGATATCGGGCTGGAAATAGTCCCGGATCGCGCGGATCACGAGGCTCGATTCCAGGTAGATCAGCATCGGCTGGCCGGAATTGCCGCTTTGCGATGCCGCTTCGATCGCGCGCCACAGCTGCAGCAGGTAGTTCAGGTCCCACTGCAGTTCCTCGGCGCTGCGGCCGATGCCCGCGGTACGGGCGATCATGCTCATCCCGTCGGGAATCTGCAGTTGCGACATCGTCTCGCGCAGTTCCTGGCGCTCGTCACCCTCGATCCGGCGCGACACACCGCCGCCGCGCGGATTGTTCGGCATCAGCACCAGATAACGACCGGCGAGCGAGATGAAGGTCGTGAGGGCGGCGCCCTTGTTGCCACGCTCTTCCTTCTCGACCTGGACGATCAGTTCCTGACCTTCGCGCAGGGCATCCTGGATGCGCGCGGAGCGCATGTCGATGCCTTCCTTGAAGTACTGGCGGGCAACTTCCTTGAACGGCAGGAAACCGTGGCGATCTTCGCCGTAGTTGACGAAGCACGCTTCGAGCGACGGCTCGATGCGGGTGATGACACCTTTGTAGATATTGCCTTTGCGCTGTTCGCGCCCGGCTGTTTCGATGTCGATATCGATGAGCTTTTGCCCATCGACGATGGCGACGCGCAGCTCCTCCTGCTGCGTCGCATTGAACAGCATGCGTTTCATGAACGACTCCAGGCAGCTCCGCGCCGGCGCTTCGCGGTTGTCAGTCGCGAGAGCGGGAACGACGGCAGGCCGCACCTTGTTGTGTTGTCACAAGCACGCTGGAGCGGGAACGATGGCGGGGAGAATTGCCTGAAGAGGCGCTTGGGCCCGATAGACGGGGCCGGCGGCCGTAGGGCACCTGCGAATACGGCTTCAAAGCACGGCGTTCACACACCGCACGCTGCAAAAGCGCGCTAAGCCTGAGTCCGGGCATTGCCACGGGCGCGCGCAATGCGTCGCGCGCGCCGACGGGCGGCAGATGCTGCGGCTTGGGCCGCAGCGGGGAGTATCGAATCCAGCCCGACTTTCCCGCTTGGGGTGTACTTCCCTGGTTTGACGTCGCCAAGCCCCGCACGCTTCGCGGGGCCAAATCGGGCGCAACGCCGTAATTTTCGCAACCTGCAGCCTGCGGACGCACTTCGCGCCGTCGGGCTGCCGATCAAATTCTTTTCAACCAACTTTCCGTTACCGCGGCGCCTTGCCGACCGAATCCGCCTGTGGGCGCGATCCTTGCCGACGGTCGGCGCCGTGCGTGCAACTTGCTGCATCTCTTTGATTAGGGGCGAGCAGCGGACCCCCGGCGCAAGTAAAATAACGGTTTCCGCTTGCGCCTTGCCCGACTCGGTCGGGGCCGGCCGATCAGGCCACCCTCAACGTCAGGCTGGGCAAAATTATATTCAGTATGAATGAGTTAGGCAAAATATCCCAGAATTCGGTCGCAAGCGGCCAGGTATCGATGATCCAGATCGACGAAAACTCGGCCGGTCAGCGGATCGACAACTTCCTGTTGCGCGTCTGTAAGGGCGTGCCGAAAAGCCATATTTACCGGATCCTCCGCAGTGGCGAAGTGCGTGTGAATAAGGGCCGGGTCGATGCGCAGTATCGCCTCGCGGACGGCGACATCGTCCGCGTGCCGCCGGTGCGCGTGGCGGCGGCGGACCTCGCGCGCGCCGACACGCCGGTCGTGCCGCCCGCGAATTTCGACGTGCTGTACGAGGATGATGCGATGCTCGTCATCAACAAGCCGGCCGGGGTCGCGGTGCACGGCGGCAGCGGTGTCGCGTTCGGCGTGATCGAGCAGATGCGCCAGGCGCGCCCGCGCGCGAAATTCCTCGAACTCGTGCACCGGCTCGACCGCGAGACCTCCGGGATCCTGATGCTCGCGAAGAAGCGCACGGCGCTCGTGGGCCTGCACGAACAGATCCGCGAGAACCGGATGGACAAGCGCTACTTCGCCTGCGGCCACGGCGAATGGCAGTCCGACTGGGGCCGCCGTCGCGCGGTGAAGGTGCCGCTGTTCAAGTATTCGACCCCGGAAGGGGAGCGCCGCGTGCGCGTGCAGGACGACGGGCTGCCGTCGCATACGGTGTTCAACCTCATCGACCGCTGGCCCGACTACGCGCTCGTCGAAGCGGAACTCAAAACGGGTCGGACCCATCAGATCCGCGTGCACCTCGCGCATCTCGGCCTGCCGATCGCCGGCGACGCCAAGTATGGCGATTTCGCATTGAACAAGGCGCTGGCACGCGCGAACGCGCAGCCGTCGTTGAAACGGATGTTCCTGCATGCATACCGGCTGCGGCTCGCTCATCCGCTGACCGGCGAGGCACTGCAGTTCGATGCGCCGCTGCCGGACGAATGCCGGCGCTTTCTCGACCAACTCAGCGCACTGCGCGATACCGCCTGAACCGCATGGCTCGACAGCAATTTGACCTGATCGTCTTCGACTGGGACGGCACGCTGATGGATTCGACTGCGCACATCGCGCACAGCATCCAGGCCGCATGCCGCGATCTCGGCCTGCCCACGCCGTCCGACGAGGCGTCGCGCTACGTGATCGGCCTCGGCCTGCGCGATGCGCTGCAGATTACCGCTCCGACCCTCGATCCGTCCGACTATCCGCGGCTGGCCGAGCGCTACCGCTTTCACTATCTGCTCGACGACCAGCGCATCGAGCTGTTCGCCGGCGTGCGCGAACTGCTCGCCGAGTTGCGCGACACGGGCTACCTGCTCGCCGTCGCGACCGGCAAGGGGCGGGTCGGGCTGAATCGCGTGCTGGACCAGTCGAAGCTGACGAGCCTGTTCGATGCGACGCGCTGTGCGGACGAGACGTTCTCGAAGCCGCATCCGGCGATGCTGCAGGAACTGACTCGGGAACTGGGGCAGGATCTGTCGCGTACCGTGATGATCGGCGACACGACGCACGACCTGCAGATGGCCGCGAGCGCCGGAGCGGCCGGCGTCGGCGTCGCGTACGGCGCGCACACGGCCGATGCGCTGGCGGCGCTCACGCCGCGCTTCGTCGCGCCGGACGTCGTCGCGCTGGCTGCGTGGCTGCGGGAGCACGCATGAGCGCGGCACCGGACGCCGTGCGCGTGTGCGCATCGGACGCGCTGGCCGACGGCGGCGCCGGCGTGCGCGTCGACGCGACGCTGCGCGGCGAGCAGGCCGTCGTGTTCTTCGTGCGCTACGACGGTCGCGCCTACGGCTACCTGAACCGCTGCGCGCACGTGCCGATGGAACTCGACTGGGCCGAAGGGCAGTTCTTCGAGTCGTCGGGCCTCTACCTGATGTGCGCGACGCACGGCGCGATCTATGCGCCGGATACCGGCAAGTGCGTCGGCGGCCCGTGCCGCGGCGCCCGCCTGCGGCCGGTCGAGGTCGACGAGCGCGACACGCCGGACGGGCGTGCGGTATTCTGGGTGCCCGACGCCGACCTGCGTCCCGCCGTTCCCGCTACGACCGACTAACGACAATATTGCATGGCCGACCAACCGAATTCCCCGGAATCCTCCTCCCGTCCCGACAGCCGCGAACCGAACTGGGAGCGCGCGGCGCTCGAGCGGATCGCGCTCGCGGCGGTCAAGGAACAGCGCGCCGCGCGTCGCTGGAAGATCTTCTTTCGCTTCGCGTTCCTCGGCGTGTTCGTGCTGTTCGCGTTCGCGCTGATCGATTTCTCGAGCGATTCGAAATTTTCGTCGAGCGGCCGGCATACGGCACTCGTCACGATCGACGGCGAGATCGCGGCCGGCGTCAACGCGAACGCCGATGACATCAACACGGCGCTCGACGCCGCGTTCGACGACGACGGCACGGCCGGCGTCGTGCTGCGGATCAACAGCCCGGGCGGCAGTCCGGTCCAGGCCGGCATGGTCTACGACGAGATCCGGCGGCTGCGCGCGAAGCACCCGGACAAGCCGCTGTACGTGGTCGTGACCGACATGTGCGCGTCGGGCGGTTATTACATCGCGGCCGCGGCCGACAAGATCTTCGTCGACAAGGCGAGCATCGTCGGGTCGATCGGCGTGCTGATGGACGGTTTCGGCTTCACGGGGCTGATGGGCAAGCTCGGCGTCGAGCGGCGCCTGCATACGTCGGGCGAAAACAAGGGCTTCTACGATCCGTTCTCGCCGGAGACGCCGAAGATGGACGCGCATGCGCAGGCGTTGCTCGACCAGGTGCACGCGCAGTTCATCAAGGCCGTGAAGGATGGCCGCGGCAAGCGGCTGCACGAGACGCCCGACATGTTCTCGGGCCTGTTCTGGACCGGCGAGAAGAGCGTCGAGCTCGGGCTCGCCGACGGCTACGGCACGACCGACACGGTCGCGCGCGACGTGCTGAAAGCGCCCGATCTCGTCGACTACACGGTGAAGGAAAGCCTGACGAACCGCGTTGCGCGCAAGTTCGGCGCGGCCGTTGGCGGCGCCGCGATGAAGGCGCTCACGGCCGGCGGCGCGTCGTTCAACTTGCGCTGAGCGGCGGCCGGCGGGCCGCCATGGCCCGCGCGTCAGCCGCCGGCCGTGGCGTCAGTTCGCGAGCAGCAGGAAGATCGCGGGGCGCTTGTGCAGATTGGGTGCAGGCGCCTTTTTCCAGTCCGCCACGGTGCGGCTCGCGATCGTCTCGGTTGCGAGGGTCAGGTCGGCCGCGACGCAGATCTGCGTCGACGGCGCGCAAGTCGCGACGAGTGTGTCGAGCATCGCCTGATTCCGGTATGGCGTTTCAATGAAGATCTGCGTCTGGCGCGCCTTGCGCGACAACTGCTCGAGTTCGCGCAGGCGTTTCGCGCGTGCGGCCGCGTCGACCGGCAGGTAGCCGTTGAACGCGAAGCTCTGGCCGTTCAGGCCTGACGCCATCAGCGCGAGCAGGATCGAACTCGGTCCGACGAGCGGCACGACCTTCACGCCGCGCTCGTGCGCGCGGCGAACCAGCAGTGCGCCGGGGTCGGCGACGGCCGGGCAGCCGGCCTCGGACACGAGACCGGCGTCCGCGCCGGCCAGCACGGGCGCGAGCAGCCGGTCGATTTGGCCGGCCGGCGTATTGACGTTCAGCTCGCTGATCTCGATTTCCTGGATCGGGCGCGTCGTGCCGATCTTCTTCAGGAACGCACGCGTCGTTTTCGCGTTTTCGCCGATGTAATAACCGAGCGTGCCGGCGCGTGCCTGAACGGCCGCGGGCAGCACGGCGGCGAGCATCGATTCGTCGCCTTCGCCGAGCGTGTTCGGGACGAGGTAAAGCGTGCCGGCCGTCATGCGCGGTCTCCACGGTTGGTTGCAAACAAAGGGAATTCCGTGGCGCGCAGCATCCGCGTGAGCGCGATCAACGGCAGGCCGACGAGCGCGGTCGGGTCGTCCGAGTCGATCGCGTCGAGCAGCGCGATGCCGAGCCCTTCGGACTTCGCGCTGCCGGCCACGTCGTATGGCGTCTCCGCGCGCAGGTACGCGTCGAGTTCGGCCTCGGACAGCGTGCGGAAACGCACGCGCGTGACGACGTCCTCGACCTGGGCTTCGCCCGTGCGGCTGTCGTACAGGCAGAGCGCGCTGTGGAATTCGACTTCGCGGCCCTGCATCGACACGAGTTGCGCGAGCGCACGCTCGTGCGTGCCGGGCTTGCCGATCTGAAGCCCGTCGAAGGTCGCGACCTGGTCCGACCCGATCACGAGCACGCCGTCCGGCGCGTCGATCGTCGCGGCGACGGCGCGCGCTTTCGCGCCGGCGAGGCGCAGGGCGGTCATGGCGGGTGTTTCGCCGTCGAGCGGGGTTTCGTCGAGGTCGGGCGACACGACGTCGAACGGTACACCGAGGCGCTCGAGGAGCGCGCGGCGGTAGCGGGAACTGGAGGCAAGAATCAGCCGCGGCAGGCGGCAAACGGTTTCCGGCATGGTCGGTTGGATCGGTGAGTCGTGAGGTGTTGTGCGGCGTTGCGCGGACGCAAGCTTAAGTGATTGACCGCAAAAGGTAAAACAGGTATGCTTTCCCGCTTTTCGTCGACAGGCTTCCGTGTTGGTGGCGCCTGTCGGGTCTTCGGAAGTAAAGTACGTCATCCGCGGATGAGCCGTACGTGAGCGGCGCCAAGCCGGATTCGCAAGTCAGCCTGTAGGCAGGAGCGCACATGAACACTTCTTCTGGCAAACCTGCTGCGGCACCACTTGATCCGCACGCAGTCGACCTGTTCGAATTCGCCCGCAGCGGGCGGCAGGCAGCAGGTGCGGTGCACCTTTCGCAACTGCCGCGCATGTTAAACGAAGTGCCGATGGACGCGCCAGATCGCGACACGGTCTTCACGTGGCAGGCGGAAGGGTTCACCCAGAAAGAGTTGCAGGACGACGGCGCCGATGGGCAGCAGCCGTATCTGCGCCTCGCGGTACATGGCCATGCATGGCTCACGTGCCAGCGCTGCGTGACGCCGTACGACCAGACGTTCGGCGTCGACATGGTGTACCGGGTCGTCGCGACCGAAGAAGAAGCTGAAGAATTTCCGCTCGACGACGATGAAGCCGATGTGATCGTGGGCTCACGCCAGTTCGATCTCGTCGACTTGATCGAAGAGGAATTGCTGCTTTCGTTGCCGCTCGTGCCCAAGCACGAGGTTTGCCCGGCAGTTCACGAAAGCCTCGTGTCGGGTGCGAGCGGTCCTGAGGAAGAGGCGGGCGAAGAGTCCGGCGAAGCCGAGGGCGAAGGCAAACGGCCGAATCCGTTCGCAGCGCTGCAAGCGCTGAAGAAGGACGGTGACGGCACCAAGAAACACTAAGCAGTTGTGGCGCGGGAAGGCGTAAGGGCTTTGGGCCAGGGTAGTTAAGCGCCGGATCGGGCTGTGTTAGAATCCGGAAAATTATTTAGGAGTTAGTCATGGCAGTCCAGCAAAACAAGAAGTCGCCGTCGAAGCGCGGCATGCATCGTTCGCACGATTTCCTGACGGCGTCGCCGCTGGCAGTCGAGCCGAGCACGGGTGAAGTGCATCTGCGTCACCACGTCAGCCCGAACGGCTACTATCGCGGCAAGAAAGTCGTCAAGACGAAGAACGACTAAGCGTCAAGTCACGCGTTGCGCGCTACGTTCGCCGTTCGCGTGACAACTGGTTCGCTTGACACTTTCCTGGCGCAACAAAAAGGCGGCATTCAACTGCCGCTTTTTTGTGCCTGAAATTCGTCGCATTCCATGACCGTAAAGCTCACTATCGATTGCATGGGAGGCGACCACGGCCCGTCCGTGACCGTTCCCGCGGCAGTCAAGTTCGTCCGCGCGCATCCCGATGCGCACCTGATGCTCGTCGGCATCGAAAGCGCAATCCGCGCCCAGCTGAAAAAGCTGAAAGCCCTCGACGATCCCGCATTGACCATCGTGCCCGCCACCGAAGTCGTGGCGATGGACGACCCTGTCGAAGTGGCGCTGCGCAAGAAGAAGGATTCTTCGATGCGTGTCGCGCTCAACCACGTCAAGGACGGCGCGGCGCAGGCCTGCATCTCCGCCGGCAATACCGGCGCGCTGATGGCCGTTTCCCGTTACGTACTCAAGACGCTGCCCGGCATCGAGCGGCCCGCGATCGCGTTCGCGCTGCCGAACCCGACCGGCTACACGATGATGCTGGACCTCGGCGCGAACGTCGATTGCGAGCCGCAGCACCTGCTGCAGTTCGCGGAGATGGGGCACGCGCTCGTGGCCGCGCTCGAAGGCAAGGAGCGGCCGACGATCGGCCTGCTGAACATCGGCGAAGAGGTCATCAAGGGCAACGAGACGATCAAGCGCGCAGGTGAACTGCTGCGCGCCAGCACGCTGAATTTCCGCGGCAACGTGGAAGGCAACGACATCTACAAGGGCACCGTCGACGTGATCGTGTGCGACGGCTTCGTCGGCAACGTCGCGCTGAAGACGTCCGAGGGGCTCGCGCAGATGCTGTCCGACATCATCCGCGAGGAGTTCGGCCGTTCGCTGATGTCGAAGCTGATGGCGCTGCTCGCGCTGCCTGTCCTGATGCGTTTCAAGAAGCGCGTCGATCACCGCCAGTACAACGGCGCGGCGCTGCTGGGGCTGAAGAGCCTCGTGATCAAGAGCCATGGTTCGGCCGATGCCTACGCGTTTGAGTGGGCAATCAAACGCGGGTATGATGCCGTCAAAAACGGCGTGCTGGAGCGCCTCACGCGTGCGATGGCGGATAATTCGGTGTCGCTCGGCGACGGCGAACACAACGCGGGCGGCGCGGGCCAGGCGAGCCCGGCCGCAGGCCATCACGCCGAACCTTCCGCTGCGCTATCCTCTAAAGCATAAATGGCCCAATCGACTCTCTATTCCCGCGTGCTCGGCACGGGCAGCTACCTGCCGCCCGACCGCGTCACGAACCAGCAGCTGACCGATCGTCTTGCGAAGGAAGGCATCGAGACGAGCGATGAGTGGATCGTTGCGCGCACGGGCATCCATGCGCGCCATTTCGCCGCACCCGACGTCACGACGAGCGATCTTGCGCTCGAGGCGTCGCGTCGCGCAATCGAAGCGGCCGGAATCGATCCGCAGTCGATCGACCTGATCATCGTCGCGACTTCGACCCCCGATTTCGTGTTCCCGAGCACCGCGTGCCTGCTGCAGAACAAGCTCGGCATCAAGAACGGCGGCGCCGCATTCGACGTGCAGGCCGTGTGTTCGGGCTTCGCGTACGCCATGGCGACGGCCGACAGCTTCATCCGCAGCGGCCAGCACCGCACGGCGCTCGTGGTCGGCGCGGAGACGTTCTCGCGCATTCTCGACTTCAAGGACCGCTCGACCTGCGTGCTGTTCGGCGACGGCGCGGGCGCGGTGATCCTGTCCGCGTCGGAAGAGCCGGGCATCCTCGGCAGCGCGCTGCACGCGGACGGCAGCTATTCGCATATCCTTTGCACGCCGGGCAACGTTAATCGCGGCGTGATCGAAGGCAGCGCGTTCCTGTACATGGACGGGCAGGCCGTGTTCAAGCTCGCGGTCAACGTGCTCGAGAAGGTGGCGATCGAGGCGCTCGCGAAGGCGAACCTCGCGCCCGAGCAGATCGACTGGCTGATTCCGCACCAGGCCAACATCCGCATCATGACCAGCACCTGTCGCAAGCTCGGCCTGCCGCAGGAACGCATGGTCGTGACGGTCGACCAGCACGGCAACACGTCGGCCGCGTCGATCCCGCTGGCGTTCGACACCGCGGTGCGCGACGGCCGTATCAAGCGCGGCCAGCACGTGCTGATCGAAGGCGTCGGCGGCGGCTTCACCTGGGGCGCGTCGGTCTTCCGCTTCTGATCCGCGGCGCGCGACTGCTGCGCGCGGATCCCACCGGCGCGCCGTTCGTGCGCGCCGTTCGAATCGATTCAATTGGGGACGATATGAAATTTGCATTCGTTTTTCCGGGGCAGGGCTCGCAGGCGGTCGGCATGCTCAACGCATTCGCCGATCTGGCCGTGGTGCGCGAGACGCTCCAGGAAGCGTCCGATGCACTCAATCAGGACCTCGGCAAGCTGATCGCCGAAGGCCCGGCCGAAGAGCTGAATCTCACCACCAACACGCAGCCCGTGATGCTGACCGCCGCGTACGCGTGCTACCGCGCGTGGCAGCAGGCAGGCGGCCCGGTGCCGTCGATCGTCGCCGGCCACAGCCTCGGTGAATACACGGCGCTCGTCGCGGCCGGCGCGCTCGCGTTCAAGGACGCGGTGCCGCTCGTGCGTTTTCGCGCGCAGGCGATGCAGACGGCCGTGCCGGTCGGCCAGGGCGGCATGGCCGCGATCCTGGGCCTCGACGACGACACGGTGCGCGCGGTGTGCGCCGAAGCCGCGGAAGCGGGCGTCGTCGAAGCCGTGAACTTCAATGCGCCCGCGCAGGTCGTGATCGCAGGCAACAAGGCCGCGGTCGAAAAGGCGTGCGAGATCGCGAAGGCGAAGGGCGCGAAGCGCGCGCTGCCGCTGCCGGTGTCGGCGCCGTTCCATTCGTCGCTGCTCAAGCCGGCATCGGATCAACTGCGCGACTATCTCGCGAACGTCGACGTCAAGGCGCCGCAGATTCCGGTCGTCAACAACATCGACGTCGCCGTGGTCAGCGATCCGGCCGCGATCAAGGATGCGCTGGTGCGCCAGGCCGCGGGCCCGGTGCGCTGGGTCGAGTGCGTGCAGCACATCGCCGGCACGGGCGTCACGCACGTGATCGAATGCGGTCCGGGCAAGGTGCTCGCAGGCCTGACGAAACGCATCGACGGCAACCTGACGGGTGCGTCGGTGTTCGATCCGGCTTCGCTCGACGACGCGCTCAAGCTGGTGACCGCCTGACGCGGCGCCTTTACTCAAGAGACGGATATTCGATTCATGGAAAAGACTCTCGATAAACAGGTTGCGATCGTAACCGGCGCGTCGCGCGGCATCGGCCGGTCGATCGCGCTCGAACTCGCGCGCCAGGGCGCGACGGTGATCGGCACGGCAACGAGCGAATCGGGCGCCGCCGCGATCACCGCGGCGTTCGCGGAAGCGGGCGTCACGGGCCGTGGCGCCGTGCTGAACGTGAACGACGCGGCAGCCGCCGAGGCGCTGATCGATGCGACCGTGAAGGAATTCGGCGCGCTGAACGTGCTCGTCAACAACGCGGGCATCACGCAGGACCAGCTCGCGATGCGGATGAAGGACGAGGACTGGGACGCGGTGATCGACACCAACCTGAAGTCGGTGTTCCGCCTGTCGCGCGCGGTGCTGCGCCCGATGATGAAGGCGCGCGGCGGCCGCATCATCAACATCACGTCGGTGGTCGGTTCGGCCGGCAACCCGGGCCAGGTCAACTACGCGGCGGCGAAGGCCGGCGTCGCAGGCATGACCCGCGCGCTTGCGCGCGAGATCGGCAGCCGCGGCATCACCGTGAACTGCGTCGCGCCGGGCTTCATCGACACCGACATGACGAAGACGCTGCCGGAAGAACAGCAGGCCGCGCTCAAGACCCAGATTCCGCTCGGCCGCCTCGGCAGCCCGGAAGACATCGCCCATGCCGTCACGTTCCTCGCCTCGCCGCAAGCCGGTTATATCACCGGCACGACGCTGCACGTGAACGGCGGCATGTACATGTCGTAACGATTTTCGTTTACCATCCGCGCCGTATCCCGTTTTTCAGGCGGATCGGCGCTTGATCGACCATCAAGCCAACGCGCGTTTTGGCGTCAGCAAACCTGATAAAATGCGCGCACTTGTAAATCTGAACTTTCCCTCGGAGGGGTAATGGACAACATCGAACAACGTGTCAAGAAGATCGTCGCTGAACAACTGGGCGTCGCGGAAGCCGAGATCAAGAACGAAGCTTCGTTCGTGAACGATCTGGGTGCCGACTCGCTCGACACGGTCGAACTGGTGATGGCTCTCGAAGACGAGTTCGGCATGGAAATCCCGGACGAAGAAGCAGAGAAGATCACGACCGTTCAGCAAGCGATCGACTACGCTCGCGCAAACGTCAAGGCGTAAGCGCCTTTCGCGCTTGTTCGCCACGTCGCCGCGATCTTCGCGATTGACGCGCCATCCTGCCGGCTTCGCGCCGGACGGACTAACAGCCACAGGGCTCGCAGGGCTGGTTCCTGTGGCCACTGTGGCTTTTGTTTTTGTCATCCAATAATGGAAAAGAGGTTACCGTGAGCCGCCGTCGTGTTGTCGTTACAGGCCTGGGGCTTATTTCGCCTGTTGGCAATAGTGTTGCCGACGGCTGGGCCAATCTCGTCGCCGGCAAGTCCGGTATCGCCACCGTCACGAAGTTCGATCCGTCGAACCTCGCCGTGCATTTCGCGGGCGAGGTGAAGGGGTTCAACGCCGAGGAGTACATCCCGGCGAAGGAAGCCCGCAGCATGGATACGTTCATCCATTACGGCATCGCCGCCGGCGTCCAGGCCATCAAGGACAGCGGGCTGGAAGTGAACGAAGCCAATGCCGAACGCATCGGCGTGCTGGTCGGTTCCGGCATCGGCGGCCTGCCGATGATCGAAGATACGCACCAGACCTACGTCGATCGCGGCGCGCGCCGGATTTCGCCGTTCTTCGTGCCGGGTTCGATCATCAACATGATCTCGGGCCACCTGAGCATCATGTTCGGCCTGAAGGGCCCGAACCTCGCGGCCGTGACGGCCTGCACGACCGGCCTGCACAGCATCGGCCTCGCGGCGCGCCTGATCCAGGCCGGCGACGCCGACGTGATGGTCGCGGGCGGCGCCGAATCGACGGTGTCGCCGCTCGGCATCGGCGGTTTCGCGGCAGCACGTGCGCTGTCGACCCGCAACGACGATCCGGCTACCGCGTCCCGTCCGTGGGACAAGGACCGCGACGGCTTCGTGCTGGGCGAGGGCGCAGGCGTGATGGTGCTCGAAGAGTACGAGTCGGCGAAGGCACGCGGTGCGAAGATCTACGCGGAAGTCTCGGGCTTCGGCATGACGGGCGACGCGTACCACATGACCGCGCCGAACATGGACGGCCCGCGCCGCTGCATGGTCGCGGCGCTGCGCGACGCCGGCGTGAACGCGGATGAGGTCCACTACCTGAACGCGCACGGCACGTCGACGCCGCTGGGCGACAAGAACGAGTCCGACGCGGTGAAGGCGGCCTTCGGCGAGCACGCGTACAAGCTCGTCGTGAACTCGACGAAGTCGATGACGGGCCACCTGCTGGGCGGCGCGGGCGGCCTCGAATCGGTGTTCACGGTGCTGGCGCTGCACAACAACGTGTCGCCGCCGACCATCAACATCTTCAACCAGGACCCCGAGTGCGATCTCGACTACTGCGCGAACACCGCACGTGACATGAAGATCGACGTCGCCGTGAAGAACAACTTCGGCTTCGGCGGTACCAACGGCACGCTGGTATTCAAGCGCGTCTGACGCAGAATCGCTTGACGAGTCCATTCGATGCTCCGGCCGGGCGTCCGCAGCGCTTTGCGTTGCGGGCCTCGGCCGTGTCGTATCTCGTGCTGGCCGCGTTCGTTGCGGCGGCTGCCGCGTCGGCTTACCTGTTCTGGGCGCCGCGCGCGGGCGCTGCGGCAGGCGCAGGCGTGTCGGCTGCGACGGCCGCGCTGCTGGCCGTGTGTGCCGCGCGGGCCTGCGCCCGTCGGCTGCCGGCCGAATTGCGGATCGACGCATTCGGGGAAATTGCGGCGTTTGGTCGCACCGGGCGGCTGCTCGCCCGCGGCCGCGTGACGGGCCATGCGCACTGGAGCAGCCTGCTG
Source organism: Burkholderia theae (assembly GCF_048565265.1). Taxonomy (NCBI): domain Bacteria; kingdom Pseudomonadati; phylum Pseudomonadota; class Betaproteobacteria; order Burkholderiales; family Burkholderiaceae; genus Burkholderia; species Burkholderia theae. The sequence continues at coordinate 1,207,361 of NZ_CP183461.1, forward strand.
CTGGTGCTGTCGGTCGGGCAGGGCGCCCGGCGGGCCCGGCCGCTGCTGATTCCGGCCGATGCGCTCGACGCCGCGTCGTTCAGCGCGCTTGCCGTGCTGGCGAGGACGGCGGGGCGGGCATGACGGCGGCGCGGTTACGTACCGTAACCAGCGTCCGGCGCGGGAACGTTACAATGACGCTCCGCGTTGCATCCCTAGTTAATGGATTTGTCAGGTGAGTGAAAAAGAAATCGATCAGGCTCTGGTCGAACGCGTACAGAAGGGCGACAAGGCAGCGTTCGAACTCCTGGTCTCCAAATACCACCGCAAGATCATTCGGCTGATCTCGCGCCTCGTGCGGGATCCCGCCGAGGTCGAGGATGTGGCCCAGGACGCGTTCATCAAGGCGTATCGTGCGCTGCCGCAATTTCGCGGCGAATCCGCGTTCTATACGTGGTTGTACCGGATTGCCGTCAACACGGCGAAGAACTACCTTGCGACGCAAGGCCGCCGGGCGCCGACCTCGACCGAGGCCGATGCGGAGGAAGCGGAAACTTTCTCCGACGCAGACCAACTAAGGGATATCAACACGCCTGAATCGATGTTGATGAGCAAGCAGATTGCCGAGACGGTCAACGCTGCAATGGCTCTCCTGCCCGAAGAACTGCGCCAGGCAATCACGCTGCGCGAGATCGAGGGCTTGAGCTACGAAGAGATCGCGGAAATGATGGGCTGTCCGATCGGGACGGTCCGGTCGCGGATCTTCCGCGCACGCGAGGCAATCGCTGCTAAATTGCGTCCGCTGCTCGATACGCCCGAAGGCAAGCGCTGGTAAGCGCGACAGGCGAATCGACGCGGGTCGGGGTCTAGTTACGGATAGAGTCGTGAAGTCACGACGGGGTGTGCAAGATGGGGAGCATCATGGGGTCGGTCAATACGCAGTCGCAAGCGTGCTCGCGCGGCGAGCGCCTTTCCGCGCTGGTCGACGGCGAAATGTTCGATGGCCCGGATCACGGGCAGTTTCTGGCTGAGCTCAACGGCGCGGATCGCGCTGCGTGGGCCGATTACCACCTGATTGGCGATGCGCTGCGCTCGGACGAGCTTGCGCTGTCGCCCGCGCTGAGCGTCGCGTTCACCGCGCGCATGTCGGCTGCACTCGCAAGCGAGCCGCACCTGCTCGCGCCGGCGGCCGCGCCGGTCGCGCGCAAGCTGCTGTCGCTGCGCCGGCGCGTCGTGCCCGCGTTCGCGGTAGCCGCCGCGGCGGCCACGCTGACGTGGATCGTCGTCCCGCAAATGCAGACGGCCGGCACGCCGGGCGCCGTCCAGGTCGCATCGGTCGGTGCGCCGCAAGGCGGCGACCTGCAGCGCGTGACGGTTGCGCAGGCATCGGCCCAGCCGGGGCTGCAGGACGTCAACATCATTCGCGACGCCAGTCTCGACCAATACCTTGAAGCGCACCAGCAATTCGCGCAGCAGCCCGTCGTCACGGGTTCGATGCCGCTGATCCGCGCTGCCGTGACCACCACGCCAGGCCAATAAACCCGATGCGGACATTGCAGTTGAATCACGCCATCTCCGGATGGAAGCGGCTGCCGGCCCTCCTGCTTTGTGCAGCCGCCCTGTTGTCCGTTCAATCCCTCCCTGCCAGCGCCCAGCAACCGGACGATCCCGTCGCGACCCGCAAGGGCGCCGCGGACTGGCTCGACCGTGTCCAGCAGGCGGCACAGCAGCAGAGCTACGAAGGCACGTTCGTCTATCAGCGCGGCGGGTATGTCCAGTCGTCGCGCATCGCGCATGTCGCGTCCCGCGACGGCGAGTTCGAGCGGATCGAGACGCTCGACGGCAAGCCGCGCAAGCTGCTGCGGCATAACGACGAGCTGTACACGTTCGTGCCGGAGCGCAAGCTGTGCGTGGTCGAGCGCCGTCAGACGCGCGATTCGTTCCCCGCGTTGCTCGGCGCGAGCGGCGATCATGTAATGTCCGTCTACGACGCGAAGTCGCTCGGCAAGGACCGCGTGGCCGGGATCGACGCGCAGGTCGTCGAGCTCGTGCCGAAGGATGCATACCGCTTTACGTACAAGCTGTGGGCCGACGCGCGCACCGGGCTGCTGCTGCGATCGCAGACGCTCGATGCGAACGATCACGTGCTCGAGCAGATTGCGTTCTCGCAATTGCAGACGGGCGGCGCAAGCGGCGACAAGGCCGCGATCGCGGCCGGCATGCGCAACCTGAGCGGCTGGACGGTCGTGCGCCCGCCGGTTGCGACGGTCGACATGGAAGCGCAGGGCTGGCAGCTCGCGCCGAGCGTCGCCGGCTTCCAGAAGATTCGCGAAGTGCGCCGGCCGATGGCCGCGCGTGACGCGGGCGATCCGCCGATCCCGGTCGACCAGGCCGTCTTCACCGACGGTCTCGCGACGATCTCGGTGTTCATCGAGCCGGCCGAAAAGAATACGCGCAAGGAAGGCGCGGGCAGCACCGGTGCGACGCACGTGCTCGTGAAGCGTCGCGGCGACTACTGGATCACCGTGCTCGGCGAAGTGCCGCCGGCTACGTTGCAGCAGTTCGCGTCTGCCATAGAATACAAGGCTTCCAAGTAACGCTACGGCTTCCGACATGATGAAACTCACGCTGCGCAAATGGCTCGCGGCGGCGGCGCTGTCTGCCTGCCTGCCGCTCGTGCCGCATACCGCTGTCGCGGTGACGCCTCCCGCCGCGAGCCTGCCCGATTTCGCCGATCTGGTCGAAAAGGTCGGGCCGGCCGTCGTGAACATCCGGACCACCGCCAACGTGCCGACGAGCAACGGCCCGCGCGGGATGCTCCCGCCGGGCTTCGACAACGGCGACATGTCGGAATTCTTCCGGCGCTTCTTCGGCATTCCGCTGCCGCAGGCGCCCGGCAGCGGTAGCGGCAATGGCAGCGGCAACCCGAAGAACGCGCCGGCGCCGGACAATCCGCCCGACACCGAACAGAATCGCGGCGTCGGCTCGGGCTTCATCGTATCGGCCGACGGTTACGTGATGACCAATGCGCACGTCGTCGACGATGCGGACACCATCTACGTGACGTTGACCGACAAGCGCGAATTCAAGGCGAAGCTGATCGGCGTCGACGATCGCACGGACGTCGCGGTCGTCAAGATCCAGGCGTCGAACCTGCCGGTCGTCGCGATCGGCGACTCGAACAAGGTGCGCGTCGGCGAATGGGTCGTCGCGATCGGTTCGCCGTTCGGTCTCGACAACACGGTGACGGCCGGCATCGTCAGCTCGAAGAGCCGCAACACCGGCGATTACCTGCCGTTCATCCAGACCGATGTGGCCGTGAACCCCGGCAACTCGGGCGGCCCGCTGATCAACATGCAGGGCGAGGTGATCGGCATCAACTCGCAGATCTACAGCCGGACCGGCGGCTTCATGGGTATCTCGTTCGCGATTCCGATCGACGAGGCGATGCGCGTGGCCGACCAGCTGAAGGCGACGGGCAAGGTCACGCGCGGCCGGATCGCGGTGGCGATCGGCGAGGTGACGAAGGACGTGGCCGACTCGATCGGGCTGCCGAAGGCCGAGGGCGCGCTCGTCAGCAGCGTCGAGCCGGGTGGCCCGGCCGACAAGGCGGGCATCCAGCCGGGCGATATCATCCTGAAGTTCAACGGCCGGCCGGTCGACACGGCGTCGGACCTGCCGCGCATGGTCGGCGATACGAAGCCCGGCGCGAAGGCGACGGTCAGCGTATGGCGCAAGGGTCAGGCGCGCGATCTGCCGATCACGATCGCGGAGACGCCGGCCGAGACGACGGCGAAGGCGGAGCAGCGCAAGAACGCGCCGCAGAAGCCGCGCCAGACCAATGCACTCGGTCTGACGGTCAGCGACATTTCGGCGGATCAGATGAAGTCGCTGAAGCTGAAGAACGGCGTGCAGGTCGACGGCGTCGACGGCCCGGCCGCCCGTGCGGGGCTGCAGCGCGGCGACATCGTGCTGCGCGTCGGCGACACCGACATCACGAGCGCGAAGCAGTTCGCCGAAGTGACCGCGCAGCTCGATCCGCAGAAGGCGGTCGCGGTACTCGTGCGGCGCGGCGACAACACGCAGTTCGTGCCCGTGCGGCCGCGCCAGAAGTAACGCGCCGATGTTCACGCTCTACGGCCGCGGCTGGTGCCACCTGTGCGACGACATGCGCGACGCACTGGCGCCGGTGGCGGCCGAATTCGGTGTCAGGGTCGACTATGTCGACATCGACGCCGATGCGGCGCTCGTCGCGCGCTACGATGAAGACGTGCCCGTGTTGCTGCTGGATGGCACGGAAGTGTGCCGCCACCGGTTCGACGACACGAAGGTGCGCGACGCGCTCGCGGCCCGGCGCTGAGCCAGACCTGCCGCGAGTGTCGCTTTCCCCGGGGCCTTGCCCGATGAATGCCCCCGACAGGGCCGCCGCGCGGCCCGGCGTCCGAAATACCGCCCGGCGAAGGCCTTTTCGGCTAAAATAAGCTGTTTTTTCACCGACTTACACAAGGCGTGCTCCGCAGTCGTCGAGCGCGCCTTTTTCGCTTGATCGGCACTGAATGGATCATATTCGCAATTTCTCGATCATCGCGCACATCGACCATGGCAAGTCGACGCTCGCGGATCGCATCATCCAGGTCTGCGGTGGCCTCGCCGACCGTGAAATGGAAGCGCAAGTGCTCGACTCGATGGATATCGAGCGTGAGCGCGGCATCACGATCAAGGCGCAGACCGCTGCGCTGTCGTACCGTGCGCGCGACGGCAAGGTCTACAACCTGAACCTGATCGATACGCCGGGGCACGTCGACTTCTCGTACGAGGTCAGCCGTTCGCTGTCCGCGTGCGAAGGCGCGCTGCTGGTCGTCGACGCGAGCCAGGGCGTCGAGGCGCAGACGGTCGCGAACTGCTACACGGCGATCGAGCTCGGCGTCGAAGTCGTACCCGTGCTGAACAAGATCGACCTGCCGGCCGCGAACCCCGAGAACGCGATCGAGGAGATCGAGGACGTGATCGGCATCGACGCGACCGACGCGACGCGCTGCAGCGCGAAGACCGGCCTCGGCGTCGAAGACGTGCTCGAAGCGCTGATCGCGAAGGTGCCGCCGCCGAAGGGCGATCCCGACGCGCCGCTGCAGGCGCTGATCATCGATTCGTGGTTCGACAACTACGTCGGCGTCGTGATGCTGGTGCGCATCGTCAACGGCACGCTGCGTCCGAAGGACAAGATCAAGATGATGGCGACCGGCGCGCAGTATCCGGTCGAGCACGTCGGCGTGTTCACGCCGAAGTCGCGCAATCTCGATTCGCTGTCGGCCGGGCAGGTGGGCTTCATCATCGCCGGCATCAAGGAACTGACGGCCGCGAAGGTCGGCGATACCGTCACGCATGTGGCCAAGCCGGCGGTCGAAGCGCTGCCGGGCTTCAAGGAAGTGAAGCCGCAGGTGTTCGCCGGGCTCTATCCGGTGGAAGCGAACCAGTACGATGCGCTGCGCGAATCGCTCGAGAAGCTGAAGCTCAACGATGCGTCGCTGCAGTACGAGCCGGAAGTGTCGCAGGCGCTCGGCTTCGGGTTCCGGTGCGGCTTCCTGGGTCTCCTGCATATGGAGATCGTGCAGGAGCGCCTCGAACGCGAATTCGACATGGACCTCATTACCACGGCACCGACCGTGGTCTACGAGGTCCTGATGAGCGACGGCTCGATCGTGATGGTCGAGAATCCCGCGAAGATGCCGGAACCGCCGAGGATCGAGGAGATCCGCGAGCCGATCGTCACCGTGAATCTCTACATGCCGCAGGATTACGTCGGCTCGGTGATCACGCTTTGTACGCAGAAGCGCGGCTCGCAGATCAACATGCAGTATCACGGCCGCCAGGTGCAGCTGACCTACGAAATCCCGATGGCCGAGATCGTGCTCGATTTCTTCGATCGCCTGAAGTCGGTGTCGCGCGGCTACGCGTCGATGGACTACGAGTTCAAGGAATACCGTTCGGCGGACGTCGTGAAGGTCGACATGCTGATCAACGGCGACAAGGTCGACGCGCTGTCGGTGATCGTCCACCGGTCGCAATCGCAGTATCGCGGCCGCGAAGTGGCGTCGAAGATGCGCGAGATCATTCCGCGCCAGATGTACGACGTGGCGATCCAGGCTACGATCGGCGCGCACATCATTGCCCGCGAGAACATCAAGGCGCTGCGCAAGAACGTGCTGGCGAAGTGTTACGGCGGCGACATCTCGCGTAAGAAAAAGCTGCTCGAAAAGCAGAAGGCCGGCAAGAAACGCATGAAGCAGGTGGGTTCGGTCGAGATCCCGCAGGAAGCGTTCCTTGCGATCTTGCGCGTCGAAGACAAATAACAGGACTGTTCCTTTTATGAATTTTGCGCTGATTCTTTTTGTGCTCGTCGTCGTGACGGGCGTAGCGTGGGTGCTGGACAAACTGGTGTTCCTGCCGCGGCGACGCAAGGCGGCCGACTCGGCGATGGAGGAGTTCGATCGCCAGCAGTCGCGTATCGACAAGCGTTTCGCGGACGAAAACGCCGTGCAAACGCGTTCGAAGCTGCGTGACGAGAAGCTGCGCCAGCCGTGGTGGCTCGAGTACACGGCGAGCTTCTTCCCGGTGATCCTGGCGGTGTTCGTCGTGCGTTCGTTCGTCGTCGAGCCGTTCAAGATTCCGTCGGGCTCGATGGTGCCGACGCTGCTCGTCGGCGACTTCATCCTCGTCAACAAGTTCGAATACGGGCTGCGCCTGCCGGTCACGAACACGAAGATCACGCAGGGCAGCCCGCTGTCGCGCGGCGACGTCGTCGTGTTCCGCTATCCGAAGGACGAGTCGGTCGACTACATCAAGCGCGTAATCGGCCTGCCGGGCGACACGGTCGCGTACCAGGACAAGCAGCTGACGATCAACGGCCAGCCGGTGCCCGAAACGCCGCTGCCCGACTTCTTCGACGACGAGCGCCAGAACTACGCGAAGCAGTTCGAGGAAACGATCGGCAACAAGAAGAACGCGATCCTCAACAACCCCGCCGTGCCGCCGTTCGTGATGGGCGCATACGACTATCCGTATCGCGACAACTGCACGTACAACAGCCGCGGCGTGATCTGCAAGGTGCCGCCCGGTCACTACTTCATGATGGGCGACAACCGCGACAACAGCGCGGACAGCCGCTACTGGGGTTTCGTGCCGGACCAGAACATCGTCGGTCGCGCGTTCTTCATCTGGATGAACTTCAGCGATCTGAAGCGCATCGGTTCCTTCAACTGATCGCATTCGATGCACACGCAATACGCGACGCACGGGCCGTGTCGCGTATTGCCGAACTACTTTAAGAACCGGCGGTAACACCGCCTCGTCACGCCTTTTCGCGTCCGGCCGCGCCGTTTCGGCCCGACCGGCGCCCGCGTTATACTCCTGCACATGCCCCTATCCCAGTTGGAAAGCCGGCTGCGCTACGAATTTCGCAATGCGGAATTGTTGCGCCAGGCTTTGACCCATCGCAGTCACAGTGCCACGCATAACGAACGGCTCGAGTTTCTCGGCGACTCCGTTCTGAATTGCGCGGTGGCCGCCCTTTTGTTCCAGCGTTTCAGCAAGCTGGACGAAGGCGACCTGTCGCGCGTACGCGCCAATCTCGTCAAACAGCAGTCGCTGTACGAAATCGCTCAGGCCCTGAATATCGCGGACGGACTGCGGCTGGGCGAGGGCGAACTGCGCAGCGGTGGCTTCCGCCGCCCGTCGATCCTCGCGGACGCGTTCGAAGCCATCATCGGGGCCGTGTTCCTCGATGGCGGCTTCGAAGCCGCCCAAGGGGTCATCAAGCGCCTCTACATCCCGATTCTCGACCACATCGATCCGCGCACGCTCGGCAAGGACGCGAAGACGCTGCTGCAGGAGTACCTGCAGGGGCACAAGATCGCATTGCCGACCTACACGGTCGTCGCGACGCATGGTGCAGCGCACAACCAGCAATTCGAAGTCGAATGCACGGTGCCGAAGCTCGACGTGAAGGTATCGGGCTCCGGCGCGAGCCGGCGTGCAGCCGAGCAGGCCGCGGCGAAGAAGGCACTCGACGAGGTGATGGCGGCCGCGCCGATGCTGGCCGCGAAGCCGAAGCGCTCGAAGAATGCGCGCGGGTCGAAGCATGTCGAACCCGAAATCGTGCCGGGCGTGAAGGGCGTGCAGGAAGCGCTCGACCTGCGCTCGCCCGAACGGAAGGAACGTGCGGCGGTGCGCGAGGCCAAGGCGGCCGGTGCGGCGCCCGCGGCAGCCACTGCGACCGGAGCCGGCGTGGAGCCGGCCGCGGCGCCGATGGCCGCGATTCGCGCGGCGCATGTCGAGACGGCTATGGACAAGGGCGAACGGGCGACGAAGCCGGCAATCGACAAGGTTGCCGACAAGCCGGCCGACCGGCCCGACAAGGTCGCGGAAAAACCCGCGGAAGGCGCGCCGCGCGCAACCGACAAGCCGGCGGGCCATGCAGCCGATCCGGCCTCCGCGTCCGCCGACAAGTCGTCCGCCGGTTCCGACCCTGCTTCGCGCGCGACAGCGCGCGCACGCGATGCCGCGGCGCCCGACTCCGAAACGCCGCCGGGCGGCGCGAGCCTCGCCGCCACGCAGGCGCGCGTGGCCGATGCCGACCACTGAATTGCCCATCGATCGTGCCGCGCACCGCGCGGCCGTTTCCGAACCTGTCTCCCAAACGATATGAACACTCCCGCTCCTACCGGTTTCCGTTGCGGCATGATCGCGATCGTGGGCCGCCCGAACGTCGGCAAGTCGACGTTGATGAACGAACTCGTCGGCCAGAAGATCAGCATCACGTCGCGCAAGGCGCAGACGACCCGCCATCGCATCACCGGCATCAATACGTTCGACGACGCGCAATTCGTGTTCGTCGACACGCCGGGCTTTCAGACCCGTCACAGCACCGCGCTGAACCGTTCGCTGAACCGCGCGGTCACGTCGACGCTGACGTCGGTCGACGTGATCCTGTTCGTGATCGAGGCCGGCCGCTTCGGGCCCGACGACCAGAAGGTGCTCGACCTGATTCCGCCCGGCATGCCGACGCTGCTGATCACGAACAAGATCGACCGCGTCAACGACAAGGCGACGCTGTATCCGTTCATGCAGAAGATGAGCGCGCTGCGTGAATTCGCCGAGCTCGTGCCGCTGTCGGCGCAGCGGCCGGAAGACATCAAGCGCCTGCTGGAAACGATCAAGCCGTACCTGCCGGAAGGCGCACCGATCTACGGCGAGGACGAGCTGACCGACCGCAGCTCGCGTTTCCTCGCGGCCGAAATCCTGCGCGAGAAGGTGTTCCGTTGGACCGGCGACGAACTGCCGTACACGAGCACCGTCGTGATCGACAAGTTCGAGGAGGAAGGGCGCCTGAAGCGCATCTTCGCGACGATCCTCGTCGAGCGCGATTCGCACAAGGCGATGGTGATCGGCAAGAAGGGCGAGAAGCTCAAGCAGATCAGCACCGAAGCGCGGATGGACATGGAAAAACTGTTCGACGGCCCCGTGTACCTCGAGACCTTCGTGAAGGTGAGAAGCGGCTGGGCCGACAACGAGGCGGGGCTGCGCGCCTATGGGTACGAATGACGCGCTGACGTCGACTGAAGACGCGGTGACGGCCGGCGCGAACGACGCGCCGCTGCCGGCACCGCCCGAACCGCCGCGCAAGGCGCGGCGTGCGACGTCTCGCACGTCCGATTTTCGTGTGGCCGAGCAGCCGGCGTACGTGCTGCACAGCTATCCCTACCGGGAAACGAGCCTGATCATCGACGTGCTGACGCGCGATCATGGCCGGCTCGCGCTCGTCGCGAAGGGCGCGAAGCGCCCGCACTCCGCGCTGCGCGGCGTCCTGCAGACCTTCCAGCCGCTGCTGCTGTCCTGGTCGGGCAAATCCGAGGTGCGCACGTTGACGGGTGCCGAGTGGGTCGGCGGCATGCTGCCGCTCGGCGGCGACGGCTTGCTGTGCGGCTTCTACGCGAACGAGCTGCTCGTGAAATTCTGCGCGCGCGAGGATCCCCAGCCGCCGCTGTTCAATCATTATGTGTTGACCCTCACGCGCCTCGCGCACGGCGAGCCCGCGGTGCAGGTGCTGCGCTCGTTCGAGCGCGTGCTGCTGCGCGAGACCGGTTATGCGATGGCGCTGAACCGTACGGTCGCGCGTCGTGCGGTCGAGCCCGACCGCCGCTACGTGTTCGATCCCGAGCGCGGCGTGCGCAATGCGGACGATGATGTGCCGTCGCACTGGCCGGTCATCACCGGACAGACGTTGCTCGACATGGAGCAGGACGATTACCATCGAGCCCAGACGGTTGCGCAAAGCAAGACGCTGATGCGCTTCCTGCTGAATACCTATCTCGGCGGTACGCCGCTTGCCACGCGTCAGATCCTGATCGACCTGCAAAACCTATGAGCTTCTTCCTGACAACGCCCACCGCCATCGACCTCGGCGTGAACATCGACCACGTCGCGACGCTGCGCAATGCGCGCGGCACGAGCTATCCCGATCCGATCCGTGCGGCGCTTGCCGCCGAAGAGGCCGGTGCGGACGCGATCACGCTGCATCTGCGCGAGGATCGCCGCCACATCGTCGACGCGGACGTGCGCAAGCTGCGCCCGCTGCTGAAGACGCGCATGAACCTCGAATGCGCGGTGACGGCCGAGATGCTCGACATCGCGTGCGAAGTGCAGCCGCACGATGCGTGTCTCGTGCCCGAGAAGCGTGAAGAACTGACGACCGAAGGCGGTCTCGATGTCGCGGGCCACTTCGAGGCCGTGCGCGCGGCGTGCAAGCAGCTCGCCGACGTCGGCGTGCGCGTGTCGCTGTTCATCGACCCGGACGAGACGCAGATCCGTGCCGCGCATGAAGCGGGCGCGCCGGTGATCGAACTGCATACGGGCCGTTATGCCGAGGCGCACGACGAAGCCGAGCAACAGCGCGAATACGAGCGCATCGTCGCGGGCGTACAGGCCGGCGCGCAGCTCGGCCTGAAGGTCAACGCGGGTCACGGGCTGCACTACACGAACGTGCAGCAGATTGCTGCGATCGACGGCATCGTCGAGCTGAACATCGGCCATGCGATCGTCGCGCACGCGATCTTCGCGGGTTGGGACAACGCGGTGCGCGAGATGAAGGCGATCATGGTCGCCGCACGCGTTGCCGCGTTGCACGGCGGTGCGCGCTGAAGATGAAGTGCCTCCGCATGCGCGATGTTCGCAACCCGGCCCCGCTGGGATGCCCCGGCGCGTACTGACATGGCGATCTACGGCATCGGTACCGACATCGCCCAGGTGAGCCGCATCGCGGCCGTGCTCGAACGCACGGGCGGCCGGTTTGCCGAGAAGGTGCTGGGCCCCGACGAACTGCGCGTGTTTCATGCGCGCCGCGCGCGCTCCGAGGCGCGCGGCATCGCGTTTCTCGCGACGCGCTTTTCCGCGAAGGAAGCGTTCTCGAAGGCGATCGGGCTCGGCATGCACTGGCCGATGACGTGGCGTGCACTGCAGACCCTCAACCACCCGAGCGGCGAGCCGTACGTGGTCGCGTCGGGCGAGCTGGCCGACTGGCTCGCCGCGCGCGGCATCACGGCACGCGTGACGGTCAGCGACGAACGCGATTACGCGGTGTCGTTCGTGATCGCCGAGACGGACGCCGCACCTGCACCTGTTTCCCGAACCCCCTCCTGACGGAATTCCCGATTCGATGAAAACGACTCCCGGCCCGGTCATGCTCGACGTCGTCGGCACGGCCCTGTCGCGCGACGATGCGCGGCGCCTCGCGCATCCGAATACCGGCGGCGTGATCCTGTTCGCGCGGCACTTCCAGAATCGCGCGCAGCTGACCGCGCTGACCGACTCGATCCGCGCGGTGCGCGAAGACATCCTGATCGCCGTCGATCACGAAGGCGGGCGCGTGCAGCGGTTCCGCACCGACGGCTTCACGGTGCTGCCCGCGATGCGCCGCCTCGGCGAGCTGTGGGATCGCGACGTGCTGCTCGCGACGAAGGTCGCGACCGCCGTCGGTTACATCCTGGCCGCCGAGCTGCGTGCGTGCGGGATCGACATGAGCTTCACGCCCGTGCTCGACCTCGACTACGGGCACTCGAAAGTGATCGGCGATCGCGCGTTCCATCGCGACCCGCGCGTCGTCACGCTGCTCGCGAAGAGCCTGAACCACGGGCTGTCGCTCGCCGGCATGGCGAACTGCGGCAAGCACTTCCCGGGGCACGGTTTCGCGGAAGCCGATTCGCACGTCGCGCTGCCGACCGACGATCGCACGCTCGACGCGATCCTCAAGCAGGACGTCGCGCCGTACGACTGGCTCGGCTTGTCGCTGTCCGCGGTGATTCCCGCGCACGTGATCTACACGCAGGTCGACAAGCGGCCGGCCGGTTTCTCGCGCATCTGGCTGCAGGACATCCTGCGCGGGCAGCTCGGCTTCACGGGCGCGATCTTCAGCGACGACCTGTCGATGGAAGCCGCTCGCGAAGGCGGCACGCTCACGCAGGCGGCCGAGGCCGCGCTCGCTGCCGGTTGCGACATGGTGCTTGTCTGCAACCAGCCGGATGCGGCCGAGGTCGTGCTGAACGGACTGAAAGCGCACGCATCGGCCGAGTCGACACGGCGCATCAAGCGGATGCGCGCGCGCGGCAAGGCGCTCAAGTGGGACAAGCTGATCGCGCAGCCCGAGTATCTGCAGGCGCAGGCGCTGTTGAGCAGCGCACTGGCGTAAGCGGGAAGGGGATGGCGCGCTGTGCGTCATTCCGGCCGCTGAAACAAAAAGCCGCGCTGTTGCGCGGCTTTTTTGCGGGTTGCGGCAGGTGCGAATCGGACGGCAGCGGCAGTCAAGCAGGCCGGTGCGGCGAGCTTTGATGCAACTAACGGTCAGAACCGATCAGCGCCCGCATTCACCACCGTTCGCTCAGTTCACCTTCATCCGCTGCAGCTTGTTGTACAGCGTCTTCGGGCTGATGCCGAGCAGCGTCGCAGCACGGTGGCGCGTGCCACCGACCGCGTCGAGCGTCGCGCGGATCAGCAGATCCTCGACGTCGGACAGCGGCGTGCCGACCTTGATCTGCACGCTGCTGCCATTCAGCGCGGCGCCGGCGGAGAAGCTTGCCTCGCCCGCGCGCAGCGTCTCGATGAAGTCGCCCGATGCGTCGTATGCGAAGCGCACGCGCTCCTGCAACTCGCGCACGTTGCCGGGCCATTCGTAGGACAGGCATTCGCGCACGAAGCCCGGTGCCGCCCGTTTGTCGGTGATGCTGCGGCCGGTTGCGCGCGCTTCGCGGTTCAGTTCGTCGATCTGCGCGTCCGCGATCGCGAGTGCGTCGCCGTCACGCTCGCGCAGCGGCGGCATCGTGATCGACGCCGCATCGAGGCGCAACCACAGATCCTCGCGCAGCGTGCCGTTCGCGACCGCTTCGCGCGCCGGGCGGCGCGTGGTCGCGATCAGCCGGAAATCGCTCGTGATCGAACTCGTGCCGCCGATCCGCATGAAGTTCTGCGAATCGAGCGCATGCAGCAGCGCTTCCTGCAGCACGAGCGGCAGCGCCGTGATCTCGTCGAGGAACAGCGTGCCGCCGCCGGCCTGTTCGAACAGGCCCGATTCGCGTCGCTCGGCGCCGTCGAACGCGCCGCGCTCATGGCCGAACAGCACGCTGTCGAGCGATGCGCCGTGACGGCCGGCCTGCGCGATCATGCGGCAGTCGAACGATACGAACGGCCCCTTGCGGCGCCGGCTCAGCTCGTGCAGCGTGCGCGCGGCCAGCTTCTTGCCGGTGCCGGCTTCGCCCGAGAACAGCACGGCCGTTTCGGTGCGCGCGTTGTGCTCGATCATGTCGTACACGTGCTGCATCGCGTCGCTGCGGCCGACCAGCGCGCCGAAGCGGCCGAGGTGGCGCAGCGAGGCACGCAGCGACTGCACTTCGTCGATCAGTTCGTACGGACGGGGAATCCGCGCGAGCAGGCTGCGCAGGCGCGGGATGTTGATCGGCTTCAGCAGGTAATCCCAGATGCCGTGACGCAGGCCCTCGATTGCGCTCTCGACCGTCGCATTGCCCGTCAGCACGATGACGGGCAGCGAACCGTTCGGCTGCTGCTGCGGCAGGTGCTGGAGCAGGTCGAACCCGCTGCCGTCCGGCAGGTTCAGGTCGACGAGGACGACATCGGGAATCGAGCGGCCGAGCGCCGTGCGCGCTTCGGCGAGCGACGTGGCCGTGTCGACCGAGAAGCCGTCTGCAGCGAGCAGCGCGGTGAGGCCGGACAGACTGTTGGGATCGTCTTCGACAATCAGGGCGTGTGGCATGGTGGACGCGAGTCGAGTCAAAAGAGGCGGGCTGTCGGCCAACGGGGCCGCAGCCGCATGTCAGATTAAAAACTGATTTTATGCCCCACCGAACGCGTAACGCGCATTATTTCTCCGGCGCTATAAAACAGTTACCGATGATACAAATTGAATATCTTTAGCGGTGGATTTTGTGCTTCATATGGCACTGGTTTTCGGTCGCTGTTTGCGACAGGCAAACAAAAAGCGCCCCGAAGGGCGCTTTGTTCGATGCGTGTAACGCTGGCGATTACGCGCGGCTGCGGTATTCGTTCGTACGCGTATCGATTTCGATCTTGTCGCCGGTGTTGCAGAAGAGCGGCACTTGCAGTTCGAAGCCCGTTGCGAGCTTGGCGTTCTTCAGCACCTTGCCCGACGACGTGTCGCCCTTGACGGCCGGTTCCGTGTAGGTGATCTCGCGAACGAGGACCGTCGGCAGGTCGACCGAGATCGCCTTCTCGTTGTAGAACACGACTTCGCACGCCATGCCGTCTTCGAGGTAGTTCAGCGCTTCGCCCATCATTTCGGCTTCGACTTCGTACTGGTTGTAGTCGGCGTCCATGAACACGTACATCGGGTCGGCGAAGTACGAATACGTCACTTCCTTGCGGTCGAGCACGACGACGTCGAACTTGTCGTCTGCCTTGTAGACCGATTCCTGGCCTGCGTTGGTCAGCAGGTTCTTCATCTTCATCTTGACGACGGCGGAATTACGGCCCGACTTGTTGTATTCCGCCTTGGCGATGACCCAAGCATCGCTGCCGATCTGCACGACGTTGCCTACGCGGAGTTCCTGTGCGGTCTTCATAAAAACTGTCCTGATCAAATCAAATAAATAGGTGCCTGAGCGTTGCGCAACGGCTGACGGCGCAAGCGGCGCGTTCCGGTGGACGCCAAAAGCGAGCGCTTGCCTGGTCAGCCGTCGGATAACCGCTTATTTTAACTGAGATTTTGCGTATTCCGCCAGCTTTCCGGCGAGATCGCCGACGGCCGCGAGCGTGTCGGCCCAGCGGGCCGCGTTGGTGTCCAGGGCGGCACGGTGCTGGTGCAAATCGGCCCAGTCGGGCGTGCCGGCGCCGTTCCATGCATGCCAGAACCGCTCGAGCGCCGCGCGCGGCGCGTCGGCGAGGCCGGCCGACAGGTGCGCGAGCGCGGCGTCGAGCTTCGGCAGGTGCACGTCGTCGGCCTGCGGATAGATGTGCCACACGAACGGCTTGCGCGCCCACTGCGCACGGACGAACGAATCCTCGCCGCGCACGAAATTGATGTCCGCCACCCACAGCAGCGGATCGTAGTCGGCCTGGGGGACGAATGCGAGGCCATGTGCGACCAGGTTGCCGCTGTGCGCATGCGCGCCCGCGCCGAACGAATCGACCCCGAAAAAGCGCGCGACGGCGGGCGACACGCGGCCGGTCGGCACCAGCGCGACGACCGGTGACGGGCCGTCGCGCCACTGCGCGAGCAGCGCGTCGACGGCCGGATTCTCGTAGGCGAACAGGCTGACGACCGTCGTGCCGGGTGCCGGCGGCGCGCCGCCGGTCGCGCGCTGCCACCACGCGGCACGTGCGGCCGGGTCGGTTTCGAAGGCCGTGCGCCGCGCGTCGAGGTCGTGCTCCTTCGGCACGCCGCCCGTGCCGGCCGACAGGCCCGGGAAGAAGAACGTCTTCAGCAGCGGGTAGCGCGGATGCGGCGATGGCCGTAAATGGAAATCGGCGACCCAGTCCTCGGCGCTCAGGTATTCGAGGTTGATCCACACGGGACGACGTTCCCGGCGCGCCATCGCCGCGAGATACGCACCGGGCAGCTCGCATGCGAACGCCTCGATCACGACATCGGCGATCTCCAGCGCGTCGCCGACTTCCGCATGCCAGTGCTCGATCACGATCGCATCGACCGTCTGCCGCCCCGCGTCGGGATCGACCCCCGGCAGCAGGCGCGCGAACGTGCGCAGGTCGTCGACGAACAGGCGAACCTGCCAGCCGTGCTCGTGCGCGAGCTGGCGCGCGACGCGCCAGCACACGCCGATGTCGCCGAAATTGTCGATCACCGTGCAGAAGAGGTCGCAGGCGATCGGTTCGTTCGGCGCGAGCGGTGCGGTGGAGAGGGGGGCAGCGGAGGTGCGTGGCATCGAAGCGGGCCGGTGAATGCTCTAAACTGGCGATTCTAATAGACCCGTTCCGCGTTACAAGGCGCCCGGATCACGCATGACATCCCCAGAAGCCTCCGATACTCCGTTCGAACCGAAGAAGATCCTTGCGCAGTTGCCGCACATGCCGGGCGTCTATCGCTATTACGACACGGCGGGCGCCGTCCTCTACGTCGGCAAGGCGCGCGATCTGAAGAAGCGCGTATCGAGCTATTTCACGAAGACGCAGCTGTCGCCGCGCATCGCGATGATGGTCACGCGCATCGCGCGAATCGAGACGACCGTCACGCGCTCGGAGGCCGAGGCGCTGCTGCTCGAGAACAACCTGATCAAGGCGCTCGCGCCGCGCTACAACATCCTGTTTCGCGACGACAAGTCGTATCCGTACCTGAAGCTCACTGCGCACCGTTTTCCGCGGATGGCCTACTACCGCGGCTCGGTCGACAAGCAGAACCAGTATTTCGGCCCGTTCCCGAGCGCGTGGGCCGTGCGCGAGAGCATCCAGATCCTGCAGCGCGTGTTCCAGTTGCGTACCTGCGAGGATTCGGTCTTCAACAACCGCACGCGGCCGTGCCTGCTGCACCAGATCGGGCGCTGCACGGCGCCGTGCGTCGGCGCGATCTCCACGGACGACTACGCGATCGACGTGTCGAACGCCGCGCGTTTCCTGCTCGGCCGGCAATCCGAAGTGATGAAGGAACTCGAGCAGAAGATGCACGCGTTCGCGGCCGAGCTGAAATTCGAGCAGGCGGCGGCCGTGCGCAACCAGATGAGCTCGCTCGCGACGGTGCTGCACCAGCAGGCGATCGAGGTTGGCGGCGACAGCGACGTCGACATCCTGGCCGTCGTCGCGCAGGGCGGGCGCGTGTGCGTGAATCTCGCGATGGTGCGTGGCGGCCGGCATCTGGGCGACAAGGCGTATTTCCCGACGCACGTCGAAAGCGCGCTGACGCTCGCCGAGGGCGGTCTCGGCGATGAAGGCGAGGTGGCGGAGTCAACCGACGCGACCGATGCGGTTGCCGGCGTGCTGCCCGACCAGCCCGCGGAAGAAACGGTCGGCGCACGCAGCGACACGGTGGCGTCGATCGAGGCCGAAGTGCTCGACGCATTCATCGCGCAGCACTATCTCGGCAACCGCGTGCCGCCCGTGCTCGTCGTGAGCCATGCGCCCGCGAGCCGCGACCTGCTCGAGCTGCTGTCGGAGCAGGCCGGCCACAAGGTGTCGCTGGTGCGGCAGCCGCAGGGGCAGCGGCGCGCGTGGCTGTCGATGGCCGAGCAGAATGCGCAGCTTGCGCTCGCGCGGCTGCTGTCCGAGCAGGGCTCGCAGCAGGCGCGCACGCGCTCGCTCGCGGAGACGCTCAGCTACGAATGCGACGATCTCGCGACGCTGCGGATCGAATGCTTCGACATCAGCCATACGATGGGCGAGGCGACGCAGGCGTCGTGCGTCGTCTATCACCATCACAAGATGCAGTCGAGCGAGTATCGCCGCTACAACATCACGGGCATCACGCCGGGCGACGATTACGCGGCGATGCGGCAGGTGCTCACGCGCCGCTACGAGAAGATGGTCGAGCAGGCCGCGCAGGCGGCCGCCGCCGACGATGCGGCCGGCATCGATGGCGAGTCGACGCGTCAGGCCGAGGCGTCGAGCCTGCTGCCGAGCATCGTGCTGATCGACGGCGGCAAGGGTCAGGTCGAAATCGCGCGCCAGGTGTTCACCGAACTGGGCCTCGACACGTCGATGCTGGTCGGCGTCGCGAAGGGCGAGGGGCGCAAGGTCGGCCTCGAGACGCTCGTGTTCGCGGACGGCCGCACCGCACTCGAACTCGGCAAGGAAAGCGCCGCGCTGATGCTCGTCGCGCAGATTCGCGACGAGGCGCACCGCTTCGCGATCACCGGCATGCGCGCGAAGCGGGCGAAGGCACGCCAGACGTCGCGGCTCGAGGAACTCGAAGGCGTCGGCGCGAAACGCCGGCAGCGGCTGCTCGCGCGGTTCGGCGGGTTGCGCGGCGTCGTTGCCGCGAGCGTCGAGGAACTGGCGAGCGTCGAGGGCATCTCGCACGCGCTCGCCGAACAGATCTACAAGCAGCTTCACTGACGCCGCCCGTGCGGCCGGCAGCCTGGCACGCGTTTTCGCGTTCTTGTGGCAGGCCGGTCGACACGGCACAATTGCGAATCCTTTACTGTCCCGGATGCCATGCCGTTCAATTTCCCGATTTTCCTGACGTGGGTACGGATCGTGCTGATTCCGCTCGTCGTCGGCGTGTTCTATCTGCCGGACACGGTGATGGGCGGCGCGCACCGCAATCTCGCGGCGGCGGCGATCTTCATCCTCGCCGCGCTGACCGACTGGTTCGACGGGTTTCTCGCACGCAAGTGGAACCAGACGTCGTCGTTCGGCGCATTTCTCGATCCGGTGGCGGACAAGCTGATGGTGACGGCCGCGCTGCTGATCCTCGTGCAGATTTCGCGGGTCGACGCGGCGATCGCGCTCGTGATCGTCGGCCGCGAGATCGCGATCTCGGCGCTGCGCGAGTGGATGGCGCAGATCGGCGCGTCGAAGAGCGTCGCGGTGAACCAGCTCGGCAAGTTCAAGACCGCGTGCCAGATGGTCGCGATTCCGATGCTGCTGTTCTACGGACCACTGCCGCTCGGCGTCGTGACGATCGACACGCGCGTGTGGGGCGAGTGGCTGATGTATCTCGCGGCGGTGCTGACGATCTGGTCGATGCTGTACTACATGAAGCTTGCGTGGCCGCAGATTCGCGAGCGCGGCGGCGCGTGACCTGTGCCATGAACTCGTCGGCGCAGGTTTTTGGAAAAAGGGCAGGAAAAGTCCTTGACACACGAATGTGCCTTCGACATAATCTCGCTTCTCCGCTGCACGGCGAAGTAAGTGCGACGGGGAAGCAGTAGCGCAGCAATACGCGGGAGTAGCTCAGTTGGTAGAGCGCAACCTTGCCAAGGTTGAGGTCGCGAGTTCGAGACTCGTCTCCCGCTCCAGATTTTTCTGGCGGCGTGTTGGTCGGCGAAGCGCTGCAGATGCAGGACAAATGCGGGAGTAGCTCAGTTGGTAGAGCGCAACCTTGCCAAGGTTGAGGTCGCGAGTTCGAGACTCGTCTCCCGCTCCAGGATTTTTTGGCAGCGTGTTGGTCGGCAAAGCGCTGCAGATGCAGGGCAATGCGGGAGTAGCTCAGTTGGTAGAGCGCAACCTTGCCAAGGTTGAGGTCGCGAGTTCGAGACTCGTCTCCCGCTCCAAGTAATGGGGAAGCCAAGCTTCCCTTTTTATTTGATGGACCTACGGTCCTCGAATAAAAATCTGTCTCTTGCCTTCACGGCATCCGGACAGTCCGCTTTTGGCGCGATAGCAAAGCGGTTATGCAGCGGCCTGCAAAGCCGTTTAGGCCGGTTCGACTCCGGCTCGCGCCTCCAGGTAGGAAGAGAAAAAGCCCCGCTTCGGCGGGGCTTTTCTTTTTTCTGCGTCGTTTATTCTTGGTCGTCACGGCACTGGTGATCGGCGACGTACGCTGCTTTCTTTTGCTTGGATCTGCTGGTGCCTGACAGGGGTGTCCTGCTCATTGCCCTCTTTCAGGGGCTGCGTTGGCTCGGTAGTTTCGGTCACAGACTGGAAAGTCTCTGGCATCTACGCTGGTTTGGGCGCGCGCCGCTGCGCGTCGCTGCTGAAATTGTCTACAGTGAAGCTTGCGCGCAGGATGCGGTTCGGGCGGATGCGGTTGAACTTGGATAAATCGCCTGACGGCATCCTGAGCTTTCAGGAGCGTCTATTTGAACCATCTCGGCGAGGGGCTATGAAAAAAGCGGTTCTGTATAGAGGTATTCCGGTATTCACGATGGCGATGCTGACACTCACATGGTGCGTGCTGGCCAAGGCGGGCGGGACAGCGGGTGTTCAGTATTACGGATACGACTGGCTTGACGGTATCAACGGCACATCGGTTGAAACGGCATTGAATGACATCACGACAATGCCGAATACAGGGACCTCCGGTAGCCGCACCAACATGAATGTTGTTCACACCATCGACAGCCTGAATTCAGCCGCCTGTACGAACAAGCGTTGTGCGGTCGGCGTCTCGGCCGGTTCGAATGCAGTCTGGCTCGACATCTGTCCGGATCGGACGTCGAACTCCGATTGCACCGGTGCGAACTCGTGGTCGAACATCTGGAATATCGTTAACCGAATCGCGCATGCCGCGAACGCACCGGCCGCGATCTATTTCATCGACGAGCCGTTCAATAACTCGGCGCTGCAAAGTAACGGACAGTATGTCGCCTGGCAGTATCCAAGCTACGTTTGTACGCTTCGACAGGCAATGGCGGCGAACAACCTCAACGTGCCGGTATACACGATCCTGACCACGTCGAGTGCAGCAAACCCGGCAGGCATTAACGAGATTCGAACGCAAATGCCGGTTACGGGTTGTGCGACGCCGACCAGTAGCCGGCTTGACTGGGTTAGAATCGACAACTACACGTGGACAAGTTCGGATCAGATTTACAACGCGTACAACAATGTCGCGCCGGCCACAGACCCGCAATCGCCGAAGTGGATCATCGTGCCTCCCACTTCGCTGACGGTGCTGCCGTCGCCGCCGACGGATGCTGCTATCAAGAACCATATTCAGCCATATTGGGACGTATTATTTGCCTATCCCAACGCACCAATCATCGGGGTCATGAATTTTCGGTTCGATCCGGAGGTGATCGCGACGTCGAAGTATCCCGCTACCGCGGCACTGCTATCGTTCATGGGCAATAGCCTGACGAAGTGATGGCTTTCTTCGGACGTTGCAGGATGCGTCTGGGTAACGGATGTAGCGCACTAAACTCTCGCAATATCTGACGGCCAACAAAGCCGTTTAGGCCGGTTCGACTCCGGCTCGCATGTCCAGGTAAGAAGAGAAAAAGCCCCGCTTCTGCGGGGCTTTCTTTCTGTGTCGCGTCGCCTGCCGCCGCGCATGCGACGGCGCGCAGGCGCTCAGCCATCCACCGGCTGCGCCGGCGTCTCAAGTTTCAATTGATAGAACGCCGCGTCGAGCCAGCGGCCGAACTTGAAACCCGCCTCCGCGATCGTGCCCGAGTGCACGAATCCCAGTTTCGTATGCAGTGCGATGCTTCCGGCATTGGTCGCATCGATACAGCCCACCACGACATGCACCTGCACTTCGCGCGCGCGCCGCACCACTTCGCGCAGCAGCAACTCGCCGAGCCCGCGGCCGCGCTGGTCGGGATGCACGTAGACGCTGTGCTCCACCGTGTACTTGAACGCAGGAAACGCACGGAACGTGCCCCAGCTCGCGAAGCCGAGCAGCGTGCCCGACGCGTCGACTGCGCCGATGACCGGAAAGCCGCCCGCGCGCTTCGTTGCGAACCACGTGACCATCGCTTCCGGCGGGCGCGGCCGGTAGTCGTACAGCGCGGTCGAATTCACGATCGCGTCGTTCAGGATCTCGAGGATGGCCGCGGCATGCTCGGTCTCGCTGCAATCGATCAGGCGCACGTCGTCGCGCTGTTTCGGGGAATTCATGGGAGCTCCTGTGGGTGTTGAACGGATCGCGCAAACGGTGCGCGCATCACGCGCTTCGCACGCCGGCAGCGGCGGACGCATCGCAGATCACGACGACGTAGCGCGCGGCGTGCGGCAACGGATTGCTGAAAACCAGCGGCCGGTCGAGCCGCATGGCCAGACAGTCGCCTTCGTGCAGTTCGTGAAGCTCGTCGCCGAACGTGACGTCGATACGGCCGCTGACGATCCACACCTGCTGATGCAGCGCGCTTTCGCGTCCACCGCTGTCGTACGCGACGCGAGCACCGGGCGGGAAGTCGACCTCGACGAGCTGGATCGGCGACGGCCAGCCGGGCGGGGAGAGATTGCGCCGTACATAGCCGGATGCCGGATCGCGCCATTCGGCCTGCTGCGCGCGCCGTGCGAGCGGCTGCGCGGGCGCGTCGTCGCGATCGCCGCCGAACAGTCCGGCCAGCGACACGCCGAGTCCGGCCGCGAGCTTGTCGAGCACGACCGCCGTCGGGCTGGCCGACGCGCGTTCGATGAGCGAGATCATCGAACGGCTGACGCCGGAACGCGCCGCCAGCGCATCGAGCGTGTAGCCTCGCAGGGTGCGCAGGTCGCGCACGCGCCGGGCAATGCGCTCGTTGATGCCGGTGTCGTCGGCGGGAGTGGTCACTGATTCTTGCATGATGGATTTATTTTCCAGCAAACTGGAATTCGATGTCAACGGCATTTGCTTCAGCCGGATGAGGGTTGGACGGGATCCGAACGGCTTGCTCGACAGTCCCACGCAGCGTAATATACGATGTGACTACGTTTCGTTTAATTGGGGATATATGGGCATCATCAAGATTTCCGAGCACATGCACGAACGGCTGCGCTCGACGAGCACGGCGCTGAGCCGTTCGATCAACGCGCAGGCCGAACACTGGCTGCGTGTCGGCATGCTGGCGGAACTCAATCCGGCGCTGTCCTATGGCGAGATCTGCCGGATGTTGATCGAGGCCGAAGCACGGGGCGGTGAAGTGGCGCCGGTGGAACCGGTCGCGCACGGCATCGAGCAGGTGGCGTGATGGCGAAGCGCGAAATCCCGATCCGCGGCGCTGCAGAAATCGCCAAGTCGCGCGAAGCCGCGAAGCTCGCGTCGCAGGTGCTGGCGATGATCACCGAGCATGTGAAGCCGGGCGTGACCACCGACGAACTGGACGCGCGCTGCCGCGACTACATCGTCGACGTGCTCGGCGCGATCCCGGCGAACATCGGCTACCACGGTTATCCGAAGACGCTGTGCACGTCGGTCAACCACGTGGTCTGTCACGGCATTCCGACGTCGCGGCCGATGCGTGACGGCGACATCGTGAACCTCGATATCGCGGTGATCAAGGACGGCTGGTACGGCGACACGAGCCGCATGTATTTCGTCGGCGAACCGGGCGAGCTCGCGCGGCGTCTCGTCGCGGCGACCTATGAGGCGATGCATGCGGGCATCCGCGCGGTTCGTCCGGGCGCGACGCTGGGCGACGTCGGTTATGCGATCCAGCAGGTCGCGCATCGCGAAGGGTTCAGCGTGGTTCGCGAGTACTGCGGGCACGGCATCGGCGATGTCTATCACGACGAGCCGCAGGTGCTGCACTACGGGCGCCCGGGCACCGGTGTGCCGCTGCGGCCGGGGATGATCTTCACGATCGAGCCGATGCTCAACGCGGGCAAGCGCGACACGCGCGTGCTGGCGGACGGCTGGACGGTCGTCACGAAGGACCATTCGCTGTCCGCGCAATGGGAGCACATGGTTGTGGTGACGGAGCAGGGCTTCGAGGTGCTGACCGAGGACGCGAAGCCGCAGGCATTCGCGGCGCTTTCCGGCACGCACGCGGCCTGACGCGTGCAGTGCGCCGCGCACGGCGGCGCAATGGATCGGGCCCCGTCGCGGGGCCCGTTTCGTTGGAGGTCGCGCGGTTGCGCTTCACGCGCGATCGCGGCGACCGGCCGCGGGGCGATCAACCGCGGCGTAAAGGCGGCTTAACCGCGCGCCTTCTGCCACGCATGTTCGACGAACACGCGGCACAGCGCTTCCATGCCTTGGCGGTCTTCGTCGTCGAAGCGCGCGGCGACCGGGCTGTCGACGTCCCACACGCCGATCAGCGTGCCGTCGGCGGCCACCAGCGGCACGACGATTTCCGATTCCGATGCCGCGTCGCACGCGATATGGCCGGGGAAGTCATGCACGTCGCGCACGACCTGCGTCTCGCGCGTTTGCGCGGCCGTGCCGCACACGCCCTTGCCGAGCGCGATCCGCACGCACGCGGGCTTGCCCTGGAACGGCCCGACCACGAGTTCCGCCCCGTCGAAGAAGTAAAAGCCGGCCCAGTTGAGGCGGTCGAGCGAGTGGTAGACGAGCGCCGCGAAATTCGCCGCGTTCGCGATCAGGTCGCGTTCGGATTCGACGAGCGCGCGTGCCTGCTCGACGAGCGTTGCGTATTGATCGGCCTTGGAGGCGTTGGGGTCGTTGGACAGCGTGAACATGGCAGGAAAGCGATAGAGGTTGTGAACATGCGCGATGCGCGTACCGCAGTCTACGGCACGCGCGCGCGGTCTGCAGCGCCCGGTTGCGCGTGACGCGGAGTGCTCAATCGGGCTCAAGTTCGGCAAACCGCTCCGCAAGAAAATCGAGCAGCGCCCTCACCGCGGGCAGCAGCCCTCGGCGCGACGCGAACACCGCATGCACGATCTCGCGGCGCGGCGCCCAGTCCGGCAGCACGGTCGCCAGTTCGCCGCGCGCGACTTCGTCGCGCACCATCATCGTCGGCAACTGCACGACGCCGACACCCGCGACCGCCGCCGCGCGCAGCGCAAGCATGCCGCCTGTCACGAAGCGTGGCTGGTGATGGATTTCCGCGTGAGCGCCGTCGGGCCCGCGCAGCCGCCACACGTGCGTGGACTGCGGCACACCGTGATCGAGGCTCGGCAGGCGCGCGAGATCGGCGGGAACGGCCGGCGTGCCGTGCTCGCGCAGCAGCGCGGGGCTCGCGATGAGGCATTGGCCGCGCTCGGCCAGCACGCGCAGCGCGAGATCGCTGTCTTCGAGCGGCGGCGGGCGCACGCGGATCGCGACGTCGATCCCTTCGCCGACCACGTCGACGCGCCGGTTGGTCGCTTCCAGATGGATCTCGACGCGCGGGCACGCGGCCATGAACGCGGCGATCATCGTGCCGACCAGCGAATCGAGCAGCACGACCGGGCAACTGACGCGCACGATGCCGCGCGGCTCCTCGTGCAGCAGCGCGATCGCTTCGTCGGCGGCATCGGCCTCGACGAGCATCGCGCGGCAATGCGCGTAATAGGTCTGACCGACGTCGGTGACCGTGAAGCGGCGCGTCGAGCGCTGGATCAGCCGCATCCCGAGCCGTTCCTCGAGCAGCGCGACGCGGCGGCTCAGCTTCGATTTCGGCATGTCCAGCGCGCGCCCGGCCGGCGCGAAGCCGCCGTGTTCGACGACCTGCACGAAGTAGTAGAGATCGTTCAGATCCCGCTCTTTATCGTTCATGAAATGGAACGCTGAGTGCGATTTTGGCAGTCTACCGGATCGATCGTTCCACCTCGATATTCCTGTTCAGGATGCGAAACACGTGTTTCGCCGCAATTTGGAGAGGGCAATGAAGAAGATCCAGGGTGTGTACAGTGCGCCGCGCGGCCATTGGGTCGGCGACGGTTTCCCGGTGCGTTCGATGTTCAGCTACCAGTCTCACGGCACGCACCTGAGCCCGTTTCTGCTGCTCGACTACGCGGGCCCCGCGACGTTCGAGCCGGCGTCGGCACCGCGCGGTGTCGGCCAGCATCCGCACCGCGGGTTCGAAACGGTGACGATCGTCTATGACGGCGAGGTCGCGCACCGCGACTCGACCGGCGCGGGCGGCACGATCGGCCCGGGCGACGTGCAGTGGATGACGGCCGCGAGCGGAATCCTGCATGAGGAATTCCACTCGGAGGCGTTCACGAAGCGCGGCGGCCCGCTCGAGATGGTGCAGTTGTGGGTGAACCTGCCCGCCGCGGACAAGATGGGTGCGCCCGGCTACCAGACGCTGCTGAACGCGGACGTCCCCGTGGTCGAGTTGCCGGACGGTGCGGGGCGTGCGCGGATCATCGCGGGCGAACTCGACGGGCGGCGCGGCCCGGCTCGCACGCACACGCCGATCGACGTGTGGGACGTGCGGCTCGTGGCAGGCGGCCATGCGCGGTTCCCGGTCGCGGAAGGGCGCACGCTCGCGGTGGTCGTGCTGAGCGGTACCGTGCAGGTGAACGGCGAGACGGTCGCCCGCGAAGCGCAGTTCGTGCAACTGGCCCGTGACGGCCGCGACGTCGAGATCGAAGCGAACGGCGACGCGAAGCTGCTGATCCTGAGCGGCGAGCCGATCGACGAGCCTGTCGTCGGTTACGGGCCGTTCGTGATGAACTCGCAAGCGGAGATCCGTACCGCGATCGAGGATTTCAACAGCGGCCGCTTCGGCCAGATGCCGGCATGACGGACAGCCCCGCGTAATGCGGGGCTTTTTTTTGGTTCATCGCAGGAAACCGTGGAGCGTTTTCGAGCGATTGCATAATCTGACACATGATTTTAAGGATGTCGGAGGAAGCAATTGCTCGATCGAAAGGCACTTCAGGCGCTGGGCTGCTGGACCGGCTATCGGTTGGAACGGGTGGAATGGCCGCAAGGAGAAGAGCGCACGCTGTCGCTATATCTGAGGCCGGTCAGCAAGGTCATGTACTGCGAGCAATGCGGTGCACGCTGCCAGCAAATCCATGAGACGGTGGTTCGTCGAGTGCGCGATCTGCCGCTGTTCGAATATCGGGTGGTGCTGCACGTTCCCCGTCGCCGGGTCTGGTGCGAACACTGCGGCGGCCCGCGACTGGAGAAGCTGGCGTGGCTGGGCCGCTACCAGCGAGTGACGGAGCGGTTCGCCAAGGCTTGCGAGAAGTTGCTGCAAGCGGCCAGCGTACAAGCGGTGGCGGGCTTCTACGATCTGGGCTGGCACACGGTCAAATCGATCGACAAGATGCGCCTGCGAGCACGCGTGGCCGAGCCGGACTGGTCGACGATCCGCTATCTGGCGATGGACGAGTTCGCGCTGCACAAAGGCCATCGCTACGCCACGGTGGTGGTTGATCCGATCGGCCGGCAGGTGCTCTGGGTCGGGCCAGGACGTTCGCGCGAAACGGCGCGAGCCTTCTTCGAACAACTCCCTGAAGGCGTGGCCGAGCGTATCGAAGCAGTTGCGATCGACATGACCACGGCCTACGAGCTGGAGATCAAGGAACAGTGCCCGCAGGCGGAAATCGTCTTCGATCTGTACCACGTCGTGGCCAAGTACGGGCGCGAAGTGATCGACCGAGTTCGGGTGGATCAGGCCAACCAACTGCGAGATGACAAACCAGCGCGGAAGGTTCTGAAGTCCAGCCGCTGGCTGTTGCTGCGCAACCGCCATAACTTGAAACCAGAACAGGCGGTACACCTGAAGGAACTGCTGGCCGCCAATCAATCGCTGCTATGCGTCTATGTGCTGCGCGACGAACTCAAGCGGCTCTGGTTCTACCGAAAGCCAGCCTGGGCGGAAAAAGCCTGGGGGCAATGGTTCGAACAGGCCCAGCAAAGCGGGATTGCCGCCCTGCAAAAGTTCGCCCAGCGCTTGCAGGGGTATTGGCATGGAATCGTGACTCGCTGCCGCCATCCGCTCAATACCAGCGTTGTTGAAGGCATCAACAACACTATCAAGGTCATCAAGCGCAGGGCTTACGGGTACCGCGACGAGGAATACTTCTTCCTCAAGATCCGCGCCGCGTTCCCCGGAATTCCGCGATGAACCTTTTTTTTGCACGCGGGCGGGCGGTCGCCTGCTGTGGGTGCTTCGAGGCATAATCAACGGTTGCCGCGCGCCGGCCGGCGCGCCCGAATCAGGACCGCACATGAACGCATCCGCACCCGCCGCATCCCCGAGCGCCGACGATCTCGACTGGCGCTGGAAATCCTTCGACGCGCTGACGGCGCGCGAAATCTATTCGATCCTCGAAGCGCGCAGCGCCGTGTTCGTCGTCGAGCAGAACTGCGTGTATCGCGACATCGACGACGCGGACCAGGCCGCGTGGCACCTGGCCGCATTCGATCCGGCGGGCCGCCTGGCCGGCTATCTGCGCGTGCTGTTGCCCGATGCACAGCACACCGACGTGCGCATCGGCCGCGTGCTGACGACCGCCGCGTTTCGCGGCGCGGGCCTCGGCAACGGGCTGCTGTCGCGCGCGCTCGAGCATATCCGCGCGCAGTGGCCGGATACGCCCGTGAGCCTGCATGCGCAGGCCCACTTGCAGCGCTTTTACGGGGCATTCGGCTTTACGCCGAGTTCGGACGTGCACGACGACGACGGCATCCCGCACGTGTGGATGAGCAGCGCGCGCGCGTGATTGTCCACGCGCCGCGCCGCAGTCAGTGCGCGGCGTGCGCCACCGGCGGCTTGTCCGCGCGCTGCACGGCCCGTTCGTCGATCAGGCGTCCGCGTGCGGACAACCTCAGCCAGTGCCGCAGCGCGATCAGCGCGCCGATCACGCTCATCATCGAGCCCGGAATCCACAGCAGCAGGCCGCCGATCTGCTGGTCGCGCAGCGGGCTCAGCCACGTGAAGGCGCGGCCGCAGATCGAGTAGATCGGATACAGCTCGTGCGGCGTGAAGAAGATCAGCGCGCCGAGCGCGATCTGCGGCGGGATCGCCGCGACGACGATCAGGATCCGGCGGCCCGGCGACAGCCGCGCGGGCGGCGCCGGGCGTGGATCGACGACGAGCCACCAGAACAGCAGCCCGTCGATCACCATGCTCCAGTTCATCACGCGATAGAGACGCCAGTCGAGCATCGCGATGAAGTGGATCGGCGACAGCAGCCAGAAATAGATCAGCCCGACGAACAGCACGACCGCGACGACGGGATGGAACACCACGTTGAGCGTCGCACGCACGGGCGCCCACGCGAGCGCCGGACGCACGAAGCGTTGCCGCCAACTGAACGGGATGCCTGCGCGAATCGCCGCGCCCGGATAGGACAGCGCGATGAAGAACGGCCCGAGGTGGTGCAGCACGAGGTGCTGCGCGCGATGCAGGAAGAACTCGTGCTCGAAGAAATAGTCGAGCCGCGTATGCAGCGCGATGTAGAGCGCCGTCAGCCCGAACCAGAACGAGAACTGCCGCAGCGGCGACACCTTCGCCTTTTTCACGCCGCGCGCGAACAGCACGGCGGCCGTCAGCACCGCGATGACGACGGTCGGCGACGGTTCCCACGGATCGAGCCAGTACAGGAGGTTCATCGCGCGCGGATCACTTTGCCTGGGCCGGCGATTTCACGGCAAACGGTGCATCGACGGTTTCGCCGTCGGAGAATTTCAGGCGCAGGTGCACGGTATCGCCGGGCTTGATCGCGTGCTTCGGTTCCTCGAGCATGAAGTGATAGCCGCCGGGCGCGATGTCGACCTTGCCGCGGGCCGGGATCGTCAGCTTGTCGACCATTTCCATCTTCTGCGTCGAGCCGTTCGAGACGGTCTGGTGCAGCATCGCCATCCCGTAATCGGGGCTGTCGACGTCGACGAGATCGACCGGCTTGTCGCTGGTATTCACGAGCGTCACGTAGCCGCCCGCGGGCAGCTTGTTCGGCAGCCAGCGCACCCACGCGTTCTGCGCGGTGATCGCGCCGGCGGCATAGGCGTGGGCGCTGGCGCACAGCGCGGCGAGGAGGGCGAACGTCTTGAGTGTCGTCTTCGTCTTCATGTCGGAATTCAGGTCGTGGAGGCGGTGTCGATGATCCGGCGCACATCGGCGGCGATGGCGTCGGGCGAGTCGCGGTCGGTCGCGAGCAGGCGCGCGCGGCCGGTCGCGTCGAAGATGTAGACGGCCGAGCTGTGCGTGACTTCGTAGCCACCGGACGGATCGCGTTTTTCCATCTGGTACGCGACGCGATAGCGTTTCGCGAGCGATTCGATCTGGCGGTCGGTGCCGGTCAGGCCGCGCGCATGCGCGGCGTCGAATGCGGCGACATACGACTGCATCGCCTGCGGCGTGTCGCGCGCGGGATCGACCGAAACGAACAGGATGCGTACGTCGCTCGCCTGCGGGCCGAGCTTTGCGAGCACTTCCATCAGCCGCGCCAGTGTTTCGGGGCAGACATCGGGGCAGTGCGTGTAGCCGAAGTAGACGAGCGCGACACGGCCGCGGAATGCATCGGCGTCGACCGGATGGCCGTCGCCGCCGGTCAGCGTGAACGACAGGTCGGGCAGGTGGCCGGTGACGTTGGTCAGGTTCCAGCGCGGCTCGTCGTGTGTACACGCGGCGAGCGCCACGGCGGCGGCGAGGGCCGCGGCCGTGCGGATGAAGCGGGAGAAGCGCCGGTGCGGCGCGTGACGGGCAGGCGACATCCTGGGGCTCGATCGGACGGAAAGGTGGCTGGCGCGGCGCCATGCGTCGCGCGGCAGGCGGTTGCGACTGTAGCGCAATTCGCGCGCCCGCGTCCTTTCGAAACCGGTACGGCGCGGGCGAGCGGGGCAATATGTCGCAGTTGACGCGGCTCGCGGCGCGAGGCTTGCGATGCACCGGTTTCGCCCATTTCGATGCGCAGGCACGGTAAGATGCGCACAATTCCATTCGCGCAGCGGCGGCCCTGCCTTTACCGGCCGACCCTCAGACTATCGAATCGATGCAATCCGTTCCGGCTTCCCTGTCCCTGACCGATACCGCGTTCTTCTTCGACTTCGACGGCACGCTCGTCGAACTGGCGCCGACGCCCGACAGCATTCACGTTCCGCCGTCGCTGCTGACGCTGCTCGGCGAGTTGCGGCGCCGCTCCCATGGCGCGGTCGCGATCGTGTCCGGGCGCGGCATCGACAACCTCGACACGTTCCTGAAGATGCCCGACCTGCCGATCGCCGGCCTGCACGGCGCGGAGCGCCGCGATGCGAACGGCGACACGCAGCGCATCGGCTTCAACGACGAACGTCTGCTGCGCATCGAGCGCGAGCTGGCGGGGGTCGTCGACCGTCATCCGGGCATGCTGCTCGAAATCAAGGGCGCGGCCGTCGCGCTGCACTACCGCAACGCGCCCGAGCGCGAGGCGGCCGCACGCGAAGCGGCCGAGCGCCTCGTCGCCGACTATGCCGATGCGTATGTGCTGCAGCCCGGCAAGATGGTATTCGAGATCAAGCCGAAGGGCGTCGACAAGGGGCGCGCGCTGGCTGCGTTCCTCAACGAACCGCCGTTCGCGGGCCGCACGCCGCTGTTCGCGGGCGACGACCTGACCGACGAGAAGGGCTTCGCGGTGGTCAACGCGCGCGGCGGCCTGTCGATCAAGGTTGGCGCGGGCGAGACGTCCGCCCGCACGCGGCTCGAGTCGGTCGACGCGCTGCACGAGCAGATCGCGCGCTGGCTCGGCACGGGGCAGCCTGACGCATGAGCCGGCTCATCATCGTTTCAAACCGCGTCGCACCGATTTCGGAAGGCGAGCCGGCGGCGGGCGGCCTCGCGATCGGCGTCTACGATGCGTTGAAGGAGACGGGCGGCATGTGGTTCGGCTGGAGCGGCGAGGTGGTCGCATCCGGCGCGCCGCAGATCCGCATCGAGGAGCGCGGGCCCGTGACGTTCGCGACTGTCGGCCTGTCGCGCCGCGATTACGACCAGTACTACCGCGGTTTCTCGAACGCAACGCTGTGGCCCGCGTTCCATTACCGCGCGGACCTGATCCAGTACGACCGCCACGAATTCGACGGCTACCGCCGCGTCAACGTCTGGCTGGCGCGGCAGCTCGTGCCGCTGCTGCAGGACGACGACGTGATCTGGGTGCACGACTATCACCTGATCCCGTTCGCACGCGCGCTGCGCGAGGCCGGCGTGAAGAACCGCATCGGCTTCTTCCTGCATATCCCGTTTCCCGCCGCGCAGGTGCTCGTCAACGTGCCGCCGCACCGCGAGCTCGTCGAGTCGCTGTGCGCGTTCGACCTGCTCGGCTTCCAGACCGAGCCCGACCTGCGCGCGTTCTGCGATTACGTCGAATTCGAGGCGGGCGGCGAGGTCGAGCGCGACGGGCACACGGTGCGCGTGCGCGCGTTCGGCCAGACGCTGCGCGCGGCCGCCTACCCGATCGGCGTGTATCCGGACGAGATCGCGTCGCTCGCGCAGGCGGGCGAGCAGGGCAAGGCCGTGCGTACGCTCGCGACGTCGCTGCGCGGGCGGCAACTGATCATGAGCGTCGACCGGCTCGATTATTCGAAGGGTCTCGTCGAGCGCTTTCGCGCGTTCGAGAAGCTGCTCGAGCACCAGGCGTCGATCCGCAACCGCGTGTCGTTCCTGCAGATCGCGCCGTCGACGCGCGCGGACCTGCGCGCGTACCAGGACATCCGCCTGCAGCTCGAAGCGGAGTCGGGGCGCATCAACGGGCGTTACGCCGAACTCGACTGGGCGCCGATTCTCTACATTCACCGCCAGTACGACCGCCAGGTGCTGGCCGCGCTGTACCGGCTCGCACGGGTCGGTTTCGTGACGCCGCTGCGCGACGGGATGAACCTCGTCGCGAAGGAGTACGTGTCCGCGCAGAATCCGGACGATCCGGGCGTGCTCGTGCTGTCGCGCTTCGCGGGCGCCGCGCGGGAGCTGACGGGCGCGCTGATCGTCAATCCGATCGATATCGACGGGATGGCCGATGCGCTGTCGCAGGCGCTGACGATGCCGCTCGCCGAGCGGCGTGCGCGTTATGCGGACATGATCGCGCAGCTTCGCGAGAACAACGTGTCGGTGTGGCGCGACAACTTCCTGCGCGATCTGCAGCACGTGTAGCCTGCGGGCGGCTCCCGGCGCAATAAAAAAGCCGCAGTGCATGAAGCACTGCGGCTTTTTTGTCGGCTGCGCGCGGACGCGTCAGGCCGCGCGTTCGCCGGTCGGCGTGCTGCCGTCGGGTGCCGCGTGATGACGGCCGTGCTGCTTCGCGAGCAAGTCGCGATACAGGCCGGGGCGGCTGCGCAGCACGTCGGGGCTGCCGTCGTCGATCACCTTGCCGTTGTTCATCACGATGATCCGGTCGAAGTTGCGCAGCGTCGACAGGCGGTGCGCGATCGCGATCACGGTGCGGCCGACCATCAGGCGGTCGAGCGCGCTCTGGATCGCTTCTTCGGACGCGCTGTCGAGCGCCGACGTTGCTTCGTCGAGCAGCAGGATCGGCGCATTCTTCAGGATCGCGCGCGCGATCGCGATGCGCTGGCGCTGGCCGCCCGACAGCTTGACGCCGCGGTCGCCGACGATCGTGTCATACCCTTCCGGCATCGCCTCGATGAACTCCGCACAGCGCGCGTCGCGCGCGGCGGCGAGCACTTCGTCGCGGGTTGCGTCGGGGCGGCCGTACGCGATGTTGTCGTAGATCGTCCGGTGCAGCAGCGAGATGTCCTGCGGCACGAGCGCGATCGCATGGCGCAGGCTGTCCTGCGTGATCGCCTTCACGTCCTGGCTGTCGACCTTCACGACGCCATCCTGCGTGTCGTAGAAGCGCTGCAGCAGCGCGAGCACGGTCGACTTGCCGGCGCCCGACTTGCCGATCAGGCCGACGCGCTGGCCCGGTTCGATATGGAGGTCGAAGTGGTCGAGGATCGCGCGGCGGTGCGGATAAGCGAACGTCACGCGCTCGAAATCGACGCGGCCGCCCTTGGCCGACAGCGGCTGCGCGTCGGAGTGGTCCTGCATCCCGTGCGGCTCGAGCAGCGTCTTCACGGCTTCGGACAGGCGCGCGATGTGCTGCGTGACATCGACGAGCGCGACCGCGAGATCGCGCGTGCCGTGCAGGATCGTGAAGCCGAGCGAGCTGACGAGCACGATGTCGCCCGACGTCGCCTGGCCTTGATCCCACAGCCACAGCGCCCAGCCGAGCAGGCCGGCGGACAGCATCGCGGTGATCACCGCGTGCAGCAGGCGCAGTTTCTCGAGGTAGAGCAGGCTTTGCTGGCGCGCGTCCATCTCGGCCTTGATCGTCGCGCCGAAGCGCTTCTGTTCGCGCAGGGTCATCCCGAACGCACGCACGAGGCCCATGTTGCCGATCACGTCGACGAGCTCGCCGTCGACCGCCGCGGCCTTCGCCGCGAACGCGTGGTGGCGGGCCGAGCCGCGCCCGGCGAGCTTGAACAGGATGACGGAGAGCACGGCCGAGCAGCCGAGCAGGCCGGCGGCCATCAGCGGATTGACGACGATGATCATCAGGATCGCGCCCATCACCGCGATGCACGGCGGCAGCACGTTCCAGGCCATCGTGTTTTCGGACGTGTAGACCGCGTTCGACGTGGCGGTGATGCGGCTCGCGAGCGTGCCGGGCTGCTTTTCCGAGTAGTAGGTCGGCGAATGGCCGATCAGGTACTGGAACAGGTCGCGCCGCAGGTCGCCGGTGACCGCGACGAACGTGTGCGCGGCGACCCAGCCGCCGACGCGCCACAGCAGGTTGTCGGCCGCGATCAGCCCGACGAGCAGCGCGAACGCGCTCCACAGCGGGCCCGGATGATGGCGCCCGGTCGCCAGCACGTCGATCAGGTGCTTGATCGCGTATTGCGAGCCGAGCGCGCAGCCGACGGCGGCCAGCACGCTGCAGAGCACGATGAGGTGTGCGACAGGATGGAGGCGGATGTAGCGGAACAGAAACGCGATCGGCCGGTGCGCGTAGCTCGACAGCTTCGCGTTGTGGGCGTTGCGCTGGGCAGGGGTGAGAGATTCCAAAATATGCGTGCGGTGATTCGGTGATTGAGCGTGGCGGCGGGATCGCTTGCCGGCGTTCGCCCGGACTGAATAATCCGGCATTGTAAACAAGGCCGTGCGTCGCGCTGCGCGAATCTTGCCTTGGCCAGGGGCTCGCGATCGATTTTGAGATAAAATCCGGCATCCCGTCCTGCCGCATGTGCCGGAATCACGCTGCCGGCAGCCACGGGTGACAAGGGACGCCAAAAGGGCCTTCCACTCTAGAACGGACACCCAAGTCCGCGGGTTGCAAAGTGTTGCACCTTTGTAACAAAGTAAAGTGTTTGAAATGTTGTGCGCCGTATCGGGATTAACCCTAGATAATCGGCTCCGGGTTCGATTCCAGGTTTTTTACGAACCCCTGTCAACGGGTCTTCGTTTCAAACGTTCTATGCCTGTCGCGTCGCCGACGCTCCTTGAGCAGCGCGGGTTTGACGCCCCCGGCAGGCCGATTCGTCCGATCTTCGGACGGAATGCCTCCAGCCCGGACCGCCGGCAGGTTGCCGACCCATACCTGGTTTTTAGCCGATTTTTTAGGAGTTACGCATGCGAATCGCCCAAATCGCTCCGTTGCATGAAGCGGTGCCCCCGAAACTGTACGGTGGTACCGAGCGAGTGGTGTCCTACCTCACCGAAGCACTTGTCGAGATGGGGCATGACGTCACGCTCTTCGCGAGCGGCGATTCGCAAACCTCCGCGAAGCTCGAAGCCTGCTGGCCGCAGGCGCTGCGCCTCGACCCGACGATCCGCGACGTGATGGCCCCGCACATGCTGCTCCTCGAGCAGGTGCGCCGCCGCGCGGAAGAGTTCGATGTCCTGCACTGCCACATCGACTACTACCCGTTCTCGCTGTTCTCGCGCCAGCCGGTCCCGCATCTGACGACGATGCACGGCCGTCTCGACCTGCCGGAACTGCAGCCGATCTTCAATGCGTTCAGCGACGTGCCGGTCGTGTCGATCTCCGACAACCAGCGCATCCCGCTGCCGCAGGCGAACTGGCTGTCGACCGTCTACCACGGCCTGCCGGAAAACCTGCTGACGCCGATCCCGAACGTGAAGCCGAGCTATCTCGCGTTCCTCGGCCGTATCTCGCCGGAGAAGCGCGTCGACACGGCGATCCGCATCGCCGAGCAGGCCGGCCTGCCGATCAAGATCGCCGCGAAGCTCGACAAGGCTGACCGCGCGTACTACGAAGAGAAGATCAAGCCGCTGTTCGCACTGCCGCACGTCGAGTACATCGGCGAAATCAGCGAGTCCGAAAAGACCGAATTCCTCGGCAACGCGCACGCGCTGCTGTTCCCGATCGACTGGCCGGAGCCTTTCGGCCTGGTGATGATCGAGGCGATGGCCTGCGGTACGCCCGTGATCGCGTTCAAGCGCGGCTCGGTGCCGGAAGTGATCGACAACGGCGTGTCGGGTTTCGTCGTCGAAGACGAACTGTCGGCCGTCGCGGCGCTCAAGCGCCTCGATACGCTGCCGCGCGAGAAGGTCCGCGCCGCGTTCGAAGCCCGCTTCTCGTCGAAGGTGATGGCGCAGAACTACGTGAAGGGCTACGAGGAACTGCTGCGCCAGAAGCGCCGTACGGTGCTCCGCGAAGTCAACGCAAACTGATTGCGGGCCGCCGCCGCGCTGCGGCGCGCGGCCTTCATCGACGCCCCGTCCGGGTTCCCGGCGGGGCGTTGTCACATCTGCGGCGCGGATCTGTTGTATTCTCGCCGCGCCCGACACCGCGAACACCCTCCGAAGCGGCCCGGCACGCCATCCTGCCGTCTGTCCAGACGGTAATGTCCCTATAATGGCCGTGCCGTGAAATCCGGCCCCGCACGATTATCCAGAGGAGAGCAGTCTTGGCGAGAACGAAAACCACGCGCGCAGCGCCGGCCCCCGGCGCCGGTGTGATCTTCGCGTTGCGCGCGATCGGTCTCGTGCTGCTCGCGCGCTGGCTGTTCTCGATGTCCCAGATGGGCTATCGCTCGTCGCTGTCGGTGATGGTGTCGTCGCCGTGGGCGTTCGTCTACCTCGTGCTGATCTTCCTGCTGCTCGCGCTGCCGGGCGCCGTCGCGCGCGCCGAGCGGCCGTTCCATCCGCTGCCGCAGTGGCTGCGCCAGGCACTGCGCGTCTTTGCGCTGATCGGTTTCCTGTTCGCCGTCTGGTCGATCGGCATGTTCGCGTGGGCGGCCGGCTGGCGCGGCGCGCTGCATGCGGTGACGGCGACCAACGGCTGGCTTGTCGCCGCGCCGGCGCTCTACGCGGCGATCGTCTGGATCTGCCGTCCGCGGCCGCTGTGGCGGACCAATGTGGCGGCACGCCGCTTCGCGGTCGGCCGTTATGCGATTTCGCTGGACGTGCTGACGCGCACCGCGATCGTCTGGATGGAAAGCCGCAAGGTCGGCCAGTACGACGCGCGCGAGCTGTCGGTGCGCTGGCCCGGCCGGGCGGCGCCCGCCACGGGCGAGCAGGCTGCGCAGGACGTGCCGCCTGCTGCCGTGCCGCCGCGCCGCGGCGGCCTGTTCCAGCGTCCGAAGGTGGAACTGCTGTGGGATTCGCCGGCGGCCGTCGGCCATAACCGGCAGATCGTGATGCGCGCGCCGCTCGCGACCGAGGGCGACCGCGTCGCGGTGCTCGCGCTCGACGCGGCGCTCAAGCAGATCGTCTGACAGGGCCCGCGCACCGCGTGCGGGCGACAAGGAGGCACGATGATCGTCCGTTGGTTGCTGGCTGCCATTCACCTGAGTGCGTTCGGCGTTGCGTTTGCCGCAATCGTGGGTCGCAACCGCGCATTGCGCCGGCTCATTGCGTCGGCGCAGGCGGCCGACCTGCCCGGTGTATTCAAGGCTGACGCTGCCTGGGGCGTGTCGGCGCTCGTGCTGATCGTGACGGGCCTCACGCGCGCGTTCGGTGGTTTCGAGAAAGGCACCGCGTACTACCTGCACGAACCGCTCTTTCACCTGAAGATGACCGCGCTCGTGCTGATCCTGCTGCTCGAGGTCGTGCCGATGCTGGGGTTGATCCGGTGGCGCGTCGCCGCGCGGCAGCAGCAGATGCCCGATATCGGCCGTGCGCGCACCTATGTGCGGATCGGCCATTGGCAGGCGGTGCTCGTGATCGTCATCGTGTTCGCCGCGTCGGG
The DNA here is from genome assembly GCF_048565265.1 of Burkholderia theae. Classification (NCBI taxonomy): domain Bacteria; kingdom Pseudomonadati; phylum Pseudomonadota; class Betaproteobacteria; order Burkholderiales; family Burkholderiaceae; genus Burkholderia; species Burkholderia theae. The sequence goes on from NZ_CP183461.1 coordinate 1,245,263, forward strand.
GATGGCGCGGGGGATTGGGGCGGCCGGCTAGGCCTGGCCGGGTAGGTGCGGCCAGCTAGGTCTGGCTGGGTAGTTGTGGCCGACTAGATCCGGCCCGCCACGCGCGGCCAGCCAGACGTGACCGGGCGACCTTGCCGCCCGGCCTTTCCCGTGCTCAGCGCACGAGGCAAGGGCGCTTGTTGTTGAACGTCCACCCCGGAATCAGATACTGCATGGCCGCCGCGTCGTCGCGGGCACCGAGGCCGTGCTGCTTGTACAGCTCGTGCGCGACCGCGACGGCGTCCATGTCGATGTCGACGCCGAGCCCCGGTCGCTTCGGCACTTCCACCAGCCCGTTCTCGATCTTCAGCGGCTCGCGCGTCAGCCGTTCGCCGTCCTGCCAGATCCAGTGCGTGTCGATCGCGGTGACCTGGCCCGGCGCGGCGGCCGCGACATGCGTGAACATCGCGAGCGACACGTCGAAGTGGTTGTTCGAATGCGAGCCCCACGTGAGACCCCAGTCGCGGCACATCTGCGCAACGCGCACCGAACCCTGCATCGTCCAGAAGTGCGGATCGGCGAGCGGGATGTCGACGGCCTGCAACTGCACCGCGTGGCCCATCTGCCGCCAGTCGGTCGCAATCATGTTGGTCGCCGTCGGCAGCCCCGTCGCGCGGCGGAATTCGGCCATCACCTCGCGGCCCGAGTAACCGTTCTCTGCGCCGCACGGATCTTCCGCATAGGCGAGCACGTGATGCTGGTCGCGGCACAGCCGCACGGCCTCGTCGAGCGACCACGCGCCGTTCGGATCGAGCGTCACGCGCGCCTCGGGGAAGTGCTCGGCGAGCGCCGTCACGGCCTCGATCTCGCTGGCGCCTTCGAACACGCCGCCCTTCAGCTTGAAGTCGTTGAAGCCGTAGCGCGCATGCGCGGCCTCGGCGAGCCGCACGACCGCGTCGGGCGTCAGCGCCGGCTCGTCGCGCACGCGCGTCCAGTCGTCGGTCGCGCCGCTGCCGTCGCGATAGGACAGCGCGGTCTTCGTGCGGTCGCCGATGTAGAACAGGTAACCGAGCATCTCGACGCGCTCGCGCTGCTGGCCCTCGCCGAGCAGTGCGGCAACCGGCACACCGAGGTGCTGGCCGAGCAGGTCGAGCAGCGCGGCCTCGAGCGCGGTGACCGCGTGGATCGTCGTGCGCAGGTCGAAGGTCTGCAGCCCGCGGCCGCTCGCGTCGCGGTCGGCGAAGGTGCGCCGCACGTCGTTGAGCACCGCGTGGTAATTGCCGACCGGCTGGCCGACGACGAGCGCGCGCGCGTCGTCGAGCGTGCGGCGGATGCTTTCGCCGCCCGGCACTTCACCGACGCCGGTCCGGCCCGCGCTGTCCTTCAGGATCACGAGGTTGCGGGTGAAGAACGGACCGTGCGCGCCGCTCAGGTTGAGCAGCATGCTGTCGTGGCCGGCGACCGGAATCGCTTGCAGGTCGACGATGCGCGGCGTGTCGTGGGAAGGCGAGGCAGTGACGGCGTTCATGGGCGGCGATGGCGAAAGGGTGGGCAATGCCGTGCGGCAAAAGCTTTGCCGCGCGCGGCGGGAGGTGCGATCATTCGACAACCGACGTGCGCGGCGCGCAAGGCCTGCATGTCGACAGCAACCCGGAACGGGGTGGAAGCGACAACCGAACCAGCGGAGCGCGGAACGCGAACGCTGGCTGATCGTAAGGCATGGGACCGGGCAGGCGCTGAAATGCTGGCTTGAGTCGACAGGAGATCCGTGCATCGATCATCAGTCGTCGGATGACTTGTGACGCAGTATAATGAATCATCGGCTTTCGCTCAAACCCCGCGTAAACCCTCGGCCCACATATTACGATCATTCAAAAAGGAACCGGCCTCATGTCCGTGCCTACGTTTCCCGCAGCGCCGCGCCGTCGCGCACGCAGCCTCGCACAAGATGTCGTCGACGCGCTGACCGCGCAGATCGAAAACGGCACGCTGCGTCCCGGCGACAAGCTGCCGACCGAAACCGAAGTCATGGCGGCGCAGGGCGTGAGTCGTACGGTCGTGCGCGAGGCGATCTCGCGGATGCAGGCGAGCGGCCTCGTCGAAACGCGCCATGGCATCGGCAGCTTCGTGCTGGAGCCGTCGCGCCGGCAGACGCTCGGCATCGATCCCGCGACGATCACGACGCTGCGCGACGTGCTCGCGGTGCTGGAGCTGCGCATCAGCCTCGAGAGCGAGTGCGCGAGCCTCGCCGCGCAGCGCGCGAACGATACCGACCTCGCCGCGCTGCGGCGCGCGCTCGACGCGATCGCGACGGGCGCGGGCGGCGGCCGCGACACGGCGCAGCTCGACTTCCAGTTCCACCTGCAGATCGCGCAGTCCACCGGCAATCGCTATTTCGTCGACATCATGTCGCAACTCGGCACGTCGATCATCCCGCGTACGCGCGTGAATTCGGCGCGCTTCGCCGGTGACGATCTCGAGCGTTATGTCGGCCGGCTGAACCATGAGCACGAGGATATCTACGAGGCGATCGCGCGCCACGATCCGGAGGCCGCACGCGCGGCCATGCGCACGCACCTCACCAACAGCCGCGAGCGGCTGCGCCGCGCGCACGAGGCGGCCGAAGCCGAGCGCGACACGCAGGCCAGCTGACGCGCCGGGCTGCACGGCCTGCGTTGCCGCTGGCCTCGCCCGATCGCCTGAATATCAGTCGTCATACAAGATCGATGTGGCTTCATCGATCCGCAGGGCCGGGCGGCGTTACCGCCGCCGGCCGCCGCCACCAATAAGCCGATCAGCCTCCCTTCGTCACGATCGTCTTCCACGCACCGCTCTTCACCTGGTACAGCGTCGACATCCCGCTCTTCAGCGAGCCGTCGTTCGCGAACGAGATGCGGCCGGTGACCCCTTCGAAGTCGATCTTCTTGAGCGCCGGGCGATAGACTTTCGGGTCGGTCGAGCCAGCCGCCTGCATCGCCTTGATCGCCGCCCAGGCCGCGTCATAGCCGAACTGCGCGTACGACAGCACGTCGACGCCGAAGCGCTTCTTGAAGCGCTGTTCGAAGTCCTTGCCTTGCGGCAGCTCGTCGAGCGGCTGGCCGTATTCCCACGCCATCGCGCCTTCGGCGGCCGGGCCCGCGATCTTGATGAACTCGTTGTCCTTCACGCCGCCGCCGCCGACGAACTGCGCGTTCAGCCCCAACTGGCGCATCTGCTTGATGAAGTTCGCGGCGAGCGAATCGAGACCGCCGAAGAAGATCAGGTCGGGGTTCTTGCCCTTCAGGCTCGTGATCTGCGCGCGGAAGTCGACCGCCTGGTTGCTGGTGAACTCGCGGCCGATGATCGTGCCGCCGGCGGCCTTCACGGCCTTCTCGAACTCGTCTGCCTCGCCCTGGCCGAACGCCGTGCGGTCGTCGATGATCGCGATGCGCTTCGCCTTGGTCACGTCGACCGCGTACTTGCCCGCGTTGCCGGCGTTCTGCCCGTCGGTCGCGATCACCATGAACATGTTCGCGAGCCCGCGCGACGTCAGTGTCGGGTTGGTCGCGGCCGGGTCGATCACCGGAATGCCGGCCTTGTCGTAGACGACCGACGCCGGAATCGTCGTGCCCGAGTTGAAGTGGCCGACCACGACCGACACGTTCTGGTCGACGAGCGCCTGCGCGGCCTGCACGCCGATGCGCGGGTCGGCCTGGTCGTCCTGCACGACGAGATTGAAATGCACGGGCTTGCCGGCGATCTGCACCTTCTGTGCGGCGGCATCGTCGAGCGCGAGCTGCACGCCGTTCTGCAGATCCTTGCCGTAGCCGGCGTTCACGCCCGTGAGCGGCGCGGCGAAGCCGACTTTCACGTCGGTTGCGTCGGCGGCCCAGGCGGCCTGTTGCGAGAGGAGGGCAAGCGCGGATGCAATCGACACCGACAGCAGGGAATGGCGGAATTTCATGTTGTTCCTCTTGTTCGACACCTGCGAGTGGGTACCGCACGCGCTCGTGCGAGCCGGGCGCGTGCGACGGGCGGGCGGTTCGACCGCTTCTCGGAATCGGGCGGGGAGGTTGGCATCGTGCGCCTCGGAAGAATCTCCCGTCAGGCTCTACGAAGAGCCCCGATCGCCTCGATATATAGGTCGCCGATATGCACGGGTCTTGGCAATTTGCCGCGCATTCGGTGAGGATTTGCGCATAGCTTCCGCGCGTGCGGTGGCGGCCGGTATCGGGAGTTTCCCGTCGCGAACGGAATGGGCGGGGAGGAGGGGGTACGGCGCGGGGCAGACGCGCGGCGCGACCCGCCGGGGCCGCGCCGCGCTGGGGGATACCGTCAGTCGGACAGTGCGTCCGATGCGGCTTGCTCGTCGTGATGCGACGCGGTCGTGCGGATCAGCGGATCGCTGGTGCTCGGGCGGCCGGTCTCGACGTGGCCGGCGAAGCGGCGCTGGAAGCCGAGCGGCTTGCCGTCGCTGATGGTCAGGTCGTACCAGCCGTGGCTGCCGCGCAGGTCCCAGTAGTCGTCGACGTGGGTGCCAGGCTTGAGATCGAACTCGCGCGCATGGCCGTGGCCGTAGGCGTTCGTCACCTTGAGCCGTACCGTCCGGTGGCCGCGGTTCATCAGGCGCAGCGTGATGTTGCCGTTCGCGACGTCGTAGCCGTAGACCACCTCGGGGTTGACGCTCGCCGGCCCGACCGCCGACGCGGCAGGGCTGCGGAAGTGGCAGTAGAAGCCGTTCGGGCCGTACACGTCGAGGTCGTACAGGCCGAGCGACGGCGCGGGGCTCCACGTGTCGGACAGCCGCTTGCCGGCGTCGACCGTATAGGCCCACGGGCCGTCGACGCGGTTGCGCGCCTGGACCTGGAACGCCGCGCCCGCGGTGCCGGTGTTCGCGAAGGTCAGCCGGAACTGGCCGCTCGCGTCGTCGATCCGCCCGTGCACGAACAGTTCGTACGGCAGCGCGCGCGCCGGACGCAGGCCGTGCTCCTGCTTCGGCAGATGCTGGACGACCGGCGGCACCGGGATGTAGTCGGGGTGCCGGGTGCGGTCGGGCGGCGCGTAGCCGCTCGTGTCCGGGAGCTGCGGCCAGCTTGCGTCGGGTGTCGAGAAGTCGAACGCGGACGTCAGGTTGCCGCACACCGTGCGGCGCCACGGCGACACGTTCGCCGCCGCGACCGCATGCTGCGCGCCAAAGCGTGCCTCGATGAATTGCAGCAGCGACGTGTGATCGAAGGTCTGCGAGCAGACCCAGCCGCCCTTGGTCCACGGCGACACGACCAGCATCGGCACGCGGGGCCCGAGTCCGTACGGGCCCGCCATGTGCGACGCGTCGCCGGCGAACACCTCGTTGGTCGTCGCGACGGTCGACAGCCCGTTGTCGCGCGACTGCGGCGCGAACGGCGGCTGCACGTGGTCGAAGAAGCCGTCGTTTTCGTCGTACGTGATGAACAGCGCGGTCTTGCTCCACACCTCGGGATTCGACACCAGCGCCTGCAGCACCTGCTCGATGTACCACGCGCCGTAGTTCGCGGGCCAGTTCGGGTGCTCGGAATACGCTTCCGGCGCGCAGATCCACGACACCTGCGGCAGCGTGCCGTTCTTCACGTCCTGCTGCAGCACGTCGAACAGCGTGCCGCCCGCGCTGATGTTGGTGCCGGTGCGCGCCTTGTCGTACAGCGGCGTGCCGGGCAGCGCGGTGCGGTATTGGTTGAAGTAGAGCAGCGAGTTGTCGCCGTAGTTGCCGATGTACGGGTTCTGCGTCCAGCCCCACGAGCCGTTCGCGTCGAGCCCCGTGCCGATGTCCTGGTAGATCTTCCACGACACGCCGGCCTGCTCGAGCACTTCCGGATAGGTCGTCCAGGCGTAGCCCTTTTCCTCGTTGCCGAGCACCGGGCCGCCGCCCGTGCCGTCGTTGCCGACGTAGCCGGTCCACATGTAGTAGCGGTTCGGGTCGGTCGAGCTCGGGATCGCGCAGTGGTACGCGTCGCAGATCGTGAACGCGTCGGCGAGCTGGTAGTGGAACGGGATGTCGTCGCGCTTCAGGTACGCCATCGTCGTGGTGCCCTTGTTCGGCACCCACTGGTCGTAGCGGCCTTTGTTCCATGCGGCATGCATGTCCTGCCAGCCGTGCGGCAGGTCCTGCAGGAACTGCAGGCCGAGCTTGTCCGCGCCCGGGTGGAACGGTAGCAGTTCGGCGGGGCCGACCGGCTGGTGAAACACCGACTTGCCGTTCGCGAGGCGCAGCGGGCGCGGATCGCCGAAGCCGCGGACACCGCGCATCGTGCCGAAGTAGTGGTCGAACGAGCGATTCTCCTGCATCAGAATCACGATGTGTTCGATGTCGCGGATCGTGCCGGTGCGGCGGTTCGCGGGAATCGCGAGCGCATCGCGGATCACGGGCGGAAACAGGTTCAGCGCAGCGGCGCCGGCAGTGCCGGCGGCGGCGCGCAGGAAGTCACGACGGTTCGATCGGGTCATGGTCGTTATCGTGTGATAAAGGGGGGAGCCGATTGGCGGGGCCTACGGGAAGGGCGCGCCCGGGTCGCAGGATGCGGCTGCGCCGGTTTGTGCCGCCGCGAGCATAGCGAGAAATCGGTGTCATTCATGTGAAGTCCGGAAACGTTTGCATCCGCGTCGAAGCCGCATCGGGATGCGTCGCGCCAACGGCGGCGTGCGGGAGGAGCGGGTCGGGAAAGCGGGGCGGCGCGCGATCTGCGCCGCTGAAACGGCGGGTGGTGCCGACGCGTCAGGCGTCCGTCACCCACGCGCCGAACCATTCGCTCGGGCGCGCGATTTCGTCCTGCGCGGCGACGAGTTCGAGCTCGTAGCGGCGCGCGTCGTAGGTGGCCTTCACGACCGCGTGCACGGCCGCGAGCGTGTGCTCGAACGCGGCGCGCACGGAGTCGCCGCGCAGCCGGCACGCGACGAAGATCGCGCTGGTCAGGTCGCCGACGCCGACCGGATGGCGCGGAAACGCGTACAGCGGACGCTGGCCGATCCACGCCTCGGTTTCAGTGACGGCGAGCATGTTGAAACGATCGGCCGGGCTGTTGCGGTCGTGCAGGTGCTTGACGAGGATGATCTGCGGGCCGCGGCGGATCAGCGTGCGGCACGCGTCGACGGCTTCGGCGACGGTTTCGATGCGCCGCCCGGCGAGTTTCTGCAGTTCGGTGTGGTTGGGCGACATGCCGTCCGCGAGCGCCGGCATCTCCTGGACCATGTATTCCTCGACGCCGGGTTCGGGCCGGATGCCGCCCGTCTGGCCCATCGCCGGATCGCAGAAGTACCACGCGTTCGGATTCATCGCCTTCACCGTGCGCACGATCTCGGCTGCCGCACGTGCCTGCGGCGGCGAACCGAGGAAGCCGGACAGCACGGCGTCGCAGCGCTTGAGCGCGCCGATCGCGGCGATGCCGTCGACGAGCTGTTCCATCTTCGCGGCATCGATCGCGCTGCCGGCCCAGTGGCCGTACTGCATGTGATTCGACAACTGGACGGTATTGAGCGGCCAGACGTTGACGCCGAGGCGTTGCATCGGAAACACGGCCGCACTGTTGCCGGCATGGCCGTAGATGACGTGCGACTGAATGCTGAGGACGTTTTTCATGGGAATTCGCCTGCACGCGTTTCAGGGTCACGTCACACGATACCCGAGTTCGTCGCGCACGCGGAAGTTGCGCGGCGCCGGTGTTGCGCGCCGTCGTCACGCGACCGCGTAGAATCGCGGGGCGCGGCGCCGTCCGGCTGCCCGCGTGCGTTTCCAATCACCGTGACCGCCATGCTTCCGATTTGCAAGTTGTTGTCTGTCGCGCGCGCTGCCCTGTTTGGCGCGGGCATTGCCTTCGCATGTGCGACCTCCGCGGCCGAGGCCGCCCCGGTGCCCGCCGGCAACGACGGGCCGGTGTACGGCCCGCGGCTGGAAGGCTTCGACTACCCGGAGCCCGTGCATCGCTACGCGTTCACATCGCAGCGCGAAACCCTCGAGATGACGTACATGGACGTGCAGCCGGCACACCCGAACGGCCGCACCGTCGTGCTGCTGCACGGCAAGAACTTCTGCGCGGGGACCTGGGAAGACACGATCGGCGTGCTGAGCCGTGCCGGCTATCGCGTGATCGCGCCGGACCAGATCGGCTTCTGCAAGTCGTCGAAACCCGATCGCTACCAGTACAGCTTCCAGCAGCTTGCGCGCAATACGCACGCGCTGCTGGAATCGATCGGCGTGAAAGCGGCGACGATCGTCGGGCACTCGACGGGCGGGATGCTCGCGATGCGCTATGCGCTGATGTATCCGAAGGCGACCGACCAGCTCGTACTCGTGAACCCGATCGGCCTAGAGGACTGGAAGGCGCTCGGCGTGCCGCCGCTGTCGGTCGACTACTGGTATGCGCGCGAACTGAAGACGACGGCCGAAGGCATTCGCCGCTACGAACAGTCGACGTATTACGCGGGCAAGTGGTCGCCGTCGTACGAGCGCTGGGTGCAGATGCTCGCCGGGATGTATCGCGGCGCCGGTCGCGATGCGGTTGCGTGGAACTCCGCGCTGATCTACGACATGATCCTCACGCAGCCGGTGGTCTACGAACTCGGTGCGATTCGCGTGCCGACGCTGCTCATGATCGGCGACAAGGACACGACCGCGATCGGCAAGGACGTCGCGCCGCCCGACGTGCACGCGAAGCTCGGCCACTATCCGGAACTCGCGAAGCGCACGCAGGCGGCGATCCCCGGCGCGCAGCTCGTCGAATTCCCGGCGCTCGGGCACGCGCCGCAGATCCAGGATCCGGACGCATTCCACAAGGCGCTGCTCGACGGGCTGGAAGCCGTGCACCCGCAGTGACGCGGGGCGGGCCGCAGCCCGCCCGCGCCAGTACCGTCAGCGCGCCTCGTTCGCGAGCTCGTCGCGGATCTGCGCGGCCAGTTCGAACGAGCGCAGCCGCGCGGCGTGATCGTAGATCTGCGCGGTGATGATCACTTCGTCGGCGCCCGTCTGCGCGATGCGGTCGCGCAGCTTGTCGCGCACCGTGTCGCGCGAACCGACCGCCGCGAACGACAGCGAATGCGCGACGTTCGCGAGTTCGAGCTCGTTCGCCTCGAGCACGTCGACGGGCGGCGGCAGCTTGCCCGGCGTGCCGCGCCGCAGGTTGATGAACTGCTGCTGCAGCGATGTGAACAGGCGCCGCGCCTCGTCGTCGGTATCGGCCGCGAACACGTTGACCCCGACCATCGCGTGCGGCTTCGGCCATGCGGCCGACGGCCGGTACTGGGCACGATAGATCTCGAGCGCGCGCATCAGGTAATCCGGCGCGAAATGCGACGCGAACGCGAACGGCAGCCCGAGCATCGCGGCGAGCTGGGCGCTGAACAGGCTCGAACCGAGCAGCCAGACGGGCACGTCGAGCCCTGCGCCGGGCACTGCACGCACGCGCTGGCCGGGCACCGGCTCCGCGAAGTAGCGCTGCAGTTCGGTGACGTCGTCCGGAAACGAGTCGGCGCTGCCGATCAGGTCGCGGCGCAGCGCGCGCGACGTGGTCTGGTCGGTGCCGGGCGCGCGGCCGAGGCCGAGGTCGATGCGCCCCGGATACAGCGACGCGAGCGTGCCGAACTGCTCGGCGATCACGAGCGGCGCGTGGTTGGGCAGCATGATGCCGCCCGAGCCGACGCGGATCGTCTTCGTGGCGCCCGCGACATGGCCGATCACGACGGCGGTCGCCGCGCTCGCGATGCCGGGCATGTTGTGGTGCTCGGCGAGCCAGTAGCGCTGGTAGCCCCAGCGTTCCGCATGCTGCGCGAGATCGACGGTGTTGCGGAAAGCCTGGGAGGCGTCTGCGCCGTCCGGAATGGGGGCGAGATCGAGTACGGAAAACGGAGTCATCGGGTGGCCTTCGAGTGGGGGCGCGCGGTGATGCGCTTACGCAACAAATGCCAAGGATTTTGCCAAAGGGTTCCGGAACGTGCTTGCGACGCGCCGATACCCATGCGCCTTTCAGGGGTGCCGGGGCGATTTGGGTCATTGTTGCAAAAATAAAGCTAATCGCCAAAGAATTACCAATCTTTACGGCGATTGGATGTGAATCCGCATCGACCTACAAATTTGCACGAAACGTTTGATTTTCAAGACTGCAATACGCCTGCAAAGCGCTTACGCTAACGTGAACGCGGTTGCGCCCAAATGGTTCTCCGGCAGCACAGCTTTGCCGGAATTGCACCAGTCCGTTTCTCGTAGTGCCGAGCGCGGTATGCCGCAGGCTGCTAAAATCCGGCGCCTGCCCATGTTGTGCCGATGGTAGCCATTCGAGTCTTCCCGCATCCCGTCCGGGCGGCGCGCGAAGATGCGCCAAGCGAAGCCGGGCATGGTCGTACCCGAGGAATGGGTCGTGCCTCCCCCATACACAGACGCTGCTGGAACAAGGAGTCGGGTCGTGCCCGCGTTCGTCGTTGTCGGAATACCGCATCACGCTGAATCACGCTCAAGCGTTCTCCGTGGCGATCAGGTCGCCGGGAGGCGTTGCGCATGACGCAAACCGCAACGCTGCTCGACTGGCTCCTGATCGTGTTCACGCTGGCCGCGGCCGGCTATGCGCTCGTCGCCGCGTTCGCGCCGCGGCCGCGCACGCCGCGCACGGCCGCGCGCGACGGCTTCGATCCGGTCAGCGTGCTCAAGCCGCTGTGCGGCGCGGAGCCGCACCTGTACGAAAACCTCGCGACGTTCTGCGAGCAGCGTCATCCGCGGTATGAAGTGCTGTTCGGCGTCCAGTCGGCGGCCGATCCGGCCATTGCCGTCGTCGAGCGGCTGCGCGCCGACTATCCCGAGTGCGACATCACGCTGGTGGTCGATTCGCGCGTGCATGGCAAGAACCTGAAGGTCAGCAACCTGATCAATCTCGCCGAGCGCGCGAAATACGGCCGCATCGTGATCGCGGACAGCGACATCGCGGTGAAGCCCGACTACCTGGAGCGCGTGACGGCACCGCTCGCCGATGCGTCGGTCGGTGTCGTCACGTGCCTGTATCATGCGCGCAGCGTCGGCGGGTTCTGGACGCGGATCGGCGCGCAGTTCGTCGACGCCTGGTTCGCGCCGTCGGTGCGGATCACGCACCTCGGCCGCTCGAGCCGCTTCGGCTTCGGCGCGACGCTCGCGCTGACGCGCGACACGCTCGACCGGATCGGCGGTTTTCTCGCGCTGAAGGACGAGCTGGCGGACGACTTCTGGCTTGCCGAGCTGCCGCGCCGCCTCGGGCGGCGCACCGTGCTGTCGGAAGTCGAGGTCGCGACCGACGTGATCGAACCGTCGTTCGGGCCTTTGTGGCACCGCGAGACGCGCTGGCTGCGCACGATCCGTTCGCTGAACCCGGCTGGTTTCGCGTTCCTGTTCATTACGTTTACGGTGCCGTGGCTCGCGATCGGCGCGGCACTTGCGCTGCGTCTCGATGGCACCTTCGCCGGCACGCTGGCGGGCGGGGCGGCCGTGGTCGGCGCATTCGGGCGGCTGGTGCTGCACGCGCGCGGCGAGGACGGCTGGCGCGCATTCTGGCGCGACCTGCCGCTCGTCGCAGTACGCGACACGCTGCTCGCGCTCGAGTGGCTCGCGGCCGCGTTCGGCACGCACGTCGTGTGGCGCGGTGCAAGGATGACGGTCGTCGGCGGCGAACGCGCGACGGCGGTGGAAGCGGTGGACGGCCGTTAGGGCCGTTCCCGATCGAACCGGCCCGAGGGCCGAGACGCGTTGCGTGGCGAGGCCGCGCGGCGCGACATGACAGAGAGGCGGGCGCCGGCAGGGCGGCCCGCGGTTTATTGACTGAATCGTTGTAACGAATCGAACTATGCAGGCTACCGGAGCACTCATGAAAACGCTGTTCTTGCAGGCCCCTTCGTATGACGGCTTCGACGGCGGAGCCGGCTCGCGCTATCAGGCGAAGCGCGAAATCCGTTCCTTCTGGTATCCGACGTGGCTCGCACAGCCGGCCGCGCTCGTGCCGGGCAGCCGCGTCCTCGATGCGCCGGCCGACGGCCTGTCGGTCGAGGAAACGCTGAAGATCGCGAACGACTACGACCTCGTGATCATCCACACGAGCACGCCGTCGTTCCCGACCGACGCGATGTTCGCGCAGGATCTGAAGAAGATGAAGCCGTCGATGCTGGTCGGCATGGTTGGCGCGAAGGTGATGGTCGATCCGCACAACTCGCTGACGGCGAGCGACGCAATCGACTTCGTGTGCCGCGAGGAATTCGACTACACCTGCAAGGAAATCGCCGAAGGCAAGCCGTTCCCCGAGATCAAGGGCTTGAGCTGGCGCGCGAAGGACGGCTCGATCGAGCACAACGAAGCGCGTCCGATCCTCGAGAACATGGACGAACTGCCGTTCGTCGCGCCCATCTACAAGCGCGACCTGAAGATCGACAACTACTTCATCGGCTACCTGAACTACCCGTACGTATCGATCTACACGGGCCGCGGCTGCAAGTCGCGCTGCACGTTCTGCCTGTGGCCGCAGACGGTCAGCGGTCATCGCTACCGCACGCGCTCGGTCGAGAACGTGCTCGCGGAAGCGAAGTGGATCCGCGACAACATGCCGGAAGTGAAGGAACTGATGTTCGACGACGACACCTTCACCGACGACCTGCCGCGTGCCGAAGCCATCGCCATCGGTCTGGGCAAGCTCGGCATCACGTGGTCGTGCAACGCGAAGGCCAACGTGCCGTACAAGTCGCTCAAGGTCATGAAGGAAAACGGCCTGCGCCTGCTGCTGGTCGGCTTCGAATCCGGCGACGACCAGATCCTCGTGAACATCAAGAAGGGCGTGCGTACCGATTTCGCGCGCCGCTTCAGCGCGGACTGCAAGAAGCTCGGCATCAAGATCCACGGCACCTTCATTCTCGGCCTGCCGGGCGAGACGCAGGAAACCATCAAGAAGACGATCGAGTACGCGAAGGAAATCAATCCGCACACGATCCAGGTCTCGCTCGCCGCGCCGTATCCGGGCACGACGCTCTACAAGCAGGCCGTGGAAAACGGCTGGATGGAAGAGAACAAGACCATCAACCTGGTGAGCAAGGAAGGCGTGCAGCTCGCGGCGATCGGCTACGCGCACCTGTCGCGCGACGAGATCTATCACCACCTCGAGCAGTTCTATCGCCAGTTCTACTTCCGTCCGTCGAAGATCTGGGAAATCGTCCGCGAGATGTTGACGAGCTGGGACATGATGAAGCGCCGCTTGCGCGAAGGTGTCGAGTTCTTCCGCTTCCTGCGTGCGCACGAGGCCTGATTCGTGGCGACGCAGCGGGCGGCGCGGGCGCTGATCTTTACCGCGGACGACTTCGGGCTGCACCCGCGCGTCAACGCGGCGGTCGAGCGTGCGCACCGCGACGGCGTGCTGAACGCCGCGAGCCTGATGGTCGGCGCGCCCGCCGCGCAGGATGCGATCGAACGCGCGCGGCGGCTGCCGTCGCTCGCGGTCGGCCTGCATCTCGTCCTCGCGGACGGGCCGACCACGCTGCCCGCGCATGAGATTCCCGCGCTCGTCGGCCCCGACGGGCGCTTCGGCGACGCGATGGCGAAGGACGGCTGTCGCTTTTTCTTCCTGCCGCACGTGCGTGCGCAGTTGCGCCGCGAAATCCGCGCGCAGTTCGACGCGTTCGCGGCGAGCGGTTTGCCGCTCGACCACGTGAACGCGCACAAGCATTTCCACCTGCATCCGACCGTGCTGTCGCTGATCATCGAGATCGGCCGCGACTACGGGCTGCGTGCGGTGCGGCTGCCGTACGAAACGACCGCGCCCGCACTGCTCAAGCCGTGGATCGCGCTGGTGCGCGCGCGGCTCGACCGCGCGGGGCTCGCGCACAACGACTACGTGGTCGGGATCGAGCACACGGGCGCGATGGACGAGGCCGTGCTGCTCGACGCGCTCGCGTCGCTGCCGCCGGGTGTCGGCGAGATCTACTGCCATCCGGCCGAGGCCGGCGACGGCCCGATCACGCCGACGATGGCCGGCTACCGTCCGGTCGACGAACTGGATGCGCTGCTGTCGCCGCGCGTCGCGGCCGCGCTGAAGGCCGCGGGCGTCGCGACCGGCGGTTTTGCCGACGTGTTCGGCCAGCCCGCGGCACGGCGGGGCGCGCATGCGCCGCGCGCACCGGGAGCGCAGCCGTCATGACCAAGTGGATCAAGTGGCTCGGCTGGCCGATCGGTATCGGCATCCTGCTCGCGCTGGGGCTGCACGAAGGCGTCGGCGACGTGTCGCAGATGCTCGCGCGCGCCGGTTACGCGCTGCTGTGGCTCGTGCCGTTCCACGCACTGCCGCTGCTGCTCGATGCGTACGCGTGGCACCTGCTGCTCGACCGGCGCAGTTCGCTGCCGTTCCTGTGGTGGATCGCGACCGTGCGCGAGGCCGTGAACCGGCTGCTGCCCGTGGTCGGGATCGGCGGCGAGCTGGTCGGCATCCGGCTCGCGCGCTGGCAGGTACCCGACGCGAGCCGCGTGACGGCGTCGGTGATCGTCGAGGTGCTCGTGACGATCGTCGTCCAGTATGCGTTCGCCGCGCTCGGCCTCGTGCTGCTGCTCGCGACGACGGACAACATGGGCGGCGGCACGATCGGCCTCGCGCTGCTGTTGACGTTGCCGCTACCGGTGCTCGGCGTCGTGCTGATGCGCCGCGGCGGCATCTTCCACGCGATCGAGCGTTTCGCGGGCCGCCTGCTCGGCGATTCGCACCGGCTGCTGCAGGGGGTCGACGGCCGCCGGCTCGACGCCGACATCGACGGGCTGATGTCGCGCACGGGCCTGCTGTTCAGCGCGTTCTTCTGGCAACTGGCCGGTTATGTGCTCGGTGCGCTCGAGATCTACTGGGCGCTCGCGCTGCTCGGCCATCCGGTGTCGATCGGCGGCGCGATCGCGATCGAGGCGATGACGCAGGCCGTGCGGCACGCGGCGTTCATGGTGCCCGGCGGCCTCGGCGTGCAGGAGGCGACCGTCGTGCTGCTCGCGCAGATGTTCGGCGTCGATCGCGAGACGGCGCTGTCGCTCGCGCTGGTCAAGCGTGGCCGCGAGGTGCTGTTCGGCTGCCTGGCGCTCGGTTCGTGGCAACTCGCCGAACTCGTGCGCACGCGCCGCCGCGTCAATGTGCCGCCGGCCGTGCCGCACGCGACGAGCCGCGTGACCGAACCGGAAACTGAAACTGAAACGACGCATTGAACACGAGACGGGCCGCGCGCCCGTCTCGCGCTTTTGGCGCCGCACGGGTATGCTTGCCGCGTGTTTTCTCGACGTGCATTTCTTCCGATGATTTTCCGTTTCCGGCTGCTTCCCGTGACGATGCTGGCCGCCGTGCTGGCGCTGACCGGCTGCGACGACAAGCAAGGTAACCTCGACGTGCAACGCATCAGGGACTTCTTCAATGCGATCAAGCCCGCGCCGCTGCTGCTGAAGGGGCTGAAGGTCGGCGAATCGACCGAGGCCGACGTGCGCGGCACGATGGGCAAGCCCGAGACCGAGCGCGAGTTCACCGATGGCTCGAAGCGCCTCGAATATCCGCGCGGCCCGATGGGCAACCAGACGTGGTTCGTCGATCTCGACGCGAACGGGCGCTATACGGGCGCGACGCAGGTGCTGACCGCCGAGAATTTCGCGAAGGTGCGCCCCGGGATGAACGAGGACGAGGTGCGGCGCCTGCTCGGCAAGCCCGGCGACATCGCGCAGTACCCGCTGAAGCCCGAGACGGTCTGGAGCTGGCGCTGGCTCGAGGACGGCGTCAACACCGACGCGTTCTTCAACGTCCATTTCGGCCCGGACGGGCTTGTCTATACGACCTCGCGCTCCGACATCCTGAAGGGGCGGTAAACCGCCGCCGGCGCTATATCGAAAAAGCGACCGGAAAATTGCAAAAAGTCCGCTTCCCTGCGTGTCATCCGACTGTCAGGAAGCGGCTTTTTCCCTTTTGAAACAGCGGCGTAGATTGCATCGCAAATGGTGGGGCGGGTTGCTGCAATGCAGCAATCGCGTGCAAGGTGATTTGAGGCAATCAATTTCGCTTGCGACTATCCGCGTCAACCCGGCGCGGGACAGGCATACGCGCCGGCATCCATTCCAACTCTGGAGACGCGCGTGTTCCTTTACGGCTTTGGTCCTGTCCTCTGGGCCGGCACCGTGCAGACCATCGAGCTGTCGGTGCTGTCGCTCGCCACTGCGGTGGTGCTGGGGCTGATCGGCGCGGTGGCGAAGCTGTCGCACAACCGGGTGCTGCGAGCGATCGCGACCGGTTATACGACGCTGATCCGCTCGGTGCCCGATCTTGTCCTGATGCTGCTGCTGTTCTACAGCATCCAGATCTGGCTGAACCAGTTCACCGACCTCGTCGGCTGGGACCAGATCGACATCGACCCGTTCGTGGCCGGCGTGCTGACGCTCGGCTTCATATACGGCGCGTACTTCACCGAGACCTTTCGCGGCGCGTTCCTGTCGGTGCCGCGCGGCCAGCTCGAGGCGGGTGCCGCGTACGGGATGAGCGGCGCGCGCGTGTTCGCGCGGATCATGTTTCCTCAGATGATGCGTTTTGCGCTGCCTGGGATCGGGAACAACTGGCAGGTGCTCGTGAAGGCCACCGCGCTGGTGTCGATCATCGGCCTTGCGGACGTCGTGAAGGCCGCGCAGGACGCCGGCAAGAGCACGTTCAACATGTTCTTCTTCATCCTCGTCGCGGCGCTGATCTATCTCGCGATCACGACCGTTTCCAACCTCGTGCTGATCCAGCTCGAGAAGCGTTATTCCATGGGCGTGCGGCACGCAGAACTATGATCGAGATCCTCCAGGAATTCGGCAAGGCGTTCCTTTACTGGGACGGCCAGCGCCTCTCCGGCCTCACGGTGACGCTGTGGCTGCTCGTTGCGTCGATTTCGCTCGGCTTCGTGTGCGCGGTGCCGCTCGCGGTCGCGCGCGTGTCGAGGAAGAAGTGGGTGTCGATGCCCGTGCGGTTCTACACGTACGTGTTCCGCGGCACGCCGCTCTACGTGCAGTTGCTGCTGATGTACACGGGCATGTACAGCCTCGAGTTCGTGCGTTCGCACTCGCTGCTCGACGCGTTCTTCCGCAGCGGCTTCAACTGCGCGATTCTCGCGTTCGCGCTGAACACCTGCGCGTACACGACCGAGATCTTCGCGGGCGCGATCCGCGCGATTCCGCACGGCGAGGTCGAGGCCGCGCGTGCGTACGGGATGACGTCGTTCACGATGTACCGCCGCGTGATTTTGCCGTCGGCGTTGCGTCGTGCGCTGCCGCTGTACAGCAACGAGGTGATCCTGATGCTGCACGCGACGACCGTGGCGTTCACGGCGACCGTGCCCGACATTCTGAAGGTCGCGCGCGACGCCAATTCCGCGACCTACATGGCGTTCCAGTCGTTCGGAATCGCCGCGCTGATCTATCTTGCGGTATCTTTCGCACTCGTCGCGGCGTTTCGCCGTGCGGAGCGCCACTGGCTTGCGTATCTCGCGGCCGGCCGTCATTGATTTCACTTCGAGGAGAGCCAGTTGGCCGAGATCACTCAAACGAGCGCTTCCGCTTCCACCAAGCTTGCGGCGGTCGATATCCACAAGCGCTACGGCGACAACGAGGTGCTCAAGGGCGTGTCGTTGAATGCGAAGGCCGGTGACGTCATCAGCATCATCGGCGCGAGCGGCTCGGGCAAGAGCACGTTCCTGCGCTGCATCAATTTTCTCGAGCGGCCGAATGCGGGGCAGATCGTCGTCGACGGCGAGACCGTGCGCACGAAGACCGACCGGGCCGGTGCGCTCGAAGTCGCCGATCACAAGCAGTTGCAGCGCATCCGCACGAAGCTCGCGATGGTGTTCCAGCACTTCAACCTCTGGGCGCACATGAACGTGCTCGAGAACGTGATGGAAGCGCCGCTGCACGTGCTCGGCATTTCGAAGAAGGAAGCCGAGGATCGCGCACGCGAGTACCTGGAAAAGGTCGGCTTGCCGCCGCGCGTCGAGAAGCAGTATCCGTCGCACCTGTCGGGCGGCCAGCAGCAGCGTGTCGCGATCGCGCGTGCGCTCGCGATGCATCCGGACGTGATGCTGTTCGACGAGCCGACGTCGGCGCTCGACCCGGAGCTCGTGGGCGAAGTGCTGAAGGTGATGCAGAAGCTCGCCGAGGAAGGCCGCACGATGATCGTCGTCACGCACGAGATGGGCTTCGCGCGCAACGTGTCGAACCACGTGATGTTCCTGCATCAGGGGCGGACCGAGGAAGAGGGCGATCCGAAGGAGGTGCTGGTGCGCCCGCAGAGCGAGCGGCTGAAGCAGTTCCTGTCGGGCAGTCTCAAGTAACGCGACAGGGCGGGTTTCATACGTGGTACCGGTGTCTCGTCCCGCAGGCGCCACCCGCACGACGCAGGTGGCGATCGTTGCATTGCCGCCCGTGTCGATGTCGGGCGTGGGCCCGATCGTCGATGCGCTGAATCTCGCGAACGAGATCGACGGGCGGTTGCTGTATCGCTGGCAGGTCTGTTCGTGGGACGGGCGGCCGGTGCCGCTCGCGGGCGGTGCGCAGTGGCATGCCGATGCGGCGTTCAACGATGCGATCGCGTGCGACTGGCTGATCGTCGTGTCCGAGCGGTTCCAGCAGTTTGCCGATTACCGGCTCTTTCTCGCGAGTCTCGCGCGGGTCGGGCAGCGCACGCCGCTCGTCACCGGCATTCATCACGGCGTGTGGTGGCTCGCGATGGCCGGTCAGCTTTCAGGGTATCGCGTGAGCGTGAACTGGGAGACGTATCAGCAGTTCGCCGAGCAGTTCGAGCGATCGATCGTCACGCAGCAGATCTTCGAGATCGATCGCGATCGGGCGACCTGTGCCGGCGGGCAGACCACCGTTGATTTCATGCTGGCCGTGATTGGCCGGGAACATGGCGTCGATCTCGCCGAGAGAATCGCCGATGCGCTCGGTGCGGGGACGTTGCGGAGCGGCGAGGAACGCCAGCGGATTCCTTTCGTGACCGCGCCCGGCGAGCGGCATCCTCAGTTGAACGATGCGTTGCTGCTGATGGAAGCCAATGTCGAGGATCCGTTGACGACCGATGAGATCGCCGAATTGGTCGGCGTTTCGCGCCGACAGTTGGAACGGTTGTTTCGGCAGTATCTTGGGGCGATGCCGTCGAAGTATTACCTCAATCTTCGGTTGCTCAAGGCTCGGACGCAGTTGCAGCGTACGAGCAAATCCGTCGTGCAGGTGAGTCTTGCATGTGGGTTCTCTTCTGCTGCGCATTTTTCCAATGCTTATCGGGAGAGGTTTGGGGTGACGCCTCGGGAGGATCGGCGAGCGTGGCTCGAGAAGCAGACTGGCGGCGGTGCGGAGCCCCGGGGCGGCGCGCTTGTTGAGCGCGATGGGAAGGAGTGAGTTTCTGGTGGTTCGCTTTTGTTTGTCGTGAAGCACCTGTGATGGTGTCGGTCTATTAGCGTCGCCCCTGCGCGGGGCGGCGGTTACTTTTCTTTGTCTTGCCAAAGAAAAGTAACCAAAAGAAAGGCGCTCGGACAACGCATGACTTCCCGGTGCCGTGGCCCTCTGAGTGGCCCCCGCCTAAGTGTCCGCGCCAGGCCAGAACCCGGAGTGGTTCGAGCAATGGTTCCGACACCACTCACCACCCAACAGAGCGGTATACCTCCCGCCAGCTCCATCCTCGCTACGCTCGGCTGCAAGGTGCTTCAATGCGCTAAGGACAGTGTTTGCGGCAGCCTTGCCAAGCGGCGATCTAGAGCGCACACCCGACTTCCAAGAATGGCGCAGCTAGTCGGTGAGGCCCAGGTAGGGTACGACGTAAGGCTTTCCGTAGAACAGTATGGCAAGCAACGTTACTACGAAAAATGCCCACCTCCAGTAACGCCCCGGCCACCGCTTATACGCTATCGCGTTTAATACCGCACACACGACAGCGGGCCATAGCAACGTGGCAAGCATGCCCCACACGAACTTCGTGTGCGATGTGCAGTGTTCCATGTCATCGCAGCCCGTTGCATGCGATTTCATCTCGGTCCAATGGATGTGATTGAGGACGTAGATGGTCGCCCATGTAATGAGCAAGCCCCATACGAACCCGAGTACAGCAAGCGCCATCCGTTTCATTTCACTTCCCAGAAAAGGATTTCTTTCGAATTGGCGAGATCGGAGAACCAGTTGCCGTTTGTCAGCGGGTTTCTGAATTGCGACATGCCAATGCGGAAGCGTAAGAAGCTCACGACGGATGGCGTAAGCGTGTCCTTGTTCCACAGGTCGATATGACCGCCGCTCAGCGCGTCGGCTGAGTCGCCATCCTGTCGCCAGTAGCCGAAAAAGTAGATGATACCGGTTCGGTTTTTTATCTTGGTTTGCCAATCCGGGCCGGTGATGTTTTCCGGGTTGCCAAGCCCCAGGAATGGACGAAGCTTTAGCCATTCGGCCAGTTCGTACGCGCGCGTCGCCGTTGCTTTGCCGCCAAGTATCAGACGCCCCAACGTTCTCTTTCCCGGCATCGGCTGCAACACATGTTGCGAAAACGACTTCATGTCGCTTCCGACGCCGTGAAACGTCACGCTCATGCGGATAGCGCATTGATTCTCATATTCGCCAGTGGGGTCGTCGTAGGGGTCTTTCTTCGGGTATGCGTTCCAAAGCTCTTGGAAGGACAACGCTTTGAGCTGTACAGATTTCTTTGATTTTGGTGTGTCGTTCGTGCGGACATTCGTGGATGGGTTAGGCATGGCTTACCCCGTCGTGTTTTTTTGCAATTGCTTCATCTCCCCAGTAGACGGTGTAGTCTCCGGATCCGTCACCGGTGTGGACGCGCGGTAGCTCGCCGCTTGCGTCGAGCACGCCGGAATGGATGCGACCGTCCGCTGTCTCGATGTAATAGGGGTAACCCTCTGGCCCCTGAGCGGCACTGCCGCTAGTCTTTGCCTCGACCTGCTCGTCAAATGCGCCTTTCTTGACCGACACGACGCGGCCCGCCATCGTTCGACTCGAAATGACCTCTCCGAGTCCTTTTAGCCCGTCATCACACCAGGCTTCGCCGGCAAGCAAAGCAACGATGCTCGGCGGAGTCGAGCAGCCGCACAGGACAATATCGCGGTCTAGTGCGACCTCCCCTCGAAACTTGAGCCGATATGGTCCGCCAGCTTTTGCGATGATGCCGGTGCTTTGACATGCAATGCAGAACACGCTCCCGCCGATCAAGGCTGCTTGATGCCCGTGGACCAGGAACGGTGGTCCGCTGTATGGGCTAATTGATCCGCCGCTTGAAAGGCTGTCGCCCACGACTGCAATTCTTCTATTCATCGTTTGGCCCTCTCGGAAAGTCACAATCGTAGCGGCAGGGCACAAGGACGCATCTCGATATTGTTCGAAGTGCTTGAGATGGAATTGTCGCGCTGGGTGTGCTGTTTGCCGCCCGGAGCGCATTGGACGGTGTCGCCAGGCAATGTGCTGGCTGCGTTATTCCTCGGTTGGCAGCTGCGTCATTCGTGTGGGTGTTGAGAATGACTGGTTGCTTGTACATTGGATTCGTGGCGTCAAGCCGACCAACAGCGCTGCTTGAGGGGGGGCGTACCTTGCAGCCGAGCGCAGCGAGGATGGAGCTAGCGGGGGGTATACCGCTCTGTTGGGTGGTGAGTGGTGTCGGAACCATTGCTCGAACCACTCCGGGTTCTGGCCTGGCGCGGACACTTAGGCGGGGGCCACTCAGAGGGCCACGGCACCGGGAAGTCATGCGTTGTCCGAGCGCCTTTCTTTTGGTTACTTTTCTTTGGCAAGACAAAGAAAAGTAACCGCCGCCCCGCGCAGGGGCGACGCTAATAGACCGACACCATCACAGGTGCTTCACGCCGCCGCAAGCGAACGACCCCAAAAGAACCACCCCGACACCAAAACCCACAGCTCCCCGCCCGGAAGGGCAAAATAGCAGCGGAAAAAGGGGCTTCCGATAGAACCCGTCGCAATTCCGCAAGACGCTTGCGTCACCCTTACCTAAACTTGATCCTGTTGAACCCTCTTACGAAACCGAAAGGAACGACCATGACGACCTCGACCGTGAACCGCCAGACATTCGACGAAGTGATGGTGCCGGTATTTTCTCCCGCCCCGTTCGTGCCGGATCGCGCAGAGGGCTCCCGCGTGTGGGACACGGCCGGCCGCGAGTACGTGGATTTCGCATGCGGCATCGCGGTGACGTCCCTCGGTCACGGCCACCCGGAACTGCTGAAGGTCCTGGACGAACAAAGCCGCAAGCTCTGGCACATCGGCAACGGCTACACGAACGAGCCGGTGCTGCGCCTCGCGAAGCGCCTCGAATCGCTGACGTTCGCCGACCGCGCATTCTTCGCGAACTCGGGCGCGGAAGCGAACGAAGCCGCACTGAAGCTCGCCCGCCGCGTCGCGTTCGATCGCCACGGCGCCGACAAAGCCGAAATCATCTCGTTCGTGCAGTCGTTCCACGGCCGCACGTTCTTCACGGTCAGCGTCGGCGGCCAGCCGAAGTACTCGGAAGGCTTCGGCCCGGTGCCGGCCGGCATCACGCACCTGCCGTACAACGACATCGAAGCCGCGAAGGCAGCGATCGGCCCGCAGACCTGCGCGGTGATCGTCGAGCCGGTGCAAGGCGAAGGCGGCGTGATCCCGGCCGATCCGGCGTTCCTGAAGGCGCTGCGTGAAGCGTGCGACGCCAACGGCGCACTGCTGATTTTCGACGAAGTGCAAACGGGCGTCGGCCGCACGGGCCAGTTCTACGCGTACATGGACACGGGCGTCACGCCGGACATCCTGACGACCGCGAAGGCGCTCGGCAACGGCTTCCCGATCGGCGCGATGCTGACGACGAACGAACTGGCCGCGCACTTCAAGGTCGGCGTGCACGGCACGACGTACGGCGGCAACCCGCTCGCGTCGGCGATCGCCGACAAGGTCGTCGAACTGATCGGCGACCCGGAACTGCTCGAAGGCGTGCGCGAACGCAGCGTGCGCCTGAAGGGTGCACTCGAACGCGTCAACGCACGCTTCGGCATCTTCAAGGACATCCGCGGCAAGGGCCTGCTCGTCGGCGCCGAACTTACCGCCGCGTTCGACGGCCGCGCGAAGGACTTCGTCAATGCAGCAGCCGAGCAAGGCCTGATCATGCTGATCGCCGGCCCGAACGTGCTGCGCTTCGTCCCGTCGCTGGTGATCCCGTTCGACCTGCTCGACGAAGGCGTCAAGCGCTTCGAGAAGGCAGTCGAACAAGTGCTCGCCGCGCAGGAAGCCACCGCGCGCTGATCGGCGCACCCATCGCAGACAGGAACGACGATGCTATTTGTTCGCCCCGGCAAACTCACGGATCTCGATGCGCTCGCGCACATGGCGCGCACGGCGCAGCCGGTCCTGCACTCGCTGCCGCACGACCGCGCGGCGCTCGAAGCGCGTGTGGCGCTCTCCGAGGATTCGTTTCGCGCGGACGTCGACTTCGCCGGCGAGGAGTTCTACCTCTTCGTGCTCGAGGATTCGACGACGGGCAAGCTGCTCGGCACGGCGAGCATCGTGGCCGCGGCCGGCTACTCGGAACCGTTCTACGCGTTCCGCAACGACGCACTGATCCACGCGTCGCGCGAGCTGCACGTGAACCGCAAGATCCACGCGCTCACGATGTCGCACGAGCTGACCGGCAAGAGCCGGCTCGCCGGCTTCTACGTCGATCCGTCGCTGCGCGGCGATGCGGCCGCGCACCTGATCTCGCGCGCACGGATGATGTACATCGCCGCGAACCGCCGCCGCTTCACGCCCGAAGTGTTCACGCTGCTGCTCGGCGTGAGCGACGGCAACGGCGCATCGCCGTTCTGGGAAGCGGTGGGCCGCAAGTTCTTCGGCCGCGACTTCACCGACGTCGACATCGCGTCGGGCGGGCGCAGCCGCACGTTCATCGCGGAAGTGATGCCGGCCTATCCGCTCTACGTGCCGCTGCTGCCGGAAGCCGCGCAGCGCGTGCTCGGCGAGCCGAACGAGACGGCACTGCTCGCGTACGACATCCATCTCGAGGAAGGCTTCGAGCCCGACCGCTTCGTCGACATCTTCGACGCGGGCCCGGTGCTGACCGCGCAGGTCGACCGCACCGCGTGCGTGAAGCACGGCGCCGAGCGCACCGTGCGCGAAGCCGCGCGCGAGCAGGGCGACGTCGCGTACATGGTGTCGACGGGCAGCGGCGAATCGTTCCGCTGCGTGCTGACCGACCTGCCGGGCGCGACGGGCGACGCGCCGCTGGCCGGCGACGTGCGCGCGGCGCTCGACGTGAAGGACGGCGATGTCGTGCGCTGTGTGCCGCTGCACCGCCGCGACGATGAAGATTTGAAGGGAGACGCAGCATGATCGTCGTTCGGGTCGTACAAACGGGCGACGTCGATGCGCTCGTGTCGCTCGCGAAGGAAACCGGGCCGGGCCTGACCACGTTCAAGCCCGACCGCGACGCGCTTGCCGCGCGCATCGAACGCACGCGCCGCACGCTCGCGGGCGAGGCCGAGCCCGGCGAGGCCGGCTACTTCTTCGTGATGGAAGAATCGAAGACGGGCGACATCGCGGGCGTGTGCGGAATCGAGTCGCAGGTCGGCCTCGAACAGCCGTTCTACAACTACCGCGTGAGCACGGTCGTGCACGCGAGCCAGGAGCTCGGCGTGTGGACCCGGATGTCCGCGCTGAACATCTCGCACGACCTGACCGGCTACGCGGAGGTGTGCTCGCTGTTCCTCAGCCCGCGCTATCGCACGGGCGGCGTCGGCGGCCTGCTGTCGCGCTCGCGCTTCATGTTCATCGCGCAGTTCCGCGACCGTTTCCCGGAACGCATCTGCGCGGAACTGCGCGGCCACTTCGACGAAGACGGCACGTCGCCGTTCTGGCGCGCGGTCGGTTCGCACTTCTACCAGATCGATTTCAACGCGGCCGACTATCTCAGCTCGCACGGCCGCAAGTCGTTCCTCGCGGAACTGATGCCGCGCTACCCGGTGTACGTCGATCTGCTGCCGCAGGACGCGCAGGATGCGGTCGGCCTCACGCACCGCGATACGCTGCCCGCGCGCAAGATGCTCGAGGCGGAAGGGCTGCGCTACCAGAATCACGTCGACATCTTCGACGCGGGCCCCGTGCTCGAATGCCACGTGAACGACCTGCGCACGGTGCGCGAGAGCGTCGTCGTGCCGGTCGCGATCGGCGTGCCCGAAGCAGGGGCCGGCCATCCGGAAGGCGAGCGCCCGCCGACGTCGCTGGTGTCGAACACGTCGCTCACCGATTTCCGCGTCGGCGTCGCGCCGGGCGTGGTTGCGAACGGCGCGTTCGTGCTGTCGGCCGACGATGCCGCCGCGCTCGACGTGAAGGCCGGCGATCCGGTCCGCGTGCTGCCGCTCAAAGTCAAACAGGGATAAACGAATCATGACGGAACTCTTCATCGACGGCGCCTGGGTCGCAGGCTCGGGCCCCGTCTTCGCTTCGCGCAACCCGGGCACCGACGAAATCGCGTGGCAGGGCGAAAGCGCATCGGCGGCCGACGTCGACCGCGCGGTCGCGAGCGCACGTCGCGCATTCGCCGGCTGGTCGGCGCTCGACTTCGAATCGCGCTGCGCGATCGCCAAGCGCTTCGCGGCATTGCTCAACGAACGCAAGGAAGCGATCGCGACCGCGATCGGCCGCGAGACGGGCAAGCCGCTGTGGGAAGCGCGCACCGAAGTCGCGTCGATGGCCGCGAAGGTCGGCATTTCGATCCAGGCGTACCAGGAACGCACGGGCGAGAAGCGTCAGGACATGGCCGACGGCGTCGCGGTGCTGCGCCACCGTCCGCACGGCGTCGTCGCGGTGTTCGGCCCGTACAACTTCCCCGGCCACTTGCCGAACGGCCATATCGTGCCCGCGCTGATCGCCGGCAACGCGGTGGTGTTCAAGCCGTCGGAGCTCGCACCGGGCGTCGCGCGCGCGACGGTCGAGGTGTGGAAGGAAGCCGGGCTGCCGGACGGCGTGCTGAACCTCGTGCAGGGCGAGAAGGACACGGGCATCGCGCTCGCGAATCATCGGCAGATCGACGGGCTGTTCTTCACGGGCAGCTCGGATACCGGCACGCTGCTGCACAAGCAGTTCGGCGGCCGTCCGGAAATCGTGCTCGCGCTCGAGATGGGCGGCAACAACCCGCTCGTGATCGGCGAAGTTGAAGACGTTGACGCGGCCGTGCATCACACGATCCAGTCGGCGTTCCTGTCGGCCGGCCAGCGCTGCACGTGCGCGCGCCGCATCTTCGTGCCGCAGGGCGCGTTCGGCGACCGCTTCCTCGCGCGCTTCGCCGACGTCACGTCGAAGATCACGGCCGACGTGTTCGACGCCGATCCGCAGCCGTTCATGGGCGCGGTGATCTCGGCCCGCGCGGCCGCGAAGCTCGTCGATGCGCAGTCGCGCCTGATCGAGCAGGGCGCGAAGCCGATCATCGCGATGACGCAGCGCGATCCGCGCCTCGGTTTCGTGAACGCGGCGATCGTCGACGTGACGGGCGTGGCCAGCCTGCCCGACGAAGAACACTTCGGCCCGCTCGCGCAGATCGTGCGCTACGCGACGTTCGACGAAGCGATCGAGCGCGCGAACGACACGGCGTTCGGCCTGTCCGCCGGCCTGCTCGCCGACGACGCGCACGCATGGGAACACTTCCGCCGCACGATTCGCGCCGGGATCGTCAACTGGAACCGGCCGACCAACGGCGCGTCGTCCGCCGCGCCGTTCGGCGGCACGGGCCGCTCGGGCAACCATCGCCCGAGCGCGTACTACGCGGCCGACTATTGCGCGTTTCCGATGGCGTCGGTGGAAAGCACGCAACTGACCTTGCCCGCGAGCCTGTCGCCGGGCCTGCATTTCTGATCGAGGGAGCGACGATGAACGCACAAGAAGCCAATTTCGACGGACTCGTCGGCCCGACCCACAACTACGCCGGGCTGTCGTTCGGCAACGTGGCGTCGCTCAACAACGAGAAGTCGGCCGCGAATCCGAAGGCCGCCGCGAAGCAGGGGCTGCGCAAGATGAAGCAGCTCGCGGATCTCGGTTTCGCGCAGGGCGTGCTGCCGCCGCAGGAGCGGCCGTCGCTGCGCCTGCTGCGCGAGCTCGGTTTCTCGGGCAAGGACGCGGACGTGATCGCGAAGGCCGCGAAGCAGGCGCCCGAACTGCTGGCCGCGGCGAGCTCGGCATCGGCGATGTGGACCGCGAACGCGGCCACCGTCAGCCCGTCGGCCGACACGAGCGACGGCCGCGTGCACTTCACGCCGGCGAACCTGTGCAGCAAGCTGCATCGCGCGATCGAGCACGACGCGACGCGCCGCACGTTGTCGACGCTGTTCGCCGATCCCGCGCACTTCGCGGTGCACGAAGCGCTGACGGGCACGCCGGCGCTCGGCGACGAAGGCGCGGCGAACCACACGCGCTTTTGCGCCGAATACGACAAGCCGGGCATCGAGTTCTTCGTGTACGGCCGCGCGGAATACCGCCGCGGCCCCGAGCCGAAGCGCTTCCCGGCACGCCAGACCTTCGAGGCGAGCCGCGCGGTCGCGCATCGCCACGGGCTCGCCGAAGAAGCGACGGTGTACGCGCAGCAGGATCCGGACGTGATCGACGCGGGCGTGTTCCACAACGACGTGATCTCGGTCGGCAACCGCGACACGCTGTTCACGCACGAGCGCGCATTCGTCAACAAGCAGGCGATCTACGACACGCTGACCGCCGCGCTCGACGCACGCGGTGCACGCCTGAACGTGATCGAGGTGCCCGAGGCCGCCGTGAGCGTGAACGACGCGGTGACGTCGTACCTGTTCAACAGCCAGCTGCTGTCGCGCGCGGACGGCTCGCAGGTGCTCGTCGTGCCGCAGGAATGCCGCGAGAACGCGAACGTCGCGGCCTATCTCGACCGTCTCGCGGCCGGCAACGGCCCGATTCACGACGTGCTCGTGTTCGACCTGCGCGAAAGCATGAAGAACGGCGGCGGCCCCGCGTGCTTGCGCCTGCGCGTCGTGCTGAACGAAGCCGAGCGCGCGGCCGTCACGTCGAACGTGTGGATCAACGACACGCTGTTCGCATCGCTCGACGCGTGGATCGACAAGCACTATCGCGATCGCCTCGCGCCGGAAGACCTCGCCGATCCGGCGCTGCTCGACGAATCGCGCACCGCGCTCGACGAGCTTACGCAGATCCTGCGCGTCGGGTCGCTGTATGACTTCCAGCGCTGACGCACCGATGTCCGCCGCTGCGCCGCTCGACGACTTTCTCGCGTTCACGCTGGCCGGCGGCACGCCGGCCGTGAAGGACGGCGCCTGCGCGGGCGGCGCGGTGCGCTGGTCATGGCTCGGCGACGGGCTGCTCGCGCTCGAACCGGCGGCGGCTGCCGACGCGGCGCGTGCGAGCGTGCTCGTGTCGGCCGGCGTGCACGGCGACGAGACTGCGCCGATCGAACTGCTGTCGATGCTCGTGCGCGATCTCGCGTCGGGCGCGCTGCCGCTCGCGTGCCGGCTGCTCGTCGTGCTCGGCAACGTGCCGGCGATGCGCGCCGGCGAGCGGTATCTCGACGACGACCTGAACCGCCTGTTCAGCGGTCGTCACACTCAGGTGCCCGCGAGCCGCGAAGCGCCACGCGCCGCGCAGCTCGAAGCGGCCGCTGCCGCGTTCTTCGCGGCGGCGCCGGCGGGCGGCGCGCGCTGGCACATCGACATGCATACGGCGATCCGCGCGTCGGTATTCGAGCAGTTCGCGCTGCTGCCGCACACGGGCACGCCGCCGACGCGCACGATGGTCGAATGGCTCGGCGATGCGCGCATCGCGGCCGTGCTGCTGCATACCGCGAAGGGCAACACGTATTCGCATTTCACGGCCGAGCACTGCGATGCGCTGGCGTGCACGCTGGAACTCGGCAAGGTGCGCCCGTTCGGCCAGAACGACCTGACGCGCTTCGCGTCGACCGATCGCGCGGTGCGCAAGCTGGTGTCGGGAGCGTCGGCCGGGCATCCGCCGGGCAGCGATCCGCAAGACGCCGCCGCGTTGCCGCGCGTGTTCACGGTGATCGACCAGATCACCAAGCAGAGCGACGCGCTCGAACTGTTCGTCGCGGCCGACGTCGCGAACTTCACCGCGTTTGCGCGCGGCACGGTGCTCGCGCAGGACGGCGACTACCGCTACACGGTGACGCACGACGAGGAACGGATCGTGTTCCCGAACCCGAGCGTGAAGCCGGGCCTGCGTGCGGGCCTGCTCGTCATCGACACGACGCGCGAGACGATCGCGGCGCTCGTCTGACCCATCGGCGCGGCCGCGGAGCAGTGCGGCCGCGCTTGCGTATTTGCGACATCGTCTTGCAAGTTCCGCGGCCGGCCCCGGCCGGCGTCGTGTGCGCACCGCAGCATCGCGCGCCGACGGCCGCTTTGCCATACCGGGCCGCGCGGATTGGTACAATCGCGGCCTTGCGGCTGTTGCGCCGCATCACGGCGCGGCAGCCGCATTGTCCAGGTCATCTGGCCCTGCAATGATGTACGCGCCCGTAGTTCCGGAACATTCGAGTATCGAGGAGAGCACCTGATGAAGTTGGATTGGCGTAAAGTGGCCGCGCATGCGGTGGTGGCGGCATCGGCCGTGGCGGCAGGCAGCGCGTTTGCCGCGGATCTGAAAGAGATCCGGTTCGGCGTCGAGGCCTCGTATGCACCGTTCGAATTCAAGACGCCCGACGGCAAGCTGACCGGCTTCGACATCGACATCGGCAACGCGGTGTGCGCGAAGCTGAAGACGAAGTGCGTGTGGGTCGAGAACGACTTCGACGGCCTGATCCCCGCGTTGCAGGCGCGCAAGTTCGACGCGATCAACTCGGACATGACGATCACCGACCAGCGCAAGCACGCGATCGCGTTCACCGATCCGATCTACACGATTCCGAACCAGCTGATCGCGAAGCAGGGCAGCGGCCTGCTGCCGACCCCGCAATCGCTGAAGGGCAAGCGCGTCGGCGTGCTGCAGGGCACGATCCAGGAAGCGTACGCGAAGAAGAAGTGGGCGCCGGCAGGCGTCGAAGTCGTGCCGTACCAGACGCAGGATCTGGCGTATGCCGACCTGAAGTCGGGCCGTCTCGATGCGACGTTCCAGGATTCGGAAGCCGGTTCGAAGGGCTTCCTGACGAAGCCGCAGGGCCAGGGCTTTGCATTCGCGGGCGGCACGGTCAGCGATACCGAGATCCTCGGCTCGGGCGTCGGTTTCGGTCTGCGCAAGAACGACGCGGCGCTGAAGACCGCGCTCGATCAGGCGCTGAAGGACCTGAAGGCCGACGGTACGATCGACAACCTCGCGAAGAAGTACTTCAGCGTGCCCGTGACGCTCAAGTAAGCGTTTCGTCTTATCGCACGATGCAGCCGGCCGCTTATGCGGCCGGTTTGCTTTTGTGGGGTGGAAACGGCGGCCGCGTCAGGCAGGAAAGAACCGGCCCAGTTCGCGCGCGAGTTCGTTGAGCACGCTCATCTCCTGCTGCGTGATCTTGCGCGCGGGCTGCGCGCCGGCCCAGTCGCCGTACAGCAGCGCGACGCTCGTCGTGCCGACGCGCACGGGCAGCAGCACGAACGCGCGCGTGTCGTCGAACGCGTCGAGATACCACGCGGGCAGGCGCTTGAGCATCTTCGGTTCCTGCGCCTGCTCGATGAAGATGCCGACCGAGTTCGAGATCGCGAGATGAAACACGTCCGGCTCGAAGCGCTCGTCGAAGCGCAGCCGGTCGAGCGCCGTATCGACGCCGGGGCCGAAGCCGAGGCGCGCGGCGAACGTGCCGTCGTCGTGACGCACGAACATCACGGTGCGCGTGAACGCAAGGCCGGCCAGCAGGCTTTCCGACGCGAGCGCGAGCACCGGCGTCAGTACGTGCTCGGACGGCAGCGCGCGCAGGTCCGCGAGGCCGGCTTCGAGGCATGCCTCGGGCTCGGCCTGCGCGCGCGCGATCGCATCGGCGTTCGCGCGCAGCTCGACGATCTCGCGCATCACGGTGTCGCTCGCTTCCTCGCGCGCGAGCCGCTCGGCGATCTCGACGAGCGCGTCGGGCTCCATGTCGAGCTCGGTGCCGTAGTGCTGCGCGAGCGCCGCGATGCGTGCGTCGCGCTGCGCGCTGGCCGGCATCACGAGCGCGCTCGCGACGTCGGTCGAACAGCGGCTCACCGCGCGCAGCCAGCGGACGCGGTCGGCTGGGCCGTCCTCGGCCGCATGGCCCGCGTTGCGGTCGTCGTCGTCGTCGTATTCGTCGTCGCGGGCCGCGTGGTCGTCATTGGCCATCCCCGCGCGGATCACGTCGGGCAGCCGCCAGCGCGTGGCTGCCTCGAGCCCGATTTCGTCGAAGCTGACGCCGAGCACGTCGGCGCAGGCGGCCGCTTCGTCACCGTTCAGTTCGGCCGCGCGCCGGCGGATCCGATCCCATTCGCTGTCGAGATAGCAGACCACGAGCAGCTTGCCGACCTGGCGCATCAGCGTGCAGACGACGGCTTCCTCGCCCGCGCGCAGTTCGGCGCGCTCGGTGAGCTTGCGTGCGACGCAGCCGGACAGCAGCGCCCGGTTCAGTTCAAGCTTCGCGTCGATGCGCCGCGGCGTGCTGTGGTGGAAATGGTCGACGAGCTTCAGCCCGACGACCAGATGGCCGACCGCGTCCATGCCGAGCACCATCAGTGCGCGGGTCACGGTCGTGATGTTGCCGCCGAACGCCATGTACATCGCGGAGTTCGCGAGCCGCAGCACTTTCTGCGTGAGCGCGAAGTCCGACAGGACGACGCGCACGAGCGCGGTGAAGTCGAGGTCGTCGTTCTTCATCGCGGCCATCGTCGCGCGCAGCGATTCCGACAGCAGCGGGAAATCGCCGCGTTCGCTCATCCGGGCCCACAGCTTGTCGATCAATGCGGTGCGGGGCATGTGTTCGGTGATTGACATACGGATCTGTCCGGTTCGCCGCGCGCGTCAGGCGGCGGCGTGCAGGTGCAGCTGGTGCGCCTCGAAGCGCCGTGCGAGTTCCTCGGACGGCAGCGCCTGGCAGACGAGCCAGCCCTGGATATGGTTGCAGCCCATCTCCGTCAGCAGCTCGCGCTGCGCCTCGGTCTCGACGCCTTCGGCGACGAGCTCGAGATCGAGCGTCTGCGCGAGGCCGACCACCGCCGACACGATCGCGCGGTCATTGCGCGACGTCAGCAGGTTCTCGACGAAACTGCGGTCGATCTTCAGCTTCGCGAGCGGGAAGCGCTGCAGGTACGCGAGGCTCGAATAGCCGGTGCCGAAATCGTCGATCGCGAAGCGGATGCCGAGATCGGTCAGCTCCTCGAGCAGCCCCTTCGCATGCGCGGGATCGTGCATCAGCAGGCTTTCGGTGATTTCGAGCACGATGCGGCGCGGGTCGATACCCGTCAGCGCGATCGCCTCGCGCACGCTTTGCGTGAAGCGCGGGTCGCGGAACTGCTGCGGCGACACGTTGACCGCCACGTACTGAAGCGCGAGCCCCTGGCGGTCCCATGCGACGAGCTGCATGCACGCGGCCTTGAGCACCCAGTTGCCGAGGTAGTTGATCAGGCCGGTCGATTCGGCGAGCGGAATGAAGGTTGCCGGCGGCACGAGGCCGTGCACCGGATGGCGCCAGCGGATCAGCGCCTCGACGCCGACCACCGCGCCCGACTGGCTGCGCGTGATCGGCTGGAAATGGAGCGAAAACTCGCCGTTGCGCACCCCGTCGTACAGGTCGGCTTCGAGCTTGAGCCGTTCGGCGTCGGCCGGATCGTCGACGGGTGCATGGAACGCGAGCGCGTTGCCGCCCGACGCCTTCGCCTGCGCGAGCGCGTGGTCGGCGCGGCGCAGCAGCGGGCTGTGGTGCTGCGCGCGATGCGGCGCGGCACGTTCGTCGGGATAAAGCGCGATGCCGATGCTCGCGGACAGGTGCACGGTCTGCCCCTGGTACACGTAGGGCTCGCGCACCGCGGCCTGCAGCCGGCGTGCGAGCGCATCGGCGGCATTGCTCGCCTGCGTGCGGTTCGCCGCGCCGAGCACGACCGCGAACTTGTCGCTCGCGACGCGCGCGAGCCGTTCGTTCGGCGTGACGAGCGCCTTCAGCCGCTGCGCGGTCTCGCGCAGCAGCGTGTCGCCCGCGTCGTAGCCGAGCGCGCGGTTGATCCGCTGGTAGTCGTCGAGGTCGAGCAGCAGCAGCGCCGCGCAGGTGCCGTCCTCGTCGGCGGTCTGCTGCGCGCGCATCAGCGCCGGCACGAGCGCGGACAGGTTGTCGAGCCCCGTCATCGGATCGTGGTGCATTTCGTACGTCAGGCGCGCCTCGAGCGCGCGCCACGACGACACGTCGAACGCCGCGATCGCGAAGCCGTCGACCCCGTGGTGGCGGCTCTTGAACGCGCGGACCTCGACGTCCAGCGGGTAGGTGAGCGACTTGACGATGCACATTGTCGCCTTCTCGACCTGGCCGGAACGTGAGGCGCGCGCAAGCAGGCCTTCGAGTGCCGAGGTATCCTGTTCAGCGATCAGGTCGCGCAGCGTCAGCGTGTGCAGGTAATCGCGGTGGTAGCCGATGAAGCGCAGGCTCGCGTCGGACACGTACAGAAAGCGCAACTCGCGGTCCACATGGGCGAGGAAGTCCACCGTGCCGACCGTCTGTTCCAGCCAGTTGCGCACGGAGTCGTCGCGGCGCGGCGCACCGGCGCGTGCGGGCATCAGCGCGCCGCCCGACCAGGCGAAGCGGCGCAGCGTATGCAAGGCACTGCGCCAGGAGCCCTTGCGTGACGTCTGTTTCCTGTTGGCTTCCATGTTTCTCGCTGACGTGAAGGGCTGGAACCGGTTGTCCGGAAGGAATAACGGCAGACTGTGCGGAATCTTTAACCGGCCGGGCGCGGATGGCGCTGCCGCCGGGCCGGATTGTACTCGGGGCGTTCGACAGGCGAACGCCGGCGTGGCCTACATCGAGGCTGACTTTATAAGAAATGAGGACGCAGATGAAGCGAAAACTGTTGCTGGGCGCCGTGGCGGCGCTGGTGGCCGGCCATGCGCTGATGGCGCAGGCGGAACTGAAGCCGGGTGCCGCGGCGCCCGACTTCACGACGCAGGCGTCGCTGGGCGGCAAGACTTACACGTACTCGCTCGCGGACGCGCTGAAGCAAGGGCCGGTGGTGCTGTATTTCTACCCGGCCGCGTTCACGAAGGGCTGCACGATCGAGGCGCATGCGTTCGCGGATGCCGTCGACCGTTACAAGACTTACGGTGCGACGGTGATCGGCGTATCGGCAGACAATATCGATACGCTGACGAAGTTTTCGGTGAGCGAGTGCCGGAGCAAGTTCCCGGTCGCGGCCGACCCGGACGCGAAGATCATCCGTGAATACGACGCGAAGCTGCCGGCGATCGACCGCGCGAACCGCGTGTCGTACGTGATTTCGCCGGAAGGGAAGATTCTCTACGAATACACGAGCATGTCGCCCGACAAGCACGTCGAGAACACGCTCGCCGCCGTGAAGGCGTGGGCCGACGCGCATCCGAAGCAGTAAGCCCGGCGCTGCCGGCCTGGCCGGCGCCGCCGCCCGGCAGCGCGCGGCGGGCCGCTACGCGCGCAAGGCCTGCTCGATCGGCACGCTGCCGCCGACGAAGCCGATGGTCTTGCGCGAGATGCCGAGCTTGATCGCCTCGATCGCGGCCCATGCCACGTCCTGCCGCGACACCGGCGGCGCGGGGTCGAGCCACGCGTCGGTCAGTGCGATCTTGCCGACACCCGGCCCGTCCGCGAGCGGGCCCGGGCGCAGGATCACGTAGTCGACACCCGACGCGATCACGCGGTCGTCGCCTTCGCGCTTCATCTGCGAATAGTGATGCAGCGCGTCCGGGCCGAGTTCGGGCCGGTACGCGGACAGCGAACTGATCACCACCAGCTTTTGCGCGTTGTAGGCCAGCGCGTAGTCGGCCGCGCGGGCGACCGCGTCGCGGTCGATCTGCTCTTCTTCGGCCGCGCCGTCCGATTCGGCCGAGCCGGCCGCGTAGATCACGTGCGTGATGCCCTGGAATGCGTGCGAGAAATCGTTCGTCAGGTCGGCCTCGACGACCCTTGCGCCGGCCAGCGCATAGCCGTGCCGGCGCACCAGCGCCGTGACCTCGAACTCCGGCTGCTTGAGCAGCAGATCCGCGCAGGCCTGGCCCGTTCGGCCGGTCGCGCCAATCAGCAGTAGCTTCGTCGTCATGAAACCGCTCCTTGCTCGATGCGTCATCCTTCCAGATAGGGACGGACGACCAATAACTCAAGTGTAATGTCGATTTGCCCCGGCGGCGGGTGTGTATTAAGGGGCGTACCGGCTCGGGCGCACCGGCGCGGGCGTCCCGGCGCCGGCATATTGTTGCGACGGCCGTTCACGCCGTCATTCATTCACACGGATTCGGGAATGACGCGCCGACCGGCTATCATGTGCGCGATGCTTTTTTCGCCGCTACGTCATACAACGCGTCGGCCAACCGGTTGGAGTACACATGGCATTACCCCTGGACAACGTCAGCATGGCCGTGTTCTGCGACTTCGAGAACGTCGCGCTCGGCGTGCGCGACGCGAAGTACGAGAAATTCGACATCCAGCCCGTGCTGGAGCGCTTGCTGCTGAAGGGCAGCATCGTCGTGAAGAAGGCCTATTGCGACTGGGATCGCTACAAGGGCTTCAAGGCGTCGATGCACGAGGCGAGCTTCGAGCTGATCGAGATTCCGCACGTGCGCCAGTCGGGCAAGAATTCGGCCGACATCCGGCTCGTCGTGGACGCGCTCGACCTCTGCTACACGAAGTCGCACGTCGATACGTTCGTGATCATCAGCGGCGACTCGGATTTCTCGCCGCTCGTGTCGAAGCTGCGCGAGAACGCGAAGAAGGTGATCGGGGTCGGCGTGAAGAAGTCGACGTCGGACCTGCTGGTCGCCAACTGCGACGAATTCATCTTCTACGACGATCTGGTGCGTGAGCAGCAACGCGCGCTCGCGAAGCGCGAACAGCAGCGCACGGGCAACAGCCCCGCGAAGCGGCCCGACGAACCGTCGCGCAAGCACGAGATGGACGCGCGCAAGGCCGAGGCGATCGCGCTGGCGGTCGAGACGTTCGACGCGCTCGCGTCGGAGCGCGACGACGTCGGCAAGATCTGGGCGTCGGTGCTCAAGAGCGCGATCAAGCGCCGCAAGCCGGATTTCAACGAGTCGTATTACGGGTTCCGCGCGTTCGGCAACCTGCTCGACGAAGCGCAGGCGCGCGGCCTGCTCGAAGTGGGGCGCGACGACAAGTCGGGCGCGTTCGTGTCGCGGGCACGCCAGCAGGCGGCCGCGGATCATGCTGCAACGGCCGGTGACGGCGGCTCAGCCGCGCACCACGGCACGCGCGAGCCGGCGCGGGCCGATCGCCAGTCGCGCCGTCGCGGGCAGCGCGCGGAAGCGGTCGTGCACGAAAGCGTGCAGGTCGAGGCGGAGGTGGAGGAGGTGGCCGTCGCCGAACTCGCCGATGCAGCGGCGCTCGCGCCGGTCGAAACGACCGACGCCACCGAAGCGGCCGATGCGCACGGCGACGCGAAGGATGGCCGCAAGCGCGCACGCAAGAGCGCGGCCAAGAAGGCCGGTGCGAAGAAGGGCGCCGCCGCGAAGAGCGCCGGCCGTCAACCGGCCGGAAAGCCGGACGACGCCACGCAGGGCGGGGCGAAGCACGGTGAAGGGAAGCACGCGCACGACAAGCATGCCGACGACACGCATCGCGACGCGGAGCAGCGCGACGAGCGGCACGCCGCGGTGACGCACGCCGAGCCGGCGGCCGCCCGGCCGTCGCATGACGCCGCGCCGGTTGAATCGGCTGTCGAGTCGGTTGCTGAAGCGGCGGTCGAAGCACCCGCCGACGCGAAGCCGAAGAAGCCGGCCCGCAAGGCGGCGCCGCGCGCGCGTCGTCCGCGCAAGACGGCGGCGACCGCCGAGTAACGGCGGCTGGCCGGGTATCGTCCGCAACAGGTCGGCACCCGCGCTGCGCCCTACCGGCCGGTGCAACGCCGGCCGGCCTGACGAACTAGCCGTTCAGCACGTACGGCCGGGTCATCACTTCGAGGAAGTGGCCGTCCGGATCGTCGAAATACACGCCGCGGCCGCCGTTGTGGCGGTAGATGTCATCGGGTTGCCGCTTGGCCGGATCGGCCCAGTGCGGCAGCCCGCGCTCGCGAATGCGCGCGATTACGCGATCGAAGCCGGCTTCGTCGGTCAGGAACGCGTAGTGCTGCGACGTGATCTCTCCCGCCGTTTCGTAGAAATCGAGCGACACACCGTTGTCGAGCGGCACGACCAGCATCGCGCCGAACGGCGTCGGCGGCGGCAATTCCAGCAATTCGGTGAGGAAGCGGCTCGACGCGTGCTTGTCGCGGCACCAGACGATCGTATGGTTGAGCTGGACGTTCATGGTGTGTCCCCGTGACGGGCACGGCGGTGGGCATGGACTCACGATAGTCGATCGCCGCCGGTGTTCAAGCGCGGCAAGCGGGAAAAACGCGAAAAGCGGCCGCCTCACGGGCGGCCGCTTCCATCACTCCCCGGCGACCGCCGGCCCGCCGGAATTCCCGCGGCGGTTGCGGCGCTTCTCCGCCCGCACGCGCAGCCGGTCCATGTACAGATAGACGACCGGCGTCGTATAGAGCGTCAGCACCTGCGACACGATCAGGCCGCCGGCGATCGCGATCCCGAGCGGCGCGCGCAGCTCGGCGCCGTCGCCGCTGCCGAACGCGAGCGGCAACGCGCCGAGCAGCGCGGCCATCGTCGTCATCATGATCGGGCGGAAGCGCAGCAGGCACGCCTCGTGGATCGCGTCGAACGACGACTTCTGGTTGTTGCGCGTCTGGTCGATCGCGAAGTCGACCATCATGATCGCGTTCTTCTTCACGATGCCGATCAGCAGGATCACGCCGATCAGCGCGATGATGCTGAACTCGGTCTTGAACAGCAGCAGCGCAAGCAGCGCACCGACGCCGGCCGACGGCAGCGTCGACAGGATCGTGATCGGGTGGATGTAGCTCTCGTACAGGATCCCGAGCACGATATAGACGGCCAGCAGCGCGGCGAGGATCAGGATCGGCTGGTTGTCCAGCGACTGCTGGAACGCCTGCGCGGTGCCCTGGAAGCTGCCGACGATCGTCGGCGGGACGCCGATCTGCGCCATCGTCTGGTAGATCACCTGGGTCGCCTGCGACAGCGACACGCCCGGCGGCAGGTTGAACGAGATCGTCGTCGCGACGAACAGGCCCTGGTGGTTGACCGACAGCGGCGTCGTGCTCGGCCCGAACGTGGCAATCGCCGACAGCGGGATCATCGTCGATTTCGACGTCGACACCGATGCGCCCGACGACGCGCTCGACTTGCCGCTGGCCGCGATCGCGTTGAGCGCCTGGTTGCGCGCGGAATCGGACGCGATCGCCGCGGCGCTCTGCGTGGCCGTGCCGGCGCTCGACGTGCCGGCCGACGTCGCGACGTAGGTGCCGGCCGCCGCGTTGGTGGTCTGCGAACCGTTCGCGCTGCCGCCCGACGTGCTGACCCACACCTGGTTCAGCATCTCGGGGCTCTGCCAGTATTTCGGCGCGACTTCCATCACGACGTGGTACTGGTTCAGCGGGTTGTAGATCGTCGAGACCTGACGCTGGCCGAACGCGTCGTACAGCGTGTTGTCGATCTGCGCGGGCTTGATGCCGAACCGCGCGGCCGTCGCGCGGTCGATCGTCACCATCGCCTCGAGGCCGCCTTGCTGCTGGTCGGAGTTCACGTCGGTCAGCTCGGGGCGCTTCTGCAGCGCCTCGGTCAGGATCGGCCCCCACTTGTACAGGTCGGCGCTCGAATCGCCGAGCAGCGTGAACTGGTACTGCGCGTTGCTCTGCCGGCCGCCGACGCGGATGTCCTGCGCGGCCTGCAGGAACGTGCGCGCACCCGCGACGTCCGACAGCGGCGGGCGCAGCTGCTGGATCACCTGGTCGGCCGTCAGCTTGCGCTCGGTGCGATCCTTCAGCGTGACGAACATGAAGCCGGAGTTGGTCTGCGTGCCGCCGGTGAAACCCGCGACGCTCTTCACGTTCGGGTTGCTCTGCACGATCCGCATCATCTCGGAGAACTTCAGCTTCATCGCCTGGAACGACGTCGACTGGTCGGCCTGGATGCCGCCGATCATCAGCCCGGTGTCCTGCTGCGGGAAGAAGCCCTTCGGCACGACGATGTACAGGTAGACGTTCAGCCCGATCGTCGCGAACAGGGTCATCAGGATCAGCAGCGGCCGGCGCAGCGCCCACGACAGCGAGCGCTCGTAGCCGCGCTGCATGCGCGCGAAGCAGCGCTCGAGGAAGCGCGCGAAGCGGCCTTCGGTTTGCGGGTCGTGCGATTCGGCCAGCAGGCGCGCGCACATCATCGGCGTGACGGTGAGCGATACCGCGAGCGACACGGCGATCGCGAGCGACAGCGTCAGCGCGAACTCGCGGAACAGGCGCCCGACGATGCCGCCCATCAGCAGGATCGGCAGGAACACCGCGACCAGCGAGATGCTCATCGACAACACGGTGAAGCCGACTTCGCGCGCGCCGTCGAACGCGGCCTGCATCCGCGACTTGCCGTTCTCGATGTGCCGCGAGATGTTCTCGAGCACGACGATCGCATCGTCGACGACGAAGCCGGTCGCGACGATCAGCGCCATCAGCGACAGGTTGTCGATCGAGAAGCCGAGCAGGTACATCGCGCCGAACGTGCCGATGATCGAGATCGGCACCGCGACGCTCGGGATCAGCGTCGCGCGCCAGTTGCGCAGGAACAGGAACACGACCATCACGACGAGGCTGATCGCGATCAGCAGCGTGTGCTCGGTGTCCTTCAGCGATGCGCGGATCGTCGTCGAGCGGTCGAGCACGGGCGTGACCGTGATGTCGGCCGGCAGCGACGCGGTGAGTTGCGGCAGCGCCGCGCGCACGCGGTCGATCGTCTCGATGATGTTCGCGCCGGGCGAGCGGTAGAGGATCACCAGCACCGCGCGCTTGCCGTTCGACAAACCGAGGTTGCGCAGGTCCTCGACCGAATCGACGACGTCGGACAGGTCGGACAGGCGCACGGCCGCGCCGTTGCGGTAGGCAACCACGAGGTCGCGGTATTGCGACGCCTCGGACGCCTGGTCGTTCGTATAGAGCTGATAGCGCTGCGGGCCGAATTCGATCGCACCCTTCGGCGCGTTGGCGTTCGCGGACGCGAGCGCCGCGCGCACGTCCTCGAGGCCGATCCCGTAGTGGAACAGCGCCTGCGGTTCGAGCTCGACGCGCACGGCCGGGTTCGCGGAACCGCTCACCGAGACCTGGCCGATCCCGTCGATCTGCGACAGCGACTGCTGCAGCACCGTCGACGCGGCGTCGTACAGTTTCGCGGGCGACGAGGTTTCCGACGTCAGCGACACGATCATGATCGGCGAGTCGGCTGGGTTGACCTTGCGGTAGGTCGGGTTGCTCTTCAGCGCGGCGGGCAGGTCGGCGCGCGCCGCGTTGATCGCGGCCTGCACGTCGCGCGCGGCGCCGTCGATGTCGCGGTTCAGGCCGAACTGCAGGATGATCCGCGCATTGCCGACCGTGCTCGTCGACGTCATCTCGGAGACGTCGGCGATCGAGCCGAGGTGCCGCTCGAGCGGGCTCGTCACGCTGGTCGCGACGGTCTCGGGGCTCGCGCCCGGCAGCGACGCCTGCACCGAGATGGTCGGGAAGTCGACCTGCGGCAGCGGCGACACCGGCAGCTTGATGAACGCGAACAGGCCCGC
The DNA here is from genome assembly GCF_048565265.1 of Burkholderia theae. Lineage (NCBI taxonomy): Bacteria > Pseudomonadati > Pseudomonadota > Betaproteobacteria > Burkholderiales > Burkholderiaceae > Burkholderia > Burkholderia theae. Next base: position 1,286,017 of record NZ_CP183461.1, read on the forward strand.
GAGCGCGACGCCGATCGCGAGCAGCGTCGTCGCGACGGGGCGGGTGATGAAGGGGCGCGACAGGTTCATGTCGGCACTCGCTGGGCCGCCGCGTGTTCCGACGGATGCGTTTTCGGGAGATGGGGGGGCTGCGCCCCCCCACGCGAACGAAGTAAGCGTGGGGGTCGTTTCATTTACGCATCCGTGCGCTTGCCGGCATCGGGGCCGTGGCGTTCGAACCAGCCGCGCACGCGGCGCGCGAGCGAGTCGAAGCCGAGATAGATCACGGGTGTCGTGAACAGCGTCAGCACCTGCGACACGATCAGGCCGCCGGCGATCGCGATCCCGAGCGGCTGGCGCAGCTCGGAGCCCGCGCCGGAGCCGACGATCAGCGGCACCGCGCCGAGCAGCGCGGCGAGCGTCGTCATCAGGATCGGCCGGAAACGCAGCAGGCACGCCTGGTAGATCGCCTCGCGCGGCGGCTTGCCTTCGACGCGTTCGGCCTCGAGCGCGAAGTCGATCATCATGATCGCGTTCTTCTTCACGATACCGATCAGCAGCACGATGCCGATGATCCCGATGATGTCGAGATCGTGCCCGGTGATCATCAGCGCGAGCAGCGCGCCGACGCCGGCCGACGGCAGCGTCGACAGGATCGTGATCGGGTGGATGTAGCTCTCGTACAGCACGCCGAGCACGATGTACATCGTGATGACCGCCGCGAGGATCAGGAACAGCTGGTTCGACAGCGATGCCTGGAACGCGAGCGCCGCGCCCTGGAAGCGCGTCTGGAACGACGCGGGCAGGGCGATGTCCTTCTCGGCGGCGTCGATCGCCTTGACGGCCTCGCCGAGCGATGCGCCGGCCGCGAGGTTGAACGAGATCGTCGTCGACGGGAACTGCGACAGGTGCGCGACCAGCAGCGGCGACGGCCGCTCGTGGAACGCCGCGATCGACGACAGCGGCACCTGGCCGCCGCCGGCCGACGGCAGATAGATGTCGTTCAGCGATTGCGCGTAGTGCTGCTCCTTCGGTTCGGATTCGAGAATCACGCGGTACTGGTTCGACTGCGTGAAGATCGTCGACACGATGCGCTGGCCGAACGCGTCGTACAGCGCGTTGTCGACGGTCGCCGGCGTGATGCCGAAGCGCGCGGCGCTCGCGCGGTCGATCTCGATGTAAACGGACTGGCCGTTGCTCTGCAGGTCGGTCGCGACGTCGGCGAGCGACGGCTCCTGCTGCAGCCGCGCGACGAGCTTCGGCACCCAGGTCGCGAATTCGTCCGGGTTCGGGCTCGTCAGCATGAACTGGTACTGCGTCGGGCTGACGGTCGAGTCGATCGTCAGATCCTGCACCGACTGCATGAACAGCGAGATGCCCGTGATGTTCGCGACGCGGTGCTGCAGGTCGCGGATGATCTGCGCAGCGGTTTCGGAGCGGTCGTCGCGCGCCTTCAGGTTGATCAGCATCCGGCCGCTGTTCAGCGTGATGTTGCTGCCGTCGACGCCGATGAACGACGTGAGGCTGTCGACGTTCGGATCCTTCAGGATCTCGGCCGCGAGCGCCTGCTGGCGTTCGGCCATCGCGCCGTACGAGATCGACTGCGGCGCCTGCGTGATCGCCTGGATCACGCCCGTATCCTGCGCGGGGAAGAAGCCCTTCGGCACGTACACGTACAGCAGCCCGGTCAGCACGAGCGTCAGCACGGCGACCACGAGCGTCGAGCCCTGGCGGTTCAGCACCCATTCGAGCGCGACCCCGTAGCGCGCGATCACCCAGTCGATCGCGCGGTGCACGCGTGCCTCGAAGCGGTGGCTCTCGGGCGGCGGGGAATGGCGCAGCAGCTTCGCGCACATCATCGGCACGAGCGTGAGCGACACGATCGCCGAGATCACGATCGTCACCGCGAGCGTGATCGCGAACTCATGGAACAGGCGCCCGACCACGTCGCCCATGAACAGCAGCGGGATCAGCACCGCGATCAGCGACACCGTCAGCGAGATGATCGTGAAGCCGATCTGCTTCGAGCCCTTCAGCGCGGCCTCGAGCCCCGAATCGCCTTCCTCGACGTAGCGCGCGATGTTCTCGATCATCACGATCGCATCGTCGACGACGAAGCCGGTCGCGATGGTGAGCGCCATCAGCGACAGGTTGTTCAGCGAGAAGCCGGCCATGTACATCACCGCGAGCGTGCCGATCAGCGACAGCGGCACCGACAGGCTCGGGATGATGGTGGCGTAGATGTTCGCGAGGAACAGGTACATCACGAGCACGACGAGCCCGACCGCGAGCAGCAGCTCGAACTGCACGTCGCGCACGGCCGCGCGGATCATCGTCGTGCGGTCGGTGACGATCTGCACGTCGAGCGCGGCCGGCAGCGTTTCCTGCAGCTTCGGCAACTGCGCCTTGATCGCGTCGACCGTCTGGATCACGTTCGCGCCGGGCTGGCGCTGCACGTTCAGGATGATCGCGGGCTCCGAATTCACCCACGCGCCGAGCTTGGTGTTCTCCGAGCCGGCGACGACCGTCGCGACGTCGGTGAGCATCACCGGGCGGCCGTTCTTGTAGGCGACCACGGCGCTGTTGTACTGGTCGGCGCTCGTGAGCTGGTCGTTCGCGTTGATCGTGTACGCGCGCGTCGGGCCGTCGAAGTTGCCCTTCGGCGTGTTCACGTTCAGGTTCGAGATCGTCGTGCGGAGATCGTCGAGGTTCATCCCGTACTGCGCGAGCGCGGTCGGGTTCGCCTGGATGCGCACGGCCGGGCGGTTGCCGCCCGACAGGCTGACGAGGCCGACGCCGGCGATCTGCGAGATCTTCATCGCGAGGCGCGTGTCCGCCAGATCCTGTACCTGCGTGAGCGGCAGCGTCTTCGACGTGACCGCGAGCGTGATCACCGGCGCGTCGGCCGGGTTGACCTTCGCGTAGATCGGCGGGGCAGGGAGGTCGGACGGCAGCAGGTTGCCGGCCGCGTTGATCGCGGCCTGCACTTCCTGTTCGGCGATATCGAGCGGCAGGTCGAGCGAGAACTGCAGCGTGATCACCGACGCGCCGGCCGAGCTTTGCGACGACATCTGGTTCAGCGACGGCATCTGCCCGAACTGCCGTTCGAGCGGCGCGGTGACCGACGAGGTCATCACCTCCGGGCTCGCGCCCGGGTAGAAGGTCTGGACCTGGATGGTCGGATAGTCGACCTCGGGCAGTGCGGCGAGCGGCAGGAAACGGAGTGCGACGAGACCGGCCAGCATGATCGCCGCCATCAGGAGGGCGGTGCCGACCGGCCGGAGAATGAAGAGGCGGGATGGATTCATCGAGCGGCCCGCGCGTTATTGGGCCGCTGCTTGCGACGCACCGTGCTTGTGTCCGCCGCGATGGCCGCCCGCGCCCGATGCACCCGACGCCGCACCGGCGCCGTGCGCGCCTGACGCGCCTTTCGGCTTGTCGGCCGGAATCGAGATCGTCGCGCCTTCGCGCAGGCGGTCGGAACCGTCGGTCACCACGCGCTCGCCGAGCGCGACGCCGCTGACGATGCTCGTGCGTTCGCCGTCGACCGGGCCGGGCGTGACCTTGCGTACCGTTACCGTGTTGTCGGGTTTCACGACGTAGACGAACTGGCCGATCGAGCCTGTCAGCACCGCGGACGTCGGTACGATCGTCGCATTGCGCATCACGTCGACGAGCAGCCGCGTGTTCACGAACTGATTCGGGAACAGCATGCCTTCCTTGTTATCGAAGTTCGCGCGCAGCTTGACCGTGCCCGTGCTCGTGTCGATCTGGTTGTCGAGCGTCGCGAGCGAGCCCGTCTCGAGCGGCACGGTGTTGTTGCGGTTGTACGCGGTGACCGACAGCTTCTGGCCTGCGTTCACCTGCTTGATGATCTGCGGCAGGTTGTCTTCCGACGTCGTGAAGATCACGCTCATCGGCTGCAACTGCGTGATCACGACGATGCCGTTGCTGTCGCCCGGCGTCACGTAGTTGCCGGGGTCGACCTGGCGCAGGCCGACGCGGCCCGACACGGGCGCCGTGATGCGTGCATACGTGAGGTTCAGCTTCGCGGAATCGATCGCGGCCTGGTCGGTCTTCACCGCCCCTTCGTATTGCTTGACGAGCGATGCCTGCGTATCGACGGTTTGCGATGCGATCGAATCCTGCGACAGCAGCGTCTGGTAGCGCTTCAGGTCAAGGCGGGCCGTCGCGAGCAACGCCGAGTCGCGCGCGTGCGTGCCTTCGGCGTTCTCGAGCGACACCTGGTACGGACGCGGGTCGATCTGCGCGAGCACGTCGCCTTTCTTGACGATCTGGCCTTCCTGGAACGCGACCGACTGCAGGTAGCCCGACAGCTGCGTCTTGACCGTCACGTTCGCGAGCGGCGTCACGGTGCCGAGCGCGGACAGCACGATCGGCATCTCGCCCTGCGTCGCGGTCGCGACCGACACGGGCTGCGGCAGGTTCGCCATCGCGGCGGGGCCGCCACGGCTGTGACGCGCGCCACCGCCGCTGCTCGCCCCCTGGGCCGCGCTGCCGGCGGCGGTGGCGGCGGGCGTGCGGTTCCACGGATGCCACCACAGCAGGCCGCCGATGACGACGACCGCGATCGTCCCGACCAGCAGCGTGCGGCGCGGACGTCGTGCAGCGGGTGCGGCAGGATCCTTCGAAGGGGGCGTGGGCTTTTGTTCGTTATCCATCGTTTCTGTCAGGAAGACGGCGCGGGGTGCCGGGAAGCGGACTGCTTGCTGGGCTGCGCGTGGGCATGCGGTGTCGGGAGGGCCGGCTCGGTCCGGGGCCCCGCCGACCCGCGCGGGAAAAGAGCGGTGCGCACCGCGAATGCGGCGCGACGATGGGCATGATCCTACGTGCCGTCCCCGTTACAGTCCAGTGGTCTATCTTTCAACGGGTTACGGTCGTTACAGAACACGGCAGAACGATGACGAATCGATTACATGCTGACGCGCCGGGCCGGTGCGCCGCCGATCTCGCGCGTGATTTTCGCGATGCATTCGTGCAGCGCGGGCACCACGTGTTCCTGCAGCCATTCGGGCGGGCACTGATGCGACGCGCCACCGCAATTCACCGAATAGCGCTGGCCCGACGGGCCGACGAAACCGGCCGCGACCGCATTCAGGCCCTCGCGCCATTCGCCGATCGCGATCGCGTGACCCTCGCGCATCGCGTCGTCCAGCGCGGGGTTCAGGCGCGCGGACACATGCGGCCAGTCGTCGCCCGCCGTGGTGCGCAGCGAGTCGAGCAGCAGGCGGCGCTCGTCGTCCTCGAGTGCGGCGAGATACGCGCGGCCCACCGCCGTGCGCGCGATGTCCATCCGCGAGCCGATCTCGAGGCGCGTGACGAGCACGGCCGAGCGCGGCCGGATCACGTCGATCGCGACCATGTCGAGCCGGTCGCGCACCGCGAGGTGCACGGACAGCGACGTGCGTTCGGCCAGCTCGATCATGAACGGCCGCGACCGCGCGCGGATGTCGAAGTTGCGCAGGAAGCCGTGGCTCAGCTCGAGCACCGACGCGGTGAGCACGAAGCGCTCGCTGTCGGGCAGCTGGAACAGGAAGCCGGCGCTGACGAGCGTCGCGGTGATGCGCGACACGGTCGGCTTCGGGATGCCGGTCAATTCGGTCAGTTCGCGGTTGCTGACGGGGGCGTCGGCAGCCGCGATGCGGCGCAGCACGGCGAGGCCGCGGGCGAGCGCGGTGATCTCGTCGGGCGACGATTCGCGTTCTCGGGATACAGGCGGGGTTACAGTGGTCGACACGAGGGATTCTCTCTAATTCCGAAACTCGATTTCAATTTTGTTGGTATTGTAGGACTATTGTCAAAAGATGCATGTTCCATGGGCGAACCGGTCATTGGATGAGATTTTACGGGTTCACCCTTGGTTTATTAGGAAAACGCTCAAATGAGCATTGCCGGAAAGTACATGAACCGGTGCAAATACCGCTTGACTTGTCGGGCGGAAACGGAAAGAATGTCTCACGTTTTCGAAACATCGTTTCAAGAGTTTAACCGGCAACGATGTTTCGCGCAGTCTCTCAGGTTCTAGCACGGCCCTCGGAATGGCTAGAACTTTTTTAGCGCCACGGTCTCCGTGGCGCTTTTTTTTGCCCGTTGTTCGGTGAAAGTCCAGCCGGCCGGGATCGAAAGAATACCGTTCCACGGCAGCGAAGTCCGCGCCGTTCGACGCGCCCGACATTGCCCGGCCCATGATTTTAATTAATTTCGGCTATCGGGACGATTTCCACAATACGCCGTCGATCTTCCTTCCCCCCGCACTGCGCGCGCCAGTCCGTCGGCGGGCGGCGTGGACAACGGCTGTCGTGACTCCCGCCATGTTCCGTCGCACGCTGCTGTGACCCGGTCCGAGCGCTTGTCGCCCGACGATCCGCCGCGCGGCACGCCCACCGATCGCGGGTCCGCCAGGTAGCCCCGATCCGTCCGGATCCGCCCGCTGCGCCGGCGCACGACGCCGGTCCGCCGCACGCCCGACTGGCGCCGGCCGGGCGCGGCCAGCGGGCCTCGCACCCGCCGCCGTACCGAGCATGACACCCCCGCTCGCCGGGGGCCCCCTACGCAAAAGTAGGGGGGTGCCCCATGCCGGGCCGACGCGTCCATCTGCAGAATCCAGATACGGGTCAGTGCGATAACGTCGCCAGCCCGCGTCCGCAGCAGAGCATGACGTCCAGCGCGTATCGCTGGTTGACCCCTAGGATGGAGGTCATATGTTCAGTACCCGCGCGTATTGCAGCAGTGTGGCGGCACTGTTGCTCCTCCTGTGCGCCGTTCCTTCGTTTGCCCAGTCGTTTCGAGTTCAGTGCCCGCCCACCACGCCGTCCCATCCGACCGCGCTGGCGCCAGGCGTCGGCGAGCCCGCCTACACGCAGCCGTCCTATACGGGCCAGGGTTCCACGTCGACCGGCGCCGTGAACGGCGCGATCAAGTGCCAGCAGATCTCGGGCGGCGACGGTTACGCCACGATGGCCAACGGCGTGCAGACCTACCTGTTCGCGTTCGGCCCGCTGTCCGGGCTCGCGGACATCAAGGCCGGCCTGCCCGGCACGCAGCTCGCGTCGGTGTTCAACACCGTCGGCGATCCCAGAACCGACCCGACCTACAACGGCGCGGTCGGCCTGGCCCCCGATCCGGATGCGGGCGGCGCGCTGACCGGCCACGTCGACCCGCGCCCGATCATGGACATCGGCGTGATGAACGGTAACCAGCCGGCGCCGATGATGGCGATCGACGAGGACGACGAGTTTTTCCTCACGCTCACGAACGTCGGGATGATCATGCGCCCGGACCTGTTCGAAAAGCACACGGTGCACTTCCACGGCTATCCGAACGCGTCGTCGTTCTATGACGGCGTGCCCGATGCGTCGGTCGCGATCAACATCGGCGCGAGCTTCACCTACTATTACCTCGCGCCGGATGCGGGCACCTACTTCTGGCACTGCCACATCACACCGCCGGAACACCTGCAGATGGGCATGGTCGGCCAGATCTACGTGCGGCCGCGCCAGGACCGCGTGCCCGCGGGCGTGTCGCTGTACGAATCGCTGGTCACCCAGCAGTCCGACCTGCGCACGCGCTGCGGCAACGACATTCTCTGCTCGACGCCGCTACCGAAGCAGGACACTGGGCTCGTGCGCGCGGCCAACCCCGCCATTCCGCCGACCACGCCGGCGACGCTGTCGCTGTACGCGTACAACGATGGCGACGGCTCGACCGCGTATGACGTCGAGTATCCGATCCAGATCCACGGCTTCGATCCGAATTTCCACTTCGTCGGCATGACGTTCAATCCTGAGCCGTTCACCGACATGAAGGACAAGTTCTTCCTGCTGAATGGCCGCAGCTATCCGGACACGGTGACCGAAGGGGCGATGTCGACGCCCGCGTCGGACAGCTCGATGCACCCGTCGCAGCCGTTGTCGACGCTGATCAACATCCCGGCCGGCGGCCGGGCGCTGCTGCGGATCTCGGATCTCGACGTGACCGAATACCAGACGCTGGCATCGCTCGGGATTCCGATGCATGTGGTCGCGATCAATGCCCGCATGCTGCGCGACATGGCCGGCAACAACATGGCCTACGACACGAATTCGATCACGCTCGGTGGCGGCGAGTCGCTCGACCTGATTCTCGACGCCAGCGACAAGTCGAAATACCACTCGGGCCAGATTTTCTATCTGTACACGCCGAACCTCGATCACCTGTCGAACGATCAGGAGAATTTCGGCGGCCTGATGACCGAGGTTCACATCTGCAGTGCGGTGGATCCGATCACGAAGCATTGCACTCTTTGATGACCTGGGCCTGCCCGAGTCGTCGGGCAGGCCCGGCCGGGAAGTCCTGCACTGAGGAGAAAAGCCGTGGGACACATCACTCACCATGCGTGGACCGCGACGCTCGCCCGCCTTGGACGGCTCGCCCGCGTCGGCGTCGCGACGCTCGCCGCGTTGCTGTCGATGCACGCGCAAGCTGCGGCGCCGGGCATTACCGGCAAGGTATTCAACCTCACTGCCCAGGAGGCGCGCATCACCCAGCCCGATGGCACGAGCGTCTATTCGTGGGGCTACGGCTGCGCGGCGACCAGCGCGACGCCGCTCGTGTTCTCGCCGGCGACGATTACCGGCGCGACCTGTCCGACGATGCAGATTCCCGGTCCGACGCTGATCGTCAGGCAGGGCGACATCATCACCGTGACGCTCACCAACAACCTGCCGGCGGCGGCCGGCAACACGTCGATGCTGTTTCCCGGCTTCGTCGTGTGCACGGGCACCCTGAGCCCGGACGGCAAGACCTGCACCGGCACCTCCGGCGTTGCCGGGCTGCTGGCGCAGGAAGCGCAGCACGGCGCGACGGTGACCTACACGTTCGTCGCGGCGACGCCGGGCACGCATACGTACTACAGCGGCACGCAGGGCGATCTGCAGATCGAGATGGGGCTGTACGGCGCGATCATCGTGCTGCCGAACACGGCGGTCAACACGGCGGGCTGCATGGCGCTGCCGGATTCGGGCAGACCGTTCGGCCAGCACGATTTCCGCAACGCAGCGGCGGCATTCGACAACAGCGCGGCCTGCTATGACCGTGAGTATCTTTTTCAGTTCTCCGAAATGGATCCGCGCATCCATCAGCAGGCGGAGCAGCAGGTCGCGGCGAATACGTCGTGCACCCGGCCGAACAGCTGCATGACCGTCGAGACCGAGCCTTATCACCCGGCCTATTTCATGGTCAACGGCCGTTCGATGCCGGACGACATGGATCCGAACTACGCGCCGCAGTACCCGCACCAGCCGTACAACGGCAACCCGCACATGCACCCGGGCGAACTGGTGCTGCTGCGGATCATCGGCACCGGCCGCTGGCAGCATCCGTTCCACGAGCACGGCAATCACGTGCGCGTGCTCGCGCGTGACGGCAACCTGCTGCTCAGCCCGGTCGACCCGAACCACCCGGCGAACCCGCGGCAGCCGGCCGGCCCGCTGCTGTTCACGACCACCACGACGCCGGGCGTCACGATGGACGGGATTTTCTACTGGACCGGCAAGGGCCTGAACTGGGACGTCTACGGGCATTACGCGGGCGACGGCTCCGTCTGCGTGCCGGACGCGAACGGCTACTACACGACGGCGTCGAACCCGCCGGCCCCGCGCAACGCGCCGAACTACTACGAGTGGTGCCAGGACCACGGCAAGGCGCTCGAGAAGGCGCCGTTCGGCAAGGTCGCCAGCGGCGGGCCGGTCACGTTGCCGGACTCGAACATCCTGACCAACGGCGCCTGGTATGGCGGCAGTCCGTATCTCGGTCCGGACGCCACGACGCGCGCAACGGCCCCGACGGGCACGACGCCGCCGAGCGGCGTACAGCTGAACCCGGCAGCAACGGAAGCAGGCTTCGCGTTCATGTGGCACTCGCATAACGAGCGCGAGATCACGACGAACAACATCTTCCCCGGCGGAATGATGATGATGATGCTCGTTGATCCTCCGGTATTTCCGATCGACGAATCCAATTAGGGGTGGGGAGAAAGGCGATGAGATCCACCAAGCTCACGGCGACGCTCCTTGATCTGTTCAAGGTGGGGGTCGCGGCATCCATGTTGCTGACGGCAGGCGAAGCATGTTTCGCGCAAGCGGTCGTCAATCTGACGGCGAAGGCGTCCACGGCGTTGATGCCGGACGGGCAGTCCGTGCCGATGTGGGGCTACAGCTGCACGCCGGCCGCCGTCGCGACGGTGCCGGCCGCGAATGCCACCTGCGCGGCGGCGAATCCGGCCGCCGGCGCGAACTGGTCGCCGGTGGTGATCACCGTGCAGGCAGGGCAGTTGCAGATCAACCTGACGAACAACCTGCCGGCGCCCGTACCGACCTCGCTCGTCATCGTCGGCCAGCTGGGCGGCGGCCTGGGCGACAAGCCGACGACCACGCCGAGCCCGGCCCATCCGACGCAGACTGCCACGACCTGGCCGATCGTCACGGCGACCTCGACCGCGCCGATGGCATCGTTCGTGCCGCCCGCGCAAGGGCCGCGCGTCGAGTCGTTCGGAACCGAGGTGGCGTCGTCGACCGATCCGAAATCGCACACGACGCTCACCTGGGCCAATCTCAAGCCCGGCACCTATCTGCTCGAGTCGGGCACGCACCCGTCGATCCAGGGGCCGATGGGCCTCTACGGGGTGCTGGTGGTGAAGAGCCCGAGCGTCCCCAGTTCGACGTGCGCATCGACGAACCAGGCCTATCCGACATCGACGTCCTGCTATGACGCCGACGTACCGCTCGTGATGGGCGAGATCGATCCGGTGCAGAACGCCGCGGTCGCCGCGGCCGTCGCGACCAAGGGCTTCAGCGAAACCGCCGCGTGGTCGGGTCAGCCCGGCGGGTGCGGCGACTCGAAGTCGGTCACGTTCGGCACCTGCTATCCGCCGGTGGTGAACTACGATCCGCGCTATTACCTGATCAACGGCGTGGCCTTCGATCGCACCAACCCGAACGCGTCGGCCTTTGCGCCGAGCGCGACGGTACCGGCGTCGACCGGGCAGGTGCTCGTGCGCCTGGTGAACGCCGGGTTGCGCATGCACGTTCCGGCCGTGGTCGGCGCGCAAACGGGCAATCCGTCTGTTCCCGGCTTCGCGCTGATTGCCGAGGACGGCAACGTGCTGCCCGGCGCCGCGCGCATCCAGAACGCCGTGTTCATGGCGGCCGGCAAGACCTACGACGTGATGGTGAACGCGCCGGCCGCGGGTGCGATGCCGGTGTACGACCGCGAGTTGAGCCTGTCGACCAACAATCAGCGCGATGGCGGGATGCAAGGCTACATCGCGGTCAACAACGCCGAACCGTCGGCGACCGCCGGCATCGGCGAAACGCCGACCGCCGCAGGCGCGAACTACTACTTCGTGCCGGGCACGACGCTCACCGTGTCGGATCCGGCCAAGGGCGTGATCGCGAGCGACTCCGGCGTGTACGGCGTGAAGGTCCAGACGCCGCCCGCGAGCGGCACGCTCACGCTGAACACGGACGGTACGTTCACCTATCTGTCGAGCAGCGCGACGAACGACAGCTTCGTCTATCAGTCGACCAACGGCACGCCGCCGGTGACGGCGAAGGTGACGTTGACCGCCTGCACCACGAGCAACAAGTGCCTGTCGATTCCCACCGCGGGCAATGCGAGCTTCGCGAGCAACATCGCGTCGCAGATTCAGGTCGGCGCGCCCGGCGTGCTCGCCAGCGCGAGCGATCCTGCCGGGTTGCCGCTCACCGCGCAAATCGTCGCGTCGAGCGCGACGAACGGCACCGTGACGCTGAATCCGGACGGCTCGTTTACCGCGGTGCCGACGACGCCGCCGCTGGCCGGCAACGGCGCGGCCGCGCAGACGATGACGTTCCAGTACCAGGTCACCAATACGCAGAACCAGAAGAGTGCGAATGCAGGGACGGTGACCGTGACCTTCAATCCCGGCAGCGGGCTGGTCGTGAACGTGATGGATGCGCCGAGCATGGCGCCGGACGCGACCGCGCCGAACAAGGCGGTCAAGCTCACCGACTATCGCTGGATCATCGAGGAAGACCGCACGATGCAGATCGATCCGGCCTGCCAGGTGAATTCGACGACGTCGCGGCCGGCGAACTGTCCGCCGCTGCCGGTCCCGAGTCTCGGCACGAACTTCCACACGAGCTACATGCCGGTGGTGGCGGCGGGCTGCGTCGGCACCGTGGCATGCGAATCCGGGCAGACCGTGTACGACCCGGTCTCCAACACGCATGTGGCGACCGTGTGCGACGTCGGCAACGGCGTATGCCGCACCGGCCCGAACGTGTCGCAACAGACGCCGGTCGATCCGAAGTACGTGGCGCTCGATCCGACCAAGCATTACTACCTGTCGATCCTGCCCGGCGATGCCGGCAACACGTTCACGAACGGCGGCGGCGTGCCGCCCAACACCACGCGGCCGTTCAGCATCGCGCTCGACTGCCCGTCGGGTCCGAGCGGCGCGGATTTCGCGCCGGGCACCGGCAAGTGCGGCCACAGCATGGGCGGCGCGCCGATTTCGCCCGCGCAGGTCGCCGCCGCGAAGGCGGGGCAGACTGCCGCCGGACAGGCCGGGCAGCTCAACGTGCTGCTGACGGAAACGCCGTACCAGACCGCGAAGCTGTCGGTGTTCGTGTTCGAGGACGATGCGCCGCTGAACGGCGAAGTGGATGTCAGCGGCGGGTCCGACGGATTCGGCACCGCGCGCGAGCCGGGCCTCGGCGGATTCGAGGTCAAGCTCTGGGACGATGCCGGCGGCACCGGCGACCCGACCGGGCAGATGACCTACGACATGTTCAACATGCCGCTGTCGAATTCGCTGCAGGGCACCATCGACCCGATTTCCGGGCTCAATGCGTGCCCGATCACGACGGCGACCGACGGCCTGGTCGGCATGATTCCGACCTGCCCGAAATACGAATCGGATGGCAAGACGCTGTCGCCGCTCGTCGGCCAGGCCGTCATCGCCAACCTGATGCCGGGCCGTTACGGCGTGGTCGCGACGCCGGCGGCCGACCGGATCGGCCGCGGCGAGGAATGGCTGCAGACCAACACGCTTGACGGACAGAAGGCGCACGACGCGTTCGTCAAGGTCGGCGGGCCCGCGTACTTCCAGGAGTTCGGGCCGGCTGGCTATCACGTGTCGATCGGCTTCGCGAATCCGAAGATCATCAACGCGCGCAGGAGCAACGCGGCCAAGACCGGGCTGTGCGACACCGGCGCGTGTCCGAACACGATTACGGGCCACGTGACGAACCTGCACTACGGCCGCCCGCCGAACGAGAACCTGTACAGCAGCGGGTCGCACGATTCGCTGGCGTTCTCGCAATGTTATGTGAGCGTCGGCGATCCGGACGGCGAGGATTACGGCTTCACGAAATGCGATAACCAGGGCCGGTTCACGATCAGCGGCCTGCCGAACGGCACGACGCGCATCACCGTGTTCGATCAATGGAACGACCAGATCGTCGACGGGTTGGCCAAGGCGGTCCAGCTGCCCGCGGCCAACGGGAGCACGACGGTCGACATCGGCGACCTGTCGGTGCTGCAGTGGCAGACGAACCTCTATACGCGGACCTTCATCGACCTGCACGGCGACGGCATCTCGCATCCGGACGACCCGGGCATCGCGCTGGCGTCGGTCAACATGCGGTTCCGCGACGGCAGCTACTCGAACTTCAATTCGACCGACGCCAACGGCTATGCGCCGTTCAACGAGGTGTTCCCGCTGTTCAACTGGTATGTGGTCGACGACGACCAGACGCGCTACAAATCGTCCGGCACGCACGTGGTGTATGACGCGGGCGGTCCGGTCGACCGCACCGGCGTGCCCGGCAGCGGGAACTCGACGATCGCCGCGAACTTCGCGAACACGGTCGAAACCGTGCCGCTGCCGTCGAACCTGCAGGTGCCGGGCGCCCGGTATTGCGCGGACGCGGACTGCGCGTCGACCGGCAGCGGCTCGACCGGGCGGGTCGATCCGCCCTGGGTGAACTCGGAGGCATGGCAGGGCTTCTCCGGCCAGAACTCGTTCATCGAGTTCGGCAAGACGCCGTTCGGGAAGGGCGAGAACGGCGGGATACGCGGCGAGGTGATCTATGCGTCGACGCGGCCGTTCGACGATCCGACGCTGCTGATCCACACGAAGTGGACTCCCAACGTACCGAACGTCACGGTGAACCTGTACCAGGAGGGCACGGCGACGGACGGCACCACCAACCTGACGCTGGTCGATACGACCAAGACGGCGAGCTGGGACGACTGGGCGCAGGGCTTCCGCGCGGACGGCGCGACGCCGAACATGAACTGCCCGGGCCAGGATCCGAACGACCCGTTCTACTTCACGCTGAAGAACAGCACCAACTGGCTCGATCCGCAACATCGCCAGCTGCCCGCGAACGCGCAGTACAAGTGCTACGACGGCATGCACGTGTTCAACCAGATCCAGCCGGCACCGTATGACGGGATGTACAAGTTCCCGAGCGTGACGGCGACGGATTCGAACGGCAAGCCGGTCGCGTCGAACTGCACGATCTGCGTCGGGAAGAACCCCGTCGACGGTACGCCGATGCTGCCTGCCGGCAAGTACGTGGTCGAGATCATCGTGCCGCCGGGCTACGAACTGGTGAAGGAGGAAGACAAGAACATCCTGATCGGCGACAACTACATCGCCCCGGTGACGCAGCAGTTCGGCGGGATCGGCGCGATCTTCATCCTCCCCGACCAGGCCGCGGTGAACTCGACGTACAACAAGAACAACCCGCAGAACATGACCACGGACCTCGGTTCGACGCCGCATGCCGAAGGCGACACCGGCAGCGTCGAGCGGTTCTGGCCGTGCGTCGGCGAATTGCGCATCGTGCCGGACTACATGAGCCTGTTCCCGGGCTCGAAGGAAGTCGCACCGTTCGCGGGCGCTTCCCGGCATCTTTGCGATCGCAAGGAGGTGATGCTCACCGATGAGGAATCGGTGCTCGCGAAGTTCTGGATCTTCAGCTCGACGCATGTCAGCGCGCACTACACGGGCTTCATGCTCGACGACTTCTCGTCGGAGTTCGATCCGTACTCGCCGCAGTTCGGCGAAAAGTTCGCGGTGCCGAACGTGCCGATCTCGTTCAAGGATTTTTCCGGCAACGAAATCTCGCGCACCTACTCGGATCAATGGGGCATCTACAACGGACTGACGTTCTCGACCTGGGAAGTGAATCCCCCGAACCCGACCGGTTATGCGCCGACGATGATGGTCGCGTGCATGAACGATCCGGGCCCGATCCCCGATCCGCAGCACCCCGGCAAGACGATGTCGGACCCGCTGTACAACCCGGCATACAGCCAGTTCTGTTACGAGATTCCGTTCATGCCCGGACAGACGCAGTACATGGATACGCCGGTGGTGCCGGTGCAGTCCTTCGCCGACGGCTACAACCAGCCCGACTGCGCGTATCCGGATGCGACGCCGGCGATCTCGAGCGTGACCGGCGACACGATCGGCGCCGGTGCGGGCCCGTGGGTCAGCGCACCCGGCAAGCAGTTGACGATCAACGCGCTGGGCGACCAGCAGGTGCCGAATCATGCGTACACGGGACCGAACCAGAGCACGGCGCCGTTCAACCAGAAGTTCATTACGCGCCACTACGGCTTCGGCGGTACGCAGGGCACCGGCACGGTCACGATCGCGGGCGTCAATGCGACGGTCGTGTCGTGGAGCGACTCGAAGATCGTCGTTCTCGCGCCCGACCTGAGCCTTCCGTCGCTTCCGTCGCTGACGGTGCCGTCGACCTGCACGATCCAGCAGATGGGCGCGGCCGCGACGCAGTGCGGCGAGCTCGTGATCACGGCCGGCAACGGCAAGCGGTCGATCGATGCGATCACCGTGACGATCGGCGGCAAGGCGCCGACCTACGTGAGCGGCGAGAACGGCGCGAGCAATGCGCTGCAGACCGCGATCAACAATGCGAGCGCGGGCGACATGATCGTCGTCGGCCCGGGCACGTACAACGAGATGCTGGTGATGTGGAAGCCGGTGCGGCTGCAAGGCGTCGGTGCCGCGTCGGTGACGGTCAATGCGAACACGCATCCGTCCGGCAAGCTTGATCCGTGGCGCAGGCTGATCGCGTGCCTGTTCGGCACGTCGCTGGACGGTGGGACGATTTCGGCCGCGTACGACCCGACGAAGCCGATTTCGCCGACCAACAACCCGTACGATCCGTCGGGCACCTATCAATGCTCGACGCAGATGCAGGGGCACGTGGATCCGATCCCGTTCGAGCCGACGGTCGGTTGGGACAGCTCGCAAAACGGCAATCTCGGCGAGCTGCTGATGGAGCCGTCGCTGATGGGCGCGTATGAAGGCGCGGGCATCACGGTGCTGGCCAAGGGCGTGCAGACGAGCGCGAACTGCAGCGCGAACGGCGTCTGCACGCTGCTCACGAAGCACGATTGCACGACGGACCCGAACAACCCGAACTACAGCAACTTCATGTGCAATCCGTCGCGCATCGACGGGATCACGTTCACCAACAGCTCGCAGGGCGGCGGCGGGATCTTCCTGCACGGCTGGAACCACTATACGGAGGTATCGAACAATCGCGTGACCGGCAATGCCGGCACGCTGTCGGGCGGCATCACGGTCGGCCAGGTGGAAGTGCCGGACGGCACCATCGCCGCGGACGGCGTGACGCAGTTGCCGTTCATGTACAACACGTTCGTCAACGTCCACCACAACGCCGTCACAGGAAACGCGTCGTATGGCGACGAGATCAACTCGACCACGCCATCGGCGGCCGGCGGCGTGACCCTGTGCTCGGGCGCCGACTACTACCGCTTCAACTACAACTGGGTCTGCGGCAACATCAGCGGTGGTGACGGCGGCGGCGTGGCGCACTTCGGGTTCAGCTACAACGGCGACCTGTCGCACAACGTGGTGTTGTTCAACCAGAGCAACAACCCGACGTTGCCGACGTATGGCGGCGGGATCATCGCGCAGGGCGTGCCGCCCGACGGCACGTTCTGCGAGAACTCGACCATCGACGTCGATTGCGCGCCGCAGCTGTCCGACGGCATCGGCCCGAATCTCGTGATCGACGGCAACCTGATCATGGGCAATACGGCGGAAAGCGGGAAGGGCGGCGGCCTTCGGCTGCAGAACGTCAACGGCACGGACGTGCAACGCAGCCTCGGCAACCCGAACAACTGGTACCAGGTGCGCGTGATCAACAACATCATCGCGAACAACGTGGCCGGCTGGTCGGGCGGTGGCGTGTCGCTGCAGGATGCGGTGCGCGTGAACTTCATCAACAACACGGTGATCTCGAACGATGCGACGGCGTCGGCGGGCGTGCTCTTCAATACGCCGGCCGCGTCGCAGTCGAACGTGCCGCCGCCGGGATGCACGAGCAGCCCGAACAGCGCGGACTCGACGTGCACGAGCTTCATCGAGGCGTCGACGCAGCAGCCGGCCGGGCTGGAGACGGCGGGTCATACGCAGAACCTGATGGCAGCGTTCGTCCCGCCTGCGGGTTTCACGGGGCAGGTCACCTGTCCCGCGAATTCGCCGAACTGCATGAAGTTCTCGAACCCGGTGCTGACCAACAACGTGTTCTGGCAAAACCGCTCGTTCTACATCTCGGTGAGTTCGCAGCCGAACCCGAACATCCCCGGGGTGCAGAACGCGGTCACGCTGAACCCGGTCCTGAACCAGAAGGGGCTGTCGACAGGCACCTGCGTGACGGGCGGCACGACCCCGCCGTTCTATTGGGACATCGGCGCGTACGGCGACACCGGGCCGGCCAATCATCAATCGGGACTGACGATGAACCCGCAGTACTCGATCATGACCAGCACGGCGGGTTACGGCGCGACCAACAAGGCAGCGAATCCGCAGACGGTGGGCCAGTACTGCAACGGCTCGCGGGTGCCGCCGGAAGCCGGCGGAAACGGCTTCGCGGTGCCGCCCGGGATTGCCGACGCGGTGATGCCGAACCCGCTGTTCGGCCTGATGCCGACGGCCACGCCCGATGAAGGCAACCAGTGGATCAACATGTCGTACGGGCCGCTGTCGCTGTTCAACGAGGCGCTCACGCAGGGCAGCACGGGTTACAACGTGATGATGGGCAACTACTCGATCAAGGGCACGTCGCCGGCGATCGGGGCGGCCACGGCATCCGGCGCGCCGAATCACGACATCTTCGGCACGCCGCGGCCGCAAGCCAACGGCTACGACATCGGCGCTGTCGAGTACGTGACGCCCGGCCTGCTCGGCGGCCTGCTCGGTGGCGGCACCCCGATCGATCCGCTGGCGCTGGGCAGCCAGCCGACCGGCCTGGCCGCTCTTGTCCCGAAGGGCATCGGCGGAATCCCGGGCATCGGCGGAATTCCGGGTGTTGGCGGAATCCCGGGTGTTGGCGGAATTCCGGGCCTGTTCAACGGCGGCGTGCCGCTGCCGCCGATCCTCGCCCCGGCACTGCGGCGGCCGCTGGCAGGCGCGCTGCGGCTGGCTCCGCCGGCGCGGCCGCTGCCGGCAGGTGCATTGACGCAGTCTCCGGCGCTGGCGCGGCCGCCGTCAGGCGTGCTGTTGCAGAACCCGGCTCAGACGCCGCTGCGTGCGTGCACGCGGACGCCGGTGCAAACGCCTGCGCAAACGCGTGCGCTGCCGCCGGTGCGGCTCCCGGCGCCGACCCCGGCACCGGCGGCGCCCGCGCCGCTCGCGGGAGCGCTGCAATGAAGCCGGCGGCCTTCCGTGCGGCATCGATGCTGCTGCTCGCGTGCGGCGCCTGCCTCGCCGCGGTCCGGCCTCAGCCGGCCGCGGCCGGGCAGGATGCGCCGGCCGAGCCGGCGGCCCGCCGGCACTCGCCTTACCTGCCGGTGAGCCTGCCGCGGCAGGCGAAGGCCTATTACCAGATGGCGAAGGGCATCGACGACCTGCACGTGCGCAGCACCGCGTCGGGCAACCTGATCCGCTTCAGCTACCGCGTGACCGATCCGGAGAAGGCGCGGCTGCTCGGCGACACGAAAGCGACGGTCTATCTGTACGGCGAAACGAGCCACGCGTTGCTCGTGATTCCGGTGATGGACCAGATCGGCGCGCTGCGGCAGACCGGTCAGCTGGAGACCGGACACGAATACTGGATGGTGTTTTCGAACAAGGGAGGGCCGATCAAGCGCGGTGAACGGGTCAGCATCCTGATCGATTCGCTGCATGTCGACGGGCTGGTGGTCGAGTAATCACAACCATGCGCATGCCGCCGCGCATCGACAACAGGCGGCTTGCATGCGGGGAGAGCAGTCATGAACCGGTTTCTTTTCAAGTCGATTTCGGCGGCGTGCGCCGCCGGCTTTTTGACTTGCGGCCAGGTCGCATCCGCGGCTTCGGCGGCGGGGAATGCGCAGGCGGCGTCGGCGTCGCATATGGACGCGGCGCAGATCGCCGAGCGCAATATCGCGGCCCGTGGCGGGCTGCAGGCGTGGCGGGCGGTGTCGTCGATCAGGATGACGGGGCAGCTCGACGCGGGCGGCAAGAAGAACGTCAGGCTGCCGTTCACGCTGACGTTGAAGCGTCCGCACAAGAGCCGGCTCGAAATCCAGTTCGAGCAGCAAACCGCGCTGCAGGTGTACGACGGCTCGCAGGGCTGGCTGGTCAGGCCGTACCTCGGCCGCAACGATGTCGAGCCGTATACGCCGGCGCAACTCAAGTCCGCCGCGTCATCCGCCGAACTCGACGGTCCGCTGATCGACTACGCGAACAAGGGCACCACGATCCAGGCGCTTGGCACGGAGCAGGTGGAAGGGCATCGCGCATATGTGCTGAAGCTGACGTCGAAGGATGGCGCGTCGCGGCGCCTGTGGGTCGACGCGTCGAGCTTTCTCGAACTGAAGATCGATGGAGAGTCGCGCGTGCTGGACGGCAAGACGCACGGCGTCACGGTTTTCTATCGCGATTACAGGAAGGAGAACGGTCTGGTCATGCCGCACACGCTCGAGACTGTCGTGAGCGGCGTCAAGGAGACGCACCGGATCACGATCGAGCATGTCGCGCTCAACGAGACGGCCGACGACACGATGTTCGGCAAGCCGCCGCTCACCTTCGCGAAGGCGCCGAGTCACCCGGCCGAGATCCGGACGAGGTGACAACCATGGGACGGATCGGATCGTGGGTGCTCGCCGGCTGCGCGATGGCGGCCTTGTGCGGGTGCGAGCAGTTGCCGGGGCAGGGCCTCGGCGTGGACCAGATCGTCGAGAAGAATATCGCGGCGAGAGGCGGGCTCGACGCGTGGCGCAAGGTCCAGACGATGGTCTGGTCGGGCCATGTGGACAGCCCGAACGCGCCCGTGCGCGACGTGCCGTTCATCCTCGCGATGAAGCGGCCGAACAAGACGCGCTTCGAGATCACCGTGATGAACCAGAAGGCCGTGCGCGTGTTCGACGGTCGCGAAGGCTGGAAGCAGGCCGCGAGCGGCAGCGCCGGCTTGCGGTCGTACACGCCGGGCGAGCTGATGGCCGCGCGCGACGAGCAGGTGATCGACGGTCCGCTGATCGACCACGATGCGAAGGGCATCGGCGTGACGCTGGACGGCGTCGACCCGATCGGCGGGCACGATGCGTACCGCCTTGCGGTGAAGTTGCCGTCCGGCGCGGTACGGCATGTGTGGATCGACGGGCGGACGTTCCTGGACGTGAAGGCCGACCGCCAGGTGCGCGGCCCGAGCGGCCCGCTCACGGTGGAGGTGAACTACGGCAACTTCAAGCGCATCGACGGCCTGCAGATCCCGCTCAGGATCGAGAGCGGAACGGCGGCCTCGCCGACCAAGGACACACTGATCATCGACAAGGTGTCGCTGAATCCGCCGCTCGACGACGCGCTGTTCGCCCGGCCCGCATCGCCGGTCGGACGCCGTCCGGCGTCGATCGATGCGCACGTGTCGCAGGCGCCGCCGGTACCGCCGGGCGCCGGCTGGCCGACGGCACGGCCATGAGCGGCATCCGGGGGCGACTGCGCGCCCTCGCGGCGGCGGGCCCGCCGGCCTCGCGCGGGCGGCTGGCGCGATGGGTGTTGCTGGCCGCGTTGTGCGCAAGCGCGGGTCATGCGCTCGCCGACGACGCAGCGGCGCCCGTCGTGCCGGCGGATGCCGGAGAAGCGATCTTCCAGCGCGGCATCCTCGGTTCGGGCGCACCGCTCGAAGCCGTGCATCAGGACGGCGTGCGCCTGCAAGGCGCCGCCGCCGCCTGCGTCAATTGCCATCGGCGCAGCGGGCTGGGCTCGAAGGAGGGCAACAACACCATCCCGCCGATCACGTGGCGCTACCTGGTGCATCCGCGCGAGCAAACCGCCGAGGATCTCGACATCCCGTACGTACCCGGCATGCGCACCGACCGCGAGCCGTACACGGAAGAGCGTCTCGCGCGCGCCTTGCGCGACGGGGTCGACCCGGAAGGCAGGCCGCTCGGCAGCCTGATGCCGCAATACGCGCTCGGCGATGCCGACATGGCCGCGCTGACCGGCTATCTGAAGCGTCTCGATCGCCGCAAGCCGTCGGGCGTCACGGACACGGTGCTGCATTTCGCGACGATCGTCACGCCGGACGCGGACCCGGTGAAGCGGGCGGGCATGCTCGACGTCCTGCAGCACTACTTCGCGGACAAGAACACGTTTCCGTTCGGCACGACGCCACCGCTGCGTTCCACGCGAAGAATGATGTTCATGGTCAATCGCCACTGGGAACTGCATGTGTGGGAACTGAAGGGGCCGCCGGATACGTGGCGTGCGCAATTGACGCAGTTTCTCGCCCGGCAGCCGGTGCTGGCCGTGGTGTCGGGGCTCGGCGGCAGAAACTGGGCGCCGGTCCACGACTTCTGCGAGGCGGAGGCCGTGCCCTGCCTGTTTCCGAACGTCGAGGTGCCGGTCGAAACCGACCACGATTTCTATTCCGTGTACTTCTCGCGCGGCGTGCTGCTCGAATCGGACCTGATCGCGAAGCGCATCCTGGACGAAGCCGGTGCGCGGCCGCCGCCGCAAGCGGTGAAGACGGTCTGGCAGGTCTATCGCAGTGGCGACAACGGCGAGCGCGGCGCACGCGCGCTGGCTGCCGCGCTGAAGGCGCACGGCATCGCCGTGTCGAATCGCGCGCTTGGATCCGGCGACAGCGTTGCGCGCGCATTGCGCCGGCTGCCGCGCGACGACGTGCTCGTGCTGTGGCTGCGGCCACCGGACCTCGCGGCGCTTGCTCACGTGCCGCCCGCGTCGGACACGGTATTCATGTCGGGGCTGCTCGGCGGGCTCGACAATACGCCGCTGCCGACGAGCTGGCGCGGCGTGACGCGTATCGCCTATCCGTTCGACCTGCCCGAAGGGCGGCGCGTGCGCGTCGACTATGCGTTCGGCTGGTTCTCGATCCGGCAGATTCCGATGGTCGCGCCGCAGGTGCAGGCGGACACGTATCTCGCATGCGGCCTGCTCGCCGAGACGCTCAGCCATCTGGTCGATGCGTTCGTGCGCGAGTATCTCGTCGAGCGCATCCAGGACATGCTCGAGCGCCGCATCCTGACCGGCTACTACCCGCGCCTGACGCTCGCGCCCGGGCAGCGCTTCGCGTCGAAGGGCGGCTATATCGTCCGCTTCGCCGGGCCGGATCGCCTGAAACTCTCCGCCGACGGGGGCTGGATCGTCCCCTGAGCGGCCGCGCGCGCCGAGATGGAGTAGGGATCAGACCGCGTAAAGAGGGAGTCGCCCCATGTCGGTTTTCATGGGCGCTCCGCACAATGAAGACATCGTCCGACGTGCGAATGTCGCGTCGGAACGTGGCGACAAACGGCATGGGGGGAAACAGCCATGACTACGTTTCTGGTCGGCCATCGCGCACGCCCTCGCTGGAGACGTGGCGGCTGGATGGCCGTGCTCGCGACGCTCGCGTTGCTGCAGGTGTCGGCCGCGTGGGCGCTGCCTATCTTCGCGCGCCAGACGGGGCAGAGCTGCGTCGCGTGTCATGCCGGCGGACAGTTTCCGGAACTCACGCCGTATGGACGCCTGTTCAAGCTGAACGGCTATACGCTCGGCGAGCGCACGATTCCGATCGCCGCGATGGCCATCGGCGACCTGAGCACGACGCGCGGCAACACCGACTCCAGCGGCAACAAGATCAATCCGAAGAATGCGCTGCCCATGTTCGATTTCGCGAGCGTGTTCCTTGCCGGGAAGATTACCGACAAGCTCGGCGGATTTGCTCAGTTTACCTATATAAACTACGATCACCAGGACGGTAACGGAAAGTGGAAAGGCCACTGGACGTCGGACAACACCGACTTCCGCTTCGTCGACCGGATCATCACCAGCGCGAACGACCTGATCCTCGGCGTGACGTTGCACAACAACCCGACCGTGCAGGACGTCTTCAACACCGCGCCGGCCTGGGGCTATCCGTACATCTCGTCGACGATCAGCCCGGTCGCCAAGATCCCGAGCCTGCCGCTCCTCGAAGGCGGGAGCCTTGCGACGCAGGCCGTCGGCACGGGTGCCTACCTGTACTGGAACAAGCTCGTGTACACCGAGCTGACCGCCTACAGTACGGCCGACGGCATCTGGTCGTTCCTGAGCCACGGGAACAAGCCGGGGGATCCCGTCCACCCGCAGATCTATCTGCGCGGCTACAACCCGTATGCGCGCATTGCGCTGACGCGCGACTGGGGGCCGCACAGCCTGATGGTCGGCGCGTTCGGCTTCAGTGCCGAAGTCTATCCGAACGACCCGAACAATTTCCCGATCTTCGGCACGGGCGTGACGCGCTATCGCGACTACGGCTTCGACGCGCAATACGAGTACCTGCTCGAACCGCACACGGTCACCGCGCAGGCGCGCTACGTGCGGGAGAACATTCACGATCCGAACAATTTCGTGCTGGCCGACAACACGGCGGCGAATCTCAACTCGCTTCGGCTCAAGGCCTCGTACGTTTACCAGAGCAAGTACGGCATCTCGTTGTCGTTCTTCAACACGACAGGTACGCCGGACAGCGCGCGCTACTCGGCCAGCGCGAACTTCTATCCGAATACGCAGGGCTGGATGCCGGAAATCTTCTGGATGCCGGTTCAGTACGTGCGCGTCGGCCTGCAATACACGCACTTCACCCGATTCCTCGGCGCGGCGACCAACTATGACGGAAGCGGACGCAATGCGAGGGACAACGACACGCTGTTTCTCTATCTATGGGTCGCGTCGTTCTGACATCACGTCCGGCGTTTCCCGCACACCGGACCGACCGAAGCACGCGCGGCGAGCGGGTGTCGCGCATCTCGCATCGCGTCGCGATGCGGGCACGTATCCCTGTCGAACGGAATCGATTCGGCAGGCGAAGGCAGTTGCGGCAAGGAGGTGTCTGACATGAACAAGGTGGCCCATATCGTCTCGCTCGCGATGGTGCTGGCCGGGGCGGGTTGCCACGACCTGGAGCGGTCGCGGCAGGTCGACAACCCGGCCGTGTCGGGCAAGACCATCGCGCTGCAGGTGTGTTCGAACTGCCATGGCGCGACCGGCGTGTCCGTGTCGCCGATGTTTCCGAAGCTGGCCGGACAGCGCAAGGAGTACCTCGTCGATCAGTTGACCGACTTCAAAAGCCACGCACGTGCCGATCCGAACGCGAAGCGGTACATGTGGGGCTTCACGCATCTGACCGACAGGCAGATCGACGAGCTTGCCGACTATTTTTCGGGCCAGGGGGCGGTGCCGGGCGAAGCCGGCGATCGCACGCTGCTCGACGCGGGCAAGGCGATCTTCGTGGGGGGCCTGCCGGACAAGGGCGTTGCGGCCTGTATCGGGTGTCATGGCCAGCATGGCGAGGGCATGAGCCGGTTCCCCCGTCTCGCCGGTCAGCATGCGGACTACGTGGTGAAGCAGCTCGCGATTTTCCGGGAAACCGAGACACGGCCACGCGGCGCGATCATGAAGTCGGTCTGCGCGAACATGACGGAGCAGGACATGCGCGCCGTCGCGGCCTATGTCGAGGCATTTCCGCCGGAAGCCGGCGTACCGGCGAGCCCGCCGGTAGCCGGTGCATCGGCGAGCCCGGCGGAAGTCGGTGCATCGGCAAAACCGGCGGAAGGCGGTGCATTGGCGAGCCCGCCGGAAGTCGGTGCATCCGCGAACCCGCCGGAAACCGGCTTATCGGCGAGCCCGCCGGAAACCGGTACATCGGCGGGCCTGCCGGCCGAACAATGAGCAAGCGCTGCCGAATCGGCATCGCATGCGGCACGTGCCGCGCGGCGGGCAGGCAACCGGCGCCGGCAGTGATCATTTAGGTGTCTCGTCTTCCCCGGGACGGGGCGCCTCTTTTTCTTCCAACCCTGCACGGGTCCGTTCAGGTGAATACCATGAAAGCGATGCAATCCTCTCGCGACGGTGCGGCGCCGGTCGCCAGGCTGCCGTATCGGCGACAACACGCGTCCGCCGCGGTTCGTGCTTGCGAGCCGGGCGACGATCGTCCGTTCCTCGCGCGCCTGTCGCTGTTCGACTGGCTGTTCGCACTGGCGCTCGTGGTGGGCGCGGGCTATGCGCTCGCGCACTACAACGCGCACATGGATGACTACGACAAGGCGGTGATGATCGGCGCCGTGCCGGCGCTCATCACGCTCGGCTGGCGCTGGAAGCCCGCGCGGCTGATGATGGCGTCGATCGCCGTGATGTCGCTGCTGTCGATCCAGATCTACCAGGGCGATCTCGCGCGCGCCGATTCGGCGTTCTTCCTCAAGTACTTCCTGTCGAGCCAGTCGGCGATCCTGTGGATGAGCGCGCTGTTCGTGCTCGCGACGATCTTCTACTGGATCGGTTTGCTCGCGCGCTCGCAAACGGGCGCCGCGATCGGCCAGAAGCTCACGTGGGTCGCCGTGCTGATGGGCTTCACGGGGCTGATGGTGCGCTGGTACGAGTCCTACCTGATCGGTGCCGACGTCGGGCATATCCCCGTATCGAACCTGTATGAAGTGTTCGTCCTGTTCAGCCTGATCACCGCGCTGCTCTATCTGTATTACGAAGGCCACTACGGTACGCGCGCGCTCGGCGCGTTCGTGCTGCTGGTGATCAGCGCCGCGGTCGGCTTCCTGATGTGGTATTCGGTCGCGCGCGATGCGCAGCAGATCCAGCCGCTCGTGCCCGCACTGCAGAGCTGGTGGATGAAGATCCACGTGCCGGCGAACTTCATCGGCTACGGCAGCTTCGCGCTGTCGGCGATGGTGTCGGTCGCGTACCTGATGAAGGAGCGCGGCGTGCTCGCCGATCGCCTGCCGACCCTCGAGGTGCTCGACGACGTGATGTACAAGTCGATCGCGGTCGGTTTCGCGTTCTTCACGATCGCGACGATTCTCGGCGCGCTGTGGGCGGCCGAGGCATGGGGCGGTTACTGGAGCTGGGACCCGAAGGAAACCTGGGCGCTGATCGTGTGGCTCAACTACGCGGCGTGGCTGCACATGCGGTTGATGAAGGGCCTGCGCGGCGCGGTTGCCGCGTGGTGGGCGCTCACCGGCCTGCTCGTGACGACGTTCGCGTTCCTCGGCGTCAACATGTTCCTGTCCGGGCTGCACAGCTACGGGAAACTTTGATGCGCACGCATGATGTCCTACCGCCTTCTACCCATGTGTTTCGGTGGGTGTTCCCACTTCAAGCGGGGTGCGCGCCGAACGAGAATGTCATCAGCGGGGCCGATGCATGTCTGACGTGAGATGGGGGGAGTCACCATGAGACGCATTTATTTTCTGTTGCCGACGCCGCAAAGCGCGCTGTCGATCGT
This sequence comes from Burkholderia theae, assembly GCF_048565265.1. Taxonomy (NCBI): domain Bacteria; kingdom Pseudomonadati; phylum Pseudomonadota; class Betaproteobacteria; order Burkholderiales; family Burkholderiaceae; genus Burkholderia; species Burkholderia theae. The sequence goes on from NZ_CP183461.1 coordinate 1,312,797, forward strand.
CGACGAGTTGCTGTTGCTGCGTATCGAGTGGCGGCATATTCATTTCATCGCGAATCACGGCGTCGTGCACGATGGTTTGCAGGAGGCCACGCTGACGCAGCGCAGCGACTTGCTGCCGTCGCTTGCACGCGGCACGATGGTCGGTTGCGCGACCGGGGCGCTGCTGGGGCTGATCGCGCTGGTGTTCCCGCCCGCGGGCTTGCCGATCGCCGGTGGCGCGTTCGTGACGATCACGTTGTCCGGCGCCGGCTTCGGTGCCTGGGCGGCGTCGATGATCGGCGTCAACGTGCCGAGTACACGCCTGAAGCGTTTCGAGGAAGGTATCGAGCGCGGCGAGTTGCTGTTGATCGTCGACGTTCCGAAGGACCGGGTCCACGAGATCGAGCACCTGATCACGCTTCACCACGCGGACGCGCATCTCGAAGGCGAAGATCCGACCGTTCCCGCGTTTCCCTGAACCGTCGGCCGGCCGGAGTGGGTCGGCGCATGTTGCCGGGCATCGCGGCAGCGCGATATCCGGCAACGCGTTCGTCTGCGCTGCACGGACTGCGGCGCCGCGGCGCGGATTGCCGGAAACATCAGCCGGAAACATCAACTCGAATCGAGGAGCCGTTTGTAGCGCGCGAGCACGCGCGGGACATACACGCGCGTTTGCGGCGACGACGGAATGCGATAGCCGGCGCGAATCACGGCATTTTCTCCGGCATTGTAGGCGGCCAGCGTGAGTTCGACGTTGTCCTTGAACATGTCGAGCAGGAAGCGCAGATAGCGCGCGCCGGCCAGCACGTTGTCGCGCGGATTGAACATGTCTCCGCTCGAAAAGCGCCGAGCGGTGTCGGGCATCAACTGCATGAGCCCTTGCGCGCCCTTGTCCGAGACCGCCTTCGGGTTGTATCCCGATTCGACGTCGATCACCGCGCGCAACAGTTCCGGTGGTACGCGAAACGCGCGGCTCGCTTCCTCGATCACGTCGGCGAACGAGGGCAGCGCGCCGCCGGCCAGCTTCGATGCGGCGTGCTTCATGTCGGGTGGGGCGGGCGCGTTGCTCGCGACGATCACCTTCAGGCCGGCCGTGCCGAGTTCGTTGGTGAGGATGATCGCACCATTGCTGGTCACCGTGCCGAATATCTGCGCGTTCGCGGCGCACGTCCACGCCGAGCCGAGTGCCACGCATGCGGCAGCGATCGCGATTCTCAATCCGGATAAAGGTCGGCGGTGCATCTTCCAGGTCTCCTGCACCTGGATTGTCGGCGACGGGAAACCGGACCGGCAATGGGGCACCTCCCTACACTTCGAGGCCAAAACGGCGGCCGCAAAAAACGGTGCAAAGTTGTTACTCCCGTAACGGCTGGTAATGAGCAGTAACCGGAGAAGATTAACAATCCTTACTACACGGCGTTGGTTTCTTCTCGATTTGGCGTAGTCGCGGCGGGAATGTTTTTATTCATGTTGGAATGCGAGTGACATTCCCGCCATCGGTATTCACACTGACGCGCCGAAAAACATGAAATCGATACAGTTCTGAAACATTTCCGGAGGGCGGCGAGGGTGCGCCGCGGACAGGCGGAATCCGGATCGCCGCCGCCGCAGGCTGGTGGCGCGATGGCGCGATCCTTGCTGTAGCGACACGCATGGCTGTTGGTTGTCGCGAAATTCAATCATCAATCCGGGCAGGGGAAACCACGCAGCGAGCGTTTCCGGAACTGCGCAGGATGTGTCGGTGCGACACGCCGCGCAGGGATGGAGGAACGGGGGATCGTCGTGAATACCAAATGTCGCGTTGTAATTGCAGAGGACCATGACCTGCTGAGAAATGGCCTGCGGTCGATGTTGTGCGCGCAAGGCGACTATGACGTCGTCGGCGAGGCACGGGACGGCAAGGAGGCGTGTCATCAGGCATTGGCGCTGGCTCCCGATCTGATCCTGATGGATCTGTCGATGCGCGGGATGAACGGCATCGATGCGAGCGCAACGATCAAGCGGCGCACGCCGACGGTCCGGATCATCGCGCTCACGGTTCACCAGAGCGAGGAGTACGTGCGGGAGGCGCTGCGGGCGGGGGTCGACGGTTACGTGCTCAAGGACGTTTCGTTTGACGAATTGCTCCTCGCGATGCGCATGGTCAGGCAGGGGAAGAAGCATCTGAGCGCGGACGTGTATGGCTACATGGTCGACTCGTTTGTGACCGGCCGCGAAATGCCTGCGCCGAGAAAGGCCTGGGACATCCTCACCGCGCGCGAGCGTAGTGTGCTGAAGCTGATTGCCGAAGGGCGCACCAACCGACAGGTCGGCCAATACCTGAATCTGAGCCCGAAGACGATCGAGAAGTATCGGGCGAGCATGATGCACAAGCTCCATCTCGCGAACGTGACGGAACTGGTGCTGGTCGCGATGAGCATGGGCTTGTTGACCTCGCTCGCGGCGAAGTGCGCGGAACCGGATGCGGACGACGTGCCGACTCACTCGATCGACGACGTCGGGGCCCCGGAAGACGCCGGCGCGCATGCGAGACTGGACGATTATCCGCTCGGCGGCATGAAGGATTGACCGCGGGATTGACCGCGCGATTGACGGCGGGGCTGACTGCTTGACCGACTGCGATCGCGCGCGTCAGCAGGCCCAGCTCGCCGAGATGAGCGTGCCCGTGGCGGCCGACGACTGGATCGAGAACGTGCCGCCGTGCGACTCGACGCGGTGCTGCATGCCGATCAGGCCGAGCCCGTCCGTGTGCGCGTCTTCCGTCGTCAGCGTGCGATGTTCGTAGCCGATGCCGTTGTCGCGAATCGTCAGCAGCAGGCCGTCGGCGTCGTGGCGCAAGCCGAGTGCGATCTTGGTGGCCTCCGCATGCTTGACGATGTTGTTGAGCGCCTCCTGCGCGACCCTGAACATGTCCGCCTTCAGATGGTCGGGTATGTCGTCGTCGTCGACATCGCAATTGAACTCGACCGTCAGCGTGTTCACGTCACGCTCGATGCGCCGGCACAGCGAAGCGAGGGCCGCCGACAGGCCGAGCTTGTCGAGCATCGGCGGCCGCAATTCACCGCATATCTGCCGTACTTCGCCGATCGTTTCGCGGATCCGGAGCACCGTCGAATCGAGCAGATTCGCCGCCTCGTCGATTTCGCCGCGACGAATGCGCATCAGCGCGTCTTCATTCATCAGCTTGATGAGCGTCAACGCCTGACCGAGCCCATCGTGCAATTCCGCGGCAAGCCGGTAGCGCTCCTTCTGCTGGCCCATCAGCAGATAGGCGTGGCGGGCAGGCGCGCCCGCGTAGTGCTCCGCGGCTGCATCGTGCGGCTCGGGCTCGAGGGCCGGCGGTTCCTCGAACAGCGTCAGCAGCAGGCGCTCGCTGGTTGTCGTGGCGGGAAGCGCCTGCTGGTGCACCATGAACTGCGCGGGATGGCCGGTTCGACCGCTGAGCATCGTCGTGAACGAATGACAGGGAAGGGTGGCGCCTCTGGATAATTCGTCTGCCAATTCGCCGTGGGCATCGTCGAGCGCCATGTCGGACAGATGCTTGCCGACGAGCTCGGCGCTCGAATAGCCGAACAGTGCCTCGGCGCTGCGATTCGCCGAGACGAAGGTTCCGTCGGCCGTGAGAATGGCAAGGGCGGCGCCGCGTGCATCGGTGACGATACCGTCGCCGCGATCGCCCGCGCGCACCGCACCGCGAAGCTTGCGCATCGCATCGATCAGATCGAGCAGCCTGATTTGTGGCCTGGCGGGCTGGCGTTCAATCATGGGAGCTCCCGATGCGCAGTTTTCAGGAAACCGTAAGATTGCGTCCATTCTAGGACGCGACCGCTGCACGCCGCAACAAGGGGAATGCGGGGTTGGAGCATGGGGACATCCCGGCACCCGCCAGCGGGTAATCCAGCAAGCGGACATACCCTACCGGCCTTTGGGGGGCGTCATCCCATGACGCTCGGGACCGAATTCAAGACACTGCGCTGACGAGGCACGGAAACGGCCATTGTCTTGTTTATCGTCAGGGGAGGTCGGTATGAAACGGATTGCCAGATCGACGATGGGGGCATTCGTGGTGGCGGGTGTCACGATCGCCGCGACCGCCGCGTGGTGCGCGCCCGTCGATAGCGTCGCCGAGGGCGTGGGCGAGAACGTCAGCGAGCGCGTTGGCGAGCATTCCGCCGCGAATGTCGATGAAAATGCGATGCCTGCGATGCCTGCGATGCCTGCGATGCCTGCGATGCCTGCGATGCCTGCGATGCCGGATGTTGCCGCGAGCCCCGACGACCACGCGATGCCGGACGCCGTCGGGCACGTCATGGAGCACGACGCGCAGGGCGCCGCCGGGAGCGCGGTCAAGCAAGCTGATGAAAGCACAACCGAAAGCACGCGCGGAAAAACCGCGGAAAGCAGTACCGGGGACGCCGCCGGACCCGCCACGGAAAACGCGGAGCCAGCCACCGCCGGGACCGCACCCGAAGCAGCCGGCATGCACATGCATCACGTCGTGATGCCGGGCACGATGCACACGACGGCCCAATACACGCTGCCGTCGGTCGACCTCGTGCGAGACGACGGCAAGACCGTATCGCTGGTCAAGGAAGTGGACGACGGCAGGCCGGTGATCCTGACGTTCATCTACACCACCTGCACGACCATCTGTCCGATGATCAGCCAGACCCTCGAGCGGCTGCAGGGCGAGCTGGGCCCCGACCGCGACAAGGTGCACATCGTGTCGATCTCGATCGATCCGGAGCAGGACACGCCGGAGCGGCTCAAGGCCTATGCCGCGCACTTCGAAGCCGGGCCCGAATGGCAGCACTACACGGGCACGGTCGAGGCGAGCATCGCGGCGCAGCGCGCGTTCAACGTCTTTCGCGGCGACAAGATGGCTCACACGCCGGTGACGTTCATGCGGGCCGCACCCGGCCAGCCGTGGCTGCGCATCGACGGCTTCGCGACGCCGACCGAACTGCTCGCGGCCTATCGCGACGTCGTCGCTTCCAACTAGCGTAGTGTCCGCTGGCAAGCGGTGCTTATGTGCCAGCGGAGTCGTGCTCGTGGCAAGGCGCAAACCGCAGCGATGCCCAGTGGCATCGCGAGGATTTGCCACGCAGCCACGGGCGCGAAGGCGCAGCGCATAAGTGCCGATCAGCGCCGTACGCTGCACTAGGTGCAACGCGTCCGTCAGGGAGCGTCGAAATTGGAAAAGAAGCATCGCGTGCTGATCGTCGAGGATCAGCATCTGCTGCGGCTCGGTCTCAGCCACATGGTGTCCGAGCTGGACGACTACTGCATTGTCGGCGAGGCGAGCGGAGGGTTCGAGGCCTGCTGTCTCGCCGCGCAGACGCTGCCCGACCTGATCCTGATGGATCTGTCGATGCCGGGCGGCAGCGGCTTCGAAGCGATTGCCGCGATCAAGCGCGATGCGCCGCGTACGCGGATCATCGTCCTCACCGTCCATCGCAGCGAAGACAACGTCAGGGAGGCGTTCGCGTCCGGTGCGGACGGCTACGTCGTCAAGGATTCGTCGTTCGCCGACCTGGTCCGCGAGATGCGCTTCGTGATGCAGGGCAAGTGCGTGATCAGCCTGGACGCGTATCGGGCCCGCGCCGGCCTGCAGGGGCTGCACGAGACGAGCGCTCACAAGGCGCGCCTGTGGAATGCGCTGACGACCCGCGAGCGCACGGTGCTGCGTCTCGTCGTCGAGGGGCACACGAGCCGGCAGGTCGGCGAGTGCCTCCAGCTCAGCCCGAAAACGGTGGAAAAGCATCGTGCGAACCTGATGCGCAAGCTCGGCATCGTGAACCTGACCGGCCTCGTCCACTTCGCGATCGACATCGGCGTGCTCGCGCTGACCGACGACGACCGTGTGTGAAAACCCTCCATCGCGCCATCGCGCAACTGGGGGGGATCTACCCATGTCGATGGACGGCCCTCCCTACTTCTGACGCGTATCGCCCTGAACAAGAATGCAATCAACGGCTTCAGCGGTGCTGAAGCGGCAGGCGATACAGGGAGAAAGCCGTGCGCGACGAATTGTCCTCGATCCGGCCCGGCATGCCGGGGCTGCAGCGGCAGGGCGGCGGGCTCGCTCGCCGCATCCGTGCGAACCGCGGCTTCACGCTGCTCGAGCTGCTCGTCGTGATGGTCATCATCGGGTTGCTGGCGGGGCTCGTCGCGCCACGGTATTTCGAACAGGTCGGCAAGTCGAACGTGAAGATCGCCCGCGCGCAGATCGTGTCGCTCGGCCAGGCCCTCGATCAGTACCGGCTCGACGTCGGTTTCTATCCGACGACCGAGGAAGGGCTGGATGCGCTCGTCAACAAGCCGCAGAGCGCGCCGCGGTGGAGCGGCCCGTATCTGCAGAAGGCGGTTCCGGTGGATCCGTGGGACCGTCCGTACCAGTATCGCTCGCCCGGCGAGCACGGCGACTACGACCTGTATTCGCTCGGCAAGGATGGGCGCGGCGGCGGCACCGGCGAGAACGTGACGATCTCGTCGTGGTAGGGCGGTGAGGCCCGGCGGCCGTGCCTGTCGTGCGCAGTCAGCAAGGAGAGTCGACGTGAAGTTCGTGCTGCGTGTCTTCGATACGAATGGCTCGGTCCAGACGCTTCGCCTCGACAGCGACTCGCCGGCGACCGCGGCGGCGCTCGCGCGCTCGCGCGGCCTGCGGGTCGTGTCGGTCAGCACCGACGCGCGGCGGCAGCGGCGCGGCGCGCGCCGGTTCGGAATGCCGGGCGCGCGGTTCGACGTCGCGATGTTCGCGCGCGAGCTCGCGGCGCTGCTCGACGCGGGCGTCGGCGTGGTCGACGCATTGCGCACGCTCGGCGGCAACGTGCGGCGCGAAGCGTCCGCTCAGGTGTATCGCGACCTGCTGCGGCAACTGGAGGAGGGGCAGTCGCTGTCGGCGGCGCTCGAGCACGCGAGCCCGATCTTCCCGCCGGTGTTGATCGCGTGCGTGAAGGCGAGCGAGCAGACCGGCGGCCTCGCCGACAGCCTGACTCGTTACTCGCGCAATAGCGCGACGCTCCACGAGCTGCGCGCGCGTGTGGTGTCGGCGGCGATCTATCCGACGGTGCTGTTGTTCGTCGGCGCGGCCGTCGTGCTGTTTCTGCTCGGTTTCGTGGTGCCGCGGTTCGCGTCGCTCCTCGAACACAGCGGCCGCGAACTGCCGCTGATGTCGCGGCTGCTGATGGCGTGGGGCGGCATGGTGCACGCGCACGGCGCCGGGCTGGCGGCCGCGTTTGCAGTGCTGGCCGTGGCAACCGGCGTTGCGCTGCGCCGGCCGGCGCTGAGGATCTGGATCGCCGATCGCCTGCTGGCGCTGCCCGGCATCGGGCAGCATTTCCGCGTGTTTCGCCAGTCCCAGTTCTATCGCACGACGGCGATGCTGGTCGACGGCGGCATTCCCGCCGTTCGCGCATTCGATCTGGCGCGCGGCCTGGTAGGCCGCGCGGACCAGGCCGCGCTCGCGGGCGCGCTGCAGCAGGTCCGCAATGGCGCGAGGATCTCCGATGCGTTCCAGCAGGCCGGCCTCGCGAACGCGATCGGCTACCGCCTGCTGACGGTCGCCGAAAAAACCGGCGGCCTCGGGCCCGTGCTCGACCGGATCGCCGCGTTCCAGGAAGCACAGGTGTCGCGCACGATCGATCTGATCTCGCGACTGATCGAGCCCGCGATGATGATCGTGATCGGCGTGGTGATCGGCGGCATCGTCGTGCTGATGTACCTGCCGATCTTCGAGATCGCGTCGAGCATTCAGTAGGCTGCCCTGGAGACACGCGTGGATACCGTCACCCCCCCACCGGAAGACTTCCCCGACGCGGGCCCCGCGTTGCGCGACGTCCTGCGCGCGCTCGGCAGACAGCACGGCTCCGGCATTCGCGCACTCGAAGTGCTGATGGCGCAGACGGCGCTCGGCGCGGACGAGATGCGCGCGCAGCTCGCCGCGCAATTCCGGATGAAGCCGATCGGGATGCGCGAGCTGGGCCGCCTCGAGCCGGATTTCGACACGGTGCCGTTCGTCGATGCGACGGCTCGCCTGTGCGTGTGCTTCCGCGATCCCGACGGCGGCGACGCGCGGTTGTTCGCGATCGCCGATCCGCTCGATGCACGCACGCGCGGCTGGGTCGAACACCGAATGCGTGCGCGACCGGCGGTGCCGTACGGCTGGGCGCTTGCGAGCGCCGGGGATCTCAACGCGTATCTGACCGTGCGCGAGAAGGATATTCGCGCGATGGACTCGCTCGCGTTCGACGATCCGATCCAGAACGCGCCCGATCCGGCGTCGCTCGCGCTGACGCTGCAGGGCATCAGCAGCGACGACAGTCCGGTGGTGCGCCTGCTCAATTCGACGATCTACGACGCGCTCAAGATGCTCGCGAGCGACATCCACCTGGAATGCCGCGCGAACGGCCTGATGATCAAGTGCCGTGTCGACGGCGTGCTTACCGTGGTGGGCCGCGTCGAGGGTCGGGATGTCGCCGACCAGGTCCTGTCCCGCGTGAAGGTGATCTCCGAGCTCGATATCGCGGAGCGCCGCGTTCCGCAGGACGGGCGCTTCAAGGCGATGTACGCCGGGCGCGAGATCGATTTCCGCGTGTCGATCATGCCGAACCAGTTCGGCGAGGACGCGGTGTTGCGGATACTCGACCGCTACCAGCTGTCCCAGGCCGCGGGCGGCCTGACGCTCGAGGCATTGGGCTTCCAGCCGGGCGACACGCGCTTCATGCGCTCGGTTGCGTCGATGCCGTACGGGATGCTGCTCGTCACGGGGCCGACCGGCAGCGGCAAGACCACGACGCTTTACGCGATCCTCACCGAGATCAACAACGGTCTCGAGAAGATCGTGACGATCGAGGATCCGGTTGAATACCAGCTCGGCGAAATCCTGCAGATTCCGGTCAACGAGGCGAAGGGCCTGACCTTCGCGCGCGGGCTGCGGTCGATCCTGCGGCACGACCCGGACAAGATCATGGTCGGCGAGATCCGCGATCCGGAAACCGCGCAGATCGCCGTGCAGGCCGCGCTGACCGGCCACCAGGTGTTCACGACCGTGCACGCGAACAACGTGTTCGACGTGATCGGCCGCTTCACGAACATGGAGGTCGATCCGTACAGCTTCGTCTCCGCGCTCAACGGCGTGATCGCGCAGCGGCTGCTGCGCCAGTGCTGCCCGGATTGCCTGGCCGAGGACGCGGTGGACGCGGATGCGCTCGCCCGCTCGGGCATCGACCCGGATTCGGCCGGCAGCTACCTGTTTCGTCGCGGCACGGGGTGCGCGATGTGCCGCGGCAGCGGCTATCGCGGCCGGCGTGCGATCGCGGAGGCGCTGCGCATGAACGACGAGCTGAGGCAACTGCTGTCGGAGCGCGCGCCGCTCGGGCACATCAAGGCGGCGGCGCTGCGCCACGGGATGACGACGTTGCGATCGGCGGCAATCGAACTGGTGCGGCGCGGCGAAACGACGCTCGAGGAGATCAATCGTGTCACGATGGTTGAATAACCCGCTTGCGATCGGCGTCGGGACGCGCGAGATCGTCGTCGGCGTCCGTTCGCCCGCACTGTGGCGACCGCGCAAGCGCGCGTTCGCCGCCGATCCGGTCAGCGTCGCGATTCCCGACGTGCAGTTCGGCAGCGAGACGGGCGTGCTCGACGCGCTGCGCGCCGCGCTGGCCGCGACCGGCACGCCACCCGGCGGCGCGGCCGATGCCGCCACCACGCAGGGGCAGGCGCGGGGCGCGCACGTCGTGCTCGACGATTTCTGGTGCCACCACGCGATATTGCGCGGCGACTTCCGCGCGTTGCGCATGCGCGAACTTGAAGAAATCGTGCTCGCCCATTTCTCCGACACATACGGGATCGACGGTGCATCGCTGGTCGTGCGCTTCTGCGTGCAGCAGGGCGGCCGCGCGCTTTTCGCCGGCGCGCTGTCGCGCACGCTGCACGACGGCATCCATGACGCGGGGACATCCGCCCGGGTCCGCATCCGCAGCCTGAGATCGGGTCTTCCGGAGACGCTGAATCGCATCGCGGTGAAAGCCGGCGCCGATGGGCTGCTGATTGTCGTCGCCGATGCGTTGATGCAGGCGATCATGATCGAGCGGGGCGGCTGGGCCGCCTACGATGCGCAACGCCTCTTTCCCGGCGAGTCCGACGACGCGTCGCGGCTGGCCGAACTCGCGGAGCAGTTGTTCGAACGTTCGGCAACGCGGACCGGCCTGAAGTGCGAGGACTGCCCGGTCTATCTGACCGGGATCGACATGGACTTCGCGCCGTTCGATGCGCGATTCGCGGCCGCGGTACGGCTGCCAGGGCCGGCGCTCGCCGGCTCGTCCGCGAGCCGGCTGATGGAGTACGCGCCATGATGCCGATGCTCGATATCGACTTCTGCCGGCGCGGTGCACGCACCGGGACGAGCGGGGTGATCCTGCTGGGCGTCGCCGTGCTGCTGTGCGCCGCGTGCGGCGCATGGCTGTGGCATGCCTATGCGGAGAACGACCGCGCGCGGGCGAACGCGGAGGCCGCCGAGCATCGGACGCTCGCGCAGCGGCACGTCGTGAAGCCGCCGCCGACGGCGGCCGCGAAGCTCGCGGAAAAGCAGAGCCAGGCGGTGCTGCGCGAACTGACCGTGCCGTGGCAGACGCTGTTCGCGCTCGTCGAGGACTATCCCGACCATGACGTCGCGCTGATCGGCATCGACCAGAACCCGGCGCAAGGCCAGATCCGCATCACTGCCGAAGCGAAGAATCCGGACGCGATGATCGCGTACCTGAAGTATCTGCAGACGAGCGTCGTGCTGCGCGAAGCGGTGCTCAACGGTCATCTCGTCGAGGACAACGTTCCGGGCAAGCCGGTGCGTTTCCAGATCACGGCCGTCTGGAGGACGTCATGAAAACCGATCGGTTGACGGACCGCCTGGCCACGCTGCGTTTCGAGTTGCGGCGCGCCTTCGGTCTGCCGGGACTCGTCGGCCTGCTGCTGATCGGCGCGGCGGCCATCGCGGTCGCGGCGATCGCCAGCCTGGAAGCCGATACGCGCGCGATGCAGGCGCCGGCCGGGGTCGTGCGGGCGACGCACGGCCATCGTCCGGTCGCGGCGCGCGGCGCGCAGGCGGACGCGGTAGCGCTCGACACGTTGCCCGAGCTGTTCCCGCGGTTCTCGCAAAGTGCGGACGACATCGCGTCGATCTTCGCGCAGGCGCGCGACAGCCATCTGACGCTCGGTTCGGCCGAGTATCAGGTGACGACCGAGTCGGGCGCGCACTTCGCGCGCTATCAGGTGCTGCTGCCGGTCAAGGACCAGTACGGTGCGATCCGGCAATTTCTCGCGTCGGTGCTCAATCACGTGCCGAACGCGGCGCTGCAGGAAATCCACGTCGAGCGCCCCGCGGTGGGCAGCAACATCCTCGATGCGCGCGTGCGCTTCGAGCTCATCTACCGGAGCGCCCAGCCATGATTTCCGCCGTCATGAAGCCCGCGTCGCACCGGCGCATCGCGCTGGCGCTGTGCTGTGTCCTCGTTGCCAGCGCCGGGTATCGCGTGCTGGTCGCGGCGATGCAGCAGCCGGCAGCGGTCCCGGCATTCGGCGGCCTGCATCGCGACGGCGGGCATACGCTGCCGGCGCGGACCGCCGCGCACGCCGCGGTGCCCGCGTCCGTGTCCGTGTCCGCACCACGACCTGCGTCGGCCGGCGCGGCAGCGGCGACGCCGCAGGAGAAGCTCGCCGCGTTGCGCGCGCCGGTGTCCATCGAAGCGGCGCACGACCCGTTCACCGCGTCGTCATGGCTGCCGCCGGCGCCCGTCGTCGTGCCGACACTGCCCGACACGCGCCCGGCGCCACCGTCGGCGCCGCCGGTCCCGTTCACCTATGTCGGCGAGCAGGACGCCAAGGCGGCGAAGCCGCATGTGTTTCTCAGCAACGGCGATCAGTTGCTGATCGTTTCGCCAGGTGACGTGATCGATGGCCAGTATCGCGTCGAGTCGGTTTCGGAGTCGAACGTGGTGCTGACCTATCTGCCGCTGAACCAGGTGCAGGTGGTGGCCATTCCAAGGGAAAAGTAGATGAAAACCTCATGCACACGGGGTGCGCGCCGCGCTGGGGACAGCGGCCCATCGACATGCCTTTCGCCCTTCACGCCGTTCGATTTCCGGCACGCGCCGGCGAGCCGGATCGCGACGAAACGCGCGCTGGCGATCGCCGTGGCGCTGCTCGCGTGCGGCGGCTGCGCGCATGTGCCGAACGTCCAGGACGATCCGACCAACGCGCAGGTGAGGATCGACGCGTTGCACGCGCGCGACGCCGAAGTCAACCAGTTGCTCGATAACGCCGACCAGTTCCGCAAGCAGAACCAGTTCGACGATGCGGCCCGGTCCGACTACATGGCGACCCAGCTCGATCCGTCGAGCGAGCGCGCCCGCAGGATCGGCACGATGATCGAGCAGGACCGCAAGCATCTGGCGATCCTGCAGGAAGCGGACCGCATGATGAAGCGCGGCTCGTACGCGCAGGCGGCCGAACGCGTGCATCGCGTGCTGGTCGAGGACCCGAGCAATGCGATGGCCGGGCGGATGCAATCGGAGCTCGACGACAAGCGCCGGCAGCAGCACTCGGAACGGGACGACAAGCTCGCCGCTTCGTCGATCATGCGCACGCCGGTGTCGCTGCAGTTCCGCGACGCGAACGTGCGGATGGTGTTCGAGGCGTTGTCGCGGACGTCGGGGCTGAACGTCATCTTCGACCGCGACGTGCGCGCCGACCTGAAGACGACGATCTTCGTGCAGAACGCGTCGCTGCAGGACACGGTCGACATGATCCTGTTGCAGAACCAGCTCGACAAGAAGCAGATGAATGCCAACACGCTGTTCATCTACCCGGCGACGCCCGCGAAGGAGCTCGAATACCAGGAGCTCAAGGTGCGCACGTTCCAGCTGTCGAACGTCGACGCGAAGCAGGTCCAGTCGCTGCTCAAGAGCCTGTTGAAGGTGAAGGAGGCCGTGATCGACGAGCACGCGAACACCGTGACGATCCGCGGCACGCCGGACATGATCAAGGTCGCCGACGAGATGATCGCGGCCCAGGACCTGCCGGAGCCGGAGGTGATGCTCGAGGTCGAGGTGCTGGAGGTGTCGCACGAGCGGATGTCGCAGCTCGGCATCAACTGGCCCAACTCGTTCACGGTATCGACGCCGAGCACGGCGAGCACCTGGGGCGCGCTGCATCATCTGCCGGTCAATGCGCTGAATGTCAGCGGCCTGTCCGCCACCGCGGACTTCAAGCTCACGGACACCGATGCGAACCTGCTCGCGAGCCCGCGCATCCGCACGCGCAACAAGGAGAAGGCGCGCATCATGATCGGCGACAAGGTGCCGGTGATCTCGAGCTCGAGCACGCCGAGCACGAGCGGTCCGTCGTTCACGCAGATGATCCAGTACCTGGATGTCGGCATCAAGCTCGAGGTGGAGCCGCAGGTCTATCGCGACGGCGACGTCGGCATCAAGCTGAATCTCGAGGTCAGCAACATCACCAATACGATCCAGAGCAGCAATTCGCAAGGGCTGAACTCGCTCGCGTACCAGATCGGCACGCGCAGCGCGTCGACGAGCCTGCGCCTGCGGGACGGCGAAACCCAGATCATGGGCGGGCTGATCTCGGACGAGGACCGCCGCAACGCGAACAAGGTACCGGGGCTCGGGCAGATGCCGTTGCTCGGCCGCCTGTTCTCGGATCATGAAGGCGATCACAAGAAGACCGAGATCGTGCTGCAGATCACGCCGCACATCGTCCGGCCGCAGGTCGCGGCGGATGCGGACACGCAGGAAGTGTGGTCGGGCACCGACGTCAACGTGCATGCCGACCAGTTGCGGCTCGATCCGGTGGCGCTGAACGCGGAAGATGCCGCGGCCACGGCCGCGACGCCCGCGACGAAGCCGATGCCCGGCAGCGTGGGCGGCGGCACCACGGGCGGCAGGGCGCCGTCGCCGCTGGAGGCGGCGGCGATCCGGGCGCAGCCGTCGCCGGAGAGCGGGGCGTTCGGGCAGATGCCTGCCGCGCCTCGCACGACGCCGCCGCCCGAACCTTACGGCGGGCGTTTCTCGAGACCGCAGCCCGCGCTGCCCGCGCCCGCGGCGGGCGCGGCACCCGCGAATGGTGACGCGCAGGCGGCCGGGCCGGTGGGCAACGAAGTCGCGCCGGCCCCGGGCACGACCGTGACGCCGGTGGCGTCGCCGGCCGTGCAGGCTGCCGCGCCGGCTGCACCGGCTGCACCGGCTGCACCGGCCGCGCCAGCGACGCCGCCTCCGACGCTGCAGATGCCGGCGGGCGATATCCCGAGCGATAACCCGCTTCACCCGATTCAGAACGGGAATTGAACCGTGGCTACCCGGACCGGCACGACGCGCAGCGGCTGCACCGGCCGTCCCGGGCAGCGCGGCTTCACGCTGATCGAGATGGTGATCACGCTCGCGCTCGTGGCGATACTCGCGCTCGCGGTCATGCCATTTTCCGAGCTGGTCGTGCAGCGCCAGAAGGAGCACGAGCTGAGTGTCGCGTTGCGGGAGATCCGCACCGCGCTCGACGCGTACAAGGACGCAAGCGATGCAGGGCAGATCGAAAAGGAAGCGGAAGCGTCCGGCTATCCGCCGTCGCTGGCCGTGCTGGTGACCGGCGTGAAGAACGCCCGGGATCCGAAGGGCGGCCTGCTGATGTTCCTGCGTCGGGTGCCGCGCGATCCGTTCTTCGCGGGCGATCCCGACACGCCCGCCGAGGAGACCTGGGACGTGCGCGCCTATGGCACGCCGCTGGATCCGGCGGCCGGCGGTCCGCCGGCCGGCGACGCATCCGGGAGCGCCGAGGCCGGCAAGGACGTGTTCGACGTGACGTCGAAATCCGCGGTCGTCGGCATCAACGGCATCCCGTACAAACAATGGTGACGGTGCAACATGAAACACGCTCGCACGCGCAGGTCCCGCGGATTCACGCTGATCGAGATCGTGGTCGTTATGGCCATCATCGGCCTGCTTCTGACGTTGGCCGTGCCGCGCTACATGCACAGCATCGAGCGCGGGAAGGAACAGGTCCGGCAGCAGAACATCGCCGTGATGCGCAATGCGATCGACCAATACTACGGCGACAACGGCCAGTACCCGGACACGCTCGACGAACTGGTCGCGAAGCACTATCTGCGTTCGGTCCCGCTCGATCCGGTGAATGGCGACGACAAATGGGCAGCGGTCGCGTCGCCGGACGAGTCGAAGCCGGGCGTCTACGACGTGGTGCCCGCGAGCGGCCCGCAGGGTGTGCCGCCGAGCGCGGCCGGAGCGGCGAAATGAGCCGGGCCGGCCGGACGGCGCGCGCGATGCGCGGCTGCCCGCGTGCCGCGCGTCAGCGCGGGCTCGTGCTGCTGGCGCTGCTGATCGCGCTGATGCTTATGTCGATCGCACTGGCAGGGGCGCTGGATGTCTGGTCGCTGCAACGGCGCCGCGAGGACGAGCGGCAACTGCTGTTCGTCGGCGATCAGTACCGGAAGGCGATCGTCCGCTACTACCGTCTGGCGCGCGTGTACCCGCAAACGGTCGACGACCTGCTGGACGACAACCGGTTCGTCAAGCCGGCGCATCATCTGCGCCGCGCCTATCCGGATCCGATTACCGGACAGAACGACTGGGCGTTCCTGTGGCGGGACGATCGCTTCTATGGCGTCTACAGCAACTCGGATCAGGCGACGGTCAAGCGGGCGGGATTTCCGCTGCGATACATGGACTTCGAGGGCGAGGAGACTTACCGCAAGTGGAAGTTTCTGTACCTCGCGCCCGGCCTCATCCTGCCGGCCAGCGACGCGGCCCCGGTGTCCGCGTCCGCGGCCGTGCCTGCCCAGGCGGCGAGCTTCCCGAGCCTGTCCGGGTTCGCGGGCGGCTACCTGCCGGGGCAGTCGCCGTCCGGCCTGCGTTGACGGTCGACCGGTCGCCGCGCGCGCCGGCGTGCGCGCAAAAAAAAAGCGCGACGCCCGCACTGGGCATCGCGCACAAACCGGCGTGGAGCGCCGACGAATGAACGGTGATGAAGAAAGGGACGCCCGGTTAGGGACGCCCGGTCAGGGACGCCCGGTTAGGGACGCCCGGCCAGGGGACCAAGCCCCCCCTCGCGCGAATCGGTCAGGCCTTCGCGAGTTTGATGCTGGTTTGCTCGGCCGTCAGGTAGCCGACGCTTGCGCCGAAGCGATCCTTGAAGTTCGCGCGCACGAGCGGATCGAGCGTCGGCTTGACCTTGTCGTGCAGCGGCGATTCCCAGTCGCCCGCGTGCTGGAAGTTGCTCATGATGTACGTCCAGCCGTTGATCTCGTCGACCGCGTGCAGGCCCGTCGATTCGGCGCCGGCCGGGCACGACAGCACGCGCACGAGCGACTTCGTGTCGACGTTGTAGGCCCACAGGAAGTTGTTCACGTGCATGCCCGAGTCCTCGCCGATGAAGAGCGTGCGCAGCTTTTCGGAGAACTTCAGGTTGTCGGGGTTCGCGATCTTGTCCGGGTTCGCGAGGTTGCCGAGCCCGTCGGCCGCGGCGAGATCCTCGCCGACGAGCGCGGCCGGCGCGCCCATGTCGACCGGCACCCATTCGCTGTCGATCGCGCTGCCCGTCGTATCGCGCTGGCTGCCCTTCAGGTTCAGCGCGTAGACGGCGCCCGCGGCGATCTTCTTGTCGACCGCGACGTCGCGCGACACCGCATTGCCCTTGACCATCGACGTCTCGATCCGCGACATCGCCGTATAGACGATCTTGTCCTTCGCGTTCACGGTCGTGCCTTCGAGCTTCGTGAAGGCCATGCTGCCGCCGAGCAGCGCCGCGTAGCGGTGCGTCTCGAGGAACGCGGCCGCCTTTTCCATCCCCGGCTTCACGCGCATCCAGTTGAACTTGCCGCCGAAGTGGATCTTCGCGTAGCTCGCATCGTTCGGATCGGTGGTCGTCAGGTCCATGATGTCCGACGCCTTCAGCGTATTCGCGAGCGCTTCGATCTCGCTGCTGGTCGCGTGGCCGATCTTGATCCACGTGAGCGTCGCGGTGCCCGCGCCGGCCGACGACGTCTGCGTCCACTTCGCGACGTACAGCGTGCCGGCCGACAGGTCGGCCGCCTTGTCGGCGACGAACATGAACAGGCCGCCGTTGGTTGCGTCGTCACCCATCATCACGGTGCGCTGGTCCGGCATCACCTGGATCAGCTCGTGCGAGATGCGGCCGAGGCAGTAGTGCTTCTTCACGGTGCCCGTGCCGTCCGCGTTCACGGTGATCTCGGGCAGGTGGCCGTAGTGGTAGGGGTTCGCCTTCGTCTCGTCGCCGAACGTGTTCTTGCTGAACGCCTTGAACTGCGCGTCGGTCGCGACCTTCGTCGCGTCCGGCTCGTATTCCTCGCTCGACAGGTGCGTGCCCCACGGCGACAGGCTCGCGCCGCAGGTGATCCACAGGCCGTGCGCCTTCGACGTGTCGACGTTGTGGTACTTGACGACCTTCAGCGCGCCGTTGGCCGGATCCTGGTCGAGCGTGAGCACCGCGATCGGCGACGGCAGCTGGCCGTACTGCGATGCGCTGGCCTGGTCGCGCGTCGTGTATTCGAACTGCACGACCGCGAACACCGTGTTGCCCTTCACGCCGGGCACGTTCGCGTTCTTCAGCGTGAGCAGCGAGCTGCCGTCCGGGCAGTCGGAATAGAACTGGCGCTCCTTGCCGGCCACCGAACGGTCGATGATCGGCTGGTTGTTGATGTCGTAGTAGCCGCCCGCGAGCGTCGTGCCGCCCTTGCCGTCCGGCACCATGTCGCCCGTCACGAAGAACGGCCGGTACGCGAGCTTGAAGTTGCGCGCCGAGCCGTCCGAGAACGACACCGACAGCGTCGAGCCGACCGTCGTCGTGGCCATCGCGGCCGCGTTGTCGAGCGTGGGTGCTGCCATCGCCGAGAACGTCGCCGACGTATACGCGGCGGCGACCGGGGCCGGCGTCGACGCCGGATTGTCGTCGCCGCCGCAACCCGTCAGCAGGGCCGGCAGCGCGAGGCCGGAAAGAGGCAGCATCGGCGCGCCGGCGAGGATCTTCAGGGCCTGACGACGGGCAGCATTGGGCAACGCGGGCATGTGGAGTCCAGTTTCAGTTGTTGGAAGAATGGCCTTCGCGAAACGGAAGCAGGCGAGCGGCAAGCTTCGCGAAGGCAAATTGAAAACTGGACCGAAGTGTAAGGACGCTCGATGAAAGTTTTGTGAATTGAAAACGTAATATTGCGTCGGGCGTTCGTCAGGGGCTCAATCGCGTTCCGGCGTCGCCGAGATGCGATGGATCGACAGGTCGGCGCCGTCGAATTCGGCTTCGCGATCGAGGCGCAGCCCGACGGTCGCTTTCAGCGCGCCGTAGACGAGCGTGCCGCCCGCGGTCGCGATCGCAATGCCGCCGAGCGTGCCGACGAGCTGCGACATGAACGACACGCCGCCGAGGCCACCGAGCGCGGGCAGCCCGAACACGCCGGCCGCGAGGCCGCCGAGCGCGCCGCACATCCCGTGCAGCGGCCACACGCCGAGCACGTCGTCGATGCGCCACTTGTTCTGCACGCAGGTGAACATCGCGACGAACAGCGCGCCGGCCGCGGCGCCGGTGACGAGCGCACCGATCGGGTGCATCACGTCGGAGCCCGCGCATACCGCGACGAGGCCCGCGAGCGGCCCGTTGTACGTGAAGCCCGGGTCGTTGCGGCCCGCCATCCACGCGGCGAGCGTGCCGCCGACCATCGCCATCAGCGAGTTCACGGCGACCAGGCCGCTGATCTTGTCGAGCGTCTGCGCGCTCATCACGTTGAAGCCGAACCAGCCGACCGCGAGCACCCATGCGCCGAGCGCGAGGAACGGGATGTTCGACGGCGGGTGCGCGGCGATGCGGCCGTCCTTCGCATAACGGCCGTGACGTGCGCCGAGCAGCAGCACGGCCGGCAGCGCGACCCAGCCGCCGAACGCATGCACGACGACCGAGCCCGCGAAATCGTGGAACGGCGCACCGAACGCATGCGTGAGCCACGCCTGCACGCCGAAGCGCTCGTTCCACGCGATCCCCTCGAAGAACGGATAGATGAAGCCGACGATGATCAGCGTCGCGATGAGCTGCGGGTTGAACTTCGCACGCTCGGCGATGCCGCCGGACACGATCGCCGGGATCGCCGCCGCGAAGGTCAGCAGGAAGAAGAAGCGCACGAGCGCGTAGCCGTTGTGCTGCGACAGCGTGCCGATGTCGTCGAAGAATTCGACGCCGTAGGCGATCGTGTAGCCGATGAAGAAATACGCGAGCGTCGACACCGAGAAGTCGACCAGGATCTTCACGAGCGCGTTGACCTGGTTCTTCTTGCGGACCGTGCCGAGTTCGAGAAATGCGAAGCCCGCGTGCATCGCGAGCACCATGACGGCGCCGATCAACAGGAACAGTGTGTCGACGCCGGATTTCAGACCATCCATGCCGTGGCTTCCTTGCGCAAAAAACGGGCAAGGAACGCAAGTATCGAGCCAACTTGGTGAACGGCTGCGTGGAATTGGTGCTCTGGCCCCGCGCGATGCGGCATTCCGGTGAATCGTGCACGGTCCGGGGGCGCGGCCGGCAGGGGCTGGTGGCCACATCGGATGCACGCGCGTGGTGCGTGCGGCGGGGCCGGCGGTGCGATGTGGTGCGCAACGGTGCGTCGCTGCGCACCGATCTGGCGCGTCAGTGACGCACGAACAGCATGCGCGGCCGGCGCAGCCGCAACGCGCACGCGGACCAGTACGCGGCGACGGTTGCCAGTCCGAGCGCGGCGAATGCGAGCGCCGCGAAGCCCGCGAGCGACTGGCCGTCGCTGTCGGGGCCGAGGATGCCTTGCGCGACGATCAGCGCGGCCGTCCAGAAGCCGATCACGGCCTGCGTGAACAGACGTGCTGACGCGACGCGGCGCGGACGCCCGGCTTCGGCCAGGCGGCGCGCCGACGGCGGGCGCAGGCACAGGAACAGGGTGGCGGCGAGCAGCGCGGCCAGCGCGATGAACCAGTCGATGAGGAAAGCCATGAGGAAAAGGGGACACGTACGAAGCGGATTGAAGCGTGCCCACTTTAGTGGCGTAGCGTCTGCGATTGAATCAGACGAATCCGAAATTGAAAGGCATTTTTAATCACGGGGCGTTATTGGGCCTGTTCCACAGGCGGTATCATCGACGTCGGTACAACCACGAGGCCGTGCGACGCGCGGCCGGAGATTGCTGATGAACATGAAGATTTCGCGGGCGCGTCGCGTGCCCGGGTCCGCACTGGCGGCCGTCGCCGTCGGTGCGCTGCTGTTGCTCGCCGGCTGCGAGAAATCCGGCGCGCCGGCCACGCAACCCGATACGGCCGCGAGCGCGGCCGCCGATGCCGCGAACAATGCGGCCAAGGCGATCGACCAGGTGGCGAGCACCGTCAACCAGCAGCTCAACGCCGCGAAGGCCGGCATCGCGTCCGCCGCGTCGGCCGTGCCGCCGCTGTCCGCGAGCGGCCTCGCATCCGCCGCGCAGGCGCAAATCGACGCGGCAGCGTCCGCGGTCGTCGCGCATGCGGCTTCCGAGGCAGGCGCGAAGATCGCGGAAGCCGGCAAGAAGCTCCAGCAGTGGAGCCAGCAGAACGCCGCGGGTGCCAAGCCCGCGAGCGGCCAATGACGCGGGCTTGCATAATCCGCAAAATGTAATTATCATGGTTACACATGTCGCCGGCCGCGGTACGGGCCGGCGTCGCCGAGTGGGTGAGGAATGAATACCAGCAGCCGGTTCGCGTTTGCCGTTCACGTGCTTGCCTTGCTGTCGATGCAGGAGGGCGTGCCGTTGTCGTCCGACATCATCGCGGGCAGCGTGAACACGAATCCGGCCCTGATCCGCCGGCTGCTGTCGATGCTGGCGGCCGCGGGGCTGACCACGTCGCAGCTTGGCGCGGGCGGTGGCGCGCTGCTGGCGCGCGAGCCCGGCGAGATCACGCTGCTCGACGTGTATCGCGCGGTCGACGATGCGCAACTGTTCGCGCTGCACCGCGAGGCGCCAAACCCCGCGTGTCTGGTCGGGCGGCACATCCAGGGCGTGCTGATCGACTACATCGGCGACGCGCAGCGCGCGATGGAGGCATCGCTTGCCACGCGCACGCTGGCCGATGTCACGGCCGACGTGCTGAATCTGGAGCAGCGCACGCAACACGCAGCACGCGCCGGCGGGTGACCGGAGGCAGGCAGGGCAGGTGCCGCGATCGGCGCAACGGACGATTCGCTCCGTTTTTTTTCGGCCTTATATGTAATTGACGATGTTACACATTTTACTTTCTGGAGAATCGAGATGACGCAACGTACCTTGAACATCGCGCTGTTTGGCGCCACCGGCATGATCGGCTCGCGTATCGCGGCGGAAGCGGCCCGACGCGGCCACCGTGTCACCGCGCTGTCGCGCAATCCCGGCGCGGCCGGCGACGGCATCACCGCGAAGGCGGCCGACCTGTTCGACGCGGCCAGCATCGCGGCCGCGCTGCCGGGTCATGACGTCGTCGCGAGCGCGTACGGTCCGAAGCAGGAAGATGCGGCGAAGGTCGTCGCCGTCGCGAAGGCGCTGGTCGCCGGCACGCGTCAGGCGGGCCTGAAGCGGCTCGTCGTCGTGGGTGGCGCCGGTTCGCTCGAAGTCGCGCCCGGCAAGCAGCTCGTCGACAGCGAAGGTTTCCCGGACGCGTACAAGCCGGTCGCGCTCGCGCACCGCGATGCGCTCGACTACCTGAAGACCGTCGGCGATCTCGACTGGACGTTCTTCGCGCCGGCTGCGCTGATCGCACCGGGCGAGCGGACGGGCACGTTCCGCACGGGCGCCGGCAAGCTGATCGTGGACGCGCAAGGCAACAGCAAGATCTCGGCGGAAGACTACGCGGCCGCGTTCGTCGACGCGCTCGAGCAGGACAGCTTCGTGCGCGAGATCGCGACGGTCGCGTATTGAGCGGCGTGAGGCCGGCGGCGCGTAAGCGCCGGCCTGGCCCGGACGCGGCGCACGAGCCGACACGCGCGCGAACTTCAGGCGACGCTACCTTGACGGGTGGCGTCGCCTGTTTCGTTTGGAGAGCGGCGACGGCTGGCGGGATCGTGCACGGGGCGGATTCGTTCGTGCCGTGCTCGTCCCGGATTGGTATTTATACCGGTCGACGCGGTGGGGTGGTTTCCATATTGTTCCCCGTTGTGCAGGATGCATAGAATAAATTTCTATCTACGAGGGACTGGAGAAATGGACGCCATCGATCGCAAGCTGCTGGAGTTGTTGCAGTCGGATGCCACGCTGCCGATCGCGGAACTGGCACAGCGCGTGAACCTGTCCCAGACGCCGTGCTGGAAGCGGGTGCAGCGGCTCAAGGAAACCGGCGCGATTCGCGCGCAGGTGGCGCTGTGCGATCCGCGCAAGCTCGGGGTCGGCACGACCGTGTTCGTCGCGATCCGCACGAACCAGCACACCGAGGAGTGGGCGCAGCGTTTCACGCAGGCGGTGCGCGACATGCCGGAAGTGGTCGAGGTCTACCGGATGAGCGGCGAGACCGATTACCTGCTGCGCGTCGTGGTGGCCGGCATCGACGACTACGACCGCGTCTACAAGCAGCTGATTCGCGCGGTGCCGCTGTTCGACGTCAGTTCGTCGTTCGCGATGGAGCAGATCAAGTATTCGACCGCGCTGCCCGTACGCGATCTCTCCGAGCCGGCTTGACGCGGCACGGGCGCTGCCCGCGCCGCGTGGCGAGGACGGCAGCGCGGGTTCAGCGGCCGCGCGCCAGTGCGCGCGCGCGTTCGTCGGCCAGCGCGTCGCGGCGCACGAAATCCGCGACGAACGGGCTGGCCGGATGGTGATGCAGCGCGTACGGCGTATCCCATTGGGCGAGCTGGCCGTCCTTCATCACGCCGACCCGGTCGGCGATCGCGAACGCTTCGGCCTGGTTGTGCGTGACGAGGATCGCGGTGTGGCCCGTGCGTTTCAGGATGTCGCGCAGCTCGAACGCGAGCCGCTCGCGCGTATCGACGTCGAGATTCGAGAACGGCTCGTCGAGCAGCAGCAGCTCCGGCGACGGCGCGAGCGCGCGCGCGAGTGCGACACGCTGCTGCTGGCCGCCCGACAACTCGTGCGGATACGCGCCGCCTGAATCGGCCAGGCCGACGAGCTCGAGCATGTCCGCGACGCGCATGCGCCGTTCGGCCTTCGGCATGCGCCGCAGGCCGAACGAGACGTTGTCGGCCGCGCTCAGGTGCGGGAACAGTGCGTAATCCTGGAACATCATGCCGATGCGGCGCCGCTCGGGCGGCACGTCGAGCGACGGCGCCGCGACGGGCACGCCGTCCAGCACGATGCGTCCCATCCGCACCGGTTCGAAACCGGCGATCGCGCGCAGCACGGTGGTCTTGCCGCAACCCGACGCGCCGAGCAGGCAGCCGATGTCGCCGCGCGGCAGCGCGAGGCTCAGCCCGTCGACCACCGTGCGGCGGCCCTGCGGCGTGTCGTAGGCGAGGCAGAGGTCATCGAGTTCAAGCAGGTTCACGGTGTCAGGCTCCGATCTTGTGGCGGGTGCGGGCGAGCAGGATCACGGGCACGAGCCCGGCCAGCACGATCGCGAGCGCGGCGACCGCGCCTTCTTCGTAGGTGCCGCGCGCGGCTTCCGCATACAGCCAGGTCGCGAGCGTGTCGAAGTTCAGCGGGCGCAACAGCAGCGTCGCCGGCAGTTCCTTCATCGCGTCGACGAACACCAGCAGCGCGCTCGTTGTGAGCGCGGGCCGCAGCAGCGGCAGGTGCACGCGGCGCAGCGTGCCGCCGGCCGTCTCGCCAAGCGAGCGTGCCGCCTGTTCGAGCGACGGCGGAATGCGTGCGAGTCCGGCCTCGATGCTGCCGGCCGGGATCGCGAGAAAGCGCACGGTATAGGCGATCACGAGCGCGGCCGTGGAACCCATCAGCAGCAGCCCGTCGCGGCCGAGCGCCGCGCCGAACAGCCGGTCGGCCGCCGCGAACGGGATCAGCAGGCCGATCGCGAGCACGGTGCCCGGCACCGCATAACCGAGGCTCGCGATCCGCGCGCACACGCGGGCAGGGCCGGCACGGGCACTGTCGCGTTGCGCGCGCGCGGCCCAGGCGACGACGAGCCCGCATGCGAGCGTCGCGGCGGTGGCGGCGGTCGCGATCGTCAGCGTGTTGGCCAGCCCCGTCATCAATTGCGCGGACACGCCGCCGACGAGATGCAGCCGCTTGCCGGTCTCGACCGCGAGGTATGCGGCCGGCGCGCCGAAACCGAACAGCACGGGCAGCCAGCCGAGCACGGCAGCGCCCAACGCGGCTGCTCCGGTGAGGCGGCGCGGCGCGATCGGCCGCATGCGGCGGCCATGCGCGTAGCGCTGGCGGCGGCGCCCGTAGCGTTCGAGCACGATCATGCCGACGACGATCGCGAGCATCGCGAGCGCGATCTGCGCGGCGCCGGCGAGATCGGAGCGCGTGATCCATGTCGTATAGACGGAGACGGTCAGCGTTTGCACGCCGAGGAATTCCGATGCGCCGATGTCGTTCAGCGTTTCGAGCAGCGCGAGGCTCACGCCGACCGCGATCGCGGGCCGCGCGAGCGGCACGACGACGCGCCAGAACGTCGCGATGCGTCCCGCGCCGAGCGTGCGCGCGGCTTCGAGCAGGCTCGCGGACTGCGTGACGAACATCGCGCGCGTGCTCAGGTAGACGTATGGATACAGCACGAAGCCGAGCACGAAGATCGCACCGGGCAGCGAGCGCAAGTCGGGCAGGCGGAACTGGCGCGGGCTGTCGAAGCCGAGCAGCCAGCGGATCGCGCCTTGTACGGGGCCGATCGGGTGCAGCAGGTCGAGATACGCGAATGCGACGATGTAGGTGGGGACCGCGAGCGGCAGCAGCAGCGCCCACGTCAGCATCCGGCGACCGGGAAAATCGTATGCGGTGACGAGCCACGCGCAGCCGGTGCCGACGATCGACACGATCGCGCCGACGCCTGCCAGCAGCAGCAGCGTATTGACGAGCGCCTGCGGCAGCACGAATTCGGCGAGATGCCGCCAGTGCGCGAGATCGGCGCCGAACGCGGCGGCCACGAGCACCGCGAGCGGCGCGGCGACCGCGGCCGCGATCGCCAGCGCCGCGATCAGCCACAGGCTGCCCGCGCGTGGCCGCAGGCGCGGCCGGTACGGCTGGCCGCGCGCGCCGGCGCGCACTGCATCAGTTGTCAAAACCGACCTTGTCGACCAACTGGCTCGCCTGCTTGCGATACTTCGCGATGTCCGCCAGCGGCAGCGGATCGACCTTCAGCGTGCCGAAGCTCGCGATCACCGGATCGAGTTTCACGTTCGCGCGCACCGGGTATTCGTAGTTCGCCTGCGCATACAGCGCCTGCGCTTCCGGCGACACGAGGTATTCGAGCAGCTTCACCGCGTTGGCCTTGTGCGGCGCGTGCTTCGCGACCGTCGCGCCACTGATGTTGACGTGCGTGCCGCCGCTCTTCGCGTTCGCGAACGTGGGCCGCACGACCTTGATCGCGTCGCCCCACTTGCGCGCATCGGTGCCCGGCTCGGAGTTTTTCATGTGGCCGACGTAGTACGCGTTCGCGAGGCCGACGTCGCAGATGCCGCCAAGAATGTCGCGCGCGACGTCGCGATCGCCGCCCGTCGCTTTGCGCGCGAGGTTCGCCTTCACGCCGCGCAGCCATTTCTCGGTCGCGGCTTCGCCGTCGTGCGCGATCATCGCCGCGACGAGTGCCGTGTTGTACGGATGCTGGCCCGAGCGGATGCAGACCTTGCCTTTCCATTTCGGATCGGCGAGATCCTCGTAGCGGAACGCGTCGACCTTGAGATCCTTTTCGACGTACAGCACGCGGTCGCGCAGCGACAGCGCATACCAGTCGCCGTTCGCGCCGCGCAGGTTCGCGGGAATCGCGTTGTCGAGCACCTTCGAGCGCACCGGCTGCGCGAGCCCGCCGTCGACGAGATCGAGCAGGTTGCCGACGTCGACCGTCATCAGCACGTCGGCCGGCGACTGCGCGCCTTCCGCCTTCACGCGTTCGAGCAGGCCGTCCTTCACGAACACCGTGTTGACCTTGACGCCGCTCTGCTTCGTGAACGCATCGATGAGCGGCTGGATCAGCTTCGGTTCGCGGGTGGTGTACAGGCTCACTTCCTCGGCCGCATGGGCAAGCGGCGCGAAGGCGGCCGCGGCGAGGGCAAGGGCGCCGGCGAGCGGCAGCAGGCGGGTGCGCGGATTCGACATGGAGACTCCGGTGGGGCAGGTGGACGAGGGAGCGTTCCGGGGCGCGCCTGCCGCCCGAGCGATCCGGAACATTACAAAATGAAAGACTCCGGATTCTAGATCGAAATGGGAACGATTATCAAATGAAAGCTTGAGGCGGGCGGCGGGAAAGGTGGAGAGGGGGAACGGAAACGGGGCGTCGCAGCGGGGGCGCAAGCGCGTAGAATGCCCGCTTCGATGAAATTGACGGAGTTGGCCCGACCATGAACGATCAGCGCAAGAAGAACCCTGTCCGCAACGTGAGCATCCTGATCGTCGTGGCCGTGCTGCTCGTGATCGGGACGATCCTGTACAACGCGATTTCGCAGAAGCGCGCGTACGACGAGGCCCATCCGGCCGAGGCCGCGAGCGCGGCATCGCACTGACGTGACGGCGCGCGGCCCGGTCGGGTCGCGCGTGTGGCGTGCATGAGGAAGGGCGGGAGCCCGCGGCTTCCGGCGCGGCAGACGCCGCGCGAACCCGGGCAAGACGCGGGTGCCGGAGCCGGCACGCCGCGCAGGCAGGTCAGTCGTGCGTCAACGTGACGCAGGGGCGAACTTCGGGCGGATCCGTGCGTAGAACACGACCGCCAGCAGCGCGAGCCAGGCCGCGCCGACATACAGCGCGACGCGCGTGTCCTCGAACCAGCCGAGCATCACGATTACGAAACCCATGAACGCGATCGTCAGCGCCGGTGCGACCGGCCACAACGGTACCTTGAACTTCAGCGCCGCGACTTCGGCGTTCGACAGGCGACGGCGCATCGCGACCTGCGACAGCAGGATCATCAGCCAGACCCACACGGTCGCGAACGTCGCGATCGCCGCGACCATCAGGAATACGTCCTTCGGCATCAGGTAGTTGAGCACCACGCCGACGAGCAGCGCGCCCGCCATCACGAGCACGGTGACCCACGGCACGCCGTGCCGCGACGTCGTCATCAGCACGCGCGGCGCCTGGCCCTGCCGCGCCATCCCGAACATCATCCGGCCGGCGCCGAAGATGTCGCTGTTGATCGCCGAGATTGCCGCGCTGATCACGACCAGGTTGAGGATCGTCGCGGCCGACTTCACGCCGAGCGCCGAGAAGATCTGCACGAACGGGCTGCCGTCGCCGCCGACGCCCGTCCACGGGCTGATCGACATCAGCACGACCATCGTCAGCACGTAGAACAGCAGGATGCGCGCCGGCACCGCGTTGATCGCGCGCGGAATCACGCGCTCCGGGTCCTTCGCCTCGCCGGCGCTCATCCCGATCACCTCGATCCCGCCGTACGCGAAGATCACGACCGACAGCGACGCGATCAGCCCGCCGACCCCGTTCGGCAGGAAGCCGCCGTGGTTCCACAGGTTCGCGAAGGTCGGCACGTCGGCCGAATGGCCGAAGTGCATGCCGGTCAACAGGATCGCGACGCCGCCGCCGATCATCGCGACGATCGCGCCGACCTTGATGATCGACAGCCAGAACTCGAGCTCGCCGAACACCTTCACGTGGCACAGGTTCAGCCCGCAGATGATCGCGACGACCCCGAGCACCCAGATCCATTGCGGGACATCCGGAAACCAGAAGCCCATGTAGATGCCGAACGCCGTGATGTCGGCGATCGCGACGATCACCATTTCGAGCGTGTAGGTCCAGCCGGTGACGAATCCCGCGAACGGGCCGAGGTTCTCGGTCGCGTAGTGGCCGAACGAGCCGGCGACGGGTTCGCGCACGGCCATCTCGCCGAGCGCGCGCATCACCATGTAGACGGCCGCGCCGCCAAGGATGTACGCCAGGATCACGGCCGGGCCCGCGAGCTGGATCGCGGACGCCGAACCGTAGAACAGGCCCGTGCCGATCGCCGAACCCAGCGCGAGAAAGCGGATGTGCCGCGCGCTCAGGTGGCGCTGCAAGTTTTTCATCGAGTCTCCGATATCGTTATGCGACGGACCGGGCGAGCGGGACCGGTCCGATTGGCTCAAGTTGTCTATACAACTTGAATGTGAACGAATGATAACAAGCCGGGCCGGGTGACCGGAATCGGGTATTCCCTGACTGGCGCAATGAGCGCAATAGGGGATGGGGCGGTCGCGCCGCATACGGGCGGGCCGCGTGAAGCGGGCGGGTCATGCTTCGGGAGCGTGGTGAATCGGGGCGAACCGGTGGCCGATCCGCGGCGTGCGCGGGCCGGCCACCGGCGGGGAACGTCAGGCCGGCAGGCGGATCACGCTCGCGTCCTTGCGGATCAGCAGCGACGACGCGAGCATCTGCTTGCACTGGTGCGCGAGCACCTTCAGGTCGTGCGTGAGCTCGGCGCCCACCGCCTCGGATTTTTCCGCGGACACGACCATCGCGTCGAGCTCGCGCGTGATCTGCTTCGACGCCTCGAGCTGATCGGCGGGCGGCGGCTCGCCGGCTTCGGCTTTTTCGAGATTGTCGAGCACGGCGGCAAGCCCGCGCTGCAGCGCGTCGTCGTGGACGAGGCCGCCGTCGACCGCACACGCGCTGCGGATCAGCGGCGCGGCGGCGGTGATCTGCGCGCCGAGCACGTGCGTCTGCACGAGCAGGTCGTTCAGTTCGGGCACGAAGCGCTGGTGCGCCTTCGGCTCGATCATCATCCGCTGGAATGCCTGCCCGAGGTTCGCGAACGCGATGTGCACGTCCTTGCGCGCGAGGCGGTAGCGATAGTCGTCGTCGAGGCTCGCAGCCGGGGTCTCGACCGCCGCGGCGATGACCGGCACCACGGCTGCGCCATCGGCGGTGGGCACGGGCGGCGGCGACGCGCCACGCCCGGCGCGCCACACGGCCTCGAAATACTTGCGGGTCGCGGTGAGCATGTCGGTGACCTGCTTGCCCATCAGCCGGTATTCCCAGTACGGGAACAGCCGGCTCGCGGCGATCGCGATCATGCAGCCGACCACCGTGTCGATCGCGCGCTCGCCGATGATCCGCATGCTGCCCGGCGCGAGCAGGTGGAACATCAGCAGCACGTACGACGACGTGAATACGACGCTCGCCGCGTAGTTGAACAGCAGCAGGCTGTAGCTCATCACCATCGACCCGAACATGATCGCGATCAGCAGGTGCGGCTCCTTCACCGTGTAGATCAGCGCGATGCTCGCCGCGCAGCCGATCATCGTGCCGATGATCCGCTGCGCGTTGCGTTGTTTGGTGAGCGAATAACCGGGCTTCAGGATGATGATGGTCGTCATCACGATCCAGTACGCGTTCGTGAGCGGCAGCAGCCGGCCGAGCCAGAAGCCGACGGCCACCGCGATCGTCACGCGCAGCGCATGGCGGAAGCTCGGCGAGCTCATGTTCAGGTTCGAGAAGATCAGCAGCGGCGACATCCGGCGGCGCTGCAGGAAGCGCGCGAGCGCCTTGTCGATCTTCAGTTCGGTTTGCTGCGGATCCGCATGACCGGACAGGTTGCGCCGCATCCGGTCGATCAGGCGCGTCGCGCTCCAGATTCGCCTGAACGTCGCGAGCACGGCCGCATAGGCTTCCGCATTGGTGGCCGCGAAGTTCTTCTTGCGCATCAGCTCGATCTCGTACTCGATCGCGCGCAGTTCGGCCTTGACGCTGACGTGCGAATGCGGCGCGCGGTTCTCGAGCACCGCGAGGCCGATCTCCTCGAGATCGGCGGCCGCCTTGCGGATCAGGTCGCGGTAGAAAATGATCAGATCCGAGCCGCCGAACGTGTTGCGCACGAGCGGGTAGTCGGTGTGCGCGCCGACGAACAGCTCGTGCAGGTCGACGCTGTTGATGAACAGGTTGTACATCGTCGTGCGGCCGGGATCGAGCTTGCCGCGGCGCAGCTTCGGCAGGTTGCGCAGCACGATGTCGCGCGCGGTTTCCTGCGTTTCGACCGCGGTGATCTGCTTGGCGACGAGATTGCGGTAGCACTCGTCGAGATCGGCATCGAGATCGTAGAACTGCGCGCGCGCGAGCAGGTAGTCGGCGCACGCGAACAGGCTCTCGGCGAGCGCCTGCTGCTCGATCCGGCGTGCCTGCCATTGCGACACGAGCGTCGCCCAGTACGTGTACCAGAGGCCGCCCGCGAGAATCCAGCCGGCGTTGATGAAGGCCTGCAGCGGCGTGAACTGCTCCTCGAGCGTCATCACCATCATGAACAGCGTCGCGAAGCTGATCTGCGGCCAGCGGTTGCCGTAGACGACGATCAGCGACAGCACGAACGTGAGCGGCACGATCGTGAGCCACAGCGCGAAGATGTTCGGTGTCGCGAGGCCGGTCGCGAGCGCGGCCAGGAAGCCGATCACGCTGCACGCGAGCATTTCGTTGTGCTTGTACTTGAGCGGGCCCGGCATGTCGACGACGCATGCGCCGAGCGCGCCCGTCGAGATCGTGAAGCCGAGCTCCCGGTTGTGAAACACAATGAGGCACAGCACGGCCGGCAACGAGACGCCGACCGCGATCCGCAGGCCGCCGAAAAAGTACTGGCTATAGAAAAACTTTCTGATTTCGACCGAATAGCGCATCGATGGGCTGAATGGCAGACGAAGACGCCCGGGGGCGGCGTGTTGACTGGCGACGAGTCTATCGTATTTCGCGGTCCGCAAAACCTGGCTTTCCGGATGACCCTCGCGGCGGCGGTCCATTTGCTATCCTTGGTGATCCTGTTCGCCCGGCCCGGCCGGTGCGAGGTTCCGACGCCCGCTTCATGCTCCATCTCTTCTATTCGAACCGTCACGAAACGCTGGCCGATGCGCTGCTCGAGGATCTGGCCGCGTTCCCGGCCCGCAACGGCCCGTGGGCGCCGCAACAGGTCATCGTGCCGAGCGCGGCGCTGCGCCGCCGCCTCGAGCTCGACATCGCCGCG
The DNA here is from genome assembly GCF_048565265.1 of Burkholderia theae. NCBI lineage: Bacteria > Pseudomonadati > Pseudomonadota > Betaproteobacteria > Burkholderiales > Burkholderiaceae > Burkholderia > Burkholderia theae. Next base: position 1,343,891 of record NZ_CP183461.1, read on the forward strand.
CGCAGCGGCGTGTGCGCGAACGTCGAGTTCACGTATCTCGCCCAATGGCTGTGGGCGCAGATCGGCCGTGTGCTGACGGTACCCGCGCGTTCGCCGTTCGCACCCGACCGCCTCGTGTGGCGCTGCTACCGGCTGTTCGCGCAGGCGGCAAGTGGCGCGCCGTGGCTCGCGTCGCCGCGGCTTGCCGCGTATCTGTCCGCGTCCGACGATGCGATGCGCTACGAACTCGCGCACCGCGTCGCGGCCGTGCTCGATCATTACCTGACGTATCGCCCGGAGTGGCTGGCCGCGTGGCAGGCCGGCGAATCCGTGCTCGCCGGCGACGGCGCGCCGCGCGGGATCAGCGACGCCGCGCGCGACGACGAGCGCTGGCAGGCCGCGCTGTGGCGCGCGCTGCTCGCCGAACTGAGCGACAGCGGCACGCCGCCCGCGCATCGTTTCCTCGTCGACGCGCGCCATCTCGATGCGGATGCCGTCGCGCGTGCCGACTGGCCGGAATCGGTCAGCGTGTTCGCGCTGCCGACGATGCCGCCGCTGCATATCGCGCTGTTGCGCGAGCTGTCGCGCTGGATCGACGTGCGCGTCTATGCGCTGAACCCGTGCCGCGAATTCTGGTTCGACATCGTGACCGCCGCGCACGCCGAGGCACTCGATGCGGCCGGGCGGCTCGACTACCAGGAAGTCGGCCATCCGCTGCTCGCCGAATGGGGCAGGCAGACGCAGGCGCAGCTTCACATGCTGCACGAACTGACTGAAAGCGCGGCGTCAGGCGACGCGGCGCGTTTCGTCGAGAATCCCGCGCCGACGTGGCTGGCGCGCGTGCAGAACGCGATCCTCGACCTGCAGCCGGAAGCCGAAGCCGGCGACGCACCGGCCGAGCGCGGGATCGAGGTGCACGTGTGCCACAGCCTCGCGCGTCAGCTCGAGGTGCTGCACGATCGGCTGCTCGCATGGTTCGACGCGGACGCGAGCCTGCAGCCGTCCGACGTGCTCGTGGCGGTGGCCGACCTCGCGGCGGCCGGGCCGCTGATCGATGCCGTGTTCGGCACGGCCGGTGGCGGCGGCGCGCGCGTGCCTTACCGGATCACCGGGCTGCCGCCGTCGCAGGCGAACCCGGTCGCGCGCGTGCTGCTCGACTGGCTCGCGTTGCCGGAACGGCAGGTCGGCGCGCCGGAGCTGGTCGAATGGCTGCGCGTCGACGCGGTGGCCGCGCGCTACGGCATCGACGCGGCCGCGCTCGAGACGGTGCAGACCTGGCTCGCGGCCGCCGGTGCGCGGCGCGGGCTGTCGCCGCTCGCGAGCGACGACGCGGCCGTGCCGTCGCCGCGTCATACGTTCTCCGATGCGCTCGCGCGGCTCTTTCTCGGTTATGCGATGCCCGAAGGCGCGGCGCCGGTCGGTGCGTGGCTGCCGATCGAGGCGGCCACGGGCAGCGAGGCCGAACTGCTCGGCCGGCTCGCGCGCTTTACCGACGATCTCGACGGCTTCGCGCGGCGGCTCGCCGAATCGCACACGCCGCGCGGCTGGAGCGAACTGTTTGCCGACACGCTCGCGCGTTTCTTCGATTCGGGTGCCGCGTACGCGGACGCGCTCGCGGGCGTGCGCGACGCGCTCGACGCGATGCTGGCCGCGATGACCGAGGGTGCGCCCGACGAAGCGTTGCCGGCGGCCGTCGTCCGCGCGGGGCTGGCCGCGGCGCTCGACGATCCCGCGCGCGGCGGAGTGCCGTGGGGCGGCGTCACGTTCTCGTCGCTGACGAGCCTGCGCGGCCTGCCGTACCGCGTCGTCTGCCTGCTCGGGATGGACGACGGCGTGTTGCCGAGCCTGGCGCGCGCGGACGAATTCGACCTGATGGCCGTGTTGCCGAAGCTCGGCGACCGGCAGCGCCGCGACGACGAGCGCAACCTGTTTCTCGACCTGCTGCTCGCTGCCCGCGACCGCTTGCTGATCGCCTATACGGGCCGCAGCATCCGCGACAACGCGCCGTTGCCGCCCGCGGCACTCGTCGACGAACTGCTCGACCATCTCGCGCTCGTCACGGCCGGGCCCGACGCCGCGCCGGACGCGGTCGATGCCGCGCGGCGCGCGTTCATCGTCGAGCATCCGCTGCAACCGTTCGCGGCCGCCTATTTCCAGCCCGGCAGCGAACTCGTTTCGTATGACGCCGAGCGTGCGACGCTCGCGTCGCTGCTGGCCGCCGATGCATCGCGCGACGGGCCGCGCGAGCTGCCGTTCTTCGCGCAGCCGCTGCCGGCCGAACCGGTCGAGCCGGTCGCGTTCAGCGAATTCGAACGCTTCTGGCGGCATCCCGCGCGGGCGCTGCTGCGCGCGCGGCTGGGCATCGTGCTTGCCGACGCGCAGGCCGAACTGCTCGACACGGAGCCGTTTGCGCTCGACTTCGCCGGCAGCGACGCGCTCGCCGAGCGCGTGCTGCCGCTGTTGATCGAATCGGGCGACGGGGCCGTGCACGATCACGCACTGCGCATCGCGGACGCGAGCCCGGAACTGCCGGGCGGCGCGACGGGCGCCGTGTGGCGCGACCAGGCGCTCGGCTCGATGACGCAGCTTGCGTCGAACGTACGCCGCGCGCTGGCCGACGGCATGGAGCGGCGGCCATTCTCGCTCGTCGTCGTGCCGGCCTGGCCCGACACGGAACAGGCGCTGTTCGGCGCGGACGACGCGATGCTGGCGGGCGACGCGGTGAGCGCGCCGCTCGAGCTGCACGGCACGCTGAACCGGCTGACGCCGGCCGGGCAGATCATCTACCGTTATGCGCGGTCGAGTGCGCGCGACTACCTGTCCGCGTGGCTGGCGCATCTCGTCTACTGCGCGGTCGAGCCCAACGGCCCGCGCCGCACGCTGTGGTTCGGCAGCGGCGGCGCGTTCGAGCTGACGCCGGTCGCGGCGCCGCTCGAACGGCTCGCGCCGCTTGCCGCGCTGTTTCGCGCGGGGCGACGCATGCCGCTGCGGTTCTTCCCGCGCAGCGCGTGGGCGAGGGTGTCCGATGGCGAGGCCAAGGCCGCGAGCGTCTGGATCAACGAGCGCGTCGTGAGCGAAGCCGACGATCCGGCCATCGCGATCGCATGGCGCGGCGCGCATGCGTCGCTCGACGAGCCGTTCGGCACACTTGCGCGGCTCGTGTTCGAGCCGCTCGTCGAGCATCTGAAGGAGGTCGCATGAGCGCCGTGTCGCAGCCGCAGCAGGCGCTCGAACTCGACGTGTTCGCGTGCCCGCTCGACGGCGTCAACCAGATCGAGGCGTCGGCCGGCACCGGCAAGACCTGGAACATCTGCGCGCTGTATGTGCGCCTGCTGCTCGAAAAGGATCTCGGCGCGGACGAAATCCTCGTCGTGACCTTCACGAAGGCGGCGACGGCCGAGCTGCACGAGCGGATTCGCAGTCGGCTCGCGCAGCTCGCGCATGTGCTCGACACGGGCGACGACGGCGGTGATCCGTTCATCGCGCGCCTGCTCGACACGACGCTCGGCGAAGCAGGCTCGCTCGACCCCGAGACGGCCGCGAAGCGGATCCGGCGCGCACTGCGCGCGTTCGACCAGGCCGCGATTCATACGATCCACGCGTTCTGCCAGCGTGCGCTGCAGGAAGCGCCGTTTGCGGCCGCGATGCCGTTCGCGTTCGACATGGAGGCCGACGATGCGTCGCTGCGCTTCGAACTCGCGGCGGACTTCTGGCGCACGCGCGTCGAACCGGCGGCCGCGCGCTGGCCGGGCTTCGCGACCTGGCTCGTCGAATCGGGCGCCGGCCCGGCCGCGCTCGATGCGCAGCTCGCGCGCCGGCTGAAGAAGCCGCTCGCCGCGCTGCGCTGGGACGGCGTCACCGAGCCTGACGAGTCGGCCGAGGCCGCCGCGGCCGAATGCTTCGCCGAGGCGGCACGGATGTGGGCGGCCGAGCGCGATGCGATCGATGCGTTGCTGCGCACCGCGCAGCCCGCGCTGAACCAGCGCTCGCACAAGCCCGATGCGGTCGCCGATGCGCTCGACGCGTGGGCCGCGCACTTCACGCAAGGCGACGCGACGGCCGCGTTGCCGAAAGCCGCACTGAAGCTCACGCATTCCGCGCTGGTGAAGGCGACGAAAAAAGGCGGGGCAACCCCCGAACATGCGTTCTTCGACGTGGCCGACGCGCTCGAAGCGGCCGTGGCGGCGGCCGAGGCCGCGCAGCGCGCGCGCTGGCTGATGCTGATCGCCGAATGGCTCGACATGGCGCCGGGCGAGCTGGCCGAGCGCAAGCGTACGCGGCGGGTCGTCTCGTTCGACGATCTGCTCGCGAACCTGTACCACGCGCTGCATGCGCACCCGTGGCTCGCCGAGACGCTGCGCGCGCGTTATCCGGCCGCGCTGATCGACGAGTTCCAGGATACCGATCCGCTGCAGTTCGCGATCTTCAACCGGATCTTCGCGCCGGGCGGCCCGCTGTTCCTCGTCGGCGATCCGAAGCAGGCGATCTACAGTTTCCGCGCGGCCGACCTGCATACCTATCTGGCGGCGCGCGCGAGCGCGAGCGCGTGCTACACACTCGCGGTCAACCAGCGCTCGACGCCCGCGATCGTCGATGCCTGCAACCGCTTCTTCATGTCGAATCCGCGTGCGTTCGTGCTCGACGGGCTCGACTACTACGCGGTGCGTGCCGGTACGCGCGTGCGTGCGCCGTTCGTCGACGAAACCGATCCGGGGCCGGCCGGCGACTTCCGCGTCTGGGCGTTGCCGGGCGGCGAAGGCACGCTGCTCAAGCGCGACGCGCAGGCGCAGGCCGCCCAGGCCTGCGCGGCCGAGATCGCGCGGCTGATGCGCGGCGCGCGCGAAGGGCGCGTGCGGCTGGGCGACACGCCGCTGTCGCCGGGCAACGTCGCGGTGCTCGTGCAGACGCACCGGCAAGGCAGTCTCGTGAAGCGCGTGCTCGCGACGTGGGGCATCGGCAGCGTCGAACTGGCGCAGGCCTCGGTGTTTTCGACCGACGACGCCGAGCAGCTCGAACGCGTGCTGGCGGCGATCGATGCGCCGGGCGACCTGCGGCGTCTGCGCGCGGCGCTCGCGGCCGACTGGTTCGGCCTCGATGCCGGGGCGCTGTGGCGGATGGAACAGGGCGACGGCGATGCGCAACGCGAAGCGTCCGCGGCCGACAGCACCGACGCGATGAGCTGGGTCGAGCGCTTCTCGCGGTATCGGCTGCTGTGGCGCGAACGCGGTTTCGCGGTGATGTGGCGCACGTTCACGCGCGAGCTGCGGATCGCCGAACGGCTGATGGCCGGCGCGGACGGCGAACGCCGCGTGACCGACATCAACCATCTGGCCGAACTGACGCAGACACGCGCATCCGCGCAGCCGGGCATCGCGCCGACGCTGCGCTGGCTTGCCGCACAACGGCTCGACGGCGGCGGCGAGGAAGCGCAGTTGCGTCTCGAATCCGATCGCAACCTCGTGCAGATCGTGACCGTGCACAAGTCGAAGGGTCTCGAATACGCGATCGTGTTCTGTCCGTTCCTGAACGACGGCGGCCTGCGCGAGCCGCCCGCGTCCGCGCTGCCCGATGCACGCGAGTATCACGACGACGCGGGCGATGCGGTGCTGCATTACGGGTGCGACGACGAGGCGGCCGCACACGCGGCGCGGCAGGCGATGCGCGAGCAGGCCGCGGAACGCGCGCGGCTCGTCTACGTGGCGCTCACGCGCGCGGTCTATCGCTGCTACGTCGTTGCCGGGCTGTACCTGTCGTCGCGCTCGACGCGCGAAGCGCGGCGCAGCGTGCTCAACTGGCTCGTCGCCGGCGCCGGCCAGTCGTTCGATGCGTGGCTCGACGAGCCGCCCGACGAAGCCGCGCTCGACGCGGCGTGGCGCGCGCTTGCGGGCGGCCCCGTGAGCGTCGCGCCGCTGCCGGCGCCCGCGCGTCCCGAGCGTCTCGCGGCCGGGCACGATGCATCGCAGACACTCGCGGCGCGTCATGCGACACGCGTGCTGCGCGATGCGTGGCGCATGGCGAGCTTCAGCTCGCTGACCGCGTCGATGGCGCGCGAGGAAGCGGGCATCGCGGCCGTGCCCGACGACGAGTTGCGGCCCGATCACGATGCGCTTGCCGAGGTGGTGCCGGACGGCGAGTTCATCCTGGCCGATCCGGTCGCGCCCGAACCGCCGGACGACGACATCCTCGTGTTTCCGCGCGGCGCGGCGGCCGGCGAGTGCCTGCACCGCCTGTTCGAACTCAGCCGGTTCACCGAGCCCGAGTCGTGGCACAAGGCCGCGCTCGGTGCGCTGCACGACCGGCCGGTCGAGGCCGAGCCGGAACTCGCGACGCGGCTGCCGGCGATGATGGCGCGGCTCGTCGACGACGTCGTGCGCACCGAGCTCGTGCCGGGCATGCGGCTCGCCGATCTCGATCCCGCGAAGCGGCTCGACGAAATGGGGTTCCTGTTCCCGGCGCCGTCGCTCGACCTGACGGCGCTGCGCCGGTTGCTGGTCGCGCACGGTTACCCGGACGTTGCACTGGAGGCGGGTAATCTCGCCGGTTTCATCAAGGGTTTCATCGACATGATCGTCGAACACGACGGCCGCTTCTGGATCGTCGACTGGAAGTCGAACCATCTCGGCACGACGCCGGATGCCTACGGCCCGCGTGCGCTCGACGTCGCGATGGCCGATCACGCGTATCACCTGCAGGCGCTGCTCTACACGGTCGCGCTGCATCGCTACTTGCGCGGGCGGTTGCCCGCTTACGACTACGACACGCATATCGCGGGCTACCTGTACCTGTTCGTGCGCGGCGTGCGGCCCGACTGGCGCAGCGGCGGCGAGCCGGCCGGCGTGCATGCGCGGCGGCCCGCGCGCGCGCTCGTCGACGCACTCGACCGGATGATGGAAGGGGGCCGCGCATGAACGCATCCGACGACTTGCTCGAATTCACCGGCGGCCTCGTCGCGCGGCTGCCCGAACCCGCCGATTTCGGCATCGCGCTCGCGGAAGGCTTCGCGCGTCGCATCGGCGACCTCGCGCGGCGTGCCGGCGCGCCGGCTGCGTCCGCGCGCTGGGCGGCACGCGCCGCGTTCGCGACGAGCCGTGCGACCGCGGGCGGCCACGTGTGCGTCGCGCTCGGCGCGCTCGCGCAGCGCTACGAAGAACCGCTCGACGACATCCGCGCGGCGCTCGCCGCGAGCGGCGTGGTGGCGTTCGGCACGCTCGCGCGCGGCGACGAGCGGCCGCTGATCGTCGACCGGCACGATCATCTGTACCTGTCGCGCTATTTCGACTACGAACGGCGGCTGGCCGATGCGCTCGTGGCGCAGGCCGGTGTCGCCGCGCCCGACGAAGGTCTGTCGCCCGACCGGTTGCGCGACAGCCTCGCGCGTTACTTCGGGCCCGCGACGGGCGAAGTCGACTGGCAGCGCGTCGCGGCGATCGTCGCGCTGACGGGCCGCGTGACCATCGTCAGCGGCGGCCCCGGCACCGGCAAGACGACGACCGTCGTCGGCGTGCTGGCCTGTTTGCTCGACGCGCACCCGGGGCTGCGCATCGCGCTGGCCGCACCGACCGGCAAGGCCGCGCAGCGGATGCAGGAAGCGCTGCATGCGCGGGCCGGCGACCTGCCGCCCGAACTCGCGGCGCGTCTGCCCGACACGTCGTACACGCTGCATCGGCTGCTGGGCGGCGGCGGGGCGGCCGGCTTTCGGCATCATCGCGACAATCCGCTGCCGTACGACCTGATCGTCGTCGACGAGGCGTCGATGATCGACGTCGCGCTCGCCGCGCATCTGCTCGACGCGCTCGCGCCGGGCGCGCGGCTCGTGCTCCTCGGCGACAAGGATCAACTGGCCGCGGTCGAGGCGGGTGCCGTGTTCGCCGAGCTGAGCGCGCGGCCGGCGTTTACCGCCGCGGCGCGCACGCGCATTGCGCGGGCGCTCGGCATCGACGAGGCGGCATTCGTCGCGGCATTGCCGGTGCCGGACGAGGCCGCAGCCGCAGCGGCAGCGGCAGCAATTCCGGCGGCGAATCCGGTGTCCGCGGTGGCCGGGGCCTCGGCGCCCCCATCGGCATCGGCCGCCGCTTCAACACGCAAGCCGGCGGCTCGGCGGCGAGTCGATGCGCGGCAGGCATCGCTCTTCGACGATGAACCGCAGCACGACGAGGTCGCCGCGGTCGACACTGCGCCGCCTCCCGCAGGCCCGGCACTGACCGATGTCGGTGATGCAGGTCAGGCGGGCGGCGCCCCCGCGTGGATCGAGGCCGACGAACTCGCATGGCTCGACGCTGTCGAGCTGCCGCCGTTCGACGCGGGCGATGCAGCGCTTGCATCGGTCACGGCTGCGGCGCACGACGAAGCTGCCGCCGTATTCGCCACACCGGCACTCGCACCGGCGCCGCTCGCGGACTGCGTCGTCTGGCTCGAACGTAACTACCGCTTCGGTCTCGATTCGCCGATCGGGCGGCTGTCGCTCGCGATCCGCAGCGGCGACGTTCAGGCCGCGCTCGACGCGCTGCCCGCCGACGACACGGCCGCCGCGTCGTTCCACGACGATGCGGGCGATACACTCGCGCCGGCGACGGTCGAGCGGCTCGCACGGCGGTTCGGCGCGTACCTCGACGCATTGCGCGACACGCTGGCGGCGTCGGTGCCCGATCCGCTGCCGCTGTTCGATGCGCTCAACCGGTTCCGGATCCTGTGCGCGACCCGCAGCGGCTCGCGCGGCGCGGAGCACGTCAACGCGCTCGTGGCCGCGCATGTGCGGCACGCGGCGCGCGTGCCGCTCGCGGTCGGTGCGCACTGGTTCACCGGGCGGCCGATCATGGTGACGCGCAACGACTATGCGCTCGGGCTGTTCAACGGCGACATCGGCATCGCGCTGCCCGACGCGCACGGCGTGTTGCGCGTGTGGTTCAGGCGCGCGGACGGCACCGTGCGCGCGGTGTCGCCGGCCGCGCTGCCGCCGCACGAAACCGCGTTCGCGCTGACGGTCCACAAATCGCAGGGCTCGGAATTCGACGAAGCCGCGCTCGTGCTGCCGGCATCGTTCGGTCGTGTGCTCACGCGCGAACTCGTCTACACGGCCGTGACGCGTGCACGTACGCGCGTGCAGGTGATCGGGCCGCGGCGCGTGCTGGCGCAGGCGGTCGCAACACGCACGCAGCGCGATTCGGGGCTCGCGGCACGTGTTGACGAAGCGCTCGCACGGCGCCGCACGGAGGGTTCGCGATGATGATCCGCTACACGCTCGATCCGGCCGAAGTCGAATGGACGGCCGTGCGCGCACAGGGTGCGGGCGGGCAGAACGTGAACAAGGTGTCGAGCGCGATTCACCTGCGCTTCGACATCCGTGCATCGTCGCTGCCGCCTGTCATCAAGGAGCGGCTCCTCGCGCTGTCCGACCAGCGCATCACGCGCGACGGCATCGTCGTGATCAAGTCGCAGGAATACCGCACCCAGGAGAAGAACCGCGACGCCGCGCTGGCGCGCCTCGACACGTTGATCGGCAGCGTCGCGTACACGCCGCGCGCACGGGTCGCGACGCGGCCGACGCGCGCGTCGAAGGAACGGCGGCTCGAGCACAAGTCGCGCCGCAGCGTGGTGAAATCGGGACGGGGGAAGGTGGTCGACTGACGCACGGTCGACCGGACGTTCCGCGGGCATCGCGGTCGCGCGCACGCCGCGGCGCCGGCTACCGCATCACGGTGCCCGCGCTGTCGAGCACGAAGTCGACGCAGAACACGACGAGCCGACTCTGCGCGCGGATCGCGACGGCGGCCGTATAACAATCGCGGCCTTCCGTCAGCGAGAAGTGCGGGCCCATCAGCGCGACGCGCCCGGGGGCGGCGATCGCGCGCTGGAAGTACGGGCGCCGCGACCAGTTGCTGTGGGTTTCCGGAAAGAGCGGCGCGAGGCGGGCGACGTTCGGCTGGCCGTCGTCGGACCGCGCACCGATCGACGGCAGGAACTGCTCGCCGATCTCGTCGGTGACGAACACGCGGCGCGCGGCCGGCACCGCGAACACGCGTTGCGCGGCGTCCTGCAGGCTGCCGCTCGCGGAGAACGCGGCCGCGCCGGCGAGCACGAGCCGCTCGATCGCGTCGAAGCCCGGCTGTTCGGCGATGGCCGGCGTGTGCCGGCGGGCGATGAAGCGCTGCCACGCGGCATCGAGCATCGCGGGTGCCGCCGCGCTCGCGTTTGCGATCGACATATCGGGCTGGCCGAACTGGAAGCCCTGCACGAAATCGATGTCGGCCTCCATCAGTGACTGCAACGCGTCGTCGCTTTCGACGCCCTCGGCAAGCACCATTGCGCCGGCCTGGTGCAGCATCGACACGAGGTGATGCATGATGCGCCGATCGTCGGCCGACCCGGTCGAGCGCTCGACCAGCGAACGATCCAGCTTGACGATGTCGGGTCGCGCACGCCACACGCGGTCGAAGTTCGAGAAGCCCGTGCCGAAATCGTCGATCGCGATCAGGAAGTCGCGATGCTGGATCATGTCGATCGTACGGGCGAGCGCGGCTTCGTCGCGTGACGGCTGTTCGACGACTTCCAGCACGATCCGGTTCGGCGTCAGCGCGAAATGCCGGCACAGCGCCTCGACGAACTCGCGCTGCACGAGGCCCGAATCGAGCACGCGCGGCGTCACGTTCAGGAACAGCCAGCCGTCGCCGATGCCCTGCGCGACGAAGTTGGCCGTGTGCAGGCAGCGCGCGAGCCGATCGAGCAGCAGTGCATCGGCGTCGCCGCGTGTCTTGTCGAACAGGGCGGTGGGCGACACCAGCGCACCGTACGCGTCGACGACGCGCAGCAGCGCCTCGTAACCGACGACGCGCTTGTGCGTGATCGACAGCACGGGCTGGAACACGCTGCGCAGCGTCGTGGTGCGATAAGTGGCGAGCCAGCCGCTGGGCGTCGGCGTGAGGCGTTCGAGCAGGGATTCGAGGGATAGGTCGCGGGCGGGCTTCATGTCAACGGTGCCCAGGGGCGAGCGGCGGGGCTACGTCGCGCCGCCACGCTGAAGCCGTCGCACGCGAACGTGGACGCGAAAGAACGTGGGGCATCGTGACCGCCTTCTGCGGATGAGTGTTCGAAGTGTAACTGGAATGCGGCGGCCCGCGTATCAGGGAAATTCCAGACGCACCCGGTGCGCGGCCGCGGCCAGGCCGGCGCCGGCACGCAGCGGGGCTCGGCCGCGTGCGCGCGTCACCGTCAGAAGAATGCCGGCACGCCGGCGAACAGTCTTTGCCCGGCCGCCGGCGCGCACCGTGAGGTGGGCGGCCGCGCGCGCCCGAATCCTCAGGTCGCTTCGCCGCTTCGCGGCCCGAGACCGGGAATCCGCTTGATCGCACCGGTCGCGAGCGCGGTGCCGACGAGCACGATCGCGCAGCCCTCGATCATCACGGCCGTCACGTGTTCGCCGAGGAACAGCGCGCCCCACAGCAGGCCGAACACGGGGATCACGAACGTCACGGTAATCGCACGGGCGGGGCCGACGTGCGCGATCAGGTAGAAGAAGATGAAATATGCGATGCCCGTGCATGCGACGCCGAGGCTGAGCACGGCGCCCCATGCGTGCGCACTGACCGGCGCGGCCGGCCAGGTGGCGATCGCGAACGGCAGCAGCAGGATGGTCGAGCCGATCATGCTGCCGGCCGCGTTGACGAGCGGATCGACGCCGCTGAGTTTGCGCTTCGTGTAATTGGCCGCGATGCCGTACAGCAGTGTCGCGCCGAGCGCGGCGGCGGCGGCGAGCGCGGTCGCGCTGGCGCCCGTGTCGCCGTGCGCATTCGCGATCTGGTTCCACACGAGCGTGAGCACGCCGGCAAAACCGATCACGAGGCCGAGCGCGCGCGGCAGCGACAGCTTGTCCTTCAGCCACAGGTACGCCACGAGCGCGCCCCAGAGCGGCGTCGTCGCGTTGATCACCGACGTCAGGCCGGCCGACAGCGTCAGTTCGGCGAACGCGAACAGGCAGAACGGAATACCCGAGTTCAGCGCGCCGACGACGAACAACGGCCACGCATGACGACGCAGCCGGGCGCCGAGATCGGCGGGTTTGAAGCGCGTCAGCGCGAAGCCCGTGAGAAACAGCGCGCCGATGCCCACGCGCAGCGCCATCAGCGGCGCGACGCCGAAATCGACGACGCCGACCCGGATGAACAGGAACGACGCGCCCCACAGGGCAGCGAGCACGGTCAGCAGAATGGCGTTCTTGGGCGACATCGATCGAGGGGGCGGAGGAGGACGGGATGCGGAGAATCTTACACCCCGTTACCTCGCCGTCGTTTCACGATTCGATGAAACGACAAGAAACGGAAATTTCGCCGTCTGGCGGCGGCGCGGCCCGCTCAGTGATGGCGCCAGCCGCCGCGTCCGCCGAAGCCGAAATTGAGCGATAGCGCCGGTCCCCAATAACCGCCCCACGCGGGCGCATACGCAGGCGCCGGGTAGTAGTAGACGGGGCCCGGATCGGCGTACACGGGCGCCGGCTGCACCGGTGCGGCCGTGTAATAGCCGCCAGGATAATAACCGTACGGGTAGTAGCAACCGGCGAGCGTCGCGCAGGCGAGCGCCGCGGCGACGAAGGTCCTGTTCATGATGTCTCTCCGGCGGAGCCGGCAATCGGCAGATGCTTAAGCTTAGGCCGCGCACCGATGACACGGTGTGCAAAACGGTAACGGATCATTTCCGGGCGCGCTGTCGCGCGCATCGCGGCGCCGCATGCGAAAACGGCGCTTCCGCGCCGCGGAAACGCCGTCCGGCCGACTGTCGCGGCGCGTGGCCGCCTTACTTGCCGACCTGGTTACCGATGATGCCGCCGGCCGCCGCGCCGCCCAGCGTCGACAGCGCACTGCCGCCGATCGCCGCGCCGGCTACGCCGCCGACACCCGCACCGATTGCCGTGTCACGCTGGCGCCTCGACATCGAATCGCAGGCCGACAAACTGGCCACCGTCGCAACGAGGAGCGCACATACCCCAATACGCCGAATCGAGTTCATGATCGTTGTCCTTGTGGTAGTGAATGGAGGACGCGCGACCGGTTGGCGGCCACGCATGAACCCAATCTACGCGCCGCCCCGCGACGCTGCTGTAAGGACTTGTTAAGGCGCTCGCGGTTTCGTAATCAATTGTTTCCCGTGGGTGCGCAGGCACGCGACATGCGCAAAAAAGCCCGCTCGAGAGCGGGCTTCGTGCATCGCGATGCGTTTCCGGTGTGGATCGCCGCGTTCGCTTACTGACGGTGATAGATCTCGGCGCCGGTCTTGACGAACTCGACCGCCTTGACTTCCATCCCCTTCTTCAGCGCTTCGGATTCCGACACACCTTGCTGCGCGGCGAATTCACGCACGTCCTGCGTGATCTTCATCGAGCAGAAGTGCGGGCCGCACATCGAGCAGAAGTGCGCGACCTTCGCCGAATCCTTCGGCAGCGTCTCGTCGTGGAATTCGCGCGCCTTGTCCGGATCGAGACCGATGTTGAACTGGTCTTCCCAGCGGAACTCGAAACGCGCCTTCGACAGCGCGTTGTCGCGCACCTGTGCGCCCGGGTGACCCTTCGCGAGGTCGGCGGCGTGCGCGGCGAGCTTGTACGTGATGATGCCTTCCTTCACGTCGTCCTTGTTCGGCAGGCCGAGGTGCTCCTTCGGCGTCACGTAGCACAGCATCGCGGTGCCGAACCAGCCGATCATCGCGGCGCCGATACCCGACGTGATGTGGTCGTAGCCCGGCGCGATGTCGGTCGTCAGCGGCCCGAGCGTGTAGAACGGCGCTTCCTTGCACCAGTCGAGCTGGAGATCCATGTTCTCCTTGATCAACTGCATCGGCACGTGGCCGGGGCCTTCGATCATCACCTGCACGTCGTGCTTCCACGCGATCTGCGTGAGTTCGCCGAGCGTCTTCAGTTCGCCGAGCTGCGCTTCGTCGTTCGCGTCGTAGATCGAGCCGGGACGCAGGCCGTCGCCGAGCGAGAAGCTCACGTCGTACGCCTTCATGATCTCGCAGATCTCTTCGAAGTGTTCGTACAGGAAGCTTTCCTTGTGATGCGCGAGGCACCACTTCGCCATGATCGAGCCGCCGCGCGACACGATGCCGGTCATCCGGTTCGCGGTGAGCGGCACGTACTGCAGGCGCACGCCCGCGTGGATCGTGAAGTAGTCGACACCTTGCTCGGCCTGTTCGATCAGCGTGTCGCGGAAGATTTCCCAGGTCAGGTCCTCGGCCTTGCCGTTGACCTTTTCCAGTGCCTGGTAGATCGGCACCGTGCCGATCGGCACTGGGCTGTTGCGGATGATCCACTCGCGCGTTTCATGGATGTGCTTGCCGGTCGACAGATCCATCACCGTGTCGCCGCCCCAGCGGATCGCCCACGTCATCTTGTCGACTTCCTCGCCGATCGACGACGTGACGGCCGAGTTGCCGATGTTCGCGTTGATCTTCACGAGGAAGTTGCGGCCGATGATCATCGGCTCGGATTCCGGGTGGTTGATGTTCGCGGGGATGATCGCGCGGCCGCGTGCGATTTCGTCGCGCACGAATTCGGGCGTGATCTCGGCCAGCGCGTTCGCGCCGAAGGCCGCGGCGCCGAACGCCTGGCCCGGGTGCTGGCGGCCCATCATCGCGGCGAGCTTCGCGCCGTTCGGGCCGCTCGACTTCAGGCTCTCGAGGTACTCGGCGCGGCGCTGGTTCTCGCGGATCGCGATGTATTCCATTTCCGGCGTGATGATGCCCTGGCGCGCGTAGTGCATCTGCGTGACGTTCTTGCCGGCCTGTGCGCGGCGCGGGTTGCGGTGCAGGCCCGGGAAACGCAGGTCGGCGGTGGCCGGGTCGGCCGCGCGCTCGAGGCCGTAGCGGCTCGACAGGCCGGAGAGCACTTCGGTGTCGCCGCGTGCTTCGATCCAGCCCTGGCGCAGCGCGGGCAGGCCCGCGCGGATGTCGATCGTGGCTTCCGGATCGGTGTAGGGGCCCGACGTGTCGTACACGTAGATCGGCGGATTCTTTTCGCCGCCGAAGCCGGTGGGCGTGTCGGCCTGCGTGATTTCGCGCATCGGCACGCGGATGTCGGGCTGCGAGCCGGTTACATAAACCTTTCGCGAATTCGGCAGCGGCGCGACAGCGGCGGCGTCGACATGAGCGTCGGCGGACAGAAACTTCGGATTGGCGTTCATGCAATCTCCTGTGTGAGCGCCGGACAGGCGCGTCGGCGCTTGCCCGGAGCCCTTGACGTATGTGGGGCTCGAGCTAAGCAGGAGACGAGGCTTGGTGAGGCGGCGGATTTCGTCAGAAGGATGGCGGCGAAATCCGTACGCTTCCCTGCGCTGGCATTATCCAGATCAGGTTCAAAGGGTATTTCTCACCCGCAATGCCGGTTGTTTGACCGAACGCATTGCAGGACCCCCGCGTTAGCAAGGGCACACGATACACCGGGTTTGCGGCGGTTTCAACCGGGCGTAGAGTGGTTATCCCGGTGCAGCCGCAACATGGCGGGCGGCGCGGCAGGCCGGGTGCACCGCAGCACATGCCTTTGCCGTTCGGTCCGGCACCCCGATCGGCGGCGGCCGAGCGGCGCAGCATGACGGGTTGTCCGGCCGGCATAAAAAATATTTTCAGAGCGGCTGTCATTTCCCGCGACGTCGTCCGTCTATTCGGCTCCTTAAACCCATGTTTCGGAGAGATGTCATGAAAAACGTACTGATTGCCGCTTGCGTCGCCGCTCTTGCCACGATCGCAACGGGCGCCTATGCGCAGAACGATGCGATGTCGAAGGACGGCACGTCGATGTCGAAGGACGCGATGGGCCACGACGCGATGGCGAAGGATGGCGCGATGAAGAAGGACGGCATGAAGAAGCACGCGATGAAGAAGGACGCCATGAAGAAAGACGCGATGGGCCACGACGCGATGTCGAAGGGCGACGCGATGAAGAAGGACGCAATGAGCCCGTCGAACTGACGGATGCGCGCGGGGCGCGGCCAGCCGGCTGCACGCGCGCATCGCGTCCCGTCGCAGCACCCCTGGAGTCTTCATCATGCAAACCGTTCCCGCAACGGATCGCGCGCCCGCGACGCCACCCGCGCGCCCGATCCATCCGCCGTGGGTGCGCGTGAGCCACTGGCTCAACGCGCTCGCGGCGATCCTGATGGCGCTGTCCGGCTGGCGCATCTACGACGCGTCGCCAATCTATCCGTCGTTCACGTTTGCGCACGGCATCACGATCGGCGGCTGGCTCGGCGGCGCGCTGCAATGGCATTTCGCGGCGATGTGGCTGCTGGTCGCCAACGGGCTGTTCTACCTCGTGATGTCGATCGCGACGGGGCGCTTCGCGCGCAAGATGCTGCCCGTCACGCCGGCGTCCGTGTGGCGCGACGTGCGCGCCGCGCTGGGCGGGCGGCTGTCGCACAACGACCTGAGCGTCTACAACGCGGTGCAGCGTGCCGCGTACCTGACCGCGATCGTCGATCTCGTCGTGCTGGTGCTGTCGGGGCTCACGATCTGGAAGTCCGTGCAATTCCCGCTGCTGCGCGAACTGTTCGGCGGCTATGACAACGCACGCGTCGTGCATTTCTGGGCGATGTCGCTGCTCGTCGCATTCTTTGTCGTCCACGTCGCGATGGCGCTGCTGGTGCCGCGCTCGTTGCTCGCGATGCTGCGCGGCCGCTGACCCGCAAGCCGCGGGCGAAGGAAATCATCATGTCGGAATCCGAAAACAGGCGTGGCGAGCCGCGCTGGACGCTCGACCGGAAGTCGCTCGAACTCGATGTGCGCCGCGAGCTCGAGATGCCGTCGCGGCGCCTCTTCAACCGGCGCGTGCTGACGCTCGGTGGCCTGACGATGCTCACCGGCTGCACGCTGCAGGACGACGCATCGGTCAACACGTTCCTCGAGACAGTATCGCGCATGAACGATCGTGTGCAGGCCTGGCTGTTCAGCGGCGAACGGCTCGCGCCGACCTACACCGAAGCCGACATTACGCGACCGTTCCCGTTCAACGCGTTCTACGCGATCGACGACGTGCCGCACGTCGATGCGTCGACGTATCGGCTCGTGCTGTCCGGCCGCGTGACGGGCAAGCGCGTGTGGACGCTCGACGAGCTGTATGCGCTGCCGCACGCGGAACAGATCACGCGGCATATCTGCGTGGAAGGGTGGAGTGCGATCGGCCGCTGGGGCGGCACGCCGTTCGGCGCGTTTCTCGCGCGCGTCGGTGCCGACACACGGGCGAAATACGTCGGCTTCAAGTGCGCGGACGATTACTACGAGAGCATCGACATGCCGACCGCGCTGCATCCGCAGACGCTGCTCGCGTTCGACTACGACGGCCAGCGGCTGCCGCCGGAATTCGGCTTCCCGATGAAGCTGCGGATGCCGACCAAGCTCGGCTACAAGAACCCGAAGCACATCATGGAAATCTTCGTGACCGATACGTATCCGGGCGGCTACTGGGTCGATCAGGGGTACAACTGGTTCGGCGGGTCGTGAGCGGCGCGCGTGGCGCGCTCATGCGTCACGCCGATTCGCGCACCTGGAGATCGACGCGCAGGCCGACTGCGGCCGCCATGTTCACGAGCGCGTCGAGTCCGAACAGGTTGATCTTGCCGCGCAGCAGGTCGGAGACGCGCGGCTGCGTGACCCCCAGCCGTTGCGCCGCCTGGGCCTGGCTGAGCTCGAGCTGCGCGATGCGCTGCTTGAGCGCGATCATCAGTTCGGAGCGCAGCTTCATGTTCTCGGATTCGGCCGGCTGGCCTTCGATTGCGTCCCAGACGTTGGTGTAGCGTTCATTGGTCATCGTTTCAACTCCATCATCAGCGTGCGATAACGCCGGGCGGCCAGGTCGATATCGGGTTTGCTCGTGCGTGCCGATTGTTTCCGGAAGCAGTGAAGCACGTAGACGGCATCGGCGAATGTCGCGACGTAGACGATCCGGAACGCGCCGCTCGCATCGCGCAGGCGAATTTCCCGCACGCCGACGCCGATGGTACGCATCGGCTTCCAGTCGTCGGGCGCGAAGCCGCGCTGTACCTGGTCGATCTGGTGGCCGGCGTCGCGCCGCGCGGGCAGTGGAAAGCCACGAAGATCGTCAAGCGCGCTGCCGACGAAAACAACCGGCTTCGGCGGAAGGATGGTTGGATTATACAAAATTTTGTATGGATGGTGCGGGTTTCGAATGGAGGTTGTGGACCGCTGGAAGAGGGCGTGTCGACCGTCACGATAAGCGCGAAGCAGCGGCCGGCGCGCATGATTGGCCGTCCGGCCGATGGTGGGGTCGATCGGGTCGGATTGCGATGGGTCGCGTGTGGAATCGGCACCGCCGCCGGCAACGCGTGCGCATTGCGAATCCGGCCCCGGATTTCACCGGCCCGCCGACCGGAAGCCCGCCAGCCGGATAATGTCGCGCCGAAACATCAGTCCCTATCCTTTCAGACAGGTCTGACGATGCTTTCGAATCCTTGATGCCATAATGCCGAGCGTGCGCAGCCGAAACGGTTGCGCGCGTTTTTTTTGTCCCTCTGCCGCCGCTTGCCGGTTCTCTTTCGTCGCCGTTCGCACTGCCATGTCGTTCCGCACGTTCGCTCTGCCTTCCCGGTCCCGTCAGGACCGTTTGCCGGCATTGCCGGCGTTTTTTAGCGGGGCACGCGGCGCGACGTGCGGGCGGGTCGCACGATGACGCCGCTCGACCGCCTCCTCGATTTCCTCGCCCGCTTTTCGTTCCGGATCCGCCTGCCGCAAAGCCGCGGCGGCCGCGTCGCGCTGGCGCTCGTGTTCATCTATTTCGTCTGGGGTTCGACCTACAGCGGCCTGCATTTCGCGCTGCAGTCGTTCCCGCCGCTGCTGCTGTCGGGGCTGCGCAACCTGCTCGGCGGGATCGGCCTGTTCATCTTCGCGCTGCGGCGCAAGCCCGAATGGCCGACGTTGCTGGAGATCCGCAATGCGGGGATCGTCGGCACGATGCTCGTCGCGCTGTCGTCCGGCACGATCGCGCTCGGGATCAGTTCGGTCAGCAGCGGCTCGGCCGCGGTGATGGTCGCGACGGTGCCGCTGTTCGCGACCGTGATCGCGGCGGTCGCCGGGCGGCCGGTGACGAAGGGCGAGTGGGCGGCCATCGCGCTCGGGATGGTCGGCATCGTCGTGCTGAATTCGGGCGGCGCAGCGGCCCAGAATTCGGCGCTCGGCACGATCTGCATTCTGGCCGGTGCGCTGTTCTGGGCGGGCGGCGCGCACCTCGCGACGCGGCTCAAGCTGCCGTCCGACCTGTTTCTGTCGACGTCGCTGCAGATCGGCCTCGGCGGCCTGATTTCGACGCTGGTCGCCTGGCTGATCGGCGAACGCATCGAACACGTGATGGCCGGGCCGGTGTTCGCGTTCCTGTACCTGATGGTGTTCTGCACGATGGCCGCGTACGTCGCGTACGGCTACCTGATCCGCCACACGAGCCCGATCATCGCGAGCAGCTGCATGTACGTGAACCCGATCGTCGCGGTCGCGCTCGGTGCGCTGCTGCTCGGCGAACCGGTGACGATGGCGACCGTGGTCGCGACCGTCGCGATCCTCGGCAGCGTCGGGTTGTCGTTCCTGTTCGATCCGGCCCGCCGGCCCGCGGCGCGCGCGGCGGCCGTCAGTTCGCCGGTGGCGGCGACCGTCGCGGCCGCGCCGGCTGCGGACGTTTCGTCGGCGCCCGAGCAGATCGCGATACCGGATGCGGCGCCCATCCTGACGCCTTCGGCTGTCCCACTTGCGGTGCCGACTCCGGCTGCCGTGATGGACCCCGCGGCCGTGATTGACCCAGCACAGGCATTCGCGCCGCCGCCCACCGACGAACCGGCCGCGCCCCGCGCCGACGCGTGACGCCGCGGTGGCCGGTGGCGCTCAGCCGTGCCGGCCGCCGCGATGGTGGGACCAGCCGGCCAGCGCGGTGAACAGCAGCCCGGCCGCGCACATGCCGATCCAGCCGAACGCGTGCCATGCGGCGACGCCGGCCGACGAGCCGAGTGCGCCGCCGATGAAATAACACACCATGAACACCGTGTTGACGCGGCTGCGCGCCTCGGGCTTCAGCGCATAAATGCGCGACTGGTTCGAGATCTGCGCGGCCTGCACGCCGACATCCAGCACGATTACGCCGATCACGAGCCCGACGAGGCTCGAACCCGACAGCGCGAAGATCACGAACGACAGCGCGAGCAGCGCGATCGCGAGCGAGATGATCGCGCGCGGGCCGCGCTTGTCCGCGAAGCGGCCCGCGTACGGCGCCGCGAGCGCGCCCGCCGCACCGACGATCCCGAACAGGCCGGCCACCTGCGGACCGAAATGGAACGGTGCACCGGCGAGCAGCAGCGTGAGCACGGGCCAGAACGCGCTGAACGCCGCGAACAGCGCGGCGCCCGTCAGCGAGGCCTCGCGCAGCCCGCGCAGTTCGACCGCGAGATGCCACATTGAGCCAAGCAGCTTGCCGTACGGCAGCGTCGACGTCGGCGAGCTGCGCGGCAGCCGCAGCACGATCACGGCGGCGAGCGCGACGAGCGCCGCGACCGACGCGGCGAACACCGCGCGCCAGCCGAAATACTCGGCGACGAAACCGGCGGCCGTGCGCGCGAGCAGGATGCCGAGCAGCAGGCCGCTCATCACGGTGCCGACCGCGTGTCCGCGTTCGGCCGGCGGTGCGATTTCGGCGGCGAACGGCACGGCCTGTTGCGCGATGGTCGCGAGCACGCCGATCGCGAGGCTTGCGACGGCGAGCACGGCCAGCGACGGCGCGGTGGCCGCGACGATCAGCGCGACCGACAGGCCGGCGATCTGCATCAGGATCAGCCCGCGGCGGTCGAACCGGTCGCCGAGCGGCGCGAGCAGGAACATGCCGGCCGCATAACCGAGCTGCGTCGCGGTCGGCACCGCGCCGATCCATGACGCGCCGTCGGGAAAGGTGGCGCGGAAGCTGTCGAGCAGCGGCTGGTTGTAGTAGATGTTCGCGACCGATACGCCCGCGATCGTCGCGAGCAGCAACAGCAGGCTGCGCGAGTAGTGGGGCGAGGCGGCGTCGGTCGGGCGGTCGGTGGAAGCGGTGGACATGGCAGCGCGGGCGGAGTTGGACGGCGCGGCGTGCGGCGCACGCGTCGGGTGCGCCGGTAGGCCGGTTGCCGGTCGAGGCTGCCGATCATACCGGAGCACCGTGAATCCTGCCGGGCAGGCGGCGAACCGGCAAACCGGCACAACCTGCCGGCCGCCGCCCGTCATCGTGCGTGCTTTACGCCATCAGTCGACCAGCTCGCCCGTCGGTTCATAGAACGGATACGGCCCGGCGCCTTCGTCCACATACACGTGGTGCGACGTCATTCCCGTGTCCGGCGCATAACGATGCACCGCGAATGCCGGCGGTTCGAGCCGGAACGCGGACGGCGCATCGGCCCGCAGGTCGAATGCGACCTGGTGCGCGGGCGCCGGCACCGCCGACGCGAGCGTGCCGCCGAAACGCGTGAACATCGTGCGGTGCACGTGGCCGCACAGCACGCGCTCGACGTTCGGATAACCGCGCAGCAGCGCGTCGAGTTTCGCGGCGGCGGCGGGTGCGAGACGCAGCGCATCCATATGGCCGATCCCCGACACGAACGGCGGGTGATGCAGCGCGACGATCACCGGGCGATCGCGCGCGGCGTCGAGTTGCGTGGCGAGCCAACCGAGCCGTACGTCGCACAGGTCGCCGTGGCTTGCGCCGGGCACTTGCGAATCGAGCGCGAGCACGCGCACCGCGCCGAGGTCGAGCGCGTACTGCACGAATTCGCCGTCCTGCAGTTCGGCGCGATCGGCGAACGCGCGGCGCAGCCCGGCGCGGTCGTCGTGATTGCCGATCATCAGGTAGTACGGAATCTCGAGCGGCGCGAGCAGGTCGCGCAGGTGGGCATATTCGTCGTCGTGGCCGAAGTCGGTCAGGTCGCCGGTGACGAGCACGGCATCGGGGCGTGGCTCGAGCGCGTTCAGCTTCGCGATGCAGCGCGCGAGCGCGGCCGCCGTGTCGACGCGCCGGTACGCGAGCTGGCCCGGACGCTTGATGTGGAGATCGCTGATTTGAGCAAGCAGCATCGTCGTTCCTCGGAATCGTCTGGTTATTGTGGGGGCGGCGTCGTGCGCCGCGGTGGGGTGGTGCATGGGTGATGCCTGAGTATGACTTGGGTGTTGCCTGATTGTTGCATCACGCGCCGAGCGCGATCAGGCCTTCCGGTGCGATCGTCAGGCCGACCGCCGTGCCGTGCGCGAGCGCGATGCGGCCCGGTACGTCGATCACGAGCGCGTCGGGCGCCGCGTGCTCGATCGTGAGCCGCGTGCGCTCGCCGAGGAACGCGCACGCACCGACCGCGCCGCGCAGCGGCGCATGCGCGGGATCGGCGAGTTGCGCGTCCTCGGGGCGGAAGAACCACTCGTCGGCGGCATGCGGCGTGACGATCGCGCCGCCCGTCGTCACGAGCTTGCCATCGCGCCATTGTCCCGCGAGCCGGTTCAGCGTGCCGATGAACTGCGCGACCGTGCGGTTCGCCGGCCGGTAGTAGATGTCGCGCGGCGTGCCGATCTGTTCGATGCGGCCCGCACCCATCACGACGATCCGGTCGCCGAGTTCCATCGCTTCGGCCTGGTCGTGCGTCACGTAGACCGTCGTCACGCCGAGCTCGCGCAGCAGCGCATTCATCTCGCGACGCAGCACGTCGCGCAGTTTCGCGTCGAGCGCGGTCAGCGGCTCGTCGAGCAGCAGCACGCGCGGCCGCACGGCCAGCGCGCGGGCGAGCGCGACGCGCTGGCGCTGGCCGCCCGACAGTTGATCGACCGGTTTGTCCGCGTGCGCGTCGAGCCGCATCATCGCGAGCAACTCGTCGACGCGTTCGCGCAGCGCGCGCGGTTCGGTCTTGCGGATCTTCAACCCGTAGCCGACGTTGCCGCGCACCGTCAGGTTCGGAAACAGCGCGTAGTTCTGGAACACCATGCCGACCTGCCGGCGCTCGATCGGCAGCGACGTCACGTCGTCGTTGCCGAACGCGATCGTGCCGCCGGCATCCGGCGTGTCGAGGCCCGCGATCAGGCGCAGCGTCGTTGTCTTGCCGCAGCCCGACGGCCCGAGCAGCACGAGCGTTTCGCCCGCGCCGATCGACAGGTCGAGCGGTTCGAGCACGCGCGTGCCGCGGAACGTCTTCGCGCAGCCGGTCAGGGTGATGGGAGTGGAATCGAGTTTCATGGATAGGTTCAACGCGGGCGGCGCTTGAGTGCGCGCGTGCCGGACGGGTCGACGCCGAGCCACTGCATCGCGACGAGGAGCGGCAGCGTCATCAGCAGGAACAGGATCGTGTACGCGCTGCCGACTTCGAGGCGCAACGATGCATAGGTATCGGCGAGCCCGACGGGCAGTGTCTTGGTGTCGGGCGTATGCAGCATCCACGTGAGGTTGAATTCGCCGATCGACAACGTGAGCACCGCGAGCGCACCCGCGACGATGCCGGGGCGCAGATTCGGCAGCACGATCGTGACGAAGCGCGTGACGAACGATGCGCCGAGGCTGGCCGCGCCTTCCTCGAGCGTGCGCAGGTCGGCGCCGGCCGCGACGGCCGCGACCGCGCGCACCATGAACGGCAGCGTGAACACGACGTGGCCGACGACGATGAACCACAGGCTCATCCGGAACGCGGTGAAGCCGCCGTAGACGACCAGCAGCGCGAGCGCCGACGCGAGGCCGGGCAGCGCGACCGGCAGCACGAGCGCTTCCTCGATCGCACGCGCGATGCGGCTCTTGCTGCGCGCGAGCGCATAACCGGCCGGCACGCCGACGACGAGCACGATCGCGAGCGTCGCGAACGCGACGTAAAGCGACAGCGCGACCGAGCCGTGATACTGCTGCCATACCTGTTCGAGCCAGCGCAGCGTGAGGCCGCTCGAGATTCCGCGGAAATAGTTGACGGTCAGGCCCGCGAGCACCGACATCACGACGGGCACGATCAGGAACGCGCACAGCAGCAGCGTGACGCCCCATTGCAGCGCGGCGATCGCGCGCGCGCCGGTGACGCGCGGCGCGCGGCGGGCGACACCGTTCGCCTGCGCGGGAGCGGGCGACGGCGACGGCGCGGAAGAGCCGGAAAGCGATTGCATGAAGGAATCCTCAGGCCGCGGCGGCGGCGGTGTGGCCCGTGAACCGGCGCGCGAGCGCGAGCACGGCCCAGGTGACGATGCCGAGCACGATCGACAGGCCGGCCGCCGTCGCGATGTTCGCGTTCAGCGTGAACTCGGTATAGATCGTCATCGGCAGCACGTTCAGGTCGGTGGCCAGCGTGAACGCGGTGCCGAATGCGCCCATCGCGGTCGCGAAGCAGATCGCGCCGGCCGCGATCAGGCCCGGCGCGAGCGCGGGCAGCACGATGTCGAGGAAGATCCGCCACGGCGATGCGCCGAGCGAACGCGCAGCTTCCTCGAGCGACGCGTCGAGCTTCGACGCGGCCGCGATCACGGTGACGATCACGCGTGGAATCGAGAAGTACAGGTAGCCGACGAACAGCCCCGCGACCGAATACGCGAATACCCACTTGTCGCCCGTGAGCTTCGCGGACAGCATGCCGACCAGCCCCTGGCGCCCGGCGAGCATGATCACCATGAAGCCGACGACGACGCCCGGGAACGCGAGCGGGAACGTGAGCAGCGCGAGCAGCACGCGCTTGCCCGCGAATTCGCGGCGCGCGAGCAGCAGGCCGGAGATCGTCGACAGCGCGAGCGTCGCGAGCGTGACGCCGGCGGACAGCGCGACGGTCTCGCCGAGGCTCTTCATGTAGCGCGCGTTGCCGAGTAGCGCCGCGTACTGCGAGAAGAATGCGCCGTCGGCAGACACCTGCACGAGCGCCGCCATCGGCAGCAGCCAGAACGCGGCGAACACCGCGAGCGCCGGCGCGACGAGCGCGACGCGCCAGCGTAGCGGGAAAGTCAGGTCGAGCATCGATCGCGTTCCGCCGCTTACTGCATCACCTGCAGGTACTGCTGGCCGAACGCCTGCTGGCCGGCCGCCATCTTGCCGAAGTCGACCGACTTGGCGCGCGCGTATTCGCTCGCCGGCAGGAACTTCGCGGCGACGTCGGCGCCGAGCGCCTGCGCGCGCACCGGGCGCAGGTACGCGTTGGCCCACAGCTTCTGGCCTTCGTCCGACAGCACGAAATCGAGCACCTTCTTGCCGTTCGCATCGTGCGGCGCGCCCTTCACGAGGCTCATCACGTACGGCACCGCGATCGTGCCTTCCTTCGGAATCACGAACTCGACGTTCGCGTTGTCCTTGTACTTCGCGCGGTACGCGTCGAAATCGTAGTCGAGCAGGATCGGAATCTCGCCGGACAGCACACGCGCATATGCGGTCTGCTTCGGCACGATCGGCGCGTTCGCCTTCAACTTGCGGAACCAGTCGAGTGCCGGCTTGAAGTTGTCGAGGCTGCCGCCGAGCGCCTGGTTGACCGCGACCGCGCCCGCATAACCGACGAATGCGCTCGACGGATCGAGATAACCGACCATGCCCTTGTATTCAGGCTTCAGCAGATCGGCCCACGAGCGCGGCACCGGCTTGCCGTCGAGCGCGTCCTTGTTCACGAAGAAGCCGAGCGTGCCCGAGTGGATCGCGAAC
Organism: Burkholderia theae; assembly: GCF_048565265.1. Classification (NCBI taxonomy): domain Bacteria; kingdom Pseudomonadati; phylum Pseudomonadota; class Betaproteobacteria; order Burkholderiales; family Burkholderiaceae; genus Burkholderia; species Burkholderia theae. The sequence goes on from NZ_CP183461.1 coordinate 1,369,488, forward strand.
CAGTAGCCTTGCGGGTCCTTCAGGTTCGCGGGAATGTCGTTCCAGTGCGCGGGCTTGTACGGCGCGATCACGCCCTTGTCCTTCGCCTGGAATGCCGACGATACGCCGAGGTAGACGACGTCGGCCACCGGGCTCTTCTGCTCGGCGATCAACTGCGCGATTGCCTGGCCCGAGTTCTTGTTGTCGAACGGCACGCGGATGCCGGTCTTCTGCTTGATCGCCGCGATCTGCGCGGCCCAGTCGGCCCATTCGGGCGGGCAGTTGTAGCAGATCGCCGATTCGTCGGCGTGGGCGGCGGGCGCGCCCGCGATGAGCGCGGCGCAGGCGAGCGGCGCGGCGAGCGCGCGCAGCAGCGAGGTCAGGCGAAAGGACACGGTAGGTCTCCGGGCGAGTGTGTGGCGCTGGGGTGGTGTGGTTGTCGGGTGCGTGCTGGCGGGGCGTGCGTGTTCAGGCCTTGCGCAATTGCAGGTCGGTGGCCGGCGGCGCGACCGTCGCGCCGTCGCGCACCACGTGCGGCAGGATCAGCGACGTGCGTTCGATCGTCGCGCCGCCGATGCATTCGACGAGACGCTGCCATGCGTGGCGGCCGATGTCGCGGTTCGGTGTCGCGACGCTCGCGAGCGGCGGCGCGAGCAATTCGCCGATCGCGATCCCGTCGAAGCCGAGCACCGACAGGTCGTCCGGGATCGAGAAGCCTGCTCGGCGCAGGCCGCGCATCACGACCATCGCGAGCAGGTCGTTGCTGCAGAAGAGGGCGGTCGGGCGCGTCGCCTGTGCGGTGAGATGCGCGAGCACCGCGTCGGGCAGCTCGGGCGCGTTGAAGTCGACTTCGACCGGCGGCAGCGTGGCGACGCCGCTTTCCTCGAGGGCCTGCGCGTAACCGAGATGACGCTGGCGTGCGCGATCCGATGCGGCGAGCGAGCCGGCCAGCATCAGCACGCGGCGGTGGCCACGCGCGGTCAGCAGCCTCACGCCGTCATACGCGGCGCGACGGTTGTCGACCGACACCGACGGACGGCGCTGCGTGTCGTTGTGCATCAGCACGTAATGCGGGCCGTCGCGATCGAGCATGTCGAGCAGCGGGTGCGTGTCCGCGTCGGCGACGGTGAGGATCAAGCCTTCGACGCGCTGCTCGCGCAGCGTCTCGATCGCGTGACGCTCGCGCGCCGCGTCGTACTCGGTCGTCATCAGGATCAACTTGAAGCCGGCCGCGGTCGCGAGCTCGTCGATGCCTTGCAGGCAGTCGGCGAACACGGGGTTCGACAGCGTCGGCACGACGACGCCGACGAGTCGCGTGCGTTCGCCGCGCAGTTGCCGGCCGAGCGGGCTCGGGCGGAATTGCAGCGTGTCGATCGCGGTGCGGATCGTTTGCAGCGTGGCGGGGCTGACGGTATGCGGGGCGTTGATCGCGCGCGAGACGGTGGCGATCGAGAAGCCCGCGAGGGCAGCGACATCCTTGATGGTCGAGGTCATTAAATAACGCGATGTAAACGTTTTCGGCAGGGAAAATTATCGAAAACGTTTGTGACTTCGCGATGACGCACGAGCAGGGAAGGCCCGAAAGGGCACGAACGGAATCGTGTGAAGGATCGGAGGGCAACGCCGCTGTCGATTGTATCGGCGAAAGCGACCGCGTGCGCGATTCCGTCGTCGGAACGCGTGGTGCCCCGTCGCGCACATGTCTGCGCGACGGGGCAATCGGACGCGATCAGGCTCGACGGCGACGCTCGTGCCGCCGGCGGTTGACGTTACAGCGCGACGAACAGCATGCCGTGCGGGTCCTGAAGGGCGGATGCGTTGCCGACACTCGTCGCGATGGGTGTCAGGTGGCCCGACTTCGTATCCAGCTTCATCACCTGACCCTGGCCGGCACTGTAGGCGTCGCCTTGCGAGAACGATGCGTCGACGCGGTAGGTCGTGTTGCTGGCGTCGGTGAACAACATGAAGGTCTTGCCTTGCGGTCCCGGCGCGGGCACCCAGCGCGTATCGTCGACCGGATAGATGGGGCCGTCCTTGTCGTTGAAGAGCGTGAGCGTCAATACGCTGACGGTCTGGCTTGCGCCCGGGTTATGGAGGAACACCAGCTTGCCGTCGGCCTGGCTGTCGAGCACGAGATCGCCGGCGGAATCGATCGCCTCGGAATCAGGGTCCGTCAGGCTCAGTGTCACCGACTGATTGAAAGTCGGATTCGGCGATCCGCCGACGGACGGCGTCAGGTCGGTGGCCTGCGCGTTGCCGGCGAGCACGGGCGCGACGTCGAACGTCGTGCCGTTTGCATTCAGCGTGAGCTGGCCGACCGTCGGTGCGACGGTGCCGGGTGTCGTCGGGTTCGATGCGCTCACATAGATGTTCCCGTTGAGCAACTGCATGTCGTCGAAGCCGCCGCCGTGTGCGGTCGGATTGACGGTCGGCGCGTAGGTTTTCTGCGTGCCGGCCTTGAGGTCGATGATCGTCAGTTCGGGATTGCCGTCCTCGTTGGCCATCGCCCACAGCGTGTTCGTATCGGCGCGAGCCATCAGTCCATCGACGTGGCCCGGCACCGTATACGTCTTGAGCACGTTGCCGCTCAGGTCGTATTGCACGACGTCGTTGGTCAGGCCCGGCACGGAGCCGTCCTTTACGTCGCCGGCTTTCTGATAGCCGATGAAGACCGTGTTGTTGAACTGGACGATCGAGTCGGGCTTGTCGCTGGACGTGGGCGCTTTCGCGAATACGGTCAACGTATAGCCGGACGCGGTGGCGGTGTTCGGTACGGCCGCGGTATTGGTCGGCGCGACACCGGGCGTGGAGGTTGCGTCGTCGCCGCCGCAGGCGGCAAGAAAGACCGATGCTGACATGACGGTTAACAGGGGCTTTCTTAACATTATGTTTTCCTAACTGAATGGATCGTGCGGGATGAGCGAAATGCGCGTATTACCGTCTGTTACGGGCAACGCGGGTCAGGCTATGCCGCGTATATTTCCATTCGGTGACAAACTTCGCGACCCGGCTGTGATTGCCCGAAAGCATTGCTGGCGCTAGCACGGCGAAGCTTAAGGCGGGATTAAGGGGATCGCTTGAATCGTGCGGAACGGCGGATATTCAATGAATTCGGCGCGATAACGTAAGCGGTATGCGCGAGTCGATATCAAGCAAACCTTAATATTGCCGCGCCACGAATGAAAGGTTGGGTGCTGAATAACGGTATCGATTCGGCCGGTACGCGGAGATCATCATGCGTTCGAGATTCGACGGCGGGCGTAGTACGGCAGCAGGTGTGGGCGACCGGGGCTGTGACGGTGAAATCGGGTGCCCACGACCGGGAGGGGCCTGACAGGGTCAAATGCGGAAGATCTGGCCGGGCAGTGGTAGAATCCGGTCCGCCCTCTTGCCGGGGTGATGAAATTGGTAAACATAGCGGACTTAAACACGATTGAGTGCCCGGTCGGAAACGGTCGGTGCAGAACCCTTCAAATTCGGTGAAACCCCTGATGCGCGCATCGAGGCAACGCCGAGCCAAGCCTCGCGGCACCCGCGAGGAAGGTGTAGAGACTAGACGGGGGGCGCCTAAGGCGCATGGGCAGCGGTCACGCCCGCGCGCGACGGTGAAGGCATAGTCCAGCGCACGAACGGCATCGCGCACGCGACGCCGGCTTCGAAAGAAGCAGTGTGACGAAAATCCGCCGCCTTAATTGGCTTGCCGGTTCAAGTCCGGTCCCCGGCACCACGAACGCTTCCATGCGATTCCATGAAGGTCCGAAAACCCGCGAGAAATCGAGCGCTCGCGGGTTTTTTGTTTTTGCGGCATTGCATCGGACGTGATGATCCTTCTCGACGCGCTAGGCAGCGATTCATACCTCGCTCATGCGTTCGTCAACACAGCCGGTCAACCTCGATCGGCACCGGAAGACGGCATACGCAACGTATCGATCAACGCACGCAGCCCACCCGACACGTGCCGATGACCGGGGTAATACAGACATAGCCCCGGCATGACCGGACACCAGTCGATCAACACGCGTTCGAGACGTCCGTCGCGCAGCGCATCGCGGACGAGATGATCCGGTACGAACGCGATCCCGATGCCGTCGATCGCGGCATCGACCATCAGCGGCTGATCGGTCAGCGTGAGCGGGCCGCCGACATTCACCGTTTCGACGACGCCGCGACGCTCGAACTCCCAGCGATAGATCGCGCCGCTGTCGAAGCGAAAGCGGATGCAGTCGTGCCCGTGCAGATCCTGCGGCACCTCGGGGCGCCCGCGCGCCGCGAAATAGGCCGGCGACGCAACCACGGCGAAGCGCACCGGGTCGGACACGCGCACCGCGATCATGTCTTGCGGCACGGCCTCGGCCAGCCGGATCCCCGCATCGAATCCGCCGGCCACGATGTCGCCGAGCTTCCCGTCCGTCACGATGTCGAGGTGGACCTGCGGGTAGTCGCGCAGGAAACCCGCGAGCACCGGTTTCAGCACCATGCGGATCGCGCCTTCGCTGGCGTTGATGCGCACGGTGCCGCTGGGCGTGTCGCGCAGCCCGTCGACCGCGAGCATCGCCTCCGCAACTGAAGAGATCGCGGGGCGGAGCTTTTCGACGAGTCGTTCGCCGGCATCCGTCAGCGACACGCTGCGCGTCGTGCGGTTGAACAGGCGAACACCCAGACGCTGCTCGAGGCTCTTGATCGAATGACTGACTGCCGACGGCGTGACGTCGAGCTCGATCGACGCCGCGCGAAAACTGAGGTGCGTCGCCGCGGCGAGGAACACATTGAGCGAGAACAGATCGCCGCTTTTCAATTGATGAGCTGAATTCATCGTGACATAAAGATTGGCGAGATTGTCATGATAATGCGCCTTTTCTAGACTAGGGCCTTCGTCATCGCATCCACCGGCCGCCGTGGCAACGACGTCGCGGCGACAGGCGCCGACGGATTGGGCGATGAACGCTACGTTCGGTTGAACAAGGAGCAGGCAATGAAGATGAAGGCGATCGTGATGACCGGCGCCAATCGGCCCTGGGAAGTCCGGGAAGTGCCGGTTCCGCAAGCCGGGCCGGGGCAGGTGCTGGTGAAGGTCCACGCGTCCGGCATGTGTTATACGGACGTCTGGGCGACGCAGGGCTACGGCGGCGACATTTACCCGCAGACACCCGGCCATGAGGTGGTTGGGGAAGTGGTCGAAGTGGGCGCCGGTGTGCATGCGCGAAGGGTGGGCGACCGGATCGGCACGACCTGGGTGCAGTCCGCGTGCGGTCGCTGCGCGTACTGTCGCGAGCATCGTCCGCTGTCCGGCCAGACGGCCGTGAACTGCGACGCGCCGCGGACCACCGGGTTCGCATCGCAGGGCGGGCATGCGGAGTACATCGCGGTGGCGGCCGAGGGGACGGTGCTGTTGCCCGACGGGCTCGCCTATGTCGATGCCGCGCCGATGATGTGCGCCGGCTACACGACGTGGAGCGGCCTGCGTGATGCGGCGCCGCAACCACACGAGAAGGTCGCCGTGCTCGGGATCGGTGGCCTGGGACACGTGGCGCTGCAATTGTCCCGGGCGTGCGGTTTCGAGACCATCGCGATCACGCATTCCGCGGACAAACGCGACCTGGCGACCCGGCTGGGCGCGGACCAGGTCGTGGCAAACGGTGCGGAACTGCGCGATCTGGGTGGCGCGGACGTGCTGCTGGTCACGACCAATGAGTTCAGTACTGCAGAGGAAGTGATGGCCGGCTTGCGCGTCGACGGCCGGGTGATCCTCTGCGGGCTCGATTTCACCAAGCCGTTCTCGATCGCGTCGCAGAGCAAGCCGTTCCACATGATGCGTCAGCAGGTCATCGGATCGACTCACGGCGGTCTGCGTTACCTGAGCGAGGTGCTGGACCTCGCCGCCAAAGGCAAGGTCAAACCGATCGTCGAAACATTTGCGCTGGACGAGGCCACCGAAGCATACGGTCGCCTCGCGTCGGGGAAGATGCGTTTTCGCGGCGTATTCACGCCCGCACAAGGCAGCTGAAACTGAAAGTCGCCGGGTGGGTGCGGGTGGCCGTCCACCCGGCACGCGCGTTCGACCGGTTTGCCGCGCTCCGTATTCGCGCGGTTCCCCGTCGATCGACCGGGTTTATCGGCGATCGACGTCCCACTGATGTTGGTTGCCGCCCGGTTCAGCGTGGGTCGCCGGCGCCACTCGCCTCCCGATCTTGCGTTCGACGTCAATCGCGGCGACGGCCGCGAATTCCTCTCCGGCCCCGGATCGCAGGGGCACGGCACCGCGTGACCGGCAGCCGGCGCCAACCGGCCACCCCGGGCACGCCATCCCGCCATCCCGCGCCTATCATGGCAAATATGCTCACCGCGATCGAGCGGGTTAGTCATCGACGGCCGGCGCGGCATTGCATAGATTCCCAAGGTTGGCGTGCTTATCCGCGCGCCAGCCCGCGCGCAGGCCGGCAACCGGCCGCGCGTTCCTATCAGCGTGAGACACAATCGAGCGTGGAGACGACACGATGAGCCTGTCAGAGCCATTGCGTCTGCATGTGCCGGAGCCCACCGGGCGCCCGGGCTGCAAGACGGACTTTTCCTATTTGCATCTATCGCCGGCCGGCGCGGTTCGCCGCCCGCCGATCGACGTTGCCGCGGTGGACACCGCCCATCTCGCCCGCAGCCTGGTGCGCGTGATCGACGACCGCGGCGAAGCCGTCGGCCCGTGGGCGCCGGACCTCGACGATGCGCGGCTGATTGCCGGGCTGCGCGCGATGCTCAAGACCCGCATCTTCGACGCGCGCATGATGATCGCGCAGCGCCAGAAGAAAATCTCGTTCTACATGCTGAGCCTCGGCGAAGAGGCGATCGGCACCGCGCACGCGATGGCGCTGCGCGACGGCGACATGTGCTTCCCGACCTACCGGCAGCAGAGCATCCTGATCGCGCGCGACGTGTCGCTCGAGCGGATGATCTGCCAGCTGATGTCGAACGAAGGCGATCCGCTGAAAGGCCGCCAGCTCCCCGTGATGTACTCGGATCGCGACGCGGGCTTTTTCTCCATTTCCGGCAATCTCGCGACGCAGTTCATCCAGGCGGTCGGCTGGGCGATGGCGTCGGCGATCAAGGGCGACACGAAAATCGCGTCCGCGTGGATCGGCGACGGCGCGACGGCCGAAGCCGACTTCCATACCGCGCTCACGTTCGCGCACGTGTACCGCGCGCCGGTCGTGCTGAACGTCGTCAACAACCAGTGGGCGATCTCGACATTCCAGGCGATCGCGGGCGGCGAAGGCACGACGTTCGCGGGGCGCGGCGTCGGCTGCGGGATCGCGTCGTTGCGCGTCGACGGCAACGACTTCCTCGCGATCTACGCGGCATCGAGCTGGGCGGCCGAACGCGCGCGCCGCAACCTCGGCCCGACGCTGATCGAGTGGGTGACGTACCGCGCGGGCGCGCATTCGACGTCCGACGACCCGACCAAGTACCGGCCGAGCGACGACTGGTCCCATTTTCCGCTCGGCGATCCGATCGACCGTTTCAAGCGCCACCTGATCGTCAAGGGCATCTGGTCGGACAGCGCGCACGAAGCGCTGACGGCCGAACTCGAGGCCGAGGTGATCGCCGCGCAGAAGGAAGCGGAGAAATACGGGACGCTGGCCGACGACCGGATTCCGTCGCCGGCCTCGATGTTCGACGACGTGTACAAGGAGCTGCCCGCGCACCTGCGCCGTCAGCGCCAGGAACTGGGAGCATGACCATGGCTCAACTCGAGACAGGCACGGCGGCGCAGCCGATGACGATGATCCAGGCGCTGCGCTCCGCGATGGACGTGATGCTCGGGCGCGACAGCGACGTGGTCGTGTTCGGGCAGGACGTCGGGTATTTCGGCGGCGTGTTCCGCTGTACCGAAGGACTGCAGAACAAATACGGAAAGTCGCGCGTGTTCGATGCGCCGATCTCCGAAGGCGGGATCGTCGGGGTGGCAGTGGGGATGGGTGCGTACGGGCTGCGCCCGGTGTGCGAGATCCAGTTCGCGGATTATTTCTACCCGGCATCCGACCAGATCGTGTCGGAAGGCGCGCGGCTGCGTTATCGCTCGGCCGGCCAGTTCATCGCGCCGATGACGATCCGGATGCCGTGCGGCGGCGGCATCTACGGCGGCCAGACGCACAGCCAGAGCCCGGAGGCGATGTTCACGCAGGTGTGCGGTCTGCGCACGGTGATGCCGTCGAATCCGTACGACGCGAAAGGGCTGCTGATCGCGTCGATCGAGAACGACGATCCGGTGATCTTCCTCGAGCCGAAACGGCTGTACAACGGGCCGTTCGACGGCCATCACGAACGGCCCGTCACGTCGTGGCTCAAGCATCCGGCGAGCGCGGTGCCCGAGGGCTACTACACGGTGCCGCTCGATACGGCCGCCGTGGTGCGGCCGGGCAACGACGTGACGGTGCTGACGTACGGCACGACGGTGCACGTCTCGCTCGCCGCGGCCGAAGAAACGGGCATCGACGCGGAAGTGATCGACCTGCGCACGCTGTGGCCGCTCGATCTCGACACGATCGTCGCGTCGGTGCGCAAGACCGGGCGCTGCGTCGTGGTGCACGAGGCGACCCGCACCTGCGGTTATGGCGCGGAACTGGTGTCGCTGGTTCAGGAACATTGCTTCTACCACCTCGAAGCGCCGATCGAGCGCACGACGGGTTGGGATACGCCGTATCCGCATGCGCAGGAATGGGCGTACTTTCCGGGGCCGGCCCGGGTTGGCGAAGCGTTGCGACGCGTGATGGAGGCGTGAGATGGGGATTCATGTCATCAAGATGCCGGATATCGGCGAAGGGATCGCCGAGGTCGAGCTGGTGGCCTGGCATGTGGAAGTCGGACAGACGATCAAGGAAGACCAGCCGCTCGCCGACGTGATGACCGACAAGGCGGCGGTCGAGATTCCGTCGCCGGTGACGGGGAGGGTGCTCGAACTCGGCGGCCGCATCGGCGAGATGATGGCGGTCGGCAGCGAGCTGATTCGTCTCGAGGTCGAAGGCGACGGCAACCTGAAGGCCGGCGCACCGGTGCGGGAAACAAAGGTAGAAACCTCACCGGTTGCGGCGGCAGCGTCGAAGCCGGTTGCCGACGTGCCGGCTGAAAAGCCTGCGGCGCCGCGTCATGACGCGAAACGTGCGCCTGCGGAACCGCGTCGGGCGGAACCTGCGGCGCAGCCGCGCGCGGCGCTCGCGCCGGGCGAACGACCGCTCGCGTCGCCGGCCGTGCGTCAGCGCGCGTGGGACATGGGTGTCGAGTTGCGCTACGTACGCGGCACGGGTGACGCAGGTCGGATCCTGCATACGGATCTCGATGCGTATGCGCGCACGGGCAGCGGCGCGGCGCGAGCATCGCAAGCGCACGGCTACGACGAACGCCACGACGAAACCGAAGTGCCGTTGATCGGCCTGCGGCGCGCGATCGCGCGCAAGATGCAGGAGGCGAAGCGCCGCATTCCGCACTTCAGCTACGTCGAGGAAATCGACGTCACCGAACTCGAATCGTTGCGTACCGACCTGAATCGTCGTTACGGCGACACGCGCGGCCGCCTCACGCCGCTGCCGCTGTTGATCCGTGCGATGGTGATCGCGTTGCGCGACTTCCCGCAGATCAATGCGCGCTTCGACGATGAAGCGGGTGTCGTCACGCGTTACGGCGCGGTGCACATGGGCGTCGCGACGCAGACGGATGGCGGCCTCACGGTGCCCGTGCTGCGTCATGCCGAAGCGCGCGACGTGTGGTCGATCTCGGCCGAAATCGCGCGGCTCGCCGATGCGGTGCGCACGAACCGTGCGCAGCGCGACGAACTCAGCGGCTCGACGATCACGATTTCGAGCCTCGGCGCACTCGGCGGCATCGTGTCGACGCCGGTCATCAATCATCCCGAGGTCGGCATCGTCGGCGTGAACCGGATCGTCGAGCGGCCGATGATTCGCGACGGCGCGGTCGTCGCGCGCAAGATGATGAATCTGTCGTCGTCGTTCGACCATCGTGTCGTCGATGGCGCGGATGCGGCCGAATTCATCCAGGCCGTGCGCGGGGTGCTCGAACGCCCGGCACTGCTGTTCGTGGAGTGAGCGCGATGAAAAACGAACACACCACGCTGCTCGTGATCGGCGGCGGCCCGGGCGGCTACGTCGCCGCGATCCGGGCCGGCCAGCTCGGCATTCCGACCGTGCTCGTCGAGCGCGACCGGCTCGGCGGCACGTGCCTGAATATCGGCTGCATTCCGTCGAAGGCGCTGATCCACGTGGCCGACGCATTCGAACAGGCGTGCGGCCAGGCCGGCGAAGGGGCACTCGGGATTCGCGTGCGCACGCCCGAGATCGACATCGCGCAAAGCGTCGCGTGGAAGGATGGCATCGTCGACCGGCTGACGCGCGGCGTCGGCGCGCTGCTCAAGAAGAACGGCGTGCGCGTGCTGCATGGCGACGCACGCGTGATCGACGGCAAGACCGTCGAAGTCGTCTCGGGCGGCCACTCGGCGCAGATCAGTTGCGAGCACCTGTTGCTCGCGACCGGCTCCGAACCGGTCGAACTGCCGTCGATGCCGTTCGGCGGACCTGTCGTGTCGTCCACCGAAGCACTATCGCCCACGACGTTGCCGAAGCGGCTGGTCGTCGTCGGTGCCGGGTATATCGGGCTCGAACTCGGGATCGTCTACCGCAAGCTCGGCGTCGAAGTCAGCGTCGTCGAAGTGGCGGAGCGCGTGTTGCCTGCGTACGATGCCGAACTCGCGCGGCCGGTTGCCGATTCGCTCGCGCGGCTCGGTGTCCGGCTGTGGCTCGGCCACAAGGTGCTCGGGCTCGCGGAAAACGGCGCGGTGCGCGTGCAGGCGGCCGACGGCGCCGAGCAGACGCTGCCGGCCGATCGCGTGCTGGTCGCGGTCGGCCGCCGGCCGCGCGTCGACGGCTTCGGGCTCGAGTCGCTGCGGCTCGATCGCAACGGCCGCGCGCTGCGGATCGACGACGAATGCCGGACGTCGATGCGCAACGTCTGGGCGATCGGCGACGTCGCCGGCGAACCGATGCTCGCGCATCGCGCGATGGCGCAGGGCGAGATGGTGGCCGAGCTGATCGCCGGCCGGCGCCGCAAGTTCATGCCCGCGTCGATTCCGGCCGTGTGCTTTACCGACCCCGAGATCGTGACGGCCGGCTGGTCGCCGGACGACGCGCATGCGGCCGGCGTCGATTGCGTGAGCGCGTCGTTCCCGTTCGCGGCGAACGGACGCGCGATGACGCTGCAGGCGACCGACGGGTTCGTGCGCGTGGTCGCGCGGCGCGACAACCACCTGATCGTCGGATGGCAGGCCGTCGGGCGCGGTGTGTCGGAGTTGGCCGCGGCGTTTTCGCAATCGCTGGAGATGGGCGCGCGGCTGGAGGACATCGGCGGCACGATCCACGCGCACCCGACGCTCGGCGAAGCGCTGCAGGAGGCCGCGCTCCGCGCGCTCGGGCACGCGTTGCATGTTTGACGCGGGCACCTGACACGGAGACGCCGATGCGCAACGTGCGCATCGGCGGCCTTCCGGTTAGCGCACCGGTGCCGGTGTAGAAGCCGATCTGAAACGGCTGCCCGCGCGTGTGCCTTTTGTCAGGGGAGCGCGCGGGGTTCAACGTGTTGCGCCGTCACATCACGATAAAACGCATCGACTATCTGAGATAACCCCGGTTGTTCGAGTGATAGTGGTCCGCGTTCTCCAGCATCGCGACCTTGACCGGCACATGGCGAATGCGCGCGAGGAACGGCTCGCTCGGATGCTGCGGCGTCCAGTGCTCCGCGGTTGGTTGCGTGAGCAGGATCGGGCCCACGGTAAAGCCCTCCGGCTCGACCGCCGGCCGGACATCAATAGCCATTCAACGGGATGGGGTACGATGGAAATGGCTATTCGACGCGCACATGGGCGACAAGCTGATGCGCGGAGTGGCCCGAAGCCGGCAGCACCGCGAGACCGTTTCGAGATATGCAACGCGTGCGGCTTGTAATTTTTCGAGATGTGGGAGGGTTGTCTGCGCCGGGGCGGCCGACCATCATGTGGAAAGCCGGAAACCGGGCCGCTTCCGGCCCGCCAACGCAGGCTTCACACGGAAGAACCGGACATGAAACTGCTGCTCGTCGGCGCGACCGGACTCGTCGGGCGCCACGTCCTCGAAGTCGCGCTCGCCGATGCGCGGGTCGATCATGTGATCGTCCTCGCGCGCCGGCCGTTGTCGCCGCATCCGAAGATGCGCGCGCTGGAAGTCGATTTCGATCATCTGCCCGGCGAGGCCGACTGGTGGCAGGCCGATGCCGTGATCTGCACGCTCGGCACCACGATGCGGGCCGCCGGGTCGCAGGCGGCGTTCCGGCGCGTCGATCACGACTATCCGCTGGCGGTCGCGCGGCTCGCGCACCGGTACGGCACGCCGACTTACGTCCTGAATTCCGCACTCGGCGCGGATCCTGCGTCGCGCATCTTCTACAACCGCGTCAAGGGCGAGGTCGAGCAGGCGCTCGCCGGTGTCGGGTTCGCGTCGCTCACGTACGTGCGGCCGGGCCTGATCGGCGGCAGCCGCGATGAATTCAGGGTCGGCGAGCGGATGCTGGTGTTCGCGCTGAACGTCGCGCAACCCGTGTTGCCGGCGAAGTGGCGCGTGAACCCCGCGCGGAAAATCGCCCGCGCGCTGCTCGACGCGGCGCTCGACGCGCGGCCGGGCGTGCAGGTCGTCGCATCGGACCGGCTCGTCTGAAGCGGAAGGGGGCGACGCGCGCCGGCTATTGGCTCGCGAAGCCGTCAAGCCCGCCGAACTGTTCGGCGAGCGCAGCGGTGAATGCATCGAGCGCTTCGCTGCCGTCGCAGTTCCTCGGCGTCGCGAGCTGGAATTCGACCGTGTGGCTCAGCTTGCTCGCGAGCAGCCTGCGCATCTTCCCGGCGGCCACCCATGGCGCCGCGACGTGGTCGGGCAGGAAGCCGACATGCGCGCCGGACAGGATGAAGATCACGTCGGCGTCGACGTTCTCGGAGAACGCGGTCGGTTGCGCGTTGCGCAGCGCCGCACCCGACGTGTTCGTCTTGTAGAGCCGCGCGACGTTGCTCGTGCGCGCGATGTCGTTGACCGACACGGTCTTCTTCGCGAACAGCGGATGCCGGGCGCCGCAATGCAGCGACTGGTGTTCGACGAACAGCGGTGCATAGTGCAGCCCGGCCTGGTGGCCCGAAAAGTAGCCGATCGCGAGCTGCAGCTCGCTCTTCAGCAACCTGCGCTCCAGCTCGTCGGGCGGCACCGCGATCATCTCGATCAGCACGTCCGGCGCCTGCTCGCGAAAGCGGCCGACGGCCGCCGCGATCGATTCGACGATGTCCGGCGCGAGCCGCTCGGACAGGCCGATGCGCAACTCGCCGAGCAACGTACCCGACACGTGCTGCGTATCGCGTGTGAACACGTCCATCGCCTGCAGGAGCCGCCGCGTCGACTGCAGCACGCGTTCGCCCTTCGGCGTCAGCCGGAACCCGCTTTTGCCGCGGTCGCACAGCCGGAACCCGAGACGGGTCTCGAGCTTGGCCATCTGCGTGCTGATCGTCGACGGCGCCATCCCGAGCGTGCCCTGCGCGGCGCTGAAGCCGCCGCTTTCGACGATCGTCAGGAACAGCCGCAGCAACTGCAAATCCATGTCTCTCAGTCGGGTCAGCATGGTGATACATCGCGTTTCGTGAAGTCAGCTTATGTTAGTTCATATTTTTCGTCGGATGCGCTGACGGCAGAATCGGGCACGAGGTCGCCGGCAGCGCGACCGTGTCCCCTTCAGACAGGAATCCGACGATGAGCCAGAACGATCTCGCGTTCACGCGCGACAGCCTCTACGGCACACAAGCCGAACCGACCTTCGCGGGCGCGACGAGCTTCATGCGCCGGCGTTTCAGCCGCGATCTCGATGGCGTCGACCTCGCGATTACCGGCGTGCCGTTCGATTCCGCCGCATCGCACCGGCCCGGCACGCGCTTCGGCCCGCGCGGGTTGCGGATCGCGTCGACCGGCATTGCGTGGGAGCGCCCGTGGCCGTGGTCGTTCGATCCGTTCGACGTGCTGGCCGCGGTCGACTATGGCGATTGCGCATTCGATCTCGGGCAGCCGGAATCGGTGCCGGGCGCGATCGAGCGGCATGCCGATGCGATCCTCGCGCGCGGCTGCGCGATGCTGACGCTCGGCGGCGATCACTTCATCACGTATCCGTTGCTGAAGGCGCATGCGAAGGTGCACGGGCCACTGTCGCTCGTGCATTTCGATGCGCATACCGACACGTGGCCCGACCGCGACGTCAAGCGTATCGATCACGGGACGATGTTCTATCACGCGGCGCGCGAAGGGTGGGTCGTGCCCGAGCGGTCGGCCCAGGTCGGCATCCGGACCACCAACGACGAACCGATGGGATTCGACATCCAGGATGCGCGCCGCGTGCATGCGTCGACGCCCGCCGCGGTCGCCGCGCGCATTCGCGAGCGCGTCGGCGATCATCCCGTGTATCTGACCTTCGATATCGACTGTCTCGACCCGGCGTTCGCGCCGGGCACCGGTACGCCGGTCGCGGGCGGGCTGTCGAGCCATCAGGCGTTCGAGATCCTGCGGCACCTGGAAGGCATCAACCTGGTCGGCATGGATGTGGTCGAGGTGTCGCCGCCGTATGATCATGCGGAAATCACGTCGCTGGCCGGCGCGACGATCGCGCTGGAACTGATCTGCCTGTATGCATCGCGCCGTCGCGGCGCGCGGTGACGGCGGGCGTCGGCCGGATCACGGCGCATCATCGATTCGTAAAATTGTTTCGTCATATAAAGCGATAGCGCGATCGCGACCCCCGCGCTGACCTACGATGGAAACATTGCTTCCATCGTTCGCCGAACCGTGTGCACCCACTACCGCGCCCCCGGCGAAGACCCGGGCATCAGTGAACTGAAGATCGGCATCGGCGATCTGTACCGCCGCGACCCGTGGGCACCCGATGTCTATCCCGACTACGCGGCGCCGCTTGTGCGCGCCGACGGCGACGGCCTTGCGGTCGTTGCGGCCGTGTTCGGCTTCTGGCCGAAATTCATGCAGCCCGAACGGATCGACGAGAACGGCCGAAAAAGCAGGAAGCTCGACACGGTGAACGCACGGGCTGAAACGGTCGGCTCGTCGCGGTTGTACGGCAACGCCTGGCGCAACGGCCAGCGCTGCCTGATCCCGGTGCGCTGGATCTGCGAGCCGTGCTACGAGAGCGGCCGCAACGTGTGGCACCGGATCGGCGTCGACGGCTGGCAACCGTGCTGCGTCGCCGGCATCTGGCGGCGCTACGAAGGCGGCGACGGCCGCGCATGCGTCGGCATGGCGATGCTCACGGTGAACGCCGACGACCATCCGTTGTTCTCGCGGATGCATCGGCCCGGCGACGAGAAGCGGGGCGTCGTGATCCTGCGCCGCGACGACTACGACGAATGGCTGCACGCGCGCGACATCGAAGTCGCGCGGCGCATGCTGAACCTGCTCCCCGCCGCCGACATGACGGCCGCGCCCGATCAGGCGCCATCCACCGGCGCCTGACCTTTCATTTTTCCAACGTCAGATCGGCGGCAAAACCGGCCCGACGCATCGCGATTGTTCGGACAATTTCCAAAATGGATCGATACCGGGTAATCACCGATATCTCGCAAGTTGTATATACAAGATCATCCGCTGGCAATGTCGGCACACGTCGTGTCGCTTGCGCGCCAGCGTGCAGACCGTGCGTGCGTGGCGCATGCCGGCGATCCACGGCGCCCCGCACCCGAAGAGCCGAAAGGGCGGCTCGCAGATTCCTGTCTTGTTCAAACCATTCGCGATCCTGAGTATTTTGGAGATTTCCCCGTGTCAACGAATCCCAGTGGAAAAGCCGGCGGCCTGATCGAGGTACGCTCGATCGACTTCATTCCCGACGCCGAGCGCCACGGCGGCTTGCTGAGCCAGTTCACGTTGTGGCTGTCGGCCAACATGCAGATCACGGCCATCGTCACGGGCGCGCTCGCGGTCGTGCTCGGCGGCGACGTGTTCTGGTCGCTGGTCGCGCTGCTGCTCGGCCAGCTCGTCGGCGGCGCGGTGATGGCGCTGCACGGCGCGCAAGGCCCGCAGCTCGGGCTGCCGCAGATGATCTCGAGCCGCGTGCAGTTCGGCGTGTACGGCGCGATGATCCCGATCGTGCTCGTGTGCCTGATGTACATCGGCTTTTCCGCAAGCGGCTCGGTGCTGGCCGGGCAGGCCGTCGCGCAGCTGCTGCACGTCGACGACGCGGCCGGCATCCTGCTGTTCGCGGCCGTGATCGTCGTGCTGACCGTGTTCGGTTATCGCGCGATCCACTTCGTCGGCCGGATCGCGAGCGTGGTCGGCATCGTTGCGTTCGTCTACATGTTCTCGCAGCTGTTCGCGAACCACGACATCGGCGCGCTGCTCGCGAACAAGCATTTCTCGCTCGCGAGCTTCCTGCTGTCGATGTCGCTGTCCGCGTCGTGGCAGATCGCGTTCGGCCCGTACGTCGCCGACTATTCGCGCTACCTGCCGCGCTCGACGTCGTCGGTCGCGACGTTCCTCGCGGTCGGCCTGGGTTCGGTGATCGGCGCGCAGGCGGCGATGGTGTTCGGCGTGTTCGCGGCCGCGCTGGCCGGCGGCCAGTTCGCGCACCACGAAGTGTCGTATATCGTCGGTCTCGGCTCGACGGGTGCTGTCGCCGCGCTGCTGTACTTCAGCATCGCGTTCGGCAAGGTGACGGTGACGGCGCTCAACGCGTACGGCAGCTTCATGTCGATGGCGACGATCGTCAGCGGTTTCCGCGGCAAGGGTGCCGTGTCGTCGAAGAGTCGTCTCGTCTACATCTTCGGGATGATCTGCGTGTCGACGCTGATCGCCCTCGCGGGCCGTCATTCGTTCCTGAAGGAATTCACCGCGTTCATCCTGTTCCTGCTCGCGTTCTTCACGCCGTGGAGCGCGATCAACCTGGTCGACTATTACTGCTTCACGCGCTCGCGCTACGACGTGCCGGCGCTGTCCGATCCGGATGGCCGCTACGGCCGCTGGAACGTGATGGCGATCACGATCTACGTGGTCGGCATCCTGGTGCAACTGCCGTTCATGTCGACGCACATCTATACGGGGCCGCTCGTCGACGCGCTCGGCGGCACCGACATCTCGTGGATCCTCGGCCTGATCGTGCCGGCCGTGCTGTATTACGTCGCCGCGCGTGCGTCGCGACGCAGCATCCCCGAACGCCTGATCCTGCCGATCGAGCGCGGCGAAGTTCACCACTGACCACGCGCATCGCGCATCGGGCCGGCGCACTGCCGGCCTGAGCGTCGCGCCGAGCCTGGCGCCGCCTGCACCAGGCTCTCACCCACATTCACCATCCCGCGATGCCGGTGCGGCGCAGTTGCCGCGCCCGGCGTCGTTTCATTCTCTTTCTATTGAATAGTATGACTAAACAAATGAAAGCCCGAGGCTGCGATCCCCGGGCGTGGCCGGTGCACGCCGGTCTTCGCATGACGGTGGCGGCCGCGTGCCTCGCCGGATCGGGCGCCGCGCTCGCGCAGGACGGCGTCACGCTGTACGGCGTGATCGACGAATTCGCGCAGTACGTGAATACCGGCAACGGCTATACGGCGGCGATCGGCTCGGGCGGTCAGTGGGGCAGCCGGTTCGGGCTGAAGGGCGGCGAGGATATCGGCGGCGGGCAGAAGATCGAGTTCGCGCTGGAAAACGGCTTCAACCCGAACGACGGTTCGCTGGCGAGTTCGGGCAGCATGTTCAACCGGCAGGCGTGGGTCGGCGTCGCCGGGCAGTGGGGCAAGGTGCGCGCGGGCCGCCAGAATTCGCCGCTGTTCAACGACCAGGGCGGGCAGGACGCGTTCGGCGGCGTCACGCAGGCGTCCGGCATGGATAACCTGACCGTGTTCGCGTTCCGCACCAGCAACACGCTGTCGTACCAGAGCCCGGAGATCGCCGGTTTCCAGGGCGGGCTGTATTTCGGGTTCGGCGATGCGGGCGGCGTGCGCTCGGCCGGCTCCAGCCAGCAGTTCGACCTGACCTACGAGCACGGGCCGTTCGCGGCGTTCGTCGCGGGCCAGTGGCTGAAGAGCGCAACGGCGGCCACCACCGATCGCACGATCATGGCCGGCGCGTCGTACGCGATCGGCAAGGCGACCGTGTACGGCGGTTTCTCCGCGGTGAAGTGGGCCGACTTCGGGATCGATTCGCGCGTGTACGGGCTGTCGGTCAAATACCAGTTCAACCCGGCCAACTATGTCGCGCTCGGTTACGCATATCTGCACGACCAGTCGTCGCAGGGCAACAATGCGGACCAGCTCGGGCTGATGTACGAGTACGACCTGTCGAAGCGCACGAGCTTCTACGGCGCGCTGTCCTACCTGCGCAACCGCAACCAGGCCGGCTACACGCTCGCCGGCGCGGCGAACCCGGGCCTGCCGCTCGCGTATCCGGGCGCGAATGCGCGCGGCGTGCAGCTCGGCATCGTGCATCGCTTCTGACGATGGCGACGCGCCGGGCCATGTGTGCCCGGCGTCTTCCTCGGGCGCGTTCGCGCCCTTACTTCCCCAGCCGCTCCGCGAGCGAATAGCGCTGCATGCAGCGCTCCATCGCGTCGAGAAACGCGTGCTCGGCCGCGTTCATCTTGCGGTCGCGATGCCACAGCAGGAACACGTCGACATCGACGAGCCCGTCGTCCGGCGGCAGCCGCCACAGCCGCTGCTGCGCGATGTCGTCGCGCACGATGTGCTCGGGCAGGCAGCCGATTCCGTAGCCTGCGAAGATCAGACGCCGCACTTCCTCGAGGCTCGGCGACGACGCGACGATGCGCCCCGTGAAGCCCTTCTGGTCGCGGAATACGGTGAGTGGCGACAGGCTGTCGCCGATCTGGTCGCTCGTGAACGACACGAAATTCTCCGCGAGCAGATCGTCCATCCGCAGTTGCGTCTGCCCGAACAACCGGTGATGGCGGCCGCAGTAGATCGCGTAACGCTGGCGCAGGAAGCAGCGCATCTCCAGCTTGTCGTGCGGCGTGCGGCACAGGCCGAGCCCGGCCGTGGCCGTCTTCTGCAACAGCGACGACAGGATGTCCGACGAGCGCATCACCTCGATCTGCAGGTCGATGCGCGGGTATGCGCGATGGAAGTCCGCGAGGAACTCGTCGTAGACGGGCGACTCGATGCGGCTCACCGTCAGCAGCCGGATCGACCCGGTCAGGTCGGCCGTGCTGTCGTCGATTTCCGTTTCGAGGCGCGAGATGCCGCCGTAGATGTCGCTCGCGATCCGGTACACGGCTTCGCCGGCCGGCGTCGGCGCGAAGTGCGCGCCGCGCCGCTCGATCAGCCGGCGCTCGAGCGCATCCTCGAGCCGTCGCAACGCCTGGCTCACGGCCGGCTGCGTGACGTGCAGCCGCGCGGCGGCGCGGCTCACGCTGCGCTCCTGCATGATCACCAGGTAGGTGCGCAGCAGGTTCCAGTCGAGGCGGTCGTTCAGGAACGGGGCGAGGTCGGGGCGCATCGGGTCTCCGGGCGAGGCGTTGAAGCGAGCATTAGTTAAATTTATATAGTGAATAATAACTTGAAATTTGACTAATGATTTGCGGTCGCCGATAAAGGAGGGGTGCCGCAGCGTGCGGCGCGAGGCCGCGCCAGACGGCTGCCATCACGATATTGCGCGTCGCGTCGCAGCGGCGCGCGTCAGGAGCCCGCATGACCCAGTCCCGTTCCTCCACCCCCCAGCCGGGACGCGCCGCGACGGCCGCGTTCATCGGCACGATGATCGAGTGGTACGACTTCTACATCTACGCGACCGCTGCCGCGCTCGTGTTCGGCGAACTCTATTTCCCGTCGCACGACCCGTTCGTCAGCACGATGGCGTCGTTCGCGACGTTCGCGGTCGGCTTCTTCGCGCGCCCGCTCGGCGGCGTCATCTTCGGTCATCTCGGCGATCGCATCGGCCGCAAGAAGGCGCTGATGACGACACTGATGATGATGGGTGTCGCGACCGTCTGCGTCGGGCTGCTGCCCGATTATTCGAAGGTGGGCGTGCTCGCGCCGGTGCTGCTCGTCGCGTTGCGCGTCGTGCAGGGGATCGCGGTTGGCGGCGAATGGGGCGGTGCGGTGCTGATGGCGGGCGAGCACGCACCGCAGGGGCGCCGCACGTTCTTCGCGTCGTTCGCGCAGCTCGGCAGCCCGGCCGGGCTGATCCTGTCGCTGATCGCGTTCCGCGCGGTCACGTCGATGGACAAGGCCGACTTCCTCGCGTGGGGCTGGCGCCTGCCGTTTCTTGCGAGTTCGGTGCTGCTCGTGGTCGGCATCCTGATCCGGCTCGGCGTGAACGAGTCGCCGGAATTCGCGCGCGTGAAGGAAGCGAACCGCACGGTGAAGCTGCCGGTCGCCGAAGTGTTCCGTTCCGCGTCGGGGCTCGTGTTCCTCTGCATCGGCGCGAACACGATCGGGATCGCGGGCGTCTATTTCACGAACACGTTCATGATCGCGTACACGACGCAGTACGTCGGCGTATCGCGTTCGCTGATCCTCGACAGCCTGTTCGCGGTCGCGATCATCCAGTTCGTCGCGCAGCCGATCGCCGCATGGACCGCTGAGCGCATCGGCGGCGCACGCTTCCTGAAGCTCGCGGCGCTGCTCGCGATGCTGTCGCCGTATCCGATGTTCATGCTCGTGCAGGGCGGCACGTCCGTGTCGCTCGTCGCGGGCATCGCGCTCGCGGTGGTGTGCATGGCCGGTTTCTATTCGGTGATCGCGGGTTTCGTGAGCGAGGTGTTTCCCGCGCATGTGCGCTATTCGGCGATCTCGCTTGCGTACCAGATCTGCGGCGCGCTCGCGGGTGGCCTGACGCCGCTCGTCGGCACGTGGCTCGCGCATCGCTTCACGGGCCAGTGGTGGCCGCTCGCGGTGTTCTACACGTGCCTCGCCGGCATCTCGCTGCTTTGCATCGTCGCGCTCGACGCGCGCCGCGCGGCGCAACCGGCCGCCGCCGAAGCGCTCGGCTCACATTGAATATCAACGAAAGCATTCATCCGGAGTACGTATGGAACACCTGCTGGAAATCGACGGCGCCCGTTTGTGGCAGAGCCTGGCGGACATGGCGCGCGTCGGCGCGACGCCGCGCGGCGGCGTGCGGCGCCTCGCGCTCACTGATGACGACCGGCGCGGGCGCGACCTGTTCGCGCAGTGGTGCCGCGACGCGGGGATGACGGTGAGCGTCGACGCAGTCGGCAACCTGTTTGCGCGGCGCGACGGCGCCGATGCGCACGCCGCGCCGGTGCTGATCGGCAGCCATCTCGACACGCAGCCCGAAGGCGGCCGCTTCGACGGTGTCTACGGCGTGCTCGCCGCGCTGGAGCTCGTGCGCACGCTGAATGACGCGGGCATCGTGACCGGCAAGCCGCTGGAGATCGTGTCATGGACCAACGAGGAGGGCGCGCGTTTCGCGCCGGCGATGCTCGGTTCGGCCGTGTTCACCGGCGCGTTGCCGCTCGCCGACGCGCTCGCGAAGCAGGACGCCGACGGCGTCACGCTCGGCGCGGCACTCGACGCATGCGGCTATCGCGGCACACGCGCGACGGGCGGCGCGGTCGATGCGTATTTCGAGGCGCATATCGAACAGGGGCCGGTGCTCGAGGCGAGCGGCGCGACGATCGGCATCGTCACGGGCGGGCAGGCGATCCGCTGGCTCGACGTGACCGTGACGGGCGTGGCCGCGCATGCGGGCACGACGCCGATGCCGTATCGCAAGGATGCGTATTTCGCGAGCGCGCAGATGGCGCTCGAACTGGAACGGATCGTCGCCGGTCATGCGCCGCGCGGGCTTGCGACGATCGGGCAGGTCGGCATCCGCAACGCGTCGCGCAACACCATTGCCGGCGACGTGACGTTCACGGTCGACCTGCGTCATCACGACGATGCCGAAGTCGATGCGATGGAGCGCGACTTGCGCGATGCGTGCGCGCGCGTCGCTGCGGCGCGTGGCGTGCAGGTCGCGATCGACACCTGCTGGCGCAGCCCGGCGACGCCGTTCGATCGCGACTGCGTGGAACAGGTCGCGCAAGCGGCGGCCGCGTTCGGCTACACGAACGAACGGATCGTCAGCGGCGCCGGCCACGACGCGATCCTGCTCGCACGCCGCTTCCCGACCGCGATGGTGTTCATCCCGTGCGTCGACGGCCTGTCGCACAACGAGGCCGAGGATGCGCTGCCCGACGACGTGACGCGCGGCACGAATGTGCTGCTCCACGCGGTGCTGGCGCGTGCAGGCGTTGCTGCGCGCGTCGAAGCGGCAGCGACCGCACCGGGTGCATGACGCGGCGAACCGACGAGGACGAACGATGAAAACCTATTTCCATCCCGAACAACTGCTGCACCATCCGCGCAGCTACCTGTCGCGCGGCCAGATGCGCGAACCGCAGGAAGTGCCCGAGCGCGCGGCGCGGCTCGTCGCGGCCGTCCGGTCGCTCGACTTCGACGTGTGCGAGCCGGCCGACCGCGGCACCGCGCCGATCGCGGCCGTGCACGACATGAACTACCTGCGCTTTCTCGAGGACGCGCATCGCGACTGGAAGCAGATGCCCGACGACTGGGGCGACGAAGTGATGTCGAACGTGTTCGTGCGCGATCCGAACCCGCTGCGCGGCGTGCTCGCGAAAGCCGCGCGCTACCTTGCCGACGGCAGTTGCCCGATCGGCGCGAACACGTGGCGCGCCGCGTACTGGTCCGCGCAGGGTGCGCTCGCGGCTGCCGCCGACGTCAACGACGGCGCACGCGAAGCGTACGCGTTGTGCCGGCCGCCGGGCCATCACGCGCGCCGCGACGCGGCCGGCGGCTTCTGTTACCTGAACAATGCGGCGATCGCCGCGCAGTCGCTGCTCGGCCGCCATCGCCGGGTCGCGATCCTCGACACCGACATGCATCACGGGCAGGGCGTGCAGGAGATCTTCTACGGCCGCGATGACGTGCTGTACATATCGATCCATGGCGATCCGACCAACTTCTATCCGGTCGTCGCGGGTTACGAAGAAGAGACGGGCGCGGGCGCGGGCGACGGCTTCAACCTCAACCTGCCGATGCCGCACGGTTCGCCGGAATCGGCGTTCTTCGCACGGCTCGACGACGCGCTGCGTGCGCTCGCGCGGTTCCAGCCCGATGCGCTCGTGCTCGCGCTCGGCTTCGACATCTACAAGGACGACCCGCAATCGCAGGTCGCCGTCACGACCGACGGCTTCGGGCGGCTTGGCGGCGCGATCGGCGCGCTCGGCCTGCCGACGGTGATCGTGCAGGAGGGCGGGTATCACCTCGAAAGCCTCGAGGCGAATGCGCGTGCGTTCTTCGGCGGGTTCGCCGCCGCGCGCTGATCGATTCAGCGGGGGCCGGATCGGGTGCGCGCGGCTTCACGTTTTCCGCGCGCACGCGGATAATTCGCGCATGTTCTGGACGGATGCACGAAGGAGGGCCGAACGATGAACGCAACCGGCCGAATCAAACACGGCACGCTCGCGCTCGCGGCGCTGGGCGCATGGTCGCTCGCCGGCGGTACCGAGCCGTCGATTCCGCTGCGGGTCAGTCTCACCATTCCGGAAATCTGCACGATCGGCGCGGGCGCGCGCGAGGCCGCCGATGCGGACATGCCGAGCGTCAGCTGCGTGCACGGCACGCCGTTCGTGCTGAGCCGCGCGCCGCTGCCCGACGTGCGAACGGCGCCGCGCAGCGTCGGTGCGGGCGCGCCGCCCGCGTGGACCGTCACGTTCTGAACGGCTCCCTTTCCCGCTAGAAGCTGATCGTCGCGGTGATCTTGTCGCTGTAGTTGCCGGGCGCGGGCGTGGTCTGCGCCGGCACCGCGCCGTATACGGTCACGACCTGCGACGTGCCCGTGCCGACGCCCGTGACCGTCGAGCTGCCGCCCGTGCCGTCGCCCCACGCGATCGAGCGCGCGGCGTCCGTGTAAAGCCCGTAACCGATCGTGCCGCCGCCGCCGCTGCGCTGCATCTGGCGCGCCGTCACATTGCCGGTGCCGCCGCCGTCCAGCGCGATCTTCCATGAGTCGCCGTTCGTGCATTGCGCGGTGATCGAGCCGGTCGCCGCGAGTGCGCCCGATAGCAGGCTCGCGGTGCCGAAGCTGACGTTGGTCGAGCTGATGGTGCAGTCGTTGATGACGTTCGCGGTGGCCGTGAACGGGAAGGTGCCGCTCGACGTCGTCAGCGATGCGCAGGTCGGCGCGCCGAGCAGGTAGAACCCCGTGTTGATCGACGTCGTGGTGCCGCTGAACAGCTGCGAGTAGGTCGTGGTGCTGTTGCCGGTGGTCGGCACGGTCGGCTGGTTCGCGGCGATCTGCCCATACACCGTGACCGTCGCGCTTGCGCTCGTCGCGAGCGCGGGTTTGGTGAGCGTCACCGACGCGGGCGTCGTGCCGGAATACACGGAACCCCACGCGACCGAATGCGCGCCATCGAGATAGAGGTCGTACTGCATCGCGTTGCCGCCGTTGACGAGGCTGCGCGGGCTCGTGCCGCCGAGATTCAGGCACACGAGCACGTTCGGCGTCAGCGTGACGGCGGACCACGTGCACGTGACGCTGACGGTGCCGGTCGCGGTGACCGACGCGAGCGAGATCGGGCTGACCGAGCCGAAGCTCACCGTCGACGCGGTGGCCGTGCACGATTCGGCCTGCGCGTGGCGCGGCACGCCGCACCACGCGGCGAACGCGATTGCGAGCAGCAGGACGAGCCTCATGGCGCGGCCCGGCAGGTGAGCGGGCCGACGGTCGGCAGCGTGCCGTTGCCGGGCGTCGTGAACGCGAATTCCGCGACGCAGCGTTGTGTGCCGTAGTCGATCACGAGATGGTTGTCCTCCTTCAGTCCGTCGATGAACGTGAGCCCGTCGTAACCGACGATCGTGTCCGCGCCGCTTTCGGCGTGATGCACGCGCGCGCCGGCCGGCAGCGGGCGGCCGGCCGCGTCGCGCAGGATCACCGACGCCGCGCGATAGCGCGATACGCCGAAATGCGCGACGACGCCCGATTGCGCTTGCGGCACGACCGTCATCGACGTGCGGGCGATTCGCGCATCGGCGGGCAGCTTCATCGAATCGATCGCGACCTGGTTGTTCTGGTACGCGTTCAGGTCGGGCACGAGCAGGTGTCCCGCGCGATCGGTCGTGCCGATCACGCGGTTCTCGTGCAGCACCGGGATGCCCGCGACGCCATCGGTCGACACGAGCGCGAAGCCGTCGTCGATCCGGCGCGACAACTGCAGGCTGCTATCCATGAACACCAGCGCGCCGCTGACGTCGAGCGACGCGCCGGTCTGGCGGTCGATGGTCTGCGCGGCCGCGATGACCTCGCCCGCATGGCCGAGATAGCGCAACTGCGCCTGCCGATACGGCACCGCGCCGGTGCCGCCGGTCTGCGCACCCCAGCCCCAGCCGCCGTCGTAGTCGGGCGGGCGGCTCGCGTCGACGGTGTAGTTCGACTGGCCGCGCTGGCGGCCGACGGTCGCGTTGATCGACGTGTTGCGGCCGAGCCCGATGTTCAGCGACACGAACGCGCCGTTCGTGCCCTGCTGCGCGAAATCGCGGTAGGCGCTCACGCTCAGTGACGCGAGATCGCCGAGGCTCAGCGTGTACGACACCGTGCCGATCCGCGCGCTCGGGCCTTGCGGCAGCCGGAAGCCGATATAGCTGAGCGACAGCGTCTGGCGGTGCATGAACGGCAGCGCGAGCGTCGCCTGGTCGGTCGCCGACGGCACCGACGCGCCTTCGCGCGACGCGAGATCGCCGTAGCGGCCGAAGGCGCGGATGGTCTGCGCGTTGATCGAGAAGCGCGGTGCGATCAGCTGGTAGCCGACGCTCACCTGCGTGCCCGGAAAACGGCCGACACTGCCCGCGACCGCGCCGCTCACGACGCCCGCATAACCGAGACGCATCAGCGCACCGACGCCGGTGTTGAGCACGCCGCCGGCCGCTTCCGCATGCCCCTCGACGGTCAGCGCGTCGCTGATGCCGCGCCGCATCGAGCCGCTGACGGCTGGCCGCGCGTCGTAGTCGAACGACTGCAGCCCATAGTTGCGGCGCAGGAAGCCGGCTTCGAACGAATAGCTCGACAGCCCGGGGGACAGCATGCGCGTATCGACGTAGAGCGGCACCGAGGTCGCGACGGTGCGCCCGAGCGCGTCGCGCGTGATGACGGTCGCCTGGCCGGCGCCCGTGATACCCGGCACGTCGTGGATGATGAACGGGCCGCTCGGCACGTTGCCGGTGTACTGGCGCACGTTGTTGATGTACAGGTCGACCGCCGACGGCACGGCGGCGGAGCCCGCGAGCGACGGGATCGGGAACGTCACGAGATCGGGCCGCAGCGCGAAGTTGCTGCGCCACTGGAAGCCGCCGAGGCGCACCGCGCGCGTCCACGCGAGCGATCCCGAGATCGCGTCGCCGATCTGCGTCGTGCTCGGCCGTGCCGGGTCCGAATGGCTCCACGATGTCTCGAAGCGCGTGTAACGCCGCTCGCCGTTGTAGAAGGTCGCGGTGCCGGTGCTATTGAACACGCCGTTCGGATCGAAGTAGCGCACGTCGGTGTAGAGCGAGAACTGCCAGTCGCCGATCGTCTGCGCGTATGCCTCGTAGTTGATCGCGATCCCGCGCGACGCGGTGGCCGCCTGCGTGGCCGGCAACGCGCGGCTGTCGACCGCGTACGGGCGGCGCAGCGTGTCGGGCATCTGCAGGTCGATGCTCTGGCGCGCCACGTCGTAGCGGTAGCGCAGGCCGGGAATCGTGTCGAGATCGACCGTCGCCGCGTCGGCGATGCCGAGCCGGTCGGTCGCGAAACCGATCGTGCGCAGGTCGGCGCCGCTCGCAGACAGGTGGCCGTCGCGTTCGCGGAAGTGCGCGAGCAGCGCGGTGCTTTCGCCGTTGACGCTGACTTCGAGGATCACGTCGTGCACGCTGTCGGTCATCACGAGCGCCGTGGGTTCGTCCGCGCGCGCGTAGCCGGGGGCGAGCAGGCCGCTGGCCACGGCGGCCGCGAGCACGGCGCGCGCCGCGCGTCGCGGCGTTCCGCGTCCGATGGCCGGGAACGGGCCGGCGCGTGGCGAAGGGGAAGGGGCCGGGCGGCGCACCGGCGGTCTAGCCCGGCGGCTCCACCGCGACGACCGCGCTGGCCGGTTGCGAATTGACGGCCGCGCGCACCGTGACCTTGCCGCCGAGCGCGACGCCGGCCGGCAGCGGCACGCTCCACTGGCTGGTGCGGCCCGCGAGCGCGTAGCCGAGCAGCCCGTGCGTGAGCGGGTACGCGTGGCCGTCGCCGGTCACGAGCTCGACCGACGCCAGTTGCGCGCGGCGCGCGCCGCCGTTGCGCACGCGCAGCACCCAGCCGCCGTTGCTGCGCAGCAGCGTCCAGTCGAGCTGCGGCGCGCCGTTGCTCGCGGGCTCGACGAATACCGGAATCGAGTAGCGCAGCCGGATCGACACACCGTTGGTCGATGCCTCGCCGGGCTGCGGCAGCTCGTCGATCAGCAGCCGGTAGCTTTGCTCGATACCGGACGGCGTGCGCGACGCGCGCACGACACGGATCAACTGCTCGGACTGCGTGCCGACCTCGATCAGCGGCGGGCTCGCGACGAGATCCTGCGTGGGCGTCAGCCTGTCCTGGCCGTCGGCCTGGTCCCAGCGGAACACGCGCACCTGCCCGTACACGGGGCGCTCGCCCGAATTGCGCAGCGTGATGCCGGTAGCCGTGTCGTCGGTGCCGAATTCGATCGTGACGGGGGAAATCTGCAGCGACGCGGCGTGCGCGGCGCCGGCCGCGCACAGCAGCGCGGCGAGCGTTCGACGTATTGCGGTCATGCGAGGCGGCGCCGGTCAGAAGTAAACGGTTGCGGTGACGGTCGTCTGATAGGTGTCGGGCTTCGGCGTCGTCTGTGTGGGCACCTGACCGTAGACGGTCAGTGACTGCGCGGTGCCCGAGCCGGTGCCGGCCACCGTGTCGGTGCCTTGCGTGTTGCCCCAGATCGTCGTGTGTCCGGCATCCTGGTAGAGCTGGAAGCCGACGGTCGTCGACGTGTTGCCGGTCGCCGTGCCGGCCATCAGGCGGCTCGAGACGGTCGACCCCGCGACCTGGCCCGCGTCGAGACCGACGTTGTACGGTGTCGTATTGGTGCAGGTGACGCTCAAGGTCGTCTGCTGGTTGATCGCGGCGGACAGCACGCCGTTGGTGCCGAACGCCAGCGGATTCGCGGTGATCGCGCAGTTCGGCTGCAGCGTCAGCGTGACGTTGAAGGTGGAGGTTGAAGTGCCGTTCGAATAGATGGCAGCGTCGGCGGCGGGCGTCGCAAGGCCGATTGACAATGCGAGCGACAAAACCGTGGAAGCGATGGCGACTTTCACAATGGTCCCCCGTCGATTTGTTTTTCATTGGATTTGTGCCGCGCGTTGTTTGCCACGACTTCATTAATCCTGATACGAATCGGCGAATCTTTCAATCTCAAAGTTTGAGTTGTTTCATTTTGTCACGGTCGAATTTTTCTTTATGTTAATAAAAACTGGAAGTATTGCGTTTTTCGATTTTGTCTTGCGCGAATCGAGCGAAAGTTTTCCTGCGAACCGGCAATGGGTATGTGACTCATGTAGGGTGTGACACGATTTTCATGAATGACATCGATTATTGAATCATTTAATAAAAAATCGGAAACCAATGCGCTTGATGGAATGGGTTGGCGGCGAATTATTTGAGCGGATTGAACCGATTCCAGTAATCCGGTGAATGGATTTGATTTTCGCGGTGACGGAGTGCAGCGATATTCCGGATTTTTTTTGATTGAAGAATCGGGGATTACGGATCGACAGCTGAAAACGAACACGGCCGCATTGCGCGGCCGTAGGCAGGTGGACACTATTGGACGCCGGTCCGACGTATCGCGATTACGAATTCGCGGTGGCCGGCGTGCGGCGGCGCTGCGCAATCTGCAGCATGACGAGCGCGAGTCCGGCCGCGGCGATCAACCCGCCGACGAGCGGCACCGCCGCGTAGCCGAAGCCGGCCGAGATCGCCGCACCGCCGGCTGCCGCGCCGACCGCGTTGCCGAGGTTGAACGCGCCGATGTTGACCGCCGATGCGAGCCCCGGCGCTTCGTGGGCCGCGCGCATCACGCGCATCTGCAGCGGCGGCACGACCGCGAACGTCGCGACACCCCAGACGAGCAGCGTGACGGCGGCGCCCGCATGCGTACTGGCGAGCAGCGGGAACGCGGCCATCGTCGCGATCAGCAGCAACAGGAAGCCGATCAGCGTGCCGTCGAGCGAGCGGTCGGCGAGGCGTCCGCCCGCGATGTTGCCGATCGAGAAGCCGACGCCGATCAGCACGAGCATCGCGGTCACGAAACCGGGCGTCGCGCCGGTCAGGTGTTCGAGCGTCGGCGCGACATACGTGTAGAGCGTGAACATCGCACCGGCGCCGAGCACCGTCGTCCCGAGCGCGCCGAGCACGACCGGTCGCGTCAACACCGACAGTTCGGCGCGCAGGTCGGGCATCTTGCCGGCTTCACCCTTCGGCAGCGCGGCGAACAGCCCGGCGATCGCGACCAGGCCGAGGCCCGCTGTTGCCACGAACGACATGCGCCAGCCGATGATCTGGCCAAGCCAGGTCGCGGCCGGCACGCCGCCGACGTTCGCGATCGTCAGCCCCATGAACATCGTCGCGACCGCGCTGGCCTGCTTTTCGCGCGGCACGAGGCTGGCCGCGACCACCGAGCCGAGCCCGAAGAACGCGCCGTGGTTGAGGCTCGTCACGAGGCGCGCGAGCAGCAGCGTCGTGTAGTCCGGCGCGACCGCCGACAGCAGGTTGCCGATCGTGAAGATCGACATCAGGGCGATCAGCGCCGAACGGCGCGACCAGCGCGCGAGCAGCAGCGTCATCAGCGGCGCGCCGACCATCACGCCGATCGCATAGGCGCTGATCAGCATGCCGGCCTGCGGGATCGACACGTGCACGCCGTCGGCGATCACGGGCAGCAGGCCCATCGGCGAGAACTCGGTCGTGCCGATGCCGAACGCACCGGCGGCGAGCGCCAGCAGCGGCAGCGCGGCACTGCCGCCCGGGCGGGAAGGGGAAGAAGTCGTGGCGTTCACGCGATGGGCTCCTGTATTCGAGAGGCAGCGGCACGGAGCCGTTGCGGATAGCGCGAAGTGTGCCCGCATTACTTTTGCGGAAAAAGCCGCATTCGAAGGAAATTATCTTGATTTCATGTCAACAATGCGAGGCACGTGCGCATGCGCGCGAGACTCACTGACGGTGCTCGGGCGGGGCAGGAGAGCGATGGAGCCTTTCGGGAACGACTTTCGTAACGAATTAGGGAGGTTCATCGCCCGGCGAATCGCGATCCGATGGCGGTTCGCAATCGATCGATGGCAGACCCGCGCGACGATTCGGGCATCGTTCGGCGACCGCGCGGTCGGGCAGATCCGGCCGGCTGTTCAAGCGCCGGTCATACGCGGCGCGAACATCGCCTCCTGGCTGAAAGTGCTTTGTCGGCAAGGCGTGCGGGAAAAAAAGCCCCGGCCACAGGGGGACCGTGACCGGGGCGGAAACGCATCCTCTCTTTGGCACGAGGGTTGGATGCGTGCGAAGTATATTTCGGCACATGACAATTCGAATGGGCGTTAAACGGCCGTTTTTGGTGCCAATTTAAAAATGCCGGCGCTGCGGCATCCGTCGTCATCGTTTGGAGAGATTTTTAGTAGGCACGATGCCGTTGTTTAGCGCGTCAGCACGGCTAAATCGTCGCTTTAACGGATATCGGAATCCGCTCGTCAATCGGAGACGCGAATCGCGATCGCAGGATCGCTTGCCCGACGCGCCCGGCGTTCGGCGTCCGACACCCGGTCAATCCGGCGCACCGGCCGCGTCGCGTACGGCCGCGAGAAACCGCGCGACGACCGGCGACGGTACGGTCGCCGCGCCGTCGAACACGAACTCGATGTCGAAGCGGCTCGCGAGCTCGTCGAGCGCGACGAGCCGGACCGTGCGCGGGCAGGTGGGCGACGCGCTTTCCGGCACGAACGCACAGCCCATCCCGGCCGCGACGAGGCCGATCAGCGTCGGGATGTCGCTGCCGATCTGCGCGATACGCGGCGTGAAGCCG
This sequence comes from Burkholderia theae, assembly GCF_048565265.1. Classification (NCBI taxonomy): domain Bacteria; kingdom Pseudomonadati; phylum Pseudomonadota; class Betaproteobacteria; order Burkholderiales; family Burkholderiaceae; genus Burkholderia; species Burkholderia theae. Next base: position 1,400,646 of record NZ_CP183461.1, read on the forward strand.
GCCTGCTGGCACTGCGCCATCAGGAACCGGTGGTGCGCGGCCGAGCGCTGCGCGTCGAACCAGACGAACGGCTCGTTCGCGACGTCGGCCAGCGTACGCGGCGTGCCGACGCGTCCGCCCGGCGGCGCGGGCATCGCGAGCACGAAGCGGTCGCTCAGCAGCCGCACACCCGACAGGTGCGGCGCCTCGTCACGACGCCACGCCATGATCCCGCCGTCGAGCTGGCCGCGCACCAGCGCGTTCGCCTGTTCGGCCGACAGCATCGGCGCGATCGACAGCTTCACGTCCGGGCATGCATCGCGAAACGCCTTGAGGACGTTCGCGACGACCGGCAGCGGCAGGCAGTTCGGCAGCGCGCCGAGCCGCAATTCGCCGAGCTGGCCGGCCGCGCTGCGCAACGCGCGCTCACGGCTGTCCTGCAGCGTTGCGAGCAGGCCGGTCGCGTCCTGCAGGAAGCTCGCGCCGGCCGCCGTGAGCGTGACGCCCGTGGCACGGCGGATCAGCAGCGGCGTGCCGATCGCGTCCTCGAGTTCGCGGATCTGCCGCGACAGCGCGGGCTGGACGATGCCGGCCGCGCGGGCGCCGCCCATCACGCTGCCGGCTTGCGCGACGGCCACGAAGTAGCGCAGGTGACGCAGTTCGATCTGGCGCATGCGGTGTCCATTCCGGTTCGTTGATATACCTGTGGAGCATAACAAACGTCATCCGATGGTATTGGAAGGCATGGCGGGCGTGCCGTACGATGGCCGTCATTGCCGCGCTGACTCGCTCACGAGTCGCGTGCGTTCCCTTCGTTTCCCTCTCGCCGCGTCCGATCCCATGCCGCTTCATATCCCGACCCCTTATATCCGCTCGCAAATCGCGTCCCGCCGGCTCGGCAGGACCATCCGGCTGAAGCTCGATGCGCTGCAGCCGTCGGGCTCGTTCAAGCTGCGCGGCATCGGCGCCGCCTGCGAAGCGCGGCATGCGGCCGGCGCGCGGCGGTTCGTGTCGTCGTCGGGCGGCAACGCGGGCATCGCCGTCGCGTATTGCGGCCGCGAACTCGGCGTGCCGGTGCTCGTCGTCGTGCCGGAAAGCGCGTCGGCCCGCGCGCGCGAGCTGATCCGCGTCGAAGGCGCGGAGCTCGTCGTGCACGGCGCGAGCTGGGCCGAGGCGAACGCGTTTGCGCAGTCGACCCTCGGCGAGCACGACGCGTTCGTGCATCCGTTCGACGACCGCGTGCTGTGGCAGGGCCACGCGACGATGATCGACGAGATGGCGGCGGCCGGTCCGAAGCCCGACGCGGTCGTGCTCGCGGTCGGCGGCGGCGGGTTGCTGTGCGGCGTGCTCGAAGGGCTGGCGCGCAACGGCTGGCACGACGTGCCGGTCGTCGCGGCCGAAACGGAAGGCGCCGACTGCTATGCGCGCTCGCTTGCGCAGGGGCGTCCCGTCGAATTGCCGGCGATCACGAGTATCGCGACGTCGCTCGGCGCGAAGCGGCCGTGCGACGCGGCAGTCGAATGGGCGACGCGCCACGAGATCCATCCCGTTGTCGTATCCGATGCCGAAGCGGTGGCCGCGTCGCTGCGGTTTCTCGACGAACACCGGATCGTCGTCGAGCCCGCGTGCGGTGCCGCGCTGGCCGCGCTCGAGCGGCCGGTGCCCGTGCTGGCGTCGGCAAAGGAGATCGCCGTGATCGTCTGCGGCGGCGTGACGGCGACCGTCGAGGATCTGCAGACGCTGCGCGCGAAGCTGCGGTAAGCGGGGAGGCGGTGCGCGGGTTGGTCGGGTAACGGCCGGGTGGTTATTGGCTTCGATGACCGTGGGCGTCTGCCTCGCGTGGGCTGACACGACGCGTCACGGTCGCTTTCCCGTTGAGGCAATGATGGCTAGGCAGTCGGCAGGCAGCCGGAGGCGCGGGATTTTCTGCGGAGAATGACGGGGAGGGAGAGCGCATCGTCGCGCTGCGCCGGATGCGGGCCAGCGCGACGATATGGACGGCCTGTCAGGACGGCCTGTCAGGACGGCCGGTCAGTTCGCGGCTGGTGCGCTCGCACCGGACGGTGCTGACGACGAGGCGGGGTTGGCGGCGGCAGGCGCCGGCGTTTTGTCCGCCGGCGCAGGCGATGCGCTCGAAGGCACGGATACCGGTGCGGGCGCAGATGCCGCGGCGGCAGGTGCAGCCGATACCGGCGTAGCTGCGGCCGGCGCCGAAACGGCAGGCGTCGATGCCGCGACGGCCGGCGCCGAAACAGGGCCCGAAGTGGGCACAGGCGTGGAAGCCGACGCAGGAGCCGAAGCCGCCACAGCCGCCGATGCGGCCACCGCCCCCGAAGCCCCCGCCGGCGCGGCAGCACGCATCGCAGCCGGCACGACGACGGCCGACGCAGCAGCCGGCGCGACATTCGCACCCGATTCAGGCGCCACGCCCGGCACCGAAAGCGGCACCGGCGCCGCGGGCGGCGTCGGCACGACCGGCGTCGTCATCTTCATCGGTTCGCCTTGCGGCGTCGGCGCGGGTTCGGGCAGCGGCGTGACGGCTTCCTTCTCGGCGGCCTTCACGGTCGCGCGATCGCGGCGGGCCGGGTCGATCTTCAGGAAATGGTCGACGAGATTGAAGAAACGCTCATAGAACACGCCGGCGGGAATCGTCTCGCTCGCGGTCTTGACGAGCGCATCGTCGCTCGACCCGATCGGCAGCGACAGCGAGCCGAACACGCTCAGGCCGACGCTGGCCGACGTATTCGACTTCTTCAGCGTGTAGCGGTCCTGCACCGCGTTCACGTACGCGATGCTCGACGAGCCGTCCGCGTTCGCATCCGCGCACACGACGTGAAACTCGATCACGACGTGCATGTCGTTGTTCGGCTGGAAATTCTTGCTGCCGTCGACCGCGTCGTTGCGCGACGACGACACGACGTAACCCTGGCTCAGCAGCGCGCGCCGCGCGGCCTCGCAGGTCGCGTCGGATTTCGAGTGGAACGTATGCGCATACGGGCTGGTCGTCGCATCGAACTGTTCCTGCTGGTAGATCGGCTTGGGCGGCGACGAGCACGCCGCCAGCACGGTCGCGGCCGCGAGCGCGCACGAAACGGAAAACAGGCGAAATCGGTTGTGCATGGCGTCTTTCAGAAGGCTCGCGAGATGTCGCGCAATGGCGGTGCGTGGATGATGCGCGCGGCAATCTCGTATGGCCGGGGCGTCATTATAGTTTCGTTTGATGTCGCGCTCGCTTCAGCCGGCCGGCGCGGCGCGCGTCATGGCGAGCAATTGCGACGTCAGCGGATGGTGTTCGCCGCGCCGCGAGCGGATCGCGTGGATCTCTTCCGTCACGTCGCCCGCACGCCCGAGCCGCCTGAGGCCGCGCAGCAGCGACGCATCGTTCGCGCCGAGCTCGCTCAGCGGAAACACGCCGAGGCCGCGCGCCGCGAACACGGCCATCAGCGCGCTGTCCTCGAATTCCCCGGCCACGCGCGGCACGATCCGCTCCGCTTCCAGCCACTGGTCGAGGCGCGCGCGCAGCGCCGAATGCGCGGTCGGCAGCAGCACGGGCAGGTCGGCCAGGCACTGCGGAAAGCGTTGCCGCGCGGCCGGTGTGACGAGCGCCGCGGGCCCGTACCAGTCGACCGGCGACGCGACCAGCCGCTCGCTCGTCACGCGCAGGTTCGAACCGGACGGCGCGCCCTGGCCGGCCAGCACGAGATCGAGGTGATGCAGCGCGAGTTCCGCGAGCAGCGCATCGTGCTCGCCCTCGTGGCACAGCAGCCGCAGCGTGGGCGTGTCGAGCACCGGGGCGAGGATCGCGTGCGCGGCGAGCTTCGAGATGCCGTCGGCGAGGCCGACCGCGAGCCGCACGGTCGGCTGGCTGGCCGCCGCGCGCACTTCGTCGGGAATCAGCCGCCCCATCTCGAAGATCACCTCCGCGCGCGCAAATGCGGCCTGGCCCGCGTCGGTCATCGTGACACCGCGCCCGGCCGGGCGCAGTAATTGGTGCCCGAGCGATTTCTCGAGTTCGCGCACCTGCGCGCTGATCGTCTGCACGGCCATGTCGAGCCGCCCGGCCGCGCGCGCGAAGCCGCCTTCCTTCACGACGACCCAGAAATAGTACAGATGTCGGAAATTCAGCATCGGATCGATATATCGGAAAAACCGAACCTAAATTCAGATTCTCTCTGATTTTTCCGAAGTTCGGGGCGGAATATCATCGGGCTTTCCACTTTCGTATCGGCCCATTTCATGGACTACCTGCTGACGCTTGCCGCCGACCCCGCCGTCTGGGCCGCGCTCCTGACGCTCGTCGTGATGGAAGTCGTGCTCGGCATCGACAACCTGATCTTCATCTCGATCCTCAGCAACAAGCTGCCCGAAGCGCAGCGCGCCCGCACGCAGCGCCTCGGCATCGCGCTCGCGCTCGTGATGCGGCTTGCGCTGCTCGGCAGCGTCGCGTGGATCGCGAGCCTGACCGAACCGGTGTTCACGCTGTTCGACCACGCGTTCTCGTGGCGCGACATGATCCTGCTGTCGGGCGGCCTGTTCCTCGTATGGAAGGCGACCACCGAGATCCATCATCACGTGTCGCACGACGGCGAAGGCGCGGGCGGTTCCGGCGGCGCGGCCGGCCTGACGGTGTGGGCCGCGATCGGCCAGATCGTGATGCTCGACATCGTGTTCTCGATCGACAGCATCGTGACCGCGATCGGCATGACCGAGCACGTCCCGATCATGTTCGTCGCGGTGATCGTCGCGGTGGCCGTGATGCTGTTCGCCGCGCAGCCGCTCGCACGCTTCATCGACCGCAATCCGACCATCGTGATGCTCGCGCTGTCGTTCCTCGTCGTGATCGGCATGACGCTGATCGCCGAAGGCTTCGGTTCGCACGTGCCGAAGGGTTACATCTACGCGGCGATGGCGTTCTCGGCGTTCGTCGAGGGCATGAACATGCTGGCGCGGCGCGCGAAGTCGAAGCGCGCGGCGCGGGTGGAAGGCCGTTGAGCGGGCGCGTGCGAGGCCGGCCACGATGGCGGCCGGCTCGCGCGCCTGCATCCGGAATGCGTACGTCAATCGCACGAAAAGGAGAAACGCGATGAAATGTCCTGTCTGCAAGACGCCCGACCTGCTGATGGCCGAGCGCCAGTCGATCGAGATCGACTACTGCCCGACGTGCCGCGGCGTGTGGCTCGATCGCGGCGAACTCGACAAGCTGATCGCACGCGAGAGCGGCGACGCGCCGGCACGTCGCGACGAGGCGCCCGCGCCGCGCGTCGCCGACGCACCGCGCGATCGCGATGGTTGGGGGCGCGACGGTCGTTCGCACGACGACCGCCACCGGCACGACGGCCAGCGCCGCCGCAAATCGGTGTTCGACCTGTTCGATTTCGATTGATTGCGACTGCGACGCGCTCGCCCGCGCGTCGCCCGTTGCAAAAAAGCCCCGCCCGGCATCGCGCCGGGGCGGGGCTTTTTCATGCGCGTCGCGTGACGCGTGACGACGTGCGACGACGCTTACGCGTTGCCGGCCGTCACGTCGATGCGTCGCGGGCGCGTTTCCTCGCGGCGCGGAATCGTCAGCGTCAGCACGCCGTCGCGCAGGTTCGCGTCGATCCGCGACGTGTCGAGGTCGGGGCTCAGCACGAACGTGCGCGCGTAGCGCAGCGCGCGGACTTCGGCGTGCCGCACACGCAGGTCGGCGGACGTATCGATACGCGTGTCGGCTTCGATCGTCAGCGTGTTGTCGTGCACCTTCACGTCGAGGTTCTCGCGCGGCACGCCGGGCAGGTCGGCCCGCAGCGTCACGCCGAGAGGGTTCTCGACGATGTCGACGGCCGGCGTGATCGCGGGCCGGCGCGCGGCTTCGGCGGCGGCAGGGTGGACGGTGCTCGTGTGGCGCTCGGCCAGGGTCGGGTTCGTGTTCATGTCGGTATCCTGAATATTACTGAACAGTAATGGCACGCGGCTTCGATGCCTCGCGACGGCCCACGCGAATCAGCAGGCAGCCGTTTTCGTAGCGGGCGCTGACTTGATCGGGATCCGCGTCCCGCGGCAGCTCGACGACGCGTCGGAACGTGCCGTGAAAGCGCTCCTGCGCATACGTACGCACATCGTCGCTTTCGCTGCGCGGCGCGGGCTTGCGCTCGCCGCTGATCGTCAGCAGGTCCTTGTCGATCGACACGTCGAAGTCGGTTGCGGCCATGCCGGGCGCGAACGCGACGATCTCGATCGCGTCGTCGGTGGCGCCGACGTCGAGCGCGGGAAATGAACCCGGCCGCACCGCGCGGATGCCGGACGGGCGCTCGCCGAACAGGTTCGCCACCTGCCGCTGCACGCGGGTGAATTCGTCGAACAGGTCGTTGCCGAAATGAATACCGCTCATGTTGATCCTCCGGAACAGGAAACGCGGGAGACGTGACGACGCGACGCCTGCGGCGGGCGCGACGGGGTGCTCCACTGGGTCGAAACGGGGGCAGTGCGTTGCATGGAGCACTGCCCGGCAACGGGTAATTAGTGGCCACTGCCGCGCATTTCAAGAGGGAAATTGCAACTTGCGTCAACGCGTGCCCGCGCGATTCGATGCGACAATCGCCGCGCACTATCCGCAGACCAACGACACGGGACAACCATGGACATTCAACGCATCGCGATCGTCGGCGCCGGCGTGATCGGCGCGAGCTGGGCGGCTTTCTACCTGACGAAGGGCTTCGACGTCGTCGCGACCGATCCGGCGCCGCAAGCCGACGCGCGATTGCACGAAGCGCTCGCCGCGTTTCTCGGCGAGCGCGCCGGCGAGCTTGCCGCGCGGCTGACGTTCGATGCCGATCTCGTGCGCGCGCTCGACGGCGTCGATTTCGTGCAGGAGAGCGGCCCCGAACGGCTCGACCTGAAGCGTGCGCTGTACCGGCAGATGGACGACGTGCTGCCCGCGCACGTGCCGATCGCGTCGAGCTCGTCGGGCCTGAAGATGTCCGACATCCAGAGCGCGTGCGCGAAGCATCCGGAACGCTGCCTGATCGCGCATCCGTTCAATCCGCCGCACCTGATTCCGCTCGTCGAGCTGGTCGGCGGCGACGCGACCGGCAAGGACGTGATCGCGCGCGTGAAGGACTTCTACGATGCGCTCGGCAAGCAGACGATCGTCCTCAACAAGGAGATGACCGGCCACGTCGCGAACCGGCTCGCGGCCGCGCTGTTTCGCGAGGTGTATCACCTCGTCGGCGAAGGCGTCGTGAGCGTGGCCGATGCGGACAAGGCGGTCGCATGGGGCCCCGGCTTGCGCTGGGGGCTGATGGGGCAGTGCCTGACCTATCACCTCGGCGGCGGCGCGGGCGGGATCGCGCACTTTCTCGAACACCTGTCGGGGCCGATCACGAGCTGGTGGGACGACCTCGGCACGCCTTCGTTCGATCCGGACGTCGATCGCAAGCTGAACGACGAACTGCACGCGATCCAGGGCGAGCATTCGATGCAGGAACTGGCGGCCGAGCGCGACCGGCTGCTCGTCGAGCTGATCGACGCGCGGCGCCGCAGCTTTCTGCCCTGATCGCGATGCCGCGCCGTGTATCGGCGGGGCCGCGACCGGTTACTGCTGTGCCGCCGTTTGCGGGGTCTGTGGCGTCTGCGCGAGCCATGCGGGGCTCGCGGCCTGCACGAGTTCGCGGTTGCGCGCGCGCGTCGCGGCGCTCGGCGGATAGTTGCCGTCGTTCGTCGGCAGTTCGCCGTCGAGATAGGCCTGCTTCAACTGGGCGATGACTTCCGCGCGCGTCAGGCCCTGCTCGGGCGCCGCGGCGTCGGTCTGGGCAAAGGCGGGGGACAGCAGGGCGGCTGCGGCGGTCGCGACGGCGAATCGCAAGACGTTCATGGTGCGCTCCGATCAAGGGGACGGGACACCGGATGCGCACGGCACCATGCCGTGCGTTCCGATGGGCCCCATTGTCGCGAGCGGGTGCTGCGCGGACGATGACGCGTTCCGGGCAAAGCTGCCAATTGCGGGTGCGCCTGCGCGTGTGCGCGCCGCGCCCGGTACGGTTACAACTCCGCCGCCGCCGTGATCAGCGTGGCTTCGAGCGCGAGCGTCGAGCGCGACGCGGCCGCCGGCCGGTCGATCACGTATTCGAGTTCGCCGAGTTCGGGCAACCCGGCGTCGAGCCGCGCGAGCCCGGCCGGAATCACGTAGCCGGCGAACGCGCTGACGCCGAGCCCCGCGCTCGCGGCCGCGCGCAGTACCGCGACGCTGCTGCTCACGACCGCGATCCGGTACGGCCGCCCGATGGCCTCGAGCGATTCGAGCACGCGGCGGCGCGACACGCTCGGTTCCGGATGCATCGCCAGCGGCAGCACGGTCTCGTGGCCGGTGATCCGCGAATCGGGGCCCGTGCACCAGTACAGCGGCTCGCTGCGGATCACGCGGCCGCGCCGGCTGCCCGCGATGCGCTTCGCGAACACGAGATCGTGCCGCCCCTCGTCGAGCGCGTCGAACAGGTCGCCCGACAGCCCGGTCGAGATCGCGAGCTCGACATCCGGATTGCGCTGCACGAAGCTCGCGAGCGCGGCCGTCAGGTGCGCCGACGCGAAATCCTCCGACATCGCGAGCCGCACCTTGCCCGACAGCGGCGGCCCGCACACCGACGTGACGGCTTCGTCCATCAGTTCGAGAATGCGCACCGCGTAGCGGAACAGCGCGTCGCCGTGCTGCGACAGGTGCACGTTGCGTGTGTCGCGCTCGAACAGCGGCCGGTCGAGCAGCTCCTCGAGCCGGCGGATGTGCTGGCTGACGGTCGACTGCGACAGGTTCACGCGCTCGGACGCGGCGGTGAAACTGCCGGACTGGGCGACGGCGACGAAGCTGCGCAGCAGCTCGGGCGGTAACGGACGCATTGCTAAATCCACTGAATCGGTTTCGACAACTTCATAAATGGCCGGAGATTGCGGGGCTAGTATCGGATCACGCCCCGGTGCGGCCCGCGCAACGGGACGAACCGGACGCGCAACCCGCGTCGTGCCCCGGAGCTGTATCGGTCAGTCTACGGCATCCGGCGTTCGGCCCGAAACCGCATCATCCCATCGACCGCCCGAGAACGCGCCCGCACGACGGGCCGCCGGGCCGCGGCGCACCGCCGCAGGAGACAGTCCGCGCACGGGATCGACGTGCGGGCCTGCCTCCCGCACGCGTCAGGCGCCCGTCACGAAGAGACTGGAGACGACTCATGATCATCTACGGAACCGCGCTGCTGGCGTTCTGCCACCTGGCCGGACTGTTCCTCGGCGACCTGCTGGGCACCGCGATCGGCGTGAAGACCAACGTCGGCGGCGTCGGCATCGCGATGCTGCTGCTGATCTGCCTGCGGCTGTGGCTGCACCGGCGCGGCTGGCTGCCGAAGGAAACCGAGGCCGGCGTCGGTTTCTGGGGTGCGATGTACATCCCGGTCGTCGTCGCGATGGCCGCGAACCAGAACGTCGTCGCCGCGTTGAAGGGCGGCCCCGTCGCGCTGCTGGCCGCCGTCGGCGCGGTCGCGATCTGCGCATGCTGCATCGCGGTACTCGTGCGCACCGGGCGCGACGACACGGCCTTCGCGGGCGTGCCGCAATTCGAAGAACAGTAACGGAGGCCGCCATGCTGCAGATGCTCGAAAAAGTCGTCGCCCATAACGGGCTCGTCGCGTCGTTCGCCCTGGTCGGCCTGATCATGTGGCTGTCGTCGATCGCGTCGCGCAAGCTCACGTTCGGCCGCGTGCACGGCTCCGCGATTGCGATCGTGATCGGTCTCGCGCTCGCGTATGTCGGCGGGGCGTTCACCGGCGGCGAGAAGGGGCTCGCCGACGTGCCGCTGTTCGCGGGCGTCGGCCTGATGGGCGGTGCGATGCTGCGCGATTTCGCGATCGTCGCGACCGCGTTCGAAGTGCAACCGACCGAAGCGCGCAAGGCCGGGCTCGTCGGCGTCGTATCGCTGCTGCTCGGCACCGTGCTGCCGTTCATCGTCGGCGCGTGCATCGCGCGCGCGTTCGGTTATACCGACGCGGTCAGCATGACGACGATCGGCGCGGGCGCCGTCACCTACATCGTCGGGCCCGTCACGGGCGCGGCGATCGGGGCGAGTTCCGACGTGATCGCGCTCAGCATCGCGACGGGGCTGGTGAAGGCGATCATCGTGATGGTCGGCACGCCGGTCGCGGCGAATTTCATGGGCCTGAAGACGCCGCGTTCCGCGATGATCTTCGGCGGCCTCGCGGGCACCGTCAGTGGCGTGAGCGCGGGGCTCGCCGCGACCGACCGCCGGCTCGTCCCGTACGGCGCGCTGGTCGCGACGTTCCATACGGGCGTCGGCTGCCTGCTCGGCCCGTCGGTGCTGTTCTTCACGACGCGCGCGCTGGTCGGCGCGTAGGGCCTCGCGACGCGGCCGGCGCGACGCGAATCGCGTGCGGGCCGCATCCATCGCGGCGTCCTCTGAGTCGCATTCGTCAACATCATCAATCGGCGGCGGCGCCAGGCTTAGAATGCCGCTGAACCATCGAAGCGGAGAACTGTTCATGACGGGATGGAATCACGCGCGGCAGGCGCGCGATGCACGCCTCGCGGCCGGCGCGGCTTACGCGCAGGGCAAGCGGGTCGATGCGCGCGACACCGTGGCGTTGCTCGAAGCGGTGCTGCGGCCTGGCGACCGCGTCTGCCTCGAAGGCGACAACCAGAAGCAGGCCGACCTGCTCGCGACGGCGCTCGCCGACGTCGACAGCGCGAAGGTGCACGACCTGCACATGGTGCAGTCGGGCGTCGTGCTGCCCGAGCATCTCGACGTGTTCGAGCGCGGCATCGCGAAGCGTCTCGATTTCGCCTATTCGGGCCCGCAGTCGCAGCGGATCGCGAAGCTGCTGTTCGGCGGCAAGATCGCGCTCGGCGCGGTGCACACCTATCTCGAGCTGTTCGCGCGCTACTTCATCGACCTCACGCCGCACGTCGCGCTGATCGCCGCGGTCAGCGCCGATCGCGACGGCAACCTGTACACCGGCCCGAACACCGAGGACACGCCGACCGTCGTCGAGGCCACCGCGTTCAAGGACGGCATCGTGATCGCGCAGGTCGACCGCATCGTCGACAAGGTGCCGCGCGTCGACATCCCCGGCGACCGCGTGCATTTCGTCGTCGAGGCCGGCCGGCCGTTCTACGTCGAGCCGCTGTTCACGCGCGATCCGGCCGCGATCACCGAAACGCAGATCCTCACCGCGATGCTCGCGATCAAGGGCATCTACGAACCGTACGGCATCAAGCGCCTGAACCACGGGATCGGCTTCAACACGGCCGCGATCGAGCTGCTGCTGCCGACCTACGGCGAGAAGCTCGGGCTGAAGGGCAAGGTCTGCACGCACTGGGCGCTCAATCCGCACCCGACGCTGATTCCCGCGATCGAGTCGGGCTGGGTCGAGCAGGTCCATTGTTTCGGCTCCGAGGTCGGGATGGACGAGTACATCCGCGCGCGTTCCGACGTATGGTTCACGGGCCCCGACGGGTCGCTGCGCTCGAACCGCGCGTTCTGCCAGACAGCCGGCCTCTACGCGTGCGACATGTTCATCGGCTCGACGCTGCAGATCGACCTGTCGGGCCATTCGTCGACGGTCACGGCCGAGCGGATCGCCGGCTTCGGCGGCGCGCCGAACATGGGCAGCGACGCGCGCGGCCGGCGCCATCCGAGCGAGCCGTGGCTGAAGGCCGGCGCGGAAGCCGACCCCGACACGCCGGCGCCGCTCAGGCGCGGCCGCAAGCTCGTCGTGCAGATCGGCGAGACCTTCGGCGACAAGAACGTGCCGATGTTCGTCGAGAAGCTCGACGCGCTGAAGCTGGCCGACAAGCTGCAGCTCGACCTCGCGCCGATCATGGTCTACGGCGACGACGTCACGCACATCGTCACCGAGGAAGGAATCGCGAACCTGCTGATGTGCCGCGACAAGGACGAGCGCGAGCATGCGATCCGCGGCGTCGCCGGTTATACGGACATCGGGCGCGGCCGCGACCGGAAGATGGTCGAGCGGCTGCGCGAGCGCGGCGTGATCCGCCGCCCGGAGGATCTCGGCATCGATCCGCTCGACGCCGACCGCCGCTGGCTCGCCGCGCGTTCGATCAAGGATCTCGTGCACTGGTCGGGCGGGCTTTATGCGCCGCCGGCCCGGTTCCGCAACTGGTGAGGAAGAGGGCATGGAACAGTTGAACTATCGCTTCACCGCGCGTGAGCGCGCGAAGGGCGAACTTGCCGCGGCGCTCGTCGGCGTGGTCGCGTCCGGCAATCTCGAAGTGCTCGTCGAGCGCGTGCTGCCGGGCAACGAATGCGAGATCGATATCCGCACCGCGGCCGTCGGCTTCGGCGCGGTGTGGCAGGCCGTGGTGTCGGATTTCGTCGAGCGGCGCACGCCGGGCGGCCTGAAGCTGTCGATCAACGACGGCGGCGCGCGGCCCGACATGGTGTCGCTGCGGCTCGCGCAAGCCGTGCGCGCGATCGAGGGGGACGCATGACGACCGAAGTGATCCACGACGCGCCCGCGTTCGTCGCGAACGGCGCGAGCTGGTACGAAGCGTCGGCGCGGCAGCGCATCGACGGGCTGCTCGATGCGGGCAGCTTCAGCGAATTCCTCGGGCCGGCCGAACGCGTGACGAGCCCGCACTTGCCGCTGTTCGACCTGCCGCAGCAGTTCGACGACGGGATGGTGGTCGGCCACGGCCGGCTCGACGGCAAGCCGGTGTTCGTCGCCGCGCAGGAAGGCCGCTTCATGGGCGGCGCGTTCGGCGAAGTGCACGGCGCGAAGCTCACCGGGCTGCTGCGCGCCGCGCGCGAGCTCGGCAAGCCGGTGCTGATCCTGTTCGATACGGGTGGCGTGCGGTTGCAGGAAGCGAACGCGGGCGAACTCGCGATCGCCGAGATCATGCGCGCGCTCGTCGACGCGCGTGCGGCCGGCGTGCCGGTGATCGGGCTGATCGGCGGGCGCGCGGGGTGTTATGGCGGCGGCGGGTTGCTCGCCGCGTGCTGTTCGGCGCTCGCGGTGTCGGAGCAGGGGCGCATCAGCGTGTCGGGCCCCGAGGTGATCGAGACCAATCGCGGTGTCGAGGAATTCGACGCGAAGGACCGTGCGCTGATCTGGCGCACGATGGGCGGCAAGCACCGCCGGCTGATCGGCGGCGCGGATCGTTACGTGGCCGATACGCCGGACGCATTCCGCGCGGAGGCGCTCGATTTGATCGGCTGCGCGCCGACCTTCGATGCGGCGATGCTGCGTGCGGAACAGGCACGCCTCGAAGCGCGCGTCGAACGGTTCGGCGCGTGCAAGGACGCGCTCGACGTGTGGCGCAAGCTCGGTGCGAGCACGCCGGAAGCGATTCCGGGCATGCAGGACGACACGTTCGCGACGCTCGCGGATCAATTGCAGGAGAGCCCGCATGACGCTCGATGAAGTACTGAACTCGCTGTTCCCCAACGGCCATTCGATCGCGCGCACCGGCGGCCTGCTGACCGGCCACGCGGAACTGGCCGGCACGCGCGTGGACGTGATCGGCGTCGCCGACCGGTTGCCGTTCGGCATCGACGAGGCGCTGGTGTTGGCGTCGCGCGTGCTCGACACGATCGCGCGCGGCGGCGATACGCCGATCGTCGTGCTCGTCGACAGCGACAGCCAGCGGATGAGCAAGCGCGACGAACTGCTCGGCCTGAACGAAGGGCTGTCGCATCTCGCGAAATGCCTGATGCACGCGGATCTCACGGGGCACCGGACGATCGGCGTGCTGTACGGCCACACGGCCGCCGGCGCGTTCATCGCGACCGCGCTCGCGACACGCACGCTGCTCGCGCTGCCGGGCGCCGAGCCGGAGGTGATGGACCTGCCGTCGATGTCGCGCGTGACCAAGCTGTCGATCGACGTGCTGAAGGAGATGTCGCAGTCGACGCCGGTGTTCGCGCCGGGGCTCGACAACCTCGTGAAGATGGGCGCCGTCGATGCCGTACTCGACCCGGCCCGCGCGCTCGACACGCAGGTCGGCGAATGGCTCGTCAAGCCGCTCGATCGCATCGACCGGCGCGCGGCGCGCGGCCGGCCGGTCGCAGCCGACGTTGCGGGCCGCGTCGAGGCACTCGCGCGTGATGCACGCTGAGCTGCCGCTGCGCCGCCACACGCTCGTCACGCTGACGGCGGCGGGGTGGGGCGCGGCATGCGCGCGGGACCCCGCGCTCGCGGCCGATCCGCTCGTGCGCGCGTGGGCCGCGCACGGTTGGCCGCTCATCGTGCGCCGCGCGTCGCCCGACGAGGCCGATGCCGGCCGCGTGCCGCTCGGCCTGCCGCTGCCGCCTTCAGCGGGCAAACGGCGCATTGCGCTGAACGTCGCTGCCGACGCGCTCGCGACGGTCGGCCCGTTGCCGGCGTTGGGCGACGTGCTTGCGGCCGCACCCGACGCATGGCGCGCACCGTTGCGCGAACTCGATGCGCTCGGCGCGCGCTGCGGCGTCCAGGGCCGCGTGTTCGGCAGCCTCGCGTGGCAAGTGCTGACGGGCGAGCCTTACCTCGGCCCGTCGTCCGATCTCGACATCGTGTTTCCGCTGCCGGATGCCGCGTCGCTTGCGCCGCTGCTCGACGGCCTCGCGGAGATCGACGCGCGCGCGCCGATGCGCATCGACGGCGAATTGCTGCGCGCCGACGGCGCGGGCGTCAACTGGCGCGAACTGCATGCGCGGTTGCCTGAGGTCGCGGCCAAGACCGCGATCGCTGTCGAGCTGATGCCGGCCGACGCCTTCACCGGAGGCGCGCGATGAGCGCATGGGCTGCCTGCCGCGTGCCGGCGCCGTCCGACGCCGAGCGCATCGCCGGGCTGGCCGAGCGCAGCCTCGTGCTCGAGATCGAGACCTATCCGAAGCCGGGGCTCGTCAGTCACGTCGACACCGGCAGTCATGCGGACATGGATGCCGTGACGTTCGCGCGCAGCGCCGCCGTGCTGCGGCCGTACTTCGCGGAGTTGGCCGACGCGGGCGCCCGCGACGCGGACATGGCCGTGCTGCGCAAGATCGGCCTGCGTGCCGAGCACGCGATGCTCGCCGCGACCGGCGGCGTCAATACGCACCGCGGCGCGATCTTCGGGCTCGGGCTGCTGTGCGCGGCCGCGGGCCGGCGCGCGACGCTCGATGCCACGGCAAGCGGGGTGACGCTGGGCACGTTGGTTTCCCGCCGCTGGGGCACCGATATCCTCGGCGGCCCGCGTTTGCCGGACAGTCACGGCGAGCGCGCGAGCCGCCGCTACGGTGTCGGCGGTGCACGCCGCGAGGCGGCCGACGGCTTCACGACCGTGTATGCGGTCGGGTTGCCCGCGTTGCGCCGCGCACAGCGCGACTTGCCGGGCGATGCGGAAGCCGCGCGCGTCGATGCGTGTTTCGCGCTGATCGCCGCGCTCGACGACACGAACCTGCTGCACCGGGGCGGGCAGGCCGGCCTCGATTTCGCGCGGGCGACCGCACGCGCGTTCATCGCGCGCGGCGGCGTGCGTGCGCGCGACTGGCGGCTGCGTGCGGCCGCCGCGCATCGTGCGTTCGTTGCACGCAGGCTGAGCCCGGGCGGCGCGGCCGACCTGCTCGCGATGAGCGTATTCGTCGATGCGCTCGAAGCCGACGGGGAGGCGCGATGACGCTGGCCATCCTCTGTTCGGGACAAGGCGCGCAGCGCGCCGACATGTTCGACCTGACCGCTACGGCGCCGCAGGCCGACGCGCTGTTCGCGCATGCGGGCCGCCTCCTCGGCGACGATCCGCGCGTATGGGTCCGGCAGGCCGGACCGGACGCGTTGCACGAAAACCGCGCCGCACAGATCCTCTGCACGCTCCAGGCGCTCGCGGCCGCCGTGCTGCTCGACGCGGTGTTACCGCGTCGTCGCTGCGTCGCGGGCTACAGCGTCGGCGAGGTCGCATCGTGGAGCGTCGCGGGGATGATCGATCCGCTCGACGCGCTCGACCTGGCCGATGCACGCGCGCGCGCGATGGATGCCGCGAGCGGCGGCGACGAGCGGATGGCGTTCGTGCGCGGCCTGACGCGCGCGCAGCTTGCGCGGTTGTGCGACGGCCGCGACGCGGCGATCGCGATCGCAAACCCCGGCGACGCGTTTGTGGTCGCGGGGCGGCAGGCCGACGTCGATGCGGTGGCCGACGACGCGGCGCGTGACGGCGCGTTGCGCGTCGCGCCCGTGTGCGTGCGGATCGCGTCGCACACGCGCTGGCTCGCAGCGGCGGTCCCGGTGTTTCGTGCGTCGCTCGCTGCGACGGGCGTGCGCCGGCCGCTGTCGGGCACGCGGCTGTTTTCGGGCATCGACGGCGCGTCGGTGCTCGACGCTGACGCGGGCCTCGACAAGCTCGCGGGGCAGATCGCGGAGCCGGTCGAGTGGGCGACGTGCCTTGCCGCCTGCGTGGAGGCCGGGGCGACCGCGTTTCTCGAACTCGGCCCCGGGCGCGCGCTGGCCGAGATGGCAGGTGGCGCGTATCCGGCGCTGCCGGCGCGCAGCCTCGCGGATTTTCGTTCCGTCGACGGTGTGACGAGCTGGCTTTCGCGCGTCGCGGCAGGCTGATCGACGGCCGGAACGACCGTCGCCGGACGCGCATTTCCCGCCGTGTGTTGCGCCGGCGCAGCAGCGCCGCAGCCGGCGCTTGCCACGCCGATTGGCGTCGCTACAATGGCGCCCGCCATGAGACCAGCCGCCTTCCTTCTCGCCGCGCTCTGCTGCGCGGCGAGCGCCCACGCCAGCCAGATTCCGTCCGATGCCGCATCGGTCGGCACGTACTTTTCGTATGACAACGCGGCGGCCGACGCGACCGTCGACCTGATCGAACAGGCGCAGCGCCGCGTGCTGCTGGCCGGCTATACGCACGTGCCGCCCGCGGTCGCGAGCGCACTGCGGGCGGCACGCTCGCGCGGGATCGAGGTACGGGTCGTGCTGGTGCGCTCGGCGAGCGCGGGCAAGTACAGCGGCGCCGGTTATCTGAAATCCGCCGGTGTCGACGTGGCGATCGATTCCCGGCACGGCGATCCCGCGCCACGCTTCGTGATCGTCGACGACAGCGTCGCGCTGACGACGCTGTCCGACGGCGCGGCCGCGCATGCGGAGACAGTGAACGTGTTCCAGCGCGCGCCCGAGCTTGCGCAATCCTATGCGCAGTCGTTCTGGCGGCTGTACCGGCAGGCCAGCGGCCTCTGATCCATTCGTTCGGCGTTGCTCACGCCGGTGTGACCCCGCTTGCATCGGCGCCGCCGATGAACCATGCTCGTTGGCAGGCGCCGGCGCGGGTTGCGCGCATCCGGCGCAACGGCAGGGAGCCGATCGTGACCGAGTGTTTTGCCGATCGCGCCGATGCCGGCCGCCAGCTGGCCGGTGCGTTGCGCGACTACGCCGGGCGTGGCAATGTCGTCGTGCTCGCGCTGCCGCGCGGCGGCGTGCCCGTCGCGTATCCGGTCGCCTGCGCGCTGGGCGCGCCGCTTGACGTGCTGGTCGTGCGCAAGCTCGGCGTGCCGTACGATCCCGAGCTGGCGATGGGCGCGATCGCAACCGGCGGCGCGATTCATCTGCAGCGTTCGGTGATCCGTTCGATGGGCGTGACCGACGCGCAGCTCGCCGACGTGATCGCGCGCGAGACGGTCGAGCTGCATCGCCGCGAAGCGCTGTATCGCGGCGATGCGCCGCCGCTACCGGTCGACGGGCGCATCGCGATCGTCGTCGACGACGGCATCGCGACCGGCGCGTCGATGCGCGTCGCGCTGCAGGCGCTGCGCGAGCGTCACCCCGCGCGCATCGTGGCGGCGGCGCCGGTCGCGCCGGCGGGCGCGCGGCATGCGTTCGACGACCTGGCCGACGCATTCGTCACCGTGTTGCAGCCGGTGCCGTTCTTCGGGATCAGCCAGTTCTATGGGCGCTTCGAGCAGACGAGCGACGACGAAGTGCGCACGTTGCTCGACGCGGCCCGTCCGTGACGGGGCGTCACGTCTGCGGGAACAGACCCTGGTCCAGCGCGAACACGCGCTGCAGCGCCGGATGAACCTTGCCGCGCCAGAGTGGCCCCGTAAACAGCCCGTAGTGATCGCAATCGTCGATGTCGACGCGGTAGCGCTCGTCGGCCGCGAGGCCGCTGCACATGTCGAGCGCCGCATGCGTCTGGCCGGCGCCCGTGACCCCGTCGCATGCGCCTTCGACGGTCAGCAGCGCGATGCCGCGCAGCGCGGCCGGCTCGACGCGCCGGCCGCCCACGTCCCAGGTGCCGTTCGCGAGGCTCATGCGCTGGAACACGATGTCGACCGTGTCGAGGAAGTATTCGGCCGGCATGTCCAGCAGCGCCGTGTATTCGCGCAGCGCGCGCCGCGCACCGGCGAGACCGGCCATGTCGAAGCGCGACGCGGCCAGCGCGTAGGCCTCGATCAGCGACAGGAAGTGCTGCGGGTACATGAGCGCGATCTCGCCCTGCTGGAGATAGGTCGGGAACACGTGGCGGCCATGCCCCGCGAAGCCGGGCGGCACGATGTCGATCAGGTGGCGGCGGCACCAGTCGAGCGAATGGTCGGCCGCGGCGGTGCCGAGCGCGCTCGGATTCAGGCGCGCGTCCAGCGGACCGCCGATCAGCGTGACGCTCGCGGGCGGCGCGAGGCCGCGCGCGGCGCGCAGCGCGAGTGCGCCGAGCGCGGGCACGGTCGCCTGGCACACGGCGACGACGTGCAGCGGCCGATCGTCGAGCGCGAGCCCGTCGACGAAGCCGTCGAGCGTCGCGACATAGTCGTCGAGCCCGAAACGGCCCGACGAGAGCGGCACGTCGCGCGCATTGCGCCAGTCGGTCACGCAGACGTCGCCGTCGGCGAGCAGCGTCTCGACGGTTTCCCGCATCATCACGGCCGCGTGCCCGGCGAGCGGCGCGCACAGCAGCACCGTGCGCCGCGCGTCGGTGCGCGTGAAGCGCCGCAGGTCGCAGAACGGCGTGTGCGCGACGACCCGCTCGTCGGCGGCGGCTCGCCCGATGTCGAAGCGCGCCGGCTCGCCCGGCGGCCCGAGCAGCGGCTCGAACAGGTCGTCGTAGCACGACGACGCGGCGTGCGGCAGCGTTGCCGACGGCCACGCGTCGAACGCGTGCCGTGTCGCCGCGCGCCAGGCACGCATCCATTCCCGTTGCTGCTCGACGAGGGCATACCACATGGCGAACCTTGGGGCGAAAGGGGCGTGAATCTGCATTATGGTCACTGTGGCCGCGCAGCGTGAGCCCCGTGTGCGGCCGGCCGACGCGCATCAAGCGCGCGAGCGCACGAGCGCGCTAGGCGATGCCGCGCGACGCTGCTACAGTCGTCGGTCCCATTCCCCTGAAGCGGAGCGTTTGCGATGAAGCTGATCGGCATGCTGGATTCCCCGTTCGTGCGCCGTGTCGCCATTTCGGCGAAGCTGCTCGACCTGCCGTTCGAACACGAGTCGATCTCGGTGTTCCGTCATTTCGAGCAGTTCAGGACGGTCACCCCGGTCGTCAAGGCACCGACGCTCGTGACCGGGGACGGCGCGACGCTGATCGATTCGTCGCTGATCGTCGACTATCTCGATCACTTGGTGGCGCCCGAGCGGCGCCTGCTGCCCGCCGCCGCCGATGCGCGGCTGCATGCGCTCGTACCGATCGGATTCGCGCTGGCGGCGGCCGAGAAGACCGTGCAGGTCGTCTACGAGCAGGCGCTGCGCCCGGCCGACAAGCAGTACGCACCGTGGCTCGAGCGCGTACTGAGCCAGCTCGAGGGCGCGTATGGCGAGCTGGAGCCGCTCGTCGCGGCCGCGAACGGCTGGCTCGGCGGCGCGCGCCTGCTGCAGTCCGACGTGACGGTCGCGGTGGCCTGGCGCTTCACGCAGTTCATGGCGGCCGATTACCCGGCGCTCGCGCGGATCGATCCGGCCCGCTATCCGGCGCTCGCCGCGCACTCGGCACGTGCGGAAGCGCTGCCGGCTTTCGTCGAAACGCCGCTCGTCTAGGGCCTGTTCACGCTAATAACGGGCTTGCGCTGGCCCCGAGAAGGGCCGAGCGCAAGGATTGCGACGAAGCGAATACTCGACGTATTCGCGAGGAGCATGACGCGGCGATCGGCCCTTCTGGGGGCCAGCCCCACGAATGATTTTTTCCAAACAGGGGAACGTGCCTTGCCGGCCGTATTGCGGCGTCGATCGTCACTTGTTTGGCTCGGCCAAACGGCGCTCCTCACTCCTTGCACTACGGCCGGCAAGGCACGTTCGCAAGCCCGTCATTAGCGTGAACAGGCCCTAGGCCCGCCGGCGGGGCGGAACGCCGCCCCGCGCCGTTGCCTGCCGCCCGCTCGGCCCCGTCCGGCAAGCCGCTGCCGATTGTTCTCGGTGGCTGACAAGTGACTTCGCATTCGTGCGGTTTATCCGGACGCGGCCGATCCCTAGAATCCACTCCATCGAATCACGCATTGCCTGATGGAGCCGATGATGAAAGCCTTGATCGAATCGAGCCTGTACCACCCGTCCGTCCTGTTGCCGCTTGCCGCGCTGACGCAGTTGATGGTCGAGCGCGATTTCAATCTCGGCCAGGTCGGGCTGATCGTCGCGGCACGCGGCGCCCAGGCGGCCGTGTCGCGTTCGCGCGCGTTGATCTTCTGCCGCCACTGCGAAGCGCAAGCGTGAAGTCGTTCGTGCTGAATGGATGAAAAAAAGCCCGGCCGGCGCAAGCCGGTCGGGCGGATCGGGTTCGATCGGGCCCCGGCTTCGGCCGGGGCTTTTTCATGGGCGACGCTCAGGCGCGTGCGGTCGACACCGCGCCATAGATCTGCGCGTCGTCGTCCTCGCGCAGCTGGCGCACGAGCTGGTGCGCTTCGCGGCGCGATGCGACGGCCGGCGGCGAGCCCTTGAGCGGCTGGCGCGCGGTTTCGGCGAGCGCGACGACCGACACGATGCCGATCACGGCGGCGCCCATCATGTAGTACGCGGGCATCATCAGGTTGTGCGTCACGTCGACCAGCCACGCGGTCATCAGTGGCGTCGTGCCGCCGAACAGCGACACCGACACGTTGAAGCCGATCGCGAGCGCGCCGTAGCGGATCTCGGTCGGGAACAGCGCCGGCAGCGCCGACGGCATCACGCCGGTGAAGCACGACAGCAGCACGCCGAGGATCAGCAGGCCGCCGAACACCGACGCCGTGGTGCCCGCATGGATCAGCATCATCGACGGGATCGACAGCGCGAGCAGCCCGACGCAGCCGGCCAGCATCACGGGCTTGCGGCCGACCTTGTCGGACAGGCGCCCGGCGTAGAGCGTCATCGGCATCATCAGCACCATCACGATCAGCACGAGCACGAGGCTGTGCGATTCGTCGAAGTGCAGCGTCGACGACATGAAGCTCGGCAGGTACGACAGCACCATGTAGTCGGTCACGTTGAAGATCAGCACGAGGCCGACGCACAGCAGCAGCGCACGCCAGTTGCGCATCAGCGTTTCGCGGAAGCGCGCCTTCGGCACGGCCTTGTCCTGCGCTTCGCGCTCTTCGGCCTGGCGCTTGAACGCGGGCGTTTCCTCGAGCTTCATCCGGATGTAGAGACCGATCAGGCCGAGCGGGCCGGCGATCAGGAACGGCACGCGCCAGCCCCACGACAGCAGCGCTTCCTGCGACAGCGACGCGGTGAGCAGCGCGACGACGCCCGCACCCATCACATAACCGATCAGCGTGCCGAACTCGAGGAAGCTGCCCATGAAGCCGCGGCGCTTGTCGGTCGAGAATTCGGCGATGAAGGTGGCCGCGCCGCCGTATTCGCCGCCGGTCGAGAAGCCCTGCACGAGGCGGGCGACGAGCAGCAGCACGGGCGCCATGATGCCGATCGATGTGTAGCTGGGAATCAGGCCGATCGCGAAGGTGCCGACGGCCATCATGATCATCGTCGCGGCGAGCACGCGCTGGCGGCCGATGCGGTCGCCGAGCGGGCCGAACACCATGCCGCCGAGCGGGCGCACGAGGAACGCGGCCGCGAACGTGCCGAAGGTCGCGAGCAACTGCGCGGACGGGCTGCTGGACGGGAAGAACACCTTGCCGAGCGTGACGGCGATGTAGCTGTAGACGCCGAAGTCGAACCATTCCATCGCATTGCCGATGGCCATCGCGCTGACGGCGCGCTTGAGCAGGCTCTGGTCGACGACGGTAATGTCGTCCGCGGCGAGCGGGGCCTCGCCGGACGACGAAGCGGAGGAAGAAGCAGCGGTCGGGCTGACGTGTGTTGCGGTCAAGGTCATGCACTCCTTTGACTGCGCCGGAACGGGCTGGCCGTCCGACACGGTTTGCCGGCGAGCGCGGTGTCGCATGCGGCGCGTCGGGGCAGACCATTAAGCACTTACTGCGTAAAAGGCGGTAAAGGGCCGAAAGGGGCTGCTTCGACGCGGGCCCGACGGGCCGACGCGACAGTGCGCTCATGAAGAATGGGCCGCGTGATGCAGGCGGCAGATGCCGGTGCGGACCGAGGGTCCGGCGTTCCGGCAAGCGCCCCGAAAGGGGCCATGAAACGAGAAAAGCGGGCCTGTCGGGCGGGCTTTCCTGTGGGTGCAATTCCGCTCGAAGGGCCGGCCCGCAACGCGCGGACGGACTTCTTGCGAAATCGAATAGACAGAGATTGAATGTTGAAACAGGCGACATGATAGCACGATGACGGATGATCGCGCAAATTGCCGGGAGACGCCCGTCTGGCGGGGGATCCGGCGGAGCCTGCTCGGGTATGATCGGCGGCGCGCGGCGGGGCCGTGCAGCCCCCGGTGACGGGGCCGAATTCACGAGGAACCGGATGACCGAACTGATGAGGATCGCGGCGCTGTTCGCCGCTACCGCGCTGGCCGAAATCGTCGGCTGTTACCTGCCTTGGCTCGTGCTGAAGGACGGCCGGCCGGTCTGGCTGCTGGTGCCGGCCGCGCTGTCGCTCGCGCTGTTTGCCTGGCTGCTGACGCTGCACCCGAGCGCGGCGGGGCGCACCTATGCCGCGTACGGTGGTGTCTATATCGCGGTTGCGCTGCTCTGGCTGCGGGTGGTCGACGGCGTGGCGCTGACCCGCTGGGATGTGGCCGGCGCGGTGCTCGCGCTGGGCGGGATGGCGGTCATCGCGCTGCAGCCGCGCGCGTGAGCGCGGCTGCAGCGCAAGCTGAGTGCGTCAGGCCGTCTGCGCGGCGTCCGCGTCGGCGGACTGGCGCCACACGCACGCGCCCTTGACCGACTTGTCGAGCTCGTCGAGCTGCGCCTGGTGCGCGGTGAGTTCGTCGTCGCTCGCGGCGACCACGGGCAGGTCGAGCGCGGCGAGCGACACGCGCTGACCGTTCGCCGTGCCGCCGTCGGCGCCTGCGTCGTCGAGCATGTCGATCACGAGGCTGTCCTGGCCGCGCGTCATCGCGAGATACACCTCCGCGAGCAGCTCCGAGTCGAGCAGTGCGCCGTGCAGCGTACGGTGCGCGTTGCTGATGCCGAAGCGGTCGCACAGCGCGTCGAGCGAGTTGCGCTTGCCCGGGAACATCTGCTTGGCCTGCACGAGCGTGTCGATCACGCCGCCGCAATGTTCGGTGAACGGCGGCAGGTCGAGCCGCGCGAATTCGGCGTCGAGGAAGCCCAGGTCGAACGGTGCGTTGTGGATGATCAGCTCCGCGTCCTTCACGAAGTCGCGGATCTGGTTGGCGACTTCCGCGAATTTCGGCTTGTCGCTGAGGAATTCGGTCGTGAGGCCGTGCACCGCCAGTGCGCCCGGATCGCTGTCGCGCTCGGGGTTCACGTAGAAGTGCAGGTTGTTGCCGGTGAGCCGCCGGTTCAGCAGCTCGACGCAGCCGATTTCGATGAGGCGGTCGCCCGTGCGGGCGTTCAGGCCGGTGGTTTCGGTATCGAGAATGATCTGGCGCATGTCGGGAAAAACGAAGGAAACAGGGAAACGGCCGGTGTTCAGGCCGTCAACGATTCGACGCCGCGATTCGCGAGCGCGTCCGCGCGCTCGTTTTCGGGATGGCCCGCGTGGCCCTTGACCCAGCGCCACTCGACCTCGTGCTGCGCGACCAGCGCGTCGAGCCGCTTCCACAGGTCGGCGTTCTTCACGGGCGTCTTCGCCGCGGTGACCCAGCCTTTTTTCTTCCAGCCGTGGATCCACTCGCTGATGCCTTTCTGCACGTATTGCGAGTCGGTATGCACGATCACCTGGCACGGCCGCTTCAGCGCCTCGAGCGCCGAGATCACGCCCATCAGCTCCATGCGGTTGTTGGTCGTGTTGGGCTCGCCGCCGAACAGCTCCTTCTCGCGGTCGCCGTAGCGCATCAGCGCGCCCCAGCCGCCCGGGCCGGGATTGCCCTTGCAGGCGCCGTCGGTATAGATGTCGATGGTATCGGTTGTCATGAATGTTCTTGATGGGTAGTCGGGGAGGCCGCCGGCGTCAGGCCCGGCGCAAGCACGGGCTTCTTCATCTTGATCTGGCCGACGAGGCGCATGCCGCGCACGCGCTTGACGGCCGTCACCATGTAGACGGCGCCGAAGATCGGCCACCAGCGGTCGCCCGCGGCTTCCATGAAGCCGTAGCGGGCGAGCCACTTGTCGGTGACGAGCGGCGGACGGTAGCAGCCGAAGCGGCCGCGTTCGAGGTCGAAGCCGAGCAGCTTGATCCAGTCCTTGAGCCGGATGAACGCGATCTGGTCGCGCGTGGCCGGCACGAACGGGCGGTTCGCCATGCGCCCGAACGATTGCCGCATGCCCCACAGGCTGAGCGAATTGAAGCCGGTGATCACGAGCTGGCCTTCCGGCATCAGCACGCGTTCGGCCTCGCGCAGCAGGCGGTGCGGGTCGGACGTGAATTCGAGCGTGTGCGGCATCACGATCAGGTCGACGCTCTGCGATTCGAACGGCAGGTCGAGCAGGTCGCACCAGGTCGTGCTGCGATCGGCGGGCGCGTGCTCCGGCGAGTGCGCTTCGCGCGCCCACGGGTACTGGTACGGCGCGCTCGCGCCGCTGGCCGGATCGAGCACGAGGCCGCGATACGGCATGCGGTTCTCGCGCAGTGCGTCGAGCTGCGGCAGGCCGAGCTGCAGCGCGTGGAACCCGAAGACGTCGGACACGATCCGGTCGAGCTGCGCCTGCTCCCAGCCCAGCACGTAGCGGCCGGGAGGCGAGTCGGTCCAGGCGGGCCAGTCTATAATTTGTCGGTCAGACATAACGATGATTGCGCGCCCATGAACGAGCTGGAATACGTGCCGGTGCCGGCATTCGAAGACAACTATATCTGGCTCGTCTCGGACGGCCGCGATGCGATCGCCGTCGATCCGGGTGAAGCCGCGCCCGTACGCCGGGTTCTTGCCGAACGAGGCTGGCGGTTGACCGCTATTTTACTCACGCACCATCACGCCGACCACGTCGGCGGTGTCGAGGCGCTGCGCAATAGCCAACCGGACGATGTTCCGC
The DNA here is from genome assembly GCF_048565265.1 of Burkholderia theae. NCBI lineage: Bacteria > Pseudomonadati > Pseudomonadota > Betaproteobacteria > Burkholderiales > Burkholderiaceae > Burkholderia > Burkholderia theae. The sequence continues at coordinate 1,426,042 of NZ_CP183461.1, forward strand.
TGGCCGTTTACGGCCCCGCGGCCGAGTCGATCGGCGTGGTCACGCGGCCGCTCGCGGGCGGCGATCGGGTGACGCTCGACGCGCCGGCCGTCGCGTTCGACGTGCTCGACGTGCCGGGTCATACGCGCGGCCACATCGCCTATTTCCAGGCGGCCGGGCAGGGCGCCGCCGCGCCGCACGTGTTCTGTGGCGACACGCTGTTCTCGTGCGGCTGCGGCCGCCTGTTCGAAGGCACGCCCGCGCAGATGCTTGCATCGCTCGACGCGCTCGCGGCGCTGCCGGGCGACACGCGCGTGCATTGCGCACACGAATACACGCTGTCGAACATCCGCTTCGCGCTCGCGTGCGAGCCCGGCAATGCGGCGCTCGCCGCGTGGCGCGACGACGCGCAGGCGCTGCGCGCGCGCGGCGTGCCGACGCTGCCCACTACGATCGCGCACGAGCGTGCCGTTAACCCGTTCATGCGGGCCGACAGCGACGCGATTCGCGCGACGCTCGAGGCCGAGCTTCACGAAACGGTTCCGGATCGACTGGCGGCGTTCACGCTGATGCGAGAGTGGAAAAATCGGTTCCGATGATCAATTCCGGAGGACTCCAAAGCTCAAGCGTTGTCTGTAAAAATTGCTCCAAATGTAGGATTTCGCTGAGTTTTCGGTGTTTTTATTGACGTGAAGCACGCACTTCCGTAGTATCGCCTGCAATTTCCAGCCGTCGGAAGCCGAGATTTTCATGCGACTTATATTGAGTGCGATGGTGGTCCTGCTACTCGCCGCTTGTGCGAGCCAGGCCCCTGTCGCCAACAACGCCGCCGATTCGCAGGCGACGTCCACCTACCTCCGTAAATCAGCCACCGCCAAAGAGACTGTCGACGTCGACAAGCAATCCGTCGGCGACCTGACCAGTGCAGACCCCGATCTCTGGGGGCGCATCCGCCGCGGTTTCCAGATGCCCGACCTGCAGAGCGACCTCGTCGACATGCAGACGACCTGGTACACGCAGCGGCCCGATTACGTGCAGCGCATGACCGAGCGCTCGCAGAAGTACCTGTATCACATCGTCGAGGAGCTCGAGGCGCGTCACATGCCGACCGAGCTCGCGCTGCTGCCGTTCATCGAGTCCGCTTACAACCCGCAGGCGCTGTCGGTCGCGAAGGCGGCCGGCATGTGGCAGTTCATGCCCGGCACGGGCCGCACGTACAACCTGAAGCGCAACATGTGGCAGGACGAGCGCCGCGACGTGCTCGCGTCGACGAGCGCCGCACTCGACTACCTGTCGCGCCTGCATGACATGTTCGGCGACTGGTATCTGGCGCTTGCCGCGTACAACTGGGGCGAGGGCAACGTGCAGCGCGCGATCGCGCGCAACCAGGCGGCCGGCCTGCCGACCGACTACCAGAACCTGCGGATGCCGAACGAGACGCGCAACTACGTGCCGAAGCTGCAGGCGGTGAAGAACATCATCGCGAACCCGCAGCAGTACGGCCTCGCGCTGCCGGACATCCCGAACCACCCGTATTTCGTGACGGTCACGACGGCGCGCGACATCGACGTGGCGGTCGCCGCGAAGCTCGCGAACCTGTCGCTCGACGAATTCCGCTCGCTGAACCCGTCGTTCTCGAAGCCGGTGATCCTCGGTGCGACCGAGCCGCAGATCCTGCTGCCGTTCGACAACGCGGCGGCGTTCGAGAAGAACCTGAAGGCATACAACGGCCAGTTGTCGTCGTGGACCACCTATACGGTCAGCGAACGCGCGCGGCCGGCCGCGATCGCCGAGAAGATCGGCGTGGACGCCGATACGCTGATGTCGGTCAACAAGATTCCGGCCGGCATGCGCCTGAAGCCGGGTTCGACGATCGTCGTGCCGCGCGGTGACGACGACGACGAGGACATCAGCGCCGACGTCGCCGAGAACGGCGCGCTCGCGATGGAACCCGACGTGCCCGACACGCGCAAGATGCTGATCCGCGCGCGCCGCAAGCAGTCGATGGCGGCAATCGCCGGCCGCTACGGCGTGTCGGTCGGCCAGCTGAAGGCCTGGAACCGCACGCACCGCGATCTCGTGATGCCGGGCCAGGCGCTGGTGCTGCACGTGCCGGTCGGCCGTTCGGTGCCGGCAGAGCCGGGTCCGGAGCGGATCGCGACGTCGGTCGGCGGCGCCCACATCGAGCGCGCGAGCCTGGCGGTAGGCGGCAAGTCCCACGGCGCGAAGCGCGGCGCGGCCAAGTCGGCGGCCAAATCCGCCAAGGCGGCCCCCGCGAAAGCCGCGCCGGCCAAGGCCGCTGCGCACAAGGGCAAGAAGAAGTAACGCGGCTGCGCAGCGCATCGCGCGGCCGGCCCCGGTCGCCCGATTGCGCTATCATCCGACGAATGCGACGAAACGCCGTCACCGAGGTGACGGCGTTTTCGTTTGTGCGCGGCGCGGGGGCGCTGCGTCGAAGGTTTTCAATAACAAGGGGAAGCGATGTCGTCGGTGCAGGTGAGAGTGCTCGCGCTGTTTTCGATCGGGTATTTCGTGTCGTATGTGTTTCGCGGCGTCAATCTGGGCTTCGCGCCGTTCGTTGCGCATGAGCTCGGGTTGTCGGCCGCCGATCTCGGCCTGCTCACCAGTCTCTATTTCCTGGGCTTCGCGGGCGCGCAGATTCCGGCCGGCGTGATGCTCGACCATTTCGGCCCGCGCCGCGTGACGGCCGGCATGCTGCTGTTCGCGGCGGCCGGTGCGGCCGTGTTCGGCGCCGCGCACAGCATCGGCACGATGATGGCCGGCCGGCTGCTGATCGGCGTCGGCGTGTCGGTGTGTCTCGGCGCGGCGTTCAAGGCGCTTGCGCAGCATTTCCCGGTCGGCCGGCTGCCGCTCGTCAACGGGCTCGTGATGGCCGTTGGTGGCTTGGGCGGCGTCGTGGTCGGTTCGCCGCTGACCTGGCTGCTCGGCTGGACGAGCTGGCGTGAGATCTGTTTCGGCCTCGCGGTGCTGACGGTGCTCGTCGCGGCTTCGATCGGCTTCGGCGCACCCGAAGCGAAGCAGGTGCGCCACCAGGGCGGGCTCGTCAGTCAGTTCAAGGGCACCTGGTACATCCTGAGCAGCCGCGCGTTCTGGAAGATCTCGTCGTTCTCCGTCGTCACGCAGGGCGTGTTCTACGCGATGCAGTCGCTGTGGGTCGGGCCGTACCTGCGCGACGTCGCGGGGTTCGATGCGCAGCACGCCGCGCGCCTCGTGTCGGTGCTCGGCTTCGCGATGATGGCCGGTTGCGTCGGCTTCGGCGCTGCCGCGCGCGTGCTCGAGCGGCGCGGCGTGTCCGTCTACGCGTTCTGCGGCGTCGGCATGGCGCTGTTCGTCGCGACGCAGGCCGCGATCGTCGCGCGCGTGCCGCTGCCGCCGGCCGTGCTGTGGGCCGCATACGGGATGTTCGGCGGCGTCGGCATCCTGACCTACGCGGTGATGGCCGGGCACTTTCCCGCCCATCTGATCGGCCGCGCGAACACGACGCTCACGCTCGTGATCTTCCTGCTGATCTTTGCGTTCCAGATCGGCGTCGGCGCGGTGCTGTCGCACTGGCCCGCGGTCGACGGCCGTTATCCGGCCGCCGCGCACTTCACCGCATGGGGCGTGCTGCTCGCGCTGCAGCTCGCGAGTGCGGTCTGGTACGTGTGGCCCGCGCGCGGCACTGGCCAAGCGCACTGATCCGGCGGTACGCTGGGGGTAGGGCGGCCGCGGAAACGGGGCCGCAGCACATTGCGCGCGCACGCCGGCCATGCTGCCGGTGGTGGCGCACGCATGATCGGACGGCCATATCGATTGAAGATAGGGCCATTTTCAGGCTATAATTTGAAAGTTTGTGCTGATCAACCTCGCACCCTAGCGCCTACCTCATTCATCCCGTTCATCCGCCGCACGCCGCCTGCCGGGCGATGCCGCGAAGCCTCGTGCGCCACGCGCCGGGTTCGCGTCTCGACAACGCAGGCCGCGTCCAGCAAGCGACCACGCGCGCCCACGCAGCGCGGCGCTCGCGCGGCAGGGTAAACAGGTCGGCAGCAGGGTGTTCCCCAAGGAGCCTCCCGTGTTGCCGTCTTTTTCTCCCGCCTTGCTTGCACTCGCCGACGGCACGGTCTTTCGTGGTTATTCGATCGGGGCCGAAGGCCATACGATCGGCGAAGTCGTGTTCAATACCGCGATTACCGGCTATCAGGAAATCCTCACTGATCCGAGCTACGCGCGCCAGATCGTTACGCTCACCTACCCGCATATCGGCAACGTCGGCGTCAATGCCGAAGACGTCGAAGCCACGAAAGTCCATGCCGCCGGCCTGATCATCCGTGATCTGCCGACGCTCGCATCGAACTTCCGCATGGACCGCACCCTCGGCGATTACCTGCGCGACGAAGGCGTCGTCGCGATCGCCGGCATCGACACCCGCAAGCTGACCCGTATCCTGCGCGACAAGGGCGCGCAGGGCGGCTGCATCCTGGCGGGTTCGGACGACGAGGCCAAGGCGATCGAGCTCGCGCGCTCGTTCCCGGGCCTGTCCGGCATGGATCTCGCGAAGGTCGTGTCGACCACGAAGCCGTTCGAGTGGAAGCAGACCGAATGGCGCCTCGAAGGCGGCTACGGCATGCAGGAAGCGCCGAAGTACCGCGTCGTCGCGTACGATTTCGGCGTCAAGTACAACATCCTGCGCATGCTCGCGGAGCGTGGCTGCCACGTGACGGTGCTGCCGGCACAGGCGAGCGCGGCCGATGCGCTCGCGCTGAATCCGGACGGCATCTTCCTGTCGAACGGCCCCGGCGATCCGGAGCCGTGCGATTACGCGATCGCGGCCACGAAGGAATTCATCGAGCGCGGCGTGCCGACCTTCGGCATCTGCCTCGGCCACCAGATCATGGGCCTCGCGGTCGGCGCGAAGACGCTGAAGATGAAGACGGGCCACCACGGCGCGAACCACCCGGTGAAGGATCTCGGCGACGGCCGGGTCGTGATCACGTCGCAGAACCACGGCTTCGCGGTCGACGCGGATTCGCTGCCGGCCAACGCGCGCGTAACGCACGTATCGCTGTTCGACGGCACGCTGCAGGGCTTCGAGCTGACCGACAAGCCGGCATTCTGCTTCCAGGGCCACCCGGAAGCATCGCCGGGCCCGCACGACATCGGCTATCTGTTCGACCGTTTCACCGCGCTGATGGACGCGGCGAAGCAGCGCAACGCGTAACGCAACCGAAGAACGGGAGATTCGCATCATGTTCGGCCACGCACTCGGCATCACGGATATCTGGACCTACGTGTTCGGCGTGATCTTCATCATCCTGCTGCCGGGGCCGAACTCGATGTACGTGCTGTCGCTCGCGGCGCAGCGCGGCGTGAAGGCCGGCTATCGCGCGGCCTGCGGCGTGTTCGTCGGCGATACGGTGCTGATGGTGCTGTCCGCCGCGGGCGTCGCGTCGCTGCTGAAGGCGAATCCGCTGCTGTTCTCCGTCGTCAAGTACGGCGGCGCCGCATACCTGCTCTACATCGGCACCGGCATGCTGCGCGGCGCGTGGCAAAAACTGCGTGCGCCGGCCAATGCGCCGGCTGACGCGCCGCAGGCGGTCGACGGCGAGCGGCCGTTCCGCAAGGCGCTGATCGTGAGCCTGCTGAACCCGAAGGCGATCCTGTTCTTCATCTCGTTCTTCATCCAGTTCGTCGACCCGGCATTCCCGCATCCCGCGCTGTCGTTCGTCGTGCTCGGGGCGATCGCGCAATGCGCGAGCTTCCTGTACCTGAGCACGCTGATCTTCGCGGGTGCGCGGCTCGCCGAGCATTTCCGCCGCCGCCGCAAGCTTGCGGCCGGCGCGGCGAGCAGCGTGGGCGGCCTGTTCATCGGTTTCTCGGTGAAGCTCGCGCTCGCCACCATGAGTTGAGCGCCGCCGGCCGACCCACGACAACGATTACTTATTGAATTCACAAGCCATGCCAAAACGCACAGACATCAAGAGCATCCTCATCATCGGCGCCGGCCCGATCATCATCGGCCAGGCGTGCGAGTTCGACTATTCGGGCGCGCAGGCTTGCAAGGCGTTGCGTGAGGAGGGCTACAAGGTCGTTCTCGTCAACAGCAACCCGGCGACGATCATGACCGACCCGAACACGGCCGACGTGACCTACATCGAGCCGATCACGTGGGAAGTCGTCGCGCGCATCATCGAGAAGGAACGCCCGGACGCGATCCTGCCGACGATGGGCGGCCAGACCGCGCTGAACTGCGCGCTCGACCTGCACCACCACGGCGTGCTCGAGAAGTTCGGCGTCGAACTGATCGGCGCGTCGCCGGAAGCGATCGACAAGGCGGAAGACCGCCAGAAGTTCAAGGAAGCGATGACCAAGATCGGTCTCGGCTCCGCGAAATCGGGTATTGCGCACTCGATGGAAGAGGCGACCAAGGTGCACGGCGAGATCATGGCGGAGACGGGCGGCAGCGGTTACCCGGTCGTGATTCGTCCGTCGTTCACGCTCGGCGGCTCGGGCGGCGGCATCGCGTACAACCGCGAAGAGTTCGAGGAGATCTGCAAGCGCGGTCTCGACCTGTCGCCGACGCGCGAACTGCTGATCGAGGAATCGCTGCTCGGCTGGAAGGAATACGAGATGGAAGTCGTGCGCGACCGCGCCGACAACTGCATCATCGTCTGCTCGATCGAGAACCTCGACCCGATGGGCGTGCACACCGGCGACTCGATCACGGTCGCGCCGGCGCAGACGCTCACCGACAAGGAATACCAGATCCTGCGTAACGCCTCGCTCGCGGTGCTGCGCGAGATCGGCGTCGACACCGGCGGCTCGAACGTGCAGTTCTCGATCAACCCGAAGGACGGCCGGATGGTCGTCATCGAGATGAACCCGCGCGTGTCGCGTTCGTCGGCGCTCGCGTCGAAGGCGACGGGCTTCCCGATCGCGAAGGTCGCCGCGAAGCTGGCGGTCGGCTACACGCTCGACGAGCTGAAGAACGAAATCACCGGCGGCCAGACGCCCGCATCGTTCGAGCCGACGATCGACTACGTCGTCACGAAGATCCCGCGCTTCGCGTTCGAGAAGTTCCGTGAAGCCGATTCGCGCCTGACGACGCAGATGAAGTCGGTCGGCGAAGTGATGGCCATCGGCCGCACGTTCCAGGAATCGTTCCAGAAGGCGCTGCGCGGCCTCGAAGTCGGCGTCGACGGTCTCGACGAGAAGTCGACCAACCGCGACGAGATCGCGATCGAGATCCACGAGCCGGGCCCGGACCGCATCTGGTATGTCGGCGACGCGTTCCGCATCGGCATGACGGCCCAGGAAATCTTCGCGGAAACCGCGATCGACCCGTGGTTCCTCGAGCAGATCGAGCAGATCATCCTGAAGGAAAAGGCACTCTCGGGCCGCACGCTCGCGTCGCTGACGTTCGACGAGCTGCGCTACGTGAAGCAGAGCGGTTTCTCCGACCGCCGCCTCGCGAAGCTGCTCGGCGCGACGCCGGAAGACGTCCGCAAGCGTCGCGTCGAACTGAACGTGCGCCCGGTCTACAAGCGCGTCGACACCTGCGCGGCCGAGTTCGCGACGAAAACCGCGTACATGTACTCGACCTACGAGGAAGAGTGCGAGGCGCAGCCGACCACCAACAAGAAGATCATGGTGCTGGGCGGCGGCCCGAACCGGATCGGCCAGGGCATCGAGTTCGACTACTGCTGCGTGCACGCGGCGCTCGCGATGCGCGAGGACGGCTACGAAACGATCATGGTCAACTGCAACCCGGAAACGGTGTCGACCGACTATGACACGTCCGACCGCCTGTACTTCGAGCCGCTGACGCTCGAGGACGTGCTCGAGATCGTCGACAAGGAAAAGCCGGTCGGCGTGATCGTCCAGTACGGCGGCCAGACGCCGCTGAAGCTCGCGCTCGACCTCGAGGCACACGGCGTGCCGATCGTCGGCACGTCGCCGGACATGATCGACGCGGCCGAAGACCGCGAACGCTTCCAGAAGCTGCTGCAGGACCTCGGCCTGCGCCAGCCGCCGAACCGCACCGCGCGCGCCGAAGACGAAGCGCTCAAGCTGGCCGAGGAAATCGGCTATCCGCTGGTCGTGCGCCCGTCGTACGTGCTCGGCGGCCGCGCGATGGAAATCGTCCACGAGCCGCGCGACCTCGAGCGCTACATGCGCGAGGCCGTGAAGGTGTCGAACGATTCGCCGGTGCTGCTCGACCGCTTCCTGAACGACGCGATCGAGTGCGACGTCGACTGCATCTGCGACGGCGAAGCCGTGTTCATCGGCGGCGTGATGGAGCACATCGAGCAGGCGGGTGTCCACTCGGGCGACTCGGCATGCTCGCTGCCGCCGTACTCGCTGTCGAAGGAAACCGTGGCCGAACTGAAGCGCCAGACGGGCGCGATGGCGCGGGCGCTGAACGTGGTCGGCCTGATGAACGTGCAGTTCGCGATCCAGCAGGTGCCGCAGGCGGACGGTTCGAAGCAGGACATCATCTACGTGCTGGAAGTGAACCCGCGCGCATCGCGCACGGTGCCGTACGTGTCGAAGGCGACCAGCCTGCCGCTCGCGAAGATCGCGGCGCGCGCGATGGTTGGCCAGAAGCTCGCGCAGCAGGGCGTGACGAAGGAAGTCGAGCCGCCGTACTTCAGCGTGAAGGAAGCCGTGTTCCCGTTCGTCAAGTTCCCGACCGTCGATCCGGTCCTCGGGCCTGAAATGCGTTCGACCGGCGAAGTGATGGGTGTCGGCCAGACGTTCGGCGAAGCGCTGTTCAAGTCGCAGCTCGCGGCCGGTTCGCGCCTGCCGGAGTCGGGCACGGTGCTGCTGACCGTGATGGATGCCGACAAGCCGAAGGCGGTCGAAGTCGCGCGCATGCTGCACGACCTCGGCTACCCGATCGTCGCGACCAAGGGTACGGCTGCCGCGATCGAAGCGGCCGGCGTGCCGGTGAAGGTCGTGAACAAGGTGAAGGACGGCCGTCCGCACATCGTCGACATGATCAAGAACGGCGAGATCGCGCTCGTGTTCACGACGGTCGACGAGACGCGCCAGGCGATCGCCGATTCGCGTTCGATCCGCATGAGCGCACAGGCGCACAAGGTCACGTACTACACGACGATGTCGGGCGCGCGCGCGGCTGTCGAAGGTTTGCGCTACCTGAAGGATCTGGAAGTCTATGATTTACAAGGTCTTCACGCTCGCCTAAACTAAGCAGTCAGTTTCCTGTCGAAGCAATACGTGCCGCGGTTAAGCGGTGTTTCCGGTGCATCGGAAACGCGCTTAATCGCGGTGATTTTTTTTAAAGCCGTTTTTAGCGATTGAGCCGTTTATGAGCACCATTCCGTTGACAAAGCGTGGCGCAGAGCAACTGCGCGATGAATTGCAGCGCCTCAAGTCCGTCGAGCGGCCGGCCGTGATCAATTCGATCGCGGAGGCCCGCGCACAGGGTGATCTGTCCGAAAACGCCGAATACGATGCCGCGAAGGAAAAACAGGGCTTCATCGAGGGCCGCATCGCGGAACTCGAATCGAAGCTGTCTGCCGCGCAAATCATCGATCCGACGGTGCTCGACGCCGATGGCCGCGTGGTGTTCGCCGCGACGGTCGAACTCGAGGATCTCGAGTCGGGCGACACCGTCAAGTACCAGATCGTCGGCGACGACGAAGCCGATATCGATCACGGCCTGATCTCGGTCAGCTCGCCGATCGCGCGCGCACTGATCGGCAAGACCGAAGGCGACGTCGCGGCCGTGCAGGCGCCGAGCGGCGTGCGCGAATACGAAATCATCTCGGTCAGCTACATCTGAAGCGGGGCGACGTGATGCCGCATCGCGTGTTCCGTCTGCTGTCGGCCGTGTGGGTCGGCAGCCTGCTGACGATCGGGTATGCGGTCGCGCCCGTGTTGTTCAAGACGCTGGAGCGGATGACGGCCGGTTCGGTCGCCGCCCAGCTGTTCCGTATCGAGGCGATCCTCGGTGTCGTGTGCGGCGTGCTGCTGCTCGCGTTGTCGAACCAGCAGGTGCGGCACGGCAGCAGCGAATATCGCCGCGTGCGCTGGATCGTCGCCGCGATGGTCGTGTGCGTGCTGGTCGGGTATTTCGCGCTGCAGCCGTTCATGAACGCGCTGCGGGTGGCCGCGATGGACGCGGGCACCGATATCGCCAACTCGCCGTATGCGAGTCGCTTCGGGATGCTGCACGGCGTCTCGAGTGTGTTCTACCTCGTCGAGAGCGTGCTGGGGCTGATGCTGATCTGGCGTCTGCCGGCGCGCGACGCCTGAGCGCCGCGCGGGCAGGGCGGCACGGCGTGCGCCGCGCCGCGTCCACGATTTACTTGTCCTGGAACGGCCGCTTGGTGCTTGCCTGACGCTTTTTCGCGCGCTTCACGTTGCCGCCCGCCGTCACGCGCTCGTTGCCGCGCACGACGACCTTCGTCGGCTTCGGACGACGCACGGGGCTGGCGTTCGGCGACACCTTGACGACCTTGACGGTGCGCGGTGCGCGGCCCTTCTTGTCGTCGGCGGCTTCGGCCGCGCTCGGCAGCGTGCCGGCACGACGGCCGCGGGCCGGGGCCGCCGCGGCGGCTTCGGGCTTCCAGATCACCAGCAACTTGCCGATGTGCTGGATCGGCGCCGCGCTCAGGCGGTCGCAGATCTCGTCATAGATGGCGACGCGTTCGTCGCGTTCGTCGCCGAACACGCGAATCTTGATCAGCTGGTGCGCGCCGAGGTGCACCTTGATTTCTTTCAGCACGGCGTCGGTCAGCCCTTCGGCCCCGATCAGCACGACGGGCTTGAGCGCATGGGCCTGGGAGCGCAGCGCGGAGCGCTCGGCGGGAGAAAGCGAAAGGGCGGGCATGGGAATGTCGAAATCTAAATAAGGGCGCACTGCCTGAAAAGCGATCGCGGGAAGTTACCGCGTCAGCCGTGCGCCGAAACCACGTAAAATCGCGGCTTGGACCCGAAAAGGGGCCGCAGCCGCGCGAAGAAGACGCGTATTATCCGCTAAAAGCGCGGCTTCACGAAGCAAATGGCAGCAATCTCTCTCTCGAATGGCAAAAAACCGCTTTAACCAGAACTGGCTGCACGACCACATCAACGACCCGTACGTCAAAATGGCGCAGCGGGAGGGCTATCGCGCGCGTGCCGCGTACAAGCTGAAGGAAATCGACGAGCAGGACAAGCTGATCCGTCCGGGCCAGGTGATCGTCGATCTCGGCGCGACGCCGGGCAGCTGGAGCCAGTATGCCCGCAACAAGCTCTCGCAGGGCAAGAAGCGTGACGCCGAGCGCGAGGGCGGCATCGACGGCACGATCATCGCGCTCGACCTGCTGCCGATGGAGCCGATCGCCGACGTCCACTTCATCCAGGGCGACTTCCGCGAGGAAGACGTACTCCACCAGCTCGAGGAAGTGCTCGAAGGCCGTTCGGTGGACCTTGTTATTTCGGACATGGCCCCCAACCTCTCCGGCGTGGCCCTGGCGGACGCGGCGCGCATCGAGCATCTCTGCGATCTGGCGCTCGAATTCGCGCAGAATCATCTGAAGCCGGATGGTGCGCTGCTCGTGAAATGCTTTCACGGCAGCGGCTACAGCCAAATCGTCGAGAAGTTCAAGCAGCAATTTAAGACCGTCGCGCCGCGCAAGCCCAAGGCGTCCCGCGACAAATCGTCCGAAACGTTCATTTTGGGTCGGCATCTGAAGCGACCGCGCTGATGCGGAGCAGGGTGCCGCAAACGGGCTCCGGCCCTTGCCAGACAAGCGAAGCGCTATCGCGGCGGTTGTCAATGCTTATGGCGAGGGTGGTCGGACTGGATTAGAATGACCGAGGGGCGCCGCAAGGAAAATGTAGGCGCTCGTCTACGAGTGAAGGAGTGGTGCTTTGAACAACAATATGTTTTCGAAGGCAGCGGTGTGGCTGGTGATCGCACTGGTGCTGTTTACGGTGTTCAAGCAGTTCGACAAGCCCCGCGTTCAGGAAGGCGTGTCCTATTCGCAGTTCATGGACGATGCCAAGAGCGGCAAGGTCAAGAACGTCATCGTTCAGGGGCGCAACCTCACCGTCACTCCGGCTGATGGCCAGAAATACCAGATCGTGTCGCCCGGCGACATCTGGATGGTCGGCGATCTGATGAAGTACGGCGTGCAGGTCAGCGGCAAGGCCGACGATGAGCCGAACGCGCTGATGTCCGCGCTGTACTACCTCGGGCCGACGATCCTGATCATCGTGTTCTGGTTCTATATGATGCGGCAGATGCAGGGTGGCGGGAAAGGCGGTGCCTTCTCGTTCGGCAAGTCGCGAGCGCGGCTGATCGACGAGAACAACAACGCGGTGAACTTCTCCGACGTCGCGGGCTGCGACGAAGCGAAGGAAGAAGTGTCCGAGCTCGTCGACTTCCTGCGCGATCCGCAGAAATTCCAGAAGCTGGGCGGTCGCATTCCGCGCGGCGTGCTGCTCGTCGGCCCGCCGGGTACCGGCAAGACGCTGCTGGCCCGCGCGATCGCGGGTGAAGCGAAGGTGCCGTTCTTCAGCATCTCGGGTTCGGACTTCGTCGAAATGTTCGTCGGCGTCGGCGCGGCTCGTGTGCGCGACATGTTCGAGCAGGCGAAGAAGCATGCGCCGTGCATCGTGTTCATCGACGAAATCGACGCGGTCGGCCGTCATCGCGGCGCCGGCATGGGCGGCGGCAACGACGAGCGCGAACAGACGCTGAACCAGATGCTCGTCGAGATGGACGGCTTCGAGGCGAACTCGGGCGTGATCGTGATCGCCGCGACCAACCGTTCCGACGTGCTCGACAAGGCGCTGCTGCGTCCGGGCCGTTTCGACCGCCAGGTCTACGTCGGTCTGCCGGATATCCGCGGCCGCGAACAGATCATGCGCGTGCACCTGCGCAAGGTACCGATCTCGAACGACGTCGATGCGGCAGTCATCGCGCGCGGCACGCCGGGCTTCTCGGGTGCCGATCTCGCGAACCTCGTGAACGAAGCGGCGCTGTTCGCCGCACGCCGTGGCAAGCGCATCGTCGAGATGCAGGATTTCGAGGACGCGAAGGACAAGATCTTCATGGGTCCGGAGCGCAAGTCGGCCGTGATCCGCGAGGAAGCGAAGCGTGCGACCGCGTACCACGAGTCGGGCCACGCGGTGGTGGCGAAGCTGCTGCCGAAGGCCGACCCCGTGCACAAGGTCACGATCATTCCGCGCGGCCGTGCGCTGGGTGTCACGTGGCAGTTGCCGGAGCATGACAACGAGACGTATTCGAAGGACTACCTGCTGGACCGCCTCGCGATCCTGTTCGGTGGCCGGGTGGCGGAAGAGCTGTTCATGAATCTCGTCAGCACCGGCGCATCGGACGACTTCAACAAGGCAACGCAGACGGCACGTGCGATGGTCGCCCGTTTCGGCATGACCGATGCACTCGGGCCGATGGTCTACGTCGACGACGAGAACGATGCATCGCCGTTCGGCCGTGGTTTCACGCGCACGATCTCGGAAGCGACGCAGCAGAAGGTCGACGCGGAAATCCGCCGCGTGCTGGACGATCAGTACAACCTCGCGCGGCGCCTGCTGGACGAAAACCGCGACAAGGTCGAAGCGATGACGGCCGCGCTGATGGAGTGGGAGACGATCGACGCCGATCAGATCAACGACATCATGGAAGGCCGTCCGCCGCGCTCGCCGAAGAGCTCGCCGGCTGTCGGCGGCGATTCGTCGGGCGGTGGCAGCAGCGCCGAGGTCAAGCCCGGCAACGCACCGGCGCCTGCTTCGCCGGCGGCATAGTCTCCGCTTTAGTACCGTTCACGGGCTGGTGTGGCTTCACACCGGCCCGTTTTGCATTCATCCACGCCAGTCGCTCGTGTCCGATTTCGCTGTTTCGCCGTTCATTCCCGCGCCGCTGCGCTGCGGCCGCTTCGAGCTGACGTTCGAACGCCCGCTCGTGATGGGCATCCTTAACGCAACGCCCGATTCGTTCTCCGACGGCGGCCGCTTCCTCGCGCGCGACGATGCGCTGCGCCAGGCCGAGCGGATGATTGCCGACGGTGCCGACCTCCTCGATATCGGCGGCGAATCGACGCGCCCCGGCGCGCCGCCCGTGCCGCTCGACGAGGAGCTCGCGCGCGTGATCCCGCTTGTCGAGGCGCTGCGGCCGCTGAACGTGCCGCTGTCGGTCGACACCTACAAGCCGGCCGTGATGCGCGCGGCGCTGGCTGCCGGCGCGGACCTGATCAACGATATCTGGGGGTTCCGCCAGCCGGGCGCGATCGACGCGGTGCGCGACGGCAACAGCGGGCTGTGCGCGATGCACATGCTCGGCGAGCCGCAGACGATGCAGGTCGGCGAGCCCGACTACGACGATGTCGTGACCGACGTGCGCGATTTTCTCGCCGCGCGCGCGCAGGCGCTGCGCGATGCGGGCATCGCGCCGGAGCGGATCTGCGTCGATCCCGGCTTCGGGTTCGGCAAGGCGGTCGTCGACGATAACTATGCGCTGCTGGCCGCGTTGCCGGACACGGCGCCCGCGCGGCCCGACGGGCGCGCTTATCCGATACTCGCAGGCATGTCGCGCAAGTCGATGCTCGGCGCGGTCATCGGCGGCAAGCCGCCGATGGAGCGCGTCGCGGCGAGCGTGGCGGCCGCATTGTGCGCGGTCGAACGCGGTGCGGCGATCGTGCGCGTGCACGACGTCGCGGCGACGGTCGATGCACTGAAAATCTGGAATGCCGTGCGCGCAGCCGCGCGGCAACGATAAGTCAGAAGACGAAGGAGGAAGGACCCCATGGGACGTCGATATTTCGGCACGGACGGCATTCGCGGCACGGTAGGTGACGCGCCTATCACACCGGATTTCGTATTGCGCCTCGGTTATGCGGCCGGCAAGGTACTGGCCGGCGCGGCCGATGTCACGGCAGGCTCGCGTCCGACCGTGCTGATCGGCAAGGACACGCGCGTGTCGGGCTACATGCTCGAGGCCGCGCTCGAGGCCGGATTCTCGGCGGCCGGCGTCGACGTGATGCTGGCCGGCCCGATGCCGACGCCGGGCGTCGCGTATCTGACGCGCGCACTGCGCCTGTCTGCCGGTGTCGTGATCAGCGCGTCGCACAACCCGTATCACGACAACGGGATCAAGTTTTTCTCCGCCGACGGCAACAAGCTGCCCGACGACACCGAAGCCGCGATCGAAGCGTGGCTCGACAAGCCGCTCGAATGCGCGCCGTCCGACGGCCTCGGCAAGGCGCGCCGCCTCGACGACGCGGCCGGGCGCTACATCGAGTTCTGCAAGAGCACGTTCCCGGCCGCGTTCGACCTGCGCGGGCTGAAGCTCGTGATCGATTGCGCGCACGGCGCCGCGTACCAGATCGCGCCGCACGTGTTCCACGAGCTCGGCGCGGACGTGATCCCGATCGGCGTCGCGCCGAACGGCTTCAACATCAACGACGGCGTCGGCGCGACCGCGCCTGACGCGCTGGTGCGCGCGGTGCGTGCGAACCACGCCGACCTCGGCATTGCGCTCGACGGCGACGCCGACCGCCTGCAGGTCGTCGACGCGGCTGGCCGCCTGTACAACGGCGACGAACTGCTCTACGTGCTCGTGAAGGACCGGATCGCGACCGACGGCAAGGTCGACGGCGCGGTCGGCACGCTGATGACGAACCTCGCCGTCGAAGTCGCGCTGCAGCGCGAGGGCGTGAAGTTCGTCCGTGCGGCGGTCGGCGACCGCTACGTGCTCGAGCAGTTGCGCGAGCACGGCTGGCAGCTCGGCGCGGAAGGCTCGGGCCACATCCTGTCGCTCGACCGACATTCGACCGGCGACGGCATCGTGTCGGCGCTGCTGGTGCTGGCCGCGCTGAAGCGCAGCGGCCGGACGCTCTCGCAGATGCTCGATGGCGTCACGCTGTTCCCGCAGAAGCTGATCAACGTGCGGATGAAGCCGGGCGCCGACTGGAAGGGCAGCACGTCGATTCGCGCCGCGATCGATGCAGCCGAAGCCGCGCTCGCCGGCAGCGGCCGTGTGCTGATCCGCGCATCGGGCACGGAGCCCGTGCTGCGCGTGATGGTCGAAGCGCAGCAGGCGGCCGATGCGGTTCGCCATGCGGAGACGATTGCCGACGCGGTGCGCGCCGCGACAACTTGACGCACGGCAGTGGCACGGGGCGGTTCGGCCGCCCCGCGCCGGCTCCCCGGTGAACCGGCATGCGGCGCCTTCAGGGCGCCGCAATTTCGTCAGACGCAAAGGTTTGCGCTATCTAATAGAGGAGTGTCTCGACAAACGCATTGCGTGACCGGGAAAATCTTCAGACCCCTTATATCGCGCTCGCCGCGGGCAGGGGCTTCCCGTGCCGCCGACGCTGCGCTACGATCCATCCGCACATCCTTCAAACGGGTGTTCGCATCATCCCCGCCAGGCAGGCAATTCTTGCCGCCATCGCCGTACCGACGCCGCCCAGGCGCCGCCCGCGCCTTACCCGCTACTGCCTTTCAACCAGTCATGTTACTGTCACGCCAGTTTCATCGATTGTCACATTACCGTCATGAGGAGCCCCTAACCTTCGCGGTGCCGTAGTCATCCGCTCACACACTGGAGGTCTCATGAAATTGATGCAAACCGCGATTGCCGGCCTGGCTGGCGCGCTTTTCGCCGTTGCCGCGCAAGCCGCCGACATCACGGGCGCAGGCAGCACGTTCGCGATGCCGATCTATACGAAATGGGCTGCTGACTATCAGCAGACCGGCGGTGCAAAGGTCAACTATCAAGGTATCGGTTCGTCGGGCGGCCTGAAGCAGATCGTCGCGAAGACGGTCGATTTTGCCGGTTCGGACGCTCCGCTGAAGGATGACGAGCTCGCGAAGGAAGGCCTGTTCCAGTTCCCGACGGTGGTGGGCGGCGTGGTGCCGGTCGTCAACGTGCCGGGCGTGAAGGCAGGCGAGCTGACGCTGTCGGGCCCGGTGCTCGGCGACATCTACCTCGGCAAGATCAAGAAGTGGAACGACCCGGCGATCGCCGCGCTGAACCCGAAGGTCAAGCTGCCGGATACGGACATCGCAGTCGTTCGCCGTGCTGACGGTTCGGGCACGAGCTTCATCTGGACGAACTACCTGTCGAAGGTCAACGAAGACTGGAAGTCGAAGATCGGCGAAGGCACGACGGTCAACTGGCCGACGGGCACGGGCGGCAAGGGCAACGACGGCGTCGCGGCCTTCGTGCAGCGCCTGCCGGGCGCGATCGGCTACGTCGAGTGGGCGTACGCGAAGAAGAACAACATGGTCTACACCGCGCTGAAGAACTCGACGGGCACGGTGGTCGAGCCGAAGACGGAAACGTTCAAGGCCGCTGCTGCCGGCGCGAACTGGTCGAAGTCGTTCTACCAGATCCTGACGAACCAGCCGGGCAAGGAAGCATGGCCGGTCGTCGGCGCGACGTTCGTGCTGCTGCACGCGAAGCAGGACAAGCCGGAGCAGGGCGCGGAAACGCTGAAGTTCTTCAGCTGGGCGTTCAAGAACGGCGAGAAGGCTGCTGACAGCCTCGACTACATCTCGCTGCCGCCGGCGGTGGAGACGGAAATCCGCAAGCAGTGGAAGGCGAAGGTGACGGACGCATCGGGCAAGTCGGTCGCCGCCGAGTAAGCAATGCAGCGGTTCGCTGCCCGACCGCGCCGGTCGGGCAGTGTGTGCGGTAAAGCCGGGCGTTACGGCGCCCGGCACTCAAAAGCAGGCACCCATGTCTGATATTTCCTATACGTCCTCACGGTCCGCCGACGTTGCGCAGCAACACGCGCCGAGCCGTCTCGGGGACGTTGTATTCGGTGGCCTCGCACGGCTCGCCGCGATCGTGACCCTGCTGCTGCTGGGCGGGATCATCGTTTCCCTGATCATTGCGTCGTTGCCGACCATCCAGAAGTTCGGCCTCGGCTTCCTGTGGCAATCCGAGTGGGATCCCAACTCGGACATCTACGGCGCACTCGTGCCGATCTACGGCACGATCGTGACGTCGGTCATTGCGCTCGTCATCGCGGTGCCCGTCAGTTTCGGCATCGCCCTGTTCCTCACCGAGCTGTCGCCCGTGTGGCTGCGCCGTCCGCTCGGCATCGCGATCGAGCTGCTCGCCGCGATCCCGTCGATCGTGTACGGCATGTGGGGGCTGCTGGTGTTCGCGCCGATCTTCGCCGAATACTTCCAGAAGCCGCTCGGCCGTCTGTTCAAGGACGTGTGGGTGCTCGGTCCGCTGACCGCCGGCCCGCCGATCGGCATCGGTATTCTCGCGGCCGGCGTGATCCTCGCGATCATGATCATCCCGTACATCGCGTCGGTGATGCGCGACGTGTTCGAGGTCACGCCCGTGCTGCTGAAGGAATCGGCCTACGGGATCGGCTGCACGACCTGGGAAGTGATGTGGAAGGTCGTGCTGCCCTATACGAAGACCGGCGTGATCGGCGGCGTGATGCTCGGCCTCGGCCGTGCGCTCGGCGAAACGATGGCCGTGACGTTCGTGATCGGTAACACGAACCTGCTCGACAGCGTGTCGCTGTTCGCGCCGGGCAACAGCATCACGTCGGCGCTCGCGAACGAATTCGCGGAAGCGCAGCCGGGCCTGCATACGTCCGCGCTGATGGAACTCGGCCTGATCCTGTTCGTGATCACGTTCATCGTGCTGTCCATCTCCAAACTGCTGCTGCTTCGCCTCGAGAAGGGAGAGGGCAAGAAATGAGCGAGCCCATCATGAATTTCCCGGGGCCGAACGGCGCCGTGCTCGAAGCGATGCGCGAGCGCCTGCAGCGCAAGCGCAAGGTCGTCAACGCGATCGCGCTCGCCGCATCGCTCGGCGCAATGGCGTTCGGCCTGCTGTGGCTCGTGTGGATCCTGTACACGACGCTGCACCTCGGTATCGGCGGCCTGTCGCTGCAGCTGTTCACCGAATCGACGCCGGCACCGAACACCGAAGGCGGCGGTCTCGCGAACGCGATCGTCGGCAGCCTGCTGCTGTGCGGTTTCGGCACGCTGGTCGGCACGCCGATCGGCATCCTCGCGGGCGTCTATCTCGCCGAGTACGGACAGAAGAACCTGCTGGCGAGCACGATCCGCTTCATCAACGACATCCTGCTGTCGGCGCCGTCGATCGTCATCGGCCTGTTCGTGTACGCGCTCGTCGTCGCGAAGTCGGGGCGCTTCTCGGGCTGGGCCGGCGTCATCGCGCTCGCGCTGCTGCAGATTCCGATCGTGATCCGCACGACCGAGAACATGCTGAAGCTCGTGCCGAACGCGCTGCGCGAAGCAGCGTTCGCGCTCGGCACGCCGAAGTGGCGGATGGTGCTGAAGATCACGCTGCGCGCATCGGTGGGCGGCATCATCACGGGCGTGCTGCTTGCGGTCGCGCGGATCGCCGGCGAAACGGCGCCGCTGCTGTTCACCGCGCTGTCGAACCAGTTCTTCTCGTGGGACATGAGCCAGCCGATGGCGAACCTGCCCGTGACGATCTACAAGTTCGCGATGAGCCCGTTCGCGGAATGGCAGTCGCTCGCATGGGCGGGCGTGTTCCTGATTACGCTCGGGGTGCTCGGACTGAATATCCTGGCGCGCTCGATCTTCTCGAAAAAGTAACGGCGGAGCAATCCGATGAATATGGCAGAAAGCCACCTGAATCCTGTCGAGCGCACTGTGGCGCCCGCCGGCACGCAAGAAGCGGCGAACGGCCGCCCGCTCGAGCCGCTGAACGCGAAGATCGAGGTCAACAACCTCAACTTCTTCTACAACAAGTTCCATGCGCTGAAGAACATCAACCTGCGCATTCCCGAAGGGAAGGTGACGGCGTTCATCGGCCCGTCGGGCTGCGGCAAGTCGACGCTGCTGCGCACGTTCAACAAGATGTTCGCGCTCTATCCGGAGCAGCGCGCCGAAGGCGAAATCCTGATGGACGGCGAGAACCTGCTGACGACGAAGCGCGATATCTCGCTGCTGCGCGCGCGTATCGGCATGGTGTTCCAGAAGCCGACCCCGTTCCCGATGTCGATCTACGACAACATCGCGTTCGGCGTGAAGATGTTCGAGAAGCTCACGCGCTCGGAAATGGACGACCGGGTCGAGTGGGCGCTCACGAAGGCCGCGCTGTGGAACGAAGTGAAGGACAAGCTGGGCCAGAGCGGCTACGGCCTCTCGGGTGGCCAGCAGCAGCGTCTGTGCATCGCGCGCGGCATCGCGATCCGTCCGGAAGTGCTGCTGCTCGACGAGCCGTGCTCGGCGCTCGACCCGATCTCGACCGGCCGCATCGAGGAGCTGATCGCGGAGCTGAAGAGCGACTACACGGTCGTGATCGTCACGCACAACATGCAGCAGGCCGCGCGCTGCTCGGATTTCACGGCCTACATGTACCTGGGCGAGCTGATCGAGTTCGGCGAGACCGAAAAGATCTTCATCAAGCCGGTGCGCAAGGAAACGGAAGACTACATCACCGGCCGCTTCGGCTGATGACGGAGAACAACAGCCATGTCGGATAAACATCTGTCGAGCCAGTTCGACGCGGACCTGAATGCCGTGTCGTCGAAAGTGCTGGAAATGGGCGGCCTCGTCGAGTCGCAGATCGTCGGTGCGATGTACGCGCTGAACGAATTCGATCGCGATGCGGCGGAGAAGGTGATCGCGGCCGAGGAAACGCTGAACGCGATGGAAGTCGACATCGACCAGGAGTGCGGCAACATCATCGCGCGGAGGCAGCCTGCCGCGCGCGACCTGCGTCTTTTGATGTCGATTTCGAAAACGATTACGAACCTCGAGCGTGCCGGCGACGAAGCCGAGAAGATCGCGAAGCGCGTGCGCCGCCTGGTCGACGAGCCGGCCGCGCGCGCGGTCAACATCGCCGAGATCAAGGTGTCGGGCGAGATGGCCGTGACGATCCTGCGCCGCGCGCTCGATGCGTTCGCGCGCCTCGATACGGTCGCCGCCGCGCAGATCGTCAAGGACGACAAGGAAATCGACCTGGAATTCCGTGCGTTCGTGCGCAAGCTCGTGTCGTACATGCAGGAAGATCCGCGCACGATCTCGGTCGGCCTCGAATACCTGTTCATCGCGAAGGCGATCGAACGGATCGGCGACCACGCGAAGAACATCGCCGAATTCATCATCTACATCGTGAAGGGCACCGACGTGCGGCACCAGCCGCGCGACACGCTCGATCGTGAAGCCAACAGTTAACGCGACAACGTACAGGAAAAAAAGAGGTGCCGATGCCCAGCAACATTCTCGTCGTTGAAGATGAGCCCGCGATTTCCGAACTGATCTCGGTGAATCTCCAGCACGCCGGTCACTGCCCGATCCGTGCGTACAACGCCGAACAGGCGCAGAACCTGATCAGCGATGTGCTGCCCGATCTCGTGCTGCTCGACTGGATGCTGCCGGGCAAGTCCGGTATCGCGTTCGCGCGCGACCTGCGCAACAACGAACGGACCAAACACATCCCGATCATCATGTTGACCGCGCGCGGCGACGAGCAGGACAAGGTGCTCGGCCTCGAGATCGGCGCAGACGACTACGTGACGAAGCCGTTCTCGCCGAAGGAACTGATGGCGCGCATCAAGGCCGTGCTGCGCCGTCGTGCGCCGCAGCTGACCGAGGACGTCGTGTCGATCAACGGGCTGCGCCTCGACCCGGCCACCCATCGCGTCGCCGCGCATGCGGAAGGCAGCGAGATCAAGCTCGACCTCGGCCCGACCGAGTTCCGCCTGCTGCATTTCTTCATGACGCATCCGGAGCGCGTGCACAGCCGTACGCAACTGCTCGACCAGGTGTGGGGCGACCACGTGTTCGTCGAGGAGCGCACCGTCGACGTGCATATCAAACGATTGCGCGCGGCCTTGAAACCGGCCGGCTGCGATGCGATGATCGAGACCGTGCGCGGCAGCGGCTACCGGCTCGCCAAGCACGCGTAACGTATTCGTGCATGCCGTGTGCCACGGCATGCCGTTCATTCTTTCGGGCGCTGAATCATGAACATCATCTGGGCGCGCTTTCTGGTGTCGCTGGTGCTGCTCGTGCTGATCGGCGTATTGGTCGGCGTCTTTGCCGGCCCGACCGCGGGCCTCGTGTTCGTGGTCGTGATGCTGGTCGCGCAGGGTTTCTTCAGCACCTTCCATACGCAGCGTCTGTGGCGGCTGCTCGATGCGCCGGTCTACGGCGAGGTGCCGAGCGCGCCGGGCATCTGGGGCGAGATCTATTACCGTCTGCACAAGCTCGCGAAACAATGGCATGCACAGGTGCGGCAGGTCGAACAGCAGCATTCGCGCTTCATCCAGGCGATCCAGGCGTCGCCGAACGGCGTCGCGATGCTCGACGACCACGACCAGATCGAGTGGTGCAACGAGATCGCCGAGGTCCATTTCGGCCTCGATGCGAAACGCGACCTGCGCCAGCACATCACCAACCTGGTACGCCATCCCGAGTTCGTCCGTTACCTGAACGCGCAGCATTACGACGAGACGCTCGTGATGCGCGGCATGGGCGGCACGCGGCAGAACGTGCTGGCCGTGCAGGTGTTTCCGTACGGCGAGAACCGCAAGCTGCTGCTTACGCAGGACATCACCGAGCTCGAGCGTACCGACGCGATGCGGCGCGACTTCGTCGCGAACGTGTCGCACGAGTTGAAGACGCCGCTGACCGTGTTGTCAGGTTTTCTCGAGACGATGCGCGAGCTGCCGCTGAACGAGGAAGACCGCGCTCGTTATCTCGAGATGATGGAGCAGCAGGCGTCGCGGATGCGGCACATCGTCACCGACCTGCTGGTGCTCGCGAAGCTGGAGGGCGAGAGCAAGCCGCCGGTCGATCGCGCGATCGACATGCGCGCCGTGTTCGACCATCTGAAGGAGGACGCGCAGTCGCTGTCGAACGGGCATCACGACATCGCGTTCTCGATCGACGAGACGCTCGGTGTCACGGGCGCGCAGACGGAGTTGTTCAGCGCGTTTGCGAATCTCGTCACGAACGCGATCCGCTATACGCCGGACGGCGGCAAGATCGTCGTATCGTGGCGGCGCGAGGGCGCACAGGGCGTGTTTTCCGTCACGGACAGCGGCTTCGGCATTCCGGCCGCCGACCTTCCGCGGCTCACCGAGCGCTTCTACCGCGTCGACCGCAGCCGTTCGCGCGATACGGGCGGCACGGGGCTCGGGCTCGCGATCGTCAAGCACGTGCTGCAGCGGCACGATGCGCACCTGTACGTGCAGAGCGAGGAAGGGCGCGGTAGCACGTTCACCGCGCGGTTCCCGGGCTCGCGCATCATCGCGATCCGGCCGGCCGCGTACGAGGCATGATCGCGTAACGGCCGCGCTCGTTCGGCGCGCGGCGGCATGAGTGGTCCGTAAAAAAGCGCAGCCCAGGCTGCGCTTTTTTATTGGCCGTGCGGCACGCGACCGGCGCCGCGCGGCCGGTTCACGAGCAGAACTTCGCGAGCAGCCCGAGTTGTGCGTTGCGGATCGTCTTGCCGGCGCGGCGGCGGCGGTAGTGACCGTCGCTGTGCATCTGCCAGGCCGACTGGTTGTCGCCGAGACACACCGACAGGCCTTCGGCGATCACGCGCCGCTTGAGCTTGCGTTCGCGGATCGGGAACGCGACTTCGACGCGGCGGAACAGGTTGCGGTCCATCCAGTCGGCGCTCGACAGATAGACGTCCTCGGCGCCGCCCGCGTGGAAATAGTAGATCCGGTGGTGCTCGAGGAAGCGGCCGACGATCGAGCGCACCGTGATGTTTTCCGACAGCCCCGGCACGCCGGGTTTCAGCGCGCAGACGCCGCGCACGATCAGGTCGACCTTGACGCCGGCCTGCGACGCTTCATACAGCGCGGCGATCACCGACGGCTCCAGCAGCGCATTCATTTTCGCGACGACGCGCGCGCGTTTGCCGGCACGCGCATTGTCGATCTCCGCGCGGATCGCGTCGATGATGCGCGGATGCAGCGTGAACGGCGACTGCCACAGCTCGTGCAGCGTGAGTTCGCCGCCGATCCCGGTCAGTTGCTGGAACACGTGATGGACGTCCTCGCAGAGCTTCTGGTCGGCCGTCATCAGCCCGAAGTCGGTGTAGAGGCGCGCCGTGCGCGGGTGGTAGTTGCCGGTGCCGAGGTGCACGTAGCGGCGCAGCGACGCCTTGCCGGCCTGCACGACACGGCGCACGATCAGCATCATCTTCGCGTGGCACTTGTGGCCGACCACGCCGTACACGACGTGCGCGCCGACGGCTTCGAGCTGCGACGCCCAGTTGATGTTGGTTTCCTCGTCGAAGCGCGCGAGCAGCTCGACGACGACGGTCACTTCCTTGCCGTTGCGCGCGGCTTCCATCAGCGCGTCCATCAGCGGCGAAACGGTGCCGGTGCGGTAGATCGTCTGCTTGATCGCGACGACGCTCGGATCCTTCGCAGCCTGCTGCAGCAGTTCGAGCACGGGCTGGAAGCTCTCGTACGGGTGGTGCAGCAGGATGTCGCCGTTGTCGATCGCGTCGAACATCGTCGGCGCGTTCGTGATCGCGGCCGGAGTCGACGCGGCGAACGGCGCGAATTTCAGGTCGGGGCGGTCGACGAGATCGGGAATCTGCATCAGGCGCACGAGGTTCACGGACCCGGCCACGCGATAGCAGTCCTTTTCGCCGAGTTCGCTTTCCTCGAGCAGGCGCCGCACGATGTGCGCCGGCGTGTCGGCCGACACCTCGAGCCGCACCGCGTTGCCGAGGTGGCGTGCGGGCAGTTCGCCCTGCAGCGCGACGCGCAGGTTCGTGATTTCGTCCTCGTCGACGAACAGCTCGCTGTTGCGCGTGATGCGGAACTGGTTGCAGCTCTTCACGACGAGTTGCGGGAAGAGTTCGCCGACGAAGCGCTGCATGAACGAGCTCAGCAGCACGAAGCCGTGCTCGAAACCCGACAGCGCGTGCGGCATGCGCACGACGCGCGGCAGTGCGCGCGGCGCCTGCACGATGCCCATCACGGCCTGGCGGCCGAACGCATCGCGGCCTTCGAGCTCAACGACGAAGTTCAGGCTCTTGTTCAGCACGCGCGGGAACGGGTGCGCCGGATCGAGGCCGATCGGCGTCAGCACGGGCAGCAGTTCGTCGAGGAAGTAGTGCCGCGCCCATTCGAGCTGCTCGTCGTTCCACGTGTCGCTCGCATGGAAGTAGATGCCTTCCTGTTCGAGCGCGGGCAGCACGGTTTCGTGCAGCATCGTGTACTGTCGATGAACGAGCCGCTGCGCGCGTTCGACGACCAGATCGTAAGCATGCTGTAACGACATGCCGTCGGGCGTCAGCGCGCCGGGGTTGTCGCGGATCTGTTCCTGCAGGCCGGCCATCCGGACTTCGAAGAATTCGTCGAGGTTGCTGCTGGTGATGCAGATGAAGCGAAGGCGCTCGAGCAACGGGACTTGCGGATCGGCGGCCTGGGCCAGCACGCGCTCGTTGAACCCGAGGATGCCGAGTTCACGATTGAGAAGCGGATAACGGACGGACATCGGCAGAGTAGGGGGTGATTCAGGCGATGATTCGAAAGGACGCTCGGAAGCTCTCACGGTACGATGACGTGCTGATGACGATAATGGTTTTATATCGGGAAATTCTACGCTGCAACCGTTTCGTCTCATAAATGTTTCGGCTATATACAATCGAGCAGTGTGCATGCCCGTGAAGCGTGGCAATGGCAAGCGTTCCACGCTTAAAATGTCGCCTTTGATTGATGATTGATTGACCTGGGTTGCCGGACGGCTGCCGCGGGTGAACGCGCACGGAGCCCCATTCTGATGGTTACAACCCCCCACTTGCTGGCTGCCGTGGATCTCGGCTCGAACAGCTTCCGGCTGATCGTCGGTCGCGTCGAGGAAACGCCGGCGGGCAGCCAGATCTATCCCGTCGACGCGTTGCGCGAGCCGGTCCGTCTGGCTGCCGGCCTGTCGAGCGACAAGATGCTCGATCGCGCGTCGCAGGAGCGTGGCTGGGAGGCGCTCAAGCGGTTCGGCGAGCGCTTGCGCGATTTCCATCCCGATCATGTGCGCGCGGTGGCGACCAACACGCTGCGCGTCGCGAAGAACGCGGGCGAATTTCTCGGCGAGGCCGAAGCGGCGCTCGGTTTCCCGATCGAAGTGATCGCGGGCCGCGAAGAAGCGCGGCTGATCTATGCGGGCGCCGCGCATTCGGTGCCGGCGAGCGCCGGCAAGCGGCTCGTCGTCGACATCGGCGGCGGCTCGACCGAATTCATCATCGGCTCGCACTACACGCCGATCGTGATGGAGAGTCTCTATATCGGCTGCGTGAGCCACAGCCGCACCTTCTTTCCGGCCGGCAACGTCGACGAATACACGATGCGGCAGGCCGAACTCGCGGCCAAGCGCGAGATCCAGATCATTTCCAGCGAATACAAGAAGGCCGGTTGGGACCAGGCAATCGGTTCGTCCGGCACCGCGCGTGCGCTCGCGGAGCTCGTCGAGGCGAACGGCTTCAACGATCCGGGCATCACGCACGGCATTTCGCGCGGTGGTCTCGAGCGCCTGAAGCGCGCGCTGATCAAGTCGGAGAACGTCAACCGGCTGAAGCTGATCGCGCTGAAGCCCGACCGCGTGCCGGTGCTCGCGGGCGGTCTCGCGATCATGCTCGCGGTGTTCGAGGAGCTCGGTGTCGATTACGTCGATACGACCGACGGCGCGCTGCGTCTCGGCGTGCTGTACGACCTGCTCGGCCGGACGCAGCACGAGGACATGCGCGCGGTGACCGTCGAGGGCTTCACGCGCCGCTACGGCGTCGATCGTGCGCAGGCCGAGCGGATCGGCGCGCTCGCGGCGCGCTTCTACGACGAGCTCGAGGAAGCCGACGACGAAGCGGCCGAGGAGGGGCGGATGTTCCTCGGCTGGGCGGCGGCGCTGCATGAAATCGGCTTGTCGATCTCGCACAGCGCGTATCACAAGCATTCGGCCTATATCACGAGCAACGCGGACATGCCGGGTTTTTCGCGCACGGACCAGGCGCGGCTCGCCGCGCTCGTGCTCGGTCACGCGGGCAAGCTCGGCAAGCTGTCGCAGGCGCGCGAGGTCGAATGGCCGCTGCTGTTCTGCCTGCGGCTCGCGGCGCTGCTGTGCCGGCGCCGGACCGATGCGGGGCTGCCCGACATTTCCGTGTCGCAGATGAAGAAGGGCGGGTACGAAGTGCGCCTGCCGAGCGCGTGGGTCGAGCAGAACCCGTTGACCGACTACAGCCTCAGCCAGGAGGCTGCCGAGTGGGAGAAGGTCGGTATTCCGTATCGCGTGGTGTACACCAGCGCGTAACGGGCCGATAGCGGGGTCCGGAAGGGCTCGGACGGGATGGTGCGGCGTTGCGCCTTCAGGCGTGCCGCGTGACCGTCCTGATGCCCGCTCAGTCCGACGAGCAGACGATCGCGGTCAGGAACGGGAACGCCTGTTTGACGGTCGCGTCGCTGCCGGCCTTGCGCACCGCTTCCTCCACCGCGCTCTTCGTGCCGCGCACCACGACGCCGTAGGCCCAGTCGCCGATCGGCGCGCCATCGCCCGGACGGAAGATAGGGTCGTTCGCCTGGTAACCGAGCACGACATAAACACCGAAGCCGTAGGCCGTCAGCGAGCGGCTCGTGCGGAATGCGTTGACCGAATTCGATTCGACGTGCATCGGTTCCGACTGGATGTCGCCGGCGGCGAGCAGCGGTGCGACGAACCGGTGGCCGTTCGAGTGGCAGTCGAGTGCGTCGTCGAGCGCCTTGGCCGACGCGGTGCCGGCGGTCGCGAGCGCGAGCAGCGATGCGCAGAGGATGGTCTTGAGAATGTTGTTTTTCATGCGCGGATGCGGGTTGTTCACGCGCATTATCGCGTGTTCCTGCAAGGGCGGTGCGCGGGCTGAGGGCGGGCCGCGTGTGCCGTCGGCCAATCCCGCCAATTGACCGGATGGCCGCGAGCCGGGAATCCGGGCGATCGACTCGACGATCCAGAAAAGGAAAAGGGGCTACGGTGTTTAACCGTAACCCCTTGATATCCTTGGTCGGAGCGATAGGATTCGAACCTACGACCCTCTGATCCCAAATCAGATGCGCTACCAGGCTGCGCTACGCTCCGACGAGCCAAAGATTCTATCGTCTAATGACTGATTTGGTCAATCGCGATCTGCGGATAAATGCCGCGGCGGCGAATCGGCCGCGATTTGCGACAATCCGCAGGTGACCGGCCGGTCAGGACGCAGGTGTCCGGCGCCGTTCGCCGAAGCAAGGAGAAAAATCATGATGAACCTGATCCTGTGGCGCCATGCGGAAGCCGAGGACTACGCGACGAGCGATCTCGCGCGCCAACTGACCGCCCGTGGCCGCAAGGATGCCCAGGCGATGGCCAAATGGCTGCGTGGCCGGCTTGAGACGAACGCCCTGATCCTCGCGAGCCCGGCGGCCCGTACCGTGCAGACCGTCGAGGCGCTGACCGACCAGTACCGGACCGTCGACGCGCTCGCGCCGGGCGGCAGCGTCGACGACGTGCTGGAGGCGGCCGGATGGCCGGAAGGGATCGCACCGACGGTCGTGATCGTCGGGCACCAGCCGACGCTCGGCAGCGTCGCCGCGCAACTGATCGCCGGCAGCGACGACAGCTGGAGCGTCAAGAAGGGCGGTGTGGTGTGGCTCGCGAGCCGCACACGTGACGGCAGCCGGCAGGCCGTGCTGCGGGCGGTATTGACGCCGGAACTGGTGTGAAGCAGGCCTGACGGGGGTTAAAGGGATTCATCAGACGGTTTCGCAAGCTTTCTGCTAAAGTCATTTCGGCGACACGTCATTGAAAGGACACGGTCGTGCCACATAACGGTCACGGCCGATTACTACATTGGCGGGCATGTCGTCCTATTCCTTACGACCAGGAAAGCCTAATGCGAGAACTGCCGACGCCTACGCTCCCATTTGCCTCGCTGCCTCTTGACACATCGCGGCGCCACCTGCCGCGCGCTGCCGAAACCGTCACATCCGAATACCGCCTGCGCGCCGCGTGGGCACGCACGGAAGACGAATTGCGCGAAGCCCAGCGCCTGCGCTACAGCGTGTTCGCCGAAGAGATGGGCGCGCAGGTCAGTGGCCCCTCCGGTCTCGACGTCGATCCGTTCGATGCGTACTGCGACCACCTGCTGGTTCGTGATCTCGATACGCTGAAGGTCGTTGGCACGTATCGCGTGCTTCCGCCGCACCAGGCGGCGCGTGTCGGCCGTCTGTACGCGGAAGGCGAATTCGACCTGTCACGCCTCACGCACCTGCGCGGCAAGATGGTCGAAGTCGGCCGCTCGTGCGTGCACAGCGACTACCGCAGCGGCGCCGTCATCATGGCGCTGTGGGGCGGTCTTGGCGCGTACATGATGCAGAACGGCTACGAGACGATGCTCGGCTGCGCGAGCGTGTCGATGGCCGATGGCGGCCACTATGCGGCGAACCTGTACCAGTCGCTGGCGACGAGCTCGCTGACGGCGCCCGAGTACCGCGCATTCCCGCACACGGCACTGCCGGTCGACGAACTGCAGACGGGCACCGTCGTGGCGCCGCCGCCGCTGATCAAGGGCTACCTGCGTCTCGGTGCGAAGATCTGCGGTGCGCCGGCCTGGGATCCCGACTTCAACTGCGCGGATTTCCTGACGCTGTTCCGCCTGTCCGACATCAACGCGCGCTACGCCCGCCACTTCCTGGGCTGAGCCGTCTGAAGCGCGTCGCGCCTGCACCGGGCGCACGCAACCGAACGCCGTCGCGCGGCAACTGCCACGCGACGGCGTTTGTGTATCTGGACAATGTACGCGTATCCGGCCCTGTTAATTCCAGCGCGACGCGATCACCACCGCACCACGCGGTGGCACGTTCGCGAACGTCCCGGGGGACAGCCGGACGGCAGCGGGGCGCTCAGTGCTTGCGCCGCCAGTCGAGCAGGTGGTGTTCCGCCATCCAGTGGTGGATCATCCCTTCGCCGTCATGGCTGCGCTTGTATTCGCGCGACTCGAAGAACGACAGCGCGACGAGCACCATCAGACCGATGAACAGGCCGATCAGGCCCGCAATTTCTTCAGACGTCATGGCAGCCTCCTTTCCTCGGCACAGCGCCATGCGTACATAGTAGGACATGCGCAGCGCGACCTCGAAACAGGATTTCCGCTAGACTCGGCGCGGTCCCTGCGCGCGATGGGCGCGCCGTTTTCCGGAGCCATACCCGATGACCCGTTTCACGCTGGCCGTGCTGGCCGCATTCATCCTCGCCGGCTGTTCCAGCGATCCCCACCAGGCCCGCCGCGGCCACCCGCCGGAAGATCCGGCCGATTATCACGGCGTGCCGACCGACATGACGCCGCCGACGATGCTCGACGCGCCGCCGCCGAAACCCACGGAATAACGGCCGGCCTGGCCCGCGGTCAGGCGCGTGCGGCGGGTGCAGCGGGTGCGGCGTGCGCGTCGGCGCCGATGCGCCGCA
Organism: Burkholderia theae; assembly: GCF_048565265.1. Lineage (NCBI taxonomy): Bacteria > Pseudomonadati > Pseudomonadota > Betaproteobacteria > Burkholderiales > Burkholderiaceae > Burkholderia > Burkholderia theae. The sequence continues at coordinate 1,456,456 of NZ_CP183461.1, forward strand.
GCAGCCCCGGCAGGTAGCGCGCGAGCGTCGCGCCGCGCGCGGCCATGAACAGCAGCAGCGCGAACCAGAGCCCATGATTGCCGAACGTCCCGACGGCGGCGAGCGTGGCCACGATGAAGATCGAGAACGACGCGACCATCGCGCGCATCAGCGATTGCGTTTGCGTGGCGCCGATGAAGACGCCGTCGAGCAGGAAGCCCCAGACCGACACGATCGGCGAGATCGCGGCCCACGGCAGGTAGCGCAGCGCGACCGCGCGGATCTCGGGCTGGTCGGTCAGGCGCGCGACGATCCAGCCGCCGGCAGCCCAGTAAACGAGCGCGAACAGCAGTGCGCCGAGCGCTGACCAGAGCAGCGTGACGCGCACGGCCTGCCGGAATGCGTGGCGGTCGCGCGCGCCGGCCGCGGCGCCGACGAGCGCCTCGGCCGCATGCGCGAAGCCGTCGAGGCCGTACGCCATGAAGGTCTGGAAATTCAGCAGCAGCGCGTTCGCCGCGAGCGTCGCGTCGCCCTGTTTCGCACCGAGGTGCGCGAACCAGCCGAATGCGCCGAGCAGGCACAGCGTGCGCAGGAAGATGTCGCGATTGAGTACGATCAGCCGCTTGAGCGCCACGCGGTCGGCGAGCGCGCGCGCGACGATCGGCGTGAGGCCGCGCGGCCGCAGTCGCCACAGCATCCACGCGCCGAGCGCGAAGCCGCATGCGTCCGCCGTGGCGGTCGCGGCGCCGATGCCGGCGATGCCCCAGCCGAAGCCGTACACGTAGAGCAAGACGGCGCCGATGTTGACCGCATTGATGAACACCTGCGCGACCAGCGCGAGCCGGACGCGCTGCACGCCGAGCAGGTAGCCGAGCACGACGTAGTTCGCGAGCGCGAACGGTGCGCTCCAGATCCGCGCATGGCTGTACGCGAGCGCCGTCGCGCGGACGGCATCGCTGCCGCCGAGCGCGGACAGCGCGAACGACAGCAGCGGCACCTGCAGTGCAAGCACCGCGGCGCCGAGCGCGAACGCGACGATCAGCGCGCGCAGCAGGTTCAGCCGAATGCCGATGGCGTCGCCGGCGCCATGCGCTTGTGCGACGAGGCCGGTCGTTCCCATCCGCAGGAAGCCGAAGCCCCAGAACACGAAATTGAAGAACAGCCCGCCAAGCGCGACGCCGCCGAGATACTGCGCGCCGTCGAGGTGGCCGGCGACGGCCGTGTCGACGGCACCGAGGATCGGTTGGGTCAGGTTCGCCAGGACGATCGGGAAGGCGAGCGCGAGGACACGCCGGTGCGTGACGGTGGCCGAGCCGGCGCCGGCCCCGTGCGGTAACGCGGATTCGGACATGGCGGACGCGTCAGGCGCGTTCCTGCACGCAGACCCACGGCGAGACGACTACCGCCCACAGCTCGGGGTTGCGCGCCGCGTAGTCGGCGGCGGTCTCGGCCGGCATGCGCGCGACGAGGCCGGCCGACAGCCAGCGCGTGACCTGCTCGGCATCGTCGCTGGCGACCGCTTCCGCGACGCTGACGAGATCGAGGTCGCGCACGACGGACAACAGCTTGCCCTGCGCGAAGAAGCGTTCGAGATCGCACCAGTCGATCTTGGCGGTTTCGCCGAGGAGTTTGGCGTAGAGCGGGCTGTGCGACGCGCCCGCGGCGGATGGGTGTTCAGAGGACATCGGTTTCTTGGAAAGACTGCGTGGCGCCACTATAAACCATCCGGCCGGGCGGGCGGCGAGGGTGGCGGGCGACTCACGCGTCGCGCAGCGCGCGGCGCACGATCTTGCCGGTCGCGGTCATCGGCAGGCTGTCGACGAACGCGATCGCGCGCGGATACTCGTGTGCGGCGAGCCGCGTGCGCACGTGTTCCTGCAGCGCGCGGACGAGCGTTTCGTCGCCGACGTGGCCGGGGTTCAGCACGACGAACGCCTTGACGATCTCGGTGCGCGTCGCGTCGGGCACGCCGACGACGGCCGCCATCCGCACCGCCGGATGCGTGAGCAGGCAGTCCTCGATCGGGCCCGGGCCGATCCGGTAGCCGGCGCTGGTGATGACGTCGTCGTCGCGGCCGACGAAGCGCACGAAGCCGTCGGCGTCGATGACGCCCGTATCGCCGGTGAGCAGGTAGTCGCCCGCGAACTTGTCGCGCGTCGCGCCGGGGTTGCGCCAGTATTCGAGGAACATGACCGGGTCGGGGCGACGCACCGCGATGCGTCCTTCGACGCCGGGCGGCAGCGGCGTGCCGTCCGCGTCGACGATCGCGACCGCATGGCCGGGCACCGCCTTGCCGATCGCGCCCGGCTGCGCATCGAACAGCGCCGCGCACGACGACAGCACCATGTTGCACTCGGTTTGCCCGTAGAACTCGTTGATCGTCACGCCGAGCGCGTCGCGTCCCCAGGCCGTCAGCTCGGTGCCGAGCGATTCTCCGCCGCTCGCGACCGATTTCAGCGACAGCGCGTAGCGTTCGCGCGGTGCCGGGACGGCGCGCATCAGCTTCAGCGCGGTGGGCGGCAGGAACGCGTGGGTGACGCCGTGCCGCGCCATCAGCGCGAATGCCGCGTCGCCGTCGAACTTCTCGAAGCGGCGGGCAAGCACCGGCACGCCGTGATGCCATGACGGCAGCAGCACGTCGAGCAGGCCGCCGATCCATGCCCAGTCGGCGGGCGTCCAGAACAGGCGCGCGTCGCGCGGGAAGCACTGCTGCGACATCTCGACGCCCGGCAGGTGGCCGAGTAGCACGCGATGGGCGTGCAACGCGCCTTTCGGTTTGCCCGTCGTGCCGGACGTATAGATGATCACCGCTGGATCGTCGGCGGCCGTATCGGCCGGCACGAAATCGGGTGTTTCGGCGGCGAGCGCCGCGTCGTAGCGCAGCACGCCCGGTGCATCGGGCGCATCGTCGCCGATGCAGTAGACGGTATGCAGTGCCGGCAGTTGCGCGCGCAGCGGCGCGATTTTCGCGTAGCCGGCCGCGTCGGTCACGAGCGCGGCCGCTTCGCTGTTCGCGAGCCGGTATTCGAGCGCATCGACGCCGAACAGCGTGAAGAGCGGCACCGCGATCGCGCCGAGCTTGTACGCGGCGAGATGCGCAACGGCCGTTTCGGGGCCCTGCGCGAGAAAGATGCCGATTCGGTCGCCGCGTCGCAGGCCGGCGCGCGCAAAGCTGTTCGCGAGCCGGTTAGAAGCATTCCTCAGGTCGTCGAACGAGATGCGGAAAACGTCGCCTTGCGCCGTTTCGTGAATCAGCGCGAGGCGTCCGCTGCCGTCGGCCCATTTGTCGCAGACGTCCACGCCGATGTTGTAGCGCGCCGGAACGCCCCATGCGAAGCGAGAGAGCAGGTCGTCGTAGCGGTTTGCGGCGGGCAGCATCGCGTGTCTCCTGGGTGTTCGACGTGGCGTCGAGCGAACGGATTACATCAGGGTTTCACGCAGACGAATCCACAATGGTGTCTGCTGATAGGGAATATTCGGACTCGTCCAATGGCCACGGCACAGTGCACGATTCCACAATGACGCATAAGATCACAACAAAACAGTGATGTGACCATGGATTTGCTCCTGATAGCTGCGGGGTTCAGCCTGATCGGAATCGGTGTGCTGGTAGCGTTCGCTCGTCACGTCGATCCGTTGTCCGGCCGTTTCACCGGACGTCTGCGCAAGCGCTGACTCGACCTTTCCCGTTTTTCGCCGCGACGGCACGCGATGCGCGCCGGCATCGCGTGACGCTTGTCGATTGCCGTGCGCTCAGCGCGCCGGCAGGTAGCGCGACGGATCGATCGACCGGCCGCCGTAACGCAACTCGAAATGCAGCGCGACGCGATCGCTGTCGCTGTTGCCCATCTCCGCGATCGACTGCCCCTGCGTAACCGACTGTCCTTCCTTCACCAGCAGCGCGCGGTTGTGCGCGTAGGCGGTCAGGTAGTCGGCGTTGTGCTTGAGGATGATCAGGTTGCCGTAGCCGCGCAGCCCGTTGCCCGCATAGACCACGACACCCGGCGCAGCCGCAACCACCGGCGTGCCCGGCGAGTTCGCGATGTCGATGCCCTTCGATTTCGAGCCGTCGAACGTGCGGACCACATTGCCGGCCGCCGGCCAGATCAGCGTGATGTTCGTGGCCGGCTTGACGGCCGATTCGACCGGCGCGGAAGGTGCGGGGCGGGCGCGGCCCGCGCTGCCGGTGCCGGTGGTCGACGGCGTCGATGCGGTCGACGTGCCGGGCGGCGGCGCGACGCGCAGCACCTGGCCGACTTCGATCGCATCGGGGTTCGCCATCTGGTTCCAGCGCACGACGTTCTGCACCGACGTGCGGTTGTCGCGCGCGATCTTGTAGAGCGTGTCGCCGCGCTCGACGCGATAGAACCCGGGGCCGACGGGCGCGGAGCCGCACGCGACGAGCAGAGCGGCGCAGGCGGCTGCGAAGAGTCGCTTCGTTGTTGTTCCGAACATTGAACCTCGCAAAACCCTGCCGCTCATGACGCGGCAGGCAACACAAAATGTCCGATTTTAACGGGTTCGACCCGCACACCGCAGTTTGGGCCGTTGCCGACGCCGTCGCGCGCCGGTTCGGCGCGCTGCGTATCAGCCGGCGAGCGGGAGGACGCGAATCCGCAACGTGGCCGTTTCGGTCGCGCCCGGCGCGAGCATGCGCAGCCCGAGACCGTTGTGGATCGCATCCGGCAGGCCGAGCCACGGCTCGACGCAGTAGAAGTCCGAATCCGGTTTTTCGGTCCAGGTCGTGACCGCGTACCACGGGATCGAGCCCGGCACGTCGAGCGCGATCTCGATCGTGCGGCGGCGGCCCGGCATCACGATGCGCACCGGCGTGGACGACTCGCCGTCGAGGCAGTGGAAGCGATCGAGGATGTCCGGATTGTCGAGGCGGTAACGGGCTTCGCCCGGCTCGGGCGTGCTGATCGAACCGTCCGCGCGCTGCGCGCAGCGGCGCGTCGGCGGCAGCTCGAGCGTGGTTTCGGCGCGTTCGCCATGCGGCAACGCGAAATAGAAATGGTGGCCGGCGTAGTAGGGCAGCGGCGTGTCGCCGCGATTGGTCGTCGTGAGCGCGACGTCGAGCGTGTGGGCGTCGGCCAGCCGGTAGGTCGTCTCGAACCGGAAATCGAACGGGTAGCTCGCGTGCAGCGCGTCGTTCGCGTCGAGCGTCATCGACAACGCGGTGCCGTCGGCCGACGGTTGCGCGGCGAACGGCAGGTCGCGCGCGAAGCCGTGCATCGGCAGGTCGCGGACCACGCCGGCGGCGTCGCGCCAGCGGCCGATTTCGCCGTCGACGCGGTGGCGGCCGAGGAACGGGAACAGCAGCGGATTGCCGCCGCGCACGCGCGCGAGGTTGCTCCAGTCGGCCGTTTCCGGCCAGAAGATGACCGGTTCGCCGTCGATGTCCCATGACAGCAGGCGGCCGCCGAATTGCGGGGCGACCCGGACGAGCGACGGGCCGGCGTGAAGTTCGTGAATGTCGTGTTGCTGGAAGATCGGCATGGCGAATCGGGTTGGGCGGGTGGACGGGGCACGGCGCGCTCCATTATCGGGCCGCGGCCGGTTGGGGAAAACCCTTCTCGGGAAATTGCGAGTTTTTGACAATGTCAACGGTCCGGATAATGCATCTAAACCGGTGAAGTTGCCGGGTCATGACACTTCGAGGAGGCGCCATGGATCTGGCAATGGCAATGGGACTCGCACTGTTCGGCATGTTCACCGGCAGCACGGTATTATTTTTCTACCAGCTCGGCCGCTGACGGCAATTCCTGCCGAAGTCGAAAGGCCCGCCATGCAAATGGCGGGCTTTTTGCTTTCTGTGCGCTTACAAATTGCAAGCGTTTGTGTGCATTGCCGCAATATCCGGCCAAATGCCTTGGCGCAGTAATCCTGGCTCGGCATAATCGGGGCGCGTTTTTTTCGGACGCGCATCGCGTCGTCCGTCATTCTTCCCGCTTAATCTTCACTAAAAGGACCGACGCGTGAGCCTCTGGTTTCTGGTATTCCTGAGCGTCCTGCAGGGCGTCACCGAACTCTTCCCCGTCAGCAGCCTTGGCCATACGCTGCTCGTGCCGGCGCTGTTCGGCATGCACATCGACAAGCACGCGCCGCAACTGCTGCCGTTCCTCGTGGCGCTGCACCTCGGCACCGCGCTGGCGCTGCTGTGGTACTTCCGCGCGCGCTGGATCGCGCTGATCGGCGGCTTCTTCGCGCAGCTCGGCGGGCGCAAGAACGACGATGGACACCTGATGTGGGCGCTGATCATCGGCACGATCCCGACCGGCATCGTCGGGCTGCTCCTCGAGAAGCGCATCGAGCGCGTGTTTCACGACCTGCGGATCGTCGCGATCGCGCTGATCGTGAACGGCGTGCTGCTGTGGCTCGGCGATCGCATCCAGCGCAGCCGCGCGCATCAGCCGCCCGAGAAGATGACGTTCAAGCAGGCGTTCTTCGTGGGCCTCGCGCAGATCGGCGCGCTGATTCCGGGTTTCTCGCGCAGCGGGCTGACGATGATCGCCGGCAATGCCGCCGGGCTGACGGCGGAGAAGGCCGCGGAATTCTCGTTCCTGCTCGGCACGCCGATCATCTTCGCGGCGGGCGTGCTCGAACTGCCGAAGCTGTTCCATGCGCGCGACCAGCTCGCCGATGCACTGCTCGGCGGCGTGCTGACGGCGATCGCCGCGTACCTGAGCGTGCGGTTCCTGATGCGCTATTTCGAAGGGCGCGGCCGCCTCGCGTCGTTCGGCGTGTATTGCGTGATTGCCGGCGTGTTCTGTCTCGGCTGGTTCATGCTGCATCCGCAGCCGGTTTGATGCTGCGATGGCCGGTCTCGCGTGATGTGGCGCGATGATCGGGTATAATTTCGGGCTCGGCTCCATGCCGGGCCCGTTTTGTTTCGGGGCTTTGAGTTCGGTGGTGGTGCTGTCGCTGCTCAAAGTTCCGTGCCAAATGCGGTCCACGTCAGGCCGTGTCTTTTCTCCTCGACCGCCCTTAGCTCAGTTGGATAGAGCAACGGCCTTCTAAGCCGTAGGTCACACGTTCGAATCGTGTAGGGCGGGCCAGCTTGGTCCCTTGAAGACCTTCACCGCTCCGCCCAAGTCACACAACCCCCTCACTCCACCGTCACCGATTTCGCCAGATTCCTCGGCTTGTCGATATCCGCGCCGCGCAAACACGCCGCGTGATACGCGAGCAACTGCAACGGCACCACATGCAGGATCGGCGACAGCAGCCCGTAGTAATCCGGCATCCGCAGCACCGACACGCCTTCGCCGTTGTCGATCCGCGTATCGGCATCGGCGAACACGTAAAGCTGCCCGCCGCGCGCCCGCACTTCCTGCATGTTCGACTTGAGCTTCTCGAGCAGCGAGTCGTTCGGCGCGATCGTCGCCACCGGCATGGTGTGGGTCACGAGCGCCAGCGGCCCGTGCTTCAACTCGCCCGCGGGATACGCTTCCGCGTGGATATACGAAATCTCCTTCAGCTTCAGCGCACCTTCGAGCGCGATCGGGTAGTGCAGTCCGCGCCCGAGAAACAGCGCATTCTCGTGCTGCGCGAATTCCGCCGCCCAGCTCTCGATTTGCGGTTCCAGCCCGAGCACGTCTTCCAGCGCACCGGGCAGCCGCCGCAACTGCGTCGTGTAGCGCGCGAGTTGCGCATCGTCGACGTAGCCGCGCAGCCGTCCGAGCGTAACGGCGAGAATGAATAGCGCGACGAGCTGCGTCGTGAACGCCTTGGTCGACGCGACGCCGATTTCGGGGCCGGCCCGCGTCAGGAAGCGCAGGCCGGTCTGACGCATCATCGCGCTGGTCGGCACATTGCAGATCGCCAGCGTGTCGATATGGCCGAGCGCCTGCGCGTACTTGAGCGCGGCGAGCGTGTCGGCGGTTTCGCCGGATTGCGACACGCTCACCACCAGCGTGTTCGGCAGCGCGAGCGCATCGCTGTAACGGTATTCGCTCGCGATCTCGACCTGCGCGGGCAAACGCGCAATCGTTTCGAGCCAGCGGCGCGCGGTCAGGCCGGAATAATGACTCGTGCCGCACGCAAGAATCAGCACGTTGTCGATCTGCTCGAACGCCCGCGCGGCGTCCGGGCCGAATACGGCCGGATCGAACAGCCCGGCATCGGGGATGGTCGCGGCCACGGCCTGCGGTTGTTCGAAAATCTCCTTCTGCATGAAATGCCGATACGGCCCGAGTTCGACCACGCCCTGCGCGGAGGAAACGGTCTGTATCGCGCGCTCGACCGGTGCGCCGCGACGATCGAGCACGCGCACGCCGCCCGGCGTCAACTCGACGATGTCGCCTTCCTCGAGAAAGATGAAACGGTCGGTGATGCCGGCGAGTGCGAGCGCGTCGGACGCGAGAAAGCATTCGCCGTCCTTCACACCGACGACGAGCGGCGAGCCGGCCCGCGCGCCGATCAGCCGCTGCGGCTCGTGCTTGCTGAACACGGCGATCGCGTAGGCGCCGTGCAACTGCGACGTCGCAGCGCGCACGGCGGCGAGCAGGTCGCCGCGATACTTGCTGTGGATCAGGTGGGCGACGACCTCGGTATCGGTCTGGCCGTCGAATTCGTAGTGCTCGTCAGAAAGTTGCTTGCGCAACGTTTCATGGTTCTCGATGATGCCGTTGTGCACGAGCGCGATTTCGTCGCGCGAGAAGATCGGATGCGCGTTGCAGGTTGCCGGCGCGCCATGGGTCGCCCAGCGTGTGTGCGCGATACCGGTGCTGCCGGTCAGGCCGGCGCTGCGCACGTGCGCGTCGAGATCGGCGACGCGCGACATGCTGCGCTCGCGGCGCGCCTGGCCGTCGACGACCGTCGCCACGCCGCATGAATCGTAGCCGCGATATTCGAGGCGGCGCAAACCTTCAATCAGAATCGGGACGATGTCCCGTTGCGCGACCGCGCCGACGATGCCACACATCACACGTCTCCTTCCCTTTAAACATCATGGACCGCGCGCACCCGTGAATCAGCGCGACGCGGTTGCCGATGCCGCCGCCGTCGTGAACCCGCATCGGGCGGGTGCGACGGGGGCGGCCATCCGGCTCTCGAATGCCAGATAAAGCGACTCCTCCAGTACGTTCCAGTGCGCGCCGTGGCGGTACGGGCCGGATCGCGCGTGCCAGCAGGCAACCGTTCCCCAGTCGTTCATCTTGAACGCGACGAGCGCGATCAAGCCCCACGGATAATCGGTGCCGGCAAGTTGCTTCCAGGTCTTGCCGTACTTCTGCATCCACCGCGCGTAGATCGTCTCGTTGGATTGTTCGGGCACCTGAATGCCGGACAGGAGCGGGAAGATCTGCGCGACTTTCGACGGATAAAAGCTCGTATCGCTGACCTGCGCCGTGCTGACGCGAAAGCCGGATTGCGTGCCGCGCCAGAACACCTTCACGATGGCCGACGCGAGCCGGTCGGCGCGCTGGCTCCACGGGCCGGCATGCGTGTAGTCGGCGCGCCGGAGGTAGTACGCCGAGAGCGCCTGGAACGCGCTGTGCACCTCGACGTTGTCCATCAGCAGCGCGATGTGCAGCGACGACGAGATCTGATAAACGCCGGTCGGCTTGTCGAGCAGCGTGTCCAGATGCGTGCCTGCACGGTTCAGGCTGAGTTCCCAGGCGGCGGGCATGCCGTCGGGGGGCGCGAAGCGGGCGAGCAGTTCGATCCAGGTCGCCATCATCGCGTCGTCGGCGTCCGCTTCGGCGCATGCGTTGTACTGGCCGTTCTTCACACAGTAGCGATTGAAGCCGCCGTCCAGACGCTGGCGCGGCAACAGCCAGGCGATCCACGCGAGTGCGGCCTGACGCGCGTCGAGCTGCGCATCGGACGCGGCGAGCAGCGCTTTCGCGGCGAAATACGGATCGATGCCGACGCCGTTCAGGCGCACGGTGATCGCCCCGTCGGGGCGTTGGTACAGCCCGTTGAGCTGGAGCTCGGCGGCGCCCGCGTGCAGTGCGAAGCCGCACGCGGCGACCCAATAGGCGATACGCCACCGACGGCACAGCCGGGCGGCGGCCGCCATGCATGCGCGTGCGGTCGGAAAAAGCGCGGGCCGGTTCATGATCGGGGCTCCTGCGCGGTGGTCCTTCGCAATCGTCTCCGGGCGCGGCGTTGGCCGCGTCGCGCCCGGCGAGCGTGTCGACGTTGTGGCTCAGTGCACCCTGGCACGGGTGAACTTGAGGCTGGTGCCGCTCCTCGTGCTCACGAGCCGGTTCGTCGCATGTGCGCTTGAAGGCGGCCCGCGGATCGCGCGGATTTCAACGGGAAACGGCGGCAGGTTCGTCGTGCAGGGGAGGCTGCCTTTTGCCCCACGCGGACGCGTCGTGTCGCCTCCCGGCTTCGTTGCTTTGACGTCCCCGTTTGTCTGCTGTCGTGCGAGTGCTCCGGGACGCACCTGTCCTGTATTAAGCAAGGCGTGAGCCATCGGCCGCGATGGCCCGTACAGCAAGGGGCGGAGGGCTGGCTGCGAGTGCGGCCCGGGTGGCAGCAGCGTGTTTTGATTCAACGGCGAATCAGCTTTTGCGCAAGGGGTGCGACCGCGCGCGGCCGGCATTGCGGCCCACACGCGTTGTGCAGCGGGCGATTCATCTGCTGAACTTGTTCTGCCTTGCCGGGCGCGGCTTTACATGGTTGACGCGCCACGCGAAATTAGTTGCGTGTGCATCGGTCTGGAAGCCGGTGCGATGCCCGATTCCACTTGCGCCGGATGGGCCGGACTCCGATGCAATCGCCGGTTGCGGATTTGCGTTACACATTCGCAACATTTTCCGATCATCGATTCGTGCGACGCGAACGCCGCCGCATATCGGTAAATTCTGCGTGCTTGACCATGACCGAGCGATCGAGTGCGCACCCTTCGCTGCACAGACAAAAGTTGCGAATCGAGGTGACGCAAAGCGTTTCGCAGCATGCGTGCGCTTCGATGCGCCATGGGCCATCGACACGAATGCGCCATTCATCGGACGACGTTGTCGGACGGATCGCGCGAACGACCGGAGGTTTGTCCGTGTCGCGTTCGCCCGGCGATGCAGCGCTCGTAGCAGTTGTGAAACATTCCGTTACGCACCGCATGTACACCATGTGTTCCGCGCGAACCGAGCCCGGTCGCAGGACGGCTGGTTTGATTATTGCTGTATTGGAAGAGACGTGAAGAACGGACGTGACGCTCGACGCTGCGGGGAACGACTCATGACGTGACTGATCAAGTGCAACGGGACACCGGTTGTACGACGATTCGCGTGGCGGAGACCACGCGGACAGGACGGCGCGCTCGCCCGCGACACCACTACGTGTTGACCGCGTGCGAGTACGGGAGGCGCCGTCCGAATACATGCTTCGCGCCGCAAGCAGGGTCGATCAGCGCGAAGTGGCTAAACGAGGATGACGATGAAAAAGATCTTGCTTGCGTTCGGGACTCGGCCTGAGGCCATCAAGATGGCGCCGCTGGTGCGTGCGCTGAAGACGCAAACAGATGTGGACGTCAGGGTATGCGTGACCGCGCAGCATCGGGAAATGCTCGATCAGGTGCTGACGCTGTTCGACATCAAGCCCGACTACGATCTCAACCTGATGCGGCAAGGTCAGACGCTGACCGACGTGACGACCGGCATTCTTCAGGAGATCGGCATGGTCTTCGACGAATTGCGTCCGGACGTCGTGCTGGTGCACGGCGATACGACGACCACACTCGCGGTCAGTCTCGCGGCGTTCTACCGCTATCTGCCGGTCGGGCACGTGGAGGCCGGTTTGCGTAGCGGCGATGTCTGGTCGCCGTGGCCGGAGGAGTTGAATCGCCGCGTGACCGATGCCGTATCGTCGTGGCATTTCGCACCGACCGTGAGGGCACGGGACAACCTTCTCAGCGAGGGCGTGCCGGGAGGCGCCGTCGTGCTGACCGGCAATACGGTGATCGATGCGTTGCACGAGGTCAAACGCATGCTGGACCACACCACCGCGCTGACCGAAAAGGTTGCCTGGAATTTTCCGTTTCTCGAACCGCAGCGTCGTGTCGTGCTGATTACCGGCCATCGCCGCGAGAGCTTCGGCGAGCCGTTCCGGAATTTCTGCGGGGCGTTGAGCACGCTCGCAAATCGTTATCGCGACGCGCAGTTCGTCTATCCGCTGCACATGAATCCGAACGTGCGAGAGCCGGCGCGCGCACTGCTCGGCGGCGTGCCGAATATTTACCTGATCGAACCGCAGGAGTATCTGTCGTTCGTATTCCTGATGTCGCGCGCGCATTTCATCATCACCGATTCGGGCGGCATCCAGGAGGAAGGGCCGGCGCTGGGCAAACCGGTGCTCGTCACGCGTGATACGACCGAGCGGCCCGAGGCGATCCAGGCCGGCACCGCACGACTCGTCGGCACCGATCAGGAGCGGATCGTCAGGGAGGCGTCCAGGCTGTTCGACAGCGACAGCGCCTACGAGGAAATGGCGCGCGCGAACAATCCGTATGGCGACGGCCATGCGAGCGAGCGGATCGTTCACGCGCTGATGCGTACGCCGGGCGCGAGCACGAGGACGACGAGCTTTTCGATGGGCGCGGCGGAGATGCCGCATAACGCGCTCACGCTGGGGTTGCAGGCGTTGCGGTCGCGATGAACGTGGTGGCGCGGTAGCGGCCGAATCGTTCGGTGTCGTCGCGCGAGGGACCGGTCCGGCCGAAAGGCCGGACATTCGTATTTGCGCGACCGTAGCGCGCCAGAGCGAATCTCCTCGCGAACTCAACATTGCCGTCGTGGAATGTCCGTTTCCCTGTGTCGTGCCACGCACGGATAAGCCTGGGAATACCTGCTCCACATCCTCCTGAAATCACATCGAAGCCCGTCGCGTCGCGCTGCTCCGCGGCGCTTCAATTGACCGCCGACTTCCTTCCCCAATTGCCTGAAACTCCAGAATCGCCGCAATCCGACGACAAATCGCAAATGGTTCGATAATGCGAGCGGCGATCCATGCGGACGAGCGGCTGGCCGGGATGTCGTTGCAATGTTGCGCAGGCAACCGGCTGGCCACATCGTTTGCTGCATCCGCCCGATCGTGTTTGCAGGCGACACGGTCCACGAAACGGCGCCACGCCTACCTGGTCGTTCGGAATGTGCGCCGCGCCGTTCGAATCCCCACTCGATGCCTGCCCGGTGCGGGCGTCGCAACCAGGAGGTGAACGATGATCACGCTGACCGTCAACGGTAGCGAGCTGCATTTCGACGGCAATCCCGACCTGCCGTTGCTCTGGTATCTGCGCGACGTCCTCGGCCACACCGGCACCAAGTTCGGCTGCGGCATGGCGCTGTGCGGCGCGTGCACCGTGCATCTCGACGGCGTCGCGATCCGGTCGTGCATTACGCCGGTCGCGGCCGCTTCCGGCAAGCGCGTGACGACGATCGAGGGGCTGTCGACGGACCTGACTCATCCGCTGCAGCAGGCATGGCAGGAACTGAACGTCGCGCAGTGCGGCTACTGTCAGTCCGGACAGATCATGCAGGCCGCGTCGCTACTGAAGACGAACCCCCATCCGACCGACGCCGACATCGACGATGCGATGTCCGGCAACATCTGCCGCTGCGGCACCTATACGCGCATTCGCGCGGCGATCCGGCTGGCGGTGCGCCGCGGAGGTGCCGCATGAGCTCGCCCGAACTCTCCGTCCACAACGAAAGCCGTCGCGCGTTGCTGCTCGGCTTCGCGTCCGGCGGGCTGCTGCTCGCATTCGGCGTGCCGTCGCTCGCGCACGCGGCCTCACCGATGCAGCCGCCCGTCAGCGCGAATCCGCAGTATGGCGGCGCGGGGATGCCGCACGGGCTGCGCGACGATCCGCATCTGTTCGTTGCGATCGCACCGGACGGCACCGTCACCGTGACCTGCATCCGCTCGGAGATGGGGCAGGGCGTGCGCACGAGCGTCGCGCTGGTGGTGGCGGACGAACTGGGTGCGGACTGGGCGCGCGTGAAGGTCGCCCAGGCCGTCGGCGACGAGCCGCGCTACGGCAACCAGAACACCGATGGCTCGCGCAGCCTGCGCCAGAGCTTCGCCGCGCTGCGTCGCGCGGGCGCGGCCGCGCGCACGATGCTCGAGCAGGCCGCTGCCGCGGCGTGGGGCGTCGACGCACGCCAGGTCAAGGCGACGGTGCACGAGGTCGTCGATACGAAGAGTGGGCGCAAGCTCGGCTTCGGCGAGCTTGCGGCAAAAGCGGCCGCGCTGCCGGCGCCGGATCCGGCAACCGTGGTGCTGAAAGCGCCAGCCGAATTCCGCTATATCGGCAAGGGCGAAACGGCGCTGATCGACGGGCGCGACATCGTCGGCGGCCGCGCGCACTACGGGATCGACACACGGCTCGACGGCATGCTGTATGCGGTCGTCGCGCGGCCGCCGGCCTATGGCGATACGGTGGCGTCGTTCGACGCATCGGCCGCCGAGAAGCTGCCGGGCGTCGTCAAGGTCGTGCAGCTCGCGTCGACGCCGCTGCCGTCCGGCTTCCAGCCGCTCGGCGGCGTGGCCGTCGTCGCGCGCGACACGTGGACGGCCATCCAGGGGCGTGCGCAGTTGAAGATCGACTGGAAGCGCGGGCCCAATGCGGGTTACGACTCGGCCGCGTACCGGAAGACGCTCGAAGCGGCCGCCGCGCAACCGGGCGACGTGATCCGCAACGACGGCGACACGGCGGCGGCACTCGCCGGCGCCGCGAAACGCGTGCGCGCGACGTACTACATTCCGCATCTCGCACACGCGACGATGGAGCCGCCTGCGGCTGTCGCGCGCGTGGCCGACGGCCGCTGCGAAGTGTGGACCTGCACGCAGGCGCCGCAGACCACGCGTGACGAGCTCGCGAAGGCGCTCGGACTGCCGACGGAGCGCGTGACGGTCAACGTGACGCTGCTCGGCGGCGGGTTCGGCCGCAAATCGAAGCCCGACTACGTGGTCGAGGCGGCGCTGCTGTCGAAGGCGGTGGGCGCGCCCGTCAAGCTGACGTTCACGCGCGAGGACGACATCGCGCACGACTATTTCCACGCCGTGTCGCTCGAAGCGTTCGACGGCGGGATCGATGCGTCGGGGAAAGTGGTTGCGTGGCAGCATCGCACGGTCGCGCCGTCGATCCAGTCGACTTTCCGGGCCGGTGTCGTGCACGAGCAGCCGGGCGAGCTCGCGCAAGGGATAGCGGACCTGCCGTTCGCGATTCCGAACGTACGGATCGAGAATCCGGCCACCGAAGCGCACACGCGGATCGGCTGGTTCCGCTCGGTCTACAACATTCCGCACGCGTTCGGGATTCAGAGCTTCGTATCGGAGCTGGCGCACGCGGCCGGCCGTGACCCGAAGGATTTCCTGCTCGAGCTGATCGGGCCCGCGCGTCGTTTCGAGCCGCACATCACGGTGAAGAACGTGAACTACGGCGAGGACCCCGCGCTGTATCCGGTCGATACCGGGCGACTGCGGCGCGTGGTCGAGACGGTCGCGCGCGAGGCCGGCTGGGGGCGCAAGCTGCCGAAGGGGCACGGGCTCGGGATCGCCGCGCATCGCAGCTTCGTGTCGTACACGGCGGCGGTGTGCGAGGTGCAGGTCGGCGCGGACGGCAGGATCTCGGTGCCGCGCGTCGACATCGCGATCGACTGCGGGCCGCAGGTCAATCCGGAACGCGTGCGCTCGCAGCTCGAGGGCGCGGTGGTGATGGGGCTCGGCATCGCGCTGCACGGCGAGATCACGTTCAAGGACGGCCATCCGGAACAGAGCAACTTCAACGGCTTCCAGGTGCTGAGGATGAACGAGGCGCCGCGCGAAATCCGCGTGCATCTGGTCGCGCCGGACGACTTTGCGACGCCGCTCGGCGGCGTGGGCGAGCCGGGCCTACCGCCCGTCGCGCCCGCGCTGACCAACGCGATCTTCGCGGCGACGGGCACGCGCATCCGCAGCCTGCCGGTCGCTGACCAACTCTCGAAGCCGCAGGCGGGTTGACGCAATATCCCCACGCCGGGCCGCATCGTGCGGCCCGGCACGCAAATCCCTGAACAAGGAGTGTCGACGTGGCCTCATCCGATGTCAGCCTGAAGCAGTCAGTTTCTTCCGCCGAATGGGATGCGCGAGTCAACCTGGCGGCGGCCTATCGCCTCACCGCGCTGTTCGGCTGGGACGATCTCGTGTTCACCCACATTTCCGCGCGCGTGCCCGGCCCGGAGCACCACTTCCTGATCAACCCGTACGGAATGATGTTCGACGAGATCACGGCGTCGTCGCTGGTCAAGGTGGATCTCGAAGGACGCAAGGTGTCCGACTCACCATACGAGATCAATCCGGCCGGCTTCACGATTCACAGCGCGGTGCATGCGGCCCGCGACGATGCGCTGTGCGTGATGCATACGCATTCGATCAACGGCGTGGCCGTGTCGGCGCAGGAAGGGGGCTTGCTGCCGCTGTCACAGCAATCGCTCGGCGTACTGGCATCGCTCGGTTACCACGACTACGAAGGCATCGCGCTCAACGAGGGCGAGAAATCGCGCCTCGTGCAAGACCTGGGCAGTAACACGAACCTGATGCTGCGCAACCACGGGCTGTTGACCGTCGGCGCCACGCCTGCCGATGCGTTCGTCGCGATGTACTTCTTCGAAGCGGCGTGCATGATCCAGGTCCGCGCGCAGGCCGGCGGCTCGACGCTGTTGCCGATCGCGCAACCGATTCTCGACGGCATCAAACAGCAGATCGCCGCGGTGACGCGCGGGATGGGCGCCGGGGCGCTCGTCTGGCCCGGATTGCTGCGCCGG
Organism: Burkholderia theae; assembly: GCF_048565265.1. NCBI lineage: Bacteria > Pseudomonadati > Pseudomonadota > Betaproteobacteria > Burkholderiales > Burkholderiaceae > Burkholderia > Burkholderia theae. The sequence continues at coordinate 1,473,189 of NZ_CP183461.1, forward strand.
CTCGATCGGCGCAATCCGGGGTACGCGGCGTAACGTGTCCGTCGTTGTTGTTTTAGAACGACCGTGCTAAATTCGTGCCGGCAGTTTCAATCGCGGTTCCATTCAATCGGCTGACAAGGCCGGCACCCCGGGAGACAGCACGATGAGCCTGTTGATGTCGCGACGCGATCTCGCGTTCCTGTTGTACGACTGGCTCGATGCCGAAGCGCTCGTCGCGCTGCCGCGCTACGCGGAGCACAGTCGCGAGACCTTCGATGCGGTGCTCGACACCAGCGAGCGGATCGCCGAAGAACTGTTCGCGCCGCACGCCGCGCGCGGTGACCGCGAGGAGCCGCATTTCGACGGCGAGCGCGTGACGCTGATTCCGGAAGTCGAACCGGCCGTGCGGGCTTTTGCGGACGCCGGGCTGATCGCCGCGGGCCACGATGAAACGCTCGGCGGCATGCGCTTGCCGAAGCTGGTCGAAGCCGCGTCGTTCCTGTACTTCCAGGCCGCGAACATCGCGACCGCCGCTTATCCGTTCCTCGCCGTTGCCAATGCAAACCTGCTCGTCGCGCATGGCAGTCCCGCACAGATCGACGCGTTCGCGCGCCCGGAACTGGACGGGCGCTTCCTCGGCACGATGTGCCTGTCCGAACCGCAAGCCGGCTCGTCGCTGTCCGACATCACGACGCGCGCGGATGCCGACGGCGACTCGCCGCTCGGCCCGCGCTACCGGCTGACCGGCAACAAGATGTGGATTTCCGGCGGCGAGCACGAACTGACGGAGAACATCGTCCACCTCGTGCTCGCGAAGATTCCCGACGAACACGGGCGACTGCCGACCGGCACGCGCGGCATCTCGCTGTTCATCGTGCCCAAGTACCTGCCGGCCGATGACGGCGCGCGCGGCGAGCACAACGACGTCGTGCTTGCCGGGTTGAACCACAAGATGGGCTATCGCGGCACGACCAACTGCCTGCTGAACTTCGGCGAAGGCACGCGTTATCGTCCGGAAGGGCGTGCGGGCGCCATCGGCTACCTGGTCGGCCAGCCGAACCACGGCCTGGCTTACATGTTCCACATGATGAACGAGGCGCGCATCGGTGTCGGCGCGGGCGCGGTGGCGCTCGGCTACACCGGTTATCTGCACGCGCTCGACTATGCACGCAACCGGCCGCAGGGGCGTCCGCTCGGACCGGCCGGCAAGGACGCGGCCGCGCCGCAGGCGCCGATCGTCGCGCATCCGGACGTGCGGCGGATGCTGCTTGCGCAGAAGGCCTATGTCGAAGGCGGCCTCGCGTTGATCCTGTACTGCTCGAAGCTGGTCGACGAGGGGCGCGCGCACGACGACGCAGAGGTGCGTGCCAACGCCGCGTGCCTGCTCGACATCCTGACGCCGATCGCGAAAAGCTGGCCGTCGCAGTGGTGTCTCGCCGCGAACGACCTCGCGATCCAGGTGCACGGCGGCTACGGCTACACGCGCGACTACGCGGTCGAACGGTTCTATCGCGACAATCGACTCAATCCGATTCACGAAGGCACGCACGGCATCCAGGCGCTCGACCTGCTGGGCCGCAAGGTCGCGCAGGACGACGGCGCATTGCTGCGCGCGCTCGACGCGCGTATCGGCGCGACCGTCGAACGCGCACGGGCGCTGGATGCCGACATGCGCGAGCAGGCCGATGCGCTGGCGCAACGCTGGGCGCGGCTGTGCGACGTCACGCGACAGCTGGGCGCGATCGGCGATCCGCAGCAGCGGCTCGCGAATGCGAGCGTCTATCTGGAAGCGTTCGGCCATCTCGTCGTCGCGTGGCTGTGGCTCGACGTGACGCTCGCCGCGCACGGGCATGACGGCGATTTCCACGACGGCAAGCGTGCGGCGGCCCGTTACTTCTTCCGCTGGGAATTGCCGAAGGTGGATGCGCAACTCGATCTGCTGTCGAGCGTCGACACGACGACGCTCGACATGCGCGACGCGTGGTTCTGAACGTCGCTGCTTCAATATTCCGGAATGCTGACGATGTGGTGGATGCCGATCCTGCCGGCCGCCGCGTATTCGTCGTGACCCGGCCGTGCGGGTGTGTCCCGCAGGCCGAACCGATCCGCGGCCACGCCGCGCAAGGAGAGAGAAGAGCATGAAAGCCCTGTTGTGTACCGCATTCGGCCCGATCGACCGCCTGCGTATCGAGGACGTGGCGATTCCGGAGCCGGCCGCGGGCCAGGTCCGGATTCAGGTGAAGGCGGCGTCGCTCAATTTCCCCGACGCGCTGATCGTCCAGGGGTTGTATCAGGTGAAGCCGGCGCTGCCGTTCTCGCCGGGCGCGGAGTTTGCCGGCGTGATCGATGCGGTCGGCGAAGGCGTCGCCAACTGGCGGCCCGGCGATTCCGTGGTCGCGTTCACCGGGCACGGCGGGTTCGCGGAACAGTGCGTGGCCGACGTGCACCAGATCGCCGCGCTGCCGCCGGGCATGACGTTCGAGCAGGGCGCGGCGCTCGTGCTCGCTTACGGCACGTCGCTGCACGCATTGCAGCAGCGCGCGCGCCTGCAGCAGGGCGAGACGCTGCTCGTGCTCGGCGCGGCGGGCGGGGTCGGGCTCGCCGCGATCGAGATCGCGCAGGCGCTCGGCGCGCGCGTGATCGCGGCGGCGTCGAGCGCCGACAAGCTCGCGCTGTGCCGCGAAGCGGGCGCGGACGAGACGATCGACTATGCGACCGAAGACCTGCGCCGCCGCGTGGACGAACTGACCGGCGGGCGCGGCGCCGACGTCGTCTACGATCCGGTGGGCGGCGCCTACAGCGAGGCGGCCTTGCGCGCGACCGCGTGGCGCGGCCGGTTCCTCGTGGTCGGCTTCGCGGCCGGCGAGATCCCGAAGATCGCGTTGAATCTGGCGCTGCTCAAGGAGCGCGACATACTCGGCGTGTTCTGGGGCGACGCGGTGCGCCGCGATCCCGAGCAGCATGTCGCGAACATGCGTCTGCTCGCCGAATGGTTCGCGGCCGGCAAGGTACGGCCCGCGATCACCGAGCGCGTGTCGCTGGCCGGCGCGGCCGACGCGATCGCGCGGATCGCGAACCGGCAGGTGAAGGGCAAGGTGGTGATCCTGCCGGACGCATGATCCGGACCCGGCGCGCGTCATCGCGCTGCGTGTGCGGCCGTGCCGGCGGCCGCTACGCGATCCGGTTCAGTTCGTCGAAGCCCGCGACGAGCGCGTCGAGCAGATGGCGAACGGCGGGCACCATGCCGCGGCGCGTCGGGAAGATCGCGTGGACCAGCGCCGTCGGTGCCGACAGCGCGGGCAGCAGGTGGAGCAGCCGGCCGGCCTGAAGGTCGGCGCTCACCAGTTCGCGCGGCAATTCGGCGACGCCGATGCCGCCGAGCGCCGCAAGCCGCAGACTCCCCAGATCGTCGGTGGCCAGTCGCGGCCGATGCGCGAAAGAGATGGCCCGCCCGTCGCCGTCGGCCAGACTCCACACGTACTTGTCGCCGCTACTGGCCGTTGAAACCGTCGGCCAGTCCTTCAGGCTGTCGATCGACTCGGGTGCCGGAAAACGTGCGGCCAATGCCGGGCTGGCGACGAGAATCCGGAACGACAGCCCCAGCTGCCGAACCGCGAGATCGGTGTTCTCCAGCGGCGGAACCCGGACCCGGATCGCGAAATCCAGGCCTTCCTCGACCACATCCACGCGCCGGTTGGTCGCATCGAGCAGCACCTGAACCTGCGGATTGTTCTCGATGTAGCGCGCCAGCATCTCCGCGACACCGGAACTCAGCAGCCCGACCGGGCAACTGATGCGCACGGTGCCCTGCGGCTGCGTCCGCGTGCGATCCACGATGTCCTTCGCGGCCTTCGATTCCGCGACCAGCGCGACGCAATGCTGATGGAACTGCCGCCCGGTTTCCGTCAGCGACAGGCTGCGGCTCGTGCGATTGAGCAGGCGCACGCCGAGTTCCTCCTCGAGCGCGCGAATGCGCCGGCTGAGCTTCGAGGTTTGCGCGCCGAGGCTGCGGGCGGCGGCCGTGAAGCTCCCGTGTTCCACCACTTCCGCAAAGAGCCGCAGATCGTTCAGGTCGGCGATGGGGTTCATGGCGACGGCTCCGTTCGATGAGATCGTTCTATTCGGAGCAATGATACGTTGCGATTCAGGAGATATGCGAGCGATCTTTGCGAATTTAGCATTCGTCCAACGTTCGGTGCTTCGCAGATTCCGGTGAGGCGCCGCCAGGCAACCGCCCGTCGTTCGGGCACCAGGAAACAGGAGGCGGACATGCTGACTCATCGACGCTGGGCATCACTGGATGCGGCGAACCATGGCTGGCTGCGTGCGAAATACCATTTCGCGGTCACGGCCGAGGGCACGCCGGAGCACGCGCCGCTCGGACCGTTGATCGTCTGGAACGACGACGAGATCGCCGTCGGCAGCGGGTTCCCGATGCACGGGCACCGCGACGTGGAAATCATCACGTACGTGCGGCAAGGCGTGCTCGGCCATCGCGACACGTTGGGATCCGAAGGAACGATCAGCGCGGGCAACGTGCAGGTCATGAGTGCGGGAACGGGCATCCGTCATGCCGAGTTCAACCGGGGCGACATGCCGCTCAAGCTCTATCAGATCTGGCTGCTGCCGCGCACGAACGGCGGGGCGCCCGGGTGGGACACGAAGCAGTTTCCGAAAGGCGACCGGTCCGGACGTTTCGTCGTGCTGGCGAGCGGCTTCGCCGGCGACGACGGCGCGCTGCCGATCCGTGCCGACGCACGGGTGCTCGGCGCGACGCTGAAGGCGGGCGAGCAGGTTCGGCAAGTACTGGGCGCATCGCGCCGCGCGTATCTCGTCGCGGCTTCGGGGCGCATCGAAGTGAACGGAGAACGCGTGGGGCCGCTGGACGGCGTCGCGATCACGAACGAGGCCGCGCTCGAGATTGTCGCGGTCGAAGATTCTGAGCTGGTGATGGTGGACGCCGGCTGAGTGCCTTTATTTCCCAGTCCACCGAATCATTTCATTTCAGGAGTTCATCATGGATCGTTACAAGTATCTTCCGCTTCTCGGCCGCATTCTGATCGGCGCGCCGTTTCTGATGAGCGGGCTGAGCAAGCTCGCCGCGCATGCGACAACCGTCGGCTACATCGCGTCCGTCGGCCTGCCGGCGCCGTCGCTCGCTTTTGTGGTCGCGGTGCTGGTCGAGGCGGGCGGCGGCCTGCTGCTGATGTCGGGTTATCGGGCCCGTCCGGTGGCGCTGGCGATGGCGCTGTTCAGTCTGGTGACCGCGGTGTTCTTCCATCACAACTTCGCCGACCAGAACCAGATGATTCACTTTTTGAAGAACGTGATGATGGCCGGCGGCCTGCTGCAGATCGCGTACTTCGGCGCGGGCGCGTTCAGCCTCGACGCACGGATCGGGCGCACCGCGTTGCGTATCGCACCGGCGGCGTGAGCCGAACGGGCCGATCCTCCGGGGCGACCAGGCGCGTGACAGGCCCGGCCGTCTCGTCAGGACCACCGCACGGTCGTTCCGACTTTCATTCCGTCACACCACACGGCGTGCGTCAGCCGGCGCGCGTTGATACCGTCGCGACTTCCTCGCGACCATCGTTAGGAGTTCGTCATGTCTAAAGTTCTCGTGCTGTATTACTCGTCATACGGTCATATCGAGGCGCTCGCGGATGCGATGGCCGAAGGCGCCCGCTCGGCGGGTGCCACGGTCGACGTCAAGCGGGTGCCGGAAACGGTGCCGGAGGCCGTTGCCCAGGCCGCGCACTTCAAGCTCGCCCAGCAGGCGCCGGTTGCGACGGTGGCCGAACTGGCCAACTACGACGCGATCATCGTCGGCACGCCGACGCGCTTCGGCCGCATTTCGTCGCAGATGGCGGCGTTCCTGGATCAGGCCGGCGGCCTGTGGATGAGCGGCGCGCTGAACGGCAAGGTCGGCGGCGCGTTCACGTCGAGCGCGAGCCAGCACGGCGGCCAGGAAACCACGCTGTTCTCGATCATCACCAACCTGCTGCATTTCGGCATGACGATCGTCGGGCTGCCGTACACCCACCAGGGGCAAATGACGCTCGACGAAATCGTCGGCGGCGCGCCGTATGGCGCGACCACGATCGCGGGCGGGCAGGGGCAGCGCCTGCCGAGCGAGATCGAGCTGGCCGGTGCGCGCCATCAGGGCGAACTGATCGCACGGACCGCGAACAAGCTGTTCGCCTGAACGTCGGCCGCCCCGCGCGGTTTGGCGGGGGCAGCCGTACGCGATGACTTTCCGAATCAGAAGGACTGGCGATGAACAACGTTTCGAACGAAGGCGGGCCGAGCGAGCACGTCGTGATGCATCCGCTCGATCCGGACGATGCGGCGGTCGTTGCCGCGATGCGGGCCGGCATGCGTGCGATGAAGGGGGCGCGGCTGGGCATTGAAGCGCGTGACGCGTTCGATGCGGCGATGGAAAACGTGCAGCGCCGCGACGATGTCACGTTCGCGTTCGACACGGTCGGCGGCGTGCCGGGGTACTGGGTGTTTCCCGCGCATGTGCGCTCCGGCGACGCGCTGCTCCATCTGCATGCCGGCTGGTTCAACTTCGGGTCCGCGGCGGCGTTTCGCCATTCGGTCGCGCAACTGGCGGTGCGGGTCGGCGTCAGGGCCTTCATTCCGGACTATCGTCTGGCGCCCGAACATCCGTTTCCGGCCGCCATCGACGACGTGCTGGCCTGTTATCGCGGGCTCGCCGAAAAAGGCATTCGCCGGATCGCCGTCACCGGCGATTCGGCCGGCGGTGCGCTCGCGCTGGTGCTTGCGTCGCGGGTCGCGGCCGATGCGGTTTCGGTCTCGGCCTCGGCCTCGGTCACGGCCGATACGACGCTCGTGGGTGTCGCGGCATTGTCGCCGGTGACGGATCTGACGCTGTCGGGCGCGACCTACGACACGCGTGCCGACGCCGATCCGCTCTTCACGCGGGCGCAGGTGTCGGAACTGGTGCGTGCTTATCTCGGGGCAGCCGATCCGAAGCATCCGCTGGCGTCGCCGCTTTACGCGCGTGTCGCGGGCTTGCCCGCGGTGCGGATTCATGTCGGCGACGACGAAGTGCTGCTGGACGATTCGCGTCGCTGGGTCGAGCGCGCGGTCGCGGCCGGCGTGGATGCGCGGCTCGACGTGTGGCATGGGATGTCGCATGGATTTGCCGGCGGGATCGGCAAGCTGAAGGCATCCGCGCAGGCACTCGACGCGATTGGGCTGTTTCTCGTCGAACAGCTGCAAACCGGTGGCGGCGCGCGCGTCCGGCCGCGATCCGCAGCCTGAGTGCTACCGCGCGGGGTCGAGACGCGCGCGGGTCAATCCTTCGGCAGACGCAGCGTGTCGAGCGCATCCTGCGAGAACTCGACCCAGAACCGCTCGTTCGCGATGCCGGCCTGCAATACCAGGTGCTGAAGGCGCTTCGCGCGCGAATCGGCGCCTTCCGGGAAATCGCGCGCTTCGATCTGCAGATACAGGTCGAGCTTCTCCTGGTGGAGCGCGATGCGCCGCCTGATTTCTTCCTCGAGCCCCGCCGGGCCCAGCACCGCTTCCGCGCGCAGGCGCACCATCAGCGCTTCGCGCAGCGGCGTCGGATCTTCCGGTTCGGCGATCCAGCGCCGCAGTTCCTTCTTGCCGGCCGGCAGGATCCGGTACGCACGCTTGCGGCCGCGCCCCGATTCGGCGGGCAGCGATTCGATCCAGCCGGTTTCCTCGAGACGCCCCAGTTCGCGATAGATCTGCTGGTGCGTCGCCTGCCAGAAATAGCCGATCGAACGATCGAAGCGGTCGGCGAGTTCGGAGCCCGAACCGGGGCGTTCGGCGAGAGCGGTGAGGAGTGCGTGAGGCAGGGACATGTCGGGTCGGAAGCGGCGGCGGAATGAACCGCATCTTGCCATATCGGGGCCACAGTACAAGCGGGGAGTCTTGTTAGTGCAACATGTTGCATAAACAGAATCGGCGAGCTAATATTTCTGCAACTTGTTGCATTAACAGGAGCCGACCGATGACCCGCTATCCGCATTTGACGACCCCGCTCGAACTCGGCTTCACGTCGCTCAGGAACCGCGTACTGATGGGGTCGATGCACGTCGGCCTCGAGGAAGCGCCGAACGGCTTCGAGCGGATGGCGGCGTTTTATGCAGAGCGCGCGCGCGGCGAGGCCGGTTTGATCGTTACGGGCGGCTTCGCGCCGAACGAGCGCGGTCGTCCGGCGCCGGGCGGCGCGATGCTGACGACCGAAGCGGACGCCGAGCGCCATCGCGTCGTGACGCGCGCGGTGCAGGCGGAGGGCGGCAAGATCGCGCTGCAGATCCTGCATTTCGGGCGTTATGCGTATCACCCGGCGCTCGCGGCGCCCAGCGCGCTGAAGGCGCCGATCAACCCGTTCACGCCGCATGCGTTGAGCAGCGACGAAGTCGACGAGACGATCGCCGATTTCGTGCGATGCGCGGCGCTTGCGCAACACGCGGGTTACGACGGCGTCGAGATCATGGGGTCCGAAGGCTACCTGATCAACGAATTCATCGCCGCGCGCACGAACCATCGCGACGACGCGTGGGGCGGCGCGTACGAGAACCGCATCCGCTTCGCGGTCGAGATCGTGCGGCGCGTGCGCGAGCGGGTCGGCACGAACTTCATCGTCATCTACCGGCTGTCGATGCTCGATCTCGTCGAAGGCGGTTCGACGCTCGACGAGGTGATCCGGCTCGCGCAGGCGATCGAGGCGGCCGGCGCGACGATCCTCAATACCGGCATCGGCTGGCACGAGGCGCGCATTCCGACCATCGCGACCAAGGTGCCGCGTGCCGCATACGCGTGGGTGACGCGGCAACTGATGGGCAAGGTCGGCATTCCGCTCGTCGCGACCAACCGGATCAATACGCCGGGAGTCGCAGAGCAACTGCTCGCCGACGGCTATTGCGACATGGTGTCGATGGCGCGGCCGTTCCTCGCCGATGCCGCGTTCGTCCGCAAGGCGCGGGAAGGGCGCGCGGACGAAATCAACACGTGTATCGGCTGCAATCAGGCGTGCCTCGACCACACGTTCAGCGGCCGGATCACGTCCTGTCTCGTGAATCCGCGCGCGTGCCATGAAACCGAGCTCGTGATCCAGCCCGCGCAGCAGCGCAAGCGGATCGCGGTGGTCGGCGCCGGGCCGGCGGGCCTCGGCTTCGCGGTCACGGCGGCCGAACGCGGTCACGCGGTGACGCTGTACGAAGCCGGCGCCGAGATCGGCGGCCAGTTCAATATCGCGAAGCAGGTGCCCGGCAAGGAAGAGTTCCACGAAACGTTGCGCTACTTCCGCCGGCAGATCGAACTGCGCGGCGTGACGCTTCACGTCAATACGCGCGCGACTGCCGAGATGCTGCTGCAGGGCGAATTTGACGAAGTGGTGATCGCGACCGGCATCGTGCCGCGCACGCCGCCGATCGACGGCGTTGGCCACGCGAAGACGCTCGGTTATCTCGACGTGCTGCGCGATCACAAGGCCGTGGGACGCAACGTTGCGATCGTCGGCGCGGGCGGAATCGGCTTCGACGTCGCGGAATTCCTCGTCCATCGCGACGACGGCGCGCGCATCGACGTCAACCGGTTTTTCGCCGAATGGGGCGTCGATCAATCGTACGCAAGGGCCGGCGGCTTGCGCAATGCGCAGCCCGAGCCGGCGGCGCGGCACGTGCATCTGCTGCAGCGCAAGGCGTCGAAGGTCGGCGACGGACTCGGCAAGACCACCGGGTGGATCCACCGCACTGCGCTGAAGGCACGCGGCGTCGGGATGTCGTCGGCGGTGACGTACCGGCGCATCGACGACGATGGATTGCACGTGACGATCGACGGCGTCGAGCAGACACTGCAAGTGGACAACGTGGTGATCTGCGCCGGGCAGGAGCCCTCGCGCGAACTGGCGGAGCAACTGCAGGCCGCCGGATGCAAGGTGCACCTGATCGGTGGCGCTGACGAAGCCGCCGAGCTCGATGCGAAGCGCGCGATTCACCAGGGCACGACGCTCGCCGCGGCCCTTTGAGACCGTTTCGTTCCTTTTCCGCCCGACGCTACAGGAGTCTTCGATGACGAATTCCCCGATGCATCTTCATCCCGCTGTCGCGACCTCGCTCGACACATGGCATGCGCTGATCGAACGCAAGGATCTTGGCGCGCTGGATTCGATCGTCCATCCGGACGCCGTGTTCCGTTCGCCGATGGCGTTCAAGCCGTACGGCCCGGCACCCGCGCTGCTGATGGCGCTGCGCACGGTGATCACGATCCTCGAGAATTTCACCTATCACCGCCAGTTCGTCGCCGACGACGGCAAGAACGTGGTGCTGGAGTTCAGCGCGAACGTCGGCGACAAGGCGCTGAAGGGGATCGACATGATTCGCTTCGGCGACGACGGGCGGATCGTCGAGTTCGAGGTCATGATCCGGCCGTTCAATGCACTGCAGGCGCTCGGCGCGGAAATGGGCGCGCGGCTCGGGCAGCAGCTTCCGGCGTTCAAGGTCGGCGGCTGAACCGGTCGGGTGCCGCGCGGCAACCGCTGTTCGATCAGCGCGCGAGCTGCGCGTGCGCGAGCCGGCCAAGGCGCCGGATGCCGTCCTCGATGCGTTTGTTCCACACGTGACCCGCGCTCAGGCGCAGGCAGTGGCGAAAGCGCCGGCTGGCGGAGAAGACGTCGCCCGGCGCGAAGCAGATGCCCTGTTCGAGCGCGGCGTCGAACAGCGCACGCGAATCGAAACGCTTCGGCAGTTCGAGCCAGAGCACGAAGCCGCCGGCCGGGCGGCTCACTTTGGTGTCGGCCGGAAAGCTGGCTTCGATCGTACGCGTCATCCGTGCCAGGTTCTCTTCGAACAATCGCCGGATACGGCGCAAATGCGCATCGTATGCGCCGCTCGCCAGGAAATCTGCCAGAGCGACCTGGAGCAGCGTGGGGCCGCAGAGGCTGAGCGCGAGCTTGCGTTCCATCACCTGTTGCGCACGGTCGCCCGCGGCGATCCAGCCGATCCGGTAACCGGGCGCGAGGCTCTTGGAGAACGAGCTGCAGTAGATCGTATTGGCGCCGCCGTCGAGTGCGATGAACGGCCTGGGCCGATCGCGCCCGAAGTGGATGTCGCCGTAGACGTCGTCTTCGATCAGCGGCACGCGATGCCGCGCCAGCAGCGCGAGCAGCGCGCGTTTGTCGTTTTCGGTCATCGTCGAGCCGAGCGGATTGCCGAAGCTCGACGACAGCACGCAGGCGGCGATCGGTTCCGATTCGAGCCGTTGCGCGAGCATGCCGACATCGACACCGCGCAGCGGGTCGGTCGGCAATTCCAGCGCCTTCATCCCCAACGCTTCCAGCGTGTGAAGCAAGCCGAAGTAAGTCGGCGATTCCACCGCAATCGTATCGCCGCGCTTCGCGACGGTATTCAATGCAAGCGTCAGCGCTTCGGTGCAGCCGTTCGTGACGAGGATGTCGTCGGCGGACAGCGGATGCCCGAAGCGCATGGCCCGCCTCGCGATTTCGCGGCGCAGCGCCGGTTCGCCGTATGGCGGGCAGTAGACGTTGTAGCGCATGCCGTGCTGACGCGCCGCGCGAGCGAGTGCGAGATCGAGCCGTTTCGATTGCAGCAGCGCCGTGTCGGGTACCGCGCAGCCGAGCGGCACGAGTGCCGAATTGGCGGCGTGTTCGAGCAACGCGGCGACCGCGCCGCTGATCGACACCGTCGACGCCTTCGCGCGTGAGCGCGACGCCGACGGCAACGCGAGCGACCCACCGCGTGCAGCCGCGACGTAAAAACCGGACTGCGGCCGCGACACGAGCACGCCGCGATCTTCGAGCAGACGGTAGGCCTGCAGCGCGGTGGAGACGCTGATGCGCTGCTGCTCGCTCACGGCGCGCACCGACGGCAGCCGCGCGCCGGGTGCGAGCGTGCCGTTGTCGATCATGCCGACGATGAGATCGGCCAGTTGCCTGTAACGGTACGGCGTATGCGTGTCCATGGGGCGCCTGCGACAGGGGAGTGGCCGATTATCGATCGTGCGCGGGCATCTCGCCAAGCAGAATTGTGTTGGTCCAATCGTCGGAAAATTGTGGCTGTTATGGTTTTCGTGCGAACGCTACGATGGCGCTGTTCCGGTCGGTTGACCAGCACAGCAAATTGAGGGGCAAGCGCATGCAAGCGACACAGACGCAATCCGGCGAATGGCGCGGACGATTTCCGTACAACGAAATCATCTCGCTGCTCGATGTGAATCGAACCTTCAACCTGGCGGAGAGCACGTCGCAAGACCTGACGGTCGGCGAGTTGCTGGATCTGGCCGGCGTCGAACCGGTTCGCAACCTGAAGCTCGGCTACAGCCAGTCGGCAGGCGCGGCCGCGCTGCGCGACGCGATTGCCGATACCTGCAACGTGCCGGCCGCGCAGATCGTGACGACGCAAGGCACCGCGCTCGGGCTGTTTCTGCTCGCCTACGAGCTATGCCGGCCCGGCGACGAGGCCGTGCTCGCGACGCCGTGCTTTCCGCCGAGTCGCGATTGCCTGGTCGGTGCCGGCGCGACGGTGCGCGAGGTGCGGCTGTCGTTCGAGAACGGTTATCGACTGGACCTCGCGCAGTTCGAAGCGAGCCTGTCGCCGAACACCCGGCTGGTCAGCATTGCGTCCCCGCAGAATCCCGGCGGCGTACAGGCGTCGCGCGCCGAGATCGACGGGCTGCTCGCGTTGATGGCGCGGCGGTGTCCGGACGCGATACTGTTCATCGACGAGACCTATCGCGAGGCGACCTATGGCGACGCCGCCGTGGCTGCCAGTTTCGCGGGTGTCGATTCACGCATCGTCACGGGCTCGTCGGTGTCGAAGGCACTGGGTGCGCCCGGGTTGCGGACCGGGTGGCTCACCGTGGCCGACGCGGGGCTTCGGGCGCGCTTGCTCGTGGCCAAGCTGAACACCGTGATCTCGGGTTCCGTGCTCGACGAAACGCTTGCCGCGACCTTGCTGCGCAACCGGGAGCGTGTGCTCGCACCCCGGCGCCGGCTGCTTGCCGATGCGCTCGACGTCGTGTCGGGCTGGTGCGAAGGCGAGCGCGGACGTGTCGAATGGGTACGGCCGGACGCCGGTGCGCTGTGCTGCGTGCGGCTGCGTGCAGATGCATTCGACGAGCAGGCCGTGGCGCGCTTCTGGCAAGTGCTGCCCGAGTACGATCTGCAACTGGCGTCCGGCACGTGGTTCGGCGAAAGCAGCCGCGTGTTCAGGCTGGGCTTCGGTTATCTTCCGCTGGAACGCCTGTCGCCGGCATTGTCGGCGCTGTCGCGGGCGATGGATGCGGCTGTGGCATGAACCGGGCCCCGGGCGGGCGGGGCGGACATCATTGAACGTCAGGAGTGACACGATGAAAGTGAGGATTGCGTATATCGAGGAGCCGCCGTTCTACTGGACGGGCGACGATGGCACCGTAACCGGCGCGGATATCGAGCTGGCCGAGGTGGTGCTGCGCGCGATCGGCGTGACGGAAATCGAGTATCACCCGACCTCGTTCGACGCACTGCTGCCGGGCGTGCAGGCCGGCCGCTGGGACATGAACGTGCCGATCTTCGTGACGGCCGAACGCGCGCAGCACGTTGCGTTCAGCGTGCCGGTGTGGGCGATCGGCGACGGGTTTCTGGTTCAGGCCGGCAATCCGAAGGCACTGACGAGCTACGCGGCCGTCGCGGCACGCGGCGATGCGCGGCTGGGGTGCGTGGCCGCGCAGGTGCAGATCGACTCGGCCCGGTCGGCAGGCGTGCGCGACGATCAGATCGTCGTGTTCAAGGATCAGCCCGACGCAGTCGCCGCGTTGCTCGCGGGGCAGATCGATGCGTATGCAAGCACGGCGATCGGGAACCGCGTTGTCGCGGGTGCGAACGAAGGCGTGGCAGCCGTCGCGCACGAGCGTGGCGCGGGTGCGGCGGCGCCGGCCGGTGCGTTCTCGTTTAGCAGGAACAACGATGCGCTCGTGCAGGCCGTGAATGGGAAGCTGCGCGAGTATCTCGGCTCGGCCGATCATCGCGAGCGGATGGCGAAGTACGGTTTTACGCGGGCGGAGATCGACGGCGTGGTGGCGGGCGGCGGCGCGCAGTCGTAGCGTTGCACGCAACGTTACGCGCCAGCCGCGCGCGGATTCAGCGTACGTTCGAGCGGGGCAGGCTGCCGTCGAATGCATCCTGCAGCAGCGCACGCAGGCCGTCGCGTTCGATCGGGCGCGGGTTCCAGTACGGATTGGCGGCCGCGAGATCGGCCGCGCGATCGAGGTCGGCTTCCTGCATGCCGATCGCTTTCAACGAGACCTGTGCGCCGTTGTCGAGCGCCAGCGCGTAGATGCCGCGCGCCGCGTCGTTGGTGCCGATTGCGCGGGCGATCCGCTGCATCGCGTCCGGTGCATGCGCGGCGTTGTACGCGAGTGCATGCGGCAGCACGACCGTATGGGTCGGCGCGTGCGGCAGGTTGAAACTGCCGCCGAGCGTGTGACAGAGCTTGTGGTGCAGCGCCATGCCGACGTTGCCGAGAACCATGCCGCACAGCCACGCGCCGTAGAGCGCATCGCTGCGCGCCGCGAGATCGGCGGCGTTGCGGCGCACGCCGGGCAGGCCGCGCGCCAGCGCGCGAATGCCTTCCTCGGCGACGAGGCTCATGACCGGATTCGCGTTGTTCGCGTAGAGGCCTTCCGCCGCGTGCGCGATCGCATTGATGCCGCTCGTCACCGACAGTTCGACCGGCAGCGTGACGGTGAGCTCGGGATCGTAGATCACCGTCTTCGGCAACACGCGCGCGTCGGACCCCGTGCGCTTGACGCCGCCTTCGGTCAGGCCATAGATCGGCGTCATTTCGCTGCCGGCGTAGGTGGTCGGTATCGCCAGGATCGGCAGGTTGCTTTCGAGCGCGATCGCCTTGCCGAGGCCGATCGTCGACCCGCCGCCGATCGCGATCGCGCAATCCGCGTCGCATGACCGGGCGAACGCCTGCGCATCGCGGGCGATTTCGATCGGCACGTGCATCGTCGCGCGGTCGTAAAGCCCGGCGGCACGCGCACCGAGCCGCTCGACGATGCGTTGCGCGAGTTCGCGCTGGTCCGGCGTGCAGAGCACCAGCGCGCGCTGCGCGCCCAGTTCCAGCACTTCGCGTTCGAGATGCTGCAGGCTGCCGGCACCGAAGACGACGCGTGCGGGACGCGCCTGGTAGATGAAGTTCATGTTCTCGTTACTCCGTTGCGTAGTCGACCTGGTCGTGCCGGATCATGCGGCGCGCTCCGCGCGATTCAGCACGAAGTCGTAATCGAGCGTGTAGAACGGCGTGTCCATGCGCGATCCGTCGGGCGCCGTGCCGGGCGCGTGCCGGACCCAGTCGGCGACGAGCGTCGAACGCACGCCGAATACCGCATCGGAGTCGAGATAGCGGTCGCCGTCTCGGAACACGTGCGTGATCAGCGTTTCGAAGCCGGGCGCCTCGATCATGAAGTGCAGGTGCGCGGGGCGCCACGGGTGGCGGCCGAGCGCATCGAGCATCGCGCCGACGGGGCCGTCGTGCGGAATCGGATACGGTTCGGCGAGGATCGAACGGAACGCGTAGCGGCCGTCGGCATCGGTGCGCAGCCGCCCGCGTGCACGATGCGTGACCGAGCCGTCGTCGGCCGGCTGTTGCACGTCGTAATGCCCGTCCTCGTCGGCTTGCCAGACTTCCAGCGAGGCGTGCGCGACGGGCGTGCCGTGGATGTCGCGCACACGACCCGACACGAAGCAGGGCTCGCCGCATGCGCCGTTCGCGATGTCGTCGAACATCCCGAACTCGGGGCTGCCTTCGACATAGAACGGACCGAATACGGTCGCCTCCGTGCAGCCGGCCGGCTTCGCATGATTCTGCGCGGTCACGAGCGTCGACAGCCCGAGCACGTCGGACAGCAGGATGAACTCCTGCCGCTTGTCGTCGGTGATGTGCCCGACCGCGGTCAGGAAGCCGATCGCGGCCTGCCATTCGGTTTCGGTGAGCTTCGTTTCCCGTGCGAACGCATGCAAGTGCTGGACGAGGCTCGTCATGACCGTGCGCAGCCGCTCGTCGTGGCAGCCGCCCAGCGACGCGATCACGGCCTGCGTGATGGTGTCTTCGTTGAGATTGCGCATGGGGTCGTCTCCTGATGTCGTTCGATCACGCATTGACGTAACATTAATTCCTCCTTTGATCGTAATAAAGAGGGTTTGGAGGAGTTTTGTTCTCCGCCAGGTGGAAGAATCGAACGCATGGACAAGTGGACGCAGATCGAATTTTTCGTGCAGGTGGCCGAGCTGGGCAGCCTGTCGAAGGCTGCCGAGCGGCTCGGTATGTCGAGCGCGGCGGCGAGCCGCTGCCTGAATGCGCTTGAAGAGCGCCTGGCGGCGCGGCTCGTCGAGCGGACCACGCGCCGCTTGTGGCTGACCGACGCCGGGCACGAGTACCACCGGCGCTGCGTCGCGATCCTGACGGAGCTGTCGGAGGCCGACGCGGCGGTCAACGAGGCGAGCGTCAATCCGGCCGGCACGCTGCGCGTGACCGCGTCGGTGTCGTTCGCGTCGATCTATATCGCGCCGGCGTTGCCGGAGTTTCATCGCCGCTACCCGAACCTGACCGTGCAGATCGTCGCCGCGAACCGCTACCCGGATTTCATCGAGGCCGGCATCGACGTGGCGATCCGCACGCGCGAGCACGAGGCCGATTCGGGCATCACTGTGCGCAAGCTCGCCGAGACGCGGCGCGTGCTGGCCGCGTCGCCCGGGTATCTGGCGAAGCATGGCGCGCCGGCGACGCCCGACGCGCTGTGCGACCACCGGCTGCTGGTCTACAACCTCGCCAACGATCCGTACGTGCTGCATTTCCGCCACGGCGCGAAGAAGCAGTCGGTCACGATCAAGAGCGTGCTCGATGCGAACGAAGGGCAGGTGATCCGAGCCGCGGCGCTCGCCGGGCTCGGCATCCTGATCCAGCCGCTCTACATCATCCACGACGATATCGTCGCGGGAAAGCTGGTGCCGGTGCTTACCGACTGGCAACTGCCGACGCTCACCGTCAACATTGCGTACCAAAGCCGCCGTCACCAGCCGGCGAAGATCCGCGTATTCACCGAGTTTCTGGTCGAGCGCTTCGAACGCCTCGGACTCGCGCGCAAGTGGAAGGAAGTCGGCCGCTGAGCGAGGGCGGTCGGTCGCGATCGGCCTGCGGTTGCGTGACGGGTTGGGGCCTGAGTCGAGCGTGGTCGTGAAGGATCAGCACGAGTTCGCGGTGCGCAACCGGCCGCAGGGCGACACGCTGCGGGTGCAGTTCAGCTTTCCGCTTCAGCGGCATCGCGCGAGCCGGGACAAGCTGACAAAATCCTGACGAATCAAGTTGATATATTGTATCATCCGATGTTTTCGTCGCCTGCCGCCCGGGCCGCCGGGCATGGCCGCGCGCGACGACACCATCCGAAGATCGATACGAAGTGACGAAAGCCAGAAACAAACCGGCGCGAGGGGAGCGGCAGCATGCCGCGTCGCGCCGGAACACCGGCGCCTGGCGCGCACGCGGCTGCACGACCTTGCTGGGCTGCGCGATGGCGACCTCCGGCGCATGGGCCGCCGAAGCGGCAGCCCCCGCACCGGACGACCGGCACGCGTTGCCGGCGATCAATGTTTCCGCGCGATCCGCGCCGGTCGACCCGCTGACGCAACCGCTCGAAACGGGTTCGCGGCTCGGGCTGGCGAGCCTCGATACACCGGCGAGCGTCGAGACGGTCACGGCCGACACGATCGAGGCGCGCGGCGATCGCACGGTGCTCGACGCGGTCACGCGCACGGCCGGGTTCTCGAGCGCGATGGCGCCGGGCACCGGCGGCACCGCGATGAGCGTGCGCGGCTTCAGCGGGCAGGAATCGGTGATGACGCTGCTCGACGGCGTGCGGCTCATGCCGGCGGCCGGCACGATCACGTTCCCGTTCGATACGTGGTCGGTCGAGCGTATCGAGGTGCTGCGCGGCCCGGCGTCGGTGCTGTACGGCGAAGGGGCGATCGGCGGCGTCGTGAACGTGGTGCCGAAGCGGCCGCAGCGCACACGCGAGACGACGCTGCAGGTCGGCGTCGGCCCCGACGGCGCGAAGCGCGTCGCGTTCGATACGACGGGCGCGCTCGGCCCGTGGCTGTCGTACCGCTTCTACGCGAGCGATACACGCGCGAACGGTCTCGCGGAGCGGGCCGATACGCATACGACGGCGGTCGGCGGCGCGCTGCGTTTCGACGTGAGCCCGCAACTCACGCTGACGCTCGACTACGACTACGGCCGCCAGATGCCGGCGACCTACTATGGCGTGCCCGCGCCGAACGCCGTGCTCGACCCGTCGCTGCGCAAGCTCAACTACAACGTCGGCGATGCGACGATCGCGTATTACGACCAGTGGACGCGCCTGTCGGCCAGCTACCGGCCCGCGGCCGGCGTGACGATCGACAACCAGCTCTACTACCTGACGTCGAACCGCCACTGGCGCAACGCCGAATCGTATGCGCTCGACCCCGCGACGGGGCGCGTCACGCGCGGCGACTATCTCGACATCGGCCACCACCAGCGGCAGATCGGCGACCGGCTGAGCGCGCGTTTCGACGGCACGCTGTTCGGTCGCGCGAACCGCTTCGTCGTCGGCACGGAATTCAGCCAGATCACGTTCGACGGTACCAACAATTCGCCGTACGGCGGCGAATCGACGGTGGCCGCGCATGGCTTCGATCCCGGCGTGTTCGCGAGCCCCGACCCGACGCTGCCGAAGTTCAGTACGCGTGCGCGGCAGGCCGCGGTGTTCGCCGAGAACCGGCTCGAAGTGCTGCCGCGGCTCGCGTGGGTGAGCGGCCTGCGTTACGACCACATCGCGTTCAGCCGCGAGCAGGCGGCGACCGGCGCGGGCTTCGACAAGCGTTTCGCGAACGTCGGCTGGCGCACGGGTTTCGTGTTCGAAGTCGCGCCGACGTTGAGCGCGTATGCGCAGTACACGACGGGCGCGGAAGGCCTCGGCTCGCTCGTGACGCTGTCCGCGTCGCAGGCGAACTACCGGCTCGCGACCGGCGAACAGTGGGAAGCCGGCGTCAAGCAGACGCTGCTCGACGGCCGCGCGTACTGGACGTTCGCGGTGTACGACATCACGAAGCGCAACCTGCTCAGCACCGACCCGTTCAATCCCGCGCTGCGCCAGCAGGTCGGCAGGCAATCGTCGCGCGGCGTCGAGCTGACGGGCGGCGCGCGGCTGCCGCACGGCTGGACGGTCGACGCGAACGTCGCGCTGCTGCGCGCGCGCTACGACGCGTTCAACCAGACGGTTGGCGGCGCGACGGTGTCACGCGCCGGCAACGTGCCGTCCAACGTGCCGCAGCAGACGGCGAACCTGTGGCTCGGCTGGGCGTTCGCGGAGCGCTGGCAGGCGAATGCGGGCGTGCGTTATGTCGGCGCGACGTACGGCGACGATGCGAACCGCCTGCAGGTGCCGTCGTACACGGTGTTCGATGCGTCGCTGCGCTGGCAGCCGACGTCGCGCACCGAGCTGGCGCTGTATCTGCGCAATCTCGCGAATCGCACGTATGCGGTGACGACGTCGAACGGCGGCGAGCAATGGTTGCTCGGTCCGTCGCGCTCGGCGGAGCTCGTCGCGACGATGCGTTTCTAGTGCGGCGCGGCGAATCTCCGGTGGCGCACATGCTCGAAATCGAACGCGTGAGCTGGTCTCCCGGCGGTGCGGTCACCGTGCTCGATGCGGTGACGCTGAACGTCGCCGACGGCGAGTTCGTCGGGCTGGTCGGGCCGAACGGCAGCGGCAAGACGAGCCTGCTGCGCTGCGTGTTCCGTTACGCGCGGCCCGACGCGGGCGGTGTCGCGCTCGATGCGCAGGACGTGTGGCGCATGCGGCCGCGCACGGTCGCGCAACGCATCGCGGTGTTGCAGCAGGAGACGCCGGACGATTTCGGGCTGACGGTCGACGAACTGGTCGGCATGGGCCGCACGCCGCACCAGCGGCCGTTCGATGCGGAGTCGGCCGACGACCGCCGGATCGTCGAAGCCGCGCTGCACGACGTCGGTCTTGCCGAGCGCCGCGCGCAACGCGTCGCGTCGCTGTCGGGCGGCGAGAAGCAGCGCGCGCTGCTGGCTCGTGCGCTCGCGCAACAACCCGAGCTGCTGCTGCTCGACGAACCGACCAATCATCTCGACCTGCGTCACCAGCTCGAACTGCTCGCGCGCGTGCGGCGCCTCGGCATCGCGACGCTCGCGACGATTCACGACCTCAATCTCGCGGCTGCGTATTGCGACCGGCTCCATGTGCTCGCGCACGGGCGGGTCGTCGCGTCCGGCGCGCCGGACGACGTGCTGACCGAAGCGCTGCTGCGCGACGTGTTCGGCGTCACCGCGCTCGTCGACCGCCATCCCGTCACGGGCCGGCCGCGCATCACGCCGCTTCATCCGGAATGACCGCCATGCCGTTTCCTGTCCTGTCCACCGTATCCCGTCGGGTTGTCGCCGCTGCCGTGCTCGGCTGCGCTGCCGTTCACGCGGGCGCCTATCCCGTCACCGTGCGCAGTTGCGATCGCGACGTGACGTTCGAGCGCGCGCCGACGCGCGCGGTGAGCAACGACGTGAACCTGACCGAGATGATGCTCGTGCTCGGCCTGAAAAACCGGCTCGTCGGTTATACGGGCATCGGCGGCTGGAAGACCGGCACCGCGCGCGTGCGCGACGCATTGCGTGGCGTGCCCGAACTGGCGAGCCAGTATCCGTCGCTCGAAGTACTGGCTGCCGCGCGCGCCGATTTCTATCTGGCGGGCTGGAACTACGGGATGCATGTCGGCGGCGCGGTGACGCCCGCGACGCTCGCGCCGTTCGGCATCCGTACGTACGAACTGACCGAATCGTGCTCGCACGTGATGAAGCAGACGCCCGCGTCGTTCGACGACGTGTTCCGCGATCTGAACAATCTCGGCCGGATCTTTGGCGTCGAGGCGCGTGCCGTGCAGGTGGTCGCCGCGATGCGCGCGCGTCTCGCGGCTGTGTCGCGCACGATCGGGCGCCCCGAGCCGCTGCGCGTGTTCGTCTACGACAGCGGCACCGACAAGCCGATGACGGCGGGCGGGCTCGCGATGCCGACTGCGTTGCTGGCGGCGGCAGGGGCGCGCAACGTGATGGACGACGTGCCGCGCAGCTGGACGCAGGTGAGCTGGGAGAGCGTGGTCGAACGCGATCCGCAGGCGATCGTGATCGTCGACTATTCGGCGGTGACGGCCGCGCAGAAGCAGCAGTTCCTGCTGAGCCAGCCGGCGCTCGCGCGCGTGGCCGCGATTCGCGACCGGCGCTTCGTCGTGATTCCGTACGACGCGGCGACGCCGGGGCCCGAGAATGTCGCGGCGGTCGAGACGCTGGCCCGCACGCTGTATCCGGCCGCGTTCGCCGGGCCGGCGCGATGAGCGTGCGCGTGCAGGCGTCGCGGCTCGGCATGCGCGTGGTGCTGCCGGCGCTGGCCGTGCTGCTGATCGTGTCGATCGTCGCGTCGGCTGCGTTCGGTCCGGCGCCGATCGCGATGCCGGTCGCGGTGCGCATCGTCGCCGCACATATCGCAGCGGCGTTCGGCGAGACCGGCGCGTTCGCGGCGGGCGCGGGCGACGACAGCATCGTGTGGCTGATCCGGATGCCGCGCGCGTTGCTGGCCGCGATCGTCGGCGCGACGCTCGCGGCGGTCGGCGTCGCGTTGCAGGCGGCGACCGCGAACCGCCTTGCCGATCCGCACCTGCTCGGCGTAAGCGCGGGCGCGATGCTCGGTGCCGTCGCGGTCACGGTGGTGGCCGGCGCGGCGTTCGGCCCGTTCACGTTGTCGGCCGCCGCATTCGCGGGCGCGCTCGCGGCAACCGCATGCGTCATCGCGCTCGCTTATCGGCGCGGCCGGCTCGAATCGGACCGGCTGCTGCTCGCGGGCGTATCGGTGTCGTTCATGATGGCCGCGTTCGGCAACCTGTTGCTGTATCTCGGCGACCAGCGCGCCGCGTCGTCGGTGCTGTTCTGGATGCTCGGCGGCGTCGGGCTCGCGCGCTGGGATCTGCTGCCGGTGCCGGCCGTGTGCGCGGTGCTCGCGGGCGGTGCGCTGTACGCGCGCCGGCGCGAACTGAATGCGCTGATGTCGGGCGATGCCGCCGCGGCTGCGCTCGGCGTGCCGAGCGCGCGGATGCGGCGCGAGGTCTTCGTCGTCGCGTCGTTCGCGACGGGCGCGATGGTCGCGGTGAGCGGCGCGATCGGCTTCGTCGGGCTCGTGACGCCGCATCTGTGCCGGCGCGTCGTCGGCGCCGAGCACGGCAGGCTGCTGCCGGTCGCCGCGTTGACGGGCGCGATCCTGCTCGTGTGGGCCGATGTCGCCGCCCGCACGCTCGCGGCGCCGGAGGACCTGCCCATCGGTATCGTGACCGCGCTGTTCGGCAGCCTGTTCTTCGTCGCGTTGTTGCGTCGCCGCTGAGCGGCGCGCATGTGCCGCCGGCAAGCCGTCAGGCGAGGGCGGGGCGGTGGCCCGCCGCGCGATTCATCGCGGCGGCGTGGCCGTGCGCGTGCCGTCGCCGAGCGCGTCGGTGTGCGCGATCGTGCCCGCCAAGTCGAAGAGACTGTCCGGCAGTGCGCGCGCGGGCAACGTGATCACGAAGCGTGCGCCGCCGAGCGGCGAATCCTCGAGCCGCACGTCGCCGCCGTGCACCTGCGCGACGCGCCGCACGATCGCGAGCCCGAGCCCGAAGCCACCGGTCTGCCGGTCGCGGCTCGAGTCGAGTCGCTGGAACGGTTCGAACACGCGGGCGCGTTCGGCGACCGGAATGCCGGGGCCATCGTCGTCGACGCTCAGCACGAGTGCGCCGGACCGGTCGCTGGCAGCGGCCAGCACCACCGTGCGCTGCGCGTAGCGCGCGCTGTTGCGGATCAGGTTCAGCAACGCGCGGGCGACGAGCTTCGGATCGCACACGTGGGTCGCGGGCGCGCCCAGCGTCGATACGTCGAGCGTGACGCCGCGATCGGCGATGTCGTTCGCGACGTTGCCGGCGACGCTGTCGATCAGCGCATCGACGACGACTTCCATCGGCGCGAGCTGGCTCGCCCCCTGTTCGAGCCGGCCGATCGTCAGCAGCTCGGTGACGAGTTCGTCGAGTTCGCGCACATCGCGCCGCAGCGCGTCGCGGCGTTCGCGCATCCGCGCCGATTCGTCGGGCTCGGCGAGCAGCGCGAGCCCGAATTCGAGCCGCGCGAGCGGCGTCTTCAGCTCATGCGAGATGCCGTGCATCATTTCGCGCTGCTGCTTGATCGACGCCTCGATGCGCTCGGCCATGTCGTTGAACTGCTGCGACAGCTCGTCGATGTTCGACTTGCCCGACAGCTTCACGCGCGTCGACAGCATGCCGGCGCCGAATGCGCGTGCGGCGTCCTGCAGCTTGCGCAGGTCGCGCCAGTGATAGTGAATCCACAGCACCACAGCGAACAGCGTGCTGATCGCGAGCAGCAGGTACGCATAGATCCTGATGTCGAGATCGGACGCTTCGACCGGCCGCGCATGCAGCACCGTGCCGTCCGCGAGCGGCATGTAGTAATCCTTGCTGTTGTAGCTGATCGCGATCTTGCCGGCATCGAGATCGCGCAGCGGCGCGCCGCTCAGTTGCGCGCGGGCGGCGGCCATCGACATGAAACCGAACCCTTCGTTGCCGTGCTTCGCGAGTTCGCGCAGCGCGAGCTCGCGTTGCCCGCCCGGATGGCGTTCGAGGTAGTCGTTGAGCACGAACGCGTAGGTCGTCAGCGAGTCGCGCTGCGCCTGCGCGGTGCGCTCGTAGAAGATCCGGTCGAACGACAGCTGGATGAACATGATCGCCGCGATGACGAACAGGATCACGACGAGGTACAGCCTGATCAACGGACGCAGCATTTATTCGTCCCACGCGGAAGGGCTGAACAGGTAGCCGCGGCCCCAGATCGTCTTGATCTTGTGCGGCTCCGATGAGGCATCCTCGAAGCGGCGGCGCAGCTTCGAGATGCCGGAATCGACCGAGCGGTCGAGCCCGTCGAATTCGATGCCGCGCAATTGCTTCAGGATGTCGTCGCGGCTCAGCACGGTGCCGGCTGCGCGCGCGAGGATCAGCAGCAGGTTGAATTCGGCGGTCTTCAGGTCGACCGGCTCGCCGCGCCACGTGACGGTGCGGTTCGGCGGCGAGATCACCAGTTCGCCGAATACGAGCGCCTCGGGCGGTGCAACGGGCGCATCCGCGGCGGCCGGCTGCGCGCGGCGCAACAGCGCGCGGGCGCGCGCGACGAGCACGCGCGGCTCGATCGGCTTCGTCACGTAGTCGTCGGCGCCGGTCTCGAGTCCCGCGACCTGGTCGTAGACGTCCAGGCGCGCGGTCAGGATCAGCACGGGGACGTTGGTGAACGCACGGATGCGCCGGCAGACCTCCATCCCGTCGAGATTCGGCAGCATCAGGTCGAGTATCACGAGGGCCGGCTGGTGCTCGCGCACCGCCGCGACGGCGAGGTCGCCGCGCCGCACGACCGTGACCGCGAATTCATAACCGTCGAGGTACTCGCGAACGAGCTGCGCGAGCCGGTCGTCGTCCTCGATCAGCAGTACACGGTATTTGAGCGGATCTTCGTTCATATTCTCCTCGAGACGCACGCGCCATCTCGTACCCCGGCAGGCCGGAGCGTGGCGCGGCACGCGAATTCTATCCGGCGCACCGGAGGCCGGGGGAGCAGGGCGACAATCGCGGACAATCGAACACAATTGAGCACAGATTCTCCGCAGATTCTGGACAGTCTTGGCGCAGGGCGGCACCTAGACTGCGGGCTCCGTCACTCTTATCTCAATATTGTGCGCCCATTACTCCGCCGCTACCGCTATTGCATGCCGCTTGCCGGCCTGACCCTCGCCGCCGCCGCCCACGCGGAAAACCAGTATTCGCTGTCCCTCGGCGGCGGGTTCGCGCCGCGCTACCAGGGCAGCAATCAGTATCGCGGCGTGGTCGCGCCGTCGTTTTCCGCCAAGTTCGGCAACGGCTTTTTCATCGACACCACGCAGGGCGCCGGCTACCGGCTGGATCTGCCGCATGGCGTGTTCGTGTCGGCGGCCGTCAGCTACGACGCGGGCCGCGCGGACGAGAGCCGCTTCGACCTGCCGGGCTCCGACTACCTGAAGGGCATGGGCCGGATTCCGGGCTCGGTGCTTGTCGGCGTGCGCGCGGGCGTGACGCTGTTCAATGCGGCGGAACTGAGCGTCACGATCGACTCACCGGTGACGCATACGTCGCGCGGCGTATCGGGGCACATGGATCTCGCGGTGCCGGTGCTCAAGACCTCGCAGCACGAGATCGTCGTGACGGGCACCGTGCATGCGGGTTCGGGACGCTATACGCAGACGTTCTACGGTGTGACCGATGCACAGTCGATGACGAGCCGGTTCCGGCCGTATTCGACGAGCGGCGGGATCGACAGTGCGTCGATGGCGGTCGCGTGGAACTGGACCCTGTCGCAGCACTGGTCGGTGCTCGCGACCGGCGGCGTCACGCGGCTGCTCGGCCGTTACGGCGACAGCCCGATCGTCCAGTCGCGCAGCAACTACTTCGGCATCGCGGGCGTGACCTACAAGTTCTGAGCGGGTTGGGCGCGATCGTCATGCACGCGCCGTCACGCGGGGCAGCGTGCGGTAACATGCAGGCGGCTCCGGCGCGCCGAATCGGCGTGGCCGGCGCGTGCGAGGCCGCGGTTCGCTTGCCGGCCTCTGTCCGGAAACGGCGGGCGACGCGCGGCACCGATCATGCATGCAACGCCCGGTCGGCCAGGAACGCCGCACATGCTCCGCCGGGCGCGAAAGGGAGAAACCGATGAAGAAGACAATCGCGATGATGATGGCACTGGTTGCGAGCGCAACGTTTGCGGGATGTGCGGACATGAACGGGAACAACACGAACGCGGGCAG
The DNA here is from genome assembly GCF_048565265.1 of Burkholderia theae. Taxonomy (NCBI): domain Bacteria; kingdom Pseudomonadati; phylum Pseudomonadota; class Betaproteobacteria; order Burkholderiales; family Burkholderiaceae; genus Burkholderia; species Burkholderia theae. The sequence goes on from NZ_CP183461.1 coordinate 1,499,136, forward strand.
CGTGCCGGCGAATGGCGGGCAGGCGGGCGCGTCGCACGCATGCAAGGCGGATGCGGGGCCGGACGATGCGCTGGTCGGCAAGACCGAGGCCGATGCGGCGGCGCAACTGGACGGCTGCCTGTGGCGTGTGCTCGAGCGCGACGGCAAGGCGTTGCCCGGCACGATGGATTACCGTGAGGAACGCCGCAATCTCGGCATTCGCGACGGCAAGGTGATCTGGGTGCGGCGCGGGTGATCGATCGACGTGATGACTCCGCGACCGGAGTCGTCGACGTCGCGTTATCCGCGCGTGTGTTTCAGGAAGAGCGGCACGGCTGAACTTGAGTGGGCGGCATGAACGCGCCCGAGTTGCCGCCGACCGTGGAGAAATGATCGCCGCGCAATGCGTGCGATCGCGTGCGCGTTACTTCGAGATGTACCACAGCGCATCCGTGCTGACGCGCGAAGGCTGAGCCGCAGGCGCCGGAACCGGCGCGGCGGGCGGCGTGTTCGACGTGACGGCGGTCGGCAGCGTGGCGGGAATATTCGCGGTCGACGGCGATGCCGCAGTCGATCCCGATCCGGACGTCGACGGCGTGTTCAGATACCAGAGCGCATCGGTCGACGACGTGCGCTTTGCGGCCGCATTGGCGGGCGTATTGGCCGCGGTATTCGTCCCCGCATCGACGGACTTCTTCGACGCTGCGGCCGCAGCCGTCGGCGAGCCTGCGGTTGCCGGACGCTGCGTCGCCGTACCGGCCTGCGCGTTCATCCCTGCAGCCCCGGCCGCGCCACGCTGCGCGCGCGCCTCAAACGGCCCGAGCTGGAAGATTAACGTTTGCGCGGGACGTGTCACAACGGCATACGGAAACTGCAGCTCCCACGACATCAGCACGCGCCCGGCCGACGTCTCGGTGAAGATCGCCGGCACGTGCTTCATGTCGCTGAACTGCACGTAGATGCGCGCGCCGTCGTCGAACACCTGGGTCGGTTTTGCCTGGTCCGCACCCGTGACCGTCCATCCGAAGTTGTACGTGCCGGCCGGGCCGGCGGGTCCGCCCTGCGGCGGCGGCGGCGGCGGTGCGGCCGGCGAGATCGTGCGCGCGCGCGTGACCGGCGGCGCGGACACGCTCAGGCTCGCGAACGGGTTGTACGCCTGTTGCTGCTGCGGTGGCGTAAAGGAGGGCGGAAGGATGGGCATGGGAGTATCCGGCGAATCCGGCATGGTCCGGATTGCATCATAGACCTTGCGCGCATACGCGAGGCGCTTGTCGGGCGACGCGGAGTTGTACGCGCCGATCGCGTTCCAGTTGGGACCGAGCTGGCGGATGTTCTGCGACAGGATCCACGCGCCGACATACGCGTTCGTGCACGGATCGAACAGGCTCTGTTGCGTGATGCCTTCGCGCGCGAGCGTCGGCAGCCACGTGCTGTTGATCTGCATCAGGCCGATGTCGACCGTGCCGTTCGTATTGGTGTTGATGGCATTCGGATTCATCCCCGATTCGACCTGCGCGATGCCGCGCATCAGCGCGACGCTCACGTGCTGGAACGCGGCCGCGTCGTCGAGGCAATCGGCCCGCGCGACGCCGTGCAGCGCGCACGACATGGCAATCGTCGAGGCGACTTTCAGCGTTTCGCGGCTGATCGAACGGGTGGTATGACGCGGCATGGCAGGATGGGGCGGAATCCGGGCGCCCGGTGCAAGGAAATTACGCGAGACGCGAAGTTTGCCATAGCGAGCAGACAAATGGCTCGCGTCAAACTTTCCTTTGCATTTGCCCATCAGTTCGCCATGCATTTTTATCGCGCCGGATCACCGGTTGCCGTGAAGCTTGGTCGGTAAAAATGGCCGGCATTCCGCGCGTATGCCGATGCAGTGAGGTGTTCGGAAAACTGACGCATCGCGTCAGTTGTACCGGGAAAGCGGCGGTGAATGGAACAGGACGGAAATCGCCCGGTAATTTTGCGATCGGACCGATAAAGGCGATAAAAAGAGCGGCCGAAACCGCCGGGTCGACAAGCGCGGTTTCGACCGGCCGTGCGGCGCGCCGTCCGGGCCCCGCGAAGTCATTGCGGCTTCGTCATGCATCCTGGTTCCGGTGCGCCGTCTGCGTGACCGACCGTAGCCGCCGTGCACCGAAACCCCGGCCGCCGGTCCGCTTTTGTATATAATAATCATTCTCATTTACAAAATCGCCGACGCCTGCGCACCCCGGAACCCGGCCATGTCCGCTGACAAGCTGTCTCTCCATCGAGAAATCGACGCCCTCTATGTTGGCCACCACGCGTGGCTGCGCGGCTGGCTGAGCCGCAAGCTCGGTTGCGCGCACCGCGCGGCCGATCTGGCGCACGACACGTTCATGCGCCTGCTCGCGCGTGACGAGCCGATCGGCGCTGACGAGCCGCGTGCGTTCCTGACCACGGTCGCGCAGCGCGTGCTGAGCAACCACTGGCGGCGCGAGCAGATCGAGCGCGCGTATCTCGACGTGCTCGCGCAACGGCCCGAAGCGGTTGCGCCGTCGCCGGAAGAGCGGGCCGTCGTGCTCGAGACGCTGCTCGAAATCGACCGGCTGCTCGACGGGCTGCCGCTCGCGGCGAAGCGCGCGTTCCTGCTCGCGCAGCTCGACGGACTCACTCAGGCCGAGATCGCGCGCGAACTCGGCGTGTCGCTCGCGACGGTGAAGCGTTATCTCGTGAAGGCCGGCACGCAGTGCTTCTTCGCGATGGCGGCCTGACCGATGGCCGCCCCGGAAGCGCCGGCGGTGCCGCCGCAGGTCGCGCGTCGCGCGGTCGAATGGTGGGTCGATCGGCAGGCCGGCCGCACGGACGACGCGTTCGCCGCCGCACTCGCGCGCTGGCGCGCCGAGGATCCCGCGCACGACGCGGCGTGGCGTCATATCGAAGCGATGCAGGGCCGGTTCGGCCGGCTGACGGCCGGGCTCGACACGCAGGCCGCGCACGCGGCGCTGCTGCCGCCGCGTGCGGGCCGCCGCCGCGCGGCCGCGAAGACGCTGGCCGTGCTGCTGTTCGCGGGCGGCGCCACGTGGATGGCCGATCCGGTGCGGCGCGCGGCGATCTGGCCGGCCGACCTGCGCACGGCGGTCGGCGAGCGGCGCACGGTGACGCTCGCGGATCGCACGGTCGTCGTGCTGGATACCGACACGGCGCTCGACGTGCGCTTCGACGGCATGGCGCGCCGCCTGCACCTGCTGCGCGGCGCGATCATGGTGACGAGCGGCCACGACGATCGCGTGCCCGCGCGGCCGCTCGTCGTCGCGACCGCGCAAGGCGAGCTGCAACCGCTCGGTACGCGCTTCGCGGTGCGGCAGCGCGACGGCGCGACGCGCGTCGAGGTGTTCGCCGGCGCCGTGCGCGTGCAGCCGGCCGATGTGGCGGCCGGCACGCGCGTGATCGCGGCCGGCGAGGGCGCGGAATTCACGCGCGACGCGATCGGCGCGTCGGCGCCGCTCGATGCGTATGCGTCCGCGTGGACGGGTGGCATGCTCGTCGCATCGCGCATGCGGCTGGCCGACCTCGTCGCCGAACTCGATCGTTATCGCCGCGGCAGCCTGCGCTGCGATGCGGCCGTGGCCGACCTGCGCGTGTCGGGCACCTATCCGCTCGACGATCCCGCGCGCGTGCTCGACACCTTGAAGGCGACGCTGCCGATCGACGTCGACTACCTGACGCGCTATTGGGCGACGGTCGTGCCGGCCCGTTCGTGAGCGCGTCGAAAATTTTTTTCTCCGACCTGAGCTGTTTCTCGATGTTCGCGTGACATGGGTAGTGAAAGCAGCACTGGCCCATCGTCCACCGACTCCCCGATCATGGTTTCCATCCGTCTCACGTATCGGCGCCGTCCGGCGCCCGCCCGTCATCTGCCGCGCGCATCGCGCCCGGCCGCGCCCGCCGCGCCGGGCCGCCTTGCGCGCCGACTGGCCGGCGCCGTCCTGCTGTCGGCGCTGCTGCCGCTGCCCGCGCTGGCCGACACCGATGCCGATGCGGCACCCGCCGCGCAGCGCGCGTCGCGTCGCGCGTTCGACATTCCGGCCGGCCCGCTCGAAGCGACGCTGAACCGGTTCGGGCGCGATGCAGGCATCCTGCTCGCGTTCCCGGCCGAGCTGACGGCCGGTCTCACGAGCGGTGGCGTGCACGGCCGATTCGACGTCGACGGCGCACTCGATCGTGTGCTGGCGGGCACCGGGCTCGTCGCGCTGCGCCAGCCGGGCGGCGGCTACACGCTGATGCGCACGAACGGCTCGGCCGCGCGGCCTGCGGCGACCGGCGCGGCGGCGGCTGCCGAGCTGCCGGCGATCAACGTGCGCAGCACCGCGCTGCGCGCGGAAAGCTACCGGCCGCCGAAGGAAGCGGGTGTGCTGCGCTCGGATATCCCGCTGCTCGACACCGCGCAGGCCGTCAACATCGTGCCCGCGCAGGTGCTGCGCGACCAGCGTCCGCGCAATCTCGACGACGCGCTCGGCAACGTGAGCGGCATCACGCAGGGCAACACGCTCGCGGGCACGCAGGACACGATCATGAAGCGCGGTTTCGGCGGCAACCGCGACGGCTCGATCATGCACAACGGGATGCCGATCGTGCAGGGGCGTTCGTTCAACGCGGCGGTCGACAGCGTCGAGGTGCTCAAGGGGCCGACGTCGCTGCTGTACGGGCTGATGGATCCGGGCGGCGTCGTCAACGTGGTCAGCAAGCAGCCGCAGCTCACGCGCTACAACGCGATTTCGCTCGGCGCGTCGACGTTCGGGCACGGCAAGAACGGCGGCAGCGCGACGTTCGACTCGACGGGGCCGGTCGGCGATTCGCGGCTCGCGTACCGGCTGATCGTCGACCAGTCGAACGAGCAGTACTGGCGCAACTTCGGTGAAAACCGCCAGACCTTCGTCGCGCCGTCGCTCGCGTGGTACGGCCGCGATACGCAGGTCGCGGTGTCCTATGAGTACCGCCAATTCCATTCGCCGTTCGATCGCGGCACCGCGCTCGACCCGCGCACCAATGCGCCGCTCGACATTCCCGCGCGGCGGCGACTCGACGAGCCGTTCAACAACATGGACGGCGAGTCGCATCTCGCCCAACTGAGCGTCGATCACCAGTTCAATGCGGACTGGAGCGCGCATCTCGGCTACAGCTACAACCGCGAAACCTACGACGCGAACCAGTTGCGCACGACGGGCGTCGATCCGGTGAAGGGCACGCTGTCGCGCAGCAACGATGCGACGCACGGTTCGCTCAGCACCGACAGCTACGGGATCGGCTATGTGAACGGCAAGCTGACGCTCGCGGGGATGCGCCACGACGTGCAGATCGGCTTTGACAGCGAGTACCGCCGCATCTACCGCAAGGACATGCTGCGACAGGCCGTGAAGACGCCGTTCAGCTATCTCGATCCCGTGTACGGGCTGCTGCCGCCGTCGAGTACCGTGTCCGCGAGCGACAGCGACCAGACCGACACGCTGCACGATGCGTCGGCGTTCGTCCAGGACACGATCCACCTGACCGACAAGTGGATCGTGTCCGGCGGCTTGCGCTACATCACGTACAACCAGGTCGCGGGGCGCGGCCGGCCGTTCAAGGCGAACACCGACCTCAGCGGCTCGAAGTGGCTGCCGCGTGCGGGCGTCGTCTACAAGTGGACCGAGTCGTTCTCGCTGTACGGCAGCTATTCGCAATCGCTGAAGCCGTCGTCGTCGATCGCGCCGATGACGGGCTACATCATCGACGGCGCGACGCCGCCCGAGGAAGCGACCGCGTGGGAGGTGGGCGGCAAGCTCGACCTGCCGGGCGGGATGACGGGCACGCTCGCGCTGTTCAACATCGACAAGAAGAACGTGCTCGTGTCGCAGTACAACGACGCGACGAAGCTGACCGACTGGCGCACGTCGGGCAAGGCGCGCTCGCGCGGCGTCGAGCTTGACCTCTCGGGCAAGATCGGCGAACGCGTGAACGTGATCGCGAGTTATGCGTACATCGATGCGAAGACGACCGAGGATCCGCTGTACGCGGGCAACCAGCTGTGGAACGTCGCGCGCCACACGGCGTCGCTCGCGGCCGTCTACGACGTCGGCACGCTGGTCGGCGGCGACGACCTGCGCATCGGCGCGGCGGCGCGCTACGTCGGCGCGCGGCCCGGCGATTCGGCGAACAGCTTCACGCTGCCGTCGTACGTGCTCGCCGACGCGTTCGCCACCTACGACACGCGGATCGGCAAGCAGAAGCTGTCGTTCCAGCTCAACGTGAAGAACCTGTTCAACCGCACGTATTACCCGTCGAGCGCGAACCGCTATTTCGTCGCGATCGGCGACGCGCGACAGGTGTCGCTGCTGACCACGCTGCAGTTCTGACCACGCAATCGCCGCGTGGCCGATCCGACGGCGCGCGGCTTCGGAGAAGCTCCAGATGAACCGGAAGATGAAGACCGGCGCCGTGCGCGCCGTTGCTATCGACGCGCGGCGCCGCGTGTTGCGCGCGATCGCGGGCTCGGTGCTCGCACTGGGCCTGGGCGCGGGGGTTCCCGCCACCGCGCTTGCAGCCGACGCGCCGCAGGCCGTCACGCGCGTCGCGATGCTCGTGCAACTGCGCGGCCCGAACCTGAAGGTCGACGAACGCATCGTCCAGCATCTCGGCGAGCGGGGTTACGCGGTGCGCCTGATCGACGAGTCGGCCAGCCCCGACGCGGCGCGCGATGCCGACCTGGTCGTGATCTCGTCGACGGTGTCGTCGAAGAACGTGCGGCCCGGCTGGCGCACGCTCGACAAGCCGCTCGTGACGTGGGAAAACGACCTGCTCGACGATCTTGCGATGACGGGCAAGCGTCACGACGTCGACTTCGGCGAAACGGGCAAGGAGCGCTACCTGTGGCTCGTCAATGCGCCGCATCCGATCTCGGCCGGGCTGCCGGCCGGCGCGACGAACGTGTACGGCAAGCAGGCGCCGATGAGCTGGGGCAAGCCGGGGCTCGGCGCGATCACGATCGCGACCGTGTACGGTCAGCCCGACAAGGCCGCGATCTTCGCGTACGAGAAGGGCGCGACGATGGACTACGAAGCGCTCGCGCCGGCGCGCCGCGTGATGTTCTTCCTCGACAACGACACGTTCGTGAACCTGTCGCCGGCCGGCGTCGCGCTGTTCGATGCGGCCGTCGACTGGGCGGCCGGGCGGCGCTGATCGGCCACGGCAACCGCGTCGCCGGGCGTGCGACTCAGGTTGCTTGCGGCGGTGCGCTTCGTTGCGACGCGGCTTCGATCAACCGGGCCAGCATCTGCGCCGGTTCCGACATCGTGCGCCGCGCGCGATGCACGAGCCCGATGTCGCGGTGAAACGTGTGGTGCCCGAGGTCGAGCGCGCGCACGCCGGCCGGCCAGCGGCGATACACGGCGGTCTGCGGCACGATTGCGATCCCGACGCCGTTCTCGACCAGCTTGACGATCGCGTCGAGCTCGTCGAGTTCGCAGGTGTCGCGCACCGCAATGTGCATCTTCCGCAGGAAACGATCGACCTGTCGGCCGCCGAACGATGCGCGGTCGTAGCGGACGAACGGCTCGGTCGCGAGCAGCTCGGCCCAGTCCTTGCCCTTCACGCCGCGCGGCACGATCAGCCGGAACGGTTCCTGCGCGAGCGTCGTCCAGTGCAGGTCGCTCTGCAGCGAAAACGGCGGCCGGATGATTGCGGCCATGTCGATCTCGCCCGCGTCGACCCGGTTGACCAGCTCGATCGACAGTCCCGGTATCACGCGCGTCCGGCAGCCGGGGTGGCTGCGATGGAAATCGGCCAGCGCGGCCGGCAGCAGCGCGCTCTGCACCGACGCGATCGCGCCGATCGTCACGCGCACGGCGGCCGGCGAGCCGGGCGCGGTCGAGCTCAGGTTCTCGTACAGGCCGATCAGCGCCTGCGCCTGGTCGAGCACGTGATGGCCCATCTCGTTGAGACGGGCCGAGCGGCCTTGCCGGTCGAACAGCGCGAAGCCGAGTTCGGCTTCGAGACGCTGCATCTGCGCGCTCACGGCGGCCTGCGTCAGCCCGATACGGTTGCCGGCCGCGGCGAACGTGCCTTCCCGGGCGACGGCGACGAGAGTTTTCAGCTCGCGGATCATTCATCAATTCCGTTTGTGAATTGCAAAACTATATATTGATTTAATTTTTGCGTGGCGTTGTCTACCATGGTGCGATCCGCGCGCCATGCGCGTGTTTCTTCACGAGGCAACCATGAGTCTTTCCCCGTTTCACCTGGCGATTCCGGTCTACGATCTGCCGGCCGCGCGCGATTTCTACGGCCGTGTGTTCGGGCTGGAAGAGGGGCGTTCGAGCGCGCAATGGGTCGACTTCGACTTCTATGGGCACCAGCTCGTGATCCATGAGCATCCGAAGACCGCGTCGCAGGAAGGCGCGCATACGAATGCCGTCGACGGTCACGACGTGCCGGTGCCGCACTTCGGGATCGTGCTCGACTGGGCGAGCTGGGAAGCGCTGGCCGAGCGGTTGAGGTCGTTCGGCGTGACGTTCGTGATCGAGCCGTATGTGCGGTTCCAGGGGCAGGTCGGCGAACAGGCGACGATGTTCCTGTTCGATCCGTGCGGCAATGCGCTCGAGTTCAAGGCGTTCCGCGATATCGGCCAGCTGTTCGCGAAGTGACGCGCGGGGCCGTCAGCGCCGATTGAAATTGGGTGCGAGAATGCGGCGTTCGGCCGGGCCGCGCGCACGCGCACCGGCCGGTGCCGCGCCGCACGGCTTCCGTCCGTGCGCGCCGTTCTCCAAGGAACCCGTATGGACAGTCACATCGCTCCGGTGGAGCTGAAGAAAGCCTACCGTCTCCTCAACCACGGGCCGACCGTGCTCGTATCGGCCCGCCACGACGGCGTCGACAACGTGATGGCCGCGGCCTGGGCGTGCGCGCTGGACTTCCTGCCGCCGAAGCTGACGGTCGTGCTCGACAAGTCCGCGAAGACGCGCGAGCTCGTCGAGCGCAGCGGCACGTTCGTGATCCAGGTGCCGACGGCCGCGCAACTGCAGCTCACGCACGCGGTCGGCAACCACAGTCTTGCCGAGCGACCCGACAAGCTGCGCGAAGCGGGCGTCACGCTGTTCGATGTCGACGGCCACGACCTGCCGTTCGTCGCCGGATGCTCGGGCTGGCTCGCGTGCAAGCTGATCCCCGAACCGCACAACCAGCAGACCTACGACCTGTTCATCGGCGAAGTGGTCGGTGCGTGGTCCGACACGCGCGTGTTCCGCGATGGCCACTGGTATTTCGAATCGGCCGATCCCGCGCTGCGCAGCCTGCACTACATCGCGGGCGGTAATTTCTATGCGATCGGCGAATCGCTGCACGTCGATCCGGACGCGCCGTAAGCGTCACGCGATCTTCCGGTTCCGCTCAGGGAGCGTGGCTCACGCGCGCTTCTTCAATTCCGCCAGCATTGCTTCGGCGAATGCCTGCGCGACGCGCGGCAACGTGCGTCCGCGTTTCGTGACGAGCGCGATCGGCCGCACGAATGCGGGATCGTCGATCGGCTTCGCGACCAGCTCGGGCTCGGCGCGCACCTCGCGCGCGGTCGCGGGCAGGATCGTCACGCCGAGGCCGCCGCGCACCATCGCGACCGCCGTCATCATGTAGGTCGGCTCGCATGCGATGTCGGGCGTGCAGCCGGCCGCTTCCAGCGCGGCATCGACGACGCTGCGCACGCTCGTGCCCTGCGCGGTGAGCACGAGCGGCACGCTGGCGACGTCGGCGGTGGTCACGCGGCGCTGGCGCGCGAGCGGATGGTCTTTCGGGCACACGGCGACGAGCCGGTCGGCACCCGCGTACAGCACCTCCAGCGATGCATCGAACGCGTCGCCGCCCGTCAGCCCGAGATCGGCCTCCTCGTTGCGCACGAGTGCGGTGACGAGGCTCGCGACGCCGTCGCGGATCTCGAAGCCCGCACGCGGCACGTCGCGCCGGAACGACTGGATCAGCTCCGGCAGCACGCTGGACGCGAAGGTCGGCAGGCACGCGAGCCGCACTGTGCCGCTCGTGCCTTCGCCGAGCGCGCGCGCATCGCGCAGCACGCGTTCCATGTCGTCGAGCGAGCGCTGCAGCAGCGGCAGCAGTTCGCGCCCGGTCTGCGTGAGCGCGACGCTGCGGCTGTTGCGGTCGAACAGCCGCGCGCCGACGATTTCCTCGAGCCGGCGGATCTGCACGGTCAGCGCCGGCTGCGACAGGTGCAGGCGCGCGGCCGCACGCGTGAAGTTGCCGGCGTGCGCGACGGTGACGAACGCGCGGATGTCGCGGAGATTCAGATCCATAACGATTCGTGATTGCTGCGATCAAATCATTTCAATTGTGCTATCGCTGCGCCGACCTTACGCTCGTCTCCAACAAAAGACAAGGTAGGAGACACGGATGCTGCCGTTACTCGGGCTTGGCACGATCGTCGTGCTGCTGGCCGCGATTCTGTCGAAGCGGATGTCGCCGCTCGTCGCGCTGATCATCGTGCCGATCGCCGCGTCGCTGATCGGCGGCTTCGGGCTGCACACCAGCAAGTTCGTCATCGACGGGCTGAAGGGCCTCGCGCCCGTCGTCGGGATGTTCGTATTCGCGATCCTGTATTTCGGCACGATCACCGATGCCGGCACGCTTGACCCGATCATCGACCGCATCCTGCGCGCGGTCGGCACGCGGCCGACGCGCATCGTGATGGGCACGACGCTGCTCGCGCTGCTGATCCATCTCGACGGCTCGGGCGCCGTCTGTTTTCTCGTGACGATTCCGGCCGTGCTGCCGCTGTACGACCGGCTGAAGATGGACCGGCGCGTGCTGGCCGCCGCGGTGTCGATGGCCGCGGGCATCAACTTCCTGCCGTGGACGGGGCCGATGATCCGCGCGTCGGCGTCGCTGCACCTGCCGGTGTCGGCGCTGTTCAACCCGCTGATTCCGGTCCAGGCGATCGGGCTCGTGTTCGTGTTCGGCGTCGCATATTGGCTCGGGCGGCGCGAGGAGAAGCGGCTCGGCCTGTCGCGCGACGCTGCATCGATTCCGCTGCCGAAGCGCGAGCTGACGCCCGACGAGCAGGCGCTGCGCCGGCCGCACCTGTTCTGGTTCAACCTCGTGCTGACGTTCGTGGTGCTCGGCACGATGGTCGTGATGGGCGAGAAGATCCCGCCCGCGATCATGTTCATGGTCGGGCTGTGCATCGCGCTGATGGTGAATTACCCGGACGTCGACATGCAGAGGAAGCGAATCGACGCGCATGCGCGCGCCGCGCTGATGATGGCCGGCATCCTGCTCGCGGCCGGCGTGTTCACCGGGATCATGCAGGGCAGCGGGATGCTGAAGGCGATGGCGCAGGCGGTGGTCGGCTTCGTGCCGCCGTCGATGGCCGGCCACATCCCGGTGGTGCTCGGCCTCGCGTCGATGCCGCTCAGCATGCTGTTCGATCCCGATTCGTTCTACTTCGGCGTGCTGCCCGTGATCGCGGAGGTGGCCGGCCAGCTCGGCGTGCCGGCCGTGCAGGTCGGGCAGGCCGCGCTGCTCGGGCAGATGACGACCGGGTTTCCGGTCAGTCCGTTGACGCCCGCGACGTTCCTCGTCGTCGGCCTGTGCGGCATCGAGCTGGCCGAGCACCAGAAATTCACGTTCCCGCTGCTGTTCGGCGCCTCGATCGTGATGACGATCGCGTGCGTCGTGCTGGGCATTTTTTGATCTTTCCCGGCGGCGTAACCGCCGGACGACGGTACGGACATGACAGCAAAGCAACCTGAACGGCGCGTGCGCATCGGCGCGGGCGCCGGTTACTCGGGCGACCGGATCGAGCCCGCGGTCGAACTCGCCGAACATGGCCAGCTCGACTATCTCGTCTTCGAATGCCTGGCCGAGCGCACGATCGCGATCGCGCAGCAGGCGCGGCGCAAGGACCCGGCGCTCGGCTACGATCCGCTGCTCGACGCGCGGATGCGCGCCGTGCTGCCGGTCGCCGTGCCGAAGGGCGTGCGCATCGTGTCGAACATGGGCGCGGCGAACCCGCGTGCGGCCGCGCAGCGTACCGCACGGATCGCGCAATCGCTTGGCATCGCGGGGCTGAAAATCGCGGCGGTCGAAGGCGACGACGTGCTCGACGTCGTGCTGCGCGGCGCGTTTCGTTTCGAGGAATCGGGCGACGAAGTCGCCGCGTATCGCGACCGCATCGTGTCCGCGAACGCGTACCTCGGCGCCGCGCCGATCGTCGACGCGCTCGCGGCCGGCGCGGACGTCGTGCTGACCGGGCGCGTCGCCGATCCGTCGCTGTTCGCCGCGCCGCTGATTCACGCGTTCGGCTGGCGGATGGACGATTGGGACACGCTCGGGCAGGCGACGGTCGTCGGCCATCTGCTCGAATGCGCGGGGCAGGTGACGGGCGGTTATTTCGCCGATCCCGGCTACAAGGACGTGCCGAACCTCGCGCGGCTCGGGTTCCCGATCGGCGAAGTCGCGGCCGACGGCGCGGTCGTGATCACGAAGGTGCCGCACGCGGGTGGCCGCGTGAGCGCGGCGACCTGCAAGGAACAACTGCTCTACGAGATTCACGATCCGGCGCGGTATCTGCAGCCCGACGTCGTCGCGGATTTCACGCGGGTCGCGGTCGCCGAGGAGGCGCCGGACCGCGTGCGCGTGACGGGCGGGCGCGGTAGCGTGCGGCCCGATACGCTGAAGGTGTCGGTGGCTTATGTCGACGGCTATATCGGCGAAGGCCAGATCTCGTACGGCGGCCCGGGCGCGCTCGAACGCGCGCGTCTCGCGCTCGACATCGTCCGCGAGCGGTTGGTGCTGACCGGCGTCGCCGCGACCGAATTGCGCTTCGACCTGATCGGCGTCGATTCGCTGTATGGCGACGCGACGCCGGCCGTGCGCGGTGAGCCGGCCGAGGTGCGGGTCCGGGTGGCCGGCCGCGCGGCGAGCGCCGACGAAGCGGCGCGGATCGGCAATGAAGTCGAGACGCTTTATACGAACGGGCCGGCCGGCGGCGGCGGCGCGTTCAAGTCGACGCGCGAGGTGATCGCCGTGCAGTCGGTGCTGCTGCCGCGCGCGGCCGTGACGCCGTCGTTCTCATTCGTGGAGGTTTGATGCAACTGCGTGAACTCGCGCATGCGCGCACCGGCGACAAGGGCAATACGCTGAACGTATCGGTCATCTGCCGCGATCCGCGACATTACGACCATCTGCGCGCGCATCTGGATGCGGATGCGGTGAAGGCATGGCTCGCGGGCATCGTGCGCGGTGACGTCGTGCGTTACGAATTGCCGGCGCTCGGCGCATTCAACTTCGTGATGCGCGACGCGCTCGGCGGCGGCGTGACGCGCTCGCTTGCACTCGATGCGCACGGCAAGTCGGTCAGTTCGGCGCTGCTGGCGATCGACGTGCCCGACCCGGCGTGACGGATGGCGCCGCCCCCGGGGCGAGCGCTTACGGAATCAGCAGCTCGCGAAGGCCGTTGGCGTGCTCGATGCGTTCGCCGGCGATGTGCAGGCGCTGATCCCGGCGATAGTCGTAGACCGCGCGCGATGCGGCGAGCTGGTCGAAATCGAGTTCGACCGCGTGACGCGATTCGGTGTTGCCGGCTTCGAAGATCACGTTGCCGAACGGATCGACCGCGAGGCTGCCGCCCGCGAACACGACGTCGTGCGCGCTGTCGCCGACGCGATTGGCGACCACCGCGAACACCTGGTTCTCCATCGCGCGCGCCGATGCCGACGTGCGGTGGACGTAGCGGTACGGCTCCATGTTGCCGTCGGTCACGAGGATCAGCTGCGCGCCGAGTTCGGCGAGCGCACGGCCGGTTTCCGGGAATTCGCTGTCGTAGCAGATCAGCAGGCCGATCCGCACGCCGCGCCATTCGATCGTCGCGTAACGATCGCCGGGCAGCACGACGCCATGCTCGCTGACCCACAGATGCGTCTTGCGATAGCGCAGCGCGATGCCGTCCGGCGTGACGAACACGGTCGTGTTGTAGAAGCGCCCGCCATCGTTCTCGATCAGCCCGACCACGACGGCGACGTTGCGCGCCCGCGCGGCCGCGATGACCGCGGCGATGCTCGGGCCGTCGAGCGGCTCGGCGACTTCGGCGAGATTGGACGGATCGAGGAAGCCCGTGAGCTGCGCTTCCGGAAACATCACGATGTCGGTGCCGGGCGCGCAGGTCGCGATCGCGTCGAGCGTGCGCTGCAGGTTGTAGTGCGTGTCGCCGTCGCGGCCGGCGAGCTGGACGATGTCGAGCTTCAGTTTCATGGGTGAATTCGGTGGCAGTGGCCCGTCGCGGCACGCGGCGGAGCGGTTGGAAACAGGGCCTAGTATGCGCTGATCCTTACGGATTCCCATCCCGCCGATGCGTTAACCCGTCGGGGGTATTGAACTCGCGAGAGATACCGACGGGAGCGTGACCGGATACGGAAATCAGTGGCTGCCGGAGAGTGTCGTGAAAGGGCGAGCACCGACTGAATCCGCAAGGACGCCCGGACGGCGCGCGAAACGCTTAGCCGTCGATCAGCGCCCAGTCGAACAGCTCGCTGCGCGTGCGCACGCCGAGCTTCGCGAACGCGCGCTTCACGTAGGTTTCGGCGGTCGAGTGGCGGATGTCGAGCAGGGTTGCGGCTTCCGGCACCGAGCGGCCGCTCAGCAGCAGCTTGCAGATTTCCTGCTCGCGGCGCGACAGGCGCACGTCCTGGCGCGCGATGCGCGCGTCGAAGCCGTGATGCGACGGCGCGTGGCCGGCCGCCGGCGCGATGCGGCGCGCGGCGCACGAGCGCGCATGCATTTCGAGCAGCGGGAACAGCAGGTCGGCCATCTGCCGCAGGTGGAACAGCTCGTCGCGGCTGAATGCGGCCTGGCCGGCCGAGCGCGTGACCGACAGCGCATACTGGACGTTCGCATTGCCGTGCACGAGCATGCATTCCTGCGTGACGCGCTGTTCGTCGAAGAAGCGCCGGCGGAAATCGCCGTCGGGCAGGCCGCCGACGTGCCGCTGCAGCAGCAGCGTGCCGGTCGTGCCGCGCACCGGCTGGATGAGCGGATCGGTTTGCCAGAAATCCAGATAGTACGCATCCATCAGCGCGCACAGCTCCTGATACCGGTCGCCCCAGCTCCCGAGCCATTCGATCAGATAACCCGACGCGGCGCCCGGGTCGGGCCGCCAGCGTTCGAGGTGGATCGCGTCGGTGACGAGGCTCTCGTTGACGAAGCGGGCGACGGCGTTGGCGAATCCGGCAGTGCCGGCCGCCCGGATCGCATTGCCGAGCGTCTGCGGCCGCACGCCGATGACAGGGCCGCCGTGGCCGGGTGAAGCGGGTGGAGAGAGGTGCATCGCGGGGTGCCCGGGAGGCTGAACGATACGCGGACCTTACGCGAGCGGCGCGCGGACGTCAGCCGGGGATTGCCCGCGTCTGCGCCCCGCATCACGCATCGGTCTGCGCCTTCAGGAACAGCGAAAACAGCTCCGACTGCGAATTGATCGCGAGCTTCGCGTAGATGTTGCGCCGGTGCACCTTGACCGTTTCCGCCGAAATCGCCGGCTTGATCGCGACTTCCTTGTTCGAGCGGCCGCTCAGGATCAGCCGGATCACGTCGAGCTCGCGCGCGGTGAGCGGCGTGCCGAGCCGCGCCATCGCGTGCTCGAAGCCGTCCTGCGCACCGGCACCGGCCCGGCGCGGCGGCGCGGGTTCGGCGGGCGTGCGCTCGTACGCGAGGCGCTGGCGCATCAGTCCGGCCACCCAGGGGCGCACCAGGTCGAGCAAGGCCACCTGTTCGGGGCTGAAGCGTCGCTTGCTGCCGAGCGACAGGCACAGCGTGCGCGTGTCGTCGAGCACGACGTTGAACTGCACCTCGTCCTCGACGACGTTGTGCGTGAAATAGAGCGTGTAGTACTCCGTGTCGCGAAAGCACTCGGGCGCGACGTCGGACAGCCGGAACAGGCCGCTCTTCGGCGCGTCGCGGTTCGCGATGTAGAACGGGTCCAGCAGGTACAGGCCCTGCACGTAATCGCGGTACAGCGGATCGGGGCCGCCGCCTTCGTACGGGCATTCGGCGAACACCTGCGGGCGGCCGTCGCAGAACATCAGCGCGACCCAGCTGTCGACTTCGACGTATTCCTCGATCAACCGGATCAGCGACAACCAGAAGCCCGGCTGGTCGAGCGACTCGATGAGCCGTCCGACCGACCGGTGCCATGCGACGTCCTGCAACGTGAGGTTCATGCGTGTGTCCGTGTCGGGCCGGCCGATGCGTTTGCGATGCCGCGCCGTGCGTGTACGCTACGGGCTCGCGGGCACGTTTCCGCACGCGCGGCAGGGGCCGCGCGCATCACCGGATCCTGGAATGAAGAACGAGATCGTAACGCCGGCCGGCGCGAATGGCGAGGCCGTGCGGCGTCGCCGGTTCGCGGCCGTTGCCGCGCGCGTCGCGCTGGCGTGTCTGGGCGCGGTGGCCGCGCAGTCGGCCGTCGCCGCGCCGCCGGCGTCGTGCAGCGAGCAATTGACGCAACTGATCGTGCCGGCGCTGCGGCAGACCGCGATGGACCGGCGCGCAATCCGTGCCGACGTCGACGAGCGTGACGGCGACGTCTACCGCGTCCGCCTGTTCGTCACGCCCGATCATCCGGGCACGCCCAACGAGGACGCGACGATCGGCTGGGTGACGCTCGACACGCATGCGATGCGCGCGCTCGACGTCACGCGCGATCCCGACCGGCCGGACGTGCTGGCGATCAACCGGCGCGCGCTGTCGCGCTTCGTGTCGGCGTGTGCGGCGCCGGCCACGCCGGCCGCGCCCGCGCACAGCGCCGTCGATTGCGACGCGCTGAACCGCCGCGCGCAAGCGCAGGGTGATGTCGTGATGGGCAGCGACGCGGGGCGCGTCGTGACCGGCAAGGGGCGTCTGCCGTTCTTTTCCGCGCCGGACGACGCCTGCCGGATCGACGGGCTGTTCATCGTCGAGCACGACCGCGTCGATGCGCGGGCCGAATACGGCCGTTTCACGTCGGTCGTCTATCTGAATTCGCGCACGCGCGGCATTGCCGAAGGGTGGGTGCAAACCGCGCGCCTGAAGCCGGACGGCACCGGCATCGCGCCCCGGCAACCCTGATCGCGTGCACCAGTTACCACTCGCCGCACGCCGTTCCAATCCAACCGAATCGAACCCCGTCATGACTGTCCAGCACCGGAAAAAACGTCTCAAGCCGATTGCGGCTTCGCTCGCCGTACTGGGCGCACTCGCGGTGCTCACCGCGCTTTCCGCGTTGTCGCCCGTCTACGCGGCCGATTCGATCCCTGCCGACCGTCAGCTGCAGACGTTCATTCACGACAGCTACGGCAAGTGGCGCGCGGACCGCAAGGGCTGGCAGGCGGATGGGGACGATGTCATCTATTCGACGTGCGGCTCGCTGCGCGTCACGACCGCCGACGGCCCGCGGTACCTGCTCGCGATGTGCGGCGAGACCGAAGCAGCCGTGCAGAACGGGATGCCCGGCATGGATTCGGATGGCACGGCCGGCACGATCGATTTGTACGTGCTGAAGCCGGCGCCGGACGGCAAGTCGCTCGAGCCGGTCGTGAAGAAGACGGATATCGCGTCGGGCAAGCGCGGCGAACCGGGCACAGTGCGCATCGAGCGGCTCGGCCCGCATCTGTTCGGGTTCGTCATCGGCGACGGGATCACGCTGCAGGGCTACACGCAGGCGAGCCGGTCGATCTGGCTGCCGCTCGGCAACGGGATCGTCGAAGCGGCGCCGCGCATCAACGAGACGCTCGACAATGCGGGATCGCTCGATTGCGGGAACGCGAAGTCGCATTGCGAAAGCCGCACGTTCACGATCGTGCCCGACACGACAGGCACCGGCGATGTTTATCCGCTGACGGTCACGGAAACGGGCACGCGCGGCGACAAGGACCTCCACGCGCGCTACACGGTGAAGTTCGACGCGGCGCGCGGCCGCTACATCGTGCCGAAAGCACTGCGCGAAGGGTATTGAGCGCCAGCGCGCGGGAACGGGCGGCGTTGCGCCGCCCGCGCATCACACGTACAGGTAGCGCACGAGGTGGAAGAACACGGGCGCGGCGAAGCAGATCGAATCGACGCGATCGAGCATGCCGCCGTGGCCCGCGATCATCGAGCCCCAGTCCTTCGTGCCGAGCGAGCGCTTGACGGCCGACAGCACGAGCCCGCCGACGAAGCCCGCGATCACGATCGCGAGCGAGATCCCGAACGCCGCGCCGAAGCTGAACGGCGTCACCCGATACAGCGATGCGCCGCACAGCGTCGCGAGCAGGCCGCCGCCGATGAAGCCTTCGATCGTCTTCGACGGCGACAGCTGCGGCGCGATCTTGCGGCGCCCGAACAGCTTGCCGACGACGTACTGCAGCACGTCGCTGATCTGCACGACCACGAGGAAGAAGAACAGCAGCAGCGCGTTCTGCCCGGTGTAGTGCGGAATGTCGAGGATCAGCACGGCCGGCGCGTGGCTCAGCCCGTACACGCACACCATCAGCGCCCAGTTGATTTTCGCGTTGCGGCTCAGGAATTCGCGCGTGTCCTGCGTGAGCGCGGACACGAGCGACATCGCGAAGAACAGGTGCACGGGCACGAAGATCGAATACATCCCGTACCAGTTGATCCCGAGCAGCAGGTACTGCACGGGGATCGCGACGAAGAACGCGATGAAGAGCGTCGTATGGTCGCTCGCGGTCGTCGGTGTGAGCGTGATGAATTCGCGCAGCGTCAGGTACGACAGCAGCGCGAACACGAAATACGTGACGTTGTTGCCGAGGCCGATCGCGATGGCCATGATCGCGATCATCGCCCACCACGCGCGGATGCGCTGGTTCAGGTTGACGATGGTCGAGCTCGTGCCGCCGCTGCGCGCGCCGAGGATCGCACCGATCACGGTGGCGACGACGAGCACGCCCGTGACGCCCGCGACCAGTTCCCAGAAGAGAGTTCGCATGGAGATATCCGGAAAAGGAAAGGAGGGCGCCGCGTTCAGCCGGCCGGTCGCTGCGGCGGCGCGAGCGCGACGACCGCGTCGTGCATGCGGGCGAGGAACGTCGGTTTTTCTTCCTGGTCGCCGAGCGCTTCGTTCGCGCCGAAGTGCACCTTGCAGATCAGCGGCACGGGCCAGATCGCGCCCTTCGGCATGATGCGCTGCAGGTTCTCGAGGTAGACGGGCGCGAGCGCGACGTTCGGGAACTCGGTCGCCAGATGGAACAGCCCGCTCTTGAACGGCTGCGGCAGCACGTCGGCGCCGCGCGTGCCTTCCGGGAAGATGATGATCGAGTGGCCTTGCCGCAGCGCGTCGCGCACGGGTTCGAGCGGGTCGCCGCCGGATTCGCGGTGGCGGTCGATCAGCACGACGTTCAGCAGCTTCTGCGCGATGTGGCGCTTCATGTCGCTGCTGTCCCAGTAGTCGCGCGCGGCGACCGGCCGCACGACCGCGCGCACGTTGCGCGGCAGCGCGGCGAGGATCGCGAGCGTGTCGATGTGGCTCGTGTGGTTCGAGAAGTAGATCTTCTGCGTCGGTGACGGCGGCGCCTGATGCCAGACCGGATACGCGCCGGCGACGAGCCGCACGATGGACAGCAGGAAGTCGCGCTGCCAGACGTTGAGAATGTTCATCGGCGCTGCGCCTCCTGCCTGCATGCCCGGCCGCATGTGCGGCGGGTGGGGCCCCGGAATGCCGGCGCGGCAGGATGCGCGCCGGACGGCCCTTGTTTAAATTTTTTCAAATTCGTGGCTGCCTGTCGCAGGTCCGCGATAATCGGACGGTTCGCCGTCACACGCTGTTGCGTCGCGGCGAATGCGCCGGTCCGCGGCGGGATAATCGGCTGTTGCACGAGTGCCCGTTTGCAGTTCGAATGGATCTCGCTGCGATCGGGCCAGCGGATTATCGCGAGTTTCCGTAAAAAACGCCAGATTGGCGCCGCGGGTGCATGCTTGACGCATCGGGGCCACTCGGCGACGATGAGGGCCTTCCATTGAAGGCCGACGAAGGCCGTTTCGCCGCCTGGGGCTGGGTGGCGGGAAACGTGTCCGACTGTTCCGCGCGAATAATACGAATACGAAACGATGAGCCTCTACGCACTCAAACCCAAATTCCAGGACCGTCTGCGCCCGTTCGCGAATTCGCTCGCCGAACGCGGCGTCACCGCCAACCAGGTCACGCTGTTCGCGGCCGGCGGCTCGATCGTCGTCGGTGCGCTCGCCGGGCTCGGCGTGTTCGCCCGCGCGCTGTTCCTGCTGATTCCACTGTGGCTGTTCGCGCGGATGGCGCTCAATGCGATCGACGGGATGCTCGCGCGCGAGCACGGGCAGAAGAGCACGCTCGGCGCGTACCTGAACGAGCTGGGCGACATCGTGTCCGACGTCGCGCTCGTGCTGCCGTTCCTCGCGATTTCCGCGTTCGCTCCGGCGGACGTCTGGCTGTTCGCGCTGACGGCGGTGATCGTCGAATGCGCGGGGCTGATCGGGCCGCTCGTCGGCGCGAGCCGTCGTTACGACGGCCCGTTCGGCAAGAGCGACCGCGCGCTGGCCCTCGGCGCGTTCGCGCTGTGGATCGGCTTCGGTTTGCCGGTCGGCAGCGTCGCCGCGTGGCTGTGGCGCCTGCTGATCGTGCTGTCGATCGTCACGGTAGTGCGGCGCGTGCAGGCCGGCATCGCCGAAAAGGGCGGTTGAGGTACGAGGCGCCGGAGGGCGGCGCCACATGATTCGAATAACGAAACGAGAGAGATCGCATGAGCGCACGCACGGCCCGTGAGGCCGACTTCATCACGCACGACGGCGAAACGCTGTTCTATCGTCACTGGCCCGCCACCGGCCCGCGCTGCCGCGGCGCCATCGTGCTGCTGCATCGCGGCCACGAGCATTCGGGGCGCGTCGCACACCTCGTCGACGAGCTCGACCTGCCCGATTTCGCGTTTTTTGCGTGGGATGCGCGCGGCCACGGCCGCTCGCCCGGCGCGCGCGGCTACAGCCCGAGCGCGGCCGCGTCGGTGCGCGACCTGCAGACCTTCGTCGAGCATATCCGCGACACGCACGGCATCGCGATCGAGGACATGGCCGTGGTCGCCCAGAGCGTCGGCGCGGTGCTCGCGGCCACCTGGGCGCACGACTACGCGCCGCCGATCCGCTGCCTCGTCGTCGCGTCGCCGGCCTTCCACATCAAGCTCTACGTGCCGTTCGCGCGACCTGGCCTGCGGTTGATGCACAAGCTGCGCGGGCTGTTCTATGTGAACAGCTACGTGAAGCCGAAATTCCTCACGCACGACCCCGAGCGGATCGCGAGCTACGCGTCCGATCCGCTGATCACGCGGCCGATCGCGGTCAACATGCTGCTCGACCTGCACGACACCGCGAAGCGGATCGTCGCCGACGCGGCCGCGATCACCGTGCCGACGCAACTGCTGATCTCGGGCGCCGACTGGGTCGTGCATCGCGGCCCGCAGGACCGCTTCTTCGAACGGCTCGGCGCGGCGCGCAAGGAGCGCATCGTGCTGCCGGGCTTCTATCACGACACGCTCGGCGAGCGCGATCGCGCGCAGGCGCTCGCACCGCTGCGCACCTTCGTGCTGCGCGAGTTCGATGCGCCGAGCCCGCGCGTGTCGCTCGCCGACGCCGACCGGCGCGGCGCGTTCCACGACGAATACGCGGCGCTCGGCCGGCCGCCCGCGAACGTGTTCGCGCGCGCTTACTGGGCGCTCACGCGGGCCGGCCTGAAGGCCGGCGGCGCGCTGTCGGACGGCATCGCGCTCGGGCTGCGGCTCGGCTTCGATTCGGGCTCGACGCTCGACTACGTGTATCGCAACCGCGCGCAGGGCCGGCTCGGCGTCGGCGCGCTGATCGACCGCACGTATCTCGATTCGCCGGGCTGGATCGGCATCCGCCAGCGCAAGGTGCATCTGCAGGAACTGATCGGCACGGCGATCGGCCGCCTGCGCGGCCATGGCACGCCGGTGCGGATCGTCGATATCGCGGCCGGACACGGGCGCTATGTGCTCGACGCGATCGCGACGGCCGCCGAGCGCGACGGCGCGGCGCCCGATGACATCACGCTGCGCGACTACAGCCCGCCGAACGTCGAGGCCGGGCGCGTGCTGATCGCGCAGCGCGGCCTGGAGCCGATCGCGCGCTTCGAGCGCGGCGATGCGTTCGACGAAGCGTCGCTCGCGACGCTCGAGCCGCGTCCGACGCTGGCGATCGTGTCGGGCCTGTACGAACTGTTCGGCGAGAACGCGCTGATCGAGCGCTCGCTGCGCGGGCTCGCACAGGCCGTGCCGCCCGGCGGTTATCTCGTCTATACGGGGCAGCCGTGGCATCCGCAGCTCGAATTCATCGCGCGTGCGCTGAACAATCACCGCGGCGAGGCGACCTGGGTGATGCGCCGCCGTTCGCAGGCCGAGATGGACGAACTCGTCGCGCGCGCGGGCTTCCGCAAGCTCGACCAGCGGATCGACGAAATGGGCATCTTCACGGTCAGTCTCGCGCAGCGGGTCGACGCGTCATGAGCGAGTTCGGCGGCGACGCGCGCGGCCTGGCGGCGCAGGCGTCGGCGGCCGGTGCGCGCGACGCGTCGTTCGCGTTGCGCTTCGGCTGGCTCGCGGTGATGGGCGCCGTGTTCTTCTCGACGTACGGCTTCGCGAACTGGCTCGCCGCGCGCCGCGCAGTGGTGCCGACGTTCGCATTCGGCTGGGAGCATGCGATCCCGTTCGTGCCGTGGTCGATCGTGCCGTACTGGTCGATCGACCTGCTGTACGCGTTGTCGTTCTTCTTCTGGACGCGCCGCGCCGATCTGCTCGATCACGTGAAGCGGCTGCTGACCGTGCAACTGGTATCGGTTGTGTGCTTCATCGCGTGGCCGCTGCGCTTCGGCTTCGAGCGGCCCGACGCGGGCGGCGTGGCCGGCGCGCTGTTCACGCTGCTGATGGGTTTCGACAAGCCGTTCAACCAGGCGCCGTCGCTGCACATCGGGCTGCTCGTCGTGCTGTGGGCCGTCTATGCGAAGCATCTGCGCGGCACGGCCGCGCGCGTCGTGCTGCATCTGTGGTTCGCGGCGATCGGCGTGTCGGTGCTGACGACCTACCAGCATCACGCGATCGACGTGCCGACCGGCGCGGCCGTCGGTTGTCTCGCGCTGTTCCTGTTTCCGTTGCGCGATGCCGCGGGCCGGTTGCCGGGCGCCGATGCGTCGCCGGGCGCGGCCGGCCGCGCGCTCGCGCGTCGTTATGCGCTCGGCGCGGCGCTGGTCGCGCTCGTGGCGCTGTGGTGCGTGCCGCGCGCGCCGGGCTGGGCGTTGGTGGCGGGGTGGGTCGCGCTGGCGCTCGCGTGCGTCGCGTGGATCTACCGGCGTGGTGCGCCGGGCGCCTTCCAGAAGGATGCGCACGGGCGTTTCCCGGTCGTCATCCGCTGGCTGCTCGCGCCGACGATCGCCGGCGCATTCGTCAATTCGCGGCTGTGGACGTTCCGGCAGCCGGCACCCGTGCGGATCGACGAGCGCGTGTCGATCGGCCGCACGCCGACGACGCGCGACGTGCGGCGCCACGGCTTCACGGCGCTGGTCGACCTGACCGCCGAGATGCCGCGCTGGGCAGCATCCGATGCGTCGTTTGCATACGCGGCCGTGCCGCAGCTCGATCTTGTCGCGCCGACGGCGGCGCAGCTCGCGCAGGCTGTCGCGGCGCTCGAACGCCTGCACGGGGAAGGGCGCGACGTGCTGGTCTGCTGCGCGCTCGGCTACGGGCGCAGCGTGCTGTGCGCGGCCGCGTGGCTCGCGGCACGGCGCGGGCTGGGCGATGCGCGCGACGCGCTTGCCGCCGTACGCGCGGTGCGGCCGCATGCGGTGTGGTCGGACGACGGCGTGGCCGTGCTGCAGCACTGGATCGATCGCCGTCGCGGCGCGGGACGCGGGTGATGCGCGATCCGTCCACGCCATTCAGGATTGCCGCCGCGCGCGGCGCGCTCGATGCGGGCGCGTGGGCGATCGCGGCCGCGCTGGCCGCGGCGGGCGCGGGCTGGTGGATCGCGGTGGGCTGGGCGCCGGCGTCGATCGCCCGCGTACTGCTGGCCGTCGTCAGCACGGGGTCGGGGATCGCCGCGCTGTGGTACGCGGTGCGCATCGAGATCGACCGCCGGTTGTTCGCCGCGCTCGCGCGGGCAGCCTCCGGCGATGCGTCGGTCGACGACGAACTCGCGGCGCTCGACCGCGCGCTCGCCGATCTCGGCTGGATCGATGCAGGGAAGGCCGGGCGCGCGCTCGACGCGCGCGTGCGCGGCGCGGTCGGGCTGTGCCGGGCCGGCGTGCTCGTCGCGATCGTGCAGTGGCTCGTGGTCGGGCTCGCGATCGCGATGCCGCAGGTCGGCTAGCGCGGCTTCACGCGATGATCGGGCGCGCCTGTTCGGCTGCGCCCGCAGCGGACCGGCTTCGGGCCGGCGTTACGCAGGCGTCCTGTGTTGCGATCGCGACCGCTTCGCTTCGTACATCGCCTGATCCGCATGCTCGATCAGCGCGTTCATGTCGGTGCCGTCGTCGGGCAGCATCGCGATCCCGACGCTGACGCCGAGCCGCAGCGGCTGTCCCTCGAATTCGAACGGTTCGCCGACCTGCCGCGCGAGCCGCGTGCTTTGCGCATGCGCGTCGTCGCGGTTGCCGATGTTCGGCAGGAGCACCGCGAATTCGTCGCCGCCGACGCGCGCGACCGTATCCGAGCGCCGCACCGCACCCTGCATCCGCGCGGCGATCTCGCGTAGCGCGGCGTCGCCCGCGCGGTGGCCGAAACCGTCGTTGATCGGCTTCAGCCCGTCCATGTCGATGTTGAGAATGCCGAGCCGGCCGTTCGCGCGCAATGCCGTATGCATCGACTGACGCAGGCGGTCGTAGAACAGCGCACGGTTCGGCAGGCCCGTGAGCGCGTCGTGCGTCGCGCGCAGGTACAGCTCGTTCGCCTCGTTGCGCGCCGCGTGGAACATCGCGGCGGCGATCAGCTCGGCCGTCAGCCGCAGCGTGCCGGCATCGGCTTGCGAGAAGCCGTCGACGTCCGGCGACATCACCTTCAGCACGCCGACCGTCGTGTCCGCATGCGTGAGCGGCATCACGAGCATCGAGCGCAGGCCGACCCGGCGGCACGCATCGCGATCGACGCGCGGGTCGATTTCCGAATCGGTGCAGTGCAGCAACTCGCCTTCCTGCACGCACAGGCCCGACAGGCTGCCCGAGCGGCGCAGCCGCAGCCCGAGCATCCCGGCCGCGGTGCCCGACGCGGCGCGGTACACCATGTCGTCGCCTTCGGCGAATTCGACCGCGGCGGCGCTTGCGCCGGTCAGCAGCGGCACTTGTTCGGCCACATAGGCCATCACGCTGCCGAGGTCGAGGCCGAGCTTCGCGATTTCGGTCTGCACCGCGATGATGCGCAGCAGCGTGTCGGCGGACGGGGTGGCGGTGTTGGCGATTTGATCCAAGTCAGTTTTCTCGCGAAGAAAGATCATCGGGCGGCGCGGGAGTGCGGTAGCATACGCGCCGCCCCGCGGCAGCGCCTTGCGGGCGGTCTGCAACGGACCGCCGCCGGCATGCCGGCCCGGCCGGCCGCGCCGGCAGTATGCCGTTCGGTCTCACCGGCAGCAATGGCGAAAATTTTGCCATTCACTCCTCTTGCGCAGCATTTCCGACCGGCCTGAGGTTTTTTTCGCTTCACCGTCGCGAATCGGGGTAAGTTTTGTCCTATTTTTGAGATAGTGTGACGAATACGCGTGTGCCGGTGCCAGGCGCGCGCAACACGACGCAGAGACCGCTAAAGAATCGGCCGCGTTGTTTCGATATATGAATCAGGCCAGTTAGATATGAGGGGAAGCAGTGGGATTGTGCACTCACGGGCATGGCTGCTTGATGCGCGCAGATTTCGACGCGAATGAAGACCGGACAACCCTGACGACGCGGAGCCGCGCATGAAGCCGGCCGCGTCGCTGTTCGTCCTGTCGGTCGCCGCGCTCGGCGCTTTCCACACGGCCGCGCTGTCGGCCGCTCCGATACGGGCGGTGCCGGCTGCCGCTGCGGTCGGCGCTTCGGCACCCGCCGCCGTTGCCGCCGACGCGGCACCGCTCACGGCTGCGCCGACGGCGGGCAGTGCGTCGTCCGCCGGGCTGCCGGCGACGACCGTACACCTGCCGTTCGCGTCGCTCGGCGCATTCGACCCGCTGCGCCTGCGCGGTGCCGACGACGCGCGCACGATCAACGCGGGCGTGCGGCTCGACCGCGTGGTCACGGGCGCGCGGCTGCGCCTGACCTATGCGTATTCGCCGTCGCTCGTGTTCCCGATGTCGCACCTGAAGGTGTCGGTGAACGGCGAGGTCATCGCGACCGTCCCGTTCGACGCCGCGCGCGCGGGCCGCACGGTCACGCAAGAGATCCCGATCGATCCGCGCTACTTCTCGGATTTCAACCAGATCGGCCTGCGCCTGATCGCGCACTACACGCTCGACCATTGCGAGGATCCGTCGAACTCGGCGCTGTGGGCCGACGTGAGCCCGACGAGCGAACTGATCCTCGACGAATCGCCGGTCCGCCTGCCGAACGATCTCGCGCTGCTGCCCGCACCGTTCTTCGACCGGCGCGACAACGGCCGCGTGCGGCTGCCGTTCGTGCTGCCGGCGTCGCCCGATTCGGCGACGCTGCGCAGCGCGGGCGTGCTCGCGTCGTGGTTCGGTGCGCTGGCTGACTACCGGCATACGCGCTTCCCGGTGTCGTCCGCGTTGCCGGCCGACGACCAGGCAGTGGTGATCGGCACGGCCGCGACGCTGCCGGCCGGCCTCGCGCTGCCGTCGGTCAACGGCCCGCTGCTCGCGGTCGCCGACAACCCGGCCGCGCCCGGGCGCAAGCTGCTCGTCGTCACGGGCCGCACGGCGGCTGAAGTGGACGACGCGGTGTCGACGCTCGTGCTCGGCCGCGCGGCGTTGTCGGGGCCGTCGGCGACGGTCGCGCACGTCGATCTCGGCGCGCCGCGCAAGCCGTACGACGCGCCGCGCTGGCTGCCGGTGAACCGGCCGATCACGTTCCGCGAGCTCGTGTCCGATCCGCGCGAGCTGGAAGCGCGCGGCACGACACCCGACGCGATCCGCCTGAACCTGCGCGTGCCGGCCGATCTCCATTCGTGGAACGGCGCGGGCGTACCGATCACGCTGCGTTACCGCTATACGGCGCCGACCGTGCAGGACAACTCGACGCTCGCCGTCGAAATCAACGACCAGCTCGTGAAGTCGTACCGGCTCGGGCCGGCCCATGCCGAGGACGCGCGCGGCCGCATGCAACTGCCGCTGCTGTCGGTACCGGAAGGGCGCGTGACGAGCGACGTCGATATCCCGGCGTTTCGCGTCGGCAGCGGCAACCAGCTGCAGTTCCGCTTCACGCTCGACTCGCAGAAGACGGGCCTGTGCTCGAGCACGGCCTCCGAGCCGCAGCGCGCGGCGATCGATCCCGATTCGACGATCGACTTCTCGCACTTCGTCCATTACGCGCAATTGCCGAACCTCGCGTATTTCGCGAACAGCGGCTTTCCGTTCACGCGCTTCGCCGACCTGTCGCAGACGGCCGTCGTGATACCCGACCGGCCGTCGCCGCAGGAACTCGAGGCCTACCTGACGATGCTCGGCCACATGGGCGAGTGGACCGGTTTTCCGGCCCTGCGCGTGCAGGTCGCGCGGCCCGGCGACGTTGCCGCGCTGTCGGGCAGCAAGGATCTGCTCGTGATCGACGGCTCGCCTGCGTCGCCGCTGCTCGCGCACTGGCGCTCGGCGCTGCCGCTCGCGATCGGCGAGCAGGACGGTGCGGGCGCGACGCGTGTCGCGTTTACGGTGAAGGAGCGCTGGCGCAACGGCGTTGGCCTGGCCGACGGCGGCGCGCATATCGAACAGACGGGCCCGCTCGCGGCGCTCGCCGGTTTCGAGCTGCCGGGCAGCCATGGCCGCAGCGTCGTCGCGCTGACGGCGACCGACCAGCCGCGCCTTGGCGACTTGCTGAACGTGTTCGAGAACGCCGGCCTCGTGTCGCAACTGCAGGGCGATCTCGCGCTGGTGCGGCCGGGGCAGGTCGACAGCCTGCGCGTCGGCGAGCCTTACGTGGTCGGCTTCGTGCCGTGGTATGCGCGCGTGTGGACGCATGCGGCGCGGCATCCCGTCGTGCTCGGCGCGGTTGGCGTCGTTGCGGGGCTGCTGCTCGCGCTCGGCGTGTTCAGCGTGCTGCAGAGAATCGCCGCGCGTCGACGGGGGATGTAACGGATGGCGCGGGTTATGGCGAAGCGACGGGCAACGCAGCCGGCGCGACGCGTCGGCGCGGCGTTCGCGCTGACGGTCGCGATGGCATGCGCGGCGGCCGGCATGGCCGCTCGCGCGCAGGCCGCGGGGGCCGACGCGGCCGCTGCGGGATGCAGCGCGGCGTGGCCGCGCTGGGACGCGTTCAAGCGCGATTTCATCTCGGCCGACGGCCGCGTGATCGACGTCGGCTCGGCCGATTCACGCACGGTGTCGGAGGGGCAGGCGTATGGACTTTTCTTCGCGCTGGTCGCGAACGACCGGCGCATGTTCGACACGATCCTCGCATGGACCGAGAACAACCTCGCGCAGGGCGACCTGAGCGCGCACCTGCCGGCGTGGCTGTGGGGCCGTGCGCCCGACGGCGCGTGGCGCGTGCTCGACGCGAACGCCGCGTCCGACGCCGACCTGTGGATCGCATACGCGCTCGTCGAGGCCGGGCGGCTGTGGCACGAGCGCAGCTATACCGCGCGCGGCACGCTGCTCGCGAAGCGTGTGCTCGACGAGGAAACGGCCACCGTGCCGGGCCTCGGCGTCACGCTGCTGCCGGGGCCGACGGGGTTCAAGCTGGCCAATGGCCAGTGGCGCGTGAATCCGAGCTATTCGCCGCCGCAGGTGATCCGCGCGCTCGGCGCGCGCCTGCCCGACGACCGGCGCTGGGCCGCGCTGGCTTCCAGCACCGGGCGCGTGCTGCTCGACACGGCGCCGAAGGGTTTTTCGCCCGACTGGGCGCTGTATCGCGCGGGCACCGGCTTCGGGCCCGATCCGGAGACGCACGCGGAGAGCGCGTACAACGCGATCCGCGTGTACCTGTGGGCGGGCATGCTCGACCGCGCCGATCCGCTTGCCGCGCCGTTGCTCGCGCGTTTCGCGCCGTTTGCGGACGCCATCGCCGCGCGTGGCGCGCCGCCGGAGAAGGTCGATACGACGACGGGCGTCGCGGGGCCGAACGACGGCAACGCGGGGTTCTCGGCGGCGGCCGTGCCGTTTCTCGATGCGCGCGGCCAGCGCGCGCTCGCGGATGCGCAGGCGGCCCGCGTCGAGTCGCTCGCGCGCCAGTCGGCGCCCGGCTACTACACGAGCGTGCTGACGCTGTTCGGGCTCGGCTGGCGCGACGGGCGCTACCGGTTCGGCGCGGACGGCACACTCGACGCCCGCTGGGGAGGCCGTTCGTGCGCCGCCCGCTGAAGCGTGCCGCGCCGCATGTCGCGGGGTTCGCGTGGCTCGCGTCGTCGGTGTGCGCGGCGGCGCCGGGCGCCGCATCCGACACGCCGGCGCCGAAAACCGCCGCGCCGGCGACGTCCGTTTCCGCCGACGCGCAGCGCCAGCTCGACACCGCGCGGATGTGGGGTGTCAAGCATCGCGACGACCTCGCGCGCGATGCGCTGCGCAAGGGGCTGCTGATCGCGCCGGGCGACACCGAACTGCTGGCCGAGCAGGTGCGCGTGCTGCTGCGGCTCGGCGACGCGAAAGGCGCGCAGGCCGCGCTCGCGCGCCTGCAGGCGCAGTCGCCCGATGGGCCCGCCACGCGGCGGGTGGCCGACGAATATCGCGTCGCGACGAGCGGGCGCGGCGAGATGGCGCAGATCCGCCTGCTCGCGCGCAGCGGCCGCACCGACGAGGCGGCCCGGCGGATCGTCGCGCTGTTTCCGAACGGCGCGCCGTCGGGCGCGCTCGGCGCCGAGTATTACGAAATCCTCGCGAATGCGCCGGGGACACACGACTCGGCGCTCGCCGCGCTGCGCCGCAGGATCGCGGCCGATCCGCAGGACACCAGCGCGGCCATGGCGCTCGCGCGGCTGCTGAACCAGCATGCCGCCACGCGCGCGGAGGCGAACCGGATCGCATGGTCGCTCGCGAAGCGGGACGACGCCGATCATACGGAGGCGATGTCGCTGTGGCGGCGCGTACTGCAGGCGGCCGGCAGCGATCCCGCGTATCTCGATGCGCTGCAGGCGTATCTCGCGCTCGTGCCGGACGATACCGAATTCCGCGGCCGGGTTGCCGAACTGGACAGCCGGCGCGATGCGCAGCGCCGGCTCGAACGCGATCCCGGCTACATCGCGCAGCAGCGCGGCCTGCAGGCGCTCGCGCGCGGCGACCTGGCGGGCGCCGATCCGCTGCTCGCTCGCGCCGCGCGTGCGCGGGCCGACGATGCGGACGCGGTCGGCGGGCTTGGCCTGTTGCGTCTGCGCGAAGGCCGGCACGACGAAGCGCGTGCGTTGTTCGCGCGGGCCGCGACGCTCGCGACCGACCAGCGCGACAAATGGCAGAGCCTGGCGCGCACCGCGCAGTTCTGGGGGCTGCTTGCGCAAGGCCGCGCGGCCGCCGCTGCAGGACGCCCGAAAGACGCCGAGCGCGCGGCGCGTGCCGCGCTCGCGATGCAGCCGAACAGCCCGGACGCGAAGCTGCAGCTCGCCGATGCGCTGCTCGCGCAGCGCGACTGGGCGCGCGCGGAGCCGTTGCTGCGCGAGTTGCTGGCCGCGCGTTCGCCGAGCCTGCCGGCCGTGCGCGGCGCGGCAATGCTGTATGAGAACACCGGCCGTGCGGACCGGATCGGCCCGCTGCTCGACGCATTGCAAGGACGCGTGACGGGCCGCGACGATCGCCGCGCGCTCGACGGCCTGCGCGCCGACCTGCTCGCGGACCAGGCGCGCGCGCTCGCCGACAAGGGCGAACGCGGGCCGGCCGCGCAACGCTACGAGGCCGCCGTGCGCGCGGCACCCGACGCGCCGTGGACGCGTTTCGCGCTCGCGCGCCTGTATCGCGACATGGGGCTGCCGCAACTCGGCCGCACGGTGATGGACGACGGGCTCGCGCAAAGCGATACGCCCGAGATGCGCTATGCGACCGCGCTGTACCGCAATTCGGTCAACGATTTCGCGGGCGCGCAGGCCGCGCTCGCACCCGTCGACGACGCACACCGTTCGGACGGGATGCGCGCGCTGGCGCGCAAGCTCGATGCCGAAAGCACGCTGGCCGACGCGCGCGGCGCGCTCGGGCGCGGCGACCGCGTGGCATTTGCCGCGTCGCTCGCGCATGCGCAGGCGAGCGCGCCGGGCGATCCCGACATGCTCGCCGCGGTCGGCGCGCAGTGGATCGACGCGGGCGAACCCGATCGCGGCCTCGCGCCGTTGCACGACTGGATCGTCGCGCATCCGCGCGAAGCCGACGCGGACGTGCGGCTGCGCTACGGCGACCTGCTCGGCAGCGCGGGGCGCGACGACGCGCTCGCCGCGTGGCTCGACGCACTGCGCCGCGAACCGTCGCTGACGCCCGCACAGACGGCGAGGCTCGAGGACCAGTCGCTGCGGCTCGTGCTGCGGCAGACGGACGATGCGATCGGGCGGCAGGACTACGCGCAGGCGCGCACGCTGCTCGATCGCGCGAGCCCGGCCGGCCGCGCGGACAAGCGCTATGCGCTCGAAGTGGCCGATCTGGAACGCGCGCAGGGGCACTATGGCGCTGCGCGAGACGCGCTTGCACCGGTCGTCGCGCGCACGCCGGACGATGCCGATACGCAGCTCGCGCTCGCGCGCATCGACGAGGACAGCGGCAACCGCGCGGCCGCGCTCGCGCGAGTGCAAGCGGTGCTCGCGCGCATGCCGGACGACGACGTCGATACGCAACTGTCGGCCGTACGCCGCCTGAATGCGCTGCGCCGCCCGGACGAAGCCGCGCAGGTGACCGACCGGCTGCACGCCGCATATCCGGCGCGCGCGGACGTGACGGTCGCGGCCGGGCGCGTGGCCGAAGCACAGGGTCGTTATGACGACGCGGCGTCGCTGTATCGCTTGTCGCTGTCGCAGGAACGCACGGCCGGCGTGAGCCCGGGCCGCGACGGCCTGACGCCCGCGCAGGCCGCGTTCGCGGATCTCGAGCAGCGCCGCAACCCCGAGATCGAGACCGGCTGGACGCCCGCGTACAAGTCGGGCGACGAAGGCATTTCGTCGTATCGCGCGCAGCAGGTGCCGATCTACCTGCAGCTGCCGATCCGCTACGACGGGCATGTGTTCGCGCAGATCGACACCGTGCACCTGGATCCCGGCACGCTCGATACCAGCGATCCGAACGCCTATTCGCTCACGACGTTCGGGACCTACGCGGCGCTCAAGGCCCAGAGCGGGCTGCCGCCGCCATTCCCGTCGAATCAGTCGGCCGCCGCGTTGATCGCGAATCCGCCGGGCTCGCTGCACCAGACGGCGACGGGCGTTGCGCTCGGCGCCGGTTATCGCACCGATGCATGGCGCTTCGATCTCGGCACGTCGCCGCTCGGCTTCCCCGTGCATTACCTCGTCGGCGGCGTGCGTTATCGCTTCGATGCAGGCCCGGCGAGCTTCAGCGTGAATGCGTCGCGGCGGCCGGAAACGAGCAGCGTGCTGTCGTATGCCGGGATGCGCGACCCGTGGACGGGCGCGGTGTGGGGCGGCGTGCGCCGCGACGGCGTGAACCTGCGCGCGTCGGTCGACGTGGGCCGCACGAACCTGTTCGCGGAACTCGGCGCGGGCGTGCTGTCCGGCCGCAACGTCGAGCGCAACGCGGAAGTCACGCTGCGCACCGGCTTCACGGTGCCCCTGTACGAGCGCGCGACGATGAAGGTCAGCACCGGGCTCGTCGGCAACGCGTGGCACTACGCGCAGAACCTGCGCTACTACACGTACGGGCAGGGCGGTTACTACAGCCCGCAGCGCTACCTGTCGCTCGGCGTGCCGATCGAATGGGCGGGGCGGCACGACGCGCTGTCGTGGGACCTGACCTTCACGGGCGGGGTCTCGAACAGCTACGAGAAGGATTCGCTGTATTACCCGACGTTCTCGGATCAGCGGGCCGCGCAGGTGGCGGCCGGGTTCGTGTACGCGGGCAGCTCGACGCGCGGCGTGTCGTTCTCGTACGGCGTGAACGGCATCGTCGAATACCGCGTGAATCCGCACCTGAGCGTCGGCGCGCAGTTGCATGTCGACCGGTCGCACGACTACGCGCCGAGTTCGGCGCTCGTGTACCTGCGTTATGCGTTCGATGCGCGCGCGCAACCCAGCTGGCTCGTCACGCCGACGCCGGTGCGGCTCTATTCGGATTACTAGGGGACCGTCGTGAATACGGAAATCGATGCTACTCGTCCCGCGCTCGGCGCTGCCGGCCTGCTGGGCCGCCTGCGCGCGCTGCTGCGCACGGGGCCGGCCGGCGGCCGCATCGGCACGCTGAGCCGGCTCGCGATCGACGGCTTGCCCGACACCTGGACGCAACTGGAAGCGGGTGGCCTGTACGCGATCTACGCGGCCGGCAGCACGCCGGCCTGCGACGCGCTCGTGTGGGAGAGCGTGCGACAGGCGCGCACGCGCGACGTGACGGTCGTGCTCGCACGCGATCCGGAGCGTGTCACCGAACAACTGCAGGCGCGCGGATTCGCGGGCGGCGCGCATCCGGCCGGCTGGCCGCGCAACCTGAACGTGCTGGCGATGCCGGCGGCGGCCGAGCCGGCCGACGGCGCAGGCGCCGGCGCGACCGGCGACGCGCCGCGCCGCGCGGCGCCGGGCCCGTTCGCGCGACTCACGGGCGGCTTGCGCGCGATGAAGCGCTACGGCTTTCGTGCGCGCTCGCTGTATTTCGTCGAAGGCGCGCAGCGCTGGTTCAGCTGGGACGACCCGGTCGCGCTCGCGGACGAAGCGCACGCACTCGCCGACTGGTGCCGCACGCGCCGGATCGCGCTCGTGCTGCTGCTCGATCCCGAAGCGGCCCGTGCGGGCACCGACGTGCGTACCGACGATCCGCCGCTCGTCCGCGATGCGGATCGCACGCCGCGCAGCGGTTTCCACGGCGTCTGCTCGGGCGTCGCACAGATGCAGCGCACGCACGGCGAACTGCTGTGGATCGTCGATTTCTGGCGCGCGGGCGACACGCTCGCGGCCGGCGAAGTGCGGCCGCTGCGTTTTGCGCCGGGCGGCCGGCTGTCCGCGAGCGTCGACGGCGGCGCGACCGAGCCGGCGCACCGGATGAAGCTGGCGAGCGACGAGGATCGCGTCGTCGTCAGCCGCGCGGTGCTCGACGGCGCGACCCGCGTGCCGGGCGACTGGGAAATCGTCGACGACAACGCAGCCGTCGTCGCGGCCTGCGCGCAAGCCCAGGCCGCGACCGCGGTGCTCGTGTTCCGCTCGCATGCGCAGCTCGAAGCGTTGTGCGCCGACGTGCACGCGCTGCGCCGGCAGTGCGGCGGCGCGCTGAAGATCGCGGTCGTCGAGCGCGGCGAGGTGCTGCGCCAGCAGTTCGAGATGCTCGTGCTGAGCGTCGGCGCGAACCGCGTCGTCGCGCGCGACCTGCCGGTGTCGCGGATGCAGGCCGCCGTGCACGCGCTGCGCGGCCAGCTCTATGCGCGTCCCGTCGCGGCCGACTATCGGGGGGCGCTCGCGGCCGCGCTCGGCGATTCGGTGCTCGGTTATCTGCCGGTCGGCGCGTTCTGCCTGCGGATTCGCGCGGTGCTCGATCGCGGCGCCGTGCTCGCGCTGCCGCATACGCTCGCGAAGATCACGCTGCTGCCGGGCGTGTCGCACGTCGACGCGCTGCGGCATTGTCGGCCGCGCCGCGCGGGCGACGTCGTGACGGCCGATGCAGGGCACCTGTACGTGTTCCTGTTCGCGTGTGAGCCGGTC
This sequence comes from Burkholderia theae, assembly GCF_048565265.1. Classification (NCBI taxonomy): domain Bacteria; kingdom Pseudomonadati; phylum Pseudomonadota; class Betaproteobacteria; order Burkholderiales; family Burkholderiaceae; genus Burkholderia; species Burkholderia theae. The sequence goes on from NZ_CP183461.1 coordinate 1,534,058, forward strand.
GATGCCGACGACGCGCTTGCGCGAATCTTCGACGCACCGGTCGACTCGCTGTCCGACCGCGTCGTATGCCTCGGGCAGGGCAGCATCGACACGGAACTCGATGCGCTGAAGGCCGAAAACCGGCGCGCGCCGATCGCCGACTACAGCGACCTGTTCTCGGCCACGCAGCCGGCCGGTGCGGCACGCACGTCGGCCGCGCGCGCCGATTCCGGTGCGGCGTTGCCGGACGCGCGCGAGGTGAGCGATGCGGTCGATGCAATCGATGCCATCGTCTCGCTCGAGGCGATCGGTGCGATGCCGGCGCTCGCGCACCTGGCCGCCGACGCACCGGCCCCGCATCCCGTCAATCCCGCCGCGCGTGCACGCGGTGCCATTCGCAGCGCGATGCCGCTGCGCAATCCGGAGGGCGCATGATCGCCGAACTCGTCATCGGTTTCATCGTCGGCATCGTGATCGCGGTGCCCGTCTGGATCGTCGCGCAGCACCTCGGCATCGGCCGCGGCTTTCATGCGCCGCGCGGGATCGACCGGCGCGACGCGGTGCCGTGCGAACTGGTGCCGGTCGCGCTGCGCGGGCGGTTGCTGCCCGGCGCCGAGCGCGGCGACGAGGCGGCCCGATGAAGACGATCGCCATCACGTCGACGACGGGCGGCGCGGGCCGCACGACGCTCGCGGCCGCGCTCGCGGTGCTGCTCGCGCGCCGCGGCCGGCCGGTCGTCGCCGTCGAATTCGATGCGCAGAACCTGATGGGCGCGACGCTCGGCCTCGACACGCTGGCCGAACACGGCCTCGCGCACAGCGTGCTCGGCGGCGCCGAGCCGTGGCACGCCCATACATGGCGCAATGCCGACGGCGTGCTGTTCGTGCCGTACGGGCAGGTCGACGCGGCCGGCGCCGCCGCGTGCGATGCGCGGCTCGTGGCCGACCGCGCGTGGCTGTCGCGCGCGCTCGACGAGATCGGGTTGCCGGCCGACGGCGTCGTGCTGGTCGATACCGCGCGTTATCCGTCGCCGCAGGCCGAGCAGGCGATTCGCTGCGCGGACCTGACGCTGGTCGTCGTGCCGCCCGAGCCGACCGCCTGCGCGACGACCGCCGCGCGGCTCGGCGCGCTCAGGGCCGGCGGCGGCGATCTGCAGATCGTCGTGAACCGGCTGAACCCGGCGCGCGACATGCAGCGCGACGCGCTCGCGATGCTGCGCGCGGTCGCGGGGCCGGGCTCGATGCTCGACCAGCGGATTCACGTCGATGCGGCCGTGCCCGAAGCGCTCGCGCGCGGCAGCTGGATCTTCGACGACGCGCCGTATTCGCAGGCGTCGCACGACCTGAACGGCATCGCGAACTGGGTCGATACGTGGCTGGCCGCCGGTGCGGCCGGTCGCAGCGGAGCGGTGCGATGAAGGCCGTGCGCGTGCCGCGACTGCGCGCGTTCGGCCGCTGTGCGGCCGACTGGTTCGCGCGCGGCATCGGGCTGCCGGCGGAACGTACGCGGATCGATTGGCTCGTGCGGCTGTTTTTCCACGTGCCGCCGACGGGCCGCCCCGATCATGTGCGCCGCTGGGTGCGCGTCGCGTTCCTGCGGCTCGCGCACGAGTGGGGCGTGCTGCAGCCGCTCAGTGTGCGCGAATGGCTGTGGCGCTCGATCGTGCGCGCGCCGCGCGCGGCCGACGGCCGGCCCGCGCGCGATCCGCTCGCGTGGTTCGACACATTCGTCGTGCCCGTCTACGTGGCCGGGCGCGCGGTCGGCCGGCGCGTCGACGCGTTGCTCGAACGCCTGCCGTGGGTGCGCTGGGGCGGCTGGCTCGATGCGCGCGCGAACGGCGTCGGCCGGCGCCGCTGGCTCGCGCCGCTGCTGCTGGTGGTCGGCGCGCTGCTGTGGGCCGCGGCCGGCATGTCGCCGCTGATGCCCGGCGCGCAGTTCGCGTTCTTCGCGATCGTCGCGGTGCTGGCGCTCGCGCTGCGCCGCCTGCCGGGCCACCTGCCGACGCTCGCGCTCGCGTCGCTCGCGCTGCTCGCGACGGTGCGCTACGTGTGGTGGCGCACGACGCAGACGCTCGACTTCCGCGGCCCGGTCGAGGCGATCGCCGGTTACATGCTGTACGGCGCGGAAGCCTACACGTGGATGATCCTGCTGCTCGGTTTCGTGCAGACCGCGTGGCCGCTCGACCGGCCGATCGTGCCGCTGTCCGACGATCCCGACACCTGGCCGACCGTCGACATCTATATCCCGACCTACAACGAGCCGCTGTCGGTCGTGAAGCCGACGGTATTCGCCGCGCAGAGCATCGACTGGCCGACGGCGAAGCTGCGCGTGTACCTGCTCGACGACGGCCGGCGCCCCGAGTTCGCGGCGTTCGCGGCCGAAGCCGGCATCGACTACCTGACGCGCGACGACAACCTCCACGCGAAGGCCGGCAACATCAACCGCGCGCTGCCGAAGACGCACGGCGAATACATCGCGATCTTCGACTGCGATCACGTGCCGACGCGCTCGTTCCTGCAGACGACGATGGGTGTGTTCCAGCGCGACCCGAAGTGCGCGCTCGTGCAGACGCCGCACCATTTCTTCTCGCCCGATCCGTTCGAGCGCAACCTCGGCACGTTCCGCGAGATCCCGAACGAGGGCAACCTGTTCTACGGGCTCGTGCAGTCGGGCAACGACCTGTGGAACGCGACGTTCTTCTGCGGATCGTGCGCGGTGCTCAAGCGCAGCGCGCTGGAGGAGGTCGGCGGCGTCGCGGTCGAGACGGTGACCGAGGACGCGCACACGGCGCTCAAGCTGCACCGGCGCGGTTATACGTCGGCGTACCTGCCGACCGTGCAGGCGGCCGGCCTCGCGACCGAAAGCCTCGCGGGCCACGTGAAGCAGCGCACGCGCTGGGCGCGCGGGATGGCGCAGATCTTCCGCATCGACAATCCGTTCCTCGGGCGCGGGCTCGGCCTGATCCAGCGGATCTGCTACGGCAACGCGATGCTGCACTTCTTCTACGGGATTCCGCGGCTGGTGTTCCTGACGATCCCGCTCGCGTACCTGTTCTTCCACCTGTACTTCATCAACGCGTCGTCGCTCGCGCTCGCGAGCTACGTGATCCCGTATCTCGTGCTCGCGAACGTCGCGAACTCGCGGATGCAGGGGCGCTACCGCCATTCGTTCTGGGCCGAGGTCTACGAATCGGTGCTCGCGTGGTATATCGCGCTGCCGACCACCGTCGCGTTCTTCAGCCCGAAGCACGGCAAGTTCAACGTGACCGACAAGGGCGGCAAGATCGACGAAGGGTACGTCGACTGGTCGACGTCGAAGCCGTACCTCGTGCTGTTCGGGCTGAACGTGCTCGCGATCGCGGCCGGGCTGTGGCGGCTCGTGGCCGACCAGGGCGACGAGGCGTCGACGATCCTGATCACGCTCGGCTGGACCGTGTACAACCTCGCGATGCTCGGCGCGGCGCTGGCCGTCGCGCGCGAGACCAAGCAGGTGCGCGTCACGCACCGGATCGCGATGCGCGTGCCGGCCATGCTGCTGCTCGCCGACGGAACGACTGCCGCGTGCTTCACGAGCGACTACTCGACCGGCGGCCTCGGCCTCGAAGCCGTGCCGGGGCTGCCGCTCGCCGTCGGCGACACGCTGACGGTGTGCGTGACGCGCGGCGACCGGCCGTTCCCGTTCCCGGTGCGCGTGAGCCGCGTGACGCCGACCCACGTCGGTCTGAGCTTCGAGGAGCTGACGCTCGAACAGGAGCGCCAGCTCGTGCAATGCACGTTCGGCCGCGCGGATGCGTGGCTCGACTGGCACGAAGGCCAGCGCATCGACACGCCGCTCGGCGGGCTGAAGGAAGTGCTGCGCGTCGGCGTGGACGGTTATGTACGGATGTGGAAGGGTGCGGCGCGCGGCTTGCAGGCCATGCTGGCGCCGAAACTCGATCGGGCGCGCGACTGACGCGGCGCTCATCATGGAGTGGGTTAGATGACGTTCTGGAATCTGTATTTCATCCTGAAGTTCGCGCTGTTCGCGACCGGGCACCTGCAGCCGTTGTGGCTCGCGAACCTCGCGTTCGCGGTGGCGCTCGCGGCGAGCGCGCCGATCCGGCATCGTGTGTGGCGCATCGTGCGGCAGGTCGCGGCGATCGCGATCGCGGTGCCGCTGCTCGCGCACGAGCTGCATGCGCCGCCGCTCGCCCGTCTCGCCGAGGCCGCGCGCGAAATGAGCACGTTCCGGTTCGACTACTGGATGGAACTGCTGCCGCGCCTGCTGCCGCCCGTGCTGCTGCTGACGGTGGCCGGCGCGCTGATCGTCTACTTCGTCGTCAATCGCTGGCTGCGCGTCGCGACGTTCGTGCTGGCCGTGCTGATCGTGATGCCGCTGTGGCAGGCCGGCAGCGGGCTGATGGCGCGTGTCGTCGCACCGCTCCCGCAGCAGGCGAACGTGACGGGCACGACAACGATGGGGCGCGCCGACCAGCCCGAGGATCACAACGCCGCGCTCGCGACGTTCCGCGCGCAGGAGTCGCAGCGGCAGGTCGCGTTCGGCCATCTCGGCAACGATCCGGCCGCGCAATTCGACGTGATCGTGCTGCACATCTGCTCGCTGTCGTGGGATGACCTCGATGCGGCGAAGGTGCGCAATCACCCGATGCTGAGCCACTTCGACTACCTGTTCACGAACTTCAGCACGGCCGCGAGCTACAGCGGCCCGGCGGCGATCCGCGTGCTGCGCGCGAGCTGCGGGCAGGAGGCGCACGAGGACCTGTACAAGCCCGCGCCGCAGCAGTGCCAGCTGTTCGCGCAGCTCGCGGGCGCCGGTTACACGGTGCAGTCGCTGCTGAACCACGACGGCCACTTCGACAACTTCCTGCAGGTGGTTCACGACAACATCGGCGTGGCCGACGCGCCGATGATCTCGAACGCGGCCGCGCCCGTCGCGATGCATGCGTTCGACGGCTCGCCGATCAAGGACGACTACACGACGCTCGCGAACTGGTATGCGCAGCGTGCGTCAGTGCAGGGGCCGGTCGCGCTGTACTACAACACGATCAGCCTGCACGACGGCAACCGCGTGGTCGGCAGTTCGTTGACCAGCATCGACTCGTATCCGCAGCGCGCGACGAAGCTGATGAGTGACTTCGATCGTCTCGCCGACCTGATCGCGCAATCGGGCCGCCGCGCGGTGATCGTGTTCGTGCCCGAGCACGGCGCCGCGCTGCGCGGCGACAAGAACCAGGTCGCGGGCCTGCGCGAGATCCCGACGCCACGCATCGTGCACGGGCCGGTTGGCGTGCGGCTCGTCGGCTTCGACGGCAATCACGGCGCGACGACCGTGATCGAGCAGCCGGCCAGCTTCCTCGCGCTCGCGCAATTGCTGTCGAACCTCGTGTCGAACAGCCCGTTCAAGCCGGGCACGACGCTCGCGCAATACGCGGCCGACCTGCCGCGCACGCGGATGGTGGGCGAGAACGAGGGCACGGTGACGATGCAGACGGCCGCGGGTTACGCGGTGAAAACTCCGGATGGCGTATGGATCGACGAACAGTAATCCTTCCCGGCGAAAGCGACGACGATCGCTTGTCGCAGCCGAACGACGTGCTCGGTCTCGCGCGGCATCTGCCGGCGCTCGACCCCGAACGTTATGTCGACGAGCAGGCGCGCCGCGCGTTCGTCGAGTCGCTCGATCGCTGGCCGACGCTGGCGAAACTGATGGGATTGAAGCGGTAAACGCAAGACGGCCGGCATGCGTGCCGGCCGTCGTTGGCTCGTGAGCGAAACCGCTTAGTGCGCCTTGCGTTCCGGCTGGCGCGTCCACTCGTCTTCTTCGCCCGGCACCTTGCCGAACGTCTGCGCGGCCCACGCGGCGCGGGCCGCTTCGATCTTCGCGCGCTCGCTCGACACAAAATTCCATTCGATGAAACGTTCGCCCGGCAGGTGCGCGCCACCGAGCAGCATCACGCGCGCGCCGTTCGCGCTGGCGAGCGCCACGGTCGCGCCCGGTTCGAGCACGGCCATCGTCGCGGGAGCGAGCGGTGTGCCGTCGATCGCGAGGTCGCCGTCGACGAGATACACACCGCGTTCGTCGTGCTCCGCGTCGAGCGCGAGTCGCCCGCCCGCCGCGAATTCCGCATACGCATAGAGCGTTGGCGAGAACACCTCGACCGGCGACGTGAGCCCGAACGCGCTGCCTGCAATCACGCGCACGCTTGCGTCGTCACGCGTGAACGACGGCAGCGTGTCGGCCGGATGATGGACGAACGCGGGCGCGGTGTCCTCGTGCTCGACCGGCAGCGCAACCCAGGTCTGGATGCCGTGGACGGGCTGTTCGTGCGGCCGGTCCTCGTCGGGCGAGCGCTCCGAATGAACGATGCCGCGTCCGGCCGTCATCCAGTTCACGTCGCCGGGCACGATCTTCTGCCGGAAGCCGAGGCTGTCGTGATGCATCAGCGAACCGTCGAACAGGTAGGTGACGGTCGCGAGCCCGATGTGCGGATGCGGCAGCACGTCGATGCCGCGCCCGGCCGGCAATACCGCGGGCCCCATCTCGTCGAAGAAGATGAACGGGCCGACGAGCCGCGCGGCGCGCGCGGGCAGCACGCGGCGCACGACGAGGTTGCCGATGTCGCTTTCGCGCGGCGTGAGCAGGGTCTTGATCGATGCGGACATGGTGAGGATCTCGTGGTCGATGCGGGGTGCGTCAGGCGATCGCGGTATCGATCGTGATCGGATGCGTGAGGATCTTGTGCACCGGGCACGCGTTCGCGATCTGCAGCAGGCGCTCGCGCTGTTCGCCGGACAGGTCGCCGTCGAGCGTGATGCGGCGCACGATCGTGCTGCCCGCGTTGCCCGATTCGTGCGCGAGCTTCACGTGCACTTCGGCGAGCGGCCAGCCCTTGCGTTGCGCATACATCTTCAGCGTGATCGCGGTGCAGGCGCCAAGGCTCGACAGCAGCAGCGCGACCGGGGTCGGTGCCGCATCGCCGCCGCCGAGCGGCGCCGGTTCGTCGGCGCGCCACTGGTGGACGCCATCGCTGAAGTGGACGAGGTAATCGACGGAGCCGATGCTCGCTTCGACGGACAGTTCGCTCATTGCAATTCCAGGTGGGGAAGGGGGAGGACCGGCGGCATGGCCGGGCGTTAAGGTTCGAGCAGCCGCTGCAGCCGCAGTTCCTCGAAATCGAGCTCCGATTCGATCCGGTGCAGCACGGCGTCGTCGACCTTGCCGTCGCGATGCAGGTCGAGCAGCGCCTGGCGCGACACGCCGACGAGTTCGAGTTCGACGCGCAGCATCCGCGCGCGTACGCCGGCCGGTTCGGCGCCTTGCCGGTGTGCACGTTCGTTGAACGTGACGCGGCTCCGGTATTCGGCGAGCAGGCGGTCGAGCGATGCACGTTCGAGGTTCGATCCGCGCTTCTCGAGCGCGTCGAGTTCGGCGAGCGCCGCGCCGAACGTCTGCGCGCGCACCGCATGCTCGGACATCGTGTGCCGCGCGGCCGGCCGCAGCTTCAGCACGCGGATCAGCGGCGCGAGCGTGCCGCCCTGCACGACCAGCGTTGCGATGATCAGCAGGAACGTGCTGAACAGGATCAGGTCGCGGCCGGGGAAGTTGCCGGGCAGCGCGATCGCGGCCGCGAGGCTCACGACGCCGCGCATGCCCGACCAGCCGAGCACGATGGCCTCGCGCCACGACCACGGCGGATGGCCCGCGCGGGGCGCGCGCAGGCGGCCCGGCAGCCACATCGCGACGAACACCCACACGACGCGCGCGGCGATCGCCGCGGCGGTGGCGGGCAGCGCGACGCGCAGGCCGGCCATCAGCACCGCGCCTTCGTGGTTCACGCCCGCGAGGATCGCGTGCAGCGCGAGGCCGATCAGGATGAACACGAGCGCGTCGAGCAGGAACACGATCGCTTCCCACGTCGCTTTCGCCTTGATCCGCATGTCGGCGTCGAACACGCGATGCTGGCGCACGCCGAGCACGAGGCCGCAGGTCACCACCGACAGCACGCCCGAGCCGTCGACGGCTTCCGCGACGCCGTAGCTGCCCCATGCCATCAGGAAGGTCACGACGATGCCGAGCATCGGGTCGCGCAGGCGCGGCAGCACCCAGCACATCGCATGGCCGCACACGAGGCCGATCGCGATGCCGATCAGCGTCAGCGAGAAGAACAGGCCGGTGGCGCTCGCGGCCGTGATCGACGCGGCGAGTGCGGCCGATACGGCCATCTGGTACAGCAGCAGGCCCGACGCATCGTTGACGAGGCTTTCGCCTTCGAGCACCGCGACGAGCCGCGCGGGCAGCGGGTGGCGCTGCAGGATCGCCTTCGCGGCGACCGCGTCGGGCGGCGACACGATCGCGCCGAGCGTGAAACACGCGGCCCACGGCAGCGCCGGGTTCGCGGCATGCACGGCCAGCGCCACCGCGACGGTCGTGAACGCCACCGCGCCGAGCGCGAGCGACGCGATCGAGGCGAGCTCCTGCCGGAATTCCTTCCACGCGGTGTAGAACCCGCTCGACATCAGCAGCGGCGGCAGCACGGCCGCGAGCAGCAGCGCCGGGTCCATGTCGGGCACGCGCTTGCCGGCGACCGCGACCACGCAGCCGCCGAGCAGCAGCACGACGGCCGGCGGAATCGAGATCCGTTCGGCGAGCCACGTGAGCGCGCCCGCGCCGCAGATCAACAGCAGCAGGTAATGAAACAGTTCGACGTTGGTCATGAGCCTTGCATCACGACGGCTTGCGGTCGTTCGCGGCGCCGCCCGGCAGCGTGCCGAACATGTGCTGGCTGCACTGCGCGTCGCGCCACGCGGTATTCAGCCGGTACCCGGACAGCATCCGGCGCGCGAGCGGCAGGATCTGTTCGCCGGCCAGCATGCCGAGCAGGCCGATGAGCGCGATGATCGGCGGCGCCGGCGAATTCACGCCGAGCGCACCGTAGATGACGCCGGCGAGGATGCCGGCGAGCAGCGACAGCAAATACGGTTTCATGATGAAAACCTCTCGTGTTAGGCTGGTCGGGGGCGAAGGGCGCGCCTTCAATGTGCTGGAAGCGTATCGGGTTTACGTGCGGAACAAAAGGGCGGATAGCCCTTGAAGAGACCCCTCTTTCGGAATTCGATCGATTCCGTTTCTTGGATGTTCGAGCCGCGACTTTTCCGATTAAATGGCTGCAACCGGAAGACGCAAATCCGGGGCAACGCACAGTCGGCTCCTCGTACTTTCGGAACGAGGCAAGCCTTAAACGTTTCCTGTCCATAGGATGATTCGCGCCATGAGCAACCCCAAGCTTGAAGTCCTCACCCCCCAGAACAGCCAGTTGATCTTCATCGACCAGCAGCCGCAGATGGCATTCGGCGTGCAGTCGATCGATCGCCAGACGCTGAAGAACAACGTCGTCGGGCTTGCGAAGGCCGCGAAGGCATTCAACATTCCGACCACCATCACGACGGTGGAATCCGAAAGCTTCTCGGGTTACACGTATCCCGAACTGCTCGACGTATTCCCGAACCAGAAGACGCTCGAACGCACGTCGATGAACTCGTGGGACGACCAGAAGGTGCGCGATGCGCTGGCCGCGAACGGCCGCAAGAAGGTGATCGTGTCGGGGCTGTGGACCGAAGTCTGCAATACGACGTTCGCACTCTGCGCGATGCTCGAAGGCGACTATGAGATCTACATGGTGGCCGATGCGTCGGGCGGCACGTCGAAGGACGCGCACGACTTCGCGATGCAGCGCATGATCCAGGCCGGCGTCGTGCCCGTCACCTGGCAGCAGGTTGCGCTCGAGTGGCAGCGCGACTGGGCACGCCGCGACACCTACAACGCCGTGATGGCGATCGCGAAGGAACACTCGGGCGCGTACGGGATGGGTGTCGACTACGCGTACACGATGGTCCACAAGGCAGCGCAGCGCACCGCGACGCCGCACGAGTCGATCGCGGCCGTGCCGGCGAAGTAACAGGCCGCATGCGGCCGCCCGTTCAAACGGGCGGCAGTGCCCACGGCGCGTGTGTCAGGTGCTCGACGAGAAAGTCGAGCAAGGCCGTCACACGCGCCGCGCGCAGCATGCCGGGCGGCGTGACGAGGTTGACGTTGATATCGGGAATCTTCCAGTCATGCATCACTTCCTCGAGCGCGCCGCTTTGCAACTCATTCCACACCAGGAACGCCGGCTGCAACGCCAGACCGTGGCCGGCAATCAGCGCGGGACACAGAACGTCGGCATTGTTGGCACGGATGCGTCCGCGCACGGGCACGCCGAATTCCTCGCCCGACGTCGTGTGGCGAAAACGCCAGTATTCGGGTGTCGGGATGTTCGTGTAGGTCAGGCACACGTGCTGGTCGAGTTCGCTCGGATGGGTCGGCCGGCCGCGCCGGTCGAGATACGCGGGCGACGCGACGAGCGGCCGGCGCACCGCGCACAGGCGGCGCGCACGCAGCGACGAATCGTTCAGTTCCGCGATCCGGATCGCGACGTCGAAACCGCCGGACACAATGTCGACGAAGTTGTCGGTGAGCACGAGGTCGACGTCGACGCGCGGGTAGCGCTCGAGAAACGCGGGCAACAGCGGTGCGAGATTGCACAGGCCGTAGGACATCGGCGCGTTCACGCGCAGCAGGCCGTGCGGTTCGAGCGCATGCGCGGACGCTTCGCCTTCGATCAGTTCGGCGTCGGCGAGCAGCCGGATCGCACGATCGCGCAGCAGTTCGCCGGTCGGCGTGAGCGACAGCTTGCGTGACGTGCGGTACAGCAGCATCGAGCCCAGGCGTTTTTCGAGGCGCGCGATCGCTTTCGACACCGTCGGTTGCGATATGCCGAGCAGGTCGGCGGCCTTGGCGAACGAACCGGTCTCCGCAACGCGCGCGAAGATGGCCCAGGCTTCGAGATCGGGAAGATGTTGCATGGCTGGGAAGCGTGGCAGTGAAGCAAAGCGGATTCGGCGGCAGCGGATCGCACCGCCGGCGCGCGGCGCCCGGGCGGGCGGCAACGCGGGTCATTCTAATCCAGTCGGGAGGGAGCGTATGGAATCGTATGTCGTTTCATTGGGCGCCGGCGTGCTGGTCGGCGTCGTGTACAGCGTGATCAAGGTGCGCTCGCCCGCACCGCCGCTGATTGCACTGGTCGGGCTGGCCGGCATGTTGATCGGCGTTGCGGCCGTCGCCCCGGTCCGTCACTGGCTCGGTTTCTGATTGCATCGAGGACACATTGATGAGCGTTACCGACACTCAACCCGATCTCATCCTGCACAACGCGCGCATCACGACGCTCGATCGTGCGAACCCGGTCGCGACCGCCGTCGCGATCAAGGACGGCCGCTTCGTCGCGGTCGGCGGCAACGCGGACGTCATGCCGCTCGCCGGCCGCGCGACGAAAGTCGTCGACCTCGACGGCCGTACCATGCTGCCGGGCCTGATCGACAACCATACGCACGTGATTCGCGGTGGCCTGAACTACAACATGGAGCTGCGCTGGGACGGCGTGCGTTCGCTCGCGGTTGCGATGGAGATGCTGAAGCGGCAGGTTGCCGTCACGCCCGCGCCGCAGTGGGTGCGCGTGGTCGGCGGCTTCACCGAACACCAGTTCGTCGAGAAGCGCCTGCCGACGATCGACGAACTCAACGCGGCTGCGCCCGATACGCCGGTGTTCATCCTGCACCTGTACGACCGCGCGCTGCTGAATGCAGCCGCGCTGCGCGTCGTTGGCTACACGAAGGACACGCCGGAGCCGCCGGGCGGCACGATCCTGCGCGACGCCGCGGGCAACCCGACCGGGCTGCTGCTCGCGAACCCGAACGCGACGATCCTCTACGCGACGCTCGCGAAAGGGCCGAAGCTGCCGTTCGAATACCAGTACAACTCGACGCGCCACTTCATGCGCGAGTTGAACCGTCTCGGCGTGACGGGCGTGATCGACGCGGGCGGCGGTTCGCAGAACTATCCCGACGATTACGAGGTGATCCGCAAGCTGCACGATGCGGGCGAGATGACGATCCGGATCGCGTACAACCTGTTCACGCAGAAGCCGAACGCGGAGAAGGAAGACTTCGTGAACTGGACGAAGAGCACGAAGTATCACGACGGCACCGACTACTTCCGCAACAACGGCGCGGGCGAAATGCTGGTGTTCTCCGCGGCCGACTTCGAAGACTTCCGCGTCGCGCGCCCGGATCTGCCGGCGCAGATGGAAGACGATCTCGAAGGCGTCGTGCGCGTGCTCGCGCAGAATCGCTGGCCGTGGCGCATGCATGCGACCTACGACGAAACCATCAGCCGCGCGCTCGACGTGTTCGAAAAGGTCAACAAGGACATCCCGCTTGCCGGCCTGAACTGGTTCTTCGATCACGCGGAAACCATTACCGAAAAATCGATGGACCGGATTGCGGCACTGGGCGGTGGCATCGCGGTGCAGCACCGGATGGCTTATCAGGGCGAGTATTTCGTCGAACGCTATGGCGCGCAAGCGGCCGAAGCGACGCCGCCCGTCGCGAAGATGCTGTCGAAGGGCATCAAGGTCTCGGCCGGCACCGATGCAACGCGGGTTGCGTCGTACAACCCGTGGGTGTCGCTCGCGTGGCTCGTGACGGGCAAGACGGTCGGCGGCCTGCGGATGTACCCGCAACGCAACCTGCTCGATCGCGAGACCGCGCTGCGCATGTGGACCGAGTACGTGACCTGGTTCTCGAACGAGGAAGGCAAGAAAGGGCGCATCGCGGTCGGGCAACTCGCCGACGTTGTGGTCCCGGATCGCGATTTCTTCACGTGTGCGGAGGACGATATCGCGGATACGACCGCACTGCTGACGGTGGTCGGCGGCAGGATCGTGTGGGGCGCGGGCCCGTTCGTGTCGCACGACGCGCCGATTCCGCCCGCGATGCCGGACTGGTCGCCCGTGCGCGAGTACGGCGGTTACGGCGGCTGGGGCGCGACGCAGCGCAGCGGCGCACCGCTGCAGCGCGCGGCCGCTGCCGCTGCGATGTGCGGTTGCGCGAACGCGTGCAACGTGCACCAGCATGCGCATGCCGGTGCGTGGGGCAGCGCTTTGCCGACGTCGGACGCAAAGGGCTTCTGGGGTGCGTTCGGCTGTTCTTGCTGGGCGGTCTGACATGGCCTCCTCGACCAATCGCAGCGGCGTCGACAACCCGGCGTGGGTCCATGCGCTGTTGGCGCAGCCGTGGGTGCTGCCGCTCGTGCGGCTCGCGCTGGTGTCGGCCTACCTGATCGGCGGCGTCGCGAAGGCGCTGGATTTCGACGGCGCGGTCGCCGAGCAGGCGCATTTCGGCCTGCATCCGGCCGCGCTGTGGGCGGTGCTCGCGATCGCGGTCGAGATCGGCGGTTCGCTGTGCGTGGTGTTTCGCCGCTTCACGTGGCTCGGTGCCGGCAGCCTCGGCATGCTGACGTTCGTCGCGATGATCGTGGCGAACGATTTCTGGAACCACACGGGCGCTGAACGCTTCATGGCGCTCAACAGCTTTTTCGAGCATCTCGGGCTGATCGCCGCACTCGTGCTCGCGACCGTGCTCGACGATGCGAAGCGCATGGCCGGTGACGGCCATACCACTCGATGACGATGAAACAACAAGGAAATCCTGTCATGAAAACGATTCGTTCCGCCTTGCTCGCGCTGGCGATCGCCACGGGTCTCGTCGCGGCGCCGGCCGCGTTCGCGAAACCGCCCGTGCCGCCCGCGGCCACGCCGACGCTGGCCGTCGGGCCGCAATACGACACGACGCACGTGTACGTGGCGCCCGAGGATTTCGATCGCTTCACCGACAGCTTCGTCGCGACGTTCGGCGGCAGCAAGTCGAAGCAGGGCGTGTTCCAGGTCACGCCGACGCCGAGCCAGACGATGTCGCAGCTCGTGTTCACGCCGGCCGGCACGATCTCCGTGTTCGGTTTCAAGACACCGGTGCCCTGGCCGTTCGGCGCGGAACGCACCGGTTATCTCGTCACCGACATGGATGCGGCGATGAAGGTGGCGCGCGAGCACGGCGCCGACGTGATCGTCGACACGTTCCCGGATCCGATCGGCCGCGATGCGGTCATCTCCTGGACGGGCGGCGTGAAGATGCAGCTCTACTGGCATACGCAGGCGCCGAAGTACGACGCACTGCAGACGATCCCCGAGAATCGCGTGTACGTGTCGCCGCAGAGCGTGCGCAAGTTCGTCCATGATTTCGTCAAGTTCTCGAACGGCAAGGTGGTGTCCGACAACCTCAAGGCGCCGGGCATCGAGATCGGCCGGCCGAACGACACCTATCGCCGTATTCGCATCACGTCGGGCTTCGGCAAGATGACCGTGCTCGTGACCGACGGCCATCTGCCTTATCCGTACGGGCATGAGATGACCGGCTATGAAGTGTCCGACCTGGCCGCGACGCTGAAGAAGGCGCAGGCCGCGGGCGTGACCGTGCTCGTGCCGTCGTACACGGCGGACGGGCGCGACGCGGCGATGGTCCAGTTCCCGGGCGGCTACGTCGCCGAGATCCACGCGGGCGCGGCACGATGAAGCACGAGGACACGATTCTTGCCGCGGTGGCCGGCTTCGTCGACACGCTGAGCTTCGTCGCGCTGTTCGGGCTGTTCACCGCGCACGTGACCGGCAACTTCGTGCTGATCGGCGCGGGCGTCGCGGGGTTCGGGCAGGGCATCCTGCTGAAGCTGAGCGTGTTTCCCGCGTTCGTGTGCGGTGTGGTCGCGAGCAGCCTGATCGCCCGCGCGTTTTTCGGGCGGCCCGCATGGCAGGGCGCACGCGCGCTCCACGCGGTGCAGGCCGTGCTGCTGCTCGGCTTTTGCGCGGCCGGCGTGTGGGCGTCGCCCGTCACGCAATCCGACAGCCTGCCGGTGTTGCTGGCCGGCATCGTCGGCACATTCGCGATGGGCGTGCAGAATGCGCATCCGCGCGTGATCGCGCGTGCCGGCGTGCCGAACACGGTGATGACCGGCAACGTCACGCAGGCGATCCTCGACGTCGTCGACCTGCTGTCCGCCGGCACGGCCGACAGCGTGCGCGCCGCTGCACGCGCGCGCTTCGCGAAGATGTGGCCGGCGATCGTCGCGTTCGCGCTCGGTGCGACGTGCGGCGCGCTGGGTTTTCGCCATGTCGGATTCTGGGCGCTGCTTGTTCCCACAGGTGCGCTCGCGGTGCTGGCGGCCTGCGCGGGGGCATCTGCCCGCACGGCCGCACAGGAGCATGCATGATCGCGCGGCGTGGAAGCGTGCGTCGTCCCCGCGTGCGGCAAGCGGGCCGGATCGACGCGCGCGGTCACGAGTGGATCGCTGCGATGGGCGGGCAGGGTGGCGCGACGACGCGACACATTCGCTTCGATCGGGTCGCCCGCGCGTCGGTCGTTGCGGGGCTGCTGCTCGCGGGTGCCGATGCGGCGTTCGCGGACACGACGACGGCCACCGCCGACAGCGCGCCCGCAACGACCTGCACGGCCAAGCGCCCGACCGTGCTGTTCAACCGCTGGCAGGAAGACTGGTCGGTGCTCGCGAATCCGTGCGTGCCGCGCGCGCCGCTCGACGGGCTGAAGTACATCCCGCTCGGCAACGATCCGGCATCCTATCTTTCGCTTGGTGTGAACCTGCGCGAGCGCCTGGAGACCAACGACGCGCCGCTGTTCGGCATCGGCTCCGCGCAATCGGATACCTACCTGATCCAGCGCGTCGAAGTGCATGCCGATGCGCATTTCGGCCAGCACTGGCAGTTCTTCGTGCAGTTGCAGGACGATCGCGCATTCGGCAAGAACACGATCACGCCGGTCGACAAGAACCCGCTCGATCTCGAGCAGGCGTTCGCGACCTACACCGGGGCGCTCGGCGGCGGCACGTTCAAGTTTCGCGTCGGCCGGCAGGAAATGGCGTTCGACTTGCAGCGCTTCATTGCCGCGCGCGACGGCCCGAACGTGCGGCAAGCGTTCGATGCGGTATGGGCCGACTACGAATACCAGAAGTGGCGCTTCATCGGCTATGCGACGCAGCCGGTGCAGAACCGCACCGTGTCCGCGTTCGACGACGTGTCGAACCGCGACCTCACGTTCAGCGGCGTGCGCTTCGAGCGTCAGTCGGTCGGGCCCGGCGACCTGTCGGGCTACTGGTCGCGCTACAACCGCAGCAACGCGCGCTTTCTCGACGCGAGCGGCGCTGAGCATCGCGACGTGTGGGACCTGCGCTACACGGGTACGCAAGGCCGCTTCGACTGGGATCTCGAAACAATGCTGCAGACGGGCACGGTCGGCAGCAGCACGATCCGCGCGTGGGCGGTCGGCTCGATCGCTGGCTACCGGCTCGACGCGCCGTGGTCGCCGCGCGTCGCGCTGCAGGTCGATGCGGCGTCGGGCGACAGGCATCCGCACGACGGCCGCGTCGAAACCTTCAACCCGCTGTTTCCGAACGGCTATTACTTCACGCTCGCGGGTTTTACCGGGTACTCGAACCTGATCCACGTGAAGCCGTCCGTGACGCTGAAGCCGTCGTCGAACCTGTCGCTGCTCGGCGCGCTCGGTTTCCAGTGGCGCGAGACGACCGG
This sequence comes from Burkholderia theae, assembly GCF_048565265.1. Taxonomy (NCBI): domain Bacteria; kingdom Pseudomonadati; phylum Pseudomonadota; class Betaproteobacteria; order Burkholderiales; family Burkholderiaceae; genus Burkholderia; species Burkholderia theae. The sequence goes on from NZ_CP183461.1 coordinate 1,550,562, forward strand.
CGACGCCGTCTATCAGCAGGGCAACGCCGTGGTGCCGGGCACGGCCGGCAAAGGCGGGTTGTGGACGGGCATGTACGTGCAGCTGCGCGCGGACTGGACGATCGCGGCGAACCTGATCGGCGCAATCGAGGCCGTGCATTTCCAGGTCGGCGACGCGATCCGGCAGGCGGGCGGGCACAACGCCGACTATGTCGGCGTCGAGCTCAAGTACGGCTGGTGACGCAGGGGCACGGTGACGCGGCCCAATAAAAAGGGCGGCCATGAGGCCGCCCTTCGTTCGTGCGGGCCGGCGTCGATGCCGGCCCGTTCGCCGCGATGTCGTGATGTCGCGATGTGGTTACAGGTTCGGCGACAGCGCGAGCGCGTTCGTCAGGTCGCCCATCGGCTGCGCGCCGTTGGCCTTCAGCGCGTCGTCGCGTTGTTGCAGGCCCGTGAGGCGCGGCAGCGAGAAGCGGCGCGTGATGAAGCGCAGGATCGATGCGGTGTCGTACTGCGTGTGGTCGACGAAACCCTTCTTCGAGAACGGCGACACGATGAGTGCCGGAATCCGCGTGCCCGGGCCCCAGCGATCGCCCTTCGGCGGCGACACGTGATCCCAGAAGCCGCCGTTTTCGTCGTACGTGACGACCACGACCATGTTCTTCCACTGCGGGCTGGCCTGCAGGTGCGCGATCAGGTTCGCGATGTGCTGGTCGCCGCTTGCGACGTCCGTGTAGCCCGCGTGTTCGTTCAGGTTGCCCTGCGGCTTGTAGAACGCGACCTGCGGCAGCGTGCCCGCGTCGATCGCCTTGATGAACTCGCTGCCGTCGGTGCCGCCGTCGAGCAAGTGCTGGGCGCGGCTCGTGCTGCCCGGTGCCTGGTTCGCGTAGTAGTTGAACGGCTGGTGGTGCGGCTGGAAGTTCGGCGCCGTCATGTTCGGGCCGTAGATCACGTTGGCCGTGCCGCTTTGCGCGGCTTGCAGCGCCTGGTTCCACGCGCCGCCGTACCATGCCCACGACACGCCCGCGTTCGACAGCAGGTCGCCGATGTTCTGCTGCGTCTGCGGCGGCAGCGTCGACGCGGCGGACGGATCGGCGAGGTTCGGGTCGCCGCCCGATGCGGCCTTGTTGCCGCTCGGCTGGTACGGCGGCTGCATCGTGTTGATCGCGAAGAAGTCCGGCGTCAGGTTGCCCGAGTTCACGAACTTCGGAATCCCGTCGAGCGCGGAAGCCGGCGAGTTGCTCGCGAGCTGCAGCGACTTGCCGTCGGCGCCGACCGCCGAGATCGAACCGGCGGCCGGGCTCTTGTCCGCGTTCGCGTAGAACGGCGCGCACGCGCAGATCAGGTACTGGTGGTTCAGGAACGAGCCGCCGAACGCACCCATGAAGAAGTTGTCGGCCAGCGTGAACTGCTGCGCGATCTTCCACAGCGGCAGCTTCGTCGCGTCGGGCGTGTAGTGGCCCATCACGAGGCCGCCGGAATCGGCCCAGGCGGCGAACATGTCGTTCTTGCCGCCGTTGATCTGCATCTGGTTCTCGTAGAAGCGGTGATACAGGTCGCGCGTCGTCACGCTCATCGGCGTGTTGAAGCCGCTCGGATCGTCGATCGCGAACGGCGCGTTCGGCAGGTTGGCCGTCATCGCCTCGGTCACGGCCGGCGTGACGCCCTTCGCGGTCAGGCCGCCCCAGACCTTCGGCAGCGTCGCGAGCGGCTGGCCGTTGCGGTCCTTCTGCTGCGCGCTCGCCGCGGTCACGTTCTGCAGGCCGTTCGCGCCCGGGAAGTTGCCGTACAGGTTGTCGAAGCTGCGGTTTTCCGCATAGATCACGACGACGTTCTTCACCGTCGACAGGCCTTGCTGCTGGACGTCGTCGCCGCCGCAGGCGGTGAGGGCGACGGCGGCGGCAACGGCGATCGGTGTAAAGCGAATCCAGGCGTGGTTTTTCATGCGTTGTACTCTCATCTCTCTCTTGTCGCGTGGGGAACCGGAGCATCCGTGTGCCGCCGGTTCTCGAAGGTGACCGTGGCATGTCCGGCTGTAAGCATTTTGAGGGCGCGATTTGACAGCCGGGTGTAGGCGTCCTTTCGATTAGCTGTCGATCGACCGTCATGCAACGGTCACGCGGCTGACATAAACTCCGGCCGCTCCTGAACCCACTTTCCGACGAATCGATGAAGCCTCGCCAACCGACAGCCGGCGCGTTCGCGCGTTCGTGGCTGCATCTGACCGGCGCGCTCGCGCTGGTCACCACGCTTGCAACCCTTGCCGGCTGTGACGGACAGCCGGGTGCGGGCACGCCGCCCGCGCAGGCCGCGAGCGCGGCGAGTGCACCGGGCACCGCGAAGTTGGTTGCGTCCGCAACGGTTGCCGCGAGCGGCGCCGTGGTCGCGACGAACCAGCCGCAGACGCGTGCACAAGTTTACGAAGGCGTGCGCCGGATGACGGCGCTCGGCAAGCAACTTTTCTTCGACCCTACACTGTCAGGCTCCGGCAAGCTGGCGTGCGCGTCGTGCCACAGCCCCGATCACGCGTTCGGGCCGCCCAATGCGCTGGCCGTGCAGTTCGGCGGCGACGACATGAAGCGCGCGGGCTTTCGCGCGGTGCCGTCGCTCAAGTACCTGCAGGGCGTGCCGCAGTTCACCGAGCACTTCCACGATTCCGACGACGAAGGCGACGAGAGCGTCGATGCGGGCCCGACGGGCGGCCTCACGTGGGACGGCCGCGTCGACACGGGCGCCGAGCAGGCGCGCATTCCGCTCACGTCGCCGTTCGAGATGAACAGCTCGCCCGCGAAGGTCGCGCAGGCCGTGAAGGCCGCGCCGTATGCGGACGAGTTCCGCGCGGTGTTCGGCGTGAAGGTGCTCGACGACGACGCGGCCACGTTCAAGGCCGTGCTGCGTGCGCTCGAGACGTTCGAGCAGACGCCCGAACTGTTCTCGCCGTACACCAGCAAGTACGACGCGTATCTCGCCGGTCACGCGCAGCTCACGCCGGCCGAACTGCGCGGGCTGCAGTTGTTCAACGACGAGAAGAAGGGCAATTGCGCGAGCTGCCACATCAGCCAGCGCGCGCTCGACGGCACGCCGCCGCAGTTCAGCGATTTCGGGCTGATCGCGATCGCGGTGCCGCGCAACCGCGCGTTGCCCGTCAATCGCGACCCGCGCTTTTACGATCTCGGTGCATGCGGCCCCGAGCGCACCGACCTGAAGGGCCGCGACGAATTCTGCGGGCTGTTCCGCACGCCGTCGCTGCGTAACGTCACGCTGCGCAAGACGTTCTTCCACAACGGCGTGTATCACACGCTCGAGGACGTGATGCGCTTCTATGTCGAGCGCGACATTCATCCGGAGAAGTTCTATCCGGTCGTGCACGGCAAGGCGCAGATCTACGACGATCTGCCGAAGCGCTACTGGCCGAACATCAACCGCGAGCCGCCGTTCGACCGCAAGCGCGGCGAGCAGCCGGCGCTGAACGCGGCCGAGATCAAGGACGTGATCGCGTTCCTCGGCACGCTGACTGACGGATATCAGCAAACGGCCGCGCCGGCCAAGCCCTGAAGGCATCCATTGCCGCACGCATGCTATGCTCGCTCGCTGACGGGCGTGGCGCGTGCCGGTTCGCCGGCATGCGCCACGCCGTTCGATCGAACATCCAAGGAGAACAACATGTCGATGCGTGCATCCCTTTCCGTCGTCACGCGTGTGCTGGCCGGCGCCGCGTGCGCAGCCGCGATGCTGCCCGCCCATGCGCAGAACAACCTGAACTTCCTGACCGACACGCCGCTCAGCTATTTCAGCAAGGCCGACACGGCGTCGCTGTCGAAGGCCGCCGCGAAGGTGCGCGACGAAGGCAAGGACGGCGAAACCACGACCTGGCAGAACAGCGGCAGCCGCACGCAGATCGAAGCGAAGCTCACGCCGACCACGACCGAGACGGACGGCAAGACCTGCCGTGAAATCACCGCCGACATCACCGCGAAGGGCCAGACGATGACGCTCAAGCCCGTCTACTGCAAGACGGCCGCGGGCAAGTGGCAGCTGCAGAAGCGCTGAGCACGCGTGTGATGAAGCGGGGCGGCGCGCCGCGCACGGTGTCGTGCGGCGTCGTGATCCTCGATGCGGCCGGCCGCGTGTTCCTCGCGCACGCGACGGACACCACGCACTGGGATATCCCGAAGGGGCAGGGCGAGCCGGGCGAGTCGCCGGCCGACGCCGCGCTGCGCGAGCTGCTCGAGGAAACCGGCATCGAATTCGCGCCGGCCCGGTTGCTCGATCTCGGCCGCTTCGCGTACCGGCACGACAAGGATCTGCACCTGTTCGCGGTGCAGGTCGCGGACGGCGAGATCGATCCCGCGCACTGCACGTGCACGTCGATGTTCCCGAGCCGTCGCGACGGTTCGATGATTCCCGAGATGGACGCGTATCGCTGGACCGTGCCGGGTGACATCGACGCGTATGCGAGCCGCAGCCTCGCGCGGCTGTTTCGCACGAAGCTGTCGCTGGTGGAACTGCATCGGCGGTTGTCGGGCGTGTGAGTCAACGCGGCGGCTTCGCTTCGAACCACGCAACAAAAAACCGGCCCTCAGGCCGGTTTTTTTATGGTCGCGCGACGTCGGCCTGGGGCCGTGCGCCGCGCGCGGCGCAGCAGGCCGTTACGCCGGCTTGCCCCAGCTGTCGCGCAGCCCGACGATCCGGTTGAACACGGGCTTGCCCGGTTTCGAATCGACGCGATCGGCGACGAAGTAACCGTGCCGCTCGAACTGCAGGCGCGTTTCCGGCGCGATGTCGTCGTTGCCCGGCTCGATATAAGCCTGCACGATCTTCTTCGAATCGGGATTCAGCGCTTCGAGGAAGTTCGCGCCGCCCGCGTCCGGATGCGGTTCCTTGAACAGGCGGTCGTAGATCCGCACTTCGGCCGGCTGCGCATGCTTCGCGCTGACCCAGTGGATGTTGCCCTTGACCTTGTACGTGTTCGCGCCGTCGGTGCCCGACTTGCTGTCCGGGAAGTAGTTGCAGTGCACGGCCGTCACGTTGCCGTCGGCGTCCTTGTCGAAGCCCGTGCATTCGATCACGTAGCCGTAGCGCAGGCGCACCTTGTTGCCCGGGAACAGGCGGAAATAGCCCTTCGGCGGGTTCTCGACGAAATCCTCGCGTTCGATCCACAGCTCGCGCGAGATCGGGAACGTGCGTACGCCGCGGTCCGGATGGTGCGGATGCACGGGCGCCGTGCACGCTTCCTCGAGGTCTTCCGGATAGTTGTCGATCACGAGCTTCAGCGGATCGAGCACCGCGACCGTGCGCGCGGCCTTGTCGTCGAGGTCGTCGCGCAGCGCGCCTTCGAAGATGCTCATGTCGATCCACGAATCGATCTTCGTCACGCCGATCCGCTCGCAGAACAGGTGAATGCTCTCCGGCGTGAAGCCGCGGCGGCGCACGCCGACGATCGTCGGCATCCGCGGGTCGTCCCAGCCGTCGACGTGGCCTTCGGTGACGAGCTGCAGCAGCTTGCGCTTGCTGGTGATCGCGTACGTGAGGTTCAGCCGCGAGAATTCGATCTGTTGCGGCAGCGGGCGCGTGAACATGCCGGCTTCCGCGAGTTCGTTCAGCACCCAGTCGTACAGCGGGCGGTGATCCTCGAATTCGAGCGTGCACAGCGAATGCGTGATGCCTTCGAGCGCATCCGAAATGCAGTGCGTGTAGTCGTACATCGGATACACGCACCACGCGTCGCCGGTGCGGTAGTGATGCGCGTAGCGGATCCGGTAGATCACCGGGTCGCGCATGTTCATGTTCGGCGAAGCCATGTCGATCTTCGCGCGCAGCACGTGCTCGCCTTCCTTGAACTCGCCGGCCTTCATGCGGCGGAACAGGTCGAGGTTTTCGTCGGGCGTGCGTTCGCGGAACGGCGACGGCTTGCCGCCTTCCGTCAGCGAGCCGCGGTTCGCGCGCATTTCATCCGCGCTCTGGCTGTCGACGTAGGCCTTGCCGCGCTTGATCAGCAGCTCGGCGAACTCGTACAGCTTGTCGTAGTAGTCGCTCGCGAAATACTGGTGATCGACCGCGTCCTTGCGCCAGTCGAAACCGAGCCAGCGCACCGCGTCGACGATCGAGTCGACGTACTCGACGCTTTCCTTTTCCGGGTTCGTATCGTCGAAGCGCAGGTGGCACACGCCGCCGTAGTCGCGCGCGACGCTGAAGTTCAGGCAGATGCTCTTCGCGTGGCCGATGTGCAGATAGCCGTTCGGCTCGGGCGGGAAGCGCGTTTCGACGCGGCCGCTCCATTTGCCGGTGCGGTTGTCGTCGTCGATGATGTTGCGGATGAAATTGGAAGCCGCGGGGGCGTCGTTGCGTTCGGTGCTCATGCGGTTGGCGTCAGGTTGTGTCGGCGTCGCGCCGGTTTAATCCTGTAATTCTACCTGACCGGGGTCCGTCCCGCGCGGCTTGCGGGTCGGGAGCGATGCATTCGCGATGCGTGCCGCAATATCTCGATAGTGTGTCGGCTGTAACACGACGTAAATCGGATTGCCCGCGCCGTTCGAGTTTTCCTATGATGGCTTTACCGATTCAATGCCGCCATTCGCGTCATCGCATGGCGGGAGGAAGCCAATAACCATGATGAAGAAGACCACTTTTCTCGTTCGTACCGCGGTGATCGTCGCGGCCCTGTCGCAACTCGGCGCATGCGCGATGACGCATACGCAACGCAATGCCGGTATCGGCGCGGCCGCGGGCGGCGCGCTCGGCTACCTGATCACGGGTGGCCCGGTCGGCACGGTGGCCGGCGCGGCGGCTGGCGGCCTGGTCGGCGCCGGCGTGCGCTGATCGCCGCACGGTCGTGACGCCCGCGTGAGCGCGTCACGACCCGCCGCACAACCCTCCGGTTTTTGACAGGCAGCATCAGGGAGAGGAGGGTGTGCGACACTTCGTCGACATCCCACAACGACACCATTCGTCGACGCATCCTTCCATGAGCGCCCCCCTCGTTTTCGTCCTGCCGGGCTACGCCAATTCGGGCCCGCTTCACTGGCAGAGCCGCTGGGAGCGCGCCGATGCGCGCTTCTCGCGCGTCGCGATGCCCGACTGGGATCGCGCGTTCCGCAACGGCTGGTGTCTCGCGCTCGACCGCGCGGTCGAGGCCGCGCGCGGGCCCGTGCTGATCGCCGGCCACAGCCTCGGCACGCTGACCACGGCATGGTGGGCGACGCGCTACGCGCGCCCGGCCGCGCTCGCGAAAGTGCGCGGCGCCTTGCTCGTCGCGCTGCCCGATCCCGCCGGGCCGGCATTTCCGGCCGACGCGCACGGGTTCGGGCCCGTCCCGCACGAGCGGCTGCCGTTTCCGACCTGCGTGGTCGCGAGCAGCGACGATCCGTACGGTTCGATCGCATTCGCGCGCGACTGCGCGCAAGCATGGGGCAGCACCTTCCACGACATCGGCCCGCGAGGCCACATCAACGCGGACAGCGGGCTCGGCGACTGGCCGGCCGCACGCGGCTGGCTGGACGCGCTCGCGCGGTAGGCACCGCCGCGCGAGCGCCTGAAGCGGCCGATCGTCAGATCGCCTGCTTCGCCTTCAGCGCCGCGATCCGCGCGTCGTCGTAACCGAGCATGTCGCGCAGCACGTCGTCGGTCTGCGCGCCGAGCAGCGGCGGGGCCGTGCGCGCGTCGGGCGGCGTCGCGCTCATCCGGATCGGATTGCGTACGAGCTGCACGTCCGCGCCGCACGGGTGCGGCAACGCCACCTGCATTCCGCGCGCGACGACCTGCTCGTTGTCGAACACCTCGTCGAGATCGTTGATCGGGCCGCACGGCACGCCGGCCGCTTCGAGCACGCCGATCCAGTCGGCCTTGCCGCGCGTCTTCACCATCTCCGCGAGGATCGGCACCAGCGTGTCGCGGTGGCGCACCCGCGACGGGTTCGTCGCGAAGCGCTCGTCGTCGGCCAGTTCGGGCCGGCCGCCGGCCTCGACGAACTTGCGGAACTGCCCGTCGTTGCCGACCGCGACGATGATCCACCCGTCGCTCGTCTGGAACGTCTGGTACGGCACGATGTTCGGATGCGCGTTGCCCCAGCGCACCGGCGGCTTGCCGCTCGCGAGGAAGTTGGTGTTCATGTTCGCGAGCAGCGCGACCTGCACGTCGAGCAGTGCCATGTCGATGTACTGGCCTTCGCCGGTACGGTCGCGGTGCGCGAGCGCGGCGAGCACGGCGATCGTCGAGTAGAGGCCGGTCGCGAGATCGGCGATCGCGACGCCGGCCTTCTGCGGGCCGCCGCCTGGCTCGCCGTCGCGCTCGCCGGTGATGCTCATGAAGCCGCCGATCCCCTGGACGATGAAGTCGTAGCCCGCGCGGTGCGCGTACGGGCCCGTCTGGCCGAAGCCGGTGACCGAGCAGTAGACGAGATCGGGCTTCACCGCGCGCAGCGATTCGTAGTCGAGCCCGTATTTCTTCAACTGGCCGACCTTGTAGTTCTCGAGCACGACGTCGCTTTGCGCGGCGAGTTCGCGCACGATCTGCTGGCCTTCGGGCGTCGCGATGTCGATCGTCACCGAGCGCTTGTTGCGGTTCGCCGCGAGGTAGTACGCGGCTTCGGCGGTATCCGCGCCGTCCGCGTCCTTCAGGTACGGCGGCCCCCAATGGCGCGTGTCGTCGCCGGCGCCCGGGCGCTCGACCTTGATCACGTCCGCGCCGAAATCGGCAAGCGTCTGCGCGCACCACGGGCCTGCGAGCACGCGGGTGAGGTCCAGCACGCGGATATGGCTCAGGGCACCCATCGTCGAATCGTCTCCTTTCATGGCTGGCCTTCCTTGTCGGGCAAGGCCGATTGGCATGCCGAGCATCTTAAGGCGAATCGGCCATCCGGGTGGCCCAGCCGGACCATCCGGCCGGCCGGGCCGCTTTGCCGGCGCTTTGCCCGGAAGCCGGTCCCGATCCCGTATAATCGATCGTTTCCGAATCCATGCCGCCGCACGCCCCGCCAAGGGCGCCGGCGTTTGAAGCCGTCTTTGCCAGACTGTCCCCGCACGCCATGAAAGCTGCCGAAATCCGCGAGAAATTCCTCAAATTCTTCGAATCGAAGGGCCATACGATCGTTCGCTCGTCGAGCCTCGTGCCCGGTAACGATCCCACGCTGATGTTCACGAACTCGGGCATGGTCCAGTTCAAGGACGTGTTCCTCGGGACGGACCCGCGCCCGTACTCGCGCGCCACGACGGCGCAGCGCAGCGTGCGCGCGGGCGGCAAGCACAACGACCTCGAGAACGTCGGCTACACGGCGCGTCACCACACGTTCTTCGAGATGCTCGGCAACTTCTCGTTCGGCGACTACTTCAAGCACGACGCGATCCGCTTCGCGTGGGAGCTGCTGACCACGGTCTACCAGCTGCCGAAGGAAAAGCTGTGGGTCACCGTCTACCAGGAAGACGACGAGGCGTACGACATCTGGGCGAAGGAAGTCGGCGTGCCGGCCGAGCGCATCATCCGGATCGGCGACAACAAGGGCGCGCGCTACGCGTCGGACAACTTCTGGACGATGGGCGACACGGGCCCGTGCGGCCCGTGCACGGAAATCTTCTACGATCACGGCCCGGACGTGTGGGGCGGCCCGCCGGGGTCGCCTGAAGAAGACGGCGACCGCTACATCGAGATCTGGAACCTCGTGTTCATGCAGTTCAACCGCGACGCGCAGGGCAACATGACGCGCCTGCCGAAGCAGTCGGTCGACACCGGCATGGGCCTCGAGCGCCTCGCCGCGGTGCTGCAGCACGTGCACAGCAACTACGAGATCGACCTGTTCCAGAACCTGATCAAGGCCGCCGCGCGCGTGACCGAGATCAGCGACCTGACCAACAACTCGCTGAAAGTGATCGCCGATCACATCCGCGCGTGCTCGTTCCTGATCGTCGACGGCGTGATCCCCGGCAACGAAGGCCGCGGCTACGTGCTGCGCCGGATCGTGCGCCGCGCGATCCGTCACGGCTACAAGCTCGGCCGCAAGGGTTCGTTCTTCCACAAGCTGGTGGCCGACCTCGTCGCCGAGATGGGCGTCGCGTATCCGGAGCTGAAGGAAGCCGAGCAGCGCGTGACCGACGTGCTGCGCCAGGAAGAAGAGCGTTTCTTCGAGACGATCGAGCACGGCATGTCGATCCTCGAGGGTGCGCTGGCCGACGTCGAAGCGAAGGGCGGCAAGGTGCTCGACGGCGAACTCGCATTCAAGCTGCACGATACCTACGGCTTCCCGCTCGACCTCACGGCCGACGTGTGCCGCGAGCGCGGGATGACGGTCGACGAGCCGGCGTTCGACGACGCGATGGCGCGCCAGCGCGAGCAGGCGCGCGCGGCCGGCAAGTTCAAGGCCACGCAGGGCCTCGAGTACACGGGCGCGAAGACCACCTTCCACGGCTATGAGGAAATCGCGTTCGACGACGCGAAGGTCGTCGCGCTGTACGTCGACGGTTCGTCGGTCAACGAAGTGAAGGCCGGCCAGGATGCGGTCGTCGTGCTCGACCACACGCCGTTCTACGCGGAATCGGGCGGCCAGGTCGGCGACCAGGGCGTGCTCGCGAACGCGTCGACGCGCTTCGCGGTGGCCGACACGCTGAAGGTGCAGGCCGACGTGATCGGCCATCACGGCTCGCTCGAGCAGGGCACGCTGAAGGTCGGCGACGTGCTGCGCGCGGAAATCGACGCGCACCGCCGCGCCCGCACGCAGCGCAACCACTCGGCCACCCACCTGATGCACAAGGCGCTGCGCGAAGTGCTCGGCGCGCACGTGCAGCAGAAGGGTTCGCTGGTCGACGCGGAAAAAACCCGTTTCGACTTCGCGCACAACGCACCGATGACCGACGACGAAATCCGTCGCGTCGAGCAGATCGTCAACAACGAAATCCTCGCGAACGCGCCGGGCATCGTGCGCGTGATGCCGTACGACGAAGCGGTGAAGGGCGGCGCGATGGCGCTGTTCGGCGAAAAATACGGCGATGAAGTGCGCGTGCTCGACCTCGGCTTCTCGCGCGAACTGTGCGGCGGCACGCACGTGCACCGCTCCGGCGACATCGGCTTTTTCAAGATCGTCGTCGAAGGCGGCGTCGCGGCCGGCATCCGCCGCGTCGAGGCGATCACCGGCGACAACGCGGTGCGCTTCGTGCAGGATCTCGACGCCCGCGTGAACGAAGCGGCGGCCGCGCTGAAGGTGCAGCCGTCGGAACTCACGCAACGCATCGCGCAGGTTCAGGAGCAGGTGAAGTCGCTCGAGAAGGAACTGGGCGCGCTGAAGTCGAAGCTCGCATCGAGCCAGGGCGACGAGCTCGTGCAGCAGGCCGTCGAAATCGGCGGCGTGTACGTGCTGGCTGCCACGCTCGACGGCGCGGACGCGAAGACGCTGCGTGAAACGGTCGACAAGCTGAAGGACAAGCTGAAGAGCGCGGCGATCGTGCTGGCAGCTGTCGAAGGCGGCAAGGTCAGCCTGATCGCGGGCGTCACGCCGGACGCGAGCAAGAAGGTCAAGGCTGGCGAACTCGTGAACTTCGTCGCGCAGCAGGTCGGCGGCAAGGGCGGCGGCCGTCCGGACATGGCGCAGGCTGGCGGCACCGAGCCGGCGAACCTGCCGGGCGCGCTGGCTGGCGTCAAGGGCTGGGTCGAAGAGCGCCTCTGATCGGCCCGACCGGCGCGGTGCCCGCGAGAGGGCAGTGCGCCGTCCGGTACCGCGCGGTTCTATCGACGGAATCGCATGAAACGACCCGACCGGCATGGGTGCCGGTCGGGTCGTTTTGCGTTTACACGTGGTGCGGGGGGCGATCCGCCACCCTGTCCGGCCCGCAATCGAGCGGTGCGCGAGTGCGCCGTCGCGTGTCGGTTGGCGGATCGCGTCAGGCCGGTTGCGCCACGCGCGGTTTCTGTACCGCGTCCGGCTGCCGCCCGGCCTCCCCAAGCGCGTCGCGCAGCGCGGCGAGCGCCGCCGACGCATAACCTTGCCGCCACGCCAGCAGCGTATCGATCCGTTCGAATTCCGGAATCGCATGCGCCGTGATGTGGTCGATCTCGGGCTGCAGGTCGAGCACCGAGCGCGGCGCGACCGCGACGCCCGCGCCGGCCGCGACACACGCGACGATCGCGTGGTAGGACCCGAGTTCGAGCACCCGTGCCGGCTTCAGCCCGTGCGCCGCATACCACTGCTCGACGTACTTGCGGTACGTGCAACCGCGCTCGAACGCGATCAGCGTCGGCAGGATCACGTCGCGCGGCGTGCGCACCGGCGGATGGCCGCGCGGCGTCAGCAGCACCAGTTCTTCGCTGAACACGGGCACCACGTCGAGCGTGTCGGGCAGCGTGTCCGGCGCGGGCGGGCGTGCAAACAGCGCGGCGTCGATCTCGAACGTGCGCACTTTCTCGATCAGCCAGGCCGTCGTGCCCGTCACGAGTTCGAGCGACACGTCGGGCCACGCATGGTGATAGCGCGCGAGCACGGTCGGCAGCCGGCTCGCGGCCGTACTCTCCATCGTGCCGAGCCGCAGCCGCCCGCGCGGCGTGTCCTCGCGCACCGCGTCGCGCGCCTCGTCGGCGAGCGCGAGCAGGCGCTCCGCATACGGCAGCAGCGTGTGCCCGGCCGGCGTCAGCACGAGCCGGCGACCGTCGCGCACGAACAGCGCCGCGCCGAGTTCTTCCTCGAGTTGCTTGATGCGCGTCGTCACGTTCGACTGCACGCGATTGAGCTTCGCCGCCGCGCGCGTCACGCCGTTCTCGCGCACGACGGCCCGGAAAATCGCCAGCGCCGCCAAGTCCATGATTCTCTCCAAGGGATGACTGGATTCTTAATTATTCATTTTTCGAGAACGATCGGTCAAGCTAGGATGACGCCATCCCGATCCTCGTCGCGGCCGGCGCATCGCATGCGGCGGCCCGTGCTGCCGCCATGTCCCGTTTCGATGCACCGCCCGCTGCCCACGCGCTTTCGTCAGACGAATCCGACCGCCACGCCCGTACGGCCGCGCTGGCCTGCATGATCGGGCTGGCCGTCGCGCTCGGCGTCGGCCGCTTTGCGTTCACGCCGCTGCTGCCGCTGATGCTCGCCGACGGCTCGATCGGCCTGAAGGCCGGCAGCTGGCTGGCATCGGCGAATTACGCGGGCTACTTCGCCGGTGCGGTCAGTTGCGCGGCGTTGCACGTCGCGCCCGCGCGGATGGTCCGCTTCGGGCTCGCGGCCACAGTGCTGCTCACGGCCGCGATGGGCGCCGGCCATCTGCTGCCGCTGTGGATCGTGGTGCGCTTCGTCGCCGGCGTGGTCAGCGCGTGGACGTTCGTGTTCGTATCGCAATGGGGGCTGCGCCGGCTCGCGGAACTGCATGCGCCGGAGTGGAGCGGCGTGATCTACGCGGGGCCGGGTGTCGGCATCGTGCTGACGGGGCTGGTCGGCAGCGCGCTGGCCGGTCATCGCGCGGCGCTCGGCTGGTTCGGCTTCGCGGCGCTGTCGATCGTACTGTCGGTCGCGATCTGGCGCACGTTCGCCGTGCCGGCTGCGGCGAGCTCGCTGCCGTCCGGCGCTGTGGCGCACGCAGCGGCCGTGGCCGCGCCGGACACCGCCCGCCGCCATCGCGCGGATGCCGCATGGCTCGTCGTGCTGTACGGGATGCCGGGCTTCGGCTACATCATCACGGCGACCTTCCTGCCGGTGATCGCGCGCGCCGCGCTGCCGGCGGGCTCGCCGTGGCCCGACCTGTTCTGGCCGATGTTCGGCGCGGCGCTGATTGTCGGCGCGCTCGCCGCCGCGCGGCTGCCCGGGCACTGGGACAACCGGTTGCTGCTCGCGCTCGGCTGCGCGACGCAGGCGCTCGGTATCGGGTCCGGCATCGTGTGGCCCAATGCAGCGGGTTTTTCGCTCGGCTGCGTGCTGCTCGGCCTGCCGTTCACCGCGATCACGCTGTTCGCGATGCGCGAGGCGCGCCGGCTGCATGGCGAGCGTGCGGCCGGGCTGATGGGTTATGCGACCGCTTCGTACGGCGTCGGGCAGATCGCGGGACCGCTCGTGGCGGCGCCGCTGGTCGCGCGATATGGATCGTTCACGCCGGCCCTGTGGGTCGCGGCCGCGACGCTGCTGGCCGGGGCGGCGGGGTTCGCGGTTATCGCGGCCGCCGCCGCGCGTCGGCGACAGTAAACCTGATGGTCGGCACCGGCGGATCGCGTGCCGCGTCGACGGGTGTTGCCTCGCCGGCTACATGGAAAGGTGCGGGCCTTTATGGTCGATGTCGATGCGGGACCGGGTAATTGAATAGGATTACTGTATTTCATTCGGCATGACTTCGTACGCGATGCGATTTGAACGAAAGGTGCCGCCCAAATTTCGTACCTGATCTACATACATCCGGAATGTCTGTCTGTAGCATCCGCCGAATAAATTGATCGCCGGAGTGTTCCGGCGGTTCGACTTCGGATGCTGTGGCGTATGTGGGCAGATCAAGTTCAAACAAGAATCGTCGTCCGTTTTCGCGACGACGTCGGCGCTTTCCTCGTCGCCGATCCTCGCGTGGCCGGCTCGCGGGCCGTGGCCGTCGAATCCGGTGGCTTGCGACATGCAATCAGAGGGGGCAACCTTGCGCTGTGCCTGTCGCTGTTGTGGGGCGCGGGCGCCGCGAGCCTGCCTGGTCAAGCGCACGCACAAGTGCCGAACGCCGGCTCGACGATGCGCGACGTCGAAACGTCGCGGCCGGCCCTGCCGCCGGAAGCCGCCCCCGATCTCGAGATCGTCCCGTCCGAAAGCGCCGCGCAGCCGCCACCGGAAGCCGGGCCGCGCATCGTCGTGCGCGCGTTCGAGGTCGGCGGCAACACCGTATTCGACAGCGCCACGCTGCAGGCGCTCGTCGCCGGGCTCGTCGGCGACACGCTCGGGTTCGCCGACCTGCAGCGCGCGGCCGAGCGAATCACCGCCTACTATCGCGAGCGCGGCTACGTGCTTGCGCGCGCCTACCTGCCGAAGCAGGACATCGAGGACGGTGTCGTGCGCATCGAAGTCGCCGAAGGGCGCTACGGCAAGATCGAGATCCAGAACCATTCCCGCGTATTCGATGCGGTGCTGCGGCAGCCGCTTTCCACGTTGCATTCGGGCGACGTCGTGCGCGGCTCCAGTCTCGAGCGCAGCCTGCTGCTGCTCGACGATCTGGCGGGCGTCGGCGCGCGCGGCACGCTGCGCCCGGGCGAAGCACCCGGCACGACCGATCTCGTCGTCGAGGCCGAACGTGCGGCGCCCGCGTCCGGGTCGCTCGAATTCGACAACTTCGGGGCGGTATCGACGGGGCGCTACCGCGTCGGCGGCAGCATCGACGTCAATGCGCCGTTGCGGCTCGGCGATCGGCTGAGCCTGCGCGGGCTCGGCACCGACGAACGGCAACGCTATTACCGTGCCGCCTATCAGGCACCGGTCGGGCCTGCGTCCACGCGGGTCGGCGTCGCATATTCATCGGTGCATTACCGGGTCGCCGGGCGGTTTTCCGATCTCGAGATGAGCGGGCGTGCCAGCGTGCAGACCGCATATGTCGTACAGCCGCTTGTGCGTGGACGTGATTTCAGCGTCACCGCGCAGGTTCAATACGAAAACAAGAACCTGCGCGACGAATACGGCGCGCTCGAACTCCGCAATGACAAGAACATCGGCCTGTGGACCGTCGGGCTCAGCGGCAACAACCAGGACGGCTGGCTGGGCGGCGGCCGCAGCGGCTTCTCGGTGATGTTCGGCGTCGGACGGTTGCGCGGCAACGATGTTTTCGCAGCGAACGAACTGACGAAGGCGATCGGCAGCTTCGCGAAGCTGAACCTGAATGCGCAGCGGATTCAGGCGTTGGGCGGCCGGTTCCAGCTGTATGGGCAAGTCAGCGCACAGCTCGCGTCGCGCAATCTCGACTCATCCGAAAAATTCAGTCTGGGCGGCCCTTACGGCGTGCGCGCGTATGCGCTGGGCGAAGGCAGCGGCGACCAGGGCTGGCAGGCGAGCGCGGAACTGCGTTATCTCGTCGCGCCCGGCTGGCAGGTCAGCACGTTCGTCGATGCGGGGGGCGTGCAGGTCAACCGGCATCCGTGGACGCACGAACGGAACACGCAGCACATGCAGGCGGCGGGTGTCGGCGCGAGCTGGTATGGCGCGAAGCGGCAAGTCACGCTGACGGCCGCATTGCCGCTCGGCCGGGGGAGCGATTCGCCAGCTCGCTCGCCGAGCGTATGGGTTCAGGCCGCTCAGTATTTCTGAGCGTGCGTGATCGGTTGCTCGTTTCCCGCGAGCATTCAAATATCAAATAAAGAGGATTCCAAATGAATAAGGCCTATTCACTGGTATGGAACGAAGCGCAGGGCGGCTGGTGCGCGGTGAGCGAAACCGCGCGCCGTCGTGGCAAGGCAGGTAGCGGCAAGCGCCTGCTGGCGGCGGGGGTGTCGCTGCTGGGTCTGGCGGCAACGAGCGCCTACGCGCTGCCGACGGGCGGCGCGGTGGCGTCGGGGCAAGCCGACATCGCGACGTCGGCGGACGGCAAGACGATGTCGATCAATCAGCACACGAATAAGCTGATCACGAACTGGCAGGACTTCAGTGTGAGCGGCGGCGAGCGCGTGTCGTTCCAGCAGCCGACGAGCCAGTCGATCGCGCTGAACCGGGTGATCGGCACGAACGGCAGTCAGATCCACGGCCAGATCGACGCGAACGGCAAGGTGTTCCTGGTGAACCCGAACGGTGTGGTGTTCGGCGCGGGCGCGCAGGTGAACGTGGGTGCGCTGGTCGCATCGACGAAGGACGTGTCGGACAAGGATTTCCTCGCAGGCAACTACCGGTTCGCCGGTGCATCGGGGCAGTCGGTGGAGAACGCCGGGAAGATCACGGCGGCCGAAGGCGGCAGCGTCGCGCTGCTGGGTGCACGGGTGTCGAACACGGGCGTGATCCGTGCACAGGCCGGCAGCGTGGCACTGGGCGCGGGTAACGCGTTCACGGTGAACTTCGACGGCAACGGCCTGCTGAACCTGCAGGTGGAAGGTGGCGCGATCGATGCGCAGGCGCACAACGGCGGGTTGCTGAAGGCGGACGGCGGCGAGGTGCTGATGACGGCGCGCGCGGCGAATGGCCTGCTGAACGCGGTGGTGAACAACAGCGGGACGATCGAGGCGCAAGGGCTGAGCGCGCGCAACGGGAAGATCGTGCTGGATGGCGGGCTGGTGCAGGTCGCCGGGAAGCTGAACGCGGCTGGCGGCAACGTAACGACGCGAGGTGAGCGAGTGCAGGTATCGAGCGATGCACAGGTCGATACGCGCAGCGCGTCGGGCCGAACGGGCACATGGACGATCGAGTCGGCGAACGCGAACGTCGATGGCACGGACGCTGCGATCGGTGCGGCAACGCTGTCGCGCACGCTGGGCACGACGAACGTCGCACTGACGAACACGTCGGGCGACCTGACGGTCGACGGCGCGGTGAACTGGACGAGCGACCACGGGCTGACGTTGACGTCGAACAAGGGCGACGTCGCGCTGAAGCGGTCGCTGACCGCAAGCGGCGCAAAAGCGGGCGTATCGGCTAACGCGGCGGGCGAGATCCGCGTGGACGACAAGCTGGCGCTGACAGGCGAGCAGGCACGACTGGAACTGAACTCGACGAAGGGCCGGCGGTTCACGCAGGACAACGCATCCGTGACGCTGTCGGGCCGCGATGCGTCGTTCTCGTCGAACGGCGAAGCGTATCAGGTGATTCACGACGTGGCGGGCCTGCGCAACGTGGACCGCAACCTGACGGGCCGCTACGTGCAGGGTAACGCGATCGACGGCAAGGGCGCGGCATTCCAGAGCATCGGTGCGAACGGTTCGTTCGACGGCGTATTCGACGGTCTTGGCAACACGATTTCGCGACTGTATGTCACCGGGAGCACCCCGTCCGTCGGGCTGTTCGCCGAGAACCGTGGGCGCATCGCGAATCTCGCGCTTGATTCGTTTGCCGTGAGCGGCGCGTCGAACGCTCGCGATTCGATGGTCGGCAGCCTGGCCGGCTACAACCGCGGGACGATCTCGAACGTCCGCGCGACGGGGATGAGCGTCTCGTCCTCGTCCGCCGACCGGGGCCGGCACGATGTCGGGGGGCTCGTCGGCGTGAACGACGGCGGCGTCATCGACGGCGCGCGCTTCCAGGGGCGTATCACCGGCTACAGCAGGGCAATGTCGGTGGGCGGGATAACCGGCCAGAACGTCTCCGGTGCGCGGATCGCGAACAGCCGCGTCGACGCCGAGATCGCGAGCAAGGGGTCGTCGTCGGTCGGCATGTACATAGTGGGTGGCCTCGTCGGCACGAACTGGAACTCGACCGTAACGGATTCGTCGAGCAGCGGGAAGCTGTCGGTGGGCGACAACACGTTCGCAGGCGGCCTGGTCGGCTTCACGGCCGGCGGCGCGATCGCTCGCTCGAATGCGTCGATGGCCGTGTCGGCCGGTAAAGAGGGCTATATCGGCGGCGCGGTCGGCTGGAACGTCAGTGCGGCGTTGTCGAACGTGTCGGCGAGCGGCAGCGTCAGCGCAACGTCCGGGGCGATGGTCGGTGGTCTGGTCGGCAACAACGGTGGCACCATTCGCGATGCATCGGCGAGCGGCAACGTCAGCGCAGCGTCCGGGGCAAAGGTCGGCGGTCTGGTCGGCGGCAACGACGGCACCATCCGCGATGCAACGGCGAGCGGCAACGTCTTCGCGAAGGCCGGCAGTACCATCGGCGGGTTCGTCGGCAGTAACGACGGCGGCGAGATCAGCCGGTCGCAAGCGTTCGGCAACGTGAGCGGAAGCGGGGCGGCCGCGGTTGGCGGCTTCGCGGGCGCGAACGTCGGCGGCGTCCTCGCCGGCGTATCGGCGAAGGGGCGCGTGACCGATGCCGCGCATGGCGTCGTCGGCGGCCTGGTCGGCAAGAACGCCGGTGCGATTCGCGACGGTGTGGCGGAAGGCAACGTGAGCGCGGGCAACGACAGCATCGTCGGCGGGCTCGTGGCCGTCAACGACGGGAAGATCTCGGGCTCGCGATCGAGCGGGTCGGTGCACGGCGGTCTGGACAACAGGATCGGCGGGCTCGTCGGCGAGAACCGCGGCACGATTGCATCGTCGAGCTCGACGTCGAACGTTTCCGCGGAGCGCGGCAGCTACGTGGGCGGCGTGGTCGGCTACAACAAGGGCCGGGACGCCATCGTGAGCGACTCGCAGGCGTTCGGCAGCGTGGCGGCTGTCGGCGCGCGCTTCATCGGCGGGTTTGCCGGGTGGAACGAGGCGTTGATCACCGATTCGCAATCGTCGGGCACGGTGTCGAGCATGGCTTCGTTGGGCGGCGGTTTCGTGGGCGGTAACGGCGGCACGATTCGCTCGTCGCGGACCAGTTCGAAGGTCGAATACGCGGCGCAGGCGCGGCCGGTGTTTCTCGGCGGTTTCGCTGCGGTCAACGCGGGAACTATCGAATCGAGCCATACGACGGGCGCGGCATCGGTTGAACCGTTCACCGGTTTGAATATCGGCATGATCGACGGCAAGCGGTAATCCGCGTCAACGCGGGGTGTGGCGTTGCGCACGGCCCGGTGCCGCCGCCCGCCCATCCCGTTCCTCGAGGGCGGTAGTCGAGCCGCGGCGGCCCGTTCGCGACGGGCCGGCTTTCCGGTGTCGAACGAAGCGATGCCGGCGTGCCCGGTACGTGTGATGTCGACATCCGCGAGGCAGGCCGCGAATCGCTTCTTGCCGCCCTCCATTTTTAAATTCATCCAGGTATGCAAATCGACTGGCTATGCCGGGTCGATCCCTGCGCGTATCCGTTCGGCGACGTGCAGGGTCGACGGCATGCCTGTCGGGCGTATGGGTTCAGGCTGCCCGGCGGTGCCGTGTGGCGTGATCGGAGGTCCGTCGAAGACGGGCCGGTTGAAACGTAGATTGAAGAGGATTCCAAATGAATAAAGCCTACTCGCTGGTATGGAACGAAGCGCAGGGCGGCTGGTGTGCGGTGAGCGAAACCGCGCGCCGTCGCGGCAAGGCAGGTGGCGGCAAGCGCCTGCTGGCGGCGGGGGTGTCGCTGCTGGGTCTGGCGGCAACGAGCGCCTACGCGTTGCCGACGGGCGGTGCGGTGGCGTCGGGGCAAGCCGACATCGCGACGTCGGCGGACGGCAAGACGATGTCGATCAACCAGCACACGGACAAGCTGATCACGAACTGGCAGGACTTCAGCGTGGGTGGCGGCGAGCGCGTGTCGTTCAAGCAGCCGGACGTCAAGTCGATCGCGCTGAACCGCGTGATCGGGACGAACGGCAGCCAGATTCACGGCCGGATCGACGCGAACGGCAAGGTGTTCGTGGTGAACCCGAATGGCGTGGTGTTCGGTGCGGGCGCACAGGTGAACGTGGGCGGTCTGGTGGCATCGACGAAGGACGTGTCGGACAAGGATTTCCTTGCAGGCAACTACCGGTTTGCCGGCGCGTCGGGCCAGTCGGTGGAAAACGCGGGGACGATCACGGCGGCCGAAGGCGGCAGCGTGGCGCTGCTGGGCGCGCGGGTGTCGAACACGGGCGTGATCCGTGCGCAGGCTGGCCGCGTGGCGCTGGGCGCGGGTGACGCGTTCACCGTGAACTTCGACGGCAACGGCCTGCTGAACCTGCAGGTGGAAGGCGGCGCGATGGATGCGCAAGCGCATAACGGCGGTCTGCTGAAGGCGGACGGCGGCGAGGTGCTGATGACGGCGCGCGCGGCGAACGGTTTGCTGAACGCGGTGGTGAATAACAGCGGGACGATCGAAGCGCAAGGGCTGAGCACGCGCGACGGGAAGATCGTGCTGGATGGCGGGCTGGTGCAGGTCGGCGGGAAGCTGAACGCGGCTGGCGGCGCGGTGACGACGCGCGGCGAGCGGGTTCGCGTGTCGAGCGAGGCGCAAGTCGATACACGCAGCGCGTCGGGCCGCACGGGTACGTGGACGATCGAAGCGGCGAATGCGAACGTGGGGCATGCGGACGGCACGCAGCACGTTTCGACGGTCAATGGGACGGACACGAACGTCGATAGTGCGGACGCGGCGATCGGCGCGACGACGCTGTCGCGTGCGTTGAACACGACGAACGTCGCGTTGACGAACACGGCAGGCGATCTGACGGTAAACGGCGCGGTGAACTGGACAGGCGAGCATGCATTGACGCTCACGTCGCAAAAGGGCGACGTCGCGCTGAAGCAGTCGTTGACGGCGAGCGGCGCAAAAGCGGGCGTGTCGGCGAATGCGGCAGGCGAGATTCGCGTGGACGACACGCTGGCGCTGACAGGCGATCAGGCACGCCTCGAACTGAATTCGACGAAGGGTCACCGGTTCGAGCAGGACAACGCATCGGTGACGCTGTCGGGCCGCGATGCGTCGTTCTCGTCGAACGGTGAAGCGTATCAGGTGATTCACGACGTCGCGGGCCTCCGCAATGTCGACCGCAACCTGAGAGGCCGTTACGTGCTCGGCAACGCGATCGACGGCAAGGGCGCGGCGTTCCGGAGCATCGGCGCGAACGGCGCGTTCGACGGCGTGTTCGACGGCCTCGGCAATACCATCGGCGATCTGTCGATCTCCAATCAGGGCGGCAACGCCGTCGGCCTGTTCGCGTTCAACGCCGGCCGCATCGCCAACCTCGGGCTGGACAAGGTGTCGACGCGCGCGGTCGTGCCGTCCTACTGGTCGCCCGTCAGCGTTGGCACGCTGGCCGGCTACAACACGGGCACGATCTCGGACGTGAAGGCGACCAACGTCGCCGTAAGCGGCGACGGGCACGCGATCGTCGGCGGCCTGGTCGGCAGCAACTTCGGCGGCACGATCGAGCGCGCATCCGTGGCGGGGCGTGTCGACGGCGGCCGGGATGCGCTGAACGTCGGCGGCCTGGCCGGTGAAAACATCGCGTTCGTCTCGCTCGACGACGCGATGATCCGCAACAGCCGTGCCGACGTCCAGGTCGTCAGTTCGTCGAGCGGCAGCGCAGGCGGGCTGGTCGGAGACAACCGCGGGAGGGTCGATGCGTCGAAGGTCACCGGCACCGTGACCGCGCTTGGCACCGGCGCCCGTGTCGGCGGCCTCGCCGGCGCCAACAACGGCGGTGCGATTGACGCATCGACGGCCGCCGCGGATGTGCGGGCCGCACGCAACGCATCGGTGGGCGGTCTGGTCGGTTACAACGCGGGCCGGGTGGACGCGTCCGGGTTCAAGGGCATCGTGGCGGCAAGCGACAGTGCTCGCGTGGGCGGGCTGGTCGGCGAAAACCGTGGCGTCGTCAATGCGTCGACGGCCGCCGGTCGGGTGATGGCCGGTGCGTCGAACATCGGTGGCCTCGTGGGCGCCAACTTCGCGAGCGTCCGCGAATCGACGTCCAGCGCCGCCGTGGAGGCAGGCGCTGCCGGCGTGGCTGGCGGGCTGGTCGGCCATAACGTCGGCAAGGTTGAAGCGTCGAGCGCGAACGGCTATGTCGCGGCGGGCGCTAACGGCATCGCGGGCGGGCTCGCCGGCCGCAATGCGGCGACCGGCGAAGTGCTCGCGTCGTCCGCGAGCGGCGACGTCTTCGCACGCGACTACGCAACGGCGGGCGGCCTCGTCGGCGTGAACGACGGCGCGATCCGCGCATCGTCGGCGCGCGGCACCGTGGTGGCAGGCATGCTCGGGCAGGCCGGCGGGCTGGTCGGCGTCAATACCGGGAACGTGCGGGCATCCGATTCGACGGGTTCGGTGGCGGGCGACATCTCGAGCGTGGCCGGTGGCCTCGTGGCAACCAACAGCGGCGTCATCGACGGATCGTCGGCAGCGGGCGAGGTCTGGACCGCATTCGACAGCATCGCCGGCGGGCTGGTCGGCCGCAACTCGGGTTCGGTGCTCAAGTCCGACGCGAAGGGTGCGGTCACCGTGATGGGTGCGGGCAAGGCAGGCGGCCTGATCGGCTTCAACGCCGGCCGCGTGTCCGGGTCGAGTGCGTCCGGCGATGTTCTGGCCGATCGCCGCAGCGCTGTCGGTGGCCTGGTCGGCGAAAACTACATGGGCGCATCGGTGGAACAGTCCAGTGCGACCGGTTCGGCGAGCGGTAGCCACGATAGCTACGTTGGCGGCCTGGTCGGCTTCAACAGCGGGGCGATCGCATCGTCGTCGTCGGCCGGCACGGTTTCCGGCGGCTACTACGCGCGGCTCGGCGGCCTGGCGGGCGCGAACTTCGGCTGGATCGACAGCTCGACGACGAAAACCCGCGTCGTGCTGACACCGGGATACGCGCAGCAGTCCGGCGCGCTCGTGGGCCTGAACTTCGGCAACGTGACCGGCAGCAGCACGACCGGCAACAACGCCGGGATGCCGCTCGCCGGTATCAACTACGGCAGCATCCGCGACTGACCGGCGCCGTCCGTGCCGGCTACGGTCTGACCGGCCCACCGGCGATCCGGACGGCCCGCGACGGCCTGAGCGGGACGGCAGGCCGCCGCATGCCTAAAGGAGGGCGCGGCGCGTCGGGCATGCGCATCGGCGCGTCGCCCGGCCGGGGCGAACACGGGCGAATCGCGTCGCCCGCACCGTTCCGGCCGGCTCATCCTGTCATCGCTGAAAGCCTCGTCGCGGCGCAAACTCGCTAGAATCGAGACTTTCCCGCGCCGAGCGCGAACGGGGCCGCCACCGCAGGCGGCCCCGTTCGCCCTGTCTCCATCGATGACCACCGCCGACTACCGTTTTTGCCCACGCTGCGCCAGCCCGCTGACCGAGCGCGCCGATCCCGACCATGAAGGCGGCCGCATTCGCCAGGCCTGCCCCGACGACACCTGCGGTTACGTGCACTGGAACAACCCGCTGCCCGTCGTCGCGGCGATCGTCGAACTCGACGGCAAGATCCTGCTTGCACGCAATGCGGCCTGGCCCGAAGGGATGTTCGCGCTGATCACCGGCTTCCTCGAGAACGGCGAAACGCCCGAGGACGGCATCGCGCGCGAGGTGTTCGAGGAAACGGCGCTGAAGGCCGAGCACGTGTCGCTCGTCGGCGTCTACGAATTCATCCGCAAGAACGAGCTGATCATCGCGTACCACGTGCGCGCGTCGGGCACCGTCGCGCTGTCGCCGGAACTGCTCGAATACAAGCTCGTCGATCCGCCGCTGCTGCGCCCGTGGCGCGCCGGCACCGGCGTCGCGCTCGCCGACTGGATGCGCGCGCGCGGCCTCGATTTCGAGTTCGTCGACCGGCCGGGGCAGTGACGGGCCGGCCCGTGCGCAGGGTTTCATCCGACGTGCCGCGCGCGACGCGGCACTTCGCTTCTTGTCGGCGCGCCATGCCGTACGGCCGCCGCGCTTCGTTCGCATCGCTCCCTTCGTCCTGACCGCCATCGCCATGTCCGACAAGCCGCAGCCGCGTCCGCGCGACGCCTACCGCCACTTCCTGCCGATCACGACCCGCTGGATGGACAACGACGTCTACGGGCACGTGAACAACGTCGTCTACTACAGCTACTTCGACACCGTCGTGAACGCGTACCTGATCCGCGCGGGCGTGCTCGACGTCGAGCACGGGCAGACGATCGGGCTGGTGGTCGAGACGCAGTGCAACTACTTCGCGCCGCTCGTGTTTCCGCAGTCGGTCGACGCGGGGCTGCGGGTCGTCAAGCTCGGCACGTCGAGCGTGCGCTACGAGATCGGGCTGTTCGCGCAAGGCGACGCCGCACCCGCCGCGCAGGGGCATTTTGTGCACGTGTACGTCGATCGCGGCACGCGCCGCCCCGTGCCGCTGCCCGACGCGCTGCGCGCCGCGCTCGAATCGCTCGCGGCCTGACGTAACGCGGTGCACGCGTTCGCGCTCCAGGCCTTCAACGGCCTCAGTTACGGCTTGCTGCTGTTCATGCTGTCGGCCGGCCTCACGCTGATCTTCAGCGTGCAGGGCGTGCTCAACTTCGCGCATGCGAGCTTCTACATGCTGGGTGCGTACGTCGGCTACAGCATCGCGTTGCGCGCGGGCTTCTGGCCCGCGCTCGTGCTCGCGCCGCTCGCGGTCGGGCTGCTCGGCGCCGGCTGCGAACGCTGGCTGCTGCGCCGCGTGCAGGCACGCGGTCATACGAGCGAGCTGCTGCTGACCTTCGGCCTCGCCTATCTGATCGGCGAGGGCGCGAAACTCCTGTGGGGTCTCGCGCCGCTGCCGGCACCCGTGCCGTCGCTGTTCGACGGTGCGCCCGTGACCGTGTTCGGTCTCGCGCTGCCGCGTTACCGGCTGTTCATGATGGGGATGTCCACCGCGATGCTGATCGCGCTCGGCGCGCTGCTGCGCGTGTCGCGCGTCGGGCTCGTGGTGCGTGCCGCGCTCACGCACCGCGCGGCTGTCGAAGCGCTCGGCTACGACGTGCCGCGCGTGATGACGGGCCTGTTCGGCGCGGGCACCGCGCTCGCGGCGCTGGCCGGCGTGATCGGCGCGCCGCTGGCGGTGATCGAACCCGCGCTGGCCGAGACCGTCGGGTCGGTCGTGTTCGCGGTCGTCGTGATCGGCGGGCTCGGTTCGCTCGGCGGCGCGTTTGCCGCGTCGCTCGCGGTCGGTTTCGCGCAGACCTTCGCGGCCGCGAGCGACACGTCGCTGCGCGACCTCGCGTTATGGGCCGGTTTCGCGCTGCCCGACAGCGTGGCCGCGGTGTCGATCGCGCAACTGGCGCCGCTGGTGCCGTACCTGCTGCTGGTCGCGGTGCTGGTCGCGCGGCCGCGCGGGCTGTTCGGCGAGCGCGCCGATGCGTAGCCGCACGCTCGCCGGCCTCGCGCGCTGGGCGCTGTTCGCCGCGTGCGTCGCGCTGCCCGCATGGCTGTGGCCGCATGGCGCGGTGCTCGGTTATCTCGCGCAGACGGCCGCGCTCGTCGTGCTCGCGCTGTCGTACAACCTGCAGCTCGGCACGACCGGGCTGCTGTCGTTCGGCCATGCGGCGTTCGCGGGCCTTGGCGCGTTCGCGGCCGCGCACTGGTTCAACCGCTTCGGCGGGCCGCTGCCGCTGTTGCCGCTCGTCGGCGGCGCGGCCGGGGCGGGCTGCGGGTTCGTCGCCGGGCTGCTCGCGACACGCCGTTCCGGCACCGCGTTCGCGATGATCACGCTCGGGCTCGGCGAATGCGTCGCGGCCGCCGCGTGGAGCGTGCCCGCGTGGTTCGGCGGCATCGGCGGCGTGCCGATCGACCGCGCGAGCGGCACGCCGTGGGGCAACTGGCATTTCGGTGCGCCGGCGCACGCGTATGCGGTGATCGCCGCGTGGTGCGTCGCGTCGGCGTGGGCCATGCACGCGTTGACGCGTACGCCGCTCGCACGGCTCGCGAACGCGGTGCGCGACAACCCCGTGCGGGTCGCCGCGCTCGGCACCGATCCGCGCCGCGTGCGGCTCGCGATGGTCACTTGCGCGTCGTTTTTCGCGGGCATCGCCGGCACGCTGACGCTGATCGACGTCGAGATCGCGACGCCCGACAGCGTATCGATGGCGCGCTCGGCGACCGTGCTGATCGCCGCGGTGATCGGCGGCACCGGCGCGTTCTTCGGGCCGGCGGCCGGCGCCGCCGTGCTGACCGCGCTGAGCGTCGTCGTTGCGGGCGTGTCGCGCGCGTGGGCGCTGTATCTCGGCGTGCTGTTCGTCGTGATCGTCGTGGCCGCGCCGGGCGGGATCGCGGGCATCGCGCAAGCGCTCGCGCATGCAATGCGGCGCGACGCGCCGGCGGCCGAGCGGTGGCGCATGTTGTGCGGCGTCGGCGCGTGCGTGTTCTGGGGCGTCGCGATTGTCTGCGCGGCCGAGCTCGGTTATGCGTGGCGCTTCGCGCAGGACGACGGCGCGGGTCTTGCATTCGGCGCATGGGGCATCGACGCCGATACGCCTGCCGGCTGGGCCGTCGCGTGCTCGGCGGCAGGTATCGGCACGCTGCTGTGGGGCTGGCGCGCGCGGCTCGTGCCGGGCGGGCAGGCCGGCAAGCGGGAGGACGGGCGATGAACGGCAACGCGATCGCGCTTCATGGCATCGTGCAGCGTTTCGGTGCGCAGACGGTGCTCGACGGCGTCGAATTGAGCATCGCGGCCGGCGAGCGCCATGCGCTGATCGGGCCGAACGGCGCGGGCAAGTCGACGCTGTTCGGTGTGATCGCGGGTGCGACGCGGCCGACGCGCGGGCGCGTCGTGCTGCACGGCGTCGAGTTGCGCGGGCGCGGGCCGGTCGTCGCGAGCCGCCTAGGCATCGGCCGCAGTTTCCAGCAGACGAGCGCGTTCGCGCGGCTGACCGTGTTCGACAACCTGCGCTGCGCGGCGCTGCATGCGCCGGCCGAACGGCGGCGCTGGTGGAACCGGCTGCGCGAAGCGGCGTCGGTCGATCTCGCGGCCACGCGCGTGCTGCACGACATCGGCCTCGACGCGCGGCGCGACACGCCGGCCGCCGAACTGAGTTATGCGGAGCAGCGCGCGCTCGATCTCGGGATCGCGCTTGCGAGCGGCGCGCGCACGCTGCTGCTCGACGAGCCGACGGCCGGCATGAGCCGCACGCAGGCGGCGCGGATGATCGCGCTGATCCGGGCGACGACGCAGGGCCGCACGGTGCTGATGATCGAGCACGACATGGACGCGGTGTTCGGCTTCGCCGAGCGCATCACGGTGCTCGTGCGCGGCACGGTGGTCGCGACCGGCGCGCCCGATGCGATCCGCGCGGATCCGGCCGTGCGCGCTGCCTATCTCGGTGAGGGCGGCGCATGAGCACGCTGCTCGACATTCGAGGCCTGCGCGCGTGGTACGGGATGCAGCCGGTGCTCGACGGCGTCGATCTCGCGCTCGCGCCTGGCGAGACGCTCGCGCTGCTCGGCCGCAACGGCTCGGGGCGCTCGACGCTCGCGAAGGCCGTGATGGGGCTCGTCCGCACGGCCGGCTCGGTGTGCATCGCCGGCGCCGAGTGCGTGGGCGCGCGCACGTTCGAGATCGCGCGGCACGGCGTTGCTTACGTCGCTGAAAGCCGCGACGTGTTTCCGCTGCTGACGGTGCGCGACAACCTGCGGCTCGGGCTGCGCGGCACGCGCGGCGCGGCCGAACGCGCGGCGCTCGACCGCCTGTTCGACCGCTTTCCGCTGCTGGCTGCGCGCGCGGACGTCAAAGCCGGGCGGCTGTCGGGCGGCGAGCAGCAGGTGCTCGCGCTGGTCCGTGCGCTCGCCGGCAGCCCGCGCGTGCTGATCGTCGACGAACCGGCCGAAGGGCTCGCGCCGCTCGCGGTCGACGAAGTCGGTGCGTGCCTTGCCGCGCTGCAGGCCGACGGCGTCGCGATCGTGCTGATCGAGCAGCGGCTGCAGTTCGCGCCGCGGCTCGCGCGGCGCGTCGCGGTGATGGGGCGCGGACGGATCGTCTACGACGGCGCGCTCGACGGCCTTGGCGGCGAGGTCGCCAACGCGTGGCTGAGCGCCGGTTGACGGCGCCGGCTCGATTGTTCGGCTGGCCCCACCAGTCAATTCGCGTCGAGCCGCTTTATTGCCGCCACGCGACGCCGTACATTGCCAGCCATGACGGTGCGCCGCGTCAGCGCGGCAACCGGCGTCATCTATCGAACGTCTTCTGACTGAGGAATGAAATCATGAGCAAGCTGGCAGGCAAGGTAGCGATCGTCACGGGCGGATCGAAGGGCATCGGCGCAGCGATCGCCAGGGCGCTGGCCGCGGAAGGCGCGTCGGTCGTCGTCAACTATGCAAGCAGCAAGGCGGGCGCCGACGCGGTCGTGAGCGCGATCGTCGAAGCGGGCGGCCGGGCGGTCGCGGTCGGCGGCGACGTGTCGAAGGCAGCCGACGCGCAGCGCATCGTCGAGTCGGCGATCGACACGTACGGCCGTCTCGACGTGCTCGTCAACAATTCCGGCGTGTACGAATTCGCGCCGATCGAAGCGATTACCGAGGAACACTACCGCCGGCAGTTCGATACGAATGTGTTCGGCGTGCTGCTCGTGACGCAGGCGGCCGTCAAGCATCTCGGCGAAGGCGCGAGCATCATCAACATCAGCTCGGTGGTGACCAGCATCACGCCGCCCGCCAGCGCGGTGTACAGCGGCACCAAGGGCGCGGTCGACGCGATCACCGGCGTGCTCTCGCTCGAACTCGGCCCGCGCAAGATCCGCGTGAACGCGATCAACCCGGGCATGATCGTGACCGAGGGCACGCACACTGCTGGCATCATCGGTTCCGATCTCGACAAGCAGGTGCGCAGCGAGACGCCGCTCGGCCGCCTCGGCGAGCCGGACGACATCGCGTCGGTCGCGGTGTTCCTCGCGTCGGACGATGCGCGCTGGATGACCGGCGAGCACCTCGTCGTGAGCGGCGGGTTGAACTGATCGTGCGGGACGGCGGGTCGGCGTGCATGCGCCGATCGCGCCGATTGCACTGCTACGCGAGCATCGCCAGCGCATACCCGCCGACGTGCCACTGCAGGCTCTCGACGACGAGCGCGTGATTGTCCTCGGAGTCGAGCCCCGCGATCGTCATCACGCCGACGATGCCGGCCCCGGCAATCCGCAACGGCACGCCGCCGCCGTCGAGCGCGTAGTCGTCTTCCGATAATCCCTGCGACTGCAGCGACCAGCCGGCGCGGTGAAAGCGCTCGCCGACCGCGAGCGAACTCAATCCGAAACGCAATACCGTGTTCTGCCGCCGGCGGATCGCGTCGCTGTCGTCCGCGTGGCTGCCGTCGAGCGCGCAGTAGAAGAGCGGCGCCTGCTCGCCGACGATGCTCACCGCGATCGGCAGCCCGCGCCGCGTGGCGAGGTTGACCGCGATTTCACCCATCCGGCGGGCGACGGCGGCATTGAAGCGCGGCAGCGCCGGATTCGACGCGTCGTCGTCGAAGGGATGGGGTTCGAGGCGAAAGAGGGTCGTGACCATGGCGGCTCCGTGTCGTCGCCGGCTCTGTGTGCGCGTGCCGGGCGTCGCGTCGTCACGGGCCGCGCGCGGGCCCGTCTTTCGTTCAGCGCTTCGGCGCGGCGTCGAGCATCCACTCGTGTGCGGGATCGTTCTTGAACGCCCACGCGCGGCTCGGCCCGGCCATCACGTTCAGGTAGTACAGGTTGTAGCCGTGCGGCGCGACGACCGGGTGGTAGCCGCGCGGCACCATCACGACGTCGTGGTTCTCGACCGCGCATGCCTCGTCGAGGCTGCGGTCGTCCGTGTACACGCGCTGGAACGCGAAACCCTGCGGCGGATCGATCCGGTGGTAATAGGTTTCCTCGAGCGAGGTTTCGTCGGGTGCCGCGTCGCGGTCGTGCTTGTGCGGCGGATAGCTGCTCGAATGGCTGGCCGGCGTCACGACTTCGACCACGAGCAGCCGGTCGGCCGCCGGGTTGTCGCCCATCAGGATGTCGCACACGTAGCGCGTGTTGGTGCCTTGCCCGCGCACCGAGCGGCGCATCCGTTCGCCGTCGAGGCGCCGCACCGGCTTGTCGCCGCTCGCGTACGGCGCGGTGCACAGCGCGATTTCCGCATCGCGCGTCGCGACCAGCGTGACGGTCTTGCCGCCTGGCACGTACAGCGCGTCCGGCGAGACGTCCTCGAATACGCTGTCGCGCTTGCCGAGCGCGTCGTAGGTTTCGCCGTCGACGCTCGCGCGCACCGTACCCGTGAGCACGACGACGCACAGCTCGCGCGTGCCGGTGTCGAGCGTTTCGGTGTCGCCCGCCTTCAGGCGCAGCGCGCGAAAACCGACGTGCTTCCAGCCGGCCGACTCGGGCGTGACGTTGCAGATTTCGCGGTCGGAAGAGGCCTTGACCAGCAGGGGAGAAATCGTCATGGGGTGGGGCTCCGCAACAGGGTGGGGCTCAAGGGTCCGGGGGCGCCAGCGCTTTACGCGCTCAACCGGTCGACGATCGCGCGCAGCGACTCGTAACCCTTCTTCGCATACGCATAGCTCGGCGCGACGGCCGGATCCTGCTCGGCTTCGACGACGAGCCAGCCTTCGTAACCGGCGTCCTTCAACGTGCGCAGCGTCGCATCGTAGTCGAGCGCGCCGTCGCCCGGCACCGTGAAGGTGCCGTTGATCACGCCGTTCAGGAAACTCCAGCCGTCGTTGCGCGCCTGCGTGACGACCTGCGCCCGCACGTCCTTGCAATGCACGTGGACCACGCGCGACACGTGCTTCTTCAGCAGCGTCACCGGGTCGGCCGCGCCGCCGAAATACGCGTGGCCCGTGTCGAACAGCAGGAACACCTTCGCCGGGTCGGTCAGCGCCATCAGCCGGTCGACGTCGTCGGGCGACTCGACGTACGCGCCCATGTGGTGATGGTAGGCGAGCTTGATGCCGTACGTGTCGAGCAGGTGCGCGCCGAACGCGTCGAGGCGCGCCGCGTAGCGCTGCCACGCGGCATCGTCGACGAAGCGCGGCCGCTTCGCGACCGGCGTGTCGATGTTCCCCTGGATCGTGCCCGCGCATTCGCCGTAAACGACGACCTTCACGTCGTTGTACTGCAGCTTCGTCATGTGCGCGCGGCAGCGTTCGATTTCGGCCGCGACCGCATCGGCGTCGCTCATGCCCGGTTCGACTTCCGCGAGAAAGCCCGAATACCAGCCCGACACGCACACGAGCCCGAACTCGGCGAGCTTCGCCTTCAGCTCGGGGCCCGTCTTCGGAAACTTGTTGCCGAGCTCGAAGCCCGCGTAGCCGATTTCGGCGCCTTCCTTCAGCGCCGTTTCGAGCGGCGTCTCGCCGCCGAGCGACGGCAGGTCGTCGTTCATCCACGACAGGGGATTGATACCGATGCGGACGTTCCAGCTCATGACGTGCTTCCTTGGTTCGAATATTGGGTTCGCGATGCGGGTTCGGGGGTGGCGCGGCATCAGCGCCGCTGCCGGATCTTCGCGTCGATGTACGCGCGGTGCGCCTGCTCGACGCCGGCACGCGCGGACACCTGCGGCACCGCGACTTCCCACCACGCGCCGCCGTCGTCGGTCGTGCGCGTGTGCGTGGTGTCGATCACGAGCACCTGACTTGTCGTTGCCGCGCGTGCACGCTTCATTTCGCTGCGCAGCTCGCCGATGTCGCGCACGTGCACGGCTTCGGCGCCCATCGCGCGCGCATGCATCGCGAAGTCGATCGTCGAGCGCTCGCCGCCTTCGGGCACGCAGTCGTCGAGCATGTTGTTGAAGCTCGCGCCACCGCAATTCAGCTGCAGCCGCTCGATGCAGCCGTAACCGCGGTTGTCGAGGATCACGACGATGAGCTTGCGGCCGAGCATCACGGAGGTGGCCAGTTCCGCGTTGAGCATCATGTAAGAGCCGTCGCCGACGATCACGATCACTTCGCGCTCGGGCCGCGCGAGTTTCGCGCCAAGGCCGCCCGCGACCTCGTAGCCCATGCACGAGTACGCATAGTCCATGTGGTAGTTGCCCGGCACGCCGCTGCGCCACAGCTTGTGCAACTCGGCCGGCAGCGTGCCGGCCGCGCACACGACGAGATCGTCACGTGCGCTGTCACGCCCCGCGTCGGCCGCGGAATCGCGCACCGCGCCGATCACTTCCGCGTCGTACGGCAGCGTGTCCTGCGGCACGCGCGTCGTCAGCTCGGTCACGCGCGCGTTCCATGCGGCGGCCTGATCGCGGTTGGCGGCCGTCCATGCCGGATCGGCGCGCCAGCCGGCCAGCGCGGCCGACAGCTGGCCGAGGCCGGTGCGCGCATCGGCAACCAGTTGCCGGCCGCGCTTCTTGCCCGCGTCGAACGGCTGCACGTTCAGGCTCAGCAGCGTCGCGTCGCCATAGAGCGTGTGCGAGCCGGTGGTGAAGTCCTGCAGCCGCGTGCCGACCGCGAACACGACGTCGGCCTGCGCGGCCGCGCGGTTCGCGGCGGGCGAGCCCGTCACGCCGATCGACCCGAGGTTCAGCGGATGGTCCCACGCAAGGCTGCCCTTGCCGGCCTGCGATTCGGCGACCGGCACGCCGTGCGTGTCGGCGAACGCGCGCAGCGCGTCCCACGCCTGGCTGTACAGCACGCCGCCGCCGGCGACGATCAGCGGTTTCTTCGCGGCCTTCAGCACGTCGAGCGCATCGGCGAGTTCGAGCGCGTCGGCCGGCGGCCGGCGCATCCGGATCACCGGCGGCGCGAAGAAATCCTCGGGCCAGTCGTACGCGAAGGTCTGCACGTCCTGCGGCAGCGCGAGACACACGGGGCCGCACTGCGCGGGGTCGGTCATCACCTGGATCGCGCGCGGCAGCGCGACGAGCAACTGCTCGGGCGACGTGATCCGGTCGAAGTAGCGCGTGACGGGGCGGAAGCAGTCGTTCGCGCTGACGTCGCCCTGTTCGAAATCCTCGACCTGCTGCAGCACCGGGTCGGGCAGCCGCGACACGAACACGTCGCCGGGCAGCAGCAGCAGCGGCAGGCGGCCGACGTGCGCGAGCGCGGCCGACGTCAGCATGTTGGTCGCACCGGGGCCGATGCTCGACGTCGCGGCCATCATCCGCTGGCGGAAATTCGCTTTCGCGAACGCGACGGCCGCGTTGGCCATCCCTTGTTCGTTGTGCGCGCGGAACGTCGGCAGCCGGTCCCGCTCGGCGTGCAACGCTTCGCCGAGCCCGGCCACGTTGCCGTGGCCGAAGATCGCGAACACGCCGCCGCAGTACGGCAGGATCTCGGTGCGGCCGTCGGGCTGGACGACTTCGGCGCGCAGGGCGGCCAGGTAGCGCACGAGCGCCTGGCTGACGGTCAGTCTCACGGTAGAGGTCATGTCGGTCGGTGAAGAGGATTCGGGTGGATCATCACGGGCGCCGTGTCAGGCCGCGGCGGCGCGGGCGGCCGCGGCACGGCGGCCGAGCCATGCGTCCACGAGCTGCGCGAAGTTGCCGGCGACTTCGTCGACCAGCGCCTGGTCGTCGATCCGGCCGGCGAACCAGTTCAGCGACGCATCGGCCCACAGCGTGCGCCCGACCATGAAGCCCTTGACGATCGGGTTGGTCGCCGAGCGGAAGCTGTCGACCAGATATTGCAGCGGCTGGTTCAGCCCGAGGATCACCGCGCCGCGGCAATGCGGGTCGCGCTCGGCGATCAGCGCGGCGAGTCGCGTCCAGCCGTCGGCGCTCAGCGGCGTGAGCTTCCACCACTCGGGCATCACGCCGAGGTTGTAGAAGCGCGCGATCGTGCGCAGCACCGCGTCGTCCTCGGTGCCGGCCGGTGTGACCGCGCGCGGCGGGATCATTTCCAGCAGCAGTTCGTTGCCGCTGGCACGCGTGGCTTCCCACAGTTCCAGCACGCGCTGTTCCTGTTCGACGCGCAGGTCGACCTGGTCGTCGGGGTGATAGTGAACGAGGCATTTCACGACCTGTTCGGTCGGCCAGTGCGTGAGCGACGAGCCGACCGAGCGCGTGTCGTCGAAACGCAGCGGCCGCGAGCCCGGCAGCTCGACCGGGCGGCCGACCCACCAGCCGCGTCCGGTGGCCGACGCAAGCGCGTCGCTGCCGTAGCCGCCGCCGTCGATCAGCACGCCGACATGGCCTTCGATATGACGATCGCGCTCGACCTGCTCGACCGCGCGCACGAGCAGGCGCTTCAGCGTCTTGATCCGCGCTTCGTCCGCGCCGGCCTGCACCGCGAGTTCGTAGAACTGGCTGCGATGGTCGAACGCCATCACGCACAGGTCGTCCCATTCGCGGCGCGGCACCGTGACGCGATGCAGGTGTGCAAGCGTGCGGTCGGCGTCGACCACCGGATTGCGGTTGCCGTCGAACCAGTGCGCGAGTTCGGCCGGCGTCGGCATCGCGGCCGAGCACGCATGGCGCGACACGACGATCGCGCCGCACGCGTTCGCGATGCGGGTCGACTCGGCCCAGTCGCGGCCGCGCAGCAGTCCCGACAGCAGGCCCGACAGGAACGCGTCGCCCGCGCCGAGCACGTTGAGCACCTCGACGCGTTCGCCGAGAAACGTCGGTGCATCGTCGATGCGCGCGGGGATGTCGCCCTCGATCACACAGCAGCCGAGCGCGCCGCGCTTGACGACCAGCGCGGCGTTCGTAATCCCGCGCACCGCCTGCAACGAACCGATCAGGTCGTGCGGCACGCCGCCCGCGATCAGGAATTCCTCCTCGGTGCCGACCAGCAGGTCGAATTCGCCGAGCACCTGCTGCAACTGCCGCGTCACCTGCGCGTCCGGCACGTAGCGGTTCTCGCCCGCGCCGCGCGCGGTCAGCCCCCACAGCACCGGCCGGTAGTCGATGTCGAGGATCCGCACGACGCCGTGGCGGCGCGCGTAACCGAGCGCGGTCAGCGACGCTTCGCGCGTGGCCGGCGTCGACAGATGCGTGCCGGTGATCGCGAGCGCGCGGCAGCCGGCGATGAAGTCCTCGCGGATCTCGTCGGCGCGCACGGCCATGTCCGCGCAGTTCTCGCGCACGAACAGCAGCGGGAACGTGTCGCGATCCTTCAGCCCGAGCAGCACCAGCGCGGTGAGGCGCTCGCGGTCGGTCTGCAGCTGGCTCGTGTCGCAGCCTTCGCGCTCGAGCGTCTCGCGCAGGAAGCGGCCCATCTGCTCGTCGCCGACGCGCGAGATCATCGCGGTCTTCAGCCCGAGCCGGGCCACGCCGAACGCGACGTTGCCCGACGAGCCGCCGAGATACATCTGGAAGCTGCGCGCGTCCTCCAGGCGGCTGCCGTACTGCTGCGCATAGAGATCCACGGCCACGCGGCCGAGGCAGGCGAGATCGATGGGGCGGTCACTCGGAAAGTTCAGCAGGCTCATATCACGTGTCACGCTCGCGGCCGGCGTTCGGCGCTGCCGGCAGATTAGGGGACCGATCCGCCGGTGGCGGTCCGCATCGTGCGCTGCACGACGCGAGGCTGCCTGCCGCAAGGAATCGGGCTACGGACGCAGTCTAGACTTTTTGGAAATCCAGTTCCCTAGGTGAAATCACGTAGAAATAAATTTCCAAAATTTCGAGGAAGTGATCTACAGTTTCATCCGGATGCTTCAGTCCGTATCGGACTCGGCCCGGCGGCGCGCAACGTGCCGTCTTCCGCCCCCCGGAGATGAGGAGACAGAGTGATCATGAAGACCAAGCTGATGGCCGTCGCGGCCGCCGCGATCCTGGCTGCGCCGCTCGCGCACGCCGAGAAGATCGGCGTGACGATGGCGTCGTTCGACGACACGTTCCTGACGATCCTGCGCAACAGCATCACCGACGCGGCGAAGAAGGACGGCGCGACGGTGCAGATCGAGGATGGCGGCAATGACGTCGGCAAGCAGTTGAGCCAGGTCCAGAACATGATCGCGCAGAAGGTCGACGCGATCATCGTGAACGCGGTCGACACCGACGCGACGCCGAAGATCACGAAGATGGTGACGGCGGCGAAGATCCCGCTCGTCTACGTGAACCGCAAGCCGGTCGATTTCGACAAGCTGCCGGCCGGCGTCGCGGTCGTCGCGTCCGACGAGAAGCAGTCGGGCACGCTGCAGGCGCGCCAGGTGTGCAAGCTGCTCGGCGGCAAGGGCGACATCCTGGTGCTGATGGGCGAGCTGTCCAACGAATCGGCGCGCGCCCGCACCAAGGACATCGAGGACGTGATCGCGACGAAGGAATGCTCGGGCATGAAGATCGTCGACAAGCGCGAAGGCAAGTGGAGCCGCACGCAGGGCCAGGACATCACGATGAACTGGCTGAGCTCCGGGACGAAGTTCGACGCGATCGTGTCGAACAACGACGAAATGGCGATCGGCGCGATCAACGCGCTGAAGGCCGCGCGCAAATTGACGCCGAAGACCGTCGTCGCCGGCATCGACGCGACGCCGGACGGCCTCGCTTCGATGAAGAGCGGCGAACTGAAGGTGTCCGTGTACCAGAACGCGGCCGGGCAGGGCGCGCAGGCGGTTGCCACGGCGCTCAAGCTCGCGAAGAAGCAGAACGTCGACCGCTACGTGAACGTGCCGTTCGAGCT
Source organism: Burkholderia theae (assembly GCF_048565265.1). NCBI lineage: Bacteria > Pseudomonadati > Pseudomonadota > Betaproteobacteria > Burkholderiales > Burkholderiaceae > Burkholderia > Burkholderia theae. Next base: position 1,587,410 of record NZ_CP183461.1, read on the forward strand.
CGTGACGCCCGAGAACATGAACCAGTACGCGAAGCACTGACCGGCTTTTCCGTTGAACTGCGCGGGCCCGGCATGCCGGGTTCGCGTGCGACTTGTCGAGGAACGTCCATGTTTACAGCCAGGATCGCGCGCCCGATGGCCGGCGGCGACGCGCCGGCCTCTTCGTCCGGAGGATCGCCCGGCGCGTCCGGATCGTCCGGTTCACCGGCTTCTTCCACCGCCGACTGCGTGCTCGAGGTGCGTGGCGTCGGCAAGTCCTTTCCGGGTGTCATTGCGCTCGACGGCGTGCAGTTCCGCGTGCGCCGCGGCACCGTCCATGCGCTGATGGGCGAGAACGGCGCGGGCAAGTCGACGCTGATGAAGATCATCGCGGGCGTCTACACGCCCGACCAGGGCGAAATCCTGATCAACGGCGAACCCGTCGTGCTGAACGGCCCGCTCGATGCGCTCAATCGTGGCATCGCGATGATCCATCAGGAACTCAACCTGATGCCGTACATGACGGTCGCGGAGAACATCTGGATCCGCCGCGAACCGAAGAACCGCTTCGGCCTGATCGATCACGCGGAGCTGCGCCGCCGCACGGCCGCGCTGTTCGAGCGGCTGTCGATCGACATCGATCCGGAAACCGACGTGCGCACCCTGACCGTCGCGAGCCGCCAGATGGTCGAGATCGCGAAGGCCGTGTCGTTCGACTCGGACGTGCTGATCATGGACGAGCCGACGTCGGCGCTGACCGACAAGGAAGTCACGCACCTGTTCCGGATCATTCGCCAGCTGCGCGAGCAGGGCAAGGGCATCGTCTACATCACGCACAAGATGAACGAGCTGTTCGAGATCGCCGACGAGTTCTCGGTGTTCCGCGACGGCAAGTACATCGGCACGCATGCATCGACCGACGTCACGCGCGACGACATCATCCGCATGATGGTCGGCCGCGAGATCACGCAGATGTTCCCGAAGGAGGAGGTGCCGATCGGCGAAGTCGTGCTGTCGGTAAAGAACCTCGGCGTTGAAGGCGTGTTTCGCGACGTGAGCTTCGAGCTGCGTGCAGGCGAGATCCTCGGCGTCGCGGGTCTGGTCGGCTCGGGGCGCTCGAACGTCGCGGAGGCGCTGTTCGGCGTCGTGCCGGCCACGACCGGCGAGATCCGGATCGACGGCAAGCCGGTGCGGATCGCGACGCCCGCGCAGGCGATGAAGCACGGGATGGCGTTCCTGACCGAGGACCGCAAGGACACCGGCTGCTTCCTGAATCTCGACCTGCTCGCGAACATGGAAGCGGCGGTGCTCAGCAACCGCTACGTGAAGTTCAACTTCGTGCGGCAGGCGCAGCTCAAGCGCGACTGCGAGGAAATGAGCCGGACGCTGCGCGTGAAGACGCCCGGGCTGCACGAGGAAATCCAGAACCTGTCGGGCGGCAACCAGCAGAAGGTGCTGATCGGCCGCTGGCTGCTCACGCAACCGCGCATCCTGATCCTCGACGAACCGACGCGCGGCATCGACGTCGGCGCGAAGGCGGAGATCCACCGGCTCGTCAGCGCACTCGCCGGCAAGGGCGTCGCGGTGCTGATGATCTCGTCGGAGATGCCGGAGGTGCTGGGCATGAGCGACCGGATCATGGTGATGCACGAAGGGCGCATGACCGGCATCGTCGAACGCAAGGACGCCGACCAGGTCCGCATCATGGATCTCGCGTCGCGCTGAGCCGAACCAAGATTGGAGACAAAGAAATGGGCAACCTGAACCCGGTCGCGGATGCGCAGACCATGACCATCAAGGCGCGGCACACGAAGTGGCCGCCCGAGCTGAGCATCTTCCTGGTGCTGGTCGGCATCAGCCTGTTCTTCGAGATCGTCGGCTGGATCGTCGTCGGCCAGAGCTTCCTGTTCAACGCCGAGCGGCTCGAGATCATCGTGCTGCAGATGGCCGTGATCGGCATCATCGCGGTCGGCGTGAACCTCGTGATCATCACCAGCGGGATCGACCTGTCGTCGGGGTCGGTCGTGGCCGCCGCGGCCGTCGTGTCGGCAAGCCTCGCGCAGGTGTCCGACTTCCCGCGCGCGGTGTTTCCGCACCTGACCGACCTGCCGATCATCTGGCCCGTGCTGGCCGGCGTGTGCGTCGGGCTGCTGGTCGGGCTGCTGAACGGCTCGCTGATCGCGCTGACCGGCATTCCGCCGTTCATCGCGACGCTGGGCACCATGGTGGCCGCGCGCGGATTCGCGAAGTGGTTCACCAACGGGATGCCGGTGTCGATGCTGACCGACCCGTTCGCGGCGATCGGCGCGGGCGCCAACCCGGTGATCATCTTCCTCGTGATCGCCGCGATCTTCCACGTCGTGCTGCGCTATACGCGCTTCGGCAAATACACGTACGCGATCGGCGCGAACCGTCATGCGGCTGTCGTGTCGGGCATCAACGTCACGCGTCACCTGATCTTCGTCTATGCGATCGCGGGCCTGCTGAGCGGGATCGCCGGCACCGTGACGGCCGCGCGTGCGATCTCGGGCCAGTCGGGCATGGGCGTGATGTACGAACTCGACGCGATCGCGGCGGTCGTGATCGGCGGCACGTCGCTGTCGGGCGGCCTCGGCCGCGTGACGGGCACCGTGATCGGCGTGCTGATCCTCGGCGTGATGACGTCGGGCTTCACGTTCATCCGCATCGACGCGTATTACCAGGAGATGGTCAAGGGCGCGATCATCGTCGCGGCCGTGATCGCCGACCAGTACCGCAACAAGAAGTCGCGTCGCTGACCCTGCCGGTTCGACCGGAATCCGCTATCGCCAAGGATGCCTGATGAAGATCGCGCTGGACCCTTACATGATTCGCCACCTGCCGCTCGACCGGCTGCCGCACGCGGTGGCCGAGCTCGGCTACGACCAGATCGAGCTGTCGCCGCGCAGCGACTTTCTCGACTGGTGGGTGATGCCGCGTGCGACGCGCGAGCGCATGGCCGGGTTCCGGCAGGCGATGCGCGCGAGCGGCGTCGGCCTCGCGTCGCTGCAGCCGATGTACCGGTGGGCGAGCCCGTTCGAGGACGAGCGGTCATGGGCCGTGCGCTGCTGGAAGCGGGCGATCGAGGTCGCGGTCGAGATGGAGTGCACGCTGATGGTGTCGGAGGTCGGCCGCGGCGCGTCGCCCGAACGTTCGGTCGGCGAGCGGCCCGGCGCGAACCCGAAGGAGCTGTGCGAGGCCGCGTGGTTCCGGTCGATGGACGAGCTGCTGCCGATCCTCGAGCGCGAACGCATCGTGCTGTCGGTCGAGCCGCATCCGGAGGACTGGATCGAGCAGCTGCAGCCGGCGATCGACATCGTCACGAACCTCGGCTCGCCGTCGCTGAAGCTGTCGTACATCGCGCCGCACACGTTCTACTACGGCGACGACATGGCCGCGATGATCGCGCAGGCCGCGCCGATCCTCGCGCACGTGCGTGTGGCCGACACCTTCGACCACCGCAAGAGCAGCCAGCTGCGCTACATCGTGAATCCGCCGGGCTCGAACCAGATCCGCGTGCACCAGCATCTCGACATCGGGCAGGGCGAGATCGACTGGGACATGTTCTTCCGCGCGCTCGGCGCCGCGGGTTTCGACGGCGTGATGTCGTCGTGCGTGTTCGCGTGGGAGGACCGCGCGGAAGCGTCGTCGCGCTACATGCGCGACACGATCCAGCGCTACGTCGATCGCCATTTCGATCACGCGGCGCGCTGAGAGATTGTTGACCGGTGCGGCACGGGCCGCGCCGCTGATGAATGACTGGAGACCTCTAGATGACCTTGCAAATCGGCGTGATCGGCTGCGGCGCGATCGGCCAGGACCATATCCGCAGACTGACCCGCACGCTGTCCGGCGCGCGCGTCGTGGCCGTCAACGACATCGATCCGCAGCAGGCGCGCGATGCGGTGTCGAAGTTCGGGCTCGATGCCGAGATCTATGCCGACGGCCATGACGTGGTCGCGGCCGCCGACGTGCAGGCCGTGCTCGTCACGTCGTGGGGGCCGACGCACGAAGCGTTCGTGCTCGACGCGATCGCGCACGGCAAGACGGTGTTCTGCGAGAAGCCGCTCGCCGTCACGGCCGAAGGCTGCATGCGGATCGTCGAAGCCGAAGTCGCGCACGGCAAACGGCTCGTGCAGGTCGGCTTCATGCGGCCTTACGACGAAGGTTATCGCGCGCTGAAGCGCGTGATCGACAGCGGCGAGATCGGCGCGCCGCTGATGCTGCATTGCGCGCATCGCAACCAGTCGGTCGGCGAGCGCTACACGACCGACATGGCGATCACCGACACGCTGATCCACGAGCTCGACGTGCTGCGCTGGCTGCTCGGCGAGGACTACACGAGCGCGCAGGTCGTCTATCCGAAGAAGACGCGCCATGCGTCGGCGCATCTCGCCGATCCGCAGATCGTGCTGCTGGAAACCGCGAGCGGCGTGCGCATCGACGTCGAGATCTTCGTGAACTGCCAGTACGGCTACGACATCCAGTGCGAGGTGGTCGGCGAGCAGGGCATCGCGAAGCTGCCCGATCCGCCGGCCGTGGGCCTCAAGCGCGCGGCGCGGCAATCGGTCGAGATCATGACCGACTGGAAGGAGCGTTTCATCGCGTCGTACGACGTCGAGCTGCAGGCGTTCATCGACGGCGTGCGGCAGGGTGCGCTGACCGGTCCGTCCGCATGGGACGGTTACGCGGCGGCGGTCGCCGCCGACGCCTGCGTGCGTGCGCAGCGCAGCGGCGCGGTCGAGCCGATCGCGATGGCCGATCGCCCCGCGTTCTATCGCGGCTGAAGCGTAGCCGCGCGCCGCTTACTTGCCGGACTGACCGACATGACGATGAAGATAGGTTGCGCCCCGTGCTGCTGGGGTGTCGACGACGTGAAGAACCCGCACCTGCCGCCGTGGCGGCACGTGCTCGCCGAGGCCGCGCAGGCCGGCTATTCGGGCATCGAGCTTGGGCCCTACGGCTATATCCCGCTCGAGCTCGACGTCGTGAGCGCCGAGCTCGAGCGGCAGCGCCTGAGCATCACCGCCGGCACGATCTTCGACGATCTCGTGTCGCCGGAGAACCTGCCGAACCTGTTGCGCCAGACGCGCGAGATCTGCGCGCTGATCACGCGGCTGCCGAAGCTGCCGACGCAGCAGGGCCAGCGCTACGCGGCGCCGTACCTGGTCGTGATGGACTGGGGGCACGAAGAACGCGATTACGCGGCCGGCCACGCCGATCGCGCGCCGCGGCTGTCCGACGAACGCTGGGCGCGGATGGTCGACCACATCCGGCAGATCGCGACGCTCGCGCGCGACGAGTTCGGCGTGCGCGCAGTGATCCATCCGCATGCGGGCGGCTACATCGAGTTCGCGGACGAGATCGACCGGATCGTCGCCGATCTTCCGGCCGACACGGTCGGCCTCTGCCTCGACACGGGCCACCTGCATTACTCGGGCATGGACCCGGAGACGTGGCTGCGCCGTCATGCGGCACGCGTCGACTACGTGCATTTCAAGGATATCGACGCAGCCGTGTACGACGCGGTGATGGGCGAGCACATCGCGTTCTTCGCCGCGTGCGCGCGCGGCGTGATGTGCCCGATCGGCACCGGCGTGCTCGACTACCGGGCGATCCGGCGCGCGCTCGACGACATCGGCTACGCGGGCTATATCACGATCGAACAGGAGCGCGATCCGCGCAATGCCGGCACGAGCCTGCGCGATGTTGCCGCGAGCCGCGCGTTTCTCGCGTCGGCCGGCTTCGCATGAACCCCTGAACACGGACCAGGAACACCATCATCATGATTGACGGACAGATTCTGCTTGGACATTCGATTCGCTGGGGCATGGTCGGCGGCGGGCTCGGCAGCCAGATCGGCTATAGCCACCGGTCGGCCGCGTTGCGCGACGGCAGCTTCCAGCTGGTTGCCGGCGCGTTCGACATCGACCCCGAGCGCGGCCGCCAGTTCGGCGTGAAGCTCGGCGTCGCGGCGGACCGTTGTTATCCCGACTACGCGACGATGTTCGAGGCCGAGGCGCGCCGCCCGGACGGCATCCGCGCGGTGTCGATCGCGACGCCGAACAACACGCACTTCGAGATCTGTCGCGCCGCGCTGAACGCGGGGCTGCACGTGGTCTGCGAGAAGCCGCTGTGCTTCACGACCGACGAGGCCGAGACGCTGCAGCGCCTGTCGGTCGAGAAGAACCGCATCGTCGGCGTCGCGTACGGCTACTCGGGGCACCAGATGATCGAACAGGCGCGCGAGATGATCGCGCGCGGCGATCTCGGCGAGATCCGCATCGTGCAGATGCAGTTCGCGCACGGGTTCCACAGCGAGGGTGTCGAGGCCGCGAGCGCGGCCGCGCGCTGGCGGGTCGACCCGAAGTTCGCGGGCCCGAGCTACGTGCTCGGCGATATCGGCACGCATCCGCTGTACATCTCCGAGGTGATGGCGCCCGAGCTGAAGATCCGGCGGCTGATGTGTTCGCGGCAGAGCTTCGTGAAGAGCCGCGCGCCGCTCGAGGACAACGCGTTCACGATCATGGAATACGAGTCGGGCGCGATCGGCTACGTGTGGTCGAGCGCGGTGAACGCGGGCTCGATGCACAGCCAGAAGGTGAGGGTGATCGGCTCGAAGGCGAGCGTCGAATGGTGGGACGAGCATCCGAACCAGTTGCGCTACGAAGTGCAGGGGCAGCCCGCGCAGGTGCTCGATCGCGGGATGGGTTATCTGCATCCGCACGCATTGCGCGAGGATCGCATCGGCGCCGGGCATCCGGAAGGGTTGTTCGAGGCCTGGTCGAACCTATACCAGCGTTTCGCGCTCGCGATGGACGCGGCCGATCGCGGCGACGCCGCGGCGTTGAAGACGATCCGCTTTCCGGACGTCCACGCGGGCGTCGAGGGCGTTCGATGGGTCGAGAACTGCGTGCGTTCCGCCGACGCGGGCAGCGTGTGGGTCGACTATCGCTGAGTCGCACCCGACGGGCCGGTTGCGGCGCTGCGTACCGCTTCGCACCGGCAGCCGGCCTCGACGGGCACTCGGTAGACGCCCTAATCTTTACGACGCCGCGAGAGCGTTGGACAATCGCTTCCAGTCCTGCCGTGGAGCGTGTGCAAGTGATGATCGAGCGCGTGGGAGCGAACCGCGCGGCGCGGGCCGTGCCGCAAACGTGATTAAATTCGCCCTTCATGCATGTATCCAGGTGAGTCCCGGGCCGCGTCCGTCAGTGCCGCGCGCGCATCGGGGCCGTCAACTTCGCGCTATCCGATGAGTTCATCCGAGAAACCTCCCGCCACCGTCGAGCAGTTCCTGCAGCACCTGACGCAGGAATACGACGGCCTCAGCAATCGCCTGAAGGTCATTGCGCGCCACGTGGAAACCCATCGGGACCAGCTGGGGCTGGAAGGCATCCAGTCGCTCGCGGAGGCGTGCGGCGTCCAGCCGTCCGCGGTCGTGCGCTTCGCGAAGCACTTCGGCTTCTCCGGCTTCTCCGAGATGCAGCGGGTGTTCCGCGAAGGGCTCGCGCAGCAGATCGCGCCGGGGCGCGCATACAACCTGCGGCTGCGCGACGTGATCGAATCGGGTTCGTCGAGCCTGCAGCCCGAGCAGATCGCCGACGAATTCATCAAGGGCAGCATTGCCGGGATGCAGCAATTGCGGCAGACGCTCGATCCGCAGGCGCTCGCGCAGGCCGTCGACCTGCTCGCCGACACGCAGGCCATCTGGATCGCGGGCTCGCGGCGCGCGTTTCCGATCGCCGTGTATCTCGACTATGCGCTGCAGCACACCGACAAGCGCATCGGGCTGTTCAGCGCGCTCGGCAGCATGCATCTCGGGCAGATCCGGTCGGTGCGCAAGGGCGACGTGATGATCGTCATCTCGTTCATGCCGTATGCGGACGAGACCGTGCAGGTCGCGCAGCAGGCCGTGCAGCGCGGCGCGCGCCTGATCGCGATCACCGACAGCCGGATGAGCCCGCTCGCGCGGGAGGCCGAGGTGACGCTGATGGTGCAGGACAGCGAGACGTTCGGTTTCCGCGCGCTGACGGCCACGATGGGCCTCGCGCAGAGCCTGTTCGTCGCGCTCGCGTACCGGCTCGAACTGTCGTACCTGCCGACCGCCGACGGCGCGCACGGCAGCAAAGCCGGCTGACGGGTTACGGGTTCTGCCGGCGCACCGCCCGCGCAATCGATCGGCGGGCGGCGCACCGCCTGGCTTACTTCGCGGTCGGCATCGCGAATTCGGCGCCCTTGCCGATGCTCGACGACCAGCGCTGCATCACCGACTTCTGGCGCGTGTAGAAGCGCACGCCTTCCTCGCCGTACGCGTGCATGTCGCCGAACAGGCTCTTCTTCCAGCCGCCGAAGCCGTGCCACGCCATCGGCACCGGAATCGGCACATTGATGCCGACCATCCCGACCTGGATGCGCCGCGCGAATTCGCGCGCGATGCCGCCGTCGCTCGTGAAGCACGACACGCCGTTGCCGAATTCGTGCGCGTTGATCAGGTCGACCGCTTCGCCGAAATCCTTCACGCGTACGCAGCCGAGCACGGGCCCGAAGATTTCTTCCTTGTAGATCCGCATGTCGGGCGTCACGTGGTCGAACAGCGTGCCGCCGGTGAAGAAGCCTGCCTCGCGGCCCGGCACGCGCAGCCCGCGGCCGTCGACCACCAGTTGCGCGCCTTCGCTCACGCCTTGCTCGATATAAGCTTCGATGCGCTTCAGCGCTTCGCCGGTGACGATCGGGCCCATCTCGACTTCCGGCGACATGCCGTCGCCGATCACCAGCTTGCGCGCGCGCTCGGCCACGGCCGGCACGATCTTGTCCGCGACGTCGCCGACCAGCACCGCGACGCTGATCGCCATGCAGCGCTCGCCGGCCGAACCGTACGCAGCGCCGATCAGTGCGTCGACGGCCTGCTCGATGTTCGCATCGGGCATCACGACGAGGTGGTTCTTCGCGCCGCCGAGTGCCTGCACACGCTTGCCGGACTGCACCGCGCGTTGCTGCACGTAGGCCGCGATCGGCGTCGAGCCGACGAAGCTCACGGCCTGCACGTCCGGGTGGTCGAGCAGCGCGTCGACCGCGCCCTTGTCGCCCTGCACGACGTTGAATACGCCGGCCGGCAGCCCGGCTTGAGTCAACAGGTCGGCGATGAACAATGCCGCCGACGGGTCGCGCTCGCTCGGCTTCAGCACGAACGTGTTGCCCGTCGCGATCGCGACCGGGAACATCCAGCACGGCACCATGCACGGGAAGTTGAACGGTGTGATGCCCGCGACGACGCCGAGCGGCTGGCGCATCGTCCAGTTGTCGATACCGGTGCTGACCTGGTCGGTGAAATCGCCCTTCAGGAGCTGCGGCACGCCGCACGCGAATTCGATGATGTCGATGCCGCGCGCGACTTCGCCCTGCGCGTCGGAGAACACCTTGCCGTGCTCGGCCGTGATGATCGCCGCGAGCGTGTCCTGGTGCTCGTTCATCAGCTGCAGGAAGCGGTGCAGCACGCGCGCACGGCGGATCGGCGGCGTCGCGGCCCAGGCCGGGAACGCGGCGTGGGCGGAGGCGACGGCCTGCTGCACTTCGCTGTCGTCGGCGAGCGCCACGCGGCGCACCGCGCGGCCGAGCGCCGGGTTGAGGACGTCCTGGAAGCGGCCGCTGCGGCCGGCAACGGGCGCGCCGTCGACATAGTGGCCGACGTCGGCATCGGACGTGTACGCGGGAACCGGATTCATCGTGTCTCCTGGGGATGAGGGGGAACGGTACCTAGTCTAGGGAAACCGGCGGGGCGGGAGAAGACCGCGCAACTTGATTCACTGTTCAGAATTCTGAATAATCGATGGATGAATCAGCAAAATGTCCAGGCGCTCTGGCCGCATATCCATTCGCTGACGGTACTGGCCGCGGCCGGCAGTTTCACGGCCGCCGCGCAGCGGCTCGGCATCAGCAAGGCCGCGATGAGCCAGCGCATCGCCGATCTCGAAAAGGCGGCGGGCGTGCCGCTCGTGCGCCGCACGACGCGCAGCGTGCGGCTCACCGATGCGGGCCAGACGCTCGTCGACAGCACGCGCGACGCGTTCGAGTCGATCGGGCAGCATTTCGCGCGCGTGAAGGATCTGGCCGGCGAGCCGCGCGGACTGCTGCGCGTGACGGCGCCGGTCGCGCTCGGGCGCCAGCAGGTCGTGCCGCACCTGCCCGATTTCCTGCGGCAGCATCCCGGCGTGCACATCGAGCTGGACCTGTCGGACCGGCTGCATTCGCTGACGCAGGAGGGTTTCGACCTCGCGATCCGCCATACCACCACCGCGCCGCAGACCCATGTCGCGTGGAAGCTGTGCGACACGCGCTCGCTGCTCGTCGCGAGCCGCGACTACCTCGACGCGCGCGGCGCGCCGCGGCACCCGAGCGAACTCGTCGATCACAGCTGCCTGTGCTACCTGCGCGACAACGAGCCGGCCGCTTGGAGCTTCGAGCCGGACGGCCGGCGGCGCCAGCGCGTGAGCGTGCCGGTGCGTGGCAGTTTCGCGGCGAACAACAGCGAGGCGATGCGCGAGGCCGCGCTCGGCGGGCTCGGCATCGCGCTGCTGCCGGATTTCAGCGCGCGGCGCGATCTCGACGCCGGCCGGCTCGTCGCGCTGCTCGACGGCTGGCGGCCGTCGGGCGCGTTCGGCGACCACATCTTCGCGATCCGCCCGTACAGCCCGGTCGTGCCGAGAGCGGTGCGCGCGCTCGTGCGGCACCTGCGCGAACGGCTCGCGGGCGGCTTTTCCGGCACCTGACGGCGTCGCCCGCGGGCGCCGGGCCGCGGGCCGCCCGGGCGGCCGACGCGGTGCTGCGGTAAAATCGCTGCTTCCTCCCGCGCCGCGTGTGGCGCGTCATTCGAAGGTCGACAGCCGATGCAGATTCACAAGGAAGTGGACGCGCGCGGGCTTAATTGCCCGTTGCCGATCCTGCGTGCCAAGAAAGCGCTTGCCGATATGGAAAGCGGGCAGATCCTCAAGGTGCTCGCGACCGATCCGGGTTCGCAGCGCGATTTCGCCGCGTTCGCGAAGCAGACGGGCAACGAGATCGTCGAATCGACGACGCAGGACAAGACCTTCGTGTTCCTGATGCGCCGCCGCTGACGGCCCGCATCACGTGTCCGCCGCGCCCGGCACCGACCGGCCGCGCCTCTGACAATTCTTAAACCTCGCTTCGTTGCCTGCTGCGTATACTGACGCGGCCGGTCATCCGCTCGCAGCGGAGGCACCGGCCACGGTACGTCACAGGGCGGGCACGGGGGCCATGCCTGACGCTACCGTCGTACAAACGGGGAGAGGACATGTCCTTCAGACCAGGGACCATTCGAAGTCCATCCGAAGCGGGATGCATCGCGCCTGTGCGCGCGTCGGAGCTGAGTCGTATCGAGCTCGATCCGCAACAGGATCGCCACGCGCGTGCCGCGCTGGAGGCCTACGCGGATTCGGCCGCGGCCGAGATGCCGTGGCTGGCCGAGTGGCTCGACGAACGGCTGCGCGATGCCGCGCAGGACGACGGCTCGGGCCCGACCTACTGCGGTGCGACGATCGAGCGCGTGTTCGATCTGGCGCAGGCATGGGCGGCGGGCCAGCCCGACTACGCGGCCAGCGCGTGGGAACGCGTGCGCGGCCAGTTGCAGCGGATGCTCGCGCAACCGGCGCCGCCGGAACCGCTGTCGCACCGGGTGACGGCCGACGATTTCGCCGAGCCGGTAGCCGGCATCGCGGGCGCCGACTAGGCGTCCGATTGAACGACAGGAAGGATTATTCGAAAAAGGACGGTAGTCCGCGCAATTTCTTGGCGAATTTCATACTACTATGATGAAATCGCCGGTTCGTCCGTGCCCCGTTTTTGAGATATTTAGCCGGGGTCGCCGGTTTGCGCAGGTGGCGCGAGCGGCGAACGACGGCTCACCGGCCGGTATCCGGAATCCGCGCACGTGCTGCGCGGCGGGGTGGGCGCGGGGAGCTGAACTGGACGAATCGCTTTTGATTTGCGGGGTGCTATGAGAATTGCTGTACTGGATGACGATCCGGCCCAGACGGATTTCGTCAGTCAAACGCTGACGGCCGTTGGCCATACGTGCTATGCGTTCAAGGAAGGCAAGGCCCTGAAGAAGCGTCTGCAGCGCGAGACGTTCGATCTGCTGGTGCTCGACTGGAACGTGCCCGACATGTCAGGCGAGGAAGTGCTGAAGTGGGTGCGCGCCAATCAGACCGAGCACAGCCTGCCGATCATCTTCATGACGAGTCGCGACGACGAAGCGGGGATCACGCAGATCCTCAACGCCGGCGCCGACGATTACGTGGTCAAGCCCGTCTCGGGCCCGATCCTGCGCGCGCGCATCGGCTCGCTGCTGCGCCGCGCGTATCCGGTCAATGCCGAGGCGACCGTTCGCGAGTTCGACCAGTTCCGTTTCGACGTGAACCTGAAGCAGGCGTACGTCGGCGACAAGGCGGTGAGCCTCACGCAGAAGGAATTCGAACTCGCGCTGCTGCTGTTCCAGCATCTCGACCGGCCGCTGTCGCGCGCGCACATTCTCGATCTCGTGTGGAAGCAGGCGACCGACATTCCGTCGCGCACGATGGATACGCACATCTCGATGCTGCGCACCAAGCTCGGCCTGCGACCCGAAAACGGCTATCGCCTCGCGCCGATCTACGGTTACGGCTACCGGCTCGAGCGGGTCGGCCAGGGAGAACCGGAGTGATCGCGGGCGTCACGCAGCGCACGGCGAACCTGCGCACGGTGGCGTTGCGCACGGCCTGCGCGGTCGCGTTCGCGTTCGCCGCGCAACATGCGGCTGCGCAACCGCCTGCCGACGCCGGCAAGATGGTGGTCTACCGCACGCAGGCGGGCGACACGCTGTACGACGTCGCCGCGCGCTACCTGCAGGGCGCGGACGACTGGCAACTGCTCCAGCGGATCAACGGCGTGCCCGCGCCGAAGCACCTGCAGCCCGGCGTCGCGCTGAAGCTGCCGGTCGCGCGGCTGCGCAAGGAAAAGCTGACCGCGCGCGTCGTCGCGGTGCAGGGCACGGCCGAACGCGCGTCCGGCGGCGCTTACGCGCCGCTCGCGAACGATGCGACGCTCGCCGAGGGCGACCGCGTGCGCACCGGCCCGAACGGTTTCGTCACGCTCGAGCTGACCGACGGCACGCACATGAGCCTGCCGCCCGACAGCCAGCTCGACCTGAAGTCGCTGCGCCGCACCGTGCTGACCGGCACGCTCGATCGCGAGTTCGAACTCACGCGCGGCTCGGTCGAAAGCGAAGTCACCCATCTGAAGAAACGCGACGACCGCTTCCAGATCCGTTCGCCGTCGGTCGTCGCCGGCGTGCGCGGCACGCGTTTTCGCGTGAACTACGATGCGGCCGGCAATGCGTCGACGCGCGTCGAAGTACTCGACGGCACCGTCGGCGTCGCGGGTCACCGGCAGGCGGCCGACCCGACGCTCGTGCATGCGAACTTCGGCAGCGTCGCGACATCGTCCGGCGCGGTCGGCGCGCCCGTCGAACTGCTGGCCGCACCGGCGCTCGCGCATCCCGACAAGGTGCAGGACGAGCCCGACGTCGCGTTCGACGTCGCGCCGCTCGCACAGGCCCATGCGTACCACCTGCAGATCGCGCACGACGCGGGGATGCTCGACCCGTTCCGCGAAACGCGCACCGTTTCGTCGCGCGCGGTGTTCCGCGATGTGCCGAACGGCACGTATTTCGTGCGGGTGGCCGCGATCGACGAGAACGGTCTCGAAGGCGTGCCGCGCATCTATGCGTTCGAGCGGCGCCTGATGGGGCTCGACGCGAGTGCGTCGCCCGCCGCGAGCGGCTACGAATTCCGCTGGTCGCCGAACGGTTCGGGCAAGGATGCACGCTACCGGTTCGTGCTGTCGCGCTCGAAGGACCTGAGCGCGCCGGTCGTCGACGAGGTCGGCCTGCAGGCGCGCAAGATCACGATCGCGCACCTGCCGCCCGGCGACTACTACTGGGCCGTGACCGTCGAGGAATACGAAGGCGGCAAGTTCTACGAGAAGACCAGTCCGGTCAGCGCGTTCACGCTGTCGCGCTGATCCGCGGCGCATGAAACCCGACTCCGTTTCCCCGCGGCGGCATCTCGGCCGCCGCTTCCTGATCGAATGGATCGCGATCGGCTGCCTCGGGATCGCGGTGATTCTCGCGTGTGCGCTCGGCCGCCTGTCGTCGAGCGTCGACGGGCTGATCTACGACCGGCTGCTGATGCAGCGCAGCCTGCCGCTGTCGCCCGACGTGGTCGTCGTCGACATCGACAACCAGAGCGTATCGGCGCTCGGCCGCTGGCCGTGGTCGCGCGACGTGCATGCGCGGCTGCTCGACACGCTGGCCCGCGCGCAGCCGGCCGCCGTCGTCTACGACGTGCTGTTTACCGAACCGTCGCCGCAGGATCGCGCGTTCGCGGACGCGATGACCCACGTGCCGACCTTCCTGCCCGTGCTGCTGAGCCCCGAGCAGGCGGACGGCACGCGCACCGTCGATCCGCCGGTGGCCGCGCTCGCCGCGCGCGCGATGGGGCTCGGCCACATCAACCTCGAAGTCGATCGCGACGGCATCGTGCGCAGCGTCGCGCTGTTCGAAAGCGACGGCCGCGTGCGCTGGCCGCAGCTGATGGTGCCCGTCTACCGCGCGATCCAGGGCGGCCGGCTGCGTCCTGCCGGCGGCGCGCCGGGCGCGGGCGCGCACGACCTGTCGCGCGACGCGGCCGGCGAGGGCCGCTACCTGATCCCGTTCAGCCGCAACACGCCCGCCTATCCGACGCTGTCGTTCGACGACGTGCTCGAAGGGCGCGTGAAGCCCGACGCGCTGCGCGGCAAGATCGTCGTCGTCGGCGTGACGGCGTCGGGGCTGTACGACCGCTTCGCGACGCCCGTGTCCGGCGACTTCGGCCCGCTCGCCGGCGTGTACATCCATGCCAACGTACTCGACATGCTGGCGACCGGCAGTGCGATCTCGCCGGCGTCGCGCCTGGGACTGTTCGCCGCGTCGCTGCTGCCGCTCGCCGCGCTGCTCGGCGGCTTCCTGATGCTGTCGCCGTGGCGCGCGCTGCTGCTGACGCTGAGCCTCGCCGCGCTCGCCGTCGTCGCGAGCACGGCGCTGCTGTTCGAGGCGCGCATCTGGCTGTCGCCGGCCCCCGCGATCTTCGGGCTGATCGCCGTCTACCCGATCTGGAACTGGCGACGCCTGGAAATGACGATGTCGTACCTGCGCCGCGAGCTGCAGCGTCTTGCCGACGAGCCGCACCTGCTGCCCGAGGCGCCGCGCACGCGCAGCGTCGGCGGCGACGTGCTCGAGCGGCAGATGGCGCTGATGGCGCAAGCCGCACAGCGCGTGCAGGACATGAAGCGCTTCGTGTGGGACAGCCTCGACAGCATGCCGGAACCGATCTTCGTGACCGACCTGGCCGGCACGGTGCTGATCGCGAACCATGCGGCGAAGCGCTACGGGTCGCGGCTCGCGCTGCCGTTGCCGGAAGGGCGGCCGCTGCGCACCGCGCTCGGCGAGCTGACGTTCATGAAGACCGTCGACGGCAACGCCGAGCACGATGCGACGATCCGCGAGCACTGGCCGGCCGCGCTCGACCCGACGCTCGAGGCCGAGCACGACGCGATGGCGCGCGGCATCGAGGTGCGCGATCGCGACGGCCTCGACCATCTGTTACGCTACGCGGCTTGTACGAACGCGCAGGGCCGCGTGACGGGCTGGATTGCCGGCCTCGTCGACGTGACCGAACTGCACGCGGCCGAGCGGCATCGCGAGGAAGCGCTGCACCTGCTGTCGCACGACATGCGCTCGCCGCAGGCTTCGATCCTCGCGCTCGTCGAAATCGAGCGCGACCGCGTCGAGACCGACGCGACGCGCGGGCTGCTCGCGCGGATCGAGCGCTATGCGCACCGCGCGCTGTCGCTCGCCGACGAGTTCGTGCAGTTGGCGCGCGCGGAGTCACAGGCGTACCAGTTCGAAGTGACGAGCCTCGTCGACGTGCTGATCGATGCGAGCGACGAGGTGTGGCCGCAGGCGCAGGCGAAGCACATCCGCATCGACACCGAGGTCGGCGCCGACATGTGCTGGGTGCGCGCGGATCGCTCGCTGATCACGCGCGCCTTCGTGAACCTGATGAACAATGCGGTCAAATACAGTCCGTCCGATACCGTGATCACGTGTACGCTGACGGTCGAGCACGCGTCGAAGCGGATGTTCTGTACGATTCGCGATCAGGGGTACGGCATTGCGCCGGAAGATCAGCGGCATCTGTTCGAACGTTTCAAGCGATTCCACGCCGGCGAGCGGCCCGAGATTTCGGGTTCCGGGCTCGGCATGGCATTCGTGAAGACGGTCGTCACGCGCCATGGGGGCAGCGTGACGGTCGACAGCGAAGTGGGGGTCGGCACCGCGGTGACGGTGTCGCTGCCCTCGATCGACGAGCCGTCCGCCTGACAGGGCCGGGCGCGACGGCAGGCATTTGGGGAAAGTCATGAGAAAGCAATGGGCAGCGGCCGCGCTTGCGGCGTCGCTGTTGGCGGGTTGCGCCGGCGTGACGAGCGGCGTGAGTGCGGTCGGGCAGCCGAATGCGTTTGCATCCGGCGCGCACGGTTACGATTTCGTGCGGACGGCCGCGCAGGCCAATGATGCCGAGTACCGGCAGATCGAGACACTCGTGCACGACGAACTCGCGCGCCGCGGCTTCGACGCGCAGCCGCTCGCGGCCGCGCGCTACCGGCTGTCGATCGCGTACGCCACGCAGCCGGCCTCGGTCGCGGCGAGCGCCGACCGGTGCGGCGCCGCGAGCAGCGCGTGCGTGACGGTCGACGGGCCGGCGCCGTTCGCGCTGCCGTTCATGGGCACCGTGTATCGCCACGTGCTGACGCTGCGTTTCGTCGATGCGAAATCGGGTGCCGACGTCTACCGCGTGTCGGCCGCGCTGCGCGATCGCGATCCCGGCACGCAGCAGGCCGCGCCGGCACTCGTGAAGAGCGCACTCGCGAAGGTGCCGTTCGACGCCGGCGGCGGCTGGCTGGTCAAGACGAAAAAAGACGACGCGGGCGCAATGCCGGGCGTCGTCTCGGTGAAGCCGGCCGAAGCACGCTGAAGCGGCGGCCGGTAAGGTGAGGGCGGACCCGCCGGGGCGAGCCCTTGCCGCGTTCAGGCGGCCGGATGCGCGCCGCCTCGCGTGCGCAGGTAGGCTTCGAATTCCGCACTGACTTCCGGGTGGCGCAGCGCGAATTCGACCGTCGCCTTCAGGTAGCCGAGCTTGCTGCCGCAGTCGTAGCGCGTGCCCTGGTACTTGTAGGCCAGCACCTGTTCATCGGTGAGCAATGCCTGGATCGCGTCGGTGAGCTGCAGCTCGCCGCCCGCGCCGGGCTTCAGCGCGCGCAGGTGTTCGAAGATCCGCGGCTTCAGGATATAACGGCCGACCACGCCGAGGTTCGACGGCGCGACTTCCGGCGCCGGCTTCTCGACGATCGCCGACATCTTGACGATCGACTCTTCCCATTCCTTGCCGTCGACGATCCCGTACGACTTCGTCTCCGACGGCGGGATCTCTTCGACGCCGATCACCGAGCTGTGATAGTGGTCGAACACGTCGACCATCTGCTTCATCACGGGCGGGTTGCCGTCGAGCAGGTCGTCGGCGAGGATCACCGCGAACGGGTTGTCGGCGACGAGCTTCTCCGCGCACAGCACCGCATGGCCGAGGCCGAGCGCTTCCGGCTGGCGCACGTAGAAGCAGTCGACATGGCTCGGCTTGATGCTGCGCACGAGCTCGAGCAGCTTTTCCTTGCCGCGTGCCTCGAGTTCCGCCTCGACCTCGTACGACTTGTCGAAGTGATCCTCGATCGCGCGCTTGCTGCGCCCGGTGACGAAGATCATCTCGGTGATGCCGGCGGCGATCGCTTCCTCGACCGCGTACTGGATCAGTGGCTTGTCGACGACCGGCAGCATTTCCTTCGGGCTCGCCTTCGTTGCCGGCAGGAACCGCGTGCCGAGACCGGCAACGGGGAATACCGCCTTGGTGACTTTCAACATGATCGAACCTTTATTCCTGTAATCGACTTGTCAGACGATGTATGTTCACGTCCCCATTATAGTGAACGCAAACAGCCTTACCGATTGTTACGCAGGCAACCGATCGAGCTGCGCACGCAGTTTTTCGAGCGTGCTCTGGAATTCCGCGACGCGTTTCTGCTCCTGTTCGACCACGGCCGGCGGCGCTTTCGCGACGAATGCCTCATTGCCGAGCTTCGCGTTGCACTTCGTGATCTCGCCCGTCAGGCGCGCGATTTCCTTCGACAGGCGCTCGCGTTCGGCCGCGACGTCGATTTCCACCTTCAGCACCAGCTTGTTCGGGCCGACGATCGCGATCGGCGCACCGTGCGCCTCCTTGTCGAGCGTTGCCTCGTCCGCGAGGATCTGCACTTCCGACAGGCGCGCGAGGGCCTGAACGTACGGCGCGAACGAGCGCAGGCGCTCGGCATCGCCGGCCGCGAGCAGCGGCACCTTCGTCGCCGGCGACAGGTTCATCTCGCCGCGCAGGTTGCGGCATGCGTCGACGATCGCCTTCAGGTCGGCGGCCCATTGCTCGGACGCCTCGTCGATCTTCTGCAGGTTGGCGACCGGATACGCCTGCATCATCAGCGACGCTTCGCCCTCGGCCTTGCCTTGCGGATAGCGGCCCGCGAGCGGCGCGACCTTCTGCCAGAGCGCTTCGGTGATGAACGGGATGACCGGGTGCGCGAGGCGCAGCACCGTTTCGAGCACGCGCAGCAGCGTGCGGCGCGTGGCGCGCTGCTGCTCCGGCGTGCCGTTCTGGATCTGCACCTTCGCGAGTTCGAGATACCAGTCGCAGTACTCGTCCCACACGAACTTGTAGATGCTGGTCGCGACGTTGTCGAAGCGGTAATCGGCGAAGCCCTTCGCGATGTCGGCCTCGGTGCGCTGCAGCAGCGACACGATCCAGCGGTCGGCCGCCGAGAAGTCGAGGTAGCCGCCCGGGCCGCAGTCGCCCGCGCCGCAGACCTCCGGCTTGTCGCTGCCGCAGTCGTGGCCTTCGCAGTTCATCAGCACGAAGCGCGTGGCGTTCCACAGCTTGTTGCAGAAGTTGCGATAGCCCTCGCAGCGCGCGAGGTCGAAGTTCACGTTGCGGCCGAGCGTCGCCATCGACGCCATCGTGAAGCGCAGCGCGTCGGTGCCGAACGCGGGGATGCCGTCCGGGAATTCCTTGCGCGTCTTCTTCTCGATCGTCGCGGCCTGCTTCGGGTTCATCAGGCCCGTCGTGCGTTTTGCGACCAGCGTTTCGAGGTCGATGCCGTCGACGATGTCGAGCGGGTCGAGCGTGTTGCCCTTGCTCTTCGACATCTTCTGGCCTTCCGCGTCGCGCACGAGACCGTGCATGTAGACGGTGTGGAACGGCACCTTGCCCGTGAAGTGCGTGGTCATCATCACCATCCGGGCGACCCAGAAGAAGATGATGTCGAAACCCGTGACGAGCACCGACGACGGCAGGAAGTGCTGCAGTTCAGGCGTTTCGTTCGGCCAGCCGAGCGACGAGAACGGCACGAGCGCCGACGAGAACCACGTATCGAGCACGTCTTCGTCACGCGTCAGCGTGCCCGTGTAGCCCTGTGCGGCGGCCTTCGCGCGTGCGTCTTCCTCGCTGCGTGCGACGAACACCTCGCCGTTCTCGCCGTACCACGCGGGAATCTGGTGACCCCACCACAGCTGGCGCGAGATGCACCAGTCCTGGATGTTCTCGAGCCACTGGTAGTAGGTGGTCGTCCAGTTTTCCGGGACGAACTTGATCTGGCCGTCACGAACGACGTCGAGCGATACCTCGGTGATCGACTTGCCCGGGTGGAACGTGCCTTCCGGCGCCGGTTTCGTCATCGCGACGAACCACTGGTCGGTCAGGATCGGCTCGATCACGACGCCCGTGCGGTCGCCGCGCGGCACCATCAGCTTGTGCGGCTTCACGGAGTCGAGGAAGCCCAGCGCGTCGAGGTCGGCGACGATCGCCTTGCGCGCGTCGAAGCGGTCGAGGCCGCGATACTGCTCGGGGCCGTTGTCGTTGATCTTCGCGTCGAGCGTCAGGATCTCGATCGGCGCGAGGTTGTGGCGCAGGCCGACCTGGTAGTCGTTGAAATCGTGCGCGGGCGTGACCTTCACGACACCCGTGCCGAATTCGCGGTCGACGTAGTCGTCGGCGATCACCGGGATCTCGCGGCCCGTCAGCGGCAGCGTGACGAGCTTGCCGATCAGGTGCGCGTAGCGCTCGTCTTCCGGGTGGACCATCAGCGCGACGTCGCCGAGCATCGTCTCGGGACGCGTCGTCGCGACGGTCAGCGAGCCGGAGCCGTCGACGAGCGGGTAGCGGATGTGCCACAGGTGGCCGTTTTCTTCTTCGCTGACGACCTCGAGATCCGACACGGCGGTCAGCAGCACCGGATCCCAGTTGACGAGGCGCTTGCCGCGATAGATCAGGCCCTGTTCATGGAGCGTGACGAACACGTCGCGCACGGCGGCCGACATCTTGTCGTCCATCGTGAAGTATTCGCGCGACCAGTCGGTCGACGCGCCGAGGCGGCGCACCTGGCCGGTGATCGTCGAACCGGACTGCTGCTTCCATTCCCACACGCGCTCGACGAACTTCTCGCGGCCGAGGTCATGGCGCGACACGCCCTTCGCGTCGAGCTGGCGCTCGACGACGATCTGCGTGGCGATCCCCGCGTGGTCGGTGCCGGGCACCCACAGCGTGTTCTCGCCGAGCATCCGGTGGTAGCGGGCGAGGCCGTCCATGATCGTCTGGTTGAACGCGTGGCCCATGTGCAGCGTGCCCGTCACGTTCGGCGGCGGCAACTGGATCGCGAAATCGGGGCGCGCCGGGTCGAACGCCGGGGCGGCATAACCGCGTTTTTCCCACTCCGGCCCCCATTGGGCTTCGATGGTGTGGGGTTCGAAACTCTTCGCAAGCGTGTTGTCGCTCATGTTGGAAATCTGCCGAAATATGCGTGAATTGGATGCCGAATCTGACAATTATAAAGGGATGCCCATCGGCCAGCCATCGCCTTGCCCGCACGGGCCCGTCGCGAGGTGGCCGCAACATGCTCGCGGCACGCGATCGAACGGATCGGGAACGGCGGCGCGCGGCCGACTTATAATGTCGGGTCCGCATTTTTCTCGCCCGCCCGCTGCCGCTCCATGCCCGATCTGCTCGCCAATCTGAACCCCGAACAACACGCCGCCGTCACGTTGCCGAACGAACCGGCGCTGATCCTCGCAGGGGCGGGCAGCGGCAAGACCCGCGTGCTGATCACGCGCATCGCGTGGCTGATCCAGCAGGGCTACGCGTCGCCGCCCACGGTGCTCGCCGTCACCTTCACGAACAAGGCCGCGCGCGAGATGATGGCGCGCCTGTCGGCAATGATGCCGATCGACACGCGCGGGATGTGGATCGGCACGTTCCACGGCCTCTGCAACCGGATGCTGCGCACGCACTGGCGCGACGCCGGCCTGCCGCAGACGTTCCAGATCCTCGACACCGCCGACCAGCTGTCCGCGATCAAGCGGCTGATGAAGGCGGCGAACGTCGACGACGAGAAGTACCCGCCGAAGAACGTCCAGTACTTCATCAACAACGCGAAGGAGCAGGGGCTGCGCCCCGACAAGGTCGACGCAACCGACAGCTTCAACCGCAAGTTCGTCGAGCTGTACCAGGCATACGACCAGCAGTGCCAGCGCGAGGGTGTCGTCGATTTCCCCGAGTTGCTGTTGCGCTGCTACGAGCTGCTCGCGTACAACGCGCCGCTGCGCGCGCACTACCAGGCGCGCTTCAAGCACATCCTGGTCGACGAGTTCCAGGACACCAACAAGCTGCAGTACGCGTGGCTCAAGATGCTCGCGGGCGGCCAGAACGCGATCTTCGCGGTCGGCGACGACGATCAGTCGATCTACGCGTTCCGCGGCGCGAACGTCGGCAACATGCGCGACTTCGAAGACGAATTCCGCGTGCGCAACCTGATCAAGCTCGAGCAGAACTACCGGTCGCACGGCAACATCCTCGACGCGGCGAACCAGCTGATCTCGAACAACGCGCACCGCCTCGGCAAGAACCTGCGCACCGACGCGGGCCACGGCGAGCCCGTGCGCGTGTACGAGGCCAGCACCGATTCGCAGGAGGCCGGCTGGATCGTCGAGGAGATCCGCTCGCTGATCAACACCGGGATGGCCCGCAGCGAAGTGGCCGTCCTGTACCGCAGCAACGCGCAGTCGCGCTCGATCGAGCATACGCTGATGTCGTCGGGCATCCCGTACCGCGTGTACGGCGGCCTGCGCTTCTTCGAGCGGCAGGAAGTGAAGCACGCGCTCGCGTACCTGCGCCTGATCGACAACCCGAGCGACGACACGGCGTTCGTGCGGGTCGTGAACTTCCCGACCCGCGGGATCGGTGCGCGCTCGATCGAGCAACTGGCCGACGCCGCGCGCCTGTACGGCTGCTCGATGGCCGCCGCGATTCCGTACGTGACCGGCAAGGCCGGCACGAGCCTCGGCGGGTTCGCGAACCTGGTCGCGAAGATGCGCGCCGACACGCAGCAGATGAACCTGCCGGAGACCGTCGAGTACGTGGTGCGCGCGAGCGGCCTTTCCGATTTCTACCAGGGCGAGCGCGAAGGGCAGGACCGCCTCGAGAACTTGCAGGAACTCGTGAACGCGGCCACCGCGTTCGTCGCCGAGGAAGGTTACGGGCTCGATACGCCGGCGCGCTCGATCCCGCTGCGCGCGGGCGCGATCGCGGCGCCCGAACTCGGCGTGGCAACGGACGATGCCGCGGTCGACGTGCTCGATCCGGCGTCGCTCGGCGATCCGGCGCAGAACCCCGACACGATGACGCCGCTCGCGGGCTTCCTGTCGCATGCGTCGCTGGAGGCCGGCGACAACCAGGCGCAGGCCGGGCAGGACGCCGTGCAGCTGATGACGGTGCACGCGGCGAAGGGGCTCGAATTCTCGGCCGTGTTCATCACGGGCCTCGAGGAAGGGCTGTTCCCGCACGAAAACAGCGTGCTCGAATCGGACGGCCTCGAGGAAGAGCGCCGGCTGATGTACGTCGCGATCACGCGCGCGAAGGAGCGGCTCTACCTGTCGTTCGCGCAAAGCCGGATGCTGCACGGCCAGACGCGCTACAACGTGCGCTCGCGCTTCTTCGACGAACTGCCCGAGCACGTGCTGAAGTGGCTGACGCCGAAGGTCGAGGCCGGTTCGCGCTGGGGCGGGCGGTCGGACAACGCGGGTTACGGGCGCGACTGGTTCGCGCGGCCGGGCGGCGGCAGCCGCGAGCAGATCGTCGACGCGGCCGTGACCGCGCCGCTGCCCGCGTTCGCGAACAAGCAGCGCGCGGCCGACACCGGCTTCCGGGTCGGCCAGCAGGTGTTCCATACCAAGTTCGGCGAAGGCACGGTGACCGCGCTCGAAGGCAACGGCACCGACGCGAAGGCACAGGTGAAGTTCAAGCGGCACGGCGAGAAATGGCTCGCGCTCGCGGTCGCGAAACTGCAGGCGGTGGAATGATGGGTATCGACACGGATGTGACGCCTGCGGCTCGCCCGCTCGGCATTCTGGCCGCGCTGCCCGAGGAACTCGGCGACCTGATCGCCGCGATGCGCGCCGACGGCGCGATGAAGACGGTCACGCTCGGCCGCCGCGACTATCACGTCGGCACCGTGCACGGTGCTGCCTGCGTCGTCACGCTCGCGCGGGTCGGCAAGGTCGCGGCCGCCGCGACGGTCAGCGCGCTGATCCACGTGTTCGGCGTCGCGGGTGTCGTGTTCACCGGCGTCGCGGGCGGCGTGTCGCGCACGGTGCGCGTCGGCGACGTC
Organism: Burkholderia theae; assembly: GCF_048565265.1. Lineage (NCBI taxonomy): Bacteria > Pseudomonadati > Pseudomonadota > Betaproteobacteria > Burkholderiales > Burkholderiaceae > Burkholderia > Burkholderia theae. Next base: position 1,611,311 of record NZ_CP183461.1, read on the forward strand.
GTCGTGGCCGACACGCTGCTGCAGCACGACCTCGACGCATCGCCGCTCTTTCCGCGCTACGAGGTGCCGCTGCTCGGCATCACGCGTTTCGCGACCGACGCGGAACTGACGGCCCGTCTCAGGGCCGCATGCACGCTGTTCGTCGCGGAAGAGGGCGCACAGTTCGCCGAGCGCTTCGGGCTGGCCGGCGCCCAGCTGCACGCCGGACTCATCATCAGCGGCGACCGGTTCGTGTCGAGCGAGAGCGAGGTCGTCGCGCTGCGCGATGCGCTGCCAGACGCGCTCGCGGTCGAAATGGAAGGGGCGGCGATCGCGCAGGTGTGCGCGGAACACGACGTGCCGTTCGCGCTCGTGCGCACGATCTCCGATACGGCCGACGATCACGCGACGCAGTCGTTCTCGCACTTCCTGTCGGCAATCGCGAGCAGCTATTCGTCCGGCATCCTCAAGCGTTTCCTGACGCTGCATGCGACGACGGCGGCCTGAAGCCGCCGTCGTTTTCTCCTTTCAAGCCGGTCGACCGGCCGCGGCGCGCACGCCGCGGCCGGCTTGTCACGCCTTCTTGCGCCGGCTGCTTTCGAGGTTCGGCAGGAACACCGTCAGCACGCCGATCAACGGCAGGAACGAGCACACCTTGTAGACGAACGTGATGCTCGTCGCGTCGGCGAGCTGGCCGAGCACGGCCGCGCCGACGCCGCCCAGGCCGAACGCGAAGCCGAAGAACAGGCCCGCGACCATCCCGACCTTGCCGGGCATCAGTTCCGTCGCGTAGACGAGGATCGCGGCAAACGCCGACGCCAGCACGATGCCGATGATCACGGTCAACACGCTCGTCCAGAACAGGTTCGCGTACGGCAGCAGCAGCGTGAACGGCGCGACGCCGAGAATCGATACCCAGATCACGTACTTGCGGCCGATCCGGTCGCCGACGGGCCCGCCGATCAGCGTACCGGCCGCCACGGCCGCGAGGAACACGAACAGGTGGATCTGCGCGGCCTGCACCGACAGGTGGAACTTGTCGATCAGGTAGAACGTGAAATAGCTGTTGATGCTCGCAAGATAGAAGTACTTCGAGAACACGAGCAGCACCAGCACGCCGATCGCGCCGATCACGCGGCCGCGCGACAGCGTCGGGTGGCCGGCCGACACGGCCTTCTTCTTCATCGACGGATGCTTCTTGTACCAGTGGCCGATCTGCGTGAGCACGACCATCGCGACGAGCGCGGCCGCCGAGAACCACGCGATGCTGTGCTGGCCGTGCGGAATGATCACGAGCGCGGCGAGCAGCGGCCCGAGCGCGGAACCCGCGTTACCGCCGACCTGGAACACCGACTGCGCGAGCCCGTGCTGGCCGCCCGACGCCATCCGCGCGACACGCGACGATTCCGGATGGAACACCGACGAGCCGCAGCCGACGAGTGCCGCGGCCACCAGCAGCACCGGGAAGCTCGGCGCGACCGACATCAGCAGCAGCCCCGCGAGCGTGAAGCCCATGCCGACCGGCAGCGAATACGGCTTCGGGCGCTTGTCGGTATAGAGGCCGACGAGCGGCTGCAGCAGCGACGCGGTGATCTGGTAGGTGAGCGTGATCAGGCCGATCTGCGCGAACGACAGCGCGAACTGGCTCTTGAGCATCGGGTAGATCGCGAGGATCAACGACTGGATCATGTCGTTGAGCATGTGCGAGAAGCTGATCGCGCCGAGCACCGGATAGACGGTGCGGGGAACGGGTGGCGCGGACGGCTGGGCGGCGGCTGCGCCGGCGACTCCGGTGTCGAGGCTGGTTTCCATGTGAGCTGAACGAGTTGAGGTGACGGGCGCGCTCTGATGGGGATCGGCGCGTTTTGAATCGTTGCTGCGTCAAAGAAGTGTAATGTGGCGTATCGAGAATGTCAGGCCAAGTTTTATCGCGAATCGGACATTCATGTGACGGATCGGCCGGTGCCCGTTTTTTTGACCGGGTATAACGCTGGCGACGCGTCCGCCCGTCCGCGGAGCCGCGCCGGGGCCCGGATCCGTGTATGACCGGACTCAAGAAACGGCGGTGGCGGCCGTAGATGAACCCAATGACAACAGGCGCGCCGCGCCCGGCACCGGCTACCCGCCGTGCGGGCGCAGGACGCGCGGCATGGCCAGCCGTCGCGGGAATGCCGGAACCGACCTATCCGGCAACGTGATCCATACGGGGATATATCGATGAAAGCAGCATCATTGCATCCGCAGCCAGGTGCGGCCGCCGGTCGCGCCGCACGGCGCACGCGAGCGGCGCGTCGCGAGCGCCGGCCGTGGACCGTCAAGTCGACCTTGCGCGCCGCATTCGCGATCCTGCTGGCCGGCACGCTCGCGATCGGCGTGTTTTCGCTGTGGCAGATCAGTCGGCTGAACGCGTCGATCGCGTCGGTCTACGAGCAGGGCCACGTCGCGAGCCGCGCGGCGCAGGAGGTCCGGGCCGAGCTGCTGCGGGCAAGCCGTGCACAGAAGATGCTGCTGACCGCCACCACCGCGAAGGAGCGCGACGAACTGGGCGCCGAGGTCGGCGCGGGGCTCGCGTCGATCGGGCAGGCGCTCGGCACGCTGCAGCGCTACGCCGATCCGGCCGATGCCGACGATTCGGCGCGGCTGCGTGCGTTCTCGACGGCGGTCGGCACGTGGAGCGCGCATCTGCGCGATTTCGTCGCGCTGGTGCGCGCGCAGCCGCTCGACCTGTCGCAGATGAACTGGCAGGTCGGCACGCAGGACGTGTCGCTGCTGGTCGAAACCGGCAAGCTCGAGAAACTCGTCGCCGACCTCGTGAAGACGCGCGGCGAGAAGTCGAAGGCGACGCTCGATGCGTCCGCCACCATCTTCTCGTCGTCGTTCGCGATGATCGCGGCGATGACGGCCGCGCTGATCGTGCTCGCGATCGTGATCGCCGAGCGCGTCGTGCGCCGCCTCGCGTCGCAGCTCGGCGGCGAGCCCGCGCATGCGAAGGCGATCGCCGCGGACATCGCGCGCGGCGACCTGACGCGACCGATCACGCTCGGCCGGCACGACCGCGACAGCATGGTGCGCGCGCTGGCCGAGATGCAGACGGGGCTCGCGGCGACCGTCGGCGAGATCGCCGTCAGCGCCGAGGCCATCGCGGCCGCGTCCGGCGAGATCTCGACCGGCAATCTCGACCTGTCGCGGCGCACCGAGCAGCAGGCCGTCGCGCTCGAGCGCACCGCGGCCAGCATGGAGCAGCTCACGTCGACCGTGCGGCAGAACGCCGAGAATGCGCGCCAGGCGAGCACGCTCGCGGCCAATGCGTCGGCCGTCGCGGAGACGGGCGGTGAAGTCGTCGGGCGGGTGGTCGCGACGATGAGCGAGATCGACGACAGCGCGAAGAACATTCGCGACATCATCGGGACGATCGAGGGGATCGCGTTCCAGACCAACATTCTCGCGTTGAACGCGGCGGTCGAGGCCGCGCGCGCCGGCGAGCAGGGGCGCGGCTTCTCGGTGGTCGCGGGCGAGGTGCGCCTGCTCGCGCAGCGCGCGGCGACCGCGGCGAAGGAGATCCGCGCGCTGATCGGCGCGTCGGTCGAGCGCGTCGCGAACGGCGCGGCGCTCGCGCACGATGCGGGCCGCACGATGGGCGACGTCGTGCGCGCGGTCAAGCGCGTGACCGACATCATCGGCGAGATTTCCGCGGCATCGGACGAGCAGAGCGCCGGGATCGAAGAGATTGGCCGCGCGGTCACGCAGATGGACTCAGGCACCCAGCAGAACGCGGCACTCGTCGAACAGGCGGCTGCCGCGGCGAACGCGCTCGACGAGCAGGCGCAGGCATTGAAGTCGCTGGTCGGGCGCTTTCGCATCGCGGCCTGAGCGCGCCCGGCCGTCCGGCCATCAGGACTTCTTTCGCTGGTCCGGATCGATGATGACCGTGCAGGTCGTGCCCGCCGACAGCACCACGTCGGCCGGCACCTCGTCGATCCGGATGCGCACCGGCACGCGCTGCGCGAGGCGCACCCAGTTGAAGGTCGGGTTCACGTCCGCGACGAGGTCGCGGCTTTGCGGATTGTCGCGATCGTAGATGCCGCGCGAGATGCTTTCGACATGGCCCTTCATCACGCCGCCGCTCATCAGCCGCATTTCGGCCGGCGCGCCGATCTTCACGCGCGGCAGCTTGGTTTCCTCGAAGTAGCCGTAGACCCAGAACGAATGGCTGTCGACGATCGCGAGTTTCGCCTGGCCGGCCACCGCGTAGTTGCCCTTGAACGTCTGCAGGTTCGTGATGTAACCGTCGACCGGCGCGACGACGCGCGTGCGCTCGAGATTGAGCTTCGCGGCGTCGAGCGCGGCGATCGCCTGCTGGTACTGCGCATCGGCGCTCGACGCGCTGTGCGCCGCGTTCTCGCGGTTTTCCTTCGACACGACGAGCGCATCGAGATCCGCGCGGCGGGCCGCATCGTCGCGGCGCATCTGCAGTTCCGCGCGGCGCGCGGCGACGGCCGCCTGCGCCTGCTCGACCGCGATCTGGTAGTGCGACGGGTCGATCTGCATGATCAGGTCGCCCTTTTTCACGAGCTGGTTGTCATGCACGGGCAGCTCGACGATCGCGCCCGACACGTCCGGCGCGACGTTGACGATCTCGGCGCGCACGCGCCCGTCGCGCGTCCACGGATCGTCCATGTAGTGCACCCACAGCGAGCGCCCGATCAGGATCGCGACGAGAAGGATGACGGCGGTCGCGACGAAGCCGAAGAGTTTTCTGAGAATCATGATGGTTCGGAATCAACGGTAAACGGCAAGACTCAGTCCGCCGCAAATGCAGACGAGAAGACAGGCCCGGAACAGCGACGGGTGCCAGACGACCCGGTAGAGGCCCGTATAGGCAAGCAGGCGGTCGACGGCCCAGGTCGCGAGCGCGCCCAGGACGAACATCAGCACCACCGTGGGCATGTAGGCATCGAGAATGGCGATTTCACGCGGCATCATGACGAGGCTCCAGGTTGGGGACGCACGGGGCGGTTGCGGTAAAGCGGCTCGAGCGGCGATTCCGGATCGAGCAGCGCCGTGCGCACGAAATGAAGATGGCTCAGAATGCGCTGCAGCCGGTGGCGTTCGTCGCGCGTCGGTGCGAACACGTCGAGCGCCTGCCGGGTCGCGTCGATCGCCGCATTGGTCGCGGCGAGCGTCGCATCGAAGCGTGCGGCGCTCGGCTTCGAGAACAGCGTCGCCAGCGCGCCGCGCATCGTCTCGATCGCACGACGCCACGGCATCGACGGCGCATAACGCGGGTCGGGCGGCAGCGCCGCCAGCTCGTGGCGCAGGTCGATCGCCGCATTGCCGGTTTCGAGCACCGCGAACATCCAGCGCAACGCGTCGCGCTGCACGTCGGGCTGGTCCGCCGACAGCGTGTGCGCCTGATACATCAGGTCGCGCGCACCGCTCTCGAAACGCGTGCGCAATCCGGCGAGCCGCGCGTGGCAGGCCGCGACGGCCTGGTGGCGCAGGTCGGCGAACAGCCGCTTCTTGAGCCACGGCGCGGTCGGCGGGAACAGCACCGCGAACGCGATCGCCGAGACCAGCATCGACAGCACGAGCGCGAGCGCGTCGTTCATGAAGCTGGTCGGGTCGTAGTGCGTGATGTTGTCCGGGCCGGCGAGGAAGCTGAAGAAGATCAGGTAGCCCATCCCGTAGCCCGCGAGCTTCGGCTTCAACGTCATGAAGATGCCGATCGCGAGGAGCGGCGCGAGGGCGACGCACAGCAGCGGGAATCCGTCGATGTGCGGATAGATCCCGAACGTCAGCAGGAAGCCGGTACAGACGGCGAGCGCCGTCCCCATGCCCATCTGCGCGGACATCGCGGTCGGCCGCGGCGTCGACGACGCGAGCGCGCAGGTGGCCGCCGCCGTCAGCGTGAGCGTCACGCCGCTCGGCCAGGCCGTCTCGATCCAGAACCAGCCGAGCAGGAGGATCACGGTCGCGGTGCGGATCGCCGCGATCACCATCGCCGTCATGTTGGTGCGCGGCTCATAGCGTTCGATCCAGCGCTCGCGTTCGTGCGTCGGCGTCGACAGCGACGCGTAGGTCGCCGCGTACTCGTGCAGGTCGGTGATGAAGCGGTACAGCAGTTCGGCGGCCGTGTCGAAATCGAGCAGCGGAAAGTCCGGCTGCGTTTCGAGCGCCGCGCGCGTCGCGCGGATGCGGCGCGGCAGCGCATCGCGCCACGCGAGCAGCTGCTCGGCTGCATGCCCCGCGTCGGTCGACGTGCGCACGGGTTCGCCGGCCGGCGTCAGCAGCAGCGGCGCGATCTCGCGGAAGTACGGCTCGATCGCGTCGATCGCGGCCTGCGCGCCGATCGCATGCAGCCGGTTCATCAACTGGTGCAGCGCATGGAAACGGCTCGACGCGCTCATGAATTCGCTGTTCAGCCGCGCGAGGCGGCCGCTGCGCATCCGTGTGTCCGGATCCTCGAACACGGCCATGCTGCGCGCGGCTTCGAACCCGACCACGTCGGCGACGAAGCGCGTATGGATGGTTTCGATATGCGCGCGGTCGAGCTTGCCCGACAGCGCCGACGCGACGTAGTCGACGAAGCTGCCGAAGCGCTTGCGCACTGTCGTGCGCATCTGCTCGCCCGTGTACTGCGGAAACACGAGCGCGCTGACCACGCCGGCCGACACGATCCCGACCATGATTTCGGCCACCCGCGTCAGCGCGCTCATGAACGCGCCGTCCGGGTGCTGCGAAGCGGGCAGTCCGATCAGCGCGGTCGTATAACCGGCCAGCAGGAAACCGTAGCTGCGGAAGTTGCGGTTGCGCGCGGCACCGGCCGTGCACAGCGCGACCCACAGCGCGACCGCCAGCAGGAACAGCTGCGGCTGCTGCGGGAACAACCCGACGAACGTGAGCGTCGCGATGAGCCCGAAGATCGTGCCGGCGACGCGATAGAAGCTCTTCGCGAGCACCGCGCCGCTTTGCGGCTGCATCACGATGAACACCGTCGTCATCGCGGTTTTCGGCGCGGGCAGGTCGAGCCGCATCGACACGCCGGTTGCGATGAACGCGGCGAGCAGCGCCTTGAACAGATAGAGCCACGCGGCGCCGTCGGTGCGGGCCCAGTCGCCGAACGCGGCGTACCAGGCCGCGAGCGGACCGCCGGCGTGCGTGGAAGCGGAGGAGGAGGCTGACATGGCGGGTGCTCCGCGTTACCGTGCGGCCGGCACGCCGGACGCGCCGGCGGTGGCGACCTGCGCGGGCCGGGCGACCGCCGCAGCGGGTTCGTCATGCGGCGGATGGCCGCCCCGAACGTCGCTACCCGTCTCGACACCGCCGCCGAGCGCGGCCATCAGCTGCGCATGCGCGGCGAGGCGTTCCGCATCGATGCGGGCGGCCGTCTCCTGCGCGCGCAGCAGCTGCTGTTGCGCGATCAGCACGTTCACGTAATCGGTCAGCCCGCGCCGGAAGCCTTCGCGCGACAGCTGGTAGCTGCGGTCGTTGGCGGCCACCGAGCGTGCGGCGTCCTTCTTCTGCGTATCGAGCGAACGGATCCGCACGACCTGGTCGGCAATATCCTTGAGCGCGCCGACGATCGTCTGGTTGTAGCGCTCGACCGCCTGGTCGTAACCGGCGTTCGCGGCGCCGAGCTGCGCGCGCAGCCGGCCGCCTTCGAAGATCGGCAGCGACAGCGCGGGGCCGGCCGTCCAGCCGCCGTTCATCGCGCGCAGGAAGTCGGTGAACGGCGCGGTCACGCCGAAGCCGCCGACCGTCGCGAGCAGGTCGATGTTCGGGTAGAACGATGCCTTCGCGACGTCGATGCCGCGCGCCTGCGCGTCGACCGTCCAGCGCGCCGCGACCACGTCGGGGCGGCGGCCGAGCAGGTCGGCCGGCATGGCCGACGGCAGGCCGGCCGGCGCGTCGAGCGAGAGCTGCGGCCGCTTGATCGCGTCGCCTGCGCCCGGACCCTTGCCGGCCAGCGCGGCGAGCTGGTGGCGCGCGAGCTGGATCGCTTCTTCATAGCTGTCGATCTGGCGTTCGTAGTCGGGCAGCGTCGATTCCGCCTGGCTTACTTCGAGCTGCGTGCCGAGGCCGGCCTGCAGGCGCTTGCGCGCGAGATCGGCGAGCGAGCGCTGGCGTTCGAAGGTTTCGTGCGCGAGGTCGAGCAGCGCATAGTTCATCGACATGCCGACATACGCGCGCACGACGTTGACTTCGAGCTCGAGCTTCGCCGCACGCGCGTCGGCGGCGGTCGCATGCGCGGTGTCGAGTGCGCGCTCGGTCGTGTTCTTGTCCTTGCCCCACAGGTCGAGGTGGTACGACAGGCCGAGCGTGCCCGTGTTGTTCCAGGTATCGGCGTTCGCGAGCGGGCCCGGGCCGTAGTACACGTTGTCGGGCCAGTGCTCGCGCATCAGCGACAGGTTGCCGTTGATCTGCGGCAGTTCGGCCGAGCGGGCGACACGCGCCATTGCCTGCGCTTCGCGTACCCGTGCCTCGGCGGCCGCGAGCGTCGGGTTGCCGGCCTGGGCGGCGGCGATCCACGTATCGAGTTGCGGATCGCGGTACGCGCGCCACCAGTCGGCCGCGGGCCAGCCCGCGTCCCGGTCGGCCGCGCGGATGGCCGCGCCGGCGTCGAGCGCGTTCGCTTCGATGCGGGCCGACTGCGGCTTGTTGTCGCCCATGCTCGCGCATCCGGCCATTATTAATGAGACTGCAAGAACCGCCAGTGCGAGCGTCCCTTTTGGTGCCGGAGACTGCACGATTTTCTCCCTTTCGGATATAGATGAGCCGGATGCGATTATATTTTTCAGTGATTCCTGAATAAATGGACAACGGTGCAAGTCATTTTTACGAATCCTGAGATAATATTTGTTGGCCTCTGTGCAACAATCCCTCCGGATTCAAACGGGTATTGGGATGGATACGTTACAAAACATGCGGGTATTCGTCCGTGTGGTCGACGCGGGAAGCTTTACCGCGGCTGCCCAGCAGATGAATTCGACCACCGCCTACGCGTCGCGCGCGGTCTCGGATCTCGAGGCGCACCTGCGCACGCGTCTCCTGAACCGCACGACGCGGCGGATCGCGCTGACCGAAGCCGGTGAGCGCTATCTGCAGCGTTGCGAGCAGATCCTCGCGTATGTCGACCAGGCCGAAGCCGAGGCTGGCGACGCGCATGCGCGGCCGTCGGGCAAGCTGAAGGTCCATTGCTTCACGAGCCTCGGCCAGCACTACCTGGTGCCGGCCATCGCGCGCTATCGCGAGCGCTATCCGGACGTGCACGTCGAGTTGACGCTCGCGCAGCGGATGCCCGATCTGCTTGACGAGGGGTACGACGTCGCGATCGTCGTCGGCCGCGACCTGCCCGATTCGGGGCTGGTGTCGCAGCGGCTCGGCGAGAGCTACAGCGTGGTGTGCGCGTCGCCCGGCTACGTCGAGGCGCACGGTGTGCCGCTGCGGCCGGCGGATCTCGCGCAACACGTGTGCCTCGGGATGGTCGCGCCGGGCTTTCACTACGACGAATGGGTGCTGGCGGGGCCGAACGGCGACGAGATCGTCCCGATCACGGCGCCGCCGTTTCGCGTGAACGTCGCCGAGGCGCTCGCGGTGGCCGTGCGGGAGGGGATGGGGGTCGGCGGGCTGCCGCTTTATTCGGCGATCGGCTGGCTGCGCAGCGGACACATCGTGCGCGTGATGCCCGAGTACCGGTCGCACGTGATGAACATCTACGCGCTCTATCCGTCGCGCCAGTACCTCGACGCGAAAATTCGCACCTGGGTCGATTTCCTGCGCGACGAGCTGCCGACCACGCTCGAAGCCGACGAAGCCGCGCTCGAGCAATACACGCGTGCGACATGAGCGCGCGGTCGACCGCAATCTGACCAGATTTGTCCTTCACGCAACATTTTTTTACGAACGCGTGCCAGACAGTTTGATACTGTGGGAATTATCGAGATACGTCACACCGGAGTAGCAATGGATACGCACCTGATGATCGGCCTTGGCGTCCTGCTTGGCGCGGCCGCTGCCGCCGCGGCAACCCGCGACCTGCTGCGTGCGATGAAGGCGAAGGCGCGGATGAAGCCGGTGCCGGTGCGCGTGCGCGAGCCCCAGCACGGCGCGCGTCGTAACGACCGCTGATCGGGCCGTATCAGCCCGGGTTGGAGCAGGCCGCGCAACGCGGCCGGGCGGGCCGGCGTTCAGCCGAGCTCGACGACCTTGTCCCATGCGAACGCGGTATTTTCCCGTTCGCCGGTGCGCCGGTGGATGTAGCCGCGCGGGTTGCACACCACGCGTGTGCCGCCGTCCGCAACGTAGTCGAATGACGTATGCGTGTGGCCGTGGAGCCACAGATCCACCGGTGGACGCACCAGTTCCGCCATGTCCGTGACGAATCCCGCCGAAGCGAGGTCTTGCGCATAGCGTTCCGCCAGCGAACGCCGGTGCGGCGCATGATGGGTGACGACGATCGTCCGGCCCGCGAACGGCACCGCGAGCTGCGCTTCCAGCCATGCGCGGCCTTGCCGATGCAGCGCGATCGCGTCGGCCGGCGAGAAATCCCGTTCCGCGGCGCCCGGTGCCGCATGCAGCGCCGCGTCGTGCGGCCAGGTCACCTGGATCAATCCCTTGAAATCGAGCATTACGCGCAGCGCGGCGTCGATTGCATTGGCGATGCTGGCCTCGTCCGTGCCGAACAGTGAGAAATCGGCCCAGAGCGTCGTGCCCAGCACGCGGAAGCGCTGTTCGGGATCGACGTAGACGCCGTTGTTCAGGTAATGCACGTTGTCGAGCGTATGCGCGGCGTCGCGCATCGCCGTCTCCAGCGCACCGAATTCCCCGTCGTAGTATTCGTGGTTGCCGGGCACGTAGATCACGCGTACTTCCGGGTCGAACGTCTCGGCGGCCCAGCGCAGCCCTTCCGCGTGATTGTGGATGTCGCCGGCCAGTACGACGAGGTCCGCGTCGGCATGCGCGATGGTGTCGGGCTGGTTGCTCTCGAGATGCAGGTCGGACAGGACGCGGACTTTCACGGGCTTCGCTCCGGAGTGGGCGGGTTCAGCGCAGGACCTTGCCGGGGTTCATCAGGCCGCGCGGGTCCAGCGCGGTCTTCAGCGTGCGCATCAGCGTCGTTTCGACCGGCGACTTGTAGCGCTGCGCATCGTCGATCTTCAGTTGGCCGATGCCGTGCTCCGCGCTGATCGTGCCGTGGTGGCGGTGCACGTTGTCGTAGACGATCCGGTTGATCGGCGCCTGGAACGCGGCAAGGAACGCCTTCGGATCGCCGCCTTCGGGCATCTGCACGTTGTAGTGCAGGTTGCCGTCGCCGAGGTGGCCGAACGTGACCATCCGCGCGCCCGGCGCGGCCTGCTGGATCGCCGTGTCGGTCTCGTCGATGAAACGCGCGACCGACGAGATCGGCACCGCGATGTCGTGCTTGATGTTGAGCCCCTCGTCGGCCTGCGCGAGCGGGATGTGCTCGCGCAGGTCCCAGAACGCGCGCGACTGCGCGAGATTCTCCGCGACCACCGCGTCGACCACGAGCCCGGCCTCGAACGCTTCTTCCATCAGTTTCTCGAACAGCGCGCGCGCATGGGCTTCGCTTTCGTTGTCGGACAGTTCGAGCAGCACCGTCTGCGCATGCGTCTGCGCGAACGGGTAGCGCAGTTGCGGGTAGTGCTTGCCGACCAGCTGCATGCAGAAATCCGACATCAGCTCGAAGCCGGTCAGCAGCGGCCCGGCCGCGCGCTGCGCGAGCGCGAGGAAATCGAGCGCCGCGTGCGGCGATTCGAGCGCGGCCAGTGCGGTGACCTGCGCGGCCGGCAGCGGGTGCAGCTTCATCACGGCCGCCGTGATGATCCCGAGCGTGCCTTCCGCGCCGATGAACAGGTCGCGCAGGTCGTAACCCGTGTTGTCCTTGCGCAGGCCGCGCAGGCCGTCCCAGATCTCACCCTGCGGCGTCACGACCTCGAGCCCGAGGCACAGCTCGCGCGCGTTGCCGTAGCGCAGCACCGCGGTGCCGCCCGCATTGGTCGACAGGTTGCCGCCGATCGTGCAGCTGCCTTCCGCCGCGAGGCTCAGCGCGAACAGCCGGCCGCCTTCGCGGGCGCGCGCCTGCACGTCGGCGAGGATCACGCCGGCTTCGACGGTGATCGTGTTGTTGTGCGGATCGAGCGCACGCACGCGGTTCAGGCGCGCGACGCTCAGGACGGCCTGGCTGCCGCTCGCGTCGGGCGTTGCGCCCCCGGCCAGGCCCGTGTTGCCGCCTTGCGGCACGAGCGCGATGCCGTGCGCGTTGGCCAGCTTCACGAGCGCGGCGACTTCGGCCGTGTCGGCCGGCTTCAGCACCGCGCACGCGGCACCCTTGTAGCGGCGCCGCCAGTCGGTCAGGAACGGTTCGGTATCGTGCGGGTCGGTCAGCACGTGGTCGGCGCCGATCGCGTCGCGGCACGCGGAAACGAAAGCTTCGGAGGACATCATCACCTTGTCGCGTAAGGGTCAGGACGCGGCGCGCGATTTTTTCGCCGCGCGCTTGAACGGCGCGACGTACGCCAGCGCCGCCACGAAGAAGCCGACGGCGAGCGCGGTCTCGCACCAGCCGAGCGTGGCGGACAGCCCGCGATCGGACATGCCGCGCACGATGCCTTCGGCGAAATAAACGAGAATCAGCATGCTCGCCCACTGCAACGTATAGATGTTACGCCGCCAGACGCCGGGCAGCGCGAGCGCGAGCGGCACGGCCTTGAGCATCAGCGCGGAGCCGCCCGGGCGCAGCGGCGCGAGCCACAGCTCCCACGCGAGCGACAGCGCGATCAGCGCGACGAGGCACGCGGCGGCGGCCAGCGCATAACGCGGCCGGGCCGCGACGGCGGGGCGGGCGGGGGCGTTCATGCGGCCTCGGCGGCGGCGAGGGCGGCCGCCGCGCGCGCGAGCCGCACGCCGAGCGCGGCCGCGAGCGCCTTTTCGTCCGCCGACAGCCCGCCGGGCGCGTCGCGATCGTGCTGCGACACATGCGATGCGCCGTACGGCGTGCCGCCGGTGCGCGTCGTGCTGAGCGCGGATTCGGTGTACGGGATGCCGACGATCATCATCCCGTGATGCAACAGCGGCAGCATCATCGACAGCAGCGTCGATTCCTGGCCGCCGTGCAGGCTGCCCGTCGACGTGAACACGCTCGCCGGCTTGCCGGTCAATGCGCCCGACAGCCATTGCGGCGTCGTGCCGTCGAGGAAATACTTGAGCGAGGCGGCCATGTTGCCGAAGCGGGTCGGCGAGCCGAGCGCGAGGCCCGCGCATTCCCCGAGGTCGCGCAGTTCCGCGTACGGCGGGCCGTCGGCGGGGATGTCGGGGGCGGTGCTTTCGCAGACGGTCGATACGGGCGGCACGGTGCGGATGCGTGCCTGCATGCCCGGCACGCTGTCGATGCCGTTCGCGATCGCAAGCGCGAGGTCGCGCGTGGCGCCGTGACGGCTGTAATAGAGGACGAGGATGTCTTTCATGGGCTACGGAGCCGCGTGCGGCCGCGCGCGTGCCCGGTGCAGTCGGCCCCTGCTGGATCGAGCGGCTATTATAGGGGCTGAAGCCGTCGCGCAGCGCGGCGGCGGCGCGCCATCAGGCGCGCGGCATCAGGAAGGAGAAGCCGTTTGCCGAAGTTGAGCGTCGATCTCGACACCCTCAAGCGCCTCGCGCAGTTCGCGGCCCGGCGCAGCGCCGAGGATCGCATCCCGCAAGTGGCGGGCAGCCTGACGTTCACGACGATGCTGGCGCTCGTGCCGCTCGTGACGGTCGCGTTCGCGCTGTTCACCGCGTTCCCGATGTTCGCGTCGTTCCAGATCTCGCTGCAGGGGTTCCTCGCGGATCACCTGATGCCCGCGCAGTTCAACGTCCAGATCTTCAAGTACCTGAACCAGTTCGCGTCGAAGGCCAAGGGGCTGACGACCGCCGGCCTGATCGTGCTCGTCGTCACGTCGGTGATGACGATGATGACGATCGAATCGGCGTTCAACCTGATCTGGCGGGTGCGCAAGCCGCGGCCGTTCGCACAGCGCGTGCTCGCATACTGGGCGCTGATCACGCTTGGGCCCTTGCTGTTCGGCGTGAGCCTGTCGATCTCGTCGTACCTGTTCACGCAGTCGCTCGCGTTCACCGGCGCGGGGCCGTCCACGTCGATCGTCGAGTGGCTGCTCGCGCTCGCGTCGCTGCCGCTGACGGTGCTCGCGTTCACGCTGCTGTACGTGTACCTGCCGAACTGCACGGTCGCGTGGCGCGACGCGGTGATCGGCGGGCTGTTCGCGGCCATCGCGTTCGAGTTCGCGAAACGCGGCTTCGGCTACTACGTGCGGCGCATTCCGACCTATACGGCCGTCTACGGCGCGTTCGCGGCGCTGCCCGTGTTCCTGCTGTGGGTGTACCTGAGCTGGTTCATCGCGCTGCTCGGCGCGATGGTGGCCTCTGCGCTGCCGGCGATCCGCGTCGGCCAGTTCCACCGCATCCACTATCCGGGCAGCGACCTGCTCGACGCGCTCGAGCTGCTCGCCCGGCTGGCCGAGGCGCGCGCGGCCGGCAAGCGCGGTTACACGGCGATGCGGCTCGCGACCATGTTGCGGTGCGACATGGAAACCGCGCAGCGGTTGCTGACGACGATGGAAGAGCGGGAATGGATTGCGCGCCTCGACGGCGGCGGCGATGCCACGCCGCGCTTCATCCTGCTCGCGAACCCGGAAGAGCTGACGCTCGCGCAATTGTTCGACGTGCTGGTGATCGACCGCACGGAGCTGACCTACCAGTTGCAGCGGCGCCGCAGCCATGTCGACGGTGCGGCGCTGCTCGCGGTGCTGTCGAGCGACCGCTTCGACGTGTCGCTCGCGTCGCTGATCGCCGCGCACCGGCTCGCGGGCGCGCAGCCGGCGGGGATTCCCGGGCAGGCGCCTGACGGCGTGTCCGATCCGCACGCGCGGCCGCCGCGGCCCGCGTGAGCGCGGTGCCCGGTGGTTACAGCGGAATCTTGCCGGTGCAGATGTCCTTGAACATCACCCAGTCGCCCATCAGGCTGTAGATCGGGTGCCGGAATGTGGCCGGGCGGTTCTTCTCGAAGAAGAAGTGCCCGACCCACGCGAACCCGTAGCCGCAGACCACCGCCGCCGGCAGCCACAGCCAGTGGCCCGTCGCGATCGCCATCGCGACGCAGCCGATCACGCCGAGCGAGCCGATGAAGTGCAGCCGCCGCGACGTCAGGTTCTGGTGTTCGTTCAGGTAATACGGGTAGAAATCGGCGAAGCTCGCGAATTGCTCCGAATGCGTATGCGCCATGGCCGTCTCCTCGGGCGGCTGTCGATGGGGTCATTGTGCGGCGGCCGGCCGGCATCCGCAAGCGGGGCGCGGCTGACCGCACCGGCCTGCGCTTTCCTTTTGACAGGCTTTCCGATAGGATCGAAAGAGGTTTTGCATTCGCATTCAAGCATGAGGGGACTAAGATGCGCGTCAGCGATATTCTGAAAGTGAAGGGCAACACGCTGTTTACGGTGACGCCCGATATGCCGCTGCGCGAAGCGGTCGATACGATGGCCGAGCACGACATCGGTTCGCTCGTCGTGATGGAGTACGGCGATCTCGTCGGGATGCTGACGTTCCGCGAGATCATCCTGCGCCTGCACACCAACGGCGGCGCGATCGGCGACGTGCAGGTGCGCAAGGTGATGGACGAGCCGCTCACGTGCACGCCGGAAACCGACGTCAACGAAGTGCGCCGGATGATGCTCGAGCGCCACGCGCGCTACATGCCGGTGCTCGACAAGAAGGTGCTGATGGGCGTCATCTCGTTCTACGACGTCGCGAAGACGGTCGTCGAGGCGCAGAGCTTCGAGAACCGGATGCTGAAGGCATACATCCGCGACTGGCCGGAATCGGAAGCCGAAGCGCACAAGCCGTGAACCCTGCCGCGCCCGTCGCCGTGATGCGTGGGCGCCGCCATCCGGCACGCGGCGGCGCAGGTTTGTCCTGCGCCGCCGTTTTTTCAACGACAACACAAGGCCCGCGCAGCTTCGCCGAGACGATGCACGCGTATTCCGCATGAGCGATCAAACGCAAGCCACTTCGGGGGAGCGCGCAGAACGGCGCGCCCACGCGTCACAGTTCGACCTGCTGCGCGAGCGCCGTTTCGCGCCGTTCTTCACGACCCAGTTCCTCGGCGCGCTGAACGACAACGTCTTCAAGATCGGCTTCACGTCGCTCGTCACCTATCACACCGCACGGTTCTCCGGCGTCGATGCGAAGACGGCCGCATTCCTGATTTCCGCCATTTTCATTCTGCCGTTCGTGCTGTTCTCGGCGACGTCCGGCCAGATCGCCGACAAATACGACAAGGCGACCCTCACGCGCTTCGTGAAGACCTTCGAGATCGCGCTGATGCTGGTCGGCGCGGCCGGCTTCGTCACGCACAGCGCGACCCTGCTGTATCTGTGCACGTTCATGATGGGGATGCACTCGACGCTGTTCGGGCCCGTCAAGTATTCGTACCTGCCGCAGCATCTCGCCGAGCACGAGCTGGTCGGCGGCAACGGCCTCGTCGAGATGGGCACGTTCATCGCGATCCTGATCGGCACGCTCATCGGCGGCGCGGCCGCGGGCATCGAAGGCAGCGGCGAGCGCGTGCTCGCGGTGAGCGTCGTCGTCATCGCACTCGCGGGGCGGCTCGTCGCGCAGCGCGTGCCGTCCACGCCGGCGCCGCAGCCCGATCTCGTGATCAACTGGAATCCGGTCAGCGAGACCTGGCGCAACCTCGGGCTCGCGCGCCAGAACCGCACGGTGTTCCTGAGCCTGCTCGGCATCTCGTGGCTGTGGTTCGTCGGCGCGACGTTCCTCACGTCGTTCTTCAATTTCGCGAAGGACGTGCTGTCCGCGAGCCCTGACGTCGTCACGATCCTGCTCGCGACGTTCTCGGTCGGCATCGGCCTCGGCTCGCTGCTGTGCGAGCGGCTGTCGCAGCGGCGCGTCGAGATCGGTCTCGTGCCGCTCGGCTCGATCGGCATCAGCGTGTTCGCGATCGAGCTGTATTTCGCGAGCCACGCGCTGCCGGCGCCCGGCCATCTGCTGTCGGTCGGCGAATTCCTGGCCGGCGCGCGCCACTGGCGCATCCTTGCGGACCTGTTCCTGCTGGCGATGTTCGGCGGCTTCTACAGCGTGCCGCTGTACGCGCTGATCCAGAGCCGCAGCGCGCCGACGCACCGCGCGCGGATCATCGCCGCGAACAACATCCTGAACGCGCTGTTCATGATCCTGTCGGCGTTGATGGCGATGGGGCTGACGAAGGCCGGCGTCGGCATTCCGGGCCTGTTCCTCGTCACCGCGTTGCTGAACGTCATCGTCGCGGCGTATATCTACCTGCTCGTGCCCGAATTCCTGCTGCGCTTCGTCGCGTGGGTGCTCGTGCACACCTTCTACCGGATTCGCCTCGTGCACGCGGAGCGGATTCCGGAAGAGGGCGGCGCGGTGCTCGTGTGCAACCACGTCAGCTACGTCGATGCGCTCGTGCTGGCCGCCGCGAGCCCGCGCCCGATCCGTTTCGTGATGGATCACCGGATCTTCAAGACGCGCTTCGCGAGCTGGGTGTTCCGGCATGCGAAGGCGATCCCGATCGCGCCGCGTCACGAGGATCCCGCGATGCTCGCGCGCGCGTACGACGCGTGCGAGGCCGCGCTGAAGGATGGCGAACTCGTGTGCATCTTCCCCGAGGGCAAGCTGACGAAGACGGGCGACATCAACACGTTCCACCACGGCATCACCGAGATCCTGACCCGTACGCCGGCGCCGGTGATTCCGATGGCGCTGCGCGGGCTGTGGGGCAGTTATTTTTCACGGCATTCCGATGCGCGGATGCCGCGGCCCATCAAGCGCGGCGTGATGAGCCGCCTGACGCTGGCGGTCGGCGAACCGGTCCCGGCATCGGTTGCAACGCCCGAGGCGTTGCAGGCCGCGGTCACCGAACTGCGCGGCGCGCGGAAGTAGGCGGGCGCCCGCCGGCGGTGCGCCGGGCAGGCATTCGGCTGCAACCAACCGGGCCTGAACGGGCTTCCGGCCGCACCGTCCGGGCCGGACGTGCACGCCCCGTGCACCCGGCCTGCGTTTCATGCGGCCCGCGCGCCCGGGACGGCTGGCATAATAGCGTCTTACCTCTTTTTCTCGACCGGCAAACGATCGACCTGCCTGCGGCCCGGGCAGCGCATCGGTTTGCCCATTTCTATTTGGGCGGTTCCATCATGTCCGGCAATACCCTCGGCACGCTTTTCACTGTCACGACCTTCGGCGAATCGCACGGTCCCGCGATCGGCTGCGTGATCGACGGCTGCCCGCCGGGGATGGGGCTGACCGAAGCCGATATCCAGGGCGAGCTGGATCGCCGCAAGCCCGGCACGTCGCGGCACGTGACGCAACGGCAGGAGGCCGACGAGGTCGAGATCCTGTCGGGCGTGTTCGAAGGCTTGACGACCGGCACGCCGATCGCGCTGCTGATCCGCAACACCGACCAGCGCAGCAAGGACTACGGCAACATTGTCGAGACGTTCCGCCCCGGTCACGCCGATTACACCTACTGGCAGAAATACGGCATCCGCGACTACCGCGGCGGCGGCCGTTCGTCCGCGCGCCTGACCGCACCGATCGTCGGCGCGGGCGCGGTCGCGAAGAAGTGGCTGCGCGAGCGCTTCGGCGTCGAGGTGCGCGGCTACATGAGCAGCCTCGGCGAGATCGACGTGCCGTTCGTCGACTGGTCGCACGTGCGCGAGAATCCGTTCTTCTCGCCGAACGCGGCGGTCGTTCCGGAGCTCGAGGCCTACATGGATGCGCTGCGCAAGGACGGCGATTCGATCGGTGCGCGTATCGATGTCGTCGCGTCGGGCGTGCCAGTCGGCTGGGGCGAGCCCGTGTTCGATCGACTCGACGCGGACATCGCGAAGGCGATGATGAGCATCAACGCGGTGAAGGGCGTCGAGATCGGCGCGGGTTTCGGCAGCGTCGCGCAGCGTGGCTCGGTGCACGGCGACGAACTGACGCCGGGCGGCTTCGTCGGCAACCATGCGGGCGGCGTGCTGGGTGGGATTTCGACGGGGCAGGACATCACCGTGTCGATCGCGATCAAACCGACGTCGAGCATCCGCACGCCGCGCCGTTCGATCACGAAGGCCGGCGAACAGGCGACGGTGGAGACGTTCGGCCGCCACGATCCGTGCGTCGGCATTCGTGCGACGCCGATCGCCGAGTCGATGCTCGCGCTGGTGCTGATCGACCATGCGCTGCGCCATCGCGCGCAGTGCGGCGACGTCGAGACGCCGACGCCGAAGATTTCGGGCAGCGCGACCTGACGCAAGCGGGCGGGGCGCGGCTGCCCCGTCTCGATCGTCGTGCGACGAAGGCAAACGGGGCGCTGCTTGATGCAGCGCCCCGTTTCGTTTGCGGCGGCAAAAAAACGCGCCGCTCGTGGCGGCGCGTTCCGGCAGCTTACATGTTCGGGTAATTCGGCCCGCCGCCACCTTCCGGCGTGACCCACACGATGTTCTGCGTCGGGTCCTTGATGTCGCAGGTCTTGCAGTGCACGCAGTTCTGCGCGTTGATCACGAGGCGATCGCTGCCGTCGTCGTTCTTCATGAACTCGTACACCGCCGCCGGGCAGAACCGCGCCTCCGGCCCCGCGTACGTGCGCAGGTTCACGTTCACCGGCACGCTCGCATCCTTCAGCGTCAGGTGCGCCGGCTGGTTCTCCTCGTGGTTCGTGTTCGAGATGAACACCGACGACAGCCGGTCGAACGTCAGCTTGCCGTCCGGCTTCGGATACTCGATCGGCTCGCACTGCGACGCCGGCTTCAGCATCTCGTGGTCCGCATGCTGGTGATGCAGCGTCCACGGCACGTTGCCGCCCATCACCTTCTGCTCGATCCCCACCATCAGCGTGCCCAGGTACAGGCCCTTCGCCATCCACTGCTTGAAGTTGCGCGCGCGGTACAGCTCCGTGTACAGCCACGACTGCTTGAAGGCGTCCGGGTATGCGTTGAGCTCGTCCGACTGACGGCCTGCCTGCAGCGCGTCGAACGCGGCATCGGCCGCCAGCATACCGGTCTTGATCGCCGCGTGGCTGCCCTTGATCCGCGATGCGTTCAGGAAGCCTGCATCGTCGCCGATCAGCGCGCCGCCGGGGAACACCGTCTTCGGCAGCGACAGCAGACCGCCCGCCGTGATCGCACGCGCGCCGTACGACACGCGCTTGCCGCCTTCCAGGAACGCGCGGATCGACGGGTGCGTCTTGTAGCGCTGGAATTCCTCGAACGGCGACAGGTACGGGTTCGTGTAGCCAAGGCCCACCACGAAGCCGACCACGACCTGGTTGTTGTCCATGTGATACAGGAACGAGCCGCCGTAGGTATCCGACTTCAGCGGCCAGCCGGCCGTGTGGATCACGAGGCCCGGCTTGTGCTTCGCGGGATCGATTTCCCACAGTTCCTTGATGCCGATCCCGTACGCCTGCGGCTCGGCGTTCGCGTCGAGCTTGAACTTCGAGATCAGCTGGCGGCCGAGGTGGCCGCGGCAGCCTTCGGCGAACAGCGTGTACTTCGCGTGCAGCTCCATGCCGAGCTGGAAGTTCTCGGTCGGCTCGCCGTCCTTGCCCACGCCCATGTTGCCGGTCGCGACACCCTTCACGGAGCCGTCGTCGTTGTAGAGAATCTCGGCGGCCGGGAAGCCCGGGAAGATCTCGACGCCCAGCGCTTCGGCCTGCTGGCCGAGCCAACGCGTGACGTTGCCCAGCGAGATCACGTAGTTGCCGTGGTTCTTGAAGTTCTCGGGCAGCGCCCAGTTCGGCGTCGTCACCGCGCTCTTCTCGGACAGGAACAGGAAGCGGTCTTCCGTCACCTCGACGTCGAGCGGCGCGCCGCGTTCCTTCCAGTCGGGGAACAGTTCGGTGATCGCGCGCGGGTCCATCACCGCGCCCGACAGGATGTGCGCGCCGATCTCGGAACCCTTCTCGAGCACGCACACGCCGATCTCGGTGCCTTTCTCGGCGGCCAGCTGCTTGAGCCGGATCGCCGCCGACAGCCCGGCGGGGCCGCCGCCGACGATCACGACGTCGTATTCCATCGATTCGCGCGGGCCGTATTGCTCGATGAGGCTTGCGGGGGTCATTGGCGTTCCTCTAACCGTTAGAATGCTTTTATTCGGGAGCGTATTGTCTGCGAAACGAAACGCTTGCCGCAACAGCATGCGGCTAGATTAGCACGATCGTTCTATTTTTGTGCTACGGTAATGCCGCTCGGGCCATGCTGCCCGTGGCGGCGAAATGACATCGAAAGGGGATGTGCAAATGGGTCGATCGATCAATCTGGAAGGCAAGGTTGCGCTGGTCACGGGCGCGTCGAGCGGCCTTGGGCAGCGCTTTGCGCAGGTACTGTCGCAGGCCGGTGCGAAGGTCGTGCTCGCAAGCCGCCGCGTCGAACGCCTGAAGGAGCTGCGTGCGGAAATCGAGGCGGCGGGCGGCGCCGCGCACGTCGTGTCGCTCGACGTCACCGACGTCCAGAGCATCAAGGCGGCGGTCGCGCACGCGGAGACGGAAGCCGGCACGATCGACATCCTCGTGAACAATTCGGGCGTTTCGACGATGCAGAAGCTCGTCGACGTGACCCCCGCCGATTTCGAGTTCGTGTTCGACACCAACACGCGCGGCGCATTTTTCGTCGCGCAGGAAGTTGCGAAGCGGATGATGATGCGCGCGAACGGCAACGGCAAGCCGCCGTACCGGATCATCAACATCGCGTCGGTGGCCGGGCTGCGCGCGTTCCCGCAGATCGGGCTGTATGCGATGAGCAAGTCCGCGGTCGTGCAGATGACGCGCGCGATGGCGCTCGAATGGGGGCGCCACGGGATCAACGTCAACGCGATCTGTCCGGGCTATATCGATACCGAAATCAATCATTACCTGTGGGAAACCGAGCAGGGCCAGAAGCTGCAGTCGATGCTGCCGCGTCGGCGCGTCGGCAAGCCGCAGGATCTCGACGGGCTGTTGTTGCTGCTCGCGGCCGACGAGTCGCAGTTCATCAATGGCTCGATTATCTCCGCCGACGACGGCTTCGGCCTCGCCTGAGCGGATGACATTCAGCAATAAAGAAGACTGCAATGAGTGCAACAAGCGATTATTCACCCGTATTCGAGATGTCGATGCCGATCCGCTGGGGCGACATGGACGCGTTCGGCCACGTGAACAACACGGTCTATTTCCGTTATATGGAGCAGGCGCGGATCTCGTGGTTCGAGGAGCTCGGCATTGCCGGCGGCAACGGCGAGGGGCAGGGGCCCGTGATCGTCACGGCGTCGATGGAGTTTCTCAAGCAACTGCACTATCCGGGCGACGTGATCGCGAAGATGTCGGCCGCGAAACCGGGCCGAAGCAGCTTCGACACCGGTTTCGAGCTCACGCGCGCGGACGATCCGCAGCACGTCTATGCGCGCGGCAAGGCGCGTTGCGTATGGGTCGACTACGCGCTCGGCAAGTCGGTGCCGCTGCCGCAACTGCTGCGCGACACGATCGAGCGCGCGCTCGCGACGAAGATCGGGTGAGCGTCGACAGGGTGAGGCCGGCGCCGGTCACGCCCCATAACCATGGTTTCCCGAATCGGCCGCTTTACGCGGCCGATTGTCATCCGGGAGCCGCCATTCAGTGCCCAAGCAGGCGCTGCAGCAGCTCCGGCGTATTGTTCGTCCCGTATTTGCGCATCAGCCGTGCGCGGTAGATGTCGACCGTGCGCGAGCTGATGTCGAGCACGCGCCCGATCTGCTTGCTGGTCTTGCCGGTCGCGAGCTGCGCGGCGATCTCGCGTTCGCGCGGGGTCAGCTCGACGGCGACCCGGCGCGTCGCGCTCAAATCCTCGAAGGTCCAGACGCCGGCCGCGAGCGGCGCGGTGCGGTCGAGCGCGCGGCCCGTCACGTGGCACCAGAACAGCTCGCCGTCCGCCCGCTTCATGATTCTGTCATCCGAGTAGATGCCGTTCGCGGCCATCACACGCGCGATACGCTCGCCGATTCGCTGGAATTCGTCCGTCGACGGGTAGAGCACCTCGTACGATTTCCCGATCAGGTCGGCCCGCGCGCAGCGGAAGATCGACGCGAGCGCGTCGTTGCAGTCCTCGATCACGCGATCGCGCGACAGGACGAGGCCGAGCGGCGCGAGGTGGAAGGCAGTCTGGTAATCGAGAGCGGGCATGGCGCGGGCAAGCGGAGGCAAACGCTTATGTATTTTTGCGTATTGTGCCGCATCCGCGCCGCATCGTACCCTTTCAGGCATCTCGCGGCGGTTTGCCGCGACATAAAAAAGCGCGCCTCGACGCAGGCATCGCCGTGCATGCATAGAATGATGCGGCGGGCTTGCGGGCCACGTGGGCGCGTGAACCGGTTTTGCTGGTTTCCATAAAGGAAGGGACAACAGATGAACAAAGTCTATCCAAGCGCGGCTGCCGCGCTGGAAGGGATCGTCCGCGACGGACAGACCTTCGCGGTGGGCGGCTTCGGCCTGTGCGGGATTCCGGAGGCGCTGATCGCGGCGTTGCGCGATTCGGCCGTCAAGGGCATCACCTGCATCAGCAACAACGCGGGCGTCGACGGTTTCGGCCTCGGCCTGCTGCTGGAAACGCGCCAGATCAAGAAAATGATCTCGTCGTACGTCGGCGAGAACAAGGAGTTCGAGCGCCAGTACCTGGCGGGCGAACTCGAGCTCGAATTCACGCCGCAAGGCACGCTCGCGGAAAAACTGCGCGCGGGCGGCGCCGGCATCCCCGCATTCTTCACGAATACCGGCTACGGCACCGTGATTGCGGAAGGCAAGGAAACGCGCCAGTTCGGCGATCGCCACTACGTGCTCGAGCCGTCGCTGACGGCCGACGTCGCGCTCGTGAAGGCCTGGCAGGCCGACAAGTCCGGCAACCTGATCTATCGCCGCACCGCGCGCAACTTCAACCCGATGTGCGCGATGGCCGGCAAGATCACCGTGGTCGAGGTCGAGGAGATCGTCGAGAACGGCACACTCGATCCGGACCAGGTCCATACGCCGGGGATTTTCGTGCAGCGCATCGTGCTGAACGCGACGCCCGAAAAACGCATCGAACAACGCGTCGTACGCGCGAAAGGAGACTGACATGGCCTGGAATCGTGACCAGATGGCCGCGCGCGCGGCGAAGGAACTGCAGGACGGCTTCTACGTGAACCTCGGCATCGGTCTGCCGACGCTCGTCGCGAACCACGTGCCGGAAGGCGTCGAGGTGTGGCTGCAGTCGGAGAACGGCCTGCTCGGCATCGGCCCGTCGCCGACCGAAGACGAAGTCGACGCCGATCTCATCAACGCCGGCAAGCAGACCGTCACGACGCTGCCGGGTTCGTCGATCTTCTCGTCGGCCGACTCGTTCGCGATGATCCGCGGCGGCCACATCAACCTCGCGATCCTCGGTGCGATGCAGGTCAGCAAGCAGGGCGACCTCGCGAACTGGATGATCCCCGGCAAGATGATCAAGGGGATGGGCGGTGCGATGGACCTCGTCGCTGGCGTGAAGCGCGTCGTCGTGCTGATGGAGCATGTCGCGAAGGGCGACCAGCACAAGATCCTCGAGGAGTGCAACCTGCCGTTGACCGGTGTCGGTGTGGTCGACCTGATCATCACCGATCTCGGCGTGATCGAAGTGACGCCGGCCGGCCTGAAGGTCCTCGAGCTCGCCGACGGCGTGAGCGCCGACGAGATCCAGGCGAAGACGGGCGCGCCGCTCGACGTCAGCGCGGTCGCCTGAGTTCTCCGCGCGCAGGCGCGGTGTCGACGCCCCGCATGCCGGACGACGGCATGCGGGGCGTTTGTCATAACGTGCGGCCGCGCCGCCTGTCCGGCGCCCGGTGGGCGGACCCGTGCGGCGGAAGCGGTTTACAATCGTTTGCATCGGGCGTCGCAAGCGTTGCCCCGCGCGTCGCCCCCGTTCGACAGGATGCCAACGATGCCAACAATTCCAGCGAATCCCCCGGTTCCTCGCCAGCGGCGCGTGCAGTGTGCGAGCGTTGCCGGCCTGCATCACGTCGCCTATACGGAGTGGGGCGATCCCGCCAACCCGCGCGTGCTGGTCTGCGTGCATGGCCTGACCCGTTCCGGGCGTGATTTCGACCGGCTCGCCGCCGCGCTGTCCGATACGTATCGCGTCGTGTGCCCCGATGTCGTCGGGCGCGGCCAGTCCGACCGGCTGGTTGATCCGCGGCTCTATGCGATTCCGCAATACGTGGCCGACATGGTGACGCTGATCGCGCGGCTCGACGTCGAATCGGTCGACTGGTTCGGCACGTCGATGGGCGGCCTGATCGGCCTGGCGCTCGCGGGGCTGCCCGGTTCGCCGCTGCGCCGGATGATCGTCAACGACGTCGGCCCGCGCATCGAGCCTGATTCGCTGACGCGCATCGGCGAATATCTCGGCGTGCAGCCGCGCTTTGCGACCGAACAGGAGGGCATCGATTACCTGACGTCGCTGTCGTTGCCGTTCGGCGCGCTGACCGGCGACGAGTGGCGCGAGATCAACGGACCGCTGCTGCGCGAGCTGCCCGAAGGCGGCTGGACGATGCGCTACGATCCGCGCATCGCCGAACCGTTCAAGGCGACGACGCCCGAACTGGCCGCACTCGGCGAGGCGGTGCTGTGGCGCGCCATCGAGACGACGGACGCGTCGCTGCTCGTCGTGCGCGGCGAAACATCCGACCTGCTGTCGCGCGACACGGTGGCCGAAATGATGCGTCGCGGCCGGCATGTGACGCAGGTCGAGATTCCGGGTGCGGGTCACGCGCCGGCATTCATCAGCGCCGACCAGATAACGCTCGCGCGGCGGTTTTTCGTCGAAGGCGTCGCATAAACGCGTCATAATATGCGGTTCGGCGGCACGCGGGCCGTGTCGCCGTCCGATTCATCATCCACTCACGACCGGAACATTCCATGGCAGTCATTCGTCACCACGTCGGGGCCCGTCTCTCCGAAACCGCGATCCACAACGGTACCGTGTATCTGGCCGGCCAGATCGCCGAAGACACCACGCAGGACATCAAGGGCCAGACGCGCGAAGTGTTCGGCCACATCGATCGCCTGCTCGCCGAAGCGAACAGCGACAAGGCGCATCTGCTGTCGGTGCAGATCTACATTTCGGATCTGGCGAACTTCGAAGGCATGAATGCGGAGTGGGACGCGTGGGTCGCGCAGGGCAACACGCCGCCGCGCGCCACCGTCGAGGCGAAGCTCGCGGATCCGGCGCTGCTCGTCGAGATCGTGGTCGTCGCCGCACAGCGGAGCTGAGCGTCGTTCGACGATGACCGCATTACGCCAGGCCGTGCAATGACCGAGTCCGTTTCCGCTTCCTCCGTTTCGGCACCGTCGTTCGACGACGTGCTCGCATTCGTGCGCGAGCGGGCCGGCGATGCGCGCCTGTCATCGGGTGAACTGCTCGCCGACCACTCGGCAGGCACGGCGTCGATCATGCGCACGCTGAACGTCGATCCGTCCGCGATGCAGGCCGCCGCGCTGTTCGTGCTGACACCGCACCTGAGCGACCCCGAGCGCGAGCTGACCGAGCGTTTCGGCGACGAAGTGGCGCGCCTCGTGTCCGACGTGCGCAAGCTGTTGCGGCTCGGTACCGTCAGCCTGCGTGCCGCGCAGAATGCGGTGGCCGACGCGGGGCGCGACGCGGCGGAAGAGCGGCGCACGCAGATCGAGGCGTTGCGCAAGATGCTGCTCGCGTTCGCGCAGGATATCCGCGTGGTGCTGATCCGGCTCGCGTCGCGGCTGCAGTCGCTGCGTTACTACGCGGCCGCGAAGATCGATCCGCCGCCCGACGTCGCGCGCGAGACGCTCGAGATCTATGCACCGCTCGCGAACCGTCTCGGTATCTGGCAACTGAAGTGGGAGCTCGAGGATCTCGCGTTCCGCTTCGAGGATCCCGTCACCTACAAGCGGATCGCGAAACTGCTCGACGAAAAGCGCATCGAACGCGAGGCGTACGTCAGGCAAGCGATCGAGCGGCTGCAGCATGAGCTGGCGGAAGCACACATCCAGGCCGACGTGAGCGGCCGGCCGAAGCATATCTACAGCATCTGGCGCAAGATGCGCGGCAAGGAGCTCGATTTCGCCGAGCTGTACGACGTGCGCGCGTTCCGCGTGATCGTGCCCGACATCAAGGATTGCTACACGGTGCTCGGTATCGTGCATCACCTGTGGCAGCCAGTGCCGAAAGAGTTCGACGACTACATCTCGAGGCCGAAGCCGAACGGCTACAAGTCGCTGCATACGGTCGTGATCGGCGACGACGGCCGTGCGTTCGAAGTGCAGATCCGCACGCACGAGATGCACCGCTTCGCCGAGTACGGTGTTGCCGCGCACTGGCGCTACAAGGAGGCCGGCGCGCGCGGCTACGGCGGTCAGTTCTCGG
Source organism: Burkholderia theae (assembly GCF_048565265.1). Classification (NCBI taxonomy): domain Bacteria; kingdom Pseudomonadati; phylum Pseudomonadota; class Betaproteobacteria; order Burkholderiales; family Burkholderiaceae; genus Burkholderia; species Burkholderia theae. The sequence continues at coordinate 1,638,739 of NZ_CP183461.1, forward strand.
CGAGCGACAAATACGACGAGAAGATCGCGTGGCTGCGCCAGTTGCTCGCGTGGAAGGACGACGTCGAGGACGGCACCGAGGTGTCGGGCGACCAGGCGTGGGCGCAATTGCGCGAGACGTCGCTCGACGACGACCACATCTACGTGCTGACGCCGCAGGCGCGCGTGATCGCGTTGCCGCAGGGCGCGACGCCGGTCGATTTCGCGTACCACCTGCACAGCGAACTCGGTCATCGCTGCCGCGGTGCGCGCGTCGACGGCGTGATGGTGCCGCTGAACACGTCGCTCGCGAACGGCCAGACGGTCGAGATCGTCGCGGTGAAGGAGGGCGGGCCGTCGCGCGACTGGCTGAACCTGCAGCTCGGTTACCTGAAGAGCCCGCGCGCGCGGCAGAAGGTGCGCGCGTGGTTCAACTCGATCGAGCAGGAAGAAAACGTCGCGCATGGCCGGGCGCTCGTCGAAAAGACGCTGCAGCGCGAGGGCAAGACGTCGGTCAGTCTGGACAACCTCGCCGCGAAGCTCGGCTTCAAGTCGCCCGAGGAGTTGTTCTCGGTCGTCGGCAAGGAAGAGTTCAGTCTGCGCCACGTCGAGCACGCGCTGTCCGATGCGCCGCCGCCTGAACCGGCGCCCGAGGCGCCTGCCGATTTCGAGAAGCGCAGCAGCGGCGCGAGCGTGGCGCACGGCGCGTCGACCGGCGTGCTGGTGGTAGGCGTCGACGCGCTGCTGACCCAGCTCGCGCGCTGCTGCCGCCCGGCACCGCCCGATCCGATCAGCGGTTTCGTCACGCGCGGCAAGGGGATGTCGATCCACCGCACCGACTGCCCGACGTTTCGCCGGATGGTCGAGCGCGCGCCGGAACGCGTGCTGCAGACGACCTGGTCGGCCGACGTGCTGGGCGGGCGCGGCGCGTCCGTCTATCCGGTCGACCTGATGATCGAGGCGAGCGACCGGCAGGGGTTGCTGCGCGACATCTCCGAAGTGTTCGCGCGCGAAAAGATGAACGTGGTCGGCGTGAAGACCCAAAGCCGCCGCAATGCGGCATTCATGCAGTTCACGGTCGAGGTGTCGAACTCGGCGCAGGTGCAGCGCGCCTGCACGCTGCTCGGCGAGGTGCAGGGCGTCGTGCGGGCGGGGCGGAAGGCATGATGGGGTTGAAACACGGTTATTTTGCTGCGACTGCATAAAAAGGCTTGCCAAACGGACGGCAGCTCCATATAATTTCAGCTTCTCTAGGCTCGTAGCTCAGCTGGTTAGAGCACCACCTTGACATGGTGGGGGTCGTTGGTTCGAGTCCAATCGAGCCTACCAACGAATTGAGAATGCCCGGTTTCCGGGTATTCGATGCAGTAAATAACTCAACGCAGACAAGGCGAATACGGTTATGACACCGCGAACGTTGACCGAAACCTTTTCGGACCGACGCTAGTCGAGGAACGTTTTCGCCCTTTCAGTTTGAGTGAAGTATCGAATGCGGCCCCTCGAAAGCGGGGCCGCATTTTTTTTGTCGCGAAATTTTCGCGCGTGACTTTTATATCGCGTGTTTGGTCTGCCGCCCACTGTCGGCATCACGGAGATTGCTATGGTTTCGATACGCTTGCCTGACGGCTCAGTTCGACAATACGAGCATCCGGTGACAGTTGCCGAGGTTGCAGCCTCGATCGGTCCCGGCCTTGCGAAGGCTGCGCTTGGTGGCAAGCTCGATGGCGAGCTCGTCGATACGTCCGCGGTGATCGACCGCGACGCGTCGCTCGCTATCGTCACGGACAAGGACGCCGACGGCCTCGACATCATCCGTCACTCGGCCGCGCATTTGCTCGCGTACGCAGTGAAGGAACTGTATCCGGAAGCGCAAGTGACGATCGGTCCGGTGATCGACAACGGCTTCTATTACGACTTCGCGTATCAGCGTCCGTTTACGCCGGAAGATCTCGAGAAGATCGAAAAGCGCATGCTGGAGCTCGCCAAGAAGGACGAGCCCGTGACGCGCCGCGTCGTGTCGCGCGACGAGGCGGCGGGGTACTTCCGCAGCATCGGCGAGAAGTACAAGGCCGAGATCATCGAGTCGATTCCGCAGAGCGACGACATCAAGCTGTATTCGCACGGCGGCTTCACCGACCTGTGCCGTGGCCCGCACGTGCCGTCGACCGGCAAGCTGAAGGTCTTCAAGCTGATGAAGGTCGCGGGCGCCTACTGGCGCGGCGATTCGAAGAACGAGCAGCTGCAGCGCATCTACGGTACGGCCTGGACGAAGAAGGAAGACCAGGATCAATACCTGCACATGCTCGAGGAAGCGGAAAAGCGCGACCACCGCAAGCTCGGCAAGCAGCTCGACCTGTTCCACATGCAGGAAGAGTCGCCGGGCATGGTGTTCTGGCATCCGAAGGGCTGGGCGCTGTGGCAGCAGGTCGAGCAGTACATGCGCCGTCGTGTGAACGAAGCCGGCTACCTCGAGATCAAGACGCCGATGATCATGGACCGCTCGCTGTGGGAAGCGTCGGGTCACTGGCAGAACTACCGCGAGAATATGTTCACGACGGAGTCGGAGAAGCGCGACTACGCGATCAAGCCGATGAACTGTCCGGGGCACGTCCAGGTGTTCAAGCACGGCCTGCGCTCGTACCGCGACCTGCCGCTGCGTTACGCGGAATTCGGTTCGTGCCACCGCAACGAGGCGTCGGGCGCGCTGCACGGCCTGATGCGCGTGCGCGGCTTCGTGCAGGACGATGCGCACATCTTCTGTACGGAAGACCAGATCATTGCCGAGTCGATCGCGTTCAACAAACTCGCGATGAGCGTGTACGGCGATTTCGGCTTCGATCACATCGACATCAAGCTGTCGCTGCGTCCGGAGCAGCGCATGGGTTCCGACGAAACGTGGGACCGTGCCGAGCAGGGTCTGCGTGAAGCGCTGACGGCGTGCGGCCTCAAGTGGGAAGAGCTGCCGGGCGAGGGTGCGTTCTACGGTCCGAAGATCGAGTATCACATCAAGGACGCGCTCGGCCGCTCGTGGCAGTGCGGTACGCTGCAGCTCGACATGATGCTGCCGGAGCGTCTCGGTGCCGAGTACGTCGCGGAAGACAACAGCCGTCGTCGGCCCGTGATGCTGCACCGTGCGATCGTCGGTTCGATGGAGCGATTCCTCGGCATTCTGATCGAGCACCACGCTGGTGCGATGCCGGTCTGGCTCGCGCCGATTCAGGCTGTTGTGCTCAATATCGCCGAAAATCAGGTCGAATATGCGCAGTCTCTGGCCCAAACGTTGCAAAAACAAGGGGTTAGAGTGACGGCCGATTTGCGCAACGAGAAGATTAGCTATAAAATACGCGAGCACACGCTGGAAAAGGTGCCTTATCTCCTCGTCGTGGGTGATAAGGAGCGTGATGCGCAAACGGTAGCCGTGCGTGCCCGTGGCGGCGTCGATCTTGGCGTGATGCCGGTCGATGCCTTCGTTGAGCGTCTGCAGGAAGACCTGCGCTCGTTCAAGTAACCGCCCTGGCAGCGCGGCTCGTTTTTTTAATTTTTAGAGGAAACGTAACATCGCTACTGATAAGTCGTCGCATCGCATCAACGGTGAAATCACTGCGCCGGAAGTGCGTCTGGTCGGGATCGAGAACGAACCGCTCGGTATCGTAAAACTCGCTGATGCTTTCCGTAAATCGGAAGAACTGGATGTTGACCTGGTGGAAATCGCGCCGCAAGCGGTTCCCCCGGTTTGCCGTCTGATGGATTACGGCAAGTTCAAGTACCAGGAATCGAAGAAGCAGCACGAAGCGAAGCTGAAGCAGAAGGTCATCCAGGTCAAGGAAGTCAAATTCCGCCCGGGTACCGATGACGGGGATTACAACGTCAAGCTCCGCAACCTCGTGCGCTTCCTCGAAGAAGGCGACAAGACGAAGATCACGTTGCGTTTCCGCGGTCGCGAAATGGCTCACCAGGAAATCGGTATGCGGATGCTTGAGCGTCTGCGCACGGATCTCGAGGAAGTCGGCCAGGTCGAGCAGATGCCGAAGATGGAAGGGCGCCAGATGATCATGGTGCTCTCGCCGAAGAAAAAGAAGTAACCGGCCCGCGCGCTTCGCGCGCAGGTTCGACAGTGGTTCGGTGCGTTGCCCGGTCAGGGCGGCGTGCCAACAATGACGGCGGCTGCGCAAGCGGTTCGCCGTACACAAGTGGACTGGGTTTCGAAGGGCGGGTCAAGGGCGCAAGCCAACCGCACACCCATCGCCATCTAATAAACTGGAGTTGTTCGTCATGCCTAAGATGAAGACCAAGAAGAGCGCTGCAAAGCGCTTCGTGGTGCGTCCGGGCGGTACCGTCAAGCGCGGTCAAGCCTTCAAGCGTCACATCCTGACCAAGAAAACCACGAAGAACAAGCGCCACCTGCGCGGCGCAACGGCAGTTCATGATTCCGATCTGAACTCCGTCCGCGCAATGCTGCCGTTCGCGTAACCCCTCAATCGATACTCTAAGGAGAGAAATATGCCTCGAGTCAAACGTGGGGTAACCGCACGGGCCCGCCACAAGAAGATCATCAACCTGGCCAAGGGTTATCGCGGCCGCCGCAATAACGTCTACCGCATCGCCAAGCAGGCGGTGATGCGCGCTGGCCAGTACGCGTACCGCGATCGCCGCAACAAGAAGCGTGTGTTCCGCGCACTGTGGATCACGCGTATCAACGCGGCAGTCCGCCAGCACGACATGACCTACAGCGTGTTCATCAACGGCCTGAAGAAGGCGTCGATCGAACTCGACCGTAAGGTTCTGGCCGATATGGCGGTGTTCGACAAGGCTGCTTTTGCTGCGATCGTCAAGCAGGTGAAAGCCGCCGTTGCAGCCTAATTGCGAAATTAGCACTGCGTGGTTAGTTGCAGCGATGCTCCGGTAGTCTCGGCCGCTGCAGCGAAAACGGGGCTCTTCCGAGCCCCTTTTTTGTTTGGTGGAGCAGTTTCGCTCGCCAAGACCGAATGACGTTGGAAATGATGGGATCTATGGATCTGGACCAGATTGTCGCCGACGCGCAGCAGTCCTTCGAACAGGCTGCCGACATCACCACGCTCGAAAACGAGAAAGCACGCTTTCTCGGCAAGTCGGGTGCGCTGACCGAGTTGCTGAAGGGCCTCGGCAAGCTCGATCCCGAAACACGCAAGACCGAAGGCGCACGCATCAACGTCGTGAAGCAGCAGGTTGAAGCCGCGCTGACCGCCCGTCGCCAGGCACTGGCCGACGCGCTGCTGAATCAGCGCCTCACTGCCGAAGCGATCGACGTGACGCTGCCGGGTCGTGGCGCCGGCGCAGGCAGCCTGCACCCCGTGATGCGCACGTGGGAGCGGGTCGAACAGATTTTCGGCTCGATCGGTTTCGATGTGGCCGACGGCCCCGAAATCGAGACCGACTGGTACAACTTCACGTCGCTGAACAGCCCGGAGAACCATCCGGCGCGTTCGATGCAGGACACCTTCTACGTCGAAGGCAAGGATGCCGACGGCCGTCAGTTGCTGCTGCGCACGCACACGAGCCCGATGCAGGTGCGTTATGCGCGCATGAACCGTCCGCCGATCAAGGTGATCGCGCCGGGCCGCACGTATCGCGTCGACAGCGATGCGACCCACTCGCCGATGTTCAATCAGGTCGAGGGGCTGTGGATCGACGAGAACATCAGCTTCGCCGACCTCAAGGGCGTCTACACCGACTTCCTGAAAAAATTCTTCGAGCGCGACGACATCCTCGTGCGCTTCCGTCCGTCGTATTTCCCGTTCACGGAACCGTCGGCCGAGATCGACATGATGTTCGAGCAAGGCAAGAACGCCGGCAAATGGCTCGAGATCTCCGGCTCGGGGCAGGTGCATCCGACGGTGATTCGCAACATGGGCCTCGATCCCGAGCGCTACATCGGCTTTGCGTTCGGCAGTGGCCTCGAGCGCCTGACGATGCTGCGCTATGGCGTCCAGGATCTCCGGCTGTTCTTCGAGAACGACCTGCGTTTCCTGCGCCAGTTCGCATAACGCCGCTCGCCGCGCCGACCTGTGCCCGCGCACGCCCCGACGTACGATCCGACGGGGCCCGGGCGTCGATCTAACCTGTTTCGAACGTAGACATCCATGCAATTCCCTGAATCCTGGTTGAGAACCTTTGTCGACCCGCAGCTGACGACCGATGAACTGTCGCACGCGCTGACGATGGCGGGGCTCGAAGTCGAATCGCTGAGCAAGGCCGCGCCGCCGACGTCGAAGATCGTCGTCGGCCGCGTGCTCGAAGTCGCCAAGCATCCGGATGCGGACAAGCTCAATGTCTGCCAGGTCGACGCCGGCACCGGCGCGACGCTGAATATCGTCTGCGGCGCGCCGAACGTGGCGCCAGGCATCAAGGTGCCGGTCGCGCTGGTCGGCGCGGAACTGCCGCCGGCAGAAGAGGGCGGCAAGCCGTTCGCGATCAAGCTGTCGAAGTTGCGCGGGGTGGAGAGCCAGGGGATGCTGTGCTCGGCGCGCGAACTGAAGCTGTCCGAGGATCACAGTGGCCTGTTGATCCTGCCGGAAGACACGCCGGTCGGTCAGGATATCCGCGAGACGCTCAATCTCGACGATACGATCTTCGAAATCAAGCTGACGCCGAACAAGGCCGACTGCCTGTCCGTGTTCGGTATCGCGCGCGAGACGGCCGCGATCACCGGCGCGCCGCTGACGCCGGTCGACATCCGCCCGGTGCGCGTCGAGCTCGACGAGACGCTGCCGGTGCGCATTGCCGCCCCCGATCTGTGCGGCCGCTTCTCGGGTCGCGTGATCCGCGGCGTGAACGCGCATGCGAAGACGCCGCAGTGGATGGTCGAGCGCCTCGAGCGTTCGGGCCAGCGCAGCGTGTCGGCCCTCGTCGACATTTCGAACTACGTGATGTTCGAGCTCGGCCGCCCGTCGCACGTGTTCGATCTCGACAAGATTCACGGCGGTATTGAAGTGCGTTGGGGCAAGCGCGGCGAATCGCTGAAGCTGCTCAACGGCAACACGGTCGAACTCGACGAAACGGTCGGCGTGATTGCGGACGACCGCCACGTGGAAAGCCTGGCCGGCATCATGGGCGGCGACAGCACGGCCGTCACGCTCGACACGACCAACATCTACCTGGAAGCCGCGTTCTGGTGGCCGGACAGCATCCGCGGCCGCGCGCGCAAGTACAACTTCTCGACCGATGCGGCGCATCGTTTCGAGCGCGGTGTCGATTACGCGACGACCGTCGAGCACGTCGAGCGCATCACGCAACTGATTCTCGAGATCTGCGGCGGCAAGGCCGGCCCGGTCGACGATCAGTCCGTGAACCTGCCGCAGCGCGCGCCGGTGAAGATGCGCGTGTCGCGCGCGAACCGCATCATCGGCGTGAAGATCGGCGCCGACGAGATCGCCAGCATCTTCACGCGCCTCGGCCTGCCGTTCGAGCGTGACGACGACGCGTTCCTCGTCACGCCGCCGTCGCACCGCTTCGACATCGAGATCGAGGAAGACCTGATCGAGGAAGTGGCGCGCATCTACGGCTTCGAGAAGATCCCGGCGCGTCCGCCGGTCGCGACGAGCGAAATGCGCGCGACCAACGAGACGCGGCGCTCGATCCACGACATCCGTCACGCGCTTGCCGCGCGCGACTACGCGGAAACCGTCAACTTCAGCTTCGTCGATGCGGAGTGGGAGAGCGATTTCGCGGGCAACGACAACCCGATCAAGCTGCTGAACCCGATCGCGAGCCAGCTTTCGGTGATGCGCACGACGCTGTTCGGCAGCCTGATCGCCGTGCTGCGCCACAACCTGAACCGCCGTGCCGATCGCGTGCGCGTGTTCGAGTCGGGCCGCGTGTTCCTCGCCGATCCGTCGGTGAAGGCCGGCGAGCTGGCGGTGGAAGGCCATGCGCAGCCGAAGCGCGTCGGCGCGCTTGCCTATGGCCCGGCGCTCGACGAGCAGTGGGGCGCGGCGACCCGCGCGGTCGATTTCTTCGACGTGAAGGGCGATCTCGAGGCGCTGCTCGCGCCCGCGGCCGCACGCTTCGTGAAGGCCGAGCATCCGGCCCTCCATCCGGGCCGCAGCGCGCGCATCGAAGTCGATGGCCGTGCGGTCGGCTGGATCGGCGAACTGCACCCGCGCCTGATGCAGAAGTACGAGCTGCCGCACGCGCCGGTGATGTTCGAGATCGACGCGGACGCGCTGATTGCGCGTGCGCTGCCCGCGCCGACCGACGTGTCGAAATTCCCGCCGGTCCGTCGTGATATCGCCGTTGTCGTCGATCAGGCGGTCGAGGTTCAGGCACTTTTCGACGAAATGAAGAAGGCGCTTGCCGAAGAGGCCTGCCGATTCGTTCAGAAGGTTGTACTCTTCGACGAATTTCGTGCAAAATCAAATACTTCCGGTGGTCTCGCCGCGCACGAGAAGAGCCTTGCCTTCCGCGTGACGCTGCAGGACGCGGCTGGCACGCTACAGGACGAGGTCGTCGATCAGGCGATCCACACGCTGGTCGAGCGGATGGCTCGCGCCGGTGCGCGTCTGCGCGGCTAAGGAGAGGGCCCGCCCGTTCGCGGGCGGCTTTTTCCCCATCGTAAGTTTTGATTTAACGCGCTGTATGGCAGATATGAACGACATGACCTCGAGTGAATTCGAAGCCCTCCTGACGGCGCAACGCAGCGCCATGAACCGCGACGCTTCGGCGCCGGCGTCCACCGAGACGCCCACGCTGACGAAGGCGGAACTGGCGGAGCTGCTGTTCGACAGCGTCGGGCTGAACAAGCGTGAAGCGAAGGACATGGTCGAGGCGTTTTTCGAAGTCATCCGTGACGCGCTCGAAAACGGCGAAAGCGTCAAGCTGTCGGGGTTCGGCAATTTCCAGCTGCGCGACAAGCCGCAGCGCCCGGGCCGCAATCCGAAGACGGGCGAGGCTATTCCGATCGCGGCACGCCGGGTGGTAACCTTCCACGCGAGCCAGAAGCTGAAGGCGCTGGTCGAAAACGGCACGGAGTAACACTCCGCGCGCTGACGTCTCCGCGCGGCCGCCGCGCACCCTTTACCGACGGTTAACCGACGATGACCACTACGGTTGAGAAAGTCGTCTTGCCTCCGATTCCCGCGAAGCGCTACTTCACGATCGGTGAAGTCAGCGAACTGTGCGGGGTCAAGCCGCATGTGCTGCGATATTGGGAACAGGAATTCACTCAGCTGCGGCCGGTGAAACGGCGCGGCAATCGTCGCTATTACCAGCATCACGAGGTGCTGCTGATCCGGCGGATTCGCGAGTTGCTGTACGAGCAGGGGTTCACGATCAACGGCGCGCGCAACCGGCTCGATTCGCCGGGCGGCGAGCGTGCCGCGGCGGCAGCGCCCGTCGAGCAGGACGTTCAGGTCGCCGACGCGCGCGTGCCGGGCAAGCCGGGCGCCACCGTCGATGTCGTTGCGTTGCGGCAGGCATTGCTCGATGTGATCGACGGACTGAAGCACGACTGAGCGCGAACAACGAAACCTGAATCATCAAATGAAAAGCCCGGTTGGCGAAGCGCCACCGGGCTTTAATGAGATGGTCAGCCTGACCGAAACGGCCCGATCAGCGTACGCTGATCGGGCCGTTTCCTTTCTGGGAGATCATCATGGGCACCGCGACGTTGATCGGGATCGATCTAGGCAAGCACTGCTTCTTTCTACATGCGCAGGACCGTCACGGTCACGAAGTCTGGCGCAAGAAGGTGACGCGTACTCAGTTGCTGGTTTTGCTGGCGGGTTGTCCAGCCAGCACAATCGCCATGGAGGCCTGCGCGGGTGCGCACTGGCTTGCGCGCAAACTGCAGGTGTTCGGGCATCAGGTACGCCTGATCGCGCCGCAATTTGTCCGCCCCTTTGTGAAGGGCAACAAGACCGACTTCGCCGATGCCGAAGCAATTTGCGAGGCCGCTTCTCGCCCCAGCATGCACTTTGTGGCAATTAAGACGCCGGATCAGCAGGCACTGATGGCGTTGCATCGAGTACGCGAAGCACTGGTGAGCGAGCGCACCGCCACGGTCAACCAGGCTCACGCGTTCCTACTCGAATTCGGTATCAGCTTGCCGGTCGGCGCGCTTGCCATTACCCGCCTGCCAATCTTGCTCGATGATCCAGCATCGACACTGCCGCCCCGGCTGGTGGCGATCCTGCAGCGCTTGCATCGGCGATATGGCCAACTCAGCGAGGAGATCGCCCAGTGCGACGGCGAACTCAAGCGCCAACTCGCTGAGGACAACGCGGGGCAGCGGCTCATGACGATCCCCGGAGTCGGTCCGATCACGGCCAGCAATCTGCTGGCGATGGCCGGTGATGTGCATGCGTTCAAACGTGCTCGCGACTTCGCTGCTTCGTTGGGGTTGGTACCTCGTCAGCATTCGACGGGAGGACGCCCGACCTTGCTCGGTATCAGCAAGCGAGGCGACAAGCGCCTGCGATGTTTGCTGATTCAAGGCGCAAGAGCCGTCATGCGTTACGTCGAGCGCCGTACCGATGCATTGGGTATCTGGGTGCAAGCGCTGCTGCGTCGCCGTCATGGCAACGTTGTCGCCTGCGCGCTAGCCAACAAAATGGCCAGAATCGTATGGGCGATTCTGGCCAGGGGCGGCGAGTACCGGGCTCATCCGGCTATCGCCTGATCGAAGTACCTGCCTGCTTTTGCGACCTCTGATCCGTGATGAAGACAATCGGCTCACGGCCCGACAGAAAACCTGACATGAAATTCAGTCTCGCAGACTGACGCTTTTTTAAGGCCTGTCGGGCGCGGCTTCTCATCGAGGGCCGGGCGCGATCCGCGCCCATTTCGAGCCCGGATACATTAGCGCAAGCCTTTCTATCTTAGTCACTGTCCAAGGTTGCAAAAAACAGGCTGACCATACATTTTCATGCGTGTCGCGCATGCGCATCAGCGCGATGCGAGCGGATTCTTCTGTCCCATGTCGACGACCAGCGTGCCGTCCGGCAGCATCCGCACCGAGCCCTGCGCGACCTGGCTGCGGTAGCCGTACAAGTCGAAACGCATCGGGCCGGCCTCGGCCGAATTCCGGATCAGCGCGCGCACGTTCAGTTCGAGCACGTTGAACATCTTCATGTCGCCGCCTTCCATCCACATGTAGCTCGGCGCATCGATCTGCGGCCGCTTCGGCGCGGGCGCGCCCGCCGCGCGCCGAAACGTGAGGCGCAGCCCGTCGCGCTCGACCGTTGCCTGCCCGAGCTTGCCGTTCAGCACGGGCGGCGGGAACACCGTGTACTGGTCGAGCACGAGCGTGTCGCCGCGCAGTTCCGCGCCGCGCCGCTGCAGCGGCGTCAGCGAAGCGAGCTCGATGCCGAGCGAGCGCAGCAGCTTCGCCTGCGGAATCCCGAGCACCGACACCTGGGCCGGCTTGAACGCGAGGTGCCGGTCGTCGAGCACGGTCAGCGAGCCCTTCATGTCGGTCGGCAGCCAGACGCCCGGCACGTGATTCCACAGCTTGATGCCGCCCTGGACACGCAGGTTCTGGCCGTCCGCGCTCAGTTGCAGGTCGTTCAGCGAACGCGGCGAGTAGTCGAGCAGGTAGTTGTTGAAGAGCGCGGACATCGCCTTCCACGACTCGACGACCGTGCCGCCGAGAATGCGGATGTCGTACTGGTTCGGATCGTCGAGATCGACGGGTTCGCCGGGCCGCTTCGACACGAGTTCCACGTCGAGATCCTCGACATGGAAGCCGATATCGCCAGACAGGTTGAAGTCGACGTTGCGCAGATGGATCGTCGGGTTGCGGTTCGACACGTGGCGTTCGTCGAACGGCGTGGTCGACGAGCGCCGCATCGCGACCTTCTGCATGCCGGGTCGCACGGTGTCCGCCGCGAGCGCGTAGGCTTCCCAGTGCTGACGCACGTCGCGCAGCGCATTCTGCTGCGCGGCGAGGAAGCTGTCGTTCAGGCGCGCGGCTGCGTTGCCGAGCGCCGCGCCGCTGGCCGGGCCCGTGTACGAAGGCATCCGGATTGCCATCGCACCGTTTTCGTCGAAATTGAAGTAGCCGGCCGATACCTGGTCGCGATAGTGATACAGGTCGAACACGAAGGTCTGGTCGCGTTTCGCCGGATCGACCGGACCGATCAGGATGTCCGCGTTCATCGGCATCGAGCGCATGAACTTCACGTCGCCGCCGCGAATGACCATCGCCTGCTGCGGTGCGTTCGCGGGCATCGCGAAGCCGGCATGCGTGCCGTCGTCGAGCGTCAGGTCGAGGCCGGCCGGTGTCACGCGCAACGCGGTGATCGTGAGCTTCAGGCGCGGCGGCGGCATCAGCTTGTCGACCGACATCACGAGATCGTCGCCGGCGAGCCGCGCGATCGGCGTCTGGACTTTCAACAGGTCGGCCATCTTCACGTTGGCCGCGCGCATCACGGGCTGTGCGTTGATGCCCGACACGCGCACGCCGGTCGGGTGGAACACGAGCTGGCTGCCGTCGCGGATCGCGAGCGTGCCGGTCAGCGAGAACGGCACCCAGCCATCGCGCTGCATTTCGCCCTGCAGATGGATCACGCCGTCGCCGGCCGATACCGCGAGGTTGCGCAGCGGCGCGTTGCGGTAGCCGAAGATATAGGTGTTGAAGAGGGCGGTCAGCTTTGCATTGTCGAGCGTGACCGTGCCCTGATGCACGTCGATCTCGAAGCTGGTCGGATCGTCGAACACGATCGGCGCACCGGCCTGTGTCGGCACGAGCGTGGCCGACAACTGGTGGATGAAGAAACCGAGGTTGTTGACGATGCGGAAATCGACGTCACGCAGGAACGTCATCGCGCCGTTCTGGCCCGAGTCGCGCAGCGAAAACGGGCGCGGTTGCGTGAGGCTGATCGACGCGAGCGACGGTACGGTGCGCGCGATCTGCTGCTCGCGCGCGAGGCGTTCGGCTTTGGTGCGTTCGATCTTCGTCGACGCGACCGGCGGGTTGCCGTCGCGTTGCGCGGACGATTCCGCACAGCCGCTGCAGAGCAGCGCCAGTGCAAGCGCGCCGCAGCCGAACACGCGAGTTGTCTTGTGCCTGACCGGGGCGGCCGCGCGTCGCGGGCCGGAAATCCAGTCGAAAATTGCCAAAGGCGAGCGATGGCCGCGCCGGACCGCATTCCGCATCGTCTGTCTCCATGTCTTGTCGTGATCGACGGCGGTGCGCGCCAACGCGCGGCGCGAGCGTCGATGCGGTGCAGTGTGTCATAGCGCGCTAGAGCGGCGTTACCAAACAACGGGCGCGCGGGCGCGGCGAGCCGGCGCGCTGCGGGACAATGGATTCGGGCTGGCCGGGCGACCGGATCAAACGGTCGTTTGGTTGGTGCGGAGCGTCGGCAGGCGCGTTTTGAGACGACTGGGCAAACCCGCCGCCAGCCTTGGCCGGAGCGGGTTTCACCGGATTCGCGACGCGCTTGGCCGGTGCGGTCGAACGCCACGTGCGATCCGGCCCCGTCGTGGTCGCCCGCGGGCCGGGTCAGACCAGCATGCGCTGCCGGATGGCGCTCAGCGTTGCCTGGTCGAGTTGCAGGCCGTTGTCGATGTACGACGTCATCGAGCCGTACGACGCCGTGACCTGGTCGAACGCCGCCTGCAGATAATCGGTGTGAGCGCCTTGCAGCGCGGTCATCAGGTCTGCCGCATTTTGTCCCCCGGCTTTTTGAGCCTGGGCGACCGACGCGGCGATGGTGGAGGCGCTATAGACGTTGGTCAGCAGGTAGTCGGCGAGAATCGTTTGCTGAGGGATGCCGAGGATCGTGTGCAGGATGGCGGTCGCCCAGCCGGTGCGATCCTTCCCGGCCGTGCAGTGAAAGATCAGGTTTTCGCCGGCGCCGGCGAAGCCGGTGAACAGTGCGTGATAGCTCGCATGCGCGGTGTCCGACGTCACGAACGCCCGGTACATGCTCTGCATGAAGGCCGTCGCGGTTGCGCCGGTGGTCGGAAGCGGGTCGATGCTGGCGGCACCGAGCACATTGAGGTTTTGCCAGGTGGCACCGGCCAGCGGCACATCCGGCTGCGTCTTGATCTCGGCGGGCGTGCGCAGGTCGCAGACCTGCTTGATGCCCAACGTGCCGACGGTGGCGACGTCGGCGGCGGACAACGCGAGCGCGGACGACCGATAGATCAGGCCTTTCTTCATCGTCGCGCCGCTGGTCGTCACATAGCCGGTTCCGTCCGGTCCGGCCGTGTCGCGAAAGTTCGACGCCGAACTCAGTCGTGGCGTCGTGACGGGCGCGACCGAAATCGAGTCGCCGCCGCATGCGGACAGAAGCGACGCGCTCCCCAGCGCCACGCCGATCGTACCGGCGCCCAGCCGGAGAAAATCTCGACGGGAGATTTCGTTTTTCTGATGCATTCAATGCCCTTTGTCGAAGACGATTACAAGAGTCGCGACCGCGGTGGTGACCGAAGCCGCTCCCTGTATCGCGCGCGACGCGGCAAAGCCGGGGCGGGCCGGATCGATCGGCATGCAGTCGGACGGTTCGCCGTGCGCGTCGATATCGCGCCGGGTAACCGCACGGTAGCGATGTGCGGCGAAGCGGCCATCGTCCTTTTCGATTAGGGAGGAATGCGGGTTGCCGTCGCGGGCCGCGTATCGTTGACGGTTACGATCGGCGGCGGCGGCGAGTAAGATCGGCATCAGTGGCTGGATCGAACAAAGCACGGTAGCGATCACGGGGAAGCGCCATGGATCTGAAGGAAGTCGACGTATTGGGTGCGGGGGTGGGCGATCACTGGTACTACGCGTCGAAGGCGAGCGCGATCCGCCGGTTCCTCGGCGCGTCGGGCGCGAACCGGATACTCGACGTCGGTGCCGGCTCCGGCTTTTTCTCGAAGCATTTGCTCGAGCGCACGCAGGCGACGGAAGCGTGGTGCGTCGATACGAGCTACGCCGGTGATACCGATGGCGAGGCGGCCGGCAAGCCCATCCATTTCCGGCGGTCCGTCGACCGATTCGATGCCGATCTCGTTTTGCTGATGGACGTGCTCGAGCATGTCGACGACGACGTCGGGCTGCTGTCGCAGTATGTGGCGGGGGCGCCTCCGGGCAGCCGGTTCCTGATCACGGTTCCCGCGTTCCAGTTCCTCTGGAGCGGGCACGACGATTTTCTCGAGCACAAGCGCCGCTATACGCTCGGCGGTCTCGAGGATGTGGTTCGTCGTGCGGGGCTCGACGTCGAGCGTGGCGCCTACTACTTCGGTCTCACGTTCCCGCTTGCGGCGGCATTGCGGCTGGGCGAGCGGGCGCGCCCGCATCCGCGCGAGCCGGCGTCGCAATTGCGCCGCCACCATCCGCTCGTCAACGGCTTGCTCAAGATGATCTGTCGTATCGAGTTGCCGATGTTCCGCTTCAACCGCGTTGCCGGCCTGACGGTCATCTGCGTCGCGCGCAATCGGTGAATGCGAGGCGCAAGCCGTGCAGTCGAGGCGCAAGTTGCGCCGGCAGGGGCGTCTGCGCCCGTATTGGTGCCGTCACGCCAAAAAATTTCACAAGAACATTCACAAAATGCATGCGACCCGATTCTAAATAGGAAAAGTGTCTGTTATACTTTTCTTCTTTCGGGGCGTAGCGCAGCCTGGTAGCGTACCTGCATGGGGTGCAGGTGGTCGGAGGTTCAAATCCTCTCGCCCCGACCAGACAAGAACCCGCGTCGGCTTAGGCTGACGCGGGTTTTTTCTTGCCGGTCGCTTTTTTGCACATCGCGGCGCGGCCCCGGTAAAATCCAAGGTTGATCCACGGAAAGCGCCGTGATTTAGCGGAAGAGGATTCCCCGAACATGACTGATCTTCGTCTTACCATGCGGTTCGCTGCAGTGCTCGCCACCGGCGCGCTCGTTGCCGGTTGCGGTACGTCGTCGCCCACGAAAGTGGACTACAAGAGCGATTCGAAATCGAAAGAAGCGTCGCTCGCAGTGCCGCCCAACATGCTCGACGAGACGGCCGATCAGCGTTCGCTGCCGCCCCAGGGCGGCGCGACTTCCCTGTCTGCGCTACAGCAAGTCCAGAAGGCGGCGCCCGCCCTGGACACCGTCGCTCCGGCCGTGACCGGCATGCACATCCAGCGCGACGGCACCGAGAGCTGGCTCGTGATCGACGGCAAGCAGCCGGCCGACATCTGGCCGCAGGTCCGCCGTTTCTGGCAGGAGCAGGGCTTCCTGCTCGTCGTCGACCAGCGCGACAAGGGCGTGATGGAAACCGACTGGAACGAAACCCATCCGCAGATCAACGACGGCCTGATCCGCAGCGTGATCTCGAAGGCGATGGGCAACTCGTACGTGACGGCCGAGCGCAACAAGTACCGCACGCGTCTCGATTCGGCGCCGAACGGCGGCACCTACGTGTTCATCAGCCAGAAGGGGATGCGCGAGGCGATCACGGGCTCGAACAACGATTCGAGCAAGTGGGAACCGAAGCCGAACGATCCGGCGCTCGAGACCGAATACCTGAAGCGACTGATGGCGGTGCTCGCGCAGAACGAGCAGCGCGCGAAAAACGGCGAACCGCCGATCGCGAACATCAAGGACAACGTGGTGCCGAAGGAAAAGAAGGCCGATGACGACGCATCGTCGAAGGCCGCCGCCGCGATTGCCGCGCAGAACGTGTCGCGCACGTCGGCGCAAGGCAGCGATGCCGCCGATGCGGCCGCGGTGCCGTCCGAGGTCACGCTGGGCGAACCGTACGACCGATCGTGGCTGCATGTCGGTCTCGCGCTCGATCGCGCGAACTTCACGGTCGACGATCGCGATCGCTCGAAGGGCCTGTATTTCGTGCGCTACGTCGATCCGAAGGATCTGACCTCGGCCGAACAGGGCTTCTGGAGCCAGCTGTTCCACGGCAAGAAGGAAAAGCAGGCGAAGCAGTACCGCGTCAACGTGAAGGCGCTCACGGCCGACCAGACGCGCGTCGCGGTCATCGACGATTCGGGCGCGCTTGACACGTCGTCAGCGGCTCGCCAGATCATGGGGCTGCTCGTGAATCAGCTCCGCTGATCTCGACGCTTCTCCGCACCCGCGAAAAGCCCGCCATCTGGCGGGCTTTTTTCATGGCCGCTCGCCGGCGCGCACGTGTGCGAGAGGTTCGGTCCCTCCTCGTGACGTTACGTAACATCCGCGCGTTACGGCGGCAGAGCACGCGTCACATTGGCGTGGGTGAGGAAATTGTCCTTATAAATCAACGGCGTGATTGGCGTGCAAGGCCTGGCACGCAACCTGCTTTATATGTTGGAATCGTTAGAGCAGGGAGGACAGCGTCAGGTACCGGGTGTGCGCCGCGAGCGCCAGATCAACGGTATCGACGTCTTCAAATGCCGGTGCGACAAGCGCCGGCGCAACTGATGACGATCCGCGCCAGCGTGCGGATCTCGATGGCCCCGTCGCCTATCCTCGTAGGGCGACGGTTTCGCCCGCGCTTCTCTGAAGCGCGGGCTATTTTTTTTGGGGCCGTCGTACAGCCGCGCATCGGCGCGGCCGCTATGTGATTCGCGTATTCTCGGACTTTTCTCAAAGAAGGAGTCGGGAATGGCGGAAATTGCAGTCGTGGCGCTGATCGTGGCGAAGCCGGGCGCCGAGGAAAAACTGCGCACCGCGCTCGAAGGGATCGTCGAGCCGACCCGCAACGAAGCGGGGGCATTGCAGTACGACCTGCATCGGGACCTGAAGGAGCCCGCGCGGTTCGTATTCGTCGAGCGCTGGGAGAGCGAGGAGGCGCTGGCCGCCCATGCGCGTTCCGCGCACATTCTCGCGTATCGCGAAGCGGCCGCGGACTGGATCGAACGTTCCGAAATCCGCGTGCTGTCGAAGCTCGTCTGAGCAGGGTGGGGCGACCGGACGCATCCGGTCGCCGCGGCGCGTCAGTGCGACGTGCCGGGTACGTCGAGGATCAGGATGATCGTCCAGTCGGCGTCGCCATCGTGGTGATACTGGCGCTCGGCAACGATGAACGGTTGCTGCTTGCCCTGCGGGCCGAGGAAAAGCACGTCGCCCTCCATCGGCAGGCACTCGATCGGCGGCAGCGCGAGAAACGCGTCGGCCGAGCCGCGGGGCATCAGTTGCTTGATCTGGCGAGTGGCGGCTTCGGTCCACTCGATGTCGAGTTGAATGTTGCTCATGCTGTCCTCCGCACCGGGGTGCGCACGGGTGGAAAATTTCGGTGCGCGACTTTAGCACAGCGCACGGGCACCGCAACCAAAAAAGCCGAACCCGGTTGCCCGGATTCGGCTTTTTACTTGTGCGGTGCCGCCGAACTTACTGGCTGGCAGCGTCTGCGGCCTTGGCGGCCTTCTTGCCGGCCTTCTTCGCCGCTGCCTTGTGGTGAGCAGCCTTCTTGCCGTGGTGATGCTCTTCTTGCATCGCCGGCTGAGCGGCCTCGGCCGCTTGCTGCTGTTGCAGGGCTTGCGCGCGCTGCTCGATCTCGGAGATCTTGGCCGGATCGGTAATGGTCTTGATTTCCGTGCTCTCTTGCGCATACGCTGCGCCAGTCAGCGCCGACATCGCTACCAGGATAGCCAGGGACGTCTTCTTCATTGCTTTACCTCCGCTAAGTGGTGATGAACCCGAGTGTTGCCGTTTTGTCTGGCGACTGCAATCGAGTGCGTGTCGAGTGTAACAAAAGTGACGGATCAATGTGCATCGGATCGAGGCGCAACGCAAGGCCCCGTTGAAGTCGCGCAACAGTTTGTGAATTTCGTCACGCGCTTGCCATCCTGATTGGCGCGCCATTTCCGCTGCCGTTACCGTGCAGTCATCAGAACCATCCGAGCCATCGATAGACGTGGAATTGCGCGATGCCGACCAGTTCGTGCAGCGCTTGCTCGGCGTTGGCCAAATTGCGCCAGCGCGGCAGCCAGCCCGTTTGCGCGCGCCGGAGATTCGCATAAACAGGCTGCGGATCGAGGCCGAAACGGCGGAAATCGAGCAAGGCGCGGCGCATCTGGTACGACGACGTGACGAGAATGCGTGCGTCGTCATACTGTGGGCGTAGTATAGACGCAGTGAATTTCGCATTTTCGTAGGTCGTGCGGCTGTTCGGTTCGAGAACGAGGTCGGCGGGGGCGACGCCTTCCGCCACGAGTTGGCGGCCGTATACGGCTGCCTCGGTTTCGCCGTGGTGCTGCGGGTCGCCGCCCGACATCACCACGGTGCAACGCTCGGCCTGCTGCCGGCACATGCGATAGAGCGCCGCAGCCTTGTGGATGCGCGCGACTCCGTCGGGTGGCGGCCGCAGCCCGGTGTCGGTATGACGCGTTCCGGCGCCGATGAGAATCAGCGTGGTTCGCCCGTGCATGTCAGGGTGTTCGACCGGCGTGACGCCCGCCTCGGTCCAGGCGATCAGCGGTGCCGCGAGCCAGCCTGTCGCGAGCAGCCAGAACAGCGCAACGGTGGCGATCGCGATGGTTCGCCGCCGCTTGCGGCAGAGCATGAAACAGATGAAGAGAAGTACAAATGAATCGAACAGAATCAATTTGATTGGGGTATGGTGTCTTTTTATGGACGGCTGATGATCCGGCCCTGATGCGACGCCGAACGTCGGCCCCCAGAACCGGTGGCGGTATCGGCGGGCGGAGACCCCGCCCGGCGCGCCGCTTCGCATTGTCGCTGCACTTTAAGAAAGAATCGAGATGGCCACGTATTCCAACGAAGCGGTGCTCGACGCATTGAGACGAGTGCAGTACCGCCAGGTTCCGTGGGCACGCCGCCCGGGCGTGTTCGAATATCTCCGGTCGCTCGGGCTGATGGACACGGTCAGGCAGAAGACCGTTGCCCCTGCGCCGGGTTTCCACGCACCGGTCGACATCGCGGTGCTGACCGATAGCGGTCGAGCCGAATTTTCGCGCCTCGAACGCGACGAGAAATTACTTTCCTGGACCGATCGCCGTATGGACGACTACGCATTGAGCGAAGCGAGCGCCGTGGCGATTCTCGAAAGCCGCCTGTAGCGGCGCACCATCCTGCTCGGGCGTCGCCGCGCACGCCGGCGACGTCAAAAAAAAGCCCGTATCGCGAGGATACGGGCGTACCGGATACTTTTGCTGCTGCCACGCTGTGCTCATGGCAACGATGTGACTCGTCGCATGCGGCGCAGTTCCCGAAAGCGGGCATTTTCTTTGATGAAATCCTGAAGTTCGCAGTTCTACGGATGACGCGGCATGTCGGACGGCTGCGAGCTGATGCGCGCACGCGCGTTGCTGGCAATGTCGCCGCGCAGGTCGCCGCGCGGCACGGTCTGCCGGCCCGACTGCGCAGCGGACGGCGGCTGGCGGACGGTATTCCGGTGATCCTGCTGGTGATGGGGCGGTTTCACGCGATCATCGGCGTGAACTGGAGCGGTCAGCGCCAGCGAAATGACAATGCCGAATGCGACGAGCAGTGACATTGTTTTCATGGCGGGGCTCCCTTCAAGCCGTCGACGCGGCCTGTTGATATATCGCTAAGGTAAGCGTGGGAGTGCAGGCTTGCTGTAAATAATGGTAAATAGATGTATCGCGGCACGACAACGGTAATCGACGGCAATGCAGGCGTCGCGAAAAGATCGCGTCGCGGAAAGAAACCGGGCGGCCGAAGCCGCCCGATCGAGCATTCGTTACGCCATCTTGACGGGCGCGCGCCAGGATTCCGGGTTGGTCCAGAAGGCGCCGCGCAGCCGGTCGCGGCTCGGCGGTGCGGGCGGCTTCGCGGCGCTTGCGCCGATGCGCCCGCGCAGCGAGATCTGCCGGCCGCTCGTGCCGAGTCGCTTCACGATTTCGGCGAGCGTGCCGTCCGCCTGCCATTCGTCGAAGCGACGGCGGCAGGTCGGCGGCGACGGATAGCGTCCCGGCAGCTTGGACCAGCCTTCGCCCGTCGACAGCACCCACAGCACGGCGTTTACCACCGAGCGGGCTTCCACGCGGGGACGGCCGCGTCGCTCACTCCGTGCGGGTTCCGAGCAAAACAGACCTTCGACCAGCGCCCACTCGTTATCTCTCAAATCGTCGAACAGCATCATGTCCTCACCTCAGCGAAGCTAACTCCGGTGCGCTGCCCTGCGCCGCGCACTCTTCAAGCACTCGATCGTCGAGTGCCGGGTGGGGGCGTCCGGTTGGCCGGCAGCGGCGTTTCTGCTCTTCCGTCCGACGAAACCTGCGCCCTGTGCGCCAGGTAATGCACGAAGCGTGCCATGTCGGAGGTGAATCCCTCGAGAGCCGCTTGGCAGCGAGCTAACGGCTAAGTCAGCTAGGGGCGTATAAGACGCCAAAATAACCCGCCAGCAAATCGGGACAATCACCAATCTTGTGCAGTTCGCCCGCACCACGTGCGTTTGCGTAGATATTGCACCGCAGCGAAACATGTGCGGCAGGTGCCGGATTCGTACATCGGCACCGGATTCACGCATTAAAATCGCGCATTGATATCGACGATTGATGAGGTCAGGAGATGAACGTCACGCTGCGCCAGCTTCGCGTATTCATCGAGGTAGCGCGGCTCAAGAGCTTCAGTCGCGCGGGCGACGAGATCGGGCTCACGCAGTCCGCGGTCAGCCGCTGCGTGCGTGAGCTCGAGGCCGAGCTCGGGCTGAAGCTGATCGACCGCACGACGCGCGACGTGCAATTGACCGACGTCGGCGCGAACCTGATCGCGAGCGTGTCGCGCCTGATCGACGATCTCGACGACACGCTGCGCGAGATTCGCGAGATCGGCGAGCAGCGCCGCGGGCGCGTGATCGTCGCGGCGAGCCCGACGATCGCATGCAGGCTGATGCCGCGCGTGGTTGCATCGTGCGAGCGCCAGTTCCCGTTCGTGACGCTGGGCCTGCGCGACGACGTGCAGAGCGATGTGTTGCGCAAGGTGAAGTCGAGCGAGGTCGATTTCGGCGTCGTGATCGGGCCGCTCACGGTTGCCGATCTCGTCTGCGAGCCGCTGATGACCGATTCGTTCTGCCTCGTCGCGCGTGCCGACCATCCGCTCGCGGCGCGTGCCGAGGTGCCGTGGACGGCGCTGGACGGCGAGCGCCTCGTGCTCCTCGATCATGCGTCGGGAAGCCGGCCGCTGATCGATGCCGCGCTGGCCGCCCATCACGTCAATGCGACGGTCATGCAGGAGCTCGGGCATTCGGCGACCGTGTTCGGGCTCGTCGAGGCCGGGGTGGGCGTGAGCGTGCAGCCGTGGCTGTCGCTGCCGCTGCCGGCCGGCTCGACACTCGTCGCGCGGCCGCTCACGCCGCGCACCGAGCGCACCGTCGAGCTGGTGCGCCGCCGCGACCGGTCATTGTCGCCCGCGGCGCAGGCGATCTGGGAGCTCGTGCGGCAGATGCCGGCGAGGGCGGAAGATCTCGACTGACGTGCCCCGGCGTGCGCCGGCCCGGCTCACAGGCCGGTACACTACGCGGATCGTGTTCCTGGGCGATGGTTCTCGATGACGCATCCTGCAGATTCCTTTCCGGTGACCGGCGAGCCGGCGGCACGTGCCGCGGTGCACGCGCTGCGTCCGTCGCTGATTCGCGAGGTGGCGAACGCCGGCTTCGGCGTGCCGGACATGCTGCCGTTCTGGTTCGGCGAATCCGATCGCGTGACGCCGGACTTCATCCGTGACGCCGCAGCGGCGGCGCTGCGCGACGGCGTGACCTTCTACACGCACAATCTCGGCACTGCGCCGCTGCGCGACGCGATCGCTGCCTATGTCAGCGCGCGGCATGGTGCGACGGCGGCCGACACGGTGGCCGTGACCAGTTCGGGCGTCAGCGCGCTGATGCTGGCCGCGCAGATGCTGGTCGGGCCGGGCGAACGTGTGGTCGCGGTGACGCCGCTCTGGCCCAATCTCGTCGAGATCCCGAAGATCCTCGGCGCGCAGGTCGAATGCGTGCCGCTCGACTACGGCGACGCGGGTTGGCAGCTCGATGTCGGGCGGCTGCTCGCGGCGCTGACGCCCGATACACGGATGCTGCTGATCAACTCGCCGAACAATCCGACCGGCTGGACGATGTCGCGCGACGATCAGCAGGCCGTGCTCGCCCATTGCCGCCGTCACGGTATCTGGCTGGTCGCCGACGAGGTGTACGAACGGCTCGCGTTTGGCGCGGGCGGCGCACCGTCGTTTCTCGATATCGCTACGCGCGACGAGCGGGTCGTTGTCGTGAATTCGTTCTCGAAGGCGTGGGCGATGACGGGCTGGCGGCTGGGCTGGCTGATTGCGCCGGCATCGGTGATGGGCGATCTGTCGAAGCTCGTCGAATACAACACGTCGTGTGCACCGGGTTTCGTGCAGGCCGCGGGCGAGGTCGCGCTGCGCGACGGCGAGGCGTTCGTGCAGTCGTTCGTCTCGGCGCTGCGCGATGCCCGCGATCACCTGGTCGCCGCGCTGCGGACGCTGCCGGGTGTCGAGGTACCGCCTCCGCCGGGCGCGATGTACGTGTTCCTGCGTCTGCCGGGCGCGGCCGACAGTCTCGCGTTCTGCAAGACGCTGGTGCGCGAAGCGGGGCTCGGTCTTGCGCCCGGGCGTGCATTCGGCCAGGAGGGGGAAGGCTTCGTGCGCTGGTGCTACGCGTGTGATCCGGCACGACTCGACGCGGGCGTCGAGCGGCTGCGCCGGTTCCTCACGCGCGGCGCGGCTGCCCGCTGAAGCAGGGCCGGAGCGGATGCGGCGCACTGGCGGTGGCCCGCTCGGTCTATCTTTACGCACCGGGCAATTTTGCGTAATATGGCGCTCAGTCACGCGGTTCCGTCGTTGAGCCGTGCTGTTCCGTCCGGTTTGGGCCTGGCCTGAAGTTGGTTCGCCGCCCCCGGTTCGTGCTCCCATCAATATGACCGATCAGAATCGGGCGAGCGCGTCTTCCGTTCATTTCGTCTGTTTGTTGATCCGGTTCGTTTGACCACAGGGTCTGGCCTAGCTGCATGAATACCCAAGAGGCGAAGATCGTCCTCGAGACTGCTTTGATCTGCGCGCAGGAACCGCTGAAGCTCGGCGATTTGCGCAAGCTCTTTGCCGACGGCGTGTCGGCTGACACGGTCCGCACGTTGCTCGAAGATCTGAAACAGGATTGGTCCGGCCGCGGGGTCGAACTGGTGGCGCTGGCGACCGGCTGGCGCTTTCAGAGCAAGCCGGCGATGCGTCACTATCTGGATCGCCTGCATCCCGAGAAGCCGCCGAAATATTCGCGCGCGGTGCTCGAAACGCTCGCGATCATCGCGTACCGGCAGCCTGTCACGCGCGGCGACATCGAAGAGATTCGCGGCGTGACGGTCAATACGCAGGTGGTCAAGCAGCTCGAGGATCGCGGCTGGATCGAGGTGATCGGTCATCGTGACGTGCCGGGACGCCCGGCGTTGTACGCGACGACCAAGCAGTTCCTCGACGATCTCGGCCTGAAGGCGCTCGACGACCTGCCCGCGCTCGAAGAGCCGGCCGCGAACATCGAGGCCGCGCTGCTTGCGCAGCAGGCAATCGACTTCGAGGGTGACGTGCCGGCTGCCGACGACGCAACGGACGACGTGCCGCAAGCGCAGGCGGAAGAGGTGTCCGCCGGCCGATCGGCCGAATTGCCGGGCGATGGCGTGACGGACGTCGCGACGACGCAGGAAATCCCGAGTCGCGATACGCTCGATGCTGATCGCGGGCAAACGGAACAAATGGAACAAGCGGAACAGGTTGGTGCCGAAGCAGCGCCGACCGGTGCGCAGCCCGAGCCGCTGCGCGCGGATTGGAGCGAGGAAGATCGCAAGCCGGCCGCCGAAACGGCTGCCGGAGACGGAGCGGAAGCGGCCGGCGACATGCCCGGCGAGGCTGTTCAGGCCGACGCGTCCCGTTCCCGTCCCGCGGACTGCGAGATGCTGGACGACACGTCCGACAGTCTCGCGGATGCCGTACGAAGCGCCAGTGCGCCCATCGGCGCCGACGCGCTGCCGGACGACGAAGCAGAACCCGAACAGCGTCGCGCCTGAACGCGGCCAACTTCTTGCCGCGCCCGCGCCGGGCGCGAGACCTGACATTTTGAGGTTGTTTTGACAGATATCCACGATATTGAATCGTCCGCGCCTGCCGTGCAGGCAGCGCGTGCCGACGATGCACCGGAGCAGGACGCTTCGGCCGCGGGTGGCGACGACCGTCCCCGCCGCGGTCTGCGGCGAGGCCCGCGCAGCCTGATCGCGCGCCGTCGCGCGGCGGCCAAGTCGAAGGGCGCCGAAGGCGAGTCGCAGGGCGTTGAGGGCGAGGACGCGCAGCCGGCAGAAGCCGCCGAAGCGCAGCCGGCGCGTGCGCCGCGCAAGGAAGGTGCAGCCAAGGGCGGTCGCAAGCCGGCCGCGGGCAAGCGCGAAGGCGCGGCCAAGGGCGGCCAGGGTCGACGCGGTGGTGCGCCGAAGGCTGAAGGTGGCCCGGTGAAGGCGGAAGGCGATGCGTCCCAGGACGAACTGTTCGCCTACGTGACGTCGCCGGCATTCGACGCGGACAATTCCGCGGGCGGCAGCGGCGTGCGTGCGCCGATGCTGCGTCGCGGCCGCAGCCAGCCGGCCAACAAGCGCGTGCTGTCGCCGGACGACGACGCGCCGAAGCTTCACAAGGTGCTGGCGGAAGCGGGCATGGGCTCGCGCCGCGAAATGGAAGAACTGATCGTCGCCGGCCGCGTATCGGTGAACGGCGAGCCCGCGCACATCGGTCAGCGCATCATGCCGACCGACCAGGTGCGGATCAACGGCAAGCCGGTCAAGCGCAAGCTGCCGAACAAGCCGCCGCGCGTGCTGCTGTATCACAAGCCCACGGGCGAGATCGTCAGCCATGCGGATCCGGAAGGCCGTCCGTCGGTGTTTGACCGTCTGCCGCCGATGAAGACGGCGAAATGGCTGGCGGTGGGCCGCCTCGACTTCAATACCGAAGGTCTGCTGATGCTGACGACTTCGGGTGACCTCGCGAACCGCTTCATGCATCCGCGCTACAGCGTGGAGCGCGAGTACGCGGTGCGGGTTGTCGGCGAGCTCACTGAAGGCAACCGGCAAAAGCTGCTGCACGGCGTCGAGCTGGATGACGGTCCGGCCAACTTCCTGCGTATCCGCGACGGCGGTGGCGAAGGTACGAATCACTGGTATCACGTCGCGCTGGCCGAAGGCCGCAACCGCGAAGTGCGCCGGATGTTCGAGGCGGCCGGCCTGATGGTGAGCCGGCTGATCCGTACGCGTCACGGCCCGATCCCGCTGCCGCGCGGCCTGAAGCGCGGCCGCTGGGAGGAGCTCGACGATGCGCAGGTGCGCAAGCTGATGGCGACCGTCGGCCTGAAGGCGCCGTCCGAGGAGAAGGGCAAGCGCGGCGGTGCCGGTCCGGCCGAGCGTCGCCAGCCGGATCCGATGGAGACGTCGATGGGGTTCATCAGCCGTGAGCCGGTGTTGACGACGCACGGCCAGCTCGACCAGCCGCGTCGTGGCGGCGGTCGGCGCGGCGGGCCGGGCCTGCCGGGCCTGAGCGGCTACGGCAGCCTGCCGGTTGCGCCGTCGGGCTATGGCAACCGTGCTGGCGGCGCCCGCGATGGCAACCGCTCGGGCGGCGGCGGCCGAGATGGGAACCGCGCTGGCGGCGGCCGTGATGTCGATGGCAACCGCGCGTCATACGGCGCAGGCCCCAAGCGCGAGAGCGCGGGCCCCAAGCGCGGTGGTCCCAAGGGCGGCAATCGCAATCCGAACGGCAATCGCCCCGAAGGCGGCGGCAACAGCGGCGGCCCGCGTGGCGGCCAGCGTCCGCAACGCACCCGCACGCGCAGCCGCTGAGCGTTCGGGCACGCGGCGGCGCAAGGCCGCCGGCGTGCCGGCACGATCGGCATCCGTCCGGTTTTGTCGGCACGACGCATTGCGTTGATT
Organism: Burkholderia theae; assembly: GCF_048565265.1. Taxonomy (NCBI): domain Bacteria; kingdom Pseudomonadati; phylum Pseudomonadota; class Betaproteobacteria; order Burkholderiales; family Burkholderiaceae; genus Burkholderia; species Burkholderia theae. Next base: position 1,665,529 of record NZ_CP183461.1, read on the forward strand.
GCTTTCGACTGTATATATGCCGCGTGCTGCTGGATGGCCGCCGGCATGGCCGATTTCCGGCGCGGCAGGATGGCGCCGGTCGATCGGGCAGTCCGATTTCGCATTTTCGGTCCGTAAAGGCAGGCGACGCGCTGCTTTTACCGGCTGGCTTGGCGTTTGCGCCAAAAATCGCTATAATCGCGGAGTCGCTGGGCGTACGGATTCAATGTGCGGCTCAGGTGCGACCACCAGTAAGAAGATGGGCGTTCCGCCCATTTTTTTTTGCTGAAACGGTTAGGCATCTCGGGTAGCGCTTCCTGCGCCGGCTAAGGCGCGCGCCCGCGGGTGTAATCGCGAGCGGCGGGCGCGAACACCTGAGAGGACACTGTGCAACTGACGGAACTGATAGAAACCACGGTCACCGGGCTCGGCTACGAGCTGGTGGATCTCGAGCGCACCGGGCGCGGCATGCTTTGCATCTATATCGATCAGCTTGCCGGCATCTCGCTCGAAGATTGCGAAAAGGTCACGCGTCAGCTCCAGCACGTCTTGACGGTCGAAAACATCGATTACGAACGGCTCGAAGTCTCGTCCCCGGGACTCGACCGCCCGTTGAAGAAGCTGGCCGACTTCGAGCGCTTCGCTGGCAGCGAAGTTTCCGTGACCTTGAAAAAGCCGCTGGACGGGCGCAAGACGTACCGGGGCATTCTGCACGCGCCGAATGGCGAAACGATCGGTTTGGAATTTGAAGGGAAGAAGGGCGAGGCGGCCATGCTGGATTTCACGCTGGCCGATATCGATAAAGCCCGCCTGATTCCGCAAGTTGACTTTAGGAGCCGCAAATAATGAGTCGCGAAGTGTTGATGCTGGTGGATGCGCTGGCGCGCGAGAAAAACGTCGAAAAGGATGTGGTGCTGGGCGCCCTCGAGGCTGCGCTCGCGTCCGCGTCCAAGAAGCTGTTCGACGAAGGCGCCGAAATCCGCGTCCATATCGATCGCGAAAGCGGCGAGCACGAAACCTTCCGTCGCTGGCTCGTCGTGCCCGACGAGGCAGGCTTGCAGGAGCCGGATCGCGAGATCCTGCTGTTCGAAGCACGTGAGCAGAAGCCCGACGTCGAAGTCGGCGAATATGTCGAGGAACCCGTGCCGTCGATCGAGTTCGGCCGCATCGGCGCGCAGGCCGCGAAGCAGGTGATCCTGCAGAAGGTGCGCGACGCCGAGCGCGAGCAGATCCTGAACGACTACCTCGAGCGCGGCGAAAAGATCATGACGGGTACGGTGAAGCGCCTCGACAAGGGCAACTTCATCGTCGAATCGGGCCGTGTCGAGGCGCTGCTGCGTCGCGATCAGCTGATCCCGAAGGAAAACCTGCGCGTGGGCGACCGCGTGCGTGCGTACATCGCGAAGGTCGACCGTACCGCGCGCGGCCCGCAGATCGAGCTGTCGCGTACGGCGCCCGAGTTCCTGATGAAGCTGTTCGAGATGGAAGTGCCGGAAATCGAGCAGGGCCTGCTCGAAATCAAGGCGGCGGCCCGTGACCCGGGCGTGCGCGCGAAGATCGGCGTCATCGCATACGACAAGCGGATCGATCCGATCGGCACCTGCGTCGGCATCCGCGGTTCCCGCGTGCAGGCCGTGCGCAACGAGCTCGGTGGCGAAAACATCGACATCGTGCTATGGTCGGAGGATCCCGCCCAGTTCGTGATCGGCGCGCTCGCGCCGGCAGCCGTCCAGTCGATCGTCGTCGATGAAGAAAAGCACTCGATGGACGTGGTCGTCGACGAGAACGAGCTGGCTGTCGCGATTGGCCGCAGCGGTCAGAACGTTCGCCTTGCCGGCGAACTGACCGGCTGGCAGATCAACATCATGACGCCGGACGAATCCGCCCTGAAGCAGGGTGAAGAGCGCGACCGGCTGCGTGCGCTGTTCATGGCGCGTCTCGACGTCGACGAAGAAGTTGCCGACATCCTGATCGACGAAGGCTTCACGAGCCTCGAAGAAATCGCTTACGTGCCGCTCAACGAAATGCTCGAAATCGAAGCGTTCGACGAGGACACCGTGCATGAACTGCGCAACCGCGCACGCGACGCGCTGTTGACGATGGCCATCGCGAACGAAGAAAAGGTCGAGAACGCAGCGCTGGATCTCAAGAGCCTCGACGGCATCACGCCGGAGTTGCTTGCGAAGCTGGCCGAACACGGCATGCAGACGCGAGACGATCTCGCCGAGCTGGCTGTGGATGAACTGGTCGACATGACCGGGATGGAAGAGGATGCCGCTAAGGCGTTGATCATGAAAGCACGTGAACATTGGTTCCAGTGAGAAATGACCATGGCGCACTGATTTGATGGCGGCCGTATGGCCTGACCCGATGCTAACAGCAAGGAATCGGTCCTTGCACTAAGAGGAATGAATGGCGAGTAACAACGTAGCCCAATTTGCCGCGGAACTGAAAATGCCTGCTGGTGTGCTGCTCGAACAGCTGCAGGCAGCGGGCGTCCAGAAAGCGAGTGAAGACGATGTGCTGTCCGAGACGGACAAGGCGCGTCTGCTCGATCATTTGCGCAAGTCGCATGGCGCAACCGACGGCGATAAGCGCAAGATCACGCTGACCCGCAAGCATACGTCGGAGATCAAGCAATCTGACGCGACGGGCAAGGCTCGCACCATTCAGGTCGAGGTCCGCAAGAAGCGTACGTTCGTCAAGCGCGACGACGTGAGCGAGGGTGCGGAACAGGGTCAGGCGCAGGTCGCCGAAGCGGACGACGATGCGGAACTGAAGCGTCGCGAGGAAGAAGCGCGCCGCGAGGCCGAACTGCTCGAGAAGCAGGCGCAGGAGTTGCGCGAACGCCAGGAACGTCTGGAGCGCGAGGAAGCCGAGCGCCGCGCCCGCGAGGAAGCGGCCGAAGCCGAGCGCCGTCGCGCCGAGGAAGAAGCTGCGGCGAAGCGTGCCGCGGCCGAAGCCGCTGCGGCACAGCAGCAGGCGGCAGCGCAGCAGCAGGCCGCCGCGGCCGAGCAGGAAGCACCGGGTGCGCAGTCCGCGCAGGACGAAGCGCGCGTGGCCGCCGAAGCGCGTGCGGCTGCCGAACGTGCGGCGCAGCGCGAAGCGGCGAAGAAGGCCGAGGATGCTGCCCGTGAGGCGGCGGACAAGGCGCGCGCCGAGCAGGAAGAGATCAGCAAGCGCCGTGCGGCCGCCGAGGCCGAAGCGCGTGCGATCCGTGAAATGATGAACACGCCGCGCAAGGCCGTGGTCAAGGCAGTCGAGCCGCCGAAGCCGGTCGAGCCGCCGAAGCCGGCCGAAGCGAAGGGCACGCTGCACAAGCCGGCGAAGCCGGAAGGTGCGCAGGCGCGTCCGGCGGTGAAGAAGCCGGCCGGCGCAGCACCGGCAACGACGCAGGCACCGGCAGGCGCGGGCGATCGCAACAAGAAGCCGGGCGCTGGCAAGGGCGGCTGGCAGGACGACGCGGCGAAGCGTCGCGGCATCAAGACGCGCGGCGATTCGAGCGGCGGCGTCGACCGCGGCTGGCGCGGCGGCCCGAAGGGTCGCGGTCGTCACCAGGACAGCGCATCGTCGTTCCAGGCGCCGACCGAACCGATCGTCCGTGAAGTGCACGTGCCGGAAACCGTTTCGGTTGCCGATCTCGCGCACAAGATGTCGATCAAGGCCTCGGAAGTCATCAAGGTGATGATGAAGATGGGCCAGATGGTCACGATCAACCAGGTGCTGGACCAGGAAACGGCGATGATCGTCGTCGAGGAACTGGGTCACCGCGCGGTTGCCGCGAAGCTGGACGATCCGGAAGCGCTGCTCGTCGAAGGCGAAGCGACCACCGATGCGGAGCAACTGCCGCGTCCGCCGGTCGTCACGGTGATGGGTCACGTCGACCACGGCAAGACCTCGCTGCTCGACCACATTCGCCGCGCGAAGGTTGCGGCGGGCGAAGCGGGCGGCATTACGCAGCACATCGGCGCTTATCACGTCGACACGCCGCGCGGCGTCATCACGTTCCTCGATACGCCGGGCCACGAAGCGTTCACGGCAATGCGTGCACGCGGCGCGAAGGCGACCGACATCGTCGTGCTGGTGGTGGCGGCCGACGACGGCGTGATGCCGCAGACGAAGGAAGCAATTGCCCACGCGAAGGCGGGTGGCGTGCCGATCGTCGTCGCGATCAACAAGATCGACAAGCCGGAAGCGAATCCGGATCGCGTGAAGCAGGAACTGGTCACGGAAGGCGTCGTGCCGGAAGAATACGGCGGCGATTCGCCGTTCGTGCCGGTGTCGGCGAAGACGGGTGCGGGCATCGACGATCTGCTCGAGAACGTGCTGCTGCAGGCCGAAGTGCTGGAGCTGAAGGCACCGGTCGAAGCACCGGCCAAGGGTATCGTGATCGAAGCGAAGCTCGACAAGGGTAAAGGCCCGGTCGCGACGATCCTCGTGCAGTCCGGTACGCTGAATCGTGGCGACATCGTGCTCGCGGGCTCGGCCTACGGCCGCGTGCGTGCGATGCTCGACGAGAACGGCAAGCCGACGAAGGAAGCCGGCCCGTCGATCCCGGTCGAAATCCAGGGTCTGTCGGAAGTGCCGGGGGCGGGCGAGGAAGTGATCGTGCTGCCGGACGAGCGCAAGGCGCGTGAAATCGCACTGTTCCGTCAGGGCAAGTTCCGTGACGTGAAGCTCGCGAAGCAGCAGGCCGCGAAGCTGGAAAGCATGCTCGAGCAGATGGGCGAAGGCGAAGTGCAGAACCTGCCGCTTATCGTCAAGGCCGACGTGCAGGGTTCGCAGGAAGCACTCGTGCAGTCGCTGCTCAAGCTGTCGACCGACGAAGTGCGCGTGCAGATCGTGCACGGCGCGGTGGGTGGCATCAGCGAAAACGACGTCAACCTTGCAACGGCATCGAAGGCAGTCATCATCGGCTTCAACACGCGTGCAGATGCGCAGGCGCGCAAGCTCGCGGAAGCCAATGGCGTCGATATCCGCTACTACAACATCATCTATGACGCAGTGGATGAGGTGAAGGCGGCGATGTCGGGCATGCTGGCACCGGAGAAGCGCGAAATCATCACCGGTACGGTCGAGGTGCGCCAGGTGTTCAAGGTGCCGAAGATCGGCGCGGTCGCAGGCTGTATGGTCACGGACGGTATCGTCAAGCGCTCGTCGTCGGTTCGCGTGCTGCGCAACAACGTCGTGATCTTCACGGGCGAACTCGAATCGCTGAAGCGCTTCAAGGACGACGTGAAGGAAGTCAAGCAAGGCTTCGAGTGCGGCATGTCGGTGAAGAACTTCAACGACATCGTGGAAGGCGACCAGTTCGAAGTCTTCGAAGTGACCGAAGTCGCGCGTACGCTGTAATCGTCGCGTATCGGCTCATGGGCGGGGCAGGCTTGGGCTTGTCCCGCCCATTTTTCATGGCGGCCCGCCAAAAGGCGGCCGTATTATCCTGATAAACGAATCAGGGATCGATCATGTCCAGGAAACGTACTTCCCCCAATCGCAACGTTCAGATCGCCGATCAGATTCAGCGCGATCTGTCCGAACTCATCATGCGCGAGGTCAAAGACCCGCGCATTGGCATCGTCACCATCCAGAGCGTGGAACTCACGCCGGACTACGCGCACGCGAAGATCTACTTCACGGCGCTGACCGGCGATCCGGCCAAGACGCAGGAAGCGCTGAACCACGCATCGGGTCACTTGCACAACCTGCTGTTCAAGCGCCTGCACATCCATACGGTGCCGACGCTGCATTTCCACTACGACCAGACGATCGAGAAGGCCGTGGAAATGTCGCGCCTGATCAAGGAAGCGAACTCGACGCGCGCGAAGGACGACGACGAGGCCGACGCACCCACCAAGGACGATTGAGCGCGACCGGCCTATGACGACTGCAGCACCCCAACGTCCGCGCGTCCCCCGGCGCGCGCTGGATGGCGTCCTCCTGCTCGACAAGCCGGTCGGCCTGTCGAGCAACGATGCGCTGATTCGCGCGAAGCGTCTGCTGCTCGCGAAGAAAGCCGGTCATACCGGCACGCTCGATCCGCTGGCTTCGGGCCTGTTGCCGCTGTGCTTCGGCGAGGCGACGAAGTTCTCTCAGGACTTGCTCGACGCCGACAAGACCTACGAAGCGACGATGCGTCTCGGCTTGCGCACGACCACCGGCGATGCGGAAGGTGAAGTGATCGACACGCGGCCCGTCGAATGCGACCGCGCGGCGGTGGAAGCGGCGCTCGTGCGCTTTACCGGCGGAATCGTGCAGGTGCCGCCGATGTATTCGGCGCTCAAGCGCGATGGCAAGCCGCTGTACGAATATGCGCGCGCGGGCCAGACCGTCGAGCGCGAAGGGCGCAACGTGACGATCCATGCGCTCGACCTGCTCGCCTGCGAGCTGCCCGACGTGACGTTTCGCGTGACCTGCAGCAAGGGCACCTATGTGCGCACGCTGGCGGAGGATATCGGCGAGGCGCTGGGTTGCGGTGCGCATCTGACGATGCTGCGTCGCACGGGTGTCGGTGCGCTGACGCTCGAGCATGCGGTGACGCTCGATGCGCTGTCGGACGCCGACGAATCGGCGCGCGATGCATGGCTCCAGCCGGTCGATGCATTGCTGTCCACGTTTCCGTCGGTTCGGCTCGACGACGCGGGTGCGAAACGGTTCCTGCACGGCCAGCGTTTGCCGCTGTCGGAACTTGCGCAGATCGATGCGGCCGAGGGCGAGCGCGTGCGCGTCTACGACGCAACGCGGCTGCTCGGCGTGGCGCGCAAGGCGAACGGTGTGCTCGCACCGGAACGGCTCGTCGTGACGGCTGCATGACCAGGCGGCGCGAGCGCGCCGTCGGAGCAAAAAAAAGCCCGGTCGATTTCGACCGGGCTTTTTTGTTTGGTGCGCGGTGACGCTCAGTGCGCCGCCGATGCCGCTGCGCCGGCATCGCCGCCGCCCGCGCGTTCGGGCTTCGTGATCCAGATCAGCGCAATCAGCAGCACGAAGATCGCCGCCGAGATGTAGAACAGGTCGTTCACGCCGAGCTGCGCGGCCTGCTGCGTGGCCAGGTTGTTGATGAGGCCGTGCGCCTGGTCTTGCGTCAGCCCGAGACTGCCCATTTGCGTGACGGCCTGGTTGAACGTCGGGTTGTACACGTTGGCCTGCTCGACCAGCTGTGCGTGGTGGAAGTTGTTGCGATGATCCCACGCAGTCTGGAAGATCGACGTGCCGATACCGCCGCACATGATCCGCACGAAGTTCGACAGACCGGACGCCGCCGGGATGCGATGACCGGGGAGGCCGGACAGCGTGATCGACACGAGCGGAATGAAGAAGCCGGCCATCGCGACACCCTGCACGAGCGTCGGCAGCGTGAGCGACCACTCGTCGACGCCCGTCGTGTACCCCGATCGCATCCAGAAGCACAGCGCGAATATCAGAAACGCGGCGGTCGCGATGTAGCGCGGGTCGGTGCGCGGCAGGAACTTGCCGGTCAGCGGCGACAGCAGGATCGCGAACAGCCCGACCGGCGCCATCACGAGACCGGCGTCGGTTGCCGTGTAGCCGATCTGGGTCTGCAGCCACAGCGGCAGCAGCACGAGGTTGCCGAAGTAGAGCCCGTAACCGACCGCCAGCGCGATCGTGCCGCCCGTGAAGTTGCGCCGGCGGAACAGCGACAGGTCGACGACGGGGTGCTCGGCGGTCAGTTCCCAGATCACGAAGAACGCGAACGAGATGATCGCGATCAGCGCGAGCGCGACGATCGTCGTCGACGCGAACCAGTCCAGATCCTTGCCCTTGTCGAGCATGACCTGCAGCGAGCCGACCCACAGCACGAGCAGCGCAAGGCCGACGCCGTCGATCGGCGCGCGGCGCACCGTCGATTCGCGCGTGCGATAGATCGACCACGTGGCGAGCGCGGCGGCGATGCCGACGGGGATATTCACGTAGAAGATCCACGGCCACGAGTAGTTGTCCGAGATCCAGCCGCCGAGGATCGGGCCCGCGACCGGCGCGATCAGTGTCGTCATCGACCACAGCGCGAGCGCCATCGGCGCTTTCGCGCGTGGGTAACTCGACAGCAGCAGCGATTGCGACAGCGGAATCATCGGCCCCGCGACCGCACCCTGGAGGACGCGCGACGCGAGCAGGAACGGCAGGCTCGGTGCGAGCCCGCACATCCACGACGAGATGACGAACAGGATGATCGACGCGAGGAACAGGCGAACCTGTCCGAAGCGGTCGGTCAGCCAGCCCGTCAGCGGCACGGAGATCGCGTTCGCGACCGCGAACGACGTGATGACCCACGTGCCCTGGTCGGACGACACGCCGAGGTCGCCCGAGATGGTCGGGATCGCGACGTTCGCGATGGACGTGTCGAGCACGTTCATGAACACCGCGAGCGATACCGCGATCGTCCCGATCACGAGTTTCCCGCCCTGCAAGGGCGGGTGGGAGACAGGAGCCTGTGCCATGTGTCGGTAGTTTTTCCGGAGTCGGAGCGGTTACATCATCTTCGCGGCGCTGTTCGACTTCGCCGCGGCCGGGGCCGCTGCGTTGCCGCCCGCGTTCTCGGCGATGATGCGCGCGATTTCGGCGTCGGCTTGGTCGCCGTACTTCGCGAACACGTTGGTCTCGTAGACGGTGTTCGGCGCGTTGACGAGCTGGTCGCCGCGTTCGTCCTTGATGTCCACGTCGACCTGCATCGACAGGCCGATGCGCAGCGGATGCTTGTCGAGATCCTTCGGGTCGAGCTCGATACGCACCGGCAGGCGCTGCACCACCTTGATCCAGTTGCCGGTCGCATTCTGCGCCGGCAGCAGCGAGAACGCCGAGCCGGTGCCGGCCGAGAAGCCGACGACCTTGCCGTGGTAGGGGACCGACGAGCCGTAGATGTCGGCCGTCAGTTCGACCGGCTGGCCGATGCGCATGTGCTTGAGCTGGACTTCCTTGAAGTTCGCGTCGACCCACACGGCATTCAGCGGCACCACCGACATCAGCGGCGTGCCCGGGGACACGCGCTGGCCGACCTGCACCGAGCGCTTCGCGACATAGCCGGTGACCGGCGCGGGCAGCACGTTACGCGCGTTCGCGAGGTAGGCGTCGCGAACCTTCGACGCCGCGGCGAGCACGTTCGGGTGCGATGCGACCGTCGTGTTCGCGGTCAGCGCGCGGTTCGATGCGAGCTGCTGCTGCGCGGCGTCGAGCGACGCCTGCGCGGCCTTCACGGCGTCACGCGCATGCGAGATTTCTTCCTGCGACACCGCGCCCGTCTGTGCAACGGCCATGCGGCGGCGCAGATCGTCGTCGGCCTTCGACAGGTCGGACTGGCGCAGCGCAACCTGCGCGCGGTACTGGTCGTCGTTGACGAACAGGCCGCGCACCTGGCGCACCGTCTGCGCGAGGTTGGCTTCCGCCTGCTGCAGCGCGACCTGCGAATCGGCCGGGTCGAGCACGACCAGCGGATCGCCGGCCTTGACGGTCTGCGTATCGTCGGCCTTCACGGCGATCACGGTGCCGGTGACCTGCGGCGTGATCTGCACGACGTTGCCGTTCACGTAGGCATCGTCGGTCCCTTCATGGAAGCGGGCGACGAGGAAGTAGTACAGGCCGTACGCGATGGCCGCGATCACGATGACCGCGACGAGCAGCGTCATCATCCGTTTGCGCTTCCCGTTGTTCTGCGACTGTGCGCTGGCAGCGTTTTGTTGAGGGTCGCTCATGGCGATTTTCTCCGTCCGTTATTTCGAGTGTCTGCGTAGTGGTGGCGCCGGATCAGTTGGCGGCCTGTTTTGTCGGCTTGTCGGCGTCGGGCGAGGCGAGCGGCGTGCCGGTCGCGTCGAACCCGCCGCCCAGTGCCTTGATCAGCGCAAGCTGCATATCGCGTCGGCGCATCTTCAGATTGGTCACCGTCTGCTCCGATGCGAGGCGGTTGCTGTCCGCGGTCAGCACCTGAAGTTGCGGCGACAGGCCGGCCTTGTAGCGGATCACGGCGAGATCGTACGCGCGCGTCGACGCGTCGAGCGCGCGTTGCGCGTCGCCCATCTGGCGATCGACCGAGCGGATCGACGCGACTTGCGTTGCGACGTCGTTCAGCGCGTTGATCAGCGTCTGGTTGTAGTTCGCCACCGACAGGTCGAAGTCCGCATAGCGACCCTTGAGCTGGGCGCGCAGCGCACCGGCGTCGAAGATCGGCAGGTGGATCGCCGGGCCGAACTGCGCCTGGCGGCTCGCGAAGTTCAGGAATTTGCCCCAGCCGAACGCATCGAAGCCGAAGCCGGCCGCGAGGTTCACGTCGGGGTAGAACTCGGCTTTCGCTTCCTTCACGTCGTGCATCGCGGCCTCGACCTGCCAGCGCGCGGCGACGATGTCGGGGCGGCGCGAGACGAGGTCGGCCGGCAGGTTGCCGGGCAGCGCGACTGCACCGCTCGGGTTCATCACGGGCGCCGCGATCTGCAGCCCGCGATCGGGGCCCTTGCCGAGCAGCGCGGCGAGCTGATAGCGCACCGTCGTGATCTGGCCGTCGAGATCCGACAGCGAAGCCTGGGTCGTCGCGATGTTGCCGCGGGCCGTCTGGCGTTCGACGTTGGTATCCAGGCCGGCCGACACGCGGCCGTCGGTGATCTTGCCGACCGTCTCGCGGTTGGAGATCTCGCGTTGCGCGATGTCGCGCAGCGCATAGAGCTGTGCGAGCGAGTTATAAGTGCGTGCGACCGACGACGCGAGCGTGATGCGTGCCTGCTGCATGTCGGCTTCGGCGGCCTTTTCCTGCGACACGGCGGTGTGCAGGCGTTCTCGGTTCTTGCCCCACAGGTCGAGTTCCCACGACGCGCTCGCGAGCACGTTGTTCTCGCTGTACCACTGGCCGCCGTACGGCGGCGGGAACAGCGCGTTCGACGAATACAGCTCGCGCGTCCACGAATAGCTGGCCTCGGCCTTCGGCAGCAGGTTCGAACGCGACGATTCGATGTACGACGACGCCTTCGCGATGCGTGCCTGCGCCTGCGCGATCGACGGACTGCCCTGAAGGGCCTCGTCGATCAGCTTCGGCAATTGCGGATCGCCGAACTGGCTGGCCCAGTCGAGCGCCGGCCACTGGCCGCCCTGGGCCGGCAGGCTCTGGGCGGATTCGAATTGCGACGCGGGGGCGATCTGCTTGTCGCTCTTGATGCCGATGTAGTTCGCGCAGCCCGCCAGCGCGAGTGCGGCGACCGCGGCGGCGACGGCGGCGCGGCACGACCCGGTGCGCACGGACAACGGGGAGGTTTTCATCGCGCTGACCCCTGACTCGGAATGAATGATGGACACTGCAAGGATTTCCTTACATTAATCTGTCAAAAGTAATTGTTATGGCAACTATTACGCGATGCTGCCGCCGGCCGTCTCGCAATAGTTGCTGAGAATGCGGCGCAGCATGCTCTTCAGGAACCCGACTTCTTCCGGCGTGAACCCGTCCAGCACCTGGTCGAGCACGCTGCGGAAAATGGGCGGCAGCCGTTCGGCAAGCGCGCGGCCTTCGTCGGTCAGCTCGAGGCGCACGACGCGCCGATCCTCGATGCTGCGGACGCGGGACAGCAGGCCGCGTTTCTCGACCCGGTCGAGCAGGCGCGTGACCGCGCTCGCGTCGATCCCGTATTCGCGCGCGAGTTCGGCGGCCGTCGAGCACTTGCCGACCGCGATCATGAACAGCATGCTCGCCTGCGTGCCCGTGATGCCGAGCTCTTCCTGCGTGCGTTGCGTGACGAGGTTGGTCATCACCGACTTCACGCGCGACATCAGATAACCGACGCTGTCGTTCATCTGATACGAAGACAGCGGCGAAACGGGCGATGGGGTAGAGGAATCCGACATAAAACCCTGAAACTGCAATAGTTGACTAGGCAGTATTATAGGTACAATTGCTTGCCGCGGCAAATGTTAATCGAACGGCAAAGGGCGCGCTTTGTGTTGCCAGAAGCCCTTGTTGCGATAAGGTTTTTCGGCTTGCCGACGGCGGCGCCTTCAGTCGATTTGCACGTTCGGGGGAGGGTGGGCAGGCCCGGTTTGTTGCGCTGCAACGTACTCGCCAGCTCTCGACACGCCCACGTGCTATAATTTCATGCTTTCCAAACTGCAATGCGCGCGCCCGTGAAAAACGAGCGGGCGCGTTTGCGCGTTCAAACGATTTCCAGGTTTCTATGACCCGCGCCCTTCGCAATATCGCCATCATCGCCCACGTCGACCACGGCAAGACTACGCTCGTCGACCAACTGCTCCGCCAGTCCGGCACCTTCCGCGAGAACCAGCAGATTGCGGAGCGGGTGATGGACTCGAACGACATCGAAAAGGAGCGCGGGATCACGATTCTCGCGAAGAACTGCGCGGTCGAATACGAAGGCACGCACATCAACATCGTCGACACGCCGGGGCACGCGGACTTCGGTGGCGAGGTCGAGCGCGTGCTGTCGATGGTCGACTCGGTGCTGCTGCTCGTCGACGCGGTCGAGGGCCCGATGCCGCAGACGCGCTTCGTCACGAAGAAGGCGCTCGCGCTCGGCCTGAAGCCGATCGTCATCGTCAACAAGGTCGACCGTCCGGGCGCGCGGATCGACTGGGTCATCAACCAGACCTTCGACCTGTTCGACAAGCTTGGCGCAACCGAAGAGCAGCTCGACTTCCCGATCGTCTACGCATCGGGCCTGAACGGCTATGCGTCGCTCGACCCGGCTGCGCGCGAGGGCGACATGCGCCCGCTGTTCGAGGCGGTCCTCGAGCACGTGCCGGTCCGCCCGGCCGATCCGGAAGCGCCGCTGCAGCTCCAGATCACGTCGCTCGACTATTCGACGTACGTCGGCCGGATCGGCGTCGGCCGCATCACGCGCGGCCGCATCAAGCCGGGCCAGCCGGTCGTGATGCGCTTCGGCCCGGAAGGCGACGTGCTGAACCGCAAGATCAACCAGGTGCTGTCGTTTACGGGCCTCGAGCGCGTGCAGGTCGAGTCGGCCGAAGCGGGCGATATCGTGCTGATCAATGGCATTGAAGACGTCGGCATCGGCGCGACGATCTGCGCGGTGGATACGCCGGAAGCGCTGCCGATGATCACCGTCGACGAGCCGACGCTGACGATGAACTTCCTCGTCAACTCGTCGCCGCTCGCCGGCCGCGAAGGCAAGTTCGTGACGAGCCGCCAGATCCGCGACCGCCTGATGAAGGAACTGAACCACAACGTCGCGCTGCGCGTGAAGGACACGGGCGACGAAACGGTGTTCGAAGTGTCGGGGCGTGGCGAACTGCATCTGACGATTCTCGTCGAGAACATGCGTCGCGAAGGCTACGAGCTGGCCGTGTCGCGTCCGCGCGTCGTGATGCAGGAAATCGACGGCGCGAAGCACGAGCCGTACGAACTGCTGACGGTCGACGTCGAGGACGAGCACCAGGGCGGCGTGATGGAAGAACTCGGCCGCCGCAAGGGCGAGATGCTCGACATGGCGTCGGACGGCCGCGGCCGCACGCGTCTGGAATACAAGATCTCGGCGCGCGGCCTGATCGGCTTCCAGAGCGAATTCCTGACGCTCACGCGCGGCACGGGCCTGATGAGCCACATCTTCGACTCGTACGCACCGGTCAAGGAAGGCTCGGTCTTCGAGCGCCGCAACGGCGTGCTGATCTCGCAGGACGACGGCGCCGCCGTGGCATATGCGCTGTGGAAGCTGCAGGATCGCGGCCGCATGTTCGTGAAGCCGGGCGATGCGCTGTATGAGGGCATGATCATCGGTATCCACAGCCGCGACAACGACCTCGTCGTGAACCCGATCAAGGGCAAGCAGCTGACCAACGTGCGTGCGTCGGGCACCGACGAAGCCGTGCGTCTCGTGCCGCCGGTCCAGATGTCGCTGGAATACGCGGTCGAGTTCATCGACGACGACGAACTGGTCGAAGTGACGCCGCAGTCGATCCGTCTGCGCAAGCGTCACCTGAAGGAGCACGAGCGTCGCCGCGCGAGCCGCGAAGGCGCGGTCGACTAAGCGTTTCGACCGTTCCCGTGCATGACGGAAAAGGCTGCCCCCGGGCAGCCTTTTTTGCATCTGCGCGGAGCGCAATCGGGTTGTCTGCAAAGCACTGTTACCGGGGCGCGTGGCAATCCGGCAAAACCCCGCCACGCGGTGCTTTCAGGCACATTTCGCCGTGAACTTTGGTATCGGTTCTGTGATATGCTGCGCGCACGCAAGTTTTAGGTCCTTCCAAGCAAGACTTGATTCGCAATCCGCTAAACGGTCAGGCCGTGTCGCGGAAGGTTGAGTAACCCGCTATTTCTCGAGAAGCTCGAAGAAAGGTGAGCGTAAAATGTCAGATGTAATGAAGCAGTTTCAGCTGAACTCCTATCTGTTCGGCGGCAATGCTTCGTACGTTGAAGAACTGTACGATGCATACCTCAATAATCCGGCGTCAGTGCCCGAGAACTGGCGAGAGTATTTCGACGCGCTGCAGAATGTGCCTGCAACGGACGGTTCGAATGCCAATGACGTCGCGCATTTCCCGATCGTCGAATCGTTCGCCGAGCGAGCGAAGGCCAATGCCTTCATCCCGCGCGAAAGCGGCACCAATCTGGCTGCGGCGCGCAAGCAAGTCCACGTCCAGTCCCTCATCAGCGCCTATCGCTTCCTTGGTTCGCAATGGGCCAATCTGGATCCGCTGAAGCGTCGCGAACGTCCCGCCATTCCCGAACTCGAACCCGCGTTCTACGACTTCTCCGAAGGCGACCTCGACCAGACGTACAGCGCGAGCAACCTGTATTTCGGTTTCGACCAGGCTTCGCTGCGCGACATCGTCAAGGGTCTGCGCGACACGTACTGCGGCACGATCGGCGCCGAGTACATGTACATCAGCGATCCGGAGCAGAAGCGCTGGTGGCAGGAGCGTCTGGAGTCGACCCGCGCGACGCCGAACTTCTCGACGGACGAGAAGAAGCACATCCTGAATCGCCTGACGGCCGCTGAAGGCCTCGAGCGCTACCTGCACACCAAGTACGTCGGCCAGAAGCGCTTCTCGCTCGAAGGCGGCGAAAGCTTCATCGCGTCGATGGACGAAGTCGTCCAGCACGCGGGCAAGCGCGGCGTGCAGGAAATCATCATCGGCATGGCCCACCGCGGCCGCCTGAACGTGCTGGTCAACACGCTGGGCAAGATGCCGGCCGACCTGTTCGCCGAATTCGAAGGCAAGCACGTCGACGACCTGCCGGCCGGCGACGTGAAGTACCACAAGGGCTTCTCGTCGGACGTGTCGACGGAAGGCGGCCCGGTCCACCTGTCGCTCGCGTTCAACCCGTCGCACCTCGAAATCGTGAACCCGGTGGTCGAAGGTTCCGCGAAGGCGCGGATGGACCGTCGCGGCGACGAAGACGGCCTGCAGGTGCTGCCGGTGCAGATCCACGGCGATGCGGCCTTCGCGGGCCAGGGCGTCGTGATGGAAACGCTGAACCTCGCGCAGACGCGCGGTTACGGCACGCACGGCACGCTGCACATCGTCATCAACAACCAGATCGGCTTCACGACGTCCGACCCGCGCGATGCGCGTTCGACGCTGTACTGTACCGACGTGGTCAAGATGATCGAGGCGCCGGTGCTGCACGTGAACGGCGACGATCCGGAAGCCGTGATCCTCGCGACGCAGATCGCGATCGATTACCGGATGCAGTTCCACAAGGATGTCGTGATCGACATCGTCTGCTTCCGCAAGCTGGGTCACAACGAGCAGGACACGCCGGCCGTCACGCAGCCGCTGATGTACAAGAAGATCGCGCAGCACCCGGGCACCCGTGCGCTGTACGCCGAGAAGCTCGTGCAGCAGGGCGTGATCACCGCGGAAGACGCCGACAACTTCGTGAAGGCGTACCGCAAGGCGATGGACGACGGTCACCACACGGTCGACCCGGTCCTGTCGAACTACAAGAGCAAGTACGCGGTCGACTGGGTGCCGTTCCTGAACCGCAAGTGGACGGATGCAGCCGACACGGCCGTGCCGCTCGCCGAACTGAAGCGCCTCGGCGAACGCATCACGACGGTTCCGGAGAACTTCAAGGTTCACCCGCTCGTCGAGCGCGTGATCAACGACCGCCGCAACATGGCGCGCGGCGACCAGCCGCTCGACTGGGGCATGGGCGAGCACCTCGCGTTCGCGTCGCTCGTTGCATCGGGCTACTCGGTCCGCCTGACCGGCCAGGATTCGGGCCGCGGCACGTTCACGCACCGTCACGCGGTGCTGCACGACCAGAACCGCGAGCGCTGGAACGACGGCACGTACGTGCCGCTGCAGAACATCGCCGAAGGCCAGGCGAAGTTCACGGTGATCGACTCGGTGCTGTCGGAAGAAGCGGTGCTGGGCTTCGAATACGGTTACTCGACCGCCGAGCCGAACACGCTCGTGCTGTGGGAAGCGCAGTTCGGCGACTTCGTCAACGGCGCGCAGGTCGTGATCGACCAGTTCATCTCGTCGGGCGAAGTGAAGTGGGGCCGCGTGTCGGGTCTCACGATGCTGCTGCCGCACGGCTATGAAGGCCAGGGTCCGGAGCACTCGTCGACCCGTATCGAGCGTTTCCTGCAACTGTGCGCGGATCACAACATGCAGGTCGTTCAGCCGACGACGCCGGCGCAGATTTTCCACCTGCTGCGTCGCCAGATGATCCGCCTGTTCCGCAAGCCGCTGATCGTCGCAACGCCGAAGTCGCTGCTGCGTCACAAGGAAGCCGTGTCGGACCTGTCGGAACTGGCGAAGGGTTCGTTCCAGCCGGTGCTGGGCGAAACCGACGGCGGCATCGACGCGAAGAAGGTCAAGCGCGTGCTGGCATGCTCGGGCCGCGTGTATTACGACCTCGTCGCACATCGCCGCGAAGCGAAGGCGAACGACGTCGCGATCATCCGTATCGAGCAGCTGTATCCGTTCGCGCACAAGCAGTTCGAAACGGAAATGAAGAAGTACGAGAACGCGACTGAAGTGGTCTGGGTGCAGGACGAGCCGCAGAACCAGGGTCCCTGGTTCTACGTCGAGCACCATCTGAAGGAAGGCATGAAGGACGGGCAGAAGCTGGCATACAGCGGCCGTCCGGCTTCGGCCTCGCCGGCGGTTGGCTACTACGCGAAGCACTACGAGCAGCAGAAGGCCCTGATCGAAGGTGCTTTCGGCCGCCTGAAGAGCGCATCGATCGCGAAATAACCGACGGAAGCGAAACGGGAAGGCGCGCTGCGCTTTCCCGTCTCTTTTGGCCCGCCGGGCGCGTCGCGCGCCGCTTCGGCCGAAGGAATCGCACGAACCTCGTCACACCCCAGATTAAGCATCCAGGAAAATCACATGGCTATCGTAGAAGTCAAAGTCCCCCAGCTTTCGGAGTCGGTTTCGGAAGCCACCATGCTGCAGTGGAAGAAGAAGCCGGGCGAAGCAGTCGCGCAGGACGAAATCCTGATCGAACTCGAGACCGACAAGGTCGTGCTCGAAGTGCCGGCACCGGCCGCGGGCGTGCTCGCGCAAGTGCTGCAGAACGACGGTGACACGGTGGTTGCCGATCAGCTGATCGCGACGATCGACACCGAAGCGAAGGCAGGTGCAGCCGAAGCAGCGGCGGGCGCCGCCGAAGTCCAGCCGGCAGCAGCGCCTGCTGCAGCCGCACCGGCAGCACAGCCGGTCGCCGCAGCCGCATCGTCGACCACCGCATCGCCGGCCGCATCGAAGCTGCTGGCCGAGAAGGGCCTGTCGGCGGGCGACGTCGCAGGTTCGGGCCGCGATGGCCGCGTCACGAAGGGCGACGCGCTGGCCGCGGGCAGCGCACCGAAGGCCGCACCGGCCGCCGCACCGGCCAAGGCCGCTGCGAAGCCGTCGCTGCCGGACGTGAAGGTGCCGGCGTCGGCAACGACCTGGCTGAACGACCGTCCGGAACAGCGCGTGCCGATGTCGCGCCTGCGTGCGCGTATCGCCGAGCGTCTGCTCGAATCGCAGCAGACCAACGCGATCCTGACGACGTTCAACGAAGTCAACATGGCTCCGGTCATGGAGCTGCGCAACAAGTACAAGGACAAGTTCGAGAAGGAACATGGCGTGAAGCTCGGCTTCATGTCGTTCTTCGTGAAGGCGGCCGTGCATGCGCTGAAGAAGTTCCCGCTCGTGAACGCGTCGATCGACGGTAACGACATCGTCTACCACGGCTACTTCGACATCGGTATCGCCGTCGGCTCGCCGCGCGGCCTCGTCGTGCCGATCCTGCGCAACGCGGATCAGCTGAGCCTCGCCGACATCGAGAAGAAGATCGCCGAATTCGGCCAGAAGGCGAAGGACGGCAAGCTGTCGATCGAGGAAATGACGGGCGGTACGTTCTCGATCTCGAACGGCGGCGTGTTCGGCTCGATGCTGTCGACCCCGATCATCAACCCGCCGCAGTCGGCAATCCTCGGCGTGCACGCGACGAAGGAACGTCCGGTCGTCGAAAACGGCCAGATCGTGATCCGTCCGATCAACTACCTCGCGCTGTCGTACGACCACCGGATCATCGACGGTCGCGAAGCCGTGCTGTCGCTCGTCGCGATGAAGGATGCGCTCGAGGATCCGGCACGCCTGCTGCTCGACCTGTAAGCCGAGTTTCACCGCATTGACCCGCTCCGCACGGGCGCGCAGACGCGCGACCGTGCGGATGCACAAGAAGAAAGGATTGTCATGTCCAAGGAATTTGACGTCGTCGTGATCGGCGCAGGCCCCGGCGGCTACATCGCCGCGATCCGCGCCGCACAGCTCGGCAAGACCGTTGCCTGTATCGAAAAGTGGAAGAACCCGGCCGGCGCGCTGAAGCTCGGCGGCACGTGCCTGAACGTCGGCTGCATCCCGTCGAAGGCGCTGCTCGCGTCGTCGGAAGAGTTCGAGAACGCGTCGCACCACCTGGCCGACCACGGTATCGCGGTCGACGGCGTGAAGATCGACATCGCGAAGATGCTCGGTCGCAAGGACGGCATCGTCGAAAAGATGACGAGCGGGATCGAGTTCCTGTTCAAGAAGAACAAGATCACCTGGCTGAAGGGCCATGGCAAGTTCGCCGGCAAGACCGACGCCGGCGTGCAGATCGAAGTGAGCGGCGAGGGCGAAACCGAAGTCGTCACCGCGAAGAACGTGATCATCGCGACGGGCTCGAAGGCGCGTCACCTGCCGGGCGTCCCGGTCGACAACAAGATCGTGTCGGATAACGAAGGCGCGCTGACGTTCGACTCGGTGCCGAAGAAGCTCGCCGTGATCGGCGCAGGCGTGATCGGTCTCGAGCTCGGCTCGGTGTGGCGCCGCCTGGGTGCCGAAGTGACGGTGCTCGAAGCGCTGCCGGCATTCCTCGGCGCGGCCGACGAAGCGCTCGCGAAGGAAGCGGCCAAGCTGTTCAAGAAGCAGGGCCTCGACATCCATCTCGGCGTGAAGATCGGCGAAGTGAAGGCGACCGCGGACGGCGTGTCGATCGCCTACACGGACAAGGACGGCAACGCGCAGACGCTCGACGCCGACCGCCTGATCGTGTCGGTCGGCCGCGTGCCGAACACCGACAACCTCGGCCTCGAGGCGATCGGCCTGAAGGCGAACGAGCGCGGCTTCATCGACGTCGACGACCACTGCCGCACGGCGGTGCCGAACGTCTACGCGATCGGCGACGTGGTGCGCGGCCCGATGCTGGCGCACAAGGCGGAAGACGAAGGCGTGCTGGTCGCGGAAGTGATCGACGGCCAGAAGCCGCACATCGACTACAACTGCATTCCGTGGGTGATCTACACGTACCCGGAAATCGCATGGGTCGGCAAGACGGAGCAGCAGCTGAAGGCGGAAGGCCGCGAGATCAAGTCGGGCAAGTTCCCGTTCTCGATCAACGGCCGCGCGCTCGGCATGAATGCACCGGACGGCTTCGTGAAGATGATTGCGGACGCGAAGACCGACGAGCTGCTCGGCGTGCACGTGATTGGCGCGAACGCGTCGGACCTGATCGCGGAAGCCGTCGTGGCGATGGAATTCAAGGCGGCGTCGGAAGACATCGCCCGCATCTGCCATCCGCACCCGTCGATGTCGGAAGTGATGCGCGAAGCGGCGCTCGCCGTCGACAAGCGCTCGCTGAACAGCTGAGCACGGTGTAGCGCCTGCCGGCCATCGGCCGGCGCAGCCGTCTCATGACGAAGGCGGGCGGGGTTTCCCGCTCGCCTTCGGTCTTTCCGGTTTGCCCGATGAACGTCACCGAATACTACACGCGCGAACTGACCACGCGCGGCTATCAGTCCGATCCCGCGCAGCGCGCGGCCGTCGATCGCCTGCAGCGCTGTTTCGACGAGTGGGTCGAGTACAAGGCGCGCCGCTCGAACGCGTTCAAGAAGCTCATCAATCATCCGGACCTCCCGCGCGGCGTCTACATGTGGGGCGGCGTCGGTCGCGGCAAGAGCTTCCTGATGGATAGCTTCTACGCGGTCGCACCCGTGCAGCGCAAGACGCGCCTGCATTTCCACGAATTCATGCGCGAAGTGCACCGCGAGCTCGAGGAACTGAAAGGGCAGGCCGATCCGCTCGACGAACTTGCTCGGCGCATCGCGAAGCGCTACCGGCTGATCTGTTTCGACGAGTTCCATGTGTCGGACATTGCCGACGCGATGATCCTGTACCGTCTGCTCGACCGCCTGTTCAACAACGGCGTGCAGTTCGTGATGACGTCCAATTACGATCCCGACGACCTGTATCCGGACGGGCTGCATCGCGACCGCATGCTGCCGGCGATCGCGCTGATCAAGGACAAGCTCGACGTGCTCAACGTCGACGCGGGCGTTGATTATCGCCAGCGCACGCTCGCGCAGGTGAAGATGTATCACACGCCGCTTGGCGCGGACGTCGATCGCGAACTGCGCCACGCATTCGCGCAGCTTGCCGCGGTACCCGACGAGAGCCCGATCCTGCATATCGAGAAGCGCGAGCTGAAGGCGCTGCGCAAGGCGGACGGCGTCGTTTGGTTCGACTTCGCGACGCTGTGCGGCGGCCCGCGATCGCAGAACGACTATCTCGAACTCGCGAGCCGCTTCCACGCGATCGTGCTGTCCGAGGTGCCGCAGATGTCGCCGCGGATGGCGTCCGAGGCACGCCGCTTCACCTGGCTCATCGATGTACTGTACGACCACAAGGTCAAGCTGCTGATGTCCGCGGCGGTGCCGGCGGAGCAGTTGTACGTCGAAGGCCCGATGGCCAATGAATTTACGCGCACGGTCTCGCGAATCACCGAGATGCAATCGAAGGAGTACCTCGAAACGCCGCGCCGCATCGTCGATACTTCGCTGACTTGATAGCGATTTTCGGCAATTGACGGGATTCAAACGTCAATTCCGGTCAAATACTCGGAATCTCGGGGTATTTTCGGATTTGTCTTATATTCATCGTTGAGGTGAGCCGATATCGTTGTGTCATGGTTACCAAGGCTGGAGATGTCCATGACACCGTATCGCGATTTGACCGACCACGAGTGGCGCTGCGTCGTGCCGCTTCTGCCCGAAATGCAGCCGCGCACCGAGTTGCGCGGCCGGCCGTTAGCCAATACGCGTGCCGTTCTGAACGGCGTGCTATGGGTGATCTACAGCGGCGCAACGTGGTCGGCCATGCCACGCCGTTACCCTTCGTATCAGACGTGCCATCGCCGCTTCAAGGTCTGGCACGAGACGGGCACGTTGATGAATATCATGCGTGAACTCTATGGCGACGCAGGCATGAATCTGTGCAACGAACTGTCCGCACGGATGCGCAAGCACACGCAATCGAAGGCGGCGGAGGCGCGTAGCAACGCGGCACCCGCATATCGCACACCGGGTGGTTATGCGTCGGACACGATGAAGCACGCGGCGTGATACCCGTCGGTTTCTGCTGCCGCACGCACCCAAAGAAAATCGGCCTGACGACTTCGTCGCAGGCCGATTTTTTCATTGCGCCGCGCGTTTCAGCGCATGCCGTGTTATTGCTGGCGAACCCAGGTCTGCGACCGGCCGAGCAGCGACACGCCGATGTAACCGCGCACGACGAGTTTCTGGCCGCCGTCTTCAAGCGTCATCTTGCACTTGTAGACCTTGCCGTTTTCCGGGTCGAGAATGTTGCCGCCATCCCAGTGATCGCCGTCCTTCTTCATCGCCTTGATGATCGTCATGCCCTTGATGAGTTGATCCTTGCGCTCGTCCGAGCAGGCGGTGCAGCGGCGATCGGGCGTATCATTCGCGCCGAGGCCCTTGACGACCTTGCCCGACAACGCACCGTCGCCGTCGTCGGCGATCTGCACGAGTGCCTTCGGCTTGCCCGTGTTGTCGTCGATCGTCTGCCACATGCCGATCGGGCTGTCGGCTTGTGCGAATGCGTGGGTAGCACAGGCGAGCAATGCGCCGGCGACTGCCAGTGCGCGCAACGGGCGGGTCAGTTGAATCATTGTCATCCTCCTTGATTTTGCATGTCGTGTTCGATGCGCCCGCACGACCGTCTGCATGGGGCGGGCATGTTGCGAGCTTCGCCAGAATACGTGAAACCGCGCGCCAAGTTTTATAGAGGGGACTCTAATCGAAACAGCCCGCGTGACGCGGGCTGTTTGGTGAACGATCAGTTGAGCTGATACGAGAATGCTGCGTTGATGCGCGGGCTGCGCGATGCGCTTTCGACGGGCGCATCGCCGACGGGTTTCGCGACGTTCAGGTCGAGACTGTAGAAACGGCTGTCGGTGAACCGCACGCCGATGCCGACCGACGACATGCGGCTCGGCGACGGCGTGCCCGCGTGCAGATACACGCGCGCCATGTCATACGCGATGTACGGCGTGACGGATTTCATGTATGTCCAGCCCGGCGTGAAGCCGCGGTTGACCTCCAGCGACATCCCCCATCCCGAGTCGCCCGATGCTTCGCCGGGCTGGTAGCCGAGCGCGTAGCGTGTCGAGCCGAACGAGATCTGCTCGGACGTCGGCAGCGAGTCGGGGCTGTATTGCCCGGTCAGCGAAACCGACGTGCCGATCCGGAACGGCCATTCGTTGGTTTGCGTGAAGGTCGCGCCGGTACGCACGAAGGTCAGCGATGTCGGGTCGGCATAGGTCGTCGTGGTGCCGCCGTTCGTGCCGATTTGCGATTTCGATGCGCCGAGGATGTCGAACGCCTTGGCGACGTTGACGCTGAGCTTCCGCACCTGTTTCGGCTGGACGTTCGTGTAGTCGAGTTGCAGTTGCAGCACGCGAACCTGCGACCGGTTGTCGAGCGTCGCGCCGTTGATCTGGTTCTGGTAATTGTCCTCGTTGTGCGCCGCATAGCCCGACACCGTGCCGAGCAGGCTGCGCTGGTTGTTCAGCAGTATCGGATAGGATGCCGAAAGACCGAGTTTTTCGTTCTTGACCGTACGCTGGACATACGACGGCAGCCCCGGGTTGTCGGTCGGCTTGCCGCGATAGGTGCTCGCGTCGAGGCGCGTGATCAGGCCGCTGCTGCCGACGGGCACCGCACCGCTGAATGCGAAGTAGGTTTGCTTGTCGCGTCCCGGCGGCGCCAGCGCGGAGATGCTCAGTTGCTCGCCGAACGACGTGAGGCCGTTTTCGGTCGCGGTAATGAGGCCCTGGACACCCGGGTGATTGAAGTCGATACCGGTGCTGACGTTGAACGGCTTGCGGTCGACCGCGAGTTCGAGTGTCGTGGCACCGTCGGTGGTTTGCGGCGGCGGCACGTTCGCCTTCACCGTGAGGCCGGGCAGCAGGCCGAACGTGTTCACGTAGCGCTCGAACGTCGCGCGGCGCAGCGGGCGATCGGCCGTGATATGCGCGGCGATCGCGCGAATCTTCGGTTCCATCGCACCGGGCTTGCCGGTGACCTTGACGTCCGACACGTAGCCTTCGACAACCGTGATGCGCACGACGCCGTTCTCGAACGTCTGCGCGGGAACGAACGCGAACGACAGCGCGTAGCCGCGATCCTGGTAGAGCTTCGTCACGCCGTTGGCGGTTTCGATCAGCTCGCCGATCGTGATGTCCTTACCGACGAGGGGCGTGAAGCGACGCGAGATTTCGTCGAACGGCACCGACTTCACGCCTTCGACCTGGAATGTCTTCGGCGTCAGGCGTCGCGACAGCAGCTCCTGCAGTTGTGGTGCCTGGGGCGCGACCTGCACGGTGACGTTCGGGCCGGTTTTCGGCGCGTTGATCTGGGGCAGGGAGTCGAGCGGGTTACCTCCGACGCGCGTTTGTGCTTGTGCCGTGCTTGCTGCCGCGATGGCGAGCAGCATCATCCATCTGTCGAGTCTGGATTTCATTGTTCTTCCTCGTAGGCCTTGCTTTTCGTCTTCTTTCTAATGCGGGCGCGCGACACCAGGGTGTCGCGCGCCGCGTGCCGCCATGCCGGATGTATTGGTACGGCCGCGCCATCCGCTCCGGCTGCGGAGGCGCGACCGTCCTCCTTACTTGCCAACGCTACCCAGCGTGCCCAGCAACCCCGTTACCGGCGCAAGCAGACCTGTCGAGCCGCCGCCCGACGATGCCGTACCCGAGACGCTGCCGATCAGCGACGTGACCGGCGCGAGCGGGCTCGAACCCCCGGATCCTGCTGCACCGCCGACTGCTCCCGTGACAGTATTCAGCAAACCGGTGACCGGCGCGAGAGGGTTTGCACTGCCTGCGCCGCCCGTTGCGCCGCCGAGCGTACCGGTGACCGTCGACACGAGATTCGTGACGGGGGCGAGCGGGCCGCCGCTGCCGCCGGCCGCGCCGCTCAGTGCGCCGGTAACCGTGGAGACGAGGCCGGTGACCGGTGCGAGCGGGCCGCTGCCCGAGCCGCCCGCTGCACCGCCAAGTGCGCCCGTGAGCGAGCCGAGCGGCGTCGAGCCGAGACCCGACAGCAGGCCGCCGAGCGGGTTCGTCGAGCCGGAACCCGACGACGTGCCGTTCTGGACGTTAGCCGTCGAGCCGCCGACGAGGCTCGTGATCAGGCCGGGGATCGGTGCCGCGCCGTTCGGACCGTTCGGGTTGACGAGGCCGCCCGCGTTGGTCACGGTATTGCCGACCGCGGTCACGAGCTGACCGACGTCGCCGACGAGCGGCTGGCTCGACGTGCCGCCGACCTGCTTGCCGGCCGAGCTGATCGCACCGCCGACCTGGCCGAGCAGGCCCGAGACGGGTTGACCGAGGCCCGTCGTCGTGCCGACCTGTTGCGTGACCTGGCCGGCGGTGATCACGAGCGGCGTGATCGCCGAGCTGAGCGGCTGCGTAACCTGCTGCACGGCACCCGACGACAGCGTCGAACCGATCGTCGTGCCGGCGGCCGTCAGGCCGTTGGCGACCGTGTCGAGCACGGTGCCGACCGGAGTCGTGACCGGCGCGAGCGGCGCGAGCGGGCCCGTGCCGAGTGCCTTGACCGTCGAACTCAGGCCGGAAACCGTGTTGCTTGTCGCGCCGACGACATTGCCGAGACCGGCAACCGTGGTGCCGACCGGATCCTTCGTCGAGCCGATCTGTCCCAGCCCGTTGCTCACGGCATCGGCGGCTGCACCGACGATCGTGCCGGTGCTGGAGAGCGTGCTGCCGACGCCCTTCGTCACGCCGTCGCCGAGGCCCGGCAGGCTGATGTTGCCAACCGTGCTGCCGAGATCGGTGGCCGTCTGGCCGACCGTGCTGACGACACCCTTCGTGCCGGTGGACGTGCCGCTGGTGCCACTTGTGCTGGGCGTGCCGCTCGTGCTGCTCTGGCCGTTGTTGCTGCTGGTCGGCGGCGAGCTGACGCCGCCGCCGCCGCAGGCGGCCAGCAGGCAGGCTGCGGCGAAGGCGGTGAGGGGTACGCGCCACTGGCGCAGGGCTGCCGTCGTGAGGGAACGTTGCTGGGACATGAAGGACTCCTCGCTGTCTTTTCGATGAATGGATCTTGGTTTACTTGCCGTGCGTGCCGCCGAGCAGGCCGCCGATCAGCGACGTGACGGGCGCGAGCGGATTCGACGACGAGCCCGAGTTCGTGACTGCACCCGTGCCGCCGGTCAATGCCGGTGCGCCGACCGTGCTGGTGACCGTGGACACCACGTTCGTCACCGGAGCGAGCGGGCTGCTGCCGCCCGAGCCGCCCGTCGCGCCGCCGAGTGCGCCCGTGACTGCGCCGAGGAGACCCGTGACCGGCGCGAGCGGGCCGCCGCTCGTACCGCCCGTTGCACCGCCCAGTGCGCCGGTGACCGTCGAGACGAGGCCGGTGACCGGGGCGAGCGGACCGCCGCTGCCACCTGCTGCGCCACCCAGTGCACCGGTGACCGTCGAGACGAGACCGGTGACCGGGGCGAGCGGGCCGCCGCTGCCGCCTGCTGCGCCGCCCAGTGCGCCGGTAACCGTGGAAACGAGGCCGGTGACCGGAGCGAGCGGGCCGCTGCCACCACCCGCTGCGCCGCCGAGTGCGCCGGTGACGGTGGAAACGAGGCCGGTGACCGGGGCGAGCGGGCCGCTGCCGCCACCCGTTGCGCCTCCGAGTGCGCCGGTGACGGTGGAGACGAGGCCGGTGACCGGAGCGAGCGGGCCGCTGCCGCCACCCGTTGCACCACCCAGTGCGCCGGTGACGGTCGAGACGAGGCCCGTGAGCGGTGCGAGCGGGTTGGTCACGCCGCCGGTGCCGCCCGTGAGCAGGCCGCCGACGGCCTTCACGGTGTTGCCGGTCGACGAGACGGTGTTGCCGAGGCCCGTCGTGACAGGGTTGCCGCCCGTCGACGCGAGCAGCGCACCGGCCTGGTTCAGGCCATTGCCGATCGTGCCGAGCAGCGTGTTGACCGGCGCGCCGAGGCCGGTCGCCGTGCCGATCGTCTGGGTCGTCTGACCGACCATGGTCGTGATCGGCGTGATGGCCGAGCTGACCGTCTGCGTGACTTGCTGGATCGGGCCGGTCGACAGCACGTTGGTGAGCGTGTTGCCGCCGTTCGATACGGCGCCGCCGAGCGTCGACACGAGGCCGCCGACGGCACCCGTGACCGGTGCGAGCGGCGACAGCGGGCCGCTGCCGAGGCTCGTGACCAGGTTGCCCGTCTGCGTGACTGCGCCGCCGAGCTGATTGACCACGCCGCCCGTGCTGGCGACCGTGGTGCCGATCGGATCCTTCGTCGCGCCGAGTTGGCCGAGACCGTTGCCGAGGCCGTTGCCGAGTGCGGTAACGGCGCCGCCTACGCTTTGCACGATGCCGCCCGCGGCTTGCGTGGTGGCCGGGTTGACGCCCGGCAGTGACTGGCCGGAGATGACGGTGCCGAGACCCGAGACGGTCCCGCCGACACCCGTGACGATATTGCTGCCGCTTGCGAGGACAGTTCCCACTGCGTTCGACGACACACCCGAGGTGCCGGAGGTGCCGCTCGTTCCCGAGGTGCCGCTGGTGCCGGACGTGCCGCTCGTTCCCGAGGTGCCGGTGCCGCTGGTGCCGGAGGTGCCGCTCGTGCCCGACGTCCCACTGGTGCCGGAGGTGCCGCTCGTGCCCGAGCCGCCGCCGCCCGACGTGGAGATCGCATCGCCGGTGCCCGAGCTGGAGCCGCCGCCGAGGCCTTGGCTGATGGAACCGGAGCCGCCGCACGCGGAGAGGGAAAGCATGGCTGCAACGGTGGCCGCGATCAGAGTCGTCCGGAACACGCCATGGGGGATAACCTTGATGTCCATTTCATCCTCGCATTAAAAATGTCTTGTGAACTTCGTTGTGTTGAGTGGTGCGAGGACTACTCTGCAACTGTCGTGCCATTTCGATGGCCGACGGTTCGACGACAGGTTTTAAACGAGGCAATTCCTTGTCGGAAAAGGAAGTTATGGAAATTGAAAGATTGTTGAATCTGTTTAAGTGCAGACGAATGAGAACGGTTTCGGCCGTTTCGTAACGTAACGTCACAACATTGGTGTTACGCGTGCGACGTAACGTAGGGCCCCTACGGGCTTGGTGGACAGGGCAATTGTTTTACTGGTGGATTAGGTGTGCACATCTAACCTATCGTAAATCCTATGTGTAAGACGTACCGAAACGCCGTACAAATACGTTGTGCTCCTGGTCATTTTTTTCGATCCATGCCGTTAAAAGAGGTTGGAAGTTAAATAGGATCGGATATAGAATCCGGAGCAGATGTAAGCAAATGTACGGTTCGGTACACAACGTTCGAGGAGGGTCACTATCGCGAATGTTAACTTGCATCAAATCGTGAGACATGCCCTTCGGGGCGACCTATAAAGAAAGCGCACCCGGTTGACGCTAACGCAGATGTGGCGAACGACGCGGGGCAAGGGCCAGATATGCGGGGATGTATACGTATAAAAGGCCAAAGAACGTAAATACAGGCACGAGGAATAAAATGAAAGCAATGATGATTCGCTTCCTTAAGGAAGAAGACGGGGTTACCGCAGTCGAGTACGGACTCATCGCCGGACTTGTCGCCGTCGCTCTTGTCACTGCCGTTGGCACGTTGACGGGTGGCATCTCGGGGGCGTTTACCTACATCGCCAACCAGTTGCCGAAGGCATAACGAGCGAGCTTTTGCTCATCTCCCTGTTGTTAGGGACGCGGATTGCTTCGGCAATCCGCGTAGGTAAGTTTTGCCGCTCGGGGCGTAAATGATCCTGCTAACTGGCGTCGGGGTTTTCCTCGCGTGGGCGGTGCTCGTCGCGCTCGAGGACATCCGTCATAGGCGTATACCGAATTCACTGGTGATCGGTGGATTCGTGTCTGCATTTGTACTCTCCGGACATAATCCATTTGGCATATCCGTGAATCAGGCGCTGATTGGCGCATTGATCGGCATTGTCAGTCTTTTCCCATTTTTCGTGCTGCGCATAATGGGTGCCGCGGATGTCAAGGTATTCGCGGTGCTTGGCGCGTGGTGCGGCCCCCATGCGTTGTTTTGGCTCTGGATCGTGGCGAGCCTGCTCGCGTTCGCCCATGCCGGCGCGCTGGTCTTCGCAACCCGTACGCCCGTATCCGCGTTGTGGCAGCGGCGCTCGCCGACGCTGGAGATCGCCGGTTTCCGGGCATCGCCGTATGCCGCGTTTCTCGTGATTCCGGCGGTGCTGTGGTGCGGATACCGGATTGCGACCGGGGGGATGCAATGACGATGATTCGTTCTGTCCCCGGAATGCGGCGTCGCGAGCGTGGTTCGACGGCGGTCGAATTCGCACTGATGCTGCCGGTGTTCTTTCTGATCCTGTACGCGATCATCACGTACGGAATGATCTTCGCCGCGCAGCAAAACCTGACGCTTGCGGCGACGGAAGGCGCACGCGCCGCGTTGAACTATCAGCAGGTCGGAGCGGCTGCGTCGGTGCAGGCAGCGCAGCAAGCCGCGCTCGCGGCGCGGGCCCAGGCCGCCTGCACGGCCGCAACGAATCTGACCACGTGGCTGAAGGGGGCGACGTGCGCGCAGACGCAACAAGGCAGCTGTTCGTACGATGCGACGATGTTATGCGTGCAGATCACGCTGACCTATCCGTACTCGCAGAACCCACTGATCCCGTCGTTCCCGCTGCTCGGTTCGCTGTTGCCGGTGCCGTCGACGCTCACCGGAACGGCGATGGTGCAGATCAGCCCGGTCAACATCATTTAGACGACAGCGATGGTGTCGTGCCGGGTCGAGGGCGCCCGGTCGTCAACGTTGCGCGGAGAATTCAATCGTGAGTAGCGGGGAAACATAACAACATCATGGCCAACAATCTGACGAAGATCATTGCGGGCTTGCTGATCGCGATTGCGGTCCTGCTCGGCGTCTATGCGTGGATGCTCGGACGCAAGCCCGTGGACGTCACGCCGGTCGCGTCGACGGTCGCGACGCAAAGCGTGCCTGTCGTCGTGGCAACACGGCCATTGCAAGCTGGCCAGCCGATTCCGGCCGATGCACTGAAGGTTCAGCAGTCGACCGCCGCGCCGCAGGGCGCGTTCGCCGATCCGCTGCAGCTGGTCGGCCGCATCCCGGCTGCCGACATTCCGGCGCAGGCGGCCGTCGTCGCAAGCGCACTGTCGTCCGGCCTTGCCGAGCAGATCGAGCCGGGAGAGCGGGCCGTCGCGATCAAGGTCGACGAAACCAACGCGGTCGGTAACCGTGTGCGGCCCGGCAACTATGTCGACGTGTTCCTGAACCTGAAGCGCGACGGGACTGGCGTGGCGATAGGCGGGACGTCGACGGCCGAGATCGTGAATACGCAGGCACGGCTGCTGATGTCGAAGATCCGCGTGCTGTCGTTTGGCGACGCAACGACCGAGCGCGACAGTTCGAACGGCTCCGTGGTCGGCATGCGGACCGCGGTGCTTGCCGTGCCGACCGCGCAGGTTGACGCACTGACGCTCGCCGAGCAGAGCGGCCGGCTCGTGCTCGCGCTTCGCAACCCGCGCGACGACGATGTCGCGGCGCAGACCGTCGCGGTTCGTGTAGGTGACGACAAGAGCCCGTCGGCGCTTGCTGCTTCTGGCGTGGTGCTCGGAGAGTTGTCGAAGAGTGCGACGACAGCGCCGGCCCCGCGTGCGGCGCCGCGGCTGGTCACGCGGCATGCGAGCGGCGGCAGCATCGAAGTGATTCGGGGTGGGCGGACCGAAACGGTCGCCTACTGAGCGGCACGAAGACGACAACCAGAGAAGGGGGGCGGTTCGATGCCTCCAAAACAATGAAAAAGAAACTGATTGGATTAGCTATTGCATTGAGCGCGCTGGCCATGCCGCCGCTGTCGGACGCGGCCGACACGAGCGGGACGATCAGCCTGGCGGTCGGCGCGCAACGGCAGATCGCGACGGGGCATGCGCTGCAGCGGGTTGCGGTCGGCGATCCGTCGGTTGCCGACGTGCTCGTCGTGAAGGGCGGGCATGGCGGCGTGCTGCTCGTCGCGAAGAACGCCGGGGCGACGAACGTGATGATCTGGGAACGCGGTCGCGACGAGCCGACCGTCTACAACGTGAACGTCACGAGCGGCGCGGCACGTGCACTGCTCGACGGCGCATCGCCGAGCGTGAATACATACGGCGGTACGACGGTGATCGGCGGTGCGTCCGGGACGCTCGACGGGCATCAGCGGGCGGTTCATGCGGCGAAGTCGGTCAGCGGCAAGGACGGGACGACCATCGACGCGTCGACGATCTCCGGCAAGAACGTCGTGCAGGTCGACGTGCGCGTCGTCGAATTCAGCCGTACGGTGCTGAAGCAGGCGGGCCTCAACTTTTTCAAGCAGAGCAACGGCTTTTCGTTTGGCGCATTCGCGCCGACGGGGCTGACATCGATTACCGGGACGCCGGGCGGTTCGCTCACGTACAACACGAACGTGCCGATTTCGTCGGCGTTCAATCTCGTCGTCAATTCGATGTCGCGCGGGTTGTTCGCCGACCTGTCGATTCTCGAGGCGAACAATCTCGCCCGCGTGCTCGCGCAGCCCACGCTCGTTGCGTTGTCCGGCCAGAGCGCGAACTTCCTCGCGGGTGGTGAGATTCCGGTGCCGGTTCCGCAATCGCTCGGCACGATCTCGATCGAATGGAAGCCCTATGGTGTCGGGCTGACCGTCACGCCGACCGTGCTGAACCCGCGCCGGATCGCGCTGAAGGTCGCTCCCGAGTCGAGCCAGCTCGACTTTGTGCACTCGATCACGATCAACGGCGTCCAGGTGCCGGCGCTGACGACGCGGCGCGCGGATACGACCGTCGAGCTCGGCGATGGCGAAAGCTTCGTAATCGGCGGTTTGATCGACCGCGAGACCACGTCCAACGTCAACAAGGTGCCGTTCCTGGGGGATCTGCCCATCATCGGCGCGTTTTTCAAGAATCTGAGCTACCAGCAAGCCGACAAGGAACTCGTGATCATCGTTACGCCGCATCTCGTCGCGCCGATCGCGCAGGGTGCACCGCTGCCGGCGACCCCGGGCGAGCTGTCCGAGCAGCGCGACGGTCCCGTGTGGCGTTCGTATCTGGGCGGCATGGCATCGCCGGACGCAGGGCCGGGGTTCTCGAAATGAGCGCGCCGAATTGTTACGGGACAGCGCAGGCCGTCGCGCACGACGCGATGCCTTGCTTCATTGGGAGTATCCAAGATGAATGCGAGAACCTATTCTTTGGCTGAGCCCGCCGTCACCGACCACTTCGTCTGCGCATCCTCGCATGCGGAGCGCGTGCAATGGCTGTCCCGGTCGCTGGTCTCGGCCGGCGCGGTCGAGGGGGCGCCGCTCGACGGTGCGGCGCTGTCGCAGCGTATCGGCGTATTGAATCCGGCACTGGTATTCATCGATTTCTCGGGGGATTGCGCGGCGGCGAGTACGGTTGTGGCTGCGGTGCGCGTGTCGCATCCGGGTGTGCCGGTCGTTGCGCTGGGCTCGCTCGCGCAACCCGAGGGCGCACTCGCCGCGCTGCGCGCGGGGGTACGCGACTTCGTCGATTTTTCCGCACCGGCCGACGAGGCGCTGCGTATCACGCGTGTGTTGCTCGACAACGCCGGCGAGCCGGCGCACCGCCACGGCAAGGTCACTGCGTTGCTCGGCGCGCGCGCCGGGATGGGGGTGAGCACGCTCGCCGCGAACCTGTCGATACTGATGCAGCGGCGGGCCGCCGATCCCGCGCACGCAGCCGCGCTCCTCGATCTCGGGTTGCCGGCTGGCGACGGCGCGCTATTCCTGAACACGCGCTGCGAATTCCATTTCGTCGAGGCGGTGCGCAACCTGCGCCGGATCGACCGCACGTTCGTGACGACCGCGCTCGCGCGCCATTCGAGCGGTGCCGCGCTGACGACGCTGCCACCGAACCTCGCCGATCTGCGCGAAGTGGCAACCGCGTCGTGCGCGGCGTTGCTGAACCGGCTGCGCGCGTTCTTCGATCACCAGATCGTCGATCTCGGCGGTTTCCCGAATCGCGAATTCATTGCGCAGGTCGTGAATCTTGCGGACGAGGCATGGCTCGTTTGCGACCAGGGCGTGGCATCGGTCGTATCGGCAGTCGAGATGCTGGACGGGTTGCGCGAGGTAGGTGCCGCGACCGAACGGATCCGGCTCGTCGTCAACCAGTTCGACGCCGAGCTCGGGCTGATGCCCGCGCAGATCGCCGAACGGCTGGGGCTGTCGCTGGTCGCGACGCTGCCGTCGCGGCGCGTATCGATCGGACATGCCGCGAACCAGGGCAAGCTGATTGCCGAGGTCGCGGAGCGCGATCCGTACGTGCGTGCGCTCGGGTCGCTGGTCGAGCACCTCGCGGGTACGCCGTCGCCGGGAGCGGCACAGCGTGCGGCGGGCGGCCTGTCGGCACTCAGGCGAATCATTCAATCCTCTACGAAGCGGTCGTAAGCGATGGCACAGGACATTCAATTTGCCGACGGCGCAGCGCCGTTTTCGCAATCGCAACAGTTCCACGACATCAAGAATGCCGCACACGAGCATCTGCTCACGCGGATCGAGGAACTGGGCGCCGAATTCGGCCGTTGGTCGCGGCAGGCGATCAACCAGTTCGTCGATCTCGAAATCGACAGCTTCGTGCGGCTGCGGCGGATCCCGCTCAACGAGAGCGAGGTGCGTGCGATTGCCGAGGCGCTGACGAAGGAGCTCGCCGGCTTCGGGCCGATCGAGGACCTGCTGGCGGATCCGCACGTCGAAGACATCCTGATCAACGGCTACAACGACATCTATGTGTCGCGGCACGGGATTCTGTCGAAGCTGCCGATCCGCTTCACCGATAACGCCCATCTGCTGCGGATCGTGCGACGGATTCTCGCGCCGGTCGGCCGGCGGCTCGACGAATCGAATCCGATGGTCGATGCGCGGCTGCCCGACGGCGGGCGTGTCAACGTGGTGATCGAACCGCTGTCGATCGACGGCCCGGTCGTGTCGATCCGGAAGTTCCGCAAGGACCCGCTGAAACCCGAGGACCTGCTCGGCAACGGCACCTACAACGAGGAAATCGGCCGGCTGCTCGAGGCTGCGGTCGAGGCGCGCTGCAACGTCCTCGTGTCGGGTGGCACCAGTTCGGGCAAGACGTCGCTGCTGAATGCGCTCGCGTTCCACATTCCGA
Source organism: Burkholderia theae (assembly GCF_048565265.1). Lineage (NCBI taxonomy): Bacteria > Pseudomonadati > Pseudomonadota > Betaproteobacteria > Burkholderiales > Burkholderiaceae > Burkholderia > Burkholderia theae. The sequence continues at coordinate 1,699,455 of NZ_CP183461.1, forward strand.
TGGCGGAACGCGTCGTGACGATCGAGGATACGGCCGAACTGTCGCTGAATCACCCGCACGTCGTACGGCTCGAGAGCCGCCCGGGTGGCTTTGACGGGAGCGGCGTCGTGTCGATTCGCGACTTGCTGCGAAACACGTTGCGGATGCGGCCGGACCGGATCATCGTCGGCGAAGTGCGTGGCGGCGAAGTGCTCGAAATGCTGCAGGCGATGAATACGGGCCACGACGGATCGATGGGCACCGTGCACGCGAGTTCGCCGCGCGAGTGTCTGTACCGGCTCGAGATGCTTGCCGGCTTCGCCGGCTTTCAAGGCACCGAGGCCAGTCTGCGCCGGCAAATCGCCAACGCGATCGATTTCATCGTGCAGATCGGTCGACTGTCCAACGGCCGTCGGCGCATCCTGTCGATCACCGAAGTCACCGGCATGTCGGACAACATCGTATCAACCCAGGAACTGTATCGCTACGAGGCGCGCGTCACGCCGGAGGGCGACGAGATCGATCATTGGGAGTCGCTCGGCATTCATCCGCATTCGCCGAAGCTTGCGCGCTTCCGCAACACGCTTGTGGCGAGCGGCGGCGGATTCGGCGGCAACTTCGGGCGAGGCGGAGGCTTCAATGTCTAGCGTCAGCTTGCTCGCGCTGATGTTCGCGCTGATCTGCGCGGCAGCCGGGTTGCTGTTGTGGCGCGGAAGCCAGGTACGGGAAGGGCGTGCACACGCACAACGGTTCTTCGACAGCCGGGTGGGACAGGGTGCGCGCGCCGCGGCGTCGGCGGGTGACGCGCGCACCGCGCGTGCCGCGGCGGCCGGTACGGTGAACGCGCAGGAGCCGGAACAAGGGTTCGCGCGCTGGCGCACGTCGGTGTTCGATGCATGGACGGTATTGTCCGACCGCGCGGGTCTCGACGAGATTCGCGCCGGCCTCGTGCTGGCGCTTGCGATCATCGCGCTGCTCGCACTGTGGGCCGGCGCGGCCGGCGGGGTGCTCGCGGCGGCGGCCGCGCTCGTTGCGGGCGGCGTGCTCGTCGTGCTTTGGATCACGTCGCGAATCAGCCGGCGCCGCCTGAAGATCGTTCGTCAGTTGCCGTCGTTTCTCGACGGAATCGTGCGGCTGGTTACCCTGGGAAACAGCGTGCCGGCGGCGTTCCAGTCGGCGCTCCAGACGGCCGAGATGCCGCTGCGCCGCTGCCTCGACGACGTGTCGCAGATGCTGCGCTCCGGCGTCGAGATCGATCGCGCGATGCTGCAGATCGCGCACAGGTATCGCATCCGCGAATTCGAACTGGTCGGCGCGGTGCTGCGTCTGTCGGTCCGCTACGGCGGGCGGGCGGACGTGATGCTCGACCGGATGTCGACGTTCATGCGCGATCTCGAGCAGGCGGAACGCGAGCTGTCCGCGATGTCGGCCGAGACCCGGTTGTCCGCCTGGGTGCTGGCGCTGTTGCCGATCGCGGTCGGCAGCTTCGTCATCGCCACGAGCCCACGCTACTTCACGGTGATGTGGAACGACGATGCCGGGCGTCAGCTGATCTATCTGGCATTCGTGCTGCAGGCAATGGGCGGCTTCTGGCTGTACCGGCTCGCGCGGTTGAGGTGAATCGATGGATGCAAACCGTTTAGGCGCGCTTGCGCTGGTGCTCGGATCGATCGGCGTGCTGCTGCTTGCCGCGCTCGCGATCGTTCGCGTCATGCTCGTGCAGCGTGCCGAACGTGCACTGGTGAATGCGCTCGACCGCCGCACCGCGGCGATCGAAGCGGCCGCCGTGCGAGCCGGTTCCGCCGAACCTGCGCGCGATGCCGCCGCACCCGCTGCGCCGCGCGCACGTTTCGCGGGGCTGCGCACGCGTTTCGAAAATGTCGGGATGCGATGGCTCGAGACCGGCTTCAGCCGTTATCTGATTGCCGACGAGGATCGTCAGCTGCTGGAACAGTGCGGTTTCGTCGACGTCCGCGCAAGAGCGCTGTTCGTCAGCGCGCGCATTGCCTCCGCGATCCTGCTGCCGGCGCTTACCGTGCTGGTACTGGTCAGTCGCGGGCACGAGACGCGCTGGCTGCTCTGGATCTCCGTCGCGCTCGTGACCGGATACATGCTGCCGAAAATCTACGTGCGCCGGCGGGCCACCGCGCGCCGGCAGAGCATTGCGGCCGAGTTGCCGCTGCTCGTCGACATGTTGCGGCTGCTGCAGGGCGTCGGCCTGTCGCTCGACCAGAGCATCCAGGTCGTCACGCACGATTTTGAGACCATGCTGCCCGTGCTGTCGTGGGAGCTTGGCGTGGCGCAACGGCAGTTCGCGGCCGGACGCACGCGCGAACAATCGCTGCAACGCCTCACCAACAGTTTCGACAACGAGGATCTGCGCGCGATCGTGCGATTGCTGATTCAGGTGGACAAGCACGGCGGCGCGGTGCAGGAGCCGCTGAAGCAGTTCGGCGACCGCCTGCGTGAAGGGCGTCGTGCGACGCTGCGCGAGCAGATCGGTCGACTGACGGTGAAGATGACCGGCGTGATGATCATCACGCTGTTGCCTGCACTGTTGATCGTTACCGCGGGGCCCGGGATCATGACCGTGCTGTCCGCGCTTGCCGCGATTCAACGCTGATGCGGCATGAGGGGAAGGAGCGACACAAGATGAATCGATTTGGTTGGATCCGCACGATCGCAGGCGCGACGGCGTTCACGTTGCTCGCCAGCGGGTGCTCGCTGTTCAAGGAATCCGGATACGGGATCGGTGCGCAGGCCGAACGCGGCGCGCTGATGCAGGCCGCTGCCGACAAGAGTGCGCCGCCCGATACGCCGGGCATGTACCTGGGCCTGATCGAGCGGATGCAGGGGCAGGGATTGTATTTTGCGTCGCTGGCGCACATCGACCAGTACGAAAAACAATATGGCGCATCACCGGACACGATCCTGCTTCGCGCCGACGCATTGCGCGCGACCGGCCAGTACGACGCCGGCGTGGCCGCGTATACGAAGCTGCTGACGACGCCGCTCGCCGCGCGCGGCTATCGCGGGTTGGGCCTGACCGCCGGCGCACGCGGTGATTTTGCGCTTGCCGGGCAGCAACTCGAACAGGCGACCGTGCTTGCGCCGACCGATGCGGCGACGCTGTCCGATCTCGCGTATTCGAGGATGCGCGAAGGCGATCTGGCCGGTGCTCGCGTGCCGCTGCTGAAGGCCGCTGAACTCGAACAGAAGAACCCGAAAATCCTCAGCAACTTTGTGCTTTATCTGCTCGTGAGCGGTCACGCGAAGGACGCGCGGCGGCTGATGGATCAGCAGAAACTTTCGCCGGCGGTACGCGGCGAGATTCGCGACGACGAGACGAAGGTCACGGCCGCGATACGCGCGAAGCAACGTGCAATCGCACACACGCCGGGCAGTGCGTCCGTGCCGTCGGTTGCGAGCAGCGACAACATCGATCTTGCCGTCCCGCTGCTGCAGCGTTTCGCGCGATAACGACGATATTCACGGAGGCCATCATGTTTCACCTTTCCTCAATCCGCGGGCGGGCCGCGTGCATCGCATTCGCGTGCACGCTTTGCGCGGGTGTCGCCCATGCGCAAGGCAACCCGCCGGCGTCCGAAATCGATCATGCAACGAATGCGCTGCTCGACCTGCAGCGCTCGAATCGTGCGGCGGCCGCACCTCAGCCGATCGACGGCGCGGCCGGCACATACGCCTATCAGCGCTATCTCGACTCGTTCAAGACGCCGATTCCGCAGTGGTTCGGCACGATGTCGGCGTCGGGCGGCGGCAGCAGTGGAGGCAGCGGCAGCGGCGGAGTGTCCGGTAGCGACCTCGCGCACTGACGGAGCGAAACGGTGAAGACCCGACACAGCGGCGGCGCATTCCGCCTCGCGTCACGACAGCGGGGGGCGTTCTCGGTGATGGCGATCATCGCGACGCTGATCGCCATCACGACGCTCGGCGCGATCGGCGTCGGTAATCTCTTTTACCAGCGTCGGGACGTGCAACGGATTGCCGACATGGCCGCGCTCGCGGCCGTGCAGCGCATGGATGACGCATGCGGGCAGCCGACCGCCACCGCGACCAGCAATGCGCAGTCGAACGGGCTCAATACGTCGAATGGCGACACGATCAGTGTCGAATGCGGTCGCTGGGATACGGCGGTCAACCCGAAACCCAGTTACTACGTGGCCGCGACCCCCGGGACCACGCAATTGAACGCGGCCAAGGTGATCGTTACGCGTCAGGTGCCGTTCTTCTTCGTCGGGCCACCGCAGCCGGTGTCCGCGGTATCGACCGCACGCTCGACGAACATCGATACGTTCTCGGTCGGTGCAACCCTTGCCGCACTCGGCGGCGTCGGTTGCGCCGGGGGATCCGCGCCGACGTCCGGTAATCCGGGGCTCGTCAACGGACTGATCGGCGGGCTGCTTGGCGCCAGCCTGAATCTGAACATCGGGTCGTATCAAGCGCTCGCCTGCACGAACGTGAAGGTCGGCGACCTCGTCGTGGCCGCGGGCGTCGGCACGGTCGATCAGTTGCTCGCGCTGAAGCTCACGTTGCCGCAACTGATTCAACTGATGGTGAACGCGGCAACGCAAACGTCCGTCGCGAACGCAAATCTGCAGGCGGGCCTCGCCACGCTGCAGACGATTCTGAGCGCCAACGTTCCGGGGACGTCGATCGGCCTCGGCGGGGCGGGCGGATTGCTTAACGTTGCGCTTGCGGATACGCAGGCAGCGCTCAACGCGCAGGTGGATCTGCTCGACCTGCTGCTCGTCGGCGCGGAGATCGCTGCAACAGGCAAGCCGGCGGTCACGGTCAACGTGCCGTCGCTGAATCTCGGCGGGCTGACGGGGACGCAGTTGCAGGTGCAGATCATCAGCCCACCGTCGATCGGCATCGGCGAGGGCGGGATCGATCCGTCGACGGGAACGTGGCGGACGACCGCGTCGACGGCCGCGGTGGGGGTGTATCTCAATGTCGATCTTGGCACGACGCAGTTGCCGCTGCTCGGTGCGTTGCTGGCTTTGCTCAACGTGAATGTCGATGTCAATCTGCCGATCTATCTGCAAGTGGGTACCGGCACCGCGACGTTGAACTCGACACAATGTGCCGCCACGCAGGCGGCGAGCACCGTCGTCATTACCGCGCAACCGGGCGTTGCCAATCTGTGCATCGGCCAGCCGCCGCTCGATTCGTCCGGCAAGATCAGCCTGTCGTCGACTTACAGCTGCAAGTCGCCCGGGCAGATCATCAACGCGAATGTGCTGGGGCTTGCGCAGCTGACGGCGACCTTGTCCAACGTATCGGTTCAGGTGCAAGGCGCTTCCCAGTCGCATACCTTCAATGGCGTTCCGGGAATCGATGCGGACTACTGGACGGTGAACTCGAATGCGCTCGGCTCGGCGCTCAGTTCGGCACTGACGCAGCTCGCGGCCGCGAATATCAACGTCAACGTCAGCTTGTTCGGTGCCAGCATCCTGTCGGTCCCGGGAAATTTCGTCTCGACGTTGCTCACTTTTTTGACTGGCCTGCTCGGCCCGCTCCTTTCGAGCCTCGATGCAGTCCTCGTACCGTTGCTGAATCTGCTTGGCGTCCAGGTCGGCGCGGCGACGGTCCACCAGATCTCGCTCAACTGCGGGGTCGCCCAAACGGTTTACTGAATAAGCAGATCCGATGAGAACCACGCCCGCAATCGAAGAGCTCGACCTGTACGTCTGGGAAGGCAAGGCGGACATTGTCGACCGCGTCGCCCGATGCATGGCGAGCTTCGACGTCGAAGTGATCCGCGCGGACAACGCGGAGATCTCGCCCGAACGCGCCGCATTGCGGCCGTCGCTGGCGATCATCAGCGTGACGATGATCGAAATCGGCGCAGCGTTCCTGCGCGACTGGCAGGCCAACATCGGCATGCCGGTCGTCTGGGTCGGCGCGGCGCGCGACCACGATTCGTCGCAGTATCCGCCCGAGTATTCGCATATCCTGCCGCTCGACTTCACCTGCGCCGAACTGCGCGGAATGATCGGCAAGCTCGTCACGCAACTGCGTGCGCACTCGGCCGAAACATCGCAGCCGTCCGAACTCGTCGCGCACTCGGAATCGATGCAGGCACTGCTGCACGAAGTCGACACGTTCGCCGACTGCGACACCAACGTGCTGCTGCACGGCGAAACCGGTGTCGGCAAGGAGCGCATTGCGCAATTGCTGCACGAAAAGCATTCGCGCTACCGGCATGGCGAATTCGTGCCGGTGAACTGCGGCGCGATCCCCGACGGCCTGTTCGAATCGCTGTTCTTCGGCCATGCGAAAGGGTCGTTCACGGGCGCGGTTGTTGCGCATAAAGGCTATTTCGAACAGGCGGGAGGTGGCACGCTGTTCCTCGACGAAGTCGGCGATCTGCCGCTGTACCAGCAGGTCAAGCTGCTGCGCGTGCTCGAGGACGGTGCGGTGCTGCGCGTCGGTGCGACGGCGCCGATCAAGGTCGATTTCCGCCTGGTCGCGGCGAGCAACAAGAAGCTGCCGCAGCTCGTGAAGGACGGGCTGTTCCGCGCGGATCTCTACTACCGGCTCGCGGTGATCGAGTTGAGCATTCCGTCGCTGGAAGAGCGCGGTGCAGTCGACAAGATCGCGCTGTTCAAGTCGTTCGTCGCACAGGTCGTGGGCGAGGAGCGGCTCGCCGAGTTGTCGGATCTGCCGTACTGGCTGACGGATTCGGTGGCGGACAGCTATTTCCCCGGCAACGTGCGCGAACTGCGCAACCTCGCCGAGCGGGTCGGCGTGACGGTGCGGCAGACGGGCGGGTGGGATGCCGCACGGCTGCAGCGGCTGATCGCGCATGCGCGCAACTCGGCCCAGCCGGTGCCGGCGGAGAGCGCGGCCGAGGTCTTCGTCGATCGCAGCAAGTGGGACATGAATGAGCGCAATCGCGTCATCGCGGCGCTCGACGCAAATGGCTGGCGGCGCCAGGACACGGCGCAGCAGCTCGGCATCAGCCGCAAGGTACTGTGGGAAAAAATGCGCAAATATCAGATCTTCGACGAAGAGCCCGAGACACGCGAAAGCGAGTAATTAATGAGATAAAATCGCGCTGAATTACAACGACACGGGCGGGAATAAAACTTCATGAGCCATATGACGGGGTTGGGGCGGGCGTGCGTGTTGCTCGCCATGGTGGGAGGCATTCAGGGCGCTTACGCGCAGGGGTTGGCAGACAGCACTTCGCCGGCGGTGCAGCAGGCGTCGGCGCCGGTGGCCGCGATTCCGGTGATCGATCAGCAGGTCCAGACGTCGGTGCAGCCGCAGGCGGGCGAATCGACGGGGCCGAGCACGGTCGACGACCTGCAGCGCCAGATCCAGGCGCACACGCTGACGGAAATGCGCACGAGCTACAACGGCAGCTACGGTGCGAGCCTGCTGTTCAACGTGAAGGACGGCGCGTACTTCGTCGCGCTGTTCCAGCAGAAGGCGTTCTGGCGCGTGATCAAGACCTTCGACGAAACGCGCGCGGAAGCGATCTATCGCGATTTCTCGCGCCAGGCGGAGCGGCTGGCCGTCAACGAACTGCGCGCGGCGAAGCTGGAATCGCAGAAGGCGCAAATGGACAAGCAGATCGAAGTCACGCAGGATCGCGCGCGGCGTCTGCAGGCTGATATCTCGATCGCGCGCCAGCAGCAGGCGGCGGTCGCGGATCGCCAGAAGAGCGTCCGCAGCGAGACGACGGCGTTGCAGGCCCAACAGGCCGAACTCCAGTCGCAATTGCGTGCATTGCAGCAGCAGGTGCGTTCGCTGCAGCGCGAGGCCGACGCGGGCCTGCCGACGACGGCACGCTGAACTCGGCGGCGGCGGTGCGGCGACATGCCGCGCCGGCCGCACAAGGAAAAAGGGCAAGCCGGTTGGCTTGCCCTTTTGTTTTACTGGCCGTCCGGCACGATTCGCCGGCGGCGCGTGACGATCACCGGCCCGTTGCCGCCGCGTGAATCCGACGGCGACGTGTTGCCGGACGCGTCGCCGGTGTCGCGCGGCGCGCCGTAGCTTTCACGCGGTTCGCGCGGTGCACTGTAGCCTTCGCGGGGTTCGCGCGGCGCGCCGTAGCCTTCGCGCGGCTCACGCGAGCCGTAACCCTCGCGCGGCTCGCGGGAGCCGTAGCCGCCGTCGCCACGCGATTCGCGCGAGCCGCCGTGCGAACCGTACGGGCTGTGACCGCCGCCTTCACGGCCGCCGGGGCGACCGCCGGTGCGCGGACCACGGGGGCCGCCGCCGCCCGGGCGCGAGCCGCCCGTGTCGAGCTGGATCGTGGAAATCGCGCGCTTGTAGATGCCTTGCAGACCCACGGGGGTGCGCAGCATCACCAGGTACTGGTCGAACGACTCGATACACCCCGTCAGACGAATGCCGTTGACGAGATAGATTTCAACGCGCTTACGTTCCTTGCGCGCCGAATTGATGAAGTCGTTTTGCGGATGGGATTCTGCGGGATTGGCCATTGAGGTGCGGCAGGAGCCTGCGTCAGAGAATATGTTGTGCGTGTGTGTGGCGTGTTCGTCCACAAGCCGTTTGGCGGAATTCTACCCTGTTCGATCGGGAAGCGCGCAGCCGTGATTGTGTCGAACCGTAACCCACTATAGACGTTGCAGCGCATTTTCGCGATTAGGCCGAATGGCCAAAGCCGTTTCGTTACGTCGCGTTACGACTCTCGCAGCGCCGTATCACCTTGGTGTGCGCGCGGCGCTTACATTGGCGTCGCGAGCCGGGCGGGCCGGTATATCAGGGATCCAGAACATGAACAAGAGGCGATGGGCAGGGTGGGTCGGGGGCGTGGCGTTGCTGGCTTCCGGCAGTGCAATGGCGGGGCATGTCGATCTGTCGGTCGGCATCGGCGTACCGGTCGCGCCGGTCTATGTCGAGCCGGCGCCGGTCTATGTAGCGCCGCAGCCGGCCGTGGTCGCTTATCCGGGCTACGGATACGGCTACTACGGCGACGAGGACGACGATCGCTACCGGAAGTGGCACCGGCACTATGACAAGCATTGGCGCAAGCACCATGGCGACGACGATGACGATTGATCCGAAGTTCGACCCCGTCGGCGCGCATCAGAACGCGTAGTCGGGGTTTTTTGGGTCGAATGCCGTGTCGTCGAGCGTCGCCGGCGCGATTTTCTCGATGACGATCCGCTCGAAGATCCTGCCGTCGTTGTCATAGGACTCGACGGTCCGGAAATAGGGCGCATGCAGGTCGAGCCCGAGGGTTTCCTTCTTCGCGTAGAACTGCGGCCGGCCGGTCGGCGTTTCGTAGGTGAGCGCGACGACGCGCACGCCGCCGATCGTCTTCGCTTCCACCTGGGTCGGCCGCTGCACGCCGGCTTCCTCGTATTTCTTCCCTTCGGTCAGGTACAGGTTCGTGATGAACTCGGTGCCGAGATCCTTCACCTGGTGATTCGACTGGGCGCGCGCGAGTGCGCCGTCGAGTGCCGTCCACAGCGGAATCTTGCCGAGCAGGCCGCCGAGATGGCCGTACATCTCGTCCTTGCGCTGCGTCGTGTCGTAGATGGTCTCCTGTCCGGCATGCGCACCGCCCGGCAGCCATTTTGCATACACCCGCAGCGGCTCGCGGGTGGTCTTCACGAGCATGCGGTCGGGCGTGTCGGACCATTTCCCGCTGATGCGCTCCTGGCGCACCATCGTGAACTGGTACGACGGATAGCCGTTAGGACCGTTACGGATATAGAGCGGCACGGCGAGCGGATCGAGTGCCTTGAAGAGCGCCGTGAGCGTCGCGTCGTCGAGTTGCGCGAGCGTGCCGCGCTGCGCGGCCGTGCGCAGCCAGCGCGCCTGCTGTGCAACCGGCTCGTGCGTGACCTTCGCCAGGTCCGCCGGCAGCGCGACGCCCTGCGCCGCGCTCGCGGCGTCGGCCGTTTCCTGCGCATGCAGGCCGGCCTGCGCGAACGACAGCATGCACGCAACTGCCGCGGCGGCGCCAAGCCGCGCGCGGTGCTTCATTCCTTCGTTCATCGACAGCGTCTCCCGGAGCGATGGATCGTTCAGCCTTGCTTCGCGGCCTTGATTTTGGCGAGTTCCTCGTCGCGCAGCGCGCGGCGCAGGATCTTGCCGACGTTCGTCTGCGGCAACGCGTCGCGGAATTCGACGAATTTCGGCATCTTGTAGCCGGTCAGGTTCTTGCGGCAGTGCGCGAGCACGTCGTCGACGGTGAGCGACGGGTCGCGGCGCACGACGAACACCTTGATCCGTTCGCCCTGCACGTCGTCCGGAATGCCGATCGCCGCGGCTTCGCTGATGCCCGGGTGCATCACGAGCACTTCCTCGATCTCGTTCGGATACACGTTGAAGCCCGACACGAGGATCATGTCCTTCTTGCGGTCGATGAGGCGGATGAAACCGCGTTCGTCCATCACGCCGATGTCGCCGGTGCCCAGCCAGCCGTCGGCGTCGATCACCTTTGCCGTTTCGTCGGGGCGCTGCCAGTAGCCGCGCATCACCTGCGGACCGTGCACGCACAGCTCGCCGGGTTCGCCGATGGCGGCCCAGGTACCGTCCTCGCGGCGAAAGCGCACGACGGTGGACGGCGCGGGAAGGCCGACCGAGCCGCTGAACGCGGCCATGTCGTTCAGGTCCACGGGATTCATCGTGACGATCGGCGAGCATTCGGTCAGGCCGTAGCCTTCGACGACCGGCCGGCCCGTCACCTGCTGGAAGCGCTCCGCGACCGCGCGCTGCATCGCCATGCCGCCCGCCATCGCGAGCTTGAGTTTCGAAAAGTCGCGCTGGCGGAATTCCTCGTTGTCGAGGAACGCGTTGTACAGCGTGTTGATGCCGGTGATCCCCGTGAACGTTTCGTTGCGGATGATCTTCATCACCATCTTCATGTCGCGCGGGTTCGCGATCAGGATGTTGCGCCCGCCGAGCCCCATGAAGATGAACGCGTTCACCGTCAGCGAATAGATGTGATAGAGCGGCAGCGGCGTGAGCACGGTTTCGACATCGCCCGAGACCTGGTCGGCGATCCATGACTTCGCCTGCAGCAGGTTCGCGATCAGGTTGCCGTGCGTGAGCATCGCGCCTTTCGCGACGCCCGTCGTGCCGCCCGTGTATTGCAGGAACGCAAGATCGTCGCGCGTCGTCTGCACCGGCTGCGGTTTGCCGCGCGCGCCGAGCGCGAGTGCGGAGCGCAGCCGGGTTGCCTGCGGCAGGTGGTAGGCCGGCACCAGCTTCTTCACGTGCTTCAGCACGAAATTGATCAGGCGTCCTTTCGCATTGAAGCCGTCGGCGAGCAGGTCGCCGAGCGCGGTGACGACGATGTTCTTCACCTGCGTGTCCGGCAGCGCGTCCTGCAGCGTGCGCGCGAAGTTCTCGAACACGACGATCGTCTGCGCGCCGCTGTCTTTCAACTGGTGCGTAAGCTCGCGTGCGGTGTAGAGCGGATTGACGTTGACGACGATCGCGCCGGCCTTCAGCGTGCCGAACAGCGCGACCGGGTACTGGAACGTGTTCGGCAGCATGATCGCGACGCGGTCGCCGGGCTTCACGCCGATGCTTTGCAGATAGGACGCGAATGCGTCGACTTTCCCGGCGAGCGTGCGATAGGTCATCGATGCGCCTGCGCTCACGTACGCGACGCGGTCGGCGAAGCGGGTCGTGCATTCGTCGAAGAACTGCACGAGCGACGCGTATTGCGTAACGTCGATTTCGTGCGGTACGCCGGGCGGGTACGACGCGTACCAGATGCCGTCGGTGTTCGGCGGAACCTGGGCCGCTGCGGATGCTGCGGAAGCTGACATGACGTATCTCCGGTCTTTGCTTTCGGCACCGGCAGGCGCGTTATCGCCTGCCGGTGCGTGATGCTTCGCGGTCGATCAGCACGGGCGCCTCGGCGCCCCGCGTGACCGCGCGTATGAAAAATCGTGAACAGGAAGCCGCGCGTGGCCTCGCGCGTTCAGTTCGTGGAATGCAGCGTCGCCGTATCGGCAGCCGCCGCACCCGGCAGCAGCCCGAATGCTTCGCTCGCCCCCGCGTCGTCGAGTACCGCCGCGAAGATCGACAACTGCGCGCTGTCGGGCATCGGTGCCTTCAGCGCGGCGACGATCAGCGACGACAGCCGCGCGATCATCTGCACGTCGTTCATCGTGCGGCCTTGCGAGAACTCGTCGATCAGGCTTTCCGTTTCGGCACCCGCGAGCGCGCCGGACAGCGCGCCGATCGCGAAGTGCAGCCGCCAGCCGAGCTCCGTGCGCGGCAGATGCGGCAACGCGCGCTGGAACGCATCGAAGAAGCGGCCCGCGACGCTCGCGTAGTGCGCGGTCAGGAAGTTGCGCACGAACGGCGACGGATCGGTGTACGCGCGGCCGATCAGCCGGAGGAACCCGGGCCCGCCGCGGTCGGGATTGCGCGATGCCTTCAGCGCGGGAATGAACATCGCGCCGAGCACGTGCTCGCAGGTGATGTGCGTGCCGAGCTGCGCATCGAAGCGGTCGAGGATGCCGAGGCGCTCCTGGTTGAGCTGGTCGAGCCGGCGCGACAGCATCGCGTGGATCAGCGCTTCCTTGCTGCCGAAGTGATAGTTGACCGCGGCGAGGTTGACCGCCGCGCGCGACGTGATCTGCCGCATCGACATCGCCTCGAAGCCATGTTCGATGAACAGATCCTCGGCCGCATCGAGGATGCGCGCCTTCGTCCCGCCAGTCTGCCGAGCGCCGGATGACCGCGTCCCGGACGGTCGTCCAGCGGACGGTCGCCCCTCCTGACTTACTGCCATGTTCCGCCTCCCATGCCGGTTGCCCGGCCGCGAACAGGTGATTTGATTATCTGATTCAAACAGTCGTTTTTATTAAGATAAAAAATCGCGGGCCGAGCGGGCAAGCGGGGAATCTGGACAAATTCCTCTAGTTCGATGTGCGAATGCGGAAAGTATTGAGCGCGGCCCCGGCGGGGCGGGGCACGCGCGATGGTGCGGTGCGGCAATGCGCGGATCTAGCTGACGGCGCTACGCGTATTGACCGATTGCGTCATGTCGATGCCGCGCCGCTCGCGGCTGAACAGGATCAGCACGGCGATCACGACGGCGACGATGCCGGCCACGAGCGCGAGCGCCAGGCTGTAATTGTTGCCGTGCGAAACGGCAAGCGATGCCTGCATCGTTGCGTTGCCCGACGCGAGCAGGTTGCCGAGCTGGTAGACGACGCCGGGGAAGGTCGCCCGGATCTCGTCGGGCGAGATCTCGTTCAGGTGAACCGGAATCACGCCCCACGCACCCTGTACCGAGATCTGCATCAGGAACGCGCCGGCGGCGAGGGCAATCGGACCGCTCGAGAACGCCCACAGCGGCAGCACGGGCAGCGCGATCAGCGCGGCGATGAAGATCGCGCGACGCCGGCCGATCCGCTCCGAGATCGCACCGAACGACAGGCCGCCGACGATCGCGCCGATGTTCAGCACGATCGTGATCCACGACACGGTATGCGGATCGAAGTGATGCTGTTCGCGCAGGAACGTCGGATAAAGATCCTGCGTGCCGTGCGAGAAGAAGTTGAACGCGGTCATCAGCACGATCGCGTAGATCGTGAGCTTCCAGTTCTGCTTCAGCGTGGCGCCGAGGCTCGGGCGCGGTCGCTTCTCCATCTGCTTCCACGCCGGCGATTCGGGCACGTGCGAACGCACGTACAGCACGAGCAGCGCGGGCAGCACGCCGACCATGAACATGCCGCGCCAGCCGATGTACTGGTAGAAGAGGCCGAACACGACGGACGCGAGCAGGTATCCGCTCGGATAGCCGGCCTGCAGCAGACCCGACACGAGGCCACGCGCATGGGTCGGCACGGTCTCCATCGTCAGCGCGGAGCCGACGCCCCATTCGCCGCCCATCGCGATGCCGAACAGCGCACGCAGCACGAGCAGCGCGGTCAGGCTCGGCGCGAAACCCGACGCGAGTTCGAGCAGCGAATAGCACGCGATGTTGACCATCAGCGTCGGGCGTCGGCCGAAGCGATCGGCGAGCCGGCCGAAGATCAGCGCGCCGATCGGGCGCATCGCGAGCGTCAGCGTGAGCGCGAACGCGACGGCTGGGATCGTCGACGAGAATTCCGCGGCGATGTCCTTCAGCACGAAAACCATCAGGAAAAAATCGAACGCGTCGAGCGTCCAGCCCAGGTAGGCGGCGATCGTGACGTTGCGTTGTTCGCGGGTCCAGCTCATGTCCGAGGTCTCCTCGTTGGCTTGCGCGCTTACGATGTGCATGCGGATGCCGGCCCGGCTTGCGCGCGGTGCAGGGGCATTGATCGAGTGTAGGTCGCCGCGCCGCGCGATGTGGGGCGCGATAACGGCGAATCGGGAATAATCCCTACGAAATGAACTGTTTCGAAAACGGCAACGGCGCCGCGCGAGACAAGCGACAGGCATCTGTATCATTCCGGAAGGCTGTTTGTATCCATTTCGTAATGCGCTCGACGCGCATCGTCACCGAATCAGGAGTCCAGATGACCGAAGGTTCCGCCGCCGCGCTGCCCGTGCTCGAAACCGCCAGGCTGTGGCTGCGTCCGCGCGTGCTGGCCGATCTCGATGCGTGCATCGCGATGGATCGCGATCCCGAGGTCACGCGGCACATCGCGGGCCCGTGGCACGATCCCGTCGAGCATCGCCGCTTCGTCACGCACCGGATCACGCGCGACTATCCGCCGGGCCTCGGCTACTGGTCGATCTTCGAGAAGGCCGCGCCCGATGCGTTCATCGGCTGGGTCCTGCTGATTCCCGACTACGCGGACGGTGCGCGCGACGTCGAGATCGGCTGGCGGCTGGTGCGCACGGCATGGGGGCGCGGTTTCGCGAGCGAGGCCGCGGCGGCCGTCGTGCGTCACGCGTTCGACACCGTGCGGCTGCCGCGCGTGATCGCCGATATCGCGGAGGCCAACAGCGGCTCGCTGAATGTCGCGCGCAAGCTCGGGATGCGTCGCGTGAGCGTCGTGCACGATGGCATTCCTTACATACGTCATCGTCTCGAGCGCAACGATCTGCGCGCGTAGCGCAGCGTCGTGCGCAGGCGCGGCCGGTTGTCAGAGATCGTCAATCGGATGCGTATCGA
The DNA here is from genome assembly GCF_048565265.1 of Burkholderia theae. Classification (NCBI taxonomy): domain Bacteria; kingdom Pseudomonadati; phylum Pseudomonadota; class Betaproteobacteria; order Burkholderiales; family Burkholderiaceae; genus Burkholderia; species Burkholderia theae. The sequence goes on from NZ_CP183461.1 coordinate 1,714,513, forward strand.
GGTCATGACGTATTAACGGCTCGCGCGATCAGGAGTATCGTTGCCGGAATTTCGCAACATGGGGTACGACCATGGCACTCGGCAACGACGTTCATCTCATTCCCGTCAGGCTCGACGCGCTGCGTCCGACGCAGATGACGGTTGGCTATCGTGAAGTCAAGGCGAAGCGCAAGCACTGGAAGGCGCTCGACAAGCGCGCGCGCAAGGCCGCGATCGAATCGCACTGGTTTCCGGCCGTCCTCGGCCCGGACGGGCTGCACTACATCACCGATCACCACCATCTCGGCCTCGCGCTGATCGAGGAAGGCGAGTCGCGCGTGAACGCGATGTTGCTGAAGGATCTGTCGTGGCTCGACAACACGATCTTCTGGCGGATCATGGAGCACAACCAGTGGGTGCATCCGTTCGGCGCGGACGGGTCGCGCCGCGACTATGCGCATTTGCCGAAGGCGCTGACCGGACTCGAGGACGACCCATACCGCAGCCTCGCCGGCGAGCTGCGCACGGCGGGCGGTTATGCGAAGGACGCGACGCCGTTCAGCGAATTCCTGTGGGCCGATTACCTGCGCCAGCATGTGTCGCTCGACCAGATTCGCAAGAACTTCACGAAGGCGCTCGACGTCGCACTGCACCGCGCGCACGATCAGGATGCGCGTTATCTGCCCGGCTGGTCGGGCGTCATCGCCGTCAAACCCTGACCGGCGCACGGCATCGACCGCCTCATGACGACCACCCCGATCCGCCCCGACGCCGGCCCGCAGCATGCCGACCATTTCTCCGCGCTCGATGCGCCTCCGCCACCGCGCACACGACGCATCGGGCTCGATGCGCTGGCCGGCCTGTCGATCGCCGGCCTGCTGATACCCGAGGCGGTCGCGTATGCGGGGCTGGCCAACCTGCCGCCGCAGGCCGGTCTCATCGCGCTGCTGTCGGGGCTCGTCGTCTATGCGCTCACGGGCAGCAGCCGCTTTGCGATCGTGTCGTCGACGTCATCGTCGGCCGCCGTGCTCGCGGCGACCGTGCTCGCGGAATCGGGGATGGCGCTTGCCGCGCAGCTCGCGCTCGCGGCGGCGCTCGTCGCGATGACGGGCGTGCTGTTCATCCTGGCCGGTGCCGCGCGGCTCGGCGGCATGTCGGATTTCGTCGCGCGGCCCGTGCTGCGCGGCTTCACGTTCGGCCTCGCACTGACGATCGTCATCAAGCAGTTGCCGAAGATCCTCGCGATTTCCGTGCAGCACAGCGATGCGCCGCGTGTCGCGCTCGACCTGATCACCGGCGCGCCGCATGCGAACCTCGCGAGTGTCGTGCTCGGTGCGATCGCGCTGGCGTTGCTGTTCGCGCTCGGGCGCCGCTCGCGCGTGCCCGCGACGCTCGTCGTGATCGTGCTGTCGATCGCGGTCGGTTATGCGGTCGACTGGCAGCGGTACGGGATCGCGATCGTCGGCCATATCGACTTCCGGCACCTCGAATTCGGCCTGCCGAACCTCGACCGCAACGCGTGGATGCAGACGGTCGAGCTCGCGTTCGCGCTGATGCTGATCCTGTACGCGGAGTCGTATGGATCGATCCGCAACTTCGCGCTGAAGCACGGCGACAGCGTGTCGCCGAACCGCGACCTCGTTGCGCTCGGGTGCGCGAACCTCGTGTCGGGCCTGCTGCACGGGATGCCGGTCGGCGCCGGTTATTCGGCGACCTCGGCGAACGAAGCGGCCGGTGCGCAGTCGCGCTTTGCCGGCCTGTGGGCGGCGGGCGTGGTCGCGCTGATCGTCTGGCTGCTGCTGCCGCAGCTCGCGCGCACGCCGGAGCCCGTGCTCGCGGCGATCGTGATTTTCGCGGTCAGCCACTCGCTGCATCCGTCCGTATTCCGGCCGTACTGGGCGTGGCATCGCGACCGGCTCGTCGTGATCGCCGCGCTGCTCGCGGTGCTCGTGCTCGGCGTGCTGCACGGGCTGCTCGCGGCCATCGGCGTGAGCCTGCTGCTGACGCTGCGCAAACTGTCGGAACCGAACGTCAGCGTGCTCGGCCGGCTGCGCGACAGCCACGATTTCGTCGACGTCGCGAGCCATGCCGACGCGAAGCCGGTGCCGGGCGTGCTGATTGTGCGGCCCGAGGCGCAGCTGTTCTTCGCGAACGCGGACCGGATGCTGAATCGCGTGCGTGCGCTGATGAAGGCCGCGCCGGACACGCATACCGTGTTGCTGAGCCTCGAGGAAACGCCGGATGTCGACGGCACGACGATCGAATCGTTGCGCACGTTCGCGGCCGAATGCACGGCGCGCGGGCTGCGGCTCGCGCTCGTGCGGCTCAAGGTGCATGCGCTGCATGCGCTGCGCCGTGCGGCGGACGATACGCTGCACGACGATGCGATGTCCGAGCTGAGCGTCGACGAAAGCCTGCAACTGCTGCAGGCCGGCAAGCAGCCGGGCGGCGGCGACGGAACGACGGCCGCGTGACGACGCGGCGCGTGGGCGCCGTCTATCGAGAAAGCACCGCGGTGGCGGGGCGGTTGGTCATGTCGGCCACTTCGGCAGCCGTCGGTGCATAGGCCCCTGCATGCTCACAGGCGACCGCAGCGCATGCGGCCGCGTAGCGCAGATGCTCGGCCGCCGATACCCCGGGCCGTGCAAGCTGGCTCGCGAGCCAGCCGCCGATGCTCGCATCGCCGCAGCCGACCGTGTCGGCGACCTCGGTCGGGAACGCAGGCTGGAACAACTCGGTGTCGCGATGCAGGAGCTGCATGCCGGCTGCGCCGCGCGTGACGAGCAGCGTCGCGTCGGGCGCCCACTCGCGCAGTTGCGCAAGCGCGGCCGCTTCGTCGAGTTCGGGAAACAGTCCGCGCAGATCCTCGTCGGATACCTTGATCCAGTCGGCGAGCGTGGCCAGCCGACGCAGCGTGTCGCGATACGACGGCGCGGCCATCGGTGCACGGAAGTTCGGGTCGAACGAGATTCGCTTGCCGGCCGCGCGCGCGGCCTGCGCAACCTCGATCAGGCGTGACGCGAGCGGCTCACGCACGACGCCGAGCGAGCCGACGTGCACGATCTCGGCCGCGTCGAGCGCGCCGGCGGGCAGGTCGGCCGGATCGAACGCGAGATCCGCGCCGTTCTCGCCGATGAAGAAATAATGGGGCGGCTGCTTCGACACGACCATCGCGAGCAGCGGCGCGCGGTCGACCTGCCGGATGAAGCGCAGGTCGAGCCCGGCGTCGGCGCTCTTGCGCATCAGTTCGTCGCCGAAGATGTCGCGGCTGACCGTGCCGGCGAAGGCCGTCGGCACACCGAGCCGCGCGCCGACGCGTGCGACGTTCCAGCATGAGCCGCCGGCGATGCTGTGCCAGTGCTGCGCGTCGTCGCGGATGAAATCGGTCAGCGCTTCGCCGAATACGATCAGGCGGGGAAACGTCGTCGTCATGTGAAAACCTTGTGCCGCACGATTGCGCGCGGCCGTGCGGCGGTTGAAGTGAGCGGGCGGGCAGCGCCGGCCGTCGCGCGCGGCGACACGGCCCGGCACTGCCCGGTTTCTCGGATGGGCGGCGCGATCAGCGCGGGGTGCTCCAGCCCTTGTAGGTCTTCACGTTGTCGCGCGTGATGAGCGTCGGCTCGATCAGGATCATCGGATTGGCCGGCTTCTGGCCGTTCATGATGCCGTAGCCGACGTTGACGGCCTGCTGCGCCATCGACCACGGGTCCTGGCTCGACGATGCCTGCACGAGCGTATTGGACTTGAGTGCCACCTCGATATCGGGCGCGCCGTCGACCGACGTGATCACGATGCCCGGGCGATTGAGCTGTTTCGCGGCGAGATCGCTGCCGATCGCTTGCGGGTCGTTGATCGTGAACACCGCATCGAGCTTCGGAAAGCGCGTCAGGTAGCCCTGCATCGCGTTCATCCCGCCTTCGCGCGAGCCCTTGCCGTCCTGGTCGCTCGACAGCACCTTGATACCCGCGTTTTTCGCGAGCACGGTCTTGCAGCCGTTGACGCGGTCGATCACGGCCGACACCTGCGGGCCGTTTTCGATGATCACGTTGCCCTTGCCGTTGAGTTTCTTCGCGATGTAGTCGCAGGCCAGCTCGCCGGCCTTCACGTTGTTGGTCTGCACGGTCGCGTTCGCGCCGGCCGCCGCGACGTCGACCGCGACGACCGTGATGCCGGCCGCCTGCGCCTTCTTCACCGCCGGCTCGATCGCCTTCGGGTCGGTCGCGTTGAGCAGGATCATGTCGACGTGTGCGGAGATGAAGTTGTCGATCTGCGTGAACTGCTTGTTCAGGTCGTAGTCGGCCGACACGGCCGTGACCTTCGCGTTCGGGTTGATCTGCTTCGCGCGCGCTTCGGCGCCCTTGACGATCGTGACGAAGTACGGATTGCCGAGCGATCCGACCGTGACGCCGATCGATTTGAGCGGCTTGTCGGCCGCGTGGGCGGCGGAAGCGCCGAAGGCGAGCGCGCAGGCGACGGCGGTCAGGGCGGCTTTGTGCTTGAACATGTCGTTGTGTCTCCGTGAGGTCGGTTGGCTGACGGGCGCAGGAGGACCTGCCCGCGCCGCAAGGTTGAATGGACGGGAAGGGCTCAGGTGCGCGCCGAATCGCGCTGGCGATAGCGGTCGAGCGCGACGGCGCCGATGATCACGAGCCCCTTGATGATGTACTGCCAGATGTCGGACACGCCGAGCAGCACGAGGCCGTTCGTCAGTACCGCGATGATCAGCGCGCCGATCAGCGTGCCGACGATCGAGCCGACGCCGCCGACGAAACTCGTGCCGCCGAGGATCACCGCGGCGATCGCATCGAGTTCGTACGACTGGCCGAGTTGCAGGCCGTTGGCCGCATAGAGCCGTGCGGCCGACATCACCGCGCCGAGGCCCGCGAGCAGGCCGGACGCCGCATACACGAACAGCTGGATCGCTCGCACGTTGATGCCCGACAGGCGGGCGGCTTCCGGATTGCCGCCGACCGAATAGATCCGCATCCCGAGCACCGTGCGGCGCAGGATGAACCACGAGATCGCGATCACCGCGCACGCGATCACGACGAGCCAGGGCACACCGAGGATCGAGCCGTTGCCGATGAACGCGAACGGCAATTGCGGATTGAACACGGTCGTGTCGTTGCCGATCAGCCGCGCGACGCCGCGCACGGCCGTCATCGCACCGAGCGTGACGATGAACGGCGGCAGGCGCAGGAACGAGATCAGGCCGCCGTTGATCGCACCGAACACGAGGCCGACGATGAGCGCGAACGGCACGCCGAGCCAGCCCCAGCCGGGGATGGTCGACGCGAGCAGCGCGGCGACGGCCGCGGCGGCAAGTACCGAGCCGACCGACAGGTCGATGCCGCCCGTCAGGATCACGAAGGTCATGCCGGCGGCGAGCACGATGTTGATCGATGCCTGCTGCGTGACGATCGACAGGTTCTGCAGCGTGAAGAAGCCGTCGGTCAGGAAGCCGAAGCCGATGCACAGCACCAGCAGCACCGGCAGCATGCCGGCGGTGCGGATCAGCGACTGCATGCGTGCGCGATGATCGGCGACGCGCGACGGGGGAGTACGATCGCCCACCGGATGGGCCGTCGCGGAAGCGAGGTTCCGCTGCTTGGTCGGGTTGATCATTTCGGTAACCTGAATGTAAGAGAGAAATGAAAGAGCGCGGCTCAGTGCGCGTCGGCGAGTTCGGCCTGCGAGCCGGTCGCGAGCGCGATGATCGCTTCCTGCGTGATGGGCGTAGGCGTGTGGCCGCCGAGTTCGCCCGCGATCTCGCCTTCGCGCATCACGAGCACGCGGTCCGCGACGCCGATGATCTCCGGCAGCTCGCTCGAGATCACGATCACGCCCACGCCGGCCCGGGCCAGTTCGTTGATGATCCGGTAGATCTCGGATTTCGCGCCGATGTCGACGCCGCGCGTCGGTTCGTCGAGGATCAGCACGCGCGGTTTCGTCTCGAGCAGGCGCGACAGCAGCACTTTCTGCTGGTTGCCGCCCGACAGCGCGCCGACGTTGACGTTCGCGTTGGGGACGCGGATCGACAGCGACGTGATCGCGTCGCGTGCGCGTTCGGCGCCACGTGCGAGGTTGAGCGCGCCGAGCCGGGCATCGCGGTTGCAGACCGAGATGTTGATGTTGTCGCGCACGCTCATGTCGAGGAACAGGCCCTGGCGCTTGCGGTCCTCGGTCAGGTAGACGAGGCCCGCATCGATCGCGTCGCGCGGCGAATGCGCGCCGAACGTGCGGCCGTCCAGCTGCACGTCGCCGCGCACGCGCGATTCCGCGCCGAAGATCAGCCGCGCGAGTTCGGTGCGGCCCGCACCGACGAGCCCCGCGATGCCTAGCACCTCGCCGGCATGCAGGTCGAGGCTGCAGCCGCGCACGCGCGCGCCGTCGGCGATGTCGCGTACCGACAGCAGCAGGTGGCCGGGATCGTACGGCGCGTGTTCCTTCTTGTAGAAGCCGGAGATGTCGCGGCCGACCATCATCGCGACGAGACGCTCGGCCGACAGCGATTCGCGTTCGAGCGTGCCGACGTACGCGCCGTCGCGCAGCACCGACACGCGGTCGGACAGTTCGTAGATCTCCGCCATCCGGTGGCTGATGTAGATGATCGCGAGACCTTCCTCGCGCAACTGGCGGATCAAGCGGAACAGGTGCTCGGTTTCGCGCGACGACAGCGGCGTCGTCGGCTCGTCCATCACGAGGATGCGTGCGCGGGTGTGCACGGCGCGCGCGATCTCGACGAGCTGCTGCTCGGCGATCGACAGCGTGTCGACGAGTGTGTCCGGTCCGAACGAGGCGCCGAGGCGCGCGAGCACGTCCTGGCAGCCGCGCGCCATCGCCGCGCGGTCGATCGTGCCCCAGCGCCGGTTGCCACGGCGCAGTTCGCGGCCGATGTAGATGTTTTCCGCGACGCTCAGGTTCGGCGACAGACACAGCTCCTGGTAGATCACCGCGACGCCCGCATCGCGCGCGGCGAGCGGGCTGTCGATGTCGATGCGTGCGCCGTCGATCAGGATTTCGCCGCCGGCGTCGGCGCGGTACGCACCCGACAGGATCTTCATCAACGTCGATTTGCCCGCGCCGTTTTCGCCCATCAGCGAATGGATCTCGCCGGGATAGACGGTCAGGCTGACGTTGTCGAGCGCGCGCACGGCCGGGAACGTCTTGCTGATCCGGCGCATTTCGAGCAGCGGGCGGGGCGACTCAGATCGCGACATGGTTGACCTCCTGCGAGTCGGTGCGGGCGCCCTTGAGGATGCCGGCCCGCGGGGAGAAATTGAAGAACATCGGCAGCGTCGCGGCGCCGATCGCGCCGGCGTCGGCGCCGAATGTGCCGCGCACGAGCACCGGCGTGCCGCGGGCTTCGGGCGCGGTGGCCACGAGCGCCGCGCGCAGGCGGGTCGTTACCGCGTCGAGGAGGCCTGCGTCGGTATCGGCGTCGAGCACGACCACCGGCGCATCGACCACGCACAGCACCGCGCGCAACGCCGGCGCCAGCGCGTCGACGCAGTCGTCGATCCATTCGTCGACGGCCGGCAGCCCGCGGGCGATGCACGCTTCGAGATCCGCGCGGTTCTCGACCGTCTCGCCGTGATGGCGCAGATGGCGCACGAGCGCATGCAGCGACGCGCGTGCGAGCAGGATGTCCCACGGGCCGCGCGGCGGCGGCGCGGATGCCAGCCGGCTCGGTGGCACCGGAATCACGGCGATGTCGCCCGCATTGCCGGTCACGCCGCGCAGACAGTCGCCGTCGATCGCGATGCCGCCGCCGATCGCCGGCCCGATGAACAGGTAGACGAAGTCGTCGCACTGCCGGCCGTATCCGTAGAACAGCTCGGCGATCGCGGCTGCATTGCCGTCGTTTTCGCCGAACACCGGCAGCGACTGCATGCGGCCGAGGTCGCTGGCGAAATCGACGTCTTCCCACGCGCGGAACGTGTCGGGTGCGAGCCCGAGTTCGCGCATCCACGCGCCGAGGTTGTAAGGCTGCGCAACGCCGATGCCGGTCAGGCGGGCGCGCTCGTGGTCGGGGAGCAGGGCCTGCATCGCGTCGATGTCGTGACGCACGATTTCGAGCACGTCGGCGGGCGGAGGCAGCAGCGTGTCGTGCGAGCGGCGGCCGAGCACGTCACCCGCGAAGTTGACGAGCGCCGTCTCGATGCGCATCCGGTCGAGATGGACGCCGATGCCGAACGCGCCGCGCGGGTCGAGGCGGATCAGCGAGGCCGGCTGGCCGCGCTGGCCTTCGGTGCGGCCCGCGGATTCGATCAGCTTCGCGTCGGCGAGCGACGCGATGATGCTGCCGACCGCCGTGCCCGTCATGCTCGCGAGGCGGGCGAGGTCGGCCTTCGACGCGCTGCCCGCACGGCGCAGCGTCTTCAGCAACAGGCGCTCGTTGTAACGGCGCACGTTGGCCGAATTGCTTCCCTGGCCGAAGTGCGGGCTTCTCATGGCGTCTCCTTCCATGTTGCGCCGCTCGGCGACGCATTAAATAAATCACGTTGATTTATTTAACCGCGTGAGCGGCGGCATGTCAGCCTAGGGAAATCCCGGTTTTGTCGTGGGGGAGGGGCGGTTGGGGAAACGGGGATGGGTCGCGGAACAGGGGAGCGAAAACTTTGGAATTCGGGTGGTAGGGGCGCGCACGTCGCGGGGGCGACGACGGTTTGTCCGTCCTGAAGACTGCTAGGGAAGGGGTTTGTCACGCCGTATAGATCAACGGCGCGGTGTGACTGTACGGGGTCGGAAATGAAAAAAGGCCGGCTAGAAGCCGACCTTTTTAAATACAGATGGTGCCCAGGAGAGGACTCGGTCACACATGCGCGACCCCGGCTGCGCTTGCAAGCGCAGCCTTTCGAGTCCTCACGCAAAGCGCGTAGGCGCTTTGCTTCCTGGGCCGGAAATGAAAAAAGGCCGGCAAAAGCCGACCTTTTTAAAAACAGATGGTGCCCAGGAGAGGACTCGAACCTCCACGATGTTGCCACCGCTAGGACCTGAACCTAGTGCGTCTACCAATTCCGCCACCTGGGCACGTTTCGCATTGCTGCATCGCGAAAGACCGCAATTATAGCGTGGCCGAGAGGCTTGTCAACAAATTTTGTGCGGTCTTTGAAGTGGGGCGAAAAAGAAGCGCGTGCCGGATGCGCCGTGTCCGGATATCGCTGCCGGGTCGATCCCGGTGCGGGGATTGTCGCCGATCGCAACGGAGCGCGACGCACACGCAAGCGCAGTTATTTGCATCGCGGCCATTTCTGTTACTATGATGGTTACTTTTATGCGGAATGGTCCGCACCAAGGAGATCCTCATGTCTGAAATCGCAGTGGTTTTTCATAGCGGCTACGGCCATGCGGCCGTCATTGCGGACGCAGTCGCTCGTGGTGTCGAGAAGGTCGATGGCGTGTCGGTCAAGCTGATCCCGGTCGACGCGATCGACGAACACTGGGAGTATCTTGAGCACGATGCGAAGGCAATCGTCTTCGGTTCGCCGACTTACATGGGCAGCGCGTCCGCGCAGTTCAAGGGCTTCATGGACGCATCGTCGAAGCATTGGGGCAAGTGGCGGGACAAGCTGGCGGCCGGCTTTACGGTGTCGGCTTCGCAAAGCGGCGACAAGCTGGCGACACTGCAGCAACTGGCTGTCTTTGCTGCCCAGCATCAGATGCTGTGGGTCAGCCTCGGTCTGATGCCCGGCAACAACAACAGCAAGGGTTCGGTCAACGACCTCAATCGGCTCGGGTCGTTCCTCGGCGCGATGGCGCAGGCAAATGCGGATGAGGGTGGTGACGCGATTCTCGAGAGCGACCGAAAGACGGCCGAAGTGCTGGGTGAGCGTGTCGCGATTGCCGCGAAGCGCTGGAACGGCGCCTGAGGGTGATGGCCGGGCGGCCGTGTGTCGATGGTCGTCCGGCTGGTGGATGAGTGGGGCCGCGAGCAAAGCGCGCAGGCGCTTTGCTTCCTGGGCCGGAAATGAAAAAAGGCCGGCTAGAAGCCGACCTTTTTAGAAAACAGATGGTGCCCAGGAGAGGACTCGAACCTCCACGATGTTGCCACCGCTAGGACCTGAACCTAGTGCGTCTACCAATTTCGCCACCTGGGCACGTTTCGCTTACTGCGATGCGAAGACCGCTATTTTAGCGTGTTCAAAGGGACTGTCAACATAATTTCATCGAAGGCGATGAAAAAACTTTGTCCCTCGTTCTCCGGCCGTGCGCACCGCGACAGCACTCGCCCGCTCGTCGCACAATCCCGGTGTCGCGCCCCGTTGCCGGGAAGGGCGCATAGGACAAGTACGGAAAACCTCGAATTCTTATGGGACAAGGGGGAAATGAATCCGTTACCAAATAAAAATCAAGGCCGTTCGGGCAACATGCCGGCTTGGCAACCTGCGCCCGCATGCGGCGCAATTGCGGTTGCAACGGGCCCGAGCCTGACTGAACGACTGCAGCGTGGCGGGATCACGCGTGCGACGAAGCAAGCGGCCGACCGCCGCAAGCATTCAGGAAGCACGCGAACGCGGTGAACTCGGGCGAATAAAACAATAACGAGGAATGCCACTCCATGCCTGACTGGCTCATTCGAGTCTGGAAAATCGCGACATCCGCATGGCCGCTCACGGCCGGCGTTGCGCTGCTGGCGGCGCTCAGTTGTACGCCGACCGCCGAAACGCTGCTGTCGCCGCTCGACCGCCTGTACTGGAATCTGGTCGCGACCGGCGTCGATCACGGCAAACGCGACGACGTCGTCGTCATCGCGATCGACAGGAAGACGATCGACGAACTGGGCGGCGGCGACAGTTATGCGCGGGCGTCACATGCGCAGGTGCTCGATCGTCTTGGCAGTGCATCGAGCGTCGTGCTCGACATGACGATGTTCGGTCCCGCGCGCGGCGACGATGCGCTCGCGGCCGCGATTGCGCGGCAAGGGCGCGTTGTCCTGCCCGCCCACCTTGCACGCGATCGCACGCGTGCCGACACCGTGTTGTTGCCCGCGGCGCAGCTGCGCCGCGCGGCGGCGGCCGTCGGCCAGCGCAACGTCGTGCTCGGCAGCGACCATCTGGTGCAGGGCATCGTGCCGTACGTCCGGATGGACGATGCGGCCGACGAGCTGCCGCATATCGCACTGCAGGCGATCCGCCTGGCCGGTGCGTCGCTGCCTGCCGGCGACGTGCGCGAGCTCGTGCAGGATCACGTGGCGAAGCTCGGGCGCGTCGAAGCGCGTTCGCTCGCGCTGTTCCTGCCGGCCCGTTTCGATCTCGATCGCTATTCGTATGTCGACGTGCTGAAAGGGCGCATCCCCGAGTCGGCATGGCGCGGCCGGATCGTCTTCATCGGCGACGCGATGTCGGATCTGTCCGGTGCGTACGACCTGTCGACGTCGGAAGATGGGCGGTTGCGACGCGTCGAGGTCGATGCGCTGGTGACGCAGGCGCTGGTCGACGGCCACATCCTGTGGCGCGAGCCAATGGCGATCCGGGTCACCGTCAGCATCGCGGTCGCGACGGGCATGCTGCTGATCTGCATGCTGGTGCCGGGCTGGCGTATGTATGCATTCGCGATCGGGTGGCTGGCCACGTTCGTTGCCGCCGAACTGGCGCTGCTTTTGCACTGGTCGTGCTGGACGCCGCTCGGTCCGTTGTTCGCCGTGTGCGTATTGATCTTCGCGGTGAGCGGCTGGCGGCGCGCCGGCAGCCTGCGTGCGTTCCTGCTGAACGAATACGGGATGCTGCGTGGGCTGGCCGGCAAGCACGCGTTCGTCGGCTCGCCGCATGCGGCAGGCGCCGATGTCGCGACGCCGACCAAGGACGAGGTCGAGATCGCGATGCAGCGCATTCGCGAGTGGCAGACGGCCTATGTCGACATGATCGAGACGCTGCCGTATCCGGTCTTCGTCGAACGGCACGGCCGGCTGCTGATGTGCAATGCGCGCGGCCGCGCGATGCTGGAGACGTTCGACGCGGACGGCGACGCGGCTGCGCAGCGCGTGCTGGCGATCGCCCATAACGAAGTGCTCGCCGCGAAGGCGACCGGCAAGATTCACTCGGCCGAGCTGGCACTGAACGGGCGCACGCAGATGATGATGGTGACGCCGTTCGGCGATGGCGACGAGCACAGTTCGACGGCGAGCATGATCTGCCTCGTCGATATCCACAACATCAAGGCAGCGGTCGAAAGTGACCGGCTGACGCTGAGACACATGGCGCACGACCTGCGCAATCCGCTCTCGACGGTACTGTCGCTGCTCGAAGAGCGAAACCAGGCCGACGGCGCGACCGACGAGGACTTCCTCGCCGACCTGCACAAGCTTGTCGACTACAGCTTGCGCGTCGCGCAGGATTTTACGCAGTTGTCGCGCGCCGAGCACCTCGATACGGCCGCATACGTGCCGGTGTCGGCGAACGATCTGGCGACGGAAGCGGTCGATCAGCTCTGGCACAGTGCGAACGCGAAGCGTATCCGTGTCGAGGGTCCGCATTACGACGGCGCCGACGTGTTCGTGCTCGGCAACCGCGACATGCTGTTGCGCGCGTTGACCAATCTGCTCGACAACGCGATCAAGTACTCGGCCGAGGATACGGTCGTCGACGTATGGATCGACGCCGACGACCGGCAGGTTTCGGTGGCGGTGCAGGACCAGGGGATCGGCATCCCGGCCGGCGCGCTGCGCCGGTTGTTCGAACCATTTTTCCAGGTCGACGGCACGTATCGCGACGCGAGTCGCGGAGTCGGTCTCGGGTTGCCGTTCGTCAAGGCGGTGATCGAGCGCCACGGCGGATCGGTCGACGTCGAGTCGACGCCGGGGCAGGGCAGCCGTTTCACCGTGCGTCTGCCGAGAACCGTGGCGGAAATGCTCGACGACGCGTGACAGGCAGCGGCCTGAACGGCGTAGCGGCATCGCGATGCGCGATCGTCGACCGATGTTGAAACGAGGCGGATGAAAGGCCGGATCCGGTGTCGCACCGGGCCGGCCTTTTTGCATTCGTGTGTCACGCATGCCACGTCCCGATGGACGCCGAAGCCGGATCGTTCGTCGCAAGGCGTGCTGCGCAAAGCGGTTGCGCCGTTTCGCTGTCGTTGCCGCGAGCGATCGCGCTGACGCCGGTCCGAGGTCGGCGGCGGCGCGTGGAATCCGATGACGCGCGGAATTCGCGCTTCCATCCCGGGTCGGCACCGGAAACGAAAACGCCCTCGCACGAGGCGAGGGCGGGACCGGCATCAGCCGTTCGGCGCCACGAGGCGCGGGTTTCAGGTCGGCCGCGGCGCCACGATGGCGCCGTCGGCCGGACCTGGCCTGTGCCGTTGCTTACTGCTTGTATTCCTCCCAGGCCTGATCCCACGCGGAGCCCTTGCCCGGCTCGTATGCCCACGCCGCCATCGAGCACCAGTTGGTGTACGGGAACGGCTTGCAGCGGTACAGCTTGCCGTGGTTGGAGACGATGTCGCCATCGTTGTACTTCGTCCCTTCCTTGTACTGCGGGTGATCGCCGCCGCCTTCGCCGCCGCCTTCACCGCCACCGCCGTTGCCACCTTCGCCGCCGCCGTTGCCGCCTTCGTCATCACCGTAGAGCGTCCACGCATCGTTCCACGCGAAGCCCTTGCCCGGTTCGTACGCGCTCGGCGCGCCGGAGCACCAGCCGCTGTACGGGAACGGCTTGCACTGGTACAGCTTGCCGAGGTTCGACACGACGTCGCCGGCGTTGTACTGCGTTCCGGCCTTGTACGCCGGGTACTGGCCGCCACCGCCGCCTTCACCGCCGCCCGTATCCTTCGCCTTCACGAGGACGGTGTGCCGGACGGTACTCGACAGCTTGCCGTCGCTCACCGTGACCGAAAAAACGAACGACTGGTCCTTGGCGAGTTCGGGCGCGGTGAAGCTCAGCGTCGCACCGGCCGGCTTCGCGTCGATGCCGCTCGGCACACCCCACTTGTAGGTCAGCGTGTCGCCGTCCGGGTCCGTCGACTTCTCGGCCGACAGCGTCACGGCCTGACCGGCTTCCGCCGTTGCCGGGCCGCCGAGCTGCGCGACCGGCGGTCGATTCTCCTCGGGCGGCGGTTCGACCGTGGCATCGGCCTGCGCGGTCACGACGACTTGCGCCGTATCCTTCAGGCCCGCCGGATCGGTGACCGTCACGCGGAACGTGTACTTCGTGTCCTGCTTGACGGACGGAACATCGACGCGTGCCTTCGCGCTCGTCGTATCGGCGAGCTTCAGCGGATCGCCGCCGACCTGTTCCCACTTGAAGCTCAGTTTGTCGCCGTCCGGATCGCGCGACTTCGACGCGTCGAGCGTGACCGTCTGCGGCCCGGTGACCGTCATGTCGGCGCCGGCGCTCGCGACCGGCGGATGGTTTTCGGCACCGCCGCCGCCTTCGTCGCCGTGGCCGAGGCCCTTGTGCATCGCGTTCAGGATGTCGCCGTCGTCCGCATCGATTTCCCACGAGAACAGGCCGCCCAGCTGATGCGCGCGCACATAGTCGCCCTTCGCGAGGACCGAACGTTCGTCGTCGAAGGTGAGGAGTTCGCCGGTGCTCTTGTTGAATACGTAGGGCGCCTCGGCCGTCTGATCGTAGTGATACTCGTAGCCGTTGATGCCGGCGTTGTTCGGCCCGATCATCTCGGCCTTGAGCTTCTTGTAGTCGAGGATGCCCGGTTCCCACTGGCCCTTGTGCGGCCCCGTCGCGGTGCCGGTGAACGGATTGCCGTCGGCATAACCGTGCACGCCGTTCCAGCCGCGCGCATAGGCCGCCGCGCCGACGACGAGCTTCTTCGGGTCGACGCCCTGCGCGAGCAGTGCCCGGATCGAGTTGTCCGTCGTATACGCGGTGTCCGGCTTCCAGTCCGGCGCGTGCAGTGCGGTCTGATGACCCAGCTCCGTCAGACTGAACGCACCGTAGTAGTCGTACGTCATGTCGAAGATGTAGTCCATGTATTTCGTGGCTTCCTTGTAGTTCACCACGTCGATCTTGTCCTTGCCCGCGCCGATCGCCGACGTCAGCTCGTAGGTCCGGCCGGTTTCCCGCGACAGCTTGTCGAGCATCTGCCGCAGTTCCTTCATCAGCGTCACGTACAGCGGGCCGTCCTTCACCGGATCGCCGAGGGACGGGTTCACGCCCTTGCCGCCGGGGAATTCCCAGTCGATGTCGACACCGTCGAAGAATTTCCACGTGCGCAGCAGCTGCTCGGTCGAATCGACGAACACCTTGCGCTTGGCCGGATCGTGCATCTGGAAGAACGGGTCGGACAGCGTCCAGCCGCCGATCGACGGCAGGATCTTCAGGTCGGGATTGCGCTTCTTCGCGGCCATCATCTGGCCGAGCACGCCCTTGAGCTTGGAGTTCGCCGTCTGGCCCGGCAATGCCTTGGCCATCTCGCCATAGGTGTCGTGGATCGCGACGCTGTAGTCGGGCAGGCCCTTGCAACTCTGCAGCAGCGTGTTGAACGAACCCGGCAGGTCCTTCGCGAGCGATGCGTTCACGTCCGCGCCGCCGCAGATCGGAATGAAGCCGTACAGCATGTGCGTGAGGTTCTCGACCGGCACGTTGTCGACGTTGAACTTGCGGTCGTAGATCGACCAGGTCGCGAAGTAGGTGCCGACCACCGAGCCGGACGTATTCGCATACGGCTTGTGGTTCTTGCTCGCGTTGTTCGGCAGGTCGTCCGCGAGCTCGGGAATCGTATCGAACACCACCACGTCGAGCGGCGCGCTGTCGGTCGCCGCGCCGTTGGCGTCGATGACGCGTACCTGCATCTTCTTCACACCGGGTGTCTTCACGTTAGCGACCACCTGGCCGCTTTGCGTGCCGCCAGGCGTCATCCGGACCTCGGAAGCGGGATCGACGACGCCGTCCACCACCGCGACTGCCTTCACGGCGGTGCCGTTGCTCCAGATGTCGAACGGCAGCGGCACGTCGACCTTCTTGTTCAGCTTGACGATGTCCTTGTACGGCGCGACACCGGCCTTCTGCATGTCGATCTCGACGAAGCCGTGCGGTTGAGACGTGATTTCGTACTGCTTCAGGCTCGGTGTGCCGGGCGCCGCGAACGCGGCGTTCGCGAAGCTCAGTGCGCTGGCCGCCGCGAGCGCTGCATAGGCGAAGTGCGCGCGATGCAGCGAGCGGCGTCGAACCAAGATGCCGGGAGTCCGTTTATTCGATTTCAATTTGATAGCCATCCATCCTTGTGTTGAAGAAGAGTGCCGGGAAAGCGAGGCCATTCTTTTTCATGGACCGGACGGCGGCAACGAATCTGAATGCAATCTCAATGCGAGCCGCGCACGGGAAAGCGGGTGGCCGGCGCGGCGCGCGACGCATCGTTGAGAGATCGTTCAGGAAGATTCGCCGATGCACCGTGCCTGACGATACTGCACTCCGCGTTTCGTCAGTCAAGCACGCGTCACGCACTGTCCGGCGATCGTTCGCGATTCGTCGATCGAAGCAACTTCCACTCAACTTTCAACCAACGGAATCAGATGAGAACTCGAACAGCGAAAAAGACGCTTTTCACCCTGTCGCCGCTCGTTGCCTGCGCATCGATGTTTTTCGCGCAAGCCGCATTCGCGCACGGCTACCTGTCGGAGCCGCCGTCGCGCAACCTGTTGTGCAGCTCGAAGTCGGGCAAGATCGAAAACTTCAACTGCGGTTCGGTGACCTATGAACCGCAAAGCGTCGAGGGCAAGCAGGGCTTCCCGGCAGCCGGCGCGCCGGATGGCGAGATCGCAAGCGGCGGCGTGACGCAGTTCAGCGAGCTCAACGAGCAGGCCGTCGATCGCTGGAAGATCAACGACATCAAGCCGGGCGCGCAGCAGTTCAAGTGGACCTTCACCGCGCCGCACGTGACGAAGGAATTCAAGTACTACCTGACGAAGCAGGGCTGGAACCCGAACGCGAAGCTCACGCGCGAGCAGTTCGACCTGACGCCGTTCTGCACGGTCGACGGCGGGATGAAGAAAGCCGACGAGATCGGCCCGCACAACTGCACGATTCCGTCGGACAAGAAGGGCCATCACGTGATGCTGACGACGTGGCACGTCGGCGACACGGCCGGCATGTTCTACAACGTGGCCGACCTCAACATTACCGGTGACGACGGCGGCACCGATCCGGGCAAGCCGAACTGGTCGAACGTCGGCAGCATCGCGCCGACGATGGACCTGAAGGTCGGCGACAAGGTTTCGAATCGCGTGTTCAAGTCGGGCGGCGAAGTGCCGTCGATGAAGACCACGGTGACGATCGGCTCCGCGCAGCAGGGCGAGCGCAACATGTGGCCGATGCTGCTCGCGAAGGAGATCAACCGCACGCAGGCGGCGAACCTGATCGCCGGCGTCGAGCGCGACGGCCGTGTCGAGCCCGCGCTCGGCAAGAACGACGTGTTCTCGAAGAACACCAGCGGCATCGTGCGCACCGAGACGACCATCGATCACCAGCCGGAAGGCGGCATCGACGAAGGCTTCAGCATTTCGAACAATGGCGAGTTCAAGATCCAGAACGGCAAGGCGACCGCGAAGTTCTTCCTGAAGTTCAACCACGCGAAGGACACGAACGTCACCGTCAAGGTGTACGACGCGTCGAACTCGCTGGTCGGTTCGAAGTCCGCGACGATGCGCATGCAGGGCGACGTGAACGTCGATATCGCGAATGCGAAGGCGGGCAATCACACGGCCGTGGCGACGTCGCAGATCGAAGGCGGCACGCTGAAGCAGGAAACCACCACGTTCAAGCTGACCGGCGAGTCGGGCGGCGGCGAAGGCGCGCAGTGCCAGGCCGAATGGAAGCAGGGCACGGCCTACACGGGCGGCGCGAAGGTGCAGCACAACGGCCGCACGTACGAAGCGCGCTGGTGGACCCAGGACGAGGTTCCGGGCAATCCGGCATCGACCGGCGCCGACCACACCGGCAAGGTGTGGAAGGACCTGGGCGCCTGCAGCAAGTAACGACCTGACGAGGAGATGAAGCGAGCCGCGCGCAGCGATGCGCGCGGCTCTTTCATTTGCCACGGATGCGAACAGGCGGATTGAACTGGTCTTTGAGACTTCCTTGATGAAGATGGAGCCATGTTCCTGCCACCGGGAAAATGACTTCATCGATCGGCGCTTTCCATCAATCGAACTCGTATTCCCGAAAGCGCCTGGCTCACCCGCCGTCTGCAACACGACGGCCCCCGGCCGCGACGTCGCGCCGGGATTTCTACAGAGGGCAAACGACATGAAACCGAACAATGGGAGCCGGACGAAGCGACGCGGCCAGCAGGGCTTCACGCTGCTGGAGCTGCTGGTCGTGCTGCTGATCATCGCGCTGCTGGCCGGCTATGTTGGTCCGAAGCTGTTCTCGCAGGTCGACAAGGCCAAGGTCAAGTCGACGGAAGCGCAGATGAAGACGCTGGGCGACGCAGCCACGCAATACCGGCTCGACACGGGCCGTTATCCGACGGCCGACGAAGGGCTCGACGCACTGGTCGCGCAGCCGCAAGGCACCGACGGCTGGAACGGCCCGTATCTCGCGAAGGCCGTACCGAAGGACGGCTGGGGCCGTGCGTACCAATGGAACGTGCCGGGCCGCGATGGCGAGGCTGAGATCGTGTCGCTCGGGCGGGATGGTCGTGTTGGCGGGAGCGGCATCGATGCGGACCTCGTCTATGGCATGTAAGGGTCTGCGTCGCTGGATCGCGGCGGTGGCGCTGTTCGCCATCTGCGCATCCGGCGCCGCGGCCAAGGATTGCTTCACGAAAGCGGGGGAGCGGCACGGCATCGATCCGCTGTTGCTTGCCGCGATCGCGACGGTGGAATCCGCGCTGAATCCGCGCGCGATGAACTGGAACAGCAACGGCACCTACGACATCGGGCTGATGCAGATCAACAGCTCGCATCTGCCACGTCTGGTCAAGGTCGGCGTGACGCGCAAGCGGCTGATCGACGAGCCGTGTACGTCGATCGACACCGGCGCATCGATTCTCGCCGGATTCATCGAGCGGCACGGCTACACGTGGAACGCGGTCGGCGCATACAACGCCGGATCCTCGCCGAAGCGCGAACCCGCCCGCAAGGCGTATGCGACCAAGGTGTGGCGCGAGTACCACGAGCTGACGAGCGATCGCGACGCAAGCCTCGCGATGCTCGACGAATGGCGGAGGTAGCGATGGACGCATTTCGGGTAAGCGTGCTCGCCGGCGGCAAGGTCACGCAGCAGACGGTCGAGGCCGCGAGCGAGACGGAAGCGCGCGCGCGCATCGCGGAGCAGGGTGGGGTCGTGCTCGAGGTACGGCGCGATACCCGCATCGGACGCCGCCGGCGCGCATCGAAGTTCGCGCTGACGCTGTTCCTGCAGGAACTGTCGACGTTGCTCGACGCGGGCCTCGTGTTGATGGAGGCGCTCGAAGCGTTGCGTGACAAGGCGGATTCGGGCAAGGACGCGAAACACGTGATCGACCGGATTCTCGCGGTGATGGTCGAGGGGCAGCCGTTGTCGAAGGCGCTCGCGCAGCAGCCGGCGATTTTTCCGCCGCTGCTCGTCGCGACGATCGAATCGTCGGAGGGCAGCGGCCAGTTGCCGGTCGTCCTGAAGCGCTATCAGCAATACGAAGTGCGGATCGAACAGGTTCGCAAACGCGTCACCGGCGCGCTGATCTATCCGGCCGTCGTGATCGGCGTCGGCGTCGCGATTCTGCTGTTCATGGCGTTTTTCGTCATTCCACGTTTCGCGGTGGTGTTCGAGTCGCTCGCGACGCTGCCGGCGACGGCCCAGGCCATGCTCTGGTGGGCGACCCTGCTGCGCGAGAACGGGATGGCGGTCGGGTTCGCGGTTGCGGCGTCGTTCGCCGGCGCGGTACTGGCGATCCGCTCGGAGGCCGTCAAGCGTGCCGCGCAGCGCCTGACGTGGCGCGCGCCGAAAGTGCGCGACATCTGCGCGCTGTTCGCGCTCACGCGGTTCTACCGGACCGTCGGACTACTGATCGCGGGTGGTACGCCGGCGATCGTCGCGCTCGAGCTGTCCGGCAAGGTGCTGCCCGAGCATTTTCGCGCGCGCCTCGCGGCGGCGCTGACCGACATGCGCGCAGGGCGGCCGGTCGCGGCCGTGCTGGCCGCACACGAACTGACCACGTCGGTCGCCGAGCGGCTGTTGCGGGTCGGCGAACAGAGCGGCGACCTCGGCGGGATGTGCGAGCACATCGCGCAGTTTCACGACGGCGCGCTCGATCGCGCGATCGAGATGCTCAGCAAGGTGTTCGAACCGGTGCTGATGCTCGCGGTGGGCGCGACGGTCGGCGCGGTGGTCCTGCTGCTCTACATGCCGATCTTCGAATTGGCCGGCAGCGTCGGATAGCGAACCCGGCCGGCAAGGCGTTCGCGATCCCGCTGTCCAACAGGAGAAAACTCTATGAAAACGGAACACATCGTTCAACGCTGGCAGTCGGAATGGGAAGCATCGGGCGTCGGTTTCGCGCAGTACGTCGACGGCCTGCTCGGCGCGGATGCGACGCGGCTCGCGGAAGTGGCGGCCTGCCTCGGCGTCGGCGCGCTCGACGCGGACGCGCTGCGCGCGGCGCCGACGCGCTTCGACCTGCTGCCGCTGCACGACGCGCTGACCTGGCGCGTGCTGCCGGTCGAGCTCGACGGCGCGCCGTGCATGGTCGTCGCCGATCCGTTCGCGCGCCACGTGCGCGACGAACTGCTCGCGCGCTTCGGCGCGCGGCCGGTCGAACTGGCCATGAGTGCGCCGGGCGAAGTCGAGCGGTTGCTCGGCGACATCGAGTCGAGCGAGCGGCCGATGGACGACGTGACGATCGATACGCAGGGTGACTCGCTCGCGCAGGCGATCGAGTCGATCTCGCTGGCGAGCATCGCGAAGGACGAAAGCCCGATCATCCGGCTCGTCAACACGACGCTCTACGACGCGCTGCAGAGCCGCGCCAGCGATATCCATCTCGAAGCGGTGCCGGACGGCCTGTCGATCCGCTACCGGATCGACGGTGTGCTGCAGTCGATCCGTCATATTCCGGGGCTCGAGGCGGCCGCGCAGACGTTGTCGCGTCTCAAGGTGCTGGCCACGCTCGACATCGCGGAAAAGCGCGTGCCTCAGGATGGCCGGTTCAAGGTCGTGATGCAGGGCCGCGAGATCGATTTCCGCGTGTCGATCATTCCCGGCACCTACGGCGAGAACGCGGTAATGCGCGTGCTCGACAAGTCGCAGCGCGGCGACAGCGTGAGCCTCGACGTGCTCGGCTTCGACGCGCAGACGGCGCGGCGGGTGCGTGCACTCGCGCATCGGCCGTACGGGCTGATGCTCGTGACGGGGCCGACCGGCAGCGGCAAGTCGACGACGCTGTACGCGGTGCTGTCGGAGGTCAACACCGGCGACGACAAGATCATCACGATCGAGGACCCGGTCGAATACGAGCTGAGGGGCGTGCTGCAGATTCCGGTTAACGAGCGCAAGGGGCTCACGTTCGCGCGCGGGCTGCGCTCGATCCTGCGACACGATCCGGACACGGTGATGGTCGGCGAGATTCGCGACGAGGAAACCGCGTCGATCGCCGTGCAATCGGCGCTCACCGGCCACCGCGTGCTGTCGACCGTGCACGCGAACGACGGGTTCAGCGTGATCGACCGCTTCATCTACATGGGTGTCGAGCCGTCGACGTTTCTCGAAGCGTTGAACGGCGTCGTGTCGCAGCGGCTGGTACGGCGGATCTGCGCGCGTTGCGGCGGCGCGGCGACGGACGGCGCCGACCTGCGCGACGCGGCGCTCGACGAACTCAAGCATGCGGTCGCGCCCGGCGCGGGCTGCGACACGTGCCGCGGCACCGGCTATCACGGCCGGATCGGGCTCGCGGAAGTGCTGACGCTCGACGCGGCGATGAAGGCCGCGTTGCTCGAGCGTTCGATCGACAAGCGTGCGCAGGCGCTTGCGGATCACGCCGACTATCAGTCGATGCGCGACGCGGGGCTCGCGGCGATTCGCGCGCGGCTGACGACGTTCCAGGAGGTGCAGCGTGCGATCGCCGTGGAATGACGTCGTCGCGGTGCTCGACGCCGACACGCTGCGCGTGTGGACGGGCCACGGCTGGCGCGCGCGGCGCACGGGCCCGCCGCACGCCGCCGTCGCACACGAGGGCCGGCCCGCCGAGGCGCTGGCGCAGGTGCTCGGCGGGCTGCGCAAGGCGCGCTTGCCGCTGCAGAACCGCGTGCATGTCGTCGCCGGGCATCCGTGGACGCATGGCGTCGTGTTGCCCTGGCAGGACGGGCTGGTGTCGGACGCCGCGTGGGACGGTTATGCGCGCGCGCTGTTCGCGGCTCGCGCACAGCGCGGTGCGCTGCGGATCCGCATCGAAACCGGGCGGCGCGGCCGCGCGCGCCTGGCGGTGGCGGCCTGCGACACGTTGCTCGCCTCGCTCGCGGACGCGAGCCGCGCGGCCGGCTGGCGGCTCGTCAGCCTGCGCGATGCGCTGTCGGCCTCGCTCGACCTGCATGCGGGTCGCCTGGGCGGCGACGACTATCGCTACGCGCTGCTGCAGCCGCGCGTCGTCACGTGCGTGTTTCGCCGTGCGGGCGAGTGGGCCGACGTGGTCACGCTGCCGCGCGCGGGCGGCCGGCGCCTCGACGACTGGTTTGCCGCCGCGGCGCTGATGGCCGGGCAGCCGCTTGCCGGCGCGGCCTTCGCGAGTGCGCTCGATGGCGCGCTGCCGGCCGCGGACGGCGTCACGCTGCTCGACGGCGGCATGGATGACGTGCCCGCGGGCGAGCCGGGAGGACCGGCATGACACGTCCGAGCGAACTGGATTTCGCGGCGCCGCGTGCGCGCATCACGCGGTGGGCGGCCGTCGCACTGTGCGGCGCATTGCTGACCGGCGCGTTTGCCGCGAGCGAGTGGGCGCGCGTCGATCAGTTGCGCGACGAGGTCGACGCAATCGAAAGCCGCATCGACCAGCGCAAGCGTGCGATCGAACGCGAGCAGCGCCGGCAGAAGAGCATGACGCCGGAGCAGCGCCGCATCGAACGCGTGCTCGCCGAGCAAAAGACGAGTGCAAAGGGCTCGGGGCTGTCGGTGGTCGACTGGATCGAGCACGCGTGGACACCGCAGATCGCGCTGAAGTCGCTGACGGTCGACAAGGCCGGCCGCGAGGCACGCATCGAAGGCGGCGCGGCGGAACTGTCGCACATCTACATCTTCGTCGACCGCCTGAACGACCGTCACCCGGATCGCAAGATCGGCCTCTTGCAGCACCGCACGAAAGCGGAGGACGGCAAGAACATCTTTCATTTCAGCCTGAGTATCGAACACCCATGACGAACCTGAAAGCAATCGACACCGCGGCGCTCGCCGCGCGGCTGCGCTGGGCCGCTTACGCGGCGGCCCGCAAGCTCGGCGTGCCGGGGCTGCTGGCGGGCGGACTGGTCGTGGCGCTGGTCGGCGCGCACGCGTTCTACCTGCAGCCGGACCGCGAGCATCTCGAGGCCGAGCGCGACGCGCGCACGACGGCGCTGGCTGCGCTGCCGAAGCCGGGGCAAAAAGCCGGCGATGGCGGCCTGACGCTTCAGCAGGTGCAGCAGTTGCGCAGCAGCGAGCAGGCGTACTCGATTTTCCAGATCCTGGCGCAGCGCGGCATGGACCGCAAGCACGCGACTTATCGCCGCGAAGTCGAGGTGAAGGGCAAGCTGCGCCGGCTCACGATCAGCATCGCGATGAGCGGCAGCTACGTCGGGCTGCGCGAAGCGATGCGCGAGATCGCGGACCAGCCGATGGTGCGTGTCGAGGGCGTGTCGATCGAACGCGACCGGATCGACAGCGCCAACGTGAGCGCCGACCTGCGGGTCAGCCTGCTGGGGCCGGACACATGATGCGTGCGCCCCTGATTCCGTTCGCGGCCGCGCTCGCGCTGGCCGCCGCCTGCGTCGCGGGCGGCAGTGTCGCGCAGGAGGGCGCCGGCCAGGCGCCGATCGTCGACGTGTTTCCGGCGCAGAGCTGGGCGTCGCTCGGCGCGGAGCCGGCGCGTGACGAGCCGCCGCCTGTCGCGGCGCCCGAACCCGTACCGCCGGCGCTCGACGATCCGATCGACGCGGCGCCGCCGCCGGCTGCGGCGCCGCCGTTCGAGATTGCCGGCGAATGGCGCGAGAACCACCAGCGCATCGTCGTGCTGGAAGGCGCGGGCAGGACGTTCCTGCTGTGCGAATCGCGCTGCGGTGTGCGCGACGCCGTGCTGCCGGGCGGCGAGATCGCCGAAGGCTACCGGCTGAAGCAACTGGGCGAACAGGGCACGGTGATCGTGGCCCGGGACAGCACCGAAGTCGAGCTGTCGCCGCCCGTCCCGATGCGATGACCCCTGAATTCAACATGTGCCGAAACCCATCATGAAACGACAAGTCAGTCTTTTGCTCCTGATCTCGGCGCTTGCGCTGACAGGATGCGCAAGCACCCCGTTCAACGCCGCGCCCGACGCCGCCGCGACGCCCGCCGAACGACTCGGCACGCTGCAGCAGCAGAAGGAGGCCGCCCCGGACGACATCGCGCTGACGACCGCCGTCGAATTCAGCCGGCAGGACTACGTGCGCGCGGAGTTGAAGGAGGCCGATCGCGAGGTCGCACAGGGCAACCATGCGGCGGCGATCGATCACCTCGGCAACGTGCTGGCCGAGGATCCGGGCAACCTGAAGGCCAGCCAGGCGCTCGAGCAGGTCAAGCGCCACCGGCAGATGGCGGTCGACCTCGCGCGTGCGCAGCGCATTGGCGGCGAGAAGCCGCAGGAAGCGCTCGAGATCGCCCGGCGCATCCTCGCCGAGCAGCCGAACCACGCGGACGCGAAACGCCTGCGCGACACGCTGCTGCGCCAGTCGCAGGCCGGCCGCGCGGCGCGCCCGCAACTGTCCGACGCGCTGCGCAAGCCGGTGTCGCTCAACTTCAAACAGCAGCCGCTCGCCAACATCTTCGACGTGATCTCGCGCGTGTCCGGCGTGAACTTCGTGTTCGACCGTGACGTGGATACCAGCCAGGCTGCGACGCTGTTCGCCGAGCGCACGACCGCCGAGGCCGCGATCAACCTGCTGCTGCGTACCAACCAGCTCGAAAAGAAGGTGCTCGACCCGCACACGCTGCTCGTCTACCCGTCGCAGCCTGAAAAAGCACGCAACTATACGGAGTTCGCGATCCGCACGTTCTTCCTGTCGCACGCGGACGCGAAATCGGTGATGGCCGCGCTGCGGCAGATGATCAAGCCGAAGGATGTCTACGTGGACGAGCGCGTGAACGCGGTCGTCATGCGCGACACGCCGGAGACGATCCAGGTCGCGGAGCGCGTCGTGATGGGCCTCGACATTCCGCAGTCCGAAGTGACACTCGACGTGCAGGTGCTCGAGGTCAACATGAACGACAGTCTCGATCTGGGTGTCCAGTATCCGGGCAAGATTCAATTCAGCGCGCTCGGTGCCGCGGAAGGCGGCGCGCTCACGCTCGGCGATCTGTTGCGCCTGAATCGCGACCGCGTCGGCGTATCGAGTGAAGCGGGCGGGCTCGCGCTCGCGATCGACCTGCTGCAGAAACAAGGCAAGACCAGGACGCTCGCGAATCCGAAGATCCGCGTGCGCAACATGGAGAAGGCCAACATCAAGATCGGCGAGCGCGTGCCGATCGTCACGACCACCAATGCGAACGGCGTCGTCACGGAATCGGTCAGCTACCAGGACGTGGGCCTGATGCTGAAGGTCGAGCCGCGCATCAGCCTGAACGAGGAGGTGAGCGTCAAGGTGAACATGGAAGTCAGCAGCATCCTGTCGAAGGAAACCACGAAGACCGGACTCGTTGCCTATGCGCTCGGCACGCGCAATGCGGAGACGCTGATGACCGCGAAGAATGGCGAAACGCAGATCCTTGCGGGCCTCGTCAAGCGTAATGAAACCGACAGCATTGCCGGGCTGCCTGGCGCATCGGGCTTGCCGGTGATCGGCCGGCTGTTCGGGTCGAACGGCCGCAGCAACGAGCGCACGGAGATCGTGCTGCTGATCACGCCGCACATCGAACGCAATCTCGACTTGCCGACGTCGGCGGTGACGACCTTCCTGTCGGGCACCGAGTCGCGCGTGACCACCGAAGCGCTGACGCTCGAATCCGCGCAGGCCGCGCCGGCGCGGCTGCCGTCGTCGGTCGGCCCGGATCTGGATGCGCCGATCGAGCCGGCGAAGTCCGCGGTCGACCGCGCGGCCACGGTGTCCGATACGGCCGAGGCCGTCGAGGCGGAGCCGGACGCGTCCGCGGAGGCGGGCGAGCACGACGCGAAGCGCCCGGCTGCCGAGCCCGGTGCGCGCGGCGCGGGGATGATGCGTACGGTGGTGAATGCGGGGCGGCCGCCGGTTGCGGCGATCAAGGTCGCGCAGGCGGTACCGGCCGGCACCGGGCCGGCAGCGTCGCGCGGGAAGGCGACGCCGGCGGTCGTGTCTTCGCCGAAGGCTGCCGGCCTGCGTTCGACCATCGCTGCCGCGCGCAACGAACTGGATCGCGCGGGTGAGGCCGGCGCGCCGTCGCAGTCTGAGCAACCGGCCGCGATCGCGCGTGCCGCGGCACCGGTACCGGCGGCCGGGGCGACGCCGGCACGTGCACCGGCCGCAGCTCTGCCGGTACGCGGCGAGAATCGCATCACGGCCGCGGTACGCTCGCTGATCGGCACGTTGCAGGCGTTCGTCGATCGCTTCGCGGGCGGGCGCGAAGCGGCACGGCCGCTGTATGCCGATGCGCCGGTACTGCCGTCGCGCGCGCGGAGCTTCGCATGAGCGTCCGTCGGCGCGTCCGTGCGCGCGGCTTCACGCTGATCGAGCTGATGGTCGCGCTGTCGCTGCTCGCGTTGCTCGCGACCGTCGCACTGCCATTGACCGATCTGGTCAAGCGTCGCGCGGACGAAGCCGAACTGCGCCGTGCGCTGGTGGTGATCCGCTCGGCGCTCGACGCGTACAAGGAGGCGGCGGTCGACGGGCGGATCGAGCGCAGCGTCGACGCGAGCGGTTATCCGCCCGACCTGCGCGCGCTCGTCGACGGCGTCGAGGACAAGCAGTCGCCGGACGGCGCGCGGCTGTACTTCCTGCGCAGGCTTCCCGCCGATCCGATGTGCGAATGCGACGGCAGGGCGCCCGAGGACACGTGGGAGACGCGCAGCTACGCGAGCGACCCCGACGCGTTTTCGTCGGGCGACGACGTGTTCGACATCCGCTCGACCAATCGCAAGGAGGGCCTCAATGGCGTCCCGTACCACCAGTGGTAGACGCGCGCGCCGCGCCGCCGGCTTCACGCTGATCGAACTGCTCGTCGTGATGGCGATCATCGCGGCGCTGACCGCGTTCGTCGCGCCCGGCTACCTGAAGCAGAGCGACCGCGCGAAGGAGACGGTGCTGCGTCACAATCTGAACACGCTGCGCCAGTCGATCGACGACTACCGGGCCGATCACGGCCGCGATCCCGACACGCTCGATGCGCTGGTCGAGCGGCGCTACCTGCGCGAGCTGCCGCTCGATCCGCTCACCGGCAAGCGCGGCTCGTGGCAGCCGCAGGCCGGCGAGACGGGCGGCATCGCGGACGTGAAGAGCGGCGCGAAAGGGCGCGCGCTCGACGGGAGCGACTATGCGTCCTGGTAACAGGCCGCGCGGCTGCAGGCGACGCAGGCAGCGCGGCATCGCGTATCTCGGCGTGCTGATGCTCGTCGCGGTGCTGGGGCTCGGCATGACGCAGGCTGCGCGGGTCTGGGCGACGGTGCAGCAACGCGAGCGCGAGGCGCAACTGCTGTTCGTCGGCGACCAGTATCGCGCGGCGATCGCCAGCTACTACAATGCTTCGGGAGGCAGCCGCTACCCGGCGTCGCTCGACGCGCTGCTCGAGGATCGCCGCGGCCTGCCGACGCTGCGTCACCTGCGGCGCCTGTACGCCGATCCGCTGACCGGATCGACGCAGTGGGGGCTCGTGAAAGCGCCGGACGGCGGCATCATGGGCGTGTTCAGCGAGGCGCCAGGGCAGCCGCTGAAGCGCCAGGGTTTCCCCGCGCGCTACGACGCGTTCGGCGACAGCGATGCGTATGGCGAATGGGCCTTTGTTTACTTGCCGCCCGCCCCGGCCGACGCAGCGGCGCCTGCGGACGGTGCGGCACACTGAGATCGGAACGAACATGATCGTCGCAATACTCGAAGACATCGTGACCCAGGCGGGCGTCGTGGCCGGCTGGCTCAACAAGGCGGGCTACGACACGGAAGTGCGGCACGACGGCGACAGCTTCGTCGAGCTGGTGCGCTCGCAGCGCGTCGACGTGCTGCTGCTCGACTGGGACGTGCCCGGCAAGTCGGGGATCGACGTGATGCGTTGGGCGCGCGAATCGTTCGCCGACGCACTGCCGATCATCATGATGACGCAGCACGACGGCGAGAACGACATCGTGTTCGGCCTGAACAGCGGCGCCGACGACTATCTGATCAAGCCGCTGCGGGAGCGCGAGCTGATTGCGCGCGTGAATGCGCAGGTGCGCAAATACTATCCGCAGACGCAGCGCGCGAAGATCGTCGAGGTCGGCAAGTTCGCGCTCGACGTGAGCGCGCATGCGGCGACCGTCGACGGCGTGCCGGTCGAACTGTCGCAGCGCGAGTTCGATCTCGCGCTGATGCTGTTCGAGAGCGTGGGGCAGATCGTGTCGAAAGACATGATGATCAAGCGCATCTGGGGCGGCGTCGACCGGAAGTACGACGCGACGCTGGCCACCTATGTCAGCAAGTTGCGGTCGAGCCTCGGGCTACGGCCGAAGAACGGGCTCGCGATCACGACGGTCTACAACTACGGGTATCGGCTGGAGCGGACCTGAGCCGGGCCGGCGGGTAGGGCCGCCGGCGTCGATATTCCGCGAGCCGGTCATTCGGCTCTTCCTGCTCATCGATTGCCGCCGCCGGTTCGAGCGGCGTGTTCGGCCTGCCTGCGCGCGATCGCGATCGCGCATTGAGGATTCTTCCAGATTTGTTTGGCCGCCACGGCGCGGCCGGAATAATGCCTGCGAACTCGACGGGTTCGCTGTTCCGCTGTCACGGACTGGCAACGGACATCCTCACCTTTCTTCTCAGGCATTCGATGAAACAGTACCAAAAGCATCTCGTGTTTGTCGCGCTGATGGCGGCATTCGGATCGACGTCCGCGCTGGCGGCGGACGGCACGATCAACTTCCACGGCAAGATCGTCGCGACGACCTGCCAGATCGACAACAGCAATATCCAGGTGCCGCTCGGTGCGATCGGTGTCGACCAGCTTGCCGCGGCGGGCCAGGAGAGCCGTCGCGTGCCGTTCCAGATCGCGCTGAGCGCGTGCGACGACCAGTTGAACGGCGTGCGTGCGCAGTTCGAAGGCATGGCGCACGGCGACGATCCGACGCTGCTCGCGATCGGCAGCGGCGGCACGGACGACGCGAAAGGCGTCGGCATCCAGTTGATGCACGACGACGGCGAGCCGATCGGCATCAACAGCGAGACCGACACGCTCCAGCTGACGCCGGGCAGCAACGTGCTGAACTTCGCCGCGAACTACGTCTCGACTTCCGACCAGACCGAGGCGGGCGAGGCGAACGGCACGGCGTCGTTCACGCTGCATTACCGTTGAGCGCAGGGGATCGACCGATGACGACTCGATTCGTGCACCGCATGCTCGCGTGCATGCTCGGCCTGTGCGTGACCCACGGTGCGCTCGCGGGCATCGTGGTGGGCGCGACGCGCGTGATCCTGCACGAGGACAGGCGCGAGGCTGTCGTGCCCGTGAAGAACACGGACGGCCAGCCGTATGTCGTGCAGGCATGGATCGATGGCGGGCAGGGGGAAGGCAGCGCGAAGGCGCCGTTCTTCGTCACGCCGCCGCTGTCGCGGCTCGATCCCGGCAAGGAAAACCTGTTGCGCGTGATGCGCGTCAAGCATGCGCTGCCGGCCGACCGCGAATCGATGCTGTGGCTGAACGTGAAGGAGATCCCGGCTGCGCCGAAGCAGGAGAACGTGCTGCAGATCGCGATCCAGACGCGCCTCAAGGCGTTCTACCGGCCGCAGGGGTTGACCGGCTCGGCCGCCGACGCGCCCGCGGCGCTGACGTGGCGCATCGTGCCGTCGAGCGACGGCGCGCTGCTGTCGGTGCACAATCCGACGCCTTATCACGTCACGTTCGCGAAGATCGGCGTGGACGCCGGTGCCGCCGAGGACGTCGATCTCGAGATGGCGCCGCCGCTGCAAACGACGACCTACCCGCTGCGCACGATCCGGGCGATGGCGACGCAGCCGGGTGCGCTGACGTTCAGCACGATCAACGACTACGGCGCCGTGACGCCGCCCGTCACGGTGACGATGCCGGCCGACGACGCCTGATGCGACGTGGCGTGCGAAGCGTGCCGACGGCCGCTTAGCACGCCGCAGTTTCCGACCCTTTCGATTACCCCGACTTCATACACGTGGCCCGCGCTCGTCCGGCGCGGCCGCGTCTTCGTTCATGACACGACGCCTTCACCTGCTGCGCCGATGCGTGCTCGCGCTCGCCTCGACCGCCGCGCTCGGCTTGCCGATCGCGGGCGGTGGGTCCGCGCACGCGCAGACGGCATTCAATCCCGCATTCCTCGCGTTCGGCAACACGCAGGCGGACGTGGATCTCGACGCATTCTCCGAAGCGAACGTGCTGCTGCCCGGCGTGCATCCGGTCGAGGTGACGGTGAATGGTGAATCGTACGGTCCGCATGACGTCCGTTTCGAGCGCGATGCCCGCGACGAGTCGGTACGGCCCTGCGTGAGCACCGCGCAACTGGATGCGTTCGGCGTGAACGTGGCGGCGTTTCCGCTGCTTGCCGAAGCTGGCGCAAACGACGGCGCAAACGACCGCGCAGCGATGTGCGTCGACCCGCGCAACACGATGCCGGACGCGACCGTCGCGGTGGACCCAGATCGCCAGACGCTGTCGCTGACGGTGCCGCAGGCGAAAATGAAGCGCGTGCCGCGCGGCTCGGTCGATCCGTCGCGATGGGACGAAGGCATCGACGCGATGCGTTTCGACTACCGCGTCAACGCCGCGCAGCGTCGTTACGGCGATTTGCCGTCCGGCCAGGCGACCGAAGCCTACGCCAGCGTGCGCGCGGGGCTGAACCTCGGCGCATGGCGGCTGCGCGGCAGCGCGATGGTGAACCACAACGCGTCGGGGTTGCAGACGCAGTTGACGAATACCTATCTCGAGCGCGACATTCCCGCGTGGCGCAGCCGCGTGACGCTCGGCGACAGCTTCACGTCCGATATCGTGTTCGACAGCGTGGCGTTCCAGGGCGTGCAGCTCGCGTCCGACGACACGATGCAGCCGGACAGCCAGCGCGGCTACGCACCCGTCGTGCGCGGCATTGCGCAAAGTCATGCGAAGGTCGAGATCCGCCAGAACGGTTATCTCATCTACAGCAATTACGTGCCGCCGGGCCCGTTCGAGATCGACGACCTGTACGCGGTCGCATCGAACGCGGATCTCGACGTGACGATCGTCGAGGCGGACGGGCAAGCGCGCAGCTTCATCCAGTCGTCGGCGAGCATTCCGACGCTGCTGCGCCAGAACGCGTGGTCGTATCGCGCGGCCGCGGGGCGCTTGCGCGCCGATTCCGACCGGCCGCAATGGTTTACGTCGGCGAGTGCCGCCTACGGCTTGCCGGGCGAGATCACGGTCTACGGCGGCGCGACGTTCGCGAGCGGGTATGCCGCACTGGCGGCCGGCGTGGCGCGCAACATGCCGCGGGTCGGCGCGGTTTCAGTCGATCTCGTGCATGCGCGCCACCGTGACCACAAGGGGCGGGCGGGGGCCGGCAGCGCGGCGCGCGTGATGTTCGCGAAGGCGTTCGCGTCGACCGGCACGGAACTGCGCGCCGCGCACCATTATTATTCGGCCGGCTATCGCAGCCTGTCCGACATTGCGGTGCGTTACGCGGCGTCGGTCGACAACTGGGCATATCGCGCCGGCAAGCGCAGCCGCGGCGATCTGAGCGTATCGCAGAACCTCGGGCGGGCGGGTTCGCTGTACGTCAGCGCGAGCCGGCGTACGTACCGCGACGGCGCGGGGCAGGACCGGCTGGTGCAGCTCGGCTACGCGGGCAGCGTTTCGCGCGTGTCGTACAACGTGAACCTGAGCAACGAATCGCGCGCGCGTGGTGCGAGCAGCCGGCAGGTGTCGCTGAACCTCTCGATTCCGATGGGCGGCGCGCGTGCGGCGGCGCGGGCGTACGGCAGTGCGACGCTGATCGCCGGTACGGCCGGCACCGAGCAGCGCGTGGGCGTGTTCGGCACGCTGCTGGCCGACGATCGCCTGAGTTACGGCGTCGACGCCGATCGTTCGGCGAACGGCGTGGGCGGTGCGGTGAACCTGAACTATCGCGCGTCGGCCGGCCAGTTCGCGGCCACTCACAACCAGGCGCGCAGCGGTTCGCAGACGTCGGTCAGCGCGGCGGGCGGCGTGCTCGTGCATGGCGGCGGCGTCACGCTGTCGCAGCCGCTCGGCGAAACCGTCGCGCTCGTGCGCAGCGAGGGCGCGGCCAACGTGGGCGTGATCGCGCACGCCGGCGTACGCACCGACCGCGCGGGTTATGCGGTCGTGCCGCATGTCGTGCCGTACCGACAGAATCGCGTCGCACTGCGCACGGCTGAACTCGATCGCCAGCTCGAGATTCGCAACGCGATCGTGCACGTCGTGCCGACACGCGGGGCGGTCGTGCTGGCGCCGTTCGAAGTCGAGGCGGGGCGCCTGATGCTCGACGTGGCCGACGACACCGGCAAGCCGGTGCCGTTCGGCGCCGCCGTGCTGACAACGGACGGCAAGGAAGTCGGCATGGTCGGCCCGAACGGCCAGGGTTTCGTCACCGGCGTCGAGCGCGCCGGCGATCTGCTCGTGCGCTGGGGCGCGCGTCCGGACGAGCGTTGCGGGCTGTCGTACGACATGGGCGAATCGACCGCGCCTCGCCATTTCCCCGAACTCGACGTCGTCTGCTCGCGCACGCATCCCGCGCTCCGGGCCGACGCTTCTTCCTCGCCATCATCCCGATCATGAAACCCGTGACTTCCCGATTTGCCACGCGCCTGTGTCGCTGGGCCGCGCTTGCCGCGCTGACGTTCGGCGCGGCGCCTGCATTCGCCACCTGCCTGAGCGCGCCCGAGGATTTCAATCCGATCGAATTCGGCCCGATGGCCGCCGACCTCGTCGAGGTCGGCGGTGTCGTCGAGTCGACCCGGTTCACGCTGACCGTCACCTGCTCGCTGAACGGCCAGAACGATGCCGAGCCGCGCAATCTGCGGTATTCGAGCGAGTTTGGCGCGCTGCCGGGCATGAACCTGTGGGCAACCAACCTGCCAGGACTTGCGCTGCGCGTGACGCGCGATGGCGAAAATCTCGGCGGCAACACCGACGGCCTGCTCGGCGTGCACCCGGGCGACGGCAGTGCGCGCGAGTACGTGATCGACATGGAACTCGTCAAGACCGGGCCGGTGACGCCCGGCTTCCTGCAGGGCCAGGCGCTGAGCATCGACGCGTCGGCTGCGATCGGCGATCCCGACCACAACGTCGTGCGCAAGCACGTCACGAGCAGCTACGTGCGAGGCGTCGCATGCACGGTCAACACCGATTCGAAGCACCTCGTCGTTCCGCTCGGGGCCGTGCCCGCGACCGCGTTCGACGGTCCGGGCGCGGCTCGTGCATCGCGCGAATTCGCGATCGACCTGACGTGCAGCCCGTACGGCGATCCGCGGCCGACGCCGCTGTCGATCCAGTTGCTCGGCGAGACCGTGCCGGGCACCACGGACATATTGAAGCTGCAAGGCGACGACGCGGCACAAGGTGTCGGGATTCGCGTGCTGAAGGACGATGTGCCCGTGATGCTGAACGCGTGGCACGGCCTCGGCGACGCGAAGGTCGGGGCGACCACATTGCCGTTCATCGCGCAGTACTACCAGTACGGCGAACGCGTAACGGCGGGCTCCGGCGACAGCGTGATGACATTCCTGATCGAGATGCGCTGATGGCGGCCGGCAGGGCGGAGCGTTGTCGCGCCGGATATTTTGAAATCCTTGAGATTGATTATCGGCAGCGGATTCGACCTCGATAATTTCATCCACTTATCCATGGCAACCATGAACCGACAATCGATAAAGGATGAATCATGCAGGTGGCTTACCCGATACAAACGCAGCGAACGTTGTCCGCCGACGGCCGATACGATCGCTTCTCCCGCGCGCTGCACTGGATCTTCGCGGTCGTGATCCTGTACACGATGGCGGCCGGCTTCGCGCTGCACTTCATCACCGATCCGGGGCTCTGGCGCTTCGTGTCGACGCTCAACATGTCGCTCGCGAGCTGCCTGATCGTATTGTTTCCGCTGCGGTACGTATGGTCGTTCTTCCGCCGGACGCCGCCCGACGTCGAGTCGGTCCCGCAGGGTCAGCGCGCGATCGCGCATCTGGTGCACTCGTTGATTTACGTGCTCGTCGCGTTCGTCCTGTTCAGCGGGTTCGTGATGGTGCCGGACGGTTACTGGCTGTTCGGGATCGTTTACGTGAAGACGCCGTTCAGCGCGGGGCCGGTGACCGAACACTGGTTCGTACTCCACCGGATCGGCTGCTATACGCTGGCCTTGCTGGTGGCGGCACATGCGGGCGCGGCGCTCAAGCATCATTTCGTGTCGAAGAACGACGTGCTGAAGCGGATGCTGTGATGCAGCTTCCGTCGTGCCGGAAGCGATGCGTTTTCGGAGAATAGGGGGCAGATGTCAGCCCGGGCGTGCAAGGCGCCCGGGTATTTTGCTTTCCTGGGCCTGAAAAAGAAAAAGGCCGGCTAGAAGCCGACCTTTTTAAATACAGATGGTGCCCAGGAGAGGACTCGGTCACCCATGCGCGACCCCGGCTGCGCTTGTAAGCGCAGCCTTTCGAGTCCTCACGCAAAGCGCGCAGGCGCTTTGCTTCCTGGGCCGGAAATGAAAAAAGGCCGGCAAAAGCCGACCTTTTTAAAAACAGATGGTGCCCAGGAGAGGACTCGAACCTCCACGATGTTGCCACCGCTAGGACCTGAACCTAGTGCGTCTACCAATTCCGCCACCTGGGCACGTTTTGCAGTAGCTGCTTGCTGCAAAGAAGCGAAATTATAGCGCCCCAATTATTCGTGTCAACACTTTTTTGCGACGCATCGCAAACCGGCCGCCGTCGCGCCGGCCCGCGGCATTCCCCGTTATTTGGTGACACAGGCGGATGATAGAATGGTCCGCCGCCGTCAATATAGAACTGTCTGACGGACACCTCTATGTTGATGCCGTGCACCATCGGTCAACGCAACGAGAACAATCATCGACAAACCCTTGAGCAAATATCCGTACCCCATTCCAAGCCGTGAAGAGATTCTCGGCGTGCTGCGTACGAGCGACGCGCCGCTGGCCGCCAACGACATCGCCGAAGCATTGTCGATCAAGCGTCAGGAGCGCGAGGGGTTCTTCCGGCGTGTCGCCGCGATGGAACGCGACGGCCAGATCCGCCTCGACAAGCGTGGCCACTACCAGTTGACCCATCCGTCGAACTTCGTCGCCGGGCGCGTGCAAGGGCATCGCGACGGCTATGGGTTCGTGATTCGCGACGACGGCCAGGACGATCTGTTCTTGCCGAACGGCGAAATGCAGAAGGTGATGCACAACGATCGCGTGCTCGCGCGGATCGTCGGCTACGATCGCCGCGGCCGCCCGGAAGGGCATGTCGTCGAAGTCACCGATCGCGCGAACAAGCGCGTGATCGGCCGCCTGCTCAACGAGAACGGTGCGCTGATCGTCGCGCCGGAAGACAAGCGCATCGGCCACGACATCCTGATCACGCAGAACGTGAAGAAGGCGAAGGTCGGGCAGGTCGTCGTCGTCGAGCTGACCGATTTCCCGAGCCGTCATTCGCAGCCGCTCGGCCGTGTCGTCGAAGTGCTCGGCGATATCGACGATCCGGGCATGGAAATCGAAATCGCGGTGCGCAAGTACGGCGTGCCGCATGAATTCAGCCAGCCGGCGCTCGACGAAGCCGCCGCGCTGCCCGACAAGGTGCGGCCGACCGACCTGCGGTTCCGCGTCGACCTGCGCGACGTGCCGCTCGTGACGATCGACGGCGAGGACGCCCGCGACTTCGACGACGCCGTCTACTGCGAGCCGGTCAAGGTCGGTCGCGGCGACGGCTACCGCCTGATCGTCGCGATCGCGGACGTGTCGCACTACGTACAGCCGGGCGGCGGGCTCGATGCCGACGCGCTCGAACGCAGCACGTCGGTCTATTTCCCGCGCCGCGTGATTCCGATGCTGCCGGAAAAACTGTCGAACGGCCTGTGCTCGCTGAATCCGCAGGTCGACCGCTGCGTGCTCGCGTGCGACATGGTGATCACCGCGCGCGGCGAGATCAAGGCGTATCAGTTCTATCCGGCCGTTATCCATTCGGCTGCACGCCTCACGTACACCGAAGTCGCGGCCGTGCTGTCGAACACGAAGGGGCCGGAGGCCGCGCGCCGCGCGGACCTGCTGCCGCACCTGCAGGATCTGTATGGCGTCTACAAGTCGCTGTTCGCCGCACGGCAGAAGCGCGGCGCGATCGACTTCGACACGACCGAGACCTACATCGTCTGCAACTCGCAGGGCAAGATCGAGCAGATCGTGCCGCGCCAGCGCAACGATGCGCACAAGCTGATCGAGGAGTGCATGCTGGCCGCGAACGTCTGCGCGGCCGATTTCCTGAAGCGCAACAAGCATCCGGGCCTGTACCGCGTGCACGCGGGGCCGACGCCGGAGAAGCTCGAGAACCTGCGCGCGTTCCTGCGCGGCATGGGCCTGTCGCTCGGCGGCGGCGACAAGCCGCATGCGAGCGACTACGCGGCGCTGATGGCGCAGATTCGCGACCGGCCCGACGCACAGATGCTGCAGCCGATGCTGCTGCGCTCGATGCAGCAGGCCGTCTACAGCCCGGACAACATCGGCCACTTCGGTCTCGCGTACGAGGCGTATGCGCACTTCACGAGCCCGATCCGCCGTTATCCCGACCTGCTCACGCACCGCGCGATCTACGCGATCCTGTCCGGCAAGAAGTACGTGCCGAAGGCGCCGGACGGCTTCGAGCTGAACACCGCGCTGTCGCCGCGCGCCCGCGCGATGCAGCAGGCCGACGACGAAACGCGCGGCCGCTCGCGCCCGAACACGGCGATCTGGGAAGAGCTCGGCCTGCACTGCTCGGCGAACGAGCGGCGTGCGGACGAGGCGTCGCGCGACGTCGAGGCATGGCTCAAGTGCTACTTCATGCGCGACAAGCTCGGCGAGGAGTACGGCGGGATGGTGAACGGCGTGACGTCGTTCGGCATCTTCGTGCAGCTCGACACGCTCTTCATCGAAGGGCTCGTGCACGTTACGGAACTCGGCTCGGACTACTTCCAGTACGACGAGATCAAGAACGAGCTGCGCGGCGAACGGACGGGCATCCGCTATCGCTTGTCGGACCGCGTGCGCGTGCAGGTCAGCCGTGTCGATCTCGACGCGCGCAAGATCGATTTCCGTCTCGTGCGCGATACGCCGGTGAAGGCGCCGCGTCCGTCGCCCGCGCCGGCTGCCGCAGGCGCCGATCGCAACGGCAACGGCCCGCGCGTGCGTGCGTTGCCGCCGGCGGAGGACTCCGCACCGCGTCGCAAGAAGGCCGCGAGCGCACCGAGCGTCGCGGTACAGGAAGCGCGCGCCGCGCGTACCGCCGCGAAGAAGAAGGGCGGTAATGGCGGTAGCGGTGGTGGTGGCGGTGCGGCGGCAAAGCCGACCGCGAAGAAGACACGCGCCCGCAAGAAGTATTGAGCGTTCGGGGCGGCGCAAGCGCACGCCCTGCAGTATCGAGAGACGCCGCGTCACCGGTCATCGGCCGGCAACGCGGCGCTTTCCTTTTCCATGGATCGCGGCCGCGCGCGTCGCGCGGCCGCACGTTTGATCGAAGGTTGTTCCAGTCATGTCACGTCTGAAGGTTCTTTACGGTTTTCATGCGGTGACCGCACGTTTGCGGCACGATGCATCGACGGTTGCGGAGGTGCTGTACGACCAGACGCGCCGCGACCGCCGCATGCAGGACTTCCTGCACACCGCGAAGGAAGCGGGCGTGCGGCTGATCGCGGCCGACGAAACGCGCCTGTGGGGCCTCGCCCATACCGAGCGTCACCAGGGTGTCGTCGCGCGCGTCGAGGACGTCCCGCTCGCGCAAAACCTGTCCGAGCTGCTCGACGGCATCCAGGGCCCCGCGCTGCTGCTCGTGCTCGACGGCGTCACCGATCCGCACAACCTCGGCGCGTGCCTGCGCGTTGCCGATTCGGCGGGTGCGCACGCGGTCATCGCGCCGCGCGACCGTGCGGTCGGCCTGAACGCGACCGCGGCCAAGGTGGCGAGCGGCGCGGCCGATACGGTGCCGTACATCACGGTGACGAACCTCGCCCGCGCGCTGCGCGAACTGAAGGAAGCCGGCGTGTGGATCATCGGCACGTCGGACGAGGCGTCGTCGACGCTCTACGACACGAAGCTCGACGGTCCCGTCGCGCTCGTGATGGGCGCGGAAGGCGAAGGCATGCGCCGGCTCACGCGCGACACCTGCGACGATGTGATGAGCATCCCGATGGCCGGCAGCGTGGAAAGCCTGAACGTGTCGGTCGCAAGCGGCGTGTGCCTGTACGAAGCCGTGCGCCAGCGGCGCGTGAAGGGCTGACGCAGCCCGTCTCGCGCGATGCGCGCGGGCCCGACCCGAACGACGCGTGCCGCGATGCGACGCGGCACGCGGCTCCCCGGAATTCGCGACCGATGACCCTGCTTCGTGTTGGCGCATCCTGCGCCGTGTTGTGCCTGCTGGCAGCCTGCACGTCGCCGTCGCTCGTCGAACGCGGCACCTACTATGCCGACACGAGCCAACACGCGCGCGGTGCCGATTCGCGGATCCGTTTTCTCGTGATGCACTACACCGAAAGCGACGAAGCGAAATCGCTGCGCACGCTGACGGGCGATTCGGTCAGCGTGCATTACGTCGTGCCGCCGCAGCCGCGTATCGAACGCGGGATGCCCGTCGTCTACCAGCTCGTGCCGGAATCGCAACGCGCATGGCACGCGGGCGTCAGCGAGTGGCAGGGCACGACCGAGCTGAACGCGGCGTCGATCGGCATCGAGAACGTGAACCGCGGCCCGCTCGATCCGCAGAATCGCACCTGGCAGCCGTATCCGCCCGAACAGGTCGAGGCGCTGATCCGCCTGTCGAAGGACATCGTCGCGCGCTACGCGATTCCGCCGACGCGCGTGGTCGGGCACAGCGATATCGCGCCGCAACGCAAGATCGATCCGGGGCCGCTGTTTCCGTGGCACGCGCTGGCCCAGGCCGGCGTCGGCGCATGGCCGGACGATGCGACGGTTGCCGCGCGGCTCGGCGGTCGCGATCCGCATGCGCCGGCCGATGTGCGCGAACTGCAGCTCAAGCTCGCGCGCTACGGCTACGACGTGCCGACCGACGGCGTGCTCGATGCACGTACGCGACGCGTGTTCGCGGCGTTCCAGATGCATTTCCGTCCGTCCGACTACGCGGGCAATCCGGACGCGGAAAGCGATGCGATCGCGCAGGCGTTGCTCGACAAATACTTCCCCGGCTCGCAAACGGCGGACAATGCGCCCGCGGCGGGCGCGCCCTGAACCCGCGGCGCACCGCGCGCCGAAAAACGCGGGCTGTCATCCGAGTCCGGTAAACTGGCGGTTTTCCGCAAACCCGCAGCATGACCACTCCATGACTCAAGACGAACTCAAACGCCTCGTCGGCCAGGCCGCCGCCGACTACGTGATCCAGAACGTGCCGGAAGGCGCCGTGATCGGCGTCGGCACCGGCTCGACCGCCAACTGCTTCATCGACGCGCTCGCCGTCGTCAAGTCGCGCTACCGCGGCGCCGTGTCGAGCTCCGTCGCAACGACCGAGCGCCTGAAATCGCACGGCATCAAGGTGTTCGACCTGAATGAGGTCGATTCGCTGCAGGTGTACGTCGACGGCGCCGACGAGATCGATGCGAGCGGCGCGATGATCAAGGGCGGTGGCGGCGCGCTGACGCGCGAGAAGATCGTCGCGTCGGTCGCCGACACGTTCGTCTGCATCGCGGACGCCAGCAAGCGCGTGCCGGTGCTCGGCGCGTTCCCGCTGCCGATCGAGGTCGTGCCGATGGCACGCACGGCGATCGGCCGGCGCGTGACTGAGCTCGGCGGCGTGCCGGTGCTGCGCGTGACGAAGGACGGTGCACCCTACATCACCGACAACGGCAACGAGATCATCGACGTGAAGGGGCTGCAGATCGCCGATCCGCGCGGTTTCGAAGCACAGGTGAATGCATGGCCGGGCGTCGTGACGGTCGGTTTGTTCGCCGAGCGCGGCGCGAATCTGTGCTTGCTCGGCACGGAAAACGGCGTTGAAACGATCGTGTATTCGGCTAATTGAAAGAAATGAAAAGCAGTCCGTAACGGCGTGTTACATCCGTAATGGATTGAATGTTTAAATCTTGTGGAAACCGGGGCCCGGCAAGCGCAGTGCGCTTCCCGGGCCTTTTTTGAAGCCTTATAAATCACCCCGTCAAAAAGAGGGATAACCCTGTCAGGTGTTTACCAGATAGCGAAATATCCCCGAACTCATCAACTTATAGATCATAAGAACAGTAGTAACCAGGGCCGGCGGAACTGCGGAGCAGGTGTTCGCAAATCGACGCACGGGGAGGTGTTATGGAGCAGGGCAAAGACCGGTCACTGGTCGCCAAAGTGATGGATGGGCTTGTCTCGGGTATCGTCGAAGACAAGTACGGCGGCATTTTGCCGCCGCAAGACGTGTTATCGAAAGAGTTCGATGTGAGTCGCACCGTGATGCGGGAAGCGTTGTCGATGTTGCTTGCGCGCGACATGCTGGACGTTCGGCCGAAAGTCGGCACGCGCGTGCGGCCGATGCGTGACTGGCGCATGATCGACGAAGACGTGGTGAGCTGGCGGTTTCGGGCAAAACCCGATCCACAGTTCATGCGCGACGTCATCGAATTCCGGATGCTGATCG
The DNA here is from genome assembly GCF_048565265.1 of Burkholderia theae. Classification (NCBI taxonomy): domain Bacteria; kingdom Pseudomonadati; phylum Pseudomonadota; class Betaproteobacteria; order Burkholderiales; family Burkholderiaceae; genus Burkholderia; species Burkholderia theae. The sequence goes on from NZ_CP183461.1 coordinate 1,755,557, forward strand.
AACCACGTGCGACCGCGCAGGCGGCGGTGCGTGCGACGGCGGCTGACATCGCGGGTATCCGCGAGGCGTTCGATGCGTTCAAGGTGCTGCAGCCTGGCGACACGGGCTACGACACGGCGGACGAGTTGCTGCACACGCGGATCGTGCAGGCGAGCGGCAATCAGTTCTTCCAGCAGATGGCGGCGATCGTGCGCGGTGCGGTGCGTCTCGTGAATCCGCGCGTCGTGCAGAAGGAGGGGGCGCACGAGATTGCCGTGAAGGCGCATGCGCGTGTCGTCGACGCGATCGAGCGGCGCGATCCGCGCGAGGCCGAAGCGGCCTCGCTGGCGCTGATCGATTTCAGCGCCGACGAGATCTCGCGCGATTTCTCTGTCGACGTGCCGGTGCGTGCCTGACGTTGTTCGTGTCGCTCATCCGAGTGCTGGCGAGCCGTTTATCATGACGGCCGACCGGCAGCGTGCCGGTCACCGTCATACGACCGACACGGAAGATCAGGATGAACGACAACGACCAACGCCCGGTGCGCTTCGGCATCGTCGGTGCGGGCAGCATTGCGCGCCGCTTCGCGCAAAGCCTCGCACACGTGCCGGGTGCCACGCTCGCCGGTGCCTGGGCCCGCCGCGCCGACGCAGCGGCAGCCTTTTGCGGGACGTGCGGCGGCACGCCTGCCACGAGCCTTGAGGCGCTCCTCGCGAGCGATATCGACGCGGTTTATATCGCGACACTCCATGACAGTCACGCGCAGTACACGCTGGCCGCACTTGCCGCCGGCAAGGCCGTGCTGTGCGAAAAACCCGCGACGCTGAACGCGGCGCAACTCGACACCGTGCTGCGTGCGGCACGCGACGCCGGGCGGCTTTTCATGGAAGCGATGAAGCCGCCGTTCTTTCCGTTGTACCGTCAGCTGCGCGCGCACCTGCGGGACGATCCGATCGGCGAGATCCGGCTCGTGCGGGCGGGCTGCGCGTCGTCGTCCGTACCGGACGACCATCCCGTCTATCGCCTCGATCGCGCGGGCGGCGCGCTGCTCGATATCGGGATCTACGAGGCATTTCTCGCGGTCGACTGGCTCGGCGCGGCGCTCGACGTGCAGACGCTCGGCCGCGTCGGCGCGACGGGTGTCGACATGTTCGCGAGCCTGAACAGCGTGCATGCGAACGGCGGGATCGCCCAGCTTTTTTGCGGGCTCGACGTGATGGGACGCGGTGACGCACTGATCGCCGCGGCCGGCGGTCACGTGACGATTCACGAGAAGTGGTGGAACCCCGCACGCGCGACGATCCGCTATGCGGACGGGCGGTCGGTCGAACTCGACGCGCCGGTCGACGGCGGCGGGTTGAACTACGAGACCGCGCATTTCTGCGACCTGCTGCGCGCGGGCGCAACCGAGAGCCCGATCATGACGCACGACCATTCGCGGCAGATGATCGCGATGACCGATGCGGCGCGCGCCGCGCTCGGCGTGCGCTATTCGGGCGAGTAAGCGGAGAAAGTGGGGCGCCGGGCACGCGTGCCCGGCGGATGGCGTGCGCTCAGTGCCGCGACGGCAGCGACAGGCGTTTTTCGTACCAGCGCTGCACCCACTCGAGGATCTGGCACAGGATCCAGTACACGGCCGCGGCGGCAAGATAGAGCGGCAGCGGCTGATAGGTCGCCGCAATCACTTCCTGCGCGCTGCGCAGCAGTTCGGTCACGGTGATCACGGACACGAGCGACGTGTCCTTGATCAGGCTGATCAGGCTGTTCGACAGGCTCGGCACCGCGATGCGCAGCGCCTGCGGGCCGATCACGTAACGCAGCGTCTGCCCCCACGACAGCCCGAGGCTGTACGCGGCCAGCCATTGGCCGCGCGCGATCCCGTTGATTGCGCCGCGCATGCTTTCGGACATGTAAGCCGCGACGTTCGCGGACAGCGCGATGACGCCGGCCGGCGTCGGGTCGAGCGAGATGCCGAGGCTCGGCAGCCCGTAGTAGATCACGAAGATCTGCACGAGCAGCGGCGTGCCGCGCATCAGGCTCACGTACGCGCGCGCCAGCCACGCGAGCGCGTTGACCCAGATGCGTTCGAAGCCTTCGAGCGGTTCGCTCTGGCGGATGCCCATCATCGCGAGCATGACGGCGCCGAGCAGGCCGAACACCATCGACAGTACGGCGAACTTGACGGTCAGTACGGCGCCCTGGGCGAGCACCGGCAGCGATTGGACGAGCAGGGACGTTGTCGACATGGAATACGAATCGAATGCTTGCGCGGAAGCGCAATCATAAACCGGACGAATAAAACAAAGGGCGGCATCGTTGCTGATGCCGCCCTGTTCGGCCCGCCGTCAGGCGGGAAATGCAGGCGTGCTTACTTGATCGGTTTCGTCACGTCGATGCCGAACCACTTGTCCGAGATCTTCGTGAACGTGCCGTCGGCCTCGAGTTGCGCCATCGCGTCGTCGATCGCCTTCTGGAACTGCGGGTTGCCCTTCTTGAACGGGATGCCCGACGGGTTCGCCGAGCCGACGTTCGCGCCCGGGCGCAGCGGCAGCTGCGAATTCTTCGTCAGGTAGGCGAGCATCAGGCGGTCGTTGAGCGCTGCGTCGAGGCGGCCGGCCGCGAGATCGCGCAGGTACTCGGGCGCGCCCGGGTACGTCTTCACGTCGATGCCGGGCACCGACTTCGCCATGTCCATGTAGTTCGTGCCGAGCGCGACGCCGAGCTTCTTGCCTTTCAGGTCATCCAGCGACTTGAACTGGCGCGTGTCGTCCTTGCGCTGGATCAGCTGCGCGGACGAATACGTGTACGCCGGCGAGAAGTCGAGCGTTTCCTTGCGCTTGTCGGTGATGCCGACCTGGTTGGCGATCACGTCGAACTTGCCGGCCTGCAGGCCGGCGATGATGCCGCTCCATTCGGTCGTTACGAATTCGGCCTTCACGCCGAGCTTCGCGGCCACGGCCTTCGCGATGTCGACGTCGAAGCCGACGAGTTCGCCTTGCGGGTTCTTCGAGTTGAACGGCGGGAACGTGCCTTCAAGGCCGATTCGCAGCGTGCCGCGTTGTTTCACCTGGTCGAGGAGGTCGGCCGCATGCGCGGTGGCGGCGGCGAACGACGTGCCGATCACGCCGGCAACCAGCAGCTTCTTCAGCAGCGAAAATTTCATCGTGTGAGCTTCCTTGCCCCGGTGGGGGCTTCTGTTCTGATAGTGCGATCGATGATAGCAAAAACGCAATCGATCGATAAATATCGTTTGTTTATGCCTATATTACTTACGCGGCAGGCTCGCGGGCGACGGCCTTCACGCATTCGGCGACGAGTGCGGGGCCGCGATAGATGAAGCCCGTATAGAGCTGGACGAGCGCCGCGCCGGCCGCGAGCTTTGCACGGGCGTCCTCGCCCGAGAAAATGCCGCCGACGCCGATGATCGGCACTGCGCTGCCCACTTCGGCGTGCAGCTTGCGAATCACCTCGTTCGACGCGTCGAACACCGGGCGGCCCGACAGGCCGCCGGCTTCGTCCGCATGCGGCAGGCCCTGGACGGCCGCGCGCGACAGCGTCGTGTTGGTGGCGATGACCGCTTCGATCTTGTGGCGCAGCAGCGTGTCGCCGATTTCCTTGACCTGTTCGTCGTCGAGATCGGGCGCGATCTTCAGCGCGAGCGGCACGAGCTTGCCGTGCAGGTCGGCGAGGCGCTGCTGCTTGTCCTTCAGCGCGGCGAGCAGCGCGTCGAGCTCGCCCGCGCCCTGCAGCTGGCGCAGGTTCTTCGTGTTCGGCGACGAGATGTTGATCGTCACGTAGCTCGCGAACGGGTACACGCGCTCGAGGCAGTACAGGTAGTCCTCGGCGGCGCGTTCGATCGGCGTATCGGCGTTCTTGCCGATGTTCAGGCCGAGGATGCCGCGATAGCGGGCGGCCTGGACGTTCTTCACGAACTGGTCGACGCCGTGGTTGTTGAAGCCCATCCGGTTGATCAGCGCGTCGGCCTGCGGCAGGCGGAACATCCGCGGGCGCGGGTTGCCGGGCTGCGGGCGGGGCGTGACCGTGCCGACTTCGATGAAGCCGAAGCCGAGCGCCGCGAGGCCGTCGATGGCCGCGCCGTCCTTGTCGAGACCGGCCGCGAGGCCGACCGGGTTGCGGAACGTGAGCCCCATCACGGTGCGCGGCGCGTCGGGCACGCGGGCCGACAGCGCGCAGGCGAGGCCCGTGCGGCCGGCCGCGCCGAGCGCGCGCAGCGTGAGGTGGTGAGCGTCTTCCGCATCCATTTTGAACAGGGATGCGCGGGCCAGCGGATAGAGAGAACTGAACACGGGAATTGGGCGGACGGCCGGAATGAATGACAACCCGCTATTTTACCGGGAGTTGCGCGGCAGGGGCGCGCTTCGCTTCGTCGCCCCCGGCGGTGCGCGTCAGCCCGAGCCGGAATGCCCGCCCGGCAACGGCGCGCGGGCCAGTGCCGCGTCGACGGGCGGCAGGTCGATCCGTTCCGGATCGAGTGTCTTCCAGCGGCCGTCGATCAGCCCCTCGAGCGGGTGGAAGTTCGCCTTGTAGGCCATCTTCGGGCTCTCGCGGATCCAGTAGCCGAGGTACACGTACGGCAGGCCGAGGCTTTTCGCCTGCTCGATCTGCCACAGGATGTTGTAGGTGCCGTAGCTCGTGTGCCGGTCGTCAGGCTCGAAGAACGTGTAGACCGACGACAACCCGTCGCCAAGGATGTCGATCATGCTGACCATGCGCAGCTTGCCGGGCTCGCCGCCCGGCGCGTCGAGGTCGCGGAATTCGACGAGGCGGGAATTGATCCGGCTCTGCAGCAGGAACTGCTCGTACTGGTCGCGGCTGTCGCGATCCATGCCGCCGCCCGCGTGTCGCGCGGACTGGTAGCGCATGTAGAGCGCGTAGTGCTCTTCGTCGTAGTGCAGCGGCGAAACCGTCGCGACGAGCGCGCGGTGCCGCTTCCACATCCGGCGCTGCGTGCGCGACGGCACGAACGCGTCGACCGGCACGCGCACCGGCACGCATGCGCGGCAGCCGTCGCAGTACGGGCGATACGTGAAGACGCCCGAGCGGCGGAAGCCGGCCTTCACGAGTTCGGTGTAGATGTCGGAGTTGATCAGGTGGCTCGGCGTCGCGACTTGCGAGCGCGCGATGCGGCCGTCCAGATAGCTGCACGGATAGGGCGCCGTTGCATAGAATTGCAGCGCCGAAAGCGGTGAAAGCGGCAGCTCAGTCGGGTGAGTCATGGGCAGCTCTCGATGCAGGGAAGGAGTGCCGCGCTAGCGCTCGATCCCGGAGGGCGCCGCCGTTTCGGCGGGGCCCGTCAGCGCGGCGAGCACGCGCTTGTCGAACTGCCACGGAATCGGCGGTTCGGCTACCGCGCTGCGCACGTGAGCGACAAAGGCCTTGCGTGCGATCTCGCGGCCGCCGAGCGACGCTAGATGCGACGTATTCTGCTGGCAGTCTATCATCTCCAGCCCCTGCTCGCGAAGGTGGGCGACGAGCGCGGCCAGCGCGATCTTCGATGCGTCGGTGGCATCCGCGTACATCGACTCGCCGAAAAACATCCGCCCGAACGACACGCCGTACAGGCCGCCGACACGGCGCCCGTCATGCCACGTCTCGATGCTGTGCGCGTTGCCGGAGCGATAGAGCGACGTGTACGCGTCGATGATCTCGGCGGTGATCCACGTGCCGCGCTGCCCGCGCCGCGGCGCCTGCGCGCAGGCACGCATCACGCCCGGAAAATCGTGATCGACGCGCACTTCCCATTCGGGCCCGCGCAGCACGCGTTTCAGCGTCTTGCGCAGCGACGGCGACACCTTGAATTCGGCCGGCACGAGGATCATGCGCGGGTCGGGACTCCACCACAGCACGGGCTGGCCGTCGGAGTACCACGGGAAGATGCCGCGCCGGTATGCGTCGATCAGGCGGGACGGCAGCAGGTCGGCGCTCGCGGCGAGCAGCCCGGGTGCGCCGGTCGCGGGACCGAGCGCGCGTTCGATGGACGGAAACGGATCGTCCGGGCCGAGCCAGGGGACCATGGGTCGCGGGCTCAGCCGTTGCGCAGCGAGCGGAAGATATCGCCGGTGTGCACGCCGTAGTCGCCCGCGGCGCGATCGGCGAAGAAGAATCGCAGGGTCTGGCTGACGGTCGGGAACGCGATCTCGTCCCACGGAATGTCGGCTTCGTCGAACAGCTTCACCTCGAGGCTTTCCTCGCCGGCTTCGAAGGCGGGATCGGTGAGCCGCGCGAGATAGAACAGGTGAACCTGATGCACGTGCGGCACGTTGAGCAGCGTGAACAGGTTCTGCACCTCGACGCGCGCGCCGGCTTCCTCGAGCGTTTCGCGCGCGGCGGCTTCCGCCGTCGTCTCGCCCATTTCCATGAAGCCCGCGGGCAGCGTCCAGAACCCGTAGCGCGGTTCGATCGCGCGGCGGCACAGCAGGATCTGATCGCCCCAGACCGGGACCGTGCCGACGACGTTGCGCGGATTCTGGTAGTGGATCGTGCCGCAGTGATCGCAGACGAAGCGCTCACGGTTGTCGCCCGGAGGAATGCGCGCGATGACTTCGTGACCGCAGACGGAGCAGAATTTCATGTCGAGTGGAAGGGACGAGGTGAATGCGAGTGTATCACCGGGGCGCGGCATTCTCGAACGCCTGCGCATGCGGGCGGCGTGCCGCGCGAAGCGCAGGACGCACGTGCGTGAAGAGGGGGAGAGAATCGTGTGCGGAAAAACAAAAAGCCCGGCGCGGAGCCGGGCTTTTTGCGTAATTCTGGACGTTTGGTTGCGGGGGTAGGATTTGAACCTACGACCTTCGGGTTATGAGCCCGACGAGCTGCCAGACTGCTCCACCCCGCGTCCGTCGAAGAAATGAATTATAAGGAGTTACCCGAACGCGTGCAAGCACTTTCTGACAATCGCGTGTCGCGTCTTGTGGGGACGGGACGGTGGGCGCGTGCGCTAGAATCGAACGGTTTGTTTCGTCTCTTCGGCAACGGCGCCTTGCGCGATCGCATCGGCGCCGTTGCGATTCTCATTACGGCATCGACGGATTCATGGACATCGCTCACGATCTGCAATCGATCGGCGCGCAGGAACAGGCGCTCGTGTTTCCCCATTTCGACCCGGCCCGCGCGTGGGCGCTCGGCAACCGGATGCATGCCCTCGCGACATCGCGCGGCCATGCGATCGCGATCGACATCGTCACGTTCGGCCAGCCGCTGTTCTACGCGGCGCTCGCCGGCGCGACGCCCGACAACGCCGACTGGGTGCGCCGCAAGCGCAACGTCGTCGCGCATTTCCGGCGCAGCTCGTATGCAATCGGCCTGCGCATGCAGCAGGCCGGCGCGACGCTGGCGGACAAGCACGGGCTGCCGATCGGCGAATATTCGCCGCACGGCGGCGCGTTTCCGCTGACCGTCGCGGGCGCCGGCGTGATCGGCTCGATCACCGCGTCGGGGCTGCCGCAGCGCGCGGACCACGAATTCGTCGTCGAGGCGCTGTGTGCCGAGCTCGGCCAGGACTACGCCGTGCTGGCCCTCGCGAGGAGTTGAGCGATGCAGATCCCGGGATACGCATGGCTCGCGATCGCGATCGTCGCGGAAGTGATCGGCACGTCGGCGCTGCGCGCGGCGGACGGCTTCACGCGCTTCTGGCCGTCGGCGCTCGTCGTCGTCGGTTACGGCATCGCGTTTTACTGCCTGTCGCTCACGTTGCGCACGATGCCCGTCGGCATCATCTATGCAGTCTGGTCGGGCGCCGGCATCGTGCTGATCACGCTCGTCGCGATGCTGCTCTATCGTCAGGTGCCGGACGTGCCGGCGGTGATCGGTCTCGGGCTGATCATCGCGGGCGTCGTGGTGCTGAACCTGTTCTCGAAGATGCAGGCGCACTGAACGTGCGACTGCCGTTTGCCGGATGGCCCTCATGACCGATTCCACTTCCGCTGCCGTTTCCGCCGAGCCCGACGTACGCGCTTATGTCGCGAACCGCATCGGCTTTCTCGAACTGAATCGGCCGAAGGCGCTGAACGCGCTGTCGGTCGGCATGATCCGGCTGGTGCAGCAGGCGCTCGACGCGTGGCGCGACGATCCCGAAGTCGTCGCGGTCGTCGTGCACAGTCCGCATCCGCGCGCCTTCTGCGCGGGCGGCGACGTGCGCTTCTTCCACGACGCGTCGCAGCGCGGCGACCGTGATGCGGTCGACACGTTCTTCATCGAGGAATACACGCTCAACCACACGATCTTCACGTATCCGAAGCCGTACATCGCGCTGATGCACGGCGTCGTGATGGGTGGCGGCATGGGCATTTCGCAGGCGGCGCGGCATACGGGCGGCCTGCGCGTCGTGACCGACTCGACGAAGATGGCGATGCCCGAAACGCGCATCGGCCTGTTCCCGGACGTCGGGATGAGCTGGTTTCTCGCACGCACGCCCGGCGCGATCGGCCGTTATCTCGCCGTGACCGGCGCGCCGCTCGACGCGGCCGGCGCACTGTACGCGCAGCTCGCCGACGTCTATCTGCCCGATGCCGCGCTGCCGGCGCTGCTCGACACGCTGCGCAGCGCGCGCATCGACAGCGGTGCGCAGGCCGTCGCGTGCGTGGCCGACGCGGCGGCTGAACACAAGGTCGTGCCGACGCCCGATACGTCGGCACTGGCCGATGCGCACGCCGGGATCGACCGGCATTTCGCGCAGCCGGATATCGGCGCGATCCTCGCGTCACTCGACGCCGAGCAGGATTGCGCGGCGGTCGACGGATGGGTCGAGAAGGCGACCCATGCGATGCGCAGCCAACTGTCGCCGCTGTCGATGGCCGTGTCGCTAGAAGTCGTCGAACGCGCACGCGGCGCGACGATGGGCGATTGCCTGCGGCGCGATCTCGATCTCACGCGCTCGACGTTCGCGCGCGGGGACGTGATCGAAGGCGTGCGCGCACTGATCGTCGACAAGGATCACCAGCCGGCCTGGCGCTTCAAGTCGGCCGCTGACATCGATCGCGCGGACGTGCTCGCGATGTTCGACAGCCCGTGGACGCCCGATACGCATCCGCTGCGGAATCTGCGCGACTGACGTGAGCCGGGCCGGGTCAGGCGCGGTATCGAAATGAAAAGGCCGCCTGCACATGCAGGCGGCCTTTTCGTTGATGGATGTCGATTCGTCCGCGGCCGAAGGATGCGGAGAGCGGGCTCGCGTTACTCGTCGCGCGCATCGTCCGACATGAAGGCGCGCATGAACACGAGCGCACCGAAGCCCCACACCGCGTTCGCCGCGAAGCCGGCCGCGAGCACGGGCATCATGTTGCCCGACGGCCAGATGCCGCGCAGCGGATCGATCGCGAACACGCGGGCGGCCGTCAGCACGATGCCGCCGAATACGAGCGCGCCGATCCACGATGCCTCGCGTTCCGGCGAGACGCGCAGCAACCACGCCATCGGGATTGCGCAGCACGCGCTGATCAACGCATTCGCGACAAATTCAGGAATGCCGAGCGGCGCGAACGGCTGCGTGGAGAAGCCGGTTGCGGCGATCAGGTCGGCCGTGTGAAGGAGTGCGAGCGTGGCCTCGCGGAAGAACAGGGCGGCCAGGAAGCCGGACAGGAATGGCAGGATGACTTTCTGCATCGATGAGCGCACCGCAGGCGCGCACGGCCGGGGCCGTCCGCGCGGAGTTATTCGGAAAGGTGCGTCATTATAGGGCCCGGCCGCCGCGATATTCGCTCCAGCGTCGTGCTAATCACGAAAGCGGAAAACCTAAGCTCAAAAAAATCGTTCCAAAGCCCTGTACCGATCCCTAGACTGATTTCCCAGAAACAGCCGTGCAATCGCGTCCTCGCCCGCTGCACGGCCTGACCGGCGAGCCATCCCGATTCGAACGCACACCATGCATGCGTCGCTCATCCGCGACGCGAGCAGGGCGGTGTTTTTTCCAAATTCCGGCAAGGACAGTCAAGCAGGAGCAGCAGATGAATGTGTTCTGGTTTATCCCCACGCATGGCGACAGTCGTTATCTCGGTACGGCCGAGGGCGCGCGCGCCGCGGATTACGACTATTTCAAGCAGGTTGCCGTGGCGGCCGACACGCTCGGCTACGACGGCGTGCTGCTGCCGACGGGCCGTTCCTGCGAGGATGCGTGGGTCGTCGCGTCGAGCCTCATTCCGGCGACACAGCGTCTGAAGTTCCTGGTCGCCGTGCGTCCCGGCATCGCTTCGCCGGGACTGGCGGCGCGGATGGCCGCGACGTTCGATCGCCTGTCGGGCGGTCGCCTGCTGATCAACGTCGTGACGGGCGGCGATGCGGCCGAGCTCGAAGGTGACGGCCTGTTTGCCGATCACGACACGCGCTACGAGATTACCGACGATTTCCTGAACATCTGGCGCGGGCTGCTTGCCGCGTCGCACGACAACGGCGGCTTCGACTACATCGGCAAGCACCTGCAGTCGAAGGGCGGCAAGGCGCTTTATCCGCCCGTGCAGCGTCCGCATCCGCCGCTGTGGTTCGGCGGTTCGTCGCCGGCCGCGCACGCGATCGCCGCCGATCACATCGATACCTATCTGACCTGGGGCGAGCCGCCCGAGGCCGTCGCGAAGAAGATCGCGGACATCCGGGCCCGCGCCGAAGCGCGCGGCCGCAAGATCAAGTTCGGCATCCGCCTGCACGTGATCGTGCGTGAGACCGAGGACGAAGCATGGCGTGACGCCGACCGGCTGATCAGCCGCCTCGACGACGACACGATCGCGCGTGCACAGCAGGCGTTCGCGAACATGGATTCGGAAGGCCAGCGCCGCATGGCCGCGCTGCACGGCGGCAAGCGCGGCGGCCGCGATGCGCTCGAGGTGTATCCGAACCTGTGGGCCGGCGTCGGTCTCGTGCGCGGCGGTGCGGGCACGGCGCTCGTCGGCAATCCCGAGCAGGTCGCGGAACGCATGCGCGAATACGCGGACCTCGGCATCGAGACATTCATCCTGTCCGGCTACCCGCACCTCGAGGAGTCGTATCGCTTCGCCGAGCTCGTGTTCCCGCTGATCAAGGGCAAGGGCGCGGAGAAGGCGACCGGCCCGCTGTCGGGGCCGTTCGGCGAGATCGTCGGTAACAGCTATCTGCCGAAGGCGAGCCAGAGCTGAGCGAGGAGAGGCCTGCGATGACAACGAAAACATCGACGACGGGCGCCGTCGTGGCCGCCCGCGCATGGCGCGCCGTCGCGCCGTGGCTGGTGCCGCTCGCGCTGCTGGTCGCATGGGAGGTCGGCGCGCGCGTCGGCTGGCTGTCGACCCGCGTGCTGCCCGAGCCCGTGGCGGTCGTGCGCGCGGCCTGGTCGCTCGTGACGTCGGGCGAAATGTGGGCGAATGTGAAAGTCAGTACGTGGCGCGCGCTGTTCGGCTTCGCGATCGGCGGCGGCGTCGGCCTCGCGCTGGGCCTCGCGACCGGCCTGTCGAAGGCGGCCGAAGTCGCGCTCGATTCGACGATCCAGATGATCCGCAACATCCCGGCGCTCGCGATGATTCCGCTCGTGATCCTGTGGTTCGGCATCGACGAGAAGGCGAAGCTGTTCCTCGTCGCGCTCGGCGTGTTCTTTCCGGTCTACATCAACACGTATCACGGGATCCGCTCGGTCGACGCGAACCTGATCGAGATGGCGAAGAGTTATGGCGTGCGTGGTTTTGCGTTGTACCGCGACGTGATCCTGCCCGGTGCGTTGCCGTCGATCCTCGTCGGCGTGCGATTCGCGCTCGGGCTGATGTGGGTGATGCTGATCGTCGCGGAAACGATTTCCGCACAGTCGGGCATCGGCTACATGACGATGAACGCACGCGAATTCCTGCAAACCGACGTGGTGGTGGTCGGCATCCTGCTGTACGCGGTGCTCGGCAAGCTGGCCGACGTGCTGGCGAAATGGCTCGAACGCGTGACGTTGCGCTGGCACCCCGCTTACCAATCAGGAGCAAAGGCATGAATGCGACGACTTCGGCGGCCGCTTATGGCCTGCTCGCCGGCGCAGACCTCGAGGCCGAGCTTGCGCAGGCGCGTGTCACGGACGGCGATGCACGAGACGCGGCGATCCTCGATCGCGACGGCAGCGCATCGGTCGTTCCGCTCGCGCGGCGGCGAGCGGGAAGCCAGGCACCCGACGATGCGGTGACGCTGTCGGGCGTCAGCAAGCGTTATGGCGCGCGCACCGTGCTCGACAACGTCGAGCTCGGCATCGCACGCGGCAGCTTCGTCGCGATCGTCGGTCGCAGCGGCTGCGGGAAATCGACGCTGCTGCGTCTCGTCGCGGGACTCGAGCAGCCGAGCAGCGGTGCGCTCGTGACGCGCGGCGAGGGCGGCGGCGTGCTCGATACGCGGATCATGTTCCAGGATGCGCGCCTGCTGCCTTGGAAAACCGTGCTGCAGAACGTGATGCTCGGCCTCGGGCGCGGTGCGCGCGACGATGCACGCGCGGTGCTCGACGAAGTCGGCCTGCTGGAGCGGGCGAATGACTGGCCCGCGCAACTGTCGGGCGGCCAGCGGCAGCGTGTGTCACTGGCGCGCGCGCTCGTGCACCGGCCGCAGCTGCTGTTGCTCGACGAGCCGCTTGGCGCGCTCGACGCGCTGACCCGCATCGAGATGCATGCGCTGATCGAGCGCCTGTGGCGCGAGCATCGGTTCACCGCGCTGCTCGTCACGCACGACGTGCAGGAGGCCGTCGCCCTCGGCGACCGCATCCTGCTCATCGAGCAGGGGCGTGTGGCGCTGGATCAACCCGTGCCGCTCGACCGGCCGCGCGCCCGCGCATCGGCAGCGTTTGCGGCGCTGGAAGACCGCGTGCTGAAGCGCGTCCTCGCCGGCGGGCCCGGCGCGGCCGAACACGGCACGGTGCATGAAGCAGACAACGTTCGACCGGTCGGGCAGATCCGCTGGGCCGTTTAATTCCGGGCGGCTTCGGCCGTCCGTTCTGAGACTTTTTTCTTCGGAGCGATCAACCCGATGAGCATCACTGCAATCAACGTGCGTAACCAGTTCAAAGGCAAGGTGAAGGAGATCATTCGCGGGCCGGTGGTGTCCGAGGTCGACGTCGAGACGCCGTTCGGCATCGTCACGTCGGTGATCACGACCCGGTCGGTCGACGAGCTTGAACTGAAGGTCGGCGCGGAAGTCGTCGCGCTCGTGAAGTCGACCGAAGTATCGATCGCGCGTCTCTGAGCGCGTGTTTCCCGCGCCGGTGTGGTGCCGGCGGGCAGCCTTGCCCGTCGGCGCGCGCCGCGCGGCATTCCCGCAGCGCGTTTGCCTCGATATTCGGCGTCCGGACGAAGTGCTAGGATGGAACGACACCTACGCCGGAGGCCAACGCATGACCCCCATCCTTTCCCCGGAAGCCATCGAGGCGCTGAAATGGATCGACCAGTTCGGCGAAAGCCGGCCGGTTCCCGCCGCGTTCGACGACGTCGTTTATGCGTTGCTGAACGAGGGGCTGATCTATCAGGCGACGGCCGACAGGGTCGACCTGACCGCGGATGGTAAATCCTTTTTGTCTGACGAATACGATTGAGCGCGCGGCGCCGGCTGCAAGGGCGGCCGGCGCCGTGTTGCCACGGAGCGTGCGATGGAACCGAGAGGCAGCGACCTCGGCGATTTCAGCGAGCCGTACCGCGGCTTCGAGATCGAGGTGAAGACCGAGCAGGTCTGGGATGGCGAGCATGCGCACTACCGCGTGCTGCAGGGCGATGCCGTGCGGATCGACTGGCGGCTCGTCAAGGTCGACGGCGTGCTGCTGACCGAACGGCGGGTGATCGAGCGCGTGCTGGAAGAGGCGCGGCGGGCGGTCGATGCGGAGCTGGGTGAGGGGTAGAGCGGGTGTCGGGCCGGCACGGCCCGTGTTGCGGTAAAATAGCAGGTTGTGTCCGCGCCGCCTGGCCTGTTGCCCGAATTCCATGTCTGTTCCGTCCTCGCTTCCTCCCCGCCGCGTATCCGTCGCGCCCATGCTCGACTGGACCGATCGCCATTGCCGATCGTTCCACCGTACGCTGACGCGCGACACTTGGCTGTATACGGAGATGATCACGACGGGCGCGCTGTTGTTCGGCGATGCCCAGCGGCATCTCGCGTTCACGCCGAACGAATCGCCGGTCGCGCTGCAACTGGGCGGCAGCGAGCGTGACGATCTCGCGCGCGCCGCGAAGCTCGGCGAGCAGTGGGGCTACGACGAAATCAACCTGAATTGCGGGTGTCCGTCCGAGCGCGTGCAGCGCGGTGCGTTCGGCGCGTGCCTGATGAACGAGCCGCAGCTCGTTGCCGACTGCGTGAAGGCGATGTGCGATGCGGTGTCGGTGCCGGTCACGGTCAAGCACCGGATCGGTGTCGATGCGGTCGAGGACTACGCGTTCGTGCGCGACTTCGTCGGCACGGTGGCCGAGGCCGGTTGCGAAACGTTCGTCGTGCATGCCCGCAACGCGATCCTGAAGGGGCTGTCGCCGAAGGAGAATCGCGAGATCCCGCCGCTCAAGTACGACTATGCGTATCAGTTGAAGCGCGATTTTCCGTCGCTGGAGATCGTCATCAACGGCGGCATCAAGACGCTCGACGAGGTCGCGCAGCATCTCGAGCATGTCGATGGCGTGATGCTCGGCCGCGAGGCGTATCACAACCCGTACGTGCTTGCGGATGTCGATGCGCGCTTCTATGGATCGACCGCAGCGGTACCGACGCGCGAAGAGGCCGAGGCTCAGCTGATCGAATATTGTGCGGCCGAACTGAAGCGCGGGACCTACCTCGGCGCGATCGTGCGGCACGCGCTCGGACTGTATCGCGGCATGCCGGGCGCACGCGGCTGGCGTCGTGTGCTGTCCGACAACAAGAAGCTCGCGCGCGGCGATCTGGCCGTGTTCGACGAGGCGCGCGCGCATCTGAACGAAGCCGAAGAATTTTTTGAAAAAAAGGCTTTGCAAGATTCAAAAGACTTCGTATAATCTTGCTTCTTCGCTGCTGAAACAAAAACAGCGGAGAAACAAAGCGGTACCAGTGGTGGCTGTAGCTCAGTTGGTAGAGTCCAGGATTGTGATTCCTGTCGTCGTGGGTTCGAGTCCCATCAGCCACCCCACAGAATTCCTAGCGGTATCAAGTAGTTATAAACGGCACTGAGATTTTATCCAGTGCCGTTTTTGTTTTTAAATTCCCAAATTGGGAATTACATTCCTCTCCGCTTTACGATCTTCGTTCGATCGTAGACGCGCGCCGTCGTCGCCGGATTCGCATGCAGGTCCGGCAATGCACCGCGTTCCGCCTTATGCCGCGTCACGTAATACGCGCGCAGGTCGTGGAACGTGAATCTCCTTCCGATCTTCTTCAGCTCGAGCGCCTTGCTCATCAGCTTCGACCATTCGGTCTTGAACCCGGCCGGCGTGTAGTGCGTCGCGTATCGATTCGAGAACACGTACAGGCAGTCGTCCTTGCGAGCGGCGCGCAGGCGCGCGATCAGCTCCGTAAGCGCCGGCGTGATTTCGATGTGCTCGATCACCTCGCCGCGCTTCTTCCCGCGTTGCTTCGCGCGCTTGACCCGAATCTCGCCGGCCGCCTCGTCGATCTGCGGCCACGCGAGATCGAGGAACTCGACCTTCCGATTACCTGCGAGCGCAGCGTACTCGGCCGCCATGCCGATGACCGCCTTCTGACCGCCGAGCGACGCTACCCAGACGGCGAACGCCTGGAAGTCTTCGGGATCGGGCGCCTCGGTGCGGGGCTGTTCTTCGTTGCGTCTGACCTCGCGACAGGGGTTGTGCTTCGCCTCGCCGCGGTCGATCGCCAGGCCGATCAGGTTCGAGAGCAGGGCGGCCTCGCGGTTGGCGCGCACCGGCGCGGCGGCGCGCTCGACGCGTAGGTACTTCGACACGTGCGTGGCGTCGATATCGGCGGCACGCGTGTCACCGAAGATTTGGAGCAGGGGCCCGCTGCATTGCTTGTAGTCGTTGCGGGTGTACTGCGAGTAGCGCTGCCAGCCGGGTGTCTCCTGGAATTGTTCCCAGAGCCGCGCGATCGTGCCGACGTCGTCGCCGGCGCCGAGCAGGTCGAGCACCTTACGGATCGCGACGAGTCGGTCCTGACCGAGGTTGATCGGCTTCTTGCCGATCGGGTGATAGCGGTACGTGAAGCCTTCCTTCCGTTTCCGCGCCTCCATGCGCGGCAGGAGGCCATCACGTTCCCGGTGCTTCTTCATGCTGCGACTCTCCATTTTGGTTGCGTGCGCGGCGTCGCATCGGCACGCGGCTGGTTGATCTGCTCCCACGTGATCATCGGGTGGCCGTCGGCTTTCCGCGGTGCGTCGATGCCGAGCGCCTTCTTGATCCAGCGAGCCTGCGCCGCGCCCTGTTTCAGGCCGCCCGTCAGCTCGACGAGCTCGGCATTCGTCACGATTGGCATGGTGTTACCTCCGGGAATTCATCGTGCGTGCGGCCATC
This sequence comes from Burkholderia theae, assembly GCF_048565265.1. Classification (NCBI taxonomy): domain Bacteria; kingdom Pseudomonadati; phylum Pseudomonadota; class Betaproteobacteria; order Burkholderiales; family Burkholderiaceae; genus Burkholderia; species Burkholderia theae. Next base: position 1,771,963 of record NZ_CP183461.1, read on the forward strand.
GAGGTGGCGGCCGGCAGTCTTCTTGCCGATGCGGTAGACGGTCGGCTCGTCGTCGCAGGTCAGGCCGTCATGCGCACCCGGCGTAAGCGTGCTGAACGACCATTCGCCCGCGAACCAATCGGCGACTCGCTCGGTGCGGCTCGGCGGGCCGCCGCAGTTTTCGCCCGGAGCCCACTCCCCCCATTGCTTGAACAGGAAAGGCACGCCGGCGTCTGCGCACTGGTCGCGAAGATCGCGGGCCCAGTCCGGATGCATTGGGCGCGCATCGGCGCCGCTTTCCCCGCCGCATATGATCCAGTCGGGCATCAACTCGATCGGGATTTCTCCTAGATCTCCTAGCATCGGCTCGACGCTCCAGAAGCGCACGCGGGCCGGTACCGCAAGCAGCTTTTCGGCGTCTCGCAACATTTCCGCGCGGTTGGCGATCGTCGCACCGATCCAGACGTTTTCGTGCAGGCTCGGCTTCTCGACGCGTTCGAGGTCGAATTGATACTGGGCGGCTTCGCTGACCATCGACATGACGTTGCCGATCCTCTTCGTCAGCAACAGCCAGTCAAGGTTCGGCGTGCGCTCGATCAGATCGAACAGGTCGGCGTGCCACGCCGGATCGACGGCGTTGTCGAACACGTCGGCGAGTGACGCGCAGAACACGCGCTGGCGCCGGCCGTGGATCGCGTAGAACGTGCCATTGCGATTCCACTGCAGCGGCTTGCGCCAGTTCACCGGCGACGTGCGGCGGCGTGGCGCGCCGGGCCCCCAGTTCACGGCCGTGCCGCCGCCGAAGCGTGCGTTGCGCGTCTCGGCGTAGCAGTGGTCACAGCCCGGGCCGACCTTCTGGCAGCCTTCCCATGGGTTGAATGTGTGATCGCACCATTCGATTTTCGTGTTCTCGCTCACGATGCATCTCCTGCGCGGGCGGTGTCGATTGCGGCACGCATGCCGTCGCCGCTGCGGTCCTCGCCAACTGCGTCGCACATTGCGTCCCAAATCGGCATGCCGCTATAGCTGACGCCACGGCGGTTCGCATCCAGCTCCGCACAAATCGCACGCATGCGTTCCGCGTCGAGCCGAACGTCGTCCGTCACCTTGGCGCGCGGCTCCGGCAGCGGCGAGTGCTTCGGCTTCGCTGCCTGCTTCGCGCGGATCTTTGCGATCGTCTCGGGCACGGTGATGCGTGCCAGTTCCGTCTCGCCGGCCGCGTGCATGTCCAGGCCGTTCGAGAGGCAGAGCGCGGCGAGCGTGACCATGACGCCGCCGACCTCCTGCGCCGGCTCGCCGACCGGTCGCAACCAGGTGTAGTCCACCAGCGCGTGTGCCTCCTCGCGCGTCATGTCGCACGCCTGCACCAGCTCGCCAGCCTCTTCAAAGAACCGGTGATTGCGCTCGGCGCGGTCGGCTGCGATCTCGGCACCGAAACATTCGAGCATCCACGGACGGACACGTGACTGAAATGCAGATTGCATCGACCACTCGTGGAACAGGTCGACCGTCGACGGTATCGCCATGCACCAGCCCATGAAGCGGTCGTTGTCTCTGCCGAGTTGGTACGCCTCTTCAGCGTGCGGCACGACCTCGGTGAACGGGTTTCGGTCGGGTGTGTAATCGAAGGCGAGGCGCATCGCCGCTTCGAAGCGGGCCATTTCGCGCAGCACGTCGATCGGCGAGGGCAGTGAGTTCGGGGTATTGGCGGTAGTCATTGTTCCCGGCCCTCCATGTCAGCCGCGGTGATGACGTGTTCGCGCACGTTGATGACGCTGTAGAACGTAGGCTTCGCGTGCTTCTCGATCCAGCCAGCCAACAGCGCTTCGAGTTCCGCTTTCGCTTCCGATGAGACGTCCGGGTAGCCATCCGCGTATTCGCCGACCTGGTCGTAGGCACGATCGCCCATGGTGTCGAGTACGTCATCCGCATCGCACAGGTACTTGACTGGGACGGGCGCGACATCGCCGAAGAACACGACGTCGCCGATGGCGAGGTCGTCGTGCGAGTCGAGCAGCTCATCAAGCTCGTCACACGTGAAATCCTCGTTGTTGCGACTCCAGACGACGCGCACATCAGCTGCCTGGCTGTTTTCGGTTTGGGTGGTCATAGGGTGCTCCTCAAAAGGTTTTCGTGAGATCGCGATCGATAGCTTTCCCGAGCGAACGGAGACGGTTCGCGAGGCTCGCGCGGTCGTGATGGCTGGCGGTTGCCTGACGTAGCAAGCCGAAGTACGAATTCGCGACAGGCATCAGGTCGGTGTCCGGCGTCGCGGCGACGCGCCGCAACGCTTCGTTGCGCGTTCGCTTCCGCGTCTCGCGGCGCCATGGCTTGATGACCTGGCCGACGAAGTCGATGCCGCGGTCGATCGGCTGCAGGATGGTTTTGCGCGGGTTGATCCGCGCGCCGAGTTGCGCCGGCAGGAACGCGGTGACATCGGCGAGAATCGCGTTCAGGCGCGCCGGCGATTCGTGCAGGAACACGAAATCGTCGACGTACCGGATGTAGTGCCTCGCGCCGAGCACGTGCTTCGCGCGCTGATCGAGCACGTCGAGGTACACGTTCGCGAAGAACTGGCTCGACAGGTTGCCGATCGGTAGACCGAGATGGTCGGCTTGTTCCATCAGGCGCTTGTGCGGCGGCACGAGCTCCATCATTGCCGGGTCGCCGTGGTATTCGAAGTCGGCCCGTGGATCGTGCATCAGCACGCGCTCGGTCAGCGCGCGCCAGAACGGCTCGGAGATCTTCGCGAGCAGCAGGTCGAGCAGGATCCTCTTGTCGATGCTGACGAAGAAGTTCGCGAGATCGCACTTCAGATAGAACGCGCGCCGCGACCAGTTCTGCGTGATCGAACGTACCTTCGATTCGAGGCGCTGCGCGGCGTACAGGGTGCCGCGGCCCTTGATGCAGGCGCACGAGTCGGTGATGAACGATCGCTCGAAGCGCGGGCCGATCCGGTTGTAAAGCAGGTGGTGCACGATGCGATCGCGAAACGCTGCCGCCCAGACCTCGCGCGGTTTCGGTCTCGTGATGACGAAGCACTTCGAGCGGCCGGGCGTGTAGCTGCCGTCGGCCAGCTCGTCGTACAGGCGGCGCAGGTTGCGTTCGAGCCGCATTTCGAACGCGAGCGCTGCATTGCTGTTTCGCTTCGTTCGCCGGCAGTCGAGATACGCTTCGACCAGCTCGGCGAACGAAATTGGCCCTCGATCTGCGGACGGCGCGGGCGCGCAACTCGTTGTTCTGGTGGTTGTTGTTCTGGTTGCCATTGTTGAAGTTCTGGTACCACGCCCAGCCGGAGGTATCGTGCGATCTACGTCGCCCAGCCGATTTCTCAGCCAGGAAACTGCGCTGGACCTTTCCGCACGCCGGCGGCCGGTTTCCTCATTGCGCATGGCGGTGGCCTTGTGGGCCAGCGGCACGACCAGATTGATATATCGCTCAGCCGCGAAGGCCGTGACCTTAGCGGAGCGGGCGACGGTTTGCGGCGTTCTTCCAGCCGTTGGCCTGCTTCCCTATGCTCGTCGTTTTCTCGACTGCATTCGCGTAACCGTCACGCGCGATCAGGCGCTTGTCCATGCTGAGACGAAGCAGCAGCTCGATCACCTGCAGGCGCTCGAGCAATTCGACGAGGTGCGGCGCTTTGTCGGCCGCGACGTTCGCGCGGAACACCAGCACCATGATCTCGATGCACTCCGCGCTGATCTTCTCGCCGATGCTGCGCTTGAAGTCGCGGGGCATGTTCTTGACCAGGGTGGTGACGTCATCGAGCAGCCCGTAGGCCGCTCGATATATCGGGAGTTGGTTGTGCAGGGCCACGGTGGATTAAATGATCAAAAAACTGAAGGGATAAATCTGCGGACGGCGCGGGCGCGCAACTCGTTGTCCTGGCGGTAGCGGTACTGGTCGCCATTGCCGAAGTCCTGGCACCACGCCCAGCCGGAGTTCGATTCGTGACGCTCGCCGGACCAGTACCAAGCCGACTCGAATTCACCCTTCAGGTTGGCGAACAGGAGCGACTGTTCGCGCCGCGTCGGCAGTTCGCCGCCGCGCTCGGCCGCCCATGCCTTCGCCGCTTCCCAGTCCAGATCCTCGGCATCGCCCGGCAACAGGATCAGGTAGTGGCTCAGCGAGCCGTCCTCGAGGAGGATCTGCCCGGCGATGCGCTCGCCGGCGGCGAGCGGGATCGTCACCGCGTCGACGTGGTACTCGGTTGCCCGCGGTTGCTTCTTGAACTCGTCGATCATCGCGCCAATGCGCGCGTGATCTGCTTCGAGCTGTTCGAGCGTGATCGTCATTGCTTGCTCCGTTGGGAAATGGACGAAGGGTTAAATCGACAATCTGCGGACGGCGCGGGCGCGCAACTCGCTGCCCTGGGGGTCGCTGCCCTGGTCGCCATTGAGGAAGCCCTGGTACCACGCCCAGCCGGCGTAGCCCGGGTCGGTGTCGGGCTGGTTCGACCAGTAGGCAGCCTGCTCGAACAGGTCGCGGCGCTGTTCGTAGGCGATCGCGAGCTCGGCACGCGTCGGCAAATCACCGCCGATGCTCTTGGCCCACTCCATCTGGTCCTGCCACGAGGCGCGACCGTTGTCGCCGGGCAAGAGGATCGTGTGCGTGACGTCGCCGTTGGCGTCGATGAAACCGGCGAGGTAGATCTCGCCTTCAGCGAGCGTGGGAAGCTGGATCTGCATGGTTTCTCCGGAAAAAAGAAGGGCTCCGATGAATTTCGGAGCCCTTCGAATGCCGCGCGGACCGAGGAAAGCCGCGCGGTGTATGCTCTGTTTGGTCAGCGCGGCATCCACTCGGTGCCACGCACGATCCGGCCGACCGGTTCGAGCACGAGCACCTCGGATTCCTTTTCGCTGCGCACGAGGGCGCGGCCGCGGCGCTGGGCCTTCTCGATCGATTCGTGGCGCTGCGGCTTGCAGTTCCGGCCGACGGTCACGAACAGCGGCGCACGCGCGCCGACCGGCCCGAGCGTCAGCTCGTCGATGCGGGCTTCGAGCGTCGCAGCGTTCGCGCGCCAGGTGTCGGCTTTCAGCTGCGCGGCGTCGCGCTCGGCCGTGAGGCGCTCGATGTCAGCCAGTAGATCGCAGATGCGGACCTCGGCTTCGACAACACCGCCAGCCGCGGGCGGTAGATTCGCCACGGCCTCGGCCAGCGTCGGGCCGGCGGCCACCGGCGGAACGTTGGTGGTCTGCGACGCTGGCGGCGCGGCGCCAGCGAGCCAGTACACGTATTCGTTGCCGCCGCCCGCACGCTTCTCGCGCTCGACCGTGCCGATGCCGGTCATCTTGTGCAGGACCTTCGTGACGTCGATCTGGGGAAGGCCGGTCGCGTTGGCGATCGCCTTCGCGGTCGCTTCGCGCACGTCGCCGAGGTGCTTCTCGATGAATTCGATCATGCCGCCTCCCGTACGGCTTGTGGCGTGGCGGCAGCGACCTGACCATCCTCGACCCAGAACGCTTCGATGCCTTCCGGCAGACCGGCGGCCGGCGTTTTCAGGCTCATGAATACGAGTGCCGTGTCGATCTGCTCAGTGTAGGCGAGGTCGTCGAGCCAGTAGAGCAGCCGTTCACGCTCGGGCCCGACCAGGACGTCGGCGCGATCGAGCACAAGCAGCTTCAGACCCGAGAAGTGGCTGATCGCTGCGGCGATGTGCGCATCGACGCGCCAGCGTTCCGATTCGGACAGCAGGGCGTACGCGCGCCCGGCGGCGAGGACGTCCATCTCGGGCGTGATCGTCACGTCGGCCCATTCGGACAGCTCGGCGAGCGCCGTCAGGCGCTCGTTCATCGGCGTCAGCGCCTCGCGCAGCAGGTCGGCCGGGATACCGTTTGGCGCCAGCGCGTCGGCGATGGCCTCCCATGCCACGACGTCGTCGTGCAGCGCGGCAGCCTTGCGCGCGGTTTCCTCGACTGCGACGGCGCGGCGCTCAGCGTCGCGTGCGGCCGCGATGTCCGCGTCGAGTTGCTTGCGGCGCTGCATCAGCGTGCCGAGCTCGCCGCGCGCGGCGTCGATCGCATCGCTCGGTGCCGGCGCGTCGTCTGCGCTCGCCTCGCTCTCGAGTTCCTTCAGCTGCTTGGCCGCAGCGTCGGTCGCTTCCAGCTCGGCGCGCCGGTTGCGCGCGGCGTTCTGCAGCATGGTCAGGCTGTGCTCGTATTCGGGCAGCTTGGCGACGGCCTCCTCGTCTCGCGCACCGGCCGCAGCGGCCGCAGTGAGCGCCCCGTGCAGGAAGCGCAGCAGCGTGCCGCAATCCGGACATGTGCACTCGACGCCGGCCGGCGCGGCGCCGGCGCGCACGCGCAGCGCTTCGACCTTCGGCAGGAACTCGGCGACCTGGTCGTCAGCGAGCTGCGCTAGCTCGGCCGCCTTCGCATAGCCGGATGCCTTCTCGCGCAGCGCAGCGATCCTCGATGCGCGGGCGCGAGCGGTGGATTCACCGGCCTCGGCCGCGCCGATCTGCCGCTGCAGCTCACCGACTTCGCCGTCGAGCGATGCGCGATCACCTTCGAGCTTGCGCAGCGCCGCCGCGTCGAAGCTGATAGCGGCCGGCCGCCAGGTTGCCGCCTTTTGACTGCCGTATGTTTCGCCGGTCGTCGCGCGCCACGCCTGCTTCGCGCCGCGCGCGCGATCGGCGGCGTCCTTCTGGGCGCCTTCGAATCCCGCGCGCAGCATCGGCGTGATCGCTTCGAGGCGTGCGGCGGCGGTCGGCGGCAGTGCGTCCGGTTTCAGGTTGAGCCGCGAGAGCAGCCTGCGGCGCATCTCGTCCGGGCCGATCTTCACGCCCATCAGCTCGTACAGGAACGCGCGGCGCTCGGCCGCGCCGAACTGCGCGAACCGCTGCGCGTCGAGTACCAGCGGCAGACGCTGATCCTCGGCGATTTCGCGCTTGATCTTCCCGGCGGGAAGCATGACGCTGTTCGCCTGCTCGCCGCATGCGACCACGATCTGGCCGGCCTCCGAACCCTCGGTGACGAGCGAGCCGTATTCCTTCTTCAGTGCGACGCGCACGGTGTCGCCGGTGAGCGCCATGCGCACGGCTTCCTGAAGGCTGCTCTTGCCGGCGCCGTTCGGGCCGGCGAAGAGTGCGACGGGCTTCGCGAGCCGCACGTCGGCCGCGCGAATCCCGAGCACGTTCGACACGTAGATGTCGGTGATTTTCATGGCTGGCTCCCGTTAGTCGGCGCTGATCGGCCCGCGCGCACGGCGAGCGGCACCGGCGCGCGGCTGTTGCTGAGCCTGTTCGGCTGCGGCCGTGATGGCACGCATGCGCGCCGATGCCGCTGCATTCAGGTCTGCCTTCGCGGCCTCGTCGGGCACGCCGGCGATCGCGCTGCGCGCGAGATCGAGATCCTCGGCCGTCGCGGCGGACTCGATGTCCTCGCGGATGCCGCGCACCAGGCCGGCGATGTCGAAGTCGAAACCGCCTTGACCGTGGTTGCCGTCGTCAGATGGGCCATCCTGGTCGTCGACCGGATCGGCTTGGGTTGCCGGCGGCGGCGCGCCGGCCGGGCGAGATTCCGTTGCAGGTCCAGTCTGCTCAGGCGGCGTGCCGCGCGGCACTTCTTCGGCCGGCTGCGCGCGGCCGCCGCGCAGCTCCTCGAGCGTGCTGGTCACTGCGACCGTGCCGTCGGCTCGCACTTCGACGGTATCGATCAGCTCTTCCTGTGACGAGAGACCCATGCTGATTTCGGGGGCATAGGCCCGTTGCCAAAACGCGGCAGAGCGATACACGAACATCTGGTCTGGCATCGTGAGCCACTTGCTGCCGCTTTTCTTGTTCCAGCCTTCGGCCTTGACCATCTTCCAGTCGATCCACGTGCCATTGAGACGCTCGCCGGTCGACTTCTCGATCGTCCACGCCCGGCATCCGAAGTCGTCGCTCCCTTCGGTGCCGCGCCATTCGTAGCGAAGCGTCTCGAATCGACCGCACGTGTTCACGCTGGCGATCAGGAACTTGCTCGACCAGCCGGGATTGCCATGGACGATGTACAGGTTCTGCATGACCATCAGCTCATCGGCACCGAGTCGGCGCGCGAGATTCAGCGCGATCATGCAGTTCGCGACGTTGTTCTGGTAGTGCGCCGGGACCAGCGACGAAGACGCGAACGCCTTGGCGACTCGCTGCAGCAGCTCGAAGCCCTGGAGATCGAAGAAGCCTGCACGAACGGGCGGCAGGGATGCCTCGCGCGGGGCAGGGTTGCGGATCGCTTCGAGGGTGGTAGGCGTGGACATGGATATCTCGCGAGTTAGTCGTGGAACTGGCAGGTGCTGTGGCGCGGGCAGTACTTCTTGTCGCACAGCAGCGATTTCGGGTTGGGGTAGAAGCGGCCGGATCGGAACATGTCCGCGGCGAACTGGATCAGCCCGGGTGTTTCCTCGGTACCGACCATCACGCGCTTCGAGTTCGCGATCGGCGCGGTTGCGACCTCCGGCGTGCCCTTCGTCTTCAGGCCGATAATTTCGGAGGTGTCACCGATCTCGTCGCCGGTCGTGTGTTCGTAAAGCAGCTCGTACGTGCCGATCTGCGGACCGTGTCCCTTCGTGACGGCTGCACCTTTCTGGACGGCCGACGAACCGCTCTTCAGGTCGGCGATACCGACGCCGGCCTCCGAGCGGCGCACACGTGCGCGGTCCATCGTGCCGGTGAGGCGGACGACGATGCCGCCGCCGCAGTCGATCTCGAGCGGCTTCGTCTCCATCTCGACGGCGATGAAGTTGTAGCGTGGCGCAACCTCGAGGCAGTACTTCGTCGTGAGCGACAGGCCGATGCGCTCCGCGTCGGACATGCTCAGGTCGTCGCGCTCCGGATCGAACTCATTCTCCGGATCGCGCAGCTTGTCGACGAACGCTCCGGCCGCGTCGTCGACGGTCAGGCCCGAACCATCGAGACGCGCCTGGTCGAACACGGCCGTGCCGGCATGGATGGCCGTGCCGAGCGCGGCGCGCAGGCCGACAACATTGCGCAGGTTCAGCAGGTGGATGCCTTCCCAGCGGTATGCGCAGTCGAAGAGTGCGCCCCAGCTGGACGCGCGAACGGTATAGACGGACGGGTTCATCAGGTTCTCACGAGGTTGGCGATGGCACTGGTGCCATCGGCGTTGAGGATGGCGACGGCGTACATGCACGCAGCGGCGATCAAGCTCGCGACGATGTAGCCGGCGACCGGGCTGCGAGCGTGGATTCGATCGAGCAGCGCACCGAGAAAGTCGAAGGGGGTCATCCGAGGCTCCGCAGATAGGGGCCGGCGATCAGCGAGCCGTACCAGAGGCCAGCGATCGCGAAGCCGTAGGCGGCCATCCACACGGCGCCCTCGGCGGCGCGGCGCATGCGCGGTGCGCGCGCGGCGGCGCGCAGCAGGGCGTTGTCGTTGGCAGCACGCGATACAGCCGATCGGCTGTATCGGCGAAATACAGGCTGGAGGCTGTTGAGCGAGGAGCGCATCACAGGCCCTCCCCGCAGACGCGCACATGCCGCACGGGATCTGCGACCGGCATGGGCGCCGTGTAGCCAGCCTTGCCGAGCGCCGCGTCGACGACGGCGCGGATTCCGGACGTGAGCACGGTCTTCGAGGCGACGAGCCGAAGCGCGGTTACGATGTCCGGTGCCGCCGCGATCAGCTGAGCGCGCACCTGCGACTGCTCGCCCGTGCCGAGCACGACGCAGATGCGAGCGTCTTCGCCGAGCACGACGATGCAGTTGCCGTCGTAGTCGAGGTAATCGCCGGGCTCGCACGTTTCCCACGGCCCGTGTGGGTGATTGGTCTGTCCCATGTGGTCTCTCGGTGTGGTGTGCGGCTCAGCCGCGGTGGTGGTCGTCGTTGTTCGTGATGTCGATGCCGCGCTTCAGGCGATGCAACAGAACGACGAGCGCGAGGATTGCCAGCGCGATCGCGCCGATGAGAAAACGGTTCATGTCAGGCTCCGCGAAGGCGGCGCAGCGCGGGCGCGCCGTGGTCGCTGCAGCTGCTGACGCCAGAATTACCCGGGCCGAGCTCCGAGCCGCACGACGAGCAGGTCGTCATTGCGAAGCGCGGCGCGACTGCGGCGAGATCGGCGGCCGCGACGCGACGCGCGATTTCTGCCTTGAGCACGCCCCGGCACATGTTCCACACCTCGTACACGTCCTCGATGTAGCCGCGGCGCAGTGCCGCGTCGAGCACTGCGATCTGGTCGGCCGAGAACGGCAACACGTCGAAGGTCACGCGTTCGGCGATTGCTTCGTTGCGCTCGTCGCGCGCCAGCTCCGCATCGTCGGCCGCTGCTTGTTGGCGATCGGCGCTCGCATCCTTCCGTGCCGGGAGGGTGCGGACGTTACCGCCCGTCGAATTGTTCAGATGCATCGCACCGTCCATGCAGTTGAAATGGATGAAGGGTTAAATCGACAATCTGCGGACGGCGCGGGCGCGCAACTCGAGGTACTGGTGGTTGCAGTACTGGCCGCCATCGTAGAAGTACTGGGACCACGCCCAGCCGGAGTAACCGGGATCGGTGTCCGGCTGGCGCGTCCAGTACGCGTCGCGCTCGAACTCGTCGCGATGGTTTTCCAGCAGGAACAGCATTTCGATGCGCGTCGGCAGGTCGCCGCCGATCGACTTCGCCCACTCCATCTGTGCCTGCCAGCTGGCGTCATCGTTGTCACCCGGCAACAGCACGACGTGGTGCAGCTCGCCGGCCGTGTTGGCGACGATGCCGACGTAGATCTCGCCTTCGGCGAGCTGGGGAATCGTTGCAGCGGCGGGGGTAGGCATGTTCATGGAAACTCCAGATCGGAAGAACTACTAAGTAAATTGGGGTGTGAAACGTCGAATGCTGCTCTTTGCTCCAGCTCTCACCGGTGGCGCCTCGGAGAACGAACCGCCACTGGTCAGAACTGCATCGCTCGCGCGCCCGGCTACTCCCGGCCGTGCCGGCTCCGGGTCGCGCGAGGTTCTGTGCCGATTACCACGCCATCGGTCACGTGTTGCTGGCTGTCTTGCATCAGGCTCGCCCGGCGCACAGCGGTCTTCCGCTGCGTCCGTCCTGACTCACGGCGCTGATCGCGCCGGCCGGTTGCTCCGCGTGAGCGGTCCCGGCATACCTTCGATTGTTAGAGAGCGATCCGCCTGGGCGGTGGCGCAGCGCGTTGTGTGCTGCGTTGGATGGAATTAAACACGATGTTTATTCGCGTGTCAAACACCATGTTTATTTTTGCGGAAGGGCCGAGAGATGGCGCAAAAAAGCCCGCTCGTGGCGGGCTAGGGCGCATGAAAAAGAAAAGCCCCGCATGGAGCGGGGCCTCGAATAATTAGGGACTTACCATCCCATTTTCTTGAGAAATCCAGGCAGGAGCTGGGCAAGGAATATTGCCCCAACCACCCACATGATGATGGTTGCCTTTGCCTCGGCTACAGAGGTTTTGACCGCCTCGACATCAGCCTTGGTCGCATAGTTGGCGCGCACAACCGCGACGTCTTGTTGCAACGTCGTCAATGTGGCCTCCAGCTTTTTCACACGCTCTTCCATGCCACCATCATTGCCGCCACCACCGCTAGTGTCAAGAGATGAACCATTGCCGGTCGTACCGTTTCGGGTCGGCCTCTCGAATTTATGCACTCCCATGCGAAGCCTCGTCATCAAACATTTCAAGATATCCACAGACGGGGCATCGGTATAGCGCCACGGTGAAAACATTTCCTGATGGGCCTGTCGAAGTCATTGGCGTTCCGACTGCAGATCCTGCGACGAACGTCTGGCTGGTCACGCCAAGGAGCGTCCATCTATGCGTATTCGTATCATGCCCTTCGTTAGCAACCTCGAGGTTGCCGTGGCCGTATCGACATGTTGGCGTAATTTTCATCAATTCCCCCCGGCCCAACCAGAGCCCGATCGATAAATGACTTCACCCATGATCGAGACAGAGTTCATGTGCTCGAGTGTTACGGTCTTGTCAGGATATTTTCCCGAGTTGATCGAATGAAGGGCGATCGCGCCACCGGCCAGCTTGAATATCTGTTTCACGAGTGGCTCGTCTGCGAAATAGATCGCATACACCTTCCCATCCCGGATGCTGTTCTTCGCTGTGTCGACCATGATCATGTCACGGTCGAACAGGTAGGGCTCCATGCTGTCACCGTGAACCCGGACGAGCCGGCAATCTTTCGGCTTCGAGCCGAGCGAGCGGAAAAAGCCAATATCGAACGGCAGGGCCTTCTTTTGCCGAATCTCCCACTGAATCAAACCAGTCCCCGCGCTGAATCTGTAGTCGTATGTGTCCAGCCAGACGCGGTTATCGTCCGGCGGTAGATCGTCTGGATGCTCCCACACCAGGACGTTCCCTTGGTCTTCGGGAAGAGAGTGCTTTGGGTCAACTCCAGACGGAGGCGTCTCGGATGTGAGCATTGCGCCGATGCCATCCTCGATCCATGTTGCGCTGATCCCCAACTCTTTCTGGGCCAGTAGACGCCCTTGCTTGGATACCCCACTCCCACGGTAGGACCAATTGTTGATCGTCTGCTCGCTCTGATTGAGCGCGCGGGCGAGGTCGACCGGCGACTCAATGTCGGGCCGAACCTTCTTTGCAGCCTCGAATAGCCGGCTTGCCGTGGCGTGCATCACTTTTTCCATGGCGCGATTTTCTCGCGTGTAAACGTCTTGTTGATACACGTGGTGTTTGCAAACATCATAAACATCGTGTTTAATGCGGGCATGGATACGACCGATACCTCCCCACACCCCGACTGGCAGCTCATTGAGCGCCATGGGGGCGCCTCGAAAGTTGCTCGGCTCCTTGGCTATTCGGAGAAGGGGGGCGCGCAACGCGTCCACAACTGGAAATATCGCGGCATTCCACCCGAGGTGAAGATCCAGCACCCCGATCTATTTTTGACGGAGCTGCTCGAGCCGACCAAGAAACGCACGAAGGAGGGGAAGTGAAGAAGACCCGCGTGTTCGAGCCGGTTCGCGCTGATCGGAAGCCGTCGAGTGACAAGCGTGCGCGTCCCGCTTCGATCGGTACGTACGAAGTCCGATGCGAATGCGTCGTGAACGTCAAGCTCGAGGGCTTCGGAGCGGGAGCTGGTGGTGGGGGCGGTAGTTCGCTCAATTCACCAAGCCGGGTCCTGCTTTCAGCTGTTCCGCCTGCTGTTGAAGGTAAATCGTGAGCTGCTCTGCCGAACTTGGTGGCAACGCAAACGCGAGCCAGCCGAGGCCAGGGTGCCTCAGGGCCAACATCGATGCGCTGATCATGTGGTTCAGCTCGGTCCAGAAACGCGGATCGACTTGCGCAGGCATCTGGCTCCCGATTGGCGGATCCATCGGCACGGGCGGCTCCATAGCCTCCCGCATCGACGCTAAGGCCGCGATTAGTTTTTCGATCGTGTTTGCCTCCAGCGGCTGAGCCGAATTGCCGTTTTGATAGTTGATCGAAAGTTGTCCGTCGTTCTCGATCAGCTCGACCGTTACAAGAGTTTTCATGCGAACCCCGTTGTGTGTGGGTTGAGGAAGTAGAGAGCTTCGATTCTCGCATAGCGGTGGTTCGCATCTTTTTGCAGTCAGCCAGGTGTTGCCCTGGCTTTTATTTCGCCCGGCGCCCAACTGGGTAATCAAGTGGGTATTCAACTGGGTAACGATTGATTTTTCGTATGAACCAGACCGAATTCAGGATGTTCGCGCCGTGGGTGCAGGCGGCAACGCTGCCGGACGGGGACGTCGAGGCAATGAGCTTCGAGGACTGCCTGGCACGTGCGCTCGAGCTCGGCCTGCGCCGCTTCGATCGCAAGACGCTCGCGCACAACTGCGGGATCCACTATCCGCACTTCGCCGACCTGGTCGCTGGCCGCCGGCCGTTCCCCGCGACGAAACTGCACTTGTTCTGCATGTTCACGGGCTGCGACTACCCGCGCCAGTGGCTCGCGATTCAGGAGCGCAGGGCGATCGAGGAATACCGACGACTCAGCCAACAGGCGATCGGTGAGTTCGTACAGCAGGCGTTCGGCCAGCGGCAGGCGGCGGCATGACGTTGACCCTCGGCCAGCGCGACATCGGCAAGCCCTTCGCCGTCAAACTCGGGCGCCCCATGACCTACCTCGGCACCGTCGAGGAAAAGCACCTCTTCATCTACCGCGATCCGCCGCAGGATTACCTCGCCTTCCGGGCCGACCAGCTCTGGATGCTGGAGCGCGTTCGTCCGGAAGCGGCGCCGGTTTCTGCTGGGCCTCGCTGATGAGCCACATCCCGAATCCTCTCACCGTAGCTCGGGGATCCTGATGAATTACTACCCCCATCACATAGGCGATTTCCGGTCCGGCACGGTCAACATGACCCGTGTCGAGCGCTGGATCTATCGCGACCTGATCGACGTCTACTACGACACCGAGAAGCCGCTCCCGCTCGATCTCGACGCGGTGTGCTACGCCGTCGGCGTCAGCGCCGAGGAAGAGCGTCGTGCGGTCGCCAATCTGCTGCGCTTCAAATTCACCCAGACCGACGCCGGCTATGTGCACGATCGCTGCGAAATCGAGATCGCCGCGTACCGGTTGCGCGCCGAAACTGCTCAGGAGAACGGGAAGAAGGGCGGACGGCCTAAAAAGCGAACCGCTACCGGATCGGGTACCAAACAGAACCCATCAGAAACCCAAGAAAAACCCAGTGGGTTTCAATCCGGTTCCAATCCGGATGCCAGCGCCCACCCAGACATAACCGGTTCTAAAACTAACCAAGAACCAATAACCAATAACCAAGAAGTAAACATAAGCGGCGGCGGCACAGCACAGGCAGTAGGTGACGACGCGCAGAACGCCGCCGCCGCCTTCGTCGAAATCCTTCGCTCGAACGGGGTCGGCTTCGCTGCCGACGACGAGCGCGTGCTCAGTTGGCCTGCGCTCGGCGCGACACCGCTGGACCTGCGCACGGCGATTCAGATCGGGTTGCTGCGCCGGAAGCGCGAGCGGTCAGACCAGCCGCTGAACATCGGCCTGCTGAACTCGCTGCTGCCCGAGGCGATTGCGCAGCGCACCAGCCGCGCCGGCACCAGCTCGACCACCGCGCCCGCTGGCCCCTGGCACACAAGCTGGGCCGGGATCGTCGCGCAAGGACGCGCGCTCGGCCTCGAGCAGGGTGAGCACGAGACGTGTCCCGAATTCAAGCTGCGCGTGTTTCACGCCTCTGGCGACGGTCCGTGGCTGGACGAGCACAACCGCGCATTTCGCAACAGCGCCGGCCCGGTCGCGGCTGGCTCGATCCTGGAGGCCGGCCGATGAGCCCCGAGCAGCAGCACCCGATCGCCGCGCGTAGCGTCGAATTCACCGTTCCGGGCACGCCGGTCGCGAAGGGCCGTCCGCGCTTCTCACGCCAAGGCGGCCACGTGCGCACGCACACGCCCGAGAAGACCGAGCGCTACGAGAACCTCGTGAAGATGGCCGCTAGCGCCGCGATGCGCAGCACCGAGCCATACGCCGGTCCTATCCGTCTCGTCGTGCACATCGGCATGCCCATCCCGACGAGCTGGTCGCAGAAGCGTCAACGCGCGGCCGCTGCCGGCGAGATCGGCGCCACCAAGAAGCCGGACGCCGACAACGTTGTCAAGGCGTTGAAAGATGGCATGAACGGAGTCGTGTACATCGACGACGGCCAGGTCGTCGATCTCAGGGTTTCGAAGCGTTACGCAGTTGTGCCCGGCGTGCGCGTCGAAGCCATCGAACTGAACCTGCAGCGAGCATAGGGAGGGCCCTTTGAAGATGAAAACCACGAAAATCACCCTCGACACGGTGCTGTCGGTCATGAAGCCTGGTCAGCGCTACACGGCGCACGATCTCGCGCGCAGCTCTAACGTGCCGCTGTCGACCGTGCGGCACCTGCTCGCGAGCGACCGCGCAGCGACGCGCATCGACGTGAAACGCGGCGAGAAGCGCGGCCGCATGTTCTCGCTCGCCGGCACGTGTGGCGGCGACAGGCACGTCGACGAGCGGATCCGCCCGGACTTCACGAGCCATCTCACGGGATACGCCGGCTGGCTCGGCAGCGTGCGCGCGCTGGCCATGACGACGCGGGGTGCTCGATGAGCAGCTTCCGCAGCATCGAGGAACGGCTCGACAACTGGGGTAGCACGGTTCGCTCGCCGCGGTTCAAGCCGGAGGTGTGCGCGCAGTGGGCCCGCCTTCACGTCGCGCTGCGCGATAAGGCACTCGCCGAGATGACGATACCGCCGGAGCAGAAGGACGGGTGGATCGTCGAGGCGGCATGGTCGGCCATGCCGAACCACGTTGCGAAATGGGTGCTGAAGTACACCTACGTCTGGCGCATGGGCCCCGATCAGGTGCAGACACGGATGCGGAAGGTGCACAACGTCGTGCTGCGCGGCCGGCGGTTCGAGCTGGTACTCGCCGATGCGCACCGCGCGATCTCGCAGAGCATCGTCAAGTTCACCGCCGCATCGGTCATCGGAAAAATTGCATCGAGCGGTTGTAAACCCTCGGAATCTGTTCTATGATCCTCGGCAGATTACCGATTCCGCCTTGCGCGTGAGCTTTTGCTTCCCAGTTGGGAGGCAGACGCGCGAGGATACGAAGCCCCGTAGGCGACAGCCACGGGGCTTTTTGCATTGGGGCGCCGCCATGGGTTTCCGCATCTTCGAATCTTGCATGTATCGCGATCCGATGCTCGTGCTGGAGGCAAAGCAGGAGGCCGAGCAGCGCGAGCGGCAGCGCCAGGCGCTCAAGAACGAGCCGAGCCCCGCGCGCCGCGCGGCTGAGGCGCTGTTCGATCTGCCGCCGCGGCGGGATAGCGTCGCATGACCAGGGCGCAGAAGGCAGAGCCCGCCAGCAACCGGCCCATGCCTCCCGACGCGCTTTTCGAGCCGTCGAACTGGTTTCGACGCCTCATGCCGGCCGATGGCGTGAACGACTGGGTGCATCACACGTTCCTGCGCGACGGCGCGACGCTTCACAACGTCGACCACGCGCACCTGGTCGACGCCGACGTCGCCTACCTCTGGGCGGCCGTCGAGAATGTCCGACAGATGCGCCGCGTCGTCGGCCAGTGCGAAGAGGTGATGATCCGGGCTGGCGGCTGGCAGCGCGCCAGGCAGGAACAGCAGCTCTGCGAATGGTTCGGCCGCGTGCCCGCGTTCCTGATCACGCTCGATGCGCACTACGCGCGCGAATGCAGCGACATGGAGTGGTGCGCGCTCGTGGAGCACGAGCTGTATCACATCGGCCAGCGCGATGACGGGTTCGGCGCGCCAGCATTCACGAAGGACGGCATGCCGAAGCTTGGCATTCGCGGGCACGACGTCGAGGAATTCGTCGGCATCGTCCGGCGCTACGGCGTTGGCGGCGGCGCTGGCGATACCGCGAAGCTCGTCGACGCCGCGAGGCGCGCGCCCGAGGTCGGCCACGTCGACATCGCGCGAGCCTGCGGCACCTGCATCCTGCGCGCTGCATAGCCTACTGAACGCATCACGCCATGGCAAAACTTCAGGAGCCCATCAAGCTGTACATCGTGCAGTCCTTGGCCTGCTTCGACACGATCTCGCGCGTAGCGAAGGCCGTGCGCGAGGAGTTCGGCGTCGAGGTGTCGCCGCAGCAATGCGAGCGGTATGACCCGACGAAGCGAGCCGGCGCATCGCTCAGCAAGAAGTACTTGGAGATCTTCGAGCGCACGCGCGAGGAATTCCTGAAGGACACATCGCGCATCGGCGTCGCGCATCGCGCCGTGCGCCTCCGCAAACTCGACCACGCTGTCGGCCTCGCCGAGCAGCGCGGAAACATTCCGCTGATGGCCCAACTGCTCGAACAAGCTGCGAAGGAAGCTGGAGACGCGTTCACGAACCGTCACCGTCTGGAGCACACGGGCAAAGAGGGCGGTCCGATCACCGCGATCTCGACTGTGACGAACGACCCACAGGAGGCGGCGAAGATCTACGCCAAGCTCATGAACCCGTAGCATGCCCATCCCGTTCCCGTTCGATTTCCGTGCACCGGATTACGTGCAGGTGTTCGAATGGCGAGCGGAGCGGTTGAAGCGCATCCGCGCGAATCTGGCCATGCTGCCGGCGCTGCGGACGTTCTACCGTGACAACCCGGCCCAGTTCATCATCGACTGGGGCATGACGTTCGACCCGCGCAACGTCGAGCGCGGGCTGCCGGCGACGATTCCGTTCCTGCTTTTCCCGAAGCAGGAGGAATGGTGCCAATGGTTCATGGAGCGCTGGAAGTCGCAGGAACCGGGCATCACCGAGAAGACGCGGGACATGGGCATGTCGTGGCTGACGGTCGGCCTAGCCGACACGATTTGCCTGTTCCATGAGGGCGTCGCGGCGGGCTTCGGTTCGCGCAAGGAAGAGTACGTCGACAAGATCGGCGCGCCGAAAAGCCTGTTCTGGAAGGCCCGCGAGTTCCTGCGTCTGCTGCCGGCCGAGTTCCGCGGTACATGGGACATCGGCACGCACGCTCCGCACATGCGCATCCTGTTCCCGGACACCGGCTCGGTGATCACGGGCGAGTCGGGCGACGGCATCGGCCGCGGCGATCGCGCCAGCTTCTACGTTGTGGACGAGTCGGCATTCCTCGAGCGTCCGCAGCTGGTCGACGCGTCGTTGTCGGCGACGACGAACTGCCGCCAGGACATCTCGACGCCGAACGGCATGGGCAATTCGTTCGCGCAGCGCCGGCACAGCGGCAAGATCAAGGTGTTCACGTTCCACTGGCGTGATGACCCACGCAAGGACGACGCCTGGTACGCGAAGCAGGTTGCGGAGCTGCCGGCCGTCGTCGTCGCGCAGGAAATCGACATCAACTATGCGGCGTCGGTCGAGGGCGTGGTGATCCCGTCGGCATGGGTGCAGGCCTCGATCGGCGCGCACGTGAAGCTCGGCATCGAGCCTAGCGGGCTGCGGCGCGGCGGCCTCGACGTCGCCGACGAGGGCAAGGACAAGAACGCGTTCGCGGGCCGCTACGGCTTCCTGTTGAACTACCTGAGGTCCTGGTCTGGCAAGGGCGGAGACATCTACGAGACGGTCGAAAAGACCTTCGGCATCTGCGATGAGCTCGGCTACGAGTCATTCGACTACGACGCCGACGGCCTCGGCGCCGGCGTGCGCGGCGACGCGCGCGTGATCAACGAGCGGCGCATCGAGATCGGCAAGCGGCCGATCAACGACGAGCCGTTCCGTGGCTCCGGCCCGGTGCACGACCCGGAAGGCGAGATGGTGCAAGAGCGGAAGAACAAGGACTACTTCGCGAACCTGAAGGCGCAATCATGGTGGGCACTGCGGCTGCGCTTTCAGGCGACGTATCGCGCTGTCGTCGAGGGCAAGCCGTACAACCCGGACGACATCATCTCGATCGATCCTGCGCTCGACGAGCTTTCGGCGCTGACGATGGAACTCGCACAGCCGACCTATACGGTCAACGGCGTCGGGAAGATCGTCATCGACAAGGCGCCTGAGGGCACGAAATCGCCGAACCTGGCTGACGCGGTCATGATCGCGTACCAGCCGGCCGGGCAGGTTCTGGATATCTGGACAAGGTTGGCAGGATGAATCGAAAGCAACGCAAGGCCGAGCAGCGGCAATACCGCGCGATGGCTGCGGATTCCGCCAACGCGAAACGCTGGCTGACGCCGGACAGCTTCCAGAATTTCGAAGCGCGCGTCGGGCTCGGCACGCCGAACCAGTCGTCCGCCTACCAGTACGGGTTCGACTTCATCTCGCGCAACCGCGTGCAGATGGAGGCGATGTACCGGTCGTCGTGGATCGTCGGTCAGGCCGTCGACGTCGTCGCCGAAGACATGACGCGCATGGGTGTCGAGATCGGTTCGGACATCGATCCCGACGACAAGGACGCCCTGAACCAGGGGTTCGAGAACCTCGCGATCTGGGACAGCCTCTGCGACACGGCGAAGTGGGCGCGCCTCTATGGCGGCGCGCTCGCCGTCATGATGATCGATGGACAGGACGCGTCGAAGCCGTTGCGGCTGGACACGATCGCCGAAGGCCAGTTCAAGGGCCTCTGCGTGCTAGACCGCTGGCTCGTGCAGCCGACGCTCAACGACCTGGTGCAGGAGCCGGGTCCGGAGCTGGGCATGCCGCGCTATTACGACGTCGTGGCCGACTCGATGGCGCTCCCGCGCCAGCGGATCCACTACAGCCGCGTGCTGCGCTTCGACGGTGTCACGCTGCCGTACTGGCAGCGCATTGCCGAGAACCTCTGGGGGCAGTCGGTCATCGAGCGGCTGATCGACCGGCTCGTCGCGTTCGACAGCACGACGATGGGCGCGGCGCAGCTCGTGTTCAAGGCGCATCTGCGCACGATGAAGGTCAAGGACCTGCGCAAGATCATCGCGATGGGCGGCCCGGCGCTCGAGGCGCTGCTGAAGAACGTCGACTTCATCCGTCGGTTCCAGTCCAACGAAGGGCTGTCGCTGATCGACGCAGATGACGAGATGCAAATCGACCAGTACGGTTTCACCGGGCTGGATGCCGTGCTGCTGCAGTTCGCGCAGCAGCTCGCAGGCGCACTGCAGATCCCGCTCGTGCGCCTGCTTGGCCAGTCGCCCGCAGGCCTGAACGCGACGGGCGAGTCGGACCTGCGCACGTACTACGACAACATCAAGCAGCAGCAGGAGCGCCGGCTGCGCCGGCCGCTCAACGTGCTGTTCGAGGTGCTGTTCCGCTCGGTGCTCGGCATGGCGCCGCCGAAGGGCTTCTCATACGACTTCCGCGCGCTCTGGCAGATGACCGACGAACAGAAGGCGGCCACGGCCAACACGATCACTGACGCGGTGACGAAGGCGGTCGATGCCGGCCTCGTGACGCCTGCCGGCGGCATGAAGGAACTGCGCGCGTCGGCCCATCGAACCGGCGTGTTCTCGTCGATCACCGACGAGGAAATCAAGCAGGCCGAGGACGAGCCGCCGCCGGCCGCCGAAACGGAGCTTCCCCCTGATGCTGATGACCCGAACGACGGACCGCAAGCGACGCCGCAATCCGGTGCGCCTGGCCGGTCCCGAGCGTCAGCTAAGGACGCAGCTCCGCAAGATCGCCGAGCAGGTGGGCGCGTTGGTCGATGGCTTTCCGCCTGGCGATCCCGCGTACGCGCCGACGATCGAGCAGCTGCTTAGGCGGTACGCCGAGGCGCTCACGCCGTGGGCCGAGGCGACCGCCGCGCGGATGCTCGACGACCTCAACCGTCGCGACGAGCAGGCGTGGATGCAGCATGCGGCGGACATGTCGCGCGCGCTGCGCGACGAGCTGCGCCGCGCGCCGACCGGCGAGACGATGCGCGAGCTGATGGCCGAGCAGGTCGGCCTGATCAGGTCGATCCCGCTCGAAGCCGCCGAGCGCGTGCACCGCCTGACGATCGAGGCGCTCGAAGACAGCACGCGCGCGGCAGCGATCTCGAAAGAGATTCAGCGGTCCGGCGAGGTCGCAAAGAGCCGCGCCGACCTGATCGCACGCACGGAGGTCTCGCGCGCGGCGACGTCGCTCACCGAGGCCCGCGCGCTCGCCGTCGGCAGCACGCACTACATCTGGCGCACCAGTGGCGACAGCGACGTCCGGGCCGGCCACCGCGCGATGGAAGGAAAGGTCTGCGCGTGGGACGACCCGCCGGAGGTCGACGAGAACGGCCGCGTCATGCGATTCCACCCGGGGCAGATCTGGAACTGCCGATGCTGGGCCGAACCGATCATTTCCGAGGATTGACATGCGCTTCTATACCGTACAGAAGCTCGGGCCGAAGCGCTCGCTCACCCCCGAGGGCTTCCTGCTCTGCGAAGACGTTCCCGTCGCGCGCACCGGCGAGATGCTGTACGCCGACGGCGAGGTGCCGATCGAGGCTGGTCCCGACGGCCTGATCCGAATCAGCCGCACTCCCGAAGAGGTGTTTCGCGACCAGACGCTCGCAAGCTGTGCCGGCAAGCCGGTGACGCTGGACCATCCCGACGACTTCGTCACGCCCGCGACGTTTTCCGCGCTCGGCAAGGGCGTTATGTTGAACATTCGCCGCGGCGCCGGCATTGAGGACGACCTCATGATCGCGGACCTGCTGATCACCTCGCAGGACGCGATCTCGGCGGTCGAAGACGAAGAAATCGAAGAGGTCAGCCTCGGATACGAGGCCGACTACGAACAGGTATCACCCGGCCGCGGGGTACAGCGGAACATCGTTGTCAACCACGTAGCCATCGTCCCTCGCGGCCGCTGCGGCCCGCGCTGCGCGATCGGCGATAAGGAACCCGAGATGAAGACGAAAGACAGCAAGCCGACCACCAAGCCGCCGCGCCGCTCGTCGTGGCTCGACCGCCTGATGAAGTCGCTGAAGACCGGCGACGAGGATGGCGTCGAGGAAGCGCTCGAAGAGGGTCGCAAGTCGATGGACGAAGAGTCCGACGAAGAGCGCGAAAAGCGGGAAGCCGCCGAGCGCGAAGGCAAGACGGCCGACGCGATCGCCGCGCTCACCAAGACGGTTAAGGCACTCGACCGTAAGATCAACCGCCTCTCCGCGCGCGACGCCGAGCGGGAGCACGAAACCGAGGACGACGACGAGGAAGACGACGACGATTCGGATACCACGAAGGACACGATCATCGAAGCCGAGCCGTCGCGTCGCGTCAGCGAAGAAGGCGTCGACCTGTACACCGGCGACTCCGCGCGCCTGATTCCGGCACGCGCCGAGATCCTCGCCCCGGGAGTGAAGCTGCCGACGCTCGATGGCCTGAAGACGAAGGACCGTGCGGCGGCGCTTTGCCGCTGCCAGCGCAAGGCGCTCGACCAGGCATACGAGACGGATGCCGGCCGCGCAGCGATCACGCCGTTCCTCGGCGGCCGCGCGCCGGACTTCGACACCATGCCCGCGCGGGTCGTCGACACGATCTTCACCGGTGCGGCCGAGCTGATGCGCGTGAAGAACAACTCCAACGCGTCGAGCAGCAAGGTCACCACGCGCGATTTCGGCAAGCCGACCAGCATCGCCGAGATCAACGAACGCAACCGCAAGTTCTGGGCCGGTCAGTCCAGCCAATAAAGGAGAACGCCTCATGGGCAACGCAATTCTGTATCGCATGCCGTCGGGCATTCCCGGCGACGTGACCCGGCCGTCCCAGTCGACGATCGAGCCGGTCCCCCTCGACCCGACCGCGCCGTTCTCGGCGTATGGCCTGTTCGGCAAGATCGCGAACGGCAAGTTCGTACCGATCGGCGCAGGCGATGTCGCCGCGTCGGTCTACGGTCTGCTCGTGCGTCCGTTCCCGACGCAGAGCTCGCAGGATCCGCTCGGCACGTCGACGCCGCCCACGAAGGGGATTGGCGACGCGCTTCGCCGCGGCTACCAGACCGTGCTGTTGAACGCGGGCGTTGCTGCGCTCGACGGCCAGGTCTATGTGCGCGTCGCGGCGGCCGCAGCAGGCAAGCCGATCGGCGGCATCGAGGCGGCGGCCGACGGCACGAACACGATCGCGATCACCGGCGCGACGTTCATGTCGGCGGCAGATGCGTCCGGCAACGTCGAAATCGCCTACAACATCTAAGGAAGCCGACATGACGACTCACAACAAGACGCTGCTCGCCCGCGCGGCCGGCATCGCAATCGTCGGCGCGCCGGCGATCATTCGCGCGCGCACGCGCGACAGCATGATGACGTTCGACGCGCGCACGATCGACAGCACCGGTTCGTTCCTCGTCGGCGAGCTGGAACGGCTCGACCAGACGCTGCATATGCCGCTCGCGTCGGTCACCTGGTCGCGCGACATCGACCTCCGCGAGGACGTGTCGATTGCCGACGAGGTGTCGTCGTTCACGAACTCCATGTTCGCGGCGGCGGGCGGCCCGTCGCCGGCTGGCAAATCGTGGGTGGGCAAGGACGCGAACGCGATCGCGAGCCTTGGCCTCGACATCGGCAAGACGCCGAACCCGCTGACGCTGTGGGGCATGCAGATCGGCTGGACGATCCCGGAGCTCGAATCGGCGC
This sequence comes from Burkholderia theae, assembly GCF_048565265.1. Taxonomy (NCBI): domain Bacteria; kingdom Pseudomonadati; phylum Pseudomonadota; class Betaproteobacteria; order Burkholderiales; family Burkholderiaceae; genus Burkholderia; species Burkholderia theae. Next base: position 1,795,886 of record NZ_CP183461.1, read on the forward strand.
AGAAGCTCGGCCGCCCGGTCGATCAGCAGAAGTACGAAGGGCTTCAGCTGAAGCACAACATGGACGTCGACGAGCAGGTCTACATCGGCGACTCCGTGCTCGGCGTGACTGGTCTCGTGAACAACACGGCCGTCGCCAACGTCTCGAACGCTCAAACCGGCGGGTGGGCTACCGCGACGCCCGATCAGATGCTGAACGATCTGAACGAGATGGAAAACAGCGCATGGGCGGCATCCGGCTATGCAGTGTGCCCGGGCCGCGTGCTGGTCGATCCGCTCAACTTCTCGCGGCTCGTGTCCCGCAAGGTGAGCGACGCCGGCAACATCAGCGTCCTGCGCTTTCTGCAGGAAAACAGCCTGTCGAACCAGCTCAACGGTCGACCGCTCGAAATCCTGCCGTCGAAGTGGCTCACCGGCCGCGGCGCGAGCGGCACGAACCGCATGATGGCGTACACGAAGGACAAGAACCGCGTGCGCTTCCCGCTCGTACCCCTGCAGCGCACGCCGCTCGAGTACCGCGATCTGCGGCAGCTGGTGACGTACTTCGGGCGCCTCGGCGTCGTCGAAGTCGTGTATCCGGAAACGCTCGCATACCGCGACGGCATCTAAGGGGGCATCATGGCAAAGACAAAAATCTATGTCGCGAAAGCGTTCAAGCTGCTCCGTGCCGATGGCATCCATGCCGATTTCCCGGTCGGCATGCATACCGTCGACCAGGACATCGCCGACAACTGGTATGTGAAACACCATACCGGCGATCCGGGTGATGTTCTGGCGACGCCCGGCGCGGACGAACTGGCCGCTGCAGTCGCGGCTGCGCGCGCCGAGCTCGACGCCGAGGGGCGCCGGCTCACCGAGCAGCATGCCGAGCTCGATGCGATGTCGAAGGGCATCGATGCCCGGGCGGCCGATCTGGACGCGCGCGAGGGCTCGATCGCCGCGCGCGAGCTGGAGCATGCGTCGAATGTCGCGGCGTTCGAGGCTTCCCAGGCTGCTACTGCGGAGGCCGCATCGCAGAAGCAAAGCGGCAGCCAGAAGCAGGGCGGCAAGCAGGCATAATGGCCGCAGGCGGGCGTGCCGCGCGTGCGGCGCGCTTGCCATCTCCAACTGAAGGTGACCCGTGGATATTGCTCAGTTCCGCCAGACGTTCCCCGAATTCACGAATTCGACGCTGTACCCCGATGCGGTCATCCAGATCTGGCTGACCGTATCCGTGTCGCTCGTGAATCCGGAGCGCTGGCAGGAGCTGACCGACATCGGCATCGGGCTCTGTACAGCGCACCACGTCGCTCTGTCGATGCGCGACCAGAACGCGGCGGCCGTCGGCGCAGTGCCCGGGCAGGTGACCGGGCCGCAGTCGGCGAAGTCGGTCGACAAGGTCAGCGCCAGCTACGACACGGCGGCCGTCGCCATTAAGGACGGTGGATTCTGGAATAGCACCATGTACGGGATCCGCTATCTGAGCCTCGCGATGATGATGGGCGCGGGCGGTATGCAGCTGTAGCGCCGCAGTGCATGGGAGATTTTGATGGTTGTAAGGGTGAAGCAAGACCACCTCGACGACGTTCTGAAATCGATCGCTGCTCTCGTGCAGAGGGAGGTTCTCGTCGGCGTGCCGGACAGCACGGCCGGACGTAAGGACGAGGGGGAACCGATCAGCAACGCTGAGATCGGCTACTTGATGGAGAACGGTTCTCCGGCGAATAATGTGCCGGCTCGACCTCATCTGGTGCCGGGAGTTGAGGGTGCCCTTCCGAGGATCGCGCCGCAGCTGCAGAAAGGCGTCGAGGCAGCTCTTCGCGGTGATGTCGGCAAGATTGATGCGAAGTTGACGCAGGTCGGCGAAATGGCGGTTGCATCAGTTCGCCTGAAGATCCGTAGCAACATTCCGCCGCCGCTCGCACCGTCCACGATCGCGAACCGATACCGTCAGCGTGGCACGAAATCGCAGCGGAAGTCGGAGAAGGATTATTCCGCGCTGGTCGACGCTGGCGCGCAGGCGGCAGGCATGAGCCTGTCTGAGATTCAGTCCGCGGCAGGGATCATCCCGTTGATCAACACCGGCGGCTATTTGAAGTCCATCACGTACGTGAAACGTACGAAGAAGTAACGTACCACTCCTGACATCGAAAGGCCGCCGTGTGCGGCCTTTTTGCATTGGAGCCAGCAATGGCATTCCTCGACGTCACCGAGGTCCTGCTCGACCCGGATTTCATGGATACCGGCCTGATCTGCAACCGCATGGCGCAGACGGTCGACGCGCGCGGTCGCGGGCAGAACACGCCGACGGCGGCTACGTTCGCGGCCGTTGTGACCAGCGACAAGGGCGACATCCTGCACCGCAACGCCGACGGCAGCCGGATCATCGGCTCGATCACCCTGCATACGATGTTCCGCCTGATGGACGGCAGTCCCGGGCAGGATGCAGACGAGGTGATCTGGGCCGGTCGAACTTACACCGTCGTCAACGTGAACGACTACTCGCACTTCGGGCGCGGCTTCGTCTGCGCGACGTGCGACCTGAAACCGCTTTCCGGATGACCCCATGAACGACAGCTCGACCGGTGGATATCTGGCGCCAGCCGTCGATACGCCGCCGGACGAGGATGATGCCCTCGACGATCTGGTGCACGACCTGGTCGCGGGCATCACGGCACTGTCCCCCGACCTCGTGCGGCCGCGCTGGCAGCCGGTCGTCGCGAAGCAGCCCGAGCCTGGCATCAACTGGTGCGCATTCGGCATCCAGACCCAGACGCCGGACGCGAGCCCCGCGATCGTGCACAACGGCGCGAACGAGGGCAGCGACACCTACATCCGCCACCAGGATCTCGACGTGCTCTGCACGTTCTACGGGCCGGCGGCCAAGGGCTATGCGCAGCGGCTCGCCGACGGGCTCGCGCTCCCACAGAACCGCGAGCAGCTCCAGCTGCTCGACATGGCCTTCGTCAGCGTCTCGGAAATCCGCGCCGTGCCGGACCTGGTCAATCAGCAATGGGTGCGGCGGTACGACATGACCGTGATGCTGCGCCGGAAAGTCACGCGCACCTATGCGGTGCTGAACCTGAAATCGGCGCAGGCATCGACGACGACAGACGCGTCGCCGCCCGTCACTTCCACCATAAACGTCAACCTGTAGGGGATCAGCATGTCCAACGGACTGCCGGTATCGCGCCGCATCAACGTGACGCTCAGCCTCGCGGCGCTCGCGGCGCAGGGCGCGAACCTGAACACCGCGCTCATTCTGGGCGCATCGACCGTGATCGACACGAATGAGCGGATGCGCCCGTATGCCGGGATCACCGACGTGGCGGCCGACTACGGTACCGCGGCGCCGGAATACCTCGCTGCCGCGCTGTACTTCGGCCAGACGCCGAAGCCGCAGAGCGTGTGCATCGGCCGCTGGGCGAAGACGGCGACGTCGGGCTCGCTGCGCGGCGGCGTGCTGTCGGCGGCGCAGCAGGCGCTCGCGCAGTGGCAAGCGATCACGAACGGCGCGTTCAACATCACGATCGACGGCACGGCGCGCAACGTATCCGCGCTGAACTTCTCGACCGCTTCCAACCTGAACGGCGTGGCCTCGATCGTGCAGGCGGCGCTCGCGTCGTATGCGACAGTCGTGTGGACCGGCAGCCAGTTCCAGGTGACGAGCAAGTCGAGCGGGATCGGCGCGGCCGCGAGCGGCACGATCACGCTGACGGCGAACCCCGCAGCAAACGATACGGTCACCATCAACGGCACTGCGGTTACCTTCGTTGCGGCCGCCCCGGTGGGCAGCCAAGTGCTGATCGGTGCCAACGCTGGCGCGACGGCAGCCAACCTGCAGACGTTCCTCGCAGCATCGACGGACGCCAACCTGTCGCAGTGCGGCTACTCGACCACCGGCGCCGTCACGACGGTCACCGCGATCGCGGTTGGCAACGCCGGCAATGCGATCACGCTCGCGAAATCGAGCGCGGCCATTACCCTGTCGGGTGCCACGCTCGCCGGCGGCGTCGCTGCATCGACGGTAAGTTACGCGACCGCGCCTGGTGCCGGTACCGACATCTCGGCGATGCTCGGCCTGACGAGCGCGCTCGCGTCGGCACCGGTGAACGGGATTTCGGCAGAACAGCCGACGGACGCGATCGCGATCTTCCTTGATCGCTTCGCGAACAAGTTCCTCGGGATCGAGTTCGCGGATACTGCGGTGACTGACGACCAGCACGTCGCGGTTGCGGCGATGATCGAGGCCGACCAGGCACACATCTACGGGATCACGACCCAGAACCCGCAGGCGCTGGACTCGACCGTGACCACTGACCTGGCGAGCCGCCTGAAGGCGCTCAACTACCAGTACTCGGTGATCCAGTACTCGAGCGCGAGCCCGTACGCGATCAGCTCGTTCCTCGGCCGTCTGCTGACCGTCGATTTCAACGGCAACAGCACGACGATCACGATGGACTACAAGCAGGAGCCGGGCATCGTCGCCGAAGCGCTGTCGACGTCGCAGGCCAACGCGCTGCAGGCGAAGAACTGCAACGTCTTCGCGGCGTACCAGAACAACACTGCGATCGTGCAGTACGGCGTCACGCCGAGCGGCATCTTCGTCGATTCGATCTACAACGCGATCTGGTTCAAGAATGCGGTCCAGACGGCGGTCTACAACCTGCAGTACCAGAGCCCCACGAAGATCCCGCAGACGGACGCGGGCAACGCGCTGATCGCGGGTGCGATCTCGTCGGTGTGCGACCAGGCCGTGACGAATGGCTATCTTGCAGCTGGCGTGTGGAACTCGGCCGGCTTCGGCGCCATCGTGCAGGGGCAGACGCTGTCGAAGGGCTACTACGTCTATGCACCGCCGATCTCGTCGCAATCGCAGGCGGACCGCGAGGCCCGCAAGTCCGTGTCGTTCCAGGTCGCGGCGAAGGAGGCGGGCGCGATCGGCGACGTCGACGTCGCGCTGACCGTCAACCGGTAAAGGAAGAAAAACACCATGAGCACCTACAGCTTTGTGGACGTCACGGCGACGATCGTCGGGCCGACGGGCGTGTTCTCGCTCGGATATGGCGAAGCCACCGCCGAGGAAGGCATCGTGATCGCGCGTGCCGGCGACAAGAACACGATGACCATCGGTTCCGATGGCGAGGGCATGCACAGCCTGCACGCCGACAAGTCCGGGCAGGTGACGCTCCGCTACCTGAAGACCGCGCCGATCAATGCCAAGCTGATGGCGATGTACGACGCGCAGTCGCTGTCGAGCGCCCTCTGGGGCAAGAACCTCATCGAGGTCTCGCAGACGGCGGCAGGCGACGTCATCACGGCGCGCAGCTGTGCGTTCAAGAAGGCGCCGGACCTGCGCTATGCGAAGGACGGCGACATCGTCGAGTGGATCTTCGATTCGATCAAGATCGATAGCCTGCTCGGGACGTACTGACCATGGCGACGGAAAAGGAAATCGGCGGCCAGCGGTACCAGCTCGGCAAGATGGATGCGATGCGGCAGTTCCACGTGAGCCGCCGCATCGCAACCGTGCTGCCCCCGCTGATCCGGTCCTATCTCGACCTCCAGACGTCCGACGTGCCGCTCACGAAGAACCTCAAGCTGCTCGCGACTTCGATCGAGCCTGTCATGGAGGCTCTCTCGGGCATGAAGGACGACGACGCGGAATACGTTGTGGGTGCCTGCATGCGCGTTGTTGAGCGGCATCATGGCGCTGTCTGGGCCCGTGTCTGGTCGCCGACACAGGACGTGTGCATGTTCGACGACATCGACATGGGCACGATGCTGACGCTCACAGGCTACGTGATCATGGAGAACCTCGGGCCTTTTATTCAAGGGCTGCTTACCGGTCTGGCGAGCAGCCCGAGCGAGGCGACACCAGCTGGATAAGGGTGCTGCCCGGTGGCGAGGATTGGCTGCTCGCACCGGTGCACGCGCAGATGTGCCGGTTCGAATCGCTGAAGGACGGCACACTCGACCTGGCTGACATCGCGCTGATGAACGATTCACTCGCCGTCCGGGCGGACAACGAAGCGGCCGCGCGCCGCAGACAGGAACAGAAGCATGGCTGAATCGTCCGTCATCCGCGAATTCCTGGTCGCGCTTGGCTTCAAGATCGACGTCGACTCGGAGAAAAAATTCCGGGACGGCGTCGAGGGCGCGACCAAGAAAACGGAGGAGCTTGACAAGGCGCAGGTGAAGGCTGGCAAGTCGGCTGTCACGATGGCGGCCGCGTTCGTCGGAGCAACCGCGTTCGTCGCCGCGCGCACCGTCGATTTCGCCCAGAAGCTGGAGAACCTGCACTTCGCGTCGCGTCGGACCGGTGCCGCCGCGAGCAGCCTCAAAGCTGTCGCGAACGCCGCGCAGGATGTCGGCGTGAGCGCTGACCAGGCGCAGAGCAGCATCGAGAACGTCGCGCGCTTCATGCGCAACAACCCGGCCGGCGAGAGCTATATCGGCTCGCTCGGTGTGCAGACGCGCGATGCTAACGGGCAGCTGCGCGACACCGTCGACATTGTCAACGACATCGGCAAGGTGATGGCGAAGAAGCCGGCATGGTTTGGCGCGCAGTACGCGCAGCAGCTCGGCATCGACGAGAACTACATGCTGGGCATGCGCGACCAGGCATACCAGCAATCGTATGACCGAGCGAAGGGGGATTACGCGCGGAGCGGTGTCGACACGGCGAACAACGGCGGCCATAGCCTGATGAGTGCGCTGCGTCACATGCAGAGCGGCTTGGAAGGCACGTTCGGTACCGTTGGCACCTTCGGGATTGAGACGGGCGCGACGCTAGGCGGTGGTCTCCTGACCGCGATGGCGGCGAAGAAGGCCGTGCAAGCGGCAATTGGTCGGGCGCTTGGCGTTGGAGTAGAGAAGGCGGCGACCGCCGCTGCGACCGCCGCCGCAGAGACTGCCGCAACAGCAGCGGTTGGGACAGGTGCTGAAGTTGGTGCGGCAGCTACGGGAGCTGCGGTGGCGGGGCGCGCCGGCCTGCTTTCTCGATTGTTGCCGTGGGGCGGCCGCTTGCTCGGACGGGCCGGCGCACTCGGGCTGCTTTTCCACAGTGAAGGGCTGAACCGAGGCGAGGACGAAGATCTGAAGCGGCGGCAAGCGCTTGGTCCGACGATCGACGGTCCTGCGTCGAAGAAGGCTCAGGCGTCGGCGCCTACTGATGCGACGCGGGCATCGCCTCCTATCGCAGCCGGTCAACCGGCGGCCGCCAATGCACCGCCGAGCACTGCCGCGCAGCGTATCGCCGATGCGATCGCAGCATCGAAGGAATCGGAGGCGCGATCCGGAATTCCTGCGCTCGTCACGTTCGCGCAATGGGTGCAGGAAAGTGGCTGGGGCAAAAAGATGTCGGGGAAGAACAACCCCTTCGGCATCAAGGCACGGAAGGGTGAGGCCGGCACCGATGTGGTCACCCATGAGGTGATCAACGGAAAGCGCATTCGGATGGTCCAACGCTTCGCAGACTACGACTCGATGGCCGACGCGTTCACCGCGCACGCAAACTTGCTCGCGAAGGGAAAGCCGTATTCGAAGGCACGCACGCATCTCGATGATCCGTTCGCATTCGCAGACGCGTTAACCGGTGTGTATGCGACCGACCCAAAGTACGGTGGCAAGCTGAAGAAGATCATGGGTGACATGCTGCAGAACTCGGAATGGTCGCAAGTGCCTGATGTTCAGCGTGATCGAGCGGCGCACATCGAGATCCATAACGACGTGAAGATCCAGGTTTCGGGCATGGCCGATCCGAATGAGACGGCGCGCGCCGTCGGGCGTGAGCAGCAGACGGTGGCGGATACCACCATTCGGAATATGCGGGGAGCGATGCAGTGACGACCATCTCCGATGTCCTCGATGTCACGCTGACAGGAGGCAAAAAGATCGGCGGCGTGACCATCTCTGCCATTGTGGAGGAGGTCTACAGCGACAACGCCGTGATCACCGAACACCCTGTCGAGAAAGGTGCACCGATCAACGATCATGCGTATGTGCGGCCGCGCGAGGTGATCATGAAATGCGGCTGGAGCAATGCCGACTACTCGGCGCTGCTTGGAGCGGCAGTGGTCTCGTTCGATCCGACGGGCGCGAACACGATGGCGACCGGCACGTATGTCGATGCGATTTACAGCAAGCTGCTGCAGCTGCAGGCGAACCGCGAGCGGATCGACGTCGTTACGACGCGCCGGAAGTACTCGAACATGCTGATCCAGGGCCTGACGGTCGTCACCGACCAGAAGAGCAGTTCAGCTCTGATGGTTACCGCCACCCTCAAGCAGGTGATTATCGTGAGCACGCAGGCAACGAAGCTGCCGCCGCGCTCGAACCAGGCGAATCCGGCCGCTACTGCCGAGACGCAGAACGCTGGAGTTAAGTCGGCCATGCCGGCGACGCCGGCTCCGGGCGGCTCGGTTCCTCCGACGAGTATGTGATGACGACGTTCTACGAAATCCCGCTGACGCCCGATCCGCAAACTTTCTCGATCACGCTGAGCGGCACGATCTATCGGCTGACGATCCAGTATCGCGAGGCGGGCGGTACGGGCTGGATACTCGACATCGCCGATGCGAGCGGTAACCCGTTGGTCAACGGTATCCCGCTCGTGACCGGTGTCGACTTGCTGGGCCAGTACGCGTATCTCGGCTTCGGTGGCCGTTTATGGGTGCAGGGCGCGGCCAGTCCTGACGATGTGCCGACGTTCGACGATCTCGGTGTCGGCTCTCACGTTTTCTGGGTGACGGACTGATGGGAACGCAACAATTCGGTCGCAAGGTCTCGCTGATCATCGGACCCGACGCCGGCGATGCGCTGGACCTGTCCGGCCTGCGCATCGTATTCCGCGTGCAGCGCGGCGATCTTCAGACGCCAAACTCCGCGCGGATCCGAGTGTACAACGTGTCCGATAACACGGCGCAGCGCGCCGCGGCCGAGTTCACGCGTGTGGTGCTGCAGGCCGGATATGAGGGCAACTACGGGATCATCTTCGACGGGTCCATCGTGCAGGTGCGGCGCGGGCGCGAGAGTCCGACCGACACCTATTTGGACATCACGGCCGCTGACGGCGACATGGCATACAACTTCGCCGTGGTGAACACGACGCTCGCTGCGGGTTCGACGCATGCCGACGTTGTAGATGCGTGCCTGAAGGCGATGGGGAAGTTTGGCGTGACCGCTGGCTATATCGTGGACCTTCCGTCGAATCCGATGCCGCGTGGCCAGGTGCTGTTCGGTATGGCGCGCGACCACCTCGAAACGGTCGCTCGGTCGACCCAGACCCTCTGGTCGATTCAGGATGGTCAGTTGCAGATCGTGCCCGATACGTCGTACGTGCCAGGCGAGATCCCGGTGATCAACGCGAAGTCGGGTATGGTCGGCCTGCCCGAGCAGACGCAGAATGGCATCACGGTTCGCATGCTGCTCAATCCGTCAGTAAAGATTGGCCGGCTGATCCAGCTCGACAACTCGAGCATCCAACGGTATGAGTTCGGCTTAAGCGTGCCTCAACAGAAGGACAACGGCGCCATTGCTCAGCAAAACCAGCTCAACGGAAAGATCAGCGGCGACGGCTTTTACTACGTGATGACGAACGAATTCTGGGGCGATACGCGCGGTAACGACTGGTACAACGAAGTCATTTGCTTATCGGTCGATGCGACGCCTGGATTGGATTTGACTACCAAGGCCAGCGGTGTTTCAGCGCCAGCCCCGGCAAAGCTCGGTGTGATTAATCCTTACGGTTAATTTTCGGTGATCTCTTTTCGCATCTTCTCCAAGGTCATGAGGCGATCAATGACCATCACGTGAGTTCCGTTTTTTCCAAGCTTGGTTACCGAGATGGAATAGTCTGGAAATTTATCGTACTGCGGCTGTCCGCGATACATATATACGGATGACACTTCATTTCCCAGTACGCGCCAGAAGCATCCGGATAGGATTGATCCATCCGGCAGGGTTCGCTCCATGTAACGCATGTCGCTTGCATTTGCTAGCGGAAGTTTGCATTTCCGCTCAGGGTAGTATCGATACAAGAAATACGATGATGGAAGAACTTGGCTGATGTGAGTGGGTGCTGTCGCGTATCCCCAAACGATCTCTCTATGAAGTGTTTTTTTCTTCTTGAAAACGTCATTAAGAAAATCCGCATATCCGGGGTCGCATGGTTGGTAATGGTTATTTTCTGGTGAGTAGCACCATCCCCCATAAAATAATCTGGCCTCAATTTCTTGGGCTCGCTCGCATGATTTTCGCCCTTCAAAGTCGTCAATTTTTGATTTATTGCATGTGGAAATCTCGAATGCGAGATTGTCGTTTAGAGATTTTCCTTGTTCGATAGACAGATCGGCGAAAGATAGGGCCGGAATTAGAAGGGCGGCAAACAAGATTATTTTCTTCACGTCATATTCCCTATGGATCGAAAAGAACGAGTCGACGACGAGCTGGCCTCGCTGCGCGCGGCGCTGCGCGGCTGGCAGGTCGGCATGTGGACGGCGCTGCCAGGTGTGATCGAATCGTTCGACGACGACGCTCAGACCTGCGTTGTGCAGCCGGCGATCAAGATCCCGATCCGGGCTAACGATGGCACGGTCACGACCGCCGCGCTGCCGCCTGTCGTCGACTGCCCGGTGCAATTCCCGTCTGGCGGGAATTGTACGCTGACCTTTCCGGTGGCTCAGGGTGACGAATGCCTGATCGTGTTCGCGTCGCGCAGCGTCGACGCTTGGTGGCAGTCGGGCGGCGTGCAGGAGCAGGCCGCTCTACGCATGCACGACCTGTCGGACGGGTTTGCGCTGCTCGGTTTCCGGTCGCGGCCGCGCGCGCTCGCCAGCGTCAGCGGCAGCTCGACGCAGCTCCGCAGCGACGACGGCTCGACCTTTTTCGACCTGAACCCGAGCACCCAGAAGGTGAAGATCGTCGCGCCTGGCGGCTTCGAGGTGATCGCGCCTACGCAGGTGCTGGCCGCCTCGACGTCGCTGACCGTGAACTCGCCGCAGTCTGGTTTCAGCGGCGCGGTGATCGTGCAGGGGCTGTTCTCGTTCCTCGGCGGGATGATCGGCAGCGCCGTCAGCGGCGCGGCCGCGGTGATCACCGGAACGATCAACTTCATCGGATCGCTGACCGCCAATGGGAAGCGGATCGACGACACGCACACGCATAACGGTGTCCAGCCGGGCCCGGGCAATAGCGGCAACGTCAACTGAGACACCCATGCGATACCGAAAACTCGACGCTAACGACGACTACGTCTTCGGCGGGTCGGCGAACGACTTCCTCGTGAACTCGCCGGATGCTGTAGCTCAAGCGGTCTTGACGCGTCTGCGTCTCCTGCAAGGCGAATGGTTCCTCGATACGACCGTTGGGATGCCGTGGGAACAGGCGGTGATCGGCAAGAACACGCAGGGAACTGCCGACGCTGCGATCCGCGCATGCATTCTTGGCACGACCGGCGTAGTCGAGATCACCGCGTATTCGAGCGCGCTGGATAGTGAAACGCGGAAGCTGACCGTTACCGCGACGATCACGACGCTCTACGGAACCACCACATTTGAGACCACCCTGTGACGACGACGCTTACCACTGTCGCGGCGACCATCGACGCGAACGGCATCACCGCGCCGACGTACGCGGACGTATACGCGTATTTCCAAGCGAAGTACCAGGCGATCTATGGGGCCGACGTGTATATCGATCCCGACAGCCAGGACGGCCAGCTACTCGCCGTGGTCGCAGAGGCGATCGCGGACTGCAATTCGGTCACCATCGGCGTCTACAACTCGTTCAGCTCGTCGAAGGCGGTCGGCGCTGCGCTGTCGAGCAACGTGAAGATCAACGGGATTGAGCGCGAGGCTGCTTCCTATTCGAGCGCCGATCTGACGCTGGTCGGTCAGGCCGGCACGACCATCACGAACGGGATCGTGAAGGACGGAAACAACTACCAATGGGCGCTCCCGGCCACGGTCACGATTCCGCCTGCCGGTGCGATCACGGTCACGGCGACGTGCACGACAATTGGCGCGATCGCGGCGCTGGCGGGCACGATCAACCAGATCGGCACGCCGACGCGCGGCTGGCAGACAGTTACGAACGCGTCGGATGCGGCACCGGGCGCACCGGTCGAGCTGGACCCGGCACTGCGCGTTCGGCAGAGCGTGTCGACGGCGCTGCCGTCGCAAACGGTGCTCGACGGCATCACCGGTGCTGTCGCAAACCTACCTGGCGTGACGCGATGCCAGCCTTACGAGAACGACACCAGCGTAACGGACGCGAACGGCATCCCGTCGCATTCAATCTCGCTCGTCGTCGAAGGCGGTGATGCCACGGCAATCGCTAACGCGATCACGATGAAGAAGACCCCGGGCGGTGGCACCTACGGCACGACGCAGATCATCACGACGAACCGCTACGGCATGCCGGTGCCGATCAACTTCTTCCGGCCCACTGACGCACCGATCGCCGTCGCCGTTGCGATTCGCGCGTTGCCCGGCTACACGACCGCGACAGGAATCGCCATGCAGAACGCGATCGCCGCGTACATCAACGGCGTCGTGATCGGCGGGGGCGCAGCGCAAAGCGTCGAATGGGACGAGTGCGTCACGCAGGCGAAATCGATCAGCGGTGCGTCGACGTTCAAGATCGTGAGTCTCGTGCTCACCGGGCCGCGCGGCGCCGGAGCGCCGGATGTCGCACTGCTGTTCAACGAATCGGCCTCGTGCACGGCTGATCAGGTGACGATCACGACGGGGTGAGCATGGCAGAACTGGACGATTACACCGGGCTGATCACCTCGGAGCACCAGCCGCGTCCGATATTCATGGCGGTTGTCGCCGCATGGTTGTCGCCGATCGTTGACCAGATCAACGTGCTCGGCGGCATGCCGGCGCTCTTTGATCTCGACTCGGCCGTCGGAGACCAGCTCGACACGCTGGGGGAGTGGATCGGCCTCGCGCGGCAGGTCAACACGCCGCTCGTCGGCGTGTACTTCGCCTTCGACATCTACGGCCTTGGCTTCGATCAGGGGGCATGGAAAGGCCCGTTTGACCCGGATACCGGCCTCGTATCGCTGGACGACGAGACGTATCGAATGGCGCTGCGCGCGAAGATCGCGGCGAACCACTGGGACGGAACGCCGGACGCCGCGGGCGTGATCCTCGAAATGCTGGCGCCGCCCGGCACGCTGGTTTTCATCGAAGACCACTGCGACATGTCGATCACGATCGGCATCGCCGGGAAGCAGCCCAATGCACTGTATGCGGCGCTTCTGACGAAGGGGTTTCTGTCCCTGAAGCCCGAGGCCGTCCACGTCAACTACGCCTTCACGTCGCTCGACGGCTCGCCGGTGTTCGGCTTCGACGTCGATAACGAGTACGTCGCCGGGTTCGACGCCGGTGCGTGGTCAACGACGAGCCTCACCCCGCAAAACCTCCTCGACTACACCTTCGCCCTCGACGTATCGACGCTCGCGTGACGCGTCGTCACGGCACTTTCTGGACTTCACATGGCAATCGAAAACGACTTCCTGGCGTTCGCGGTCGGCGCGGGCGCGAACGTGCTCACGCAGGCCCAGTACGCTGCGCTCGCCGCTGTCTCGCAAGGCTTCCAGTCCGGCACGGCCCAATCCGCCGCGTGTAACAAGGCGTGGCGACAGTCGAGCATCATGAGCGCCGTGCTCGCGCAGTTCATCGTCGCGCGGACCGGTCAGCCGGCAATCGACGACGGCACCACCGCGACGCTGCTAGCGAACCTGCTCGCATCGGCCGCAGCGGTGAACGGGGATGCAACGAAGACGTTTGCGGTCGCTTCCGCGACTGCATCGAATCAGGCCGTCAATCTCGGCCAACTCGCGAACCTCAAGACCGTTGCAGCTTTTGCCTCGAACGGCACGTTCACCGTGCCGGCAAACGTGACGGGTATCTGGGTGAGCGGTGTCGCAGCGGGCGGGGGTGGCGGCGCGGGCGCCAGCACGGGAGGCCTGTCGACGCTTGTCGGCGGCGGCGGCGGTGGTGGCGGCGGAAGCGGCCAGTTCCTCATGCGCGCGTTCTTCGCCGTGACACCTGGCCAGCAGATCGTTATCTCGGTCGGCGCCGGCGGGATCGGCGGCGTCGTGGGCGGCGCGGGCGCCACTGCCGGCGGGAACACGGTAATCGGCACGCTGGCGACTCTGACAGGTGGCGGTCCCGGGTCAGCCGGGTCGGCCGCGACGGTGAACGCGATCGGCGGTGGCGGAAACGGTGGCCTCGGAGGCTCGGGCAACCCGGGCGGACAGGCCGGTTCGGACGGCAACTACATGGGCAAAGGCGGCTTCGGCGCGTCGTCGCCGTTCGGCGGCGCCGGCGCAGGCGGTAAGGCTGCTCAGGGCAGCGCGCAGGCTGGCACGGGTGCCGCGTTTGGCGCTGGCGGCGGTGGCGGCGGTGGTTGTTACGGTAGCTCCGCGGGGACCGCTGCAGGCGGCGGCTCCGGCGGTCAGGGTCTGGTCATCATCGAGTGCTGAACGACATGAAATACGCATACTTCGACACGAACACCGCGCGCGTGCTGCGCCTGCTCGACACCGACGCGCTGAACTACGCGTCGCTGCCGCCCGAATCGAACCTGCTGCAGCTCACGGACGCCGAATACACGGCGGCCGAGTCGGGCACCTGGTACGTCGTCTCTGGGGAGATGACGCAGACTGCACCTGTTGTCCCGGCGGCCGAGCTGCTCGCAGCCGCGCAGATGGCGCAGATCGCCGCGCTGACCACGGCCTGCTCGAACGCGATCACGAAAGGGTTCGTATCGTCCGCGCTCGGCGCGGCGCACTCGTATCCGGCCTCGATCACCGATCAGCAGAACCTCACGGCCTCGGTGCTCGCATCGATCTATCCGGGTCTCGCAGCCGGCTGGACGACCCCGTTCTGGTGCGCGGACACGACTGGCGCGTGGGCCTACGCGGAGCACACGGCGGCCCAGATTCAGCAGGTCGGCCAGGACGGCAAGACGGCGATTCTCACCGCGCTGACGAAGAAGCAGCAGCTCGTCGACGCGGTCATGGTCGCGACGAAGGTATCCGATGTTCAATCGGTGGTTTGGAGCTGACGAGATGAAGCGACGAATCGGTGCATTGTTTTCTGCGATTGCCTTCGCGCTTTCGCTTTCGTTCATGGCATGCGCGCCGGCGCGCGCGCAGTTCGTTCCGGGCCAGATCCTCACGGCATCGCAACTGACGAACATGTTCGCGTCGGTGTCGCAGTTCCGTAGCACCGCGCCGGGCAGCGTATCGCGTACGGTGATCGACAAGCTGCAGGACGTGGTCAACTTCCGCGATTTCGGCGGGAAGTGCGACGGCACGACGAACGACGACGCGGCGATGACCGCGGCGTTGTCGAATCTCTCAGCGGGCGAGCTGCTTGTGTTCCCGGCGGGCACCTGCGTGTTCAGCACGCCGAAGGCGCTCCCGATCGTGCAGAACGTATCGATCCGCGGCGCGGGCGCGCGGCAGACGGTGCTGTTGTACACGGGTTCGAACACGACTTCGGACCTCTGGACCGTGGGCGACGGTACGACGTCGATGACGGGCTGGTCGATTTCCGGACTGCGCTTCGACTCGACCACTACGATGACGGCCGGCGCAGCTCTGCACCTGAAACGGATGCAGAACGGCAGCGAGCTGCTCGACGTCGACGCGGGCGTCTTCGGTCAGCCGTCGCGCAAGCTGTACAACGGCATCTGGCTCGACAACGTCAACGTTTTCAAGTACTCGAAGTTCAACATTCAGGTCCAGAACCAGGGCTTGATGATGAATGGGGCGCCGACCAGCGACGAGGGCTCCGACATCTTCCTCGATGACGGTGTTGTGACCTTCTCGAACATCGGGTACCACGTCGGCGGCGGCCAGGGCGGCGTCTACTTCGGCAAGATTCTCGCGTACGGCAATGGTACGAACTACCAGGTCGACAACGCGCTCGCCGCGCGCCTGAACCGCGAGATCTTCTTCAGCGATCAGTGCATTTCCGATGGATCGTACGGATACGGCGTCTGGATCAACGACTCGCTGACCTCGAACGCGCCGATCGTGATGAACGGCGCGTTCGGGTCTGCCGGTGTGTTGGGCGGCGGCCCGAACGGAATCGAGATCTACATCCAGAAGTGGCCGAACGGCCGCATCTCGCTCGGGCCGGGCCAGCTCTACAACGCGACGAGCGACGGCATGCGCGTCGACGACGCGAGCACGATCATCACCATCGATTCGACGCGCCATATCGCGTACAACGGCGGCTATGGCGTGAACGCGACTGTCCCGACGACCAACATCTACAGCCTGTCGCAATACGCCGTGTCGAACACGCTCGGGAACTACTCGAGCAACGTGAAGCTTGGCCCGCTGAACGTCGGCGGCGCGATCTCCGGAACGGCCATCACCAACAGCCAACAGCAGGTCGACAAGGCGTACACATACAGCACGCCATCCAGCGGCGCGACGGTGATGATCGCCGCGGGGACGCAAACCGCGATCATCGATCCGTCTGCGGCGCTCGCCGCGCTGACCGTCACTCTCCCGTCGTGCTCGTCCGGTTACGACGGCTCGATCGCGCGATTCTCGTCGACGCAGGCAATCACGGCGCTCACGCTCGGCGCTGCATCTGGGACTGTGGCGGCGCCGGCGACGTCGCTCGCTGCAGGCGCAGGGCACGGGTATCTATGCCGGGGGGTGAATACGACCTGGTACCCGTTGTACTGACAAATCACAAAAGTCGCACGACAGCCGCCCGCCGGGCGGCTTTTTCATTTCCGGGGGATGAATGACCGACAACGCATCGGCACCGGCGCGCGTCGAGGAACGGCTGCGCGCGGGAGACCGCCGCTTTTCGAGGTTGGAACAGCGCCTTGCCGCGAGTGATGCAGCGGTGAAGGCGCACCTGCAGCGTCAGGACGAGAAGATCGACGCCATCGTGGCCTCGGTTTCCATGATCCAGACGAACACGCAATCGATGGTCGACACGTGGGACGGTGGCGCGCGCGCGGTGCGCGCGTTGTGCCGTCTTGCCGATGCGTGGCGCTTCCTCATCCGGCACGTCGCCGGCCCGACGATCGCGTTCGGCACTGTCGGCGTGATCGTCTTTCGCTACATGCGACACGAACCCATTCCCGATTGGGCGAGCGCGGTCGTGAAGCTGCTTCTGGGATGACCATGACACCTCAAATCCTGTCCGACGCGCTGCAGATCCCGCTCTCGCACGCCACGCCGTGGGCCGACCCGTTGTCAGCTGCGATGGCGCTATATGCGATCGACTCGCCTGTGCGCCAGGCTGCGTTTCTTGCGGAGTGCGGTCACGAGTGCGGCCGTTTCCAGTGGCTTCGCGAGATCTGGGGGCCGACGCCGGCGCAGCGCGCATACGAGCCGCCGGCGGCGAAGGCGGCCGAGCTGGGCAATACGCAGGCCGGCGACGGGTTCCGCTACCGCGGCGGCGGCCTGCTGCAGATCACCGGCCGCTACAACTTCCGCGTGATGGGGCAGAAGATCGGCATTGACCTCGAGGGCGATCCCGATCAGATCGTTCAGCCGAGCGTCGCCGCGGAAGTGTCGGCGCAGTTCTGGGCCGACAACGCCCTGAGTGCGCTCGCCGACGCCGGTGACTTTCTGGCGATCAGCCGTGCGATCAACTTCGGCAACCCGCGATCGGCGGCCACACCGAACGGCATGCCCGACCGTCTGGCGCTCTGGGATTCCTGCAAGAAGGCGTTAGGCGTGGCCTGACGCACCAGTTTTCGATTTTTCGAAATTTCGCAATCCAGCCCGGCCGCACGCCGGGCTTTTTCATTTCCGGACCAGACATGACCCGATGCAGCCATGACGTCGCGCTCGAGCAGCGCTGCGAGAAATGCACGGCCGAGGGCCTCGCCGGCCTGCCGAAAATCGCCGGCGAGCATGCCGTGCGTGTGACCGAAGTCGAGATCGAGTACTACCCGGATCACCCGCCGCGCACCGAATCGGCGACGTTCCGGCACACGAAGAAGGAAGGGCACGCCGCGGGGCTGCGCTGCGCGATCAGCGGCCAGCCGGCGCCCGAGTATCACCACCTGTTCTGCGAGTGGGCTGATTCGGACGCAATCGACTGGATGGTCGTGCGCGGCGTCGCGCTCGGCGAGGTGAAGGAGCTGCCCGTGCTCGACCCTGCGACCGACAAACCGACGAAGGAGCTGTATCCGGTCGAGGAGTCGTTCCTGTGGCTTGTTTGCAAGCTCGTCGAGCTGCGCGGCTTTGACTGGCACGCGTTCGACCCCGCGAAGCCCGAAACCTTCGTCGACGCGATGACGAACATGCTGCCGCTCTCGGCGAAGTTCCACCGGTCGCCGACACACGGCATCCATCACCGGTCGTTCCCGACCTTCGTGTTCCAGGCGTTCCCGCGCAAGGCCGGGTTCGTCTTCACCCCGGACGAGCTCGTCCAAGACCAGAAGGAGTAAGCCATGCCGAAATCCATTCTGCAAACCGGTGCTGTCACGTTCACCGCGTCGTCGTTCGTCCCGCTCATCGATTGGGCGGCATCGGCGATGGGCGTGAAAATCCCGCTCGATGCACAGCTCCAACTCGCGGCGGGTCTGATCACGCTCGGCCATGCCGTCGTCAATCGCTTCTTCCCGCAAGCCATCGCCCAGCAGTAACCGGCCGCCGCGCACCGCGGCACACCTCCCGAAGGAATTCCCCCATGAAGAAGCTCATGCCGCTCGCGGCAGGTATCGTTGCGTCCGTCCTCATCGTCGTGGCCGGCTGCACGACCGCCCAGCAACAGAAACTCGCTGATCTGGCGGCGACCGCCAAGGTTCGGGTCGCGCAAGCCTGCTCGGTTGTGCAGCCGACGCTGCTCGACCTGAGCGCGTCGCTGCCGAACGACGCGAACCTGAAACAGCTCGCCGCGGACAATGGCGAGATCTGCGCGGCCGCGCAAGCGCTCGACGCCACCAGCGCTCAATCGCTCGTGAACACGCTGATCCCGCAGGCGATCGGTCTGGTCGGCATGCTTCCGATCGATCCCACCGCACAGGCTTCGATCCGGCTGGCGCTCGGCGCGGCGTCGATCGCGCTGTCGAACTGGTTGGTGGTTTACGGCACGCCGGTGGCGACTGCGCCGGCTGCTGCTTCGACGCCGCTCGCGGGCGCGCCGCTGCAATGACGCCGCGCGATTACGCGCTGCTCGCGCAGGAGGCGTATTCCGCAAAGCCAGACATCGGCAAAGCGGACAGCGCCTCGCGCGCGATCGTGCGGCAGACGGCCGGCGGTCTCGTCGTTGCCTTCCCGGGCACCGATAATCTCGATTGCGTGGCGGCCGACCTGGACGCCCATCCGATCGATGTGATCGGTGTCGGGCAGGTGCACCATGGTTTCTGGTCTGCTTGGGGCGCCATCGCCGTCGACGTGCTCGCCGCGATCGACGGCCGGCCGGTGACGCTCGTCGGGCACTCGCTCGGCGCGGCGATCGCGATCATGGCCGCAGCGGCGATGGTGGTCGGCGGCCGCCCGCCGGCGGCCGTCTACGGCTTCGAGCCGCCGCGCGTAAGCACGAACGACAGCGTCGCATCGCTGCTCGCGAAGGTGCCGCTCAACCTGTTCAAGAACGGGAACGACATCGTGCCGGATCTGCCGATCGAGTGGCGTCACGCCGGCGTAATCCGGCAGATCGGTCGCGCGACGCTGCCATTTCCTAATGTCAAGGATCATGCAATCGCGCGCGTGATCATGGCGTTGGCGAACGACCAGGTTTCCGCCAAGACAGCGTAGAATGGTGGGAATGAAGCGAAAAAAAGCCTGTTGAATCAAGGGCAAGTTTTTCGGTAAGATTCCCACTTACGCGCCTGTGAGGCTTGCTGCATATGGATGACATACTAGGATTGTGATTCCTGTCGTCGTGGGTTCGAGTCCCATCAGCCACCCCAAAATTCTTGAACAAAACAGGCGCTTCGGCGCCTGTTTTGCTTTGTGCGGGCCATTCGGGTAACAGCGCCGATTCGAGCCTCGCCATCTCCTGAGCGTTCTGCTCGCCATTCATTCATTTCGCGTAAGTCATCGGAAATATCTCTGTGCTGTGCTCGAATTGTTTCGTGCAAAGGCAGCAGCGGTCATTCCGTTCATCGGCATTGCTGTCGCGTAGCGATGGCGACGCATGTTGCACGGGCGGCGAAAGCGAATTCCGGGGCGTTTCAAGAAGGGTATTCAGAAACTGCGCCGAAATACGAACGGCATTCGGACGTTGCAGCCGCGGACGGTCGCGCAGATCCAGCAGGTCGGGCAGGATGGAAGGGCGCCAATCCTTGCCGCGTTGACGCACCAACAGGAACTCGCCGACAAGGTTGCGGTCGCGATGACTGTCGCTGACTTCCCATTCATCGCACGGAACCGAAGCAATGAAGAAACGAATACTCGCGCTGCTACCCGCCACGGCGCTTGCACTCGCCTTGGCGATATCGCTCGTTGCACGCGCAGAGAGTGCGCCCGGCGAAGCCCCCACGGCTGCGCAACTGAAGAGCATGTACTCGTCGGTATCGCAGTTCCGCAGCGCCGCGCCGGGCAGCGTTTCGCGCACGATCATCGACAAGCTGCAGGACGTCGTTAATTTCCGCGACTTCGGCGGCAAGTGCGACGGCACGACGAACGACGACGCTGCGATGAACGCGGCGCTGACGAACCTCACCGCGGGCGAGCTGCTCGTGTTCCCGGCGGGCACCTGCGTATTCAGCACGCCGAAGGCGCTCCCGATCGTGCAGAACGTGTCGATCCGCGGCGCGGGCGCGCGACAGACGGTGTTGCTGTACACCGGTTCGAATACGACCTCGGATCTTTGGACCGTCGGCGATGGCACGACGTCGATGACCGGCTGGTCGATCTCGGGACTGCGCTTCGACTCGACCACCACGATGACGGCCGGCGCCGCGCTGCATCTGAAACGGATGCAGAACGGCAGTGAGCTGTTCGACGTCGACGCGGGCGTCTTCGGGCAACCGTCGCGCAAGCTGTACAACGGCATCTGGCTCGACAACGTCAACGTTTTCAAGTACTCGAAGTTCAACATTCAGGTCCAGAACCAGGGCTTGATGATGAACGGGGCGCCGACCAGCGACGAGGGCTCCGACATCTTCCTCGACGACGGTGTCGTGACCTTCTCGAACATCGGGTACCACGTGGGCGGCGGCCAGGGCGGCGTCTATTTCGGCAAGGTGCTCGCGTACGGTAATGGCACGAACTACCAAATCGACAATTCGCTGACCGCGCGCCTGAACCGCGAGATCTTTTTCAGCGACCAGAGCATTTCCGACAGCTCGTACGGATACGGCGTCTGGATCAACGACTCACTGACCTCGAATGCGCCGATCGTCCTGAACGGCGCGTTTGGATCGGCCGGCATGCTTGGAGGCGGTCCGAACGGGATCGAGATCTACGTGCAGAAATGGCCGAACGGCCGCATCTCGCTCGGGCCGGGCCAGCTCTATAACGCGACGAAAGACGGCATGCGCGTCGACGACGCGAGCACGATCATCACCATCGATTCGACGCGCCACATCGCTTACAACGGTGGTTATGGCGTGAACGCGACTGTCCCGACGACCAACATCTACAGCCTGTCGCAATACGTTGCGTCGAACACGCTCGGGAACTACTCGCGCAACGTGAAGCTCGGCCCGCTGAATGTTGGCGGCGCGATCTCGGGCACGTCGATCGCGAATAGCCAGCAGCAGATCGACAAGGCCTACACATATTCCGCGCCGGCGAGCGGCGCGGCCGTGACGATCGCATCGGGCACGCAGACGGCGCTGATCGACCCGGCCGCGACACTCGCTGCGCTGACGATCACCCTTCCGGCGTGCACGTCGAGCTACGACGGTTCGATCGCGCGGTTCTCGTCGACGCAGGCCATTACCGCACTCTCGCTCACTGCCGCATCCGGAAGAGTTGCAGCTCCCGCGACATCGCTCGCTGCAGGGGCGGGGCACGGGTACCTCTGCCGGGGCGTGAATGCGACCTGGTATCCGTTGTACTGACCGTTCAAAAGCGTCGCACAACAGCCGCCCGCGGGGGACGCCGCTTCTCGATTCTCGAACAGCGCGTCAACGTGAACGCGGCCGCCGCCGAAGAGCACCTTCAGCGTCAGGACGAAAAGATCGATGCCATCGTGGTTTCGCTTTCCATGATCCATGCATGTGACTGCCATCTTCGTCCGATCCTCGGGCTCGCCTTGCACACGCGCTTCCACGATCGGGATTGTCCCGCTCGGCATGTGCCCGTTGTGTCTCGCCATTCGTTCGCGTTGTGCCGACAACGCACATGCGAGTTCGCGAACGGGGCTTTCTTTCTCGCCTCAGGCTAAGGTTCGCACGCGCCGTGCCGTTATCTTTCCTGGACAGCCCTCGTGCCTCGAATGCTGATCCGTTTTCTTGCCTGCTCGCGTACTGCGCGAGCAGGCTTTTTTCGTTTACGGCGGCTTTAAATCGGCAACTTGGCGGAATAGAGCAGGGACTTGGCGCGAACCGACAAAGCGCAACAGTCTTTCATTCGTGTAATGTGTGACTTCCTCGTGCCCGCATGCTTTGCAGGGCCGTTCGATCCCGACGACCAGTGACGGTGTCGGGATTTTTTTTGCCTGCGCGCCAATGTCCCGACGACAAGCCGTCACGGAATGCAATGCCGTCGCGGAGTCCGGCGAAGACGTATCGATGCGACGGCTTCAACAACTGCACCGCACTCACGCCACGCCAAGGCATCGGACCCGTGGCGACCTTCGCATACCGCAAAGCACGGTATATTTTGCGACAAGACATTCCGATCGATAGAACAAGCAGAAGGAGTTACCGCCGATGCCGGAAACCCGGACCACGCTTCGAGCCGCGACAGCGCAGGACGCAAGCCACATCGCTCGCCTGCACACGCTGAGCTGGCAAACCGCATACAGCCATATCCTTCCGGCCGCCTATCTGTCCGACGAGGTGCCGACGGAACACGCGGTCCGGTGGCGCAAATATCTCGATCGCAACGAAGAGGAGTGGGGCCTTGTGCTGATCGCCGAGTCGGATGGCGAGCCCGTTGGTTTCGTCAGTGCCGAACGCCCGGTCGATCCGGTGCTCGGCGTGCTGCTTGACTGCCTTCATGTTCATCCGTCGCATCACGGCAGCGGTACCGGCAAGCGCATGATCAAAGCCGTTCGCGCGTGGGCGCGGACGCTTGGTGTGGACAAGGTCCACCTGCAGGTACTCGAGGGCAACGTGCGCGCGATCGGTTTCTACGAGCACAACGGCTGGCAGTTGGCGAGAGTCGAAACGAGCCGCATCGGCCAGACGGAGGTCACCGACCGAATCTACGCGATACAGGCCTAGGCGCTCGTCCGCAATCGAATGAACGGTCGCCCGCGATGCAGCGACTCCCGGCCACGCCGAAGTCACACCGGGTAAAGGCTGAATTTGCTTCGCCTTTACTCGCCGCAATAGTGAACGAGCAAATCGGCTTCCGTCTCGTGCACTTCGACGGGCAGCGTCGTCGCGCCTGCATAGGCAAGATAGCGTGCGCGATGCTGGCCGTTGCGGAATGACGCGACGCCGACTTTCGACAGGCCGGGAATGCCGAGCAGCATTCGCGTTCTCGTTTCGCGAAACGTGATGAACGGCATGTCCGGAATCCTGTCCTGGTCCGGATCGAGGAACTCGCGAATACCCACGGCTTTGCCAGGCGCCCAGTACTGAACGGACGGCAGCACGTAGTCCGTGGTATCGCGGTCGGCACATGCCAGCAGTTTCTTCAGGTCGATCGTCACGACCCGATGTCGCGAGTCGTCGGACGAGAAAACCCGCTTGAGGTGCGCATAGGCATAGGGGACGTGCCCGGGAAGCTGGATAATCCAGACATCTACGCCGTTCTGTTGTGCGCGGGCGAGTGCCATTGTTTCCTCTGGTGGTGCAAGCGGTCTTTGTGGCCGGAGTTTAGCAGCGCGATTGCAACAGTGGAGCAGATTGATACACGGGATAGGAAAATGGAGCGGCCCGCAGCGGGATCGGAGGCGAAAGCGCAGAAGGTATGGTCGGCAAAGCGGATGCGGTCATGCGCCAGTGGTCGATATGAGAATATCGCGATACTGCCGGCGGGAATGACACGCCGCACGAAATTCATGCAAGATTCACATGGCATCGCGAAGCCGGGCAGGCGCGGATCATCATAAGAACCGAGAGATCAGATTGACCGGAGAAAAACATGGCGTCGAAACTTGAGATCGAATACCTCGATTACTGTTTCACCGCGACGCTCGAAATCAGGGAGTCCGGCCGGACCGGTGTTGTCGACTGGCAGCTCGAATCCAATGCGCGAAGCAAGACCCTCGCATGGATCGTGTTCGATCGCTTCCTCGAACGAAACGACTTCGCCGATGAGGAAGATGCGCGCGCAAATATCGTCGACTGGCTGGAGCGGCTTGCGGATCCGAGGTCGGGTGCGTCAGCGGAGATTGCGAAGGCGGGCGTGGTGGCTTCGGGGGCGGTGGCGGCAACTTCATCGACTGCCGAAATCGTCGGCGAGACCGTCATTGAAATCGTCAGCGATCTCGACTGGATCGACATGGTTACCGACTGGTTTTCCAGCGGTTCGCCTTGATGACGAAACCGGGGTGTCGTGACGCAGGTTATCGTGCTCGTGAATTACGGCTTCGCGAAATGCCGTATAAGAAAACGAAACCAGAGTCACGGTAAAAAATAGAATATCCCTGCTTTGACAATACACGCGCCTGACCGGAAACTGAACCCGGATCTGAATACGTCCGCTTGAATCAAATCAAGATCGAACTCCAGATATGAAATGAAGAACGCTGCTGACGGCTGGCGCGATCACTCATGCCCGATGCCGGCCTGACAAGCTGCACAGCAATGTTGTTCAGAGTCGGCGGATACGAATAGCTTGTCGACCGATTTTTCGTCAGCGAGGGCGGCAAGAAGTATCAGCACATTTTCGACATGCCCGAGCATCTCGGCGCGGTGCTTGCATGGTCTTTCCGGAAATCGATCGACGCGTCTCCATACCAGCGGGGCGGTGATGTTGTTGCCCGTCATCGTGGTGACGCTGGCCGCGCGGCACGCGAGCCTGCCGGTTGCCGCGGGATTGTCACCAAATGGTGAGTTGCCGCACAGACTGTTGCGCGGCCCCCGATCACAATTTGGCAGGTTGACCGTTCTTCCCCGGCCCGGTCAACCGTTTCCCCGCTCGCTTGCGCAGGAGCGGGGCTTTTTGCCCGTCCGACGCCGGAAGGCTGCGTCGGCGGAACCGGACAGGCGTTCGGCAGGCTGCGTAATCGCGCCCCGGCATCCGTTCGCCTGATCCGTACGAATCGCTTTCCTCGTGCCTGAGCGAACCCTCAGGCCCATCGCCGGTTTCGGCCGGCGATGCCTTGGTCCCGGCGGCGCGCAGCCACGCTGCCGGGATGTTTTTTGCGCCGAATGCGCTGCATCACGTCGTGCGCAACGCGCATGTCGACCCGCTCAGCCAGTCTGTTCGACGCTGGTTTCCCATCCGTCGTATTCCCCTCCGAGCGAACGCACTTCGCGATTGATCGCGATCGTATGGCGCGTGATGTCGGCCAGCGCCATGGTGCCTTCGTGCGAAAACCGTACGGCCGACTTGCCGTCCTCGGTCGGGGCGACCGATTCGACCGGATAGCCTTTCGCTTCGGCCCAGTCCGCGAACTGGTGCGCGTCGCTCGGGTCCTGGAAATACGCCCAGTGCATCACGCGCCGGCTCACGTCGCTGGCATCGCCTTTCTGCCGCAGCGCATCCAGCACGCGCATGTCGCGCATGATCTGCCAGTCGTCGTCGGTCGGGTAGAGGGTTTGCCAATACGCCTCCTTGTCCGGATCGTCCTGATGGGCGTACTGAAGCGCGTAGGTCGTCTGGTCGGCCAGCGAGTCGACGATCTCCGCCGCCACCTCTCCGTCGAACGGCACGTAGAAAAGGAAATCCCGATTACCGTCGACGGTGATGCGGCCGACCTGTACGCCGCCTTTCGCGGTGATCGTGGCGTCCAGCAGATCCTCGATCGTCGTGAGGTCGGCGAACTCGTCGCCGGTCGGCAGCCCTTCAGGCGTCGGATGAGCAAAGGGGACGCGCACGCTGAGCAGCGACGTGCGCGGATCGCCTTCCGCGATCTCCGCAAAGCTGTGGTTGAAGCTGATGAAAGCCTGATGGTCGCCCATTCTGGCAGGGAAGGTTCCCCAGGCGTCGGTCATGTGTTTCTCCCGTACACGATTGTCTGTTGACGGTTGCAAAGCGTCCCAATGTATCATCGAAAATCGCGTTGGCCGAAGAGGCGCACATGATCGCGAGTCTGGGCATTCTGGTGCCGGTCGAAGAGGATCGCTATCGGGCGGTGGTGGATTTCTACCGTCTGGCGCTCGCGCTTCCGGTGCATTCCGACGGTGTGTCGGCTGCGGGGAATCCGTGGCATCGCTTTGTCGTGCAGAGCGCGACGCTGACCGTTCATACCGGCAGGCACGGCGAGTTTCCGTATCCGGAGTTTCGTCCGACCGGCCATGGAATCGCACTGGCAATCGAAGTGCCACACGTCTCGGAGGCCGTTGCACGACTTGAATCGCACCGCGTCGGCATCCTGAACGACTGGGACTACGGCGACGGCACGGTGGCGATTTCCGTGGCAGACCCCGCGGGTAACGTATGCGAGATCTGGGGTTGCCCGTGACCCGGCGCGCTGGTGCGGCGGGCCGCAAAAATTTCGAAGGAGAATCCGATGTCGATGTTTGCGGTGAATGGTGTCCGAATCGATCCGCTCAGCGCGCGCGTGACGCACGTGCGCTGGGCGGCCGTGAATTCGGCCGACCGGTCGTGGGCGGCGAAGCCGAGCGAGGCGCCGGTGGCGGAAGTGGCGCACGCGCTCGCGTCGGGCAACGATGTCCGTGCGATTTTCTCGGAGTCGGACGCAACCGCGATCGGGCCGAAGCTGAAACGCGTGCTGTATCGCGACGCATCGGAAGGCATCGAGCTCGACATCGATGCAACGAGCGAGTCGCGCACGTTGTGGGATCTTCCGCAAATCTGACCGGAGCGGCACGCGCAGGCGGTAGCGGGTGCCGCAGCATCGATTGCGGCAGCTGGCCGAAAGGCCGGCTCGCACAACGCCGATCGCGAGGAGTAGTATCGGACAACCGCCATGCTGTCGTGCTGTTGCGCCGAACGGTTTGATGCGCCGCGCGACTGTTGGCGAGCCAGTACCCGAAGCGAATATCGCACACGCGCCCGAGACCATGTCCAGACCGCTCATCGCCCCGTTGGTATCCGCGCTTTGTCTGGCGCTCTCGGCCTGCCAGACCGCGTCCGAGCCGGCTCCGCTGCCGTCGCCCGAGACCGCGTCGGCAGCCGTTCCGGCGTCGTCGCCGGCCGTGCCGATCCGCGGTATCGGCCTGGCGCCTCATCTGGCGGGGCAGAGTCACTGGGCCGTCGGTCAATGCACGACCAACGGCACCGTCAAGGTGTGTAATTGACCGACGCTGACCGAACGGTGTCCGTTCCCTGCGAATGAAAGCGTGTGAGTGCGCGGCGACGCAGAACTTTCCCGGCCGCAACGAATTCTTGTCGACAAGGCGCTCGTCGCCGATCCCTGTCTTCCGGTTCGTTCCCGGCGTGTTGATAGGGCGCTCGACCTCGATGGGCCGATTGCCGTCGATGCAATTGATTGAGCGATGAACAGCGAACACGAAACAAACGATTCGGGCTTGCACGTCGATCCCGTCGCGGGAACGGTCATCGGCCAGCTGCCGGTCACGCTGGCGGTCGATAGCCGGAGCCTGACAAGACGGGCAATCGTCTGCGCGGTGCTGGCCGTGGCGAGCCTCTGCGGTTATGCAGCGGACCCAACGCTCTGGCCGGTTGCGGCGCTGGCCGTGCTGCTGGCGCTGGCGAGTGCCGCCTTCTTCGTCTCGTCGCGGCGCAAGATGGCGCTGCATGTCGACGAAACGGGTTTCAGGCTGATCGGCTCGGCGCGTGAAAAACCGGTTACGCCATGGCGCGACGTCACCGAGTTCCGGATCATCAGCGTCGCCGGAAATCGCTACATCGGCTACCAGTTCTCGGCGTATTCATCGCGCACCAAGGTGCCGGGCGGCGTGATGCTGCCGATCTCCCGGTTTGCCGATCTTCCGCTCGACGCGGTGGCCGGATTGCTGGAGGCATGCCGTCGACAGTTCGGCGTGCCGGAAGAGCGGGCCGACGACGCTTTGTAAGCGCGGCCTGAGCGACCCGCCGCTCAGGAAAACAAAAAAATGTCGGGGGCCATGTCGATTTCCGTCGGGTTCGTCCGTCGTAGCATCGGAGGCGTGCGCATCGCGCGTCCGTCCCGTTTTCCGATACGACAACCGACTGAAGGAGCGACACCCATGTCCACGTCCGTCAAACCGATCCCGGAAGGGATGCGCACGCTGACGCCGCACCTGATCTGCGCCGGCGCAGCCGCCGCCATCGACTTCTACAAGCGCGCCTTCGGTGCGAACGAACTGTTTCGCCTGGCGATGCCCGACGGCAGGCTCGCGCACGCGTGCCTCGCGATTGGCGATTCGACACTGATGCTGGTGGATGAAATGCCCGAGCACGGCGCGCTCGGGCCGAAGGCGCTGAAAGGCACGTCGGTCTGCCTGCACCTGTACGTGCCGGACACCGATGCGGCGATCGCAAAGGCCGTCGCGGCCGGTGCGACGGTCACGATTCCGGCGGCCGACATGTTCTGGGGCGATCGCTACGGACAGGTCGAGGATCCGTTCGGACACCGCTGGTCGCTGGCGACGCATCAGCGCGACCTGACGCCCGAGCAGATCGCGGAGGCGATGGCCAGCGCACCGCCGTGCGGAAGCTGACATAGCCGCGCAGCCGCGCTTGGACGGCAGGGCGGCGGCACAGGCCCGCGCCCGGTTCGCCCGCGGTCACGTGCCGGCCGTCTTGCCGCGCTGCTTGTCCTCGTACATCCGGTGATCGGCCGATGCGAGCAGGTCGACCACCGCGTGATGGCGCGCGGGATCGTACGCGACGTGCCCGACGCTGAACCGGATCGCGTAGCCGCGCGCGTCGGCCGCGTTGCGCAACGCGAGCGCGTGCGTCACGCGTTCGACCGGCTCGACGGCGTCGGCCGGATCGGTGGCGCTCAGCAGCACGACGAACTCGTCGCCGCCGAGCCGTGCGATCACGTCGCCGTCGCGCAGCGCGCCCGTCAGCGTATCGGCGAATGCCTTGAGCGCGCGGTCGCCTTCGGCATGGCCGAAGCGGTCGTTGATCGTCTTGAAATCGTTCAGGTCGAAGAACAGCAGCGTGGCGTGGCGGCCCAGGCGATCGCACAGGCTCAGCACGTGGCGGGCCAGGATCTCGAAGCCGCGCCGGTTCGTCAGCTGCGTAAGCTCGTCGGTGGTCGCGAAATGCAGCGCCGCGATCTCGCGTTCGGTCATGTGGGCGAGATCGCCGAGCAGCGCGAGTTCGTCGGGCTCGAGCGAGCGCGGCCGCGTGTCGATCAGGCACAGCGTGCCGATGGGTGCGCCGTTCGGCGCGGCAAGCGGCCGGCCGGCGTAGAAGCGGATGCCGGGTGCGCCGGTGACGAGCGGGTTGTCGTGGAAGCGGCTGTCGTTCAGCGCGTCCTGGATCACCATCGTATTGCCCGCGAGCAGTGCATGGGCGCAGAACGATACGTCGCGCGACGTCTGCGTGACGTCGATTCCCGCATGGCTCTTGAACCACTGGCGATTCTCGTCGACGAGGCTGACGAGTGCGATCGGTACGTCGAACAGCCGGCGCGCGAGGCGCGTCAGGCGGTCGAAACGCTCTTCGGGCGGCGTGTCGAGGATCGAGAGCGAATGAAGCGTATCGAGCCGGGCCGCCTCGTTGGCCGGTTTCGGTGCGATTTGCATGGGCCTTGTCTCTTGTCCCGGCTGCGAGCCGGTCATCGGATCGTATGCCGACCAGTATGGCGCATTATTCGGCGCATCGCCAAGCCGGAAGCCCGGCCCGACCGGTTTCGGCTTGATCCGGATCGATGCAGATGCGGTGAGAAGCGGGCGTCATGGGCCTGCGTTTCGTCCCGATACGGAATCGAATGCGCGATGCCTCAAGGTGCTCGGCGGCGTGCCGTAAATAGGACGAGTCCAATCGTTCATCACATCCCATCGCACCATGGTTCGAATTCTGTACGCGGGTTATCTCGCGTTTGCGCTGTATCTCCTTTACCCGATGGTGCAGAACGCGCTGGCATTCGGCACGGATTGCGTGAGCAGCGCGCTGCCAGGGGGCGCCCGCGGTTTGTCGACGCCTTCGGCAAGCGGCGTGGGCGGACACGCGAACCGCTGCGCGCCGACCGCGCAGGCCGGTGCCGCAACTGGGCGGCTGCCTGAAATCCATTGAGCGCGGATTGTCGCGCGTGTCGCTCGATGCATGAGGCGGCGCGTTGGCCATTCGGCCGAATTGAATGCCGCGCGTCGCTCGACGATCCTGTGCAACGCGGCGGATCGAATGCGAGGTGGCGAGAGCCGGGTGACAGCGCGGCGCGCGTCAGTAGCTGGAGCGGTACGGCGCGCCCTGGTCGAAGCGGCTCTGCCAGTGCGCGAGGTAGCGCGATGCGAGTTGCGGATTGTTCCAGACCACCACGACGTTTTCGGAATTGCGGCTGGCGGCCGATGCGCTGTAGTTGAACGAACCCGTTTCGACGTGCTCGGCGTCGATCACGAGGTACTTGTCGTGATGGATCGCATAGGCGTCGATCGTGCGGGTCGGGATGCCGGCGTTCACGAGCAGGTTCAGCGCCTGCTTGCTGCTCTTTGCGCGGTTGCCCTTGTCGTCGACGACCACGGCGACATTGACGCCGCGTCGCTTCGCGGCGAGCAGCGCGCGCGTGACGGGCGGCGACGTGAACGAATACGCGGCGACGCGGATCGAGCTGCGCGCAGCGCCGATCGCCTTCAGCACGAGTGCCTCGGCGCCGCCGTCGGGCGAGAACGCCGATTCGACGACCTGCGTCGCGGGTGCTTCGTGAGTGGGCGCGGGCAACCATCGCGACACGAAGTCGATCGCTTGCTGGAGCAGCGATTCACTTTGCGTCTTGCCGAAAGCGGCGAAGGGGGTGGCGAGCAGGGAAGCGGCGAGACAGGCGGCGGCGAGGCGATTGCGCGACAACATCTTGGACAGCGAACAATTTCGAGACAGCGGGCCGTGAGTGTAACGCAGACGCGGCGGCTCGGTCACGTGCGGATGCGAAGGGATTCGCACGCGCGATGATCGGTGGTCGCCGTGGCAATGACGCAAAGTTGCGTTGTGCGGTATCCGCGTATGCGATCAGGTTGATCGACGGATGTTGCCGACGGCGGCGTGTGATTGCGCTTGCCGTTGCGGGATAGCGATGCGCAAGCAATGCGCGAGCGCAGTCGAGCGGGCGCGTTGCGGCCCGTGATGGAAGCGCGCGTGCAAAGAACGACTCGTCGGCGTCAGTCGATCATGCGCGCGCGATGCGTCAATCCTCGACCGCCGGCGCGCCTGCTTGGTCGGATGCGATCCACCCGGGGCCGGGCTCCGGCAGCACGTCGCGTGCGTCGAGCGGTTCGCCGCAGGCCGAGCACACGGTGACCGCATGCATCAACTGGCCGCAGGTGCGGTGGCGCAATTGCACCGGCGGCCCCTGGCCGTCGTCCTTCCAGCGGTCGCCCCACGACATCAGCGCGAGCAGGGCCGGGTAGAGGTCGAGACCTTTGTCCGTCAGCCGGTATTCGAAGCGCGGCGGGCGCTCCTGATACGCACGCTTGACCAGCACGCCTTCGTCGACGAGTCGCGCAAGCCGTTCGGCCAGCACGTGGCGCGTGACGCCAAGCTGGGTCTGGAACGCGTCGAAACGGCGGCAGCCGAGGAACGCGTTGCGAAGGATCAGCATGGTCCAGCGGTCGCCGAGCACGGCGAGCGTGCGCGCGACCGAACAGTTCAGCGTACCGATGTCATCCCATTTCATCGTCGAGTCTCTTGCGGCGGTTCAGCGAATCAGCGGGTTCGATTATAGAACCCGCCTTCGGTTGCAACGGGCACGGCTGCGTTGACAACGGCCGGCATCGTTGTCAATAATAAGTTCCAATTTAGAACTTACTCGCGCGGCGACGCGCTTTCAACCCGGAGACACCCCGATGAATCCGCTTTCCCTGTCCGGTCTCGATCTGCTGCGTGCCGCGGTGGCGGGCGACGCGCCGCTCGCGTCGATTTCCGAGACGATCCCGATGCGTCCGCTGGACGTCGAACTCGGCTATGTGAAGTTTTCGGCGCGCGCGGACGGCCGGCACCTGAATCCGCTTGGCGGCGTGCACGGCGGGTTTGCCGCGACGGTGCTCGATTCGGTCACGGGTTGCGCGGTGCATTCGATGCTCGACGCGGGTGTCGGTTACGGCACGGTCGATCTGCATGTGAAGATGCTGCGGCCCGTGCCGCGCGACGCCGACCTGATCGCGGAAGGGCGCGTGATCCACCTGTCGCGCTCGCTGGGCGTCGCGGAGGGCACGCTGAAGACACCGGACGACAAGATCGTCGCGCATGCGTCGGCAACCTGTTTCATTCAACGGCCGCAGTAACGAGGGCGCCAGGGCCGTCGTCCGCGCAGGCGCGTGAACATCCATGGCGGCGAAGGCCGCCTGTAAGCGTCCGCGGCGCAAGTCTGAAGCGGCCGCTTCAATGTGATAGCGTTTCTGCTTTCCACCGACGCGACAGGAACAGCATGGAATACCGCACACTCGGCGATTCGGGCATCGAGGTCAGCCTGATCGGTCTGGGCACGATGACGTGGGGCGAGCAGAATTCGGAGCGTGACGCGCACGAGCAGATCGACTACGCGCTCGGGCAGGGCGTGACGCTGATCGATGCCGCGGAGATGTATCCGGTGCCGCCGAAGCCCGACACGCAGGGGCGCACCGAGCAGTACATCGGTACGTGGCTCGCGCAGCATCGCGCGCAGCGCGACCGCATCGTGCTCGCGACGAAGATCGCGGGGCCGGCGCGGCAGCCGCACAATCCGCGCCATATCCGCGGCGAGGGCAACCAGTTCGACCGCAAGAACCTGACCGAGGCGCTCGATGGCAGCCTCAAGCGCCTGCAGACCGACTATGTCGATCTCTACCAGTTGCACTGGCCCGACCGCAGCACGACGACGTTCGGCCGCCCGGCCTATCCGTGGGTCGACGACGCCTATACGGTGCCGATCGAGGAAACGCTCGGCGTGCTTGCGGAATTCGTGAAGGCCGGCAAGGTGCGCGCGATTGGCGTGTCGAATGAAACGCCGTGGGGCGTCGCGCAGTTCCTGCACGCGGCCGAGAAGCTCGGGCTGCCGCGCATCGCGAGCATCCAGAATCCGTACAGCCTGCTGAACCGCACGTTCGAGAACGGGCTGTCGGAATTCACGCACCGCGACGGCGTCGGCCTGCTCGCGTATTCGCCGCTCGCGTTCGGCTGGCTGTCCGGCAAGTACGAGAACGGCGCGCGTCCGGCCGGCGCGCGCATCACGCTGTTCGAGCGCTTCCAGCGCTACAGCAAGCCGCAGGCCGTCGACGCGACGTCGCGTTACGTCGCGCTCGCGCAGCGTCACGGGCTGTCGCCCGCGCAGCTCGCGCTCGCGTTCGTCAACAGCCGGCCGTTCGTGCGCAGCAACCTGGTCGGTGCGACGTCGCTCGCGCAGTTGAAGGAGAACATCGGCAGCATCGACGTGACGCTGTCCGACGAGATCCTCGCCGAGATCGACGCGCTGCACGAACTGCAGCCGAACCCGGCGCCGTAAACGGCACGCGGCCCGCGCGGCAACGATGCCGCGACGGGCCGCGTCGGCAGCGCATCGTGGCGCCGCCGCTGGCTTCGTTACCGCATCTTGAGCCGTGTGCGCGCGACAAACAGCGCGGCGAGGCTCAGCAGCGCGCAGCCCATCAGATAGAGCGCCGGTGACAGCCGGTTGCCGGTCGCGCTGATCAGCCAGGTGATGACGAACGGCGCGAAGCCCCCGAACAGCGTCACGCCCGTGTTGTAGCTGACCGCGAGCCCCGTCGCGCGCGTCTGCGGCGGGAACAGTTCGGCCATCAGTGCCGGCAGCGCGCCGCAGTACATGGCCTTCAGCATGCCGATCCAGATCAGTGCGGCGAGCATCGTCGCGAACGACGCGTGGCGCGTGAGCCATGCGAACGTCGGCCACACGGAGACGAGCATCAGGACGGCCGCGACCACCATCATGCGGATCCGCCCGGTGCGATCGGACAGGTGGCCGACGACCGGCGTGACGAGCGTCAGCACGAAGCCGGTCGCGAGCGTCGCCGCGAAGCCGGTCGACGCGGGCAGCCCGAGCTGCTTGATCGCATAGGTCGGCATGTACAGCACCATGTAGTTGATCGCGGTCGAGATCACGAGTGCGCCGATCGACAGCAGCAACCGCAATTTCTGATCCGCGAACAGCTCGCGCACGGGCGCTTCGGAGCGCGCCTGCGTCTTGAACTCGACACCTTCGTCGACGTAGCGGCGGATATACAGCCCGATCGGCCCGATCGCGAGACCGAACAGGAACGGAACGCGCCAGCCCCAGCTTTCGAGTTGTGCGGGTGTCAGCGTGGTCGTCAGCAGTGCGCCGAAGCCGGAAGCGAGCAGCGTTGCGAGGCCCTGGCTCGCGAACTGCCAGCTCGACATGAAGCCGCGCCGCTGCGGCGCGTGCTCGACGAGGAACGCGGTCGAGCTCGCGAACTCGCCACCCGCGGAAAAGCCCTGCATCAGCCGCGACAGCATGATCCCGAGCGGTGCGAGGATGCCGATCGATGCGTAGGTCGGCATCAGCGCGATCAGCAGCGTGCCGGCCATCATCATCGCGATCGACAGCAGCAGCGACGCCTTGCGGCCCGCGCGGTCCGCGTACGCGCCGAGCACGAAGCCGCCGATCGGCCGGATCAGGTAGGACAGCCCGAAGGTACCGAGCGTCAGCATCAGCGACGTTGCTTCGCTCGTCGCGGGGAAGAACAGCTTGGCGATCGTTACCGCGAAGAAGCCGTAGACGATCAGGTCGAACCATTCGAGCGCGTTGCCGATCGACGCCGCGAAGATGATGCGCCGGATCTTCGCGGCGCTGGGGCGGGCGGCTTCCTGCGAGGTCAGGGTGGTCGTATTCATCGTGTGTGCAGGTCCCGTGAAAGGGGCGAAGCGCGTTACAGGACGGCGCCGGCCGCGGCGGGCGCCGCGCGGCGAACGGGCGGCGCGTCGTCGCCGAGATCCCAGAAGAGGCCGGCCATCATCTGCAGCCCTTCGCTGACGACGCTCGCGAGCAGGTGCTCGTCGGGCGCGTGCTGCGAGCACGCCGGGTACGAGTGCGGCACCCACAGCGTCGGCAGCCCGAGCGTGTCGGCGAACACTTCGTTCGGCAGCGTGCCGCCGAGATTCGGCAGGATCGCGGGCTTCTTGCCGGTGGTGCGCGCCAGCGACGCGACGGCCCAGCGGACCCACGGATCGTCCGGCGGCACGCGCGTCGCCGGTGCGCCGCGTTCGACGTCGATCTCGATGTCGCCGAAGCCGTGCGCATCGAGGTGCGTGCGCAGGTGCGCTTGCAGCGCTTTCCAGTCGGTGCCGACGACGAAGCGCAACTGACAATGCGCATACGCGACGGGCGGGATCGCATTGACGGGGTGCTCGGGGTTGCCGGCCTTGAACGCGAGAATCTCGAACGTATTCCAGCCGAACACGCGCTCGGCCGCGGACAGGCCGGGCTCCCCCCAGCCGGCATCGAGCGCCGGATCGCCGGGGCCGCCGCCGACGGACAGGTCGGCGAGCGCGTCGCGCACGGCGGCCGGGATCGGCGGCGGGCGCAGCCCCGCGACGCGAATCGCGCCGCGCGCATCGACGAGGCTCGCGAGCGCATGCGCGAGCACGATCGCCGGATTGCGCAACAGGCCGCCCCAGTTGCCCGAGTGGTGCGCGCCGTCGCGGGCGCGCAGGCTCAGCTTGAAGTTGACCGAGCCGCGCGAACCGAGGAACACGGTCGGGCGCGCGGCGGCGATGCGCGGGCCGTCGGACGCGATCAGCACGTCGGCCGCGAGCGCGTCGCGCTCCTGGCGGCACAGCGCGTCGAGGCCCGGCGACCCCGTTTCCTCACCCATCTCGATCAGCAGCTTCGCGTTGAAGCCGAGCCGGCCGCCGCGCGCGTCGAGCACGCTCGCCAGCGCGGCCAGGTTGATCGTGTGCTGGCCCTTGTTGTCGGCGCTGCCGCGGCCGTACCAGCGGTCGCCGTCGGCCGTCAGCGTCCACGGCGACAGCGGCGCGCGCCACTGCGCGTCGTAGCCGCGCACGACGTCGCCGTGGCCGTAGATCAGCACGGTCGGCAGCGCATCGTCTTCGTGGCGCGACGCGAGCAGGAATGGGCCGCCGCCGTCGACGGGGTTGTCGACGATCCGCGAACTGAAACCGAGGCGCGCGGCCTCGGGGGCGATCTCGTCGGTCAGGTACGCGCGCAGCGCGGCACCGCTGCCGCTTTCCTGGCTTTCGGTGCGCAGGCCGACGCGGCGGCTCAGGGTCGTGAAGAACGCACCGGATTCGAACTGGTTCAGCGCGTGCTGGATGGCGATGTTACGGCTCAAGTCGGGTCTCCTCGGTCGGGTTCGCGGCGCATGCGGATCACGTGCGCAGCGTGAAGTGCGATCGATTCTAGAAAGCCGTTTTTTTTGTCACAATGATCGAATTTCGAACCTTTCTTTGCCGAAAAGGCAAAGCAGCGCAGCCGGGAGCGGCACGGAGACAGAACGATGGCGGCTTTCCTGCATGGCCTCGCGTTGCGGTATTTCGTCGAAGTGGCGCGCACCGGCTCGATCAGCGACGCCTCCGCGCGGCTGCACGTGGCCGTGTCGGCGATCAGCCGCCAGATCGCGAAGCTCGAGAGCGAGCTCGGCGCGCCGTTGTTCGAGCGCCGGCCGCGCGGGATGGCACTGTCGGAGGCCGGCGAGCGGCTGCTGGCGTTCGCGCAGCGCAGCCTGCTGGAGGCCGAGCACGTGATGAAGGACATCGGCGGGCTCGATGCGCTGCACGGCAGCCTGCTGAAGATCGCATGCTCGGAAGGGTTCGCGATCGATTTCCTGCCCGGCGCGCTCGCGAGCTTCAAGGCACGCCACCCGGGCGTCGATTTCACCGTGTGGGTCGTGTCGCCGGCAGACGCGACGCGGCGCGTGCGCGACGGCGATGCGGACGTCGCACTGACCTTCAGCCTCGCGCCGGAGAAGGGCGTGCGCGTCGAGCACACCGAACGCGCGCCGATCTTCGCGCTGGTGCGGCACGACCATCCGCTCGCGACGCGCGACGCTGTGTCGCTCGCCGATGTCGCGCGTCATCCGCACGTGCTGCCCGAGGCCGGCACGACGGTGCGCCAGCTGATCGACATCGCGTGCGCGCTCGACGGGCTATTGCTCGAGCCCGAACTGACGAGCAACAACACGGCGGCGATGTATGGCTACGCGCGGCGCACCGGCGCCGTGATGTTCACGGGGCTGCTGTCGGTGCGCGACCGCTGCGACGCGGACGGCTTCGTCGTCGTGCCGGTGACAAACCCGCAGTTGCGCGAGCGCAGCATCCAGGTGCAGACGATGGCGGGGCGCGATCTGCCCGCGTCGGTACGGGCGTTTCGCGACCATCTGATCGACGCGATGCAGGCCGCATCGCCGCCGCCGGCCGCCGCGCGCGGCCCGAGACGCCGGCCCGTGAGATAATCGTCAATCCGCCTTCCGCGCCCATGCGGCTCATCGAGCCGCATCGCCCCTGTTTGACGCCAAATTGAAGAACCTGATTGTCACCCTCGATCGCGTCGGCGAGTTCGACGAGATCATCGACGTGCGCACGCCGCTCGAGTTCGCCGAGGACCATATTCCCGGCGCACTGAACGCGCCCGTGCTCAGCAACGAAGAGCGCGTGCTCGTCGGCACGATGTACCGCCAGGTGTCGCCCTACGAGGCGACGCGCGTCGGCGCGGCGATCGTTGCGCGCAACATCGCACGCCATCTCGACACGACGTTCGCCGACCGTCCGCGCAACTGGCGGCCGCTGATCTACTGCTGGCGCGGCGGCAAGCGCTCGGGCTCGATGACGACCTGGTTCAACCTGATCGGCTGGCAGGCACGCCAGCTCGACGGCGGATACAAGGCGTATCGCCGCTCGGTGTGCGCGACGCTCGACACGCTGCCGACGCGCTTTCGCTACATCGCGCTCGTCGGCCATACGGGCTGCGGCAAGACGCGCCTGCTGAACGCGCTGCGCGACGCGGGCGCGCAGACGCTCGATCTCGAGGCGCTCGCGTGCCATCGCGGTTCGCTGCTCGGCGCGCTGCCGGGCAGGCCGCAGCCGTCGCAGAAGGGGTTCGATTCGGGGCTCGTCGAAACGCTTGGGTGTTTCGACCCCGAATGGCCGGTGTTCGTCGAATCGGAAAGCCGCAAGATCGGGCTCGTGCAGTTGCCGATCGCGTTGATCGACGCGTTTCACGCGGGGCCGTGGGTGCAGGTCGAAGCCGCACATGACGAGCGCATCGCATTCCTGCTCGACGATTACGCCCACCTGTTCGACGCGCCGGTCGCGTTCAAGGCGCAACTCCATCGACTGATCGGCCTGCACAGCCGCGAAGAGGTGGCGCACTGGAATGCGCTGATCGATGCGAACGCGCGGGCCGAACTGTTCACGACGCTGATCGACAAGCATTACGATCCCGCGTATGCGCGCACGTACCGCGCAACGTACAACAAGCCGAACCGGGCGCTGACGTTCGCTTTCCGGCCCAACGCGGCCGACGTGCGCGATCAGGCGCATTCGCTGCTGGCCCAGCTCGCGCTGGCCGGGCTGCCCGCGTCGGCCGCGCTGGCGGCAGGTGCGGAATCCGTTACCGACAAAGACAAATCGACGACCACACGATGACGACCACACGCACCCAACCCAATCCGGCCCTCGGCTGGATGACCTTCCTGCTGATCGCGGTCGCAGGGCTGTTCTATGTGAAATGGTTCCCGTACTACAACAAGGCGTTCGTTGCCGCCGAGCATCATTCGATCGGCCAGTCGATCCTGATGGGCACGTCGGCGGTCGCGCCCGAGCCGTCGCTGAAGGCCGCGCTCGACTACGCATGGGCGTACGGCAAGGCGATCTGGCAGGCGATGGTGCTCGGCCTGCTGCTCGGTTCGGCCGTTCAGGCGCTGCTGCCCGCACACTGGGTTGCGCGCGTGCTCGGCCGCACGGGCTTCGGCAGCGTCGCCGCGGGCGGCCTGCTGTCGCTGCCCGGGATGATGTGCACGTGCTGCGCGGCACCGGTCGTCGCGGGCCTGCGTGCGCGCCATGCATCGCCGGGCGGTGCGGTTGCGTTCTGGCTCGGCAACACGGTGCTGAACCCGGCGGCGCTGGTGTTCATGGGCTTCGTGCTCGGCTGGCACTGGAGCGCGCTGCGTCTCGTGCTTGGCATCGCGATGGTGTTCGGGATCGGCTATCTGCTGAACCGCATTGCGCGTCCCGAAGACCGCAGCATCGACGATGCGCAGCTCGCCGCACTGGCGGCCGAGCAGGCCGCGGCCGGCAATCCGTTCGTCCGCTGGGTGAAGCTGCTTGCCCGCATGGCCGTGCGCCTCGTGCCCGAGTACATCGTGCTCGTGCTGCTGCTCGGCGCCGCGCGCGCATGGCTGTTCCCGCATATCGGCCCGGACATCGGCAATCATCTCGGCTGGATCGTCGCGTTCGCGGTCGCGGGCATGCTGTTCGTGATCCCGACGGCCGGCGAAGTGCCGATCATCCAGGCGATGCTGTCGCTCGGCATGGGCGTCGGCCCGGCCGCCGCGCTGCTGATGACGCTGCCGCCGATCAGCGTGCCGTCGCTCGCGATGCTCGCGCGGTCGTTCAAGCCTTACATGCTGGCGATCGTCGCGGTCCTCGTCGTCGTGTTCGGGATCGCGAGCGGACTGCTCGCGGTCGCGTTCGGGTTCTGACGCGCGCAAGCGATGCGCCGATCGGGCGCGAACGTCGTATTCATCCGGCGTCGCCGCTTCACGCGTGCGGCGCCCTTTACAAGAAGCAAACAGGAAAACGCATGACCCAACCGAAGATCCATCCTCGACTCGAAAAGGCGCTGACGCGCGGCGATCTCGCGATCCGCCAGGCCAATTCCGCGCGGGCAACTGCCGTGCTGAACGCGCTCGGCACGATGATCATCGAAGCCTCTTCAACGATCGGCGTCGAAGCCAGCATCGACATTCCGCAGGGCGACCGCATTTACGATCCCGTCAACGGCCTGTGGCCGCAGAAGATGCTGGTGTCGTTCGACGGCCCGGTGGACGAAGCCGATGCGGACGAACTGCGCACGGTCTATTTGGTTGCCGACGATCCGGGCACGCAATTCCGCGTCGAATGGCATCGCGCGGACGGCAAGCTCGGCCGCCAGGAAGGCGGCCCGCTCGCGACCGTCGCGTTCCTGACCGACGTCGAGATCCCGTGGAGCGACGACGACGAGTGATGTCGTCGCGTGAAGCCGGCGCCGCGCGCGCCGGCTGTCAGCGCATCATCCGCCGCCGGAACAGCCACGCGGACAGCAGGAATCCGCCGACCGCGTAGCCGGCGAGCACCGCGATATGCAACGCGACGTCCGTCGCCGGCCGGCCGAGCATCGCGGGCCGGATCAGCTCGACCGCGTTCGCGAGCGGCAGCGCATGCGCCGCATGCTGCGCGATCGGCGGCAACTGCGTGATCGGGAAGAACACCCCGGACAGCAGCAGCATCGGCGTCAGCACGAGCGTCTGATAGAACATGAAGAAATCGTAGGACGGCGCGAGCGCCGTGACGATCATCGCGATGCTCGCAAACGCGAGGCCCGCGAGCGCGATCACGGGCAGCGCCGCGAGCATCGACGGAAACCGCGCATAACCGAGCGCACCCGCGACGAGCATGATCGCGACACCCGACAGCATCGCCTTGCTGGCACCCCAGACGATCTCGCCGAGCACGATGTCGCCGAGCGCGAGCGGCGTATGCATGATCGCTTCCCAGGTGCGCTGCACGTGCATGCGCGAAAAACCCGAATACATCGACTCGAAGCTCGCGGACATCATCACGCTCGACCCGACCGTGCCGGCCGCGAGGAACGCGATATACGACACGCCGTCGACATGGCCGAGCATCAGGCCGAGCCCGAAACCGAGCCCGAACAGATAGATCATCGGATCGGCAAGATTGCCGAACATCGACGCGAGCGCGAGTTTGCGCCAGACGAGATAGTTGCGCCGCCAGACGGCAACCCAGTTGGTTGCGTTCGCGGGCATCGCGA
The DNA here is from genome assembly GCF_048565265.1 of Burkholderia theae. Classification (NCBI taxonomy): domain Bacteria; kingdom Pseudomonadati; phylum Pseudomonadota; class Betaproteobacteria; order Burkholderiales; family Burkholderiaceae; genus Burkholderia; species Burkholderia theae. Next base: position 1,837,170 of record NZ_CP183461.1, read on the forward strand.
TCGCGAAGCGCGACTCGCGCGGCGGTGCCGACGGTGCGGCGGCGGAATAGTTGCGGACGTCCATGATCGCTCAGTCCTGCATTTCGCGGCCCGTGAGCCGCAGGAACACATCTTCCAGATTGGCTGGGCGATGCAGATAGCGCAACCCCGGGCGACCCTTGAGCCGCGCGCTGAGCGGCTCGGGGTCGCTCACGTAGCAGAACAGCGTCTCGCCGCTGATCTCGGTGCGCTTCGCGAACGCCGACAGCTCGTCGCGCAGGATGGCCGGATCGGGCCCGTAGATCTCGATCACATCGCAGCCGATCTCCGATTCGATCAGCGCGTGCGGCGCGCCTTCGGCGATCTTGCGGCCTTCCTCGATCACGCACAGGCGGTCGCACAGGCGTTCGGCTTCTTCCATGAAATGCGTGGTGATCAGGATCGTCTTGCCGCGCGCGAGCAGCGAGCGCAGCCGCTCCCACATCAGGTGCCGCGCCTGCGGATCGAGGCCGGTCGTCGGTTCGTCGAGCACCAGCACGTCGGGATCGTTGACGAGCGCGCGGGCGAGCGTGAGGCGGCGCTTCATGCCGCCCGACAGCTCGCCGACTTTCGCATCGGCCTTGTTCTCGAGTTTCGCGAATTCAAGCAGCGGCCGCACGAGCGCACGGGCAGCCTGCGCGGACATTCCGAAATAGCGGCTGAACACGAGCAGGTTCTCGCGCACCGTGAAGTCGGGGTCGAGATTGTCGAACTGCGGGACGACACCAACGCGCTGGCGCGCATGCCGCGCACGGGATGGAACCGGTTCGCCGCACAGCGAAATGGTGCCGGCATCGGGATGCGCGAGGCCGAGCAGCATCTTCAGCGTCGTGGTCTTGCCGGCGCCGTTCGGCCCGAGCAGGCCGTAGCATTCGCCGGCTTGCACGTTGAAGGACAGACCGTTGACGACGAGCTTGTCGCCATAGCGCTTCTCTACGTTCCGTAAATCGATCGGTGCGACGGACATGGGCATGTTGTCATTGTGAGCGGGCGCACGGGCGTTCCGCTGTCGGCTGCGTGGCCGGTTTGCGAACGGATCGGGCGAATGCGTGTCACATGGGCATGACCGAAGCGCACGAGGCCGACGCCTGATGGCCCGCCGGAGTACGAACGGGCCATTCTAGTGCATCGACTGCGTCTCTTCAGGGCATGCCTGCACGGTGCGATGCATGCGCGCACCGATCGTGCACTGCATCATCGCGCACGCGCCGAGCGGGGCGAATCAGCGTTTTCCATCCCTTGCGTCCTGAATTGCGGCGCACCATGATGAATGCGTAGGCTCGTTGTCGCGATAGGGAGGTTTCATGGCTAGCTACAACAAGATTTTGCTGTGTTACGACGGCTCGCTCGAAGGGCGCAAGGCACTGCGTTGCGGTGCCAATCTCGCAATGGACCTGAAGGCCGAGACGCATTTGCTGTCGGTCGTCGACATGCGTTCGAGCATTGCACAAAGCGCGGGTTTGCTGACCGACGTCGCGTGTGGCCGATTCGAGGAAACCGCGCGTGAAATCCTGCAGGAAGGCGTGAACTGGCTACGCGAGCGCGGCGTACAGGCCGAAGGCCATTTCGCGTTCGGCTATCCGATCGACGAAATCGCGAATCTCGCGACGGAACTGAAGGTTGACCTCGTCGTCGTCGGCCACCGGTGCCGTAGCGGGTTGTCGAGATGGTGGATGGGGTCGGGGAATACGCAACTGCTCGACCGTGTGAACTGCAGCATTCTGGTTGCGTGCTCGTCCGCGCAAGAGCAGAAGGCCGAAATCGCGCGCGAGCGTGAAGCGGCTACGGCGAGCGGCAAATGATCTGATGACTTGACGACGGCCTGACCGGCGATTCGCGCCGGTCAGGCGCCGCGCCACATCAGCGGCGCGGGCGTCGACCGCGGCCGGCTACGCATGCAGGTCGATCGCGGACAGCTTCCACGAGAACAGGCCGAAGCGGTGGAATATCGCCGCATAGCGGGTGCCGTCGGCGCTTCGCTGATAGGTCACGACGAATTCGTCGACATTCCGGTAGCCGGCACTGGTTTGCTGCTGGTGCGGTGGATGCGTTGCATCGCCCGCGCTGGCCGGTGCGGCAGGGGCCGGTGCCGGCGATGACGCGGCCGTGGCGACCGCGTTGCTGCCCGGAACGGCTGCGCTTGCCGGAGCCGGATTGGCCGGCGGTGCGGCCGGTGCATTGCCTTGCGGCAGATTCGACCATTCGGGCGGACGCTCGCCTGGATTGCCGCGCGGCGGCAAGCCGCTCATCAGCGCGGCCACGCCCTCCGGGGTTGCGTATGCATCGACCAGCGGGCCGATCAGCGCGGACCCGATCAGCGCACCGATCACCGCGAACGGATTGTTCTTCTTCACCGCGTCGATCCGGCGCATCAACTCTTCCGTGACCTGCTGCTTCAGACTGATGCGCAGCGACGGAAAATCGACATATTCACTGATGGCTTGCGCATCGCGCGCATCGATCGCCGATTTCAGGCGGCCGAGCGCGACGTATGGCGACGCATATGCATAACCGATCGCCGCAATGACGGCGACGGCCAGCACGGCGATCAGCAGGGGCTTGAGCCGCCATGCGCGGCCCGAAGATCCAGTCACGTTGCCTCCGGTGCGGGAATGTTCCGCAATCAGAGACCGCCTGGCGTGGCCGATCGTTCCTCGGCGATGCAGCGATCGATCATCCGGCACACGGCATCGATCGTGCCGACCATGATCAGGCGCGAACGGCCGTGATAGACGCGCACCGGCGCGCGGCGCGCAGGTTCCGCGTGATTCAGACCGGCGTTCAGCGATACCCGCGCGAAGGCGGGAAGCGCTGACGGCAGCAGCGACGCCTGCCGTTCGACTGCGACTTCTTCTTCCACAGGCGCCGCCGCGGACAGCGGTGCGCAGGGCGTGCGGCCGCGCAGATGACGCAGGCGACCGAATTGACGGAAAGGCAGCAGGCGGGCAAGGCGTTCCATGATGTTCTCCTAACGAGACGGAATGTCAGAGTTCGCCGGATCGGATCAGCCCGACGGCGATGCCTTCCAGCGCGAATTCCGCGCTGCCGGCCTTGACGAAGATGTTTTCGTAATCGGGGTTCTCCGCGATCAGCTCGAGACCGCCCGGCCGGCGCATCAGGCGCTTGACCGTGACGTCGTCGCCGAGACGCGCGACGATGATCTGGCCGTCCTTCGCTTCGGTGCGCTTCTGCACGGCGAGCAGGTCGCCGTCGAGAATGCCGGCGTCGCGCATCGACAGGCCGCGCACCTTCAGCAGGTAGTCGGGCTTGCTGGAGAACAGCGCGGGATCACACGCGTAATGCTGCGAGATGTGCTCCTGCGCGAGGATCGGGCTACCGGCCGCGACGCGGCCGACGAGCGGCAGCGACAGCTGCATCAGGCCGGCATGCGGCAGCGTGAACTGGTGCGGGGAATCTTCGAGGCCGAGCAGGCGGATGCCGCGCGACGCGCCGGCGGCCAACTCGATCACACCCTTGCGCGCCAGTGCGCGCAGGTGCTCCTCGGCCGCATTCGGCGAGCTGAAGCCCAGTTCGGCCGCGATCTCGGCGCGGGTGGGCGGGAATCCGGAGCGTTCGATCGCGCGACGGATCAAGTCGAACACTTGCTGCTGACGGGCGGTGAGTTTGGTCATGGCTCAACTGTATGGATAGACAGTGAGCTGTATTTTTATACAGTACTTCGCGAAATTCAAGTGTTACGTGAGGTTCGACGCGATCGCGCCGGTTCCGACGCGATTCCGCGACGTCCGGACGCCGGTTTATCCGCCGCAACCGTCCATCCCGTCTGCGTTAGCACTTTTGAGTATTAAAAAATGAAGAACGATTATTTTTAATCATGTAACCCGTTCGTTAGACTGGCCCGACATCGCAATACCGACAACACTGGAGAACCAAGGATGGCGAAGCGCAATACGGGGCTGGTGGGCGGGGTGGGCCGCCTGATCGCAACACTCGCGCTGGGCGCGGCGGCGGCGCTGGGCGTCGCGACGCATGCGCAGGCCGATACGACCTTCCTGAACGTGTCGTACGACCCGACGCGCGAGCTGTATCAGGACTTCAACCAGGCGTTCGGCAAGGAGTGGAAGGCGAAGACGGGCGAGACCGTCAACTTCAAGCAGTCGCACGGCGGCTCGGGCGCGCAGGCTCGATCGGTGCTCGACGGCCTGCAGGCCGACGTGGTCACGCTGGCGCTCGCTTACGACATCGACGCGCTCGCGAACAAGGGGCTTGTCAACAAGGACTGGCAGAAGCGCCTGCCCGACAACGCTTCGCCGTACACGTCGACGATCGTATTCCTCGTGCGCAAGGGCAATCCGAAGGGGATCAAGGATTGGGACGACCTGACCAAGCCGGGCATCTCGATCGTCACGCCGAACCCGAAGACGTCGGGCGGCGCGCGCTGGAACTACCTGGCCGCGTGGGCATACGCGCTGCACAAGCCGGGCGGCAACGAGCAGACGGCGAAGGAATTCGTCACGAAGCTCTACAAGAATGCGGGTGTGCTCGATTCGGGCGCGCGAGGCGCGACGACGAGCTTCGTGCAGCGCGGGATCGGCGACGTGCTGATCGCATGGGAAAACGAGGCATTCCTGTCGGTCAAGGAGTTCGGCACCGACAAGTTCGAGATCGTCGTGCCGTCGGTGAGCATCCTGGCCGAGCCGCCCGTCGCGGTGGTCGACAAGGTGGTCGACAAGAAGGGCACGCGCAAGCTGGCCGACGCGTACCTGAATTTCCTGTACAGCCCGCAGGGCCAGGAGATCGCGGCGCGCAACTACTACCGGCCGCGTTCGAAGAACGTGCCGGCCGAACTGACGAAGCAGTTCCCGAAGCTGAAGCTGTACACGGTCGACGACACGTTCGGCGGCTGGACGAATGCGCAGAAGACGCATTTCGCGGACGGCGGCGTGTTCGATTCGATCTACAAGCCGCAGTAACGCCATAACCACAGCGGTGCGCCACGCAGTGCGCCGCATCCCCGACGGGCCGCCGGCGCGATTCACCGCGCCGGCGTTTGCGTCGGACCCATGAGCAGCAACGACCCAGCAAGAGCATCCGATGACGACGTACACCTTTCGCAAGCCGAGCGCGCTGCCCGGTTTCGGCGTGACGCTAGGCATCACGGTGGCCTATTTGAGCCTCGTGGTGCTGATTCCGCTCGCCGCCACGTTCCTGAAGACCGCGACGCTGTCGTGGGACCAGTTCGTCACCGCCGTCACGTCGCCGCGCGTGCTCGCATCGTACCGGCTGACGTTCTCGGCCGCGCTCGGCGGCGCGCTGATCAACGCCGTGTTCGGCTTCCTCGTCGCGTGGGTGCTCGTGCGCTACACGTTCCCGTTCAAGCGGATCGTCGATGCGATCGTCGACCTGCCGTTCGCGCTGCCGACCTCGGTCGCCGGCATTTCGCTTGCGGCCGTCTATGCGACCAACGGCTGGGTCGGCCAGTATCTCGCGCCGCTCGGCATCAAGATCGCGTTCACGCCGGCCGGCGTGCTGGTCGCGCTGACCTTCATCGGGCTGCCATTCGTCGTGCGCACCGTGCAGCCGGTACTCGAGGATTTCGAGCGCGAGCAGGAAGAGGCCGCCGCGTGCCTCGGCGCGTCGCGCTGGCTGACGTTCCGCCGCGTCGTGCTGCCGGCCGTGCTGCCGGCGCTGCTCACCGGTTTCGCGCTGGCGTTCGCGCGTGCGCTCGGCGAATACGGCTCGGTGATCTTCATCGCCGGCAACGTGCCGATGAAATCCGAGATCACGTCGCTGCTCATCATCACGAAGCTCGAACAGTACGACTACGCGGGCGCGACCGCGCTCGCGGTTGTGATGCTGGTCGTGTCGTTCCTGATGCTGCTGCTGATCAACACGCTGCAATGGTATTTGCAGCGCCGCACGAGCAAGGGCGCGAGCGGCCCCGCACCCGCGACCGTCGTCGCAACCGCGGCAGGAGGCCAGCAATGAACCAGGAGGCCACCGTCGTGCTGAAAACCCCGTCGTCGGCCGCGCGCGGGCGCGCCGCGAAGCGGCTCGACCCCGTCAGCGAGTCGCGCGTCGTGCGCTGGCTGCTCACGGGCATCGCGTTGGCGTTCCTCGCGTTCTTCCTCGTCGTGCCGCTCGCCGCGGTGTTCGTCGAGGCGCTGAGAAAGGGTGTCGGCTTCTACCTCGAATCGCTGGCCGATCCCGATGCCTGGGCGGCGATCAAGCTGACGCTGACCGTCGCCGCGATCGCCGTGCCGCTGAACCTCGTGTTCGGCGTGTGCGCATCGTGGGCGATCGCGAAGTTCGAATTCCGCGGCAAGGCGTTGCTGACGACGCTGATCGACCTGCCGTTCTCCGTGTCGCCGGTGATCTCGGGCCTGGTCTACGTGCTGCTGTTCGGCGCGCAGGGCTGGATCGGGCCGTGGCTGCAGGACCACGACGTGCAGATCATCTTCGCGGTGCCGGGCATCGTGCTCGCGACGATCTTCGTCACGTTCCCGTTCGTCGCGCGAGAGCTGATTCCGCTGATGCAGGCGCAGGGCACCGACGAGGAAGAGGCCGCGCGCGTGCTTGGCGCGTCGGGCTGGCAGATCTTCCGCCGCGTGACGCTGCCGAACGTGCGGTGGGGCCTGCTGTACGGCGTGATCCTGTGCAATGCGCGCGCGATGGGCGAGTTCGGCGCGGTGTCGGTCGTGTCGGGCCATATCCGCGGCGTGACCGACACGATGCCGCTGCACGTCGAGATCCTGTACAACGAATACAACTTCGCGGCAGCGTTCGCGGTGGCGTCGGTGCTGGCGCTGCTCGCGCTCGTCACGCTCGCGCTCAAGCTGCTCGCCGAGCGTCATCTCGCCGCCGAACTGGCCGGCGCGCGCGACGCCGTTCCCGCACATGCCGGCCCCGTCGCCGCCGTTTCGTCGAAATCGTAAAGAGGCAACCAGAATGGGTATCACCGTCCGTAACCTTCAGAAGCGCTTCGGCGATTTCACGGCGCTCGACAACGTCTCGCTCGACTTCCCGCCCGGCGAACTGGTCGCGCTGCTCGGGCCGTCCGGCTGCGGCAAGACCACGCTGCTGCGCGTGATCGCGGGCCTCGAGCACGCGGACGCCGGCCAGGTCGTGCTGCAGGGGCTCGACGTCGCATCGGTCGGCGCGCGCGACCGTCAGGTCGGTTTCGTGTTCCAGCATTACGCGCTGTTCCGCCACATGACGGTATTCGAGAACGTCGCGTTCGGGCTGCGCGTGAAGCCGCGCCGCGAGCGGCCGTCGGAAGCCGCGATTCGCGACAAGGTGCACGACCTGCTGAAGCTGGTGCAGCTCGACTGGCTCGCGCAGCGCTATCCGTCCGAGCTGTCGGGCGGCCAGCGCCAGCGCATCGCGCTCGCCCGCGCGCTCGCGGTCGAGCCGAAGGTGCTGCTGCTCGACGAACCGTTCGGCGCGCTCGACGCGAAGGTCCGCAAGGAACTGCGCGGCTGGCTGCGTCGTCTGCACGACGACCTGCATATCTCGACGATCTTCGTCACGCACGACCAGGAAGAGGCGCTGGAAGTCGCGGACCGCATCGTCGTGCTGAACCGCGGCCACGTCGAGCAGGTCGGTAGCCCGCAGGACGTCTACGATCATCCGCAGAGCGCGTTCGTGTACGAGTTCCTCGGCGCTGCCAACCGGCTGCCGGGCACGGTCGCCGGGCGCGGCTTCGTCGCCGAGGGCGCGGCCGCGCCGATCGAGGTCGATGCCGATTTCGCGGGCCCCGCGAACGCGTACGTGCGGCCGCACGACCTGCAGCTTTGGCCGACGGGCGAAGGGCATCGGGACGGCATCGCGGTGGACGTGCGCCGCGTGATCCCGCTCGGCGGTTCGGTGCGCGTGGAGCTCGAGGCGCGCGCGGGCGGTGCGCTCGAGGCGGAACTCGATCGCGACGCGTGGCGTGCGCTCTCGCTGCAGGTCGGCGACGGCGCGACGGCCGTGCCGCGCGCGGTGCGTGTGTTTCCCGCGCGTTGACGAGAGAATGCTGGGCAGAGGGCGGAAACCGCTCCGATTCGACAATCAAACAACGACAGCCTAAGAGGCATACCCATGAATTTTCAGCAATTGCGGTTCGTGCGCGAAGCGGTGCGCCAGAACATGAACCTGACGGAAGTCGCGAACGTGCTGTACACGTCGCAGTCGGGCGTGTCGAAGCAGATCAAGGATCTCGAGGATGAACTGGGCGTCGACATCTTCATCCGGCGCGGCAAGCGGCTGACGGGGCTCACGGAGCCCGGCAAGGCCGTGCACCAGCTGATCGAGCGGATGCTGCTCGACGCCGAGAACCTGCGCCGCGTCGCACGCCAGTTCGCCGACCAGGACAGCGGCCACCTCGTCGTCGCGACGACGCACACGCAGGCACGCTACGCGCTGCCGAAGGTGATCCGGCAGTTCACCGACGTGTTCCCGAAGGTGCATCTCGCGCTGCGTCAGGGCAGCCCGCAGCAGATCGCGCAGATGATCCTGAACGGCGAGGCCGATCTCGGCATCTCGACCGAGGCACTCGACCGCTATCCGGACATCGTCACGTTCCCGTGCTATTCGTGGCATCACACGGTCGTCGTGCCGAAGGGCCATCCGCTCGTCGGCCGTGAGAACCTGACGCTCGAGGAAATCGCCGAATACCCGATCATCACGTACGACCAGGACTTCACGGGCCGCTCGCATATCGACCAGGCGTTCACGCAGGCGGGTGCCGTGCCCGACGTCGTGCTGACCGCGATCGACGCGGACGTGATCAAGACCTACGTCGAGCTCGGGATGGGGATCGGCGTCGTCGCGGCGATGGCCTACGATCCGCAGCGCGACACGGGGCTCGTCGAACTCGATACGCAGCATCTGTTCGAGGCAAGCACGACGCGGGTCGGGCTGCGCAAGGGCGCGTTCCTGCGCGCGTATGCGTACCGGCTGATCGAGATGTTCGCGCCGCACCTGAACGAAGCGGAAATCGCGGGGATGTTGCGCGAAGCCGTCTGATGGTGGCGCGCCGCGCGCCGTCCCGGAAAGTTGCCCGCGGACGGCGCGATGTGCGCGCAGGTTGCCATGCACAGGGCGGCGGCAGGGGCAGGGGATGCGCCGCCGCTGTCATGGCTGACCGACTCGTCGAATAATCGAATCATCGACCGCAGTCGCGGTTTCCAGTCCGATGCGCCGCGAGCGGCGCTCGACGCGCGTTCGCCTGCCAGCAGAAAAACAAGACGGCACATTCGAACGCTTCGTTTCGGCCCTGTCGAACGGGCCACGCTTCGGAAGATATGATTCAATGCGCCTGAATGCTGGATGACGGGCGTTCGGGCCGCTTCACGGCCTGACTGACCGGCACCCGCGGCACAACGCAACGCTGCGTCGAAGTGCGAGAAGCGAAACCGACAAGCCCTCATCGTTCAGCAAACAACGCATGCGGATTGCCGGTTCCAACCCACTCGAACGCACATCACGCCGCGCGCAACACGTACGGAGAAGCGCTAAACAATGAATCTCAAATGGTTTCTCTTTTCGTTCGAAGGCCGGATCGGCCGCATGCCGTGGTGGATCTACGCGCTGGTTTCCGCGTTGATCAGCGCGGTTTTCGATGCGGGTTCCCGCGGTTCGCCGGATGACGACCTGCCGCTGCTGGCGATGCTTGTGCTGGTCGCGATCGCGGTCGTCGCGGTGTGGTCGTCGCTTGCCGTCGGCGTGAAGCGGCTGCACGACATCGACAAGTCGGGATGGTGGATGCTGCTGATTTTCGTGCCGATCGTCGGCGCGATCGCGCTGTTCGTGATGAACGGCTTCATCGCCGGCACGCCGCATGCGAACCGCTTCGGCGAGCCGCCGTCGTCCGATGAAGACGAACCCGCGCCGCAGGACCCGGCGTAATGCGCGACGCGCGCGCTCCGAATAAACCCTTAATTATTGATCAGACAGGTTGCGCGTCGAAGCGAATCGGTACAGCATAGCCCTCACTCCGCCGGCGGTCCCGCTGGCGGCGGCGCGTCAACGACAGCACGCGCCAGGCAGTCGGCCGTCTGCCTTGCTTCCATTTCGTGGTACCGACAGCAGCATCGATGGCCATTGCTCGGGTAGTGTGGCGCAAACGTTTGCTCACATTAAAACAACAGTCCGGCCCATTGGGCCAGTCGCCAGGAGATGTGTATGAATGTCCTGTTTCGCCGTCGCTTCCTGACCGCCGCGCTCGCCGCCGTCGCGGTCGCTGCCGCACCGGCCGTCCACGCGCAATCGGCGGCCAAGCCGAAGGTCGCGCTCGTGATGAAGTCGCTCGCCAACGAGTTCTTCCTGACGATGGAAACCGGCGCGAAGGAATACCAGAAACACAATGCAAGCCAGTTCGACCTGATCACCAACGGCATCAAGGACGAGACCGACACCGCGAACCAGATCCGCATCGTCGAGCAGATGATCGTGTCGAAGGTCGACGCGATCGTGCTCGCGCCGGCCGATTCGAAGGCACTCGTGCCGGTCGTGAAGAAGGCGGTCGATGCGGGCATCATCGTCGTGAACATCGACAACCGGCTCGATCCCGACGTGCTGAAGTCGAAGAACCTGAACGTGCCGTTCGTCGGCCCGGACAACCGCAAGGGCGCGCGCAAGATCGGCGACTACCTCGCGAAGCGGCTGAAGGCGGGCGACCAGGTCGGCATCGTCGAAGGCGTGTCGACGACGACCAATGCGCAGCAGCGCACGGCCGGTTTCCAGGACGCGATGAAGGCGGGCGGGATGAAGGTCGTGTCGGTGCAGTCCGGCGAATGGGAGATCGACAAGGGCAATGCGGTCGCATCCGCGATGCTCAACGAATACCCGAACCTGAAGGCGCTGCTGTGCGGCAACGACAACATGGCGATCGGCGCCGTGTCGGCCGTGCGCGCGGCCGGCAAGCAGGGCAAGGTGCTCGTGGTCGGCTACGACAACATCAACGCGATCAAGCCGATGCTGAAGGACGGCCGCGTGGTCGCGACCGCCGACCAATACGCGGCGAAGCAGGCCGTGTTCGGCATCGACACGGCGCTCAAGGCGATTGCCGAGCATCGCAAGCAGGCCGACATGTCGGGCGTGGTCGAGACGCCGGTGGATCTCGTGACGAAGTGACGCGGCCCCGATGCGGCCGCCGCCCTCAAGAATCCGGCGCGGCGGCCGTTATCAGGGGTGAGCGCGATCACGGCCACTGCATGCACATGCACTTGTGAGCGTCACACCCGCGCGCCGCGTACCAGCGGCCGCAACCAGGATCGCGATGGAACCGACCTTCCAACCCTCCCGTTCAGCCCATCCCGTGCTGTCCGTCTCCGGCATCGGCAAGACCTATGCCGAACCGGTGCTCGCCGACGTCACGCTGACGCTCGAGGCGGGCCACGCGCTTGCGCTGACGGGCGAGAACGGCGCCGGCAAGAGCACGCTGTCGAAGATCATCGGCGGGCTCGTCGAACCGACCGCCGGCACGATGCAGCTCGGCGGCCAACCGTATGCGCCGGCGAGCCGCACGCAGGCCGAGGCGCTCGGCGTGCGCATGGTGATGCAGGAGCTGAACCTGCTGCCGACGCTGACGGTCGCCGAAAACCTGTTCCTGAATCGCCTGCCGCGGCGCTTCGGGATCATCGACCGTGCACGGCTGCGCGACGACGCGCGTGCCGCGATGGCGCAGGTCGGGCTCGACGAGGTCGATCCCGATACGCCGGTCGGCGCGCTCGGCATCGGCCACCAGCAGATGGTCGAGATCGCGCGCAACCTGATCGGCGACTGTCGCGTGCTGATTCTCGACGAGCCGACCGCGATGCTGACGGCGCGCGAAGTCGAGCTGCTGTTCGAGCAGATCGACCGGCTGAAGGCGCGCGGTGTCGCCATCGTCTACATCTCGCATCGGCTCGAGGAACTCGCGCGCGTCGCTGAGCGAGTCGCGGTGTTGCGCGACGGCCGGCTCGTGCATGCGGGCGACATGGCGGCGACGACGTCCGACGGGCTCGTCACGCTGATGGTCGGGCGCGAGATCGGCGAGCACATCGATCTCGGCGAGCGCCATATCGGCGCGCCGCGGCTCGTCGTGTCGGGTCTCTCGCGCGGGACGGCGGTGCGGGACGTGTCGCTCGAGATCCGCTCAGGCGAGATCTTTGGAATTTCAGGGCTGATCGGCGCAGGGCGCACCGAGCTGCTGCGGCTGATCTACGGCGCCGATACGCCGGATGCGGGGACGATCGCGGTCGGCCAGCCGCTGAAGCCGGCGCGGATCGGTTCGCCCGTCGATGCAGTGAAGCACGGCATCGCGCTGATCACCGAGGATCGCAAGGGTGAAGGGCTGCTGCTGTCGCAGTCGGTGACCGCGAACGTGTCGCTCGGCCAGCTCGACCGGTTCGCGCGCGGCGGCATCGTCGATACCGTGCGCGAAACGGCGCTCGCCGAGCAGCAGATCGACGCGCTGCGGATCCGCACGCACGGTGCGACGCAGGCGGTCGGCGAACTGTCGGGCGGCAACCAGCAGAAGGTCGTGATCGGCCGCTGGCTGGCGCGCGACATGGGCGTGCTGCTGTTCGACGAGCCGACGCGCGGGATCGACGTCGGCGCGAAGTTCGAGATCTACACTTTGATGGGCGCGCTCGCGCGCGAAGGCCGTGCACTCGTCGTCGTGTCGAGCGACCTGCGCGAGCTGATGCTGATCTGCGACCGGATCGGCGTGATGTCGGCCGGCCGCATGACCGCCGTGTTCGAGCGCGGCAACTGGACCCAGGATGCGCTGCTGGCCGCGGCGTTCGCCGGCTTCGGCCGCGAGACGCCGCCGGGCGGCGCGCAGCATCCGGACGCCGGGCCGGCGCAAGGCGCCGCTCCGGGCACTTCGACGACAGGACGACAGTAATGACCCAGCCTCCCGTATCCCCGACCGACGCAGGCGCACAGCAGACCGCGACGGGGCGCCGCGCGCGCACGTTGTCCGGCACGCGGCTCGGCCTGTCGAACTATCTCGGGCTCGCCGGCGCGCTCGCCGCGATGATCGCGCTGTTTTCGATGCTGAGCTCGCATTTCCTGACCTACGATACGTTCAGCACGATCGCGAACCAGATTCCCGATCTCGTCGTGATGTCGGTCGGGATGACCTTCGTGCTGATCATCGCCGGGATCGACCTGTCGGTCGGCTCGGTGCTCGCGCTCGCCGCGTCGATGGTCAGCGTCGCCGCGCTGAAATGGCAGTGGGGGCCGCTGCCGGCCGCGCTGATCGGGATCGCGGCCGCGACCGTCACGGGCGCGCTGACGGGCGCCGTCACGGTCGGCTGGCGGATCCCGTCGTTCATCGTGTCGCTCGGTGTGCTGGAGGCCGCGCGCGGCCTCGCATACCAGCTGACGAATTCGCGCACGGCCTATATCGGCGACGCGTTCGATTTCCTGTCGAATCCGATCGCGCTGGGCATCTCGCCGGCGTTCCTGATCGCGGTCGCGGTGATGATCGCGGCCCAGTTCGGGCTCACGCGCACCGTGTTCGGGCGCTATCTCGTCGGGATCGGCACCAACGAAGAAGCGGTCCGACTTGCAGGGGTTAACCCGCGTCCGTATAAAATTCTCGTATTCGCATTGATGGGCGCGCTCGCGGGGCTCGCGTCGCTGTTCCAGATTTCGCGGCTCGAGGCCGCCGACCCGAATGCGGGCGTGGGCCTCGAACTGCAGGTGATCGCGGCCGTCGTGATCGGCGGCACGAGCCTGATGGGCGGGCGCGGCTCGGTGATCAGCACGTTCTTCGGCGTGTTGATCATCTCCGTGCTGGCCGCGGGGCTGGCGCAGATCGGTGCGAACGAGCCGACCAAGCGGATCATCACCGGCGCGGTGATCGTGGTGGCGGTCGTGCTCGACACGTATCGCAGCCGGCGCGCGCGCGCCCGGTAGTACGACAGACAGAACAGACCAGAGAGAAACGGGAAATGGCGACGATCAAGGATGTGGCGGCCATGGCGGGCGTGTCGTTTACGACCGTCTCGCACGTGGTGAACAATTCGCGGCCGGTGTCCGCGGATGTGCGTGCGAAGGTCGAGGGCGCGATCCGCGAGCTGAACTACGTGCCTTCGGCCGTGGCGCGCTCGCTGAAGGCACGCTCGACGGCGACCATCGGCCTCGTCGTGCCGAACAGCACGAATCCGTATTTCGCGGAGCTTGCGCGCGGCATTGAAGACCAGTGCGCGGCCAACGGCTATTGCGTGTTCTTCTGCAATTCGGACGACGATCCCAAGAAGCAGCGCAACTACCTGCGCGTGCTGCAGGAAAAACGCATCGACGGGCTGATCGTTGCGTCGGCGGGCGAGGATGCGGTGCTTGCGGAGACGCTCGCGGACGCGCATGCGCCGCTCGTCGTGGTCGACCGCAACATCGAGGGGCTCGCGGCCGACCTCGTGCAGATCGACCACGAGCGCGGCGCCTACCTGGCGACGCGTCACCTGCTCGAACTCGGGCACGCGAAGATCGGCTGCATCACGGGGCCGACCGACACGGCGGTCAGTGCGATGCGCGTGCACGGCTTCATCCGCGCGATGGCCGAGCGCGGGATCGACATCATGCCGGGCGCGATCGCGGAAAGCGATTTCTCGTGCCTCGGCGGTTATCACGCGGCGTCGCGGCTGTTCGAATCGGTGCGGCCGAGCGCGATCTTCGCGGGCAACGACCTGATGGGCGTCGGCGCGCTGCGCGCGGCGGCCGAGCGCGGGATGCGCGTGCCCGACGACTGCTCGATCATCGGTTTCGACGACATCGAATTTTCCCGCTACACGTATCCGGCGCTGTCGACGGTCGGCCAGTCGGTGCGCGCGCTCGGCGAAATGGCCGCGCAGACGCTGATCGAGCGGATCGGCGGCGGCTCGACGGCCGCGCCGAGCCGCCGCCGGGTCGTGTCGCCGCGCCTTGTGCTGCGCGAATCGACCGCGATCTACCGCGAGCCGCCTGCACCGGGCGGCCGCGCATGACGGCGCCCGCGGCGGGTGCCGGCCGCGTGACGGTGGTCGGCAGCCTCAACATGGATCTCGTCGTGCGTGCGCCGCGACTGCCGCTGCCGGGCGAAACGCTCGCCGGTCACGCGTTCGCGCAGGCGGCGGGCGGCAAGGGCGGCAACCAGGCCGTCGCCGCTGCGCGGCTCGGCGCGCAGGTCGCGATGATCGGTTGCGTCGGCGCGGATGCGCACGGCACGGCATTGCGCGCGGGCCTCGAAGCCGAGGGAATCGACTGCACGGGGCTGGCGACGAGCACGTCGGCGTCGACCGGCGTCGCGCTGATCGTCGTCGACGATGCGAGCCAGAACGCGATCGTGATCGTCGCGGGCGGCAACGGCGAGGTCACGACCGAAACGATTGCGCGCCACGAGGCCGCGCTGGCGTCGGCCGACGTGCTGATCTGCCAGCTCGAGACGCCGCCGGACACGGTGTTCGCGGCGCTGTCGGCCGGACGGCGGCTCGGCCGCACGGTGGTGCTCAATCCGGCCCCGGCCGTCGCGCCGTTGCCGGCGGGCTGGCTGCCGCTCGTCGATTACCTGATCCCGAACGAGGTCGAGGCGGCCGCGTTGACCGCGCTGCCCGTGCGCGATCCGGCCGAGGCGGAAGCCGCCGCGCGTGCGCTGCAGGCCGGCGGCGCGCGCAACGTGCTGGTCACGCTCGGCGCGCGCGGCGTGCTTGCGCTGACCGCCGACGGCGTTGCGCGGCACTATCCGGCCCCGGCCGTGCAGGCCGTCGACACGACGGCGGCCGGCGACACCTTCATCGGCGGTTTTTCCGCACGGCTCGCGGCCGGCGCGGACGTCGACACCGCCATCCGCTTCGCGCAACGCGCGGCGGCGCTGTCGGTCACGCGCGCGGGCGCGCAGCCGTCGATTCCGACGCTCGCCGAACTGGCCGATTAGGGCCCGATCTCCAACCCCCGATCCCCGATTCCGCAGCACGGCCGGCTCGTCACACGAGATGGCCGGCCGCGCTCGCGGCCACGCGCCGGAGCGCCGGCGAACCTTTTTCCATCCTGCTTGCCGAGATTGCACGACGTTGCATTATTCGTTCAGCTATTTGTAATAAACAGACGAATTATTCGAAAAAATCCGTGAAAACCATCAAGTTGTGCGTCGCACGGTCGTAAATGCACCAGGAGAAGCAATGCTTCGAGCCAACGGGCCTGGCCCGTTCATGACGTCGCTACACAGGAAGGATGATGGTGTTCAGGAACCTGACGATTCGCGCGCGCATCGGTTTGACGATGGCGTTTCTGGCGGTGCTGCTGGGCGTAACCGGCGTGCTCGGGCTGTACGGGATGACGCGTTCGAACGACTCGACGCGCGAAATTTTCACGAACCAGATGCCGAGCGCGGTCGACGTGGCGGTCGCGGAAATGTTCGCGGCGCGCGAGCGCCTCGCACTCGACCGCGCGGCGCTGCTGGCCGGTACACCGGACTCGGCGGCCGCCGTCGAGCGCAGCCGCGCAATGCGCACGCAGGCCGATGCGTGGTGGCAGAAGTATCTCGCGCTGCCGCGCGGGCCGGAGGAGGATCGGCTCGCGCAGGATGTGGCCGCGAAGCGACAGGCGCTGCAACGCGGCTGTGACGCGTTCGCGAGCATCCTCGGAGCGGACCAGCGCGATCGCATCGGCGACGGCGCCAAGCAGCTCCAGGCGCTCTACAACGACCTCTCGGTGTCCAGCGAAGCGCTGCGCAACTTCCAGTTCACCGACGCGAAGGCGGGTTTCGACAGTGCGGAATCGATGTTCGACACGTTGCGGGTCCTGTCGATCGTCGCGCTCGTGGCAGGTATCGGCGCCGCGCTGCTGTCGTGGCTGACGCTGAGCCGCGCGATCGGCCGCCCGATTGCCGACGCGCTCACGCATTTCGACGCGATCGCCGCAGGCGACCTGCGCCGGCCGATCGTCGTGGAGCGGCGCGACGAGATGGGCCAACTGCTCGAGGGCCTGGCGAAGATGCAGCGCGGGCTGGTCGACACGGTACGCACCGTGCGCGGCGGCAGCGAGTCGATCGCGACGGCGGCCCGCCAGATCGCGGCCGGCAACATCGACCTGTCGTCGCGCACCGAGGAACAGGCCGCCGCGCTGCAGGAAACCGCGTCGAGCATGGAGCAACTGACCGGCACCGTGAAACAGAACGCGGACAATGCGCGCCAGGCAAGCTCGCTGGCCGCGAACGCATCGGAGATTGCAAACAAGGGCAATACGGTGGTCGGCCAGGTGGTCGGCACGATGGGCGAGATCAACGACAGCTCGGCAAAGATCGCGGACATCATTGCGATCATCGAAGGAATCGCATTCCAGACCAACATTCTTGCGCTGAATGCGGCCGTCGAAGCGGCGCGCGCCGGCGAGGAAGGCCGCGGTTTCGCGGTCGTCGCGGGCGAGGTGCGCAGTCTTGCACAGCGTTCGTCGGCCGCGGCCAAGGAGATCAAGGCGCTGATCGACGCGTCGGTGGAGCGCATCCGGTCGGGTTCCACGCTGGTCGACGAAGCAGGGCGCACGATGAGCGACGTGATCGGTGCGGTGCAGCGCGTGACGGACATCATGGGCGAGATCGCGGCGGCGTCCGAGGAGCAGAGCGGCGGGATCGACCAGGTGGCGCGCGCGGTCGCGCAGATGGACGAGGTCACGCAGCAGAATGCGGCGCTCGTCGAGGAAGCCGCGGCCGCCGCGCAGTCGCTCGACGAACAGGCGGCGCGCCTGCGCGAAACGGCGTCGGTATTCCAGCTCGACGGCGACGCGGCGCGCTCGGGTGCTGTCGCTCCGGTTGCGGCGCGTCATGCGCCGCGTGCACCCTCGGCCGCAGGTCAGGCTGCGGCGCGCGATGATCGCGATGCACCGCCGAAACGCACGGCCGCGGCGATGCCGGCGCGCAAGCCAGCTAGTGCCGCTGCTGCGCCCGCACCGGCGCCAGCGGCCGCGACCGCGACCGCGACCGCCGGCGCCGACGACTGGGAGACCTTCTGATTCGCGCGTGCCGCGCATCTATCCCCATTTGGTGACGAACGACGCCCGCGACCTGCGGGCGTTGTCGTTTTTGCGGCGAACAAAATGTGACAGCGCGCATGCACGATCGTGCATCGTCGTGTGCATCGCGTGACCTGTGCCGACGGATCCACGCAACGATGCGCGTCGTATGTCCGCATCGATGGTACGGGTATCTCCGTAAGGGCGCTGCGCAAAAAAATTGTAACGGCGCGCGAAGCGTGTCGTCGTAAACGGCCGCTCGAACGTATAGGGATGAAGGGGAGAAGTGGCAACGTCGGATGTGTCCAACGCACAAGACGTTCTGTCGTTCGACGAGACGCGGCGGATGCAGTTTCTGCGGCTCGGGAGATCGATTGTAAAACGACGAAATGTGTTGTCCAAGCGGTGTTGTCGAGAATAACGAACTTCATACGAAGAGTTCGTGAAAAAAAAACAGAAAGGGTTTAGGATGAATTCGAACGCGCTTGCTTCTGCGCAGTCGTACGAAGGCAGGCACGTCTTCAGACTCAGGCGAGGGAGGTAGCATGGATATTTACAGCAGCTTCGCGAACCGCTTCGAAAAAACGCGAGAGGAAGAGCTCTCGCTGGAGGAGTATCTCGCGCTCTGCAAGAACGATCCATCCGCGTACGCGACGGCTGGTGAACGCATGCTGGCAGCAATCGGGGAACCTGAACACATCGATACCCGCAACGAGCCGCGCTTGTCGCGGATCTTCGCGAACAAGGTCATCAAGGTCTATCCCGCATTCCGTGAGTTCTACGGAATGGAGGAAGTGATCGAGCAGGTGGTCGCGTATTTCCGCCACTCTGCGCAAGGGCTCGAAGAGAAGAAGCAGATCCTCTATCTGCTCGGTCCGGTGGGCGGCGGCAAGTCGTCGATCGCCGAGCGTCTGAAGCAACTGATGGAGCGCGTGCCGTTCTATTCGCTGAAGGGTTCGCCCGTCAACGAATCGCCGCTCGGGCTGTTCGACTACGACGAAGACGGCCCGATCCTCGAGGAACAGTACGGCATCCCGCGCCGCTACCTGAAAAGCATCCTGAGTCCGTGGGCCGTCAAGCGGCTGCACGAATACAACGGCGACATCCGCCAGTTCCGCGTCGTGCGTCGTTATCCGTCGATCCTGCGGCAGGTCGGCATCGCGAAGACCGAGCCGGGCGACGAGAACAATCAGGACATCTCGTCACTCGTCGGCAAGGTCGACATCCGCAAGCTCGAGCAGTACGCGCAGGACGATGCCGACGCGTACAGCTACTCGGGCGGCCTGTGCCTCGCGAACCAGGGCCTGCTCGAGTTCGTCGAAATGTTCAAGGCGCCGATCAAGGTGCTGCACCCGCTGCTCACCGCGACGCAGGAAGGCAACTTCAAGGGCACCGAAGGCTTCGGCGCGATTCCGTTCGACGGGGTGATCCTCGCGCACTCGAACGAGTCGGAGTGGAAGGCGTTCCGCAACAACCGCAACAACGAGGCACTGCTCGACCGGATCTTCGTCGTGAAGGTGCCGTACTGCCTGCGCGTGTCGGAAGAGACCAAGATCTACGAGAAGCTGATCCGCAACTCGTCGCTCGCCGAAGCCGTCTGCGCGCCGGGCACGCTGAAGATGATGTCGCAGTTCTCGGTGCTGTCGCGCCTGCACGAACCGGAGAATTCGAGCCTGTTCTCGAAGATGCAGGTGTACGACGGCGAAAACCTGAAGGACACCGATCCGAAGGCGAAGTCGTACCAGGAATACCGCGACTACGCGGGCGTGGACGAAGGGATGACGGGCGTGTCGACACGCTTCGCGTTCAAGATCATGTCGCGCGTGTTCAACTTCGATTCGAGCGAGGTCGCGGCCAACCCCGTGCACCTGATGTACGTGCTCGAACAGCAGATCGAACGCGAGCAGTTCCCGCCGGAAACCGAGCAGAAGTACCTGTCCTTCGTGAAGGACGTGCTCGCGTCGCGCTACGCGGATTTCATCGGCAAGGAGATCCAGACGGCCTACCTCGAGTCGTATTCGGAGTATGGCCAGAACATCTTCGACCGCTACGTCACGTATGCGGACTTCTGGATCCAGGACCAGGAATTCCGCGATCACGACACGGGCGAGAGCTTCGACCGCGCCGCGCTGAACGCGGAGCTGGAGAAGATCGAGAAGCCGGCCGGCATCAGTAATCCGAAGGATTACCGCAACGAGATCGTGAACTTCGTGTTGCGTGCGCGGGCGGCGAATGCCGGCAAGAACCCCGTGTGGACGAGCTACGAGAAGTTGCGCGTCGTGATCGAGAAGAAGATGTTCTCGAACACCGAGGAACTGTTGCCGGTGATTTCGTTCAACGCGAAGGGGTCGGCGGAGGAGCAGCGCAAACATGAGGACTTTGTGAACCGGATGGTCGCGAAGGGCTATACGCCGAAGCAGGTGAGGCTGCTTTGCGACTGGTACCTGCGCGTGCGCAAGTCGTCATGACGCGCGCGGTACCGCGCCCGTGCGGCGAGTCCGTACGGGCGCTTTCAGAGGCGCCGCCCGCATGACGGGAGACGGCATGTGCGGCGAGCGTCCCGGCATTTCGACTTTCGAGCGGGAGACCGGCAGTGCTTCATCAAATCATCGACCGCAGGCTGGCCGGCAAGAACAAGAGTATCGCCAATCGCGAACGCTTTCTGCGTCGCGTCAAGAACTACATTCGTCGTGCCGTGTCCGACGCGGTGCGCGACCGTAGCATCAAGGACATCCAGAACACGCAGAGCATCACGATCCCTCGCAAGGACATCGCGGAGCCGAATTTCCGGCACGGGCCGGGCGGGCGTCGCGAGTACGTGCACCCCGGCAACGAGGACTACGTGCGCGGCGACAAGATTCCGCGTCCGCAGGGTGGCGCGGGCGGCGGCGGCAGTCAGGCGAGCAACGAGGGCGAAGGGCAGGACGACTTCGTGTTCGAGTTGTCGCGCGACGAGTTCATGCAGTACTTCTTCGACGATCTCGAACTGCCGCGCCTCGTGAAGACGCACCTGCTCACGGTGCCGAGCTGGAAGAACGTGCGCGCGGGCTGGTCGGCGGAAGGCACGCCGAACAACATCGATGTCGTGCGTTCGCTGCGCAGCGCGCTCGGCCGGCGCATCGCGCTCGGTTCGCCGCTCGTCAACGAGCTGCGCGAACTCGAGGCGCAGCTCGAATTGATGAAGAGCGATCCGGAAGACCGCCGCGCGGAAATCGCGACGCTCGAGGCCGAGATCCATCACCTGAAGGGGCGCATCTGGCGGATTCCGTTCATCGATCCGTTCGACCTGCGCTACATCAACCGCGTGAAGCAGCCGCAGCCGTCGAGCCAGGCCGTGATGTTCTGCCTGATGGACGTGTCGGGCTCGATGGACGAGCAGCGCAAGGATCTCTCGAAGCGCTTCTTCATCCTGCTTTACCTGTTCCTCAAGCGCAACTACGAGCGCATCGAGGTCGTGTTCATCCGCCACCATACGCGCGCCGAGGAAGTCGACGAAGATACCTTCTTCCATTCGACCGAGAGCGGCGGCACGGTCGTGTCGAGCGCGCTCGAGCTGATGCGCAAGGTGATGAACGAACGCTACTCGCCGACCGAGTGGAACATCTACGGCGCGCAGGCGTCCGACGGCGACAACTGGACCGACGATTCGCCCAAGTGTCGCAAAATCCTGGAAGAGGATATCCTCACGAAGACGCGTTACTTCGCGTATATCCAGGTCGCGCCGGAAGAGCAGAACCTGTGGCTGGAATACGCGCAGCTGGCCCTGTCGCAGCCGCATCTTGCGATGAAAAAAGCGGAATCGGCTGCCGACATCTACCCGGTGTTTCGCGAATTGTTCGAAAAGCAGGTGGAAATGTCATGACGACCCGCCATCTGCACAACGAGTCGCGCGGCTACGAGCCGCGCCCCTCCGGCGACGACACGGCCGGCCCTGTCGCAGCGCAGCAACGCGCGCAGGCCGAACCGCCGCCGCCGGCCGCCGACTTGCCCGGTGTCGGGCAAAAGGAAGCGCGTATGAACGTTGCCGAACGCAAGCCGTTGCCGTGCCCGTCCGACTGGACGTTCGAACTGCTCGAGGAATACGACACGCACATCTCGCAGGTCGCGGAACAGTACGAGCTCGACATCTACCCGATCCAGCTCGAACTGATCAGCGCCGAACAGATGATGGACGCGTATGCGTCGGTCGGGATGCCCGTCAACTACCGTCACTGGTCGTTCGGCAAGCACTTCCTCTCGACCGAGAAGAGCTACCGCCGCGGCCAGATGGGCCTCGCGTACGAAATCGTCATCAATTCGAACCCTTGCATCGCGTATCTGATGGAAGAGAACACGATGACGATGCAGGCGCTCGTCATCGCGCACGCGGCGTACGGGCACAATTCGTTCTTCAAGGGCAACTACCTGTTCCGGCTGTGGACCGACGCGCACGCGATCATCGACTATCTCGTGTACGCGAAGAACTACGTCGCGGAATGCGAGGAGCGCTACGGCCTCGATCGCGTCGAGGAACTGCTCGATTCGTGCCATGCGCTGATGAACTACGGTGTCGACCGCTACAAGCGGCCGCAGAAGCCGTCGCTGTCGAAGGAAGCGGCGCTGCGGCGCGAGCGCGAGGCGTACCTGCAGTCGCAGGTGAATGAACTGTGGCGCACGCTGCCCGGCAAGAAGCCCGAGCTGATGGAGGAACAGGAGGGTCGTTATCCGCCCGAGCCGCAGGAGAACCTGCTGTATTTCGCGGAGAAGAACGCGCCGCTGCTCGAACCGTGGGAGCGGGAAGTGATCCGCATCGTGCGCAAGATCGGCCAGTATTTCTACCCGCAGCGGCAGACGCAGGTGATGAACGAAGGCTGGGCGACGTTCTGGCACTACACGCTGCTGAACACGCTGTATAACCAGGGCAAGCTGGAAGACGGCTTCATGATGGAGTTCCTGCATTCGCACAGCAACGTGGTCTACCAGCCGCCCGTCACGAAGCCGTACTACAGCGGGATCAACCCGTATGCGCTCGGCTTTTCGATGATGAGCGACATCCGGCGGATCTGCGAGGCGCCGACGGAAGAGGATTACAAGTGGTTTCCGGAGATCGCGGGCACCCCGTGGCTGCCGGCGATGCACTACGCGATGCGCAACTTCAAGGACGAGAGCTTCATCGCGCAGTACCTGTCGCCGAACCTGATCCGCGAGATGCGGCTGTTCTCGGTGCTCGACGACGACATGCGCGATTCGCTCGAGGTGTCGGCGATCCACGACGATTCCGGCTACCAGTACGTGCGGCAGGCGTTGTCGCGGCAGTACGACATCCATCACCGCGAGCCGAACATCCAGGTGTGGGCGGTGAACACGCGCGGCGACCGCAGCCTCACGCTGCGCCACTTCATGACCGACAACCGCCACCTGTCGAACGACAGCGACGAGGTGCTCAAGCACATGGCGCGGCTCTGGCAGTTCGACGTGTACCTGGAAAGCGTCGACGAGGCCGGCACCGTACGCAAGCGCTACGAGTGCCGCTACGTGCCGCCGGAGGTACGCGTGTGAGCGGTGCTTTCGGCTAGTTTGCATCGGACGCCAGCCTGCGGGCTGGCGTTTTCATATGACGAACGCGCGGCAGGAGAATATTTTTCTACATCCGGACGAACCCGGAAAGCCTGTTACTTTACATTTCGCTAAAATCCCGTAGCGCCGTGCGCCGGAACCGGTGCCACGTGTGACCGTACGCGGCGGCCCCGAGCCGTCTCGCCCAGAAAGTACTAAAAGGAACAGACCAACCCATGGACGTCCAGACCGACCAAGCTGCGCTGTCTGCGCATGACACCCGGCGGCGCGTGTTCGCCATCGTCGGCGCCTCATCGGGCAACCTCGTCGAGTGGTTCGACTTCTACATCTACTCGTTCTGCGCGCTGTACTTTGCGCCGGCGTTCTTCCCGAGCGGCAACACCACGACGCAGCTGCTGAACACGGCCGGCGTGTTCGCGGCCGGCTTCCTGATGCGTCCGATCGGCGGCTGGCTGTTCGGCCGCATCGCCGACCGTCACGGCCGTCGCGCGGCGATGATGATCTCGGTGCTGATGATGTGCGGCGGTTCGCTCGTGATCGCGGTGCTGCCGACCTATGCGCAGATCGGCGCGCTCGCGCCGGCGCTGCTGCTGGTCGCGCGCCTGTTCCAGGGCCTGTCGGTGGGCGGCGAATACGGCACGAGCGCGACCTACATGAGCGAGGTCGCGCTGAAGGGCCGGCGCGGCTTCTTCGCGTCGTTCCAGTACGTGACGCTGATCGGTGGCCAGCTGTGCGCGCTGCTGGTGCTCGTGATCCTGCAGCAGACGCTGTCGGCCGACGAACTGAAGGCGTGGGGCTGGCGCATTCCGTTCGTGGTCGGCGCGGCGGCCGCGCTGATCTCGCTGTACCTGCGGAAATCGCTCGACGAAACGTCGACGAGCGCGTCGCGCGACAAGAAGGACGCCGGCACGATCCGCGGCGTGTGGCAGCACAAGGGCGCGTTCTTCACGGTGGTCGGGTTCACGGCCGGCGGCTCGCTGATCTTCTACACGTTCACCACGTACATGCAGAAGTACCTCGTGAACACGGCCGGCATGCATGCGAAGACGGCCAGCAACGTGATGACCGTCGCGCTGCTCGTCTACATGCTGATGCAGCCGGTGTTCGGCGCGCTGTCCGACAGGATCGGCCGCCGCACGTCGATGATCCTGTTCGGCTCGTTCGCGGTGATCGGCACGGTGCCGTTGATGCATGCGCTGAAGGACGTGACGAGCCCCGTGGCCGCGTTCGTGCTGATCACGGTCGCGCTGGCGATCGTCAGCTTCTACACGTCGATCAGCGGCCTCATCAAGGCCGAGATGTTCCCGCCTGAAGTGCGCGCGATGGGTGTCGGCCTGTCGTATGCGGTCGCGAACGCGATCTTCGGCGGCTCGGCCGAGTACGTCGCGCTGTGGTTCAAGTCGGTCGGCAGCGAGGAAACCTTCTACTGGTACGTGACGGTGCTGTGCGCGATCTCGCTGATCGTGTCGTGGCGGATGCGCGATCCGAGCAAGGAAGGGTATCTGCGCCACGAACCGTGATCGATTGCGCCGCGCGCGCATTCGCATCGTGACGAACGTCCCGCCAGCCGGCGGGATGTTTTTTTTGCGGCGTGCGATTACGCGGGCGGCAGCGGCATGGCGGCGGATGCCGGATCGGGCGCGCCCGACTGCCGGCCTTGCTCGACCAGCCATTCGAACATCCGCTCGACGATCGGCGAACGCGACGGGCCGTCGATGCGCGACAGCCACCACGTGGTGCCGGGCAGGCGCGGGTAGTCGGCGAGCACGGTCAGCGTGCGCTGATCGATGCCGGCCTGCGCGACGAGGCGCGGCAGGCACGCGAGGCCGCGGCCGCGCAGCACGGCGTCCAGCACGAGCCGCTGATCGTCGTAGATCGCGTGCATCCGGAAATCCGACAACTGCTCGCGAAACACCGTCGCCAGACGCTCGTCGGTCAGGCTCGCTTCGAGACAGATGAGCCCCGCATGCCGCGGGTGCTCGCCGCGCGGCACACGTTCGAGCTGCTCGGCGAGCGGCGTCGCGCACACCGTTACCCATTCGTCGCGCATGAACGGGATATCCAGCAGGCCCGGCTGCAGCATCGGCCGCGTGCCGATCGTCATGTCGACGTCGATCTCGTCGACATAACGCGCCGTCTCGTCGGTCGACAGCAGCGGGCACAGGTCCGGCAGGATCTCCTGTAGCTGCCCGAGGCGAGGCTGCAGCCAGCCGTGCAGCAACGGCGCGGGACACACCAGCACGACGAGCCCCGGGTTCAGATAGGTCGCGATGCGGTCGAGCCCGCCGCGCAACGTGTCCATCGCGCGCTGCACGCTGCGCTGCAGGACCTCGCCGGCGATGGTCAGTTCGACACCGCGGCCGCGCCGGCGGAACAGCGGCTGCCCGAGTTGCGCTTCAAGCTGCTGGATCTGATGGCTGATCGCCGATTGCGACAGGTGCAGCTCGTCGGCCGCGCGCGAGAAATTGCCCAGCCGGGCCGCGGCTTCGAAGCCGGTCAGCAGTTTCAGGGACGGAACGCGTTGCATCGAGATATGAGGTAAATTGATTAATTAAGCCAAAAAATATCAATATTCATCAAGTTTAACCTGTCGCACAATCGGCCATCAATCACAACGGAGGCTGATCGATGGGTCGCTTTGATGCTCGCCAGCGCGGTTACCGGATGCCCGCCGAATGGGAATCCATGGATGCCACGTGGCTCGGATGGCCGGTTCTCGAAGGGCGCGAGGACCTGTGGGGCGTTCATTACGCGCAGGTGTGCCGCGAGTTCGCGCTGGTCGCGCGGACCATCGCCCGCTATCAGCGCTGCGTGGTGGCCGTCCACCACAGCCAGGCCGACGCCGCGCGCGAGCTGGTGGGCGCGAGTGTCGACGTGTTGCCGGTCGCGGCCGAGGACAACTGGCTGCGCGATTGCGGGCCGATCTTCCTCGTCGGCGAACGGCGCGAGCTGGGGGCGGCTGTGTTCCGCTTCAATTGCTGGGGCGAGAAGTACCAGCCGTACGACGGCTGCCAGCAGGCCGGGCAGGACATCGCGCGCGCGGCCGGTGCCGAGATCTTCAATTCGCACATGGTGCTGGAGGGCGGCTCGTTCTACGTCGACGGGCAGGGCACGCTGGTCACCACCGAGAGCTGCCTGCTGCATCCCAACCGCAATCCGCACCTGAGCCGCGCGGAGATCGAAGCGGAGCTCCGGCGCATGCTGGGCGTCGAGAAGATCGTCTGGCTGCCGGGCAATCCCGACGAAGTGGAGACGAACGGGCACGTGGACGGCATCGCGTCGTTCATCGCGCCCGGCCGGATGCTGTGCCAGGCCGCGCAGCCGGAGCAGGGCGACTATTTCCGCGTGATGCGCGAAAACCGCCGCGCGCTGGAACTCGCGACCGATGCGGCCGGGCGCCGTTTCGAGCTGATCGACCTGCCGTCGCCGATCGTCAGCGAACGCTTCGGCTCCGAGCGCTACTGCGACTGCTATGCGAACTACATTCTGGTGAACGGCGCGGTGATCGTGACCGCGTTCGGCGTCGAGCAGGATCAGGCCGCGCGTGAGGTCTTCAGTCGCGCATTCCCGGAGCGTAACGTGGTGATGTTGCCGATTCCGACGCTGTCGATCGGTGGCGGCAGCATCCACTGTTCGACGCAGCAGCAGCCGTCCGTCGCGCGCTGAGCGACGTCCCACCCGCGGTTTCCGGTCCCACCGAGGAGCAATCGCAATGCCGTCCAAACACATCATCGTCGCCGCCGTCCAGATGGCGTCGGGCAGCTGGAATCTCGAAGACAACATGGCCACCGCGGAACGCCTGATCCGCGAGGCCGCCGCGCAGGGCGCGAATCTCGTGCTGTGCCCGGAGCTGTTCGCAATGCCGTACTTCTGCGTCGATCAGAACGTGCGTCATCTCGAACTTGCGCAGCCGTTCGAA
The DNA here is from genome assembly GCF_048565265.1 of Burkholderia theae. Lineage (NCBI taxonomy): Bacteria > Pseudomonadati > Pseudomonadota > Betaproteobacteria > Burkholderiales > Burkholderiaceae > Burkholderia > Burkholderia theae. The sequence continues at coordinate 1,864,582 of NZ_CP183461.1, forward strand.
GGCAACGCGCAGATCGCCCGTTTCGCGGCGCTGGCCGGCGAGCTCGGCATCGTGCTGCCGATCGGCTTTTTCGAGCGTGCGGGCAATGCGGCGTACAACTCGATCGCCGTGGCGGATGCCGACGGACGCGTGCTTGGCGTCTACCGCAAGACGCATATCCCGGACGGGCCGGGTTATACGGAGAAGTTCTATTTCACGCCCGGCGACACCGGATTCAAGGTGTGGGACACGCGCTTCGGCCGGATCGGCATCGGTATCTGCTGGGACCAGTGGTACCCGGAGACGGCGCGCTGCCTCGCGCTGATGGGCGCCGAGATCCTGTGCTTTCCAACCATCATCGGCTCGGAGCCGTTCAGCAGCGAGTTCGATTCGGCCGGCCACTGGCAGCGCACGATGCAGGGCCACGCGGCGGCCAACATGGTGCCGGTGGTGGCGGCCAACCGGATCGGCCGCGAAGCGGGTTTCGGCAACGGCAATCCGCAGCAGCAGGGGCTGACAGGCGTGTTCTACGGGTCGAGCTTCATCGCGGATCACACGGGCGAGAAGCGGGCCGAGGCGAACCGTACCGACGAAGCCGTGCTCGTGCACACGTTCGACCTCGACGCGATTCGCGCCGACCGGCAATCGTGGGGCTTCTTCCGCGATCGCCGTCCGGAGATGTATCGCACCTTGCTCACCAGCGACGGCGTGTCGTCCTGTTATCGATGAGGAGTGGCCGATGAAACGGAAAGGATGGCTGCGCCTCGCTGTACCGGGCCTCGCGCTGTGCGTGCTGGCCGGAACGGCCCGGGCCGACGAAGAGAAGGTGCTGAACCTGTACAACTGGAGCAATTACTTCGCGCCGGATACCGTGTCCGCGTTCGAGAAGGAAACCGGCATCAAGGTTCGCTACGACGCATACGACAGCGACGAGACGCTGCAATCGAAACTGCTGACCGGCAACAGCGGCTACGACCTCGTATGGCCGACCAACGACTTCATGGCCAAGCAGATCCAGGCCGGCGTGTTTCGCAAGCTCGACAAGAGCCGGCTGCCGAACCTGAAGTATCTCGATCCGTCGCTGCTGAAGCAGATGGCGCAATCCGATCCCGGCAACCAGTACGGCGTGCCGTACATGTGGGGCACCGTGGGCGTCGGCTACGACCGCGCCAAAGTGCGCGCGATCCTCGGCAAGGACATGCCGGCCGACAGCCTCGACCTGCTGTTCAACCCGGCGCTCGCGGCGCGTATCGCCGCGCAGTGCGGGCTGGGCCTGCAGGACTCCGCGAGCACGGTGCTGCCGCTGGCGCTGCGCTACATCGGCCGCGATCCGATGCATCCGTCCGCGCAGGACTATGCGGCCGCGCAGGCGATGCTGATGAAGGTCCGGCCGTTCATCCGCGAGTTCGTCGGGTCGTCCGATGCGAACGAGCTGGTCGACGGCGAGCTGTGCGTGACGGTCGGCTTTTCCGGTGCGATCAACCTGGCCGCGCAGAAGGCGAAGGCGCGCGATCCGAAGCGCGATATCGTGTACGACATCCCGCGCATCGGCAGCCTGATGTGGTTCGACGCGATGGTCATTCCGGCATCCGCGAAACATCCGGACAACGCGCATGCGTTCATCAACTACATCCTGCGGCCGGACGTGATCGCGAAGATCTCGAATTCGACGCGCTACGCGAATGCGAACCAGGGTGCGCTGAAGCTGATGGACCCGGCGCTGGTGCGCGATCCGGGCATCTATCCGGACGAGTCGACGCGGCGCACGCTGTTTACGCCGATCGCCGAATCGCCGGCCACGATGCGTCTTGAAGGCCGAACCTGGCTCGGTTTCAAGACGGCGCGACCGTGACGGCACACCATGAAACAATTGAAGCAACCGGCAAGCGAAAGAGGAATGCCATGACAACGAGACGTCAACTGTTGAAACGCGGCCTGTCCGTATCGGGCGCGGCGCTGGCCGCCAGCACGCTGGGCGGCTTGCTCGGCCGCGCCGCGCATGCGCAGCAGGGCGCGGCCTGGCACATGCCGGACGAGGGCGCGCCGCACACGGCGACCTGGATGGCGTTCGGCCCGAGCGAGGACATCTGGGGCGCGCGGCTCCTGCCCGTGGTGCGCGAGAACCTCGCCGCGGTCGCGAAGGCGATCGCCGCGCACGAGCCGCTCAAGATGCTGGTGCGGGAACAGGACTACGCGATCGCGTCGCGCCTGTGCGGCGCATCGGTCGAGCTCGTCCAGCATCCGGTCGACGATCTGTGGATGCGCGACACGGGGCCCGTGTTCGTGAAGAACGGGTCGGGCCAGCTCGGCGGCGTGAGCTTCAATTTCAACGGCTGGGGCAACAAGCAGGAACACGACCAGGACGCGGAAGTCGCGCCGTTCGTCGCCGAACGCGCGGGTGCGCGGCTGGTCGATACGCGGCTGGTGCTGGAAGGCGGTGGCATCGAGGTGGACGGCGAGGGGACGGCGATCATCACGCGCAGCTGCGTGCTGAATCCGAACCGCAATCCGGGCGTCAGTCAGGCCCAGTGCGAGGCGGAGCTGAGCCGGTTGTTGGGACTGAAGAAGATCATCTGGTTGCCCGGCATCGCCGGCAAGGACATCACCGACGGGCATACCGACTTCTACGCACGCTTCACGAGCCCGGGTGTCGTGGTGGCCGGGCTCGACACGGACCCGTCCTCGTACGACCACGCGGTGACGCGACAGCATCTGGAGATCCTGCGGAAATCCACCGACGCGAAGGGCCGACCGTTGAAGGTCGTCGTGCTGCCGGGCCCGAAGACCGTCCGGCACACCTACGAGAACGCGGAGTTCGCGGCCGGCTACATCAACTTCTACGTGTGCAACCGCGCGGTGATCGCGCCGCAGTTCGGCGACAGCCGGGCCGACCGCAATACGCGCGACACGCTCGTCGACCTGTTTCCCGGCCGGGACGTCATTCAGCTGAATATCGACGGCATCGCGGCGGGCGGCGGCGGCATCCACTGCACGACGCAACAGCAGCCGGCCTGAGCGTGGCCGCGGGCCGGTCTGCGTGACCGGTTCGTACGGCTGCCGACATTCGCCGGTCGATCCGGACTACTGATAAAAAATATGAAATCCGTCTCTATAGACGGAAGCCGGCGTGCGCACGCGCGCCGGCTGCGCAATGGAGTGAACACATGACGAAAAAAGGGACCCGTGCAAGCGTGGACAAACACGTGCGGCACATGCCGGATACCGGCCGACGCGGATTCATCCGCTGTTCGGCCGCGTGGCTCGGCATGCCGCTGCTGGGCAGCCTGGCCGCGTGCGGTGGCGGCGACGGAGCGTCCGATGCGGCTTCCGCGCCGCGCGTGACGCCACCGACGCCGTCGGCTCGGCAGGCCGTGTACCGGCTGCCGGCCGAAGATGCGCCGCACGCGTCGACCTACATGGCTTTCGCGTCCGGCACGGAAGGCATCTGGATGCCCGTCACGTCGCAAAGCACGGATGCCGGCATCGACCGGGTTCGGGCCGACCTGATGGACGTCGCGAAAGCGATCGGCGCAACCGAGCCGGTCAACATGCTGGTGCTGCCGGCCGATCTCGACGCGGCCCGCGCGCTGCTCGCGACTGCAAGCGTCGCGAATCCCGACCTGCATGCACGTTATGCGGCGCGTCCGGCGGGCACGGGCGGGATCACCCTCGTGCCGCTAGCCGACGGCTTCAATGACTTCTGGGTGCGCGACACGGGCTGCGTGTTCGTCAGGGACACCGCGAACGGCAATGCGCTGAACGCGGTCGGCTTCAATTTCAACGGCTGGGGCAACGCAAACACCGACGGCGTCGGCGCGACGATCCCGCCGGCGGTAGCCGCCGCGAGCAACCGGTCGAAGGCGGGCAAGTTCTTCCAGCCGTTCGGCCGCGACAGTACGGTGGCGGGCTGGATGGCACAGACGAAAGGCGCGAACCTGATCCGCAGCGCGTTGACGCTCGAAGGCGGTGCGATCGAATTCGACGGTGATGCGACGGCGATCCTTACCGAATCGGCCGTGCTGCACGTGAACCGGAATCCGCAGTTGTTCGACATCCCCAACGGTGTCATCGCCAACGCGACACTGCTGCCGACGGCGAAAGATACCGTGCTCGCCGAGTTGCAGCGTACGCTCGGCGTGCGCAAGATCATCTGGCTGCCGGGCACGGCAACCTATCCGCGCGGTGCCGGCGTGGGCGGTGCCGGTGGCGCGGCGACGCCGGCCGGCGAGAGCGACATCACGAACGGCCACGTCGATTTCTATGCGCGGTTTCTCGCGCCGGGTGTGGTCGCGTGCTGCTACGACGCGTCGAATTCGACTGGCGAGCGCGCATTGACGGATGCGAACCGGCAACGCCTCGCCGGCCAGACCGATGCGAATGGCCGGCCGCTGCAGATTGTCGAACTCGTGCCGCCGGTCAACTTCGGCACGTCGGCCGGCACGAGCCTGAGCGAAAGGCAGCTGTCGCATTTCGCGGCCGGCTACATCAACTTCTACACGTGCAACGGCGCGATCGTGATGCCGAAGTTCAACGACGCGGCGGCCGACGCGGCCGCGGTCGCCGCCCTCCGCCCGTATGCGGGGAAGCGCGCGATCGTGCAGGTCGACATCCTCGGCATCGCGTCCGGGGGCGGCGGCATCCACTGCGCGACCCGGGAAGTGCCGGCATGAGCGTGTCGTGTCATATCGATATGGAAATCGATTCGTTGTCCGTGACGCGCGATTTCCTTAATCTGAACCCGTAGTTCGTGTGACACCTCCTTGACTGGGATTCGCGCCCGCTGCTTGCAGCGGGCGTCTTTTTTTGTGCGCTGCATCTCACGTCGGCCCGTGCGGGGTTGGTGGCGAGAGGCGACTCGCCTATGCTGGTTGCTGCGTGTCCGCGCGGCGGTCCGGATCGGCCGGGCCGGTGACGTTTCGATGACATGCCACGTCAAGGAGAAACACCATGAGCAAACCCGCGATCGTGCTCGTGCACGGCTTCTGGGGCGGTGCCGCGCACTGGGCAAAAGTGATCGTCGAACTTGCGCGCAAGGGTCATGTGTCGCTGCATGCGGTCGAGATGCCGCTGACATCGCTCGCCGACGATGCAGAACGCACGCGCAAGATGGTCAGGCAGGTGGACGGCCCCGTGCTGCTGGTCGGCCATTCGTACGGCGGGGCGGTGATCAGCGAGGCCGGCAACCTGCCGAATGTCTCGGGCCTCGTGTTCATTGCCGCGTTCGCGCCGGACGCCGGCGAAAGCCCCGGCGCGATCACGCAGGAACACCTGCCGGTGGCCGCGCCGAATCTCGCGCCCGACAGCGATGGTTATCTGTGGCTCAAGCCCGACAAATTCCACGAGAGCTTCTGCCAGGACCTTTCGTCGGACGAAGCGCTCGTGATGGCCGTCACGCAGAAGGCGCCGTTGGCGAGCACGTTCGCGGACACCGTCAGCACACCCGCGTGGCGCACGAAGCCGTCGTGGTACCAGATCTCGAGCGAGGACCGGATGATTGCGCCGGAGAACCAGGAGCGGATGTCGGCGCGGATGAATGCACGCAAGGTCATCACGCTCGATGCGAGCCATGCGTCGCTCGCGTCGAAACCGGTGGCGGTCGCCGCGCTGATCGACGAAGCGGCTGCGTCGCTTGCCGGATGAGGCAAGGATCGGCGGGAAGGGCGCAGCGCCATGCCGCGCCCGCGGCCGGTATCGCTCATCACGAAACCCGCTGAGCAAAGCACCATTTGTTGGTTCGAATTCGCCGCACGCGCTGATACGTTAGCGGCTTCGCGACCCACACGCGTCGCGATGTTCCTCGAACCGGGCCGCCGCGCGATCCGCGGCGGCCTTCATAACAAGACAGGTCGTGCTCATGAAATTCCACACTCTCGCTACGTGGCTCGTCGGGGCCGCGCTCATTACCGCCGGCACCGTCGCGCATGCGGATCGCCTCGACGACATCAAGAAGGCCGGCGTGCTGCGCGTCGCGACGTTCGACAGCAACCCGCCGTTCGGTTATGTCGACGCGAAGAACAACCACATCGTCGGTCTCGACGTCGACTATGCGAAGGCGCTCGCCGACAAGCTCGGCGTGAAGCTGCAACTCCAGCCGACCAACCCCGCGAACCGCATTCCGTTCCTGACGTCCGGCAAGGTCGACCTCGTGCTCGCGAACTTCACGATCACCGACGAGCGCGCGAAGCAGGTCGACTTCAGCATTCCGTATTTCTCGTCGGGCCAGCAGTTTCTCGCGAAGAAGGGCGTGCTGAAATCGGCCGACCAGTTGAGCGGTTTGCGCGTTGGTGCGGACAAGGGCACGACGAACGAAATCACGCTGCGCGAGAAATTCCCGAAGGCGACGATCGTCGCTTATGACGACACGCCGTTCGCGTTCGCCGCGCTGCGCGCGGGCAACGTGCAGGCGATCACGCAGGACGGCCCGAAGCTGATCGGCCTGCTCGCGAACGTGCCCGACAAGCAGAACTACGAGATCCCGGCCTTCACGATCTCGAACGACTACATGGGCGTCGGCGTGCCGAAGGGCGAGACGCGCCTGCTCGGTTTCGTCAACGACACGCTGAAGGGGCTCGAGGCGAACGGCCGCGCCGTGCAGATCTACGACGCCTGGTTCGGGCCGACGACGAAGACGCCGCTCACGCGCATCTTCCGCATCGGCGACAAGACCTGAGCCACGCCGCACGCGCGCCGCGACCTGCCGGAACATCGGCGTCGCGGCGCTTTCCGTTTTCTTCCGATCGCGCGCTTGGCGCGCGCACCCAGGCATGCTCGGGTTGGCTCCCAAATATCTGTTCTGGCTCTGGCAGGGTTTCCTGCTGACACTCGGCCTCGCGGCCGCGTCGGCCGTCGCCGCGACCGCCGGCGGGCTGTTGCTCGCGGTCATGCGTCACGCGCGCAGCACGGCCCTGCGCATGACGGCGTCCGCGTATGTCGTCGCGTTTCGCAACACGCCGCTGCTCGTGCAGTTGCTGTTCTGGTATTTCGGCGTGGCGTCGCTGCTGCCCGACACGTGGATCGCGTGGCTGAACGCAAGCCATGCAGTGAGCGCTGGCCCGTTCACGCTCGCCTGGCCGTCGTTCGAATTCGTCGCGGGCTGGGTCGGGCTGAGTGCGTACACGGCCGCGTTCGTCGCCGAGGAATGCGAAGCCGGCCTGCGCGGCGTACGGCGCGCGCAGCACGACGCGGCGGCCGCGCTCGGCCTCACGCCGATGCAGTCGCTGCGTTATGTGGTGCTGCCGCAGGCCGTGCGTATCGCGTTGCCGCCGCTGTGCGGTCAATACATGAATCTCGTGAAGAACTCGTCGCTCGCGATGGCGATCGGCGTGGCCGAGCTGTCGTATGCATCGCGACAGGTCGAAACGGAAACGTTCAAGACCTTCGCCGCGTTCGGCGTCGCGACCGTGCTGTACGTCGCGGCGGTGGCCGCGATCGAGGCCGGCGCATACGCGGCCACGCAATGGCGCGACAGGCTGGGAGCGGGGCGCTGACGATGGATTTTTCGCTGCTGCTCGCCAACCTGCCGTACCTGCTCGTCGGCGCATTCCCGGAAGGCCCGCTCGGCGGCGCCGCGCTGTCGCTGGTGCTTGCGATCGCGTCCGCCATAACGTCGGCCGTGCTCGGTGTCGCGCTCGGCGTCGCGATGGCGCTCGCGCGCGGCCCCGTACGCGTGCTGCTGCTCGCGTTCATCGGCTTCTTCCGCGCGATTCCGGTGCTGATGCTGATCTTCTGGACGTATTTCCTGATGCCCATGCTGCTGCACATGGACGTGCCGGGGCTCGCGACGGTCGTTTGCGCGCTCGCGCTGATCGGCGGTGCGTATCTCGCGCATGCGGTGCATGCGGGCATCGTCGCGGCGGGGCACGGGCAATGGCAGGCCGGGCTGTCGCTCGGGCTCACGCGCTGGCAGACGGTGCGCTACGTGCTGCTGCCGCAGGCGATCCGGATCATGACGCCGTCGTTCGTGAACCAGTGGGTCGCGCTCGTGAAGGACACGTCGCTCGCGTATATCGTCGGCGTGCCGGAACTGTCGTTCGTCGCGACGCAGGTGAACAACCGGCTGATGGTGTATCCGGCGCCGATCTTCCTGTTCGTCGCGGTGATCTATCTGGTGCTGTGCACGTCGCTCGACGGCGCGGCGCGCTGGCTGCTGTCGCGCGGCCCGCGTGCGGAACGCGTCGGGCAGGCGACGGCCGAGCGCACGGAGCCCGCGCGGTGACGATGCATCACGGCCGTGGCCGCGGAGAGCGGCCGGCGCCGAATTGCCAGTGATCCGCGATGGACCGCACGCCGCGCAGGTCGGGCGCGGCGTGCAGATCGGACAAGGCGGGCAGACGACTGGCCGCCTGCGTCGCCGCTGCCGGCGCGACGGCGGGCGGCACGCGCGTCACGATGCCGTGTAGTGTGTGTTGAAGACCGCGCGCAGTGTCGACTTGTCGGTCGCGAAATCGCCCCACAGCGGGCCGTCGTTCTGCGCGAACGCGAACGGCGTCGTATCGATCGACGCGAGGCGGAAGCGCCATTGCGCCGCTTCCTGGCGGAACGCGGTGAGCTGCATGTCGGACAGCGCCGTCTGCGCACTGGCGAGCGTGACGAGCGGGTCGACCGGATTGTTCGCGACGCGCACCTCGAAATGCAGGTGCGGGCCCGTTGCGGCACCCGTCATCCCGACCGAGCCGATCCGCTGGCCCTGCTTCACGCTTTCACCCGTCTTGAGGCCGCGCGCGAACGCGGACAGGTGTGCGTAGTAGGTCGAGTAGCCGTCCGCGTGATCGACGATCACGTAGCGGCCGTAGCCGCCCGGATCGAAACCGGCGAACGACACGACGCCGTCGGCCGCCGCGTCGACGGGCGTACCGCTCGGCGCGGCGAGATCGACGCCCGTATGGAACGCCATCGCCTGCGACAGCGGATGGATGCGTTCGCCGAAGAACGAGCTGATGCGCGTCCACTTGACCGGCATCGTGAACGCGGCGGCTTCGAGCGGCGAGCCGTCGAGCGCATAGTACGCGCCGTGTTCGGCACCGGGCGCACGGAACCAGATCGCACCGAACGTGCGGCCGGCGACGCGCAACTCGAACGCGGTGAGGCGCGGCGTGCCGTCGTTGGTGTCGAACGCGACGCGGTAATAGTCGCCGCGCTGCGCACTCGCGCGCATCGCGACCTTGCCGGTGACGAGATCGCCAAGCTGGATGCGCACCTCGGGCGGCACGTCGAGACGGTTCAGCGTATCGGACAGCGTGAGCTCGATGTTGCCGGCGCGCATCCCGTGCTGGTTCTCGGGCGGTGCGAGCTGGAACAGGCTCGCATAACCGAGCATGTCGTTGCGGTGTGCGCTGAGCGGCGCGAACAGGCCGGGCTGCAGGCTGCGGTCGTTGCGTTCGACGTGTTCATTGCGCTCGCCGATCGTGCGAGCGAGCTCGCTCGTCACGAAATGTTGCGCGGTGGGAAACGGCGTGTCGGACAGCACGCGCTGCGGCAGCGCGGCGGTGCCGGTATCGACGGCGCCGGGCAGTTGCGACACGGCCGGCAGCGCGGCGGCGAGACCGAGGGCGGCGAGGGCACCGAGCACGGCGGCCGGCACGAGCGCGCGCACGACGCGCTGCGCGCGGCCGGGCGCGAAAGCATCAGGAGTTGCGGCAGACTTGACCAAGGTGTCCACATCCAGGAGAGCGGTTCAAGGGGGTGTGGGCAGGGGCCGACGGCGGCACAACCGTCGAAGGGCGACGGGGCGGGCGGCGGGCGTGCAACAAAACAGGCCCCGCCAGGGGCCTGTGTCGTTTCCGTTCGACCCAACGCGCGGGGCGGGCCCGCTTCGAACGGCGGCGTGCATACCGGGTCGAACCCGGTTATCACGAAGACGCTAAAGAAAGATGACAGCGTCAGTCTACCGATGTTCCGCGAAACGTTAAAAATTTTAAAGGGGGTCAGCTCGTTCGTTTCGCAGTGCGGTAAATCGGGTTAAATCAGCATTTGTTACGACGATTTTCGTCAGTCCGGCAATTTTTGCGCGCGGCCGTGCAGCGCGGCGGACGTGCGGACGGTGTCGAAACCGGCGTCGAGCATCGCCTCTGCGTCGTTCCACAGGTTGCCGCGCAGCCGGTTGGTCCAGATCATCGACGCGAACACGCCTTCGAGCAGCGACACGAGATAGACGGCGGCCAGGTGCACGTCGAGATCGGCGGCGAGCTCGCCGGCCGCGATCGCGCGGCGCAGCAGCGCCTTCGTGATCCGCAGCATCTGCAGTTCGAGCAGCATGCGGCGCCGCTGCAGCGCGCCGTTTTCCTCGCTCTGCTCGCATTTCGTATAGAGGATCACGAGCACGCGCTGCATCGGCCCCGGCTCGCCGCATTCCTGCAGGTAGTGCGACGCGGCGCGCCGCAGCGTGGCGAGCGGCGGCAGGCCTTCGCCCGCGTCGAAACCTTCCGACGTGCGCGCGAACGCGCGGTCGCACATCGCGAGACACACTTCCATCTTGTTGCGGTAGTGGCCGTAGACGGCGCCCCGCGACATCCCGGCGGCCTCGGCGAGGTCCGCCATCGCGGTCTGCGCGACGCCTTTCTCGAGCAGCACGAGCTCGGCGGCGTCGAGGATCCGGTGCTTGATGGCGAGCGATTCTTCCCGGGTCTTGCGGGCCATGTCGTGAGTTTCCTTTCAATTCGCTGTCGTTTTATTGAGACAGTGTGGCGGTCGGATTGAAACAGCGTTTAATTAATCAGTCGTGACTGATTATAATCGGCCACCCTGAGCCGCCGCATTGTATCGGCGGCGAACGATCCGAGGTCACCATGAATAACAACAATTGCTTCCTGTCGCGCTGCCGCCGGCTGGCGCCGTTCACGCTGGCGGCTGCGCTCGTCGTGGCCGGATGCGGCAAGGGCGAGCAGGACGCGGAGAAAGAGACCGCGAAGCAGGCGACCGTCGTGACGGTGCGCCCGACGGCCGTGCCGATGACCGTCGAATTGCCGGGCCGGCTCGACGCATACCGGCAGGCGGAAGTGCGCGCGCGGGTCGCGGGCATCGTCACCGCGCGCACCTACGAGGAAGGCCAGGAAGTGAAGCAGGGTGCGGTGCTGTTCCGCATCGATCCCGCGCCGCTGAAGGCCGCGCGCGACGCCGCGCAGGGTGCGCTCGCGAAGGCGCAGGCCGCTTTGCTCGCGGCGAGCGACAAGCGCCGCCGTTACGACGATCTCGTGCGCGACCGCGCGGTGAGCGAGCGCGACCATACCGAGGCCGTCGCGGGCGACACGCAGGCGAAGGCCGAGGTTGCGTCCGCGAAGGCCGAGCTCGCGCGTGCGCAGCTGCAGCTCGACTATGCGACCGTCACCGCGCCGATCGCGGGCCGCGCACGGCGCGCGCTCGTGACCGAAGGCGCGCTCGTCGGCCAGGACCAGGCGACGCCGCTCACGACCGTCGAGCAGCTCGATCCGATCTACGTGAACTTCTCGCAGCCGGCCGCCGACGTCGACGCACTGCGCCGCGCGGTGAAGAGCGGGCGCGCGACGGGCATCGCGCAGCACGACATCGCGGTGACGCTGCTGCGCGCCGACGGCACCGCGTATCCGCTGAAGGGCAAGCTGCTGTTCAGCGATCTCGCGGTCGATCCGACCACCGACACCGTCGCGATGCGCGCGCTGTTCCCGAACCCGGAGCGCGAGCTGTTGCCGGGCGCGTATGTGCGGATCGCGCTCGATACGGCGGTCGACCAGCGGGCGATCCTCGTGCCGCGCGACGCGCTGCTGCGCACGGCCGACCGCACGTCGGTGCGCGTGGTCGGCGCGAACGGCAAGGTCAAGGACGTCGAGGTCGCGGCCGACCAGATGAGCGGCCGTGACTGGCGCATCACGCGCGGCCTGACGGGCGGCGAGCGCGTGATCGTCGACAACGCCGCGCAGTTCGCGCCCGATACGGCCGTCAAGCCCGTCGAGAAGGCGTCGCCGTCGAAGGCGGCGCCGGCAGCGGCCGCTTCGCAGGCGGCCGCCCGTCAAACCTGACCGGTTCAAACCAACCACCATGGCACGTTTCTTCATCGATCGCCCCGTCTTCGCGTGGGTGATCGCAATCTTCATCATGCTGGGCGGCGCGTTCGCGATCCGTGCGCTGCCCGTTGCGCAGTACCCGGACATCGCACCGCCCGTCGTCAGCATCTATGCGACGTACCCGGGCGCGTCCGCGCAGGTCGTCGAGGAATCGGTGACCGCGCTGATCGAGCGCGAAATGAACGGCGCGCCGGGGCTGATGTATACGTCGGCGACGAGCAGCGCCGGGATGGCGTCGCTGTACCTGACGTTCAAGCAGGGCGTGAACGCCGATCTCGCGGCCGTCGAAGTGCAGAACCGGCTGAAGACGGTCGAGGCGCGGCTGCCCGAGCCGGTGCGCCGCGACGGCATCCAGGTCGAGAAGGCCGCCGACAACATCCAGCTCGTCGTGTCGCTGACGTCCGACGACGGGCGGATGACCGACGTGCAGCTCGGCGAATATGCGTCGGCGAACGTCGTGCAGGCGCTGCGCCGCGTCGAGGGTGTCGGCAGGGTGCAGTTCTGGGGCGCCGAATATGCGATGCGGATCTGGCCCGACCCGGTGAAGATGGCCGGGCACGGCCTCACCGCGTCGGACATCGCGTCGGCCGTGCGCGCGCACAACGCGCGCGTGACGATCGGCGACATCGGCCGCAGCGCGGTGCCGGACAGCGCGCCGATCGCGGCGACCGTGTTCGCCGACGCGCCGCTGAAGACGCCGGCCGATTACGGCGCGATCGCGCTGCGCACGCAGGCCGACGGCTCCGCGCTGTTCCTGCGCGACGTCGCGCGCATCGAGTTCGGCGGCAACGACTACAACTATCCGTCGTACGTGAACGGCAAGGTCGCGACCGGCATGGGCATCAAGCTCGCGCCGGGCTCGAACGCGGTCTCCACCGAGAAGCGCGTGCGCGCGGCGATGGACGGGTTGTCCGCGTACTTCCCGCCGGGCGTGAAGTACCAGATCCCGTACGAGACGTCGTCGTTCGTGCGCGTGTCGATGAACAAGGTCGTCACGACGCTGATCGAGGCCGGCGTGCTCGTGTTCCTCGTGATGTTCCTGTTCATGCAGAACCTGCGCGCGACGCTGATCCCGACCCTCGTCGTGCCGGTCGCGCTCGCGGGCACGTTCGGCGTGATGTACGCGGCCGGCTTCTCGATCAACGTGCTGACGATGTTCGGGATGGTGCTCGCGATCGGCATCCTCGTCGACGACGCGATCGTCGTGGTCGAGAACGTCGAGCGCCTGATGGTCGAGGAAGGGCTCGGCCCGTATGACGCGACCGTCAAGGCGATGACGCAGATCAGCGGCGCGATCATCGGGATCACCGTGGTGCTGACATCGGTGTTCGTGCCGATGGCGTTCTTCGGCGGCGCGGTGGGCAACATCTACCGGCAGTTCGCGCTGTCGCTCGCGGTGTCGATCGGCTTCTCGGCATTCCTCGCGCTGTCGTTGACGCCCGCGCTGTGCGCGACGCTGCTCAAGCCCGTGAACGGCGACCATCACGAGAAGCGCGGTTTCTTCGGCTGGTTCAACCGTTTCGTCGCGCGTGCGACGCAGCGCTACGCGACGCGCGTCGGCGCGATGCTGAAGAAGCCGGTGCGCTGGCTCGTCGTATACGGTGCGCTGACCGCGGCGGCGGGATTGATGCTCACGCAACTGCCGACCGCGTTCCTGCCGGACGAGGACCAGGGCAACTTCATGGTGATGGTGATCCGGCCGCAAGGCACGCCGCTCGCGGAAACGATGCAGAGCGTGCGTGAGGTCGAGTCGTATATCCGCAACGACGAGCCGGCCGCGTATACGTTCGCGCTCGGCGGCTTCAACCTGTACGGCGAAGGGCCGAACGGCGGGATGATCTTCGTCACGCTGAAGAACTGGAAGGAGCGCAAGGCCGAGCACGATCACGTGCAGGCGATCGTCGCGCGCATCAACGAACGTTTCGGCGGCACGCCGAACACGACGGTGTTCGCGATGAACTCGCCGGCGCTGCCCGATCTCGGCTCGTCGAGCGGCTTCGACTTCCGGCTGCAGAATCGCGGCGGGCTCGACTACGCGACGTTCAGCGCCGCGCGCGAGCAACTGCTCGCGGCGGGCGGCAAGGACCGCGCGCTGACCGACCTGATGTTCGCCGGCACGCAGGACGCGCCGCAGCTGAAGCTCGACATCGATCGCGCGAAGGCCTCCGCGCTCGGCGTGTCGATGGAAGAGATCAACACGACGCTCGCGGTGATGTTCGGCTCGGACTATATCGGCGATTTCATGCACGGCACGCAGGTGCGGCGCGTGGTCGTGCAGGCCGACGGGCTGCACCGGCTCGATCCCGACGACGTGAAGAAGCTGCGCGTGCGCAACGCGCGCGGCGAGATGGTGCCGCTCGCGGCATTCACGACGCTGCACTGGACGCTCGGGCCGCCGCAGCTCACGCGCTACAACGGCTATCCGTCGTTCACGATCAACGGCTCGGCCGCGGAAGGCCACAGCAGCGGCGAGGCGATGACGGCGATCGAGCGGATCGCCGCGAAGCTGCCGGCCGGCATCGGTTTCTCGTGGTCGGGGCAGTCGTTCGAGGAGCGGCTGTCGGGCGCGCAGGCGCCGATGCTGTTCGCGCTGTCGGTACTCGTGGTGTTCCTCGCGCTCGCGGCGCTCTACGAGAGCTGGTCGATCCCGTTCGCGGTGATGCTGGTCGTCCCGCTCGGCGTGATCGGCGCGGTGCTCGGCGTCACGCTGCGGATGATGCCGAACGACATCTATTTCAAGGTGGGGCTGATCGCGACGATCGGGCTGTCCGCGAAGAACGCGATCCTGATCGTCGAAGTCGCGAAGGATCTGGTCGCGCAGCGCATGTCGCTGGTCGACGCGGCGCTCGAGGCCGCGCGCCTGCGGCTGCGGCCGATCGTGATGACGTCGCTCGCGTTCGGCGTCGGCGTGCTGCCGCTCGCGTTCGCGTCGGGCGCCGCGTCCGGCGCGCAGATGGCGATCGGCACCGGCGTGCTCGGCGGCGTGATCACGGCGACCGTGCTCGCGGTGTTTCTCGTCCCGCTGTTTTTCGTGATCGTCGGCCGCCTGTTCGACGTCGGCCCGCGCCGGCGCGGCGGGGCGCAGCCGGCGACGATGGAGGGATCGCAATGATGTTTGCGCTGAATGCACGCGCCGCGCTGCGCGCTCAGCTCGCGCTGGCCGTCGCGCTCGCGCTCGCCGGCTGCTCGCTCGCGCCGCGTTACGAGCGTCCGGCGGCGCCCGTGCCGTCCACTTATGCACCGGTCGACGGCAGCCTGGCGCCGGCTGCGGCGCCGGGCACCGCGGCCGATGCCGCACTGCTCGACGACTGGCATGCGTATTTCACCGATCCGGCATTGCAGGCATGGATCGACGCGGCGCTCGAAAACAACCGCGACCTGCGGATCGCGGCCGGCCGGCTCGAGGAGGCGCGTGCGCAATACGGCGTGCAGCGTGCGGACCTGATGCCGTCGGTCGATGCGAATCTCGGTTATGAACGCGCGCGCCAGTACGACCCGGTCGTGCGCGAAAGCGCGATCAGCGGGCTGTATCGCGCGGGTGTCGGCGTCAGCGCGTACGAGCTCGACCTGTTCGGCCGCGTGCGCAACCTGTCCGACGCGGCGCTGGCCGAATATTTCGCGACGGCCGATGCACAGCGCACGGTCCGCATCGGCGTGATCGCCGAAGTGGCGAGCGCGTACGTATCGGAGCGTTCGCTGCACGAGCAGCTCGCGCTGGCGCAGCGCACGCTCGACGCGCGCGAACGCATGGCCGCGCTTACGCAGCGCCGCTACGCGGCCGGCACGAGCGATGCGATCGAGCTGCGCTCGGCCGAGATGCTGGTGGCATCCGCGCGCGCGTCGCAGGCCGCGCTGCAGCGCGAGCATGCGCAGGCCGTGCGGGCGCTGCAGTTGCTCGCGGGCGACTTCGCGCGCAACGTGCCCGGCGACGCGACCGCGCTCGACACGCTGTCGATCGCGCCCGTGGCACCGGGCGCACCGAGCGCGCTGCTCGAACGACGGCCGGACATCCGGCAGGCCGAGGCGAGGCTCCAGGCCGCGAACGCGCAGATCGGCGCCGCACGCGCGGCGTTCTTCCCGCGCGTCGCGCTGACGACCGACTACGGCTCGGTCAGCGACGCGTTCTCGAGCCTGTTCGCGGCCGGCACGAGCGTATGGACGTTCGCGCCGCGCATCACGCTGCCGATCTTCGCGGGCGGACGCAATCGCGCGAATCTCGATGTCGCGAACGCGCGCAAGCACATCGCGGTCGCCGAATACGAGAAGACCGTGCAGACCGCGTTCCGCGAAGTGGCCGACGCGTTCGCCGCGCGCGACTGGATCGATCGCCAGCTGGCCGCGCAGCAGGACGTGTACACGGCGGACGGCGCGCGGCTGAAGCTCGCGGAGCGTCGCTACGCGGGCGGCGTCGCGACGTATCTCGAACTGCTCGACGCGCAGCGCAGCACGTACGAGTCGGGGCAGGAGCTGATCCGCCTCAAGCAGCTCAGGCTCGCGAACGCGATTGCGCTGTATCGCGCGCTCGGCGGCGGCTGGGCGCCGGCGTCAGCGGAAGCCGCGGCTTCCGCGTAAGCCCGTTCGCCTGACGCCGCGGCGCGTCGGGCGGCAAGACGGCGGCGGCACGATTCGACGTGCCGCCGCCGATTCGACTGATACCGTTATCCGCTGAATCGCCGATCGCCAGCGGCGATACCTTTCTCCGTTGGCCTCAGCCTGCCAAACGTTTTACGTCCCGCCTTGCGCGACCGATCGTGTCGCAACCCGGCGCACACGTGTGCCGCGTCTCTTTCTTTCCTGCGTCGTCCAGTCTGCGGACAAATTGCGTTCCGGCGGCCGCGCATGCGTTCGATTCCCGATCGGGAATTGACGCTCCGATTAATCCATGTATTGGAATTAATGAGGGTGGCAAAGTGTCGCGGTAAAACGTTTGTATTTATGCCGCAATCGTTTGCGCGCTAAATTGGGGTTGATTGAAGCTCCGTTTTAATTTCCTGGTTGTTGAAAATGAATTGGGATTGGCGTTGTCGCTTGGCAACGATGGCGGCATTGGACAATGTTTTGTCTTTTGCGGGATGGATCCTGGGCGAGCCAATACCAGCAAGGCTGGACGGGGTGTCGATCGTTGCTGGCCGAAAATATCTTTAATCTTCAATTGGTTCCGTCAAATAAAAAAGGACTGCGGATAAAAAATGCGGGATTGAAAATTGACAGGAAAGAATGTGATTTTCAGGGGGTGAATTGGACATTGTCAGAGACATTTGACAATGATTTACAGAAATCTTTCATGATTATCTCGATAATGCCGCCTCGTGACGGACGGAAGCCAACCACACGCTGCCGTTTGTGTCCGCCACGTCGTCCAATCCATTTGCACTCCTTACGGGAAACGTCATGAAAAAAACCATCCTGACCGCTGTCGCACTCGCGGCCCTGTCGACCTCGGCCTTCGCAGCGGGCACCGGCACGATCAACTTCACGGGCGAGATCGTCGCGGGCGCATGCGGCATCGATTCGGGCTCGGTCAACCAGACCGTGAACCTCGGCAAGGTGCCGACCAACGTGTTCAAGCAGGCTGGCGACAAGTCCACGCCGACCAACTTCGACATCAAGCTGACCGACTGCGACACGAGCATCGCGCAGAACGCGTACTTCACGTTCACGGGCACGTCGAGCGCGGGCCAGCCGAAGCTGCTCGCCACGATCGGCTCGGCAACCAACGTCGGCATCCGCCTGCAGGCCGCGTCGGGTGAATACCTCGACAACGGCGCCGAGCAGAAGGCCCCGACCGTGCTGCAAAACGGCACGAACATCGCTCGCTTCGCAGCCATGTACGAAGCAACGGCAGCCGGCGTCACGCCGGGTACCGCCGACGGCGTCGCGAACTTCACGGTCCGCTACCAGTAAGCCGCCGTACCGGGGAAGGGTGCGCGCACCCTTCCTCGTTCACATTCCTCCCGTTTTTCTCCTTCTCGGACTTCCGGTAGCGCCGCGTGCGAATCAGACATTCCTTCCTTTGCGTCTCCGTGCTGGTCGTCGGCAGCCAGAGCCATGCGACGGAATTCAATTCGTCGTTTCTGAACATCGACGGCACGAACAACGTCGATCTGTCGCAGTTCTCGCAGGCCGACTTCACGCTGCCGGGCGAATACATGCTCGACGTGCAGGTCAACGACCTGTTCTACGGGCTGCAGTCGATCGAGTTCATCGCGGTGGACGCATCCGGGGCGGGCAAGCCGTGCCTGCGGCCGGAGCTCGTCGCGCAGTTCGGGCTGAAGCCGTCGCTCGCGAAGGACCTGCCGCGCTTCCAGGGCGGACGCTGCGTCGATCTCGGTGCGATCGAGGGGGCGACCGTGCGTTACCTGAAGAGCGACGGGCGGCTCAAGATCACGATTCCGCAGGCCGCGCTCGAGTTCACCGATTCGACCTACCTGCCGCCGGAGCGCTGGTCCGAAGGGATTCCGGGCGCGATGCTCGACTATCGCGTGATCGCGAACACGAACCGCAATTTCGGTGCGGGCGGCGGACAGACGAATTCGATCCAGGCCTACGGGACGGTTGGCGCGAACTGGGATGCATGGCGCTTTCGCGGCGACTACCAGGCGCAATCGAACGTGGGCAACACGGCGTACGCGGACCGCACGTTCCGCTTCAGCCGGCTTTACGCGTTTCGCGCGCTGCCGTCGATCCAGTCGACGGTGACGTTCGGCGACGACTACCTGACCTCCGACATTTTCGACACGTTCGCGCTGACGGGCGCGTCGATCCGCAGCGACGACCGCATGCTGCCGCCTTCGCTGCGCGGTTATGCGCCGCTGATCGCGGGTGTCGCGCGTACCAACGCGACCGTGACCGTGTCGCAGGCGGGCCGCGTGCTGTACGTGACGCGCGTGTCGCCGGGCGCCTTCGCGCTGCAGAACATCAACACGAGCGTGCAGGGCACGCTCGACGTCGCGGTCGAGGAAGAGGACGGCAGCGTGCAGCGCTTCCAGGTGACGACGGCCGCGGTGCCGTTCCTCGCGCGTACCGGGCAGTTGCGCTACAAGGCCGCCGTCGGCAAGCCGCGCCTGTTCGGCGGCGCCGGCATCACGCCGTTCTTCGGCTTCGGCGAAATGGCGTACGGCCTGCCGTTCGACGTCACGGTGTATGGCGGCTTCATCGCCGCGTCGGGCTACACGTCGCTCGCGCTCGGCGTCGGCCGCGATTTCGGCACGTTCGGCGCGGTGTCGGCCGACGTCACGCATGCGCGGGCGCGCCTGTGGTGGAACGGCGCGACGCGCAACGGCAACTCGTATCGCATCAATTATTCGAAGCACTTCGACGGGCTCGACGCCGATGTGCGCTTCTTCGGCTATCGCTTCTCCGAGCGCGACTACACGAACTTCGCGCAGTTCTCGGGCGATCCGACCGCGTACGGCCTGGCCAACAGCAAGCAGCGCTACTCGGCGACGATGTCGAAGCGCTTCGGCGACACGTCGACCTATTTCTCGTACGACCAGACGACCTACTGGGCGCGCTCGTCCGAGCAGCGTGTCGGCCTCACGCTGACGCGCGCGTTTTCGATCGGCGCGCTGCGCAACGTGAACGTCAGCATGTCGGCATTTCGCACGCAGAGCGCGGGCGGAAGCGGCAACCAGTTCTCGGTCACCGCGACGCTGCCGATCGGCGGCCGCCACACCGTCACGTCGAACCTGACGACGGGCAGCGGCAGCACGAGCGTGAACGCGGGTTATATCTACGACGATCCGGACGGCCGCACCTACCAGGTCAACGCGGGCGCGACCGACGGCCGCGCGTCGGCGAACGCGAGCTACCGCCAGCGCACGTCGGCGTACCAGCTCACGGCACAGGCGTCGACGCTCGCCAATGCGTATGCGGCCGCGTCGCTCGAAGTCGACGGCTCGTTCGTCGCGACGCAGTACGGTGTTTCCGCGCACGCGAACGGCAACGCGGGCGATACGCGGCTGCTGGTGTCGACCGACGGCGTGCCCGACGTGCCGCTGTCCGGCACGCTCGCGCATACCAATTCGCGCGGCTACGCGGTGCTCGACGGCATCTCGCCGTACAACGTGTACGACGCGACCGTCAACGTCGAGAAGCTGCCGCTCGAAGTGCAGGTGACGAACCCGATCCAGCGCATGGTGCTGACCGACGGCGCGATCGGCTTCGTGAAATTCTCCGCCGCGCGCGGCAGCAACCTGTACCTGACGCTGACCGACCCGGCCGGCAAGCCGCTGCCGTTCGGTGCGTCGGTGCAGGACGCGGCGAACGGCAAAGAGCTCGGCATCGTCGGCGAGGGCGGCGCCGCGTTCCTGACCCAGGTTCAGCCGAAATCCACGCTTGCGGTGCGCGCGGGCGAACGCACGCTCTGCACGGTCGACGCACTGCCGAACCAGCTTCAACTCGAAGGCACGCCGATTCCGGTGACGTGCCAGACGCCCGGCGAGTCGCACGCAGCGGCCGCGCGGGTCGAACGATGATTTCACGGATCCAGCGATGAAAAACTCTTTGTCCCTTTCTTTCCTGCGACGCGCGTCATGCGTGCTCGCGACCGCCGGCGTGCTGCTCGCGGGTGCCGCTCATGCGGCGATCGTGCCCGATCGCACGCGTGTGATCTTCAACGAAGGCGAACAGGCCGCGATCGTCACGATCACCAACAAGAGCACGACGTATCCGTATCTCGTGCAGTCGTGGCTCGAGGACGCGAAGGGCAACAAGATCACGTCGCCGCTGATGGTCGTGCCGCCGCTGCAGCGCGTCGAGGCGAACGAGCGCAACGTGCTGCGGATCGCGAAACTGCCTGGCACCGAACTGCCGGCCGATCGCGAATCGGTGTTCTACCTGAACATCCGCGAAGTGCCGCCGAAGACCGATACGCCGAATACGCTGCAGATCGCGCTGCATACGCAGATGAAGCTGTTCTACCGGCCGAAGGCCGTGCAGCCCGCGCGCGACGAGGACTGGACGCTGCCGATGACGCTGCGGGTGGACGCGGCCGCGCACAAGCTGGTGTTCGACAATCCGACGCCGTACCACGTGACGGTGGTCGACGTGAGCGCGGGCGCGCAGAAGACGCCGGTGCCGATCGAGCCGGTGATGGTGAGCCCGATGAGCACGGCCGACGTGCCGTTCAAGGCCGCGACGCCGGCGACGCTGTTCGTCACGCATATCGACGATTACGGCGGCCAGGTGGCGGTCGAGTATGCGTGCGATGCGGGTGCCTGCAAGAGCGTGAAGAAATGAGCGGGGGAATGCGGCATCGGGAATCGCCGGCGGCATGGTTGCGCTGGATCGTGCTCGTATTGCTGGTCGCGGCCGTGCAGCCCGCATGGGCGCTGCGGTGCCTGACCAACAGCGGTGCAACGTCATTGACCGAGCCGATCGGCGGCGTTGCGTCGTATCCGACCGACGCGCCGGACGGATACGTGATCTGGGTGTCGCCGGTGCGCACGACATCGGGGTATTGCTACAAGGATCTGGGTGACGACGGCAGCCTGAAAGTCGTCGACAACATCTATTTCTACGCGAATCCGAATCGCACGAACCCTGCGTCGTGGGGGCTCGAGATCGGTATCCGCTACAAGGGCATCGACTATTTCGACAAGACCAGCAACCGCGGCGGCGGGGTGTTCACCGGTTATTCGGTGCCGCCATGCAGCAAGTATGACTTCGACCGCGGACGTTGCCAGCAGACGCGAATCAGCATCGACTATCAGGTCGTCGTGCGCAAGAAGGGCAACTGGGTTCAGCCGCCGAGCGATATCTACACGGTGTTCCAGTTCGATGGCGAGTTCGGGCTGAACGCGTACAACCCGAGCTTCCAGTATCGCCTGAGCGGCCTGCGCAACCTCAAGCCGACACCGTGCTTCGTCGATGTGCTGGTCACGCCCGAACCGGGCATCGTCAATTTCGGACAGGTGCAGGCGGTCGGCAACGGCTTCATGCCGGCGGTGCCGCGCAAGCGGTTCTCGTTGTCGTTGACCAAGAAATGCAATGTCGCGGTACGCGTCGACGGGTATTTCGAAACGAGCTATCCGGTTCGGAACGGCTTGCTGGTGCCCGCGAAAGACAGCAATTTCGGTATCGGCATCGAGGACAGCCAGGGTAAGGCAATTCCGTTCAACGAACAGTTCAATCTGGCTCAGTTCCCGTCCAACGTGATGAACCAGAGCGTATTGATGGACGCGGTGCTGAAGTCGTTCGGGCCGCCGAAGATCGGGAGATTCGATGCGACCGCAACGATCCGGCTGTTCATCTATTGAGCGAACCAGGGCCGGGCACCGTACGGTCAGTCGCGACAATGAAAAAAAGCGCCGGCATCCCGGCGCTTTTCCGCATCTGCTGCGTGATGCTCAACGCACCCAGCGGCACACCTTGTGATGATGATGGTCGAAGTGGCACTCGCGGTGCTGGTGCGCTTCGGCGATGGCCGGCACGAGCACGGCGGCGGCCAAAGCCGCGACGGTCAGCGTTTTCAGTAGCGTTTTCATGTTGAAGTCCTTGTCGTTGAAGTGCGGATCACCGGAGCAGGAGGGGCATTACCACTGCGGCCGTTGATCGTCGCGCCGGTCGTCCCGATGGTCGTCCCGGCGGTCGTCATTTCCGCGCTGATGCTGCGCTTCCCAATCGCGGCGCTCCCAGTAGCGATTGCCGTCCCAGTAACGATCGCCATGCCAGCCGATCGTGACTTGAGCCGGACCGGCAGGGTAGGCAACGCATCCGGTCAGCATCACGCTCGATAGCGCGCCAACCATGACAGCGGATAACACGATGGATTTCATGGTTTTCTCCCTTGGAAACAGCAGCTAGATCGTACGAGCCCCCTAAATTTCACGTGGTAAGAAGTTGCTACCGCCCATGACAGGTGCAGGCGCTTCGTCAGGCACGTGAAAGATCGGCTCGACGACGCGCAAGCCGGTCACGCCGTTCGGGATTGCCGATAACCGCGCACCACGGCCAATGGCGGGTGTCCCATCCGCCCGCGCAGCGATTCCGTCAATTGTTCAGACAAATCCTGACAACTGAAAGGGCCATTCGGTAATCGGATTGAGAATGATTTGCGTTTACGTTAAATTGCGCTATCTCGGAATTTGACGGAGCAGATCGATGGCCATGGCGGAAGTGCTCGACCGACCGGCGGCGGCAACGGCGAACCCGTTCCTCGGCAGTTATCCGGACCTGCCGCCGCGCGCCGCGCCGCGTGCGCGCCGTGCCGCGGAGCCCCGCGTGCAGGGCGCGCTGCTCGACGTGCTGATCTCGCATCGCGCGATGCTGGTGAATGTCGCGCGTGGCTTCGTCGGTTGCGCGAGCCGTGCCGAGGACGTCGTGCACGATGTTTTCGTGAAGCTCGTCGAATTCCCGAACCAGGACGCGGTGCGCCAGCCGGTCGCGTATGTGACGCGGATGGTGCGCAATGCGTCGATCGACGCGTGCCGCCGGCAAAGTCTCGAAAACGTCTATCACACGGAAGAGGACGACGGCTACGACGTGCCGTCGTCCGAGCCGACGCCGGAAGCCGCGCTGATGACGCGCGATACGCTGAAGCGCGTATGGGCCGCGCTCGACGACCTGCCGGCACGCAGCCGCGCGGCCTTCGAGATGGTGCGGCTGCGCGAGGAAACGCTGCAGACCGCGGCGCGCGCGCTGAACGTATCGCAGACGCTCGTGCATTTCATGGTGCGCGACGCGGAGCGCCATTGCGCGGAATGCCTCGACGCGTGCCATCGCGGCGTCGCGTGCCCGGTGTTCCTCGGCGGCCGCGCGCGGCGGCGGTAAAAAAACGCGCCGGCCAATCGTCTATCAGACAGGAGCGGCCGAATTCGCCGCTTCGCCTCCTTCAACCGTCTCCCGCTTTTTTCCGATCATGACGCAAGCCACGACGCCTTCCGCCGACACCGACGATCTCGTCTATACGGTCGTCATCAACGACGAAGAACAGTATTCGATCTGGCCGACGTTCCGGCCCGTGCCGGCCGGCTGGCGCGAGGTCGGCGTGAGCGGCCCGAAGGCCGACTGTCTCGCGCACATCGAGACAGTCTGGACCGACATGCGCCCCGCAAGCCTGCGCCGCGCGATGGACGGCGAGCGCGCATCGCGCGCGTTGTGAACCGCTGCGCCGCGATCCGGCGCGCCACCTGAAGAGGACGTTGCATGACCCTGCTTTCGTTGCCGACGCTCGACGACCTGCGTATCGAGCCGGGGCTGCCCACCGTCGTGTCGCCGCGTGGTAGCGACGGCATGTCGATCGACGAAGTCGCGCCGCTGGCGCGCGAGATCGCGGCCGACACGCTCGAACGCGCGGGCGGCGTACTGTTTACGGGCTTTCACGTGCCGTCGATCGACGCGTTCCAGCAGTTCGCGGCGTCGTTCGGCGATCCGCTGATCGGCTATGAATACGCGTCGACGCCGCGCAGCCAGGTCGAAGGCGCCGTCTACACGTCGACCGAATACCCGCCGCACCGCGCGATTCCGCTGCACAACGAGCAGTCGTATACGCGCGAATGGCCGCTGCGGATCTGGTTCCACTGCGCGCTCGCGGCGCCGAAGGGCGGCGCGACGCCGATCGCGGACAGCCGTGCGGTCTACCGCGCGCTCGATCCCGCGCTCATCGCGCGCTTCGAGCGGCGCGAACTGCTGTACGTGCGCAATTTCGGGCAGGGGCTCGACCTGTCGTGGCAGCAGTCGTTCGGCACCGACGAGCCGGCCGAGGTCGAGCGGATGTGCGCAGCGCGCGGCATCGAATGCGCATGGCGCACCGACGACGACGGCGAACTGCTGCTACGCACCCGCGAACGCTGCCAGGCCGTCGCGCGCCATCCGCGCACCGGCGATCGCGTGTGGTTCAACCAGGCCAACCTGTTCCATCTGTCCGCGCTCGACGACGACATGCAGGAAGCGCTGGTCGACGCGGTCGGGCTCGAGAACGTGCCGCGCAACGTGTACTACGGCGACGGCGAGCCGCTCGAGGCCGATGCGCTTGCGCAGATCCGCGGCGTGCTCGACCAGCAGCGCATCGTGTTTCCGTGGCGCACGGGCGACGTGCTGATGCTCGACAACATGCTGACCGCGCATGCGCGCGACCCGTTCGAAGGGCCGCGCAAGGTCGTCGTCGCGATGGCGCAGAGTTACACGGTCCCGCTCGCGACCGACCGGAGGACCGATGACGCGTAGTACCGCCGCGCTTGCCGCGCGGGGGCTGACGGTAGGTTATCGCGACCATGTCGTGATCGACGGATTGGATCTGTCGATCGCGGCCGGCCGCGTAACCGCGCTGTGCGGCCCGAACGGCTGCGGCAAGAGCACGCTGCTGCGCACGCTCGCGGGCCTGCAGCCCGCGCGTGCCGGCCATGTGGAAGTCGACGGCAAGCCCCTTGCGTCGTTTCGCCGTCGCGCGCTCGCGCGCGAGCTGACGATGCTCGCGCAGTTCAACCAGATTCCGTCGGGCCTCACGGTGCGCGAACTCGTCGCGTACGGGCGCTATGCGTACGGCGGCTTCCTGCGCGGCCTGTCGCGCGCCGACCATGCGGCGATCGACGAGGCGCTCGAGACGAGCGGCCTCGCCGACGACGCGGGCCGCGACGTCGGCGCGCTGTCGGGCGGCGAGCGCCAGCGCGCGTGGATCGCGATGGCGCTCGCGCAGCAGGCGCCGATCGTGCTGC
The DNA here is from genome assembly GCF_048565265.1 of Burkholderia theae. Classification (NCBI taxonomy): domain Bacteria; kingdom Pseudomonadati; phylum Pseudomonadota; class Betaproteobacteria; order Burkholderiales; family Burkholderiaceae; genus Burkholderia; species Burkholderia theae. The sequence goes on from NZ_CP183461.1 coordinate 1,890,251, forward strand.
TCGACGAACCGACGACCTATCTCGACATCCATCACCAGCTCGACATCCTCGATGCACTGCGTGCGCTGAACCGCGCGCGCGGGCTGACGATCGTCTGGGTGCTGCACGACCTGAACCAGGCGGCCGCGTACAGCGACGAGATCGTGCTGATGCGCGCGGGCCGCCTCGTCGCGCAAGGCTCGCCCGACGCGATGCTCGAACCGGCGCGGTTGCGCGCGGCGTTCGGTGTCGAGATGCTGAAGCTCGCGCATCCGCAGACGGGCGCGCCGATGTGCGTGCCGGCCTACGGGCCGTCGAGCACTGCCACGTCGCATGCGGCCGGCGTCTTCGACCAGGATCTCGCCGTATGACGACGTTCGCGATGCGCAAGCGCCTTGCGGCGACGGGGAAGGGCGCGGCCACCGGCCGGGCCGGTGCGATCGCGATCGGCCTCGTCGTGCTGATCGCGGGTCTCGCGGCGCTGCGCGTCGCACCCGATTTACGCGTGTGGTGGGACGCGGCGCCCGGCAGCGATGGTGCCGCGCTCGCGCACGTCTTCCTGTTCGATCTCAACCTGCCGCGTGTCGCGGCCGCGCTCGTCGCGGGCGGCTGCCTCGGCATCGCCGGCGCGCTGTTCCAGTCGCTCACGCGCAATCCGCTCGCGTCGCCCGACCTGCTCGGCGTGACGGGCGGCGCGCAGCTCGGCCTGCTCGCGGCGATGCTCGTGCCGGCGCTGGCGGGCGTCGCGTCGGTGCCGCTGCTGTTCGTCTGCGGGCTGGCCGCCGCCGCATGCGCGATCGTCGCGGCCGGCGGCTGGCGCGCGACGCCGTTGCGCCTCGTGCTCGCGGGCAGCGTCTGCATGCTGCTGTTCGCCGCGCTGTCGACGCTCGTGCTCGCGTTCTTCGAGCAGAACATCGCGGGCGCCGCGCTGTGGACCAACGGCAGCCTTTACCAGCCGGGCGCGACGGGTCTCGCGCTCGCGATGCGCTGGCTCGTCGTGCCGCTGCTCGCATTGCCGTTCGTGATCCGGCCGCTGAATCCGCTCACGCTCGGCGACGATGCGGCGGCTGCGGCCGGCGTACGCGTCGATGCGACGCGGCTTGCCGCGACGATCGTCGCGGTTGCGTTCACGAGCGTGGCCGTCAGTATCGCGGGCCCGCTGTCGTATGTCGGGCTCGTCGCGCCGAACCTGCTGCGCCAGGTGCGCGGCGCACGTGTGGCGCGTCTCGGCGTGATGGTGCCGCTGTCGGCGCTCGCCGGTGGCGCACTCGTGCTCGTCACCGACAGCGCCGTGCTCGCGTCGGGCCTCGACGCGACGCTGTCGACCGGCGTCGCGATCGCGCTGGTCGGCACGCCGTTGATGCTCGCGATGATTCGGCGCGGTGCCGCGTGGTCGGGCGTGCTGCACGCGGACGCCGAGCGCGTGGCGGGCGGCGGATCGACGCGGTTCGTCGGCTGGCTCGAACAGCTCGGCTGGCCGTTGCGTACGGTGCTGTTCGTCGTGGCCGGTGTGCTCGCGGTGTGGGTCGGCGTGTCGGCCGGTCCCGAATGGTTGTCGCCCGCACGCTGGTCTGCTGCGCTGTCCGGTCACGATGCGCTCGCTCGGATGCTGATCGACCTGCGCATGCCGCGCCTGCTGTGCGCGCTCCTCGCGGGCGCGCTGCTGGCGGTCAGCGGCGTCGCGATGCAGAGCGTCGTGCGCAATCCGCTCGCGGGCCCCGAAGTGCTTGGCGTCACGCAGGGCGCGGGGCTCGTCACGCTGTTCGCGCTGTCGACCTGGCCGCTGATGGGCCATGTCACGCTCGCGGCGGCCGCGCTGATCGGCGGTGGACTGTCGCTCGCGATCACGCTCGCGCTGAATCACCGGCATCGTTATGCGCCACTCGCGGTCGCGCTCACGGGCATCGCGATCGGCGCGTTATGGACAACGCTCGCGCAATGGCTGATCACGCAGCAAAGCGTGCAGCCCGCACGCTTCGTCGTGTGGCTCGTCGGCGGCACCTATGGCCGCAGCTGGGGCGAGGTGTCGATGCTGCTGCCGTGGTGCGTGCTCGCGGTGCCCGTGTTCGCGTGGCTCGCGCGACCGCTCGACATGCTCGCGCTCGGCGACGACCAGGCGGCCGCGCTCGGCCTGCCGGTCGCCGCGCTGCGGCCGCTTGCGCTGACGATCGCGACGCTCGCCGCGTGCGCGGCCGTCGCGGCGGTCGGGCCGGTCGGCTTCATCGGATTGATGGCGCCGCACGTCGCGACGATGCTCGGCGCGCGCCGGCATCGCACGCGACTGTGGCTCGCGGCCGCGTGCGGCGCGCTGATTCTCGGCGTCGCGGATCTCGCGGCCCGCACGGTCGTCGCGCCGCGCGAAGTGCCGGCCGGCGTGCTGACCGCGTTGATCGGCGCGCCATACCTGCTCGGGCTGCTGATTCTCGAGGGGCGCCGCGCCCGGCGCGCGGGGCGATGACGCCGTTGCCCGACGGCGCGCGCGCCACGCGTTTCTCGGCGTTCGCGCCCGAACCGTTTGCCGATCATCTCGACGTCGTCTGGCTCGGCATGCCCGACGACGCGCATGCGCCGGGCCGGGTCGTCGTGCCCGTCAGCGCGCTGCCCGAGCATCGTGACGCGGTGCTCGACGCGATGGTCCGCCATTACGGTGGCGATCCGGCGCAACATGCGCGCGCGCTGATGTCGCAATGGAGCAAATACTATTTTGGCCGTGCGGCGCCCGCTGGCGTCGTCGCCGCGCTGACGCTCGGCCGGCCGCTCGACATGACGCCCGAGCGCACCTTCGTCGCGCTCGACGACGGGATGCCCGCTGCGCTGTATTTCGCGCCTGACGCGCTTGGCGCGCCGTGCGACGAACCCGCGCCGCGCTATGCGGGGCTCATCGCGCATCTCGGCGCGGTGATCGACCTGCTCGCGGCGATGGGGCGCGTCACGCCGCGCGTGCTGTGGAGCAACGCGGGCAACCTGCTCGACTATCTGCTCGACACCTGTCGTTCGCTGCCATGCGCGGCCGATCCCGTGCACGACGCGGACTGGCTGTTCGGCTCGACCTGCAACGGCTGCGAACCGAATCCGCTGCGCGTGCCGGTGCGCGATGCCGTGCCGCGCTCGCCGCTGCTGCCGACGCCGTTTCGCGCGCGCCGTGTGTGCTGCCTGCGCTACGAAATTCCTGGAGAAACGCAACTGTGTGGAAGCTGCCCCCTGCTACTGACGATGGACGACGCGGCGCTGGCCGAGCAGGACGCGATCCGGTGACACACGCCGGCCGCCGGCATGCGCTTGGCGCACTCGCCGCGCTTGGCGCCGCGTGCTGCGGCGCGTTTTCCGCATCGGCTGCCGCGGTGACTGCTGCCGGCGACGCAAGCGGTGCGCAGGCCTTGCGCGCCGTGTCGCTCGCCGGCAATCCCGTCGTGTCGCAGGCGAGCAAAACGATGCCGGTGCGGCCGCAGCGCGTGGTCGCGCTCGACTTCATGTTCGCGGAAAGCGTGATCGCGCTCGATATCGTGCCGGTCGGGATGGCCGATACCGCGTTTTATCCGGGCTGGCTCGGCTACGAGAGCGACCGGCTCGCGCATGTGACCGATATCGGCTCGCGGCAGGAGCCAGGGCTTGAAGCGATCGCGGCGGTCAAGCCCGATCTGATCATCGGTGTCGGCTTCCGGCATGCGCCGATTTTCGACGCGCTCGACCGGATCGCACCGACCATCCTGTTCCAGTTCAGCCCGAATGTTTCCGAGGACGGCGTGCCCGTCACGCAGCTCGACTGGATGCGGCAGATCTTCCGGACGATCGGTACGGTCACGGGGCGCGACGCGCGTGCGCAGGTGGTCGATGCGCAACTCGACGCGGGGATCGCGCGCAATGCGGCGCGGCTCGCGGCCGCGGGCCGAAAGGGCGAGCGCATCGCGCTGCTGCAGGATCTCGGCTTGCCCGACCGTTACTGGGCCTATACGGGCAACAGCACGTCGGCGGGTCTCGCGCGTGCGCTCGGGCTCGATCCATGGCCGAAAAAGCCGACGCGGGAAGGCACGCTGTACGTGACGTCGGCCGACCTGCTCAGGCAGCGCGACCTGGCCGTACTGTTCGTGACCGCGTCGGGGATGGACGTGCCGCTGTCGGCGAAGCTCGATTCGCCGGTGTGGCGCTTCGTGCCCGCACTGCGCGACCGCCGGATCGCACTGATCGAACGCAATATCTGGGGGTTCGGCGGGCCGATGTCGGCGCTGAAGCTGGCCGATGTGATGACCGATACGATGCTGAAACTGCCGGTCGTGCGTTGAGCACGTGAACGTGTGGCGGCGGAGCATGCCGCTTTGACGGGCAGGGCGTTGTCGTTGGTTTGATGGCGGACGTACTTGGCGTTTCCGCTCGGCCGCTCATCCGCAACATGCCATTCCGAAACGCACATCGCCGACACGCTGCGGTTGCCGCGCGTCGGCGATTCATTGATGGACGGCTTACGCGCTCAGCGCATCGACGCCGTCCCGCGCATGCGAACGTGCAGGCATCGTGTCGCTGACGATGCGCCCGTTGTCGAGCTTCAGCAGCCGGTCGGCGAGATCGAAATAACGATCGTCGTGCGTGATCACGATCACGGCCTTGCCGCGCGCGCGCAGCTCGGGCAGCAATTGCTCGTAGAACACGGCCTTGAACGACGGATCCTGGTCGGCCGCCCATTCGTCGAACAGGTAGAACGGCCGGTCCTCCAGATACGCGACGACGAGCGCGAGCCGCTTGCGCTGCCCGGTCGACAGCGCGCGGGTCGAGAACGCGCCGTCGACCACTTTCACCTTGTGGTCGAGCGCGAGCTTCGCGACGAGCGCGTTCGCGCGTGCATCGGCCTGCGCGCGGGCCGGATCGTCGGGATCGACGATGCCGAGCAGCGCATCGAACAGGTGGAAATCGTTGAACACCGCGCTGAAGCGCTGCCGGTACGCGGCGCGCTCGCGCCAGCCGATCGGCCGGCCGTCGACCTCGATCGTGCCTTCCTCGGGCTCGTAGAGCCCCGTCAGCACCTTCGCGAGCGTCGTCTTGCCGCTGCCGTTGCCGCCGACGATGAACACGAGCTCGCCCGGCTTGATCGTCAGGTCGACCGGCCCGATGCTGAACATGCGTTCGTCGCGTTCGTGGAAATACGCGTGCGTGACGCCGCGCAGCGTGACGGCGCCGGCCGTCGGCACATCGGGCGCGTCGGCCGCGGGCGGCACCGTGCGCAGCGCGCCGAATTCGGCCATCACGCCTTCGATCCGCGTGAGCGACACGCGCGCCGCGTTGACGGTCGGCAGGTTGTTCAGCAGGCCGTCGAGCGGCACCAGCATGAACAGGAACACGACGACGTAGCCGGCCGCGGCTCCCGCATCGGCATGCACGCCGAGCTGCGGCCAGAACGACGCGACGCCGAGGAACACGTAGAACAGGAAGATGATCCAGCCGACCCCGACCGCGTACGCGCTGAACGCACGGCGGCGGTGGTCGCGCACTTCGCCGATCGCGGCGCCGAGCTGGCCGTCGACGAACTGGCGTGCGCGCGCGTCGTGCAGCTTCAGTTCCTTCGCGCCGGAAAACAGCGAGCCGAGATAACCGAACAGGCGGTCCTGCGCCTTGCCTGCCGCCTCGAGCGACGCGATCGCGCGACGGTCGCCGGTGTGATAGCCGAGCGAGCCCGCGATGATCGCGGCCAGCGCGAGCACGCACACGGGCCACGACAGCCACGCGAGGTAGCCGAGGCAGCCGAACACGATCGAGCCGTGCATGACCAGGTTCGGCAGCGCGAAGAACAGCATCGACACGTTGGTCGCGTCGTCGGTCAGCACCGACTGGACGGGCGCCGCGCCGATCCGCTCGATGTCGCGCAGCTCGGCCGCGCCGACGCGCCGCGCGAGATGCACGCGCAGCCGCGCCATCGTGTCCTGCGACAGGCGGGCGAACAGCGTGCCCGACACGATCCGCGTGACGAGCGCGATCACCGCGCACAGCGCGAAGCGCCATGCGAGCGACGCATCGGCCGCGCCGGGTGTCGCGAGCGCGCGGTTCAGCGTCGCGACGAGCAGCACGCTCGCGACGCCGTTCAGCACGCACGCGGCGAGCGCAAGCGCGAGCGACGCGCGGCTTTCGCGCAACAGCGCGAGGATCAGGCGGGCCGCGGGGCGGGCGGGAGAGGCGTCGAGGGACGGCGGGGAAGAAGGCTCGTGGGCAGCAGTCATCGGCAACGTCGGTAGAGGGAAGGCAAGTGAATACGCGGAAACGGCAAAACGGAGGCGAAAGCGTCGGACAGGGTGGGCTCCGTTGTGGCTTTCCTTCCTGATAGACGAACGGGCCGCGCAAATATTTAACGGCGCCCGCAAAAAAAGCGGCCGCACGTACTTTGAGCGCAAAACGGTAAAAAATCGGCCGCGCCGTTCGTCACACCAGTGAAGCCGCCCCAAGCGGCCCCGAGACTTGGCCGTAGCGGCCGGACCGAAGGACTTCACGCACATGACGAGTTTCCCGACTGCGCTGCATCACCGAATCCGCGAACTGGCGCGCGTCGCGCCCGACGCACCCGCAATCGCGGCACCTTTCCAGAATGATTTGCGCCTGTCGCGCGGCGCGCTCGACGCGCGTGCGTCGCGGCTGGCCCGGCAACTGCGCGCGGCCGGCGTCGGCGCCGAAGTGCGGGTCGGCGTCTGCGTCGAACGCTCGTGCGAGCTGTTCGTCGCACTGCTGGCCGTGCTGAAGGCGGGCGGCGTGTTCGTGCCGCTCGATCCGCGCCATCCGGCCGCGCGCCTCGACTGGATCGTCCAGGATGCCGAACTGCGGCACGGCATCGTCGACGAAGCGGGCCGTGCGGCGCTCGGCGCACCGTTCGAACACGCGTTCGACGCGGCAGCCGAAGCGGCGGGCGAGCAAGGCCTCGATGCCGACGACGAAGATGTGCCCGTGCACCCGCGTGCGGCCGCATACATGATCTATACGTCGGGCTCGACCGGCACGCCGAAGGCGGTCGTCGTCGAGCACGGGCCGCTCGCCGCGCACTGCGACGCGCTAGCGGCCGCGCTGCCGATCGAGGCCGGCGACCGTCTGCTGCATTTTGCGTCGGTCAATTTCGACGCCGCCCACGAATGCTGGCTCGCGCCGCTCGCGGTCGGCGCCAGCATCGCGATTGCGCCGCCGCAGCCGTTCGCGCCGGACGCCGCGCATGCGCTGATGGTGCGCGAGTCGGTCAACGTCGCCGCATTTCCGCCCGCATACCTGCGCGAATTCGCGGCCGTCGCCGCGCGCGAAGGCGTGCCGCCGGCATTGCGCGTGCTCGCCTTCGGCGGCGAAGCGCTGCCGCAACAGGCATTCGAATTCGTGCGCAGCACGTTCCCGTCGGTACGCCTGATCAATGGTTACGGGCCGACCGAAGCCGTGATCTCGCCGATGCTGTGGCCGGTCGAGCCGGGCGAAACACCCGTGCTGGCCGCCAACGATGCGTATGCGTCGCTGCCGATCGGTCGCGTGATCGGCCCGCGCGTCGCGCGCATCGACGGCGACGCCGCCGGTAATAGGGCCGAAGGGGGCGAGCTGCTGCTTGGCGGCGTCTGCGTCGCGCGCGGCTATCACGGTCGCCCGGCACTGACCGCCGAACGTTTCATTCCCGATCCGGACGGCGAGCCGGGTGCGCGCGTCTATCGCACGGGTGACCTTGCACGCATGCGCGACGATGGCGCATTCGACTACCTCGGCCGCCTCGACGATCAGGTCCAGGTGCGCGGCGTACGCGTGGAGCCTGCTGAAATCGCCGCGTGCCTGCGCTCGCATCCGGCCGTGGCCGATGCGGCCGTGGTCGCCGAAACCGGCAATGGGCCGACGCGGTTGATCGCGTGCGTTGCACTGCGCGCGGCGGCCGACGATGCGGCGCTGAAGGCGCACGTGGCCGCGCAATTGCCGGCGGCATGGCAACCGCACCGGTTCGTGCGCTGCGATGCGCTGCCGTATACGCTGAACGGCAAGATCGACCGTGCCGCGCTGCGCGAGCGGATTGCCGCCGCGCGCGACACGACGCATGGTGCCGGCGACGCGCCTCGCACGCCGACCGAACAACAGCTCGCCGACCTCTGGCAGACGCTGCTCGGCCTCGATGCAACGCCGTCGCGCAACGACCATTTCTTTGCGCTGGGCGCCGATTCGCTCGCCGCGATGCAGTTGCAGGCCGCGATCCGTGCCGCCTGGCGCGTGAACCTGCGGCTCGACACGCTGTTCGCCGATCCGGCGCTCGCCGAACTGGCAGGAACGGTCGATCGAGCGGAACGCGAGACCGGCGAACCGCTGGCCGCCATTTCCGCACGCGGCACGACGATCGATGCGGCTGCATCCGGCGCGCCGCATGTCGACCGTGCGGCGTCGCTCGCACAGCAACGTTTCTGGGTGCTCGCGCAAACGCGTGACGCGAGCGCCGCATATCACATCGCCGCGCACTGGACCATCGACGGCACGCTCGATCGCGACGCGCTGCAGCGCGCGCTCGATCACTTGATCGGACGGCACGAAGCGTGGCGCACGACGCTCGTCGACAACGACGACGGCGTCGTGATGCAGCGGATCCATGCGCATCTGCCGGTATCGATCGCCGCGATCGATCTGCGCGACCAGCCGCCGGCCGCGCGCGACGCGCAAGCCGCGCGTCTCGCCGAACGCGACGCGGCCGAACCATTCGACCTCGCGCACGGCCCGCTGCTGCGCGCGACACTCGTGGCGCTCGCCGACGATCGTCATCGCCTGCTGCTGACCGCGCATCACGCGATCACCGACGGCTGGAGCTCGCGCTGCGCGTTCGACGAACTGTCGGCTGCCTACCGCGCGTATGCCGAAGGCCGCGAACCGTCGTTGCCCGATCTGCCGATCCAGTACGCCGATTACGCGGACTGGCAGCGCGACATGCTGGCGGGCGGTGAGGGCGAGCGTCAGCTCGATTACTGGCGCGGCGCATTGCGCGACGTGCCGGGCCCGCTCGCGCTGCCGGTCGATCGGCAGCCGGGCGCCGCACGCACGCTGCAGGGCGCGCGCGTATCGGTGCGCCTGCCTGACGCGGTCGCGGCCGACGTGCGACAACTCGCACGCGACGCGCAGGCCACCGTGTTCACGGTGCTGCTGGCCGCGCTCGACGCATGGCTGTCGCGTCTGACCGGCGCAACGGATGTCGTCGTCGCGGTGCCGGTCGCGCATCGCCAGCGCCCTGAAACGCGTGCGTTGCTCGGTCTCTTCCTGAATACGGTCGCGCTGCGCGTGCGTGTGGCGCCGACGCTGCCGTTCCGCACGCTGGTCGACGCGGCACGCACGGCGGCACTCGACGCGGTTGCGCACCAGGATGTGCCGTTCGAGCGTGTCGTCGATGCGGTGAAGCCGCCGGTCAAGCGCGGTGACGAATGGCTGCGCGTGAAATTCGCGCAGCAGTTCGACGCGCGGCACGACAGCGTGCTGCCGGGCGCAACGGCGGTTGCAACGCCGGGTCCCGATCTCGCCGCGCGCTTCGACTTCGCGCTGGATTTCACCGACGACGCGAACGGGATCGAACTGGTCGCGGCCTATGCGACCGACTGTATCGACTCGGATACCGCGCGCGCCTGGCTCGACAGCTATGCGGCGCTCGTCGGCGCGGCCGCGCACGATCCGCAACGCACGACGGCCGCACTGCCGTGCGACGAGTCGGCTGCCTCGCGCCAGCCGCGCGACGGCCGTGCGCTGAAGGTCGAGCATGCCGACATCGTCGCCGCATTCGCGCGGCAGGCGGCCGCGTACCCGCACCGTGTCGCGCTTGCCGATGCGTCGGCGTCGCTGACGTTCGCCGAACTCGACGACGCGTCGAATCGCGTCGCACGCGCGCTGATCCAGCGTGGTGCCGCTGCCGAAGCGCCGGTCGTCGTCTGCATCGAACGATCGGCCCGCTTCGTCGTCGGCCTGCTCGGCGCGCTGAAGGCCGGTGCGCTCGCCGTATTGCTCGATCCCGCGCAACCGTCCGCCCGGCTCGCCGCGGCGGCAGCCGACTGCGGCGCGCGCTGGGCGCTCGTCGCGGATACGGCCGCGTGGCCGGCCGGCATCGATGCGCAGCCGCTCGACGTCGACGCGCTCGCACAGGACGCGACGCTCGCCCATGCGGCCGGCGTGCGCGTCGCACCGCATCCGGAACAGGGCGCGTACCTGATCTATACGTCAGGGTCGACCGGCACGCCGAAGGGTGTCGTCGTGTCGCATGGCGCGCTGGCCGACTACGTGCAGGGGATGCTCGACGAACTCGCGTTCGCACCGGACGCGTCGTTCGCGATGGTGTCGACCGTGGCGGCCGACCTCGGCCATACGACGCTGTTCGGCGCGCTGTGCGCGGGCCGCACGCTGCACCTGCTGCCGGCCGCGTGCGCATTCGATCCCGACCTGTTCGCGCACGAGATGCGCCGCCGCGACGTCGGCGTGCTGAAGATCGTGCCGAGCCACCTGCAGGCGCTGCTCGACGCGCGCGTGCCGGCCGACGTGCTGCCGCGCCACGCGCTCGTGACGGGCGGCGAAACGCTCACGTGGGCGCTCGTCGCGCGCCTGGCCGCGCTCGCGCCGGGCTGCCGCGTGATCAGCCATTACGGGCCGACTGAAGCGACGGTCGGCGCGATCGCGTGCGACACGGCGTCGATTGCCGCCGACGCGCGCGATTCCGCGAGCGGCGTGCCGCTCGGCCTGCCGCTGCCGAATGCGCGCGCGCTCGTGCTCGACGCGTTCGGCGCTTGCGTGCCGGCCGGTGCGACGGGTGAACTGTACCTGGGCGGGCCGGGCGTCGCGCGCGGCTACCTCGGCCGTCCGGCGCAGACCGCCGAACGCTTCGTGCCCGATCCGTTCACGCCCGGCGCGCGGCTGTATCGCACGGGCGACCGCGTGCGCTTGCGCGCGGACGGCCGGATCGCTTTCCTCGGCCGCATCGACGACCAGGTGAAGATTCGCGGCTACCGCGTCGAACCGGGTGAGGTGAGTGCGGCCGTGCGCGCGGCCGGCCCGGTCGCGCAGGCCGAAACGCTCGCGATCGAGCACGACGGCCGCCTGCGGCTCGCGGCGTTCGTCGTGATGCGCGATGGCACGGCATTCGACGAAGCCGCGATGCGCGCGGCGCTCGCCGCGAAGCTGCCCGACTATATGGTGCCCGCGCAGTTCGTCGCGCTCGCGCGCCTGCCGGTGACCGCGAACGGCAAGATCGATCGCACGGCGCTACGCGAACTGGCCGCCGCGCCGGTCGCGAGTGCGTCCGGCGACGCGCCGCAGGGCGCGGTCGAAACAGTGCTCGCCGAAGTCTGGCAGGCCGTGCTGAAAGCCCCGCAGGTCGGCCGCGACGACAACTTCTTCGAACTCGGCGGCGATTCGATCCTCGTGCTGCAGGTGATCGCCCGTGCGCGCAAGCGCGGCGTGCGTTTCACGCCGAAGCAGCTGTTCGACGGCCCGACGGTCGCCGAACTCGCACGCATCGCGAAGACCGAGGACGTGAGTGCTGCTGCACAGCCTGCAATCGCAACCGCGACCGCAGCGGCGGTGCCGACCACTGCGCCGATCCTGACGCCCGCACAGCAGCGCTTCTTCGCGCTCGACGTCCCGCATCGCGGCCACTGGAACCAGTCGGTCGCGTTCGATGTACGCGGGCCGTTCGACGCGGATGCGTTCGCACGGGCATTCGATGCGCTGCTGACGCATCACGATGCCTTCCGCCAGCGCTTCGCGCACGGCGCGGACGGCACGTGGCACGCCAGCGATGCCGCGAAGCCTTACGACGCGCTGCCGTTCGTCGACGTCGCCGCACGCGACGAAGCCGACGCGCTCGCGCGCTTCGACGCGTTGCAGCGCCGCCTCGACCTCGGCCGCGGACCGCTCGCCTGCGCGTGCGCGGCACGGCTGCCGGACGGTTCGACGCAGCTCTATCTCGCGATTCACCATGCAATCGTCGACGGCGTATCGTGGCGCATCCTGCTCGACGACCTGGACACGGCCTACCGCGCCGCGTGCGATCGCACGCCGGTCCGGCTGTCGCAGCCGGGCCTGCGCGCGGACGCATGGGCCGCACGGCTCGCACGCGCTGCGACGGAACCGGCATCGCCGTTCGCAGCGGAGGCCGCGTACTGGGCCGGCATGGCGCAGGGCGATGACCTCGTGCCCGATCATCCCGACGCCGCGGCGACGAATGCCGATGCGGCCGTCGTCGTGCAGACGATCGACGCGGCATTGACCCGCGCGGCGCTGACCGACGCGCAAGCGGCCTATCGTACGCAGACGATTGAACTGCTGGGCGCCGCGCTTGCGCTGACGCTGGCCGGCGCTCGCGGCGCCGCATCGTGCCGTGTCGAACTGGAAGGGCACGGCCGCGAGGCGCTGTTCGACGACGCGGATGCCAGCCGCACGATCGGCTGGCTGACGAGCCATTACCCGGTGACGCTGCCGGTCGCGGCAACGGCGCGCGACACGCTGTGCGCGGTCAAGGACACGCTGCGCGCGGTGCCGCACAAGGGGCTCGGCTTCGGCGTGCTCGCGCACTACGGCGATGCGGCGACGCGCGCGGCGCTGGCCGCCGTGCCGCACCCGCGCGTCACGTTCAACTACCTGGGCCAGTTCGATGCGCCGCGCGACGCGACGCTCGTGCCGCGCTTCGGCGGTACCGGCGTCGAGCGCGATCCGCAGGGGCCGCTCGGCAATACGCTCGCGATCCACGCATACCTCGATACGGACCGCGACGGCGCACGCACGCTGAAAATGCACTGGGTCTATGGCGCGCCGCAGTTCGAGCGCGCGACGATCGACGCGTTCGCCGAACGCTTCGCGGCCGCGCTGCGGGAACTCGTCGAAGCCTGCGCGTCGCGGGTCGCGCATCGCGGCGGTGGCGCGACGCCGGGCGATTTTCCGCTCGCGCAGGCCGCCGGCCTCACGCAGGCCGCGATCGAACGCACGCCGCTCGACTGGCGCGCGATCGACGACGTGTATCCGCTGTCGCCGATGCAGCAGGGCATCCTGTTCCATGCGCTGTTCGCGCCCGGTCACGCGAGCTATGTGAACCAGCTCGTCGCGACCGCGACCGCGCTCGACGCAGACAGGCTCGCGGCGGCGTTCGATGCATCCGTCGCGCGCCACGACATCCTGCGCACGAGCGTGATGCCGGACGAAGCCGCGCCGCTGCAGTGCGTGCATCGCCATGCACGGATGCCGGTCGAGCAGCTCGACTGGCGTGCGCGTGTCGACACGCTCGACGCCGATTTCGATGCATGGCTCGCGGCTGACCGCACGCGCGGTTTCGACTGGCGCGAGCCGCCGCTGATGCGGCTCACGCTGATCCGCGTGACGGACGAAGCGTGGCGCGTCGTCTGGACGCGTCACCACGTGCTGCTCGACGGCTGGAGCACCGCGCGCCTGCTCGCGGACGTGCTGCGCGACTATCGCGACCCGGACGCCGTGTCGCCGTTCGCCAGCCGCCAGGCGCTGCGTTATCGCGACTTCATCGCGTGGCTCGGCACGTGTGACCGCGATGCCGACGAGCGCTTCTGGACCGAACGCCTCGCACGGCTCGACGCGCCGACGCTGATCGCGGAACGCGCGGCCGACCGCGCGGACGCCGAAATGGTCACGTGGCGCGCGACGCTCGACGCGGAAGCGATGACGCGCGTCGCGCAGACGGCGCGCGCACTGAAGCTGACCGTCAACACGCTGGTGCAGGGCGCCTGGGCGCTCGCGCTGCAGCGGATGACGCACCAGCCGGCCGTCGCGTTCGGCGCGACGGTCGCGGGCCGCCCCGATGCGCTCGCGGATGTCGACACGGTGCTCGGTCTCTTCATCAACACGCTGCCGGTGATCACGGCGCCCGCGCCGCAGCAGCGCGCGGCCGACTGGCTGCAGGCGCTGCAGCGCGACAACGCGGCCGCCGCCGAGCATGCGCATACGCCGCTTGCCGACATCCAGCGCTGGGCACGCGGCGCCGGCGGTGCGCTGTTCGACACGCTGGTCGTGTTCGAGAACTACCCGGTCGACGACACGGCGCGCGACGCCGATTCGCGCGCACTCGCGTTGAGCGGCGTGCGCAGCATCGAAGCGACCGATTTCGCGCTGACGCTCGTGATCGAAAGCGGCGCCGAGCTGACGATCGACTACGGCTACGACACCACGCGCGTCGATGCGCGGCAGGTCGAGACCTGGCACCGCGCGTTCGCCTGCGCGCTCGACGCTCTGGCCCGCACGCCGGACGCGCTGCTCGGCACGCTGTCGATCGCCGACGACGCGACGCGCGCCTCACTGGCACTGGCGCAGGACACCGCGCGTGCATGGCCGGATGCGCAACGGCAGCCGCTGCACCTGCAGTTCGCCGCTGCGGCACAGGCGATGCCGGACGCGATCGCGCTCGAATACGCGGATGTTCACGGCGGCGTGCATCGCGCGACCTATCGCGAACTCGATGCCGGCACGTCGCGCATCGCGGCTGCGCTGCGCCGGCGCGGCGTGCGGCCCGACACGCCGGTCGCACTGTGCGTCGAGCGCTCGTTCGACATGGTCATGGCGCTCGTCGGCGTGCTGAAGGCCGGCGCGGCGTACCTGCCGGTCGATCCCGACTATCCGGCCGAGCGCATTGCGTACCTGCTGCGCGACGCGCGGCCAGCCGTCGCGATCACGCAGGCCCACCTGCGCGAGCAGGTCGAGGCCGCGCTGGGCGACGGCGCCGCGACGCAGTTGCTGACGGTAGCGGACCTGCTGGCCGATGAAGCGGCCGACGCATCCGCCGACGCGACCGCCAAGGTCGACGACGCGCAGCTCGCCTACCTGATCTACACGTCGGGTTCGACCGGCAAGCCGAAGGGCGCCGGCAACACGCACGGCGCGCTCGCGAACCGGATCGCGTGGATGCAGGACGCATACCGGCTGACGCGCGACGACGTCGTGTTGCACAAGACGCCGTTCGGCTTCGACGTATCGGTATGGGAATTCGTGTGGCCGCTGGCGATCGGCGCGAAGCTCGCGATCGCCGCGCCCGGCGATCATCGCGATCCGGCGCGCCTGGCGGCCGCGATCCATGCGCACGGCGTGACGGTGCTGCATTTCGTGCCGTCGATGCTCGCCGTGTTTGCCGCGTATCTCGACGATTTTTCGGCCGTCGCGCAATGCGACAGCGTGCGCCTGATCGTCGCGAGCGGCGAGGCGCTCGCGCCCGAACTCGTCGCGAAGATGGCACGGCTGCTGCCGAACGCGACGCTCGTGAACCTGTACGGGCCGACCGAGGCCGCGATCGACGTGTCGCACTGGACTTGCGGCCCCGACGACGCGAATGCGGTCGCGGTACCGATCGGCCATCCGATCGCGAACCTGCAGCTGCACGTGCTCGATGCCGCATGGCATCCGGTGCCGGCCGGCGCGACCGGCGAGCTGTACCTCGCGGGCGCGGGCCTGGCGCGCGGTTATCTCGGCCGTCCGGCGCTGACCGCCGATCGTTTCGTGCCCGATCCGTTCGTGCCGGGCGCGCGCATGTACCGCACCGGCGACCTCGCGCGGCGCCGCGCCGACGGCGCGCTCGACTACCTCGGCCGCGTCGACACGCAGGTGAAGCTGCGCGGCCAGCGGATCGAGCCGGGCGAGATCGAGGCGTTGCTGCGCGCGGCGCCGGGCGTGAACGATGCGGTCGTGATCGTGCGCGACGAGCAGTTGATCGGTTATGTCGCACGCGGCGACGCGGGCCCGCTCGACCGCGCGGCGCTGCTCGACGCGTTGCGCGCGCAACTGCCGGCCTACATGGTGCCGTCACAACTGATTGAACTCGATGCGCTGCCCGTCACGCCGAACGGCAAGTGCGACCGCCATGCGTTGCCGGCGCCGGTGCGCGAAGTGGCCGAAGCCGTCGAACTTGCGACCGACACCGAGCGTGCGCTTGCGGACATCTGGCAACGCGTGCTGCACGTGGACGCGATCGGCCGCGACGGCGATTTCTTCCTGCTCGGCGGCCATTCGCTGCTCGCGACGCAGGCCCACGCGCAGGCGAACCTGCACTGGGGGCTCGCGCTGCCGCTGCGCATGCTGTTCGACACGCGCACGCTCGCGCGCTGCGCGGAAGCGATCGACGCGGCCTGCGCGGCGCGCGGCGCGACCGATGCGGCGAGCGCGATCGACGCGCTGCTCGGCGAACTGGAAACCCAATAAGGACGACGGATGACGAAGGTGCAACCCGACTGGCTGGCGCTCGCGACGCGTTTCGCGCAACTGCCCGACGCGCAGCGCGCGGTCTTCATCGACAAGCTCGGCGCGGCCGGCATCGATTTTCGCGTGCTGCCGATCCCGCCGCGCACGCCGCGCAGCGACCGCGTGCCGGCATCGTTCGCGCAGACGCGGCTGTGGCTGCATGCGCGGCTGATCGACGCGCCCGACGCGTATCACATCACCGAGCGCCTGGCGCTGACGGGCCCGCTCGACGCGCATGCGCTGCGTCTCGCGTGCGACGCGCTGATCGCACGCCACGAGGCGCTGCGTACCACTTTCGACGAGGCGCCGGACGGCGTCGCTCAGACGATCCACGCGCCGCTGCGCTGCCCGTGGCGCGAAACCGATCTCGAAGCGCTGCCGGACGCGCAACGTGCCGCGCGCGCGGAGGCCGTCGCGACGGCCGACGAAGCCGAACCGTTCGATCTCGGCGCGGCGCCGCTCGTGCGCGCGCACCTGGTGCGCTTCGACGCGACGCATCACTGGCTCGCGCTGACGGTGCACCACATCGTGTCGGACGGCTGGTCGTCGGGCGTGATGCTGGAAGAACTCGCGGCGTTCTATCGCGCGTATGCGTCCGACCGGCCGGTGCCGCTCGCGCCGCTGCCGATCCAGTACGCCGACTACGCGTTGTGGCAGCGTCGCTGGCTCGATGCCGGCGAACGCGATCGCCAGCTTGCGTTCTGGCGCGAACGGCTCGATCCGCAGCGCGGCGTGCTGACGCTGCCGGGCGCCACCGCGCGGCCGGCGCGCCGCAGTGCGCGCGGCGCACGCCACGTGTTTTCGCTCGACGCGCGCGTTGGTGCGCAACTGCGCGCGTTCGCGGCTGCATCGGGCGCGACGCCGTTCGCGGTGCTGCTCGCCGCGCTCGATGCGCTGCTGGCGCGCGCGACCGGCGATGCGCGAATCTGCGTCGGCGTGCCGGCCGCGAACCGCGAACGCGCGGAGGTCGCCGGCCTGATCGGCTTCTTCGTCAATACGCTCGCGATCGACGTCGACGTGCCCGCGCACGGCGACTTCTCGTCGCTGGTCGCGCGTACGCAGCGCGCGCTCGTCGACGCGCAGATGCACCAGGACGTGCCGTTCGAGCAGGTGGTCGACGCGCTCGGCGTGCCGCGCAGCGCGAGCCACCATCCGCTGTTCCAGGTGATGGCCGCGTATGGCGAGCGCCGTGCGCTGCCTGCGCTCGGCGCGGCGTCGGCCGCGTTGCTGCCGTCCGGCACGCCGTCCGCGAAGTTCGACCTGACGCTGTCGGTCGAGGCGACGCCCGACGGCACGTTCGACGCCGCGTTCATCTACGCGCTCGACCTGTTCGACGCCGATGCGATCGCGCGGCTCGCCGCGCGCTTCGTCACGCTGCTCGGTGATGCGCTCGCGCGCCCCGACATGCCGGTCGGCGATCTCGACTGGCTGCCGGCCGACGAGTGCGCGCAACTGTTTGCGTGGAATGCACCGGCGGGCGCGACGGATACCGAACCGTTCGTGCCCGTGCATGCGCGCATCGCCGCGCATGCGCACGCGCGGCCCGATGCTCGCGGCGTCGCCGATATCGATCGCGCGCTGACGCGCGGCGAAGTCGATGCCCGCGCGGCGCGCCTGGCACGCCATCTGGTGGCGGCCGGCGTGCGGCCGGAGATGCGCGTCGGCGTGGCGCTGCAGCGCTCGGTCGACCTGCTGGTCGCGCTGATCGCGGTGCTGAAGTCGGGCGCCGCGTTCGTGCCGCTCGATCCGGCCCATCCACGCGAACGGCTTGCGCAGATCGTCGGCGATGCCAACATTGCACATGTGCTGACCGATGGCGCGAGCGCCGCGTCGCTGCCCGAGCTGCCGTCGCTGCGCGTCTGGCGCGCCGACGAAATCGAGGCGCTCGACGAAGCCGCCGATATCGCGCTGCCAGACGTGCTGCCGGGTCATGCGGCCTACGCGATCTACACGTCGGGCTCGACCGGCAAGCCGAAGGGCGTGATCGTCGACCATGCGTCGTTCGCGCTGCATTGCGCGGCGATCGCCGAGCGCTATGGCGCGGGCGAGCAGGACGTGTTCCTGCTGTTCCAGTCGGTCAACTTCGACGGCGCGCATGAAGGCTGGTTCTCGCAATACATGTCGGGCGCCGCGGTGTCGGTGACGGCCGACGTGCTGTGGCCGCCCGCGCAGACCTGCGCGATGATGGTCCGCGACGGCGTGACGATGACCTACGTGCCGCCGGGCTGCGCCGCGCAACTCGCCGAATGTGCGCTCGCGCACGGCGCGCCGCCGACGCTGCGGTCGCTGACCGTCGGCGGCGAGGCGACGTCGCGCGAGGCGTTCGCGATGCTGCGCCGCGCGCTGCCGAACGTGCGCGTGGTCAACGGCTACGGCCCGACCGAGACGGTCATCACGCCGACGCTGTGGATGTTCCGGCCCGGCGACGATCTCGCGAAGCTCGGCGACGCCGCGTATCTGCCGATCGGCACGCTGGTCGGCGCACGCACCGCGCATGTGCTCGACGAGCGGCTGCATCCGCTGCCGGTCGGCGTGATCGGCGAACTGTATCTGGGCGGCGAGGGGATCGGCGTCGCGCGCGGTTATCTCGACCGACCGGCGCTGACGGCCGAACGTTTCGTGCCCGATCCGTACGGCGCGCCGGGCGCGCGGCTGTATCGCACGGGCGACCTCGTGCGGCGCCGCGCGGACGGCGTGTTCGACTTCATCGGCCGCGTCGATCACCAGGTGAAGCTGCGCGGCTTGCGTATCGAGCTCGGCGAGATCGAGGCGCAGTTGGCCGCGCACGACGCGGTGCGCGAAGCGTGCGCGGTCGTGCACGGGCAGGGCGCGCTCGCGCAACTCGTCGCGTATGTCGAGCTGACCGCTGACGCACAGGCGGCCGCGCAGCCCGTCGAAGCCGCGACGCTCGACGCGCACCTGCGCCGCACGCTGCCCGATTACATGGTGCCCGCGCAACTGATCGTGCTCGACGCGCTGCCGCGCAACGCGAACAGCAAGGTCGACCGCGCACGGTTGCCGGCGCCCGTGCGCGTCGAGCGTGCATACGAAGCGCCGCGCGATGGCGACGAAGCCGCGCTCGCGGCGATCTGGTGCGACGTGCTGAATCTCGAGCGCGTCGGCCGCGGCGATCATTTCTTCGATCTCGGCGGCCATTCGCTCGCCGCCGTGCGCGTCGCGACGCGCGTGGCCGAACGGCTCGGCCGCGACGTGCCGGTGCGCGCGCTGTTCGAGGCGCCGGTGCTCGCGCAGTACGCGCTGCAGGTGGCCGACGCGCCGCGCGCCGCGCATGCCGGTGCGGCAGCGCCGGGCGTCGCGGTCGCCAAACCCGACGCACACGGCGTGTGGCCGCTGTCGCCCGCGCAGCTCGGCCTGTGGTTCCTGTGGCGCGCGCAGCCGGACAGCGCCGCGTACAACATTCCGGTCGCGCTGCGCGTGCGCGGCCCGCTCGACGTCGATGCGTTGCGCGCCGCCTTCGCGGCTACGGCGGCCGTGCATCCGGCGCTGCGCGCGCGGCTCGTCGTTCGCGACGGCGCATTGCCGGGCCAGCGGATCGATGCGGCAGCGGCGGTTGCGCTGCCGCTGGTCGACCTGTCGGCGCAGCCCGATGCGCGCGCCCGCGCGGCGGCGCTGACTGACGAGGATGCGCTGGCGCCATTCGACCTCGCGGCCGATGCGCCGCTATGGCGCGCCCGCGTGCTGCGGCTCGGCACGGACGACCACGTGTTGTCGGTGACGATCCATCACATCGTGTCGGATGGCGAATCGATCGAGCTGTGGCTCGATGCGGTTCGCGCCTGTTATGTCGCTCGTGTGCGGGGTGACACCGTGCCGGCCGAAGCGGCTGCGCCACTCGTGCTGCCCGCGCCGTGCCATCCGGCCCGCGTCGCGTACTGGCGCGACGCACTGGCCGATCTGCCGTCGCGCGTGCTGCCGCAGCGCGCGGACGCGCCGGCCGTGCCGCAATGGCGCGCGGCCCGCATCGCGTTCGAATTCGACGCGCCGCTGATCCGCGCCGCGCGCGAAGCCGCGTCGGCGGCGCACGCGACGCTGCCGATGTTGCTGCACGCGGCGCTCAATACCGCGCTGTTCCGCGCGACGGGCGCGGCCGACCAGCCGGTCGGCGTGCTCGCGTCGACGCGCGAGCTGACCGGCGATGCGGCACGCGATGCGCTCGGCCTGTTCATCAATTCAGTCGTCGTGCGCACGCGGATCGACCCGGCCGCTCGCCGCGCGGACGTGCTCGCGCAAGTGCGCGACACGGCGCTCGCCGCATATGCGCATGCGGACGTGCCGTTCGCCGACGTCGTCGCGGCGCTGCGCGTGCCGCGTACCGCGCAAGCCAATCCGCTGTTCCAGGTGATGTTCAACTACCTGCGCCCGACCGGCGCGGCCGCTCGCGACTGGGCCGGCCTGTCGCTTGCGGCGTTCGACGACGTGCGCCATCGCGTCGTGTTCACGCTCGAGCTGGACGTCGTCGAGCATCCGGACGGCCGCGTGAGCGCCGCGTTCTCGTATGCGGACGAACTGCTCGACCGCGGTTTCGTCGATGCGCTCGTCGATGTCTACCACGACGAAGTCGCGCGCTTCGCCGGTGCGTCGGAGGCTGCGCTCGGCGCGCCCGATACGCATGCCGTCGCGCAGGCGGCCGGCATCGCGCAGGCAAGCGGCGACGCACTCGCCGACGCGCCGTCCCACACGCCGCACGCGGCTGCCGCGCTCGCGGCGCTGTGGTCGGACACGTTCGCGACGGCCGCGCCCGAGCCCGGCGCGGACCTGTTCGAAGCCGGCGCGACGTCGTTCGACGTCGTGCGTTTCGTCGACGCGGCCGTCCGCGCCGGTCATGCGCTGACGGTCGCCGACGTGTTCGCGTCGCCGACGCTCGCGGCACTCGGCGCGCGGCTCGATGCGCAAGCGGAAACAGGACAGGAGGAACGCCATGCTGGCTGAAGTGCGTCCGGACGGATTCACGATGCCCGATACGTGCCGCCTCGCGTTCGCGGACGGCCTGTTCGCCGCGCGCGACGGCTCGGAGATCCGGGTCGCGCAGGGCGACGGCATCGGCGCGCAGTTGCTGCGCGCGCAACTCGCGGACGACGGCACGCTGCGCCTCGTCGCGTACAACCATCGCGCGGCGCCGTCCGACCAGCGGCGTGGGCTGCTGGCCGCGCTGTCCGCGGCGTTTTCGGACGGCGCGCACCACGCGACGATCCGGCTCGATCCGGCCGCATGGCCGGCGGTGGCGCTCGATGCGCTGCGCGCGAGTGGCGTGCTCGCCGACGGCGGCCGCTGCGCGCGCGACGGCTGGGCGCAGCAGGCCGATCTGTGGCTCGTCGGCCCGCATCTGCCGTGCGCGACGCTGCCGATGCTGACCGGCGGCCGGCGTCACCCGCGCCGGCCGCCCGCGCCGCGCGGCGAGGTCTACGCACGTGACCTGCCGGCGCTCGGCGTGCGCTTCACGTTGCGCGGCTGGCAGCCGGCCGACGATGCCGAGCGGGTCGCGCGCTGGTTCGCCGAGCCGCGCGTGCGCGACGGCTGGCCGGGCGCACAGCCCGGCACGGCCGACGCCGATCCGCATGTGACGCCGCTCGTCGGCTGCTTCGACGGCGAGCCGTTCGCGTACTTCGAGGCTTACTGGCTGAAGGAAGACGCGCTCGCACCGCACGTCGCGGCGCGCGACTACGACCGCGGGCTGCGGATGCTGGTCGGCGAGTCGCGCTGGCGCGGCCCGCATTGCGTGGCGGGCTGGCTGCCGTCCGTCGTTCATTACCTGTTTCTCGACGACCTGCGTACCGAAGCGGTCGGCTGTGCCGTTCCGGCCGGCCACGCGCGGGTTGCCGACCATCTCGCGCGGCATGGCTTCGCGCGGCAGCGCCGTCTCGCGCTGGCCGACGCGCAGCCGCTGTGGATGCGCACGCTGCGCGAGACGTTCTTCTCCGGCCGTCACGTCTGACGGGCCGGATTCACCGACAAGGGAGCTGAAACATGCAGAGAGAAACCGTATTCGACCTGATCGGCGTGGGCTTCGGGCCGTCGAATCTGGCGCTGGCCGTGCGCCTCGCGGAGCGCAGCGGCGCGCGCACGTTTGCCCATTGCTTCGTCGAGCGCCAGCCGGAATTCGGCTGGCATCGCGGGATGCTGCTCGACGACTGCCGGATGCAGATCTCGTTTCTGAAGGATCTCGTCACGATGCGCGATCCGAAAAGCCGCTACACGTTCATCAACTACCTGTTCGAACGCGGCCGGCTGAACGAATTCGTCAACCTGAAGAACTTCTATCCGACCCGCGTCGAATTCCACGACTACCTGAGCTGGGTCGCCGACGCGTTCGACGATCGCGTCCATTACAGCGAAACCGTCCTCGCAATCGAACCCGTGCACGGCGACGGCGCGCGGATCGACGCGCTGCGCGTGCTGTCGCGCGACGCCGCGGGTCACGAGCGCCAGCGCGTCACTCGTGCGCTGTCGGTCGGTGTCGGCGGCACGCCCGCGGTTCCGCACGCGTTCGCCGCGCTCGGCCGCGACCGCGTGATCCATTCGTCGTCGTATCTCACCGACATCGACCGGCTCGTCGCGTCACCGGACGGCGAACGCCGCCGCGTCGCGGTGATCGGCGCGGGGCAGAGCGCGGCCGAGGTGTTCATCGATCTCGCGCGCCGCTTCCCGCATGTCGACGCGAGCCTCGTGATGCGCGCCGGCGCGCTGAAGCCGGCCGACGACAGTCCGTTCGTCAACGAGATCTTCAGCCCCGAGTTCACCGACGTCGTTTATGCGCAGCCGCATGACGCACGCCGCGCGCTGCTCGATCGCTATCGCGACACCAACTACGCGGTGGTCGACCGGCCGCTGATCGAACAGATCTACGAAATGCTGTACCTGCAGCGCATCGACGGCACGCCGCGTCATGCGCTGCTCGCGAACAGCGCGATCGAGGGCGCAGTGCGCAGCGCCGACGGCCGATTCGAACTGACGCTGCGCGACCGGATGAGCGGCGCCACGCGCGTCGAGCGCTTCGACGCGCTCGTGCTCGCGACGGGCTACCGCCGCGATACGCATTCGGCGCTGCTCGAAGGGCTCGCGCCGCACCTGGGCGATGCGCTCACGCGCGGCGACGTCACGCGCGACTACCTGCTCGCGACGCCCGAACACTTCGCGCCGCGCATCTACCTGCAAGGCTGTTGCGAGGACAGCCACGGATTGTCCGACACGCTGCTGTCGGTACTGGCGCGCCGCGCGGACGAAATCTGCGCGTCGCTCGAAGACGGGATCGCGCCCGCCCAAAACGAAGGCGCGGCCCGGGCAAGACAAGAAAACGGGGCGAGCGCGGGCCGCATGGCTTTCGCTCTTTGACAAAAGCGCGGTCGGAGACCGCATGAAAAAAGTGGAGCAGAGAAAGATGGAGTGGGCAACAGGCACGCGTTTGCGTGCGATCGCAGCCGCGGCAAGCGTGGCGTTCGGTGCGGCGGCGGGGCAGGCATACGCCCAGACGGCGCCGGCCGGGAACGCAGGCGCCACGGCGTCGGCCAGCAGTGCGCAGAACGGTGCGGCGGGCAGTACGTCGACCGGCGCGCAGAACGGCTCGCCGAACGGCACGCTGCCGGCGATCAACGTCAACGCGGCCTCGGAAGGGGACGGCACGGTCGGGCTCGTCGCGAAGCGTAGCCGCGCCGGCACGAAGACCGACACGCCGATCAACGAGATTCCGCAGACGATCAACGTCGTCACCGCGCAGCAGATCGAGATGACCGGCGCAACCGACGTGAACGCGGCGCTGCGCTACGTGCCGGGCTTCTCGTCGTACGGTTCGGACAACCGTTCGGACTGGTACGCGGCACTGCGCGGCTTCACGCCGACCGCCTACGTGAACGGGCTGCAGGTACCGAACACGATCAACCTCGCGAGCTGGCGCGTCGATCCGTACATGATCGACAGCATCACCGTGCTGCGCGGGCCGACCTCGGTGCTGTACGGCGCGGGCGACCCCGGCGCGATCATCGACGTGCAGACCAAGCTCGCCGACGGCGAGCGCGTGCGCGAGGCCGGCGTGCAGATCGGCAACTATGCGCGCAAGCAGTTCATGATCGACGTCGGCGACAAGCTCGATGCGGACGGCAAGTACGCGTACCGCTTCGTCGGCGTCGCGCGCGACGGCAACGCGCTGACCGGCCCGAACAACGACCAGCGTGTCGCGCTCGCGCCGTCGTTCCGCTGGCGCCCGAACGCGGATACGTCGCTGACGCTGTCCGCGACGTATCTGCAGGACTGGGGCGACATCTCGTCGAACTTCCTGCCCGCGCAGGGCACGGTGCTGCCGAACCCGAACGGGCAGATCAACAAGGACGTCTATGAAGGTGACGGGAACTTCAACTACTACCGCAAGAAGCAGTGGTCGGTCGGTTACCAGTTCGAGCAGAACCTGACCCCGGCGTGGAAGTTCCGGCAGAACGTGCGCCTGATGCACCTGTCGCTCGACAACGGCTCGGTGTTCGGCAACGGCTTCGTCGACGGCAGCACGACCGACGTGTCGCGCTGGGCCGGCGTGTTCCAGATGAACTACAGCCGCTTCGACATCGACAACAACGTGGAAGGCCGTTTCGCGACGGGCCCGCTCCAGCACACGCTGCTGCTCGGCTTCCAGTACAACCGGCAGACCGCGACCGACAGCGAATGGCTCGCCGCCGCGCCGCCGCTGAACATCTACAACCCGGTTTACCTGCCGGTCACGACGGCGGTGTTCGATCCGGCGTCGACGATCCGCACCAACACGTACACGGCGATCAACACGTTCGGCCTGTACGCGCAGGACCAGATCAAGTGGAATCGCTGGACGCTGACGCTCGGCGGCCGCGAGGACTGGGTCAACATGCGGATGGACGACCGCGCGGCCGGCACGTCGACGAAGGCGGACGTGACGGCGTTTACCGGCCGCGTCGGCCTCACGTACCAGGGCGACTACGGGTTGTCGCCGTACGTCAGCTACGCGACGTCGTTCAATCCGCTGATCGGTGTGAACCTGCTCGGCGGCGGGCTGCCGCAGCCGACGCGCGGCAAGCAGATCGAGGCCGGCCTGCGCTGGCAGCCGCCCGGCAAGAACCTGATGCTGAACGCGGCGATCTACCAGATCAACCAGACCAATGTGCTCACGTCGGCGCTGCCGAGTCAGGACCCTACCGGCACGAAGTCGGTGCAGACCGGCGAAGTGCGTTCGCGCGGGATCGAGCTGAGCGCGACCGGCAAGCTCACGCGGAACCTGTCGCTGATCGCGTCGTACGTGTACCAGGATGTGAAGAACATCAAGGCCAACGACGTGTCGCTGAACAACTGGCCGGTCGACATCCCGCGTCCGCGCCAGATGGCGTCGCTGTGGACCGACTGGACGTGGCACACGGGGCCGCTCGCCGGTTTCGGCCTCGGCGGCGGCATTCGCTACCAGAGCGCGTCGGCCGGTGCGGCCGACAACTCGCTGACGGTATCGAGCGTCACGCTGTTCGACGCGGGTGTGCATTACGACACGCGTAACTGGCGCTTCGCCGTAAACGGGACGAACCTGTTCAACCGCCATTACATCAGCGGTTGCCAGTCGATGAACGTCTGCGTGTTCGGCACCGACCGCACGGTGATCGCAACCGCGAAATACAACTGGTGACGTTGCGCGCCGCAGCCTGCCGGCCGGCCCTCGTGGCCGGCGCGGGCCGGCCGCGGCGTCTTCGTCCGCTTTTTTCCACGACGCCTCCATGCCGAAGAAAAATCTCGTCTACATCCAGTCGCTGCGCAACGGCGCGGCCGATCGCGCCGGCCAGCCGGTCGCTTATCAGGGCGGCACGCGCTACATGAAGGCGCCGCTCGAATTCCTCGTCGAGCGCCTGAACGACTCGCCGCTCGGCGAGCGCTACACGCTCGAGGGCGTGATCGTCGACGACGACGACGGTTCGCCGGCCGATCGCGCGAAAGTGGCCGATTACGGGTTCGCGCGCACGCCGGGCCGCCCGTGGATCCTGCCGGAAGGGTTGACGGTGCAGGGCCGGCCGGTCGACGAGCTGTTCTGTTCGATTCCGTCGACATACCGGCGCCTGCCGCGCGACGCGCGCGAGCGCGTGGCCGGCAAACAGGCGTTCGAGCGCCGCCTGCTCGAGCGCCTGCTCGAACTCGACGCGGACGTCGTCGTGCTCGACGGGCTGCTCGTGATCCTCGACGAACTCGTGCGGCCCGGCGCGCGCTTTCACCGGCGCATCGCGAACATCCACCCGGGCATCACGGCCGACGATTCGCCGTACCAGCGGCGCGGCGCGTGGGCGACGCTCGACGCGCTGCACGGCGCGCGCGGCGAACGGGTCGACTGGGCGAGCGGCGCGACGTCGTCCGTCGAGCCGGTGACGATGACGGGCGCATCGTTCCACTACGTCGACAACGGCATCGATTCCGGCGAGGTGATCTGCGACGTGCTCGACACGCCGATCGCGCCGGACGACACGATTCTCGAACTGCGCTGGAACAACTTCCAGCGCAGTCTGTTTCCGGCGCTCGAGCGGGGGCTTCACGTCCTCGCCGACCGCCACGATGCGGGAGCACTGTGATGGAAGACACGCTGACGAAACCGGCCGGCGCCGCGGACGCCGTCGAAGGTGAGGTGGCGGCGGCGCTCGACGGCGCCGCGCCCGGCCAGGCGGCGCTGGTCGCCGAACACACGCTCGACGCATGGCATCCCGACGATTCGCCGGACCGGCTGCTCGCGGCGTTCGTCGCGTTGTTCAACACCGACACGCGGCACGACGCGGCAACGATCTCGGTGCCGCTCGGCGGCGCCGGTGCGGCGGCCGTCGCATCGTACGTCGCACGCGCGGTGCGCGAGGGCGTGATCGACAGCGCGCAGGTCGCCGGCGACATGCTGCGCCTGAGCGTGTCGCGCACGACGTTCTGGCAGAACCCGCGGCCGTGGCTGACGGCGCCCGCGTCGGGCGGGATGCCGCTGCGCTACGCGATCACGAACGGCCACCGGCATCCGGTGCGGCCGCCGTCGCCGGCGGGCGAGATCTATGCGCGCTATATGCCGCAGGTCGGGATGACGTTCAGCCTGCGCACCGTCGACGTCGACGCGCACGCGGACCTGTTCAGCGGCTGGATGAACCTCGATCGCGTTGCGCAGTTCTGGGACCAGCGCGGCACGCGCGACGAGCATGCGGCGTATCTCGCCGAGCGGCTCGCCGATCCGCACATGCACCCGATGATCGGTTATTTCGACGACAAGCCGTTCGGCTATTTCGAGTTCTACTGGGCGAAGGAGGATCGCCTCGCGCCGTTTTACGACGCGCACGACTATGATCGCGGGCTGCACCTGCTGATCGGCGACTCGCGCTTCCAGAGCGCCGGCAAGCTGCATGCGTGGTGGAGCGGGGTGCTGCACTACATGTTCGTCGACGAACCGCGCACGCAGCGGCTCGTCGGCGAGCCGCGCGTCGATCACGTGCGGCACATCGCGTACATGCACCGGCTCGGATTCCACACGCTGAAGGAATTCGATTTCCCGCACAAGCGTGCGGCGCTCACCATGATCGAGCGCGACACATTCTTCGACACTTTCCGGTTGCCGTGACGAGGCGGGCGGGCGACGATGCGCGCGGCCCTGCGTCGCGCCTGCCTCGGCCGTTCGGGATATGGACCGCGCGGCCTGCGTCGTGAAGAATGGATCGCTCTCCTCATCGACGACAGGCACGACGACATGGCAAAAACACCCGCTACAGCATGGGGCTCGACACCCGATTCGCGGCCCCCAATATTGACATATGCCGACATATGCCTAGAATGGGCGCATCGTACTCCCGTGGAGTGGCTCATGCGCACCGTTTCCATTTTCAAGAACGCCCGTAACCAGGCAATCCGCATCCCGAAGGACATGGAGTTCGAGGGCGTGACGGAACTCGAGATCCGCCGCGAGGGCGACACGCTGCTGCTGCGGCCGGTGCGTCCCACGTGGCTCTCGTTCGCGAACGAACCGCTGGCCGACACCGACTTCCTCGCGGAACGCCCGGCCGTCATCGAGTCCGGCCGTTTCGACCTGTCCGGCGACGCCGCCGATTCGACGGAGTCCGGCCGGTGACGACGCTCTATATGCTCGATACGAACATCTGTTCGTTCATCATGCGCGAGCGGCCACCGGTGGTGCTGTCGCGGTTGCAGTCGTGCGTCAATGCGCAGCACCGGATCGTCGTATCGGCGATTACCTATGCCGAAATGCGGTTCGGCGCGGTCGGCAGGAAAGCGTCGCCGAAGCATGCGGAACTCGTGACGGCCTTTGTGTCGCGGCTGGATGGCGTGCTGTCGTGGGATACGGCGGCCGTCGATGCAACGGCCGCGATTCGCGCGGATCTCGCCGCGCGCGGCACGCCGATCGGCGCGAACGATGCGTCGATCGCCGGGCATGCGATCGCGGCCGGCGCGGTGCTTGTCACGAACAACGGCCGCGAATTCGGCCGGGTCGCCGGGTTGTCGCTCGAGGATTGGGCGGCCTGAGCGCAGCGGGGCGAACGCTCGGTGGCGTGGCTGTTTTGCAGCGGCGCGTCACGCGGGCGGGGCGGGCGGATCAACGAGAAAGGCGTGGCGGAACGCGTCGAGGTACCGGTCGGCGTCATCGCTGAATTCGCCCGGCAACAGTGCGAACGCGCGTGCCAGCAGATCCTGGCCGAGTGCCGTGTAAGTCGCTTCGTCGGACAGCAGCGCGCGGATGGCGTCGTGCGTTTGCGGCAACGCGATCCGTTTCGCATCGCGCGCGAGCAGCGCGGCGGCGGCAAGGCCTGGCTGGAACGCGTGTGTCTCGAGCAGGTCCGGCGCGGCATCCCAGATACGTTCGCGATTGCCGGCGTCGTGAAAATTCCGCAGCAGGAACAGCAGGTCGTATGCGTCGCTGTTCTGCCGCGCGCGCCGGTCCTTCCATGCGAGCAACTTCAGCAGCGCGAGCGCCGGCAGGCTGGCTACCGGTACCACGGTGCGCGCGTCGATCGACACCGGCTGTGCGGTGTCGACTGCTTCCTGGAACCCGAGCACGTTCAGCACGAATTCACCGTCCGGCGGCCACACGATCTCGCCCGGCGGCGCTTCGAGCGGCCCGAACGGCACGAGATCGAGATCAGTGCGAAAACCGTGCGTTCCGCTCTCGAACAGCAGTTTCTGCTGCTGTTTCGGTGCGCGCGTGAATTGCCCGGTCGCGACGAGTTCATCGACGAGATGCGCGTGGAATGGCCAGCTCACCGCGCAGACCGCGACGTCGACGTCCCGTGTCGCGCGCACCGGCCGGATGCCGTGCACGTGCCACATCAGGATGTCGCGCGCGGTTGCGCCAGCGACGACGAAGGCCGCGTCGAGGCGCGCGCAGGCCGTGCTGAGCGCTTGCAGCAGCGCGACCGCCGCCGGCTCGAGCGGCCGGCCTGGATCGACTTCAAGCGGGCGGGTGGGCGAGGTATCGGTCATGGATCCGTTCGGCGGCGGCAAGGTTGCGGCTGTCCCCGGACGAGACGAGATCCGCGTAGATCAGAAGCGGCGGCACGAGCGGCACATCCTGTTCGCGCCAGTCGAGCACCGGTGAGTGCGGCCAGAATGCTTCGAGGAACTCGACGTCGCCGTGTTCGTCCGGGCGCAGGCGAGCCTTGAGCAGCAGGCTGTTGGGTACCGCGCCGTGCGTATAGACCGTGATCGCGGCCGGCTTCAGGTCGTGCGTCAGCAAGTCGGCCGCCGGCTCGCCGCCAAGCCGCGCATCGAATGCCGCGAAATCGAAACCGCGCCACCAGTCAGGCGTGAGGCCGGTAAACCGGCGGCTCGGCAGTTTCGCGCGCAAGCGGCTCGGGTACAGCGCGACCCATTCCTGCACGAAGCGCGGCCAGTCTGGAATCAGGCGCTCGCCGTTGCGACGCTGCCCGACGAGGCCGCGCGCGATCAGATCGTCCATCGCGAGATTGACCGTGCCGAGCGCGACGCCCGACGCGGCGGCGATCCCCCGATATGGCTGCGCGATGAGGCCCGGCTGCGTCGCGAGCGCGAACATCACGGCCAGCCCCTTCGGCGTCGTCGCGCGCGATGCTTGCCGCCGTGGCGCGCGTGCGGGTTTCGGCCGGCCCGCGATCATCACGGTTGCCTCCGGCTGAATCAGGCATGTGTTGCCGGCAGTGTCGAGAAACGGAATGCCCTGGTCGGTCAGGCCGGCAGCCAACTCGGCCGAAAGATGCGGCGCGACCAGCATCAGCGGCCGCTCGCCGGGCATCGGGGCAGCGCCGCCGCGGCGGCGCAATTCCGCGAGCGCGCCCGGCAGCGATTCGACGCGCAGGCTCACGGCGACCGGCATCTCGAATGCCTGCCCGGCGACGTCGAAGCGGATCATCGCGTCGGCACGCGCGTTGTACGCCGCCGGCACGCGCACGGGCCGTGCCTTGAAGCGCCGCGTCGCGCGTTCGAACGCGGCGCAGGCTTCGTCTAGCACGCGCTGTTCCGACATCGGGAGGGTGGCGTTCTTGGGCATCGGAGCGGGTCGTCTGTTCACTTTTTTGTCAGCGTACACAAAAAATGTACAAACGTCAAAAAATGAACAACCCTTCGCAAGTCCTTGATGAACAGGCGATATTCTCGATATCTCAGCGGCCATCGCCGGATCCTTATACACGGAAAATCGAAGTTTCACATGCCCGCATGGCGAGCGGCAGTCGTCCGGATGGCCGGGGTGTGCCCACCGCGTGTCACGCCTCGAAACGGCAACTTCTAGTTGCTACCGCGACGACTTTCCGTCTGCCCGGTTGCCGCCGAACCGACTATCCTTGCCTGCAGATTCCCCACCGGACACAGGAGACGACCCCATGACGCACAGCGTGATCCCCGCAGGCCTTGCCGACGAAATGATCGAGATCCGGCACCGCATCCATGCCCATCCCGAACTGGGCTTCGAGGAATTCGCGACGAGCGACCTCGTCGCGGAGCAACTGCAGTCGTGGGGCTACACGGTGCATCGCGGGCTCGGCGGCACGGGCGTCGTCGCGCAATTGAAGGCAGGCGACGGCACGCAGCGCCTCGGCCTGCGCGCCGACATGGACGCGCTGCCGATCCACGAGTCGACGGGCCTGCCGTACCAGAGCACGATCGCCGGCAAGATGCATGCGTGCGGCCACGACGGCCACACGGCGATGCTGCTCGCGGCCGCGAAGCATCTCGCCCGCGAGCGCCGTTTCTCGGGCACGCTGAACCTGATTTTCCAGCCGGCCGAGGAAGGGCTCGGCGGCGCGAAGAAGATGCTCGATGACGGGCTGTTCGAGCTGTTCCCGTGCGATGCGATCTTCGCGATGCACAACATGCCGGGCTTCCCGACCGGAAAATTCGGCTTCCTGCCGGGGCCGTTCATGGCGTCGTCGGATACGGTGACCATCGACGTGCAGGGCCGCGGCGGCCACGGCGCGGTGCCGCACAAGGCGATCGATCCCGTCGTCGTGTGCGCGCAGATCGTGCTGGCGTTGCAGACGATCGTGTCGCGCAACGTGTCGCCGCTGGACATGGCGATCGTCACGGTCGGCGCGATCCACGCAGGCGAGGCGCCGAACGTGATTCCGGATCGCGCGCAGATGCGCCTGTCCGTGCGTGCGCTGAAGCCCGAGGTGCGGGACCTGCTCGAGACGCGCATCAAGGAAGTCGTGCATGCGCAGGCGGCCGTGTTCGGCGCGACCGCGACGATCGACTATCAGCGCCGTTACCCGGTGCTCGTCAACGATGCGGAGATGACCGCGTTCGCGCGCGGCGTCGCACGCGAGTGGGTGGGCGACGCGAACCTGATCGACGGGATGGTGCCGCTGACCGGCAGCGAGGATTTCGCGTTCCTGCTCGAGAAACGGCCGGGAAGCTACCTGATCATCGGCAATGGCGACGGGGAGGGCGGCTGCATGGTGCACAACCCGGGGTATGACTTCAACGATGCTGCACTGCCGACCGGCGCGTCTTACTGGGTCAAGCTGGCCGAGGCGTTTCTGGTGTGACGCAGCGTCACGGCGGCATGGCGACCGCCGCCCGGTGTGTGCGTGCGCGCCCGCGAAATCGGACGTGCGCGGACCGCACACGCTGATTTGACGCTCCTTGACATCGACGGGACAGGTCGCGTGCTACGCTGCGCGCGACGCCGGATCGGCTCGATGAATACAGGTGTGGACGAAATGCGAAAACAGCTTCTGACCGTGCTGACGGCCTGTGCGGTCGGCGTTCTGGCGGCCGGGTGTGACGACCAGAAAGTGGCCGATGCAGTCAACGCGATCAAGCCCGATCCGATGGCGTTCGGCAAACTGCAGCCGGGCGTCTCGACGGTCGAGGACGTGCTCCGCCAGGCAGGCAAGCCCGAGATGGTCAGGCAGGGCGACGACGGCTCGCAGCGGTTCGAGTATCCGCGCGGCCCGTACGGCACGAGTACCTACATGCTCGATTTCGGGCCCGACGGCCGGCTCGTGTCGATCACGCAGGCGCTGACGGCGGCGAACATCGCGAAGGTCGTGCCCGGGATGTCGAAGGACGACGTACGGCAACTGCTCGGCAAGCCGACCGAGGTCGCGCAATACGCGTTGAGCCATGAAGAGGTGTGGAGCTGGCACTGGGCCGAGGGCGGCGTTTCGGGCGACGCGATGTTCAATGCGCATTTCTCGCCTGACGGCACCGTGATCCGGACTTCGCGTTCGGAAGCGCCGGGCCGCGAAAAACCCTGACCTGACGAAAGACGCAACGCATGCGGCGCGGGCCGGACATCGGCAAGGATGTCACAGCACCGAATACAAAATGTACAGAGCCTTGGTATATGGTGCTCGCCTTGAAAAGGAGGTGACTCATGTCGCGAAACATATCCGTTTCCCTGGGCGACCACTTTGCCGAATTCGTCGACGCCCAAGTGCAATCGGGGCGATACGGTTCCGCAATTGACGTCGTGCGAGCCGGGTTACGGCTCCTCGAGTCACACGAAACGCAAATGCGTACGTTGCAGGAAGCGTTGAAGGCGGGCGAGGCATCAGGGAGGCCACAGCCCTTCGACAGCGAGGCCTTCCTGGTCCGCATGCGGACAACACATGGCGGTTAAAGGCATGACTCCGCTGGCTGAACTGGATCTCGAATCAGCAGTGCCGCCTCGATCCGCGCCCGGCATCGATCAATCTAGAACGCTTCCCCGCTGAACAAAGCCACGACCACATCCGGATTCGACGGCCAGTACATGTGCATGTACGTCGCGACCACCGCGCCGCTGCGATAGACGGCTTCGCCGCTGCCCGGCGCGTCGTCGGGGCGCACGGCGTTCGCGACCGGCTCCAGCGGCGTCGCGAGCCGCGAATAGTGGAACGTATGGCCGCGCATCGGCCCGTCGCGCGTATCGAGCCGCTGCATGCCGAGCGCCGCGAACCGGCGCTGCATCGTCGCGTGGCCCGGCAGCAGGCCGAGCATCGGCGTCGTTGCGCCATCCACATCGGTCAGCGATTCACACAGATACACCATGCCCCCGCATTCCGCGACGATCGGCCGGCCCGCGGCCGCATGCGCACGAATCGTCCGCGCGGTTTCGTCATTCGCCGCGAGCGTCGCCGCATGCAGTTCCGGATAACCGCCCGGCAGGAACAGCGCGTCGCAATCGTCCGGCACGCGCTCGTCCGCGAGCGGCGAGAAGAATCGCAACTGCGCGCCGAGCGCGTCGAGCAACGCTAGATTCGCCGGATAGATGAACGAGAACGCCGCATCGCGCGCGACCGCGATCCGCTTGCCGGCAAGCGTACGCGGCAGCGGTGCCGCGACGCCCGGTTCCGCGAACGCAACGGCCGGCGGCAATTCGGCAAGCGCCGTTTGGGCGAGCACGTCGGCCGCACGCTCGAGCCGCGCATCGAGATCGCCGATGTCGGCCGGCTGGTGCAGGCCGAGATGCCGTTCAGGCAGCGCGATGCCCGCATCGGCGGGCACGTGCCCGAGCCAGCGCAGGTCGTCGGGCAGCGCCTGTTGCAGCAGTTCCGCATGCCGCGCCGAGCCGACTCGGTTTGCCAGCACGCCGTGAAACGGCAACCCCGGCCGGAACCGCGCAAGCCCGAACGCGATCGCCGCGAACGTCTGCGCCATCGATTTCGCGGAGATCACCGCGACGACCGGCACGCCGAACGCGGCCGCGAGATCGGCGCTGCTCGGCGTCCCGTCGAACAGCCCCATCACGCCCTCGATCAGGATCAGGTCCGCATCGCGCGCGGCGTCGGCCAGCAGCGCGCGGCAGCCGGCCTCGCCGACCATCCCGAGGTCGAGCGCATGCACGGGCGCGCCGCTCGCGCGTTCGAGGAGCATCGGATCGAGAAAATCCGGCCCGGTCTTGAACACGCGCACGCGGCGGCCGAGCCGGCGGTGCAGCCGCGCGAGGCCGGCCGTCACCGACGTCTTGCCCTGGCCGGACGCGGGCGCGCTGACGAACAGCGCGGGGCAGGCCGGCACGCTCAGAACTCCACGCCGCGCTGCGCCTTCACGCCTTGCTCCTTGTACGGATGCTTGACGAGCCGCATTTCGGTGACGAGATCGGCCGCGTCGATCAGCGCATCGGGCGCGTGGCGCCCGGTGACGACGACGTGCACCGAGTCCGGGCGCGCGACGAGCGTCGCGAGCACCTCGTCGAGCGGCAGGTATTCGTACTTCAGCACGGTGTTCAGCTCATCGAGGATCACCATCCGGTAGTCGCCGCTTTCGATCATCCGGCGCGCCTCGTCCCAGCCCTTGCGCGCGGTCGCGATGTCGGCGTCGCGGTTCTGCGTGTTCCACGTATAGCCGTCGCCCATCGTCACGAAGTCGCATTCCGCGACGGCGCCGAGGAAGTCACGCTCGGACGTATGCAGCGCACCCTTGATGAACTGCACGACACCGAGCCGCATGCCGTGGCCGAGCACGCGCACGGCCATGCCGAACGCGGCCGTGCTCTTGCCCTTGCCGTTGCCGGTGTGGACCATCAGCAGGCCCTTTTCGTGGGTGGCGGCGGCCTGTTTCTTCTCGTGGCCGGCGCGGCGGCGTTCGGCCATCCGCTGATGGGATTCGGTATCGGTCTTCATCGGGAATCGTCCTGTCGAAAGCGAAACAAAGGGTTCAGAGCGGGCCGGCGAGCGCGACCGTCACGCCGTCCCGGATGGATTTGGGGCCGAGCAGCCGGCCATGCGGCGCCGCGAGCTGCGCGCACGGCTCGGCCACGCCCGCGACGCCGAAGCGCGCGAGCGCGGCATCCGACGGGCCGCTCGCGGCCAGTTCGGGACGGCTCGCGAGCCGCGCCGCGTCGAACCCGACGAGCGCCCAGCCGCGGCGCGCGCACAGCGTGCGCAGCGCACGGGCGTGCGCCTTGTCGGCAAGCGTCGCGACGACCGCCGGTTCGGCGTCCGGGTAAAGCGCCAGCGCCGCGCGGATCGCGGCGTCGAGTTGCGCGGCCGTCGTGCCCGCGCGAAAACCGACGCCGAGCGCGACGCGCATCATGCACCGCCGCCGAGCGCCGCACGCACCGCCGGATCGTCAGCGAGCGCCGCGACGCGGCCGATCACGACAATCGCTGGCGAACCGATGCCGGTCGCGCCGACCTGTTCGACAAGGGTGTCGAGCGTCGCGAGCACGTGCCGCTGCCCGGGACGCGTCGCATTCTCGATCGCCGCGCACGGCGTATCGCCGGGCAGGCCGCCGTCGCGCAGCGCCGCGGCAATCGTATCGAGCCGGCGGATGCCCATGTAGATCACGATCGTCATGCGCGTCGCCGCGAGCGCGCGCCAGTCGGGTTCGTCGGCGCCCGCGCCGTGGCCCGTGACGAAGATCACGCCCTGCGCGTCGCCGCGCTGCGTGACCGGAATGCCCAGTGCGGCCGGTGCGGCGATGCCCGCAGTGATGCCGTTCACGACCTCGACCGGAAAACCCGCCGCGCCGAGCGCGGCCAGTTCCTCGCCGCCGCGACCGAACACGAACGGATCGCCACCCTTGAGCCGCGCGACGCTGCGGCCCGCGCGCAGGTGCGCGAGCATCGCCGCGACGATC
The DNA here is from genome assembly GCF_048565265.1 of Burkholderia theae. NCBI lineage: Bacteria > Pseudomonadati > Pseudomonadota > Betaproteobacteria > Burkholderiales > Burkholderiaceae > Burkholderia > Burkholderia theae. The sequence continues at coordinate 1,926,437 of NZ_CP183461.1, forward strand.
GCCTCCTGCGGCGTGGACGCATGGCCGCCGCGCTTGCCGACGTGCTCGATGTGCGCGTCGGCGCGCGCATGGCGCAGCACGTCGGGGTTCACGAGATCGTCGACGAGCAGCACGTCCGCCGCGCCGATCGCACGCACGGCCTTGAGCGTCAGCAGGTCGGCATCGCCGGGGCCGGCGCCGATGAGCCACGCGCGGCTCATCGCGCGCGGCACGGCGCGCACCGTGTCGAAACAGTGGAAAGGGGAAGGCGGGCGGCACATCGGCGGCCGGCAAACAGGCAAGACATGACGGATCGGGCGAAGCCCGCGCGAACGCGGGTGGAATGCGCACCCCATCCGTCCCCCGCGGATCGGGCGTTCGGCGAGCGTCGGGCTCGCCCCTTGCGTCGGCCGGTATCCGGGCTGGCCGCTTGCCAGGCCGCGGCCTTCCCGCCCGGTGAAGGGCAGTGGCATCGTGGGCGGCATGGGCGCGTGCGCGGGGAAGCGCGTCGCGCGGGCGGCGTACCGTTGCGGGGACAGCACAGGCCGGGCGGTCGTCCGCCTCCTGTTTCCCGTTTAACTGCATGCGCGGAATGCGCGTGCGAGCACCGAACGCGGCGCTACGATAGCACAGCGGTCCGCCCGCGCGAACCCGCCGCGCACGGCCTCCGGCGCGGCGCGCGGGCCGTGCGAAACCCGGCCCGGCGGCCCGCGTCGCCTTGACGCTCCCGCCCCCGACGCCTACACTCGCACGCGTTTTGGTGCTCGCGCGCGCCGCTCCGGCGCGCGCAGTTAAACGGGAAACAGGGAGCCTGCCTGCGTCGCAGTCGAGCCAACCTGTGCTGCCCCCGCAACGGTAAGCGAACGCATCGTGCCCGCCACGATGCAACGCCGCTTCGCCGCATGCCGCGCGCATGCGGACGACCGCCACTGGATGCCTTGCGCATCCGGGAAGGCGAAGCGGCGTGTTCGCCAGCCCGGATACCGGCCTAAACGTTGGGGTTCAGCGCCGCGGGGAGGCGGCGCATCGTCCACGGCCGCAGCGTGCCCGACACCCGAGCGTTTCCCGATTCCCGTCGTCCGGCCGCCCGCGCGAGCGCGCATGATCCGGCCCGATGGAGGGCGGGGCCGCACGGGGCCGCGCAGCGACGGCCGTGTTGGCATGCTTCATGTCGACCGTTCGCAAAGGAGCGTCATGCTCGATTCGCTGTTTCGCCTGTTCAACGACAGTTCATCCGGGCTGCGCGGCAAGATTGTCGCGATCTACGCACTGCTGATCGCCTTCAACGTCGGCGCGTGGGTCTGGGCATTCATCGCCTTCCACGGCCAGCCCGTGCTGCTCGGCACCGCGCTGCTCGCGTACGTGTTCGGGCTGCGCCACGCGGTCGACGCCGACCACATCGCGGCGATCGACAACGTGACGCGCAAGCTGATGCAGGAGGGCCGCAGCCCGCTCGGCGCGGGCCTGTTCTTCTCGCTCGGCCACTCGACGGTCGTGATCGTGATGTCGGCCGTGGTCGCGGCAACCGCCGCGTCGCTGTCGCGCTTCGACGGCATGCGCGAGCTGGGCGGCACGATCGGTACCTGCGTATCCGCGTTCTTCCTGCTGCTGCTCGCGGCCGCGAACCTGATGATCCTGGTTTCCGTGTATCGCACGTTTCGCGCGGTGAAGCGCGGCGAGCCGCTCGTCGAGGCGGATCTCGACCTGCTGATGAACCAGCGCGGCGTGCTCGCGCGCATCTTCCGCCCGCTGTTCCGGATCGTGTCGCGCAGCTGGCACCTGTATCCGGTCGGCTTCATGTTCGGCATCGGCTTCGACACCGCGACCGAGATCGCGCTGTTCGGCATCTCGGCCACGCAGGTGCAGGGCGGCCTGTCGTTCTGGTCGGTGATGGTGCTGCCCGCGCTGTTTACGGCCGGCATGACGCTCGTCGACACGACCGACGGCATCCTGATGATGGGTGCGTACCGCTGGGCGTACGTGCGGCCGATCCGCAAGATCTACTACAACATGACGATCACGTTCGTCTCGGTGCTGGTCGCGGCGCTGATCGGCGGCATCGAGGTGCTGGCGCTGCTCGCCGGCAAGCTGTCGCTGCAGGGCACCGTGTGGGACTTCGCGACGACGGCGGCCGCGCATTTCGGGATGCTCGGCTACGTCGTGATCGGGCTGTTCCTCGCGAGCTGGCTCGTGTCCGCCGCGATCTATCGCATCAAACGCTACGACGAGATCGATGTGACGATCTCTGCCTGAACCCCCATTCGACCCAGGACCCACCATGACCCTACGCAAGCTTCCCGTCACGATCGTCACGGGCTTTCTCGGCAGCGGCAAGACGACGCTGATGCGCCACATCCTGCAGCACGCCGAAGGCCGCCGCATCGCGGTGATCGTCAACGAATTCGGTGAACTCGGCATCGACGGCGAAATCCTCAAGGGTTGCGGCATCGGCTGCGACGACACGCAGGACGAAACGTCCGGCCAGCTTTACGAACTCGCAAACGGCTGCCTGTGCTGCACCGTGCAGGAAGAGTTCTATCCGGTGATGGAAGCGCTCGTCGAGCGGCGCGCGGACATCGACCACGTGCTGATCGAGACGTCGGGCCTCGCGCTGCCGAAGCCGCTCGTGCAGGCGTTCAACTGGCCGACGATCCGCAACAGCTTCACGGTCGACGCGGTCGTGACGGTCGTCGACGGGCCGGCCGCCGCGAGCGGCCAGTTCGCGGAAAACCCGCAGGCCGTCGACGCGCAACGCCGTGCGGACCCGAACCTCGACCACGAATCGCCGCTGCACGAGCTGTTCGCCGATCAGCTGTCGTCCGCCGATCTCGTGATCGTGAACAAGGCCGATCTCGTCGGCGACGCGCAGTTCGCGCAGATCGAAACCGCGATCCGCGACGAGATTCCGCCGCAGGTGAAGATCGTGCGCGCGACGCGCGGCGAGCTCGACCTCGCGATGCTGCTCGGGCTCGAATCGGCATCGGAAGACACGATCCACCTGCGTCACGACCATCACGGCTCGGCCGACGACGGAGATCACGATCACCACCACGACGATTTCGACTCGGTCGTCGTATCGGGCGACGCGGGCACGCGCGAAGCGACGATCGCCGCACTGCAGCGCGTGGTCGAGACGCACACGATCTATCGCGCGAAGGGTTTCGCCGCGCTGCCCGGCGCGCCGATGCGGCTCGTGATCCAGGGCGTCGGCCGCCGCTTCGACAGCTATTTCGACCGTCGCTGGCAGGACGGCGAAACGCGCGCGAGCCGCTTCGTGCTGATCGGCGAGGATCTCGACGCGGCCGCACTGCAGCGCGCGTTCGACGCCGCGTGCGCGGCCGAACCGCAACAGGCGTAACGCACGATGCATCTGCTGCGCACCACGCCGGGCGGCTTCGTCGACGATACGCAGGGCGTCGTCCGGATCGACCAGCAACCGGCCGACATCGTGATCCTGAGCTCGGCCGACACGACGCTGTCGCTGCTCGCGAGCGTCGTGCCGCAGCTGCCGGCCGGCTTTCCGAGCGTGCGGCTCGCGAACGTCACGTTCCTGCGGCAGCCGGCGTCGGTCGATTTCTATGTCGACGACGTGCTGCGCCACGCGAAGGCGGTCGTGATCGATCATCTCGGCGGCGAAGCGTACTGGCCGTACGGGATCGAGCAGGCCGTGTCGCTCGCGTCGAAGCGCGGGCAGCAGCTCGCGATGTTCTCGGGCGACCTGCAGGAAGACCCGAACCTCGTTGCGAAGAGCACGGTCGCGCCCGACCTGTGCCGGCTGTGGTGGCGCTACCTGCGCGAGGGTGGCGTGCACAACGCCGACGCGCTGCTGCGCAGCATCGCGTTCCACACGCTCGGCTTCGGCGACGAACCCGAGTTGCCGCGCCCGCTGCCGGCCGCCGCGCTGTATCACCCGGCGCGCGACCGCGCGAGCATCGACGACTGGCGGCCGCGCTGGACGCCCGGCGCGCCGGTCGTCGCGATCCTGTTCTATCGCGCGCACTGGCAGGCCGCGAACACCGCCGTGTTCGACGCGCTGGCCGACGCGCTCGCGCGGGAAGGGCTGAATCCGCTGCCGATCGCGGTGACGTCGCTCAAGGACGCGGTGAGCCGCGAGGTCATCACGCAGCTGTGCGACACGCACGACGTCGCGCTCGTGCTGAACACGACCGCGTTCGCGGCCGGCGCGATCGATGCGGCCGAGCCGGAAGTGCTCGCCGGCGACGCGCCGGTGCTGCAGGTGATCCTGTCCGGCGGCAATCGCGACGCATGGGTGGCCGACAACCAGGGCCTGCACGCGCGCGACATCGCGATGCACATCGCGCTGCCCGAGGTCGACGGGCGCATCGTCACGCGCGCGGTGAGCTTCAAGGGGCTCGCGTATCGCTGCCCGCACACCGAGGTCGACGTCGTGCGCTACCAGCCGGACGCCGAACGGATCGCGTTCGTCGCGGCGCTGGCGCGCGGCTGGTGCCGGCTGCGCACGCTGGACAACGCGAGCAAGCGCGTCGCGCTGATTCTCGCGAACTATCCGCAAAGCGAAGGGCGGATCGGCAACGGCGTCGGGCTCGACACGCCGGCATCCGCGTTGCGCGTGCTCGCTGCGCTGCGCGACGCGGGCTACGCGGTGGCCGACCTGCCGCCCGACGGCGACGCGCTGATCGCGCGGCTCACCGAAGGCGTGACCAACGACGCGGCCGTGCATGCATTGCGCCCGGCGTTCCAGAGTTTTGCACTGGCCGATTACGCCGCGCATTTCGCGCGGCTGCCGGCGGCCGTGCGCGACGCGCTGAACGCGCGCTGGGGGCCGCCCGAAACCGACCCGACGCTGCGGCAAGGGCGTTTCACGATCGCCGGCTGGCGCGCGGGCAACGTGTTCGTCGGCATCCAGCCGTCGCGCTCGCGCGGCGAAAACGACTACGCGAGCTACCACGACGCGGATCTGGTGCCGCCGCACGCGTATCTCGCGTTCTATTTCTGGCTGCGCGATGCATATCGCATCGACGCGGTCATCCACCTCGGCAAGCACGGCAACCTCGAATGGCTGCCGGGCAAGAGCGTCGCGCTGTCCGACGCGTGCTGGCCCGACCTGACGCTCGGGCCGCTGCCGCACCTGTATCCGTTCATCGTCAACGATCCGGGCGAGGGCAGCCAGGCGAAGCGGCGCGCACAGGCCGTGATCATCGATCACCTGATGCCGCCGCTCACGCGCGCGGAAAACTACGGCCCGCTGCAGGATCTCGAACGGCAGGTCGACGAATACTACGAGGCGCTGATGGTCGATGCGCGGCGCGCGAAGCTGCTACGCAAGACGATCCTCGCGACGATCGCCGAGCACCGGCTGCACGACGAGCTGAGCGTATCGCCGCCGCGCGACACCGGCGACGAGGATGCGCTGCTGACGCGCGTCGACGCCTGGCTGTGCGAGTTGAAGGAAGCGCAGATTCGCGACGGGCTGCACGTGTTCGGCGTATCGCCGGCCGACCGGCAGCGGCGCGACACGCTGCTCGCGCTCGCGCGTTTTCCAATTGGCGACGGCAAGGGCGTGCGTGCGGGGCTGATCGGCGCGCTCGCGCGCGATCTCGCGCTCGGCGACGACTTCGATCCGCTGTCGGCCGACTGGGCCGCACCGTGGGCTGGCCCGCGGCCGACGATCCTGCAGGCGCTCGACGCATCGCCGTGGCGCCATGCGGGCGATACGCGCGAGCGGCTCGAACGGCTCGCGCAGCAGTGGCTGGACGGGCTGTGCGCAGCCGCAGGCGGCAACGCCAGCACCGACGCGACACCGCCCGGCGCATGGCCGCACACGCTCGCGGTGATCGAGCGTGTGCGCTCGACGCTGATACCCGCGCTCGACGCATGCGGCGGCGAGGAAATGCGCCAGCTGCTGCGCGGGCTCGACGGCCGCTTCGTGCCGCCGGGGCCGAGCGGCTCGCCGTCGCGCGGCCGCCCCGACGTGCTGCCGACCGGCCGCAACTTCTACTCGGTCGACACGCGCGCGGTGCCGACGCAGGCCGCGTGGTCGCTCGGCCTGAAATCCGCGCAGCAACTGATCGAGCGCCATCTGCAGGATCACGGCGACTATCCGCGCGCGATCGGCCTGTCCGTGTGGGGCACGGCGACGATGCGCACGGGCGGCGACGATATCGCGCAAGCGTTCGCGCTGCTCGGCGTGCGGCCGAAATGGGCGCACGGCAGCCATCGCGTGACCGACTTCGAGATCCTGCCGATCGAGATCTTCGACCGGCCGCGCATCGACGTGACGCTGCGCGTATCCGGTTTCTTCCGCGATGCGTTCCCGAACCTGATGCATCTGTTCGATGCGGCGGTGCAGGCCGTCGCCGCCCTCGACGAGCCGGAGGAACTGAACCCGATCCGCGCGCGCATCGAGCGCGAACGCGCGAAATGGGTCGCGCAAGGCGTGTCGCCCGACGAAGCGCGCCGCCGCGCCGGCTGGCGCGTGTTCGGCGCGCGGCCGGGCAGCTACGGCGCGGGCCTGCAGGACCTGATCGACCAGCGCCGCTGGCAGACCGACGCCGATCTCGCCGACGCCTACCGCCAGTGGGGCGGCCATGCGTATGCGCAGAACAGCGCGGGCGATGCCGCGCCCGACGTGTTCGGCGAGCGGCTGGCGACGATCGACGTCGTCGTGCAGAACCAGGACAGCCGCGAGCACGACATCCTCGATTCGAACGACTACTACCAGTTCCAGGGCGGGATGACGGCGGCCGTGCGGCACCTGTCCGGGCAGCAGCCAAGCATCTACCACGGCGACCATGCGAACCCGGTCGCGCCGAAGATGCGCACGCTGCGCGAGGAGATCGCGCGCGTGATCCGCTCGCGCGTCGTCAACCCGAAATGGCTCGACGGCGTGAAGCGCCACGGCTACAAGGGCGCGGCCGAACTGGCCGCGACCGTCGACTACCTGTACGGCTATGACGCGACCGCGCGCGTGCTGTCCGACCACCAGTACGCGCTCGTCGCCGACGCGTACCTGTTCGACGACGACACGCGCGCGTTCCTCGAACGGCACAATCCGAAGGCGCTGCACGGCATCTGCGAACGCTTCGTCGAGGCGATGCAGCGCGGCTTGTGGCAGCAGCCGGGCGACTATCGCGAGCGGATCGAAGCGGTCTGGCTCGAAAGCGAACAACTCCAGGAAGGGGGACGGCGATGACCGATCCGACACTGCACCGCGCCCGCGCGGTCTTTCCGTTTGCGGCGCTCGTCGCGCAGGATGCATTGCAGCAGGCGCTGCTGCTCGCCGCGATCGACCCGTCGCTCGGCGGCGTGCTGGTGAGCGGGCCGCGCGGCACCGCGAAATCGACCGCCGCGCGCGGCCTCGCGGAGCTGCTGCCCGAAGGGCAGTTCGTCACGCTGCCGCTGTCGGCGAGCGACGAACAGGTCACCGGCACGCTCGATCTCGCGCATGCGCTGGCCGAAAACGGCGTGCGCTTCCGGCCGGGCCTGCTTGCGCGGGCGCACCTCGGCGTGCTGTATGTCGACGAAGTGAACCTGCTCGCCGACGGGCTCGTCGATACGCTGCTCGACGTGGCCGCGAGCGGCGTGAATCTCGTCGAGCGCGATGGCGTGTCGCACGCGCATGACGCGCGCTTCGTGCTGATCGGCACGATGAATCCCGAAGAAGGCGAATTGCGTCCGCAACTGCTCGACCGTTTCGGGCTGATGGTCGAGCTGGAGAACTGTTTCGATGCCGCGCAGCGCGAGCGGATCGTGAAGGCGCGGCTGGCATTCGATCTCGATCCGGACGCGTTCCGCGCACGCCATGCAGCCGCGCAGCGCGAACTCGGCGACCGGATTCACGCGGCGCGTGCGCGGCTGCCGATGCTCGATCTCGGCGATGCGGTGCATGCGCATGTCAGCGCGCTGTGCATCGACGCAGCCGTCGACGGGTTGCGTGCCGATCTCGTGATGCTGCGCGCCGCGCGCGCACTCGCCGCGCTGGAGCAGGCCGATGCGGTGACGGTGTCGCACGTGACGCGCGTGGCCGAAGCCGTGCTGCGGCACCGGCGCCATGCCGGTACGCCGCCGTCGTCCGGCGCGTCGCAGCCGGACCGCGCACGCGACGATCGTTCGCCGCCGGAGGCACGCCATCAGCCGGAAGATCAACCGGGCACAACCGGGAACGACACCGCCGTCGCGCAGGGCGACTGGGGCTACCTGCGGCCCGAGCCGGCCGGGCTGCGCGACGTGAAAAGCGTGGTGCCGCTGCCGCTAAAAAAACACTGAGCCATCGAGCCGGCGCCGCCGCGAACGCCATTCGCGGTCCTCGATGGCAGCAAGGCGCAGCCGCGCGCGTGCCGGGTACGGCGCGCGCCGGCACGGCCGTCGCGTGGCCGGCGACGTTCGCCGCGAAGCGCGGCGATCCGTTGCATCACGGCCATCTGCGCTTCCGGAAGCGAACCGGCGCACCGGATGCGCTGCATTGCTTCGTGCTCGACTGTTCGGCGTCGATGCTGTCGCACGACCGGCTCGCGCTGGCGAAGGGGCTGATCGTCGCGTATTTCGATCGCGCCGCGCGCGACCGCGTCGAAACCGCGCTGATCTGCTTCGGCGGCAACGGCGCCGCGCGGCGCTTCGGCCCGGCCGTGCCGCGCTGGTGGAACGCGCGCTGGCTCGAACCGGTCGACGGCGGCGGCGGCACGCCGCTCGCGGACGGCATCGCGGCCGCCGCGCACCTGCTCGCGCACGATGCACGGCGCGAGCCCGACAAGCAGCGCTGGCTGTGGGTGTTGTCCGACGGGCGCACGCGCGAGACGCCGGCGAAACCCGCGGCGGCCGATCACGTCGTGTTCGTCGACTTCGACGATGCGGCCGTGCGGATCGGGCAGGGCGCGCGGCTCGCCGCTGCATGGGGCGCGCAGTGGGTGACGGCCGATGCGCTTTGCACGGACCCGATCGGCTGATTGCCGGCCGGCGGTGCGCTATGATCGCCGCTTCTGCTGCTGCCCACTGGAAACAACCGCCATGCAAGTATTGGTCGATGCCGACGCGTGTCCCGCCGTCATCAAGGACATGCTGTTTCGCGCCGCGCGTCGTGCCGAAATCTGCGTGACGCTGGTCGCGAACCAGTTTCTGCGCACGCCGCCGTCGCCGTTCATCAAGGCGGTGCAGGTGCCGGCCGGCTTCGACGTGGCCGATGCGCGCATCGTCGAGATGGCCGAGGCCGGCGATCTCGTGATCACCGCCGACATCCCGCTGGCCGCTGCCGTGCTCGACAAGGGCGCGCATGCGCTCGACCCGCGCGGCAACTGGTTCAGCCGCGAGAACATCGAGGAGCGCCTGTCGACGCGCGCGATGATGGATCAGTTGCGCAGCGCGGGCATCGACACGGGCGGGCCGGCGCCATTCAGCGCGCGCGACGGCAAGACGTTTGCGTCGCAACTCGACCGGTTCCTGGCCCGCCACGGCAAGCCTTGATGCTGCATGTCGGCGGTCAGGCGCCGTCGATCGTCCGGCAAGCGGACACGCTCGCACGCGCCACGCGACAACGCGCCGGATCCGCATCGGATCGTGTGCATCACCGCGGTCGGGATGCAGTTTTGCGCCGACGCTGATATCGTGACGCGAATCACTACACAGGAGCGCACACGTGTCACCGACCCAACTTCTCGTTCCCACATTTACCCAGATGCTGCGCGCGCAGTCCGCGTGGCTCGACAAGGCTGTCGCGCACCGGCAGGCCGCAGGCGGCGAGCTCGACGCAGTGATGACGCTGAAGCTGGCGGCCGACATGTATCCGCTCGCCGCACAGGTGCGCTTCTCGTGCTTCCAGTCGATGGAGCCGGTTTACCGGCTGCGCGGCGAGCCGTTGCCGGCGGCGCTGCTGGCATTGCGCGAAGCCGGATGGAACGCGGATGCGCAGCCCGGCTCGCTGAGCGACGCGCAGGGCATCCTCGCCGGCACGCTTGCGTTTCTCGGCGAACTCGCGCCGGATGCGCTCGACGGCGGCGCCGCGCTGCCAATCGCGCTCGAATTGCCGAACGGGATCGCGTTCGACATGACGGGCGAGCAGTACGCGCGCGACTGGGCGCTGCCGCAGTTCTACTTCCACGCGATCGCCGCGTACGCGATCCTGCGCCATCACGGCGTCGAGCTCGGCAAGGCCGACTACGTGCCGCACATGCTCGCCTACGTTCGGCCCGGCACGATTCCTCAGGGTTAAGCGGGCCAGTGGGCGGAGAAGCGGCATGACGCGGGCGCTGTTCATCTGCAGCCGCAACCGGCTGCGCAGCCCGACGGCCGAAGCGGTGTTTGCCGCGTGGCCGGGCATCGAAACCGACTCCGCGGGCCTCGCGCCCGATGCGGACATGCGCCTGTCCGCCGACCAGCTCGACTGGGCCGACATCGTCTTCGTGATGGAGCGTGCGCACCGCACCAGGCTGTCGGCGTTATTCGGCGCTTACCTGAAGCACAAGCAGATCGTCTGCCTCGACATCCCCGACCGGTACGCGTTCATGCAGCCCAAACTCATCACGCTGCTCGAACGCAAGGCCGGCCCGTTCCTGCGCGCGTGAGCGGCGCAGGCGACATCGGCGTCAGCGCCGCGGGCCGTTCAGAATCGCCGAAAAACAGTCGAGGCGCAGCAACTCGATGATCTTGCGCGTCGGCACGCTCGCGCGCAGCGTTTCGAGCCGGTCGACGGTGAACCACTTGCAGCGGGCGATCTCGTTGCTTGCGTGCGGGGTCAGGTGCGCCGGCACCTCGGCCACGAACACGTGATGCAGCTTCGTCAGCCCGCCGAATTGAACCGCGTAGTCGAGCACGAGCCCCTCCAGCCGCGTTTCCTCGGCAAGCTCCCGCTGCGCGGCCTCGAGCGGCGTCTCGCCGCGCCGGATCGTACCGCCCGGCAGCGACCAGCGCGACGCGGTGCGGGCGACCAGCAGCACGCTGCTGCGCTGGCGGCACACGATCGTGGCGCGTTCCTTGATGACGGCGAGGGTATCCGGCCCGGTACTCATGTTCGGCAAAACAGGTGCTGAATCGTGGAGAAAATGCGCGTCGGCGGTTCGTGATCCGGCAGCGGGCCGCGACGGCATGCAGGCAGCCGCGCCGATCTTACCGGCCGTTCGTGACAGTTCCGTGCACGGCGTCGCGCGATCGACGCCGCGTCACGCGTGCGTATAGATCCCGCTGCGCGTTGGCTTCACGTGGCGCGGATGGCGGCTCTTGTGAACGGCGCGCCGGTGATGGGGCGCCGGCGCGTGCCGGCTTGCAGGCGCCGCGCCGGGCATCTGCGTCTGTCCTTCGCCGAATTGGAAAGTCTGGGTCTGCGCGTGTGCGACGCCCAGCGTCGACGTCAGCACGAAGGCCGTCAGCAGCAACCGTTTCATGAATAGTCCGCCTTATTTTTTCGAGATGACCGTATTTCGTCAGCTTAACGAAGGGCGGGGCGGCACCGCAACCGGCCCGGGTTCGGTGTCGTCCCCACTTGCGCGCGGCGGCGTTCTCCATGCGGCAGCCGGGTGGATCCGGGCTTGACAATATAATTCTCGAGTGTGAATATAAATTCACACACAAGAATTATTCGACGAATCCGGAAGGGTGCGCCGCAGGCGCCGAACCACCGGAACCGGCAGTCCGATCAACCGGAAGCAGGAGCGAGACGCATGGCGGAACACGAGCAGCAGGGCGCGCTGGCGGGATTGCGCATCATCGATCTGTCGCGGGTGCTGGGCGGCCCGTACGCGACGCAGATCCTCGCCGACCATGGCGCGGAGGTGATCAAGGTCGAACCGCCGACGGGCGACGAGACGCGCACGTGGGGCCCGCCGTTCGACGGCGACACCGCGTCGTATTTCCTCGGCGTGAACCGCAACAAGCTCGGCATCGCGCTCGACCTGACGAAACCGGACGATCGCGAGCGGCTGCTCGGCCTGCTCGAACACGCGGACGCGGTCGTCGAGAACTTCAAGATCGGCACGATGGAGCGCTGGGGGCTCGGTTTCGACGCGCTGCATGCGCGGTTTCCGCGCCTCGTCTATTGCCGCGTGTCGGGCTTCGGCGCGGACGGCCCGCTCGGCGGGCTGCCCGGCTACGACGCGGCCGTGCAGGCGCTCGCGGGGCTGATGAGCGTGAACGGCGAAGCAGGCGGCGCGCCGCTGCGCGTCGGCGTGCCGATCGTGGACCTCGTCACGGGGCTGAACGCGGCGCTCGGCGTGCTGATGGCGCTGCGCGAGCGCGACGCGAGCGGCCGCGGCCAGTTCGTCGAATCGACGCTGTTCGACTGCGCGCTGTCGATCCTGCATCCGCATACGCCGAACTTCTTCCATTCGGGCAACGCGCCCGTGCGCACCGGCAACGCGCACCCGAACATCACGCCGTACGACAGCTTTCCGACCGCCACCGTCGACATCTTCCTGGCGGTCGGCAACAACGGGCAGTTCGCGGCGCTGTGCGACGTGCTCGGTACGCGCGACTGGCCCGGCGATCCGCGGTTCGCGGACAACCGCGCGCGCAGCGCGAACCGCGCCGCGCTGCGCGCGCTGCTCGAAACGGCGCTGGCCGGACACGACGGCGCGGCGCTCGCCGAGCAGCTGATGCGTCGCGGCGTGCCGTGCGCGCCCGTGCTCGGGCTCGACGCGGCGCTCGACCATCCGCACGTCGCGCATCGGGAGATGAAGGTCGAGCTGGGCCGGCATCGTGGCATCGCGTCGCCGATCAAGCTCGGCCGCACGCCGGCCACATACCGGCGGCCGCCGCCCGCGCTGAACGAACACGCGGCGCAGGTGTTTGCCGACGACGAGCACGGCGCGCCCCGCCGGGACTGACCGGCAACGCGGCATCCCGGCATCGCGGCCACCCGACGCGCGAGCCGGACGCCCCCATTCGGATATCACGCCGGCCCGCGCACCGAGGCGCGCACCGGCTGCAGAGGAGACGCATCATGCTCGCATGGATCGGCGCGATCGCCATCGTCGCGCTGTTCGGCCTGATCATCACGAAGCGGCTGTCGCCGCTGGTCGCGCTGATCGTCGTGCCGGTGGCCGCGTCGCTCGCGGCCGGGTTCGGGCTCACGACCGGCAAGTTCATCGTGCACGGCGTACAGAACATCGGCCCGATTGCCGGGATGTTTGTTTTTGCGATTCTATTTTTCGGAATCCTTACTGATGCGGGGATGCTCGACCCGATCATCGCGGGCGTGCTGCGCGTGATCGGCTGCCATCCGCCGCGCATCGTGATGGGCTCGGCGCTGCTCGCGCTGCTGATCCATCTCGACGGCTCGGGCGCCGTCACGTTTCTCGTCACGCTGCCCGCGATGATGCCGCTCTATACGCGGCTCGGGATGGATCGCCGCATCCTCGCGTGCGTCGCGTCGATGGCGGCCGGCGTCAATTTCCTGCCGTGGGTCGGGCCGATGCTGCGCGCGTCAGCGGCGTTGCATATTCCCGGCTCGGCGATCTTCATGCCGATGATCCCGGTGCAGATCGTCGGGCTCGTGTTCGTATTCGGCACCGCGTACGTGCTCGGTGCGCGCGAGGCGAAGCGGCTCGGGCTCGATCGCGCCGGCGCGGCGTCGCTCGCGGTCGCGCAGCGCGAGCTGACCGACGCCGAACGCGCGTTGCGCCGGCCGGACCGCTTCCGGATCAACCTCGCGCTGACGCTCGTCGTGCTCGTCACGCTGGTGTCGGGCATCGTCGACCCGATGGTGATGTTCATGCTCGGCACGGTCGCCGCGCTGGTGATCAACTACCCGGACGTGCAGGCCCAGCGCGAGCGGATCGACGCGCATGCGAAGGCCGCGCTGATGATGGCGAGCGTGCTGCTCGCGGCCGGCGCGTTCACCGGCATCATGTCCGGCACCGGGATGCTGAAGGCGATGGCGGAGGTCGTCGTCGCGCACGTGCCGGTCGAGCATGCGCGCCACATGCCGTTCGTGCTCGGGCTGCTGTCGATGCCGCTCAGCCTGCTGTTCGATCCCGATTCGTTCTACTTCGGCGTGCTGCCGGTGCTCGCGGAGAGCGGCAAGCTGCTCGGCGTGCCGCCGATCCAGATGGCGCAGGCCGCGCTGCTCGGCCAGATGACGACGGGTTTCCCGGTGAGCCCGCTCACGCCCGCGACGTTCCTGATCGTCGGCCTGACCGGCGTCGAACTGGCCGAGCACCAGAAATTCACGATTCCGTTCCTGTTCGCCGCCACCGTGCTGATGGTCTTCGCCGCGGTCGCGACGGGCGTGTTTCCGCTATGAGCGGCGCATCCGTTCATCTTTTCCGGGAGAGCAGTCCATGCAGTTCGACCTGACCGACGACCAGCGCGCGATCGAAAGCGCGATCGAGAAAATCTGCGCGCGCTTCGGCGACGACTACTGGCTCGAACGCGATCGCGCGGGCGGGTTTCCGGCCGATTTCCACGCGGCGCTCGCCGAGGCCGGCTGGCTCGGCATCGCGATGGACCCGGCCCACGGCGGCGCCGGGCTCGGGATGACCGAGGCCGCACTGATGATGCGCACGATCAGCGCTTCGGGCGCCGGCCTGTCCGGCGCGTCGGCCGTCCACATGAACATCTTCGGGCTGAACCCGGTGCAGGTGTTCGGCAACGACGCGCAGAAGGCGCGCTTCCTGCCGCCGCTGATCGCCGGGCGCGACAAGGCCTGCTTCGCGGTGACGGAACCCGACGCGGGCCTCGACACCACGCACCTGACCACGCAGGCGCGCCGCGACGGCGACCACTATGTGCTGAGCGGGCGCAAGATCTGGATCTCGACCGCGCAGGTCGCGAACAAGATGCTGATCATCGCGCGCACGACGCCGCTCGACCAGGTCGCGAAACCGACCGACGGGCTGAGCCTGTTCTATACCGACCTCGACCGCGCGCGCGTCGAGGTGCGCGAGATCGAGAAGATGGGCCGCAAGGCCGTCGATTCGAACATGCTGTTCATCGACAACCTGCGCGTGTCGCGCGACGACCTGATCGGCAACGAAGGCGACGGCTTCCGGTACCTGCTGCACGGGCTGAATCCTGAACGGATCCTGATCGCCGCCGAGGCGATCGGCCTCGGGCAGGCCGCGCTGCGCCGCGCGACGCAGTATGCGTGCGAGCGCGTCGTGTTCGGCCGGCCGATCGGGCAGAACCAGTCGATCCAGCATCCGCTCGCGCTGGCGTGGATGCAGCTCGAGGCCGCGTGGCTGATGGTGATGAAGGCCGCGACGCGCTACGACGCGGGGCAGCCGTGCGGCGCGGAGGCGAACGCGGCGAAATACCTCGGCGCGGAAGCCGCGTTCCACGCGTGCCAGACGGCGATCGCGACGCACGGCGGGATGGGCTACGCGAAGGAATACCATGTCGAGCGCTACCTGCGCGAGTGTATGATTCCGAGGCTCGCGCCCGTGAGCCCGCAACTGATCCTGTGCTACATCGCGGAGAAGGTGCTCGGGCTGCCGAAGTCGTACTGACGCGCGGCAGCCCGCCGGCGCGCGGTTTCCCGTTTCGAATCAAGCGCTCGTCATGGACGTCAAACTCGTTGCCCGCACGCTCGACCTGTTCGAGCTGTTCGCCGCCGAACGGCGGCCGCTGCCGCTCACCGAACTCGCGCGCCTGCTCAATGTGCCGGCGTCGAGTTGCCTCGCGATGGCGCGCACGCTCGTGAGCCGCGGTTACCTGTACGAAGTGCGCAAGCGCGGCGGCTACTACCCGACGCGCCGATTGCAGACGATCGCCGCCGCGATCGACGCGACCGATCCCGTCGTCGACATCGTCCATCCGCATCTCGTCGCGCTGCGCGACGCGAGCCGCGAGACGGCCGTGCTCGGCAAGATCCAGGGCCTGTCGGTCACGTACCTCGACGTCGTCGAATCGGAGCAGGCGATCCGCTATACGCGCCAGCCAGGTGAACTGCGCCCGCTGCACGCGAACTCGATCGGCAAGGCGATCTTCGCGGAACTCGCCGGCGATGCGCAGCAGGCACTCGGCGTGCAGCTGCCGTTCGAACGCTTCACCGACGCGACGGTGGCCGACCTGCCGGCGCTCGTCGCGCAGACCGCGCGGTTTCGCGAACTCGGCTGGGCCGAGAACTTCGGCGAGAGCGCGCCCGAGCTGTCGGCGATCGCGGTCGCGCTGACGCTCGACGGCGACTGGTACGGGCTGTCGGTCGTCGGGCCGACCGAGCGGATCCGCCAGCATCGCGACACGCATGCGGCGCTGCTCGTCGACGCGAAGGCGCGACTGCTGGCCGAGCACGCACGCGGGTAGGGCAGTACGCCACCACTAGGGGCGGGCCGTTCGCCGGCGCGCGATCCCGCCGCGCCGGAACCGGCCCGCCGCGCGTCACACCATCACGACTTCACCCACACGCCGCCCGCACTCGGGTTGTCGCCCTGCGTCCACCATTTCGCGCAGTACTTCGCGCCCTGGTACATCACGCACGTGCCACCCTGGTAGGCGGTCGTGGCCGACCACACGGGCGAGCCGCCGCCGACCGGCTTCCACACGGCGGCCTGGCCGGGCACGTCGCCCTGCGTCCACCATTGCGCCTGATACGTCGTGCCCTGGTAGGTGACCGTCGCGCCGGCCGTATAGACCTGGCCGGCCGCCCAGGGCGCGCCCGGCTGCGGCGTGCCGCCGTTCGAGCCGCCGCCGTAGTTCGGGTCCTGCGTGACGCCCGCGCCCCACTTGCCGTCGAGTGCCTTGAAGATCGTCGCGAACGCGTACGGCTGCTGCGCGACGCCCGAGCAGGTCGGCGACGCATACGCGCCGTTGCTCGGGCACGGCTGGTCGCGGCCGACCGACCAGTTGCCGAAGAACCCGTAACCGTTGTTGACTGCCGCGTTCAGCACGCTTTGCGCGTTCGCGAGCGTGAAGGTCTCGCCCTGCACGTCGTTCACGCCGATCATCGGCGTGACGCCGACCATCTGCCAGAGCTGCGCGCTGGTCTTCGTCTGGCCGACCGACTTGAACGCGGTGTCGAGCTGCGCGTACAGCGCTTGCGCGGCGCTGATCGCGGCCGCGCCCATGTCGATGTTCGCGGGGCCGTAGTCCATCGTCATCAGGTTGACGGCGTCGAACGACGTGTTGTTCGCGATCGCCGCGTTGACGACGTTTACACCGTCCTGCGTGAGCCCGGTCGGCATCGTCGGCAGCGTCAGCGTGACGTGCAGCGGCTTGCCCTTGGCTGCATAGTCGGACTGCAGTTGCGCGACGGCCTGGAAGTTGCGTGCGACCGACGCAGTGTCCTGCTGCGACGCGCCCTCGATGTCGAAGTCGATATGCGTGAGGCCATACGTGTCGATCACGGTCTGGTACGCCGTCTTCAGCGCGGGGACCGTCGAGCACGCCTGCATCAGCGGCGTGCCGTTCGCGCCGCCGAACGATACGGCGACTTCGCCGCCTTTCGCGCGATAGCTCGCGAGCGACGTCGACAGCGCGGTGAGCAGGCCGCCGCTCGCGCCGTTGCCGATCGGCTGCACGCCGCCCCACGACGGCGCGCAGCCGTTGCCCGCGACCACGAACGCGAGCGTGAACTGCTGGATGCCTTGCTGGACGCCGATCTGGTCGACGAGCGGCGTCGGATAGAGCGTGACGTCGACGAAAGGCGCATAGACGCCGGCACCCTGGGACGCGCTCGCGGCTGCGAGCAGACAACCCGCGGCAAGCGCGCGCGGGATGAAACGCGGCAACACATTGTTGTTCATTGGGTTCTCCAAGTGGAAGAGGGATACGCTGGCCCGCGTATCACCGCCGGACGGGCGACCGGGCATGCCCGGGCGGCGGCGTGCCCATCTTGGAGGATTCGCGCCGAATAGTGAATGGTTAGGTGTTCTTTTTGTTATTTGATTCCCGATACGTAACGATCTTGCCGATTCGACACTGTTCTGTAATGCGCCGGGCATCGATCAAGAAAAACTTACCACCGGTTTCGAAATAAAAACGTCACGCTCGGCACGCCCTGACAGCCGCTTCAATCGTGTAATCACGTGTAATCGCTTTCGCCTTGCGCACGGCATAACTTTGCCTTCGAGCGGAGTGCTTTCGCGCGCGGCTCACCCACGATGCAATGTCGTCTTATCCATAAGGAGCTCAAAATGCTGGAAAGAATCGTAGCAAAGCAGGCAGTCGGAAGCGTTCCAGGCGGCGACCAGAATTCCTGGATCAACCCGCCTTTCAATGCGCAAATCACGTTCCCGGGCACGTTTTCGACCGCGCCCATTGTTGTCGTGACGGCCCTCCAGGACCCCAACGACTCAACCAATTATCCGGACACGTTCTCGGTGACGGTGACCCAAGTCACGACGACCGGATTCAACGTCAACATCACCCGCGAAGATAAGGTGTTTCCCAATTACTCGGGCAGCGATTGGGGGCAAAACCTCTACGTTTCGTATATCGCCGAAGTGCCGAGCCAATAAAAATCGAACCGGAATAATGCGGTCGCTGCCTCTTTTCTAACTGCGCCGGCTCCACCGCCGGAAGTTTGACCAGGCAGTTCGGCGGCTGGCCAGTCGCAGCCATTCGCTGCGGCTGGCCGCCATCGGCGTCGCTTGTTGCGCCGCATGCTCCGCGCAGGTTGCTTGCGTCGGCGAGGGCTGTTGAGGCGGTCGTGGTGCGTTGTCGGACGCAAGGCTCACGACGCAGATCCCGCGATCCCGATGCCGTAAAGGATCGCGCTTCGAAAGCCGGCACGGTTGCCTTTCGATGAAAGATGGCCGCCGTCGACGGCAGGCGGGAGCGCTCGAATCCGTCGGCCCGATCGGCCATGTCCCATGTCCGGGGTATCCGCCGACCACCGCTGCATGTACGTCACGAGCATCGATTCGGTGTTCTGAATATTGGCTCACGGCACGCGAGGGAAGGGTGCACTGGTGCATCTGCGCCGCTCGCGCCCCCCATTCTCGTCAGGAAGGTCGAAAAATGACAAGCACTCTACACATTCCGGCTGGCTACTTGACGCTGGGCCTGGACTCCACCGGCGCCATCGTCGAACTCATCGATTCCCGCAGCGGCCGCAACTACATCTCGCCCGGGAAGTTCGTCCTGCTCGTCAGACTCGTGATCAACGGAATACTGGTGTTGCCCGCCAGCGTCCGGTGGTCCGCCGCTTACAACACGCTGTCCTTCGCGAATGACACCGGCATCGCATTCGAGGTCGATGTCCGCGTCCTGCAGAAGAACGGCTATGCCACCTTTGAAGTCACCCGCGTGAAGACCGACCGCGATTACGACGTTCAGGCGCTGCTGTGGGGGCCATTGCCTGTCGCGATCAACCAGACCGTCGGCGAAGCCGCGGGCGTGGTACGAGACAACGAATTCGCCATCGGCCTCAAGCCGCTCAACGACCGCACCGAAGGCGCGTGGCCCAAGGAATATCCGCAATACGGCTGGGGAAACGACATTATCTCCAATCCGTACAATCTGTACGTGGCGTCGATGGAACCGTGGAGCGTGGCGGCAAAGACGTCATGGGGGGCCGTGCTGCGAGCCTTTACGTACGACTACACGCGCCGGCGCGATCGGCTCAACCCCGATGGCTATCCGATCCCGCTCGGCCCACTCGACCGCGCAGGCTCGGTAATCGGATCGAAGATTGCGCTATACGGCAGCGCACCGGAGCTCGTGACGACCCTGTTGTCGTTCATTGCTTCGGGTGAAAATCTCCCGTATCCGACCCAGAATGGCCAGTGGCAGAAAGTGGCGCAGGCCAGCGGCCAGTCGTCTTTCGTGGTGAACGATCTCGACACCGGCAATGTCGACAAGGCTGCCCGCCTCGCCCACAGCGCGGGAATCAACTACATCTACTCGCCAGAGAACTATCGCGGCCCCTGGAAATCCACCGGGCATTATCAGTTCGACTCCACCTTCGGCGGCAGCGACAACGGGGCTGAAAAGCTGGTGAAAACTGCCAAGGAGCACGGTGTCCGCGTCGGCGTTCATACCATGTCGGACTTCATCAGCGTCGGCCAGCCCACCTCCATCGATCGCTACGTTTCACCGCCCGCGGACCCTCGTTTGGCCTTGGGTTGCCAAGCCACCTTGTCCCGGTCGTTGAACATGACGAACGCGATGCTCTACTTGAGTGGATTCGTGCCGATGCCGGACGGGATCAAAGTGAAGATGCTACGTATCGGCGACGAGTTCATCTCGTACAAAGATGCCCAAAGGAGCGGCAGTGAATGGAAAGTCAGTGGGCTGACCCGAGGCCAGTGGGACTCCATCCCCGCCCCGGCCGCGCGCGGCACGCCCGTTGCGAGTGTGATCGTGAATTCGTATAACGGGGCCATCGGCGGCCTCGGCATCATCGACGAGATCGCCACCCGGCTGGGGACCATCAGGAACAACGTCGGCATCCGGTACCACTCCTTCGACGGGGTGGAATCCGCCAGTGATACCGGCTGGGGCAGCTTCGGCATTGCCCGGTTGATAAACGGCACCTACGCTGCCCAGACCGGGCACGATGGATACATCAGCGAGACAAGCCGGATGACCTCGAATGCGTGGGATATGCTGACCCGGGCGAACTGGACCAACGTGGATATGGATCAGCTGTACCGCAACAACGTCTTCTACCAGGCCAACTACCTGCCGGGCATGCTTGGATGGTTCGATATCACAGACCTCTCGTTGACCCAGATCGAAACCAGGCTCGCACGCGGCGCGGCGCTCAACGCCGGCATAGGCTTCCGGGGCTGGGTGGCAACCTTGCCCTCGGCGCCGAAGATTCTCGACAAGATCAAGCAGTGGGAAACAGCCAGGAATCTCGGCGCGTTCACCGAAAAGCAAAGGGCCGCGCTTCGCGACCAGACTACCTGCTGGACCCTGGAGACCATTACCCCCGGCCAAAGTTGGTCGTTGCGGCCGGTAAGTTCCGGAGGCATCCCGATCGGCAATCCGCAGACCGTATCGGTGCCGACACCGCAACTGGGCCCCGCAGTCTTGCCAGCCGCCGCTCGAGGCACGCTCTACGCAGCGAAAATCACGTCGAATACGCCTGCGACCGTCCGTTTCACGGTGACCAGCGGGGGATTGCCCCCAGGCCTCCAGTTCAATCAGGATACTGGCGGGATCGTTGGTACGCCCGGGAGGACCGGGAGTTACACGTTTGGCGTCACGGCCACGAACGACGGGGGACTGGCTGACGCGCGTGCGGTTTACACCATCGTGGTGAACTGAAGTATCGAGCAGCCCTCATCGAATTCGCGGGCGACTGCGCCGGCATTCGGGACGCGCGTCAATCCGGCGATACCTGCGGCATTCGGTGAGGGCGATCCCCCGTTTTGGCTAACGTGATCGGTGTGGAAGAGGGGGTTGCGCGGCCAGGACACCGGAACCACGGGGAAAGAGCGATCCGGGTCGTTTGACCCGCATCATGCCGATGCGGGTTGCACAAGCGAGCGCGCGAGCGCGACGAAGCGTTCGACGCACGCCGACGAAAACGGCTCGCTCCACGACACGATCTGCTCGACCGCACGCGTGCCGGCGAGCGGCACGTACACGACGCCCGGACGCTGCAGCGTCGCCGTGAAGCCCGGCACGATCGCGATGCCGCGTTCGGCGGCCACCAGCGACACGAGCGTCGTGATCTGCGCAGCGGTCGCGCCGATGCGCGGTGCGAATCCGGCCTGCGCGCACAGGTCGTCCAGCGCCGCGGTCAACGCCGAACCGTAACCGGGCGGAAAGGTCACGAAGGTTTCGTTTGCAAGCGCCGCGACGTCGACGCTCGCGCGGCCCGCGAGCGGATTCCCGGCCGGCACGGCCGCGACGAGCGGTTCGCGCGACACGACGAGCGACGCAACCGGCACACCGGGCGCGCCGTCCCACGCCCAGCCGAAGCCGATGTCCATCGTGCCGTCCGCGATCTGCTGGCGCTGGCTGGCGGTCGCCGCTTCGCGGAACGCGAGCTCGACGTCGGGCATCGTCCGGCTCGCGACGCGGATGACGTCCGGGAACGTGTCGGACATCGGAATCGAGCTCGCATAACCGATCACGAGGCGCCCGGCGATGCCTTGCGCCATCTTGCGCGCGCTCGCCTCGGCCTCGGCGGCCGCGCTGACGACGTTACGCGCATGCTCGAGGAACAGCGCGCCTTCGGGCGTCAACCGCACCGCGCGTGTCGACCGCTCGAACAGCCGAACGCCGAGTTCGCTTTCCAGCGCGGCGATATGGCGCGTCAGCGGCGGTTGCGCGACGCGCAGGCGCAATGCCGCGCGGCCGAAGTGCAGTTCGTCGGCGACGACCACGAAATAACGGAGGCGGCGCAGGTCGAGCATTGTTGTCGTTCCGGTATCAATGGCGGTGAAAACGGTATTGGCGTGCATGCGGCGCGCTCGTCAGACTGTCGACATCGACGATCAGGCATCCCCGATGAACGACCGGACCACGCGCATCGCGTTCTTTCTTTGCGGCTTCGCCGCGTTTCTCAATCTCTATTCGACGCAGGGCATCCTGCACGAACTCGCGGCGACCTTCGGCGTCAGCGCGGAGCGCGCGGGGCAGGGCGTGAGCGCGACCACGACGGCCGTCGCCATTATCGCGCCGTTCGTCGGCGTGCTGGCCGCACGCATCGAGCGGCGCATCGCGATCGCGTGCGCGGCGGTGGCCGTCGCGCTGCCGGTCGTGTGGTCCGCGCATGCGGTGAGTTTCACGTCGTTTCTCGGCGCGCGCTTTGCCGCCGGCCTGATCATGCCGTTCGTCTTTGCGCTGTCGATCGCGACTATCGGCGAACGTTTCGATCGCGGCACGTCGGCCGAGATCGGCGCGCTGTTCGTCGCCGGCACGACGCTCGGCGGTTTCGCGGGCCGCTTCGCGACCAACCTGCTGACGTCGATGTGGGGCTGGCGGCACGCGCTCGACGTCGTCGCCGCGCTGTGTCTCGTGACGGGTGTGGCGATCTATGCGAGCCTGCCGGCGTCCCGCGCGATCGCGCCGCGTTCCGGCCACGATGCGGATGCGGGGCCGTCGTGGCGAGTCGTCACGCGCGGCCCGCTGCTCGCGTCGTTCGCGATTGGCGCGTGCGTGCTCGCGTCGCAGGTCGCGACGTTCACGTTCGTCGGCCTGCGGCTTGCGCGCGCGCCGTTTGGCTTCGGCACGGTCGAGATCGGCGCGATCTATGCGGTGTTTCTGGTGGCGGTGGTGGTGACGCCGCTCGCGGGGCGCGTCGCGCGGCATCGCGGCCCGCGCGCGCCGGGGCTCGCCGCGGCCGCGCTCGCGATCGGCGGGGCGCTGTTGACGCTGTCCGACAGCGTGCCGGTGATCCTGGCCGGCCTCGCGCTCAGCTCGACCGCCGTGTTCGTCGAACAGGCGTCGGCCAACACGTTCATCTCGCAGGCGGCAGCGTCGGCGCGCTCGACGGCGATCGGCATCTACCTGTCCTGCTATTACTTCGGCGGCAGTCTCGGCTCGATCCTGCCGGTACCCGGCTGGCATCGGTGGGGATGGGCCGGCTGCGTCGCGTTCGTGGTCGTGGCGCAGACCATCGTCGGCGTGCTCGTGTACCGCTTCTGGCGAACCGGCAGCGCGGCCGGCACGGCGCATGCCGACGCGCGCGGTGCCGGGTTCACACGCTAGCCCGGTTCAGCGATACCAGCGCGGCGTATAGACCCACTCGCGCCCGTCGCCAATCGCGAAACGCCGGGTGGTCGACGAGCCGACGATCACCATCGTGCGCATGTCGACCTGATCGCTGCGCAGCGCGCCGAGCGTCGTCGTCGCGAGCGTCGCGCCCGGCCGGCCGATGTCGCGCCCGAGCACGATCACAGTATCGGCCGCGCGGTGCGCGCGCACGACGTCGAGCGCACGGTCAAGCTGCCACGGCCGCGCACGCGAGATCGGGTTGTAGAACGCCATCACGAGGTCGGCTTGCGCCGCATGCCGCAGACGTGTCTCGATCACGTCCCACGGCTTCAGGTTGTCCGACAGCGAGATCGCGCAGAAGTCATGGCCGAGCGGCGCACCGGCCTGCGCGGCCGTCGCGAGCGAGGCCGATACGCCGGGCTCCACACGCAGGTCGACCGCGGCCCATTGCGGGTCGCGCGCTTCGTCGAGCGCTTCGAGCACGGCCGCGGCCATCGCGAACACGCCGGGGTCGCCCGACGACACGACCACGACGCGCCGGCCTTCGGCCGCGAGCTCGAACGCATGGCGCGCGCGCTGCATCTCCTCGCGATTGTCGGTGCCGTGCACGCGCTGGTCGTCGCGAAACGGGCCAGCCATGGTCACGTAGGTCGTGTAGCCGAGGATGTCGGTCGCCTGGTCGAGCGCGGCACGCGCGGCCGGCGTGAGCCACGCAGCGCCGCCCGGGCCGAGGCCGAGCACCGTCAGGCGGCCGCGCGCGCGGCCGAGCGTGGCGGGATCGACCGGCTGCGACGCGACCGCGCATGCGAGGCCATCCGACGCGGCACGCAGCGTGTGCGTGACGCGCAATGCATGGCCGAGCAGCGTGGCCGCATCGGCTTGCGCGTCGCGGTCGGCATCGATATCGATATCGACGAAACGCAGTGGCACATCGAGCGTTTGCGCGGCGTCCTCCAGTACGGTATCGCCGATCGCCGATGCCGGCGCGACGATGGCCGCGAGCGCCAGCCGCGCGAGGCCTTGTGCGTCGAGCGCCGCTTCGATGCGCGCGGCGAGCGTTTCGTGCGCGTGAACGGCATCCGCAGCGACGCCGACCACCACGCTGCGCGGATGGATCACGAGCTCGTCGCGCGTGCCGCGCCACGCATCGGGCGTCACGCGGATCGCATGCGCGGCTGCGTCGTCGCGCGGCAGCGCGACATCGTCGAGCCACGGCGCCGCGCCATCGATGCGCGTCGATGCGCCCGCAAGCAGGTCGGACACGAAGCGCTTGCCCTGCGAGAGATCGGCGAGTGCATATCCTTCGGGCGGGTTGAGCACGCATGCGCCGAAGCGCAGTTCGCCGCTCGTCGTGATCGCCGGCGCGACGCCGAGCCATTCGGCCAGTTCGCGCGCGATCGCGTTCACGCCCGTCAACCCGCCGAGCAGCGGCACGACGGCCGACCCGTCTTCCGCGACCGCGAGCACGGGCGGCTCGACGCCCTTGTCGGCGAGCGCGGGCGCGATGCAACGGATCACGATGCCGGCCGCGCACAGCGCGACGATCGGCAGGCCGCGCGCATAGAGTTCGCGCAGGTGTGCGCCGAGTTCGTCGAACGGCACGTCGGCATCGACGCGCGACGCGAGCCCGTGGATGCGCGCACCCGGATAACGCGCCTGGATGCGCCGTGCGGTGTCGAGCGCGCCCGCGCCGAGAATCACGATCGCGGGCGGAGTCGTCATCCTTGCCATTTTTCCCCCGGCACGACCAGCAGCGAGAAATACGGCGACGCCATCGGGTCGACTTCGTCGAGCGGCACGATGCGCTGGCTCGCCATCGTCGCGCGCTCGACATACAGCGCGCGCTTCGCGAGCCCCAGTTCGTCGAGCACGCGCCGCACCTTGTCGAAATTGCGGCCGAGCTTCATCACGACGGCCGCGTCGGCCTGCGCGAGCCGCGCGCGCAGTTCGTGCTCGGGCAGCACGCCCGACAGCACCGACAGGCTCTGGTTGCGATAGACGAGCGGCTGGCCGAGCACGGCCGTGCCGCCGAGCATCGCGCACACGCCCGGGATGACCTCGGTGTCGTAGCGCGGCGCGAGGCGGTCGTGCAGGTACATGTACGAGCCGTAGAAGAACGGGTCGCCCTCGCAGATCACCGCGACGTCGCGGCCCGCGTCGAGGTGCGCGGCGACGATCTCGGCGGCCGTATCGTAGAAGTCGGCGATCACCGTCTCGTAGCAAAGCGGCGGCGGCAGTGCCTCGGTCGTCACCGGATAGACGAGCGGCAGTTGCGTCTGCGCGTCGAGCAGGTGCGCTTCGACGATGCCATAGGCATTGCCTTTCTTGCCCTTCGCGACGAAATACGCGACCACGGGCGCGGCCTGCAGCACGCGCAGCGCCTTGATCGTCATCAGTTCAGGGTCGCCGGGGCCGACGCCGACCCCGAACAGGCGTCCGCGCGCGGTCGTCATTCGACCTCCGTCGCGAGCGCGTTGACCGCGGCGGCCGCCATCGCGC
The DNA here is from genome assembly GCF_048565265.1 of Burkholderia theae. Taxonomy (NCBI): domain Bacteria; kingdom Pseudomonadati; phylum Pseudomonadota; class Betaproteobacteria; order Burkholderiales; family Burkholderiaceae; genus Burkholderia; species Burkholderia theae. The sequence goes on from NZ_CP183461.1 coordinate 1,952,432, forward strand.
TGCCGCCGCGCCGGCCGAGCAGCGCGACGTACGGCACGCCGCGGCTGTCGGCGTCGAGCATCGCCTTCGATTCGGCCGCGCCGATGAAACCGACCGGGAACCCGAGGATCAGCGCGGGGCGCGGCGCGCCGGCGTCGATCATGTCGAGCAGATGGAACAGCGCGGTCGGCGCATTGCCGATCACGACGACGCTGCCTGCCAGATGCGGGCGCCACAGTTCGAGCGCCGCGGCCGAGCGCGTGTTGCCCAGATGCCGCGCGAGATCGGGCACCTCCGGCTCGCCGAGCGTGCAGATCACGCGGTTGGCCGCAGGCAGCCGCGCGCGCGTGATGCCTTCGGCGACCATCTTCGCGTCGCACAGGATCGGCGCGCCCGCCGCGAGTGCCGCGCGGCCCGCCGTGCCGGCACCGGCCGAGAAGCGCAGGTCGTAGACGACGTCGACCATCCCGCTCGCGTGAATCACGCGCACCGCCAGTTTCTCGAGATCGGGCGGGACCTGCGACAGGTCGGCCTCGGCACGGATCGTCGCGAACGACTGGCGGTAGATTTCCTGCCCGTCGCGAATGTAGTCAAGCATCGGTGTGTCCTGGCTGTGCCGCGCCCGTCAGTCGGGCCGCGGCCTGGTCAATCGTCAGATGGCGCGCGAGCGGGGCGCCGAGGCCCGCGACGGCGTCGCGCCGGTAAAGGTCGTAGTGCGCGGGTGCCACCGCGACGAGCGTGTGCGTCGCGGGATGCGGCAGCGCGCAGTGGCGCTCGCAGCCGCTCAGGTGCACGTCGACCGGACGGCCGATACGTGCGGCGAGGGCGAGCGCGTCGTGTTTCGTGTCCGCATGCGCTTTCGCGCAACCCGCGCTGCCGGTGCATGCGACCAGCGTCGCAAGCGGGTCCGACGGCGTGCAGACGAGGCCGAGCGACGCGAGCGCGGCGAGCGTGGCCGGTGCGCGTTCGCGCGACACGCCGTGCATGAACACGCCTTGCCACGGCGTCATCGACAGCGTGCCGTCGCCGTCGGTGTCGGCCAGTGCGGCGAGCCGTTCCAGTTGCGTCGCGTCGAGCCGGCCGAGCACGAACTGCGCGCCGACGCTGCAGCGCGCCGCGTCGTACGACGGGCGCGCGCCGAAACGCAGCGCCGGGTCGGCACGCATGCGCCGCCAGCCCGCCAGCGCCGGATCGGCCGCGAGCGGGAACGGCAGGTAGTGCTGGGCGCGTTCGAGCAATGCGCGTTCGCCGCACGTCGCGATCAGGGCGCGCATCCGCGTGACGTCGGCCGGCGCGAGATCGAGGAACGCGAGGAGCAAGGCGCGGACCAGCGCGACACTCTGATCGGGCGACACGTCGACCAAAGCCGGCCGGTCGCCATGCGCGACGGGCGGGCAGCCGGCCAGCCCGGCCGCGATGCGTACCGCGCCGTCGTCGCGACGCCACGCGGCCAGCCAGATGTCGTGCGGATGATCGAGCGCGGCGACCGATTCGCCGCCGTCGAGCTGGATCGAGAATTTCGGCGATAGCTCGCCGCGACGCGGTTCACGCGCCAGCATGTCGAGCAGCGGCATTGAGAGCGAACGGCTGTCGACGAGTGCGGCGGGATCGTGCCCGGCAAGCGGGCTGAGCATCAGGTTGCGGGCATCGTCGCTCGCGGCGAGCGCGGCCGCATCGGCGCCGGCGTCGATGCGCGGGCCAAGACCCGCGTCGAGCAACGCGCGCGTCAGCGCGTCAGCCGCATCGTCGCGGATGCCGCGCAACTGGAGATTCGCGCGATTGGTCGCGTCGATCGCGCCGGAGCCGCAGGCGCGCGCGGCGGCGGCGATCGCGCGCGCCTGATGCGCGTCGAGCCGGCCGCCCGGCAGCTTGATCCGGCACAGCCCGCCATCGGCGGCCGCGACCACGCGCACGAGCCCCGGGCAGGCCGACGGGCGCACGACGGGGGACGCAGGAATCGAATCGGGGGCGGAACTCAACGGGGTACCGGGGCAGTGTCGCGCCGCGGCCAACGCATCGGTACACCCCGCCCGACGCCGACTGGCACGCACGCACTTTCTGGCCGGCAGGTCTCCTGGCTGACAGGTCGGCACCGGCTCCCGGCCTTCCCGGTCGAACCAGTGGCATGAGGGGGAGATCGGCTCGCTGTCTACAGTTGCGGGGGCAGCCACAGCGGCGCGCGGTGCGCCCTGTGTTCCCTCTTCGGCCCCGAAGGGCACCGGCGAACGAACGGCCGTAGGATACCCGATTTCGACCGCGATTCGCGACCGGCAAGCCGTTCGCGACGGGCGAAGCGGAAGAGGGCCGGCCAGCGGCGGGCCGGCAGATGAAACGGGCGATGGAACACGGTACCATGCCGTTTTTCGCAATGCGGACGGCTGCGCCGGCTCTTTCACGGCCGCGCGGCGACACGATGGATTCGAACGATGGGGAAGGGTGCATGACGGCGTGGCTGACGGTAGTGGGCATCGGCGACGACGGTTACGCGGGGCTCGGACGCAGCGCGCGGCGCGCGCTGCTCGACGCGACGCGCGTCGTCGGCGCGACGCGCCATCTCGACATGCTGCCCGCACGGCTGCCGGCCGCGCGCGAAGCGTGGCCGTCGCCGTTCGATCTCGCGGGCGTGCTCGCGCGGCGAGGGTCGCCCGTCTGCGTGCTCGCGAGCGGCGACCCGATGCTGTTCGGCGTCGGCGCGACGCTCGCGCGCGCGCTTTCCCCCGACGAATGGCGCGTGCTGCCCGCACCGTCGTCGCTGTCGCTCGCGGCCGCGCGCCTCGGCTGGGCGCTGCAGGACATCGGCGCGGTATCGCTCGTCGGCCGTCCGCTCGCGACGCTCGCGCGCCACCTGCTGCCGGGCCGGCGCCTGTTCGTGCTGAGCGCCGACGGCCGCACGCCGGCCGCCGTCGCGGCCGAACTCGTCGCGCGCGGCTTCGGGCCGACGCGCATCAGTGTCTTCGAACATCTGGGCGGCCCGCTCGAGCGTCGTCTCGACGGCCTCGCGCACGACTGGAACGTCGACGAAACCGCCGCGCTCAATCTGGTCGCGCTCGATTGCCAGGCCGGCCCCGACGCACCGCGCCGCGCGCTCACGCCCGGCCTGCCCGACGATGCATACCGCCACGATGGCCAGCTCACCAAGCGCGACCTGCGCGCGATGACGCTCGGCCGCCTCGCGCCCGCGCCCGGCGAGCTGCTGTGGGATGTCGGTGCCGGCAGCGGCTCGATCGGCATCGAATGGATGCGTGCGCATCCGTCGTGCCAGGCGATCGCGATCGAAGCGCATGCGGAGCGGCAGCGCTTCATCGAGCACAACCGCGATGCGCTCGGCGTGCCGGGCCTGCAACTCGTCGCGGGCCGCGCGCCCGATGCGCTCGCGGGGCTTGCCGCGCCCGACGCGATCTTCATCGGCGGCGGGGCGACGGCGTCCGGCGTGCTCGACGCGTGCTGGTCGTCGCTGAAGCCGGGCGGCCGACTGGTTGCTAACGCGGTCACGCTGCAGGGCGAGATGGCGCTCGCTGCATGGCGCGATGCGCACGGCGGCACGCTCACGCGCGTGTCGCTCGCGCATGCCGAGCCGCTCGGCCGCTTCGATACGTGGCGGCAGCCGTTGCCGGTCACGCTGTATGACGTGCGCAAGCCCGACGCGATCGACGCGACCGGGCCGTCGAACCCGACCAACGTGTGATGCGCGACGAAACCCCCGAACAGCCCGCGCCGCTGCGTTTCGGCTATACGACCGGAAGCTGCGCGACCGCGACGTCGCTCGCGGCCGCGCGCCTGCTGCTCGCGGGCCGTGCGGACGACGCGGTCGAGATCGTGCTCCCAAAGGGACAACACGTGTTGATGCGGCTCGAGTTCTGCCGGATCACCGCTGACGGCGCCGAGGCCGGCACGATCAAGGATGCCGGCGACGATCCGGACGTGACCCACGGCGCGCTGATCTTCGCGCGCGTCGCGCTCGCGGCGGCGCCCGGCGTGCGCTTTCATGCGGGCCCGGGCGTCGGCACGGTCACGCGCGCGGGGCTGACGCTACCGGTCGGCGAACCGGCGATCAACCCGGTGCCGCGCCAGATGATGACGACGCACCTCGACGCGCTGGCGGCCGAGCATGGCTACGCGGGCGGTTTCGACGTGACGATCGGCGTCGAAGGCGGCGAGGCGCTCGCGCTGAAGACGATGAATCCGCGCCTCGGTATCGTCGGCGGGCTGTCGATTCTCGGCACGACCGGCATCGTGCGGCCGTTCTCGTGCTCGGCCTATATCGCGTCGATTCACCAGGGCATCGACGTCGCGCGCGCGAACGGCATCGCGCATATCGCCGCGTGCACGGGCAATGCGAGCGAGGACGCGATGCGCGCGCACTACCACCTGCCCGACATGGCGCTGATCGAGATGGGAGATTTCGCGGGCGCGGTGCTCAAGCACCTGCGGCGCGCGCCGATCGCGCGCCTGTCGATGTGCGGCGGCTTCGGCAAGCTCAGCAAGCTCGCGGCCGGCCACCTCGACCTGCATAGCCGCCATTCGAGCATCGATCTGCCGATGCTCGCGCAGTGGGCGGCCGAAGCGGGCGCGAGCGATGCGCTGCAGGCCGCGATGCGCGGCGCGAACACGAGCCAGGAAGCGTTGAAGCTCGCGCTGGCCGACGGCGTGCCGCTCGGCGATCTCGTGTGCGCGCAGGCGCTGCGGGTCGCACGCGACATCGTGCCGTCAACGGTCGCCGTCGAGATGTTCGCGATCGACCGGCAAGGCCGCTTCGTCGGGCAAGCGCGATGAGCGCGCGCATCCTGCTGCTCGGCGGCACCGGCGACGCGCTGACCATCGCGCGCGCGCTCGGCCCGCGGCACGTCTACAGCCTGGCCGGCCTCGGCAAGGTGCCCGGCGACCTGCGCTGCGACGTGCGGGTCGGCGGCTTCGGCGGCGCCGCCGGATTGGCGGCCTATTTGCGCGACGCCGGCATCGGCCTCGTGATCGACGCAACGCATCCGTATGCCGCACGAATCAGCGCGAACGCGGCCGCCGCGACGCGCGACGCGGGCGTGCCGCTATGGGCGCTGCGCCGCGCGCCGTGGGTGCCGCAACCCGGCGACGACTGGCGGATGGTCGACGACTGGGCCGGCATCGAGGCCGCGCTCGCGCCGTTCAGGCGGCCGCTGTTCACGCTCGGCCGCGAGCCGCTCGCGCATCTCGACGCGATCCCGCCACACCAGTTCTGGCTTGTGCGCTGCCTCGACGCGCATCCCGGCAACGCGCAGGCGCAGGCGCAGATCATTGCCGCGCGCGGGCCGTTTACGCTCGACGGCGAGCGTGCGCTGTTCGCGCTGATGGGCGTCGACGTCGTCGTCAGCAAGAACAGCGGCGGCGCGGCCACCGAGGCCAAGCTCGACGTCGCGCGCGAACACCGGCTGCCGGTCGTGATGCTGCGCCGGCCGCCGCTGCCCGACGCCGACCGCGCATTCGACTCGGCCGCCGCGCTGCTCGACGCACTCGATCCGGCTGCACGCGCGTGACGCCGCGCAGCCGATCATCCAACGAATAAACGGAGATTTTTCGATGACGGTGTATTTCATCGGCGCGGGCCCCGGCGACCCGGAGCTGATCACGGTGAAGGGCCAGCGCCTCGTGCGCACGTGCCCGGTGATCCTGTATGCGGGCTCGCTGGTCCCGCCGGCCGTGCTCGACGGCCATCGCGCGGAGCAGGTCGTCAATACGGCCGAGCTCGACCTCGACGCGATCGTCGCGTTGCTCGCCGGTGCGCATGCGAAAGGGCAGGACGTCGCGCGCGTGCATTCGGGCGACCCGTCGCTGTACGGCGCGATCGGCGAGCAGATTCGCCGCCTGAAGGCGCTCGGGATTCCCTACGAAATCGTGCCGGGCGTGACGGCCACGGCCGCGTGCGCGGCGACGCTCGGCGTCGAGCTGACGCTGCCCGGCGTCGCGCAGACGGTGATCCTCACGCGTTTCGCGGGCAAGACGACGATGCCGGAAGGCGAGGCGCTCGGCTCGCTCGCGGCGCACCGCGCGACACTCGCGATCCATCTCGGCGTGCGTCATCTCGTGCGGATCGTCGACGAAGTGCTGCCGCACTACGGCGCCGATTGCCCGGTCGCGGTGATTTATCGCGCGAGCTGGCCCGACGAGGAACGCGTGACCGGCACGCTCGCCGACATCGTCGGCAAGGTGCAGGGCACGCAGATCGAGCGCACCGCGCTGATCCTGATCGGGCGCGTGCTCGACGCCGAAGGGTTCGCGGATTCGACGCTGTACGCGAGCGCGGGCTGATCACGCGCGCGCCGGCCGGAGTTCGGCGCGGCGTTCGCGCAGGTGCGTGTAGATCGCAGCGCCGATCGTGATCGCTCCGCCGACGAAGTAGATCGGTGACGCCGATTCCCCGAGAATCAGGATCGAAGCAGCGATGCCGACGACGGGGATCAGGTTGAGCACGACCACGCTCCAGTACGACGTGTTGTCGCGCGCACCGCGAAAATAGAACAGGAATGCGAGCGTGAACTGCAGCACGCCGATCGCCAGCGCGGGCCACACTGCCGACCAGGCCGGCAGTGGGTGCAGCCCGTTGCCGCCGTCGGCCTCGAAACCGAGCAGCACGAGCGCCAGGAGCAGCGAGCCGGCCTGCTGAATCAGCAGCATCGTCGTCGCGGACGGGAGCGTCACGGCCTGCGTCGACAGCGACACATACAGCGCGGCCACCATCACGCCGGCGAACACGAACGCGTCGCCGCGCAGCGATGCGTGCCCGTCCGCCGACGCATCGCCGAGCGCGATGACCACGACGCCCGTCAACGCGACGACGCCCGCGACCAGCAGCCGCGTGTCGACCCTGAACCGGAACAGCATGATGTTGAACGCGAGGATGCCGAGCGGTTCGAGCGCGAAGATCACCGCCGTGTGCAGCGCGGACGTGGATTGCATGCCGACGAATCCGAGGTAGTACGCGCCGCACGGTTCGAGCATGCCGATCAGCGCGACGACGGCGACCTGCGCCGGTGCGATGCCGGCGAGGCTGACGCGTTGCACGGCGGCGACGCACGCGAGCGCCGCGACGCTCGCGGCGATCTGCAGCACGATGAGCCACGCGGGCGAGAGGGCAGGCAACGCCATCTTGCTGAACGGAATGGCGACGCCCCAGCACAGCGTCGCCATGATCAGGCATCCGGTCTTGCGCGCGCTGCCGTTCATGCGGTGACTCCGCTCGAAATATCGACACGTAGAATGCGGGCGTGCGGCCGCCCGGATCGACGGGATCGCGCCGCGGCTGACATCGGTGACACGATGGTTTAAATTATATGCGTGACGCACACATATACTAGGAGCGCCTACGTGAAAAAGCAACGCCTGAACAATCTGCTGGGTGCGCTCGCGCTTGCGCTGAACGACCGGGTAGAGGATGCGATCGCCCGCGAGACGGGGCTGCATGGGTCGATCGCGGATGCGCTGGTTCTGCTGTCGCAGGCGCATACGCTGACGATCGACGCGCTTGCGCGGCAACTGATGCTCGTGCATTCGTCGGCCGTGCGGCTTGCCGAGCGGATGGCGCAGGAAGGGCTCGTCGCGCGCGAGCCCGGCGAAGACAGGCGGACGGTCGTGCTGGCGCTGACCGAGGCCGGGTACGACGCGGTGCAGCAGGTGCTGGGCGCGCGCGGCGCGGCGATCGCAGACCTCACGCGCACGTTGACGACCGAACAGTGCGCGCAGCTCATGCCGATCTGCGAGCAACTGATCGGCGCACTGGCCGACGACATGCAGAACGCGATCCGGGTGTGCCGGCTGTGCGACGAAGATGCGTGCGACGTGCGGCGGTGCCCGTCCGAACGCGCGTATCGGCGGTTCGTCGCAGAGCGCGATGCGACGGGCTGACCGGGCTGATGGGGCTGACGCGGGGCCGAGCGCCTAGGCGCTCGCGACACGCCGCGCGAGCCTCGGCGCAAAACCTGCCGCCAAGACGAACAGCACGATACACAGGCACGCCATCGCCACCCAAGCAGGCGTCAGATCCGCGAGATGCTGGCGCACGACGCCGGCCGCGAACGGAAACAACCCGGCGATCAGGTAGCCGATCCCCTGTACGAAGCCCGTCAGCGACGCGGCATCGGCTGGCGTCGCCGCATGGTCGACGGTGACGATCAGCGACAGCGGAAACAGCGCGCCGATCCCCGCGCCGAGCAGCAGCGCAGCCGGCAGCGCAAGCGCCTCGGGCGCGGCCAGCATCACCAGCAAACCGATCAACAGCGACGCGATCGCCGCATGCAGCGCGGGCCGGCGATCGGGCAGGCGGTCGATCGCCGCCGAGATCGTCAGCCCCGCGACGACTTCCGCGAGCGTCACGCCGCCGAGCAGGCTGCCGGCCGCGGTCGGCGACCAGCCGAGCCGCATGTAGTACGGCGGCAGCCACGCGAGCACGAGCGTGTACGCGCCCGTCGCGATCCCGAAGAACAGCGCGAGCCGCCAGGCGCGCGGCGAGCGCGACGGCTGCGCATTCGACGCCGAAGCCGGCCCGGCCGCGAGCGCATCGCCGCCGCGGCTGGCGAGCGGCCAGGCGAGCGCGGCCACCACGGCCGGCAACGCCCAGCCCGCGAGCGCGGCGAGCCAGCCCCAGCGGGCCGCGGCGAACGGCGCGACGACACTCGCGAGCACCGCGCCGCCCATGATCGACGTCGAATACACGCCCATCGCGCCGCCGATCCGCGTCGCGAAATGCGCCTTCACGAAGCCGGGCAGCAGCGCCTGCACCATCGCGATCCCGATGCCCGCGCAGCACGCGCTCGCGAGCAACAGCCACGCGTGCTGCGCGCCGATGCGCGCCACGCAGGCCAGCCCGATCAGCGCGACGCCGAGCCATACGCCGCCCGCGATACCGGTCACGCGCTGCAGGCGCCGCGCGCTCAGCGCGCCGAGCCCCATCAGCAGGACCGGGATCGTCGTCAGCAGGCTGGCCGCGCCGTCGCTCATGCCGGTCGCGCGCTGGATCATGTCGAGCAGCGGGCCGACCGCGGCCAGCGCCGGCCGCAGGTTCAGCCCGACGAGCACGATGGCGGCGAGCCGCCATCCGGGGGAAGTGAAGCGATTCATCGACAGGCCCTCGGTATCGGTGCACGGCATCCGTCCGGGTGCCGTGGGTTTTCAGGTAAAGTATCTCGACGTCAAGATAAACGCCCATTTATCTCGACGTCAAGATAACTGGTGAGCCGAGGAGGGTTAATCAATGGATCGAGCCGCGCATGCGCTCGCGCAATGGCGCGCCGAGCGTCCGGATCTCGACGCGTCGTCGATGGTGGTGATGGGGCGGCTGCAGGAAGCCGCGCTGGTGATCGCGCGCGACCGTCTCAATCCGCTGTTTGCGCGCTTCGGGATGCAGCCGGGCGAATTCGACGTGCTCGCGACCTTGCGGCGCGGCGGTGCGCCGTTCGCGCTGACGCCGACGGCGCTGTACGACGCGCTGATGATGTCGTCGGGCGGGATGACCGCGCGCATCGACCGGCTGCAGAGGGCCGGCTGGGTCGAGCGCCGGCCGAACCCGGCCGACGGGCGCGGCACGCTCGTCGCGCTGACCGAAACCGGCCGCGCGCTGATCGACGACGCCGTTGTCGCGCACATCGACAACCAGCGTGCGATGCTGGCCGCGCTGTCGGACGCGGAACAGGCACAGTTGTCACGGCTGCTGGAAAAGCTGCTGGCGGGGCTGGAGGAAACGGCGCCGGAAAGTCAGGGCCGGAAGTAGCGCCGCCGAAGGCGCAATACGAACGCGCCGGGCGGGTGGAAAGACACGCCCGCCGCGCAATGCGACGGGCTGGGCAGATCGCGGGCGACCCGCCCGCGCTGCCGATCAGCCGCGGGCCGGGATGTTGAGCCCGCGCGCGACGGCCGGACGTGCGACGAACGCGTCGAGCGCCCGCGCGACGTGCCGGAATTCGCTGAAGCCGACGAGATCGCCCGCTTCGTAGAAGCCGACGAGGTTGCGCACCCACGGGAAGATCGCGATGTCGGCGATCGTGTAGGTATCGCCCATCACCCACTTGCGGTTCGCGAGATGCGCGTCGAGCACGGCGAGCAAACGCTTCGATTCGGCAGCGTAGCGGTCGCGCGGGCGCTTGTCCTCGTAGTCGCGGCCGGCGAACTTGTGGAAGAAGCCGACCTGGCCGAACATCGGCCCGATGCCGCCCATCTGGAACATCACCCACTGGATCGTCTCGTAGCGGCCCGCGAGATCCTTCGGGATCAGCTGGCCCGTCTTGTCCGCGAGATAGATCAGGATCGCGCCCGATTCGAACAGCGGCAGCGGCTTGCCGTCGGGGCCGTTCGGATCGATGATCGCCGGGATCTTGTTGTTCGGGTTCAGCGACAGGAACGCGGGCGACAACTGGTCGTCCGTGTCGAAGCGCACGAGGTGCGGCTCGTACGGCAGGCCGGTTTCCTCGAGCATGATCGACACCTTGACGCCGTTCGGCGTCGGCAGCGAGTAGAGCTGGAGACGGTCGGGATGCTGGGCCGGCCACTTTTGCGTGATCGGGAAGGCGGACAGGTCGGGCATGGAAGTTCGCTCGTCGACGAGGTGGGTGAACCGCGCCCCGCCAACCAGTCGCGTGCCGCGGACGATCCGCGGCGCGGGCGGCATCGGCGGGGCGCGCCGAAAAACGCCCACTGTAGCCGATCCTCGCAATCGATGCAGGCGGCGGGGTATGGCGAGTGGCATGACGCGGAGCGGCTGATCGGCGAAGTGGCGGCGCTTGGCGAAAGTCATTCCGGCTTGACGAATTGACGAATTGACACGCCGACATCTTTGCCGGCCTCGGAACTCCTTCGGCAATCCGTCGAGTGCTATGATTATCGGCAACGTAGCCGCGTCGCGAGAATGCGCGATAAGCGGCTGATTGTTATAGTTTTTTGAGCGGAAGGCTGCCATGGCTCCCAAAAGAAAGGTGCTGTACGGGGTTGAGTTGAAACCCCGCACGATCATTCGTCCCACGACGGAGGTCAAGGCTTCGACCGAAACCGAGAAGGACGACGTACTTCGCGCGGCACGAAAAGTCATTTCCGAGCATCGGGACGTACTGATCGCGTTGAAGGATCGCTGATTTGCTGGATCTCGACTACGTCATCACGATCCACGACGAGATCATCCGGGATCTCGGCGGTCTCAGCGGATTCGCGCATGGTGGTCGGGGCGGTGTCGAAGCCGCCCTGCACCGAATCGAAAATCATGCCCATTACGCGGGTCTCGATGACGTGTTCGGCATTGCCGCGACTTATGCCGCCGCGATCGCGCGCGGGCATGTGTTCAATGATGCAAACAAGCGCACCGGCCTGACTTGCGCATTGACGTATATGGAGCGGCAGGGTATCTCGATTCCTCGCCTCGCCGATCTCGAGGACCTCATGGTCGACGTTGCGGACGGCAGCGTGACGAGTGAAGAACTGGCCGACTATTTCAGTGCGATCTGGGCGTTGTCGCTGTCCCGCTGAAAGCCCGCTCCACCGGATCATCCCCTTGCACACTTGGTCACTGCCAATCGATCACGCGGCTGGCGTATCGGGCCTCGCCCGGCCTTGCATTCATCCTGCGAAATACGCGGGTCGAACCCGCTCGGCACATCGAGTTCATTGTGCATCCATCGACATACGATGTCTTAGCACACGTCACTTCTCGCGCTGCGACAATCCCCGAAATCCGTTTCGCTTTTTGAATCGCGTCATCAAGTGAAGGGGTTTTGTCAGGGAAAGTCCCGCCCCACGCGTCATGGTTTTTTGTTGACCGACATCGTATAACGCCGTCATGATTTCCTGAAAGAAAGGTCCCATCCACCGACCGAAGTGAGGAGACATGAACACAACCACGATCGCGCGCCGGGTTCGCCGGATCGCACTCGCGCTGGGCGTTACGCTGTCGGCCGCGGCTGCCGTTGCCGCACCCGTGTCGCTGAACATCGTCGACGTCGCGGGCAACCTGCAGCTCACGCAGAAGGCCATCGAGGCATTCAAGGACAAGAACCCGAACCTCGTGTCGACCGTCACGTTCACGAATGCGCCCGCGCCGCAGCTGCCGGGCAAGATCAAGGCGATGCAGGCGGCCGGGCGCTCCGACATCGACCTCGTGCTGACGGGCACCGATGCGCTGGCCGCCGGCATCGAACAGAACCTGTGGCAGAAACTCCTGCCCGACGACGCGGCCGCGTTCCCCGGCGTGCTCGACAAGTACGCACCCGGCCCGCGCAAGATGCAGGATCTCGCGCAGGGCTTCGGCCTCGAAGTCACCTACATGCCGGCCGGCCCGCTGCTCGAATACAACCCGGCGAAGGTCGGCAACCCGCCGAAGACGCCCGACCAGCTGCTCGCGTGGTGCAAGGCGCACCCAAACAAGCTGATCTATGCGCGCCCGGCGAATTCGGGCCCCGGCCGCACGTTCCTGATGGGGCTGCCGTACGTGCTCGGCGACAAGAATCCGCTGGATCCGATCAACGGCTGGGACAAGACCTGGGCGTTCCTCAAGGCGTTGAACGACTGCGTGCCGTACTACCCGGGCGGCACGTCGGCGGTGATGAAGGAACTCGGCGAAGGCACGCGCGACATGACCGTGACCGTCACCGGCTGGGACCTCAACCCACGCGCGCTCGGCATCGTGCCGGCCGAGTTCCGGATCCAGGCGTTCGACAACATGACGTGGGTCAACGACGCGCACTACATGGTGATCCCGAAGGGCGTGCCGAAGGAAAAGCTCGACGTGCTGTTCAAGCTGATGAACTTCCTGCTCGAACCGGCGCAGCAGGCGATGACGTACGACGACGGCTACTTCTATCCGGGCCCGGCGGTGAAGGGCGTGACGCTCGAGATGGCGCCCGCGCACAGCCAGGAAGTGATCCGCAAGTTCGGCCGCCCCGAGTACGCGAAGCTGCTCGCGGATCGCCCGCACGTGCAGCCGCTCAACGCGCAGGCGATGGTCGCCGCGTTCCAGAAGTGGGATCGCGAGATCGGTTCGCAGAAGTCGAAGTGACGCATGAACCGGCGGGCGCCGCGGCGCCCGCGTCCATGGAGTTCGCGCAATGAAGCACAGTTTCGAACGGTTGCGTCTCGACGGCGTGTGCCGCAGTTTCACCAACGCACAAGGCGCGCAGGTCGCCGCGCTGAACGGGCTCGACCTCGAGATCCGGCGCGGCGAGTTCATCGCGCTGCTCGGCCCGTCGGGCTGCGGCAAGTCGACCGCGCTCAACTGCATCGCGGGGCTGCAGCCGCTCACGAGCGGCGGCATCTGGCTCGACGACACGCGCATCGACGTGCTGCCGCCCGAGCGCCGCGGCTTCGGGATGGTGTTCCAGAACTACGCGCTGTTTCCGCACATGTCGGTGCTCGACAACGTCGGCTTCGGCCTGAAGATGCGCGGCGTGCCGAAGCAGGAAACGCGGCGGCGCGCGCAGCAGGCGCTCGAACTCGTGCAGCTCGTCGGCCACGAGGGCAAGCTGCCCGGGCAGTTGTCGGGCGGGCAGCAGCAGCGCGTCGCGATCGCGCGCGCGATCGTCATCGAGCCGCCGCTCGTGCTGATGGACGAGCCGTTGTCGAACCTCGACACGAAGCTGCGCATCGAGATGCGCGCGGAGATCCGCCGCATCCACACGCAGCTCGAACGCGCGACGATCTACGTGACGCACGACCAGGACGAGGCGTTGTCGATGGCCGACCGCATCGTCGTGATGAAGGAGGGCGTCGTGCAGCAGGTCGCGTCGCCGAAGGACGTCTACACGCGCCCGCACAACCTGCATGTCGCGCGCTTCATGGGTTATCGCAACGTGCTGCCGTTCACGCTCGAAGGGATGGCCGGCGACTGCGTGAACGTCACGGCCGGTGGCGTGCGCATCGCGGGCGTGCCGATGGCCGGCTTCGACGCGAAGGACGTCATGGTCGCGCTGCGCCCCGACGACATCGAGCGCGCGGACGACGCCGGCGACAACACGTTCGACGCGACGGTCGAAACGGTCGAGTACGGCGGCCGCGATTCGCTGATCCGAGCGGTCACGCCGTTCGGCCCGATCTGGGCGCGCGTGGCCGGCGAATTCGCGGAAGGCGAGCGGCTGCGGTTGCGCGTTGCGCCATCGCGCACACTCGTTTATCCGGGAGAGCCGACATGAGCGGCCCGACCGCAGCACCGTCACGCCCGGAGGCCGCATGAGCGCGCTCGCGGCCGGCACGCCGCGCGACACGAAGGCCTGGCTCGTCACGCCCGCGCTCGCGTTCATCGCCGCGCTGTTCATCTACCCGTTCGCGTACGGCCTCGTGTTGTCGTTCCAGCCGATGAACGGCGGCGGCGCGCTCGCGAACTACGTGCAGTTCTTCACCGATACCGCGATGTGGCCGACCGTGCTCGTCACGCTGAAGCTCGCGGTGCCGGCCACGCTGATCAACGTCGGCGTGTCCGTGCCCGTCGCGTTCGCGCTGCGCCGCAATTCGCCGTACCAGAAGTTCGTCACGACGCTGCTCGTGATTCCCGTCACGCTCGGCACGGTGCTCGTCGCCGACGGGATGCTCACGTACTTCGGGCCGAACGGCTGGTTCCCGCAGGCGCTGCAGGGACTGCACCTGTACTCCGATGAAGTGCGCCTCACGCACAACTACTGGGGCGTGCTGCTGTCGCTGATCGTGTCGGGCTTTCCGTTCGCGTTCCTGCTGATGCTGTCGTACATCAGCGGCATCGATCCGACGCTCGCGCGCGCGGCGGCGACGCTCGGCGCGAACCCGTGGCAGCAGTTCCGGCAGATCTACCTGCCGCTGCTCGTGCCGGGGCTCACGATGGCCGCGTGCCTGTCGTTCGTGCAGGCGTTCTCGGTGTTCCCGTCGGCCGTGCTGCTCGGCGCGCCGGCCGGGCCGACGCGCGTGATCTCGATCGCGGCGGCCGAGGCCGCGTTCGAGAGCTACGACTATTCGCTCGCGTCGGCGATCGCGATCGTGATGGGCTTCGTGCAGTTGCTGGTGGTCGCATCGATGCTCGGCGCGCGCCGTTTCTTCTATATGGGCGCGGTGACGGGAGGCAAGGGCTGATGGCGACCGACAATCATGCCGCGCGAGCCTGGCCGCCGAAGCAGGACGCGCCCGATGCACGGCCGGTCAACGCGAGGAAACCGCAAAAGATGAGAAGCAATCTCGCCGGTCGCGCGTGGAAGGCGCTCGTCTGGGGGCTGATGGCGTTCTTCCTGCTGAACGTGATGCTGCTGATCGCGACCGTCGCGGTGAACTCGGTCGCGACCCGCTGGTTCGGCACGCCGCTGCCGCAAGGCTTCACGCTGCGCTGGTATGCGAAGGCATGGGAGGACTTCCAGCTCGCGAGCGTGCTGTGGGTGACCGTCGAGGTCGTCGGCGCGGTCGTGTTGCTGTCGATCGCGCTCGGCGTGCCGGCCGCCTATGCACTGGCACGCGTGCAGTTTCGCGGCAAGCGCGTCGCGCTGCTGGTGTTCCTGCTGCCGCTGATGGTGCCGCCCGTCACGTACGGGATTCCGATGGCGACCGTGATGTACAAGGTCGGGCTCGCCGGCACGCTGCCGGGCGTGATCCTCGCGAACCTCGTGCCGGCGCTGCCGTTCGTGATCCTCGTGATGACGCCGTTCATCGAACAGATCGATCCGAATCTCGAAGCCGCCGCGCGGATCTTCGGCGCGAACACGTGGCGCTATTTCCGCCATGTGCTGCTGCCGCTGCTCGTGCCCGGCATGCTCGCGGCCGGGTTGCTCGTGCTGGTTCGGACGATCGGGATGTTCGAGCTGACGTTCTTCACCGCCGGCCCAAGCACGCAAACGCTCGTCGTCGCGCTGTATTACGCGGTGTTCTCGACCGGCGTGCGCGCGCCGCAGTCGATCGACGCGATGGCGATGATCTACATGGCCATTACACTCGTGTGGGTCGTGATCGCGCTGCAGTTCGTCAGCCCGACGCAGCTCGTCAGCCGCGTGAAGCAGGAGCGGCAGTAGAAGGGAAGAGGGCCTGCCGTGCCGCTGCGCGTCCGTGCAATTGGTTACAAATGGATACCGCGAACGACGCGCGGACGTTGCAGACTACGCGGCGTACCGGTTTGGCGGCTGCGTTCGTGCATGGCGCCGCACACCACCCGACGCTCACTCGATTGACGGATATCCATGAAGTTTCAAACGCTGCTGACACTCGGCTGTGCATCGACCCTGCTGGCCGCCTGCAACCTGCTCCACGACGGCCCCGGATCGAGCGACGTCGACGCCGCGGTGCGCCGCGCGCTCGAAGCGGAAAACCACGGCGGCCTGAACGCGCTGTTCGGCCAGCCGCTGCCGGTATCGGCCGATGTCGTGTCGGCGAAGCCCGACGGCGACTGCAAGAAGCTCGGCGACCGCACGTACTCGTGCGACGTCGTGGTCACGTGGCGCAATGCCGACTACTCGCCGTCGCGTGCGAACCTGACCTTCGTGAAGGCCGCCGACGGCTCGTGGCAGACGTCGGGCGTCGACGCGGCACTCGCGACCGGCACCGCGAAATCGCTGATCGACCAGATCGGCAAGGCATGGCACGGCGACGCGGCAAGCGGCGCGTCGGCGCCGCAGTGATGCGCCGGCGGCGGGCTGTTCACTTCCTTCCTGCCGCGCACGGTTTCTCGCTCATGAAAGCCGCGCCGTTCCACACGCTCCGCTGACAGCAATCCATCGATGACGGTTGCCCGTGCGAGCACCACCCGCGCACGGGCACGTGTCGTTCGGCGCCCGCGACCGGCGCGCAAGCACGGATCAACTAAAAAAGGGCGCAAGCACCGGGCCCGCCATCGGTCGAAGGCATCCCCGGTATGCGGGCCGGGTTATAGGGAAAACCCTTATCTCAGGGTATAATCTCAGGCTAAGAGAAAGGTCGAACCATGCCTGAACGTTTCCAAACCCTTGAAAAATTTGTGTTTTCCCTGATCGTGATGTCCGCGGTCGTGTGCTCGGCATTCCTCGCGTACGAGCGTCACCCCGAGATCAAGATCGCACTGCACGAAGGCGAAGCGCTGATGCGCGAGAGCGCCAAGTATTCGGTCATCTGCTCGCCGTCCAAGGTCGATCCTTGCGTCGAGATGTCTGCTTACTAAGCCGTTTTCCGGCTCGCCCTGTATCCCCGTCGGTCTGAATGCGTTGAAGCAGCACCCATCAGGCATTCAGAAACTGACCGCACGATAGGGCGGATGCACGAACCCGTCACGTGCCGAGTCGCTGGCGCAAGCAGCCCCTGATTCAGCAAGCCCCGCTTCGAGCAATCGAGCGGGGCTTTTCTGTTTGCGCGGCTGAAACGATCTCGCTCAGCGGCGCCCATCACACGAGTCACACCACATGCCGCGGTTCGCCCGCCACAAACGCGGCAACGTTGTCGACGAGCTGATCGGCGAGCGCCTGCATCGCCTCGTCGCTTGCCCATGCGACGTGCGGCGTCAGGATGAACGCCGGATGCGACAGGATCGCGTGAAACGGATGCTGGGCCGGCAGCGGCTCCTGCGTGACCACGTCGAATCCGGCACCCGCGATCTGCCCCGACTGCAGCGCGTCGACCAGCGCGTTTTCGTCCACGAGCCCGCCGCGCGCGGTATTGATCAGCAGCGGCCGGCGCGCCATCCGCGCAAATGCGGCCGCATCGATCAGGTGCCGCGTCGCGGGCGTGAGCGGGCAGTGCAGCGTGATCACGTCGCTGTCGCGCAGCAGCGTGTCGAGCGGCACGTAGTCGGCGCCGTCGGCATTGCCGTGCGCCGCGAACAGCACGCGCATGTCGAGCGCACGCGCGATGCCGGCCACCGCGCGC
This sequence comes from Burkholderia theae, assembly GCF_048565265.1. Lineage (NCBI taxonomy): Bacteria > Pseudomonadati > Pseudomonadota > Betaproteobacteria > Burkholderiales > Burkholderiaceae > Burkholderia > Burkholderia theae. The sequence goes on from NZ_CP183461.1 coordinate 1,970,189, forward strand.
CCGAGCACGCCGTCGCCGACGATCCCGAGCGTCGAACCGGCCAGGTCGCGGATCGGATGATCGAAGAAGCAGAACTGCCCGCTGTCGAGCCAGCGCCCCGCGCGCACCGCGTCGCGATAAGCGACGACGCTGCGGCGCAGCGCGAAGATCAGCGCGAACGTATGCTCGGGCACCGTGCGGACCGCATACCCGCGTATGTTGCTCACAACGATTCCGCGCGACGCGCACGCGTCGAGATCGACGATGTCGGTCCCCGTCGCGGCGATCGCGATCATGCGCACGCGCCGTGCGTCGGCGAGTGCCGCCGCGTCGAGCCGCACCTTGTTGGTCACGACGATGTCGGCGTCGGTGATGCGCGCCGCGACTTCGTGCGCGGCCGTCCGTTCGAACGCACGCAGTTCGTGCGGAAACGGGAACGGCTTCAGCACGGTCTGCGGCGACAGCGTCGCGCGGTCGAGAAACACGATCTTCGCGGGAGAGGAAACAGAAAACATGGCGGATCTCGCTGACAGGCGCCCGGCGGGCGCGGAACGGGTTCGATTCTGCCGCCGGTTTGCGCGCCGTCGTTTGACCGTTGCGCGAGTGCGCTTTCCCGGACGGAAAGGCTGACGCACCCGCACGAGAACGCGTGCGGCAATCGCACCGGCCCGCGCCTTTCCGTTTCGGAAAGGCTGGTTGAGCATCGATCGATTTTCGCCGTGCACGAACGCCGTCATGATCGCCGTCATCGACAACACGATTTCATCGGAGACAGTCATGACGCGACCCCTGGACGGCATCCGCGTGCTGGAACTCGGCCAACTGATCGCCGGGCCGTTCGCGGGCAGGATGCTCGCCGAATTCGGCGCGGACGTGATCAAGGTCGAGCCGCCCGGCCTCGGCGACCCGCTGCGCAAATGGCGGCTGCTGCACGACGGCACATCGGTCTGGTGGGCCGCGCAGTCGCGCAACAAGACCTCGCTCACGCTCGACCTGCGTACACCCGAAGGACAGGACGTCGTGCGCCGTCTGGTCGCCGAGACCGACGTGCTGATCGAGAACTTCCGGCCCGGCACGCTCGAGGGCTGGGGGCTCGGCTGGGACGCGCTGTCCGCGATCAACCCGGGGCTCGTGATGCTGCGCGTGTCCGGTTTCGGACAGACCGGCCCGTATCGCGACCGCCCCGGTTTCGGCGTGATCGCCGAGGCGATGGGCGGCCTGCGGCACCTGACCGGCGAACCCGGCCGCACGCCGGTGCGCGTCGGCATCTCGCTCGGCGATTCGCTGTCGGCGCTGCACGGCGTGATCGGCGTGCTGCTTGCGCTGCGGCATCGCGAGCAACAGGGCGGTAAAGGGCAGGTCGTCGACGTCGCGCTGTACGAATCGGTGTTCAACATGATGGAAAGCCTGCTGCCCGAATATTCGGCATTCGGCGCGGTGCGCGAGCCGGCCGGCAGCAGCCTGCCCGGCATCGCGCCGACCAACGCGTATCGCTGCCGCGACGGCAAATACGCGCTGATCGCCGGCAATGGCGACAGCATCTTCCGGCGCCTGATGGAGCTGATCGGCCGGCCCGAGCTCGGCAACGATCCCGCGCTCGCGCACAACGACGGGCGTGTCGCACAGGTCGAGCGCATCGACGCGGCGATCGGCGCGTGGAGCGCGCGCCACGATCTCGACGACGTGCTGGCCGCGCTGAACGAAGCGCGCATCCCGTCCGGGCGCATCTACGACGTCGCGGACATCGCCGCCGACCCGCATTACCGCGCGCGCGACATGATCGTCGACGCCGCGCTGCCCGACGGCACACCCGTGCTGGTGCCGGGCATCGTGCCGAAACTCGGCGCGACGCCCGGGCGCATCGAGCGCGCGGCGCCCGCGCTCGGCGCGGATACCGATGCGGTGCTCGAATCGATCGGCATCGATGCCACGACGCGCGGCGACTGGCGCACGCGCGGCGTGATCTGAACGGAATACGGGAGACGACGACATGAGCACGCAACGCAAACGGCTCTACATCCAGGAAGTCGCGACACGCGACGGTTTCCAGAACGAAGCGGCATTCGTCGACACCGACGACAAGATCGCGCTCGTCGATGCGCTGAGCGCATGCGGCTACGCGAAGATCGAGGTCACGTCGTTCACGTCGCCGAAGGCGATCCCCGCACTGCGCGACGCGGAGGCCGTGATGCACGGCATCGTGCGCGTGCCGGGCATCGTCTATACGGTGCTCGTGCCGAACGTGCGCGGCGCCGAGCGCGCGCTGTCGTGCGGCGTCGACGAAGTGAACCTCGTGATGTCGATGAGCGAAAGCCACAACCGCGCGAACCTGCGGATGACGCGCGAGCAATCGTTCGCGCAACTGCGCGACGTGATCGACGCGGTGCGCGGCACGGGTACCGCGATCAACGTGTCGCTGTCGACCGCGATGGGCTGCCCGATGGAAGGCGACGTCCCGGCCGAAACGGTGCTCGCGTGGATGCAGCGTTTCGCGGATCTCGGCGTGCACGGCTTCACGCTGTGCGACACGACGGGCATGGCGTTTCCGTCGCAGGTGCGCACGCTGGCCGAGCGTGCGCGCGAGCGCTTCGGTGCGTTGCAGCTCGCGCTGCATTTTCACAATACGCGCGGGATGGCGCTCGCGAACACGCTCGCGGCGCTCGATGCCGGTATCGACCGCTTCGACGCGTCGCTCGGCGGGCTCGGCGGTTGCCCGTACGCACCGGGCGCGACCGGCAACGCCTGCACCGAGGAACTCGTGCACATGCTCGACCTCGACGGCTACGATACGGGCATCGATCTCGCGGCCGTGCTCGCCGCATCGGCACGGCTGCCCGCGCTGATCGGGCATGACGTGCCGAGCCAGATCCTGAAGGCCGGGCGCCGCTCGGATCTTCATCCGCCACCGCGCGCCGACGCCGGCGACATGCCCGCGCAACGCGCTTTCTCGTGAACAGGAGCGAACCCCATGGCGCTGATTGACCACCTCGACCATCTCGTGCTGACCTGCGTCGATCCCGAGCGGACCCGGCATTTCTATACCGAGGTGCTGCAGATGCAGCTCGAAACCTTCGGTGCCGGCCGGCTCGCGTTTCGCTTCGGCAACCAGAAGATCAACCTGCACGTACGCGGCGCGGAGTTCGAACCGAAAGCGCATGTGCCGGTGCCCGGTGCGCTCGACCTGTGTTTTATCGCATCGGTGCCGCTCGACGACGTGATCGCGCACCTGAAGCGCGTCGACTGGCCGATCGTCGAGGGGCCGGTCGAGCGCACCGGCGCGACGCAGAAGATCCGCTCGGTGTACGTGCGCGATCCCGACCTGAACCTGATCGAGATCTCCGAGTTGATCTGACGGGCACCGCAGTCCTTCGCCGAAAGCGGACAGATCAGCGCCGCGTCCGCCGATTCCGGATAGCCGGCCCCGGCCACGCTGCGGATAATGGCGCAACGGCGTCGGCCCGGCCGCCGCCTTCGCAGCGGGGAGGGCAAACCTCCCCGCGCATCCGCAACCCGACCCAGGCGCTCCCCGAATGACGATCCTCTATCGCGGCATGGACCGCGCGGCGCTCGACGCCGCCTACCTGAACACGAAGGCCATTCCCGATTTCCCGGCCGTGCTCGCATCGTGCCAGGCGCGCAGCGCGGCACTGTACGACGCGACGCCGGGCCGCCGCGACCTGCGTTACGGCACGCGCCCCGCGCAGCGCTTCGACTGGCTGTCGTGCGGGCAACCCGGCGCGCCGCTGTTCGTGTTCATTCACGGCGGCTACTGGCAGCACTGCGCGAAAGAAGATTTCGCGTACGCGGCGAGCGGACCGCTCGCGCGCGGTTTCGACGTCGTGCTTGCCGAATACACGCTGGCACCGGTCGCGTCGATGGCCGACATCGTCGCCGAGATCGGCGCGTTGCTCGATTACCTCGCCGCCGATCCCGACGGGCTGGGCACCGCGCGACGGCCGATCCACCTGAGCGGCCACTCGGCAGGCGGCCATCTGACGGCCATGTATCGCGCGCATCCGGCCGTCGTCTCGGCGCTTGCGATCAGTCCGCTCGTCGATCTCGAACCGATCTCGCTGTGCTGCCTGAACGACAAGCTGCAGCTCACCGCGCACGAAATCGATACCTGCAGCCCGCTGCGCCATATCGGGCCGGGTGTGCCGACCGTCGTCGCGGTCGGCGACGCCGAACTGCCCGAACTGATTCGGCAAGCGCATGACTATGCGGCGGCATGCGACGCAGCCGGCGAACCGATCGCACACGTGCGGCTACCGGGCATGAAACACTTCGACGTGCTCGACGATCTCGCGAACCCGCACGGCGAGATGCTCGCCGTGTTGCAGGCAATCGCGCCGCGTTAGCCGCGCCATATCGCGCACACATGGCCGGGCGTATGATCGGCGTCAGGCCGCCGCGATGATTTGCTTGCGCCGAACGGCCTTCCCAGGACCCACGACATGGTGAACCCGCTTCATTTCGATCTGCAGTCGCTGCGCGTGTTCGCGCTCGTCGCCGAGCACGGCAGCCTGACGAAGGCCGCCGAACACGGCCAGCTCACGCTGTCCGCGGTCAGCAAGCGCATCGCCGAGCTCGAAAGCGTGACGGGCAGCGCGCTGTTCGTCCGGCATGCACGCGGTGTCGAGCTGACGCCCGCGGGCCGCGCGCTGCTCGACCACGCGGCGAAGGTGATCGAGCAGGTCAACCGGATGGCGCACGAGATGAGCGACTACGTCGCAGGCGTGCGTGGTCACATCCATGTGTGGACCAACACGTCCGCGATCGTCCAGTTCCTGCCCGCCGATCTCGCCGCGTTCCTCACCGTCAATCCGGGCATCAAGGTGAGTCTCGAGGAACGGCTGAGCCACGAGATCGTCGACGCACTCGCGTCGGGCAAGGCCGATCTCGGCGTGTTCGCCGACAACGTGCCGGCGCCCGGCATCGAACGGCGGCTGTATCGGCGCGACGAACTCGTGCTGCTCGTGCCGCGCACGCACCGTTTCGCCACGCGCGACAGCATCCGCTTCGCGGACACGCTCGACGAGGACTACGTCGGCCTGAGCGACGGCAGCTCGCTGCTCGCGCGCATGACCGACGCCGCGTTCGCGGTCGAGCGTTCGCTGAAGCTGCGGATCCAGGTATCGAATTTCGACGGCGTGAGCCGGATGATCGAGGCCGGGCTCGGTATCGGCATCCTGCCGCGCGATGCGGTGACCGGCGAGCGCGCGGCGCGGCTCGGGGTCGTGAAGCTCGACGATGCATGGGCGACGCGCACGCTGTGGGTCGGCGTGAAGGCCGGCACCGTGCTGTCGACCGATATCGCGAAGCTGTTCGATTTCATGTCGGCACGTTGAGGCCAGCCCGCAAGCGGTAGAAGTTGGCGCGGTGCGGCTTCGAGGACGTGCGATCATCGGTGCGCGTTCAGCCCACCGCTGCAGGAAGCCGATTCGACGCATCCGCGCCAGACCGACCGGCAGGCGACCGCGAACGACTGTCGCGGGGTACGGTTCGATTGCAGCCGACAATCGCGAGCACGGCACGCGCTTGCCGCCCGCACGTTTCGCTGCCGCGAAGCGCATTTTCCGCGTTGTCGTCGCGGGTTCGTTCCTTGCACTATCTTTACACCGTTCCCGACTGCGTCGGCGATGACCTCCGGGCCGGACAAACGGGTATTCCGCTGGCTTGGCCGCGTGATCGACACCGCCCCGTAAAGCCGACGCGCTCGGCAGTCATTTTTCGCACTCGACACAATATTCACGCGCCTGAAACGTCTTCAGGCACATGGAATCGCCACCCACTTCACGCACGATGACCGACCCGGACCGCGACATCACCGCGATAGTGACACGTGAGCGAACGAGACTCGTGAGCTTTATCCGGCGTCGGATACGCGATCCGGACGATGCCGAGGACATTCTGCAGGATGTGTTCCACGAATTCGTTCAGGCTTACCGGCTTCCCGCGCCCATTGAGCAGGTGAGCGCGTGGCTGTTCCGTGCCGCGCGCAACCGTATCGTCGACCGCTTTCGCAAGAAGAAGGAGCAGCCGCTGGCCGACCTGCTCGAGGCCGACGACGAAGCGAACAGCGAGTATCGCCTGGACCTTGCGCTACCGGCACACGATGCCGGCCCCGAAGCGCGCTACGCTCGCACGCTCTTGCTCAAGGCGTTGCAGGATGCGCTCGACGAGTTGCCGGCGAATCAGCGCGAGGTATTTGTCGCGCACGAACTGGACGGCCAGTCCTTCAAGGAGATGGCCGCGCAAAGCGGTGTCGCGCTCAATACGCTGCTCGCTCGCAAACGCTATGCGGTCTTGCATCTGCGTGCCCGACTGCAGCTCATTTATGACGAATTGGACAATACCTAGAGGAGTCGACAGATGAATTTTCGAATCAGATGTGCGGGCAAGGCGCTGTTCGTCGTGGTCGCCATAGGCGTGCTCGGCTGGATCGTCATGATGTTATGGAACTGGGTGATTCCGGCGCTGTTCGTCGGCGCCCGGACGATCGACTTTGCCCATGCGCTGGGCCTGCTCGTGTTGAGCCGCATCCTGTTCGGCGGATTCCGCGGACACCACGGCTGGCGCGGCCGGCGCCACTGGCGCAAGTGGGAATCCATGACACCCGAGGAACGCGAGCATTTCCGGACCGCGTGGCAAGCCGGCAGCAACCGGCCCACGGGAGAGTGAACGTGCGCGAAACATCAACGGGCGACTGCAAACAGAAACCGGGCGTGATCGCGCCGGTCGTCAATCTGAAGCGTTGCGAAGGCAAAGGGGATTGCGTCGAGGTGTGCCCTGAGAACGTGTTCGAGATCCGGCGCATCGACAACGCCGATTACGTCGGCCTTGATCTGATGCATCGCTTGAAGCTGCGCGTGCATGGCATGAAAGTCGCCTACACGCCGAACGCGGATGCGTGCCGGTCATGCGGACTGTGCGTGACGGCGTGCCCCGAGCGCGCCATCACGCTCGCCCGAACGGTTTAGCAACCCCCGTGTATCGCCGCGATCGAGCGACTGCGCAGCAACCCTGACGGGACGCGCAGTCGCCGGATACCGCGTCGACGTGATCAATCTCGCCCAGGAGCGCACATGGCTTCACCCACCCTCGGTCTTCTGCGACGGCTCCACGAAGAGAGCCGGACCGAAATCATCGCCCGCGCCCGCGCGCAGTTCCAGGGATCAAACGAGGATTTCCTGTCGTTAGCCGACGAATATGAAGCGATCGCCCCCCGTCTGCGGGGACGGTTTCTCGAAACGCTCGGGCTGTCCACCGACGACTTCGAGTCGTCGCAACGCAGTGCGTTATCGTTGGCCGTGTCGCCGGAAACGGGAGGATTCTTGCGCAACATGGTGCTCTCGCAACGGCCGGCCAGGATCCTCGAACTCGGCAGTTCATGCGGCGTGTCCACGCTGTATTTCGCCGAGGCGCTGCGCACATTGGGCCGTGGCGTGGTCGTCGCGACCGAACGCGATGCGCTCAAGTGCGCACGATTGCGCGATCACGTCAGGGCGGCGGGCCTGGACGCCCATGTCGACCTGCGGGAGGGCGATGTATTCGACACCGTTGCCGAACTGGACGGTCGCTTCGACATGGTCTTCATCGACGTATGGGCCGACGCCTATCTGAAGTTGTTCAAGGGGATCGAGCGCCTGCTGCGCCCGGGATCGATCGTCCTCGCCGACAACATGTACACGGCCGAGGACGCCGTTCGACCGTACAAGCACTACCTCGATGACGATCCGCGGTTCTCGACCATGACACTGAATTTTGAATCGGGGATCGAATTCACGGTCGTCGTTCCTCAAGTAGGAATGTCGTCGACCGATCCTCGCCGCTCAGGCCCGGACTGAAGGACGCAGCCATCGATCGACACGCATCTCGCGTCGGACTGCGCCCGCCATCGGTTGGCACACGCTCAAACCGGATTGATTTCATCCTGGCTGCGCCGCGTGGTCAGCGGCCCGAGCACGCGCAGCGTGACCGCGACGATGCCGAGCGCGATCGAGATCACGCCGAACATCGCGCCCGCGCCGTGGCTGACGAGCACCGGCAGCAACACGAATGGCAGCGCGCCACTGACAATACGCGACAGCGCGTACGTACTGCCGATCGCCGTCGAGCGCACACGCGCCGGAAAGATCTCGGCCTGGTACACGTGATACGCATTGCTGAACACATTCGATGCGCAGGTCGTCAGCAACCCGAAGCCGACGATCAGCACGGTATTGCCCGAATACGCGAAGCAGAGCCCGAATACCGCGATCGACAGGATCGACACGATCACGAGCGTGCGGCGTTCGATCCAGTTGAGCAGCGGAATCGACAGCAGCGAACCGATCGGATAACCGACGAACGACAGCGCGATGAACAGCGTGCTGTCCGTCACGTCGAAGCCGCGGCTCTTCACGACCGTGCCGGCCAGCGTGCCGAATCCGTAATAACCGAAGCCCTGCAACAGGTGAAAGATCGCGAGCATCACATAGCGCGCGCCGTAGGGTTCGCGGCGCAGCAGCGCGATGCGCTCGCCGAGCCCGAGCGGCCGCTGCGGCTCGGCCGGTTCCGCGAATTGCTCGGGCACGCGCACGCCGGTGCCTTCCGCGAAGCGTCGCAGCGCCGCGTGCGCGTCGGCCGTGCGGCCTTGCGCGAGCAGCCAGCGCGGGCTCTCCGGCAACCGGTGCTGGACGAGCAGCACGTAGACGGCGCCAAGGCTGCCGATCGCGAGGATGATGCGCCAGCCGGCCACGCCGGCCACATGCAGCGGGTTCAGCCACAGCGCGAGGAAACCGACGAGCGGCACCGCGACATAGGAAGTCGTATAGGCCCACGCGGCGAGCCGCCCGCGCTTTTCCTTCGGCAGGATTTCGGACAGGAAGCTGTCGGCGACCGGATAGATCGCGCCGACGCCGATGCCCGTCAGGAACCGGCACGCGACCAGCATGTCGGCGTTCACCGAAAACGCGCCGACCAGCGAGAACGCGCTGTACCACACGAGCGTCAGCAGGAACGCCTTGCGCCGGCCGATACGATCGGCGAGGCTGCCGAGAAACATCGCGCCGACGAACATCCCGATGAACGCCGATGCCAGCAGCAGCTTGAAATCGGCGCTTTGCCGGCTCAACCCGTATTCGTTCTGCAACGCGGAACCGATCGTGCTGACGAGGAAGATCTCGTACATGTCGAAGAACAGCCCGATGCCGATCACCCAGACGACGAACCGGTGCAATGCACCGACCGGCAGGTCGTCCATGAAATCGCCGAGCGTGACGCGGCGGGCGGGGAGGGCCGCCGCATCGGCGCCGACGCCGGCGGGAGCGGCCGGCAGTCGGGCGGACGCGGGCTCGCCCGCGGTGCCACCCAGATCGAGGGATTGGCTGTTCATCGTGTCTCCTGATTATCGATATGCCGTCGCGCAATGCGGCCGGTCGCACGACGCGACGGCAGGCACCGCGAGGCCCGTGAAAGGGCCGGCCATGCGGGCTGCGCCGATCGTCCGACACATGGTGGGCAAATCCGGGGCACGTGATAATTGCGGATGTCTCAAGCGTCCTTTCCCGCGCAGAAAGGGTAGGGATCGCGCGGCGGCCGGCATGCGCGCGGCAGGCCGGTGCAGCCTGCGTGGCGGGTGGTTGTGCACGGGATCCGGTTGTGCGAGCGCGCAGCCGGCTGGCCGGGAAAACCATGAGCCCGATTGCCCGGCCGCCGCACTCAATCGGTCGGTATGAACGCCACGCCATGAATGAAACACGCGCACGGGGTTACCGCGCTCCAGCGCAAAATGCTGCAGCCGCCGTTGCCGGCGCGCATCCGAAGCGCATGCGGTGCGATACGAAGTCTGAAACGACAACACCGTTGCTCGCACCGGTACGCCGAATGTCACGAGCGGCGTACCGACGCGACGCGCATCATTTCAATTCCGGATTCTGCTGCGTCGCGCACGCGCGCAGCGCGGTGACGAGATCCGTCTTGCCCAGCTTCTCGAACAGGTCGGCCATCTCCATCTGCGCGACGGGGTCGCCTTCGCGTGCCGCGCGCCAGCGCAACGACGCGATCATCCCGCGCATGCGCTCGCCGGGCGTTTCGCCGTCGTAGCCGGACATCGCCTGCAGCACGTCCGCGAGCTTGTTGTATCCGGCCGGCACGTGATGAACGAGCAGCCACGCGATGACCGGCTGCGCGCCTTCCCAATCCTCGTCGTCGAGCGAACTGTTCACCAGGCGCGCGGCCGCACGCCACGACCCGAGCGATGCGGCCTTCGCATAGGCCTTGTCGGCGTCGCGGCCGCGCGGCGACGGCGCTGCGTCGAACGCGGCCTGTGCTTCGGCGGACGGCGACGGCAGCGCGAGCTTCGTGCACTGGAAGTTGCCCGCGTCGGGGGCATTGCCGGGCAAATCGGCCCAGCGCACCTGGTCCTTCAGCGTGCGATCGAGCGTCGGCCGCACGTCGCTTTCCTTCATCGACGCGAACACCCAGTCGGTGCGGACATGGCGCGCGGCGTCCCAGTCGCTTTCAGCGATGGCGTGTTGCGCGAATGCCAGGCAACCGGCCAGGCAGCCGATCCGGAACAGCTTTCGGGCAGGAGATTTCATCTTGGATTCCGGTTTGTCGAGAGGTTGTCGACGCATCGCGACCAGCCCTCGATGCGCCGATCTCAGCTCGCCATGACGATGAATGCAGTCAGCGCGATCGGGAACAACGCCAGACCGAGCAGGCCGAGCGCGCCGTCCGCCGCCATCGTGATCGGCGACAACGCCAGCTTGGCGCCGTGGCCGACCGCCGTCAGCTTCTCCGTCACCGTGACTTGATACGGACGATTGAACGCCTGCGGTACCGACGACGGCGTGACCTCGTTCGGCAGGTAGCGCTTGCCGCTGATCGTGCCTTCTTCCTCCAGGTAACCGGATTCTTCCTTGAAACCGTCCGCGAGCGCGCGCGCGCTCGTCTCAGAGCCGTCCGGCGCATCCGCATAAGGGAGTCGCATCGCATAACGACCGGTGATCCGCTCGCCGCGCGCCTCGAAATCGAGGAACGCCGTCTGAAGCTTCGGACGATAGGGTGCCTTGAGCACGGTCGCGAGACTCGGCGGCAAATCGAAGATGTAGTGGTACTTCGTGCCCAGCACGACGAGCTGCTTGCCGTCCGCGGTAATCAGAAAGGTCGACAACGTTTCGTCGTATTTCGAATCCTTCATCCATTCCTTGGTGACGGGACCGAAATCGCTGCAGCCGGCAAGCATGCCGGACGCCGCCACGGCGGGCAGCGCGAGAAATGTTCTTCTTTTCATGAGTGCTGTTCAGGTTGTTGTTCGTTATTCAGCGCAACCGCTTGAATGTCCGGCGCCGCGTTCGATGAACGCGGCGTCGTGACGGCCGTTCGTGCGGTTTCTTCGCCTGCGCATTGTAGGGCCAAAACCGCGACCGCAGCATCCCCCCGGCAAGGCACCGCACCCGCGTGCGGTAGACTGCACGCTCGCTGGCCCGCCGCCAGTCACACGACCGCTCGCCCCATTCACACGCCATGGATCGAATCGACGCGATGAAGGTGTTCGTCGCCACGCTGGACGAGGGCAGCCTCGCGGGCGCGAGCCGGCGGCTCGGCCGCTCGCCGGCGGCGGTCAGCCGCGCGATCGCCTTTCTCGAGGCGCACACGGGCACCGCGCTGCTGTACCGGACCACCCGGACGATTCGGCTGAGCGAGGCCGGCGAACGCTACGCGGCCGCGTGCCGCCGCATCCTGTCCGATCTCGAGGAAGCCGACATGCTGGTCGCCGACGAACGTTCGGCGCCGCGCGGCATGTTGACGATCACCGCGCCGGTCGCCGCGGGCGAGGACGTGCTGCGTGCGCTGCTCGACGAATTCATCGAGCGCCATCCGGCCGTGTCGATCCGCCTGCAGCTGCTCGACCGTCCCGTCAGCCTGATCGACGAAGGGATGGACGTCGCGCTGCGCATCGCGCACCTGACCGATTCCACACTCGTCGCGATTCCGGTCGGCACGGTGCGGCGCGTCGTCGTGGCGTCGCCCGATTACCTGGCGAAGCATGCCGCGATCGAGACGCCGGCCGATCTCGCGCAGCACCGGATCATCTCGATGACGCACTTCGGGCTCGACTCGTGGAGCTTCCCACCGTCCGGGCCATCGGCGCTGCCGCAGGTCGTCCAGTTCGCGCCGCGCTTCATCATCAACACGATCCGCGGCGCGGTCGCGTCGGCCATCGCCGGCCACGGCGTCACGCGGCTGTTTTCGTATCACGTCGCCGAACCGGTGCGCGACGGCGCGCTGCGGATCGTGCTGAGCGACAGCGAACATGCGCCGCTGCCCATCCATCTCGTCACACCTTACGGACGGCTGTCGGTCCCGAAGGTGCGCGCGTTCGTCGATTTCGCGGCGCCGCGCCTGCGCGAGCATTTCGCACGGCTGGCCGCCATCACCGATGGTGATTAAACCGAAGCGCGGAAGAATGGCTTTCGCGTAACGGGGATTCTCTCGACATTCGACTCAATCTAGACTTCCTTCAACCGACGGACGCGCGTGGCGCCCGTCCAGCGAATGGAGGTCGACATGCATCAAGCCCTTCTGGATCAACCGCGTGCGCTCGACGCGTGGCGCGGCACGCCGTGTGCCGTCGGTGCCGGCCCGGCCGGCCCGATTCGCGTCGCGAGGGCGCGATGAGCACGACCGCACACTTGCCGGCGCCGGCGCCGACGCCCGCCGAACGGCCGGCCGCCAGCTATGCGGAACGCAACACGCGCTACTGGCGGCGCAATCTCGCCGTCTGCGTATTCGGATCGTTCACGACGCTCGTCAGCCTGAGCATGCTGCTGCCGTTCCTGCCGCTGTACGTGCGGCAACTCGGCGTCGACTCGCAGTCGGCCGTAATTCAGTGGTCGGGCGTCGCGTTCAGCGCGACGTTTCTCGGCACGGCCGTCACCGCGCCGCTGTGGGGCCGGCTCGCGGATCGTTTCGGCCGCAAGCCGATGCTCGTGCGCGCGGCGATCGGGATGGCCATCGTGATGTCGCTGATCGGCATCGCGCACAACGTGTTCGAACTTGTCGCGCTGCGACTGATCGCGGGGCTCGTCGGCGGCTACGCGTCGGCGTCGACCGTGATGGTCGGCACGCAGGCGCCGCGCGAACGTGCGGGCTGGGCGCTCGGCATCCTGTCGACCGGTGCACTCGCGGGCAATCTCGTCGGGCCGCTCGTCGGCGGGCTGCTGCCGGGTTGGGTCGGCATTCGCGGCACGTTCTTCGCCGGTGGCGCGATGATCGCGGTCGCCGCGCTGCTGACGATCGTCTTCGTGAAGGAAGACTTCCACGCGGACACCGACGCGAAAGCACGTACCTCCGGCGCGGCCGCAAGCACGGCGCAACGCACGAATCGCGCGGCGGTCGCCGCGCTGCTGGTGACGGCGATGATGGTGCTGCTCGCGAACATGTCGATCGAGCCGATCATCACGGTCTATATCGGCGGCCTCGGCGTAGGCGGCGACGGCCTCGCGCGCATCGCCGGCGTCGTGATGGCGTGCTCGGCGCTCGGCAGCATGCTGACCGCCGCGCGGCTCGGCGCGCTGGCCGACCGGATCGGCAGCTGGAACGTGATCGTCGGCTGCCTGCTGCTGACCGCGCTCGCGATGGTGCCGCAGGCGTTCGTCACGCACTGGTGGCAGCTTGCCGCGCTGCGCGTGGTGATGGGCATGACACTCGCGGGGCTGCTGCCGTCGATCGGCAAGCTCGTCCGGCAGTCGGTCGACGAGCGCGCGACGGGGCAGATGCTCGGCTACCTGCAGTCCGCGCAGTTCAGCGGACAGGTGATCGGCCCGGTGATCGGCGGGCAGATCGGCGTCGCGCTCGGCCTGCATTCGGTGTTCTTCGTGACGGGCGCGCTGCTGGCGGCCTGCGCGGTACTCGCGCACTGGGCGCGCGGCCGATAGCGGCTGGCCCGAGGATCGAGGTGTGGCGTAGGATGGTCGCAGCTGCGGATGCGTGCCCGGAAGCGGCGATAACACACACCGTCGCCGAGCCTTCCGTGCACCGCACCTTAACGCTGCCCATCATTTCCCATCATTTTCGACACCGCTTTCACATGTCCGGCTACGCGCGAAGAACGACGAACGCGCGTCGTGCCGGACTCGACCAACACGCGTCGGCCGACATGCGGCCGACGCATTTCGATGACGGATCGTGCAGGAGGCAAGCAACATGAATCAATCGACCGAAAACCGGACGCTGTTGCGCACGCTCGGCATTCGCGCGCCGATCGTGCAGGCGCCGATGGCCGGCGTCAGCACGCCGGCGCTGGCGGCCGCCGTGTCGAACGCGGGCGGGCTCGGCTCGCTCGGCGTCGGCGCGACGAACGCCGACGGCGCACGCAAGATGATCCGCGACACGCGTGCGCTCACCGACCGGCCATTCAACATCAACGTGTTCTGCCACCGTCCGGCCCGGGCGGACGCGGTGGTCGAGCGCGCGTGGCTCGACTGGCTCGCGCCGGCGTTCCGCGAATACGGCGCGACGCCGCCCGCATCGCTGTCCGAGATCTATACGAGTTTCGTCGCGGACGACGCGATGCAGGCGATGCTCGTCGAGGAAACGCCGGCCGTCGTCAGCTTCCATTTCGGATTGCCGTCGGCGGACGTGATCGCTGCGCTGAAGCGCGCGGGCATCACGCTGTTCGCGGCCGCGACGAATCTCGACGAGGCGCGGCAGATCGCTGCCGCCGGCATCGACGCGATCGTCGCGCAGGGCATCGAAGCCGGCGGGCACCGCGGCGTGTTCGATTCGACCGCCCGCGACGATCGCCTCGGCACGTTCGCGCTGACGCGGCTGATCGTGCGCGAATGCGCGCTGCCCGTGATCGCCGCGGGCGGCATCATGGACGGCGAAGGCATCGCCGCCGCGCTCGCGCTCGGCGCGCAGGCCGCGCAGCTCGGCACCGCGTTCGTCGCGTGCCCGGAGACGTCGATCGACGACGGTTATCGCCGTGCGATCCTCGGCGACGCGGCACGCCGCACCACGTTCACGAGCGCGATCTCGGGCCGGGTCGCGCGCGGCATCGCGAACCGGCTGACCGCGCTCGGCGACGACCCGCATGCGCCGGCCACGCCCGCGTATCCGATCGCGTACGACGCGGGCAAGGCGCTGCATGCGGCGGCAAAGGCGAAGGGCGAATTCGGCTACGGCGCGCAGTGGGCCGGGCAGGCGGCGCCGCTCGTGCGCGCGCTGCCGGCCGCCGAGCTGTTCGCGACGCTCGAGCGCGAAACGCGGGCCGCGATCGCGCGGTTGCAGCACGCGCTGGACTGATCACGCACGGCTCGCAAGCCGCACACACGTGCCGGCGATCAGCGCACGAACGTGCACCGCCGGCTACCGATTTGCAATGTTCTGTATCTGCTCGGACCGCGGATACAGTGCGATACAACGCGGCTGCGCGGGTCCGCTATAAAGCAGGCATGACCTCTTCTGGAGCGCATCATGTCTGCAGCTTGGTTCAAAGGGTCCTGCCATTGCGGGACCGTCAAATTCGAAGTCCGAACGGCCATTGCGCCGGCCGCCCGCTGCAACTGCAGCCTGTGCCGGCGCCGCGGCGCGCTGATGAGCCCGATGTTCCCCGCTGACGATCTGAAGATCGTCGCAGGCGAGGGCGCGCTGACGTGCTACCACTTCAACACCCACACGGCCCGGCACTATTTCTGCAGTCGTTGCGGCATCTATCCGTTCCATCGGACGCGCATGGACCCGGCGTGCTGGCGCGTCAATCTCGGTTGCCTCGACGGCATCGATCCGTATGCGCTGGACGCGACGGTCGCCAACGGCGCGAGCCTGTCGGTCGTGGAGGACGCATGAAACGCTGGCTGATGATCCTGCTGTTTGCCGCAGGCGGGCTCGCGACCGAAATCGCCCATCCGGTGCAATGCGCGCTGCGCTCGGAAAGCCGCGTGCAGACCGGCAAGCGCCGCAGCCAGGCCTGACGGCGATCGGGCCGCGGTGCACCATCCCGCCGGTTCATCGAGACCGATTATCATGCTTCCGATAAGATCGCACGCGATATATAATGCGCTTATCTGCGACCGTTCGCGTCGCTGGAGGAAGTTCATGAAACCGACCGAAGCACCATCGCCCGCCGCGCCGAAGCTGTCCGATTTCCTGTGTTTTGCGATCTACTCGACGAACCTCGCGTTCGGCAAGGCGTACAAACCGATCCTCGACGAGCTCGGCCTCACGTACACGCAATACATCACGATCATTGCGCTGTGGGAGCAGGACAACCAGACGGTCGGCCAGCTCGGCGAGAAGCTGTTCCTCGAATCCAATACGCTGACGCCGATCCTGAAGAAGCTCGAGGCGATGGGCTATCTGGAGCGGCACCGCGATCCGTCGGACGAACGCCAGGTACTCGTCAGCCTGACGAAGAGCGGCCGCCGCGTGCGCGAGAAGGGGCTCGACATGAATCTGGTCGAGGCCACCGGCTTGAAGCCGGACGAATTCGCGAAGATGCAGAAGGCGATCGTCACGCTGCGCGGCAACCTGATCCGGTCGACCGAAGAATAAACGCCATACAGGAGCCAGCCGACGCCCGAGCGGCGTCGGCTGGCATCGTCACGCCTGCGCTTCCCCCAGCACCAGCAGGTTCATCTCGCGCCGCACGACAAAACCGAGAGCAAGGTAGCGCTCGATCGCGACCTGGTTCGTCGTGAGGACGTGCAGGAACGGCGTTTCCGAGCGTGCGCCGATGGTCGCGATCAACGTACGGATCAGTCGCGCCGCAAGACCTTGCCGCCGAAACGCGGCATCCACGCATACGGCACTGATCTCGGTATAACCGTCGAGCCGCATCCGCTCGCCCGCCATCGCGGCGAGCCGGCCTTCGCTGCGTACGCCGATATAGCCGCCGAGTTCGAACGTGCGCGGGCCGAACGGGCCCGGTTGCGCGGCGGTGGTCAGCGCGAGCATGTCCGGCACATCGGCTTCGGCCAGCGCGACGTGCTCCGATGCGGATGCCGGTTCGAGCGTCCCTTGCCAGACCATTTGCAGCAACGTCGCGCGCCGGATCACCGACAATCCCGCCGGCGGCTGGATCTCGTCCGGCGTGACCAGCGCCGCCGGCCCGTGCGCGGCGATCAGCTCGCGCAATGCATCGAAGGATGCCGGGCTCGCATCCTTGAGCGCGGCGAACGGCGCAACGGCCGCCGGAAACCGCAACGCGCGGTCGTTGCCGAGTGCAAAGTGGCGCTGCTTGCTTGTGAGCGCGTTCCAGACGACCTGGTCGAGCGCGTGTGCGCCGCTTATCGCGTTCCCGGTGGTGGTTTCCGGCATCGGCTGCTCCTCGTTTGAAGATTGCGTGCCGCACAGAATAGACCGGATCGGCCGGGGACGTCGCACCGCGGCCGCTCGAATTGGCGCTGCAAATCCGGTCGCCCCAAATAGAAAAGCGCACGCGATTACATCGCATGCGCTTTATGTGACGGACGTTGGCGACCGATTGCGTCGCGCCACGCTCAATGACCGAAATAAATCGAACGCTCGGCCACGCGAACCACGCTGCGGCTGCCGGACTGGGCCGCGCCGTCGGCGTCGCGGCCATAACCGGACGCCTGCGTATCGGCCGCGACGGCGCCATCGTCGTGAATCCGGCTCAGCGCCGCCTGGAGATTGTCCGGGTAGTGCGGGTCATTGGGCCGGTTCGGCTGGAAACCGGCCTTCTGCAGCGCGGCCAGTTCCGCTCGCACTTGCGCACGCGTGACGGTACTTTCGCTGGCGTTCGCCGGTGCGGCGGCGACGGCCGACACGGCAACGAGGAGGGCGGCAATCAATTGGGTCTTCATCTTTTACCTCGACAGGAAATCAGGAATTCGGGAGTCGCGCACCGCACGCCGGCCATCGGCGCCGATCGCGGTTCTGTTCAATGACCGAAGTAGATCGAGCGCTCGGCGATGCGCGTCGCGGGCCGGCTGCCCGACTGCGAGGCGGCAACGGCGTCGCGGCCGTAACCGGATGCCGCTGCATCGGCCGTCACGGCGTCGTTCGCGTGAACGCGCGTCAATGCGGTCTGCAGATCGTCCGGGTAGTGCGGATCGTTCGCGCGGCCCGGCCGATAACCGGCTTGTTCGAGCTGGACGAGCTCGGCACGCACTTGCGCGCGGGACACGGTGGTTTCATTGGCGAACGCCGGTGCGGCAGCAGAAGCCGAAACAGCGACGAGAAGGGCGGCGATCAATTGGGTTTTCATCATTTACCTCGATTCAGAACAGGAATGGAAAGGATTCAGCGTTCAGGTATCGGCGCGCGGCGCTCAATGACCGAAATACACCGAGCGGTCGGCCACGCTGACGGCGTGCGGGCGGCCCGCTTGCGTCGCCGCGTCGCCGTTGCCGCCGTAGCCGGAAGCCCGCTCGTTGGCCGCGACCGCATCGGCCGCATGGATCTGCGTCAGCGCGGCCTGCAGATCGTTCGGATAGGTCGCATCGGTGGCGCGATTCAGCGGATAACCGGCCGTTTGAAGCTGGGTCAGCTCGGCGCGCACTTGCGCACGGGTCACGGTGGTTTCATTGGCGAACGCCGGTGCGGCGGCAGAAGCCGAAACAGCGACGAGCAGGGCGGCGATCAGTCGGATATTCAACATTCACCTCGATAGGAAAGAAGTCTGGAATGTGGCGGGCGGCGTATCGGCCGCCCGATGCCACGTTCATGCGATACGGATTTCGACGTCGATGTTGCCGCGCGTCGCCTTCGAATACGGGCAGGTCTGATGCGCGGCATCGACGAGGCGCTGCGCGACGTCACGATCGAGCCCCGGCACGCTCACGTTCAGGCGTGCCTGCAGGAAGTACGCGTTGCCGGCCGTGCCGAGATCCACTTCGGCGTCGACGGCCAGATCTTCCGGCAGCGTCACCTTCGCGGCACGCGCCGCAAGCTGCATCGCGCCGATGAAGCAGGCCGACCAGCCGGCCGCGAACAGCTGTTCCGGGTTGGTGCCGGTGCCGGCGCTGCCCGGCGACGACAACTGGATGTCGAGGCGGCCGTCGGAACTGCGCGCCGTACCGTCGCGGCCGCCCGAAGTCGTATGCGTCTTGCCCGTGTACAGCACTTTTTCGATCTTGCTCATCATTTGCTCCGTCAGTGGGTTCAGCAGGTTTTCTCTGATGCGATTCGATCGCATGCGATGGAGTTTCGTCGAGGCGACCACCCATGTCAAGCGCATTCGATTAGATCGCATCCGATATTTTGTATTTCAATGTATCCGGAACGTGTCTGGCTTGGCTGGACAAGGCTTCCGGACGATCAAGCCCCGATATCCACGGTACCGAGGCAGGCGACGAAATCCCGGGCAGGGCGGGCGAACACGCCCGCGGGAATGGCTTGCGGCCGCGCGGGGCGGCCGAGGCGTCAGGCCGGGTCGATCTCGGCGATCACGACGAGGATGACGGCTGCGTCGGCCGGCAACTGGCGCTGAGAGAACGCCGAGCGCGCGTGTCCCGCCTTGCCGCCCAGCACGGCGGCGAACAGGTCGGACGCGCCGTCGATCACGGCCGGCTGCCCGAAAAATCCGTCCGCCGAACTTACGTGCCCCTCGACGCGCACGATCTTGCGCAGTCGGTCGAACCCGCCCAGATGCTTTTGGATCTGCGCGAGCACGTTCAGCGCCGCAAGCCGGGCCGCATGCCGGCCTTCGTCGACGCTCAACTGCTCGCCGACGCGGCCGGTGTAGGCGACTTTGCCGTCGACGAGCGGCAGTTGCCCCGATACGAACAGCAGGTTGCCGGCTTCACTTGCGGCCGTATAGCTGCCGAGCGGTTGCGGCGGTTCGGGTAATGCGAGGCCGAGTTCGGCCAGTTTCTGTTCGACGGTCATGTCGTGCTCCTTGCGGGAAAATGGATCGGACGATCGGTATTGCCTGTCAGTCACTCTAGTGATGCGGCCGAAGCCGGTAAATGTCAGCGGCGCAATTGATTCACAACGCGGTGTAACGCATGACGCATCGCGCGCAACGCGCCGATACGGACCGCGTTCACCCAAGTACGCTCGCTGGTTTCCCGCGCGATATTCATGCACACTCGTTGCTCCATCGCGCGACGGCAGGAACCGCCCCATGCAACGCAAATTCGACGATCTGCTGCTGGGCAGCATCGAGCTGTTCTGTCTTGCCGCCGAACTCGGCAGCTTCACGCTGGCGGCAACCGCGGCGAGCGTCACGCCGGCCGCGGTCAGCCGGTCGGTGGCGCGGCTCGAGGAACGTCTCGGCGTGCGGCTGTTCGTGCGCACGACACGGCAGATCCGCCTGACCGATTCCGGCCGGCGTTATTTCGAGCAGTGCCGCGATGCGCTGTCGCAGCTCGTCGACGCGGAACGCGAAGCGACCGGCCAGCAGGCGACGCCCGCCGGCGTGCTGCGGATCAGCATGCCGACGCCATACGGGCACTATCGCGTGCTCCCGCTGCTGCCCGCGTTTCGCGAGCGGTATCCGGACGTGCGTGTCGAAACCCACCTGAGCAACCGCAACATCGACTTCGCCGAGGAAGGCTTCGATCTCGCGATCCGCGGCCGCACACCGGCCGATTCGACGCTGGTCGCGCGCAAGCTGGAGGACGCCGAACTCGTGGTCGTCGCGACGCCCGGCTACCTGAAGCGTGCGGGCACGCCGGCCGCCATCGACGATCTGCATGCGCACGAATGCATCCAGTTCGAACTGCCCAGCAGCGGGCGGCCGATTCCCTGGCTGTTCGACGACGGATCGGACGAGATCGAGATCGCGACGACCGGCAACTACAGTGCGTCGGGCGACGTCCTCGCCGGCGTGACGCTCGCGCGCAGCGGCGCGGGCCTGTTCCAGACCTACCGCTTCATCGTCGAACAGGATCTGCGCGCCGGCACGCTCGTCGAGGTGCTGACCGGCCTTGGCGGCCGGTCGCGGCCGTTCATGCTGCTGTACCCGCATGCGCGCTTTCTGTCGTCGCGCGTGCGCGTGTTCGTCGACTTTCTCGTCGAGCATCTGGAGCGCGCCCCCGCCAGGCAGGCGGGCGGTGCGCGCACCAAACGCGCCACCGCATCGCGATAGGCACGCCGGCGCGTTCTTTCGACGCTGCACTCAATGCCCGGCGCTCTGGCCGCCGTCGACGTGCAGGATCTCGCCGGTGACGAACGGCGCCGAGTCGAGATACAGGATCGCGCCGACGATGTCGCTCATCTCGCCCATGCGGCCGACCGGATGCAGCGACGCGAGCGTCGCATGCGTTTCCGGCGCATGCATCGGCGACTTGATGACGCCCGGCGACACGGCATTCACGCGGATGCCGGCCTTCGCATACTCGATCGCGAGCGATTTCGTCGCCGCATTCAATCCGCCTTTCGTCAACGATGCGAGCACCGACGGCACGTTGCTGTTCGCGTGATCGACCAGGCTCGTCGTGATGCTGACCACGTGGCCGCTGCCATGCTTTTGCATCGCGGCAATCGCGCGCTGCGTGACGTGGAAGAACCCGCTCAGGTTGACGTTCGTGATCTGCGCGTAGTCGTCCGCGGTGTATTGCGTGAACGGCTTCGCGACAAACACGCCGGCGTTGTTGACGAGCGTGTCGACGCGGCCGAAGCGTTCGATTGCCGCGTCGACCACGCGCCGCGCGACGGCCGGATCGCCGATGTCGCCCGCGACGGTGACGAGATCGGGATCGTTCGACGGGCCGATCGAACGGGACGTCGCGACGACGCGATGGCCGCGTGCGCGGAATGCGTTGACCGTTTCCGCGCCGATGCCTTGCGATGCGCCGGTGACGATGATGACTTTGGATGCGCTCATGACATGCCTCGATAAGTAATGGGTGTTCGGCTTCGGTGCCGACCGGATCGATGAATCCGATGGGCAGACTGTAGGCGTGCCGATCGCGATTTCGAACACCCACCGTGGAGCAACAGTCTTGCGTCGCGGGAACAAATGGGGGGAGGCGGGGTTTGAAGCGGGGCGCGCACACGGTCGAAATACGGCCGACACCGGCCCCGATTTGCCTGTCACGGAACACGCAGTTGGATAAATTCATCCGCCTATCCGGATAACGTCGATTATCTCGACAGCCTCGTTCCGGCCGAGCAACGCCTGATGCCTGCCGGCGGCCCGGAGCGGGTGCGCGCGATGCAGCTCGTCAGCTATGCGGCGGCTTGTTACGACAAGCTGGCGCGCTATTGCGACGAACTGATGCTGCGCCCCGAGTCTCACCGGCTGCCGCATCTGCAGGCCGGCTACCTGGAGCAGATGCAGGCCGGGTTCGGCGTACTGAATGCAGCGCATGCAGAACCGTGGTTGCTCGGCGCACGCATTTCGCAAGCCGACATCATGACGGTCATCGCATTTCAGAGTGCCGCGGTCGTCATGCCGCACGCGGTCAACGACGATGCCTTCCCGCAACTGGCGCGCCTCGCGCACCATGCGATGCAATCGACGGCGTTTTCATCGACGGTTCCCGACCTGAGCGATCTGCAAGCGTCCGGGCTGGTCGACCGGAACGGCGGCGCATGACGGCCGCGGCCGCCGGCCGTGCCGCTCATCCAGCCGTCAATAAACGCCTGGCTCGCCGGCCGGACGATGCTTGAAGCGCCGGTGCACCCAGTAGTACTGCTCGGGAAATCGCAGGATCTGCGCTTCGAGAAACGCATTCATCGTGCGCGCGTCGATCGACTCGCTATCGGTCGGATAACTGCCGAGCGGTTCGAAGATGGTCAGCTTGTAGCCGCGAAAGTCCGGCAGCACTTCGGTCACGAACGGCACGACCCGCGCGCCGCTCAGCTTCGCCAGCCGCGATACCGACGTCAGCGTGCAGGCCTGCACGCCGAACAGCGGCGCAAACACCGAACCCGTCGTGCCGTGATCCATGTCCGCGGCGAGCATCACCGGGGTGCCCGCGCGCAGCAGCCTGACGAGGTGTTTCGCGCTCGCGCTGCGTTCGATCATCTCGGCGCCGAAGCGTCCGCGCTGACGTTTGGCGAGATCGCACATGCGACGGTTCGACATGCGCGTGTAGAGCGCCGCCACGGGCAGCGACGACGAATAGAGCATGCAGCCCACCTCGATGCCGACGAAGTGAAAACCCATGAAGATCGTCGGCGGCGCATCCGGATCGTGGAGATCGATGTGGCTGTCCAGTTCGACCAGCCGATTGATCGACCGCGCGCTGCCGAACCACTGGAAGCCGCGCTCCAGGTAGCTCCGCACGACATGTTCGAAATGGGCACGCGCGAGCACGTCGCGTTCCGCGTCGGTCTTCAGCGGAAAGCAGAGTTGCAGGTTCACGTGCACCACGTGTTTGCGTCGGCTCGGTATGCGGTAAAGCGCGGCGCCGATGCCGCTGCCGGTTCGCGCGACCAGCGCGTACGGAAGAATGGCCAGGAGCCGTAGCAGGCCGAGCATCAGCCAGTACCCGAGAGCGTTCATGATGATGGACTTCCGTCTGTTGACTGCCCGGCGCCGCTCGAGTCGAGTGATGGTGTACGGGAGAATCGGGTTGTGTCGAGGCTGGTTGAAGAAGTGGCTTGCGCGACTACCTCTGACAGAGGCCGCGTGCCAGGCCGCTGGTGGCCGGCCGCATCGAACCGACGTTCGAAGCGATACACGAAGGCGGGCGGGAAGTTCATCCACGCGATGCCGACTCGGACTGCGCGAAGGCGCATGGCCTCCAGATAACGCGCCGGGATCGGACAGCGCGGCACATACGTGAATTGGTAGAACGCACCCCCGGCAGCCAGGTGGCGCGCGAAGGCGCAGTGAACGATCGCGACGGCCTGTTCGACCGGCATCGCGACGAGTGGCAATCCGCTCACAATAACATGGGCGCGCTCCCCGCCGAAGAAATCACCCGTCATGCCGAGCTGGGCCGCATCCATCTGCATGATCCGCAATGCGGGAAACTGATGCCGCAGCGCGTTCGCGAAAGCCGGATCGGCTTCCACCAGCACCAGCCTGTCGCTCGCGACGCCGCGTGCGAGCAGTGCGCGCGTGAACACGCCGGTGCCCGCGCCGAGTTCGATCACGGATGCGCCGCCGCGCGGAATATGTGCGGTAATCAGCGCGGCGAGCGCCGGGCCGGACGGCGCAAGCGCGCCGACCCGGCGCGGATGGCGCAACCAGGACCGCAGGAACAGCATCCATTCGGGGATTCGCATCGACAAGCTCCTGGCGGAATCGATCGGGACGTGTCATGTCCGGCTAGATAGTGACTTGCGCGGCCAGATAGCCGGCGGTGATGAACAGCGTGTTCCATAGCGCGATGCCGGCCGCGGCGCCCGACGCGAACCGCGCGAAACTCGTTTCCAGCAAGCCGGCGAGCGCCGGCGCGACGAGCCGGACGAACGGCACCAGTTGCGACCAAAGCGCGAGGCGCGTCGGCCGCGCGCGGATTCCCGCGATCAGCGCGTCCATTCTTGCGGGCTGCAGCCTACCGAGGGGCGCGAGGCGGCGCAGCAGGGTCAGCGCGCGCTCTTCCGGCCACAGATTGCCGAGCGCGTAATGAAACAGGCAGCCCGCGAAGCTGCCGAGCACCGTGACAATGATCGCTTCCGGCAGCGTCCATGCCCCTTGCGCGCCGGCGACACCGATCATCGTGAGGAGCACGTGCGATGGCAGCACGGGGATCAGCCGCTCGATCAGCGACAGGCCGACGAGGCAGGCGATGCTATTGGTACCGGCGAGGCTGAGCGCGAGGCCGAACGGGACGAGCGTGGCGAACTGGTTCATCGCGCCGCTCCCGTGCGGCAGGCGCGCAACGCGCACGACATTCCATGCCAGAATGGCCCGCACCGGGACGGCGCGAGGGTGGAACCCCGTGCCGCCTTGCATCGCAGCAACGGAATCGAACGACAGAACACGGTCATGGCGGGCCTCTCGAGTCAGCGCCAGATGCATTGCACCGGCAATGCGGCGATCGACACGGATCGTGGCCCCCGGGCTTTAAGAAGTTTTTAATCGCGGTCCGTCAGGCTGGTGACCTCGTCATTCGAGGAGCGAAACCGATGCATATCCTGTTGGTGGAAGACGATGTCATGCTGGCCGATGCCGTTCGTGCCGGCCTGGCGCAGAACGGCTGGCGTGCGGACTGGTCGGCCGACGTGCCGGCCGCGCGGCTCGCGCTCGTCGATCACGGCTACGACGCGGTGCTGCTCGACCTGCAGTTGCCGGGCGCGTCCGGTTTCACGCTGCTCGCCGCGATGCGCGAGAACTACGACGCGACACCGGTATTGATCGTCACCGCGCGCGATCAGCTGAGCGACCGGATCCGCGGCCTCGACGCAGGCGCCGACGACTATCTGGTCAAGCCGTTCCAGCTGGAAGAGCTCTATGCGCGGCTTCGCGCGCTGACGCGCCGCAGCCAGGGCCGCGTGTCGGAGCGGTTGATCTACCGCGACGTACACGTCGATCCGGCGCGCAAGGAAGTCACGCGCGCCGGCGAACCCGTTGCGCTCAGCATTCACGAGTACCGGACCCTGGTCGCACTGATGGAGCGGCAAGGGCGAATCGTCACGCGCACGCAGCTCGAAGAGCGCGTGTACGGCAACGACGGCGCGATCGAAAGCAACACGATCGCGGTGTACATCCATCAGCTTCGGCGCAAGCTCGGCGACGAACTGATCGTGACGGTGCATGGCTTCGGCTATCGCGTCGGGGAGGGCACGGCATGAAGTCGCTACGCCTGCGCCTGCTCGCGACCGTGATGGCGACGGTCATCGTGTTCTGGGCGGGCTGGGGCGCGTTTCTCGGCATCGGCCTGTGGCGCGAACAGCGCGGCTGGCGCGACGGCATGCTCGAGGGCGCCGCGCAACTGCTGCTGTTGTCGTTGCCCGATGCGATCGATCGGCTGCCCGAAGCAAGCGCTCAGGCGGTATTGCCGAAAGCCGCGTACGGCAAGTACGACGTCGCATTCCAGATCTGGGTCGACGGCCGCAACGTGATGCACAGCGCGGATGCGCCGGGGCCGGCGCTCAAGGCCGATCCGCAGGACGGATACGGTATGAGCACCGGGCGTGGCGTCGCGCACGACGAGACCTGGCGGGTCTACTCGCTGTCGGATCCGGCGCGCCGGATTCGCGTTCAGACGGGCGGCCCGGCCACGACCTGGCAGGAGAAGGCGAGCAATGCGCTGCAACTCGGCCTGTTCAATACGGCGCTGATGCTCGGGATGCTGGGCGTCGCGATCTGGTGGGTGATCCGCTGGTCGTTCGGGCCGGTGCGCGACGTTCAGCGCACGATCCAGCGGAAGGCCGCGTTCGATTTCTCGCCGTTGCCGCTGACGACGCTGCCGCGCGAGCTCCGGCCGCTCGTCGAATCGTTCAATCGTCTGCTCGCGCGGCTGAGTCAGGCCGTCGACACCGAGCGCCGTTTCATCGGCGATGCGGCGCACGAGTTGCGCATTCCGCTGGCGGCGTTGTCGGCTCAGGCGGAAGTGGCGTTGCGGGCGGACAGTCTGGCGGACAAGGACGCAGCCCTGCGCCGGCTGGCCACGGGCGTCGAGCGCAGCGCGCGGCTAACCGGGCAATTGCTCGAACTGGCGCGGCTGGATGCTGGATCGCGGGCGGAGCAGCACGGGCCGGTGGACCTGTCACGGCTCGTTGCGCTGATCGCGAGCGACTTCGACGCGGCGGCGCATGCACGCCGACAGACGATGCGGGTCGCGGTCGAACCGGTGCACGTCTGGGGCGACCTGGACGAGATCGCGATTGCGGTGCGTAACGTGATCGACAACGCGCTGCGTTACGGCCGCGAAGGCGGGCGGGTCGAGATCACGTGCGACAGTCCAGCGGACGCGGATGGCGCGCGGGTCAGGCTGCGTATCGCGGACGACGGGCCGGGCGTGCCGGTCGACGAGCGTGCGCGGATCTTCGAACGCTTCTACCGGGTGCCCGGTACGGTGCAGCCGGGAAGCGGCATCGGCCTGTCGCTGGTCGCGCGGATCGCCGCGTCTCACGGCGGGTCGGTCGACGTCGCGGACGGTATCGACGGGCGCGGACTGGCGGTGATCCTGTCGTTCCCGATCTGGCTGGAGCCGGCGCGCTGGCAGCGCTAGCGCGGGCGCCGGCGAGAGGTGAAGACCCGGTTCAGCGCAGCGAATCGATCGCCAGCGCCTTGCCAAGGAAGCGCCGGCTGGCGGCAAGAATCTCCTTGCGCGTGCGCTCCGACTCCACGGAGCGTGCGAGCACCAATGCGCCGACGCACTGGGCAATCAGTGCCCATGCCGCATCGGCATCACCCGTGCGGCCGCTCCAGCTCTTTTGCGTGCGCTTGAGTGCCTGCTCCACGACTTCCCGAACCTCCGGTTCCGCGCGTGCGATCTCCGGCCCGAGGGTCGGCAACACGCAGCCGTCCTCCGGGTGCAACGCATGAACCGAACTCAGGTAGTTTCGCAAACAGCGTGCGACATGGTCGGCAGGCGACGCATCGTCCCCGGCCAGCATCTCCGCGCTCTTCTCGACCTCTTCGCTGACGAGCGCTTCAAACAGCGCCTGCTTCGAAGGGAAGTGCGTATAGAAGGCACCGCCGGTGAGCCCGATCGACGCCATCAACGCATCGATGCCCGTTGTCGCAAAACCGCCGCGCTTCGCGATCGCTCGGCTCTGGGCGATCAGCTTCTGGCGGGTTTCTTCCTTGTGGGTACTTGAGTAGCGCATGGTCGCCGGGATCCATCGTTGGCAAAAAATTCAAATTCAGAATAGCCGTCCGTTGCCGGCCATTCAAGCCTGGACTCGCAGCGATCACGAACGCCAAGGTTGACGCGGGAAAGGGCCGATCGATGTTAGCACGCCCGCCCGGCGCTGCCGGGGGCCGTCAACCGCCTTTCCGCGAAATCCGGACGGTACTAGGGTAATCAATGACTAGGCAGATCGGGACCTGTGCCCTATAAGTAAACGATCGTTAATCAATGAAGGAGAAGAGATGGCCAATGAGATCGCGAAGGGCCGGCCGGCAGCGCTCGTCATCGGCGCCGGCGATGCGACCGGCGGCGCCATCGCGCGACGCTTCGCGCGCGAAGGGCTGGTGGCCTGCGTGGTGCGTCGCCAGGCGGACAAGCTCGAGCCGTTGATCCGGCAAATCGAGGCCGAAGGTGGGGCGGCAGTCGGTTTCGGGGCCGATGCGCGCAAGGAGGAAGACGTGATCGATGTCGTGTCGCGGATCGAACAGGAGATCGGCCCGATCGAGGCGATGGTCTTCAACATCGGTGCGAACGTACCATGCAGCATCCTCGAGGAAACCGCGCGCAAGTACTACAAGATCTGGGAAATGGCCTGCTTCAGCGGCTTCCTGTTCGGCCGGGAAGTGGCAAAGCGCATGGTCGGGCGAGAGCGGGGAACCATCATCTTCACCGGCGCGACCGCCGCCATTCGCGGGTCCGCCAATTTCGCGGCGTTCGCCGGCGCCAAGCATGCACTGCGCGCACTGGCCCAGAGCATGGCGCGCGAATTGGGAAAGAAGAACATCCATGTCGCGCACGTCGTGGTGGACGGCGCGATCGACACCGAATTCATTCGCGAGAATTTCCCGGAGCGGTACGCGACGAAGGCGGAAGACGGCATCCTCAATCCGGATCACATCGCCGACAACTACTGGCATCTGCATACCCAACCTCGCGATGCGTGGACGCACGAGCTGGATCTGCGGCCGTGGCGTGAAACGTGGTGAGTCATCCGTCTCGACGGCCCGCAATCCAAAAGGAATCTCCATGAGCAAACGCATCGACTTCTACTTCGACTTCGGCAGCCCGACGGCCTACCTCGCGTGGACCCAGCTTCCCGGCATCGCCGCCGACCATCAGGCGGAACTCGTCTTCAAGCCGGTCCTGCTGGGCGGCATCCATAAGGCGACGAACAATGCGTCGCCGGCAACGATCCCCGCCAAGTCCGCGTGGATGCGCAAGGATCTCGAACGGTTCGCGCGCAAGTACGGCGTGCGCTTCGAATACAACCCGTATTTCCCCATCAACACGCTGGTCCTGATGCGCGGCGCCACCGGCACGCAGATGCGCGACGAAGCGCTGTTCCAGCGATATGTCGACGCGATGTTCCGGGCGATGTGGGAAACGCCGCAGAACCTCGGCGACATGGAGACGTTGCAAAAGGTCTTGCGAGACGCCGATCTCGATCCTCGGCTGCTCTACGAGATCACCCAGGATCAGTCGGTCAAGGACAAGCTGAAGGCGGATACCGAGGCGGCGGTTGCCAGAGGGCTCTTCGGCGCGCCAACGATGTTCGTCGGCGAACACATGTTCTTCGGGCAGGATCGGCTCGACTTCGTGCGCGACGCACTCGCGGCCGATTGAACGAACCCAGTCAGGGGGCACGCAGCATGAAGAGAATCTGGCAGCGGCAGTACCAGGAAGGTGTTCCCGCGGACATCGACATCGAAGGCTATCGGTCGGCGGTCGATTTCCTCACCCGGGCCGCCGACGCGCGCCCCGACGAGACGGCCATGGTATGTCTGGGCTCGACACTGAGTTATCGCGAACTGGATACGCTCAGTCGCGCGTTCGCCGGCTACCTGTTGGACGTCGAAGGGCTGCATGCCGGCGACCGTGTCGCGATCATGCTGCCGAACCTGCTTCACTATCCCGTCGTCGTGTTCGGCGCGCTGCGGGCGGGCCTCACGCTCGTGAACCTGAATCCGTTCTATACGGCGCGCGAGGTGCTGTTCAATCTGCAGGATAGCGGCGCGAGCCTGCTCGTCGTGGCGGAATCGGCACTGGACGCGGTGCCGGCCGACGTCGACGGGCGGCCCTGCCGGGTCGTCGTCGCGGCGGCCGACGAAATGCCGTCGTTCGCGCAGTGGGCGCGGCAAGCGGTCACAACCGCTGCGCTTCCGGCGCAAGGGGAGCGGTGCCGGTTCAAGGACGCGCTCCTGACAGGTCGCACCGTGGCCTATCGCGATCCGGTCGTGACACCGGACATGAATGCCTTCTTGCAGTACACCGGCGGCACGACGGGAAAAAACAAGGCGGCCATTCTGTCGCACCGGAACATCATCGCGAACACCCGGATCATGTGCGACTGGTTCGGCGCCGATTTCACGCGCGGTGACGAGTGTCTCGTGACCGTCCTGCCGATCTATCACATCATGGGTCTGGCCGTCGGTTGCTTCTTTTCGGTGGCGATGACACGCAAGAACGTGCTGATCCCGAACCCGCGCGATCTCGAACATTTCGCGAACGCGTTCCGCGCTCATCGCTTTACGTTTCTGCTTGGCGTCAACACGTTGTTCAATGCGCTGCTCGAACACGAGCCGTTTCGTGCACTGGATTTCAGTTGCCTCCGGCAAACGATCGGCGCCGGTGCGCAGGTGGAGGCGAGCGTCGCGAGAAGGTGGCTCGAACTGACCGGCTGCCATCTTCTCAGTGCCTACGGGTTGACCGAGGCCTCGCCCAGCGTCTGTGCCACGCCGCCCCATGCATTCGCGCGCCGGGATAGCGTCGGCGTGCCGTTTCCGTCGACCGACATCAAGCTGCTG
The DNA here is from genome assembly GCF_048565265.1 of Burkholderia theae. Lineage (NCBI taxonomy): Bacteria > Pseudomonadati > Pseudomonadota > Betaproteobacteria > Burkholderiales > Burkholderiaceae > Burkholderia > Burkholderia theae. Next base: position 2,000,628 of record NZ_CP183461.1, read on the forward strand.
GACGAAGAGGGGGACGAGGCGCCGATCGGCACACCGGGCGAAATCACGGTAAAAGGCCCGCAGGTCATGAGCGGCTACTGGAACCGGCCCGAGGAAACCCGCGAGACCTTTACCGCCGACGGTTATCTTCGAACCGGCGATATCGGCATGCTCGACAAGGACGGATTCCTGTCGATCGTCGATCGCAAGAAGGACGTCGTGCTGGTGTCCGGATTCAACGTCTACCCGAACGAGATCGAGGCCGTCATCAGCCTGCACGACGCAGTCGTCGAGTGCGCGTGTATCGGCATTCCGGACGAAAGGACGGGTGAAGCGCTCAAGGTGTTCGTGGTGTCGCGGCGGCGCGAACTCACGGCAGACGTTCTGCAGCGATTCGCCCGCGAGCACCTGACCGCGTACAAGGTGCCTCGACAGTTCGAATTTATCGACGCGTTGCCGAAGTCACCGGTCGGGAAAGTGCTCCGTCGCGCGTTGAGGTAAGCGCAATGGGCGTAGCGGCTGGTGCACGGGAAGCCGGTTCCCGTGCACCGCGACATTTCATTTCCGCGTGACGTTCAGCGGCGAATGCGCTTCCGCCTGGAACATGACCTGCTTGCTGCCGGATTCGGTCTGCGCGTCACGTTCATGCTGGCGTGCAACCTTCGCTTCGGCGGCCTGCAGGCTTTCCGCGTAGTAGTAGTCCATCGGGTTGTAACCGGCATGCTCCAGCTCGACGAGTTCGGCGCGAACCTGCGCGCGCGTCAGCGGCTGGGCTTCCTGCGCGAAAACGACTGCCGGCGCGGCGAGTGCGGATGCAACGACGAGTGTGCGAATCAGCGATTTCATGATGACCACCTCCGGAATATTGGGCGAAGCGACCTGTGTTTCAGTCGTTGAGCGGAGCTTAGGATCGAACGACGTCGCGATAAATGGCCGACGCTCCAATTCAACGTTCCAGTTGGAACAAAAATGCTGGAACGAGCGTGCCGCCCGATGAAAAGGGCCGCTGGTCGCACGTCGCCCGCATCGCGTTCGCTTTTTCATTCGCGACAAAAGCGCATTGTTCGCGCTCGGCTTCCCCGCACCGGCAGCGCAATCTACAGTCGTTTCATCACCACGACGCGCAATCGCATCCGGCCATGTCCGACGATCGACGCACCACCGATGATTCCGACTACGAGATGACGCGCGAGCGTCTGGCGCGAGGCACGCTGCTGCACACGCTGCGCGCGGATCCGCCGGCCGGCATGACGGTGCGAAGCGATGCGGAACTCGAACGCACGTTGCAGGCCACGCTCGACCGCCACCCATCCGGGCGCGATCTCCACGTATTCGCATATGGCTCGCTGATGTGGAATCCGGCGCTCGATATGGCCGGCTCGTCGGTTGCGCGCGTCGACGGCTGGCACCGCGCGTTCTGCCTGCGGCTCATCATCGCGCGCGGCACGCCCGAGCAACCGGGTGCAATGCTCGCGCTCGACCGCGGCGGCAGGTGCGACGGCGTGCTGTACCGGATCGACGCAGCCAAGGTCGAAGCCGAATTGCGCTTGCTGTGGCGGCGTGAAATGCTTGCCGATTCATACCAGCCGCGCTGGATCACGGCGAAGGTCGACGGCCGGGCGATCCGCGCGCTGACGTTCGTCGTCAACCGGTCGCACGACCGTTACCTCGGCGGATACGCACTCGACCGTGTCGCGCACCTGATCCGCACCGGCCACGGCCCGCTCGGCACGTCGCGCGACTACTTCGATTCGACCGTGCAGGCGTTGACGCGCCTCGGCCTCCATGACGCCGGCATCGAACGGCTCGTGCGCGAAATACGTGGTGCGGACGACGCGGAAGCCGAATCCGCGAACGGCTAACCCTCCGCGTTTGCGGCGTCAGCGGCGCCTGAGGTGTTCGTCGCGCTCGAACAGCGCGATGACCCAGTCGATGAACACACGCACTTTCGCGCTCAGGTAGCGGTTGGGCGCGTAGATCACGTAGACCGGATTCGCATGGGGCGTCCAGTCCTCGAGGATCGGCACGAGCGTGCCGGCGGCGATGGCGGCGCGGACCGAATAGGACGGCGCCTGGATGATGCCGAGGTTCGCATGGCCCGCGGCCAGGTAGGCATTCGTATCGTTCACGACGAGCCGATGATTCAATGCGAGATCGTTTCTTTTGCCGTCTTCCGAGAACTGGAACGGCAGCGAGCGGCCGCCGCGGGAAGGAATCATGCCGAGCGTCGGCAAATCGCGCAGCGCATCCGGCGACGCAGGCGTGCCGTGCGTGTCGAGAAACGCGGGCGTCGCGCAGGTCGTGAAGCCGAAGCTGCCGATCTGCCGCGCGACCAGCGACTGCTCGTCGACTTCGCCCGCGCGTATCGCGCAGTCGATCCCTTCGGCGATCAGGTCGGTCCGCTTGTTGCCGATATCGAGTTCGATCTCGATGTCGGGGTAGGCGTCATAGAATGCCGCGAGCGCGGGCACGAGAACGAGCGTGCCGATCGCCGCGGCCGTATCCACGCGAATCTTGCCGGACGGCTTCGCACGCGCATGGGTCGTCGACGATTCGATTTCCGCGAGATCGGCAAGCAGCCGCACGACGCGCTCGTAGTAGATCGCCCCTTCGGGCGTGACCGTCACCGATCGCGTGGTGCGATGCAGCAAGCGCACCTGCAGGTCTTCCTCGAGTTTCTGGATCAACCGCGTCAGCGTCGCATTCGGCATGTCGAGCGTATCGGCCGCTTTCGTGAAGGTTCCGGCCTCCACGACGCGGACGAAGGCATTCATCGCAGCGATGCGGTCCATGTGCGCGACTCCAGTCGAGAGTGGAGTCGCCATTAAACCGCAATCCGGCTGCGCGCCGCTAGTTGGGCGGTGCAGGGCAGGGCGCGTCACGCGGCGCGACGCTCGACCATCAGCCTGGCGGTCAGAATCTGCACGACTTCGCCGCGCTGATTGACCGTCCTGGTTCGGAGCGTCAGCACGCCGTACTGCGGGCGCGACCGGGACGGCGTCAGCTCGACGACTTCGCTCTCGACGCGCAGCACGTCGCCGGCGCGCGTCGGCCGTTTCCATTCGACGTCGGCGCCGGCGCCGAGTATTCCGTTCGCCAGCTTCGGCCCGCTCAGCACGAGCAGCCGCATCGTGATCGCCGCGGTATGCCAGCCGCTGGCGGCCAGGCCGCCGAACATCGTGCCGCGCGCGGCTTCGTCGTCGAGATGGAACGGCTGCGGATCGAATTCCGCGGCGAAGCGCTTGATGTCGGCCTCGGTGACCTCGACCGAGTCGCCGACGAAGGTGTCGCCGACCGTGAAATCGTCGAAGTAGAAAAGCGGCTGTTCCATGGACGTATCCGATGCGCGGGAGGGAAGATCCGGGCGGCGTCGCTGATGCGCTGTCGTCCGGGCTTGATGCCACTGTATGAAACGTTCCGACGCGGAGTAAGAGGGTGGCGATGAATGCGGCATTCCGGATCGGTCAATAATCGGCGCGACGGGATGCGGGTGCCACGAGCGGCGACGAACGGGGAGCAGGCCCCGCGTGACGGGGCTGCACGGTGGTCGTGCTCACGCCACCTGCCGGCCGGCATTATTGATGCGATTGGAAAACCGCTTTGATCCGGCACACCTGGGGGAGAGGCAGGCGTATCGCTAGACTGGATGCCTGATGAAGCGCCAGCCGAAAGCGGTTTGCTTTCCGCGTCGAAAGGAATCCCGACACACGGCGGGCAGTGCGCCAACCCTGCGGAGGCATGGATGGATACGATCGAGATCGAACAAGCCCCGTCCCCCGACGCGGCGCCGGACGCACCGGCCCTCAGCATCCGGCACATCTGGGAGGCGAGGGACAAAACGCCGGTACTCCTGCGCGCAATCGAGCACCGCGATCTCGGGATCGAGCGCGACCTGGTCGACCGGCTGTCGAACCAGAGCCGCTACATGCGGCTGATGTCGGCGCGCAAGCCGACCGAGGACGAGATGGTTCGATGGACCCGCATTGATCGCCGGCGGGAAGGCGCGGTGATCGCGACGATCCGGCCCGGCGGCCGCGAGCGGTTGATCGGCGTCGCGCGTTACGCGATGAACGACGGCGATTCCGATGTCGTCGAGTGCGCGATCGTGATCGACGATGCGTGGCAACGGCAAGGACTCGGCCGTGCGCTGCTGTCGAGCCTGATCGATCTGGCGAGACGGTCGGGCATGAAGCGCATGGTTGGCACGACGTTGAGCGAGAACGATGCGATGGCCGGCCTCGCGCGGTCACTCGGATTCACGCTGTCCCGCGAACCGGGGGCCGCGTTCGTGACGAATCTGCGACTCGATCTGGACGCGAGTCACGCATGTCACGCGGGCTCGCTCGTTCTCCCCGGGTCGTAGAACATCGCGAACAGTTCGGACTGCGAGCCGACACCCAGCTTCGCGTAGATGTGTTTTTTGTGCGCGCGCACGGTCTCGAACGAGATCGACAGTTTCTCCCCGATCGCCCGCGACGAGTAGCCGCTCAAGGACAGCATCGCCACTTCGATTTCGCGCGTCGTCAACGCGCCGCGCCCGTTCTTTCCGGTCAGCATGCCGAAGCGCGCATGCAGGTCGGGCGCTTCGCCTTCGGTGGTACCCGGCGCTTCTTTCACCGCGAACTTCTCGAAGCGCATGCGCTGCTGCATCAACGACAGCACCCACGGCGAGTACAGCGTGAGCAATGCCATCTCGCGTTCGTCGTACTTGCTCGTTTTGCCGAGCGAAAAACCCAGCGTGTGATCCCGGTCGATCACGACGTTGAAATGCACTTCGTCGCCGACGATGTTTTTCTTGAAGTAGCGCTGGTAGTACTCGGTCATCCGGAAGTTGTCCGGCGCGACGTCGGCCAGCGTGTAGAAGCCCGACGCCTGCGTTTCGAACGCGGCGAGATAGAACGGATCGAGCTGATAGAGCGCGGCCAGATAGTCCTGGAACATCAGGTCGATCTTGCCGTCGGGCATCGCCTGTTCGGCGAGCACGAGCGGCGCGCCATCGCGCGCGAAACGCAGCGCGACCCAGTTGTCGAAACCGAGATGCCGCTCGAGCACGCGCGTGAGGCGCGCCCAGAAATGCGGGCCATCGAGGGCGTCGATGGCCGAACCAATCTCCCGATGAAAAGCGAGATCTCGCCATTCGAAGTCCATCGTGTCCTCCGGTGAGGGTAACCCTGGCGGGGAATTTCAGGTCAAAAATAATACCTCGATAATCGGCCTCACTTCGAAAGGCAGCGGGTCATGCGCTGGTTCGCTTGCCGAGGCGTCGTACGGGACGTGCCAACGCCTGCGACACACCGATGAAAGGTTATTGGAAGGAGACGGCTTCATGCAGGTAGCACTCGCGCAACTCGCGCTGATCGACGGCGACGTCGCGCATAACACGCGCAAGGTGATCGAGACGATCGAGCGTATCGACGTGGCAGGCGGCACGAAGCTGATCGTGTTCCCCGAAACGACGCTGTCGGGGTTCCCGACCCGGGAAAACGTCGCCGATATCGCGCAGACGCTCGACGGTCCCGCGTTGTCGGCAGTACGCGACGCGGCACGGCAGAAGGGCGTCGCCGTCGCGGTCGGCCTCGCGGAACGCGACGGCGGACAGTTCTACAACACCACGGTGCTGGTCGACGAGCAGGGCGACATCGTGCTGCGGTATCGCAAGACGCATCTGTGGGCGTCGGATGTCGGCGTCTTCACGCCGGGTGACCGCTTCGCGACCTGCATCTGGAACGGCCTGACGGTGGGCCTGCTGATCTGCTACGACATCGAATTCCCCGAGACGGCACGCGCCGTCGGTGCGCTCGACGCCGATCTGCTGATCGTCACCAACGGCAACATGGACCCGTTCGGCCCCGTGCATCGCCGCGCGATCGCGGCACGCGCGATGGAGAACCAGATGTTCGCGCTGATGGTAAACCGCTGCGGTTCCGGCGACGACAACCTGACGTTCGCCGGCCTGTCCGCGCTCGTCGATCCGTTCGGCGACACCACCGTCGAGCTGGGCCGGGACGAGGCGGTCGTGCAGGCGAACCTCGATCTGACGCGTCTCGAAGCGAGCCGCGAACACTACAGCTATCTGCACGACGCACGCGTCGCGCTCGGTCTCGCGCCTGTCGAACAGGCGAACGGGCATCGCGCGCTCATGATCGACGCGCGCCGTCACCGCACCGAGTAATCCGGTTTCACTGTCCCTCCATGGCATCGCGCGGGCGCCACGCCTCGCGCATGCCCGCCCATTCCATTGAAATGCCGGCCGGGTGGCAACAAGGCATTCGTATCGGCCCCCGAAAGCCCAGGAGATAACATGCAAGCGTCGTCATCCCATGAACCCGTGCGCCTGAAGCGCACGCTCGGACTGCCGTCCGTGCTGCTGTTCGGCCTCGCCTATATGGCTCCGCTGATCGTCTACGGCACCTACGGCGTGCTCGCCAAGGCCAGCGACGATACGGCGGCGCTGGCGTATCTGCTCGCGCTGATCGCGATCGCGTTCACCGCGCTCAGCTACGGCAAGCTCGCGCGGCTCTATCCCGCCGCAGGCTCCGCCTATACGTACACGCGCAAGACCTTCAACCCGCACGTGGGCTTCATGATCGGCTGGGCGACGCTGCTCGACTATTTCTTCCTGCCGATGGTGATCTGGTTGATCGGCGCCGCGTACCTGAACGCGGCATTTCCGCATGTGCCGACCTGGATCTGGATCGTTGCATTCATCGTGTTGACGAGCGGGCTGAACATCGTCGGCATCGAACTGGCCGCGCGCTTCAATATCGTGCTGATGGTCGTGCAACTGGCGATCGTCGCGATGTTCGTCGTGCTGTGCTGGCACTACGCGTCGGCGGCGGCAGGCGCGGGCGGTATCGCGATGGCCGAGCCGTTCTTCAAGCCGCACGTGCCGTTCGGCGCGACGATGGCCGGTGCCGCGATCGCCGCGTATTCGTATCTCGGTTTCGACGCCGTCTCGACGCTGACCGAAGAGACGATCGATCCGAAGAAGAACATGCCGCGCGCGATCCTGCTGATTGCGCTGATCGGTGGCGCGATCTTCGTGATCGCGGCGTACACGATGCAGCTCGCACACCCTGGCGTCGAGTTCAAGGATACGGATTCGGCCGCGTTCGAAGTGGCGAAGATGATCGGCGGCGATCTGTTCGTGACCGTGTTCCTCGCGGGCCTGATCCTCGCGCAGTTCGCGTCGGGCATCTCGGCTCAGGCGAGCGTCGGCCGGCTGCTCTATGCGATGGGTCGCGATGAAATCCTGCCGAAGCGCATCTTTGGGTTCATTCATCCGCGCTTCAAGACGCCGGCGATCAACATCGCGCTTGCCGGCGTCGTCGGATTGATCGCGCTGAAGCTGGATGTCGCCACGTCGACGTCGTTCATCAATTTCGGCGCGTTCCTCGCCTTTACGGCCGTCAATCTGTGCGTGATTCGGCTGTACCTGTCGGGCAATCACGGCGACCGCAGGATCGGCGTGTTCGGCGGCATCGTGTTTCCTGTGATCGGCGCGGTGTCCGATATCTGGCTGCTCGTCAGCCTCGAGAAAACTGCGCTCGTGCTCGGCGTCGTGTGGTTCGCGCTCGGGCTGGTGTATCTGTGCTGGATTACGCGGCTGTTCCGTCAGGCGCCGCCTGAAGTGGCGATTTGATCGAGGCGAGGAGGGGGCATTCGGACTCGGAAGCTGACAGACAGGGCTGCAGTCACCGTCAACGGGCCCGATCCACACTAGTGCGGCTGGACTTCGAATCCGGGTTGGGCGGTGTCAGACACGCTCGAGTCGGTTCGAGTCCGGCGGCCTGGGCTGCTTGAGCGCAGCCAATCCGGCAAAACCGGATTCCCGATTGTGAAATCGCACCTCCTCTGATAGTGTTTTTCGCCCGGCAGCGGCTCCCGTTGCCAATCACATAACGACAGCGAAAGACCTATGGCAACCAAGTTTGTGCATTTTGAAGACGTGAATGGCAATGCCGTCTACGTCAATCCCGAACGCGTAACTTTCGTGCGCGAAGCCCAGTCGGACGAAACCCAGATTTTCTTCGGCGCCGAGCATGCGTTGAGAGTCAAGGGTCGCGCGGCCGATGTCGCCAGTCGGATTGCCGACGAATAACACGCGGCGACCGATGGATGGGCCCGATCATGGGTGCGACTCACTGCATTCTCGGGGCCCTAAACGCGACATTTCCAGCTGGCTAGAACACAACATTTCAAGCGCGTAACGCCAGCGTCCGAAAACCCTTCGAAATCGTTTCCCAAGCGTTCGCCCAAAGTTCGCGCCGGTGTTCGTCGCGCGCCCGCTCGATATGGATTGCGGCGATGACTTCGAACGCACTCACGCCGAGCAAATATGATTTACAACCCATTCTGATATCCGATTGATATTTAGGTGATCGCAATGGCGATAACGAAACACTCAGGCGCGGCGGTGAACAGCACTCCCGATGCACAGGCAACGTCCGCAGCTTCGGAGCCCAGCAAACGGTCGAGCAAAGCACCGATCAGTCTGACGATCGCGCCGAATCTCCTTGTCGACGTCGATCGTGTGGCCAAGCGACTCGGTCTGAGCCGTGCAGCAGCCATTTCCATGGCCCCGGCTCGGTTCGTAGAAGCCGAGGGCACACGATAGCCGACTTCCAACGCCGGCGCATACACCTTCTGCAGCCCAGCATCCGCGGGATTTGTTTTGTCTGCTCGCCGGTGCGAGATCTGTCCTGACGGCATTGATGCGAGCTCGCAATTCGGTCTACACCACAGTTTCGACTGGATGATCGGGGTCGGCCTCGTGAAGCTCTCGATATGCATTCGTGAGCGCACTCAGCTTCGCCTTCTCCTCTGGCGTGCCAAAGCGCTCCATGAACCCGTCTAACGCGACGAGCAGGGAACAGGCCGCGAGCTCCAGCGTGTCGGCAAACTGCAAGTAGTCGGGGCCGATGCGCAGACCGGTTATCTTTCCCTCAGCGTTTACCTCAACGTGGTGCTGAAGGGAGAGGGCGGACGGGTGAGCATCCTGAGAGAGTGGTCGGTAGACGACCGTATAAAGGTTGGACAGCCCCAGATCTGCCGCCAATCCGTGAAGGTCGATGTCCTGGTGCTTCCCTGGTGTGCCGATCTCGTCGATCAAGTCTTCGAGGGCCGCTCCCGTTTCAACTGGTACGTTGGGCATACTCCTTATCTCGGCCGCTACTTGCCCGCGGAATCGCTGGTGCCCACCTTCGAACGCATCGACAAACCGCGTCGTCGGCACTTCGCCCTTCTTGGGTTTGATCTTGGCGCCCTGCGACAACACTATGTCGCGTGCAGCCGCCATGCAGTACAGCGCCGTTTCAAAAGTCGATCGCACCATGGTGCGCGACTGCGCACGCAATCCCCTGGCAGCCAGGAGCACGGCGGCTTCGAAGTCTTGAATCGCTCGCCCCAAAAGCGTGACAGCAAAGAGGTCAGCGTCACGCTGTTGGATGTCGCGCGGCACGATCATGGTAGCAATGGCGAAGCGGTTGATCCGGTCCACGAGCGCTGTGTGGCCGGGGCAGTAGGCCCGCAAAGCCTCATCCGCAAGGGCGTTGATCTGCTCAGATAGGAAGCCGTCACGGCTCAGAGTCATGGTCATCTCCTGTTTCCTGACGGAGCGTAAGTGGGGTACTGTCCGTCGTCAACAATGACCCCAGCCCGATCTCTTCACTTTCCGCGGCACCAGCTGCAGCTCGTCGACGGCGATCGAATGATTAGGTATACAGAACAGTTCGACCTTACCTCCAAGGGACGGCCGGCGCCGCGACCGCGGACGGACGAGCTCGACCGGGCGCGATCGACAGCTCGAGCGCGGCGTCGACGGCCCCACGACCGAAATTCAGACATTGGGGGAGGGCATGCACCCCTAAGTCCTTGATTCCTGACTCATGGTAAGGCGATTTCTTTAGAATCAAAGGGTTAGAGTCGAAATCCGGCCGATGCCATGATTCCACCCAAAAATCTCGCCCCCGCCTCCAGCATCCGCTCGAAATTTCCGTCCAAAAGTGGACAGAATTCATGCATTACTCTCGAGGCAGATCGGCGCGGACTGTCCGCGCGTACACCGATGCCCTGGACAAGCTGGGCGAGTTTCTCGGAAAGCGAGACTTCAAAACCGCGACGGTCGACGACCTGACCGCGTTACCCGGCATCTGGCCGCACAAGCAGGGGCTTGTCGGAATCTCGCGGCGGCCGATCATTGCCTCGGTACGTGGGTTTTATGCCTGGTTGGCGCAGCAGGGCGTGATCGCAGTCAATCCGGCCCAGGAAGTGAACTACCCGAAGACCGGTCTGAAGCTGCCCCGTGTGATAACCCTGTCGAATGCGGAGCGGATGCTTTGGGCGTCGAACTTCCACAAGCTCAAGGGAGTTCGCGACGCGGCCATACTGGCGCTCATGATGGGCTGCGGACTACGCGTGAACGACGTGGTTGAACACGTCGCAACTGCTGACGATCGACTACGGGGGCGAGAGGCGCAAGGCCGAACGGCCCGTTTCGAAAGGCAATCGGAAGCGCACGGTGCCGGTGCCGCGCGAAGCCGAGCTGACCGTGCGCCTGTACCTCGAGCATGACGGCCCCGAGGAGGTCGATCGACGCCTGGAGAACAGCGACGACGTGCTGTTCGTCAGCGTGCGAAACGGGACTGTGCCGGCCCATGAATACCGCAGTGAGAATCGCTGGATGAATGTCCGTTCCGTACAGCGCAAAATCGAGCGTTACTGCCGACGGATCGGGATTCCAGAGGAGCAGTTGCACCCGCACCGATGGCGAAGATGCGCACGTCGGCAGGCGATCTGCTGGTTCGGCTCCGGCGTACGAGTTGAATATGCAAGACACTCGCGGGAATTTATAGCACCCCACGAATTTTACGAACGGCAGTTACAACTTAAGCTCTTCTAGATCACCAGCAAGCTTGCCGAGAAGAGTCGGTGTAATCCATGTGGTTTTATCGACGGGAATCGAAATTTTGCTTTTTGTCGAATCTAGCGCCACCCCCATCGGGGTTACCCAATTTTCCAGCCCCTCGGCAAATTCGCCCCAGATATGACGAGGTTCATTTTTATACGAAATAATCAAATAAAACCAATAACTTCTAAAGCCGACCAGTCGAACACAAAATCTATTGCTCAATCGCCCGTCATAGGCCACTACGGCGCACCGCAAAACATCCGGCATTAGCTCACCGATTTCGTGTCCGAGGAAAGTAATGGCCTTTGACGTCGTTACGATCTGCAATCTCACCATAATCGACATGAATACTCCTCCATACAGAATCTGTTTTGCGTATTTCGCCAACAAATTTTTCTGCTTTTCATTAGCAGTGGAACGAACCGAGTTATAGGAGATTTTTAGCAGGCCTCGAAGCAGTGCATTGTAATCGTACGAAAACTCAGCCGATTGGCCAGCCTCGACATAGTTAGCGAAATGGCTGTCAAAAAGACCCGCCAAATAGGCGTCCACTTTGCTCAGATATGTGTTGTTGCATGGGCCGCACACATCCTTAACGACAGGATCTCCCTTGTAAAAATTCTCATTTCGAGGATTGTAGGTCAACAAATCCTCGAATTTATCAATCAAATTATTTGGCCAAATATGTTCTTTTGTGAATTTGACGCCAGAAACATTACAATACGCGCATCGCTTCATGGTTAAAATTCCCCACATTTTTTGATCCAAAATAATTATTCGCCAACACTCGATCCGATAGTGACGTTGGATGTGATCAAGTACTCACGAAGCGAGCCTCTATGGCCTGCCGCAATGAACGGATCATTGTCTATCAACTTTCCCTGCCAATATTTCTCGTAATAATATTTGAATTTTTCAGGATTTCTGGGAAACTTAAAGTCCAGCCATGTCATGTCGTAGGCACTATGCTCGCCAATAGCATACACGGTATAGATGCGGGGCGGTCGTGGGTATCCGGGCTTGTTTAGTATGAAGCGACGCGCATCTTCAATGTTATCGACTGCGAAGAAAGATGACAATCGCGATACGGCCGGGATGCCGCGCAGACTAGGCAAATGGCGCCGAAAGAATTCCAGATAGAATTCGCGATAATCTATGTCCCGCAATCCGGCATGATTCAACGGGTTATGACCGCTCTGCAGCGCATCCGCGACTCCCTCACGGCTAAATGCTGCCGCATATTTCCAACCAAAGCGTGACAGCTCATTTGGATCGAGATTGATAGACATCCCAGACTTCAAGGTCCAATTGAAGTCAACGTGATAATAAGTCTTATACATTGGCCTAAGATATTTTTTCTTTAAGTTTCGGAAGCGCAAATATTAGCGTAAAAAATCAACTGATGTCCGGCGCGGCAGCGTATTCCTCTGTCGCGAGCAAGTGGAAGAAGATCCGTGCACGCTCCGGATGATTGTGAGCACGCGAAGCGCCAGTCCGTCGTCCAGCTTCCGGTTGCCCGGAAAACCGCGCTTGCGCTACACCAGTCCCGCCACGCCGGCCGCGCGATAGCGCAACACGAGGCGCTCAACCTGCCGCACGCTCAATCTCAGCCGGTCGGCTGCCTGGCCGGGCTTGAGCCGGCACTCGGCCACCGCCTCAATGACCTTGAACCTGTCCAGCTCGCGCATCGTCATCGTGATCCGCTCCGTTGCAGCCATCGCAGCCTCCGGCGCCGGACACCCGGCGGCCGGACAGCTTACGTGGCACGAAAGCGGACATTTCAATCTAGCCACTACACACGCAAACGGTCGATAATGTTGAACACGTCAAATCGCTAATTAAAGCTGGTGCTACACCTGCGGGACCCAAGCCCCACAAGCATTAGCGCGAAGCACCAGCGTGCGAAAACCCTCGGAAAATTTCTCCAACGCCCGCGTCCAAACGGCGCGACGATCGGCGTCCTTGATCCACTCGATTTTGACCGTTGCGAGCACCTCGAACGGGCTCACGTCGAGTTTCTCTGCAATCTGCAGGCACATTTCTTCGGTGAACGTCTTGTGTCCGTTCCGCCAGCTGCTCACTGCCTGGCGCGTCACGCCGAGTTCCTTCGCAAGCGCGTAGTCGGACGGCAGATTAAGCCGCTCCTTCAATGCATCGAGCCACTCACCAGTGGTTTTCATGACAGACCCCTTACAAAAATCGTTGACCCGGTGTCAAGCGTAGGGAAACGGTTCTTGATTTGCAACGGTTCTTGTTTCGGACCGTTACAGAACGGTTGACGCGTCATCCGAATTGGACCTATTCTCCCGACCATCGCCCGGGCTGTCGTCTGACCCCGACTGAGCGCCCTGACGGGGGCGCATTCCGGGCGACCTTTTTTCGGGACAGGGTCAGATAGGGGTCGATCATGCGTAAAGAGCCGTTACAAATTCACCAGGCCGCGCTCGGTGGCTACACCATCGACGGGCCGTATCGAGTTCAGGCGAGAGCGGGCGAGCGGGGCGGGCTAGTAGCGAAGCCGTCCCGCTTTTTTGCGTTCCGCCGCCTGGTCGCGCGGCTCTTCCGCTCGGGGGTGTGACCATGATCCTGAGCCACTCATCGGTCGGCCGTTCGCCGTTCCCCGAAGTGCTGAGTGTGATTGACGACTTCGGCACCTTGTGGACGCTTGTCCCGGCGGAGGATTTCTTCGGCACATACGAGCTCGCGACCGCACTGGCTGCAATCGCGTTCGAGCGTTCGGGCGAGGTGCACTGACATGCGCCTGATCCGATGCAAACACTGCCGCTCGATGTTCCCCGCCGGCACCTGCTGCAAGCGCTGTCTGCGCCTCTTCGTGTGGGGTGCGTGATGGGCGGCACTCACAACTACGACGAACAGCAGGCCCCGGGCCCGACGCCGTTCGAGATTGGCCACACGGCCTTCTACGAAGGGGCCGCCCTGGGCGACAACCCGTTCGAATGGCTGTCCGACGAGTGGCACGCCTGGCGCTCGGGCTTCTGCCGCGCCGAAACGATCTTCGGCCAAGGGGAAGCGTTCTGATGACAGGCCCTTCCAACGCTTTCCTCGACCTGGGCTATACCGAGCCCAGCGAGCCCCGTCCCCCGCGCGCCCGCCGCGCTCCTGCCGTCTCCGTTCCCGTCCACCACGAATCCGCCCCTGGCGATCGCTCGCCGGCGGCGGCCGCGCTGCGCGCCATGCGCGAGCAGCTCGACGCGAAGAAGGGCTTTCTGCCCTCCGACCAGGGCGTGCGGGCCGGCGACGATCCGTTCGCCCGCGCGCAGCTCGCGATGGCGTACGAGCGGCTGCGGTCGGCCCTGGCGCTCTACAACACGTTCGCGGCCGACCTGGACGTGCCAGGCGCGCGCGCCTTCATTGGCGACGTCGAAGTGCCGGGGGCAGGCCGATGAACATCATTTCGATGGGCGGCAACTGCCGCCGCTGCGGCTGCCGCTGGCTCAACGAAACCCGGTGCCCGCGTTGCCACGCGCGCACGCTGATGGGCGCGTTCGCGCTCGCCCGCCGTCTTCGGGAGCGCCGCAAATGACCGCCCCCGAAAAATTGCCGTCTGGTTTTCTTGGTATAAACGCGAAATCGATACACGCGGCCCGCACGCCCAATACCGACGCGGTTTCCCGGGCGAAGGCGAAGGGCCGTTTGCACGATCTGCTGCGCGTCTCCCAGTCGGTCATCTACGATCCGGCCGCGGCGAAAGAAGCGCAGCACCGTACCTGCTGGTGCCAGCGCGCGCTTACGTCCCCGGGCGAAACGCTCGGCGTGCGGCGCAACGTCGACGGTTCGGGCGCCAGCCTGGCCGGCGTGTCGACCTGCGGCTCGGTCTGGGCCTGCCCGGTCTGCTCGCTCAAGGTCTGCATGCAGCGCCAGGCCGAAGTGGCAGACGGAATGAAGGCACACGTCGGCAACGGCGGCTACGTCTGGCTGATGACCAACACCTTCCCGCACGAAGCGGGCGAGCGGCCGCTCGCCGACATGCTCGCGCTGCAGGCGAAGGCGATGCAGAAGTTCCAGAACTGCCGCACGTACAAGCGGATCCTCGGCAAGGGCGTGCGCGCCGGCTCGATCAAGGCGCTCGAAATCACGCTCGGCACGCACGGCTGGCACCCACATACGCACTCCCTGGTGTTCGCGACGCCCGATGCGTTCGGCGACGTGAAAGAGGGCGACACCGGCCGCATGGCGTCGCGCCTCATCGACGAGCTGAAGCGCGCCTGGTACGAGGCGCTGCTCAAGGTCGGCCTGTGCGAGCCGTCGCAGCTGTCGGACGTGCTCGACCACGGGCTCGACGTGCGCGGCGGCCAGTACGCGGCGGAATACGTCGCGAAGTTCGGCCGCGATACGAAGTGGGGCCTGTCGCGCGAGCTGACGATGAACGCGGCGAAGACGGGCGGCGGCCAGAAGGGCGCGCATCCGTTCCAGCTGCTCGAGTGGGCGGCGGCCGGCGACGGCCAGGCGGCCGCGCAGTTCCGCGAGTATGTCGCCGCCTTCACCGGTCGCCGCATGCTGACCTGGACGCCTGGCCTGAAAGCTGCGCTCGGCCTGGACGAGCTGGAGCAGTCCGACGAAGAAGCGGCCGCCGCGCAACTGCCGGAAGAGGAGGTGGTCGGCGCGATCTCGGCCGAAGACCTGTCCGTGCTGACCGCGCGCAGCATGCTCGGCCGCTTCCTGGCGTTCGTGTCGGAGTACTGCTACGACCCGGCGACGGCCCAGGCCGACATCGACGATTTCATGACGTTCGCGCGCGAGCACGAACGCAGGGCGAGCGGCGCAATCAGCGCGCCGTACTGGAGCGCCCGTACCCGCAAGTTCTACGACCCTGAGAGGGAATCCCATGCCTGACACCAACGAAACCGTCCAGGTTTCCAGCGCGCGCCTGTCGCACGCGCTGAAGATCGCCGGCGAGCTGCGCGCGATGTACGAAGCGCTGACGCCGTTTGAACGCGGCCTGGCGTCGAAGCAAATCACCGCCATCAAGCGCCTGGTCGAAGCCGTCGAATCGCTGTAACGGAACGCGGCCGGCCGACTCCGGCCGCACACCATCGAGAGGAAGACCATGTCCGAACTGCAATCCCTGATCGCGGCCGTGAAGGAAAAGGCCGAAGAGCTCGTCGTGCTCGTCGCCGGCAACCTGCCGCACAACCAGACGTTGACCGAGCTGGCCGGCGCGCTGCACGACGCGCTGTCCGATATCGACGGCCGCGTCGCGGCGATCGAAGCGGCCGCGAAGGCCGACCTGTCGACGCTCGAAGACGCCCTGAGCGAGAAACTGACCGCGTTCGTCAACGGCAAGATCGACACGTTCGCCCAGGGCGTCACGTCGACGCTGCAGAGCCACATGTCCCAGGTGCAGCAGGCCGTCACGCTGGCCGACCAAGCGCTCGGCACCGCGAAGCTCGTACAGGCCGACTTCATGCTCGCCCAGGGCAAGACGGCGGCCCAGGACACCGACGCGACGAAGACGCCGACCGACGCGCAGGCATAAGGGGAGGGCGCACCCATGTCCGCACCTGGCAAGTACATCGGCACCGTGCCCTGCAAGACGAAGGGCTGCTCGGAAGTCGTGAGGGTCAAGCTGAACAGGGGCGGACGCGCCTACGGCAAGTGTGATCGCTGCACGTGCCGTTTCGAGTACGACGGCGTTGCGCACTCACAGCGTTTCGTGCGAGAGGAAGTCACGCTGATGGCTGACCCTTACGACGACAACCCCGGGAATCCCGGGGAAACCACGCCTCCCGGCGGCCCGACCCCGGCCGCTAATCCCAAGCAAATCCCGGAGAAACCGAAGCGGCGCTCGCTGCTCGCGGGCACTCCCTTCGAAGGGCTCTGACCATCATGGATATCAAGGCGCTCGACCAGATCGGGCAGGAAGAGGCGGCGGAGCGCGCGGCGCTCGCCGACGAGCAACAGCAGCAGCTGCAGGCTGAAGAGGCGAAGGAAGCCGCATCGCTGTCGGACCAGTATTTCTTCGGGCTGAACAAGGCGCGCAGCGTCGTGCTGAAGATGCTGCCGGAGTGCACGGACGACTGGACCGACGACGTTACGCGCGAGATTGCCGACGCGCTGGCCGAATGCGATGCGTACTACGGCTGGGGCGGTGTCACGAACGTCATCAAGCATCCGCTGCTGAAGCTGGCGGTCGCTGCCGTGCCGCTCGCCTGGAGCATCGGTTTCGCGCTGCGCAACCGGCGCATGCGCGCGCAGATGGAAGCGGCGGCCGCCGGCAAGCATCACGTCGTGCGCGCCGTCGCGCCGGCACCGGCGAAGCCCGGGCAGAACGTCGAGCCGATGCCTGCTGCCGCTGCAGAACCGGCACCGGACGCGCAGGCCGGCGAGCCTGCATTCGTCGGTGTCGACCCGGGCGCGCTGATGGCTGACCAGATGGTGGCGGCATGACGCGGCGCACCGGCACGCGGCACGGCGGCATCATCGGCGTGATCGGCCGCTCGCGCTCGGGCAAAGGCGTGTGGATCAAGCGCTATTTCCTCCCGAAGGTGCGCGGCCCGATCCTGGTGTGGTCGCCTCTCGAAATCTCCCGGCCGGACGACTACGCGGGCGAGATCGGCGGCGAGCGCGTCTATACGATCCAGGAGCTGGTGAAGGCGCTGGCCGCCGGCAAAACGCGCCTGGTGTTCGTGCCGTCCCAGGACGACGCCGAGCGCGAAGCGCAGTTCGATCGCTTCTGCAGAATCCTGGAGAATCCCGGGTTCAAACGGTGGACCGTCATCGTCGAAGAGCTGATGCTGGTCACGAAGCCGCACAAGGCTCCGACCGCCTGGAAGAGCATGACGACGGCCGGCGCGCACTCGCGCGAGATGACGCTGATCGGCGTGTCGCAGCGGCCCGCCCAGGTCGACAAAGACTTCCTCGGCAACTGCACCGAGATTCACTGTTACGCGGTGTCGAACGTGGCCGATGCGAAGGTGATGGCCGACGTGCTGTTCGTCGACAAGGCTGAAATCCTCGGCCTGCAGAAGTTCCACTACATCCATCGCGACGCGGAGAAAGGGGAGGTGACCACGGGCGTCGTGTCGTACGAGTAGCGTCGAAGCAACATTTTTTGCAGGCCCGGAAAGCCGGGAATCCCTGATCTGACAAGGGATTCCCGGCTTTTGTCATTTCCGGCGCCCGTCCGCAGGATGAGGGCTCTTTCACCCCATAGAACGCTACGTGTCCCTCTCCGCCTACCTGCCCTCGAAGCACCGCCTCGCCCAGGAAGTCATCGCGACGACGGTCGGCGTCCTGGTCGCCGCCTGGATCATTTCCAAGTGGCCGGCCGCGAAGAAGCTGGTCGACGGCAACACGATCTGGTCCACGTCGCAATCTGACTTCCCCAACTCCTGAGGTCCACATGAAAAACCCGCACGTCAAGACCGCCATCGTCGTTCTCGGCACCTTCGCCCTTTGCGCCTTCATCCAGAAGTCGGTGTTCCAGATCCCGGTGATCGGCCCGTACCTCCCGGGCGGCGCTAGCGCAGCCTAAGCGCCTCGCGGCAACGGTCCACCTTCACGAACATAGGAGCGCGCGATGCGCAAAGAGCAACTCGTCAACCTGCAGAACGTCAACCCGGGGCAGACCGCGCTGCTGTCGATCCCGTGCGGCCCGACGTACGAGCGGATCAAGCTGTACTTCACCGGCGGCCTGCTGATCTCGATGATCGACCTCATCACGATCAAGCAAAACGGTAAGCCCGTGTGGGCCGTGGCCGGCTCGGATTTGCTCGCACAGAACCTGTACGAGGGCAAGCCGAACCCGACCAACGTCGCGCTGATCGACTTCACGCGGCGCGGCGCGAAAAGCTCGGCGACGAAAAACAGCGCGGGCGTCACGATCCAGTCCACGCAGGTGCAGGAAGAGCTGTTCACGTGCCTGGCAACGGCCGGCCTGCAGCAATGCACGATGGAAATCAAGATCAACGCGTCCGCGCCGGCCGGCGTCGGCATGACGGCCTGGGCGCAGGAAAGCGATCCGTCCAAGAACCCCTGGGTTTTCAAGGAACAGTCGGCGACCTACGCTCTGATGACGGTCGGGCAAAACGACATTGCGCTGCCGGTGCAGCAAGCCGGTTCGGTCATCACGAAGATCTACCTGCACCAGTCGAACTACGGCCAGGCCGGCGCGGGCTCGATCCAGTCGCTCCAGATCCGCAACAACCAGGTGATCATTTCCGAAGGCACCCCGGCGGTGTACCAGGACGACCAGACCGACTACCAGAAGGTGCCGCAGGCTGGCCTGTTCGTCGTCGACTTCGATCTGCAGGGCATGCGCGAGAAGTGGCTCAACACGACGCTCTCGAAGAACGTGTTCATCCGCGTCATCACGCAGACCGGGCCGGTGTTCCTGATGGGCTACGCGAAAATCGTCGACCCGATCAACCGCTAACCGACCGGGAGGCGGCATGTCGCTCTACGATTTCTCCCTCGACGGGACCGACGTCGGATCCGGTTCGGTTGACCCGAGTGGGGCGGATGCGTCGACGCTGTACGGGATCTACGGTCCCGATTCGACGAATTCGAACTACACGTATACGACGAGCCAAGACACGTCGGACAACACGAGCCTGCCGTCGACGCTCGGCCAGCTGCAGACGAACGGCAGCACGAATTCGAGCGGCAACAACGGTGCGCTGTGGCTGTCGGGCTTCCAGTCGCTGTTGGGCGCGGCCGTGGCCGGCGACGCGATCGCCAACGGCCTGACGGCCCAGGGCAATGTGCCGTATTACCGCGCACCGAACGGGACCACGTATCCGGTCGGCACCGGGCCGAGCCTGACGCGCGGTAACGGTATGGGCATGCTGTTGCTGATCGGCCTGGCCGTGCTGCTGCTCGATCGCGGGGAGGGCTGATGACTTCCCCTATCACTGCAGGCGCGCCGTCCTGGGCCGGTATGCCTTCACTGCAAGCCGCGTTCGGCGGCGGCCCATCGGCCGCGTACTCGACGACGAACAGCACGTTCAATGACGGCTCGTTCGTCGTCTCGAACGGCGGCGGCTCGCTCGATACCGCGTTGGCCGGCACCGCGGCGGTCGGCAGCGGAATCCTGCAGCAATACCTTCCTTACCTCTTGATCGGGGCGGTCGCATGGTACGCGCTGAAGCATCGCAAGGCGTGACCATGCGGCCGGCGACGCGCGACGAAATCGCGCGCATGTTCGCGCCCGTCGATCGCTGGATGACGACGGGCGAGGGCGCGGCCGACTGCGCGGCGAAGGGCGATTGCTTCGTGCTCGAGCAAGAGGGCGTGCCGGTGCTCGCCTGGTCGCTGAAGGTCGACGGCGGCGAACTATTCATCCAGGCAGCGGCCGGCCGCGCCGGTTTCGACCTGACCGAATTCGGGCTCGCGCTCGTCGAACGCCAGGCGGAAGGATTCCGGTCGATCGCCTTCCGCACGCGTCGGCGCGGCCTCATCAAAAAAGCCATCGACAGCGGCTTCTATCCGGCATGGCGCCGGGGCGACGTCGTGCTGATGCGAAAGGACCTGAAATGATTCTTCGCCCTCAACAGATTCACCTGGTCCGCCTCGGCCTGCCGGCGACGCCGTGCAACGGTGGCAGTTCGAGCAGCTCGGACAAGACCAGCAACCAGAACGTCGACCAGCGGCTTGACGTCGGTGGCGGCGGCGTCGGCGCGACTGCGTCGAGCGGCGGCTCGGTCAACATCAACGTGACGCCGACCGATCAAGGATCGATCGCCGCATCGTTCGGCCTAGCGCATGACGCGCTTTCCGACGTGACGGCAATCGGCACGTCGTCGGTGAGCGCGAGCTCGCACACGGCCGAGCTCGCGATCAACGGCGCGCTGGATAGCGTCGCGGGCGCGCAGGCGGCATTCCAGCAAGCCACGCAGGCGGTGCAGTCTGCATACCAGGATTCGTCGCAACAGGTCGCCGCCGCATACCAGGATTCGAAGACCGGCAACCAACGCGTGATCGTGATCGGCGCGCTCGTCGTCGTCGGCCTGGTCGTGCTCGCGCCGGTGCTGCGGGAGGCCGCGTAATGCAGACGATTAAGCAGCTCATCAAGGGTGGATCGGTCGGTCAACGGTTCCCGATCCAGGGGAAGGTATTTTTTCTGCAGGGTGCCGACCAGGGCAACAACGTGTCGGTCAAGTTCGACTCTGGGAACTCCGAACTGTACGAGGTCGATAACGTCGGTCAGTCGTTCAAGGCGACGCCGCGCGGTGGCTTCGCAGGGGTCACGCTTACGGTCGCGGTCGACACGAACGTCATTTTCATCATCACGGACGGCGACGTAGACCTGCAGTTCCTGCAGACCACCGTCACCATCGCGAATGCGATCGGCAACCCGGTTCCCGTCGTCGTAGAGGGCACGGTGAACGTGTCGGGCGCGACGCTGACCGCAACGAACGTCGGCATCAACAACACGACCGCGAACCCCGTGCCGGTGCAGCCGATGCAGGCGACGAGCGTAACGGACGCCGCGCCGGTGCCCGTGCCGGCCTTCAACGGTGGCGCGCCGAACCAGGTGCATTTCCGCCCGGCGGGCGCATGCCGCGCGCTGCGCGTCGCGAACCCGCTCGCGTCGACGGGCAAGCTGTTCGTCGGCGGGGCAGGCGTTACGCCGACCAACGCAGTGATCGTGCTGCTGCCTGGCGATATCTGGAGTGAGACGGACGCGCCGCAGATTGACTGGTACGCGACGAGCGACACCGGCGCGTCGGCAAACCTGCAGGTGATCGCATGAGCGGCCGCTTTTCCGGAATCGCCGCGCGCCTCGCGAGCGCGAACTACGGCGCGAACATCGTCGCGTATACGCAACCGCAGGCGGGGGCGGTGCCGAGCACGCTGCAGCAAAAAGCGCTGCTGTCGAAGAGCCTCAACGAATTCGACAACGTGCAAGACGCGATCAACGCGACCGACCTCGAAGGCGAGTTGTACATTCCGGCCGGCTTCAACGTGCTGGCCGCCGCGTACGACAACCGCTACGGCGCGAAGCTGAAGGGACCGGGCGCGCTGATGCTCGCGGACGGCCTGTCCACGTCGCCGGTGTCGGTGCGAAAGCAAAACCTGTCGTGGCAAGACACGCAGATCGTGAGCAACCGTCAGCTTGCGTCGAACGTGATCGCCAACGTGCGCGCCGGCGCGGGAAACAAAATCATCCTGTCGGGGCCGAGCACGGTCGCGGGCGATGGCCTGGTCGACACCACGTTCAAGCTCGACCAGCTGCTGACCGTCGCCGCGCTCGATCGCGGTATCCAGTTCCAGACGATCATCAACGCAGGGCACGGCGGCGCAAAGATCGATGATTGGCTGGTCCCCAGCACGGGCTACCTTGACCAGGACATGGCGCAGGGGCCGACCGGATACCTGATGGCGTGGGGCGCAAACGACCCGGGCGCAATGCAGGCGGCCGACGCAAAGGCGTTCATCGACAAGTACTACCAGGGCCTGTCGCGCATCCGCGCGTCGTATCCGGTCGGCACGCTCGCGCTGTACCTGTGCGTGCCGATGACGATGGGCGACACGCCGTCCGGGCGCTGCGAATACTGGTGCGAAATGATCGCGCCAGGTATCCGCGCGCTGGCCGAGCACTTCGATTGCGTGCTGATCGACCTGTACACGTTCGCGCAGCAAGCGCGCAGCGCGGCAACGCACTGGATGGCCGACGACATCGTTGCGGGCTCGGGGCGCGTGATCCACCCGAACGAAAACCTGAACGCGCACTACGCGCAGCTGCTAGCGGACGTGATTTGGCCGATGGCTGGCCTGACGGGGCAGCGCACGAATCGCGTGTTCAACCTGTCGAGCGCGCAGGGTGGCGGCACGCTGTACAGCGCAACCGCGATGCCGAGTCAGATGTTGATGGGCATCGGTATGTACCGCACGGATGCATCGTGGACATTCGGTCCGCACACGTACAACGGCGCGGTGTACACGTTCAAGCAAGCCGATACGGTCACGTGGCAGTTGGTCGCGGACTACGGCGCGAACCCCTGGATGATGATTCGCGCGGCCGTGACGGGCACCAACGCGTGGGGTGCGCCCGTACCGCTGGTGAATCAGGCCGCCAATCTGACTGTCGCGTCGGGCTGGTCGGGAACGCCGAGCGTGTGCAACAAGCAATGCCGGTGCGCGATTCGAGGCACGCAGTCGCAGCCGGCCGGCGCGGTCGCGTCGGGCGCGACCGTGGCGACGTTGCCAGCAGGCTATGCGCCGGCCGCACCGGTGCCGATCGTGATCGCGTATTCGGGCGGCTCGTCGGGCGACGGCACCGCGCCAGGGCGGATCAATGCGAACGGAACGATCGTCATCCTCGCGGCCGTCGCGGGCGCAGCGAACCTCCAGTACGTCGGCACCTGGGATCTCGACTGATGGCCGACAACACGGGGCTCGCGGTTCTCGTGCTCGCGGCCGGCGCGGCGGCGCTTCTCTACTCGCAGTCGAGCAGCGCGAGCGTCGCACCGAGCGATTCGAGCAGCTCGACGGACCTGGGATTTTCTGACCTGCTCGATAGCGCATCCGGCGCTTGGAGCGACTTGAACGGAACGGTGAACACTATGCTTGGCACGGCTGACAATCCGAACTCCAACGGCTACGACGCGAACCTGTCCGCATTCCTGTACATGCTGCGCATGGCTGAGTCGAACAATCGCTACAACGTCATCAACGGCGGGCGCACGTTCACCGACTACAGCCGGCACCCGGACATCGGAGTGCCGATCCCGTGGCGCCCCGGTTACGTCAGCACGGCGGCCGGCGCGTACCAGTTCATCTTCAGCACCTGGAACCAGGTTGCAGGGGAAGCGGGACTCGTCGACTTCACGCCGGCCAGCCAGGACGCCGGCGCGGTGCAATACCTGTCTGACCTGGGCGCATTGCCGTACATCGAAGCCGGCGACTTGAACGGCGCATACGCACAGATCAATTCGACGGGCGTCATCTTCGAGAGCCTGCCGAACTCGCAGGGGCACAACCGCAGCCCCTCGCAACTGCAGTCGTGGTATCAGGCGGCCGGGGGAGTACTCGCATGAAAGACACGGCCAACAACCTCGCGCTCGGGCTCGGCGTCGCTGTGCTCGGCTTCGCGCTCTATCGCTACTTCAAAGGACAGGGCGCGACGAACGCGGCCGCACCGTCGTCGTCAACGCCCGCCGTCGTTTCCGGGCAGAGCGGCAGCGGTTTTCCTGGCGCGCTATCCACGCTGCTGAATTTCGGCGGCTCGACGAACGGCACGACGCCGCTCGCCGTCGACAACCCGTACGCGTCCACGTCGTGGAACCCGGATGCGTTGAGCGGCGCGATGTCTCAGGACCTGTCGGATGCGCTTGCAAAGGCAGGCGAGGCGGGGATCAACAACTATGGTTTCACGCTGCCATGAGCCTAAAAGCGAACGCTGCAGGGCTCGCGATCGGCGCGGGCGTGATCCTGATCGGCCTGGCCTACGTGAAGCGAGGCTCGATCGTCGCATCGGCCGGCCAGGCCGTGAGCAACGTCGACGGCACGCTGACGGGGGCCGTCCTGCAGATCCCGGGCGCATCCGCGCTGACCGATCCGGCTACGGGCGACTTCAACCCGGCAGCGGCCGGCTACGCGTCCGGCCAGGCAACGCGCGATTGGCTCGGTCAGCAATGGTCGAGCGTGAAGAACTGGTTCACGCTCGCCGGCACGTCGCCGGACCCGACCTTTGACACCGGCAACAGTGCAGGGTGGGGCGGCGGCACCAGTGACGTATCACCGGGAAACGGTGCGGCGCCGACCGATTTCGGCAACTTCCTTTCGTTGTGACACCAGGAGAAAACCATGTCCTTACTCGATCGGCTCGGCGAACCGAGCACGCACGCCGGCATCGGCGTACTCGCAACCGCAGCGTCGACGGCCGCTATCCAGCTCGGCGCGAACCCGACGAAGGTCGGCGCGATCACCGCGATCCTCCAAGCGCTGTTCGGCCTGTTCGCCGTGTTCGTGCCGGACAGCCCGTCGACGCCGCCGACCGGCGCGCCGGGGGCGTAATGGATATCGGGCAGGCGTTGACGATCGGCGTAAGCGTCGTGAATCTGCTGGCGGTGCCGGTAGTCGCCATCAAGATCAGCGTCACGCTGGAGCGACGCCTGACGCGCATTGAAACGAAACTCGGGATCGATAAATAGGAGGATCTATGTCGAAGCACCATAAGCGTCGTACGCCGCCGCGCGACAACAAAGGCCGCTTCCGTCGCCGGAAGTAAAAAAGCCCCGGGAAACCGGGGCTTTTTGTTAGAACGCGCCTCCTTGCGATATGCAGGATATGTCGATGAATTCATGGCCTCGAGCGCGCATGCCGGAAACATCTGCCCGCGCGCGGCTACCCTGGACGATAGAGTTGCCCGTAGCCGGCGTGCCCTCGATCGTGACGCCGTACATGCGAGGCGGGGCCGTCCCAGGGCCGCGCGGAAACAGCGGTGAGTTGTGCTCAAAACCGAATACAGCAACAACCGGCAGGCCGTTGAACGTGATTCCTCGACGCGGCGGATAGTACGCAATGTCCGACACGAATGGGCGGCGCAGCGATGCCGCCTCAGCTCGCACGAAAGGAATGGCTCCGTTGAAGACATTGCAGCTGAGTATCGGGTACGACAGATCTTCAGCGTGTGCGGTAAGACATGCAGCGGCGAGCGTGAGTGCAACGGTAAGCTTCAAAACGGTCTCCTTCGGTTGTTTAGGCGATCCAGCGCTCGGCGGGCGCAGGCGGTATCAGCTCCAGTTGCACGAGCGCCGGGTATTGGATGATGGGGTCATTTGCGGCGCACGGCGCGGACGCGGCGTGCTGCGCGCAAGACCTCGCGGAAATTTTCTCGTCGTGTGCCGCCCAGGTCATTTCGCGAACGCGGTTCCCGTGCTCGTACCGGCGCAGGCGCAGCAGCTCGGGCACCCAGAATGGTACGCGCTCGCGGCCGACCAGCCAGTCGTGCACCGTGCGCTCTGATCGGCGCAGCTCCCGCGCCAGTTGCTTGATTGGCCGATCTGCAGCGTAGTGTCGAAGCTCGGCCGGGTTCCCGTATCGTTGGTTGGGGTACTTCATCGTCTTATTTGTCCGAAAAAAAAAGCCCGGGGAATCCGGGCTTTGCATGGTGCGATGTGGGCCTTACAACTTCTTTGGGGTCTAATCAGACAAATCGCGATTTGACGTTGATAATGTTGATTATGTCAAATACGATATTCACGTCTCCCAACCCCTGATTCCGTCGCCAACAACCCTCCGCGACCGTCAATCAATCTCCAGATCCCCAACCGTTTCCGCCCGCCGCGCCTCCCGCCGCGTCGTCGCAACATGCTTGCCACGCTTACCGACGGACGCCACCACCCGAAACGCCACCGGCGCGAACACGAGCCCGAACATCGTCGCGGCGAGCACGCCCCCGAACGCGCCGGTCCCGATCGACCGCCGGCTTTCCGCACCCGCGCCCGTCGCCAGCACGAGCGGCACGACCCCGAGCAAAAATGCCATCGACGTCATCACGATCGGCCGGAATCGCGCGGCGGCCGCGTCGATCACCGCCTGCCGCAGCGGCACACCTCGCCCGGCCAGATCGCGCGCGTACTGCACGATCAGGATCGCGTTCTTCGCCGCCAATCCGACCACGGTGATCATCCCGACCTTGAAATACACGTCGTTCGGCATGTCGCGCGCGAGCGCCGCCGCAATCGCGCCGATCATGCCGAGCGGCACGATCGTCAGCACCGACAGCGGAATCGTCCAGCTTTCATACAGCGCGGCCAACGCCATGAACACCGCGAGCACGGACAGCCCGACGAGCAGCGGCGTTTGCCGTGCGGCGACCTGCTCCTCGCGCGCCGCGTCGACCCAGTCGAAGCCGATCCCAGCGGGCAGCGCGCCGGCGAGCCGCTCCATCTCCGCCATCGCCGCGCCCGAACTCGTGCCGGTCGCCGGCCGGCCGCTGATGTCGAGCGACGGATAACCGTTGTACCTATTCAGCATCACCGGGCCGATCGTCCAGTGCGGCGCGGCAATCGCCGACAGCGGCACCATGTCGCCGGTGCGGTTCGGCACCGTCAGCGCCATCAGCTGCGCATCGGTCGCGCGTGCGGTCGGGTCGGCCTCGATGATCACCCGCCGCATCCGCCCTGACGCCGGAAAATCGTTGATGTAGTTCGAGCCGAACGTACCGCCCAGCAACCCCGCGATCCGCTCGAACGGTACGCCGAGCGCATACGCCTTCGCGCGATCGACGTCGAGCTCGATACGCGGCGCGTCCGGCAGGTCTTCGAAATGCACGGCGGCGAGCAACGGATCGGCCTTCGCGCGTTCGGAAAGCTGCTCGCGAGCCGCCTTCAACGCGTCGAGCCCGACACCGCCCCGATCCTCGAGCCGGAACGTGAATCCGTCGGAATGCCCGATACCGCGCACCGACGGCGGCAGCGACGCTTCGACGTCGCCGTCGAGAATCGTGCCGAAACGCTGGTTGAGCCGGTCGCGCAACGCCATCGCGTCGGAGTCGCGCTTCGCCCAGTCCTTCAGCTCCACGAACGCCATCCCGACGTTCTGCCCGCTGCCCGCGAAACTCCAGCCGATCACGCTCGTCACGTTCGCGATCGCCGGCTCCGCATGCAGCACCGCCTCGACACGCTCGACGACCGCGAGCGTGCGCGCCTGCGTGGCACCGGCCGGCAACTGGATCATCACCTGCAGTTGCCCCTGGTCCTCGGTCGGCAGGAAGCCGCCCGGCATCATCCAGTAAAGCAGCCCGCAGACGATCACGAGTGCCGCGTAGACCGCCACGACCATGCCGGTGCGGCGCACGGCGAACACCGCGACGCGGCGATAACCGGTTTCGGCGCGCGTGAACGCCGCACCGAACCGGTCGGCCAGGCGCGCGCCGATCCCGCGTCGCCGCGCACGGCCGGTTGCGCCGTCGTGTCGCGCGACCGGCTTCAGCAGGTTCGCGCACAGCGCGGGCGTGAGCGACAGCGCCATGAACGACGACACCAGCATCGACGCGATCATCGCCACCGCGAACTGCCGGTAGATGCCGCCGACGGTGCCCGGAAAGAACGCCATCGGCACGAACACGGCGGTCAGCACCGCGGTCACGCCGACGATCGCCCCACCGATCCGCTTCATCGCGCGGCGCGTCGCGTCGCGCGGCGACACGCCCTCCTCCATCACCCGGTGCACGCTCTCGACGACGACGATCGCATCGTCGACGAGGATGCCGATCGCCAGCACGAGGCCGAACATCGTGAACACGTTGATCGACAGCCCGAACGCCCACATCGCGACGAACGCACCCATCAGCGTGACGGGAATCACGACGGTCGGCACCAGCGTGTAGCGCAGGTCGCGCAGGAACAGCCACATCACGCAGAACACCAGCACGACCGCCTCGATGAGCGTCAGCACGACTTCGCGGATCGCGATCTTCACGAAATGCGCGCCGTCGAACGGAATCTCGATCGCGACGCCCGGCGGCAATGTCCTCGACAGCTCGGCGAGCCGCGCGCGGATCGCGTTCGACGTTTCGAGCGCGTTGCCGCGCGGGCCGAGCTGGATGCCGACGGTCGCCGCCGGCCGGCCGTTCAGCCGCGAATAGAACGAATAGTCGTCGCGGCCGATCTCGACCCGCGCGACGTCGGCGACGCGCACCGCCGAACCGTCCGTCTTCGACTTCAGCACGATCCGGCCGAACTCGTCCGGCGACGCGAGCTGCCCCTTGACGACGATCGACGCGGTGAGCTGCTGGCCGCCCGGAAACGGCGCATCGCCGATCGCGCCGGCCGTCACAGTCGCGTTCTGCGTGCCGATCGCCGCGATCACGTCGTCGGCGCCGACTCCGTATTCGCGCAGCTTGTGCGGATCGAGCCAGACCCGCAGCGCTTCGTCGGCGTCCCACAGTTCGGCTGCGCCGACGCCCGGCGCGCGCTTCAGTTCGCGCAGCACGTAGCGGTTCAGGTAATCGCCGAGCTGCGCGGAATCGCGCGTGCCGTCGGTCGACGTCAGCGTGACGAGCATCAGGAACGTGTTCGCCGCCTTGAACACGCCGATCCCCTGCTGGACGACCTGCTGCGGCAACCGCGACTCGACCTGCTTCAGCCGGTTGTTCACGTCGACGAGCGCGATGTCCGGATCGGTGCCGGGCGAAAACGTCACGTCGATCTCGAGGTTGCCGTGACCGTCGCTGCTCGTCTCGTAGTACAGGAGCCCGTCGGCACCGTCGAGGCTTTCCTCGATGATGCTGCCGACGTCGCCGTCGACCGTCTCGGTCGACGCGCCCGGATACGCGGCGGTGATCACGACCCGCGGCGGGGCGAGGCGCGGATACTGCGCGATCGGAAGCTGCGGAATCGCGAGCACGCCCGCGACGACGATCGCGAGCGCGACGATCCACGCAAAGACGGGACGATCGATGAAAAACGACGGCATGGGCACGCGTCAGCGAACCGCCGGCGTGCCGGCGCGGGACCGCCGGACGGCTTGGGCAACAGCAACGAAATCGGCACCGCCGCGCCGCGCGCGGGCGACTTGGGCGCGCTTCGCCCGGTTCACGTCAATCATCGGTTCTCTCTTGCGGGCCGCGCTCCGGCGCCAGCATCGACGACGCCAGCAGCGCGCGGGTATACGGATGGGTGGGCGCATGCAGCACGTCGAGCGTATCGCCCTCCTCGACCACGCGCCCCGCTTTCATCACGACGACCCGGTGGGCCATCGCACGCATCACCGCGAGATCATGCGTGATGAACAGGTAGCTCAGTTTGTACTTCTTTTGCAGATTCGTCAGCAGATTCAGCACCTGCTTCTGGATCGACACGTCGAGCGCGCTCGTCGGCTCGTCCAGCACCAGCAGTTCCGGCTCCACCGCCAGCGCGCGCGCGATCGCGATCCGCTGCCGCTGACCACCGGAGAATTCGTGCGGATAGCGCAGCATCGATTCGGCCGGCAACCCGACCTCCTGCAGCAGCGCGGCGACGCGCGCACGACGCGCGGCGCCGGCCACCTGCGGACGGTGCACCGCGAGCCCCTCGCCGACGATCTGCTCGACCGTCATCCGCGGCGACAGCGAGCCGAACGGGTCCTGGAACACGACCTGCATCCTGCCGTACAGCGCGCGCCGGCCACCCGTCGTGCGCAGCGAGTCGAGCGGCATGCCGTCGATCGCAATCGAGCCGGCCGCCGGCCGCTGCAGGCCGAGCACAGTCGCCGCCAGTGTCGATTTCCCCGACCCCGACTCGCCGACGATCCCGAGCGTTTCGCCGCGCCTCAGGTTCAGCTTCACGTCGTGCACGGCCCGGAACGTCGTCTTGCCGAGCACCGCGCGCCAGCCCTTCGCCGCGATGCGGTAGTCGACGGCGAGATTCTGCACGTCGAGGATCGTCTGCGCGCCGGCGGCGACCGGCTCGACGTCCCGCTGCGGTGCGCTGTCGAGTAGCCGGCGCGTGTACGCGTGCTGCGGCGCGGCGAACAGCGCACCGGTCGTGTTCGTCTCCACCAGCACGCCCTGCTCCATCACGGCCACGCGCTGCGCGAAGCGCCGCACGAGATTCAGGTCATGCGTGATCAGCAGCACGGCCATCCCGCGCGCGGCGGCCTCCTGCTCCTGCAATTCGATCAGCAGGTCGACGATCTGCTGGCGCACCGTCACGTCGAGCGCCGTCGTCGGCTCGTCCGCGAGCAACAAGCGCGGCCGACACGCGAGCGCCATCGCGATCATCGCGCGCTGGCGCTGCCCGCCCGACAACTGGTGCGGAAAGCTGTCGATACGACGCTCCGGCTCGGGGATACCGGTGCGCCGCAGCAACGCGATTCCCCGCTCTCGCGCGTCGCCCGGGCGCAACCCCTCGTGCAGCCGCAGGCTCTCGGCGATCTGCTTGCCGATCGTATACAGCGGATTCAGCGCGGTCATCGGTTCCTGGAACACCATCGCAATGTCGGCACCGCGAATGCCGCGCATCTGCTGTTCGGTCTTAGCGAGCAGATCCTCGCCGTCGAACAGCATCCGTCCCGACAGCGTCGCCTGCTGCGCGAGCCGCAGGATCGACAGCGCCGTCACGCTCTTGCCCGAGCCCGATTCGCCGACGAGCGCCACGCGCTCGCCGCGACCGACCGACAGGCTCAGGTCCTGCACCGCCGCCTTCGCGCCGAAACGCGCGGAAAATCCGTCGATCTGCAGCAACGCGTTCGTCATCATCGCCCCCCGCCGAACGCCGAGCCGCGTGCGCGGGTGTCGAGCGCATTGCGCAGCGCGTCGCCCATGAAGGTCAGCAGCAGCAGCGTCACCACCAGCACCGCGAACGCGGAGACCGAGATCCACCATGCGTCGAGGTAGTTCTTCCCCTCCTGCAGCAGCTCGCCGAGGCTCGGCGTCGGCGGCTGCACGCCGAGCCCCAGGAAATCGAGGCTCGTCAGCGACAGGATCGCGGCGCTCATCCGGAACGGCAGGAACGTGATCACCGGCGTGAGGCTGTTCGGCAGCACGTGGCGCCACATGATCTGCGCATTCGTCAGCCCCATCGTGCGTGCCGCTTTGACGTAATCGAGCGTGCGGTTGCGCAGGAATTCGGCGCGTACGTAATCGGACAGCACGAGCCAGCCGAACATCGACAGCAGGATGAACAGCAGCCACAGCGACGGCGTGAACAACGACGCGAAGATGATCAGCAGATACAGGTCGGGCAGCGCGCTCCATATCTCGATCAGGCGCTGCCCGAACAGGTCGGTGCGGCCGCCGTAGAAGCCCTGCAGCGCGCCGGTCAGCACGCCGACCAGCACCCCCGACACGGTCAGCGCGAACGCCATCAGCACCGACAGCCGGAACCCGTACAGCAGCCGCGCGAGCACGTCGCGCCCGAACTGGTCGGTGCCAAGCCAGTTGCTTGCCGACGGCGGCGCCGGATACGGTCGCGACGCGAAGTAGTCGATCGTGTCGTAGCGGTAGCGGTTCGGCGGATAGATCGCGAAATTGCCGTGCGTCTCGAGCTTCGCGCGGATGTACGGATCGAGGTAGTTCGTCTTCGCGGGAAAGTCGCCGCCGAACTCGGTTTCCGGATAATCCTTCGCGATCGGAAAATAATAGTGCCCGTCGTAGCGCACGAGCAGCGGCCGGTCGTTCGACAGCACGTCGGCACACAGGCTGAGCGCGAACAGCGCCGCGAAGATCACGAGGCTCGCATAACCGAGCGGCTGTGCGCGAAAGCGCTGCCACGTGCGTCGCCATGGCGACGGCGACGGCGCGCACGCGCACGGGGAATCAGTGGTCCAGGCGGCTGAACTGGATACGGGGGTCGACGACGACATAACAGATATCCGCGATGAGCTTGGTCAGCAGACCGATCAGGGTGAACAGGAACAGCGAGCCGAGCACGACCGGATAGTCGCGGCGGATCACCGAGTCGTACGACAGTTGCCCCATCCCGTCGAGCGAGAACAGCGTCTCGATCAGCAGGTTGCCGTTCAGGAACGCGCCGACGAATGCCGCCGGCAGCCCGGTGAGCAGCGGGATCGCCGCATTGCGCAGCACGTGTTTCCACAGCACGTCGCGCTCCGGCGCCCCCTTCGCGCGCGCGGTCAGCACGTACTGCCGGCCGATTTCCTCGAGGAACGTGTTCTTCGTCAGGATCGTGACGATCGCGAAATTGCCGATCACCGCCGCCGTCACCGGCATCACGATGTGCCACAGATAGTCGAGCGTCTTGCCGATCAGCGTCAGGTCGTCGAAGTTGTCCGACGTGAGCCCGCGCATCGGAAACACCTGCCAGAACGTGCCGCCGCCGAACAGCATCAAGAGCAGCACGCCGAGCACGAAACCCGGCACCGCGTAGCCGGTCAACACCAGCACACTCGTCACGGTGTCGAAGCGCGAGCCGTTGCGCACCGCCTTCGCGATGCCGAGCGGCACCGACACGAGATACGTGAGGATCACCGTCCACAGCCCGAGCGTGATCGACACCGGCAGCTTCGAGCGGATCACGGCCCACACGCTGCGGTGCGCGAAGTAGGACTGGCCGAGGTCGAACGTCGCATAGCTTTTCAGCATCAGCACGTAGCGTTCAAGCGGCGGCTTGTCGAAACCGAACTGCTTGCGGATCTGCTCGATCTGCTGCGGATCGACACCCTGGCTGCCGTGGTAGCCGCCCCCGCCTCCGCCCGCCTCGCCTCCGCGTGCGCTGCCGTGGCGCAACTGCGCGAGCACCTGCTCCACCGGGCCGCCCGGCACGAACTGCGTGACCGCGAACGTGATCGTCACCACCCCGAGCAGCGTCGGGATCATCAGCAGCAGCCGCCTCACTATGTATGCCAGCATCGTTGCTCCCCGTCAGGCCGCCGGAGCGGGTTGCGCCGCCGGTTTCTTCACGTACCAGTAGTCGATGATCCAGTCCTCGTACAGATAGGAGTCCGGCACGATCGCCGGATGGCCGAGCGTCGCCTTGTACCCGATCCGCGCGTTCGGCAGGTAGTACTGCGGGATCAACGCGTACAGGTTGATCAGCACGCGGTCGAGCGCATGCGTGGCCGTTTTGAGATCGTCGAGCGTGTTGGCCGCGAGCGCCGCGCGGATCAGCGCATCGACCGCCTTCGACTTCACGCCCGGATAATTCTCGGAGCCCGGCTCCGACGCGGCCGCGCTGCCGAAACGGCGTGTCAGCTCCGCGCCCGGGATCGTCACGGGCAGGTAGATGTACGTCGTCATGTCGTACTCGAAATTGTCGAGCCGCTTCAGGTAGAGGGCGCTGTCGATCTCGTGCAGGTACGCGTGGATGCCGAGCGTCGCGAGCGCCTGCGTGTACGGCAGGATCAGGCGGTCCATGCCGGGCTGGTCGTCGATGATCTCGATCGTCATCGGCGTGCCGTTCGCGTCGCGCAGCGCGTCGTCGCGATAGTGCCAGCCGGCCTGCGCAAGCAGGTCGCGCGCTTCCTTCAGGTTCGCGCGCAGCGAACCGGGCGGCAGCGTCGATGGCTGGCTGACCATCGGGCCGAACACCTCGGGCGGCAGTGTCGACCGGTACGGTTCGAGCAGCGCGAGCTCCTTCGCGCTCGGCATGCCGGACGCCGCGAACGGGCTCGCCTCCCAGAAGCTGCTGGTGCGGCGATATTGGCCGTAGAACATCATCCGGCTCATCCAGTCGAAGTCGAACGCCAGCGCGAGCGCACGCCGCACGCGCACGTCCTGGAACATCGGCTTGCGCATGTTGATCAGGAACCCCTGCATCTGCGCGGGGCCGTCCGGGAATTCGCCCTTCTTCAGCAGGCCGTTGCGAAAATTCTTGCCGACGTACTTGCGCGCCCATTGCGTCGAGCTGTATTCCATCCGCGCGTCGATGTCGCCGGCCTTGAACGCTTCGAGCGCCGTGTACTCGTCCAGGTACAGCTTGAACGACACGCGGGAGAAGCGGAACATCCCGCGCCGCGACGGCAGGTTCGCGGCCCAGTAGTGCGGGTTGCGCACGTAGCGGATCTGCTTGTCGTTCTTGCGCTGCTCGATCAGGTACGCGCCGCTCGCGATCGGCGGTGTGTTCGCGATCTGGTCGAACGGCGGCCGCGTGCCGTCCGCGCGTTGCCCCCATTTCGGCGAGAACACCGGCAGGTCGCCCGCGATCAGCGCCGCGTCGCGCTCCGCGTGCTTGAATTCGAAACGGACCGCATGGCTGTCGACCACCACCGCGCGTTTGATGATCGAAAACTGCGCGTTGTAGATCGGCGATGCCTGCGGGCTCGTCAGCGTGTCGAACGAATACTTGACGTCGGCCGCGGTAATCGCGTCGCCGTTCGAGAAGCGCGCGGCCGGGTTGATGTGGAACGTCGCGGACGTCCCGTCGGGCGCGATCTCGACGTCGTCGGCGATCAACGCGTATTCGGATGCGAGTTCGTCCCAACTGCGCTGCATCAGCGTGTCGAACATCAGGTTCTTGATGTCCGGCGCGGGCGAGCCGCGCACGAGGAACGGGTTCAGCGAATCGTAGCTTTGCCGCTCGTCGTAGTTTTCGAAATTGAGCGTGCCGGTGTCCGGAGCATCCACATCCGCATAGTCGAAATGCGTGAAATCCGGCCGATACTTCGGCTGGTCGTATTGCGAGATCGCCGACACCGCGAGCGCGGCCCGTGGCATGGCGCCGCCCGACACGAATAGCGCCGCGCAGGCGAGCAGCGCGGCACGCGTGCCGTTGCGCATCCGTGCGTGCGTGCGCGTCGGGCGCGCGTGGCGCGGCTCACGTGTCCATCGCCATTTCAACAGTGTCATGGTCAGTCTGTCCGGAAGCGTGCGGGCGTGACGCCCGCGCGCGGTCGAAGCCTGTGCCGGACGCCGCGTGCCCGCCGCGTCCCGCTGGGTGTTCGTGCTGTAGAAGATCCTGCAAGCTGCACCGTCGTGGCGCCAGGCGAAAAAAGGCCGCTCCATAAAGGGGGGGTGTGGACGCGGAGCGGCCGGTCTAAAGCCTGTCAGTGCATCGCAATCGCCATCAGAACTTGTACGTCGCGCCGATCTGCGCAAACCGGCCGATGTACGAATACACCGACGTGTCATAGCCGCTCTGGTCCAGCGTGCCGTTCGCGAAGATCGGGTCGTACGGCGGCGTACGGTTGAAGATGTTGTTGATGCCGCCGTAGATCGTCCAGTTCTTGAAGCCCGTGTACGACATCATCAGGTTGAACTGGCTGTACGAACCGACTTTCGACGGCGCGGGCGCCGGCGTGAGGTTCTGCGCGTACGGACCGGTGAACTCCCACGTCAGCGCCGCATCGAACTTCCGGTAGTTCCAGTCCAGCGTCGTGTTGCCGCGCCAGCGCGGGAAGCTGCCGCCGAACGGCTGCGTGATCGTGAAGTTGTTGCCCGCACCGTTCACCGGTGTGCCGCCCGGGAAACCGATCTTGTAGCTGTTGATGTACGCCCAGTCACCCGACAGCGTGACCGTGCCCCAGCCCTTGAGCGGCAGGGCCTGGCGGAACGTACCTTCGAAGCCGTTCGTGTCGAGGTAGCCGAGGTTCTGATACGGAATCACCTTGTACAGCAACTGGCCCGTCGTCGGGTCGGTCGCGACCAGCGACGGCGCGCCCTGGCCGATCACGCTGTCGATGCGGATCTTGTACCAGTCGAAACCGAGATCCGTGTAGCGGCTCGGCGAGACCTGGAAGCCGATGTTGAAGTTGCGCGTGCGTTCCGGCGAGAGGTGCGGGTTGCCGACGGTGATCGACGTATAGTTCTGGCCGGTGGCCGGGTCGACCTGGATGCCGAGCGTCTGCGACTTGCTGTCCTCGACGAAGGTCGGTGCACGGAAGCCGCGGTTGTACGACGTATACAGCGTGAGGGCCTTGATCGGCTGGTAGCGCAACGCAAAGCGCGGCGAGAAGGCGCCGCCCACGTCCGTGTAGTGGTCGTAACGGCCTGCCTGGCTGAACGTCAGGTTCTCGAGGATCGGCACGTTGATCTGGTAGTAGACGGCCGCGACGTTGCGCTGGCCGTTCACCGTCTCCAGGTCCGGCGTGACGACGGCCCCGCTCAGGTATTCCGAGCCCGGCGTCAGCACTTCGCTCTGGTGCGTGAACTGCGCGCCGAAGCCGATACCGACGTCACCGGTCGGCAGATGGAACAGGTTCGGCGTCGACAGCGTCGCGTCGATCGTGTCGAGCTTCGAGATGCCGAGGTTGTTCGCTTCCTGGTACAGCCCGTTGAATCCGTTGGGCGTCGCCGCCGGGTTCGCGAAATTCAGCGTGCCGTTCTGGTAGATGTTGTTCAGCGCGTTGACGTTCAGCTGGTTCGTGAACACGTTCGACACCGTGCTCTGCGAATGGCTGACCGACGTCGCCCAGTCCCAGTCGCCGTACGGCAGCGTGAACGATCCCTTGATGCCGGCGGCCGCGCGCCAGTAGTTGGCCCAGGTCTTCTGCGCGACCGTGTTCGGGAACGCATAGGTAAGCGGCGTGGCCGCGCCCGTCGTGTTGTACGGATTGCTGATCGGCACGACCGTGTTGAACGGCGACAGCAGCTTCGTTTGCGGATTCCACACGAGCGCCGGGTTCTGCGGGTTGCCGATCACGTTGTTCCACAGGCCGTCGTTGGTCGTGGTCGTGTTGTAGCTCTCGAGGAAATCCGCGAACGCGGTCGTCTTGTCGTCGATCTTGAAGTCTGCATGGATCTTCGCGTTCAGGCGCTCGGTCATCGGCAGGATCGACGTGCTTTCAGCGGTGTTGTACGCGCAGACCGTGCCCGGCGACCCGGCCGACAGCGAATTCGACACGGCAGGATGCACCGAGCCGCCGAACGGGCAGCCGCCGCTCAACGCCTGCGCGACGCCGCCGGGCATGTTCCAGTAGGACGGCGCGAGCAGCGAGAAGCCGCCCGGTTTGCCCGTGAAGTCCTGGTTGCGGGTCGAATCGCGGTCGGCGAGCGTGAAGCCGTTCGACTTGTAGTAGCTGAGCGCCGCCGTCACGTTGAAGCGGTCGGCGTTCAAGTCGCCGAAGCCGCCGAGCACGCCGAACTTTATCGTCCCGTCGCCATTGCCGGCGTTGATCGCGCTGCCGAGGCTGCCGTCGAGCTGCAGGCCGCGGAAATCGTGCTTCGTGATGATGTTGACGACCCCGCCGATCGCGTCCGAGCCGTATTGCGACACGGCGCCCGTCTTCACGATTTCGATGCGCTCGATATCGTTGAGCGGGATCGTATTGAGGTCGAAGAACGAATCGACGCTGTTCGAGAAGAACGCGTACGGCGCCACGCGCTGGCCGTCGATCATCACGAGCGTATATTTCTCGGACAGGCCGCGCAGCGCGATGCCGGCGGCGCCGGCCGCGAAGTTGCCCGACTGTCCCTCGCCCCAGCTGTTCGCCGAGTTGGCTGCCGCATCGCGCAGGAAGTCGGTGACGGTCACCGCGCCGCTGGCCTGGATTTCCTTCGGCGTGATCGTCTGCACCTGCTGGAAACCGGTCTTGTCGGCCTGCCGGATCAGCGAGCCCGTCACTTCGAACCGCTTGATCTGCGCGACCTTGCCCTGCCCGTTCGCACCGGATGTCGCGGGCGTGGCCTCCGCTGCCGCACCGGACGCCGCGTCGGGCGCCGCGGCACCCGTCGCAGCGGCCGCGCCCGACGTGCCGCCCGCCTGTGCGACGGTCACGGGCGCGCCGGTCGCGACCGCATCCGCGACCGCGACGGCGCCCGGCGCCGGCTGGCTCTGGGCGAACGCCGGCGGCACCAGTACGGCCGTCAGCGCCAGTTCCGCCCAGACTATCCTCTTGATGGCCAACGCCAAAACTCTTTGCTTCATCTTGTTCCCTCTCGCTCGTAGTAAGACCCCACCTGCTGCGCGCCGGAATCTTGTGGATTCCTTGCACGTCCTGGGCGCCCGTGTACCGGAACCCGCGATTGCCACCCTTCCGACTGCGATGACTCGAACGGATCGGCCTCGGGGCACCCGCGCCATTCAGCACCACCGCCTTTTTTGATTTTGATTCGTCATACTAACTACCTGCATTGAGCGCATTGCGTACTGCTTCCCGATTCGATCAACGGAAATTCCCGCGGACGGCGACACGGTTCTCGCGCCGCACCACGTGCCATCCGCTGTCGATCGGGTACTTCTCCTTCATCGCGGCGCACCGCGCCGGCCGCGCCGCTAGAACAGTCTCGGCGTGCCGACCCAGACGATCACGGCCTCCTCGTCCGCCGTGTTGTGCCATGCATGCGGCATCGTCGATTCGTAATGCGCGGTATCGCCCTCGTTCAGCGTGAACGTGCAATCCTCGAGCGTCAGCGCGACCTGCCCGCGCATCACGTAGACGAACTCCTCGCCCGCATGCGTCGTCACCTCCGACGGCGACTGCCCCACCGGCACCCGCACGAGAATTGCGTCGAGCTTGCGGCCGTCCACCAGGTTCGTCAGCCGGGCGAACAGGCTCGCCGAATTCGCGAACTGGAAATACTTCAGTGCGTTGCCGCGGCACACCGAGCGCGCTTCCGTCGGCGTGTCGATGAAATACTGCATCGTCACGCCAAGCGCCTTCGCGATCCGGACCAGCGACGTGATCGACGGCGTTGCCCGCCCGCGCTCGACCTGCGACAGGAACGGTTTCGAAATGCCGGCGATGGTCGCCGTTTCGTCGAGCGTGAGCTTCAGGCGCTGGCGCAGCGCCCGGATCTTGTTGCCGAGCGACACGGCGACGAGCACCGACTCATCAGGGGGCAAAGGCATGGAGAGACGGAACCTCGCAGTCGAAATCGGTTTGATGTCGGCGATCCTTGACCGAAGCGATGACGCGACCGGCCGGGCGTGACACCCGGCTACACGCTGCTGTCGCACGAAAGCCGCACGCGGCGCAGCGCGATTCCGGATCGGCGCGGTCACGCGGCCCTCGCATATTTCATTCGGTTTACTAACTAACAAGGCTGCCCCTTTTCCTCGTCGGACCTGACCGTCTAGCACTTGCATTACAGTGGCGGCATGCCGCCTGCCGACCGCGCCTGCATTGCGCGCCGTCGCGCCGTCGCGCCGTTCCGTTGCGTTACCGGGATGCCACTGCCGTCCAGAGCTTGGCCAGGTCACCGGAACCGTCGGCCCCCTTGACCGTGCGCAGCACCTGCACCGCGCGCGTTTTCTGGCCGGCCACGTAGTACGCCTCGCCGAGCCGCAGTCGCGCCGCATCGGGATGCTCGAGCCCGCCCTTCGCGATCGCCTGCTCCATCATCGGCAAGCCCTGCTGCGCATGGCCCGCAAAGACGAGGTTCATCCCCGCATCGAGCGGCGCCACCGGCGTCGCGGCATCCGCGCCCGGTTGCGCGCGCTTGGCGGCGAGCGTCTGCAGCCGCTTCTCGCGGTCCGCCTGCGCGTCCTTGCCGAGTACGCCGGCCGCGAACCCCTGGTCGATCACCTGCTTGCTTTCGGCGGGCTGTCCCGCCACCAGCGCGAGCTGTGTCATCTCCATGTAGGCGTCGGCCGTCGCGAGCGATCCTGTCGCACGGCGCAACCGGTAGATGTCGAGGTCGAGCGACGACAGATACCCGGGGTTGCCGCGAATGGCCGTGACCATTTCGTCCCAGTACGCGGGGCTCGGGTGATAGGCCACCAGCAGCCCGAGCGCACCGCGGTACGCGTTGCCGTCCTTCACTTTCTGTGCGCAGGTCGCGAGCATCTGCAACTGCCCTTCATCCGGCGCGTGTCCGCCATTCGCCTGCGCGTCCGTGCTCGCTTTCAACTGGCTCACGACCGGTGCGCAATCGTTCGACAGGTAATACGACTGCGTGAGCAGCGTGCGCATTTCCGGATCCGTTCCCCCCGCCTTCAGGTAGCGCTGCGCGGTCCGGATCGCCAGCGGGTAATTCTTCTGCTGGAAGTAGATGCCGGCCAGCGCCGCCGTCGTCCGCTGCTCGTCCTCGCCCGACAACCGCCCCGAGTTCAGCACCGTTTCGTAGGCCTGGGCGGCCGTGCCGGAGTCGCCTGCCGCCATCGCCGCGGCGCCGCGCATCTCTTCCACCATGTACGTTTCGTACGGTGTCCGGTTGGGCACGGCCGCGGCCTGGGCGATCTTGCCGAGCGCATCGCGATACTTGTGCGCCCGGTACAGCTCCTGTGCCGCCGCCAGCGGTTTCGCCACGTCCGGCCGCAGCGCATCCGCCGGCAACGCCGGCCGGCCGAGCATGCATGCCGTGCCGAGCGCCGTCACCGCCATCATCCGTTTCCATCGTCGCTGGTTCATCGGCTCGTCCGTTTCGTCATTGCATGAACTGTTCGTTACCGATCAGGCCGATCTTGGTCGCGCCCACGCGTTGCGCGGATGCCAGCACGGCCGCCACGTCCTTGTACGGCACCAGCTTGTTGGGTCGCAGATGGATCTCCGCCTGCACCGGTTCCGCCGCGACTTGCGTCAGTTTCGACTCGAGCGCCGCACGATCCGGCACGGGTGCGCCGTTCCATGTCGTCGTGCCGTCGAAGTCGATGTCGATCTGCACGATTTCCGGCGGCGTTGCCGGCGGCGGCGGATTGCCCACCGGCAAGTCCATCTTCACCGAATGCATCTGAATCGGGATCGTGATGATCAGCATGATCAGCAACACCAGCATCACGTCGATCAGCGGCGTGGTGTTGATGTCCACCATCACTTCCGGTTCCGCATTGCCCCCACCCGAAGGCACATTCATTCCCATCGTCGGCTCCTGTCGACCCGCGTTAGCGCTTTAGCGCTTACGCGGGTCCCATGCTTTGCGGTCGATCCGAGTTGGCGCTTTAGCGCCTACTCGGATCCCATGCTTCGCGGTCGACCAGCGTTAGCGCTTTAGCGCTTGCGCCGGTCCCATGCTTCGCGGTCGACCCGCGTTAGCGCATTAGCGCTTGCGCCGGTCCCATGCTTTGCGGTCGATAAGAGTGAGTGCCTTGGCACCCGCCCCATCCCCCCGCCTCGCAACGCTTCCCCAGCAACACTAACCACCGCGCGCAGGCGGCTCCGTGATGAACGACAGCTTCGCGATCCCCGCGCGCTCGCACATCGTGACGACCCTACCGATGAACTCGTAGCGGGTGTTCTGGTCGCCGCGTACGTGGACGCTCGGTTGCGGCTGCTGCTGCGACACGCCCTTCAGTTTCGCGAGCAGCGTCGGCGCGTCCACCAGTTGCTCGCCCCAGAAGAAATCGCCATCGCGAT
Organism: Burkholderia theae; assembly: GCF_048565265.1. Classification (NCBI taxonomy): domain Bacteria; kingdom Pseudomonadati; phylum Pseudomonadota; class Betaproteobacteria; order Burkholderiales; family Burkholderiaceae; genus Burkholderia; species Burkholderia theae. Next base: position 2,042,095 of record NZ_CP183461.1, read on the forward strand.
TCACCGCGATCTCGATGCTCTTCGGGGTCGTCTGCAGCGGCTGCACCGTCTCCTTCGGCAGCTGCAGCTGGATCGTGTGCGTCACGACCGGGATCGTGATCAGGAAGATGATCAGCAGCACCAGCATCACGTCGACGAGCGGCGTCGTGTTGATGTTGGCGATCACCTCGTCGCTATCGTCCTGCCCGACGTTCATGGCCATCGCGCGTCTCCGTCAGCCGATCAGTTCGCGAGCGATGCCGCTGCCGCCGGCGACGACGCACGCACCGGACGCCGGTTGCCGGCCAGCAGCACCGCGTGCAGTTGCGCGCCGAAGTTGCGGACCCGCTCCATCACCGACTTGTTCCGCCGGACCAGGAAGTTGTAGCCGAGCACCGCCGGCACCGCGACGGCCAGGCCGATCGCGGTCATGATGAGCGCCTCGCCCACCGGGCCCGCGACCTTGTCGATCGATGCCTGGCCCGCGATGCCGATTGCCGTCAGCGCGTGATAGATCCCCCAGACCGTACCGAACAGCCCCACGAACGGGGCCGTCGAGCCGACCGTCGCCAGAAACGCGAGTCCGTCCTGCATCCGGTTCGACACGTTCGTGATCGAGCGTTCGACCGAGACGTCGATCCACGTGTTGCGGTCCACCGCTTCCAGCAGCGCGTCTTCGTGATGCTCGCCGGCCTCGATCGCCGTTTCGGCGATGAACCGGAACGGCGACGCCTCATCGAGCAGCTTCGCGCCCTCGGCCAGCGACGGCGCGGTCCAGAGCTGTGCGTCCGCCAGCTTCGCGCGGCGATTCGCACGCAGTTGTTCCAGGAACTTCGTGATCATGATGTACCAGCTTCCCATCGACATGATCACCAGCAGGATCAACACGAAACGCGCGACGAAGTCGCCGTTTTTCCATAGCGCGCCGAGCCCGTACGGATTCTCGACCGCTTCCGTCGTGGCCGGTGCGGGCGGCGGAGCCGGCTCGGCGGCGGCCGGAACCGGCGCGGGCGCGGCCGACGGCGCCGCGGCCTGCGCCGACGTGCCGGCCGCACCGCTTGCCTGCGCGTGGGCGAGCTGTGGCGCAACGAACCCGTCGACCGCCGCGACGGACATCAACATGCTTGCCGCCAGCGCGGCCAGTGAACGCTTCGTCATACCCCACTCCTGCTATTTCGTTGAACTAAACATGTCAGTTCGAGATGGTTTTCCCCGGCCCGGCTCGCGCCGGGCCGCCCACTGCATCAATTCAGATTGAACGAGAACGGCACCTGGACCCGCACCGACTGGCCCTGCGCGACACACTTGAACCGTTTCACGGTGTTGAACGCGGCGCGATCGAGGATCGGATCAGCGGACTGCGCCACCCGCTCGTTCGTGATGTTCCCTTCCGCATCCACGACGAATTCGATCGTCACGTCACCCGTGATGTTGTTTTCCTGCGCTTCCTTCGGGTACTGGATCGACGCGCGCAGCGAGTCCGAGTTCGGGCAGACGACACCGACGTCATGGCTGACCGGCTTGGCCGCCGGAGCGGGTGCCACGACCGGCGCCTGTACGGCCGGCGCGGAAGGGACGGGAGCCGCCTGGTGCGTGATCGTCGCCTGCGGCGGCGCCTGCACCGGCACTTCCGGCGGCGGCACGAACGGCGGCGGCGGCGGCGCGAATTTCGGCGGCGGGAGTTTGACCACGGGCATCGGCGGTGGCGGCGGCGGCTTGACCGGCTCGATGATGCGGGTTTCGATCGGATGCTGGATCACCTGCACGACTTTCGTCGCGAGGCCATTGAGCAATGCGTAGATCAGCACGACATGCAGCACCAGGACGATGCCGATGCCGCCGAACCGGCGCACCGGATTCTGCTGCTTCTTGCCGAACTCTCGCGGACGCCCCAGCATGGCCAGTCCGCTGTTCGATGTAGCCAGACGTTCTTCGACTTTCATGCCCACCTTCCATCCCCCAAGCGATTCGCCCAGTTTCGGATTGCTGCCGGCGGCGCAGCCAGGTCGGCATCGCCACCGCATCAATCCGAAAATTTCATTTCAAATTCAATTAGCAATCCGAATTGAAAGAATTACATTCGAATTCCAATTCATTCTTTTTCAAGGAATCGTTCCGGCAGGCGCGGCCCGGTGTCACACCGGAAATCCATGCACCCGCACGTTCAGGCAATTGTCAGCTGGCGGGCGCAACCTCGTATTTCGTATGACGATTCGCCGTTCGTTACACGGTGATGTCAATGGCGCCGTTCACTTGGGTGCAGACGATAGCAAGGAAAAAATTTTGCCGTCAAACTTTATTTGATGTCCGAATACAAAGTTTGGAGGGTTTATTCAAATAATATTCCAGTAAGAATAAATCAATCTTTTATTATTTAAACGGTAATCGTTTTGTATTGGTATATACGGAACCGGATATTAAGTTCTTCCAACATAGGCATCCGCGTATTTCCTGCGTCGCAGCAAAATGACCCGATTCGGAGGCGACCGGTCAGTTTCGCCCGTTCGCGTCGCCAACGCCGGCATCGATCGTCCGCCCCCCTGGCTACCTGCCCCAGACCGGCCTGCACCGCTTCCGCGACACGTCAAGAACGCGCATGGCTACCCAAACAATCAATACGGAATCCGATGCAAATACAAGACCCTCCTTCACCGCATGGGATCCATAAAAATTACTTCGCATATCGAATTAACTATCGTGCGTGAAAGCCGACGACGTGGCACACGACCCTGCCGCCCGCGCATCGGCGCACACGCGTGCGTACCGATGCGCGCCTCACCGCATGCGCCGCGTGCTCAGGAATGCATGCCCTGCATCTTGTGCGAGAAATGCGCGCGCTCGGCCGTCTCCATGAGCATCAGGAATTCGTCCTGCATCATGTGGATCAGCGCTTCGTGGTCGCCGGCCTCGAAATAGACTTCCGGCTGCTCCGCGAGACGTTCCTCGAGGAACGTCTTCATCCCGTACGCCATGCAGACCGGCGGCAGCGCGCCCATGTCGCAATCCTTGAACAGTTCGCGCAGCTCGACTTCCCGGGCGAGCACGAGATGGCGTCCCGTCTTCACCCAGAGGTCCGACAGGCGCACGGCGTGCGTCGTCGGCAACACGGCGGCGACGTAGCCCTCGTCGTCCTCGAGCAGCACGGTTTTCGCGAGACGATCGCCGGGAATATGCGCGGCGGCGGCCGTCTCCATGCTCGTATGGCTATAGGGGTGGTACACGACTTCGTACCGCGATGACTTCTGGCGCAGGCAATCCTGCAGGGTGGCAGATACAGGCATGGCACACCTCGTCTGGGCGAATCGGGCGAACGGAGTTCGCTCCGGATTTGTTCAGCATAGGTCGCATTCGGGCCAATGGAAATCGCCGCCTCGCCCCTCTGTCATTCCGGCGCCAGCTCCGGTTCCAACCCCTTTTCGCGCAGCCATTCGCGATTGAAAAGCCGCGCACGATAGATGTCGCCGCGATCGCACAGCAACGTCACGATCGTGTGCCCCGGGCCCATCCGGCGGGCCAGCCAGACCGCCGCCGCGACGTTGATGCCGCTCGATCCACCGACGTACAGCCCTTCTTCGCGCAGCAGCCGGTAGACCATCTTCACGCACAGCGCATCGTCGATCCGCACGGCGTCATCGATCTGCGTGTCGGCGAGATTCGCGGTGACGCGCGTCGAGCCGATGCCTTCGGTGATCGAGCTGCCTTCGGCGCTGAGATCGCCCGCTTTCACGTAACCGTAGAGTCCGCTGCCGCGGGGATCGGCCAGCACGATCCGGACCGCCGGATTCTGCTCCTTCAGGTAACGGCTCACGCCCGCCAGCGTGCCGCCCGTGCCGGTCGCGCAGACGAATGCATCGACCGTGCCCGCGGTGTCGCGCCAGATTTCCGGCCCGGTCGTCTCGTAGTGCGCCTGCCGGTTGACGACGTTGTCGAACTGGTTGGCCCATACCGCGTTGTCGAGTTCGTCCGCGAGCCGCCCGGCAATCTTCTGATAGTTGTTCGGATCACGGTACGGCGCCGCCGGGACCGGGCGTACGTCGGCGCCAAGCGTACGCAGGATCGCCATCTTGTCCGGCGATTGCGTGTCGGGAATCACGATCACGCAGCGATAACCGCGCGCCGCGCAGATATGCGCAAGACCGATCCCCGTGTTGCCGGCCGTGCCCTCGACGACGGTGCCGCCCGGCTTCAGCGCGCCACGCTGCTCGGCGTCGCGGATGATGTAAAGCGCCGCGCGATCCTTCACCGAGCCACCCGGATTCATGAATTCCGCCTTGCCCAGGATTTCGCAGCCCGTTTCCGCGCTGAGCTTCGCCAGCCGGATCAGCGGCGTGCGCCCCACGCAGTCCACGAAGCCCTGCCGCACGTCCATGGTCGCCTCCGTTGCGTTCGCGCTTGCGCGCCCTACACAACGAAGGATAGGACGCGCCCGCCGCTTTCGACGCCGGCAGCCGCGTACTAAGCTGGGAGAGTTCATTGCGGCACGCGCGCCGCATCGCCAGACGAGGTCCGCCATGCTGCAACTGCACACCATTGCCATCGATAAACCGGAGCCCGTGAATTTCATCCTCGGCCAGTCGCACTTCATCAAGTCCGTCGAGGACATCCACGAGACACTGGTCGGCACCGTGCCCGGCATCCGTTTCGGGCTCGCATTCTGCGAGGCCTCGGGCAAACGGCTCGTGCGCCGTTCGGGCACCGATGCGGAACTCGTCGAACTCGCGTGCCGCAACGCGCTGGCGATCGGCGCCGGTCACGCGTTCATCGTGTTCCTCGGCGACGGCTTCTATCCGGTCAACGTGCTCAATGCGATCAAGGCCGTGCCGGAGGTCTGCCGGATCTACTGCGCGACCGCGAACCCGACCGACGTGATCGTCGCGGAAACCGCGCAAGGACGCGGGATCGTCGGCGTCGTCGACGGCTTTCCGCCGCTCGGCGTCGAAAACGACGACGACGTGCGCTGGCGCAAGGATCTGCTGCGTACGATCGGATACAAGGCGTAGGCGCGGGCCGCCGCGGTAGACGGGGCGTCATCGCGTCGCTCGTGCGCGGGCCCGTCCTGCAGCCCTTCCAGGCTCACCTTGCCGCACAAGACGCCAGGGCCGATACATCGAACACGCGATGACGGCAGGAATTCCGGGGCGCAAACCAACCGGACCGTTAGTTGCATTTTTGAGAACGAGGATAAGCGGCCGCTGGCGCCGCGCTGCCACCGACCGGCTATCCTATACTGGCCGCAGCAGGCCAACCGACGGCCTCACCGACACACCGGCCACGGCCACCGACCCTTCCCGGAGCAACGCATGCATTACCAGTTGATCTACGAGCTCGTCGACGATTACCTGTCCCGGCGCGAACCGTTTCGCGCGCAGCACCTCGCGCTCGCGCAGGCCGCGACCGAGCGCGGCGAACTCATGCTCGCCGGCGCGCTGTCGGATCCGGCCGACCAGGCCGTGCTCGTGTTCGAAGGCGATTCGCCGGAAGCGGCCGAGTCGTTCGCGCGCGCCGATCCGTACGTGCAGAACGGTCTCGTGAAATCGTGGCGCGTACGTCCATGGCGCGTCGTGATCGGCAAGCACGCGCCGCGCTAGGCACGCGGCGCTACAGCCACCCTGCCCGCTTGAAACGCCACCACAGCCCGAGATCGGCTGCGAGCATCACCGCGATGCAGCCGTAGAAACCGTATTTCAGGTGCAGCTCGGGCATGTTCGCGAAGTTCATCCCGTAGATGCCGGCGATCATCGTCGGAATCGCGAACAGCGCGGCAAACGAGCCGAGCCGCTTGGTCACCTCGCTCTCGGCGAGCGAAATCATGCCGAGGTTGACCTGGATCGCCGTCACGACCATCTCGCGCCGCCCTTCGATCGTCTTCACGATCCGCTGCAGATGGTCGTACACATCGCGAAAATAAGCATCCATCCCGCTGCAGACCTGCGGCACGCGCCCGCCGGTGAGTTTCGCGAGCGGCTCGATCAGCGGCGCCGTGTGCTGATGCAGCATCACGAGCCGGCGCTTCAGCGAATAGAGATCCTCGATGATCGCGCGCGACGACGCCGGTGTCGCCTTCGTGAAGATGCGGTCCTCGAGTTCCTCGAGTTCGGCGCCGAGCGTTTCGAGGATCGGGAAATAACGGTCGACGACCTGGTCCATCAGCGCGTAGAACACGAACGCCGAGCCTTCCTGCAGCAGATGCGGCTCGCGCTCGCAGCGCTTGCGCACGTCGCGGAAATCCTGCTCGGTATGGTTGCGGATCGACAGCACATAGTTCGGGCCGACGAACACGTTCAGTTCGCCGACCTTGAGTTCGTCTTCTTCGTCGAGCTCGACCATATGCAGCACCGCGAACAGCGAATCGCCGTATTCCTCGATCTTCGGCCGCTGATGGCCCTTGCGGGCATCCTCGAGCGCGAGCTCGTGCAGCCCGAACTCCTCGCCCATCAGGTCGATTTCCTCGGGCGTCGGATCCTTCAGCGCCACCCACACGAAGCATTCGGGCTTCGACACGTAGTCGCTGATGGCGTCGATATCGATGTCGGCCAGCTTGCGGCCATCCTGGTATGCAGCACAGTTGATCAGCATGTTGTCCGTGACGTTGCGGTTTGCGCATCAGTTTACCGGTTTGCTGCGCGGGCGGCCCGGCTTGCGCGGCACGCCGATATTGGTCATGATCGGGCTGCGTGCGCCGCAGCGACGCACTTCGGCAAGCCCGCCGCACGGCCGTGCGGCCCCACCGTCAAGGAGACAGACCCATGTGGTATTTCTCGTGGATACTCGGCATCTGCGTGGCGCTCGGCTTCGGCATCATCAACGCGATGTGGCTGGAAGCGGAAGTGTTCTCGCGCGACGACAAGCGCGCTGACACGCGCGGCGACACGTCGGGCCAGAAGTTGGGGAGCCGGTATTCGTGACGCACCTGGTGTTCTTCTGCGGTCACGCCGGCACCGGCAAGACCACGCTCGCGAAGCGGCTCATCGGGCCGCTGATGCGCGCCACCGGCGAGGCCTTCTGCCTGCTCGACAAGGACACGCTGTACGGCCGCTACAGCTCGGCCGCGATGGGCGCGCTCACCGAGGATCCGAACGACCGCGACAGCCCGCTCTACCTGAAGCATCTGCGCGATCCCGAATACCACGGCCTGCTCGACACGGCCCGTGAAAATCTCGCGCTCGGCATCGGCGCGATCGTCGTCGGCCCGCTGTCGCGCGAAGTACGCGACCGGCGCATCCTCGACCGCGCGTGGCTCGGCATCGGGCCGGACGTCGCGCTGACGGTCGTCTGGGTCCACACGTCGGAAGACGTCGCGCACGCGCGGATCGTCGCGCGCGGCAACCCGAACGATGCGTACAAGCTCACGCACTGGGACGAATACCGGCAGCGCCGCTTCGTGCCGACCGGCCGCGAATGCGACGGCATCGTGATGTTCGACAACACCGCGCCGTCCGACAAGGACGTCGACGCGTTGCTGTACCGCATCGTGCCGCCCGCGCCCGCCGCGACGATCGTCCCGCCGCTGCCGGCCTGACCGGCACCGGCGCCCTTCCCGCTCCCGCAAAAAACAACGCCGGAAGCGCTGCTGCGCTCCCGGCGTCGTACGGCCCTCGTGCCTGAGGCGGGTGGTCAGGCCACCGCGTGCACGCGCTCCATCGTGCCGCCTTCGTACAGCTTGCCGAAGCGGTTCGACAGGAACGCCTTCAGCGATACCTTTTCCTGCGGGATGAAACCGCTCTGCGGCAGCTTCTTCTCGCGGAACAGATCCAGCACCGCGCACATCGCGCCGGCCGTCGTGATCTGGATCGCGCTCATGTGCATCCCGCACACGTCCTTCGCGAAGATCTTGCGCGTGAACACGTCCTGCACGAGCTGACCATCCTTCACGCCCGTCACCGTGACGAACACGAGCACGACGTCCTGCTTCGTCGACGGCACCGCGCGGCGCATGATCGACTTCAGCGTGTCGCGGTCGGTCGACAGGCGCAGGTCCTCGAGCAGGAACTGGACGAGTTCGCGGTGGCCCGGGTAGCGCACCGACTTGTAGTCGAGCGTCTCGACCTTGCCCGACAGCGTCTCGCACAGCGTGCCGAGGCCGCCCGACGTGTTGAACGCTTCGTATTCGGTGCCGTCGAGCGAGAAGTGCTCGAGGCCTTCGAGCGGCTGCACCCACTGCTTGCGGCCGTCGCGGATCGCTTCGCACGGCTGGCAGTATTCGTTGATCAGGCCGTCGACGCTCCACGTCAGGTTGTACTTCAGCGCGTTGGTCGGATACTCGGGCAGCGCGCCGACGCGCATCTTCACGTCGCGCACTTCGCTGAAGCCGTTCACCAGTTCGTGCGCGGCGATGCCGATGAAACCCGGCGCGAGGCCGCACTGCGGCATGAACGCACGGTCGGAGCCGTCGGCCAGTTCGCGGATCGCGTGGGTCGCGCGCACGTCTTCGGTCAGGTCGAAGTAATGGACGCCGGCAGCCTTCGCGGCGGCGGCAACGTTGACCGCGAGGTAATAAGGCAGCGCGTTGACGAGCGCATCGAAGCCCTTCACTGCTTCGCGAATCGCGTTCGCGTCGGCCGAATCGACCCGTTGCGTCGCGATGCCTTCGCGCGACAGCTTCGCGAGCGCATCCGCATCGCGGTCGAACGCGACGACTTCGTAGTCGCCCGTTTCGCGCAGCATGTGAGCAATGGTGTGGCCGATCAGACCTGCGCCGACGATGGCGATTTTCATGCGCTTATCTCCTGATGATGGGTTTGGTGTTGTGGACGGCGTTGAGCCATGAACACAGTGTAGAGACGCGCAAAATCAGTTCCAAGACGAAGAATGATGCGAAACGACCGATAATTTCGACGTTACGACGATATATTTCGTCGAAATGTCGAAACGATGCGATTTAGCCCGTTGCCGGCCGCGCTATGGCTGGCCTAAGTCTCCCGTTTCAGACTGCATGCCAACCACCCGCTCTCGAAGGAGACATCGCATGCAATCCCTGCCCGTCAAACGCGCATCGCACTGGCTGAACAAGGTGCCCGACGTCGCGCTGTCGTTCTGGATCATCAAGATCATGTCGACCACGGTCGGCGAAACCGGCGCGGACTTTCTCGCGGTCAACGCGGGCCTCGGCCAGACCTTCACGCGCATCGCGATGGCGTCGCTGCTCGCGATCGCGCTGTGGCTGCAATTGCGCACGCGCCGCTACGTACCGTGGATCTACTGGCTCACAGTGGTGCTGGTCAGCATCGTCGGCACGCAGATCACCGACCTGCTCACCGACGGCCTGAACGTGAGCCTGTATGCGAGCACCGCCGCATTTGCCGTCACACTCGCCGCGATCTTCTTCGTGTGGCATCGCATCGAAGGCACGCTGTCGATCGACACGATCGTCACGCCGCGGCGCGAGCTGTTCTACTGGGCCGCGATCCTCTGCACGTTCGCGCTCGGCACCGCCGCCGGCGATCTCGCGACCGAGGCACTCGGGCTCGGCTTCACGCTCGGCGCGCTGATCTTCGGCGGGTTGATCGCGGCCGTGTTCGTGATGTGGCGGCTCGGCGTCAATGCGGTCCTGGCGTTCTGGATCGCGTACATCCTGACGCGCCCGTTCGGCGCCTCGCTCGGCGACCTGCTCACGCAGGCCCGCGCATACGGCGGGCTCGGCTTCGGCGCCGCGTGGACGAGCCTGCTGTTCCTGACCGTGATCGTGCTGCTCGTCGCCGTCGCGCAATTCGGCAGCGGCCCGCACACGCGTGCCGGCGCCGCCGAATGACCCCCTTTCCTTTCCGTTCACCGCATCGAGGACACCCCATGCACCTCCGTTATTCCGTTTCCCGTCTCGCCGTTGCCACGGCCACGATAGCCCTGCTGAGCGCCGCCGCCGGCTGCTCGAAGCAGCAGGATGCGAATGCATCGACCTCGGTGCCGGCAGCGGCTGCGGCGTCGGCCGCGGCGGGCCACGCGTCGAAGCTCGGCGACCTGTCGCAGTTCCGCACGATCGCCGCCGACGTCAATACGCTCGTCGGCAAGGGCGACCTGCCCGGTGCGAAGACGCGCATCAAGGATCTCGAGATCGCGTGGGACGCGGCCGAGGCCGGCCTCAAGCCGCGCGCCGCCGCCGACTGGCACATGGTCGACCAGGAGATCGACCGCGCGCTCAGCGCGCTGCGCGCCGATCACCCGACCCAGGCCGATTCGGCCGCCGCGATGAAGAACTTGCTCGCGGCCCTCGACCGGTTCGGCAGCAAATAACCGTGGCGCCGGGCGCGCGGTACGTGACGCGCGCCCGGGAATCGCATACGCTGGCGGCGTTTGCGCGGCACGGAGAATACGTATGCGAATACTGCTCGTCGAAGACGACCCGATGATCGGCGAGGCAGTCCATGCCGCGCTGAAGGACGCGTCGTACGCCACCGACTGGGTCACCGACGGCGCCCACGCGTTGACCGCGTTCGCGGCCCAGCCCTACGACCTGATCCTGCTCGACCTCGGCCTGCCCGGCCGCGACGGGCTCGACGTGCTGGCCGGCATACGCGCGAAGGACGCCAGCGCGCCGCTGCTCATCGTCACCGCGCGTGACGGGCTCGACGACCGCCTGCGCGGCCTCGACGGCGGCGCCGACGACTACATCGTGAAGCCGTTCGAGATGGCCGAACTGCTCGCGCGGATTCGCGTCGCGATCCGGCGTCGTGCCGGTTCGGCCGCGCCGCTGCTGAGCAACGGCATCGTGTCGCTCGATCCGGCGACGCGCGAGGCCGCCGTCGACGGGCACGCGCCGGTCCCGCTGTCGAATCGCGAGTTCTCGCTGCTGCGCGCGCTGCTGGTGCGCCCCGGCGCGATCCTGTCGCGCCGCGAGCTCGAGGATCGCCTGTACGGCTGGGGAGAGGAAGTCGAAAGCAACGCGGTCGAATTCCTGATCCATTCGCTGCGCCGCAAGCTCGGCAGCACCGTGATCAAGAACGTCAGGGGTGTGGGATGGATGGTTTCAAGAAGCGCCTGAGCGAGTCGATCGGGTTCCGGCTGTCGGTCGTGCTGTCTGCCGTGATCCTGGTCGTCGCGACGGCCGCGGCCGCGTTCGCGTTTTCATCGGCATTCGACGAAGCGCACGAACTGCAGGACGACGTGCTGCGCGAGGTCGCGACGCTGCTCGACCATCAGCGCGCGCCGTCGCCCCATGCCGCCGGCGCGGGGCCCGCGCGCGAAAGCGACGAACTGTCGCGCGTGATCGTGCAGCCGCTCGGCGGCACGCTGCAGCCGGGCACCGACGGCGCGCCGCCGCTCGCGTTGCCGCCGACGCTCGCCGACGGACTGCATACGGTCGAGGCCGGCGGCAACGCGTATCGCGTGATGGTCCGTACCTTCGCGAACGGCGAACGCATTGCGGTCGCGCAGAACGCCGGCATGCGCGACGACGTCGCGCGCGAAAGTGCGTGGCGCACCGCGCTGCCGCTGCTGCTCCTCGTGCCGATCCTGCTGCTGCTCGTCGCCGATCTCGTGCGCAAGCTGCTGCGTCCGGTGGCCGCGCTGTCCGCCGGCATCGACGCGCGCGACGAGCACGACCTGCGCCCGGTGCCGGCCGATCGCGTGCCGGTCGAGGTGCGGCCGTTCGTCGTCGCGATCAACCGGATGCTGGCGCGCGTCGCGCAATCGGTCGACGCGCAGCGTCGTTTCGTCGCCGACGCCGCGCACGAGTTGCGCTCGCCGCTGACGGCGATGTCGCTGCAGGCCGAACGCCTGGCCGACACCGATCTGCCCGACGATGCGCGTGCTCGACTCGCCGCGCTGCGCGGCGGGCTCGAACGCAGCCGCCACCTGATCGGGCAACTCCTCGCGCTCGCGCGTGCGCAAAGCGCGCCGGCCGCGCCGCCCGGCGCCGTATCGGTCCATGCGATCTATCGTCGCGTGCTGGAAGACCTGATGCCGCTGGCCGACGCGAAGTCGCTCGACATCGGCGTCGAGGACGGCCCGGACACCCGCGTGCCGGTCGACGAGCTCGAACTCACGTCGCTGGTGATGAATCTGGTCGACAACGCGATCCGCTATACGCCGTCCGGCGGACGCGTGGACCTGTCGACGCAACGGACCGACACGCACGCGTGCGTGACGATCGCCGACACCGGGCCGGGGATCGCGCCGAACGAACGCGAGCGCGTGTTCGATCCGTTCTATCGGGTGCCCGGCAACGTGCAGATCGGCTCCGGGCTCGGCCTGTCGATCGTGAAGATCCTCGCGGACCGGATGGGTGCCGGCATCACGCTCGCGTATGCGGACGAACGGGAATCGCGCGGGTTGCGCGTATCGGTGCGGATCCCGCTCGTGCGGCCGCCGGGCACGGTGCAGCCCGACCGATAGCCGGACCGATGCGCCGACGCAGGACGCGCGGCGCACGCGGGCCTTGAGCGTCTCAGCCGCCGATCGTCCCGCGATCGATCTTGCGCGACAGAATGATCGACGTCGTCGTGCGCTCGACGCCTTCGAGCGTGCCGATCTGGTCGAGCAGGTCGTTGAGCCGTTCGGGCGAATCGGCGCGTAGCCACGCGACGTAGTCGTACTCGCCGCTCACCGCGCACAGCAGTTGCACTTCGGGCATCCGGTCGAGCTTGCGCAACACGTCCTTGCCGAACTTCGGCGTGAGGATGATGCCGACATACGCGTAGATGCTCGCATCGAGCACGTCCTGCCCGAGCCGGACGCTGTAGCCGGCGATCACGTTGGTGCGTTCGAGCCGCGCGATGCGTGCAACGACCGTCGTGCGCGCGACGTCGAGCTGGCGTGCGAGATCCGCGACGCTTGCGCGCGCATCGGCTTGCAGCAGCGCGACGAGTTGCCGGTCGAGATCGTCGAGTTGATCGAGGCGGGGTGGACGCATGAGGCTGGGCCGGTGCGCGACGCGCCGGCTGAGTGAAAGGTGACGCGATGATAGCGCCGAACGCCGGCATGCCCAAACGGCATCGCCCGGCGCCGATTCGAACCTTTCAATTTCGATTCGTATCGGATGTAAGCAAGTGTCGCATTCACTGCCGCACCGCACGCAACGTGCTACTAATAGCATGCGACGCGAGATATGCGCTTGCGGCAGTTGCCGCCGCGCCCGCTCGCAAGACACCACCCCGGAGAGCCAACCATGAAGAAAATCTCGCTCACCCTCGCTACGCTCGTCGTTGCAGCCAGTGCGTTCGCACAAACCCCGGCGCAGCCGCAAGCGGGCGCCCCGGCGATGGCGCCCGCGGCTTCGGCCCCGAGCGCCGAGCAGCGCGCCGCACGCCACGAAGCGCGCGTCGAGCAGCGCATCAAGTATCTGCACGACCAGTTGAAGATCACGTCGGCGCAGGAACCGCAATGGAAGACCTTCGCCGACACGATGCGCGACAACGGCGACACGATGGGCCGCCTCTATCGTGATCGGATGGCCAAGCACGACGTATCGGCGCTCGACGACATGAAGCAGTATGCGGAGCTGTCGCAGGCGAACGCCGACGGCGCGAAGAAGCTCGCCGACGCCTTCGCGCCGCTCTACGAGAGCTTCCCGGCCGAGCAGAAAGCGCTCGCCGACACGACGTTCCGCAGCTGGCTGAATCACGGCGGCGAACACCGCGGCAAGGGCAAGGCGAAGGGCAAGGAAGGCAAGGCGGCAGCCGCGCCGGCCGCAAGCGCACCCGCCCAGCCCTGACGCCCTCCCCGCCGGCGCCGCGCTGCCCGTCCGGGCCGAACGGCGCCGCGCCCGCGACAGGCGATCGGCGCGTCACACGGCGCGCCGAATTCGGGATAAGCTCCCGGCTTTTCCCGCACTTCCTCGCCATGCTCGAACTCAAGCACATCGATCTGCGTACCGACCCGCAGGCCCGTCAAGTCGTCAAGGACGAAACCGTCGCGGTTTCATTCGCGGACGCCGACGGCGAACTGATGAGCCTCGAAGGCCCGAACCGCTATGCCGCGGGCGACGCGCTGATCACGGGCTCGACCGGCGACCGCTGGGTCGTGTCGCGCGCGCGTTTCGACGCCAAATACCTGCCCGCCGATCCGGCACTCGCGCACGGCGCCCCGGGCGCATACCGGAACCGGCCGGCCGTCGTGCTCGCCCGCCGAATGGACGAGCCGTTTACGATCGCCCGCTCGGAAAACGGCGACACGCTGCGCGGCGTCGCCGGCGACTGGGTGATGCAGTACGCGCCCGGCGACTACGGCGTCGTGCAGGCGCAGCGCTTCGCGCAGGTCTACCGCGACGCGTAATGCCGCGCGCCGGCATCGCGCCGGCGCGAACGCTCACGCAAAGTCTTCGTCCAGTTCGAGTTCCGCGTTGCGCTCGACGGCCTCACCGGCCGCGTGGCGCTCCTCGAGCGACCCGAGCATCGCTTCCGTATACGCATGCAGTACCGCATGGCTGCGCGCACGCTGCATCGGCTTGAGCGCGAGATAACGCGCGAGCGCGGCCGGCACGACGCGGATATCGAGCGTCATCCGCTTCGGCGTCGCGCCGAAACGCATCGCGAGCCAGTGCACGGACAGGAACCGCCCGCGCTCGTCGCTGCTTTCCGCGAAGCGCGTCTGCTCCGGAAAGAGATCGCAGATCACGCGCGCGAGCGCGTCGAATTCCGCGCTCTGGCATTCGATCAGATAGTCGTCCATCCCGTCTCTCCCGTCAGGCAGCCGTACGCGACGGCCGGCACGTCTTGACCATCACGACGACCAGGATCGCGGCCAGCACGAAATACGCGCCCTCGACCCATGCGGCCGGCAGCACACGCACCTGGTACAGCAGCGCCGGCGCCGCCGCGAGTGCATGCAGCACGATCGCGAGCGGCAACACGCCCGCGCGGCCGGCGCGCACGCCGCGCCATACCAGCACCGACAGCGCAAGCTGCAGCACGAATGCCGCGCAGCGTTCGAGCAGCAACAGCAGCATCGACTGCGCCGACAGCGTTGCCAGCATCACGTGCAGCCGCACGACGGTATCGCCCGGCAGGTCGGACAGTTGCGTCTCGAGCTGGCCGCGGCTCGCCAGCCACGCGAGATACGACCACTGGCCCCACACGAGCACGCCGACGAACCACGCTTCGGCGCCGCCGTGACCGATCCCGTAGCCGATCGCGCGACCGTCGCCGGCCGACGCGCCGTAGCGCCGGTTCAGGAAGCGCATCCCGAGATAACGGCCGACTTCCTCGAACACCGCGGTCGCGAGCGCGCTGTACGCGACGAACGCGAGCGGCTGCGTCAGCCAGCCACCCGCCGGCGTCTGGCTCAGCACGAGCCCGTGGAACGCGCGTTCGAGGATCATCGCAAACAGCGTGAAGACGGCGACGCCGACGATCGTGTCGCGACGATTGAGCGCAAGCGGCTTGCGCAGGATACGGTAGAGGACGAGCGGCAGCAGCGCGATGATCAACGTGGCGGCGATCAGCACCGCCAGCGTGACGGGAGCGACAATCATGTAATTCCTTGTTCGGGGCAGCGCACCTGGCGCGCTGCGTGCCCGAATGATACTCAGCTTGCGGTCGACGCGCGCGCAATCAGCTCGCCCGGCAGCATCGCGACGCGCACGTCGCCCGCCGCGCCGTCGATCCGCTCGTGCACGAATTCGACGGCCTTGTAGCCGATTTCGTAGGTCGGCTGACGGATCGTCGTGATGCCGATCAGCTCGGCCCATTCCGGATCGTCGATCGACAGCAGTGCCGCCTTCTGCTGCCACGCGGCGCCGAACCGCGCGCGCAGGTGGCGCGCGATCGCCAGCGCGACCGGCGCGTTCGCGGCGAACAGTGCCGCGCGCACGCCGCGCCGTGCCGCGTCGTCGATCCGGGCATCGACGTCGGCGAGCGCCGCGGCGACGGCGTCGGGTTCGTTCAGGTCGAGCACGATCGTCGACGGCACCGTCAGCCCGCGCGCATCCAGCGCCGCGCGGAACGCGGCCTCGCGCACGCGCCGCGAGCTGACGCGCTCGAACGGCTGCACGACGAAATGGATCGCGTCGAAGCCGTGTTCGACCAGGTGCGCGAGCGCCATCTCGATTGCGTCGGCGTTGTCGAGGCCGATCAAGTCGGCCTCGAACCCCTCGACGGTCCGGTCGACGAGCACGGCCGGGATGCCGGCGCCGCGCAACGGGCGCAGCACGTCCTCGTCGGCGCCGAGCGCGTTGACGATCAGCCCTTCGACGCGGTAGGTCGTGAGCAGCTGCAGGAAGCGGCGCTCCATCTCGACCTCGTTCGCCGCGTGACAGATGAGCGGCATGTAGCCGAGCGCGTGGCACGCGGCCTCGACGCCCTGCAGCACTTCGACGGTGTAAGGATTGGTCAGGTCGGCCGCCAGCATGCCGAGCAGCCGGTTGCGGCCACGCTTGAGCCCGCGCGCCATCTGGTTCGGGCGGTAGTTGAGCCGCGCGATCGCCGCTTCGATCCGCTGGCGCAGATCGATGGACAGCACATGCGTCTCGCCGTTCAGGAAGCGCGAAACGCTGGTCTTGCCCGTGCCGGCCTCGCGCGCGACGTCGCTGATCGTCGCCGGACGCGTCGTGGAAGGTTGCGAATCGGTCACTGTCGTGCCTCGCGACGTACGA
This sequence comes from Burkholderia theae, assembly GCF_048565265.1. Classification (NCBI taxonomy): domain Bacteria; kingdom Pseudomonadati; phylum Pseudomonadota; class Betaproteobacteria; order Burkholderiales; family Burkholderiaceae; genus Burkholderia; species Burkholderia theae. Next base: position 2,058,596 of record NZ_CP183461.1, read on the forward strand.
TCCGCGCCGCTTCGTGAGCAGACGGACCTTTGTTGTTGGAAACGTAAGCCACCCGGCGGACTCTCCTGTCGATCAGCGTTGGCGCCTTAGCGCTTGCACTGGTAGCAGTCGGCCGCACCGGACCTGGCGCGGATGCCCGTCGCCGAACGCAGCCGGCAGCGTTGCCGGACCATCGATACGACGAGCGGGCGATCATAACGCAGCCAGCCCTCCGGCACCAAGACCATCGACTCTAACGGCGCCGGCACCCCGCCCGCCGGTCGTCGGCCGGTTGCCCGCCGCGGCTCAGGCCCGCGCGAGCGCGTCCGGATTGACGAGATTCGTGCGCAGCGTGCCGGCCAGCGCGCCGATCAGGTTTTCCGCGGCGCAACGCGCCATCGCGTGGCGCGTCTCGTGCGTCGCCGAGCCGATATGCGGCAGCGCGACGACGTTCTTCATCTGCAGCAGCGGCGAATCCACCGGCAGCGGCTCCTTCTCGAACACGTCGAGCCCCGCGCCGCGGATCGTGCCCGCGCGCAACGCGTCGATCAGCGCGGCTTCGTCGACGACCGGCCCGCGCGATGCGTTGATCAGGATCGCACCGCGCTTCATCTTCGCGAATTCCGGCGCGCCGATCAGATGATGGGTTTCCGGCGACAGCGGCACCTGCACGCACACGAAATCCGACTGCGCGAGTAATTCGTCGAGCGTCACGCGCCGCGCGCCGTACTGCGTCTCGGCTTCGGCATGCGCGGACCGGTTCGCGTACAGCACCTGCATCCGGAAGCCGAGCGCCGCGCGGCGCGCGACCGCGCCGCCGATGCGCCCGAGCCCGATAATGCCGAGCGTCTTGCCCTGCACGTCGGTGCCGTACAGATCGGGACCGATGCTGCGGTGCCAGTGGCCGGCCTTCACCCACTCGGCCAGCTCGACCACGCGCCGCGCGGACGCGAGGATCAGCGAAAACACCGTATCGGCGGTCGATTCGGTCAGCACGTCCGGCGTATGCGCGAGCACGATGCCGCGCCGCGTGAGATCCGCGACGTCGAAGTTGTCGTAGCCGACCGAGATCGTCGACCAGGCCTTCAGCCGCGGCGCACCGTCGAGCATCTGCGACGTGACCTTCAGGCTCGCGCCGATCGCGCCGTCCGCGTTGCCGAGCGCATCGGCGAGCGCGTCGGCGCCGTCGGCCTGCACGACGTCCGCATGCTCGCGCAGGTACGCGAGAACGTCATCGGGCAGCGGCTTGTACGCGACGATACGAGGCTTCATTGTTTCATTTTCCTTGCAGCGGCGCCGCGAGCGGATGCGCATCGCGCGCCTGGGGTTTGACGGACAGCGTGAGGATCACCGCGGCGACGAGCGCGGCGCTCATGAACGCATACGACGCGACGGGCGACCCGGTCGCGCCGTTCAGGTAACCGACGAAGTACGAGCCGACGAACGAGCCGAGCGCACCCATGCTGTTGATCAGCGCCATCGCGCCGCCGGCGACGTTCTTCGGCAGCAACTCCGGCACGATTGCGAAGAACGGGCCGTACGGTGCGTACATCGCGGCGCCCGCGACCACCAGCAGCGCATACGAGATCCAGAAATGCGACGAGCCGAGTGCGTACGACGCGGCGAACGCGGCCGCGCCGATCAGCAGGAACGGCCACACGAAGCCGCGCCGCGAGCCGACCCGGTCGGACGCCCACGACGCGGCGATCATCGCGATCGTCGCCGCGAGATACGGCAGCGCGGACAGCCAGCCGGTCGCGACCATGCCGAGATCGGAGCCGTTCTTGACGATCGACGGCAGCCACAGCACGAAGCCGTATACGCCGATGCTCCAGCAGAAATACTGTGCACACAGCTTGATCACGGCCGGCGAGCGGAACGCCTCGCCATAGTTGCGCACGGGCTTGATCGCCGCCTGCTCGGCCGCCAGCGCGGCGTCGAGGTCGCGCTTTTCCTGCGCGTTGAGCCACGGCGAATCGGCCGGCTTGTCCTGCACGAGGAACCACCAGCACACGGCCCAGATGATGGCCGGCACGCCTTCGGCGATGAACATGTGGCGCCAGCCGAATTCGTGCACGAGATAACCCGACACGATCGACATCCACAGCACGGTGACCGGGTTGCCGAGGATCAGGAACGTGTTCGCGCGCGAGCGCTCGTTCTTCGTGAACCAGTTGCTGATGTAGATCAGCATCGCCGGCATCACGGCCGCCTCGACGACGCCGAGCAGGAAGCGGATCACCATCAGCGACGGGATGTTGCTGACCACGCCGGTGAGCGCCGCGCAGCCGCCCCACAGCACGAGACTGACGAACACGAGCTTCTTCACGCTGCGGCGCTCCGCATAGATCGCGCCGGGAATCTGGAAGAAGAAGTAGCCGAGGAAGAACAGCGCGCCGATCAGCGACGACAGGCCCTTGCTGATCCCGAGGTCCTGGTTGATGCCGGCCGCGGCCGCGAACCCGTAGTTCGCGCGGTCGAGGTAGGCGAGGCTGTACGTGATGAAGACGATCGGCATGATCGTCCACCAGCGTCGGGCTGCGAGATTGGTTGCCATCAGAATGTCTCCTATGTTGACCGGGCTGACACTTCAGCGCTTCGCGGCCGGAAGCGGTGCGTCAGCACCGTTCCGGTCGCCTGCTTTGCCGTCCGGTCCCACGCAAAGCGGTGCTCGATGCACGAAATGAATCCGCGGATTGTGCCGTGTCCGGCCTCTCATTGCGCGGTGACGGTTTCCTCTAAGCGATCAGCACGATTGCTGACATTTTCGATTCGATCGAGTGCGTCGCGGGTCGGCAAACCTTCCGAATCGCCGATCACCTGGATCGCGAGCGCGCCGATCCGGTTGCCGCGTGCGACCGCCTGCTCGATGCTCCGGCCTTCCAGCAGCGCGCTGACCACGCCGACCGCGAAGCCGTCGCCGGCGCCGACCGTGTCGACGACGCGCTCGACGCGCTCGCCCGCGACCGTGCCTTCACGGCCGTCGGCCGTCCGGAAGTACGCGCCTTCCGCGCCGAGCTTGATCACGACGCCACGCGCGCCCTGCGCGAGATAGAAGCCCGCGATGTCGGCCGGTGTGTCGTGCCCGGTGAGCTGCCGCCCTTCGGCGAGCCCCGGCAGCACCCAGTCGGCGAGCGTCGCGAGCGCGTTCAGCGTCTTCGCCATCACGTCGGCGGACGGCCACAGCGTCGGGCGCAGGTTCGGGTCGAACGAGATCGTCTTGCCGGCCGCGCGCATCTCGCGCGCGAGATGGAACGCGAGCTCGCAGGAGGTCGCGGAGATCGCCGGCGCGACACCCGTCAGGTGCAGGTGACGCGCTCCGAGCACGTAGTCGGCCACGTAGTCGTCGCACGACAGGTGGCTCGCGGCCGAGCCCTTGCGGAAATATTCGACGGTCGGATCGCTGCCGTCGTCGTTGCGCGACTTCAGCTGGAAACCGGTCGGGTAGCGCGGATCGACGGACACGCACGACGCGTCGATGCCCTCGCGCGCCAGCGTGTCGAGCACGTAGCCGCCGAACGAATCGCGGCCGACGCGGCTCATCCAGCCGACCCGGAAGCCGAGCCGCGCCAGGCCGATCGCGACGTTCAGGTCGGCGCCCGCGATGCGCTTCGTGAATTGCGCCGCCTGCGCGAGATGACCGGGCTCGGTCGCGACGAACATTGCCATCGCTTCGCCGTAGGTCACGACATCGAGTGCTGCTTTCATGACTGAACTCTCCAGTATCCTGCCGCCGTCACGCGGTTGCGAGCCACGCGACGCGCCGGCCTGCATCGCCCGCCAGGTCGGCCGCGTCGAACGGAAACTCGATGCCGCGCGGCGCATGCTGCGGCAGCGCCGCGAGCACGCCGGTCACGAGCGGGTCGTTCGGCGCCGGCGCGACCGCGAAGCGGCGCGCGCCCTCACCCGCGACCGCCTTGCAATGAATGTATTCCACATGCGGCGCGAGCATCTGCGCGCAATCAAGCGGCGCTTCGCCCGGCCACTGCCAGTTGCCGATGTCGAACGTCATCCCGAGCGCATCGGGCATGCCCGCCGCCGCCAGCGCATCGAACAGCCCGCGGAACTGCGCGAGCGTGCCGCCGACCGGAAGCTGGCCGTTCTCGACCACCACGCGGGCCCGCGCGCCGCGCGACAGCGCGACGATATCGGCCGCCTGCGCGTCGCCGGCAAAGCCGCCGAGCTGGAATTTCACGAAGCGTGCGCCGAGCGCGTCGGCTTCCGCGAGCGCGTCGCGCAATGCGTTCGCATCGAGCGCGCCCGTTTCCGTGTACAGCATGGCCGGCGTCGAATAGACCGACCACAGCCCGTGGCCGGCAAGCTGCGCGCCGAGCGCGATCAGCGCGCCGGGTGCCGCATCGTCGTCCGACGCGAACAGTTCGCGCCGCACCTCGAAACCGGTCGCACCGGCTGCCGCCGCGGTCGCGACGAATGCGCTGTGGCCCTCCTGGCGCACGCGGTCCATCCCGAATGCGCTCGCCACGATCACGATGTCTGCCATGTCTGCCCTTTTTTACCGAAATGGAACCGGTTCCATTTGCTTGAGACGGATGGTGCGCTTCGTGTCAGACCCACGCCATAGAGGAAATCCCTAAGACCGGTTGCCGCATGAACGCACGCCCGAAGGCGCGCATCGCGCGTTCCCGGGCCGGCTTCGGCTGCTCAGGCGAGGTCTTGCGAGAGGCTCATTTCGAGGAATTGCGCGGCGACCCGCGACGGCGCGCCGCCGTGCGGCACGAGGATGGAGAAATGACGCGTAAGCGGCGCGGGCGCGAGCGAACGCAGCACCAGCGCCGCATCCTGGTGACGCAGCGACATCGCGGACACGAAACCGACGCCCATCCCGGCACGCACGGCCTCCTTCACCGCTTCGACGCCCGCGATCTCGAACGCGACGCGCATCGGCGCGCCGCCGTGCGCGAACGCACGCTCGACCAGCTGCCGCACGCCGGAACCCTCCTCGCGCAGCACGAGCGGATGCGCGGCGAGCGCGGCGAGCGTCACGCCCGTGTCGTAGCCGGGCGCCGCGAGCGGATGGCCGGCCGGCACGATCGCGACGATCTCGTCCTCGTGCCAAGCATGCACAGCCGTGCCGGGCGGCAGCGCCTCGCCGGGCGGCCCTTCGATCATCGCGATGTCGAGCGACGGCAGCGCCGCGACCACGTCGGCCGTATTGCCGCTCATCGTATGGATCGCCACGCGCGGCGCGCGCGGCTGGAACTTGGCGATCAGGTACGGCAGCAGGTAGCTCGCGGGCGTCGTGCTCGCGCCGACCCGCAGCGTGCCGGCTTCGAGGCCGCGCACCGCATCGCGAAACGCGCGAGCCTGCGCGAACGTGTCGCGCTGCGCCTTCGCGTATTGCGCCAGCTGTTCGCCGACCGGCGTCAGGCGGATGCCGCGTCCGTCGCGCTGGTACAGCGGCTCCCCGAACTCGTCCTGCAGCAGCCGCAACTGGCCCGACACGGCCGGCTGCGACAGATGCAGCGCCACGGCGGCGTGGCTGATGTTCAGGTGTTCGGCGACGGCGGCGAACGTTATCAGTTGATCCGGGGTCATGGGGATAAATTATCGGCTTTCCGGATAGTTTACGTCACAAATCACAATTTTTCATATCGATATAACAAAATTAGGATTACAGCATCGCAACATGCTCCATCACGGTGCTTCCATGTCCACAGCCCCGACACCTCATCTCAGCCACGCCGCGCCGTCGATGCGCGGCCAATTGAACGGCGTGTTGTTCGTTGCGCTGTTCGCCGCCGCCGTCACGAGCCTGTCCGAGCTCCCCGCGATCGCGGGCCTCGGCCTGTCGCCGCTGATCGTCGGCATCGTCGCCGGCGCGCTGTACGGCAATGCGCTGCGCGACGGCATGCCGGCCAGCTGGGCGGCCGGCGTCAACTTCTCCGCGCGCAAGCTGCTGCGCATCGCGGTCGCGTTCTTCGGGTTGCGCGTGAGCTTGCAGGAAATCGCGCAGGTCGGGCTGCCGGGCTTGACGGTCTCGGTACTGGTCGTCGTCAGCACGCTCGTGATCGGCACCTGGGCCGGCATGAAGCTGATGAAGCTCGACCGCGACGCGGCGCTGCTGACCGCCGCCGGCAGCGCGATCTGCGGCGCGGCCGCCGTGCTCGCGTTCGAGTCGACGCTGCAGTCGAAGCCGCACCAGAGCGCGATGGCCGTGGGCAGCGTCGTGCTGTTCGGCACGCTGTCGATGTTCCTGTACCCGATCGCGTACCACGCCGGGCTGCTGAACCTCGATCCGGCCGGCCTCGGCCTGTTCTTCGGCGGCACGATCCACGAGGTCGCGCAGGTGGTCGGCGCGGCGAGCGACATCAGCCCGCAGGTCGCGCACATCGCGACGATCGTCAAGATGACGCGCGTGATGCTGCTGGTCCCCGTGCTGCTGGTGCTCGGCTGGTGGCTCGCCCGTTCGGCGCGTGCGACGGCCGGCGGCGCGCAAGGCAAGCGCAAGGTGGCCGTGCCCTGGTTCGCGCTCGGCTTCCTCGGCTTCGTGATCGTCAACTCGCTGAACGTGCTGCCGGGTCAGGTCACCCACACGCTGAACGTGCTCGACACCTTCGCGCTGACGATGGCGATGACCGCGCTCGGCATCGAAACGCGCGTGTCGCAGATCCGCGCGGCCGGCCCCCGCGCGCTGATGACCGGCCTGATCCTGTACGTGTGGCTGATCGCCGGCGGCTACGGGATCACCTGGGCGGTACAACATTGGCTTGGCTGAGCCCCGCAACACTTCGCGCGCCGCGCCCGACGGGATGGTCCCGCGGGCGCGGCGCAGTGCTATGCTTCGCGTCGTTTTCCATCGCCCTCTTTCAGCCGTGCTCTCGTTCCTGCTGAAGCTGCGCACTCGCGCCCAAACGCTGTTCCGCCTGTCGGACGCCCATACGATGCTGATCTGGTCGGCCATCGTCGGCGTCGGCGGCGCCTTTGCCACCATGGCGTTCCGCGAAGGCATCGACCTGATGCAGCACCTGATCTCCGGGCGCAGCGGCAGTTTCGTCCAGATGGCGAAGAGCCTGCCGTGGTACGTGCGGTTCTGGATGCCGGCCGCGGGCGGCTTCCTCGCCGGCTGCGTGCTGCTGCTCGCGACGCGCGGCGACAAGGCTTCCGGCAAGACCGACTACATGGAATCCGTCGCGCTCGGCAACGGCATCGTGCCCGTGCGGCAGAGCCTGTGGCGCAGCGTGTCGTCGCTGCTGACGATCGGCAGCGGCGGCTCGATCGGCCGCGAAGGCCCGATGGTGCAGCTCGCGGCACTCGCCGCGTCGCTGGTCGGCCGCTTCGTGCACTTCGATCCGCCGCGCCTGCGCCTGCTGGTCGCCTGCGGAGCCGCCGCCGGCATCACGTCCGCCTACAACGCGCCGATCGCCGGCGCGTTCTTCGTGTCGGAAATCGTGCTCGGCACGATCGCGATGGAAAGCTTCGGGCCGATGGTCGTCGCGTCGGTCGTCGCGAACATCGTGATGCGCGAATTCGCCGGCTACCGGCCGCCGTACGAGATGCCGGTGTTCCCGACCGTCACGGGCCCCGAGGTGCTGCTGTTCGTCGTGCTCGGCGCGCTGTGCGGCGTGCTCGCGCCGCAGTTCCTGCACCTGCTCGACGCGTCGAAGAACCAGTTCAAGCGGCTGCCCATGCCGCTGCCCGTGCGGCTCGCGCTCGGCGGCCTCGTGGTCGGCGTGATCTCGGTGTGGACGCCGGACGTGTGGGGCAACGGCTACAGCGTCGTGAACAACATCCTGCATTCGCCGTGGACCTGGCAGGCGCTCGTCGCGGTGCTCGTGTTCAAGGTGATCGCGACTTCCGCGACGGTCGGCTCGGGTGCGATCGGCGGCGTCTTCACGCCGACGCTGTTCGTCGGCGCGGTGTTCGGTTCGCTGTTCGGGCTCGCGATGGAAGCGCTGTGGCCCGGCCATACGTCCGCGTATTTCGCGTACGCGATCGTCGGGATGGGCGCGTTCATGGCGGGCGCCACGCAGGCGCCGCTGATGGCGATCCTGATGATCTTCGAGATGACGCTGAGCTACCAGGTCGTGCTGCCGCTGCTGGTGTCGTGCGTGTTCGCGTATTTCGTCGCGCGCGCGACGGGCACGACGTCGATGTACGAGATCACGCTGCACCACTACCAGGACGCGCAGGAACGGCTGCGGCTGCGCACCACGCAGATGCGCGAACTGATCCAGCCCGCGCAGACGGTCGTGCCGCTCACGGCGAGCGTCGCCGACATGACGCGCGTGTTTCTCGAATATCCGGTGAAGTACCTGTACGTGACCGACGATGCCGGGCGCTTCCGCGGCGCGGTCGCGCTGAAGGACATCACGTCGGACCTGCTCGACAAGCGCGACACGACCGACAAGACGGCCGCGCACTACGCGCATACGCCGTTTCCGCTCCTCACGCCCGACATGCCGCTGGCCACCGCGCTCGAACGCTTCATGGCGTTCCAGGGCGAACGGCTGCCGGTGATCGAAAGCGAGGCCGAGCCGACGCTCGCGGGGGTGGTCTACAAGACGTCGCTGCTCGACGCGTACCGCCGGATGACCGGCGAGCGCTGACCCGCGAGCCCGCTTTCCCGTTCAGTCCGGCGCGCGCCCCAGCACGACCCGCGCGAAGAACCCCGCGAGCACCGCTTCGGCCGTGTCGGCCGACACGTGCTGCGGATCAGCCGTGTAGTACGACTGCACGCCGTCGCACAGGCACATCAGCCCGAACGCGAGCGTGTCCGCCGGCAGCAGCAGCGGCGTGCCCGCACGCTCGGCAAAGCGCTGGATGAATTCGGCCATCTGCATGCGTTTGCCATGCAGGAACTGGTTGAAGCGCACGCGGAACTTCGCGTCGCGCGCCGCCTGCAGCTTCGCCTCGCCCCACAGCAGCGAGTATTCGTCGTCGCGAAACAGCGTCCGGTAGTACGCAAGCGCCATCGATTCCATCTGCTCGCGCGGCCCGCCTCCTTCGAAGATCGCCTCGAAATCGGCCCGCACCGACGCGTGGTCGTGCTCGAGCAGCTCCAGCAGCAGGTCCGACTTGCTGCGGAAATTCGAGTAGAACGCGCCGCGCGTATAGCCGGCCGCGGCCGCGATGTCCTCGACGCTCGCGGCCACATAGCCTTTCTTCAGAAAAATACGGTGCGCGGCTTTCAGCAGACGTTCACGCGTCTGGTCCCTGCTCTGCTCGCGAGTTAAGCGCTGTGGTTTCATGGCGCGCAGTCTAGCACCAATTCCCTTTCGGATTCATCTTTGCATTCGGATACAGGTGTGTATTAGAATCCGCCACAGTTTCCGAAAGATGTTGTCCGCGCGCCCGTGCCGGCGCCGCTTGGGGCAAGCGCCCGCCGCGCTTGCCGGCTTCGTTCCGCTCCACCTCACCTGGGGGTTTCGTGAATCGCTCCGGTTCCCGCGCCGCGCTGCTGATCGGCGCCGCGCTTGTCCTTGCCGCCTGTCATCCGAAAGAATCCGCGCCGCCCGCGCCACGCCCCGTCGTCGCGCTGCCCGCGCACGCCGACGACGCGGCGGCCGCACGCACGCTCCCCGGCGAGATCCAGCCGCGCTACGCGACGCCGCTGTCGTTCCGCATCGCCGGCAAGATCGTCGAGCGCAAGGTGCGCCTCGGCGATACGGTCAAGGTCGGCCAGGTCGTCGCACTGCTCGATCCGTCCGACGTCGAGAAAAACGCCGCAAGCGCGCAGGCGCAGCTGGATGCCGCGACGCACAGCCTCGCATTCGCGAAGCAGCAGCTCGACCGCGATCGCGCGCAGGCACGCGAAAACCTGATCGCGACCGCGCAGCTCGAGCAGACCGAGAACAGCTACACGTCGGCGCTCGCGCAACGCGACCAGGCTCAGCAGCAGCTCGCGCTCGCGAAGAACCAGCTCCGCTACGCGACGCTCGTCGCCGATCATGCCGGCTACATCACCGCCGAACAGGCCGACACCGGCCAGAACGTGTCGGCCGGCCAGGCCGTCTACCAGCTCGCGTGGTCCGGCGACGTCGACGTCGTCAGCGACGTGCCCGAGGCCGCGCTCGCGTCGCTCGCGCCCGGCCACACGGCGACCGTCACGCTGCCGTCGCTGCCGGGCCGCCAGTTCGCCGCGAAGGTGCGCGAAATCGCGCCGGCCGCCGATCCGCAAAGCCGCACGTATCGCGTGAAGCTCACGCTCGCCGCGCCCGATCCGGCGATCCGCCTCGGGATGACCGCCAGCGTCGCATTCGACGGCGCGCCGGCCGCCGGCGACGCGCAACCGATCACGCTGCCCGCGACCGCGCTGTTCCACGACGGCGCGCAACCGGCCGTGTGGGTCGTGCGTACGAAGGACGACACGCTCGAATTGCGCCGCGTCGACGTCGCGCGCTTCAACGAACGCACGGTGACCGTGTCGCACGGGCTGCAGCCGGGCGAACGCGTCGTGCTGCAGGGCGTGCATACGGTCAGCGCCGGCGAGAAGGTGCGCCCGATCGCGCCGTTGCATCCGGAGGACTTCGCATCGTGAGCACCCCCCACGAAGAAGGCCGGTTCAACCTGTCGGCGTGGGCGCTGCGCCACCAGGCGCTCGTCGTCTACCTGATCGCGCTCGCGACGCTCGCGGGCATCCTCGCGTACACGCGGCTCGCCCAGTCCGAAGACCCGCCGTTCACGTTCCGCGTGATGGTGATCCGTACGTTCTGGCCCGGCGCGACCGCGCGGCAGGTGCAGGAACAGGTGACCGACCGGATCGGCCGCAAGCTGCAGGAAACGCCGGCCATCGATTTCCTGCGCAGCTACTCGCGCCCCGGCGAATCGCTGATCTTCTTCACGATGAAGGATTCGGCGCCCGTGAAGGACGTGCCCGATACCTGGTACCAGATCCGCAAGAAGGTCGGCGACATCGGCTACACGCTGCCGCCCGGCGTGCAGGGCCCGTTCTTCAACGACGAATTCGGCGACGTCTACACCAACATATGGACGCTCGAGGGCGACGGCTTCTCGCCCGCGCAGCTCCACGACTATGCGGACCAGCTGCGCACCGTGCTGCTGCGCGTGCCGGGCGTCGGCAAGGTCGACTATTTCGGCGACCCCGACCAGCGGATCTTCATCGAGGTCAACAACGCGCAGCTCACGCGCCTCGGCATCTCGCCGCAGCAGCTCGGGCAGGCGATCAACGCGCAGAACGACATCTCGTCGGCCGGCGTGCTGACGACCGCCGACGATCGCGTGTTCGTGCGTCCGAGCGGCCAGTTCGACAATGTCGACGCGATCGCCGATACGCTGATCCGCATCAACGGCCGCACGTTCCGGCTCGGCGATCTCGCGACGGTCAGGCGCGGCTACGACGATCCGGTCATCACGCAGATGCGGGCGGCCGGCAAGGCCGTGCTCGGCATCGGCGTGACGATGCAGCCGGGCGGCGACGTGATCCGGCTCGGCAAGGCGCTCGACGCCGAATCGAAGAACCTGCAGGCGCAACTGCCGGCCGGTCTCAAGCTGACCCTGGTGTCGAGCATGCCGCACGCGGTCGCGCATTCGGTCGACGACTTCCTCGAGGCCGTCGCCGAAGCCGTCGCGATCGTGCTGGTCGTGAGCCTCGTGTCGCTCGGCCTGCGCACCGGGATGGTCGTCGTGATCTCGATTCCCGTCGTGCTCGCGGTGACGGCCCTCTTCATGTACCTGTTCGACATCGGGCTGCACAAGGTGTCGCTCGGCACGCTCGTGCTCGCGCTCGGGCTGCTCGTCGACGACGCGATCATCGCGGTCGAGATGATGGCCGTGAAGCTCGAACAGGGCTACAGCCGCGCGCGCGCCGCCGCGTTCGCGTACACCAGCACCGCGTTCCCGATGCTGACGGGCACGCTCGTCACCGTGTCGGGCTTCCTGCCGATCGCGCTCGCGAAATCGAGCACCGGCGAATACACGCGCTCGATCTTCGAGGTGTCGGCGATCGCGCTGATCGCGTCGTGGTTCGCGGCCGTCGTGCTGATCCCGCTGCTGGGCTTCCACCTGCTGCCCGAACGCAAGCGGCACGCGCACGAGGCACACCTGCCCGACGACCACGAGCACGACATCTACGACACGCGCTTCTACCGGCGGCTGCGCGGCTGGATCGACTGGTGCATCGAGCGGCGCTTCGTCGTGCTGCTGATCACGGGCGCGCTGTTCGTCGTGGCGCTGATGGGCTTCTCGCTGGTACCGCAGCAGTTCTTCCCGAGTTCCGACCGGCCCGAGCTGCTGGTCGACCTGCGACTGCCCGAGGGCGCGTCGTTCGCGGCTACGCTGCGCGAAACCGAGCGCCTCGAGAAGGTGATCGACAAGCGCCCCGAGATCGATCATTCGGTGAACTTCGTCGGCAGCGGCGCGCCGCGCTTCTACCTGCCGCTCGACCAGCAGCTTCAGTTGCCGAACTTCGCGCAGTTCGTGATCACCGCGAAATCGGTCGAGGATCGCGAAAAGCTCGCGACCTGGCTCGAAACCACGCTGCGCGACCAGTTCCCGGCCGTACGCTGGCGCCTGTCGCGGCTCGAGAACGGCCCGCCGGTCGGCTATCCGGTGCAGTTCCGCGTGAGCGGCGACAGCATCGCGACGGTCCGCTCGATCGCCGAGAAGGTCGCGGCGACGATGCGCGGCGACGCGCGTGCCGTGAACGTGCAGTTCGACTGGGATGAACCCGCCGAGCGCTCGGTGCGCTTCGAGATCGACCAGAAGAAGGCACGCGAGCTGAACGTCACGTCGCAGGACGTGTCGAGCTTTCTCGCGATGACGCTGTCCGGCACGACCGTCACGCAGTACCGCGAGCGCGACAAGCTGATCGCGGTCGACCTGCGCGCGCCGCGGGCCGATCGCGTCGACCCCGCGAAGCTCGCGGGCCTCGCGCTGCCGACGCCGAACGGCCCGGTGCCGCTCGGCTCGCTCGGCCGCTTCAAGCCGACGCTCGAATACGGCGTCGTGTGGGAGCGCGATCGCCAGCCGACCATCACCGTGCAGTCGGACGTGCGCGCCGGCGCGCAGGGCATCGACGTCACGCATGCGATCGACGCGAAGCTGAACGCGCTGCGCGCGCAGTTGCCGGTCGGCTATCAGATCAACATCGGCGGCTCGGTCGAGGAAAGCGCGAAGGCGCAGACGTCGATCAATGCGCAAATGCCGCTGATGGCGATCGCCGTGTTCACGCTGCTGATGATCCAGTTGCAGAGCTTCTCGCGCGTGCTGATGGTCGTGCTGACCGCGCCGCTCGGACTGATCGGCGTGGTCGCGACGCTGCTGCTGTTCGGCCAGCCGTTCGGCTTCGTCGCGATGCTCGGCGTGATCGCGATGTTCGGGATCATCATGCGCAACTCGGTGATCCTCGTTGACCAGATCGAGCAGGACATCGCGGTCGGCCACGGCCGGGTCGACGCGATCATCGGCGCGACCGTGCGGCGTTTCCGCCCGATCACGCTGACGGCCGCGGCCGCCGTGCTCGCGCTGATCCCGCTGCTGCGCTCGAACTTCTTCGGGCCGATGGCGACCGCGCTGATGGGCGGCATCACGAGCGCAACCGTGCTGACGCTGTTCTACCTGCCCGCGCTGTACGCGACGTGGTTCCGCGTGAAGCGCGACGAACGCGACCCGCAGGACGGTCCGCCGCCAGGCGGCAGCACGCCGGCCGCGCCGTCGGGAGCCTGATCATGGACGTATCGATGAACCTGAAAACGAAAGCCGTGCGGGCGCTCGCGGCCGCGAGCCTCGTCGGCCCGCTCGCCGGCTGCGCGTGGTTCGCGCCGAGCGGCGAGCCGCCCGCGATGCCGTCGCCCGCGCATTACGGCACCGCGCCGCAAGTCCAGCAAACCGTGTCCGCGCAAGGCGTCGCGCAGCAGTTCGAGGTCGGCGCGCAACCCGTGCCCGACTGGTGGAAGCAGTACCGTTCCGATTCGCTGAACGCGCTCGTCGACGAAGGGCTGCGCAACAGCCCGACGCTCGGTGCGGCGTCGCACTCGCTGGATGCCGCGCGCGAACAGCTGCGCGCGCAGATCGGCAGCTCGATGCTGCCGTCGATCGACGCGGTCGGCCAGGCCACGCGTCAGCGCGCACTCGGCGTGCCGATTCCCGCGCTCGGCGCGCCGACGCTGCTGTACGACACGTTCGTCGGGCAACTGCAGGCGAGCTACACGATCGATCTGTTCGGCGTCTCCCGCTTCGCCAACCGCGCGCTCGCGAAACGCGTCGACGTCAGCGCGTTCCAGCTCGAATCCGCGCGGCGCGCGCTGGCCGCGAACATCGTCACCGCGTCGATCACGGTGTCGGTGCTCAACGCGCAGATCAATACGACCGAGCGGCTCGTCGCGCTCTCGAACGACCAGGCGCACGACGCCGAACGCCGGTACGCGCTCGGCTCGGCGTCGCGCAGCGACGCGCTGACCGCGCGGCAAAGCGCCGACACGTTCGCGGCAAGCCTGCCCGCGCTGCGCCAGCAGCGCGACTCGGCGCGCCATGCGCTCGCGGTGCTGGTCGGCCGCACGCCCGACCGGCCGCCGGCCGATCTCACGCTCGCCGATCTGCACCTGCCCGAGCAGGTGCCCGTCGTGGTGCCGTCGGACCTGCTGCAAAGCCGCCCGGACATCCAGGCGGCCGACGCGGGGCTGAAGGCGGCCGCGGCCGAAGTGGGCGTCGCGACCGCGCAGATGTTCCCGCAGCTGTCGCTGTCGGCGGCGATGGGCCAGGGCGGCTTCAGCTGGCCGACGATGCTGTCGGGCGCCGGCGCGATCTGGAACGTCGGCGCGTCGCTGAGCCAGCCGATCTTCCACGGCGGCGCGCTGTTCGCGCAGCGCCGCGCGGCCAAGGCCACCTATGAAGCCGCGGTCGACCAGTACAAGCAAGCCGTGCTCGGCGCGTTCCAGAACGTCGCCGATTCGCTCGCGGCGCTCGAACACGATGCCGAGGCGCTCGACGCGTCGTCCCGCGCCGCGCTGTCCGCACGCGGCGCGTACGACGACGCGGCCGCCCGCGTGCGGCTCGGCGCGCTGCCGCCGTCGGCCGCGCGTGCCAGCGAACTGCAGTACCGCAACGCGCGGCTCGACGAGATCCGCGCGACCGGCGCGCGGTTCGCGGATACCGCGCGGCTCTATCAGGCGATGGGCACGCCGCCGGCCGGCAAGGCCGACAAAGCCGGCAAAACCGCCGACAAGGCGGCCGGTGACAGCGCAACCGGCAACGAAGCGCGCGCCGCCACGCCCGACACCCCGCCTTCGCCGCAATAAGCCGGCCTTTCGATCGGGCGCGCGCGATCTCCGGCGCGCCCGATTTCCGATCTTCCGCTTGACCCTCACGTAGCGTAACGTTCGAGACTCCAGTGTGCGTACCGAACGGAGGAACGAATGCGACTGAAAGTGGGAGAACTGGCGAAACGCAGCGGGCTGACCGTCCGCACGCTTCATCACTATCACGCGATCGGTCTGCTGACGCCTTCGGCGCGTGCCGACAACGGCTACCGGCTGTACGACCGCCACGACATCGCCCGGCTCCACCAGATCCAGGCGTTGCGTCGCTTCGGACTGTCGCTCACCGAAATCGGCGACTACCTGAACCAGCCCGACGCCCCGCTCGTCGATCTCGTCGCGAAGCAGATCGCGTCGCTCGACCGCCAGCTCGCGCAGACCGCGCAGCTGCGCGAGCGGCTCGTGCACCTGCACGCGCAGCTCGCCGCGGGCACCGAGCCGGAACTGGCCGATTGGCTCACCACACTGGAGTTGATGACCGTGTACGACAAATATTTCTCCGAGGCAGAACTCGCCAGCATGCCGATGTACCGCAAGAGCCAGACGGGCGACGCGGAATGGATCGCGCTCGTCGACGACGTGCGCGCGCTGCACGACGCGGGCGTGCCGCCCGAGGACGAGCGCGCCCGTGCGCTCGCCGGTCGCTGGATGGCGATGCTCGTGCGCGACACGAACAACGACCCGCGGCTGCTGGCGAAGCTGAACCTGATGCACGAACACGAACCCGCGATGCAGTCGAAGATCGGCATTTCGACCGCGCTGCGCGACTACGTGCTGCGCGCGGCTTCGGAAACGAAGATGCGGATCTTCGAGAAGTATCTTGCCCCGGACGAGATCCGCTTCATGCGGGCGCACTACGGCGAACGCGCGATGGACTGGCCGCAACTGATGGGCGACGTGCGCGACGCGATCGAATCGGGCGCGCAGCCCGATTCGCCGGAAGGACGTGCGCTCGCGCGTCGCTGGCTCGACCTGTTCTGCAGTTACGCGGGCAACGATCCGGCCACGCACGCGAAATTCCGCCACGCGATGATGAACGAGCCGCAGCTGACGAAGGACACGTGGGTCGACGAGACGCTGCTCGGTTTCATGCGCGAGGCGATGGCGCAGCTTGCGCCTGCGCGCTGATCGGGAATGGCGTGGCGGGCGGCATGCGGGTTACCGATCCGGCCGCCCGCGTCACCCCTTGCAGCCGGTATCGCGAACCGCATCCCGTGCCGGCATCGGCAACGCAAGGAGGCCGGCGCTTGCATGCGCGTTCCGGCAGTCGATGCGGCGCGCGCCCGACATCCCCGTCGCCAGCCTGGCGTCGATGGTATCGCGGCGCGCCGTGACGATGCGTCAATCCGGCTCGCTGACGCCGTCATCGCTGAACGCGAGCAGGTCGCCGGGCTGGCAGTCGAGATAACGGCAGATCGCCTCGAGCGTCGCGAAGCGGATGCCCTTGACCTTCCCTTGCTTGAGCAGCGACAGGTTCTGTTCGGTGATGCCGACAGCCGCCGCGAGATCCTTCGAGCGGACCTTGCGGGTCGCGAGCATCACGTCGAGCTTGACTACGATCGACATGGCGCGCCTCAGACGAACTGCCGATGTTCGGCGTCGAGCTCGCTCGCCTGCCGGAGAATGTGCGCGACGACCGCGATGCAGGCCGCGGTAAACAGCGCAACGACGTACGGCATGCTGAAGCCGATGCTGACCACGCGATGGCCGACCGGCTCGCGCATCGTCGCCCACACGCTCAGCAGCGGTTCGCACAGCAGGCTCAGCAACACCCACAGGCCGATCGCGCGGCCCGTCTTGCCGAGATGGCCGGCCGCCTGCGCGGAGAAATAGTCGCGGCGCGCGTAAGTCCGGAACAGCGCGCGCAGATGACGCAGCCCGTTCGCGAGCGCGACGAGCGGCACGCTCGACAACAGGATGCCGACCGCCTTTTGCCACCACGGGAATGCGGCGACATCCACGCGCAGGTTCGACATCACCGAGTCCGTCAGGCCGAATACGAAACCGGGCCCGGAGTCGGCCGCGCTCAGCGACGGAAACGCCCAGCAAGCGGCGTTGAGCGCCAGCATGGCGACGATGAACCACAGCGTGACGGCGGCCATCCGCTGGCTGATACGGGCGATGCGATCGGAATGCATGCGAGGTCCTCGACGGAGATTGAACACGCGCCGATTGTACGCCGATAATTATCGTAAAACGATAATTAATCGTCGTTTCGCCATGATTTTTTATCGTGCAACGGACTCTCGCCGCGTAGCCGAACCGGCTTCGCACGCGCCGCGGCGGCCACGCAGCCGCCTACTCGTAGTTGCGCACGCTGATCCCGTGCCAATGCTTCGTCATGTAGTGCAGAAACGCGGGATGGGCCTTCAGGTCCGCATTCGGCACCGGGGGCGCGCCGCCGTCCGAGAACTTGCCCTTGACCGTCACGGTTTCCTCGCCGCGCATCACGTACTTCGTGCCGCCGTCGACCAGGAAGTACTTGACCTGATCGGCGCTGATGTCGCCGCGGCAGCCGATCTTGTACGCGAACAGGAACTGCTTGCGGCCGTTGCCGAGCAGGTCGCGCATTTCGATCGACGCGGGCACGACGTCGAGGATCACGTCGACCGGGCATTCCTTCACGTAATCGCGCACCGTCCAGTCGGGGCGGCCGTCGAGCGTCGCGGAGACCTTGAGCGCGACGTCGTCGCCGGACGCGGTTCTGACGAGCGTCACCGCATGCGCGCCGGCCGCATCGGTCCATGTGTATTCGGCGGCCGGTGCCGGGCTGGCCAGCGCAGCGGCTGCGACGAACAGGCAAGGCGAAAGGAGGTGTCTCTTCATTGGCGATAGGGGCTGGATCGAACGCGCCATTATCGGCAAAGCCGCCTGCCGCTGCCAGCGGCGCCTGGCGCCCATGCTGCTTACCGGTCGCGCGACCCGAGCCCAAGTGCCTTCATTCGCCGGTACAACGTCCGCTCGCTCATCCCGACCTGCTCGGCAAGCGCCTTGCGCGTGCCGTCGAACGTGCGCGCGATGCGCACGAGTTCCGCGTCCGACACGCCGCGCACATCCGCCGCGCGGTCCTGCGGCACCGCCGAGGCGGCGACCAGTTCCGCCGGCAGATGCTCGACCCGGATCGTCCCGTCGTCCGCGAACAGGCACGCGCGTTCGAGCACGTTGCGCAATTCGCGGATGTTGCCGGGCCATGCATACGCATCGAGACACGCACGCGCACGCTCGGTCAGCACGAACGGCCGGGCCGCGAACGGCCGGGCGCTCGCGTCGCCCGCGCCGGTGCGCGCGTTCGCGATCCGCCGCAGGATCGATTCGGCCAGCAGCGCGACGTCGCCGCGCCGGTCGCGCAGCGCCGGCAACGGAATCGGAAACGCGTTGATCCGGTAATAGAGATCCTGCCGGAACCGGCCGTCGTCGATCATCTCGCGCAGCGGCTTGTGCGTGGCCGCGACGAGCCGGAAATCCGCGCGCAGCGCCTCGACGCCGCCGACGCGCCGGAACGTGCCCGATTCGATCAGCCGCAGCAGCTTCACCTGCATCGGCAGCGGCACGTCGCCGATCTCGTCGAGAAACAGCGTGCCGCCCTGCGCGGTCTCGACGAGGCCCGGCTTGCGCTGGTTCGCGCCGGTGAACGCGCCCTTCTCATAGCCGAACAGTTCGCTCTCGAACAGCGTCTCGGCGATCCCCGAGCAATCGACGACGACGAACGGCCCCATCGCGCGATCGCTCGCCTCGTGCAGCGCGCGTGCGAACAGCTCCTTGCCGGTGCCCGATTCGCCGAGCAGCAGCACCGGCAGCGTCGACGGCGCGACGCGCTGCAGTGCGCCGAGCGCCGCGTTGAACGCTTCGGCGCCGCCGACGAGCCCCTCCGCGCTCGGCTGCGCGGACGCGCTGCGCACCGTCGTCAGCCGCTCGACATACGCGATCACGTTGCCGGACGCATCGAAGATCGGCCGCAGCTCGACGTCGACATGCTCGGGGCCGCGCGGCGTGTGGTGGATGTGCAGCACGCGGTTCAGCCCGCGCGATTCGAGCGCCTGCTTCATCGGGCAATGCTCGCCGGCCTGGTCGCACGGCACGTCGTAGTGATGCGACACCTGGAAGCAGTGCCGGCCCACGTGCTCGACGCCCGCCACGCCGAACTGGCGCCGGTACGCATCGTTCGCCGCGAGGATGCGGTAGTCGGGATCGACGACGATCATCGGCTGCGGGTCCTGCTCGAGATACGCGACGAGCGCGCGCACGTCGGGCATGGCGTCGTGGCGCGGCGCGGGAACGATCGGGATGGTGTCGTGCGGATTCATGCGGACGCTCGGTGAGGATGCTGCCGGACGAACTGCCAGGCAGACTGCCAATTCTGCCACGACACTGCCAGATATGGCAGTCCATGTCCTGAACCCGGTGCCGCCGACGCCTGCGCATTGCCGACGCCGCACCGAAAACCCGAGCCGAATCAAGTCTCTGGCACATCGACCGGGGTTGCGGTGCCGGCTGGCACGTTTCTTGAGATAAAGATCCCGATTGCAGATGCAGAACCCGATCGAGGACACCCCGTGAGCCATGCCCCCACGCTGTCGGTCGAAGGCTTTTTCGACCCGGCGACCCACACCGTCAGCTATCTCCTGCTCGATACGGCGAGCCGCGCCTGTGCGCTGATCGACAGCGTGCTCGACTACGACCCGAAATCCGGCCGCACGCGCACCGACAGCGCCGACCGGCTGATCGCCCGCGTTGCCGAACTCGGCGCGACCGTGCACTGGCTGCTGGAAACGCACGTGCATGCCGACCACCTGTCGGCCGCGCCCTACCTGAAGGCGCGGGTCGGCGGCCGGATCGCGATCGGTTCGCACGTGCGCCGCGTGCAGCACGTGTTCGGCACGCTGTTCAACGCGGGCCCCGGCTTTGCGGACGACGGCCGCCAGTTCGACCAACTCGTCGACGACGGCGACACGCTCGCGCTCGGCGCGCTGACGATCCGCGCGCTGCACACGCCGGGCCATACGCCCGCATGCATGACCTACTGCGTCGACGACGCGACGCAGCGCGCGGCGTTTGTCGGCGACACGCTGTTCATGCCCGACTACGGCACGGCCCGCTGCGACTTCCCGGGCGGCGACGCGCGCACGCTGTACCGCTCGATCGCGCGCGTGCTCGGCCTGCCGCCCGACACGCGCCTGTACCTGTGCCACGACTACCAGCCGGGCGGCCGCGACGTGCAGTTCGTGACGACCGTCGCCGAGCAGCGCCGCGCGAACGTGCATGTGAAGGACGGCGTGACCGAGGACGATTTCGTCGCGATGCGCACCGCGCGCGATGCGACGCTCGCGATGCCCGTGCTGATGCTGCCGTCCGTGCAGGTCAACATGCGCGCCGGCCACCTGCCCGAGCCCGAGAACAATGGCGTGCGCTACCTGAAGATCCCGCTCGACGCGATCTGAGCGCTGCCGCCCCCAACCGAGACCCCCGACATGACCACCATTCGCAAGCTGACCGACGCATTGTCGGTCTCGCCGCAGATCGCGGCGGCCGACCTGCCCGCGCTGCACG
Organism: Burkholderia theae; assembly: GCF_048565265.1. Taxonomy (NCBI): domain Bacteria; kingdom Pseudomonadati; phylum Pseudomonadota; class Betaproteobacteria; order Burkholderiales; family Burkholderiaceae; genus Burkholderia; species Burkholderia theae. Next base: position 2,079,355 of record NZ_CP183461.1, read on the forward strand.
CGGCGGGCATCCGCGCGATCATCTGCAACCGGCCCGACGGCGAAGGCCCCGACCAGCCGACCGTCGCCGAGATCCGCGCGGCCGCCGCGCCGCTCGGTATCGACGTGCATTACCTGCCGGTCGATACGGGCAAGGTCACCGACGACCAGGCCGCGCAGTTCGGTGCGCTCGTCGCGTCGCTGGAAGGCCCGGTGCTCGCGTATTGCCGCAGCGGCACGCGCTCGGCCACGCTGTGGGCGCTGTCGCAAGCCGGCCTGCGCCCGCTGAACGACATCGTCGCGACGGCCAATACAGCCGGCTACGACCTGCGCGCGCTCGCGTCACGCGTTGCTCAAGGCGGCAGGCAAGCCGCACCGGCCGTCGACGCGCGGCACGACATCGTGATCGTCGGCGCGGGTGCGGCCGGTATCGCGGTTGCATCGAGCCTGCTCGCGCGCGACGCGTCGCTCGACATCGCGGTGATCGACCCGGCCGACGTTCACTACTACCAGCCGGGCTGGACGATGGTCGGCGCGGGCGTGTTCCGGCCCGAGACGACCGCGCGCCAAATCACCGACTTGCTGCCGCGCGGCGTGCACCGGATCCAGGCCGCCGTCGCGGGCTTCGAGCCCGACGCGCATACGATCGTGCTCGACGGCTGCCGCCGCATCGGTTATCGCAAGCTCGTCGTGTGCCCGGGGCTCAAGCTCGACTGGGAAGCGATCGAAGGCCTCGCCGACACGCTCGGCCGCAACGGCGTCACGTCGAACTACCGCTACGATCTCGCGCCGTACACGTGGGAACTCGTCCGCGCGTTCCGCGGCGGCAATGCGCTCTTCACGCAGCCACCGATGCCGATCAAGTGCGCGGGCGCGCCGCAGAAGGCGATGTACCTGTCGTGCGACCACTGGCGCCGCGCGGGCCACCTCGACGCCGCGAACGTCGAATTCCTGAATGCGGGCGGTGCGCTGTTCGGCGTCGCCGACTACGTGCCCGCGCTGATGGAGTACGTGAAAAGCTATGACATCGCGCTGTCGTTCGGCCACAACCTCGTCTCGATCGACGGGCCCGCGCGCCGCGCGACGTTCGCACGCGCGCTGCCGGACGGCGGCAAGGAAACCGTCGTGCGTTCGTTCGACATGATCCACGTCGTGCCGCCGCAGAAGGCGCCCGACTTCGTGCGCGCGAGCCCGCTCGCCGACGCGGCCGGCTGGATCGACGTCGACCCGGCGACGCTGCGGCACAAGCAGTTTCCGGACATCTACGCGCTCGGCGACGTCACCAACACGACCAATGCGAAAACCGCCGCGGCCGCCCGCAAGCAGGCGCCCGTCGTCGCGCACAACCTGCTCGCGTCGCTCGGCCGCGCGCACGGCGACGCCGCGTACGACGGTTACGGCTCGTGCCCGCTCACCGTCGAGCGCGGCAAGATCGTGCTCGCCGAATTCCTGTACGGCGGCAAGGTCGCGCCGACCTTCCCCGCGTGGCTGATCGACGGCAAGCGCCCGTCGCGGCTCGCGTGGCTGCTCAAGGAACGGGTGCTGCCGCCGCTCTACTGGAAGGCGATGCTCAAGGGCCGCGAATGGCTCGCGAAGCCCGCGATCGCACGTTGACCGGAGCCCGATGACGTCATGCTGATTTCCCTCGTACTGGGCGGCTTCGTCGGCGCCGTGCTCGGCCTGACCGGCGCCGGCGGCGGCATTCTCGCGGTGCCCGCGCTCGTGGTCGGCATGAGCTGGCCGATGCAGCAGGCCACGCCCGTCGCGCTCGTCGCGGTGGCGGGCAGCGCCGCGCTCGGCGCGCTCGAAGGCTTCCGCCGCGGGCTCGTGCGCTATCGCGCGGCGCTGCTGATGGCCGTGGCCGGCGTGCCGCTGACCACGCTCGGCGTGCGGCTCGCGCACGTGCTGCCGCAACGCATGCTGCTCGCGCTGTTCGCGCTGACGATGCTGATCGTCGCCGGCCGCCTGCTGCGGCAGGCGCTGCGGCACGCGCCCGTCGATGCCGACGCGTCGCCGCTGTGCGTCGGCCGCGTGAATCCCGATACGGGCCGTCTCGTGTGGTCCTGGCCGGTCGGCGTCGCGCTTGCGTCGACCGGCGCGATGACGGGCCTGATGACCGGGCTGCTCGGTGTCGGCGGCGGTTTCGTGATCGTGCCGATGCTGCGCAAGTTCACGAACGTGTCGATGCACGGCGTCGTCGCGACGTCGCTGATGGTGATCGCGCTGGTCGGCACCGGCGGCGTGTTCGCGACGCTCGTGTCGGGCACGCACGCGCCGCTCGACGTGACGCTGTGGTTCACCGTCGCGACCGCGCTCGGCATGGCTGCCGGCCGCGGCGCATCGCGCCACCTCGCCGCGCGGCACGTGCAGGCCGGCTTCGCGGCCGTGCTCGTGTGCGTCGCGCTCGGGTTGCTGGCGAAGGCGGCATTCGGCGCGTGATCGATCGCACGGGCATCGACCGTGCCCGTCACCGCCGTCGCTCAGATTTGTTCATATGGCTGCCGGAATCCGCGTGCTAGAGTCGTCTCGCAACGCTGTTGCACACGCATCGAATCCAATAAAGAAAATGGAGCTCCGGCATGCAAGCAAGCACACGAGGATGCGCGGCGATCGCCGCGCTGCTGTTCGCCCCACTCACCGCTTTCGCGACACCCGCCTACACCGCCGCACTGACGCTCGCCACGCTCTCGCCGTCGGTCGGCGGGACCGACAAGGCAACGCTCAAGCTCGCCAACACCGGTGCCGCGCCTGCCGCCGCCGGGCTCTTCATCGGGATGCCCGCCGGCTTCACCGCGAACGGCCTCACCAGCACGTGCGGCGGCACGCTGACGGATGACGGCGCGTCGCGGGTCGCGCTGTCCGGCGTGACAGTGCCGCCCGGCGGCACGTGCACGCTCGGCTTCACGCTCGACGTACCGCCCGTCGCGTCGCTGCCGCCTGCAGGCGCGCGCAGCTTCACCGTCACAGGCAACCCGGCACCCGGTCTCGCGACGCTGTCCGCCAGCACCGCGCCGACGTTGTCCGGCTTCCTCGGCTCGACGCCGGGGCTCTACAGCAACACGTGGTTCCCGTCGACCGTGCGCAGCGTCGGCACGCTCGATCTGTTCATCACGCCGCGGACCGACCCCGGCCCGAACTCGAACGTGTTCTGGTCGAACCAGGTCAATTCGCTGAACGGCTACACCGGCCTGCAGTCGACCGAACTGGTATCGGCCAGCGAAGGCACCGGCCGGCAATTCCTGTTCAGCCTGTGGGGCGCGACGGCCGCAAAACCCGGCACGCCGGCCAGTGCCGGCATCGGCGCGGGCAGCTACTGCACGGTCAGCGGCTCGGCGACCGACGGCAGCGCGGGCGCGCAGTGCCGCTACCGCTACGACTGGCAGGCCGGCCACACCTACCGGTTCCGCATCACGCCGGACACGGCCCAGGGCCCCGGCTGGTTCAAGAGCAACGTCACCGACGTGACGCCCGGCTCGACCGGCGACAGCTTCGACATCGGCAGCATCTACGTCGGCACGACGCAGACGCAGGTGCCGGTTTCGTCGATCAGCCAGTGGGTCGAGTATTTCGACTGGAACTCGAGCCGCACGAGTTGCACGTCGATCGCGCACACCGATGCGCAGTTCAGCATTCGCGCTTATGACGCAATCGGCAACGCGGTGGCCGTGCCGGCACCGTCGGTCACCGTCAACAAGACCTGTCCGGCAAGCGATGCGAATGCGTCCGTATCGAACGGCGTCGCGACGCTGATCGGCGGCCCGCAGCAATCGGCAGCCGGCCTCGTGAAAGCAAGCGGCGCGTGCCTGACCGCGTCGGGCGGTCTCGCCGACGGCCATCCTGCGGCGCTCGGCGCCTGCCCGACGCTCGCGTCGGTGCGCACGTCCGGCGGCACGCACTTCAATCCGCAACTGTGGGTCGTCGCGAGCGACGGCACGCTGCAGACGAAGTACAGCTACTGCCTCACCGCGCAGGCAGCCGGCGCGGGCAACGGTGCGCTGCTGCGCACCTGTACCGCCGGTGTAGCCGATCAGCAATGGCGCGTGAAAGCCGGCACCGCACCGGGTTCGGCGCAGCTCGTCTCGCAGACCGGCCGCTGCCTCGCGCCCGCGGCCGGCGGCACGCTGAGCCTCCAGCCGTGCACGGCCGCCACCGCAGTCTGGACGACACCCAGCAAGAGCTTCGCGTACTGACCGGCGCTGCAGCACACGCAGCCCGCCAAACAAAACGCCCGGCCCGACTCGTCGTCGGCACCGGGCGTTTTTCATTGCTGCAAGCAACGCAACCGTCAGGTCGCGAACCCCGCCATCCGCTTGCGTTCCTGACGCAGCATCACGAAGTTCGCGATCACGACACCGGCCGTCACCGCGACGATGAACAGCGTCGCGAGCGCGTTCATCTCCGGGTTCAGCCCGAGGCGCACGCGCGAGAACACGACGAGCGGCAGCGTCGTCGAGCCGGGGCCCGACAGGAACGCCGACAGCACGAGGTCGTCGATCGACAGCGTGAACGACAGCAGCCAGCCCGCGATCAGCGCCTGCGAGATCAGCGGCAGCGTGATCGTGAAGAACACCTTCAGCGGCGTCGCGCCGAGATCGAGCGCGGCTTCCTCCAGCGACGGGTTCAGCTCGCGCACGCGCGACTGCACGATGATCGCGACGTACGAGATGCACAGCATCACGTGGCCGAGCCAGATCGTGAAGACCCCGCGCTCGGCCGGCCAGCCGATCCACTTCGCCAGTTCGATGAACAGCAGCAGCAGCGAGATCCCCTGGATCACCTCGGGAATCACGAGCGGCGCGTTGATCATCCCGCTGAACAGCGCGAAGCCGCGAAAGCGGCCCATCCGCGCGAGCACGAAGCCGGCCCACGTGCCGATGAACACCGACGCGAACGCGGTCAGCACGCCGATCTTCAACGACAGCCACGCGGCGGTCAGCAGCTCGTCGTCCTGCACCAGCGCCGCGTACCACTTGAACGAGAAGCCCGACCACACGGTGACGAGCTTCGACTCGTTGAACGAATAGACGATCAGGCTGATGATCGGGATGTACAGGAACGCGAAGCCGGCAAACAGCGCCGCGAACTGCAGGTAACGATTCGGCTTCATCGACGGCCCCCCTGCTCCTTCGCCTGGAAATGCTGGAACATCGCCATCGGCACGAGCAGCAGCAGCACCATCGCGCAGGTCACGGCCGACGCCATTGGCCAGTCTGCGTTGTTGAAGAACTCATTCCACATCACGCGGCCGATCATCAGCGTGTTCGCGCCGCCGAGCAGCTCGGGAATCACGTACTCGCCCACCGCCGGGATGAACACCAGCAGGCAGCCCGCGATGATCCCGTTCTTCGACAGCGGCAGCGTGATCTGCACGAACGCCTTCCACGGCTTGGCGCCGAGGTCGTACGCGGCCTCGAGCAGGCGCAGGTCCATTTTCACGAGGTGCGCGTAGAGCGGCATCACGAGGAACGGCAGGTACGAATACACCATCCCGATGTACACCGCGTAGTTCGTGCGGTACAGCTCGATCGGCGTATGGGTCAGCCCGATCCCCATCAGGAAGTTGTTCAGCAGGCCGTTGTTCTTCAGGATGCCGATCCACGCATACACGCGGATCAGGAACGACGTCCAGAACGGCAGCATCACGCCCATCATCAGCAGGTTGCGGGTCGCCGGGTTCGAGCGCGCGATGTAGTACGCCATCGGATAGCCAAGCAGCAGGCACAGCAGCGTCGTGACCGCGGCCACCCACACCGAATTCACGTAGGTCGCGAAATACAGGCTGTCCGTGAACAGGAACGCGTAGTGCGACAGGTTCAGCGCGACGTGCACGACGCCGTCCGCGTACGACGCGAGCTCCGTGTACGGCGGGATGCCGAGCTGCAGCTCCGCGAAGCTGATCTTGACGACCAGCACGAACGGCACGAGGAAGAACAGCACGAGCCACGTGAACGGCCCGGCGACGACCGCCGTGGCGCCCGTCAGGTTGAAGCGCCGCACCGGCCACTCGAGCAGGGACTTGAACGTGGTCATGACGTCAGCACCACACCCGCGGTCGCGCTCCAGCGCACGTAGATCTCGTCGCCGAGCGCCGGCGTGTCGAGCTCGGAAATCGCGAGGCTCGACACGTTCGCGATCACCGTCTTGCCCGCGTCGAGCTTCACGTGATACAGCGAATAACCGCCCATGTACGCGACGTTGCTGATCCTGCCGCGCGCCCAGTTGAACGCGCCTTCGGGCGGCTTGCGCGTGAGCGCGATCCGCTCGGGGCGCACCGACACCGTGACCGGCATCCCGAGCGGGCCCGAGATGCCGTGGCTCACGTACAGCCGGCTCGGCAGTTCCGGCGATTCGATGTACACGTGGTCGGGTTCATCTTCGACGGTCACGCCGTCGAACAGGTTCGTCGAGCCGATGAATTCGGCCGAGAAGCGGCTGTTCGGATATTCGTACACTTCGTTCGGCGAGCCGATCTGCACGATCTGCCCTTCGCTCATCACCGCGAGGCGATTCGCCATCGTCATCGCTTCTTCCTGGTCGTGCGTGACCATCATGCAGGTGACGCCGACCTTGTTCAGGATGTTGACGAGCTCGATCTGCGTGCGCTGGCGGATCTGCTTGTCGAGCGCGGACATCGGCTCGTCGAGCAGCAGCAGCTTCGGGCGCTTGACCAGCGAGCGGGCCAGCGCGACGCGCTGCTGCTGGCCGCCCGACAGCTGATGCGGCTTGCGCTTCGCGTACTTGCCCATCTGCACGAGCTCGAGCGCCGCGGCGACGCGCTCCCTCAGCTCGGCCTTCGGCACGCCTTCCTGCTTCAGGCCGAATGCGACGTTAGACTCGACCGACATGTGCGGGAACAGCGCATACGACTGGAACATCATGTTCACGGGCCGCTTGTACGGCGGCATCTGCGCGAGGTCCTCGCCGTCGATCAGGATCTTGCCCGACGTGACCGTCTCGAGGCCCGCGAGCATCCGCAGCAACGTCGACTTGCCGCAGCCCGAGCTGCCGAGCAGCGCGAACAGCTCGCCCTGGCGCACCGTCAGATTGACGCTGCGCACGGCTTCGGTGTCGCCGAATTTCTTGACGACGTCGACGATCTGGACAAAGTTCTCGGCGCGCGCATCGGCGCCGGAGGAGGAAACGGAGAACGGCGCGCCCGCGACCGGCGCACCCGACTGGCTATTCATGATGTGCTGCTTCTCTCCTGCGTTTGACGAACAAAGCCCCCGGGGGCACCAGGGGCTTCATGACTGCTGGTTCACTTCGCTCGCGTCAGCGGCCCGACTTCAGCTCGGTCCACAGACGCGTCTGCAGGCGCTGGATTTCAGGCGGCAGCGGCTTGAGCAGGAACAGCGTCTTCACGACGTCGGCCGGCGGGTAGACGGCCGGGTCGTTCGCGACGTCGGGCCGCACGTACTTGCGGGCCTCGGCGTTGGCGCTCGGGTAGTACACCGCGTTCGTGATCGCCGCGTGCACCTTCGGATCCTCGATGTAGTTGATCCACTGCAGCGCGGCATCCTTGTTCTTCGCGTCCTTCGGGATCGCCATCACGTCGAACCACACCGGCGCGCCGCCCTTCGGAATGTAGTACTCGACCTTGTACGGCTTCTTCGCTTCGATCGCGCGATGCTTCGCGATCACGACGTCGCCCGACCAGCCGAACGCGAAGCAGATGTCGCCGCCGACCAGGTCGTTGATGTAACCCGACGAGTTGAATTGCGTGATGTACGGGCGGATCTTCTTCAGCACGTCCATCGCGGCCTTGTAGTCGGCCGGGTTCGTGCTCATCGGATCCTTGCCGATGTAGTGCAGCGCAGCCGCGAACATCTGGTCGGGTGCGTCGAGCACCGACACGCCGCAGGTCTTCAGCTTCGCGAGGTTTTCCGGCTTGAACAGGATGTCCCAGTTGTCGAGCGGGACCTTGCCCAGCGCCTGCTGCGCCTTCGTCAGGTTGTAGGCGAGACCCGTCGTGCCGTACGCCCAGGGCACCGAATACTTGTTGCCCGGGTCCGCGCCGGCGACGAGCGCCATCAGTTGCGGATCGAGATACTTGAGGTTCGGCAGCTTCGACTTGTCGAGCGGCGCGAAGATGCCGGCGGCGATCTGCTTGCCCGCGTAGTTGCTGGTCGGCACGACGATGTCGTAGCCCGAGCTGCCCGTCAGCAGCTTCGCCTGCAGCGTGTCGTCGCTGTCGTAGTTGTCGTAGCGGACCTTCACGCCCGACTGCTTCTCGAAGTTCGGGATCGTGTCCTTCGCAATGTAGTCGGACCAGTTATAGACATTAAGCTGCGTATCCTTCGCTGCTGCCGCCGATGCACCCACGCACAGCGCGAGCGCTGCGAACCGGCCCACTACCTTTGCTTTCATCCCGCTCTCCCTCCGGCCGGACACGTTGTCCGGCTGCCGTCTGCCTCGTCATGGCGGCGCATTCTGGTGCTCCGCCCCTCGAAAACCCCGAAAACTACCACCATTCGCGCTACGTCACAAAAAAATCATGCCGGTGTCGCGCAAACGGAACAGATTCCCGCCGCCGGCCAGTCAGGCCGCCCGTGCGGCGGGGTGTTCCGGGGGAATTTTATCGGGTAATCAGCGGCTGTCCACAGGGAAAAACCGACGGTGGCGAAATGACGTTCGCGCGCCGGGCGCGCGGCCCGTTCGGCGGGAGCACACGCTGCGTGTTTCGCCGGTGAAATCGCGACGCGTGTCGCGCGCACCCGGGCCCGGGGCCGGCTGGCGATCCCGCCGGCAAGCCGTTGCCGGTGCGGGGTCGTACTGTCACGGCTCTGCACCGGTACAGCATGCCGGCCGCACCCGCCCGACCGGGCGGCCGCGATGCATTAAAATGGCGGCTGACGATTCAACTGCGCGAACCCTCCCGATGGCCTCCAATCTCCACGACTTGCCCGACAGCCCCTGCATCGGCGTGTGCTCGACCCTCTTCGACGAAGTCTGCAAGGGCTGCGGCCGCACGGCCGCCGAAGTATCGAACTGGGTGTTCCTGAGCGACGACGAAAAGCGCGCGGTGTGGGAGCGCATCACGCGCGAAGGCACCGCGATGCGCTTCCAGTACGACAAGCTGTAAATCCGCCGCGCAAAAAAAAAGCGGCATGCCGACTGCCATGCCGCCAACCCCAACTCTGTTTTTTCCCGCCGCGTCTAGAACTTCATCCCGACGCCCACGCCGACGATCAGCGGATCGATGTGCAGCGTGCCGATGCCCTTGTCACCGAGCGTCGCATCGGTGCTCATCCAGATCTTCTTCACGTCGACGTTCATGAACACCTTCTTCGTCAACTGCACGTCGACACCGAACTGCAGCGCGGGGCCGAAGCTGCTCTTGTTGATCGACACGCCCTCCCCGCCGACGTTGAGCCCGTTGTTGTAGAAGTACGTGTAGTTCAACCCGGCGCCGACGTACGGACGCACCTTGCCCGCATGGTTGAAGTGATACTGCAGCAGCAGCGTCGGCGGCAGCACGCCCACGCCGCCGAGATTGCCGAGGCTCGACGTCAGCTGGTGCCGCGACGTGCCGAGGATCAGCTCGACACCGAGGTAATCGCGGATCATGTACGTGAAGTCGAGCTCGGGCACGATCGCGTTGTTCACGCCGACGTTGAGTGCACCCAGCGTGTCGCTCGCGCGCTCGTTAGGCTGGATGCTGATCGCGCGCAGTCGAACCAGTACGTCACCCTGATTGATGCCGTCGCCCGGCGACGCTGCGTGCGACAGCGAAGGCATCGCGACGAGGCTTGCCGCGACGGCGGCAGCGGTGACACAAGTTCGAATCGTTTTATGCATGGTACGGACCCCCAAAGAATGGTTTCCATTCTCCTCGTAGGGTCTTTTCGACATCTTGATATCCGTCAAGCCAGCGTAAACGTGGGACGGTTTGCCGCAGGCTCGGTCGCACGGCCTGTCAGCAGCAGGTCGAGCAAGTCACGCACGCTGCGGATCGCGCGACCGAACGGCAACGCTTCACGGCCGCGGAAGAACAGCCCGTTCGCGACGTCGCCGCGCAACGCGGCCGCGAGCCGCGTATCGATGCAGAAATGGCCGAACTTCTCGATGCCGTCGCGCAGCCCGCACACGCTCAGGCATTCGAGCGCGGTCGGACAGCGCTGCTTCAGCGCGCCGAGCTTGTTGCGAATGCGCGTCTCGTTGCGCAGGTAACGATCGAGCCATGGTGTCTTCACCGCGCGCGCGGGCAGCCCCGTCACGCTGACGAATTCGACGATGTCGTCGGGCGTCGCGTCGGCGAGCACGCGCTTGAAATCCGGATGCGCGTCGCCCTCTTCCGTCACCGCGAACGGCGTCCCGACCTGCACGCCGTTCGCGCCGGCCGCGAACGCCGCGCGCACCGTGTCGTGACTGTTGATCCCGCCCGCAACGATCAGCGGGATCGTCTCGCGCGCGAGGCCGAGCGACGCCATCACCTGCGCGGTCTCGTCGAGCACGCGTGCGAAATCGAAGCGCGGGTCGTGCATGTCGTCGATCTGCGTGACGCCGAGGTGGCCGCCCGCATGCGCCGGATGCTCGATCACGAGCGCATCGGGCAGACGCCCCTTCTTCATCCACTTCTTCAGCACCAGCGCGATCCCGCGGCTGTCCGACAGGATCGGGATCAGCGCGATATCGTGTCCTTGCGTGAGATCGGGCAGGTCGAGCGGCAGGCCCGCGCCCATCACGATCGCGTCCGCGCCTTCGTCGCACGCGACGCGCACGTAGTCCGCATGCGCGCTCACGGCCTTCATCACGTTGACCGCGATCATCCCGCGCCCTTCGCTGTAGGTCTTCGCGAGACGGATCTCGCGCGCCAGCGCATCGAGGTTCGCGCTTTCGAGCGTCACGCGATCGGGTTGCGCGCGGCACCGCGCGAGCAGGTCCGCATGATGGTGGCGCAGATCGATGCTCGCGATCGTGCCGACCGCGCCTTCGCGGGCGACGCTGCCCGCCAGCCGGTGTGCGGAGATGCCGACGCCCATGCCGCCCTGCACGACGGGCAACAAGGTGCGGCCGCGAATCGTCAGCGGCGGAAAGGAACTGCGTACGGTCATCTGAAACCTCGTCGGAACATCGGAACCGCGATGATCGACGATCCACCGCCGCGCACCTTGACGCGCGTCAATAAAAAAACGGCACGCGAGCGTGCCGTTTCCGGTTCATGCGCGGCGAAGCGCTCAGGCCGGCTTCGCTGGCTTGAGCTGCATCGACTTGTACTCGAGATACTCTTCGAGCCCGTACACGCCGTTCTCGCGGCCATGCCCCGACTGCTTGTAGCCGCCGAACGGCGCGGCGCCGTTCCACGTGCCGCCGTTGATGTCGACCTGCCCCGTGCGGATGCGGCGCGCGACGCCCATCGCACGTTCGTCGCTGCCGGCCCATACCGCGCCGCCGAGCCCGTACGGCGAATCGTTCGCGATCCGCACGGCCTCGTCTTCGTCGCGATACGTGATGATCGACAGCACCGGCCCGAAGATCTCTTCCTGCGCGATCGTCGATTTCGGGTCGACGCGGCCGAACACGGTCGGCTTCACGAAGAAGCCCTTCGCGAGCCCCTCCGGCAGGCCCGTGCCGCCCGTCACGAGTTCCGCGCCTTCGTCGATGCCGCGCTGGATATACGCCTGCACGCGCTGCTGCTGCACGGCCGACGCGAGCGCGCCGAGGCGCGTCGCGTCCTGCCGCGGGTCGCCAGCGACGTACGTTTCGGCCGCGGCCTTTGCGATCGCGCGCGCCTCTTCGTAACGCGCTTCCGGCACCAGCATCCGCGTATGCGCGGAGCAGGTCTGGCCCGCGTTCAGGTAGCACGCGTTGACCGTGCCCTTCACCGCCGTCGCGAAGTCGGCGTCGTCGAGGATCACCGACGCCGACTTGCCGCCCAGTTCGAGCGCAACGCGCTTGACGCCCGCGGCCGCCAGTTCGGCCACGCGCTTGCCGGCGCGCGTCGAGCCCGTGAACGACACCATGTCGACGTCCGGATCGGTCGCCAGCACCTCGCCGACCACCGGGCCATAACCGCACACGAGGTTGAACACGCCGGGCGGCAGACCGGCTTCGTGAATCGCCTCGGCGAGCATGAATGCGTTGAGCGGCGCGACTTCGGACGGCTTCAGGACGACCGTGCAGCCCGCCGCGAGCGCCGGCGCGACCTTCAGCGTGACCTGGTTGAGCGGGTAGTTCCACGGCGTGATCGCCGCGACGACGCCGACCGGCTCGCGCACGACGAGCGAGTTGCCGACCTGCGCCTCGAATTCGAACGACTCGGCGAGCTTCGCGTACGCCTTCCAGTTGTAGATCGGGCCGCCGACCTGGATCGCGCGCGACAGCTTGATCGGCATGCCGACTTCGCCCGTGATCGACTGCGCGAGCTCCTCGGTGCGCGCCTGCAGATGCTCGACGATCTTGCGCAGGTAGCCCGCGCGCGTCGCGGCCGGCGTGGCCGCCCATGCGTCGAAGGCCGCACGCGCCGCGCGGATCGCATCCTGCGCGTCGGAAGCGACGCCCTCCGGAATCCGGCCGATCACGGCTTCGGTGCCCGAGTCGATCACGTCGATCGTGCCGGTTCCGGCCGGTTTGCGCCATGCGCCGTCGATATAGAACTGGTCGTAGATTTTCATCGTGCTGCGTCTCCTGTCGATCAGGGTTAGCGCTTCAGCGCTTACTCTGGTCCCATGCCTTGTGCGGTCGGCCAAAGTTAGCGCTCAAGTCGGCTGGAGCGGGCGCTTCAGCACCTGCGCTTCGCATCGGGTCCCGTGCTTCGGGGAAGCCGACATTCTAACGAGCGTTGCGGTCGACTGGTGTGACGATTGACAGTCATTCGAAAGAACGCCGACCGCTGCCGCATCCGCGCTGCGCCGTCGGCTGTGAACGCCGGCCGTGAACGTCGGCGCAGCGTCCGTTTCGCCGTCGCCGCGTCAGCATCCTCCCGGGTGCGCGGCCGGGCCCGCATCGTGCTATGTTTTTATTATCGGCACCGGCCCATTGCGACCGGTGCCGCCCGGAATCCCTGCATTTCGTGAGCGCTGCCATGTCCGACGCATCCCATACCCTCGGCTCGCAAGACCGCCTGGAGCTGCTTTGCTGGCTCACCTGCGGCAATCTCGGCGCGTTTTACCTCAACGAATCGTGGCCGGACGCCACGTTCCAGGTTCAGGCCGCGCACCGCTGGCTCGATCGCCATCACCGTCAGGCCGACTGGCTCGCGGTCGCCAAGCTCGCGGCGCTCGCGCAGGACATCGCGAAGCGGCACGCCGGGTTCGTCGATGCGTCATGGGCACGCGACGCGGTCGAGGAAATCGTCGATACCGACGATCTCGACTATCGGGCGAAACTCGTGCAATGGGTGTACGAAGACTGCTGCAAGGCGCTCGCGGACAAGCGGCTGGCCGATTGACGCGCGCGGCGGGCGGTACACAAACGGCGGTTGGCCAGCCCGTAGCGGCTGCCGCCGTCAATCGCCGGCACGACCGGAGCGCCCGACCAGCCCCGTTCCCTGCATGGAGCGGCGGATCGAATGACGGTCGTCGAAGCGACGCGCCGGACATACGCCGCGCCCCATTTGCGGGTAAATGCCTGCGCGGGCGGCAATCACGCGGTCATGCCGCGAATCCGTCGCGCGGGTGTTCGATATCGTGCGCCCCGTTGCAGGGCGCACGTCCCCGCATTTACAGCAGCGATTTCCCTTGCGACAGCACCTTGTCGCAGATCTGCTTGGTCACCTGCTGCTTCAGGCCGCCGCCGCTCAGGTCGAGCTTGCTGCCGTTGCCGGCATCGAGGATCCCGCTCGCACCGCTGGTGTAGCCGCTGTCGGATGACGCATTGCCGCCGAGCTTGCCCATCAGCGCGTCCTTCACCGACGATGCGCCGCCGGACGCGCCGCCGAGATAGTTGTTCTGGATGCAGAACTGCAGCAGGCCCGCGACGTTGCCGGTGCTGCCCGGCATCAGCGACGAACCGCCACCGCCCGTCAGCGCACTGCCGAGGCCGCCCAGGTTACCGAGCGCACCGCCCGCGCTACCGCCCGAATCGCCACCGCCGCCGACCTGCTTCAGGACGTCGCCAAGCTGCGCATGGGCCACCGAAAACGGCGCGAGCAATCCGATCAGCGCGCCGGCAACGGTCGCGCGGTATAGACGTGGATTCATGTGAAGCCTCCCGGTTGTGACTGCATGAGTACCGCAAATCGAATTCAAGGATACTCAATCGACCCGGACATGACAGCCTTCGTGCACGGCCTGAAACGTCAGGCATCGTGATATATCGCCGCGATTTGACAATGCTTGACGGGGAGACGTATCGCGCACGGCCGGTTCGATGCGCGACTGAAGGCACGCGCGCGCGAACGCCATTCCGTGTCGCCGGCACACGCAAAGCGTCATAGAATCGTCGTCGGCCGTTCGGGCCCCCGGCCCGATCTCAACCTCGAACATGAAGGATGCTCGCGTGGCGCTCGCCTATCGATTTCTGCTGATCGCCGGTGCATCGGCCGCGCTGATAACCGGTTCCGGCCCGGCCCATGCTGCGCCCCCGCCCGCAGCGACGGCTGCCGCCGCATGCCCGTCACCTTCGTTCGACCGCTATCCGGCACCCGCCGCACGCGCGCCGCGCAAGCCGGCCGCAGCGCCCAGGCTGACCAGCAAGGAAGCCCGCCTGTATCGCACCGTCATTCGCGACGAATTCACGAAACCGGCCAATTTTGCCGGCCACTACCGCGTCGCGATCTGGGGCTGCGGAACGGATTGCCGGAATTTCGCGATCGTCGACAAGTACACGGGCGCGACCTACACGATGCCCGGCGTGAACGCGATCGCGGGCGTCATGGGCAACGACGACGAACGCGTCGATTTCCGCGCCGGCAGTGCACTGCTGATCGTCGCGGGCTGCTTCAACGACGACTGCGACGACAACAACGCGAAGGCCGCCCGGTTCTTCTATGAATGGACCGGCACGCGGCTGCGTCCGGTCGGTACCTGTCCGCTGGCCATCGAGCCGCTTCAGTAGGCGGCCCGGTCGCTTCGCTGGCCGCCATTCGGCACGAATGCGCTATCGTTCGTCCGGTACACCTGAAACGACGCGCCCATCCGCGATGTCCATCCAGCTCAGTTTCGACGACGGGCCCGGCCCGTCGACGCTACCCTTGCTCGACGTGCTGCACGCCGCGTCGTGCAAGGCGACCTTCTTCCTGCTCGGCCAGAACCTCGCGGGCGCGCTCGACGTCGCGGCGAGAATGGCGCGCGAAGGTCATCGGCTCGGCAATCACACTCATTCGCATGCAAGGCCGGGCGCGCTGCCGGACGACGTGTTGATCGACGAAATCGAGGCGACCGACGCGCTGATTCGCGAGGCCTATCACCGGGCCGGCGTTCCCGCACCGGACGCGATCCCGCTGCGCCTTCCCTACGGACTGATGCCGCAGGACAATCGCGCCGGCGTGCTCGCACGGCTGCGGCGCGAACACACGGGCTGGACCGCGATACTGGACGACTGGCAGCGGCCGGCACCGTCGCCCCAGGCGCTGTGCGACGCGATGTGCGCACATGTCGACGCCAGCGCGGCACAGCATCGCGACGTGCTGTTCTGCATGCACGACGGATCGCGGCATGGCGAAGCGCGGCCCAATACGGTCGAAGCCGTGCGCTTGTTCCTGAATCTCCGGGACTGACACAGGGCGACCTGCCAGCTTCAGGGCGTCGCACCATCCAGCAATTGCCGCCAGCCACCGAGAAATCCGATGCCGGGCCCCGGCATCCACAGGCCGCGCTGTGCGGCTTCCAGATGGATCAGCGTCTGGTCCGCGCAGAACAGGGCCATCAGCGCAGCGCGGTTGTCGCGCATCCAGTCCGGCGCAGCATCGCGCCGCATCGCCGCATAGGCCTGCAGCCCGGCTTCCCATCGTTGCGCATCGAACACGAAGCGATCGTCCCTGCCCGCATCGCGCGACAGCGCGAACAGCGCAAAGGCCGTCTCGAGCCACTGCGCGCCCTGCCCGACATCGTCGAAATCGAGCACGCCGTTTACCGCATGGCCCACATACAGCAGGTTGCCCGCGTGATAGTCGCCGTGCAGCCAATGCACCGGCCCGGTCAGCCAGCGTGCCGCGGCGTCGAGATGCGCGCCGATCCGCCGGATCATCGTGTCGTAATGGCTGCTCAAGTCGGCTGGCAACGACGGCATCGCACGCGCCGAGACGCGCGCATGGCGCGCCGACAGCCAAGCCAGCGGCGCGGATTCGCTCGCGGGGATCGCCGCCAGCGCCGCATGCAGATGCGCGAGCGCACGCATCGCATCGATCGCGCCCGCCTGCGCATCGTCGGGCAAGCCGGGACTGCCGTCGATATGCTCGAACAGATGCAGC
Organism: Burkholderia theae; assembly: GCF_048565265.1. Lineage (NCBI taxonomy): Bacteria > Pseudomonadati > Pseudomonadota > Betaproteobacteria > Burkholderiales > Burkholderiaceae > Burkholderia > Burkholderia theae. The sequence continues at coordinate 2,095,684 of NZ_CP183461.1, forward strand.
CAGCTTCCATCGGGCGCCTGCACACCGGGTTGCGCATCCACGGTCGACCGCAATCGCGGCAGCGCGGGCAGCATCGGCGCCGTGCGCGAGCGGCCGAGATGGCCGAGTATCGACGCTTCGCGATGCACCTGCTCGACCGGTTTGCCGGACCACGACACGCGCAGCACCGCGCGCGCCGCATCGCACTCGACGAGATACGTTTTGTTAGTATGGCCCGACGGCAGCGCCTGCATGCGCGCCGGCCTGAGGTTCCAGTGCCGGTGAAGCCAGGATTCCAGCGTTTTCACGTCACTCCTACTCGTTGCATTGACCATGTCAGAGCGTCCTTCGGCCCGCATGCGGGACATCAACATCGAATGGCTGACGCGCGCTGCCGAATTCGACCATCTGTTCCAGACGCGCTGGCTCGGCGAGCGCTTCTTCCACCTGCCCGGCGACATGCTCGCGCTCCAGGAACTGATCTGGCGCACGCGCCCCGACTGCATCGTGCAGACCGGCATCGCGGCGGGCGGCGGTGTCGTGTTCTCCGCGTCGATGCTGGAACTGGCGGGCGAGCACGGCCGCGTCGTCGCGATCGAACCGCGCCTGCGCGACGAGGTCAGGCAACGCCTGCAATCGCACCGGCTCGCCCATCGCATGGTGCTGATCGAAGGCGAATCGTGCACGGCCGACACGCTCGCGTCGGTGCGCGCACAGATCGTCGACGGTGCGCGCGTGATGGCGATCCTCGATCTCACGCATACCCACGCACACGTGCTGCGCGAACTCGAATGCTATGCGCCACTCGTGACGCCCGGCAGCTACGCGATCGTGATGGATACCATCATGGAGTACCTGCCGGCATCGATGTTCGACGGCAAGCCGTACGGCAAAGGCAACAACCCGGCCACGGCCGCGCGCGAATTTCTCGCCCGCGACGCACGATTCGAAGTCGACGAGGACATCGAGGACCGCGTGCTCATGACGCTGTCGCCAGGCGGCTTCCTGAAGCGAGTGCGCTGATCAGGCGCGCGGCCTGCGCCGAGCCGTCACGCGCGTAGCTCGCGCGGATTCGCGCCGCATGCTCGCGCAACGAACCGGGACGCAACAGCCGTTCGAGCGCATCGGTGATGTCCGCCACGCCAGCCTGCTGCAGATCCAGCACGCATCCGGCGCCGGCCCGCTCGACGAAGTGCGCGGAATGAAACTGGTCGTTGCAGAACGGCGACAGCAACATCGGCACGCCGCACGCGAGCGACTCCATCACCGAATTCGCGCCGCCGTGGCTGACGAACGCATGCGTGCGCTGCAGCAGCGCCAGTTGCGGCACATAACGCACCGCGACGACGCGCGCGTCACCGGTCGGCAGCAGATCCGAATCGACCAGTTCGCCCACCGACAGCACCAGTTGCGCCGACGTCGCGCGCGTCGCGTCGATGACCTTCGCGAACACGTCCGGGTGGTAGTAAAGCTGGCTGCCGAGCGACATGTAGACGAGCGGGCGATCCGCATCGAGGCGTTCCCACGGGAACGTCGTCTCGTCGCCGCGCGGGCCGGACGGCAGCGCGGGGCCGACCAGTTCGACACCGGGCGGCGGCGCACCGACCAGCGCGTCGGTCGTGAACGCGAGCGTCAGATGCGGCGACAGGATGTCGCAACCGCGAAAACGCGCGTCGAGACCGTAGCGCGCGAACAGGCGCGTGCGTTCCGGTGCGAGCCAGCGCACCGTGCGCAGCAGCTCCGAATCGAGATCGTCCGGCAACACCGGATTCAGCGAATTGGACATCGAGACCCACGGCAGCCCTTCCAGTTCGGCCGCAATCGCCGCCGCATAGAGCAGCGGATCGATCACGACCACGTCCGGCTGCCATTCGCGCAGGACCGCGCGGATACCGTCGACCTGCGCGGGCGCGAGGTCGATCAGCAGCGTGCGGATCCAGTGCCGCAGCCAGTCGGCGTCGCGGATGTTCGCGGCGAAGCTCGCGCCGCGCGACAGGTCGTGGCGTTCGGGTGTCTCGCGCGGCCCGACGAAGGCGAAATCGCCGGCGCCATCGAGCTGCGCGCTGATGTCGGCCGGCGCATAGAACGCGACGTCGCAGCCGGCGGCGCGCAGATGCTGGGCCGGGCCGATACAGGGATTGACGTGCCCCTTCTCGGGCACCACGCAGAACAGGATGCGTTTCATGAGCGTTTCAGGTTGGGCGATGCGCGGCATCGCGATGATCGAAGTGATCGAGGATCAGCATCAGCGTCGTCCACAGCACGCGTTCGGTATCCGCGTGCAGCGTGGGCGCGGCAAGACCGAGCGTGTCGGCCAGCGCGCACGCGCGGTCGCGATCGAGCAGCGCCGTGAGGTCCATCGCCGGCGCGAGCCGCCCGCGCTTGGGGCCGTGCACGAGACGGTCCGGCAGGTTCAGGCGCGCACCCAGATCGCGCAGGCATTGTTTGTTCAGGTCGGGTTCGACGCTCGTCAGATGCGCGACGACCGCATCGTCGACAAACGGCGGATGCAGGTCGACCGACGCCGCATCGAACAACGCATGGCACAGCGGCAGGTAGTTGGCCGACCGGTCGCGGCGCAACACCTGATCCGCACCGTCTCCGGTGATGGCCACCTCGACGCCATCCGCGGCCATCGCCTCGGCCAGCAGCAGCTTCGCGACCGGATGCAGGTTGAACATCGGCTCCTCGACCGCATGGGTCGTTCTCGGCAGCGCGGCCACGAAATCGGCCTCGTTCGCGCGCACGATCTTCACCGTCGCCTGCATCTGCTCGGCCAGTTCGAGTGCCGCATCGCGTTCGCAATAGTCCGGCATGTCGGTCGCGAGGATGTAGGACGTCACGTGCCGCTGCGCGCCGAGTTCGCGCAGCAACGCGAGCAGCAGCGCCGAATCGAGCCCGCCGCTCAGGGCCAGCGCGACGCGCTTGCCGCTGTCGAGCACGCGTTGCAGCGATGCGCGCAGCACGGTTTCCAGATCGGCGCGCTGCGGCCGTTCCGGTGCCGGCTGCACCGCGAGACCTTGCGGCGAACGGATCAGCGCATGGCCGGGCGGCACGGCGAGCACGTCGCGCAGCACGGTGCGGTCGACGGGACGCTCACCGCTCAGGTAGCCCGCGATGGCGGCCGTGTCCGGCGCGCCGGCCGGTTGCCCCGACGCATGCAGGACGGCCCGGATGCCGGATGCCGATACGCCGGTGCGCGGATGGTAGTGCAGACGATCAAAACCGAACAGGTCGCGCGTGCCGACGATCATGGATAACGAGCCTTCAAGGTGTCCACTTCAATGCGTTTGAGGATGCGATGCGGCGCCACCGGCGCGCTGCCGCCCTGGCAATGCAGGCACGCTTCGAGCGGCGCCTCGCGTTGCAGATAGGCCAGCATCGCGTCGAGCATGTCCGCATCGTCACGCAGCGGCAGGCCGTCGGACCGGAAATCCTTCTCGCCCTTGTAGAGCGTATGGAAATGCGCCGGACGCGTGCAGGTGTAGAACATGCCGTCGCGAATCATATGGCAGCGCTCGCGGATCCAGCAATCGTGATAGAGACGCTGCGCGTCGTCGCGGTCCGTGCCGGGCTGTGCGCGATTCATCGTCGTGAACACGTCCTGCACCTTCCAGTTCAGGCGCACGTCGAAGCGCGCGGCCTGGTGCTCGACATGCGCGATCAGGTCGGGCGAAAGCGACGGCTTCGGGTAACGCGAGATCGTCAGCGCATCCACCGCCTGCCAGAACGCGTCGGACATCTCGCCCAGCTTCAGGCCGTTCGTCGTGACGGAGATCACCGGCGCGATACCCGTGTCGCGCACGCGCCCGATGAGTTCGACGAGCGCCGGGTGCAGCAGCGGCTCGCCGCCGACCAGCTTGAAAACGCGCGGGCTCAGGACCTTTGCGGCCTTGTGCAGATCGGCCTCGACCGAATCGGGGCTCGCATACCACTCGGGCAGCAGCGGCGACAGCGAACAGCATTCCGCGCAGGTCAGGTTGCAGTGATCGACGATATGCGCTTCCAGCGAGCGCGTCCTGACGCGCCCGTCTTCGACGCGGTAATCGCGGTCCAGCGGCGGCGGAAAGACATGCTGCCGCTCGCCGGACGGCGTCGGATTCGAAACCCGGTTCAGATTCGCATTCACTTCAGCTTCCTGCCTGCACGCAACGGGAAAAGAATTCGACGAGACGGTCGCGCGCGTCCACCATCGCGGACGCCATCGTCACCGCGCCGCTCAGGTGCGCGGCGAAGCGCGACGGATCGTCGAGCCAGCCTTGCACGACCCACAGCTTGAGCGCGTGCTGCAGGCACGCGGCATCGACCGCCCACGCGATACGCGCCGGATTCACCGGCCTCACCCGCCGATACGCGAGCACGAAGGCTTCCGCCAGATGCGGCGCCTCCAGCGGCAGATGGTTCAGGCAACGCACCAGCTCGTATTCGCGCGGCGCACCGATCGCCGCTTCCCAGTCGAGGATGAGCGGCGGCGACGTACCCGCGTCCGCGAACAGATAGTTGAACTGGTTGTAGTCGTTGTGGATCGGATGCTGCGGATCGTCGGCGGGAAACGCTTCGATGCTGCCCGGATAATAACGATCGAGCATGCGCAGCGCGAGTTCGACATAACGACGCAGGTTCGCTGCGCCGTCGTTCGAGCGCGCGCGATCCAGCGCGTCCAGCAGGCTGCGGCGCACCGCATCCGCATCGATCGCGGTCAGCCGCGCGCCGATCGTGTCGAGCGACGGCAGATGAAGCCGCTCGAGACTCAGATGCAACGCGGCCAGGCTCGCGCCGAGCGCATCCCATTCGGCCGGCGAAAACGTATCGTAGGTTCTGAACTGTCCGGCTTCCCAGTGCGTCAGCATCGCGTGCGAGCCCGCGCCCGTCCACAGCAGTGCGCCGGCCGTCGTGCGCTTCAGCGTCTGCACACGGAAGCGGGCATCGCCATGCGTCTCGAAATGCGCAAGGACAGTGGCTTCCTTGGCCGCGCGCGCATGATGCTCGAGTGCGTAGAGCTTGATCGCGACACCGCCATCATCGGCCGGCAGATGCCAGACACGTTCGCCGACCTGATGCGGCGATCCACTTCGGCCAAGCGCATAGGCGTCGCGAATTTCGTCGAAGGTGGCGGCGAGCGGGCCCATTCAGATGTGCTCGGCCGGCCCGTGCCGATACGGATGGCCGCTCAGGAACGTGTTGTGGCCGACGTAGCGCAGCTTGTACATCGCCGGCCGGAACAGCACCGACGGATCGTTGTTCACGATGCCGAGCAGCGGATACAGATCCTGCCGCACGAAGAACGCGTTGTTGCCCATGTCGTCGCAGCAGACGAGTTCATAACCCTTCTTTCGGCCGAGGTGCACGAGCGATTCGAGGCTGGCGCCGTAATAGGTCGACCCGTCCCATTCGTGGTCCGGATTGAAGCACATGACCCAGCGCTCGGGCGGCGTGTAGTACGGGTTGTATTCGATCACGACGATGCGCGGCTGAAACGCCTGCAGGCCGCGCCACACCCAGTAGTCGTTGCCGTCGATATCGATCGACAGCAGGTCGAAGTCGGCCGGCGTGTTCGCGTCGGCAAGCAGTTGGTCGACCGTGTCGGGCTGGACGCGGTCATGGTGCAGGTGCACGCGATCGGCGCCTGCGTAGTGGGCGGCAAGCTTGCCGAACCGGTACGCGCTGCCTTCCACCAGCACGCCGGCCCAATCCTGTTCGCGCAGCAGCCGCGCGGTGTTGCTGTTGCGCAGGCCGTCGCTCGCGCCGATGTCGACGCAGAAGCGGTTGACCGGCGCGATCCGCTCCATCAGCCGCGCCAGGATGCTTTCCTCGGTGCCCTGCGCATACAGGCTTGGCGCAAGGCCGGACAGGTCGAGCGGGAAAGGATGGTCCTGCATCGAGGGGCGGCTCCGGGTCGGGATGGGGATTGGAGGTTCGAGATTGGCGTTCGGTGGGTAATTTACCTGAAGTCGATTAACCAGAGGAAACTGGAATGAGCAACGCCGTCAGGCCTCGCCGAGGCGGAAATGAAAAAGCCCGCATCGACAATGTTGTCGATGCGGGCTTGATGCGTTTCCGGCCGTTCCGCTTTATGTGCCCGGCTTCGTGCTGCTTAGCCGGGGCACATGAACGGACGCGTCAGAGCAATTACTCCTGCCCCTGGCTCGTCAGGAATTCTTCGTAGTTGCCGCCGAAGTCGAACAACGTACCGTCCGTGCGCACTTCGATGATCCGGTTCGCCAGCCCGCTCACGAACTCGCGGTCGTGCGACACGAAGATCAGCGTGCCTTCGAACTGCTCGAGCGCGATCTGCAGCGACTCGATCGACTCCATGTCCATGTGGTTGGTCGGCTCGTCCATCAGCAGCACGTTGTGGCGGCCGAGCATCAGCTTGCCCCAGATCATGCGGCCCTTCTCGCCGCCCGACAGCACCTTCACCGACTTCTTGATGTCGTCCGACGAGAACAGCAGGCGGCCGAGCGTGCCGCGCACCATCGTTTCGTCGTCGCCGTCCTTGCGGTACTGGTCGATCCAGTCCATCAGCGTGATGTCGTTCGGGAACTCCTCGTACGTGTCCTGCGGCATGTAGCCGACATTCGCGTTCTCGGACCACTTCACCGTGCCGTGTTCGAGCGCGAGCGCGCCGAGCAGCGAACGCAGCAGCGTGGTCTTGCCCGCGCCGTTCTCGCCGATGATCGCGATACGCTCGCCCGGCTGCACCGACAGGTTGAAGTTCTGGAAGATCGTGCGCTCGTACTTCTTCGTGATGTCTTCAGCGACCACCGCGACGTTGTGCAGCTTCTTCTCGAACTCGAAGCGGATGAACGGGTTCTGCCGCGACGACGGCTTGAAATCCTCGATCTTGATCTTGTCGATCTGCTTCGCGCGGCTCGTCGCCTGGCGCGCCTTCGACTTGTTCGCCGAGAAGCGGCGCACGAAGTCCTGCAGTTCCGCGACGCGCTCCTTGGCGCGAGTGTTCGCCGCGGCCTGGCGCTCGCGCGCCTGCGCCGACGCGAGCATGTAGTCGTCGTAGTTGCCCGGCCAGACCTTCAGCGTGCCGAAGTCCATGTCGGCCATGTGCGTGCACACCGAGTTCAGGAAGTGACGATCGTGCGAGATGATGATCATCGTCGAGTTGTACTCGTTGAGCATGCTCTCCAGCCAACGGATCGAGTTGATGTCGAGGTTGTTGGTCGGTTCGTCGAGCAGCAGCACGTCGGGCTTCGAGAACAGCGCCTGCGCGAGCAGCACGCGCAGCTTCCAGCCCGGCGCGACGTCGCTCATCGTGCCGCTGTGGAACTTCTCCTCGATGCCGATGCCGAGCAGCAGCGCACCCGCGCGCGCTTCGGCGTCGTAACCGCCGTATTCGGCGAACTTGCTCTCGAGCTCGGCCGCGTGCATGTAGTCGTCGTCGGTGGCTTCCGGGTTCGCGTAGATCGCGTCACGTTCGGTCATTGCGGCCCACATCTCGGTGTGGCCCATCATCACGACGTCGAGCACGCGCACGTCTTCGTACGCGAACTGGTCCTGGCGCAGCTTGCCGAGACGGACGTTCGGCTCCAGCGCGACGTTGCCGGCGCTCGGCTCGAGGTCGCTGCCGAGGATCTTCATGAACGTCGACTTGCCACAGCCGTTCGCGCCGATCAGACCATAGCGGTTGCCCTCGCCGAATTTGACCGAGATGTTCTCGAACAGGGGCTTTGGCCCGAATTGCATCGTGATGTTGGCAGTAGAAAGCACGGCAGGTCCCGTTAAAGGATAAATCGACGGAAAACCGTGTATTTTAGCAGGTGTCGGAGAAACTGCCGACCATGCCGTTCCGACAGCGCATTCCGACCCCTGGTCCGCCGCCCGGCGGCCCGCCAACACGACGGCACGCGCCCCACCGCCGTCTTACTGGATGGAATCCCGCATGCTTGCCAGCCAGCTTCGCGAACAACTCGTCGGCGCATGGCGCCTCGTGTCCTACGAAGTCCGCCCGCGCGACGGCAGCGCGGTCGCCTACCCGCTCGGTCGCGACGTGCGCGGCTGGATTCTCTACACACCGGACGGCTACATGTCCGCCCAGCTGATGGCCGCCGGTCGGCCGCCTTACGCGAACGGCGACCTGCACGGCGGCACCGCCGACGAGTGTGCGACCGCCGCGCGCGGCTACGTCGCCTATTCCGGCCCCTTTCATGTCGACGACGACGGCACGCTGACCCACGAAATGGACGTCAGCCTGTTCCCGAACTGGATCGGCAACGTGCAGCAGCGGGTCGCCGTGCTTGACGGCGATCGCCTGCAACTCGGCACCGCCGCCCCGGCGCGGATCGACGGCCGGGAAGTCGACGCCGTGCTGCACTGGGCGCGCGCGGGCCGCTGACGCACCGCCGGCGGCCGCAACGGTTCGCCGGATCGGCGCGACCGGGCGGCCGGCCGTTGCGCGCACACGCCGCGTGCGGCGTGCGGCGCGGCTGCGTCGCGCAAACGCGCCTCGCGCTCACCGTGCGACGAGCGCGCACACCCGCACATCACTTGCCGGCCTTCATCGCCGCCTTCTGCGCGACCTTCTCCTTCATCTGCCCGAACAGTTCCGAGCACGGCACGTCCCGGTTGTTGCTCGGCGCGATCAGCGGGATCAGCGCCGCGAACGGGTTGATCAGCCCGAGCCCGATCATCGCGCCGGCACGCAGCGCGAGCGCGCCCGCATCGACGCCGACGTTCGGGTTCTTGAACGTGCCCTTCGCATACAGCGGCGAGCGCAGCGAGAAGATCCGGAAGCCCTTCGTATGCGGATGGATCTTCAGGTCGAGCGTTTCGTCGCGCAGGCTGATCGGGCCATCGACGTTGATCAGCGCGTCGTCCGTATCGAGCGCGAACACCTTCGGGTCGAGCATGCCGTTGGTCGCGACGAAATCGATCGCCGCGCAGTTGATCTTCACGTCGTTGTTGCCGAACAGCTTCTCGTAGACGACGTTCGCCACGTTCAGCCCCGCCGCTTCCATCAGCAGGCGGCTGATGCGTCCGTCGGTCACGAGCGCCTTCACTTCGCCGTTCGACGTCGCGGCCAGCGCGGCCGGCGAATTGCCGGTCGCCGACAGCGACGCGTCGCCATTGATCTCGCCGAGCGCCGACTGCATGACCTTCTGCGCAGGGAACAGCTGCTTGAGCTTCAGGTGACGCGCGGCCACCGTGAAGCGCCCCTTCAGCGGCGCGCCGCTGCCGTCGAGGTGCGCGGTCGTCGCGAGCGTGCCGCCCGCGACGCCGAACTGCAGCGGTTCGAGCGACAGCACGCCGTCCTGCATCACGATGTGCGTGTACAAGTTCGTGATCGGCAGGTCCGAACTCTTGACCAGCTTGCGGCCCGTGAACTTGACGTCCGCGTCGAGCGCGCGCCAGCGGTCGGTGCGGAACGTCTCGACCGGCAGCACGCGGCCCGACGGCTGGCGTGTCGTGTCGCCGCGCTGCGCCTTGCTCGCGGCCGTGTCCGCACCGATCACCGGCGCGAGATCGGCGAACTGCAGCAGGTTCGACACGAGTTCGCCCGACAGCTTCGGCCGCGGCTCGCGCTGCTCGTACACCAACGTGCCGCCAAGATCGCTGCCGCCCACGCGGCCGTTGAAGTTCTCGTAGCGGAATGTGCTCGCGCGCCGCTTGAAGTTGCCGATCAGCCGCCCTTCGGTCGCGTAAGGCGGCGTGTCGGGCAGCGTGATGCCGGTGAGCTGGTAAAGGTGCGACATCGACGTGCCCTGCAGCCACAGCCGCAGGTCGATCGCCGCGAGATGCGTCGGATCGGTCAGCGTGCCGACAATCGCGAGCCGCGTGTCGCCGGCCTTCACGTCGGCCTGCAGCGGGAACGGCCGCGACGTGTCCTGGATCGCCAGCACGCCGCCGAGCTTGCCGGTACCGCTGATCGGCACGTTCTTGTAGCGACCGTCGACCTTCAGTCCGAACGCATAGGTCGGGCCGGACGGCTTCGCCGGCGCCGCGGCACCGCTTGCGCCGGACGCGACAGCGGCCGTCGATGCGGAAGCGGCAGACGAGGCAGACGAGGCAGACGATGCTGAAGCCGAAGCGACCGAAGACGCAGCCGAAGCGCCTGCGGACGACGCCGCACTCGCCGCCTGTGCCGCGGATGCGCTCGACGCGGCTTCCGCGTTGGCCTTCGCGCTCAACTGCGCGGCGCCGTGCTTGCCGACCCGCTGCGCGGACGCCGCACGCGACGTCTGTTCCTGCTCCTTCAGCACGTCGCCGAGCGGAATCGGCTGCCCGAGCGTATCGATCGCGACGGTCAGGTCGGCCTTCGTGATCGCATCGCGATACGTGACGGTGCCCTTCGCGAAGCCGAAGCTGTCAAGCCGTACCTTCCACGGCGACGGCTGCGACGATTGCTTGAACTGGAAGGTCCACGTATTGCGGCCGTCGGCGAGTCTCTCGAGGTCGACGGCGGGATTCTCGATGTCGATCGACGGAATCACGATCTCGTGCGCGAGCAGCGGCAGGATCGCAAGATCGAAGTGCGCGGCATCGAGCGTGACGAACTTGGGCGTCTTCGCCCAGTCGGGATTGCCGATCTCGAGCTGCGTGGCCGAAAAACTCGGCCAGGGCACCCACGCACGCCAGCCGGTCTCGCCGTCGGGGCGACGCCAGCCGACCTTCAGGTCGCCGTTGATCGCGAACGGGCGGCCGAGTGCCGCACTCACCTGTTCGTTGACCCACGGCTTCGCGCGGTTCCAGTCGAACGTGAAAAGAAAGACGCCGGCCGCCGCGATGAGCACCGCGACGATACCGACGATCCATGCAGCCGATTTGCCGATGGCTCGGGTTAGCGTCATGGCGGTTCCGTTGTTGTTCTGAAGTGTTGCCGCATCATGCCGGGCCGCGTGCGTGGACGAACGGCGCACGACACCCGCGGCTTTTCAATCGGTATTATGACGCACGCCATGGTGACGTTTCGGCGCCATTAACGCTTTTTTTCATTTGTGACATGACAGCCCCCACCGGCCTCATCGATGCGCAGCGCATCACGCGGCGCGACGCCAGCAGCGGCAAGACCCTGCTCGCCCCGACCGATTTCAGCCTCGTTGCGGGATCGCGAATTGCCATCACGGGCCCGTCCGGGTCGGGCAAGAGCGTGCTGCTGCGCGCGCTCGCGCTGCTCGACCCGCTCGACGGCGGCCACATCCTGTGGCGCGGCAGCCGGATCCGGCGCGGCGCGATCCCGCGCTATCGGCGCAGCGTCGCCTACGTGCGCCAGCGCCCCGCGCAGATGGACGGCACCGTCGAAGCGCAATTGCGCTATCCGTATTCGCTCGCGATCTATCGCGACGTCGCGTTCGATCGCGCGCGCGCCGAAGCGCTCGCCGCGCAGGCCGGCCGCGGCCCCGACTTTCTCGACAAGCGCGCGAGCGACCTGTCGGGCGGCGAAGCCCAGATCACGGCACTGCTGCGCGTGCTGCAGCTCGATCCCGACGTGCTGCTGCTCGACGAGCCGACGTCCGCGCTCGATCCCGAATCGGCACGCGCGATCGAGGCGCTCGTCGGCGCATGGTTCGACGCGGCGCCCGACGCACGCGCATACATGTGGATCTCGCACGATCCGGCGCAGGCCGCGCGGATCGGCACGATGCGGCTCGTCATGCAGGCCGGCGTGCTGCATGTCGCGAACCCGACGGAGGCTGCGCAATGAGCCCGGCACTGCAGGACCTGAGTCTCGTCGACGTCGGCATTGCCGCCGCGCTCGTCGCAGTCAACGGCGCGATCTCGGTCGCACTGTCGCTCGGCCTCGGCCGCAAGCTCGCGCTCGCGGCGGTGCGCACCGTCGTCCAGTTGCTCGCGATCGGTTACGTGCTCGGCTGGGTGTTCGGTCATCCTCACTGGTACGTCGTGCTGCCGCTCACCGCGCTGATGACGCTGATCGCCGGCTTCGCCGGCGCGGGGCGCGGCAAGCGCACGTACCGCGGCCAGCGCATCGACAGCATCGCATCGATCTGGTTCAGCAGCTGGTTCGTCGCGGCGGTCGGCCTGTTCGTCGTGATCCGCATCCATCCGTGGTTCGCGCCGCAATACGCGATTCCGATCCTCGGGATGATTCTCGGCAATACGCTGACGGGCGTGTCGCTCGGCGTCGAACGGATGATGGAAGAACTCACGGCCCGCCGCGACCGCGTCGAGACCGCGCTCGCGTTGGGCGCGACGCGCTGGGAAGCCGCGCAGGACGCCGCGCGCCAGGCCGTGCGCGCGGGCATGCTGCCGACGCTGAACCAGATGGCAGTGGTCGGCGTCGTGAGCCTGCCGGGGATGATGACGGGCCAGGTGCTGGCCGGCCAGTCGCCGCTGCAGGCCGTGCGCTACCAGATCGTGATCATGTTCCTGATTGCCGCGGCCTCCGCGCTCGGCACCGTCGGCGCGGTGCTGATGACCTATCGCCGGCTGTTCTCGGCCGATCACCGCTTTCTCGCGGCACGGCTAGAAGAGCGCACGCACTGACACGCAACGACGCCGCGCGAAGCGCGATGCGCGATTGCGTAGTCAGCGCGCGGCGCGGCGCTTGCCGATCGCCTGCCGCAACGCGGCCGCGATGTCCGTGTCGGGCGCGAGCCCGTCGACCGATGCGACGAGTCGCACCGCGCGCGGCGTCGTCACATACGCCTGCGCGCCGACATAGCTGCCGCTGCCGGCCGAGCGCGTCGTCACGACGAGCGCCTGCGGCGCCCGCGCGCCGAGGTCGGCCGTAAACGCGTCGGCGATCGTGCCATCGCGCGCATGCAGCACGCCCGTCACGTAATCGTCGGTATCGAAGCCGGGCGCGGCATGCGCGGTCGAATATACGCGCACCGCGTAGCTGCCGGTCGAGCACGGCTCGAGCGCGCCGCTCGACACCACGGCCACCTGCTGCCGCGACGGCAACTCGACCTTCTTCACGAAACTGCAATCGTCGGCCGCCTGCGCGTGCGCGGCGACGAACGCAGCAGCAGACAGCAGCATGCGCATTCGGAATTTCATCGGGATATCGTTACAGGAAGGTGATGATGTGGCCGAGCATAGCGTGACATCCGCATGACGTCACGCACCGCCGACGCGCGGCGAACGGTGCAATACCGTTGTCGCGGCACTGTCAGTACCGCGAAGCAGGTCGCGGGAAAGCATCGTGACGGCGGCACGCAACCGTCACGTGCCGCCCTGCTTGTCCCGCCATTCGAATCCGTTGTGCGCGCACCGGACGACCCACCTGCCCGCGCGGCGCCGCTCAATGCTTGATCGACACCGTCACCTTCGTGCCATCGCTCATCGTCACGGACTTCGAACCGCCGTTGGTCGAAATCGACACCCACTTCACCTGGCTCACCGACGCGACGTCCGGACACTGCAGCGATTTGCCGCCGGCCGTCACGTTGCGCGTGCCCTTCGGCGCGGCCGCCTGGAAGCTCAGCTGTACGTTGGCAACGCCCTTCGCGTCGACCGACGGCGCAAGCCGCACCTGGGTCTGGCGCACCATCGCGCCGTTCTCGTCGCGCGGCAGGCTGTCGGCGTTCGGGCAGCCGCTCGGCATCGCGACCGCGCCGCTCGGCGGCACCGACTTCCAGTTGAAGTCGTCCGTCTCGCCCGAGCGGATCTTGCGGGTCTCCTGCGTATTACCGAAGGTCTTCGAATCGACCTTGACGGTGTATTCGAGCTGTCCCGTACCGCCGCCCTTCAGGCTGCCCTTGACCGGCGGCGCCGCGAATACGCTCGCGCTGACGCACGCCGCCACGAACACGACCGACCACGATGCGGCGACCGACAAGCTGCGTTGGCTCATGCTGACCTCCTTGTAATGCGGCGGCACGCGCGTGCCGCGCGGTTTTCGATGCATGATGCGCTGCCAGTCTACCGCCAAGCGGGATGCAATGCGCCGCAAACGCATCGGGTGTTACCCCGCTTGCGCTCGCGACGCCGCAACCTTACGCGTGAGGCCGACGCTCGGGAAAACGCCGGGCCGCCTCGAAGAAAGTCACCTTGGGGGAGGCCCGTCGAGGGGCGTGGTACGAAGCGACGGGCCCGATGGCGCTCAGAAGCCGCTCAGCACGAGCTTGCCGATCGCGCGCCCGCCCTCGAGCAACTGATGCGCGCGCCGCACGTTCGCCGCATTGATCGCGCCGAGCTGCTCGCCGACCGTCGTACGCAGCGTGCCGCTGTCGACGAGCCGCGCAACTTCGCCGAGGATCCGGTGCTGCTCGATCATGTCCGGCGTCTCGAACATCGCGCGCGTGAACATGAATTCCCAGTGAAACGCGGCGCTCTTCGCCTTCAGCAGTTCGACCGGCACCGGCTTATCGTTCTCGACGATCGTGCAAATGCCGCCCTGCGGCCGGATTACTTCCGCAGCGGCAGGGAAATGGCGGTCCGTGTCGTTGAAGATCAGCACGTAGTCGACGTTCGGATGCCCTGCGTCGCGCAACTGCGCAGGCAGGTCGCCGAAATGGTCGACCACCGCATCGGCACCGAGCGAGCGCACCCATTCGGCCGATGCCGGCCGCGACGCGGTCGCGATCACGTGCAGCTTGCCGAGTGACTTCGCCAGCTGGATCGCGATCGAGCCCACGCCGCCCGCGCCGCCGATGATCAGCACCGACTTGCCGGCGTCCGTGCCCTGCGGCGATACATGCAGCCGGTCGAACAGCGCTTCCCAAGCGGTCAGCGCGGTGAGCGGCAGCGCGGCCGCCGCGGCGAAGTCGAGCGTGCGCGGCTTCAGCGCGGCGATCCGCTCGTCGACCGCATGGAATTCGCTGTTCGTGCCGGGCCGCGTGATGCTGCCCGCGTAGAACACTTCGTCGCCGGGCCGGAACAGCGTGACGTCGGCGCCGACCGCGACGACCGTGCCGGCCGCATCCCAGCCAAGCACGCGCGGCGTGTCCTCGACCTTCGGTTTCGGCGCGCGCACTTTGAAATCCACCGGGTTCACGGAAACCGCCTCGACCTTCACGAGCAGGTCGCGCGGGCCCGGCACGGGCTGCGGCAGTTCCACGTCGAGCAAGGCTTGCGGGTCGTCGATCGGCAGATAGCGGGTCAGTCCAACGGCTTTCATCACGAAACTCCTTTCAGGGAAACCGGGCGGGCCGCGGCGCAGCCCCATGAACGTCATCGTAGGCAACCCGATAATTCGAGAAAACCGCTATATTTCCTGAAACATTTTCAGGAATTTCAGAATAATGACATCCGATCCGATTCCGGCTCCCGACAAGCCGCTCGACCTGCTCGACGTCGCGCTGTTCGTGCGCGCGGCGCTGCTCGCGAACGTCACCGCGGCCGGACGCGAGTTCGGCGTCTCGGCCGCGGTCGCGAGCGCGCGCATCGCACAGCTCGAGCGTCAGCTCGGCGCGCGGTTGCTGCACCGCACCACGCGCCGCATCAGCCTCACGCAGGACGGTGAAGTCTTCATGGCGCGCGCCGACGCGCTGCTGTCGGCCGCCGACGCCGCGCGCGCGTCGGTCGGCCATGGCCGCAGCGAGCCGTACGGGCGGCTGAAGGTGTCGATGTCGTCGTCGTTCGGCCGCCAGCATGTCGCGCCGGTGATTCCCGCGTTCCTGCGCCGCTACCCGTCGGTGTCGCTCGACCTGCGACTGTCCGACGAGATCGTCGATCTCGTCGACGACGGCTACGACGTCGCGGTCCGCCTTGGCGCGCTGAAGGATTCGACGCTCGTCGCGCGCAAGCTCGCCGTGAACCGCCGTGTGCTGTGCTGCTCGCCCGCGTATCTCGCCGAGCGCGGCACGCCGCGCCATC
The DNA here is from genome assembly GCF_048565265.1 of Burkholderia theae. Classification (NCBI taxonomy): domain Bacteria; kingdom Pseudomonadati; phylum Pseudomonadota; class Betaproteobacteria; order Burkholderiales; family Burkholderiaceae; genus Burkholderia; species Burkholderia theae. The sequence continues at coordinate 2,111,392 of NZ_CP183461.1, forward strand.
CGGCCGACCTTGCACAACACGAATGCGTGATCCTCGGCGACCAGCGCGACTGGTCGTTCGCCACGCCGCAAGGCCCACTCACCGTGCGGGTCGGCGGCCGGCTCGTCGCGAGCAACGGCGAGGCGATCCGCGAAGCGCTCGTCGACGGCTTCGGGATCGCGATCAAGTCGACCTGGGACGTCGGCCCGCTGCTCGCGAGCGGCGCGCTCGTCACGGTGCTCGACGACTATCCGTTCGCCGACGACGTCGCGATCTGGGCCGTCTATCCGAGCCGCGCGCACGTGCCACTGAAGACGCTCGCGTTCATCGCATTTCTCGCCGAGCATTTCGGCGATCCACCTTATTGGGATCGCGCGGACGAACGTTAGGCACCGGTGTTCGTGCTCGCGCCGCGCGCGTGCCGGTTCAAGTCCGGCCTCAGGATTCGTACCGCCCTCGACCGAGCGGCTACAATGGCGCGTTCGCGACGCAATGGCCCGCAGCCGAACGGGGCCGCGTTCGCAGGCGGCCGCCCGTTGGCCGCGTAAGCGTTTCATTCGCCTTCCAACCATCCCGCCATGACCCACAACCTCGTCATCCAGAGTCTTGCGCCGCTGTCGGACGCCCATCACAAACCGCTGCTCGCGCTGTCGCGCGGCACCCGCATCGTGCAGACCGACGATCACGCGCTGCGCATCGACAACGCGAACCCGGCACAGCGTCTCGACATCGACGCGTACTGCGGCACGCACGCGCTCGACTTCGCATTCGTCGAGGCCGGCCTCGCGCTCGGCGATTTCGGGCTCGTCGTGATGGACATGGATTCGACGCTGATCACGATCGAATGCATCGACGAAATCGCCGATTTCTGCGGACTGAAAACGCAGGTCGCCGAGATCACCGAAGCGTCGATGCGCGGCGAGATCCGCGATTTCAACGAAAGCCTCACGCGCCGCGTCGCGCTGCTGGCCGGGCTCGACGCGCAGGCGCTCGAACGCGTGTACGAGGAGCGGCTGCAACTGTCGCCCGGCGCCGAGACGATGCTGGCCGGCGTGAAGGCTGCCGGCATGAAGACGCTGCTCGTGTCGGGCGGCTTCACGTTCTTCACCGAGCGGCTGAAGGCGCGCCTCGGCCTCGACTACGCGCAGGCAAACACGCTCGAGATCGTCGACGGCAAACTGACCGGCAAGGTGCTCGGCGAGATCGTCAACGCCGACGTGAAGGCACGCCTGCTGCGCGAGACGTGCGCGTCGCTCGGCCTCGCGCCGAACCGCGCGATCGCGATGGGCGACGGGTCGAACGACCTGAAGATGATGGCCGAAGCCGGGCTGTCGGTCGCATTCCACGCGAAGCCCGTCGTGCGCGAAGCGGCAACGGTCGCGTTCGATCACGTCGGCCTCGACGGGCTGCTGCGGCTGTTCTGATCCCGTACGGCCTCAAATGAAAAACGCCGGCGCGATGTCGCATCGCGCCGGCGTTTCGTTTTTCCGCGACCGTGATCGGCCTGCGGTCAGCCGAGTGCGGCCTGCATCGCGCGCTCGAGGTCCGCGCGCAGGTCGGCTTCGTCCTCGAGACCGACATAGAAACGCACCAGCGTGCCGCGATGCGGCCAGTCCTGCCGCATCGACGCGACGTCGTAAGGCATCGCGAGGCTGCACGCGCCGCCCCAGCTCCAGCCGATCGCGAACAGTTCGAGCGACTCGACGAAGCGGTCGATCTGCTCCGCGCTGTAGCGCGCGTCGAACACCACCGAGAACAGCCCGCCCGCGCCCGTGAAGTCGCGCATGAACGACGCGTGCCCCGGGCAGTCGGCAATCTGCGGGTGCAATACCGACGCGATCTCCGGCCGCGCCTTCAGCCACTGCGCGAGCGCAAGCGCGCTCTTGCTGTGCGCGTCGAAGCGCACCTGCATGCTCGGCAGGCTGCGCAGCACGAGCGAGCAATCGTCGACCGACACGCCGATCCCGCAGCGCATCCGCGCGAGCTTCAGCTTCGCGTGCAGCTCCGCGTCCGCGGTGATCGTCGCGCCCATCAGCACGTCGCTGCCGCCCGACTGGTACTTGGTCAGCGCCTGCATCGAGATGTCGACGCCGTGATCGAACGGCTTGAACGCGAGCCCGGCCGAATACGTGTTGTCGATCGCGGTGACGATGCCGCGCGCCTTCGCGACCGCCGTTATCGCCTGCACGTCGGGCACTTCCATCGTCACCGAGCCGGGCGCCTCGATCCAGATCAGCCGCGTGTTCGGCTGGATCAGGTCGGCGATGCCGGCGCCGATGAGCGGATCGTAGAAGCGTGCCGTGATGCCGAAATCCTTCGCGAGCCAGTTGCCGAAGTCGGCATTCGGCCCGTACACGTTGTGCGGAATCAGCACGTCGTCGCCCGCTTTCACGATCCCGAAATAGACGTTCATGATCGCCGCGAGGCCCGACGGCTGCAGCAGCGCGTGCGTGCCGCCCTCGATCTCGGCGAGCCGCTGCGCGAGCGCGAGCGACGTGGGCGTCGCGTGCAGCCCGTAGCGCCACTGGTTGTCGTTGTGCCACACGAGCGCGCGCATCGTCGCGAGATCGGGGAACACGACCGTCGACGCGCGCGCGACCGGCGGCACGAACGAACGGAAGCCTTCCGGAATGACGTCGTCGGGTTGAACGATGCGGGTTTGCAGCGCGCGCTTGGAAGTGGATGCAGTCATGACAGGAAGGCGGGCACGAGGCCGTTCGGTTGCGGAATATGTCGCTAGATTAGCCAAAATCGGCGCATTTGGCCCGGTACAATGCGCGCCGCGCACACCGAGCCAGCGCGAGCTCAGTCGTCGGTGCGCAGGTTGACGACGCCGCCCACCGTCTCGATTTCCTGCACGCGGCCGTCGCGCACCTGCAGCGCCGCGCGCTTGCCTGGCGCGAGACGCAGCACGACGGGCTGCGGGTCCGACTCGTCCGAGTTCATCCGGTCGGCCTTCAGGTCGCCCGTCGCGTCGAAGCGGCCGACCCACACGCCCGTGATGTTCGTGCCGTCGTTCGATTCCTCGATTTCCAGCGTATCGCCGTCGCGATCGCCCGCGAGCAGGACGACCTCACCCGTATCGGCGAACTGGTATTCGCCATGCACGCCTTCCTCGTCCGTCTTCGGGCCGAGATGCACGACGATCGGCCGGTCACCGAGCGTGCCTTCGTAGCGCGGCAGGCGGGCGAACTCGGGATTCGGCCGCAGCGGCCGCGCGGGTGCCGGTTCGTCCTGTTGCGTGCCCGGCGCGGCGGCCTGCGCCGCGACCGTGCCCGGCATCGCCATGCCCGCCGCCAGCGCGCCCGCGACGACGAGCGCCCGTTGCCATTCCGAATATCGACCCACCTTGCGTTGCTCCTTGCTTCAGATTCGCTCGAAAATCGCGGCGATGCCCTGCCCGCCGCCAATGCACATCGTGACGAGCGCGTAACGGCCGCCGACGCGCTGCAACTCGTACAGCGCCTTGACGGCGATCAGCGCGCCCGTCGCGCCGATCGGGTGGCCGAGCGAAATGCCGGACCCGTTCGGATTCACCTTTGCCGGGTCGAGACCCAGTTCCTGCGTCACCGCGCAGGCCTGCGCGGCGAATGCCTCGTTCGCCTCGATCACGTCGAGATCGGCGACCGTCAGCCCTGCGCGCGCGAGCGCCTTTTGCGTGGCCGGCACGGGACCGATCCCCATGTAGGCCGGATCGACGCCCGCGTGCGCATACGCGACGAGGCGCGCAAGCGGCTTCGCGCCGCGCTTCTCGGCAACGCCGCGCTCCATCAGCAGCACCGCGGCCGCCGCGTCGTTGATACCCGACGCGTTGCCGGCCGTCACCGTGCCGTTCTCCTTCACGAACACCGGCCGCAGCTTCGAGAAATCCTCCAGGCTTGCGTCGTGGCGCACGTGCTCGTCGTGATCGAACATCACCGGCGTGCCCCTCTTCGAGCCGATCAGCTCGACCGGCAGGATCTGCTCCTTGAAGTAGCCGGCCTCCGCCGCATGCGACGCGCGGCGGTGCGATTCAAGCGCGAGCGCATCCTGTGCGTCGCGCGAAATGCCGTACTTCGCCGCGACGTTCTCGGCCGTCACGCCCATGTGGATCGTCTGGAACGGATCGTTCAGCGCGCCGACCATCATGTCGACCGCACGCATGTCGCCCATGCGCTGCCCGAAGCGCGCGGCCGGGATCGAATACGGCGCACGGCTCATGTTCTCCGCGCCGCCCGCGATCGCGATGTCCGCGTCGCCGAGCAGCACGCCCTGCGCGGCCGACACGATCGCCTGCAGTCCGGAACCGCACAGCCGGTTGACCGTGAGCGCCGGCGCATGTTGCGCGACGCCGCCGTTGATCGCGGCAACGCGCGCGAGATACATGTCCTTCGGCTCCGTGTGCACCACGTTGCCGAACACCACGTGGCCGACTTCGTCGCCCGACACCTGCGCACGCTGCAACACTTCGCGCACGACTTTCGCGCCGAGCTCGGTCGGCGCGATGTCCTTCAGGCTGCCGCCGAAATCGCCGATCGCGGTACGCACGCCGCTCACCACCACCACTTCACGTTGCATGTTGCCTCCTCATCCTTGTCAGCGAATGAATCGATCGTGCGGGGCCGTGGCCGGCGTGCGTGTTCCGCGTCAGCCTTGCATCAGGCGCTCCACCGCGTCGCGATGCGGAATCGGCGCGACCGCGCCGTAGCCCGTCGTCGACAGCGCCGCCGCCGCGTTCGCATAACGCGCCGCCGCGAACGGATCGTCGCCCGCGACGATCCGCGCGACGAATGCGCCGCCGAAGCAATCGCCCGCGCCTGTCGCATCGACGGCCTCGACCGCAAAGCCCGGCACAACGCGCCGCTCGTTCGGCGTCGCCACATACGCGCCGTCCTTGCCGAGCTTCAGCGCGACGACCTGCGGCCCGTGTTCGAGCATCGCGTCGACGATCGCGTCGCGATCGTTCGCGCCCGTGAGTGCCGTGACGTCGTCCCAACTGGGCAGGCAGATGTCCGTCTGGCGCAGCGCCTCACGCATCACCGCACGGGCGCGCGACAGCGGCCACAGCTTCAGGCGCAGGTTCGTGTCGAAGCTGACCTTCGCGCCGTTGCGGCGTGCATGTTCGACCGCCGCGAACGCGGCGTCGCACGCGGCCGTGCTGATCGCGAGGCTGATGCCCGACAGGTGCACGGCCTTCGCGGCCGCCAGCGCGTCGAGCGGCAGGTCGCCCACCGCATAGCGGCTCGCCGCGGAGCCCGCGCGCAGATAGTCGAACTGGTGGCCATCGGCGCCGTGCGTGACGAAATACACGCCGGTCGGCGCCGCGCGGTCGATCCGCACGTACGTCGTATCGACGTGCTCGGCGCGCCACATGTCGGCCAGCAGGCGGCCGAACGGATCATCGCCGATCGCCGACACGAAGCCGGTCGACGCGCCCTGGCGTGCCGCGGCGATGCAGAAGTTCGACGTATCGCCGCCGAAGCCCTGCAGGAATTCGGGACGGCCCGGCTGCGACTGGTTGAATTCGATCATCGCCTCGCCGAGCGCGAGGATCTCCGGAAATGCGCCGGTCATTGCTTACACCTCGCCCCACAGATCGTGGCCGTCGGCGCCCGTGATCTTCACGGACACGAAATCGCCGACCTTGTAGCGCTTCGACGCCTTCGCTGCCGGCTCGACATAAACGACACCGTCGATCTCCGGCGCATCCGCCGCCGTGCGGCCGATGCCGCCTTCCGCGCTGACTTCGTCGATCAGCACCTTGAGGGTCTTGCCGACCTTGCGCTGGATGCGGTTCGCCGACACTTCCTCGGCCACTTCCATGAAGCGCGCGCGACGTTCCTCGCGGACCTCGTCGGGCAGCGCACCGTCGAGTTCATTCGCGGTCGCGCCTTCGACCGGCGAGTACGCGAAGCAACCGACGCGATCGAGTTCCGCCACGCGGATGAAGTCGAGCAGCGTTTCGAACTGCTCTTCCGTCTCGCCGGGGAAGCCCGCGATGAACGTGCTGCGGATCGTCAGGTCCGGGCACATCTCGCGCCACTTCTGCACGCGCTCGAGCACCTTCTCGGCGTTCGCCGGACGCTTCATGCGCTTCAGCACTTCGGGGTGCGCGTGCTGGAACGGCACGTCGAGATACGGCAGCACGTGGCCCTTGAACGGACCCTCGGCCATTAGCGGAATCACTTCGTCGACGCTCGGGTACGGATACACGTAGTGCAGGCGCACCCATGCGCCGTACTGCGCGGCGAGTTCGCCGAGCGCGGCGACCAGGTCGGTCATGCGCGTCTTGATCGGCTTGCCGTTCCAGAAGCCCGTGCGGTACTTCACGTCGACGCCGTACGCGCTCGTGTCCTGCGAGATCACGAGCAGTTCCTTCACGCCCGACTTGAACAGGTTCTCGGCTTCCAGCATCACTTCGGCGACCGGACGCGACACGAGATCGCCGCGCATCGACGGGATGATGCAGAACGTGCAGCGGTGGTTGCAGCCTTCGGAGATCTTCAGGTACGCGTAGTGGCGCGGCGTGAGCTTGATGCCGGCGGCCGGCACGAGGTCGACGAACGGGTCGTGCGGCTTCGGCAGGTGCGAATGCACGGCCTGCATCACTTCACCCACGGCGTGCGGGCCGGTGACGGCGAGCACCTTCGGGTGGACTTCCTCGATCAGGTTCGAGCCGCTGGCGCTCGACTTCGCGCCGAGGCAGCCGGTGACGATCACCTTGCCGTTCTCGGTCAGCGCTTCGCCGATCGCGTCGAGGCTTTCCTGCACGGCTTCGTCGATGAAGCCGCAGGTGTTCACGACGACGAGGTCGGCGCCGTCGTAGGTGCCGGAGATTTCATAACCTTCGGCGCGCAGCTGGGTGATGATTTGTTCGGAGTCGACGAGGGCTTTCGGGCACCCGAGGGATACGAACCCTACTTTTGGGGATTGGGACATCTGGATGTGTGGGGGCGTGGCAGCAAAAGCGTGAGTTTACAGCGATTTAGGGGCGGCGAGGCAAAATCGGGGAGCCGCCGGCGGCCCAACCCCGCGCCGGTGAATTCACCGCCCGACGGGCGGCCGATCATGTGACTGAGCTTGATGCTTGCCTTTCACTTCGGGATGAGAGGTGGCCGAGCTACCGTAGCGATCCGTCCGCCAAGGGGCGCTCGGGGAGCTGCGCGCCGTCGAGGGAGGCCAAGTGCTCGGCGGCTCCGTGCCGGTCATTGACGGTCCAGATCGGTTGGGCTGTGCCGAGCCGCTGTAGGCCCAGGCGCAACCCGCATAGATCGTGAACGCCGACGTCACCTCCGTGACGGCTCACCCACGTGAGCGAGCACAACCGCGGGCATCTCAGGATGCGGCCAATGGACCTCGTATACGGCCTGCTGGTAGTGATCCGCCCTCATGAGGAATCAGACACGAAGAGTAGGCACGTGAAGGCAACGATCAACCGACAGTGTCAGGGACGGATCGCCGGCACATGGCTAGCACCTATCCGCGTAGGGAAAGATCTGCATTGGGTGCAGGAAACCCAAACCGACGGGTTCGAGTCAGCGGCTGACCGAGCGGCGGCGGTGCGTCTCGTCATCGAAATGTTCAGGCGGGGTCATGGTGAGGTCCGGATTGTGCGCGAGTTTTCCGAGCGCGGGCTCAAGATCCCCGACAGCAGGCACTCAGCGTCGTCGAACAATTACAGGCCGCTTAACCGAAAGCGGATCAGCGAGAGGTCCGTCGAGGCGGACGGAGAAGCGTTCCGGCTTGAAGGCTAGTACCCCGCCCACTGACGTCGACTGAATTCGCGAACCTGCGATACCTCGCCGAGCAGCGTCGGCGTCGCAAGCGCTCGGGAGAAATTTCCGGCGGCACGACCGGCCTCCCGATCACCTACTGCGGGCACCGCCGCAAGTTTTCGAAACCACCTGATCCCAAGGCTTCATAGAGCAACGGCGCCAGATGGTGCCGTTGTCGTTTATGCAAGCCTCGCAATGCGTCGAAAGCTTCAGCAATTCCTTCCAATGGTGCTGCGTTCAGATGACAGACGCGTGTAATTGGATGTAATGGATCTACCGTGCAAGCGGGAATATGTTTGTTGTGCGTGAGCTTTATATGTCACGCGGCAAAACCAAGGACTGTACGTTTATCCGAGCTAGACAAGGATGTAGATCATCAACATTCCATTTCAACGCGGAATGCCATCCGTCTCAACTTTGCCAGCGAGTCCCCTCGTCATTCTTAATTATCGCCACCAAGTCACTTGAGGAAATGAAATGTACAAGGAAACCGGCGTTGATGCCAGCATTCAGGAAATCACTTTACTCTCAGTTATTAATGCAGAAAAAGTAATCGAAGAGGCAAAGGGAAAAACATCGTTCGACAAAAACCTTCCCGTCCCGATTGGGCACAATCATCAATACCTGTTGTGTGACGACCCCTATCGCCCCTCGGAAAATCAAGGAGCGTGGAATATAAAATTCTATGCAAAGAGGTTTGATTCCGTCAATTTTACCGGAACAACGATTCATACCAACTCACGCTATGCCGTAATTGTCTACGATCTCGTACACCAGAGTGGTGAACACGTATTGGACCTGCGACCGAAAATCGGGCTTACCCACCGCGGCTATACATTGGCGAGAGCCGCGGAGCCCAACCCGGATACCTATGACGGTCTGGATGCAATCCCTCGCCCGAGAGCCTTCTCGCTCTTTGATACGCGTGTTCTTGCAAACGGAACGGAGAGTTTTTGGATCCGCTTTGCTTTGTATACGCTTGAACCCGATGGGGAAACGCAGAAGTTCCACAGTTATTTCGAATGGGATCCGACGATTACCACCTTGGGGCTGTGAGTAGCAGTTTGCGAGTATGTGTGACACGTGTCCACTTCGATCGAGTGGACACGTGTGTCAGAGATCGCCGTTCCTGACAAGGCGGGTTGCATACATTCGCCAACGCATCGTCGCTCCCGCACGCAACTGGCCATGACGCAGGCACGCTCAGCAATTCTACCGGGCACGTCGGCAAGCGCACCGAGGGTATCATCAGATACCGGGCCTCCGGATCTTCAGCACTTGGCCAATATGTCACGATTCCGGTGACGCCCACTGCACTTTAAGGTTTCAAGCATCGGACTATCCCCGGAATCACTTCCATCGCCATGCTTGCCATGTATTCGGGCGCCTTGGTGATCTTGTTCCCTCACACTCCTCCCTCTCCTACCGCTCGGCCTATTCGATCTCGAAGAGTGGGCGCGGCACCGTATTCGCGGCGCAGAGCTTTATCACCCGCCGGGGGGCTGTCACTAGATCCGGAATGCCGCAACCGACGCGTGTCGCACAGGAATCGACCCGGACGCGGGCTGCGGCTATGCGAAAATCGCAGCGTTCGCTCTCTTCAATTACCCAGCGGGGCCCGCATGACCACCCACATCACGATCGAATTCACCGAACACGCTGCCGAAACCATCGGCGAGCAAACCAGCACGAGCTTTTCCTACGACCAGGGCGCACACGTGCCGCAACCGGGCGACTTCGTCGAACTGGAGAATTCGCCGCAGACGTTTCTCGTGATCGGCCGCGTGTTTTCGCTCAAGGCGAACTACAGCGCCGTCAAGCTCGTGCTCGATCTTCCGCCGCACGACGACGAGTAAGGATTCCCGGCGCTTTAAAACAATCCGGGCCGGACCCGTCGGCGTTACCTTCGGCATTCGCACACATCCGGCCCGCGTTGCGTGAAATCGCGCCCGCGACGAGGTCGCAAAAAAGCCCGCCGAAGCGGGCTTGATCCGGTCCTGTATTCACGGAAACATCGCCGCGGTCAGGCACCGATCGAACCACACCGCATCGTCTCCATCGCCGATCGGCCACATTTCCGCATCGAGTTGCGGCAACCCGGTTACCGGCGCTGACGCGTGGTTATCGCCACCAGGCGCGCCCGCGCGCATCCACCCCGATTGCGCTCCACCGTTGTCGCACGCACTCGCATGCGCCTGCGCTTCGCAGAACGCCACGGGTCGCACCTTCCGGCCATCGGCCGCACTCACCAACCGGTACTGGTAAACCGCTCCGGTCGCCCAGTCCTCGCTCTGGCTGCAGACCCGCGCACGATTCTGCACATGGACCGCGCCGAAACACGCATATGAAACGTGCGCGCCACTCGCATCGTCAGGAATGAAATCGCAGTTTCCATCGAAACCGGTCAGCGGGCCGCCCGTGTATTTCGCGAGCCACTGGCGCTCGGCCAGCGCTCGCGCGATCAACCCTTTACCCGACTGATCGGCCAGCACGGCGGTACGCCGATCGATGGCCTTGCGCACTTCGTTGGCGGCCATCGGATGGCCCTCGTAATCGGCGCCGAGACGGTTGTCGCGCGCGTCGATCCAGCGGCGCTGGCTGCGCACCAGCATGTCCCGGATAACAGCGTCCGGCGCAGCCTTCAGCACACCCGCATAGGCCGAATTCATGCGCGCATCGGCCGCCCGCAGCCCGGGATTCGCGCAGATGCGCTTCTCGATCGGTTGCGCGGCTTTCGCGCAATCCATCGCAAAGGCCGGTGCGGCCAGGCCAATGCCGCACATGAACATCGAAGCAAGACCGGCCAGCCTGCCGGCCGATGCCATTTGAATCCCTCGCATGCTCTCTCTCATTCGGTTTGTTTTTCTTGGCTGCACCGCATCGGCGCGGCATCGAACATCGTGTCGTGCCCGGAACCCGATGCCGCGTTTCGCGACAAACGACTTCCACGGCTTTGCGGTGCTGCGCCGCTGCGGGTTCGACACGCAAACATCCGAGCCGGTACACACGCACCTGTCAGGTGCGGTGCGTCCCGGCGTTCATTCGTATGTGACTGGAGCTCGATCGACCGGACCGCGGTCATGCCCGTTCATGCCCGGCGCGAGCATTCGGTGCCGACGATCATGAACGACCGTCGGCGAACACTTCCGGCAGGCGGCAGCCGCGCATCGTCGTGCGGGAACGCACGATCGATCGGCCGCCCCGCGCCGCCTTGCTTCACGGCACCGACGCCCGACAGCTCGCGCCGCCACGGCCGGCCTGCCGCGAAATCGCTACTTCTTCTCCGGCTCCGACGCGCCCGGCTGCTTGAACGGGAACGTGCTGAACATCGACTTCGCCTGGTTCTGCATCTGTTCCTGCATCTGCACGAACATGTTCTTCGACTGCTCGATGTAGCTCGTCATCATCCCTTGCATCATCGGCGCCTGCATGTTCATGAACTGCGACCAGACTTCCGGATTCATCGCATTGGTGTCGTACAGGTTCTTCGACTGATCCGCGAGCTTGTTCTGGATATCGATGAACGCCTGGATGTTCTTTTCCAGGTACGTGCCCATCATGCCCTGCATCGCGTGACCGTAGAAGCGGATGATCTGCGACAGCATCGACGACGAGAACATCGGCACACCGCCGCTTTCCTCTTCGAGGATGATCTGAAGGAGGATGCTGCGCGTCAGGTCTTCGCTGGATTTCGCATCGACGACCTTGAAGTCCTCCTGCTCCAGCACGAGTTGCTTCACGTCGGTGAGCGTAATGTACGTGCTTGTCTCGGTATCGTAGAGCCGGCGGTTCGGATACTTCTTGATGAGCCGTTCGGCCGTCTTCTTTGTAGTGGTCATGTAACGCCCTTCTGTGCAGCGTAGCGCAAGTGACGAATCCCCGCCGCCCGAATCCGGGAGGCGGGGGCCTTCGGAACACACCCGGCTGCGCGGCCACCCGGCCCGCACAGCCCGGGCGTTCAGCCCATGTGCAGGCCGCCGTTCAGCGAAAAGTCGGCGCCCGTCGCGAAGCCGGAATCGTTCGACGCGAGCCACGCGACGATCGAGCCGATTTCCTCCGGACCGCCGAGACGTCGCACCGGGATCGTCGCGACGATCTTCTCGAGCACGTCAGGACGGATCGCCTTCACCATGTCGGTGCCAATGTAGCCCGGCGACACGGTATTGACCGTCACGCCCTTCGTCGCGACTTCCTGCGCGAGCGACATCGTGAAGCCGTGGATGCCGGCCTTCGCGGTCGAATAGTTGGTCTGGCCGAATTGCCCCTTCTGGCCGTTCACCGACGAAATGTTGATGATCCGGCCCCAGCCGCGCTCGACCATCCCGTCGATCACCTGCTTCGTGACGTTGAACAGGCTCGTCAGGTTGGTGTCGATCACGGCGGTCCAGTCTTCATGCGTCATCTTGCGGAACACGACGTCGCGCGTAATGCCCGCGTTGTTGACCAGCACGTCGATCTCGCCGACTTCGGCCTTGACCTTGTCGAACGCTTCCTTGGTCGAGTCCCAGTCGCCGACGTTGCCTTCCGACGCGATGAAATCGTATCCGAGCGCCTTCTGGTCCTCGATCCATTTCACCCGGCGCGGCGAGTTCGGGCCGCAACCCGCGACCACCTTGAAGCCGTCTTTCAACAGACGCTGGCAGATGCTGGTGCCGATGCCGCCCATCCCGCCCGTTACGTACGCAATTCGCTGAGACATAAATCTCACTCCATTTTTTGGTTTCGAGAGCTGCCTGAGGCCCCTCTGACTTCACGTGGCGCCGGCCGAAGCCGCAACCGGCCGGCGCCCGGATTCGGTTCGCTGATGGCGAACGGCCGGTTACGGACGCTCGACCGCGAGTGCGACACCCATCCCGCCGCCGATGCACAGCGACGCCAGCCCGCGCTTCGCATCGCGCTTGGCCATCTCGTGCAGCAGCGTCACCAGGATCCGGCAGCCCGACGCGCCGATCGGGTGACCGATTGCGATCGCACCGCCGTTCACGTTCACCTTCGACGTGTCCCAGCCCATCTGCTTGTGCACCGCCAGCGCCTGTGCCGCGAACGCCTCGTTGATCTCCATCAGGTCCAGGTCACCCGGCGTCCAGCCCGCGCGCTCCAGGCACCGGCGCGAGGCCGGCACCGGGCCCATGCCCATCACGCTCGGATCCACGCCCGCGTTCGCGTACGCCTTGATCCGCGCCAGCGGCGTCAGGCCGAGTGCCGCCGCCTTCTGCGCCGACATCACCAGCACCGCCGCCGCGCCGTCGTTCAGGCCCGACGCATTCGCCGCCGTCACCGAACCGTCCTTCGAGAACGCCGGCTTCAGCCCCGCCAGCGAGTCCGCCGTCACGCCGTGACGCACGAACTCGTCGGTCGCGAACTGCAGCGGCTCGCCCTTGCGTTGCGGGATCGACACCGGCACGATCTCGTCGTTGAAGCGGCCGGCCTTCTGCGCCGCTTCCGCCTTGTTCTGCGACAGCGCCGCGAATGCGTCCTGCTCTTCGCGCGTGATCCCGTATTCCTTCGCGACGTTCTCCGCCGTGATACCCATGTGGTACTGGTTGTACACGTCCCACAGGCCGTCGACGATCATCGTGTCGACCAGCTTCGCGTCGCCCATCCGGAACCCGTCGCGCGAGCCCGGCAGCACGTGCGGCGATGCGCTCATGTTCTCCTGGCCGCCCGCGATCACGATCTCCGCGTCGCCCGCCACGATCGCATTCGCCGCCAGCATCACGGCCTTCAGGCCCGATCCGCACACCTTGTTGATCGTCATCCCCGGCACTGCCGTCGGCAGCCCGGCCTTGATCAGCGACTGCCGCGCCGGGTTCTGCCCCGAACCGGCCGTCAGCACCTGGCCCATGATCACTTCGCTGACCTGCTCGGGCTTCACGCCCGCACGCTCCAGCACCGCGCGGATCACCGTCGCGCCCAACTCCGGCGCCGCAATCTTCGCAAGCGAGCCGCCGAATTTGCCGACCGCGGTACGCGCGGCCGATACGATCACTACGTCCGTCATTTCCCTTTCCTCCAGGCCCGCACGACACGGCGCATCGCTACCGGCCCTGTTAAAAAAACTGCGGTGCATCGGACAGCGTGCGCCGCTGTCCGGTTTTCGTCAATCGCGCTGCAACACGTAACGTCCCGGCGCCGGCTCGATCACCGGGAACTGCGCGGAACCGGGCTGGGCGGGCGGCGCCACTTTGCGGCCGCCGTACTGGTCGAGCCATTCGACCCAGGTCGTCCACCAGCTTCCCGGTTGCTCGGTCGCGCCGGCAAACCAGTCGTCCGGGGATTCGGGCAGGTCGCTGTCGTTGACCCAGTAGCTGCGCTTTTTCTTCGCCGGCGGATTGATCACGCCCGCGATGTGACCCGACGCGCCCAGCACGAACTTCAGCGGGCCCGTCAGGATCGACGTCGATGCGTAGGCCGTCTGCCACGGCACGATGTGATCCTCGCGCGAGCCGTAGACGAAGGTCGGCACGTCGATCAGCGACAGGTCGACGGATTCGCCGCATACGGTCAGTTCGCCCGGTTCGCGCAGCTTGTTCTCGAGATAGGTATTGCGCAGGTACCACGCGTACATCGGGCCCGGCAGGCTCGTCGAGTCGCTGTTCCAGTACAGCAGGTCGAACGGCGCGGGTGTACGGCCCTTCAGGTAGTTGTCGACGACGTAGTTCCACACGAGGTCGTTCGGGCGCAGGAACGAGAACGTGTTCGCGAACTCGACGCCGCGCATCAGCCCCGGTTGCGTGCCGTTCTTGCCGCCGATGGTCTGCTCGCGCATCTGCACGTGCGCCTCGTCGACGAACACGTCGAGAATGCCCGTGTCGGTGAAGTCGAGCATCGCGGTGAGCAGCGTCATCGACGCGGCCGGATGTTCGCCGCGCGCGGCGAGCACGGCCAGCGCGGTCGCGAGCATCGTGCCGCCGACGCAGAAGCCGAGCGTGTTGATCTGCTCGCGGCCACTGACCTGCTGCACGGCATCGATCGCCGCGAGCAGCCCTTCGTTCATGTAGTCGTCCCACGTCTTGTGCGCGACCGATGCATCCGCATTGCGCCACGACACGAGGAACACCTGATGGCCATTCGACAGCGCATGCGCGACGAGCGAATTCTCGGGCTGCAGGTCGAGGATGTAGAACTTGTTGATGCACGGCGGGACGATCAGCAGCGGCCGCTCGAACACCTTGTCCGTCTTCGGCGTGTACTGGATCAGCTGGATCAGGTCGTTTTCGTAGACGACCGCGCCTTCAGTACACCCGAGGTTCTTGCCGACCACGAACTGCGATTCGTCGGTCTGCGAAATCTTGCCGCGCTGCAGGTCGCCGAGCAGGTTCATCATCCCCTGCCGCAGGCTTTCGCCCTGCGTCTCGAGAATCGATTTCTGCGCATCGGGATTGAGTGCGAGGAAGTTGCTCGGCGCGGCGGCCGCCGTCCATTGCTGGACCGTGAAACGGATGCGCTCGCGCGTCTTCGGATCGGTCTGAAGCGCGTCGGCCAGTTCCTGCAGATAACGCGCGTTGAGCAGATACCAGGCAGCCGCGAACGCATGCGCGGGCGACGCCTTCCACGCATCGCCGCTGAAGCGGCGGTCCTTCAGTTCGGGGGACTCGAGCTTCGCGGCGGCCGCCTGCTGCATCAGCGTCATGCAATCGCGCGCGTAGTCGGCCTGCAGCGTCTGGAGCCGTTCGGGCGGGATCGCGGCAACCGGCAGCTTCAGCCCCGCGAACGGCGACGCCATGCTGCCGAGATCGGGCATTGACGGCACCTGGAACGGAAACGACGTCGGGAACTGGAATGTCGCGAACGGATTCACGGTGGCCGACGCAGTCGCGGCGCGTGCCGGATCTGCAAAACCACGCCAAGCGTGCAACCACGACTCGAACATCTGCTGCATCGGCTGGGCGGCCGGATCGAATCCGATGCTGCCCGCGGAAGTGCCCGCCTGAGCGGACGTCGACGAATTTTTCGATGCTGTCATTACCTGCCTTACCGGTGATTCGTGAGCGTCAATCGTGAAATCCTGCTCGCGCGCGGCGTGCCGGCTGCGAGCCGGGCCGTCATGCTCTGGAGAGGCGTCTCCAGATTCTGCCGCAGTGCGGTATTTTTATCATTATCGTTTTCCCCATGTGAAGCGCCGCGTCAAACCGCTGAACATTTCTGCGCGGAGATAATCCGTGTGCAACAGACGCGACAAGGGTTCCGGCGAAACATAAAGCATATTGGTCGACTTGACTTCGGGATTTTTCATTCAACCGCGCATGCAACGCCGAATTGCCGCCTCAATATCGAGATAACCCGATTTCGCGGCGCAACAAAACCATGCGCGCATGCGCATGCCTTCAATCTGCCAGCCAGATCGCCGCCGCCATGCGGCCCGTTACACGGTCGCGCCGATACGAATAGAAACGCGCGTGTTCGGTGACCGTACAGGCCGTCCCGCCGCTTACGTGCGCCACGCCCGCACGTGCGAGACGCAGGCGCGCGAGCGCATAGAGATCGGCGAGAAACTTACCGGGCGCGCCGTCGATCGCGACGAACGCATGGCGGGTTTTATCATGCTCCGACTGCGGGGCCGTGTCGAGAAACGCGTCGCGCACGTCGGCACCGACCTCGAACGCCTGCGGGCCGATCGCCGGCCCGAGGTACGCATGCAGTGCGTCCGTCGCGCCGCCCGCAAGCGCCGCAACGCGCGCCGCGGTCTGCTCGACGATGCCGGCCGCGAGCCCGCGCCAGCCCGCATGCGCGGCCCCCACCGCCCGGCCCTGCGCATCGCACAGCAGCACGGGCAGGCAATCGGCCACCATCACGACGCAGACGGCGCCCGCCCGGTCCGTGACGCTCGCGTCGGCCTGCACCGGCGCCGCGGCAGCGGGCGCCGCCGCGATCACTTCGTCGGCACGCACGATCTGCGCGCCGTGAACCTGCTCGAGCCATGCCGCGCTCGTCTGGCCCGCCAGCGCGAGCAAGCGTGCACGATTCCCGGCGACATGGGCCGGATCGTCACCGGTATGCAGGCCGAGGTTCATCCCGCCCGGCAACGCGGCGCCATCCTGCCAGCGCCCGTATGGGCCTTCGCTCACACCACCGTCGCGCGTCGTGATCAGCGCGCGCACGCGCGGCGACACCTGCCAGTCGGGCTGCACGCAGTCCTGCCACGTCAACGGCGCCAGGTTCGTCATCGGCACTCACTCCTCCTCATCGTCCAGGTACGGCTCATCGTCGTGATATTCGCCGCCGAAATCGTCATCGTCGTAGACACCGTCATCGTCGTCGAATTCCTCGTCGCCCTGCCCGAAGCCGAGCGCGGCGACGAGCGCGTTCATGTCGTCGGGCAGCGGGCAGCGCCATTGCACCATCTTGCCCGTCACCGGATGCACCAGGCCGAGCCGCCAGGCATGCAGTGCCTGCCGCGCGAACCCGTCCGGCAGCGGCGTGACCGAGCGCTTGCCGCGCGCGCGCCCGTAGACGGGATCGCCGAGCAGCGGGTGGCCGGCGTGCGAGCAGTGCACGCGGATCTGGTGCGTGCGACCGGTTTCGAGGTCGCACTGGATCGCCGAAACCGGCTGACGTTGCCACACGCATGTGTCAACCGTACGGAAATGGGTGCGCGCGGGCTTGCCCGACGCGCCCGTCACGACGGCCATACGCGTGCGCTCGCGCGGATCGCGGCCGATCGGCGCGTCGATCGTGCCTTCCTCGGGCATCGTGCCCCACACGAGCGCGAAATAGCGGCGCTTCACCGTGCGGGCCTGCAACTGGCGTACAAGGTCCGTCTGCGCGGCCAGCGTGCGCGCCACCACCATCAGGCCGGACGTTTCCTTGTCGAGCCGGTGGACGATCCCCGCGCGCGGCAGGCCGGCAGCCGCGTCGCCGTAGCGGTGCAGCAGCCCGTTGAGGATCGTGCCGCTCCAGTTGCCGGCTGCCGGGTGCACGACGAGGCCGGCCGGCTTGTTGATGACGACGAGCGCGTCGTCCTCGTAGATGACGTCGAGCGGCACGGGCTCCGGCGTGAACGCGAGCTGCTCGGGAAGCAGATCGGGCACGAGCTCGATCGTCGCGCCGAGCGGCACCGGCTGGCGGATCTTCGCGGGCGCGCCGTTGACGAGCACGCGCTGCGCCTCGATCCAGCTCTGCAGGCGGCTGCGCGAGAATTCGGGGAACAGTTGGGCGAGCGCCTTGTCGAGGCGTTCACCCGCGAGCGACGACGGCACTTCGACGACGCGCGGCGCGTCATCGACGGCCGCGGACGGCACAACGGGCGGTTGCAATGCGTCGCCAATCAGATCGTCATCGAGGGAATCCCCCGAGGCAGCGTCGGCGGGCCGATCGCTTGGGCTATAATCTTCGCGATTTGGTGTGCCCGGCTGGGCATTCTGCGAACTTGAACGGGTCATTTAGACTGGGTCACCGAGACTTGAAGCTAGGACATGCGAGCATGATGAATTCGACCAAACGCACGGCCAGAACCGCCGCCGCCCGGGCTGCGGCGGTAGCGGCCGCGGCCCTCATCGCCGGCTGCCACGGCTTGCCGCAGAAGCAGGACGAGACGGCTACCTGGTCGAATAACAAATTATACTCAGAGGCCCAGGACGCACTGTCCGGCGGCGACTGGGGCAAGTGCGCGAAATATTTCGAATCGCTGCAAGGTCGCGATCCGTTCGGTCATTTCGCGCAACAGGCGCAGATCAACGTTGCATACTGCAACTGGAAGGACAACGAAGCGGCAGCCGCTGACCAGGCCGTCGACCGATTCATCCAGCTTCACCCCGATCATCCGGACATCCCGTACGCGTACTACCTGAAGGGGATGATCCACTTCAACGACGATCTCGGCCTGTTCGGCCGCTTCTCCGGCCAGGACATGAGCGAGCGCGATCCGCAGGCACTGCGCGAATCGTACGATGCGTTCAAGGTCGTCGTCGACCGCTTCCCGAAGAGCAAGTACGCACCCGACGCCGCGGCACGGATGCGCTACATCGTCAACGCGCTTGCGTCGCACGAAGTGCACGCGGCCGACTACTACTACCGGCGCGGCGCCTACGTCGCGGCAATCAACCGCGCGCAGCTCGCGATCAAGGATTACAAGGGCGCGCCGGCGATCGAGGACGCGCTGCACATCATGATCCTGTCGTACGGCAAGCTGGATCAACCGCAGCTCGCCGAGGACACGAAGCGCGTGCTCGCGGGCACGTTCCCCGACAGCCCGTACGTCACGGGCCACTCGCGCCCCGGCGCGAAGAAGTCGTGGTGGCAGTTCTGACGAACGCGCGACGCAACGCCCGTTGCACACACAAAAAACCCGGCCATCGAGCCGGGTTTTTTATTGGCGCCGCATTCATGCGGCGCAGGTAAGCCCGCGCGGCAATCGCCGCGCGCGCCGTCACGTGCGCTTGTCCGAGCGTTGCTCGTCGAAGAAATCCTGGACGACCGCGATCTCGCGGGTCCGCTTGAACGGCGGCAGGCTCTGCCAGATCCGGCGCCCGTAGGGCTTGTCGACGAGCCGCGTGTCGCAGATCATCAGCACGCCGCGATCCGTCTCCGCGCGAATCAGCCGGCCCGCGCCCTGCTTCAGCGTAATCACGGCCTGCGGCAACTGGTGCACGGCGAACGGGCTCAGCCCCTTCTTCGTCAGCGCGTCGAGCCGCGCGGCCAGCACCGGATCGTCCGGCGGTGCGAACGGCAGCTTGTCGATCACGACGAGCGACAACGCGTCGCCGCGCACGTCGACGCCTTCCCAGAAGCTCTGGCTGCCGACCAGGATCGCGTTGCCGTACGCGCGGAAGCGGTCGAGCAACTCGGTGCGGCTCGCATCGCCCTGTACGAGCAGCGGTGTGTTCCAGCCGCGCGACTCGATCACGTCGCGCAGCTTCGACGCGATCCGGTCGACCGCGCGCAGTGTCGTGCACAGCATGAACACGCCGCCGCCGGACGCCTCGATCGCCGGCAGCGCGGCATCGAATACGGCATCGGTAAACGCCGGCGAAGACGGTTGCGGCAGATTGCGCGGCACGTACAGCAGCCCCTGCGTCTGGTAGTCGAACGGGCTCGCGAGCGTCATCGAGCGACGCGAGCTCAGGCCCATCTGCGCCGCGTAGTGCGTGAAATCGCCGCGCACCGACAACGTGGCCGACGTGAACACCCACGCACGCGGCACGCCCGCGCGCTGCTTTGCGAAGATCGGCGCGACCGACAGCGGCGTTTCGTGCAGCTGGACGGTATGCGCGAACACCTCGACCCAGCGCACCTTCTCGTTCGGATCGCCGTCGGACGCCGCCTTGTCGCCGGCCGCTGCCGCATCGGCCTTCGCGGCTTCCTCCGCCGCACCGGGGGCGACCCAGCCGGCCAGCAGGTCCTGCAGCTCGCGTGCGCGCCGCAGGCACGCACCGAGCGATTCCGCCCGCTCGGCCTGGCTGGCAAGCGCCGACGCGAGCGCGTCGAGCGCGGCATCGAGTGCGTCGAGCGCACCGAACATCGGGTGATCGTCGCCAAGCTGGGCGAGCGACATGCGTACGATCTGGTCGTTCGCGAATGCAAGGCGCAAGTCGCGCGCCGCGCGTTCGAGATCGCCGCCGAGCTTCACCCACTCGACCGCGTCGCGCGCATGGCTCAGCCCTTCGGCCACCGTGTCGCGTGCGAGCTCGAGAATCTGCGTCGTCGACAGCGTCTCGCCGAAGAACAGCGTCGCCGTCTCGGGCAACTGGTGCGCTTCGTCGAAGATGACCGTGTTCGCGTTCGGCAGCAGCTCGGCCATCCCCGTGTCGCGCAGCATGATGTCCGCGAAGAACAGGTGGTGGTTGACGACGACGACGTCGGCCTGTTGCGCCTCGCGCCGCGCCTGCATCACGAAGCATTCCTTGTAGTGCGGGCACTCCTGGCCGAGACAGTTGTCGCGCGTCGACGTGACCATCGACCACACGGGCGCCGTTTCCGGCACGCTCGCGAGTTCGGCCTTGTCGCCGCTCTTCGTGATCTTCGCGAAGCGGACGATTTCCTGCAGATAGGCCGTGTCCTGCCGCGACGGCAGGCGGCCGTTATCGGCCGTGCGTTGCAGGTAGTAGTGGCACAGGTAGTTTGCGCGACCCTTGAGCATCGCGACCGTCACCGGCACCGCGAGTGCGTTGCGCACGGTCGGGATATCGCGCTGGAACAACTGGTCCTGCAGGTGCTTCGTGCCGGTCGACACGATCACCTTGCCGCCCCACAGCATCGCGGGCACGAGATACGCGTAGGTCTTGCCGGTACCCGTACCGGCTTCGACGATCAGCGTGTTGTCGCCCGAGTCGCTGTCGGGCTCGGCCGCCGCGGCGGCATCCGCGCCCGGCTCTGCCGTCTTGTCGCCATCGCCGAGGCGGCGCGCCGGCCGCTTGCGGGTTTCGAAGATCTCGGGCTCGGGCATCCGGCGCGCGGACGCTTCCATCGCGGACGCAACCGCACGCGCCATCTCGATCTGCGACGTACGCGGCCGATAGCCGTCGAGCGCACGTGCCAGCAACCCGCCTTCGCCGAAGATCGTGTCGAGTTCGTCGACGCGCTTGCGGCTCAGTTCGAAAGTGCCTTCGGGCGCACGAACGCGCCCGGCGGACGATGTGTCACGCCGGGCATCGGGGGTGGCTTCAAGCGGAGAATTCAAGGCAAGCGTTCCTGTGTGTCCAGCGCCCGTGCGGCGCCGGCGCTTGCCAGGCCGCGCTCAGGCGCGCTTATCCGGTTCCAGCTGCGATTGCAGCAAAATGATCTTGTCTTTGGCCGCCAGCTTTTCCTTCTTCAGCCGGTGCAGCGTGATGTCGTCGATGTCGGAGTGTCCTTCCTTCAGCTCGATCTCCCGAGCGAGCTGCTGGTGCTGCTCCTGCAATGCAGCCAAACGGTTGTGCAATTCCTGCTGCTGTTCCGTGTGACGGTTTTGCATATTTGCCTCCTCATCGAAGCAGCGCACCGGCTGGCGTGCCGGCGCGCTTGAGACTGATTCCGGATCAATCCAACACGTTACTGCCCCTGCTGTTGCTGCTGCTTGGCCTTCTCGGCCGCTTCCTGCTGGCGCCGCTCGACGTCGGCCTTGTGCTGCACGGCTTCCTTCTGCTTCTGCTCGTAACGCGCGGCATTGTCCGCCCGCTCCTGCGCCTTCTGCGCAGCTTGCTGGTGCGCCTGGTCGAGCTTGTGCTGGAAGTCGGCCTGCTTCTGGTCGTACGCCTGCTTGCTCGCCGCGCGCTGCGGCCCTTCCGCGCCGCGCTGCGCCTGCTTCAGCGCATTTTGCTCCTGCTTGTCGCGGAACGCAGCCGCGTTCGCCGCGTCGGTCGCCGCGCGCTGCGGTGCTTCCGCCGCGTTCTGTGCCTGCTTCAGCGCCTGTTGCTGGTCGCGCTGCTGCGCGCGCACCGCGCGCTGCTCGTCGTTGAGCGCGAGTTGCTCCTGGCGAATGCCCGCCCGCTCGTCGCGCATCTGGTCGCGTGCCTTGCCGAGGCAGTGATTGACGAAAAATTTGCTGTAGCAATCGTGCTCGGCCACCGCATAACGATAATCGTTTTCCGCGGTGCGTTGATTGAGCACTTTTTGACGGGCGTCGAAATCCGGTGCGGCGGAGGCCGCGGCAGGCGCGGCCGCGACGGCGTCCGGCGCGGTTGCGCCCGAGGCCTGCGCGAACGCGCAGGAAGGCCCGGCAGACAAAGCCGCGGCGAGCGCTGCGCCGAGCGCGACGAGAGAAATGCGGGAAGTTGGCAACGTCGTAGGAAAGCTGCGGGACATGTGTCAAATTCTATCACCCCCGGCTGGAGCCTCCGCCATTTATGGCAAAATGCCCCGCTTCACTCACCCGCGGCCTCAGGCCCGTCGGGCCCGCCACGCAGCCCGCCGCTCCGGGCCTGCCGGCCCGCGCCGCGATTTCAGCAGGCAGATCATCCACGACATGACGGAAACCGTAGCACTCAAGATCGTACAGCGCATCGCCACCGAACTGTCCGTCCAGCCGCGCCAGGTCGCGGCGGCCGTGCAACTCCTCGACGAAGGCTCGACCGTTCCGTTCATTGCCCGGTACCGCAAGGAAGTGACCGGCAACCTGGACGACACGCAGTTGCGCCAGCTCGAGGAACGCCTCCTGTATCTGCGCGAGCTCGAGGATCGCCGCGCGACGATCCTGTCGAGCATCGACGAACAGGGCAAGCTGACCGACGAACTGCGTGCCGCGATCGACGCGGCCGACAGCAAGCAGGTGCTCGAAGACCTTTATCTGCCGTACAAGCCGAAGCGCCGCACGCGCGCGCAGATCGCCCGCGAAGCCGGCCTCGAGCCGCTCGCGCAGGCGCTGCTCGCGAATCCGCTGCTCGACCCGCAGGCCGAGGCAGCCGCGTATGTCGACGCCGACAAGGGCGTCGCCGACGTAAAGGCCGCGCTCGACGGCGCGCGCGACATCCTGTCCGAACAGTTCGGCGAAACGGCCGAGCTGCTCGGCAAGCTGCGCGACTACCTGCACAACCAGGGCGTCGTGTCGTCGGCCGTCGTCGAGGGCAAGGAAAACGAGGAAGGCGAGAAATTCCGCGACTATTACGACTACGCGGAAACGATCAAGACCGTGCCGTCGCACCGCGCCCTCGCGCTGTTCCGCGCGCGCAACGCGGGCGTGCTGACGGTCAAGCTCGGCCTCGGCGAAGAGCTCGACGCACAGGTGCCGCATCCCGGCGAGGCGATGATCGCGCGCCATTTCGGCATCGCGAACCAGAATCGTCCGGCCGACAAATGGCTGTCGGACGTGTGCCGCTGGTGCTGGCGCGTGAAGGTGCAGCCGCATATCGAGAACGAACTGCTCACGCAGCTGCGCGAAACGGCCGAAGCCGAAGCGATCCGCGTGTTCGCGCGCAACCTGAACGACCTGCTGCTCGCGGCACCGGCCGGCCCGAAGGCCGTGATCGGTCTCGACCCCGGCCTGCGTACGGGCGTGAAGGTCGCGGTCGTCGACCGCACCGGCAAGGTGCTCGCGACCGACACGATCTACCCGCACGAGCCGCGCCGCGACTGGGATGGCTCGATCGCGAAACTCGCGCGCATCGCCGCACAGACGCAGGCCGAACTGATCAGCATCGGCAACGGCACCGCGTCGCGCGAAACCGACAAGCTCGCGAGCGAACTGATCGCGAAACACCCGGAGCTGCGCCTGCAGAAGATCGTCGTGTCGGAAGCCGGCGCGTCGGTCTACTCGGCGTCCGAGCTCGCGGCGAAGGAATTCCCCGAAATGGACGTGTCGCTGCGCGGCGCCGTGTCGATCGCGCGCCGCCTGCAGGACCCGCTCGCCGAGCTCGTGAAGATCGAGCCGAAGGCGATCGGCGTCGGCCAGTACCAGCACGACGTGAACCAGCGCGAACTCGCCCGCTCGCTCGACGCGGTCGTCGAGGATTGCGTGAACGCGGTCGGCGTCGACGCGAACACGGCATCGGCCCCGCTGCTCGCGCGCGTGTCGGGCCTGAACGCGACGCTGGCGCGCAACATCGTCGATTATCGCGATGCAAACGGCCCGTTCCCGTCGCGCGAACACCTGCGCAAGGTGCCGCGCCTCGGCGACAAGACGTTCGAACAGGCTGCCGGCTTCCTGCGCATCAACGGCGGCGAGAACCCGCTCGACCGCTCGTCGGTGCACCCGGAAGCGTATCCGGTCGTCGAGCGGATGCTCGCGAAGATCAACAAGCGCATCGACGACGTGCTCGGCAACCGTGACGCGCTGTCGGGCCTGTCCCCGACGGAGTTTGTCGACGAACGTTTCGGCCTGCCGACCGTACGCGACATCCTGTCGGAACTGGAGAAGCCGGGCCGCGATCCGCGTCCGGAATTCAAGACGGCGACGTTCCGCGAAGGCGTCGAGAAAGTGTCGGATCTCGTGCCGGGCATGACGCTCGAAGGGGTCGTGACGAACGTTGCCGCATTCGGCGCGTTCGTGGATATCGGCGTCCACCAGGACGGCCTCGTCCACGTGTCGGCGATGTCGACGAAGTTCATCAAGGATCCGCACGAAGTCGTGAAGGCCGGTCAGGTCGTCAAGGTGAAGGTGATCGACGTCGACGTGAAGCGCCAGCGCATTGCGCTGACGATGCGCCTCGACGACGACGCGGCAGCACCCGGCATGTCGTCGCGCGGCGGCAGCCAGGATCGCGGCAATGCCGGACGCGGCGCGGCACGCCCGCCGCGCTCGCGCGAGCCGGAACCGGCCGGCGCGATGGCCGCGGCATTCGCGAAGCTGAAGCGCTGAGCACGCGAAAGCCGTCGACGCACGAAAAGCCCGCCGAAAGGCGGGCTTTTTCATTGCGGCGGCGGACACGCAGTCGGCTACCGGATCGGATTGGCTAGTGCGGAATACGCAGCGCCATGCGGCTGCGTTTGCGATTACGACCGGCGATGCGAACGATCGCGGCCGGTTCGAGCGGTTGACAAGCGCGGCGCGCGGCCAGACGGCCCGCGCGCCGCACCCGGTCAGATCTCGATCTTGGTGCCGAGCTCGACGACGCGGTTGGCCGGAATCGAGAAGAAGTCGGTCGGCTTCGCGGCATTCTGGTGCATCCACGCGAACACGCGCTCGCGCCAGATCGACATTCCCGGCAGATGCGTCGGCACGACCGTTTCACGTGCGAGGAAGAACGACGTGTCCATCAGCTCGAACATCATGTCGTGCGTACGGCCGAATTCCTCGAGCACGGCCTTCACGTCCGGCGTCTCGTTGAAGCCGTACTCGGCCGTGACGATGTACAGCCCGCCGCCCGCATCACGCGCGCTCAGGCGCTTGTCGTCGCGCACATAAGGAATGTCGCGCGTGACGAACGTCAGGAAAATGGTCCGCTCGTGCAGCACCTTGTTGTGCTTCAGGTTGTGCAGCAGGCTGACGGGCACGAGCTTGTCGTTGCCGGTCAGGTAGATCGCGGTACCCGACACGCGATGCGGCGGATGCGCGAGCAGCCCCTGCAGGAACGGCTCGAGCGGAATGCCGTCGGCCGCGGTGCGCTCCTTGACGATATGGCGCCCCTTGTACCAGGTCATCAGCAGGAAGAACAGCAGCGCGCCGATGCCGAGCGGCAGCCAGCCGCCCTGCGCGACCTTCAGCAGGTTCGCGCCGAAGAAGCCGAGATCGACCACGAGGAACACGGCGATGATCGCGCCGACCAGCAGGCGGTTCCAGTTCCACACCTTCACCATCACGACGGCCGCGAGCACGGTCGTGATCACCATCGTCGCCGTCACCGCGATGCCGTACGCAGCCGCGAGGTTGTCGGAGCTCTTGAAGCCGACCACGATGCAGAGGATCACGAACAGCAGCAGCCAGTTCACGACCGGCACGTAGATCTGGCCGATCGCGAGTTCGGACGTATGCAGCACCTTCATGCGCGGCACGTAACCGAGCTGGATCGCCTGCGACGTCAGCGAATACGCACCCGAGATCACGGCCTGCGACGCGATCACGGTCGCGACGGTCGACAGCACGACGAGCGGCAGCAGCCCCCATTCGGGCGCCAGCAGGAAAAACGGGTTTTCGATTGCCTTCGGGTTCTGGATCAGCAGCGCGCCCTGGCCGAAGTAGTTCAGCACGAGCGACGGCATCACGAGCCCGTATGCGGCGAGGCGGATCGGCTTGGCGCCGAAGTGGCCCATGTCCGCGTAGAGCGCTTCCGCGCCGGTCAGCACCAGCACGACCGAACCGAGCACGACATAGGCCTGCAGCAGGTGATCGGCCATGAACGACGCCGCGTAGTACGGGTTGATTGCGGCGATGATGCCCGGCACGCGCACGATGTGGTACACGCCGAGCGCCGCGATCACGATGAACCACAGCACCATGATCGGGCCGAACAGCTTGCCGACCAGTGCGGTGCCGTGACGCTGGATCCAGAACAGCGCGATCAGGATCACGATCGTGATCGGCAGCACGAGGTGGGACAGGTGCGGTGTCGCGATTTCGAGACCTTCGACCGCCGACATGACCGAGATCGCCGGCGTGATCACCGCGTCCCCGTAGAACATGCACGCGCCGAATATCCCCAGCGCCATCAGCGCACCCGCGACGCGGGTCTTCGAGTCGAGCGGCCGCAGCGACAGCGCCATCAGCGCGAGCACGCCGCCTTCGCCGTTGTTGTCAGCCCGCATCACGAACAGCAGGTACTTGATGCCGACCACCAGGATGATTGCCCAGAACAGCAGCGAGATCACGCCGAGAATCGAACTTTCGGTGAGCGGAATGCCGTGTGCGGGGCTGAACGCCTCTTTGAGCGAATACAGCGGGCTGGTGCCGATGTCGCCGAACACGACGCCGATGGCTGCTATCGCTAGCGCCCGCATCGAGTGTTGTTGCGTCGAATGCGGCGCGTGTGCTGCGTCGGTCGCGTGGATCGTGTCGTTCATATGAAGCGTAATAATCGGGTCCGGGTCGGACAAAACGAGCGCTATTCTACTCGCGCCCCCGTGAAACGCCGCCCTGCTCTGTTGCCGTGGAGCCACGTGATCCACGCCGCGCATGCAATCTGGCGCGAGCTGTGGCAGGGCTGCCATCATAGCCGGGGCTGCGCCGTCTGCCTACCGGATATGCAGAGCCCGTGGCGCGGCGCACCCTGCGCCCCAATGAAAAACGGCGCCGCAAGCGGCGCCGTACAAGGCTTTCCTTCAATCGGCCGGCCGCTTACGCGCCCGAACCGTCGCGCTGCGCGCGACCGCGCTTGATCCACGCCTCGAGGTTGTGCGGACGAACCGTGTCCCATTCCTCGAACGGCTGATGAATCCACGGATTCGTCGGCAGGAACTGCGTGTGATAGTCGGGCTTGACCTTCGAGCAACCCTTGTACCAGAGCACGGCCGAACGCACGGCCGTCACGGCCGGATAACGCTCCTTCAGGTGCTCCTGCACGCGCGCGAGCGTGACGCCCGAATCGACGAGATCGTCGACCAGCAGCACGTTGCCCGCGAGGTTGCCGCGCGTCATCGTGATGTACTGCGCGATGTCGAGGTCGCCCTGCTCGGTGCCGGCCGCCTCGCGGTACGAACTCGTCGCGAGGATCGCGAGCGGCACGTCATAAATGCGCGACAGTTGATCGCCGACGCGCAGGCCGCCGCGCGCGAGGCACAGGATCTGGTCGAACTTCCAGCCCGATGCATGCACCTGGAGCGCGAGGAGCTCGATCAGACGGTGATACTCGTCCCAGCCTACCCACAGATTCTTGTCGTCGTTGCGCGGATCGGTCATCAAGTCTGCCGCCGTCATCGAAATTTGCTGCGTCATCTGGGGTTACACCTTGAACGGATGGCGGAGCAGGATCGTTTCGTCGCGGTCCGGGCCCGTCGACACCATGTCGACCGGCACGCCGGCCACTTCCTGGACACGGGTCAGGTAGGCCTGCGCGTTCGCCGGCAGTGCGTCCCACGTCTTGATGCCCACCGTGCTTTCCTTCCAGCCGGCGAACGTCTCGTACATGGGTTCGCAACGGGCCACGTCGGCTGCACCGCGCGGCAGGATGTCGGCATCCTTGCCGTCGATCTTGTAGCCGACGCACAGCTTGACCTCGTCGAGGCCGTCGAGCACGTCGAGCTTCGTCATGCACAGGCCCGACACGCCGTTGATCTGGATCGAGCGGCGCAGCGCGGCGGCATCGAGCCAGCCCGTGCGGCGCGGACGGCCGGTGACCGAACCGAATTCCTTGCCGACGTTCGCGAGCGTGACGCCGACCTGGTCCTGGCGCTGCGGATTGTCCGCATCGTACAGCTCGCTCGGGAACGGGCCCGAGCCGACGCGCGTGCAATACGCCTTCGTGATGCCGAGGATGTAGTTGAGCTTCTGCGGACCCACGCCCGCGCCGGCCGACGCCGCACCCGCGACGCAGTTGCTCGACGTGACGAACGGATAGGTGCCGTGGTCGATGTCGAGCAGCGTGCCCTGCGCGCCTTCGAACAGCAGGTTCTGGCCCGCGTTGTTCGCGTCGTACAGGCGGCGCGACACGTCGGCCACCATCGGCTTCAGGCGATCGGCATAACCGAGCATCGTGTCGAGCGTGGCCTGGAAGTCGACGGCCGCGCCACCCAGGTACTGGGTCAGCACGAAGTTGTGGAAATCGAGGTTTTCGCGCAGGCGGTCGGCGAAAGTCTTCGCGTCGAACAGGTCCTGCACGCGCAGTGCGCGGCGGCCGACCTTGTCTTCGTACGCGGGGCCGATGCCGCGGCCCGTCGTGCCGATCTTGCCCGCGCCCTTGCGCGCTTCGCGCGCCTGGTCGATCGCGATGTGGTACGGCAGGATCAGCGTCGTGGCTTCGGAAATGAACAGACGGTCGCGCACGTTCACACCGGCTTCTTCGAGCTCGCCGATTTCCTTGAACAGTGCTTCGGGGGACAGGACGACGCCGTTGCCGATGTAGCAGGCGACGCCTTCACGCATGATGCCCGACGGAATGAGGCGCAAGATCGTTTTCTTGCCGCCGATGATGAGGGTGTGGCCGGCGTTGTGGCCGCCCTGGAAACGCACGACGCCCTGAGCGTGGTCCGTCAGCCAGTCGACGATCTTGCCCTTGCCTTCATCACCCCATTGAGTTCCCACGACGACGACATTGCGCCCGGGAGTCACGTTCACTGCGCTGGCAGACATGTTGATTCGTTAGCTGGTTAAAAACGTATTCTACCTATGTTCGCGGGCGATTCCGAATTTTTCCGTTTCGCTTCAACGATATGCACGCCGAAGCACGGCCCGCGAACGCCTGTTTAACGGGGTTCGACCACCCATGCACCATCGCGCTCGACGAGCGAACGATCGCATGCGAACTCGTCGAGCACGTGGTCGTGGCCCGGCAGCGCCTGGATCACGACCTCGCCCGCATCGCGCAGTGCCGCGACGGCCGCGCGCAGCGCGTCGTCCTGCACCCACGGCGCGAGAATCGCGGTGCCGCGCGCCTCGATCGGCGAAATCCGGGCGAGTTCGCGCAGGTCGAGCGAGAAACCCGTTGCCGGTCGCGCACGGCCATACGCCTGGCCGACGTGGTCGTAACGGCCGCCGCGCGCGATCGCGTTCGGCACGCCGTCGATGTAGGCGCTGAACATCGCGCCGCTGTGATACGCGTAACCGCGCAGATCGGCCAGGTCGATCGCCACTTCCACGCCCTTCGCCTGTGCGGCGAGCTGCGCCAGATCGTCGAGCGCCTGCGTGATTTCCGGCAGCACCGGCAACCGCGCACGCGCCTCGGCCAGTACGCTCGCGTCGCCGTAAAGGTGCGGCAGTGCGCGCAGCGCGGCGCGCGTATCGGCGCCGAGATCGTCGGTCAGTTCGTTCAGCAGCGGCACGTCCTTGCCCGACAGCGCGTCGTACAGCGACTCGCCGCGCTCGGCGGCCTGCGCGTCGCGCGCGAGCAGCGCCGCGAGCACGCCCGCATGGCCGAGGTCGAGACGGATGCGCGACAGGCCCGCGAGATGCAGCGCGTCGAGCATCAGCTGCTGGATCTCGAGATCGGCTTCCAGTCCGGCATGCCCGTAGATTTCGGCGCCGATCTGGATCTGCTCGCGCGTCGCGTGCAGGCCGCGCGGGCGCGTATGCATCACGTGGCCCGCATAGCAGAGGCGCGTCACGCCCTGGCGGTTCAGCAGGTGCGCGTCGATCCGCGCGACCTGCGGCGTGATGTCGGCACGCAGGCCGAGCGTGCGACCCGACAGCTGGTCGACCAGCTTGAAGGTGCGCAGGCGCAGATCGGCGCCGCCGCTCGTCAGCAGCGACTCGAGATACTCGAGCAGCGGCGGCATCACCATTTCGTAGCCGTACGAACGGAAGCGGTCGAGCAGCCTGCGACGCAGCTCCTCGATCTTGCGCGCTTCCGACGGCAGTACGTCGGCGATATTCTCGGGAAGTAACCAGGTCGACATCGGTACGGTCCTACGACGGGAAACAGCGCGCGACACGCGCGCCGCGAGATGAATCGGAAATTCGGAATCGGGCGGGACGAACGGCGGATGCGCCGTCCGGATCAGGTGGCGAGCAGCAGCAGCACGAGCCCGAGCGCCATCACGATCAGCCCGCCGATCCGGATATGATGCGGCGGTCGCTCAGCTATTCTACGAAACGTGTCGCGCCAGGCGACGGGAAACACGAAAGGGAACGCCCCCTCGATAATCAGCATCAGCGCTACTGCGAGCAACAACGAGCCAGCCAGGTCCATGCGAGCGACGGCGCCGCTCGACGCGGCGCCCCAAGATCAATGTTTGCGGGGAGCAGGCGCCACCGGTGCGGCACCGCCCGTCGGACTGCGCATGAAGCGGAAGAACTCGCTGTCGGGATCGACGACGATGATGTCGTTGCGCTTGAACGTATTCCGGTAGGCCTGCAGGCTCGCGTAGAACTGATAGAACTGCGGATCGCGGCCGAACGCATCGGCGGCAATCGACGCGGCCTTCGCGTCACCCTCGCCCTTGATCGTCTGCGCGGACTTGTACGCGTTCGCGAGCACGGCCTGCTGTTCGCGTTCGGCATCGGCCTTGATCTGCTCGACGTCGGCCGCGCCTTCCGCACGCACCTGCGCCGCCTGATCGCGCAGCGCGCCGATCATCCGCTGATAGACCGCGTCCGTTTGCGCAGCCGGCAGGTCCACGCGCGTCAACTGGACGTCGACCACGTCGACGCCGAAACCGGATGCCTTCTCCTTCGCCGCGTCGCGGGCCGCATCGGCGATCGCGCGCTGGCCGCCGAGCGCGTCGTCGAGCGCGCGCTTGCCGAACGCGTCGCCGAGTGCGCTCTTCAACACGCCAGCCAGGCGGTCGGTGGCCGCCGCCGGATCGCCGCCCGTCGCCGTGAAATACTTCATCGGATCGCTGATCCGGTATTTCACCGCATACGCGACGAGCAGGTCGTGCTTGTCTTCCGTGGCCAGTTGCAGCGGGTCGGACGACTCGAGCGATTGCAGGCGCGTATCGATCAGCGTGGCCGTCTGCAGCGGCGGCGGCAGTTTGAAATGGATGCCGGGGCCCGCGAGTTCGGGCTGCGCGCCGTCGCGGCCCGACAGCACGGCCGCATGGCGCGGATCGACGGTGAGGACCGTCGAGGACGCCGCAAAGGCAACGATCACGATTGCGACGACGAGCGCAATGATTCGGTTCATGTTCTGCGCTCCCGTTACTTCAGATCGTCTTCGCGCGACCGGCTGCGAAACGCTTCGCGCGATCGCAGCACGTCACTGCCCGACGCCGCTGCGGCCGGTGCCGCGCTGGCGGATGCGGCGGCTGCCGGCGCGACGGCCGCCGGTGCCGACACCGCATCGGGCGCGGATGCGCCGGTGGATGCCGCGGCGTTTTGCCGCCCCTGCTCGACGAGCTTGTCGAGCGGCAGATACACGACGCTATTGCCGCCCTTGTTGCCGACGAACACCTTCGTCGCGTTCGAATAGATTTCCTGCATCGTCTCGAGGTACATCCGCTCGCGAATCACTGCAGGCGCCTTCGAGTATTGCGCGTAGACCTGCTTGAAGCGGTCGGCATCGCCGTCGGCCTCCGTGACCACGCGATCGGCATACGCCTTCGCTTCGTCGACGAGCTTCGCGGCATCGCCCTGCGCCTTCGGCAGCAGGTCGTTTGCGTACGCCTGCGCGGCGCGCTTCGCGGCCTCGCGCTCGTCGCGCGCCTTCGCGACTTCGGCGTAGGCGGCCTGCGTCTGCTCGGGCGCCGCAACGCTCTGCATCGTGACGGCCGTCACCTCGAGCCCCGACTGGTAGCGGTCGAGATCGCGCTGGATCGCGGCGGACAGCTGCTCGCGCAGCGCGTCGCGGTCCTGGCTCAGCACGTCGGCCGCGCTGCGCGTACCGACGATCGCGCGCACCGCGGCCTGTGCGGCCTGCGATACGCTGCGCTCCGGATCGACGCTGCGGAACAGGTAATCGGTCGCGGAACGGATCCGGTACTGGACGATGAAGCGCACGTCGACGATGTCGGCATCGCGCGTCAGCATCGCCGCTTCCTTCACGTTCGCGAGACGCACGACGTTGTTGCGGCCGATCTCGATCGAGCGCACCTGCGACGTATCGACGATCTCGTGCGAC
This sequence comes from Burkholderia theae, assembly GCF_048565265.1. Taxonomy (NCBI): domain Bacteria; kingdom Pseudomonadati; phylum Pseudomonadota; class Betaproteobacteria; order Burkholderiales; family Burkholderiaceae; genus Burkholderia; species Burkholderia theae. The sequence goes on from NZ_CP183461.1 coordinate 2,144,120, forward strand.
GCGAACGGATACGGCGCGCGCCAGTGCACGCCCTGCCCGACCGTGCCCGACAGCTTGCCGAGCTGCAGCACGACGCCGGTCTGGCCTTCCTGCACGACGAACAGCCCGCTGCCTGCATAGACCGCGACCAGCACGCCGATCACGATGCCGACGCCGACCCGCGCGGCCCGCCCGTTGTCGGGACGGAAGCCGTTGCCGCCCTTGCCGCCGAAAAGGCCGCTCAGGCGCCGGTTGAAGTTGCGCCACATCTCGTCGAGATCGGGCGGACCGTCACCGTCGCCGCTTTGCGGGCGTTTCGATTCGTTCGCACGGGGGCGGGATCCGTCTTTGCCATTGCCTTCGCCGCGTCCCCAGCGGGGATCGTTGATCGACAGCAAGGCGCGCATCCGCCGCCAGGTACTCCGCTCGTTGTATTCGTTCACCAGAGTTTGTTCACCAGATTAGACGCCGGCGTACCGGCCGGGACCGGTTAGCGCCCGTGTTCGGAAATCGTGTGGTCTTCGTGTGGTTCAGCGGACGCGCCGTCGAGCGGCATCGCGCCGGACAGGTGTTCCGCGGAGGCGATTTCGGCGATGGCGGCACGCAACGCGTCAAGACCCTGACCGGTGCGTGCGCTCAAAAAGACGCGCGAAATATTACCATACTCGTCCCGCTCAACCGCGTCGCCGCGGGCCGCCAGCTCAGGCACGGCGTCGATCTTGTTGAAGACCAGCACCTGCCGGATCGTGTCCGCGCCGATCTCGTGCAACACGCCGTTGACCTGCTCGATCTGTTCGAGCCGCACTGCACTCGACGCATCGACCACGTGCAGCAGCAGATCCGCGTGGATCGTTTCCTCGAGGGTCGCGCGGAACGCAGCGACGAGCTGGTGAGGCAGTTCACGGATGAACCCGACGGTATCCGACACGACGATCTGGCCGACCTCGTCGCCAAGGTACACGCGCCGCGACGTCGTATCGAGCGTCGCGAACAGCTGGTCGGCCGCATATGCCTGCGCCTTCGTCAACGCATTGAACAGCGTCGACTTGCCCGCGTTCGTATAACCGACGAGCGACACCGACATCGTGCCGCTGCGCGCGCGCTGCCGGCGTTGCGTGCTGTGTTGCCGGCGCAGCCGGTCGAGCCGCGACTTCAGCATCTTGATCCGCTCGCCGATCAGTCGGCGGTCGGTTTCGAGCTGGGTTTCGCCAGGACCGCGCAGGCCAATACCGCCCTTTTGCCGCTCGAGGTGGGTCCACGCGCGAATGAGCCGCGTCGACAGGTATTGAAGCTGCGCGAGCTCGACCTGCAGCTTGCCTTCGTGGCTGCGGGCACGCTGCGCGAAGATGTCGAGGATGAGGCTCGTACGATCGATCACACGCCTGTTAAGTGCCCGCTCCAGATTGCGTTGCTGGGCCGGCGCCAGTGCGTGGTTGAAGATGACGAGTTCGGCGTTGTGCGCGTCGCAGGCAAGCCGCAGTTCTTCGGCTTTGCCGCTGCCGATGAACATCGCGGCATCGGGACTGGAGCGACGACCCGTGAGGGTGACGGCGGGATGGGCCCCCGCGCTGGAGGCGAGAAGACTGAGTTCTTCGAGACTGGCTTCGAAATCGGTCTTGCCGAAATCGATGCCGACGAGCGCTGCGTTGATCAAATTATCAGGTGTCAAGATAAGGCGGCTGGCATCGGTCGCTCGCGGCGACCGGATGCCGGCCGCTGCGATAGGTTAGGACGTAGCTTCCGCGTCCGGGTGGAAATTCACCGGGCGCGCCGGCACGACCGTCGAGATGGCGTGCTTGTAAACCATCTGGGTCACTGTATTACGGAGCAACACGACGTACTGGTCGAACGATTCAATGTTCCCTTGGAGCTTGATGCCATTGACGAGGTAGATCGAAACGGGAACGTGCTCTTTGCGCAGTGCGTTCAAAAACGGGTCTTGTAACAATTGCCCTTTGTTGCTCATGGCGTACTCCATCTTTTTTTGCAGGTTGATCTGGATTGGCGGCGAAGAAAAAGAGATCCGGCGCCAATCGCTACACTATAGCCGATTTTGCCTGCCCCGCCCGGGGCGTAGGCCTTGCGGCCTATCCCTTGCGGGGCGTGCTTCAGCCCTTGTCCGCGTACGGGTTGTTCGACGAACGGAACTCTATGCGCAATGGAGTCCCGATCAGTGAGAAAGTTTCGCGGAACCGGTTTTCCAGGTAGCGCTTGTACGTTTCCGTCACCGCGTCGAGCGCGTTACCGTGGATGACGATGATCGGCGGATTCTGGCCGCCCTGGTGCGCGTAGCGCAGCTTCGGACGCACCGGGCCGCGACGGCGCGGCTGCTGGAACTCGACAGCCTCGATCAGCGCGCGCGTGAGCTTCGGCGTCGGCAGCTTCGCCATCGCCGCCGCATACGCATCGTCGACCGAGCGCATCAGCGTGCCGATGCCCGTCTTCTTCGTGGCCGAAATGAAGTGCGATTTCGCGAAGTCGAGGAATTTCAGCTTGCGGGTCAAATCCGCTTTCGCACGATCGCGCGCGTGGTCGTCGAGCCCGTCCCACTTGTTGACGCCGATCACGAGCGCGCGGCCCTGCTCGACGACGAAGCCGGCGATGTGCGCGTCCTGGTCGGAGATGTCCTGCTGCGCATCCAGCAGAAGAATGACGACGTTCGCATCCGAGATCGACTGCAGCGTCTTCACGACCGAGAACTTCTCGATCGCTTCGAACACCTTGCCGCGGCGCCGCAGGCCGGCCGTGTCGATCAACGTATATTTCTTGCCGTTACGCTCGAAGTCGACGTAGATCGAATCGCGCGTCGTGCCCGGCATGTCGAACGCGATCACGCGGTCCTCGCCGATCAGCGCGTTCACGAGCGTCGACTTGCCGACGTTCGGACGGCCGACGATCGCGATCTTGATGCCGCGCGACGGGTCGTTCTCGTCCTCTTCCGCCGGACGGTCCGCGTACGCGACCTCCAGCGCCTCGTTGATCATGTCGGTCACGCCGTCGCCGTGCGCGGCCGAGATCGCGCGCGGGTCGCCGAGCCCGAGTTCGTAGAACTCGGATGCAACCGACGTGTACTTCATCCCCTCGGCCTTGTTGACGACCAGGAAGATCGGCCGGCCGGTCTTGCGCAGGTAGTCGGCGATCGACTTGTCCTGCGGCGCGAGCCCGTTGCGGCCGTCGACAATGAACACGACGACGTCGGCTTCCTCGACGGCCTGGCGCGTCTGGCGCGCCATCTCGTGCAGGATGCCGTCCTTAGCGACGGGCTCGAAGCCGCCCGTATCGACGACCAGGTACGGCCGCTCGCCCGTCCGCCCCTCGCCGTAATGGCGATCGCGCGTCAGGCCCGGCAAGTCGGCGACCAGCGCATCGCGCGAACGCGTGAGCCGGTTGAACAGCGTGGATTTCCCCACATTGGGGCGCCCAACGAGGGCAATGACCGGTTTCATCTGTGTTTTCTACGGTGAAGCGCAGCAGCGGGAGGCCCGCTGCTGCGGGCGGCTGCGCTGAATGAAAATATCACGAATTCGCGCAGCGCCGGATGCGCGCGCCGGGCGCACGTTGCGCGCCGTCGTCTTTCGTCTCGAACTGCCTTTCAAATACCGAGCGGCCGGGAACACCGGCCGCCTTCAAATCGCACGGCCCGGGCGCGCGGGACAAGCCCGCCGCGCCACGGCCGCGCAGGTTTCCTGCTCGTCAGCGCGGACGGAACCCGTACAGGCCGCCGTCCTTCGTCTGCACGACGAGCGTATTGCCCGCGAGGACCGGCGCCGCCGTGATCGCGCTGCCGTCGGTCTTCATCCGGGCGATGAAGCTGCCGTCTTCGCGCGACAGGAAATGCACGAAGCCCTGGTAATCGCCCATCACGACCGCATGCCCGAGCAGGTACGGCACGCCGACGTCACGGCTCTTCAGCTTGTCGTTGCGCCAGAGCTGGTTGCCGGAGGCCGCGTCGTACGCCGTCACGACCGACCAGTCGTCGCCGCCGGCGACAACCGAATCGTCCTGCGCAAGACCGCTGCGGCTCGAGAACGCCTTTTCCCACAGCGGGCGGCCCGAGTTCGCATCGAAGCAGCCGAGCTGACCCTGGAACGTCACCGCGCAGGCTTCCGCGCCCACGAGTGTCGGCGGGCCGCTGACGTCGTTGATGCGCTCGACCTCGGTCACCCCTTTCGGGAACGACACGGGCGTTTGCCAGAACGGGTCGCCCGACTGCAGGTTGATCGCGACGAGGCCACCGCCGGGGAAGCCCGCCAGCACCGCCGCGTCGCCCGCGAACGTCATGCCGGCCGACACGCGCAGGTTCAGCGGTACCGCGCGGTTGCGGTAGTTCCACTTCTGCTCGCCCGTCTGCGCGTTGAACGCGATCACCTGGCCGTCGATCGTGCGGACAACCACGAGGCCGTTGCCGACGAGCGGCGGCGAGAAGATCTCGCCCTGCACGCTGGTCTTCCACAGTTGCTTGCCGTCCGGGCCCAGCACGAACACGCCGCCCTTCAGCGCGCCAACCGCGGTCAGGTTGCCGTCGCTGCCGACACCGGCCGACAGGTCGGAGTCGACCTTCGAGCGCCAGACCGTCTGGCCCGTCTTCGCGTCGATCTTCTCGACCGAACCGTTTTCGCCCGCCGCATAGACGGCGTCGCCCACGGCCACCGGCGAGAACAGGTAGCGCCCGCCCTTGCCGACGCTCGCCTTCCAGACCTGTTGCACGTCCATGACGGGCTTGAACTCGGTGAGCGGCGTCGGCACGCGGCGCGCGTCCTTCGACGACGAGCAGGCCGCCAATGCGAGGACAGCCGCCGCGCAGGCGACGGGCACAGCGTAACGTTTCAGCAAATTCATCGGTTAGCGAAGCAGAGTTAAGAGGTTGAGGGGACCGGGGTTCAGCCGCCGAGTGCGTCCAGCTTGAACTGTACGAGCTGGCGTGCAGACTGGTCGTCCTTCGACAGGCCGTCGAGCGCGAGCTTGTAAGCGGCGCGCGCATCGTCGGTCTTGCCTTGCGCGGCAAGCAGATCGCCGCGGCGATCGGCCACGAGGCCCTTGAATGCATCGACCGGCGTACCCGACAGCAGCGTGAGGCCCGCGTCGTACGCCTTCTCGTCGAGCAGCAGCGATGCGAGACGGAGCTTCGCGATCTGCTTGTACTCGTCGTCCTTGGCGTGATCGACGGCCCATTGCAGCTGCGCCTTCGCGCCTGCCGCGTCGCCTGCCGCGTACAGCACCTTCGCGGCGGAGAGCGCCGTCATCTGCGCATACGGCGTGCTGCTGAACTTGTCTTCCATGTCGGCAGCCGCGCGCGCCATCGTCGCCTTGTCGTTGGCGGCGGCGGCCTTCTGGACCTGCTCGTACAGCCCGGACGCCTCGGCAGCCTGACGCCGCTGCCAGTAGTTCCAGCCGTTGAAACCGGCCGCAACGACGAGCGCCGCGAGCACGATCCACGTGGTGAGGTTGCCCCAGCGGGCCCACCACGCCTTCAGACTTTCAATCGATTCTTGTTCGTCGTGATAACTCATCGGCGAGCGTTTCCTTCCTGTTCAGGCTTTTCTTGTCGAGCGGATGTCAGCGCGATCAGTCGTCGCCGTCTTCGGCGGATGCAACCATCGCATTGATTAGGAATTCGGTCAAGCTTTCGACCGGTACGGTCTGCTGAACGTTCTTTTCCCCTTCTTCGCCCGCACCGCGCAGCGCTTTCACGCCCACCGTGCCGTTCGCGACCTCTTCTTCGCCGAAGATCACCGCGAACGCGGCGCCGCTTGCGTCGGCCCGCTTCATCTGCGACTTGAAGCTTGCCGTCGCACCGTCGGCGCTGCAGTGGAAGATCACGTCGAGGCCCGTGTCGCGCAGGCGCTCGGCGGCGATGAACGCCTGTTCGCGCGCGGTCTCGCCCTGGTGCACGACGTACACGTCGACACCTTCCTGCTCGGGCGCGAGATCCTCTTCCTTCAGCAATTCGAGGATACGCTCGATGCCCATCGCCCAGCCGCACGCGGCGGTCGGCTTGCCGCCGAGCTGCTCGATCAGCGGATCGTAGCGGCCGCCGGCCGCGACCGTACCCTGCGCGCCGAGCTTGTCGGTCACCCACTCGAACACGGTCAGGTTGTAATAGTCGAGGCCGCGCACGAGGCGCGGGTTGATCTTGAACGGAATGTTGTTCGCGAGCAGCAGGCGCTGCAGCCCGTCGAAGTGCGCACGCGATTCGTCGCCGAGGAAGTCGATCAGCTTCGGCGCGTTCTGCGCGATCTCCTGCAGCGCGGGATTCTTCGTGTCGAGCACGCGCAGCGGGTTCGTATACAGGCGGCGCTTCGCATCCTCGTCGAGCACGTCGGCAAACTGCTCGAGGTACTTGATCAGTTCGACGCGGTGCGCGGCGCGCTCTTCGGCGAGGCCGAGCGAGTTGATCTCGAGCTTGATGCCGGTCAGGCCGAGGTCGTCCCACAGGCGCTGGCACATCATGATGATCTCGGCATCCGCATCGGGACCCGCGAAACCGAGTGCCTCGACACCGACCTGGTGGAACTGGCGATAGCGGCCGCGCTGCGGGCGCTCGTGGCGGAACATCGGGCCGATGTACCACAGGCGCTTCGGGCCGTCGTACAGCATGTTGTGCTCGATCGACGCACGCACGACGGCCGCGGTGTTCTCCGGGCGCATCGTCAGGTTCTCGCCGTTCAGCGCGTCGGTGAAGCTGTACATCTCCTTCTCGACGATGTCCGTGACTTCGCCGATGCCGCGCGTGAAGAGCTGCGTATGTTCGACGATCGGCGTGCGGATGTTCTGATAGCCGTAGGCGCGCAGCAGCGATTTCACCGTGGCTTCGAAGAACTCCCAAAGACCGGCATCCTGCGGAAGGATGTCGTTCATGCCCTTGACGCCGGCGAGCTTCTCGATCTTGCGTTTCTGTTCAGTCATCGTGTGTATGGACGAATTAATTCAGGGCCTCGGTGCGGCCGTAATTGCGTGCGACGTAGTCGCTGACGATCTGCTGGAATTCCTCGGCGATCCGCTCGCCGCGCAGCGTCTTGACCTTCTCGCCGTCGATGAAGACGGGCGCGGCCGGGTTCTCGCCCGAACCCGGCAGGCTGATGCCGATGTTCGCGTGCTTCGATTCGCCCGGGCCGTTGACGATGCAGCCCATCACCGCGACGTTCATCTTCTCGACGCCCGGATACTCCTTGCGCCACGCGGGCATCTGCTCGCGCAGGTAGGTCTGGATCTGCATCGCGAGTTCCTGGAACAGCGTGCTCGTCGTACGGCCGCAGCCCGGGCACGCGATCACCATCGGCGCGAACGAGCGCAGGCCCATCGTCTGCAGGATTTCCTGGCCGACGATCACCTCGCCCGTGCGCGACGCGCCCGGTTCCGGCGTCAGCGAGATGCGGATCGTGTCGCCGATCCCTTCCTGCAGCAGCACGCCGAGCGCGGCCGTCGATGCGACGATGCCCTTCGAGCCCATGCCGGCCTCGGTCAGCCCGAGGTGCAGCGCGAAGCCGCAGCGGCGGCCGAGTTCGCGGTAGACGGCGATCAGGTCCTGCACGCCGCTGACCTTGCACGACAGGATGATGCGGTCGCGGCCGAGGCCCAGTTCGACCGCGCGCTCGGCCGAGCCGATCGCCGACTGGATCAGCGCCTCGTACATCACGCTCTGCGCGTCCCACGGCTGCGACCGCGCGCCGTTTTCGTCCATCATGCGCGCGAGCAGATCCTGGTCGAGGCTGCCCCAGTTCACGCCGATCCGCACGGGCTTGTCGTACTTGGCCGCGGCTTCGATCATCTGCGCGAACTGCGTATCGCGCTTCGCGCCCTGACCGACGTTGCCGGGATTGATCCGGTACTTCGACAGCGACTCCGCGCAGCCCGGGAAATCGCGCAGCAGCAGATGGCCGTTGTAGTGGAAATCGCCGACGAGCGGCACGGTCACGCCCATCCGGTCGAGCTGCTCGCGGACCGCCGGCACGGCGGCCGCGGCCTCAGGCGTGTTGACCGTGATGCGCACCAGTTCGGAGCCCGCATTCGCGAGTTCCTTGATCTGGATCGCCGTGCCGATCGCGTCGGCCGTATCGGTATTCGTCATCGACTGCACGCGCACCGGCGCGGTGCCGCCAATCGTCACGAGCTGTCCGCCCCAGCGGACATCCACCGCATGCGACACGCGGCGCGGCTGATGCCCGCCGAACACCGGCTCGGTTGAACAAATCTGACTGCTGCGTGGGGATTGGGCTTCGGATTGCATCGATAGATCCATTTACGCGGAATGCGCCGCAACGCAGCGCATGAATTGAAAAAGCGCCGTGCCCTCGCGGCCTGCCGATATCGACGACAGGCCTTCGCCACGGCGCTTGACGTCAGGGCAACGTGAACCGCGCCACATTACCCCGCGCTGCCGAATATTTTGCCGGATCGACAGGTTTTCCGTCGAACGCGACCGCGTCGAGGCCTGCCTTGTTGCCGATCGTGACCTTGAACGGCCCGTCGCCGGCGACCTGCTTCGTCTCGCCGGCCCGCACCAGCGCCGAGAACAGCTCCTTGCCGTTCTTGTCGCGCACGCTGAACCAGCAATCCTGCTTGACCTTCAGTTCGACCATCGACTGACCTGCCGCGACCACGACGCTCGCCGGCTCGGCCGGCGTGGCGGCGCTCGCCGGCTCGGCCGGCGTGGCGGCGCTCGCCGCCGTCGTTGCCACGACGGGCTGCGACGCAGGCGCCGTCACGGCCGGTGCCGCGGGCGCCGGGACAGCAGATGCAATCGCCTGCACGGCGCCTGCGGACGTCGAAGCCGGGGCCGGAACCTCATTGGCGACCACCGCCGACGCGCCGCTCGCGGCCGCATCTTCAACGGACGACGAGGACGCAGCCGGCGCGCTCGCGGCCGACGCATGCTCCGTGTCACCGCCCTTGAAGCGCGCGAGCAGGCTCGACGAATCGCCGCCAGTGTGCCACATCAGTACGGCAACCACCGCGACGACGACGATCGCCGTTCCCCACAGCCACGGGTGGTGACGCGACGAGCCGCCCAGCGGAATCGACACGCGGCCGCGCGGCAGATCCGTCCCGGACGACGCAGGCATCGACAGGTCGACTTCCGGCACCCCGCGCTCACGGCGCAACGCCTGCGCGAACGGTTCCGGGTCGACGCCGAGCATCTTCGCGTAGCTGCGCACGACACCGAGCGCGAACGTCACACCCGGCAAATGGCTGATGTCGCCAGCCTCGAGCGCTCGGAGCTTCTGCGGTGCGACCTTGAGTCGCGCCGACACGTCGTCGACCGTCCAGCCCTTCGTCTCCCGAAGCTGCGCCAGCCGGCTGCCGACCGCCGCCAGCGATTCCAGTCCCGCCGGTGCCGGCTTCGCGGCATTCGTCTCTGCGCCGTTAGACGGCTGCGGCTCACTCATCCTTGTCCTCGCGTCGATTCTTCTTCACTGGCGGCCGCCGCCGGCTTCCACCGGCCGGCACCCGCAACTGTCCATACCATGCGCGGCGCCGTGGCGCCGCGACCGATCGCTGTTCGCGTGTTGTACTGCCAAAAGGTTCGGACATCCCCGGACAGGCATCCCCGACTAGGCGTCCCCGACTAGGCGTCCCCGTCAAATTGCCCGAACTTCGATGATTTTTGCTGCTGCGCCCGTTCGTTCCGCGAGGCGCGTGCGGTCCTTCACCGCGCCGGCCAGCTGGCCGCACGCGGCATCGATATCGTCGCCGCGCGTCTTGCGCACGGTCGTGACGACACCCGCGTCGATGAGGATCTGTGCAAAGCGCTTGATCTGCTCCGACTTCGAGCGGAGGAGGCCCGATTCCGGAAACGGATTGAACGGAATCAGATTGAACTTGCACGGCACGTCACGCGTGACGGCCAGCAATTCGCGTGCATGCGCTTCGGTGTCGTTGACGCCGTCCAGCATGCAGTACTCAAAAGTAATGAAGTCACGCGGCGCGACTTTCAGATAGCGCTGGCACGCAGCCATCAGCTCGCGGAGCGGGTACTTCTTGTTGAGCGGCACCAGCTCGTCGCGCAGCGCATCGTTCGGCGCGTGCAGCGAAACGGCCAGCGCGACCGGCAACTCGGCGCCGAGGCGGTCCATCATCGGCACCACGCCGGACGTCGACAGCGTGACGCGGCGGCGCGACAGGCCGTACGCGTTGTCGTCGAGCATCAACCGCATCGCGGGCACGACCGCGCTGTAATTCAGGAGCGGCTCGCCCATGCCCATCATCACCACGTTGGTGACGACCCGTTCGGCCTTGCCGTTCGGGCCGGGCGCGCGGCCCAGCGACGCTCGCAATGCAAATTCGGCCATCCGTAGCTGGCCGATGATTTCGGCTGTCGACAGGTTGCGGGAGAAACCCTGCTTGCCCGTCGAGCAGAAGCGGCAGTTGACCGCGCACCCGGCCTGCGACGACACGCACAGCGTGCCGCGCGTCTCTTCCGGGATGAACACGGTTTCGACCGCATTGCCGTTTCCGACGTCGATCAGCCACTTGCGCGTGCCGTCGGTGGAAACGTGATCGCTGGCGATATCCGGCATCACGATCGACGCGCGGCCCTTGAGTTTTTCTCTCAGGGACTTCGCGAGATCGGTCATGCCGTCGAAATCGCCGGCGTTGTATTGGTGGATCCAGCGCTGCAACTGCTTGGCGCGGAACGGCTTCTCGCCCAGGCTGCCGCAGTACGCGACAAGACCCTCGGCATCGAAGTCGAGAAGATTGACGGAAGTTTCGCTCGTCATGATGTGCTGCCTTGCCGCGTGCGCTGAATCCTGCCTACTTGCTGTCAGCCAGGGCTTAACGCGAGTAAACGTTCATTTCCGGGAAGAAGAACGCGACTTCGACGGCAGCCGTTTCCGCTGCGTCCGAGCCGTGCACGGCGTTCGCGTCGATGCTGTCTGCGAAGTCGGCGCGGATCGTGCCCTGTTCCGCCTTCTTCGGATCCGTTGCGCCCATCAGGTCGCGGTTCTTCAGGATCGCGCCTTCACCTTCCAGAACCTGGATCATCACCGGGCCCGAGATCATGAAATCGACGAGGTCCTTGAAGAACGGACGCGCTGCGTGAACCGCGTAGAACTTCTCTGCGTCAGCACGCGACAGGTGTGCCATGCGCGATGCGACGATCTTCAGGCCGGCGCCTTCGAAACGGCTGTAGATCTGGCCGATCACGTTCTTTGCCACAGCGTCCGGCTTGATGATCGACAGGGTGCGCTCGATTGCCATAAAAACTCCAAAAAATTAAGAAGTTACAGGTTCAAATGAATCCGCTATTGTAGCACGATCCCGTGTATCATTGCGATTGAACCCTTACACATGTGAAAGATTCCGAATCCATATGTTTTGCGCCGTGCAGCCATTGAAACCTCCCGGCGCGGAACGTATCTTAGCCATAGCTGCTCCGGTTTGCTGCGCCGCACACCGCGCGCGCCGAACCGGCCCCGGACGCCCATGCGTTCAATGTTAGGAGAAACCATGAACGACTATCCGTACAATTTCGGCCGTGGCGGTTCCGTCAGCACCGCCGAGGTTCGCAACCGCGTGCTGCGGAACACGTACTGGCTGCTCGCGCTGTCGATGGTGCCGACCGTGCTGGGCGCCTGGGTCGGCGTCGCGACGGGCTTCTCGCTGTTCGCGGCCACGAGCCCGATGATGAGCCTGCTCGCGTTCTTCGCGATCGCGTTCGGCTTCATGTTCGCGATCGAGCGGACGAAAAACAGCGCGGCCGGCGTGTTCGTGCTGCTCGGCTTCACGTTCTTCATGGGCCTGATGCTGTCGCGGCTGCTGAGCTTCATCCTCGGCTTCTCGAACGGCCCGTCGCTGATCATGCTCGCGTTCGGTGGCACCGGCATCATCTTCGCCACGATGGCGACGATCGCCACCGTCAGCAAGCGTGATTTCTCGGGGCTCGGCAAGTGGCTGTTCATGGGCGTGATCGTGATCCTGCTCGCATCGGTCGCGAACATCTTCCTGCAACTGCCGGCGCTGATGCTCACCGTGTCGGTGCTCGCGATCGCGATCTTCTCCGCGTACATGCTGTTCGACGTCCAGCGTGTCGTGAACGGCGGCGAGACGAACTACATCTCGGCCACGCTTGCGATCTACCTCGACCTTTACAACGTGTTCACGAACCTGCTCGCGCTGCTCGGCATCTTCGGCGGCAACCGCAACTGACGTTCGCCACGCACCATGAAAAAACCGGCCTTCAGGCCGGTTTTTTTACGTCCACCGCCCGGCTCAGTCGCGCTCGAACAATGCGATCGATTCGACGTGCGACGTATTCGGGAACATGTTCACGACACCGGCGCCCTTCAGCCGGTAGCCGGCCTCGTGCACGAGCAGGCCCGCGTCGCGCGCGAGCGTCGACGGGTTGCACGACACGTAGACGATGCGCTTCGGCAGCGGGCCTTCACCGCTCTGCGCGATCTCGGCCAGTGCCTTCGACACCGCGAGCGCGCCTTCGCGCGGCGGGTCGATCAAGTACTTGTCGAATGCGCCGAGCGCGCGGAGGTCGTCGCCCGTCACTTCGAACAGGTTCCGGCACGCGAACGTCGTGTGCCCGTCCACACCATTCTCACGCGCGTTCGCCAGCGCACGCGTCGTCAGCGTGTCGCTGCCCTCGATGCCCATCACTTCGCGCGACAGGCGCGCGAGCGGCAGCGTGAAGTTGCCGATCCCGCAGAACAGGTCGAGCACGCGGTCGTCGCGCGACGGCGCGAGCAGGCGCAGCGCGCGGCCCACCAGCACGCGGTTGATCTGATGGTTGACCTGCGTGAAGTCGGTCGGCTTGAACGGCATGCGGATGCCGAATTCCGGCAGCGTGTAGTCGAGCGGCACGTCCAGCGGATAGAACGGCGTCACCGTATCGGGGCCCTTCGGCTGCAGCCAGAACTGCACCTTGTGCTCGTCCGCGAACGCGCGCAGCAATGCTTCGTCGTCCGCGTTGATCGGCTCCAGCACGCGCAGCACGAGCGCCGTGACCTCCGAGCCGACCGCCAGCTCGATCTGCGGCATCCGATCGCGGATCGACAGCCCCTCGACGAGCCGGCGCAGCGGCACGAGCATCGCCGACACATGCGGCGGCAGCACTTCGCAGCTCGTCATGTCGGCCACGTAGCTGCTCTTCTTCTCGTGGAACCCGACCAGCACGCCGCCCTTCTTCACCACGTTGCGCACGGTCAGGCGCGCACGGTAGCGATAGCCCCACGACGGGCCGTGGATCGGCGCGAACATCGTTTCCGCGCGCAGCTTCGCCAGGTGCCACAGGTTGTCTTCGAGCACACGCTGCTTGACCGCCACCTGCGCGCGCATATCGAGATGCTGCATCGAGCAGCCGCCGCAGGTACCGAAGAACTTGCATTTCGGCTGGGTGCGCATCACGCTCGGGCGCAGAATATCGACAACCGTCGCCTGCTCGTAGCTCGGCTTGCGGCGGTAGCTCGAATAGGTCACGCGCTCGCCCGGCAGCGCACCCTCGACGAAGATGACCTTGCCCGGCTCGCCGTCCTCGGTGATCGTGCGGCCGACACCGCGCGCTTCCATGTCGAGCGATTCGATCTCGAGAACCGGGGCGATCCCGGGCGCGACGGGCGCATTTTTCGATTTGCGCGCAGAAGTGGGGACGGCTTCGGACACCAGCTTTTCCTGACAAACGTTGAAGAAGGCGAGATTGTAGACGACGAAGGCCCGCATCGGCCGCTTTGCATGGGGCAAGCGTCGACACTTAAGCATAGACGGCCCTGCATCGCGCCGGAACGGCCAGGCAGGCGGCTCGGGCAGGCCCGCGGCCGGCGGGGCGCAGCGCCAATCGGGAGCGGTGCGCGGCCCGGTATCCGCGCGGCAGGAGATTCGACCATGCGACTGATCGACTGGAACATCCAATGGGGCCGGGACGCGGACGGCGTCGTCGACCTCTCGCGCACCGTCGCGGCGATCCGCCGGCTCGGCGATTTCGACGTGCTGTGCCTGCAGGAAGTCACACGCGGCTTCGGCGCGCTGCCCGGCCGGCCCGGCCCCGACCAGTTCGCCGAACTCGCGGCGCTGCTGCCCGGCTACACGATCGTCGAAGCCATCGGCGCCGACCTGCCGGCCATCGAACCCGGCGCACCACGTCGCCAGTTCGGCAATGCGATCGCAACCCGGCTGCCGGTCGGGCGCGTGCTGCGCCTGTTGCTGCCGTGGCCGGCCGATGCCGACGCGCCGTCGATGCCGCGCGTCGCGCTCGACGTCGAGTTGCAGGCACCGTTCGGCCCGCTGCGCGTGATCACCACGCATCTGGAATATTATTCGGCGCGCCAACGGCTGGCGCAGGTCGACGCACTGCGCGACCGGCATCGCGAAGCCTGCACGCACGCGGAACAACCGGCGCCCGCCGAAACCGCCGAGGGGCCGTTCAGCGCGACCGGCCAGCCGCGCGACGCAATCGTCTGCGGCGACTTCAACAGCGCGTTCGGCAGCGACGCATATCGGCGCTTCCTGGAACCGATCGCCGACGCCCCGTGCTTCGTCGACGCATGGGCCGCGCGGCATCCCGGCAGCCCGCCGCCGCCGACGGCGGGCGTCTACGATACGGTGCAATGGTCGGAGGGGCCGCTGGCGTGCGACTTCGTGTTCGTGACCGACACGCTGCTGCCGCGCGTCACGCGGTGCGAGATCGACGGTGATACGCGCGCATCGGACCACCAGCCGGTGCTGCTCGAACTCGCTTGATCGCGCGGGCCGCATGCGGCGGCGCCGCCCGCCCGCACTATGCGTCGAAGCCGGCCAGGTATTCGGCCCAGTGCGACGCCGGTTCCAGCGCGAGCGCGTTCTTCACGAGCAGGATCTCGTCCGCATACTCGCTCGGCGTCAGGCCGCCGCGCATCAGCTGGAACCGGCAGTACAGCAGGTAGGTATTGACGACGTCGGTCTCGCAATAATTGCGGATCTCCTCGATCCGCCCTTCCCGGAACGCCGGCCACACCTGGCTGCCGTCCATCCCGAGCTTGCCCGGAAAGCCGCACAGCTTCGCGAGCGCGTCGAGCGGCGCGTTCGCGCGCGCCTGATACATCGCGAGCACGTCCATCAGGTCGGTGTGCCGCGAGTGATAGCGCGAGATGTAGTTGTTCCACTTGAATTCACGGTCGTCCTCGCCGAGATCCCAGTAGCGGGTCGCGGGAATGCCGTGCACGAGCGCGCGGTAATGGAGCACCGGCAGATCGAAGCCGCCGCCGTTCCACGACACGAGCTGCGGCGTGTATTTCTCGATCACGCGGTAGAACGACTGGATCAGCGTCGCTTCGTCGTCCTGCGGCGTGCCGAGCGAGCGCACGCGGAAACCGTTGTTGTCGCGGAACACGCATGAAATCGCCGCGATGCGCTGCAGGTGGTGCGGCAGGAAATCACCGCCGGTCTTCTCGCGGCGTGCGGCGAACGCATGTTCGGCCACCGCGGCATCGTTGAGCGTCGCGGGCAGGTCTTCCAGACGGCGAATGCCGTCGACATCGGGGATCGTCTCGATGTCAAAAACAAGAATCGGAGTCATCAGTTACAGAACGGCGTCCTTGCGCACGCCGTTGGAGGCAAAGAACCGCTTGAGGCGCACCAGCGCTTCCTGCTGGATCTGCCGCACGCGCTCGCGCGTGAGCCCCATCTCGTCGGCCAGCTCCTCGAGCGTCGCCGGTTCGATGTGGTTCAGACCGAAGCGGCGCTCGATCACGTGCCGATGCTTGTCGGACAGCCGCGACAGCCAGGCGCGCGTCAGTGTCTCGAGCTCGCGGTGCTGCACCTCGGCGTCGGGCGACTGGCTCTGGTCGTCGGGTAGCAGATCGAGCAGGCTGCTCGCGGGATCGAGATCGAGCGGCGCGTCGAGCGACGCCGTGTGCTCGTTCAGCGCGAGGATGTCGGTGACTTCCTCGGCGGTCTTGCCGGTGAGATAGGCGATGTCGTCGATGCTGGCTTCGCGGCGCTCGGCCGCCTCGCCCGTCGACATCGAATTCTTTTCAAGGTGACGCTTCGCGCGCAGCACCTGGTTCAGTTCGCGGATCACGTGCACGGGCAGGCGCACCGTGCGGGCCTGGTTCATGATCGCCCGCTCGATGCTCTGCCGGATCCACCAGGTCGCATAGGTCGAGAAGCGGAAACCGCGCGTCGGGTCGAATTTCTCGATCGCGTGCATCAGGCCGAGATTGCCCTCCTCGATCAGGTCGAGCAGCGGCACGCCGCGATTCAGATACCCCTTGGCGATACTGACGACGAGACGCAGGTTGCGCTCGATCATCACTTGCCGCGCCTCGAATTCGCCGGCCTTCGCGAGACGGGAATAGCGCTGCTCCTCCTCGACGGTCAGCAGCGGCTTCACGCTGATGCGGTTCAGGTAATGCTGGATCGTGTCGGCCGTGAGTTCGGCCTGCAGCAGCGTGCGGAAATCGTCGACCTCGGGCGATACTTCCGAGCGGCCTTCGCGCTCGTCGTCGCCACCGTCCGCCTCGACGTCGCGTGCCTCGAGGTCACGCTCGTTTTCCGCGACGTCGTCTTCGTCGTCCGTCGAAGCGCCAGCTCGCCCCACCGATGCTTGCGTGGCACGACTGATCTTCTCAGACTCGGCTTGCGGCTCGTGGCGCTTCGATTTCGGCATGGTCGTCTCGGTTATTGAGGCGGCAAATACTTCAGCGGATCGACAGGCTTACCCTGCCGGCGAACCTCGAAATGCAGCATCACGCGGTCGGCATCGCTATTACCCATCTCGGCGATCTTCTGCCCCTTCGTTACCGCGTCCCCCTCTTTTACCATCAAAGCGCGATTGTGTGCATACGCCGTGAGGTAAGTTGCATCGTGTTTGATGATAATGAGGTTGCCGTAGCCGCGCAGGCCGTTGCCCGAGTAGACGACGCGGCCGTCGGCCGCCGCCTTCACGGCTTCGCCGGCCGTGCCGCCGATGTTGACACCCTTGTTCTTCGCATCGTCGAACCCGTTCAGCACGGGGCCGCGCGCGGGCCACGCGAACGTCACGGGGCCGCTCGGGGCTGCCGCCGTGTCGCTCGATCCGGTGGCCGCGGCCGGCGGCGTCGCAAGCGTGGACGACGTGCCGGCAGCCGGCGTCGCGGGGCCGCTGCTCAGCGGCGCGGTTGCGACGCCTGCGCCCGTGATCGGCGCGGTAACCTGTGCGCCCGCAGCCGGTACGCCCGCAACCGCGGCGCCGCCCGGCGGCGCGACGCGCAGCAGCTGGTCGACTTCGATCTGGTTCGGGTTCGCCAGGTTGTTCCACGTGGCGATGTCGCGATAGTTCTGCCCGTTCTCGAGCGCAATCCGGTACAGCGTGTCGCCCGGCTTCACACGGTAGAAACCAGGAGGCGGCGGGCCGAGCGGCACCGCGGGCTGCGCGGTGCCGGACGTGCCGAGCGACCCGGAGCGGTCGACGACGGGCGCGTTGTCGAGCCGCGTCGCACACGCGGCCAGTAGGGTGGAGAACGCTGCCACACAGATCGCGCGCTGGGCGAGCGTGAGCGGTTCCCTGGATCGGTTGTTTTGCATCGCGCGCAACATACTCATCGGTTTCAAATCACTCCGGATTTTAAAGGGACAAAGAAAACGCGATCAAGCCGTGACTCTCGCCATTGCGCGTGCGCGACGCGCTCGACGAGGGTGAGCACCTGGTGCTGCCCGCTCTGCGCGCCGACCGGCGCGATGAGCCGCCCGCCGATCGCGAGCTGCTCGAGCAGCGCCTGCGGCACGTCGAGCCCCGCCGCCGCGATCACGATCGCGTCGAACGGGGCCGCGGACGGCAGACCGACACGCCCGTCGCCGTAGTGCAGACGGATGTTCGGCACGCGCAGCGGCCGCAGGTTCAGCTTCGCGCGCTCGTACAGCGGCTTGATGCGTTCAATCGAATACACGTCGCGTGCCACGTGGCTCAGCACGGCGGCCTGATAGCCGCAGCCCGTGCCGATCTCGAGGACGCGCTCGAGTGTGCGGCCGGCCATCGCGAGTTCGATCATGCGCGCGACGACCGACGGCTTTGAAATTGTCTGCTGGTGGCCGATCGGCAACGCGGAATCCTCGTAGGCCTGCGTCGCGAGCCCCGGATCCACGAACAGGTGGCGCGGCACCGCGGCCATCGCCTCCAGCACGCGCGCGTCGCTCACGCCGTTCGCGCGCAGCCGTTCGACCATCCGCTCGCGCACACGTTCCGACGTGAGCGCGAACGCGCCGGCCGGCGCGACGCTCGGCGCCGCCGGCTTCGGCAGCGCGGGCTTGAGTACGGTCGGCTTCGGCGCGGTCGCGGGCTTCGCGGCGGCGGGACCGGGCAGCGTCGTTCGCACGGCGGCCGGCTTCACCGCAACCGGTTTCAGCACGGTCGCGGGCTTGTCGGCGGCCTTCGGCTTCGCGGCTGCCGCATGGCGATCGCCGGCCCGACCTTCCGACTTGCGTGGCGCTCGTTTGAGATCCTCGAGCGCGAGCGGGAACCGCTTCGCGCGCTCGCCGCTCATGAAGCCCGCCCTCCGGCGCGCGCCCATTCGCGCGTCGCGGGCAACATCTGCGTATGCGTGAGGTCGAGCTGCAGCGGCGTGATCGACACGAAACCGTTTGCGACGGCGTGGAAATCGGTGCCTTCGCTCGCGTCCAGCGCCGCGCCCGCCGCACCGATCCAGTAGACCGGCTCGCCGCGCGGGTCGGTCTGGCGAATCACCGGCTGCGACGGATGACGCTTGCCGAGGCGCGTGACCTTCCAGCCTTTCAGTTCGTCGTACGGCAGGTTCGGAATATTGACGTTCAGCAGCGGCTGGCCCGGCAGCGGATGCGCGAGCGTGTGCTCGACGATTTCCGCGGCGACGCGCGCGGCGTCCGCCAGATGGGCCCAGCCCTTGTCGGCCAGCGAGAATGCGATGGCCGGAACGCCGAACATGATGCCTTCGGTGGCCGCTGCAACTGTCCCCGAATAGAGCGTGTCTTCGCCCATGTTCTGGCCGTTGTTGATCCCCGACACAACGAGATCCGGCTTCGCGTCGGTCATCCCCGTCAACGCGACGTGCACCGAATCGGTCGGCGTGCCGTTCACGTAGAAGAAACCCGTACCCGTCGCGCGCTGCACCGACAGCGGCCGCGACAACGTCAGGGAATTCGACGCGCCGCTGCAGTTCTGCTCGGGCGCGATCACCGTGAGTTCGGCCAGCGGCCGCAGCGCTTCGCTGAGCGCGGCGAGACCGGGGGCAAGATAGCCGTCGTCGTTGCTGAGTAGGATTCGCATCCGGCGATTGTAACCGAGGAAAGATGGCGCGAGAGCGACAGTCCGGCGGCCGCGGATGGACGGCGCACGCATCCGCGCACGGTGCGCCGCCGCATTGCGCGGCGGCGTTCTGCGCTCAGATCGCGCCCGCGTCGCGCAGTGCGGCAATCGCCTGCGCGTCGTAGCCGAGGCCGCGCAGCACCTCGTCCGTATGTTCGCCGAGCTCGGGCCCGAGCCAGCGCGTTTCGCCCGGCGTGTCCGACAGCTTCGGCGTGATGTTCGGCAGCGGAATATCGGTGCCGTCGGCCAGCTTGAAGCGCTGGATCATCTGACGCGCGACGAACTGCGGATCGGTGAACATGTCGGCGGCACTGTAGATACGCCCGGCCGGCACGTCGGCCGCGTTGAGCACGACGAGCGCATCGTCGATCGTGCGCGGCGCGAGCCACGCGGCGATCGCGTCGTCGATCTCCTGCGTGCGCGGCACGCGTCCGTCGTTTCGCGCGAGCGCGGGATCGTCGGCGAGGTCGTCGCGCTCGATCGCCTTCATCAAGCGCTTGAAGATCGGGTCGCTGTTGCCGCCGATCACGATGCTGCCGTCGCGGCACGCATAGGTATTCGACGGCACGATGCCCGGAAGCGACGCGCCGGTGCGCTCGCGCACCATCCCGTACACGCCGTATTCGGGCACCACGCTTTCCATCATGTTGAATACGGCTTCATACAGCGCAACGTCGACCACCTGCCCCGCGCCGCCATTGACCTTGCGGTGATGGAGCGCCATCAGCGCGCCGATCACACCGTGCAGCGCGGCGATCGAATCGCCGATCGAGATGCCGATGCGCGGCGGCGGCAGATCGGGATAGCCGGTGATGTGGCGCAGCCCGCCCATCGATTCGGCGATCGCGCCGAAGCCGGGCCGGTCGCGGTACGGGCCCGTCTGCCCGTAGCCGGACAGGCGCACCATCACGAGGCCCGGGTTGTCGGCCGACAGCACGTCGTAGCCGAGCCCGAGCTTTTCGAGCAGGCCCGGACGGAAATTCTCGATCACGATGTCGGCCTCGCCCGCGAGCTGTCGCGCGATCGCCTTGCCGGCTTCGGATTTCAGGTTGAGCGTGACCGATTTCTTGTTGCGCGCCTGAACGGACCACCACAGCGACGTGCCGCCCTGCTCCGGGTGGAGCTTGCGCCACTTGCGCAGCGGGTCGCCACCGTTCGGATCCTCGATCTTGATCACTTCCGCGCCGAATTCGGCGAACAGCCGCGACGCGAACGGCCCCGCGATCAGCGTTCCGAATTCGAGCACTTTGACGCCCGCGAGCGGGCCCTGGCTGGTGCTCATGTGTCTCCCTGGCATGAGGAACGGCGCCGCCCGCGGGCGGCGCCCGGCTTACATCGTGCGGCGGTCGAGCATCGCGCGGGCGATGGTGCCCGCGTCGACGTATTCGAGCTCGCCGCCCACCGGCACACCGCGCGCGAGGCGGGTGACCGCGAGCCCGCGCGCCTTCAGCGTCTGGCCGAGGTAGTGCGCGGTGGCTTCGCCCTCGTTCGTGAAGTTGGTCGCGAGCACGACTTCCTTGACGATGCCGTCGGACGCGCGCCGCACGAGGCGGTCGAAATGGATTTCCTTCGGGCCGATCCCGTCGAGCGGGCTCAGCCGCCCCATCAGCACGAAATACAGCCCGCGGTAAGTCATCGTCTGCTCGAGCATGATCTGGTCGGCAGGCGTCTCGACGACGCACAGCAGCGTCGGATCACGCTCCTCGTCGCTGCAGACCTCGCAGATCTGCGCTTCGGTGAAGGTGTTGCACTTCTCGCAGTGCTGCAGGTGCTCGGTCGCGAACAGCAGCGACCGGCCGAGCCGCTCCGCGCCCTCCCGATCGTGCTGCATCAGGTGAACCGCCATGCGCTGCGCGGATTTCGGCCCGACGCCGGGCAGCACGCGCAACGCTTCGACGAGAGCGGACAGGGCGGACGGCTGTTTCATACGGCGGCAAAAAGTGGCACGGACGCTGCGCTCAGAACGGCAGCTTGAAGCCCGGGGGCAACGGCAGACCCGACGTCATGCCGCTCATCTTTTCCTGCGACGTCGCTTCGGCCTTGCGCACGGCGTCGTTGAACGCAGCCGCGACGAGATCCTCGAGCATGTCCTTGTCGTCCGC
Organism: Burkholderia theae; assembly: GCF_048565265.1. Lineage (NCBI taxonomy): Bacteria > Pseudomonadati > Pseudomonadota > Betaproteobacteria > Burkholderiales > Burkholderiaceae > Burkholderia > Burkholderia theae. Next base: position 2,165,438 of record NZ_CP183461.1, read on the forward strand.
GAGCAGGCTCGGATCGATCGACACGCGACGCACTTCGTTGCGGCACGTCATCGTCACCTTGACGAGGCCGGCACCCGACTGGCCTTCGACTTCGATCAGCGCAAGCTGCTCCTGCATCTTCTTCATGTTTTCCTGCATTTGCTGCGCTTGCTTCATCAGTCCGGCGAGGTTGCCTTTCAACATGGGAATACTCCTTCTTGATCGTGTGAAAACCGGCACGCGGCGCGTGCCGGCCAATGTGTGGGCGTGATTGTGCCTGTCGGGGCGCGGTCAGTTCAATGCAGCGTCGGCGGCGGGCCGTCCGACGCCGAATCGGCGAGCGGACGCACCGAACCCTCGACGACGCGCGCACCGAAGTCGCGCACGAGCTGCTGGACGAACGGATCGCCGTGAATCTCCTGCTCGGCCTCGCGCTGGCGTGCCGCGCGCGCGGCCGCGTCGAGTGCCGCCGCGGTGCGCCGTGCGGGCCCGACCTCGACGGCCACCTCGACCGGCTTGCCGAGCGCGTCGGCCAGCGCGGCCTTCAGCTTCGCTACCTGTGCGGCGTCCGCATACTGCGGCACCGGCACGGAAAGTTTCAGCGTCGTCGCATCGACGGCAGTCAGTTCGCTGTTGAACGCGAGCTGGTACGCGACGCCCTTGAGCGGCAGCCGTGCGGCCAGCGCCGGCCAGTCGCCGTCGAAGCCGACCGGATCGAGTGCGATCGCGGGCGGCAACGGCCGCGTGTCGACCGGTGCGGACGGACGGGCTTCCACCGGATTCGGCGTCACGCGCACATCGTCGGGACCGCTGTCGAACACCGGTACGAAGCCATCGTCGGGCGGGCCGCCGAACATCTCGTCGGCGCTGAGCGGCACGTAGTCGTCCGGCGGGATGTCTTCCCACGGCGGCGAGGCCTGGCGCGAATCCGCTGCCTGCGGCGCACGGGCGGCAGCGCGCGGCGTCGGCACCTGGACGGCAGGTCGCGGCGCGGCCGGTTTCTCGGCGGCCGGCTGGGCAGCCGGTTTGGGTGCAGCGCCTGCGCGCCCGCGGTCGGACGACACGCGCATCCCTGCATTGCGCAACACGTCGAGCGCGGCGGCAGCACCGCCTGCGCGCGCGGACGGACGCGCGGCCTGTTCGGGCGGCGCAGCGCGCTGCGCCGTTGCGGCAGGCGCAGCCGGTTCGTCGTTTCGCTGTGCAACGGCAACGGCAGCAGCGGCAGGCGGCTCGGATTCCTTGCGGGCGGGCGGCGGTGTATCGCTGGCCGGCGCCGCTTGCGGCACCGCATCCGCTTCCGGCTGCGGCGTTTCGATAACCTGCGCTTCAACCGCGGCCGGCGCGGACGCCTGGACGGCAGCCGGCTTCACGGCCGGCTGGCCTGCTGGATCGCCGGACAGCGCCGGCGCCGGTGCCGGTGCTGAACGCGCAGCCGGCGCAGCGGGTGCAGCCGGTGCGGCAGCCTGCGCGCGCACTGCTTCAGCGGGTGCGGCCGATACCGGCTTCGCCGCAGCGGCCGATGCGGCAGCGCGCGGGCCCGGCACGGCACGCGGCACGGACGGCTGGCCACCCGGTGCACTGCCGGCGGCAACGGCCGGCTCGAATGCGAGCATCCGCAACAGCGTCATCGTGAAACCGGCGTACTCGTCCGGCGCAAGACCGAGCTCCGCGCGTCCGACCGTCGCGATCTGATAGAACAGTTGAACCTGTTCGGGGCTCAGCGTCTCCGCGAAGCGGCGCAAGTCGGTCGCTTCCGGCCATTCGTCGAGCACCGAGCCCGGCGCGAACTGCGCCCAGGCGATCCGGTGCAGCAGGCTCGCGAGATCCTGCAGCGCGGTCGAGAACGACAGGCTGCGCAGCGACATCTCGTCGGCAATCGCGAGGATTTCCGGGCCGCTGCCGGCCGCCAGCGCGTCGAGCAGGCGCACCATGTAAGTCTGGTCGAGCGCGCCGAGCATGCCCGACACGGCCGACTCGGTCACCTCGTTCGCCGAATAGGCGATCGCCTGGTCGGTGAGGGACAGCGCATCGCGCATGCTGCCTTGCGCGGCGCGTGCGAGCAGTCGCAGCGCCTGCTGCTCGAAACTGATCTGCTCTTCGCCGAGGATCCGCTCGAGATGCGACACGATGTGCCCGGCCGGCATCTGCTTCAGGTTGAACTGCAGGCAGCGCGACAGCACGGTGACGGGAATTTTCTGCGGATCGGTCGTCGCGAGGATGAACTTGACGTGCGGCGGCGGCTCTTCGAGCGTCTTCAGCATCGCGTTGAACGCGTGATTCGTCAGCATGTGCACTTCGTCGATCATGTAGACCTTGAAGCGCGCATCGACGGGCGCGTACACCGCGCGCTCGAGCAGCGCGGCCATCTCGTCGACGCCGCGGTTGCTCGCGGCGTCCATTTCGACGTAATCGACGAAACGGCCCTCGTCGATCTCGCGACAGGCACGACACACGCCGCACGGCTGCGACGTGACGCCGGTTTCACAATTGAGTGCCTTCGCGAAGATCCGCGACAGCGTCGTCTTGCCGACACCGCGGGTTCCGGTAAACAGATAGGCGTGATGGAGACGCCCGCCGTCGAGCGCGTGCGTGAGCGCCCTGACAACGTGCTCCTGGCCGACGAGCGAAGCGAAATCCTTCGGACGCCACTTGCGTGCGAGAACTTGATAGGTCATCGGGAAATTGTATCAGTAACGTTGCGTCGCGCCGACACGCGAAACAGTGCGGAAGTCGGGCAAAGTGCAGGTAAAACGGAGTGTGGCGCAGAAATGAAAATCGCCCGGCGAACGGGGCGAGAAGGAAGGTGACGAGCCCGACCCTCGGCACTGGCGGAAAACGATTGTGGCTGCTTCGTTCCCGACCTGACCAGGTTCACCGCCCCACCATGCGAGGAGGCCCGTCACGGCATATTCTATCACCGCTTCCGGATGAATGCGACCGTTTGTTCGCATCAATGCGAAAGGCCAGGCAAAACCGGCGCGCGTCCGGCCATGCGAATCGCATGCGTGCCCGCCCCCCTTGTAATTCGCGAGCCGGCCTCCACCTGCAGGGCACAACGGTCGAACGTCGCGTCGTACCCCTACTCGCGTAGCGGCTACTATCGCCGCCCGCAGCAGATAGCAATTTAGGCTAATATGACGCCCGAACGACCCGCGAGCCGCGGCATGCAGCGCTTACGCCCCTCCCGTCCGGAGAGCGGAGCTACCTGCCACGGCGGCCGGCAGCCTACGGAGGCCGGTACGCCGCAACGCGCAAGCAGGCAGTCCCCGAACCGTAAGAGGTATTGACCCAATGAGCGAACAGATCAAACACATCAGCGACGCATCGTTCGAACAGGACGTCGTCAAGTCCGACAAGCCCGTGCTCGTCGATTTCTGGGCCGAATGGTGCGGCCCGTGCAAAATGATCGCCCCGATCCTCGACGAAGTCGCGAAGGACTACGGCGACAAGCTGCAGATCGCGAAGATCAACGTCGACGACAACCAGGCGACGCCCGCGAAGTTCGGCGTGCGCGGCATCCCGACGCTGATCCTGTTCAAGAACGGCGCGGCCGCCGCGCAGAAGGTCGGCGCGCTGTCGAAGTCGCAGCTCACCGCATTCCTGGACAGCCACCTGTAATACCGGCAGTTCCGCGGACGTGTTGTCAGCCGGCAACACGTCCGTCGTCAAGCCGCCGATCGGCCGCTCAAGCGCGAATCGGCCTATGCTAGAATTAAAAAACGTCTACAAGACGCATTTAAGTCTCTGAGCGCTTCCGCTCGCCCTCCTCCCTTTATTTCTTTCGTCGCTTCTCCTCCCTGGCGGGTTCTCCGTATGCATTTATCCGAGCTCAAGTCTCTGCACGTCTCCGAACTGATCGAAATGGCCAATGGCCTCGAGATCGAAAACGCGAACCGCCTGCGCAAGCAGGAGTTGATGTTCGCCATTCTCAAAAAGCGCGCCAAGACGGGAGAGACGATCTTCGGCGACGGTACGCTCGAAGTGCTGCCGGACGGCTTCGGCTTCCTCCGCTCGCCGGAAATGTCGTACCTCGCGAGCACCGACGACATCTATATCAGCCCGTCGCAGATCCGCCGCTTCAACCTGCACACCGGCGACACCATCGAAGGTGAAGTCCGCACGCCGAAGGACGGCGAGCGCTACTTCGCGCTGGTGAAGGTCGACAAAGTCAACGGGCAGCCGCCCGAGGCCTCGAAACACAAGATCATGTTCGAGAACCTCACGCCGCTGCACCCGAACAAGCCGCTGTCGCTTGAACGCGAAATGCGCGGCGAAGAGAACGTCACGGGCCGCATCATCGACATGATCGCGCCGATCGGCAAGGGCCAGCGCGGCCTGCTCGTCGCGTCGCCGAAGTCGGGCAAGACCGTGATGCTCCAGCACATCGCACACGCGATCAAGCAGAACCACCCGGACGTGATCCTGTTCGTGCTGCTGATCGACGAGCGTCCTGAAGAAGTGACCGAAATGCAGCGCTCGGTCGCCGGCGAAGTGATCGCATCGACGTTCGACGAACCGGCCACGCGCCACGTCCAGGTCGCCGAAATGGTGATCGAGAAGGCCAAGCGCCTCGTCGAAATGAAGCACGACGTCGTGATCCTGCTCGACTCGATCACGCGTCTCGCACGCGCTTACAACACCGTGATCCCGGCTTCGGGCAAGGTGCTGACGGGTGGTGTCGACGCGAATGCACTGCAGCGTCCGAAGCGCTTCTTCGGCGCGGCGCGCAACATCGAGGAAGGCGGTTCGCTGACGATCATCGGCACCGCGCTGATCGAAACCGGCAGCCGCATGGACGACGTGATCTACGAAGAGTTCAAGGGCACCGGCAACATGGAAGTGCACCTCGAGCGCCGTCTCGCGGAAAAGCGCGTGTATCCGTCGATCAACCTGAACAAGTCGGGCACGCGTCGCGAGGAAATGCTGATCAAGCCCGAGATCCTTCAGAAGATCTGGGTGCTGCGCAAGTTCATCCACGACATGGATGAAGTCGAGGCAATGGAATTCCTGCTCGACAAGATCCGCCAGACGAAGAGCAACTCCGAGTTCTTCGACCTGATGCGCCGCGGCGGCTGATCGCCCTCGCTCCGCAACGAACGGCCGCCTGCGCATCTTGCCGGCGGCCGTTTTTCGATCCCAACCTGAACGTGAACGTACAGGTTGATCTATAATCTCGCCATCACCCCGACCGAATCCCCCGCCTCCCGATGCCGAACGACGCCTCCACCCCGCTGCTGACCGTGAGCGACGCCGCGTCGCGGCTCGGCGTCACGCCGCGCACGCTGAAGTATTACGAAGAGCGCGGGCTCGTCACGCCGTCGCGCAGCGAAGGCCGCTACCGCCTCTACGACGAAGCCGACCTCGAGCGCTTCGCGCGCATCCTGCGGCTGCGCGCACTCGGCTTCTCGTTGCACGGCATCACCGAAATGCTGAAGCGACCGCTCGAGGAAACCGGCGACGGACGCCGCCGCTATTCGGACGCGTCGCTGCGCGACATCCGCACCGGCCTCGCGGAGCAGATCGGCACGCTCGACCGGCGGATCGCGGCCGTCCAGCGCGAACTGAAGGAAGCCGTCGCGCTGCGCAAGGAGCTTCAGCACGACATCGACTACGTCGAGCGGCGTCTTGCCGGCGAAAACCCCGATGCGCTGATCGCACAGCGACAGGCCGAAGCCGGAACGCGGCGCGCGCGCAAGGATCGCGAATGAGTGCGTTGCCCGGTCGTTCGCCGCTGTGGAGCCGCGCGAACCTGCGCGCGGACCTGTTCCCGTGGGCGCTCGCGCTCGTCACCGGCATCGACTACTTCGACAACGCGGTCTTCTCGTTCTTCGCGAGCTACATCGCGGGCGGCATCAACGCGTCGCCCGACGAACTCGTGTGGTCGTCGAGCGCGTACGCGGTCACGGCCGTGCTCGGCATCCTGCAGCAGCAATGGTGGGTCGACCGGCTCGGGCATCGTCGTTACGTCGCCGGCTGCATGCTGATGTTCTCGTTCGGCGCGATCGCGGCCGCGCTCGCCGATACGTCGCTCGAACTCGCGTTCGCGCGCGGTTTCCAGGGGTATTTCATCGGCCCGATGATGGGCGCATGCCGGATCCTGATCCAGATCAGTTTCAAGCCGCAGGAACGGCCGCCCGCGACGCGCGCGTTCCTGATCATGATCCTGCTCGGCAGCGCGCTCGCGCCGATCGTCGGCGGGCTGCTCGTCGCGCATTCGACGTGGCGCGCGCTGTTCGCGTGCACCGCGCCGGCCGGCATCGCGTTCGCGATCCTCGCGCTGCTCACGCTGCCCGATTCGGGCAGAACCCCCGACGACGAACGCGGCTCCGGACACTTCTGGCCGTATGTCGTGTTCGCGCTCGCGCAAGGTGCACTGCAGATCGTGCTGCAGCAGGTGCATTACCAGCTCTACAGCGGCTCGCCGATGCTGATCCTGCTGACGATCGCGGGGCTCGGCGCGCTCGCATGGTTCGCGTATCACCAATGGAATCACCCGACGCCGCTCGTGCGGCTGCATGCGTTCCGCGAGCGGACGTTCCAGGTCGGGCTGCTGCTCTACATGTTCTATTACTACGAGACAACGGGTTTCAGTTACCTGACATCGCGGTTTCTCGAAGGCGGGCTCGGTTATCCGGTCGAGAACGCCGGGCGGCTGGTGGGCACGATGTCGCTGATTTCGGCCACCGCGCTGTTCGCGTACCTGCGCTACGCGAAATTCGTCACGCACAAGAAGTGGTTCGTCGTGCCGGGGTTCGCGATCGCGGTCACGGCCGCGCTGTGGATGACGCGGATGACGCCGCAGGTCGGCGAAGCCGCGCTAATCGTCCCGCTGCTGCTGCGCGGCCTGCTGCTGCTCTTCATCGTGCTGCCGGTGGCCAACCTGACGTTCCGGATCTTCGCGATCGACGAATACACGCACGGCTACCGGCTGAAGAACATCGTGCGGCAACTGACGATCTCGTTCGCGACGTCGTCGGTGATCATCGTCGAGCAGCATCGCGTGGCCGTGCACCAGACGCGGCTGGTCGAGCGCGCGAACGTGTTCGACCCGCTGTTCCAGCAGACCGTCGACACGCTGACGCGCAGCTATGCGGCGGCCGGCCACGCGCTGAACGAGGCGCACGGCCTCGCGATTGCCGCCATCGCCCGCATGGTCGCGCAACAGGCATCGTTCCTGGCGTCGCTCGACGGCTTTTATTTCCTGGCGGGCGTGGCACTCGTCGGCGGCCTCTTCGCAGCATGGCAAAAAGAGATCGATTGAGTTAAAAGACAGAGTTTGGATTTCCGCGAGCCGCCTCCATGCTCTCGAAACTGACCCGCTGGTTCGACGACCGCCGCCGCGACCGCGCGCTGCGCAGCCACCCGATCTCGGACGCGCTGTGGCACGACACCGTCGAGCGCCTGCCGTTCCTCGCCACGCTACCGCCCGACGCGCTCGGCCGGCTGCGCGAGCTGACGAGCCTGTTCGTCGCGAAGAAATCGTTTTCGACCGCGCACGGTCTCGAATTGACCGACGCGATGATCGTCGCGATCGCGGCGCAGGCCTGCCTGCCGGTGCTGAATCTCGACCTGTCGCTGTACGACGGCTGGGTCGGCGTCGTCGTGTATCCGGGCGAATTCCTGATCCGCAAGACCGTGCAGGACGAAGACGGGGTGGTCCACGAAGTCGAACAGGATGCGAGCGGCGAGGCCTGGGAAGGCGGCCCCGTGATCCTGTCGTGGGAAGACGCGCAGATGACGGACGGCCAGGACGCGTACAACGTCGTGATCCACGAGTTCGCGCACAAGATCGACATGGTCAACGGCGCGGCCGACGGCTATCCGCCCCTTTTTCGCCGCTGGCATGCGCCGCATCTCGACGCGCAGGCGTGGGCCGACGTGTTCGAGCATGCGTACGACCAGTTCTGCGCGCGCGTCGACGCGGTGCCGGACCGCGCGTGGGCGCGCTTCGAGCGGGAATCGCTGATCGATCCGTATGCGGCCGACCACCCGTCGGAATTCTTCGCGGTGTGCAGCGAAGCGCTGTTCGTGCGACCGCGCGCGTTCGAGTCCGAATTTCCGGAGCTGTACCGGTTGCTCGCCCGCTACTACCGGCAGGATCCGGCCGGCACCGGCGCGCTCGACGCACCGTGAAAATTATTCGTCAACCATCTGATTTTCTGGCATAATCGCCGTTTTTCGACCTTAGGCAAGTGGCTCGCGCCGGGCTTGGCGTCGGCTGGTACGCGTAATTCACGCGATCCGGCACGGCAAGCGGCGGGTTGGCTACCGCTCTCACCAAGGAAAGACCATGAAAGAAGGCATCCACCCGAATTACCGCGAAGTCGTCTTCCAAGACATGTCGAACGGCTTCAAGTTCATCACGCGCTCGACGATCCAGACGCGCGAAAACATCGAACTCGACGGCAAGACCTACCCGCTCGCCAAGATCGAAGTGTCGTCGGAATCGCACTCGTTCTACACGGGTCAGCAAAAGATCATGGACACGGCAGGCCGTGTCGAGAAGTTCAAGAACAAGTTCGGCGTTCGCGCCAGCGGCAAGGCGAAGTAAGCTTCGCACCGCATCCGGTGGTTGCAACGCACCGGTATCGCACAAAAGGGCAGCCCAGGCTGCCCTTTTTTGTCTCTGCTCACCCGGAAATCGCCGGCCGGCGCCCGGGGCATCGACCTGACGCGCAACAGCCGGCGCGTCTACAATGCCGGATGCTCGAAACCGGCTCGGCCGCGCGCGATCGCGCCGGCCGCCCGCCCATAACAAATCGCTCATCTGCATGAAGCCTGTCGTCCGTCTCACCGCCTCCGCCACGCGTGCGCTGCCGCGCTGGCTGCTGCTCACCCTCTGCTTCGTCTACGCAGCGTTCGGCCTGTTCGGCCGCGACCCGTGGAAGAACGAGGACGCGGCGGGCTTCGGCGTGATGTGGACGATGGCCAAGGGCGGCTGGCACGACTGGCTGCTGCCGAACCTCGTCGGCAAGTTCATCACGACCGACGGGCCGCTCGGCTACTGGCTCGGCGCGCTGTCGATCCGCGGCCTCGGCCCGTGGGTTGATGCGAGCAACGCGTCGCGCGTCGATACGGGCGTGCTGTTCTGCGTCGCGTGCGCGTTCGTCTGGTACGCGGCCTACCTGCTCGGCCGGCGCGCCGAGGTCCAGCCATTCAAATACGCCTTCGGCGGCGAGCCCGAGCCGCGCGACTACGGCCGCACGCTGGCCGACGGCGCGCTGCTGGTCCTCGTCGCCTGCTTCGGCCTCGCGGAACGCGGGCACGAAACGACGCCGCAGGTCGCGCAGTTCGCGTGGATCGCGATGCTCGTCTACGGGATCGTGCGCGGCATCGACAAACCGATGCAGGGCGCGCTGTGGTGGGGCCTCGCGATCGGCCTCGTCGCGCTGTCCGGCAATCCCGTGCTGGTCGTCGCGCTGCTCGCCGGCACGGCCGCGCTGTGGCTCGTCACGCCCGAGATGCGCAACCTGCGGCTGCCGCTGGTCGGCGTGCCGCTCGCGGCCGCGATCTTCGCGCTGTGGCCGCTTGCCGCATTCGTTGCGGCGCCCGACGACGCCGCATGGTTCTTCAACCAGTGGATCCACGGCAGCCTGATGCGTTTCTCGGGCCCGCCGACCGCCGTGCTCGCTTACGCCGCGAAAAACCTGCCGCTGTTCACGTGGCCCGCGTGGCCGCTCGCGATCTGGGCGTGGTGGAGCTGGGCCGGCATGCGCCGCCGCGCGCACATCGCGATTCCGCTGTCGGTCGCCGTGCCGCTCGTCGCGCTCGTGATCCTGCAAAGCCAGCAGTCGAACCGCATGTACATGCTGCTGCTGCCGCCGCTCGCGGTACTCGCGACGTTTGCGCTGCCGACCCTCAAGCGCGGCGCGATCAACGCGTTCGACTGGTTCGCGGTGCTGAGCTTTACGATCCTCGGCACCTTCGTATGGCTCGTGTGGCTCGCGTCGCTCACGGGCTTCCCGCATCCACTCGCGCGCAACCTCGCGCGTCTCGTGCCCGGCTACGAGCCGCATTTCAAGATCCTGTCGTTCATCTGCGCGGTGATCGTCACGGTGTGCTGGTGCGTGCTCGTGCGCTGGCGCATCTCGCGGCAGCCGAAGGTGCTGTGGCGCAGCGTCGTCCTGTCGGGCGCGGGCACCACGCTGATGTGGGTGCTGCTGATGACGCTGTGGCTGCCGATCGTCAACTACGGCCGGACCTATCGCGACGTCGCACAGCAGATCGCGGTGCACCTGCCGTCCGACTACGAATGCATCTCGCCGGTGCGGCTCGGCGATGCGCAGATCGCGACCTTCGCGTATTTCGGCAACATGCATTTCGATTTCTCCGGCGACTGCGACGTGATCCTGCGCCAGGACCGCGCGGACTTCGGCGAGCCGAGCGCGATGTCGCAATACGTGTGGCGTCTCGTGTGGGAAGGCCGCCGCGTCGCCGACCGTGACGAACGCTTCCGCCTGTACGAACGCATCGAGCGGCCGAAGACGCCCGTCAAGCGGCGTCCGCCGCGCCGCCAGGCGGCCGATTGACGATGCTCGGCGACATCCGCCGAATCGTCGGTCTCGCGTGGCCGGTGCTGGTGGGCCAGCTCGCGATCATCGCGTTCGGCGTGATCGACACCGCGATGGTCGGCCGCTACTCAGCCACCGATCTGGCCGCGCTCGGGCTCGGTTCGTCGATCTACGTGTCGATCTATATCGGCCTGACGGGCATCCTGTCCGCGCTGCAGCCGATCACCGGGCAACTGTATGGCGCGCGGCGCTATGCCGAGATCGGCGAGGAAGTGCGCCAGGCGTTGTGGCTCTCGCTGCTGCTCGCGGTGCCCGGCTTCCTGCTGCTGCATTTTCCCGAACCGCTGCTGCACCTCGCGCACACGCCCGCCGCGCTGCACGACCGCACCGTCGACTACCTGCGCATCCTGTCGTACGGGCTGCCCGCCAGCCTCGTATTCCGCATCTACAACGCGCTGACCAACGCGGCCGGCAAGCCGCGCCTCGCGATGATCCTGCAGATCGGCGCGCTGCTGCTCAAGTTTCCGCTCAACGTGTGGTTCATCTTCGGCGGGTTCGGCGTGCCGGCGCTCGGCGGCCCGGGCTGCGGGCTCGCCAGTACGCTGATCAACTGGGCACTCGCGCTGATCGGCTACACGCTGCTCGCGAAACTCGACGTGTTCGCGCCGCTCGCGATCTTCTCGCGCTTCTGCTGGCCCGTCTGGGAACGCCAGAAGGCGATCCTGAAACTCGGCGTGCCGATGGGCCTGTCGTACCTGATCGAGGTCACGTCGTACACGTGCATGGCGCTGTTCATCGCGCAGTTCGGCACGACGACGCTTGCCGGCCACCAGATCGCCGGCAACATCGGCGCGGTGCTGTACATGACGCCGCTGTCGATCGGCGTGGCGGCCTCGACGCTGGTCGCGCGCGCGCTCGGCGCCGGACGTCCCGAAGAAGCACGGTTGCTCGGCCGGCACAGCGTGATGTTCGCGTGCGGCGTCGCCGCCACCTACGGCGTGCTCGTGTTCACGCTGCGCCCGCTGATCGTCAGCGGCTACACGCCGAACCCGGCCGTCGCCGCGGCCGCGATGCCGCTGGTCGCGATCGTCGCGTGCTACCACTGCTTCGATGCGCTGCAGGTCACGTCGGCCTTCGTGCTGCGCGCGTACAAGGTGGCGATCGTGCCGACCGTGATCTATGCGGTCGCGCTGTGGGGCGTCGGGCTCAGCGGCGGCTACGTGCTCGGCTTCGACGTGGGCGGCATCGCGCCCGCGTGGCTGACGGGCGCGCGCGGCTTCTGGTTCGCGAACACGATCAGCCTGATGCTCGCGGGCGCCGGGCTCGTGTTCTACCTGCGCCGCGTGAGTCGCGCGCACGTCGCGGCCGAGGCCTGACGCGGCACGACCTGCCGGCCGACATCACCGCGCAGCTCGGCGAATGCCCGATCGTCAGCGGATCGGGGGCAGAACGTTTCGATACGGTTCTCGACCTGCCAGGAACAAAACCACGCCCCGCGACACCGTAAAGAATGGTCAAAATCGCCGCCCGGCGCGGCTTTCGGTCTTTACAGCAACGCAAGCCTTCAGCAAGATTCGGTCAGCCTGTCTTAAAAAGGGCACGCATTTGTCCTATGCTTAACGGCGACACTTCGCCGGGTCTCGCCCCGCCGTCCGTTGCAACAGCCATTCATCCGTCAGAACCAGGGAGCCTTTGCCATGCTGAAAAAGCTGCTGATGCTGTTCGTCGCGCTATCGCTGTCGCTTGCCGCCGGCCTTGCCGCGGCCGTCGAAGTCAACACGGCCGACCAGGCCACGCTCGAATCCGTGAAGGGTCTCGGGCCGGTGAAGTCCAAGGCGATCATCGACGAACGCACCAAGAACGGCCCGTTCAAGGACGCCGACGATCTGGCGAACCGCGTGAAGGGCCTCGGCACGAAATCGGTCGGGCATCTCGAGGAAAATGGCCTGACGATCGGCGGCTCGGCGACGCCGCCGAAGGGCGTGAAGCTGTCGAAGCCGGCCGCGACGGCACCGGCCACCACGCCGGCGACGACGTCGGCAGGCACTGCGACGTCCACGACCACGACGGCCGCTACGACGGCCCCGGCTGCCAGCGCGCCGGACGCGGCAACGAAGCCGGCGAAGAGCAAGCGTATGTCGAAGAAGGACAAGGCGGCGGCTGCCGCGTCGGCGTCCGCGGAAGCGGGTGCGAGCGCACCGGCCGCGGCATCGTCCGCGAAGGCGGCGAAGGGTTCGAAGAAGAAGAGCAAGAAGGACAAGGCAGCCTCCGCCGCCGCGGCGTCGGGCGCCTGATGTGCGCCGCGCGCGCGACGGCGTGCGCGCGGTATTCGTTCAACGGGCGCCGTCGTCACGGCGCCCTTCTCAGTGAAGGTGAAGAACCATGGGTCTCCTCGACATCGTTGGCGGTCTGATCGGCGGCCAGGCAGGCGGCAACTCGCAAAGCGCGCTGATCACCACCGCGCTCGAATTCATCAACAACCAGCCGGGCGGCCTGAACGGCCTGATCGAGAAGTTCAAGGCAGGCGGCGCCGGCGACATCATCGGCTCGTGGGTCGGCAACGGCCAGAACCAGCCGATCTCGCCCGACGCGCTGCAGAACGTGCTCGGCTCCGACGCGATCGGCGCGCTGGCGAGCAAGTTCGGCGTCGACCCGTCGATGGCATCGACCGTCCTCGCGCAGGTGCTGCCGCACGTCGTGAACCACGCGACGCCGGACGGCGCGGTGCCGGCCGACGGCCAGGCGCAGGTCGACCCGTCGAACGTGCTCGGCTCGCTGTCGCAGCTCGCCGGCATGTTCGGCGGCAACAAGCAGGGCTAAAGGGCCAGGCGCGCCGCGCAGCGGCCGCTTCAGCCACCCCATAAGCAAACACCCCGCCGAGGCGGGGTGTTTGTTTTTGCGCGCCCGGCGCGAACCGGGCGGGCGGCCGATGGCAGGCGATCAGTGAACGACGCGGTCGAACACGAACTTGCCGTCGTTGACGTCGACCGGAATCACGTCCTTCGGACCGAAGCGACCCGCGAGGATGAGCTTCGCGACCGGGTTCTCGATCTCCTGCTGGATCGCGCGCTTCAGCGGCCGCGCACCGAACAGCGGATCGTAGCCGACCTTCGCGATCTGCTCGAGCGCCGCTTCCGACACGTCGAGCGCCATGTCGAGCTTCGCGAGCCGCTCGTGCAGGCGCGCCAGCTGGATCTTCGCGATCGACTCGATGTTGCTGCGGTCGAGCGCATGGAACACGACGACGTCGTCGATCCGGTTCAGGAACTCGGGGCGGAAATGCTGCTTCACCTCGAGCCACACGGCGTCCTTGATCTCGTCCTGCGGCGCACCCGTCATCGCCTGGATCACCTGCGAGCCGAGGTTCGACGTCATCACGATCACCGTGTTCTTGAAGTCGACCGTGCGCCCCTGCCCGTCCGTCATGCGGCCGTCGTCGAGTACCTGCAGCAGCACGTTGAACACGTCCGGATGCGCCTTCTCGATCTCGTCGAGCAGGATCACGCTGTACGGCTTGCGGCGCACGGCTTCCGTCAGGTAACCACCTTCCTCGTAGCCGACATAGCCCGGCGGCGCGCCGATCAGCCGCGCGACGCTGTGCTTCTCCATGAATTCGCTCATGTCGATGCGGATCAGATGCTCTTCCGAATCGAACAGGAACGACGCCAGCGCCTTGCACAGCTCGGTCTTGCCGACACCCGTCGGGCCGAGGAACAGGAACGAGCCGTACGGACGGTTCGGATCGGCGAGACCCGCGCGCGAACGGCGGATCGCATCGGCCACCGCGCCGATCGCCTCGTGCTGGCCGACCACGCGCTCGTGCAGCTTTTCCTCGATGTGCAGCAGCTTCTCGCGTTCGCCCTGCATCATCCGCGACACGGGGATCCCCGTCGAACGCGACACGACTTCCGCGATTTCCTCGGCGCCGACCTGCGTGCGCAGCAGGCGCGGACGCGTCGGGTTGTGCTGCTCCTTCTCTTCGGCCTGCGTGACCTGCTTCAGTTGCGCCTCGAGCTGCGGCAGCTTGCCGTACTGCAGTTCGGCGACCTTCTCGAGCTTGCCGTCACGCTGCAGCCGCGCGATGTCCGCACGCACCTTCTCGATCTCTTCCTTCAACTGCGCGCTGCCTTGCACCGCGGCCTTCTCGACGGTCCAGATCTCCTCGAGGTCCGCGTATTCGCGGCCGAGGCGGTCGATCTCTTCCTCGATCAGCTGCAGGCGCTTCTGCGACGCTTCGTCCGGCTCCTTCTTCACGGCTTCGCGCTCGATCTTCAGCTGGATCAGCCGGCGGTCGAGCTTGTCCATCTCTTCGGGCTTCGAATCGATTTCCATCTTGATCTTCGAAGCGGCTTCGTCGATCAGGTCGATCGCCTTGTCGGGCAGGAAACGGTCGGTGATGTAGCGATGCGACAGCTCGGCCGCGGCGACGATCGCCGGGTCGGTGATGTCGACGCCGTGGTGCAGTTCGTACTTCTCCTGCAGCCCGCGCAGGATCGCGATCGTCGCCTCGACGCTCGGCTCGTCGACCAGCACCTTCTGGAAGCGGCGCTCGAGCGCGGCATCCTTCTCGATGTACTTGCGGTATTCGTCGAGCGTGGTCGCGCCGATGCAGTGCAGCTCGCCGCGCGACAGCGCCGGCTTCAGCATGTTGCCCGCATCCATCGCGCCTTCGGCCTTGCCCGCGCCGACCATCGTGTGGATTTCGTCGATGAAGACGATCGTCTGGCCTTCGTCCTTCGCGATGTCGTTGAGCACGGCCTTCAGGCGCTCCTCGAATTCGCCGCGGTACTTCGCGCCCGCGAGCAGCGCGGCCATGTCGAGCGACAGCACGCGCTTGCCCTTCAGTGTCTCGGGCACTTCGCCGTTGACGATCCGTTGTGCAAGCCCTTCGACGATCGCGGTCTTGCCGACGCCCGGCTCGCCGATCAGCACCGGGTTGTTCTTCGTGCGGCGTTGCAGGATCTGGATCGAGCGGCGGATTTCGTCGTCGCGACCGATCACCGGATCGAGCTTGCCCGCACGGGCACGCTCGGTCAGGTCGACCGTGTATTTCTTGAGCGCCTCGCGCTGGCTTTCCGCGTCCTGGCTATGCACCTGCGAGCCGCCGCGCACCGCGGCGATCGCGGCTTCGAGCGACTTGCGCGTGAGGCCGTGCTGACGCGCGAGCTTGCCGGCTTCGCCCTTGTCGTCGGAGACGGCGAGCAGGAACATCTCGCTCGCGATGAACGTGTCGTTGAGCTTCTGCGCTTCCTTGTCGGCCTGGTTCAGCAGCCCGGCCAGCTCGCGGCCGATCTGGATGTCGCCGCCCGTGCCCGTCACTTGCGGCAGGCGCGAGATGGCTTCGTTCAGCGCGCCTTGCAGCGCCTGGATGTGAACACCCGCGCGCGACATCAGCGAGCGGGCGGAACCGTCCTGCTGCGCGACCAGCGCCGCCAGTACGTGAACGGGTTCGATGTATTGATTGTCGCGGCCTGCCGCGAGGCTTTGCGCGTCCGAGAGTGCTTCCTGGAACTTGGTGGTGAGCTTGTCGATTCTCATTTAGTCGAGACCTCCAATTTTCGATTAACACCAAGATGAGGATGGTTATGCGGCTTTCAAGCGAAATTCGGGTTGATTCAGCGCAAAAATTGCTGGATATCCGTGAAGCGGCCCGGGAGCAGGTCGCGACCGGATCGCGGGACGCGGTGCCCGCGCGTCAGCCGGCCGTCGACGGCGGCTCGACGGCTGCAGCCGCTTCGTCCGGTGACGGCTCGGCACGCACGAGCGCGAACGGACGGATGCCGAGCAACGCCACGAGCGGCGACGCATCTTCGACCAGCTCGCCGAGCGTGTGACGGTCGAGTTCGGCGAAGAACGCATCGCGTGCGGCCGCCAGCACGCCCTTCAGGCGGCACTGCGGCTCGATCACGCAGCCGCGCGACTCGCCGTCGTCGGTCGAAAAGCAGCCGACCAGCGCGAAGTCGCTCTCGGTCGCGCGCACGACCTGGCCGACCGTCAGCCGCAGCGATTCCGGGAAGAGGCGCAGCCCGCCATTGCGGCCGCGAACCGTGTCGACCCATCCCAATTCGCCGAGCTGCTGCACGACTTTCATCAGATGGTTCTTCGAGATGCCGTAGGCATCCGAGATCTCCTGGATTGTCGCGAGCCCCTCGCCGCGCACGGCAAGGTACAGCATCACGCGCAGCGAATAGTCGGTGTAGTCGGTGAGTCTCATGGGCGAATACGGAAAAGATCGATCATGCCCCGGTCACGTGAACCGGGCCGATCGGGATGCGCGGGGCCGACCGACGGCCCTGTTTCGCAGCCCGGGTTGCCGGGATGGCGCGCGCACATATAAGATGCGTGACATCTGCACGTTTTTCAGGGGGTGTTGGACGCTATTTTGCGTCAAAATCCGGCCGGCGTCCTGTCCGTTGCCTGCGCCGCCGCGTTGACGTTGCCCAGCTCTCCCGGCCCTTTTTGCCATGACCGCCATCCCCGCCTCGCCCGATACCGCCCCGGCCCGCCCTCGCGATGCCGAGCCGACCGAAGACAACATCCGCGCGCTCGTCTACGCGTTCTACGACCGCGTGCGCGCCGATCCGCTGCTCGGGCCCGTGTTCGACGCGAAGCTGGCCGGCCGCTGGGACGACCATTTGCCGAAGATGGTCACGTTCTGGTCGGGCCTCGTGCTCGGCACCAAGGGCTATCGCGGCAACGTGCAGCAGGCGCACCAGCCGCTCGACGGGATCGAACCGGCCCATTTCAGCCGCTGGCTGTCGCTGTTCCTGAAGACCGTCGAGACGCGCTACGCACCGCCCGCGGCGATCCGCTTCATGGAACCCGCGCTGCGGATCGCGCAGAGCCTGCAATTGAGCCGGTTCGGCTGGGATTATCGGATTCCGCCCGAGCAGCAGGCCCTGCTCGACGCGATCGCGCCGCGCCGCCGCGACACGGGCGACGACCCGCATGCGTTGCCGTCGCGCGCCCGCGGCGAGCCGTTTCCGACGAAGATCATCGGGCGCAGCGCCGATCCGGACGCGTAACGCGCGTCGCGCACCGATTGCGCACCTGCGGCACATGGCCGCAGCGCGCGGACGCGCGTTCAGCGCGGCGTGTTGCCCGATTCGACGCCCCAGCGCGCGAGCGCGGCATCGTCGGTCGTACGGGCATCGACCCAGCGCTCGCCGTCCGGCGTCGTTTCCTTCTTCCAGAACGGCGCCTCGGTCTTCAGGTAGTCCATCACGAACTCGCACGACGCGAACGCATCGCCGCGGTGCGCGGCGACCGTCGCGACCATCACGATCTGGTCGAGCGGGAGGAGCTTGCCGACGCGATGCACGATCGCGACGTCAATACCCGGCCAGCGCCGGCCGGCCTCGGCCGCGATCTTCTCGAGCGCCTTCTCGGTCATGCCCGGATAGTGTTCGAGCTCCATCGCGGCGACCGAATCGCCTTCGT
This sequence comes from Burkholderia theae, assembly GCF_048565265.1. NCBI lineage: Bacteria > Pseudomonadati > Pseudomonadota > Betaproteobacteria > Burkholderiales > Burkholderiaceae > Burkholderia > Burkholderia theae. The sequence goes on from NZ_CP183461.1 coordinate 2,183,368, forward strand.
TCAGGTCGCGCACCGTGCCGACGAAGCACGCGACCGCGCCGATCTTCGGGTTGCGCGCGCGCAACGCCGTCACTTCGGCGTTCAGATCGAAGTCGTCGGCCTGGATGCGTATCGTTGCCATCGCGTGCTCGTCAACCGCCCGTCACCGGCGGAAAGAACGCGACTTCGCAGCCCTCGGTGAGGCGCGTGTCGGGATCGGTCATCTCGTGGTTGCAGGCCATGCGCAACGCGCGACCTTCGGCGAGCGTCTCGGCCCACGCACCGCCGCGCACGCGCAGCCACGCGCGCACGTCGCCGACGGTCGTCACGCCGTCCGGCACGTCGGCCTGCTCGTCGGCCACGCCCAGTGCCTCTCGTACGCTTGCGAAAAATTTCAGTTGAATCTTCATGAGTCGGGAAGCCGTCGCGTTACGACAGCAGTTCGGAAAACGGAATGAAACGCACGGTCTCGCCTGCGCTGATCGCGTGCTGCGGCGGATTGTCGATCAGGCCGTCGCCCCAGACCGTCGACGTCAGCACCGCCGAACTCTGGTTCGGGAACAGGTCGAGGCCGCCGGCCGCATTGACGCGCGCGCGCAGGAATTCGTTGCGCCGGTCGCCCTTGCCTTGCGAAAAGTCGGCACGCAGCGACAGCGCGCGCGGCGCGACGTCGCGCACGCCGGACAGGCGCAAGAGGAACGGCCGCACGAACAGCAGGAACGTGACGAAGCTCGATACGGGGTTGCCCGGCAGCCCGATGAAATGGGCGGCGGGGCGATCGTCGCCGCGGCGTACCGCGCCGAAGGCGAGCGGCTTGCCGGGTTTCATCGCGATCTGCCACAGCGCGAGCCGCCCTTCGGCCTCGACGGCCGGCTTCACGTGATCCTCGTCGCCGACCGAGACGCCGCCGCTCGTCAGGATCACGTCGTGATCGCGCGCGGCCTCGCGCAGCGTGTCGCGCGTCGTGGCGAGCGAATCGGGCACGATCCCGTAGTCGGTCACGTGGCAGCCGAGCCGCTCCAGCAGCCCGCGCAGCGTGAAGCGGTTCGAGTTGTAGATCGCGCCGGGCTTCAGCGGCTCGCCCGGCATCGTCAGTTCGTCGCCGGTGAAGAACACCGCGACGCGAAGCCGCCGCGCGACCGGCAGCTGCGCGCAGCCGACCGACGCGGCAAGACCGAGCGCCTGCGGCGTGAGCCGCGTGCCGGCCGGCAGGATCACCGAGCCCTGCCGGATATCCGCGCCCTGCGCGGTGATCCATTCACCGGCCTTCGGCGTGTGCAGGATCTCGACCGCGTCGCCTTCGGCCGATGCCTGCTCCTGCATCACGACCGCGTCGGCGCCGGGCGGCACCGTCGCGCCGGTGAAGATCCGCGCGGCCGTGCCGGCCGCGAGCGGCACGGCCGGGTGGCCGGCCGGAATGCGCTGCGACACCGGCAGGCGCCGCGCGCCGTGCAGCAGGTCGGCGACGCGCACCGCATAACCGTCCATCGCGCTCGTATGCATCGGCGGCACGTCGAGCGGCGAACTCACGTCGGCCGCCAGCACGCGGCCAAGCGCGTCGAGCGTGGCAACGGTTTCGGTACCGGGCAGCGGCTTCGCGGCTTCGAGCAGCGCGGCGAGCGCCTCGGCGGTCGACAGCATCGGCGCGCGCGGCGCCGCGGGATTCGGGTTCGACATCGATGGAAGCGGGGATCGTTGGATTCAATACGTCATTGTAGCGACGCCGTCGCGCGGGCGCGCGATATGGCGGACATGCGGAAACTGTGATCGGCGCGAACGCGGGGTACTGGCACTTGTTTCGCGCGAGGTGCGGCGGGTGTCGAACACATGCGCCACCAAATGAAACGGCCGGAACCCCGATCCGTTCGACGAATCGGCATTCCGGCCGTCGTGCGCAGCCGGGCCCGAGGCCCGGCCGTGCGTCACTCGCCCGTATGCGCGGCGATGAAGTCCTTCACCTGCTGCGCGTCGGCCTTCACGACCTCGAAGCGCTGCGGCAGCGCCTCGAGCCCGTCGAATGCAGCCGGACGCTCGGGTTCGCGATCGAGCGCTTCGCGGATCGTCTCGCCGAACTTGATCGGCTGGGCCGTCTCGAGCACGACCATCGGCACGCCCGCGTCGAGATGCTCGCGCGCGACCTTCACGCCGTCGGCCGTATGCGTATCGATCGTGGTGTTGTAGCGCGAGAACACGTCGCGGATCGTCGCGATGCGGTCCGTGTGGCTGCTGCGGCCCGACACGAAGCCGAACTCGGCGACGCGCGCGAAATCGCCGCTCGCGACGAGATCGAAACCGCCCTTCTCCTCGACGTCGCGGAACAGTTGCATCACGCGCGCCGGATCGCGGCCGAGCAGGTCGAACACGAAGCGCTCGAAGTTCGATGCCTTCGAGATGTCCATGCTCGGGCTGCTCGTGTGATACGTGTTCTCGGCGCTGCGCACGCGATACGCGCCCGTGCGGAAGAACTCGTCGAGCACGTCGTTCTCGTTGGTCGCGACCACGAGCTTCGCGATCGGCAGCCCCATCATCCGCGCGATGTGGCCCGCGCAGACGTTGCCGAAGTTGCCCGACGGCACCGTGAACGACACGCGCTCGTCGTTGGACTGCGTCGCCGCGAAGTAGCCCTTGAAGTAGTACACGACCTGCGCGACGACGCGCGCCCAGTTGATCGAGTTGACCGTGCCGATCTTCTGCTGCGCCTTGAACGCGTGATCGTTCGATACGGCCTTCACGATGTCCTGGCAGTCGTCGAACACGCCTTCGACCGCGAGGTTGAAGATGTTCGGATCCTGCAGGCTGAACATCTGCGCCGTCTGGAACGCGCTCATCTTCTTGTGCGGCGACAGCATGAACACGCGCACGCCGACCTTGCCGCGCATCGCGTATTCGGCCGCGCTGCCCGTGTCGCCCGACGTCGCGCCGAGGATGTTCAGCGCCTTGCCCTGCTTCGCGAGCGTGTACTCGAACAGGTTGCCGAGCAGCTGCATCGCCATGTCCTTGAACGCGAGCGTCGGGCCGTTCGACAGTTCGAGCAGCGACAGCGCCGCACCGTTCTCGGTGCCGAGCGTCTTCAGCGGCGTGATGTCGGACGCGTTCTCGCCGTGGCGCGTGTTGCTGTACACGTCGGCCGTGTACGTGCGGCGCGTGAGCGCGCGCAGGTCGTCGGCCGGAATGTCGTCGCTGAATTTCGACAGGATCTCGAACGCGAGATCCGCATACGGCAGCGTGCGCCAGCGCGCGAGCTCGTCGGCGGACACCTTCGGGTACTCGGCCGGCAGGTAGAGCCCGCCGTCCTTCGCCAGACCGCCGAGCAGGATGTCGGAGAACGTGTGGCGCTCGCCGATGCCGGCGCCGCGCGTGGAGATGTAGTTCATGTCGTCCTCAGTTCAGCGCTTCCATGCGCAGCTTCGTCACCTTCGAGACGACCGTCGCGAGGCTTTCGATCTGCGCGATCGCCGCGTTGACGTTCTTCTCGATCGTCTCGTGCGTGATCAGGATGATGTCGGTCTCGCCGTTGGCGCCGTCGACCTGCTCCGATTCCTTCTGCAGCAGCGCGTCGATCGAGATGCCCGATTCGGCGAGGATGCGCGTGATGGCGGCCAGCACGCCGGTCTGGTCGGCCACCCGCAGGCGCAGGTAGTAGCCGCTCGTGATTTCCTCGATCGGCAGAATCGGCGTGTTCGACAGGCTGTCGGGCTGGAACGCGAGATGCGGCACGCGATGCTCGGGGTCGGCCGTGTGCAGGCGCGTAACGTCGACGAGATCCGCGACCACCGCCGACGCGGTCGGCTCCGCGCCCGCGCCCTTGCCGTAGTACAGCGTCGTGCCGACCGCGTCGCCGTGCACGACGACCGCGTTCATCGCACCTTCGACGTTCGCGAGCAGGCGCTTCTCGGGGATCAGCGTCGGATGCACGCGCAGTTCGATGCCGTTTTCGGCGCGACGCGCGATGCCGAGCAGCTTGATCCGGTAGCCGAGCTCTTCCGCGTAACGGATGTCGGTCGCGTCGAGCTTGCTGATGCCCTCGACATACGCACGGTCGAACTGCACCGGCACGCCGAACGCGATCGCGCTCATGATCGTCGCCTTGTGCGCGGCGTCGACGCCTTCGATGTCGAAGGTCGGATCGGCTTCCGCGTAGCCGAGCTCCTGCGCGGCCTTCAGCGCCGTCGCGAAGTCGAGCCCGCGGTCGCGCATTTCCGACAGGATGTAGTTGGTCGTGCCGTTGATGATGCCGGCGATGTACTGGATGCGGTTCGCGGTCAGGCCTTCGCGCAGCGCCTTGATGATCGGGATGCCACCGGCGACGGCCGCCTCGAACGCGACCATCACGCCCTGCTCGCGCGCGGCCTCGAAGATCTCGGTGCCGTGCACCGCGAGCAGCGCCTTGTTCGCCGTCACGACGTGCTTGCCGTTCGCGATCGCACGCAGCACGAGCTCGCGCGCGATGCCCGTGCCGCCGATCATCTCGGCAATGATCGAGATCGACGGATCGTCGACGACCGAATTGAAATCGTCGGTGATCTCAACGGCGCCGGCGGCGCCGAGCGCAGCCTGCGCCTTGGCCGGGTTGCGCACGGCAATGCGCGTCACCTCGATGCCGCGCCCCGCGCGTCGCTTGATTTCTTCCTGGTTGCGGCGCAGCACCGTGAAGGTGCCGCTGCCCACCGTGCCGAAGCCCAACAGGCCAACTTTGATCGGTTCCATGCTGCGTGTGATCGATGAGTAAGAATGAGTGAGTGCCATGTGGTCCTGCCCGCTCAGGCCGAATGGCGCTTGCGGTAGCCGTCGAGGAAGCGTGCGATCCGGTTGATCGAATCGGTCAGGTCGTCGAGATTCGGCAGGAAGACCACACGGAAGTGGTCCGGCGTCGCCCAGTTGAAACCCGTGCCCTGCACGAGCAGCACGCGTTCCTCGAGCAACAGGTCGAGAATGAACTGCTGGTCGTTCTGGATCGGGTAGAGCTTCGGGTCGAGGCGCGGAAACATGTACAGCGCGGCCTGCGGCTTCACGCAGGTCACGCCCGGAATCGACGTGAGCATGTCGTAGGCGAGTTCGCGCTGCTTGTACAGGCGCCCGCTCGGCACGATCAGCTCGTTGATGCTCTGGTAACCGCCGAGCGCCGTCTGGATCGCGAACTGCCCGGGCACGTTCGCGCACAGGCGCATCGACGACAGGATGCCGAGCCCCTCGAGGTAATCCTTCGCGTGCCGGCGGTTGTCGCCGCCCAGGCCCGACACGGCCATCCAGCCGGCGCGGTAGCCGCACGAGCGATAGCTCTTCGACAGGCTGTTGAACGTGACGGTAATCACGTCCTCCGACAGCGCGCCCATCGCCGTGTGCTCGAGGCCGTCGTAGACGATCTTGTCGTAGACCTCGTCGGCGAACACGATAAGCCCGTGCTGGCGCGCGATCTCGAGCAGTTCGAGCAGCAATTCGTCGGAATAAAGCGCGCCCGTTGGATTGTTCGGGTTGATCACGACGAGCGCCTTGGTATTCGGCGTGATCTTGCGGCGGATGTCGTCGAGATCGGGCATCCACGCGTTCTGCTCGTCGCAGACGTAGTGCACGGGCGTGCCGCCCGACAGGCTCACCGCCGCCGTCCACAGCGGGTAGTCGGGCGCGGGCAGCAGCACTTCGTCGCCGTCGTTCAGCAGCGCCTGGGTCGCCATCACGATCAGCTCGGACGCGCCGTTGCCGATGTAGATGTCGTCGAGACCGACGCCCACGACGCCCTTTTGCTGCGTGTAGTGCATCACGGCCTTGCGGGCCGAGAACACGCCCTTCGAATCCGAATAGCCCGACGACGTCGGCAGGTTGCGGATCATGTCCTGGATGATCTCGTCCGGCGCGTCGAAACCGAACGGCGCGAGGTTGCCGATGTTCAGCTTGATGATGCGGTGGCCTTCGTCCTCGAGGCGCTTCGCGTGCTCGAGCACCGGGCCACGGATGTCGTAGCAGACGTTGAGCAGCTTGTTCGACTTCTGAATCGGTTTCACGACGACACGGTTCCTGGGTTGGCCTTGCGGCCGGGGGGGGCGGGATCAAAACTGGAAAGCGGCCGGTCTGTGCGCGCTGTCTAGACTGGAAAAAGCGGGCGGTCGGACGCGGCTTGTGGCGACGCACGACGCAAGTGGCGCCCGGGGGCGACCAAAAAGTTATAATTTAGCGGATTTTGGCCGACTTTCGCAATGCACCATAACCGCATCGGGCCCCGCCGTCGGGCGTCCCGCCAGTACTGGAGCGCGAAACCGGCCGCCCGGGCCCGTGTGGCCCAGCGACACATTCCCCTACGGAACCGCGGAATACCGATTTGAAACTGCACCAGGACACGAGCGGCGCGCTCAACACCGTCACCGGCTACGGCCCCGATTATGTCGACGTCAATCTCGAACGCCACGAAACGAGCGTCATCGTGCTGCCCGGCGCGCCGGTCCAGGCGTGGCCCGTGTCGTCGTTCGACGCACTCGCCCCCGAGCATTTCGCGATGCTGCTCGACCCGCCCCCCGAACTCGTGATCTTCGGCAGCGGCGCGCGGCTGCGCTTCCCGCACCCACGGCTCGTCGCGGCGCTCACGGCCAAGCGGATCGGCGTCGAAACCATGGATTTCCAGGCGGCCTGCCGCACCTACAACATCCTGATGGCCGAGGGCCGCAAAGTCGCCGCCGCGCTCTTAATTGAACGTTAATCCCCGATGCGGTAAAACTCGGGCCGGCGCAGCGGGTCGATCCCCCGGATCGGCCCGGCCAGGCCGCCCGCCCCCGGCGCAACCCGCCGGCGGCCCGTCACAACAACCAACAGGCTGAAAATCCATGAACGATACGCCGTCGAGGCTACCGCTCAATCGCATCACGCTCGTCCTCCTGCTCGTCGCGCTCGCGATCGTCTGGTTCGCGCCGCTCGGGCTGCGCCACCTGATCCCGAGCGACGAAGGCCGCTACGCGGAGATGGCGCGCGAGATGTTCGTCACCGGCGACTGGATCACGCCGCGCTACAACGGCTACAAGTACTTCGAGAAGCCGCCGCTGCAGACCTGGCTGAACGCGCTGACGTTCGCCTGGTTCGGCATCGGCGAATGGCAGGCGCGCCTCTATACGGCCGTCGCGTCCTTCGCCGGCGTGCTGCTCGTCGGCTACACCGGCGCGCGCCTGTTCAACCCGCTGTCGGGCTTCCTCGCGGCCGTCGTGCTCGCCTGCTCGCCGTACTGGAACCTGATGGGCCACTTCAACGCGCTCGACATGGGGCTCGCGTTCTGGATGGCGCTGTCGCTCTGCTCGCTGCTGCTCGCGCAGCGGCCCGGGCTGCGGCCGGCCGCGGTGCGCGGCTGGATGTGGGCGTGCTGGGCCGCGATGGCGTTCGCGGTGCTGTCGAAGGGCCTGGTCGGCGTGATCCTGCCCGGCGCCGTGCTCGTGCTCTATACGCTAGTGGCACGCGACTGGGCGCTGTGGAAGCGCCTGTACCTGATCAGCGGCCTCGTGATCTTCTTCGCGATCGTCACGCCGTGGTTCGTGCTCGTCCAGCAACGCAACCCCGAGTTCTTCAACTTCTTCTTCATCGTCCAGCAGTTCCGCCGGTACCTGACCCCGGAACAGAACCGTCCGGGCCCGCTCTACTACTTCGTGCCCGTGCTGCTGGTCGGCTTCCTGCCGTGGCTGTCGGTCGCGTGGCAGAGCATCCGCCATGCGCTGCGGATGCCGCGCCAGCCGAACGGCTTTTCGCCGATGCTCGTGCTGCTGATCTGGAGCGCATTCATCTTCCTGTTCTTCAGCGCGTCGCATTCGAAGCTGATCTCGTACGTGCTGCCGGTCGCGCCGGCGCTCGCGCTGATCATCGGCGCGTACCTGCCGCTGATGACGGCCGACCGGTTCCGCCGCCACCTGCTCGGCTACCTCGTGTTCTTCGTCGTCGCGGCGTTCGGGCTCATCTTCCTCGCGTACCAGGGCGATGCACGCACGCCGAACGCGCTGTACCGCGCGTTCCAGATGTGGCTGTACGCGGGCCTCGCGGTCTCGGCCGCGCTGACGCTCGCGGCCGCATGGCTGAACCGCCGCGCGGGTGTCGCGGCCGCGATCACCGCATTCGGCGCCGCGTGGCTCGCGTTCGGCACGATCGGCGGCACCGGGCACGACGAGTTCGGCCGCTACAGCTCGGGCGCGCTGCTCGCGCCCGCCGTGCGCGCCGAACTCGCGAAGCTGCCGCCCGACACGCCGTTCTACTCGATCGAGATGCTCGATCACACGTTCCCGTTCTATATGGGCCACACGACGATCATGGTCCAGCGCCAGGACGAGCTCGCGTTCGGGATCTCGGTCGAGCCGAACAAGTGGATTCCGACCGTCGACGAATGGATCACGCGCTGGAAGCAGGAAACCCATGCGCTCGCGATCATGCCGCCCGGCCAGTACGACACGCTGGTCAAGCAAGGCGTGCCGATGCGCGTCATTGCGCGCGACAGCCGCCGCGTGATCGTCGAGAAACCGCAATCGTAAGGACGCCCACCGCATGAATCCCGTTTCACTCGTCTGCATCATCACCGGCGTGATGCTCAACGCCTGTGCGCAACTTCTGCTGAAAGCCGGCGTCAACGCCGTTGGACACTTCGAATTCAGCCGTGCGAACATCATCCCGGTCGGCCTGAAGATCGCGACCCAGTTGCCGATCATCGGCGGCCTCGGCTGCTACGTACTGAGCGTCGTCGTCTGGATCGTCGGGCTGTCGCGGGTCGACGTGTCGATCGCGTACCCGATGCTGTCGCTCGGCTATGTCGTCAACGCATTCGCGGCCTGGTACCTGTTCGGCGAAGTGCTGTCGGTCCAGCGGCTCATCGGCATCGGCATCATCCTGATCGGGGTGCTCGTGCTCGCACGCAGCTGAGCGTCCGCGGCACCCGGCGGCGTTAAGCGTCCGCCTACAAAAAATCACGGTGCGAATCCGTCAACCGGTGTTTAATGCCGGTTTCGGACGGGATCGCCCGACCCTTTTATTACACGCCATTACAGGCCAAAGCGTTCATGAGCCAGACTTCCGCTCCGTTTCTGCCGTTCACCCGCCCCGAGATCGATGAGGAAACCATCCAGGGCGTCGTCGACGTGCTGCGCTCGGGCTGGATCACCACCGGCCCGCAGAGCCAGAAATTCGAAGCGGCCCTGTCCGAGTACTGCGGCGGCCGTCCGGTCCGCGCGTTCAATTCGGGCACCTGCACGCTCGAGATCGGCCTGCGCATCGCGGGCGTCGGCGCCGGCCACGAGGTGATCACGACGCCGGCGTCGTGGGTCTCGACCAGCAACGTGATCCTCGAGACCGGCGCGACGCCCGTGTTCGTCGACATCGATCCGGTCACGCGCAACATCGACCTCGACAAGCTCGAGCAGGCGATCACGCCGCGCACGAAGGCGATCATCCCCGTCTATCTGGCTGGCCTGCCGGTCGACATGGACCGCCTGTACGCGATCGCGCGCGCGCACAACCTGCGCGTGATCGAGGATGCCGCGCAGGCGCTCGGCTCGACGTGGAACGGCAAGCGCATCGGCGCGATCGGCGACATCGTGTCGTTCAGCTTCCACGCGAACAAGAACCTGACGACGATCGAAGGCGGCGCGCTCGTGCTGAACAACGAGGACGAGGCGACGCTCGCACAGAAGTACCGGCTGCAGGGCATCACGCGCACGGGCTTCGACGGCATGGACTGCGACGTGCTCGGCGGCAAGTACAACCTGACCGACGTCGCCGCGCGCGTCGGCCTCGGCCAGCTGCCGCACCTCGCGCGGTTCACCGCGCAGCGCCATGCGCTCGCCCGCGCGTATTTCGCCGCGTTCGACGGCGGTGCGGCCACGAAGCTCGGTCTCGGCCTGCCGCTCGCCGAATTCGAGAACGGCAACTGGCACATGTTCCTCGTCACGCTGCCGCTCGAGCGGCTGACGATCACCCGCGCCGAGTTCATGGCGCAGATGAAGGAACGCGGCATCGGCACGGGCATCCACTACCCGGCGATCCATCTTTTCACGCTGTACCGCGGGCTCGGCTTCAAGGAGGGCATGTTCCCCCACGCCGAACGGTACGGCGCATCGACCGTCACGCTGCCGCTCTTCACGCAGATGACGGAAGACGACGTGCGTCGCGTGGTCGACGCCATCAACCAGATTTGCGAACAATACGGAAAATAAGCGTACATGAGTCACCTTGAAGCACGCGCCGGGCATCCGGGCGCCGGGCACCTGGACGCCGGCCGGCCCGAAGTATCGATCATCATCCCCGTGTACAACGAGGAAGATGGCCTTGCCGCGCTGTTCGCGCGGCTGTATCCGGCACTCGACGCACTCGACACGTCATACGAAGTGATCCTGATCAACGACGGCAGCCGCGACCGCTCGGCCGCGATGCTCGCCGATCAGTTCCACGTGCGCCCCGACACGACGCGTGTCGTGCTGCTCAACGGCAACTACGGCCAGCACATGGCGATCCTCGCCGGCTTTGCGCAGTCGCACGGCGACATCGTCATCACGCTCGACGCCGACCTGCAGAACCCGCCCGAGGAAATCGGCAAGCTGATCGCGAAGATGCGCGAGGGCTACGACTACGTCGGCTCGATCCGCAAGCAGCGCCAGGACAGCCTGTGGCGACGCAAGGCGTCGCAGATGATGAACCGGCTGCGCGAGCGCATCACGCGCATCAAGATGACCGACCAGGGCTGCATGCTGCGTGCGTACAGCCGCCGCATCATCGACACGATCAACGTGTGCGGCGAAGTCAACACCTTCATCCCCGCGCTCGCCTATACGTTCGCGCAGAACCCGACCGAAATCGAGGTCGCGCACGAGGAACGCTTCGCGGGCGAGTCGAAGTACTCGCTGTACAGCCTGATCCGGCTGAACTTCGACCTCGTGACGGGCTTCTCGGTCGTGCCGCTGCAGTGGCTGTCGTTCATCGGCGTGATCCTGTCGATCGGCTCCGCCGCGCTGTTCGTGCTGCTGCTCGTACGGCGCTTCATCGTCGGCGCGGAAGTGCAAGGCGTGTTCACGCTGTTCGCGATCACGTTCTTCCTGCTCGGCGTGATCATCTTCGCGCTCGGCCTGCTCGGCGAATACGTCGGCCGCATCTACCAGCAGGTGCGCGCGCGGCCGCGCTACCTGATCCAGGCCGTGCTCGAGCAGCACGACGGCGTGCCGGCGGTGCCGGCCGGCGCGAACCGCGCGGGAGCCGCGCAATGAAGCCGCGCGCGGTCGTCTTCGCGTATCACAACGTCGGCGTGCGATGCCTGCAGGTGCTGCTCGCGCGCGGCGTCGACGTCGCGCTCGTCGTCACGCACGAGGACAACCCGAACGAGAACATCTGGTTCGGCAGCGTCGCATCCGTCGCGACCGAGCACGGCATTCCGGTCGTGTCGCCGGCCGATCCCGCGGATCCGGCGCTGCGCCGCGCGGTGTCCGACGCGCAGCCGGATTTCATCTTCTCGTTCTACTACCGCCACATGCTGCCGGTGGACCTGCTCGCGATCGCGCCGCGCGGCGCGTACAACATGCACGGTTCGCTGCTGCCGAAATACCGGGGTCGGGTACCGACCAATTGGGCCGTGCTGAACGGCGAGACCGAAACCGGCGCGACGCTGCACGAGATGGCCGCGAAGCCCGACGCGGGCGCGATCATCGGCCAGACCGCGGTGCCGATCCTGCCGGACGACACGGCCACGCAGGTGTTCGACAAGGTCACGGTGGCCGCCGAGCAGACGCTCTGGCGCGTGCTGCCCGCGCTGCTCGCGGGCGAGGCGCCGCACCTGCCGAACGATCTCGCGACCGGCAGCTACTTCGGCGGGCGCAAGCCCGAGGACGGCCGCGTCGACTGGTCGAAGCCGGCCGCGCAGGTCTACAACCTCGTGCGCGCGGTCGCGCCGCCGTATCCCGGCGCATTCACGGACGTCGGCGGCACGCGTTTCGTGATCGCGCGCGCGCGCCTCGCGGCACCCGGCAGCGCGGCGGCGGCCGCCGCGGCAGATTTGCCGCCTGGCCTGCACGTAAGCGATAATGCGCTATTCGGCGTCTGCGGCGACAGCCGCGCCCTATCCATTCTCGAGCTGTGGCAGCAGCGCGACGGCAGCGAAACCGTCGTGACGCCCGCGGAATTCGCGCAGTTCATTCATTCTTCCCGTCATTCATGAAAGCAAAAAAAGTCCTGATCCTGGGTGTGAACGGCTTCATCGGCCATCACCTGTCGAAGCGCATTCTTGAAACCACCGATTGGGAAGTGTTCGGCATGGACATGCAGACCGATCGGCTTGGCGATCTCGTCAACCACGAGCGGATGCATTTCTTCGAAGGCGACATCACGATCAACAAGGAGTGGGTCGAGTATCACGTGAAGAAGTGCGACGTGATCCTGCCGCTCGTCGCGATCGCGACACCCGCCACCTACGTCCAGCAGCCGCTGCGCGTGTTCGAGCTCGACTTCGAGGCGAACCTGCCGATCGTGCGTTCGGCCGTCAAGTACGGCAAGCACCTCGTGTTCCCGTCGACCTCCGAGGTCTACGGCATGTGCTCGGACGAGCAGTTCGACCCGGACGCATCGGCGCTCACCTACGGCCCGATCAACAAGCCGCGCTGGATCTACGCGTGCTCGAAGCAGCTGATGGACCGCGTGATCTGGGGCTACGGGATGGAAGGCCTGAACTTCACGCTGTTCCGTCCGTTCAACTGGATCGGCCCGGGCCTCGACTCGATCTACACGCCGAAGGAAGGCAGCTCGCGCGTCGTCACGCAGTTCCTCGGCCACATCGTGCGCGGCGAGAACATCAGCCTCGTCGACGGCGGTTCGCAGAAGCGCGCGTTCACCGACATCGGCGACGGCATCAGCGCGCTGATGAAGATCATCGACAACGCGAACGGCGTCGCATCGGGCAAGATCTACAACATCGGCAATCCGAAGAACAACTTCTCGGTTCGCGAGCTCGCGCACAAGATGCTCGAACTGGCGGCGGAATACCCCGAGTACGCCGATTCGGCCAAGCAGGTGAAGCTCGTCGAAACGACGTCGGGCGCCTACTACGGCAACGGCTACCAGGACGTGCAGAACCGCGTGCCGAAGATCGACAACACGATGCAGGAGCTCAACTGGGCACCGCAAGCGACGTTCGACGACGCGCTGCGCAACATCTTCGAAGCGTATCGCGGCCACGTCGCCGACGCGCGCGCGCTCGTCGAACAGCAAGGCTGATCGGGTCGTTCGCTTGGCTCGCATCGTCCTCAAGATCGACGTCGACACGCTGCGCGGCACGCGCGAAGGCGTGCCGAACCTCGCGCGCATCTTCGACCGCTTCAGTGCGCGCGCGACCTTCCTCTTCAGCCTCGGGCCCGATCACACGGGCTGGGCGCTGCGGCGCGTGTTCCGCCCCGGCTTCCTGAAGAAGGTGTCGCGCACGTCGGTGGTCGAACACTACGGCGTGAAGCAGCTGATGTACGGCGTGCTGCTGCCGGCCCCCGACATCGGTCGCCGTGCGATCGCCGACATGCGCGCGATCCACGAGGCCGGCTTCGAATGCGGCATCCACACGTGGGACCACGTGTACTGGCAGGACAACGTCCGCGCGCGCGATCGCGACTGGACCGCGCGTGAAATGCAGAAGAGTCACGCGCGCTTCGTCGAGATCTTCGGCGCGCCGCCCGTCACGCACGGCGCGGCAGGCTGGCAGATGAACGATTCCGCATTCGAGCAGATCGACGCATGGGGGATGCGCTACGCATCCGACGGTCGCGGCCATTCGCCGTACCTGCCCGTCGTCGGCGGCCGCACGCTGTCGCACGTGCAGATGCCGACGACGCTGCCCACGCTCGACGAAGTGCTCGGCATCGACGGCATCGACACGCACAACGTCGCCGCGCACATCCTCAAGTTCACCGAAACCAATCCGCACGACCAGGTGTTCACGCTGCATGCGGAACTGGAAGGCCAGAAGCTCGCGCCCGTGTTCGAGCAACTGCTCGCCGGCTGGCGCGCGCAAGGCCACACGTTTGCGACGATGGGCGACTACCACGCGACGCTGGACCGCGACTCGCTGCCATCGTACCCTGTCACGTGGGGCGAAATCCCCGGCCGCTCCGGCGAACTGATCGTCCAGCCCGACTGAGTTCGCGCGCGAGCCGGCGTCGCCCGCTCCGCCCTTGCGGCGCACTGCCGCGACGCCCCGCCGAACCGCGCCGCCGCCGCGGCGCCTTTGCATAACAACAGGAGAAACACGTGTCTGTCGAAGTTGACCGCCAAGTTCCCGATTTCACCGCACCGGCCACGGGCGGCGACATTTCGCTGTCCGACCTGAAGGGCAAGAAGCTCGTGCTGTACTTCTATCCGAAGGACAACACGCCGGGCTGCACGACCGAAGGGCTGCAGTTCCGCGATCTCTATCCGAAGTTCAAGAAAGCCGGTGCGGAAGTCATCGGCGTGTCGCGCGACAGCCTGCGCTCGCATGACAATTTCAAGGCAAAACTCGAACTGCCGTTCCCGCTGATTTCCGATGCCGACGAAGCGCTGTGCGCGCTGTTCGATGTCATCAAGATGAAGAAAATGTATGGCAAGGAAGTACGCGGAATCGAGCGCTCGACGTTCCTGATCGACGCCGACGGCGTGCTCCGTCAGGCATGGCGCGGCATCAAGGTACCGGGGCATGTGGACGACGTGCTAAGTGCTGTACAAGCGCTTTGAGGCGCGTTATATTGGCCCGCAATGAATGCCAGTTCGCCCCATATTTCTCGTAGCTGCGCCGGTGCTCGTAGCGATGCTTGCCAGCACCTGACGCGCATTACGACGGTATCAGCCGAGCCGCATGCCCCTGTCGACGGGGCAGCGGCTTTTTTTATGGATTGCGCGCCGGCCCTCGGTCCGGCCCTCACCCCGTCAAGGAGCTGATCGACACTTAGGCGAACCGGCTAGACGAAATTCCTGTGCGCCACCGCGCGCAAACTGCATGCGTCTACGTCACGCAGGATGCGATCAGCGGCGCACGCCATGCGACACGATTCCTCCCGAGGGACACCATGCCTTTGCCTACTCCCCCCAGCAAGCTCGGCAGCCTTCTGCCGCCCGACGAATACAAGGTGAAAGCGCGGCCTGCGAAAACCGCGAAGAAATCCGCCGAAGGGGACGCATCCACAGCCGGTGACTATGGCCCGGCCAGCGTGGCCCAACCGATGATCGAAGCCGCGAACACGGCCGCGCCGCTGCGCGCCGTCGCGTCTTCGGCGCAGGATGCCGCGAGCGCACCCGCCCGCGGCCGCAAGACCAGACAGACGGCCGCCCTGCTGCAGCCGATGCCGGCGCCCGCCGAACCCGCGGCACCGGTCGTCGCGCGCAACGACAAGCCGGCCGCCGACAAACCGGCCGCGGCACCCGCGCGCGATACCGGCGCGACGACGAAGTCGCGCAGCCGCAAGCCGGCCGAAGCCGAGCAGCAGAAACTGTTCGTGCTCGACACCAACGTGCTGATGCACGACCCGAGCAGCCTCTTCCGCTTCGAGGAACACGACGTCTATCTGCCGATGATGACGCTCGAGGAACTCGACAACCACAAGAAGGGGATGTCCGAGGTCGCACGCAATGCGCGTCAGGTCAGCCGCACGCTCGACGCGCTCGTCGCCGACGGCGGCCCGATCTCGGCCGGCATTCCGCTGTCGCGCCTCGGCAGCCGCGAGGCGCTCGGCCGCCTGTACTTCCAGACCAAGCTCACCGACATCGCTCCCGTCGAAGGGCTGCCCGAAGGCAAGGCCGACAACCAGATCCTCGGTGTCGTGCGCGCGTTGCAGCGCGACCGGCCCGACCGCCAGGTCGTGCTGGTGTCGAAAGACATCAACATGCGGATCAAGGCGCATGCGCTCGGCCTGCCCGCGGAAGACTACTTCAACGACCAGGTGCTCGAGGATTCCGATCTCCTCTACACCGGCGTGCGCGAACTGCCGCAGGACTTCTGGACCAAGCACGCGAAGGGCATGGAGAGCTGGCAGGACACGAAGACGGGCACCACGTACTACCGCGTGACCGGCCCGCTCGTCGCGTCGATGCTCGTCAACGAGTTCGTCTATCTCGAGCCGCAGAACGGCGAACCGACGTTCCATGCGATCGTCCGCGAACTGAACGGCAAGACGGCGCTGCTGCAGACGCTGCGCGACTACAGCCACCACAAGAACAACGTGTGGGGCATCACCGCGCGCAACCGCGAGCAGAACTTCGCGCTGAACCTGCTGATGAACCCGGAGATCGATTTCGTCACGCTGCTCGGCCAGGCCGGTACCGGCAAGACGCTCGTCGCACTCGCGGCCGGCCTCGCGCAGGTACTCGACGACAAGCGCTACAACGAGATCATCGTGACGCGCGCGACCGTGCCCGTCGGCGAGGACATCGGTTTCCTGCCCGGCACCGAGGAAGAGAAGATGCAGCCGTGGATGGGTGCCTTCGACGACAACCTCGAAGTGCTGCAGAAGACCGACGACGCGGCCGGCGAATGGGGACGTGCCGCGACGCAGGAGCTGATCCGTTCGCGCCTGAAGGTGAAGAGCATGAACTTCATGCGCGGCCGCACGTTCGTCGACAAGTACCTGATCATCGACGAAGCGCAGAACCTGACGCCGAAGCAGATGAAGACGCTCGTCACGCGTGCGGGCCCCGGCACGAAGATCGTATGCCTCGGCAACATCGCGCAGATCGACACGCCTTACCTGACCGAAGGCAGTTCGGGCCTGACCTACGTCGTCGACCGCTTCAAGGGCTGGGGCCACAGCGGCCACGTGACGCTCGCGCGCGGCGAACGCTCGCGGCTCGCCGACTACGCGTCGGACATCCTGTAACGCGGCAGGCCGGCCCCGTCGGCCGGCTTTCGACGCATCGCGGCGCTCCGTTTCCGGAGCGCCGTTTTTATTTGGGGTCGA
Organism: Burkholderia theae; assembly: GCF_048565265.1. NCBI lineage: Bacteria > Pseudomonadati > Pseudomonadota > Betaproteobacteria > Burkholderiales > Burkholderiaceae > Burkholderia > Burkholderia theae. The sequence goes on from NZ_CP183461.1 coordinate 2,200,248, forward strand.
AAACGGAAGTAACACATCGTCACGCAACAACCTCACTTACGCGCGAAACTTCAAGTAAATTCTCAGGAATGGTTGCTTAAGCCCCGCCGGAGCGTCTACCATCGGGTCTGTCTGTTGTCATACGATTCGCGAGCGCGCCGCGCTCGCCCGCCTTGCCATGCTTCGAATCTGGGTTCCCGTCACCGTCGTTTCGCTGCTTGCGGCCTGCTCGAGCGTGCCGCCGCAGTCGGCATCGCGCGACCCGGGAATGAAGATCACGACGCCGCGCGCATTCCCGGCGCCCGCCAATTTCCCGAAATTCGTCGATCACAGCGTCGGCCAGGAAGAAATCTCGATCCAGGCGATGAGCCTCGTCGGCGTTCCGTATCGCTGGGGCGGCAACACCCCGACGAGCGGCTTCGACTGCAGCGGGCTCGTGCGCTACGTGATCGGTCGCGCGGCCGACGTGAACCTGCCGCGCACGACCGCCGACATGAGCGGCCGCGGCGTGTCGATCGAGCCCGACCAGGTCGCACCGGGCGACCTGATCTTCTTCAACACGACCGGGCGGCCGCATTCGCACGTCGGCATCTATGTCGGCAAGCTGCGCTTCGTCAACGCACCGTCGACGGGCGGCACCGTGCGGCTCGACTACCTGACGAACCCGTACTGGGCCAAGCGCTTCGATGGCATTCGCCGCGTCGCGCCGCCGCGCACGGCGCCTACGCCGTTCGATGCGCCGACCTACGACGCCCGGCGCGACGAGCCGCGCAACCCGCCGGCGGTCACGCCCGCCCCTGTCGTCGTGACTACCGCCGCGCCGCGCCCGCCGGCCTACGCTTCGTCGCAAACCGGAGCGACCCAGTCGCCCGCTCGGGTCACGCCGGCCACGCCGGCCACGCCGGCCGTGTCGACCGCCGCGGTTGCGGTTGCACCGGTCGCCGCGCCCGCTGATCCGTACGAACCGCCACCGCCCCGCGTGCAGGCAGCTCAGCAGCAGGCGACGTCCGCGAATGACGGCGCAACCGCGATGGCGTCGAATGCAGCGCCGGCCAGCCCGGCGGAGGTCGGCACACAGATTCCGACCACGGCACTGACGGCCGCCCAGGCGGCCGCTTTCGACGCGGAACCAGCACCCGCCCCCATCGCGACGGCTGCGCGCAGCGCCGAGCCCGCCGCTGTGCAGGTACTGCGTGCATCCACACAAGCCGCGCCCGTCGCCCCGCGCACCGGCACGGCCGACGATCCGATCGCCCGGTTCGCGAACGGAAGTTACTGACCCGTTTCGTCCGTGCCTGCGGCCACGCGGCACCGCACCCACCGTTCGTCGCTCACTCCCGCAGCCACAAAAGAAAATACGCCGCAGCCTTTCGGCGTGCGGCGCATTTCATGTCGATCCTGCGGTGTCGGCGATCAGAAGATCCGGTGTCCGAGCCACCATCCGCCGGCCGCGATCAGCGCGGACGCGGGAATCGTCAGCACCCATGCCCACACGATGTTGCCGGCAACGCCCCAGCGCACGGCCGACAGCTTGCGCGTCGCGCCGACGCCGACGATCGCGCCGGTGATCGTATGCGTGGTCGAAACGGGAATGCCGAGGAACGACGCAATAAACAGCGTGATCGCACCACCGCTTTCCGCGCAGAAACCGCCGACCGGCTTGAGCTTCGTGATCTTCTGGCCCATCGTGCGCACGATGCGCCAGCCGCCGAACAGCGTGCCGAGGCCCATCGACAGGTAACACGCGCCGATGACCCACGCGGGCGGCGCATCGGACGTCGCCGACGCATAACCCGACGCGATCAGCAGCATCCAGATGATGCCGATCGTCTTCTGCGCGTCGTTGCCGCCGTGGCCAAGGCTGTACAGGCCGGCCGACAGCAGCTGGAGCCGCCGGAAGCGCCGGTCGACCTTGCTGGGCGCGGTACGGAAATACAGCCACGACACGCCGAGCATGAACAGCGAACCGAGGACGAAGCCGAGCAGCGGCGAAATGAAGATGAACGCGACGGTCTTCATCAGCCCGTCCATGTTCAGCGAGCTCCAGCCCGACTTCGCGAGTGCCGCGCCGACGAGGCCACCGATCAGCGCGTGCGACGAGCTCGACGGAATCCCGTAGTACCAGGTGATCACGTTCCAGCCGATCGCACCGACCAGCGCGCCGAACACGACATAGTGGTCGACGATCTCGGGATCGATCGTGCCTTTACCGACGGTCTGCGCGACTTTCAGGTGGAAGATGAAATACGCGATGACGTTGAACGCGGCCGCGAACACCACGGCCTGCTGGGGCTTCAGCACCCCGGTGGACACGACGGTGGCGATCGAGTTCGCCGCGTCGTGAAAGCCGTTCATGAAGTCGAATACGAGCGCGACGAGCACCAGCGTCGCGACCATCCATAGGGCGAGTTGTATCGAATGCATCGTGGTCCGCTCAGGCGTTTTCCAGCACGATGCCTTCGATGATGTTCGCGACGTCCTCGCACTTGTCGGTGATCTCTTCGAGCAGCTCGTAGATCGCCTTCAGCTTGATGAGCGTCTTCACGTCGTCTTCCTCGCGGAACAGCTTCGACATCGCCGCGCGCAGCACGCGATCGGCCTCCGACTCCCAGCGGTCGATCTCCTCGCACTGCTTGAGGATCTGCCCCGACTGCTTCATGTCGGACAGCATGCCGACCGCCTGCTGCACGTGCTGGGCCGACTGCGTGACGATGTGCGCGAGCTGGCTCGCCTCCGACGTGACGGCACGCACGTCGTACAGCGAGATGGCCGTCGCGACGTCCTCCATCAGGTCGAGGATGTCGTCCATCGTCGTGATCAGCTTGTGGATCTCGTCGCGATCGAGCGGCGTGATGAAAGTCTTGTGCAGCAAATCGATCGCTTCGTGCGTGAGCTTGTCAGCGGCCTTCTCGGCGGTCTGCACGTTTTGCTTGTGAATCTCGGCGTCGGCGAGATTGTCGATCAGCAGTTCGAGCTCGCGGCCACCGGAAACGATGTGCTTCGCGTGCGCGTTGAAGAGTTGAAAGAACTTGCCCTCGGTGGGCATGAATCGACCGAACATGGGATTCCTGAGAGATTGTCAAACTACTGTCACGAAAACGGGCGACATTGTACCGTTTCCGGTCGTGACTCGGCGCGCACATATGCGCGCGCCGGGATTGAATACAACGTTTGGCGAAATAAGGGTTTACTTCCGGCGTTACTCGCCGAGGAAGTTCTGCGCCCCGGCAAAATTATCGAACTTCGTGTATTGCCCAAGGAACGTGAGCCGAACGGGTCCGATCGGACCGTTACGCTGCTTGCCGATGATGATCTCGGCCGTCCCTTTGTCCGGGCTGTCGGGATTGTAAACTTCATCGCGGTAGATGAACAGGATCACGTCCGCATCCTGTTCGATTGCGCCGGATTCACGCAGGTCCGACATCACCGGACGCTTGTTCGGGCGCTGCTCGAGGCCGCGGTTCAACTGCGACAGCGCGATCACCGGCACGTCGAGTTCCTTCGCGAGACTCTTCAGCGAACGTGAGATTTCCGAGATTTCGGTCGCGCGGTTCTCGCCCTGCGACGAGCCCGACATCAGCTGCAGGTAATCGACGATGATGAGGCCGAGCTTGCCGCATTGCCGCGCGAGACGCCGCGCGCGCGAGCGCAATTCCATCGGGTTCAGGCCACCCGTCTCGTCGATGAAGATCTGCGCCTCGCTCATCTTCTGCACCGCATGAGTCAGCTTCGGCCAGTCCTCGTCGGTCAGGCGCCCCGTCCGCATCCGGTGCTGGTCGAGCCGGCCGATCGAGCCGAGCATACGCATCACGAGCTGGGTGCCCGGCATTTCCATCGAGAACACGGCAACAGGCAGCCCGTACTCGACCGCGACATATTCGCCGACGTTCATCGAAAACGCTGTCTTGCCCATCGACGGACGCCCCGCGACGATGATCAGCTCGCCGCCGTGCATCCCGGAAGTCATCCGGTCGAGGTCGACGAAGCCCGTCGGCGTGCCCGTGACGTCGCTCGGGTTCGCGGTGTGGTACAGCGTGTCGATGCGCTCGACGACCTGCGTGAGCAGCGGGCCGACCTCGAGGAAGCCCTGGTTGCCGCGCGCGCCCTCTTCGGCGATCGAGAACACCTTCGACTCGGCTTCGTCGAGCAGCTGACGCACTTCCTTGCCCTGCGGATTGAATGCGTCCGCCGAGATTTCGTCGGCGACCGACACGAGCCGGCGCAGCACCGCGCGGTCGCGCACGATTTCCGCATAACGGCGGATGTTCGCCGCGCTCGGCGTGTTCTGCGCGAGCGCGTTCAGGTACGCGAGCCCGCCGACGTCGTCGGCCTTGCCGGACGTGACCATCGCTTCGTACACGGTCACGACGTCGGCCGGGCGCGTCGACGCGATCAGCCGGCCGATGTGCTCGTAGATGATCCGGTGGTCGTAGCGATAGAAATCGCCCTGCGACAGGAAGTCGGCAATCCGGTCCCATGCCGCGTTGTCGAGCAACAGGCCGCCGAGCACCGACTGTTCGGCTTCGACCGAATGCGGCGGGACTTTCAGCGATTCGATTTGGGGATCTTGCGGCGCGTTCATGGGTTGGGATTATCGCGAATTACACAGGACGGCGCCATACCGGCCACCAGCGAACGGGCAATAAAAAAGGCAGGCCCCGGTTGCCCGGGCGCCTGCCCTTGTCCGGACAGCGGAAGCCGCCCGGGAAGCTTGCGTACGCTTACGCGTGGTCGCCGATCACGTTGACCGTGACGTCAACGATGACGTCCGTGTGCAGTGCGATCTGGACGTTGTGCTCGCCGATCATCTTCAGCGGGCCTTCCGGCATACGAACTTGCAGCTTCTCGACTTCGAAACCTGCCTTCTTCAGCAGTTCCGCGACGTCGCCGTTCGTGACCGAGCCGAACAGACGGCCGTCAACGCCCGACTTCTGCGTGATTTCGAACGATTGGCCGTTCAGCTTTTCGCCGACTGCCTGCGATGCTGCCAGCTTTTCAGCGGCGATCTTTTCGAGTTCCGCGCGGCGGACTTCGAATTCAGCGATCGCTTCCTTCGTTGCACGACGAGCCTTGCGGTTCGGGATCAGGAAGTTGCGAGCGTAACCGTCCTTGACCTTGACGATGTCGCCGAGGTTGCCCAGGTTGGCGACTTTTTCCAACAGAATGATTTGCATTCGAATTCTCCTTATTGCGTCGCCTGATTACGCCTTGTGCTGATCGGTGTACGGCATCAGCGCGAGGAAACGCGCGCGCTTGATTGCCGTGTCCAGCTGACGCTGATAGTGCGCCTTCGTACCCGTCAGACGAGCCGGCGTGATCTTGCCGTTTTCGCCGATGAAGTCCTTCAGCGTTTCCGTGTCCTTGTAGTCGATCTGCTCGACGCCGGCAGCCGTGAAACGGCAGAACTTCTTGCGCTTGAAGAGCGGGTTTTGTTGCTGACGACGCTTGTCGAATTTCTTACCAGTCGGGCGGGGCATGATTTCAGTCCTTTCCAATGTCCTGCAATGCTGTGATGTGAAACACCAAGGTTCTCGCGTTGCGGCTTTTCTTTGCCAGGAAGCCCGTGAACAGCGTTTCGACGCCCATTTCACGACTTTCCAGCTTGCCGCTCGCCTCACCGGCCGCCACCGCCTCGATCGTCATTTCGACCTGACGGGGAATGCCTGCTTCGACGACTTCCGTGCGGTGGTGCAACGTGGCGCTTGCGATCGGAACACCTGCCGGCGTATATCGCACCGGTGCGCGTTCGACGACGCTCGCCGTCAATTGCAACCTGTTCACGTGAGTAGCGCGCTCCTTGATGGCTTAATGAATGACGAACTTAAGCCTGCGCTTCGGTCGGCTGAGCTGCAGCCGCCTTCTTGGCTTCTTCGCGCTGAACTTCCTTCATCATCGGCGACGGGCCGGTTTCGGCCTTCTTCATCTTGACGATGAGGTGGCGCAGCACGGCGTCGTTGAACTTGAACGCGTGTTCGAGTTCGTCGAGCGTCGTCTGGTCGCACTCGATGTTCATGCAGACGTAGTGAGCCTTCGCGAGTTTCTCGATCATGTAGGCCAGTTGGCGACGGCCCCAGTCTTCGACGCGGTGGATCTGACCGCCGTGCGACGTGATCGTGGTCTTGTAACGCTCGATCATCGCGGGCACTTGCTCGCTCTGATCGGGGTGCACGATGAATACGATTTCGTAATGACGCATTACACACTCCTTGTGGATTAAAGCCACCCGGGCGTCTGAACCGGTGTGGCAAGTGAGAAGCCGAAGATTCTAACCCGGATACGGGGCTCGTGCAAGGCCAATCGACGGCTCGCGGCTGGATTCAGCCGTGTTTTCAAAGACTTGAAGGGCCGGGCTCGCGTTATCGGCTGCGTTGCGGCCTTTTTGAGATCGGGGCCGGATCCCGGGCGGACCCGTGCCCCGTCGCGCCGTCACTCGGTGTGCGTGCCGGCGAGCCGCGTGTCGAGCGCCGTCCTGAACGCCGCGAGCGCCGACGGCTCCGCGTCGGTCACGGCCCACCACGTCATCCCGGCCGCGTCCCAGCGGTCGAGCGCATAACCCTGCGACACGGTCGTGTACGGCGCGTTTGCCTGCCCTTCTCCGGCCGGCCGCACGTAGACGTCGATCACGTGCTGCCGGTAGCGGTACACGAGCACCGCGACGCGGCGACGCCCGACATAGTCGAGCCGGCCGCCGACCAGCGCGAAGCCGCTCGCCGCGAGATCCTCGACCGGCGGCGCATAGTCGAGCCGGCCGTTGAACCACGGCTTGACCGTGTGCCGGTCAGTCGAGATCACGTCGATGTCGCGCGCCGACAGGTCGGCCCGCACGTGGCTCGAGACCAGTTCGTCGACCGTGCGGTCGGTGTCGGCGTGGCGCGCGGACAGCGCCATCCCGGCCGCCGCGGCGAGCGCCACCAGCAGCGCGACGCCCCAGCCGAGCCCGGGCAGCGCGGCGACGCGCGGCCCCGTGCCGGCAGGCGCCGGGCGTAGCGGCACGCCGCTGCCGGTCGGCCAGAAGAACCAGCGGCGGCCGCGCGGCGGCGCTTTGGGTTGCGCTTGCGGCGCGGGCCGCGGTTCCGCCCGCGAAGGTTCGCTGGCCCGCCCGACGTCCGCCACCGGCAACGCCGCGAGGATGCTCGCCCGCAGCGCATCCGGCGCGCGGTGATAGTCGGCCTGCCGCACCGCCTGCACCAGCGTGACGATCCGCGCACGTTCGCGGCGGCACGCGTCGCACCCTTCGACATGCTGCTGGACCCGCAACGCATCGGGCGCCGACAGCTCGCGGTCGACGTCCGCGTCCAGCAACGCTCGCGCTTCGTTACAGTCCATCGATAGCCTCCGATGCATTTCCACCCGCCGGCGTACGGCCCGGCTTGCCGCCGGCCGCCGGCGCCGGCGCGCCGCCCAGCAGCGCGGCCAACCTGCGGCGGCCACGCGCGAGCCGCGACATCACCGTGCCGACCGGCACGTCCGCGATCGCCGCGATCTCGCGGTAGCTCAAATCCTCCATCTCGCGCAGCACGAGCACCTCGCGGTATTCGGGCGGCAGCTTCGCGAGCGCCGCATTCACGAGCCGCACATTCTCGCCGCGCAGCAGCTGCGCGAGCGGATCCTCGGTCGCGGGCTGCCAGTCGTCGAGCGCCTCGGTGTCGTCGAGCGTGTCGGGCAGCGCGACCTCGTGCGCATGCGTGCGGCGGCGCCATTCGGTGTACCAGGTGTGGCGCACGATCGTCAGCAGCCACGGCCGCGCGTTGTCGCCGCGACACGAATCGACGAAGCGCAGCGCGCGCATGCACGCGTCCTGGACGACATCGTCCGCATCGCTGGCGCTGCCGCTCAGCCAGCGCGCGAGGTTGTACGCGGCGTCAAGATGCGGCAGCACGAGCGTGCGAAACCGCTCGCCGCGCGCTACCGCGTCGTCCGCCACCTGCTCATCGACCGCCTGTCCGGCTTGCCCCACATGGCCTCCCTGGTCCCGGCGGCCGACGCCGCGCCCGTTCCGCGCACGATGCCCGGACAGACCGGCAACGTGCACGCTCGATGACCTTACCGTCGTTGCGTCGAGTTTATTCCCGCGCCGCGCGCACGAAGCGTAAAAAAATCGCCGGACGGCCTTGCGGCCCGGCCGCCCGCCCCGCTACGGCGTGGTGCTCCAGTAGCCCGGAAGCGCGTATGCGGCGCGCAGGTAGTCGATGAAATAGCGCACGCGCGCCGGCACGTAGCGCTGCTGCGGGTAGACCGCCAGGATGTCGTAGTCGGGCAGCGCATACTCGTCGAGCACGGTCTCGAGCTCGCCCGTTTCGAGCTGCGCGGCGATTTCCCAGGTCGAGCGCCAGCCGAGCCCGAGGCCCTCGGCCACCCAGCGGTGCAGCAGCTCGCCGTCGTTGCAGTCGAGATTGCCGGCCACGCGCATCGTCGCGATCTTGCCGTGGCGCTGGAAATACCAGCCGCGGTTCTGCCCGCCCTGCAGGTTGAAGGCCAGGCAGTTGTGCTTGAGCAGGTCGTCGAGCGACTTCGGCCGGCCGTGCCGGCGGAAATAGTCGGGCGTACCGCACACGACGCGCCGGTTCGACGCGAGCTTCACCGCGACGAAGTTCGGATCCACGGCGCCGCCGATCCGGATCGACAGGTCATAGCCTTCGCGCACGAGATCGACGACCCGGTCGGTCAGGTTGAACGACAGCTGCATCTCGGGCTTGTCGGCGAGAAAGCCGGGCGCGTGCGGCGCGACGTGCTTGCGCCCGAACGCGGCCGGCGCGGACACGATCAGGTGCCCGCTGACCGCGCGCCGCCCGGCGGCCAGTTCGTTTTCGGCCTGGTCCCATTCGGACAGCAGCCCGCGGCAGCGCTCGAGGAACGCGGCGCCCTCCTCGCTGACCACCAGGCGCCGCGTCGAGCGGTACATCAGCTTCACGCCGAGGCGCTTCTCGAGCGCGTCGATGCGCCGCCCGAGCACCACCGGCGACACACCCTCCTCGAGCGCCGCGGCCGCGAGGCTGCCGGCATCCGCGACCCGCACGAACGTCTCGATCTGCTTGAAGCGATCCATCTCCCGTCTCCGTCTCGGTTCCGACACCGGCGGGAAACCCCGTCCGGCCGTCATTCCATACTTTTAGTTTCGAAATAAGCGACTCCGGCTGATCTTATCAAACCTTTCCTGCATCCCTAAAGTGTTCCCAACAGACCCATTTGCAAGATCCACCCCATTCAAGGAGACATTCATGGCCAAGATGAGAGCCGTCGACGCAGCTGTGCTCGTGCTCGAGAAAGAAGGCATCCAGACCGCGTTCGGCGTGCCGGGTGCAGCCATCAACCCGTTCTACTCCGCCATGCGCAAGTCGGGTGGCATCAGCCACGTGCTGGCGCGCCACGTCGAAGGCGCATCGCACATGGCCGAAGGCTTCACGCGTGCCGCGCCGGGCAACATCGGCGTGTGTATCGGCACGTCGGGCCCCGCCGGCACCGACATGATCACGGGCCTCTACTCCGCGTCGGCCGACTCGATTCCGATCCTCGCGATCACGGGCCAGGCACCGCGTGCCCGCCTGTACAAGGAAGACTTCCAGGCCGTCGACATCGAGTCGATCGCGAAGCCCGTCACCAAGTGGGCCGTCACCGTGCGCGAGCCGGCGCTCGTGCCGCGCGTGTTCCAGCAGGCTTTCCACCTGATGCGCTCGGGTCGTCCGGGTCCGGTGCTGGTCGACCTGCCGATCGACGTGCAGCTCGCCGAAATCGAATTCGATATCGACACGTATGAACCGCTGCCGATCTACAAGCCCGCGGCATCCCGCGCGCAGATCGAGAAGGCGCTCACGATGCTCAACGACGCGGACAAGCCGCTGATCGTGTCGGGCGGCGGCGTGCTCAACGCAGCGGCCGAAGACCTGCTGGTCCAGTTCGCCGAAACGATCGGCGTGCCGGTGATCCCGACGCTGATGTCGTGGGGCGCGATTCCGGACGACCATCCGCTGATGGCCGGCATGGTCGGCCTGCAGACGTCGCACCGCTACGGCAACGCGACGATGCTCGCGTCCGACTTCGTGCTCGGCATCGGCAACCGCTGGGCGAACCGCCACACGGGCAGCGTCGAGGTCTATACGAAGGGCCGCAAGTTCGTGCACGTCGACATCGAGCCGACGCAGATCGGCCGCGTGTTCGGCCCGGATCTCGGCATCGTGTCCGACGCGAAGGCGGCACTCGAGCTGTTCGTCGCGGTCGCGCAGGAATGGAAGGCCGCCGGCAAGCTGAAGGATCGCAGCGCATGGGTGGCCGACTGCCAGGAACGCAAGCGCACGCTGCAGCGCAAGACGCACTTCGACAACGTGCCGGTCAAGCCGCAGCGCGTGTACGAAGAGATGAACAAGGTGTTCGGCCGCGATACCTGCTACGTCAGCACGATCGGCCTGTCGCAGATCGCCGCCGCGCAGTTCCTGCACGTGTTCAAGGCACGCAACTGGATCAACTGCGGCCAGGCCGGCCCGCTCGGCTGGACGATCCCCGCCGCGCTCGGCGTGCGTGCCGCCGATCCGAGCCGTCCGATCGTCGCGCTGTCCGGCGACTACGACTTCCAGTTCATGATCGAGGAACTGGCAGCGGGCGCGCAGTTCAAGCTGCCGTACGTGCACGTCGTCGTGAACAACTCGTACCTCGGGCTGATCCGCCAGGCACAGCGTGCGTTCGACATGGACTACTGCGTGCAGCTCGCGTTCGACAACGTGAACGCACCGGAGCTGAACGGTTATGGCGTCGATCACGTGGCCGTTGCGGAAGGCCTCGGCTGCAAGGCGCTGCGCGTGTTCAAGCCGGAAGAGATCGAGCCGGCCCTGCGCCAGGCGCAGACGCTCGCGGAAGAGTTCAGCGTGCCGGTGGTCGTCGAAGTGATTCTCGAGCGCGTGACGAACATCTCGATGGGCACCGAAATCGACGCGATCAACGAGTTCGAGGATCTCGCCGAAAAGGCCGAGCACGCACCGACCGCCATCTCGATGCTCGACTGATCCGCAACACATTCCAGACTGACCGACCGAAGAGGCTTAGCTCATGCCGAAGTTTGCTGCAAACCTGACCATGCTGTTCAACGAAGTGCCGTTCCTCGACCGCTTCAAGGCGGCCGCGGACGCGGGCTTCGACGCCGTCGAGTTCCTGTTCCCGTATCCGTACGCGAAAGAGGAACTCGCCGAGCAACTCGAGACGCACCGCCTGCGCCTCGTGCTGCACAACCTGCCTGCCGGCAACTGGGACCAGGGCGAGCGCGGCATCGCGTGCCTGCCCGATCGCGTCGGCGAGTTCCAGGAAGGTGTGGGCCGCGCGATCGAGTACGCAAAGGCACTGAAGGTACCGCAGCTGAACTGCCTGGTCGGCATCCCGTCGGCCAGCACGGCGCGCGACAAGACGTTCGTCACGATCGTCGACAACCTGCGCTTTGCCGCCGATGCACTGAAGCGCGAAGGCATCCGCCTGCTCGTCGAGCCGTGCAACAGCTTCGACATCCCGGGCTTCGCGCTGAACCGCTCGTCCGAAGGGCTCGACGTGATCCGCGCGGTCGGCTCGGACAACCTGTTCCTGCAGTACGACATCTATCACATGCAGCGCATGGAAGGCGAACTGGCCGCGACGATCGAACGCAACCTCGCATCGATCGGCCACGTCCAGCTCGCGGACAACCCGGGCCGTAACGAGCCGGGCACGGGCGAGATCAACTACGCGTTCCTGTTCGCGCTGCTCGACCGGCTCGGTTATGCCGGCCACGTCGGCTGCGAATACAAGCCCCGTACCACCACGACGGAAGGCCTCGGCTGGCTGCAAAGCGTCGCCGGCTGCGCACCGGGCTCGGCGCGCCGCGCCGCCTGAGATCCGCCCTTCCCGTTTTCGCCCCTATAGGAGACATTCAACATGGCAACCATCGGTTTCATCGGCCTCGGCATCATGGGCGCGCACATGGCGCGCAACCTGCTCAAGGGCGACCACCAGCTCGTCGTGAACGGTGCGTTCCCGATTCCGGACGACCTGCGCACCAGCGCGAAGGTCGTCGCGAACTCGACCGAAGTCGCGCAGAACGCGGACGTCATCGTCGTGATGGTGCCGGACACGCCCGACGTGCGTAACGTGCTGTTCGCCGACGACGGCGTCGCCAAGGGCCTCACGGCCGGCAAGCTCGTGATCGACATGAGCTCGATCTCGCCGCTCGACACGCAGGAATTCGCGAAGCAGATCAATGCACTCGGTTGCGACTACCTCGACGCGCCGGTGTCCGGCGGCGAAGTCGGTGCCCGCGAAGCCTCGCTGACGATCATGGTCGGCGGCCCGGAGCAGGCATTCGAGCGCGCGAAGCCGCTGTTCGAGAAGATGGGCAAGAACATCACGCTCGTCGGCGACAACGGCGCGGGCCAGACCTGCAAGGTCGCGAACCAGATCATCGTCGCGCTGAACATCGAAGCCGTCGGCGAAGCGCTGCTGTTCGCCGCACGCTCGGGCGCGGACCCGGAGCGCGTTCGCCAGGCGCTGATGGGCGGCTTCGCCGCGTCGCGCATCCTCGAAGTGCACGGCGCGCGGATGACCAAGCGCACGTTCGATCCGGGCTTCCGCATCGAGCTGCACCAGAAGGACCTGAACCTCGCGCTCGACGGCGCACGCAAGCTCGGCCTCGCGCTGCCGCACACCGCGAGCGCGCAGCAGCTGTTCAGCGTGTGCGCGTCGCACGGCGGCAAGGCATGGGATCACTCGGCACTCGTGCGCGCGCTCGAAATCATGTCGAACTTCGAAATCGGCCAGACGCCGGCCGCGTAACGCGGATGCAACAACGCGCGTTTCCGCTGCAATGGCGGAAACGCGCGACAGACACGCGCGATTCGGCCACGGCCGGTCGCATCGATGCGCGACGTGCTCGCGCATCACGGTGGGGCGCCCCGCCACGCATCGCCAACGGCATGCGGGACGGGGCGAAAAACGCCGCTCTGGGCTGAGAGCGGCGTGGTGGGGTCCGCAGCGGCACCCGGCGGCGCCGGGGAAGCCTTGGTCGGTCAGACGTCGTCGTCGGGTGTCCGCCTGTCGGATTTCGCGTATTACATTTCTTTACGTTCGAGCGTGCGATTTTTCATGCAATCGTCGCGTTGAACGCCTACACTTTCGCCACGCCTTTCGAGAAAACCGCCGCGCTTGCGCTCACCCCGGTGAACGCGCCCAGCGCGGTGTTTTTTTCGCCACTTCACGGCGCGTTTTCTTTTCAACCACCTAAGGAGTGCAACGATGGGTCTTCTTTCGTTTATCAAAGAGGCGGGTGAAAAACTGCTGGGTCATGCCGACGCGCAAGCGGCGGAAGATCCGAATGCCGCAAACCAGACCGCGGCCGATGCCATCAAGAACTACATCAGCACGCAAGGTCTCGACACGTCGAACCTGACCGTCGCATTCGACGGCGCATCGCGCACCGTCACGCTGTCGGGCAGCGTCGCCGACCTCGACACGAAGGCCAAGGTCAAGGTCGCGGCCGGCAACGTGCAGGGCGTCGCGGGCGTCAACGACGACGACCTCCAGCCGGACGATCCGGAAGTGCAGTACCACGACGTGAAGCCGGGCGACACGCTGTCGGCGATCGCCAAGGAAGTGTATGGCGACGCGAACAAGTACCCGGCGATCTTCGAAGCGAACAAGCCGATGCTGTCGAGCCCGGACCGGATCTACCCGGGCCAGAAGCTCGTGATTCCGCCGCAGTCCTGAGCATTCTTGCCGGATTGACGCAAAAAAGGCAGGCCGATGGCCTGCCTTTTTTCATGGGTGACGCGCCCGCCCGATCGGCGCGTATCGGTCACCGCATCACTGCATCACTGCGTATCGAACAGGCGCTGCAGTTCGTCGCGTGCCCGGATACCGTTTGCCAGCGCGAGCATCAGCAGCACGCGCGCCTTGAACGGATTCAGCGAACCCGCGCTCACGAAGCCGAGCACATCGTCGTTCGCGGCGCCGTTGCGCATCACGTGCCCCGAACCGACGCGCGACGCGCGAACCACGGCGACACCCGCGTTCGCCGCATCGGCCAGCGCCGCCTGCAGCGTCGCATGGATCGAGCCGTTGCCCGTGCCCGCGACAACGAGACCGCGCACGCCGGCCGCGACCAGCGCGTCGACGGCCGTGCGCGTCACGCCCGCATAACTCACGACGACTTCGACGGACGGCCAGGTTGCCGCAATCGCCAGTGGCGTGTCGCGCGACCGCGTGACGCGGCGCGCGAATTCGACGCGGCCGTCCTGCACCCAGCCGAGTGCGCCGAGTTCCGGCGACTGGAATGCGTCGACCGCATAGGTGCTCGTCTTCACGACGTCGCGCGCGCCATGGATCCGGTTGTTGAACGCGACGAGCACGCCCTGCCCGCGCGCCAACGGCTGCGCGGCCACCGTCACCGCGTTCAGCAGGTTCAGCGGGCCGTCCGACGACAGCGCGGTCGCCGGACGCATCGCGGCCGTCAGCACGACCGGCTTGTCGCCCCGGACGACCAGATGCAGCGCGTACGCGGTTTCCTCGAGCGTGTCGGTGCCGTGCGTGATCACGATGCCGTCGATCGCCGGATCGGCCATCAACGCGTCGATCCGCGCGGCGAGCGTGTTCCACAGCGGCAGCGCGAGATCCTTGCTGTCGATGCTGGCGATCTGCTCGGCATCGATGCGCGCGACCGACGCGAGCGCCGGCACCGCGTCGACCAGGAAATTGACGCCGAGCGCGCCGGCCTGGTAGCCGGCCGTGCTGGCCGCGTCGGGTGCGGCGCCGGCGATCGTGCCGCCGGTGGCGAGCACGGCGATGCGCGGCAGCGCCGCCGTGGACGGAGAGGATGCGGGATTCGGAGTATTCATGGCGGGGATTGTAATGGCTCGCGGCCGGGATCCGGCGGGTTCCGGCACGGCGGGCGATACCGGCGGCCGCGCGTCATGGTTTGTCCCGATCGCCGTTTCGGGCGCGTCGTCAACGGCGGTGGCGCACACAACGTTATAGAAAGTGCCGTTTTGGTGTTTTCACATTGATTTGCCATAATCGGAGCACGCCGCGCGATGCGACCCTATCCACATCGTGTCGTGCTGCGTGACGGCGTCGATAAAACGCAATTCACCCCATGGGAGTGTCGAAATGAAAATCCAATCGCTCGTAGCCGCAGTGCTTCTCGGCGGCATGCTGGCTTCCCCCGCGTTCGCGGCGAACAGCCAGCAGGACAAGATGAAGGCCTGTAACACCCAGGCAACCGGCAAGACGGGCGACGAACGCAAGGCGTTCATGAAGGACTGCCTGTCGGCGAAGCCCGCGAAGGCGATGTCGCAGCAGGACAAGATGAAGGCGTGCAACACGCAGGCCACCGGCAAGAAGGGCGACGACCGCAAGGCGTTCATGAAGAGCTGCCTGAGCAACCAGCCGGCCGCCTGAGCCCCGGCGCTCCCGTATCGAATGCCGCGCACCGCTTCGGCGGGCGCGGCATTTTTGTTTTGGTTGCACGCGCATCGACGCGCGCGTTCCGCCCCCTCCGGCCCCGCTTTCCCGTCCCACCCTACCGGCGCCGCCACATGGTGCGGCAATTCGCCGCGTTTTCTTCTATGATGGCTGCAACGCGGCCCACCCAAGTACAAGAAGCGCCATCGGGCCGCCCTCGAGACGAACGCGCATGCGCGTCAAACGGAGGCATGGATGGCATGGAGACAACACCGCTGGTTCCGCCGCTGGCTGATCGTGATCGTGTTCTGGGCCGTGCCCGTCGCGATCGTGGCCGTCCGCGAGATCCGCGAGGAAATGGCCTACAACAAGGCGGACCTGCAGCTCGCGCTGACCACCTGGCAGCTCACCGATGCGCAACAGGCCGCCGGCGCCGCCGCGAAGTGCCACGGGGATGCTGACGAGGCGCGCGCGGCCGGCTGCCCGGCCGACGTGCTCGCCGCCAATGCGCCGCGCCAGCAGGCGGCCCGCGACGAATACGTGGTGCGCCGCAATACGCTTGCGGGCTACCTGTGGCATGCGTTCGTCGGCTACTGGGTCGTGCCGGCCGCGTTCCTGTTCGCCTGCGGCGTCGTGATCGCGTTGATCCGCCGCGCGCTGCGCCGCCCGCCGATCAAGCCGCCCGTCCCGCCGGTCCCGCACTGATGCGCCCCACGGGCGCCATCCGATTCGTCGTCGCGCTCCCCTCGCGCCGTCCGGTGCCCGGCGCGCGGGCGCGCGTCCGTCCGTTGGCGCGCCGCGACATACCCAAGCGATTTGTCGCCTTTTCTTGCGGCGACGAAAAGGGGTTGTAATCCACTGTGATATAACTGCCGACGTGATCCGCTCCTTGAGCGAGACTCACTCCGAACGTCATCCGATGGAGAAGAACGATGCAAAAACGGAATCTCGTGCTGAAAGCCGCCGCGGCACTCATCGTCGGTAGCCTCGCGCTCACCGGTTGCACCACCACCCCGGACAAGCCGGACAACGCCGCGACCAACGCGTCGAAGCGTCAGGCGATCGACTCGAGCGTCGACGCCACGCTGTCGCGCCTGTATTCGACGGTCAAGGGTTCGCGTGAGCTCGTCGCGAAGTCGCGCGGCGTGCTGGTCTTCCCGGACGTGATCCAGGCAGGCTTCATCGTCGGCGGCCAGTCGGGCAACGGCTCGTTGCGCGTCGGCGGCAGCACGGTCGGCTACTACAACACGTCGTCGCTGTCGGTCGGCCTGCAGGCCGGCGCGCAGTCGAAGGCGATCGTGTTCCTGTTCATGACGCAGGAAGCGCTCGACGAATTCCGTGGCTCGGACGGCTGGGCCGCCGGCGCCGGCGCATCGGTCGCGCTCGTGAAGATGGGCGCGAACGGCGCGATCGACACGACCACGGCCACCGCACCGGTCCAGGTCGTCGTGCTGACGAACGCCGGTCTGATGGGCGACGTGTCGATCAACGGCACGAAGGTCACGAAACTCAAGATCTGACGCTGACGCACTGCCCGTGCGCACCGCGCGCGGGCCATGCGCAAACGGCGATGTCCTTGCGGGCATCGCCGTTTTTTTATCCGCCCGCGTCCGTCGTCAGGTCGTCGAATCGATCACCTTGAAGCGCGAGCGCTTCTGCGCACGGATCACCGACTGGTAGACGTCGACGTACTGCTGCGCCATCCGGCGCGACGTGAAGCGCGCCTCGAAGCGCTGCCGCACGCGCGCACGCGGCAGCAGGTGCAGCCGGTTCACCGCGGCCACCGCGCTGATTTCGTCCTCGACGATGAAACCCGACACGCCTTCGTCCACCACTTCGGGCACCGCGCCGCGATTGAAGGCGATCACCGGCGTGCCGCACGACATCGCCTCGATCATCACGAGGCCGAACGGCTCCGGCCAGTCGATCGGAAACAGCAGCGCATGCGCGCCCGACAGGAATTCGGCCTTCTGGTGATCGGCGATCTCGCCGATGTATTCGACGTGCGGCAACGCGAAGAGCGGCTTGATCTCGCGGTCGAAGTACTCCTGGTCGGCCGCATCGATCTTCGCCGCGATTCGGATCGGCAGCCCGCACTGGGCGGCGATGCGGATCGCCGTGTCGACCCGCTTTTCCGGCGAGATGCGGCCGAGGAACGCGAGATAGCGCGGCTCGACGGGCTGCGGCATGTACAGCGTGTCGGGCAGCCCGTGGTAGACGGTCGTCAGCCATTTCGCCTGCGGCAGCGGCTGGCGCTGCGAGTTCGAAATCGAGATCACCGGCGCGGTGTTGAACGTGTCGAACACCGGCTGCTGCTCGGGCAGGTCGAGCCGGCCGTGCAGCGTCGTCACGTAAGGCGTTTCCTGCCGGTTGAAGACCGAGAACGAGTAGTAGTCCATGTGGAAATGGAGCACGTCGAAGTCCTTCGCGCGGCGTGCGACCGTCTCCATCAGCAGCATGTGCGGCGCGACCCGGTCACGGATCGACGAGTCGAGCCGCAGCGCGCGCGGCCAGACGGGCTCGAGCTTCGCCCGCGTCGTGGAATCACCGCTGGCGAACAGCGTCACATCATGGCCGAGATCGACGAGCGCCTCGGTGATGTAGGACACGACGCGCTCCGTGCCGCCGTACAGCTTCGGCGGTACGGATTCGGTCAGCGGGGCGATCTGCGCAATTCTCATGGTCCACGTCTCCAGTGTCCTGTCCGTTGCCGCACGGCCGGCGGGCGGATGCGCTTGCGCGCTCCCCGCGTCTCCCTGCAGCGCTGGCCGGCACGGCGCCAGCCGGTTATCTCATTATTATTCGCGATCCCGATGCCCGGGACCGCCCGTCTTTCATTTTATGGGCGTTGTTACAGACAGGATACATTCCGCCGGTCCGACCCGATCGCAGCGCATCGGGTGCAGCGGGGCCGATTCGACCCTCGACGCGCCGCTCGCGGCGACCGCGCGCCGCCCCGCCCGTCAACGCGACGGCCACTTCCATGCCGGCAGGTCGCGCATGTCGGCATCGACGAGCGCGGTCGCGCCAAGCTGCTTGTCGAGTACCAGCGATTCGCAGCCGGCCTCGCGCTCGAGCGTCGCGATGAGCCGCGCCGCATGCGACACGACGAGCACCTGCGAGCGCTGCGCGGCCTGCGCGATCAGGCGGCCGAGTGCCGGCAGCAGATCGGGATGCAGGCTCGTCTCCGGTTCGTTCAGCACCATCAGCGCCGGCGGTCGCGGCGTCAGCAGCGCAGCCGCGAGCAGCAGGTAGCGCAGCGTGCCGTCGGACAGCTCGGCCGCCGCGAGCGGCCGCAGCAGCCCCGGCTGGCGCATCAGCACGTCGAAACGGCCACGGCCGCCCGGATTGTCGATCTCGACGGACGCGCCGGGAAACGCGTCGTCGATCGCCGCATCGAGTGCCGCGCCGTCACCGATTTCGCGGATCGTCTGCAGCGCGGCGGCCAGGTCGGCACCGTCGTCCGCCAGCACCGGCGTATGAGTGCCGATGTGCGATTGCCGTGCCGGCGCCTGCGCATCGGTCCGGAAATGGTCGTAGAAACGCCACGAGCGGATCCGCTCACGCACCGCGATCATCTCGGGCGCGCCGGTCGGATCGGCAAACTCGGTCATCATGCTGTCGAAGCTCGCGACCGGCTGCGGAATCGTCTGCCAGTCGCCCGACGCGGTGCGCGCGCGGATCTGCGCGCCCTGCCGGTCGACCAACAGCGTCGACGGGCGCAGCAGCGCGCCGCCCCAGATGCATTCGCGCTTGACCACCGGATCGAGCGCGAACTGCGAGTGGCTCGGCAGCGGCAGGCCGAGATCGATCGAATAGCCGAAATCGTCGCACGCGAATCCGAGTTTCAGGCTCACTGGCCCCTTGCGCACGGTGCCGGTCACCGGCACATCGCCGGCCAGCATCGCCCGCGAGAAGCGCTCGGGGCCGGCCCACAGCGTCGACGGCAACCCGCCCTCGCGGGCGAGCGACGGGATCACGCGGCCCAGCGCGGTGTCGGCGAGCAACCGCAGCGCGCGGTACACGCTCGACTTGCCGCTGCCGTTCGGCCCGGTGACGACGTTGAGCGCCGCGAGCGGCACGATCAGCTCGCGCAGCGAGCGGTAATTGGCGATGGCGAGCGTTTTCAGCGCGGTCATGACAAGGGAAGGCGGGCAGGCATGCGGGCCGCGTTCAGCGGCCTTCGCCGGCCTGCGGATCGGCTGCGGTGTTGGCCGCCGTGCTGGCGGCAGGCGGCCGCGCGTGCGGCCGTTCGGGATTCGGCGCGTCGGGCGCGGAATCATGCGGATACAGCTCCATCCGGCTGCGCGGCAGGCATTGCGGATAGCGGTCCTGCAGGTACGCGATCAGCCCTTCGCGCACGCGGCAGCGCAGATCCCAGCACGACGACGAATCGGCCGCGCTGACGAGCGCGCGCAACTGCATCGCGCGCTCCGTCGCGTCGGTCACCTGCAGCACCTGCACGCGACCGTCCCACTCGGGCGCCGCATGGACGAGCCGCGCGAGTTCCTCGCGCAGCGGCGCGAGCGGCGTGCGGTAGTCGACCGACAGGAAGACCGTGCCGATGATCTCCGAACTGTTACGCGTCCAGTTCGTAAACGGATTCTCGATGATCCATTGCAGCGGCACGACGAGGCGCCGCTGGTCCCACAACCGCACCGACACGAACGAACCAGTGATTTCCTCGATGCGGCCCCACTCGCCCTGGATCACGACCACGTCGTCGAGCCGGATCGGCTGCGTGAGTGCAATCTGCAGCCCGGCGATCAGGTTGCCGAGCACCGGCCGCGCGGCGATACCGGCGACCAGGCCCGCGACGCCGGCCGACGCCAGCAGGCTCGCGCCCACCTGCCGCACATTCGGGAACGTCATCAGCGCGGCACCCGTGCCGATGATCACGATCAGCACCATCACGGTCCGCACGAGCACCCTGGCCTGCGTATGGATGCGCCGCGCCTGCAGGTTGTCGGCCGTATCGATCGGATGCGCCTGGATGATCGCGTCGCCGACGCCGGCCGCGAGCCGCACCAGCAGCCACGTGAGCGACACGATGGAGCCGACCGCCGCCGCGGTGCGCATGCCGCGCACGAACGACATGCCGTCGTCCGCCTGGACCCACAGGAATTCGAGCGCCAGCAGCGCGAGCACGACGAGCGACGGCTTGTCGATGTAGCGCAGCATCACGCTCATCAGCGGATACGGCTGCGCGACGCGCTTGACGATGCGTGCGCCGAGACGATGCACGATCGCGACGACCAGTACGACGATGACCGACACGCCCAGCGTGCCGAGCCACGAATGCAGCGGCGCATCGGCGATGCGCTGCAGTTCCTCGATTGAAATCATCGGCGCCCGGGATGTCTAGGTTATGAGGCGCGCACGCCTCGTCCTGGATGCGTCGGCGATATCCGGGCAACGCACGCGCCCGGACACGGCGTCAAATCAGTTGCCGCTCCTGCAGGGAAACGCCTTGCCGAGACCGAGCGACACCGCGGTGCTCGCGTTGTAGTCGGCCAGCTTCGGATTTTCCGCGATGTACTTGCGCACCGCGTCGGTCATCTGCTGCGCCCGGATGTCGGGCGGCAGGCAGAAGTACTGGCCGACACGCGGCCCTGTGGTGCCGCCAATCGCGTCGATGGTGTTGTAGACGCCGTCGGCGGCGCCTTCGATGTAGGCCGCGCACGACGCCCGCGACTTGACGTCCGTCTTCGCGCACAGCCGGTCGAGATCCGCGCCCGTGAAAGCCGCCGCCGACAACGGCACGGCAAACGCCACGGCACAAAACATTGCGCGCAACATGGTGTTCCTTATGTCAATGCGGCCCGAGGCCGCCTGCTGCCTTGGCCGGCGCGGCGCCGGGGCACGCTGTTCCGGCCGGAAACCGGCCGGGCGCGCCCCGCCTGCCACGCCGAAAACCGTCATTTTGCACTCTTTTGCGCATCGGCCGGCGCCGACCCGCCGACGCGTACCGTCCGCTTGCTCAGGATCTCGATCGCGTCCGGCGCCTTGTAGTGCTTCGCGAACTCGAGCGCGGTGATGCCGAGCTGGTTCTTCACCTGCGGATCGGCACCCTGGTCGAGCAGCAGGTTGACCGTCGTCGCATGGTTGCCGCGCGCGGCCATCATCAGCGGCGTCGTGCCGTTCGGCGATGCGGTATCGATATACGCGTCGTGATCGAGCAGCAGCTTGACGACCGCGTCCTGGCCATTGGTCGCCGCGTAGTGCAGCGGCGCCCAACCCTTCTTGCTGACTTCCGCGCCCTTGTCGATCAGCAGCTTGGCGAGGCCGACATCGCCGTTCAGCGACGCGAGCATCAGCGCGTTCTCGCCAGCCTTGTCTTCCTTCTCGAGGTCGACGTTCGGCGTCGTGGCGATCGCCGCCACGACCTTGTCGGACTTCTCGCGCGCGGCGATCACCAGCAGCGGATCGCCGTTCGGCGCGAGCGTGTTCGGATCGAGGCCGTTCTTCAGTTGCTTGCCGATGTCAGCGATGTCGTCGAACTTGACCGCCTTGACGATCGCGTCGAGCGACTCGGCATGCGCGCCGGCCGCGGCGAACAGGCTGCTCGCGACGAGTGCGGCGGCAACGAGTGCGCGTTTGGGCAGATGGTTGGTCGGCTTCGTCATTGTTGTGGGCTCCTTCCCTGGGTTGTCGGCTGCGCGCGCGTCGTTAGCGGGCGATCTTGAACAGCCGGAAAAAATTCTGCGTCGTCGCATCGGCAAGCGCCTCGACGGCGATCCCGCGCTCGGATGCGATAAAGCGTCCGACATGGCTGACGTACGCAGGTTCATTCGGCTTGCCGCGATACGGCACCGGCGCGAGGTACGGCGAGTCGGTCTCGATCAGCAGCCGGTCGAGCGGCACGCGCCGCGCGACGTCCTGCACGTCGGTCGCGTTCTTGAACGTGACGATGCCCGACAGCGAGATATGGAAGTTCTGCGCGAGCGCCTGCTCGGCGACCGACCACGGCTCGGTGAAGCAGTGCATCACGCCGCCCGGCACGTCCGCGCGCTCCTCGGCCATGATCCGCAGCGTGTCCTCCGACGACGACCGCGTGTGGACGATCAGCGGCTTCATCGTCGCGGTCGCGGCGCGGATGTGCGTGCGAAAGCGTTCGCGCTGCCACTCCATGTCGGCGATCGAGCGGCCTTCGAGACGGTAGTAGTCGAGGCCCGTTTCGCCGATCGCGACGACCTTCGGGTGCGCGGCCAGCTCGACGAGCTCCGCGAGCGTCGGCTCCCGCGCGTCCTCGTGATCGGGATGCACGCCGACCGACGCGTAGACGTTGTCGTGCGCGTCCGCGATCGCGAGGACCTCCGGCAGCGTCTCGAAATCGACGGACACGCACAGCGCGTGCGTGACGTCATGCTCGCGCATGTTCTCGAGAACGGCCGGCAGGCGGTCGGCCAGGCCCTTGAAATTGATGTGGCAATGAGAATCGACGAACATCGTGTTTCCTGAATACGTAAGGCCAGCGCTCATGCGCTCGCCGGCATGCGGCAACGGGCGGCGTTCGCGGGCCGGCCGGCCACGGTCGCGTCGCTGCGTGAGCCGTTCATCGTTTCGCAACCCATTGGAAACAATACCGGATCACGCGAATATTTCCCGATATCCGAGAAACAATTCCTCGAATACGAGCCGCGCGTTGAGCGGATGGTTCTCGACCGTCCGCTGGCGCGTCACGGCTTTCATGAAGCGCGCGAACGCGTTCGCGTCGACCGACTCCGCGCAGCGCGCGAGCGCCGCCGCGTGCATCGGGAAGTAGCGCGGCGCACCCGCCATCCGCTGCGCAAGCAGATCGTACAACCAGCGCTGCAGCCAGCCGAGCACCAGCGGCACCGGCAGTTTCTGCAGCGTCTCGCCGCACGCGAACGGGTCGCATGCCGCGCCGGCCGCGAGCTGCCCGAGCGTGTAGTCGCGCAGCGGGCGGTTCTCGTCGCTCGCGAGCGCCAGCGCCGCGAGCGGTGCGCCACCGGCTTCGGCGAGCAGCGCGCTCGCATGGTCGACGCCCTGCGCGGCGAGCCACGCCGCGGCCGCGTCGGGCGCCGGCACGGACATCGGCCACTGCCGGCAGCGGCTGATGATGGTCGGCAACAGGCGGTCGATGCGCGCCGACACGAGCAGGAACACGACGCCGGACGGCGGTTCCTCCAGCGTTTTCAGCAGCGCATTCGACGCGGCGACGTTGAGCGCCTCGGCCGGATACAGCACGACGACGCGCGCGCCGCCGCGGTGCGAACCGACCCCGCAGAAGTCGAGCAGCGCGCGCACCTGCTCGATCTTGATTTCCTTGCTCGGCGCGCGCGTTTTCTTGCCGCCTTCGTCCGCGTCGGCCGGCTTCGCGTCGTCTGCAGCGCCCGGCGCCTCGCCGGCCAGCGCCTCGGGCAGCACGATCCGGTAATCCGGATGGTTACCCTGCGAGAACCAGTTGCAGGCCGCGCAAGCGCCGCACGGCTCGCCGTTCGGCTTCGGCGATTCGCACAGGAAGCCCTGCGCGAGATGCTGTGCGAACTGCAGCTTGCCGATCCCGGCCTGGCCGTGCAGCAGCAGCGCATGCGGCCATTGCGCGCGCAGTTGCTGCAGGCGGTTCCAGTCGTCGGTCTGCCACGGATAGATCATGTGGTGCGTTCCTTGCGTGTTACAGCGCGGCGAGCACGCGTTCGAGCTGCTGGCGGATCTCGGGAATCGACTGCGTCGCGTCGACGATCGCGAAACGGTGCGGCGCTTCTTCCGCACGCCGCAGGTATTCGCCGCGCGTGCGCGCGAAGAACGCGTCGGACTCGCTTTCGAATTTGTCGGGCATGCGCGCGGCACCGCGGCGCTCGCTCGCAACGTGCGGCGCGACGTCGAACAGCACCGTGAGGTCGGGCTGGAAGCCGCCCTGCACCCAGCGCTCGAGCGCCTCGAGCTTGTCACGCGGCAGCCCGCGGCCACCGCCCTGGTACGCGAACGTCGCGTCGGTGAAGCGATCGGACACGACCCAGTCGCCGCGCGCGAGCGCGGGCTCGATCACGAGCGCCAGATGCTCGCGGCGCGCGGCGAACATCAGCAGCGCTTCCGTCTCGAGATCCATCGGCTGGTTCAGCAGGATCTCGCGCAGTTTCTCGCCGAGCTGCGTGCCGCCCGGTTCGCGGGTGACGACGACCTGCCGGCCGGCCGCGGCCAGCTTGCCCTGGAGGCGTTCGCAGAACCACTGCAGGTGGGTGGTCTTCCCCGCCCCGTCGATCCCTTCGAACGTGATGAATTTACCGCTCGCCATTATTGACCTCGTATGTACTTGTCCACGGCCTTGTTGTGGTCGCCGAGCGTGTCCGAGAACACGCTCGTGCCGTCGCCCTTCGCGACGAAATAGAGCGCGCTCGTCTGCGCCGGATTGATCGCCGCCTGCAGCGCGGCAACGCCCGGCAACGCGATCGGCGTCGGCGGCAACCCGCGTCGGGTGTAGGTATTGTAAGGAGTGTCGGCCTGCAGGTCGCGCTTGCGCAGGCGGCCGTCGTACGCATCGCCGAGTCCGTAGATCACCGACGGATCGGTCTGCAGCGGCATGCCGATGCGCAACCGGTTCGCGAACACGGCCGCGACGAATGCGCGGTCGGCCGCGTGGCCCGTTTCCTTCTCGATGATCGACGCGATCGTCAGCGCTTCGTAAGGCGACTTGTACGGCAACCCCGGCACGCGGGCGACCCAGGCTTCGTCGAGACGCGTCTGCATCAGGTGGTACGCGCGCCGGTAGATGTTCAGGTCGCTCGTGCCCTTGTCGAACAGGTAGGTATCCGGGAAGAACAGCCCCTCGCCGCTGCCGCGCTGCACGGCGTTGTCCGACGCGCCGATCGCGCGCAACAGCTCGGCGTCGCTCATGCCGGCCGTCGAGTGCGCGAGATCGGGGTTCGCGTCGAGTTCCGCGCGCATCCGCTTGAAGGTCCAGCCTTCGATGACCGTCGCGACGTATTCGTTCACGTCGCCGCGCGCGATCTTCTGCAGCACGTCGTAAGGCGTGATGCCGGTCTTGAATTCGTAGTTGCCGGACTTGAGCCGGCTCGACAGCCCGAGCACGCGCGTCATCGCGACGAAACCGAGCGGCTCGACCGGCACGCCGCCGCGCCGCAATTGCAGCGCGACGCTCTTCACGCTGCTGCGCGGCTTGATCGTGACGTCGAGCGATGCCGAACCCAGCAACAGCGGCCGGGTTGCCCAGTAATACCCGCCGCCCGCGCCGGCAGCGGCCACAACGACGACCAGCGCCACGATCGTCGCGGCGCATTTCTTCAGTAGGGACATGGAAACGTGACTCAGGTAAGACCCATATAATACTTGCTCGCCTTCGTCAAAGTCAGGGTTGACTGTTCCCTCATTCCATGAGCACACCGTTCGCTTCACCGGCTGCCCAGGCCGCACCCGCCTCGCTCCCCGTTTTCCCCCGCCCGTCCGCCGCCGATTTCGACGCGCCGGGCGCCTGCATGCCGTTGCCGCAGTTCGGTGTGATCGACGTCGCCGGCGACGACGCCGCGACGTTCCTGCACAGCCAGCTGACCAACGACATCGAGCATCTCGATGCCGCGACCGCACGGCTGTCCGGTTATTGCTCGCCGAAGGGGCGCCTCCTCGGGTCGTTCCTCACGTGGCGTGCCGGCCACGGCGTGCGCCTGCTGGTGTCGAAGGACGTGCAGCCTGCCGTGCAAAAGCGGCTGTCGATGTTCGTGCTGCGCGCGAAGGCAAAGCTCACCGACGCGAGCGACGCGCTCGCCGTGGTCGGCTTCGCGGGCGACGTGCGCAACGCGCTCTCGGGCATCTTCGATGCGCTGCCGGACGGCGTGCACGTGAAGGTCGACGGCCCGGCCGGCGCGCTGATCCGCGTGCCCGATGCGGCCGGCCGCAAGCGCTATCTGTGGATCGGCCCGCGCGCGGAAGTCGATGCGCGCGTCGCCGCGCTCGCCGGCACGCTGCCGATCGTGTCGCCGGCCGTGTGGGACTGGCTCGACGTTCGCGCGGGCGAGCCGCGCATCACGCAGCCGGCCGTCGAGCAGTTTGTGCCGCAGATGGTCAACTTCGACGTGATCGGCGCCGTTAACTTTCGCAAGGGGTGCTACCCGGGCCAGGAAATCGTCGCGCGCAGCCAGTACCGCGGCACGATCAAGCGCCGCACCGCGCTCGCGCACGTCGCCGGCGAGACCGATACCGTGCATGCCGGCGTCGAGCTGTTCCACAGCGACGATCCCGGCCAGCCGTGCGGGATGATCGTCAATGCGGCAGCCGCGCCCGCCGGCGGCGTTGACGCGCTCGTCGAGATCAAGCTCGCCGCGCTCGACAACGGCACCGTGCATCTCGGTTCGGCCGACGGCCCGGTGCTCGCGTTCGACGCACTCCCGTACGCATGGCCGACGGAAGCATGACGCACTGACAACCCGTTCGCGCGCCGGCTCGCAAGTCGCCGGCGCCCGATGTTTCCTGCGAGAGATTCGCCTGATGTGTCTGATCGCTTTCGACTGGCAGCCTGATACCGCCGCCGGTCCCGTCTTTACCCTGGCCGCCAACCGCGACGAGTTCTTTCGCCGCACGAGCGCGCCGCTCTCGTGGTGGGAAGATGTACCGGGCGTGCTGGCCGGTCGCGATCTCGAAGCAGGCGGCACGTGGCTCGGCGTATCGCGCGACGGCCGCTTCGCGGCGCTGACGAACTACCGCGCGCCGTTCGACATCCGCGCGGGCGCGCCGACCCGCGGCAAGCTCGTGTCCGATTTCCTCGGCGGTCCGTCCGTCGCGCCCCTCGACTACCTCGGACAGCTTGCCGAGCATGCGGCCGTGTACAACGGCTTCAACCTGCTCGTCGGCGACTGGAAGCGGCGCGAACTCGCGTGGTTCTGCAACCGCGCGCCCGAGGGCGAAAGCAGTGTCGCCGCGCCCGTCGCGGTCACGCCCGGCGTGCATGCGCTGTCGAATGCGCGGCTCGATACGCCCTGGCCGAAAGTGGTGCGCAAGCGCGCGGAGCTCGGCACGCTGCTCACCGACAACCCGACCCCGTCGCTCGACGAACTGATCGATCTGATGCGCGATCCGCATGTCGCGGACGACGAAGCCCTGCCGCACACGGGCATTCCGATCGAGCGCGAGCGTGCGTTGTCGGCCGCGTTCATCGAGACGCCCGAGTACGGCACGCGCGGCACGACCGCGCTGCGCGTCACAATGAAGGAAGGCGTGCGGCTGACGGTCGAGATCAAGGAGCGCTGCGACGACGACGGCTCGCACCGCACCGTCCGCCCGGGCACGTTCGAACGCGCGTTCACGTTCGATATCGACGCAACGCGGCCGCGCTGAACGCGCGTGCCGCGCTACGGCGCGCGCGCCATCTCGACGTGCGGCACCCCGGCTTCGACGAACGGTTCGCCGACCGCCGCGAAACCGTGTTGCACGTAGAACGACACCGCCGACGCCTGCGCATAGAGCCGCACGACGGTTTCGCCGCGGCGCCGTGCGGCGTCGAGCAGCGCGTTCAGCACCGCTGACCCGACACCCTGCCCGCGCGCGTCGGCCAGCACGGCGACGCGGCCGATCGTGCCGGACGGCAGCAACCGCCCCGTCGCGACCGCACGGCGGATTCCCGTCACCGCATCGATCCGGTACGCAACCGCATGGAGCGACAGCGGATCGTCGTCGTCGAGCTCCCATTCCGGCGGAATCCGCTGCTCGCGCACGAACACCGCATCGCGGATCCGCGCGGCGTCGCCGCCCAGGACCGTCCAGTCGCCCGTTTCCACCACGCCGTCCGTCATCGCTGCCCCCCATGCGGCGCGCACGCCGTCAAACGCCAGTCGTCAAACGTCGTCGAATGCGGCCTTCAGCGCCGCGACCGCGTCCGCATGCGCGGCTCGCACTTCCGGCACGTAGCCGCCCATCTTGAAGAATTCGTGGATCATCCCCGGATAGCAGACCAGCGTAACCGCGTTGCCGGCCGCACGCAGCTTGTCCGCGTACGCGGCGCCCTCGTCGCTCAGCGGATCGTACTCGGCCGTCGCGATCCACGCCGGCGCGACACCCGCGAACGACGGCGCGCCGCGCGTGCCGTCGAGCGGCGCGAAGCGCCAGTCGTCGCGGTCCCCGGAATCGCGCACGTATTGCGCGAAGAACCACTGGATCGTGTCCTGCGACAGCAGGTAGCCGTTTGCGAGCCGCGCGTGAGACTCGGTGTCCTGGTGGCCCGTCACGCCCGGGTAGATCAGCATTTGCAGCGCGAGGTGAATGCCGGCGTCGCGCGCGAGCACCGCGCAGACGGTCGCGAGCGTGCCGCCCGCGCTGTCGCCGCCGACCGCCAGCCGTGCTGCGTCGATGCCGAACGTGGCGGCCTCGCGATGCAGCCATCGCAATGCGTCGTCGGCGTCGTTCACCGCGGTCGGGAACCGATGTTCGGGCGCGAGCCGGTAGCCAACCGACAGCACCGCGCATTGCGCATCGCGCGCGAACATCCGGCACAGCGCATCGTGCGTGTCGACGCTGCCGACCGTGAAGCCGCCGCCGTGGTAGTAGACGAGCGCGGGCAGCGGCTCCGCGAGGCTCGGCGCGACCGGCAAGTACAGCCGCGCGCCGATCGTGCGACCGTCGCGCGTCGGCACGACGCATTCCTCGACCGAATGCATCGTCGCCGGTGCGACGTCGAGAATCGGCGCGCTCTTCTCATACGCGGCGCGCGCCTGCTGCGGCGTCTGGTGGTGATAGGACGGACGTTTCGCGCGCTCGATCATGTCGAGCACCTGGGCGATCTTCGGATTCAGCGGCATCGGTGAGGACGGCGCGTGCGCGGCGCCGTAAGCGGACAAGCGTCACATGATGCCACGCCCGCGGCGGACGGGCGGTACACGCTGCTTGCCGAAATGACGACCCTTCGGCGTTCCGTGAAACGCGTCCGGCGCGCGCATCAGCGACACCAAACAAAACGGCCCTGCCTCGGGAAAGGCAGGGCCGTGCGTCCGGGTGCTTACGCGTCGCTCGGGCCGGGCTGCGCGTCCGGCGCTGTGCGCGAGCGCTGCCGCTTGATGTCGCGGCCCACCGCGATCCGCCGCATGTACTTGAACGTACCGAGCGCCTTCGCGACGAAATTGCCGTCGCTGTCGCGCACTTCTCCTTCGCAGTAGGCCATCGTCGTCGAGCGATGCATCACGCGCCCGTATGCGCGCAACTCGCCACGACCCGGTTGCATGAAGTTCACCTTCATCTCGACCGTCACGACGCCGATGCCGTCGTCGGTCAGGCTGCGCGCGGCCATCGCGAGCGCGATGTCCGCAAGCGTCATCGTCACGCCGCCGTGCGCGATGCTCCACGTGTTCATGTGCCGCTCTTCGAGCGGCAGCACGATCTCGCTCGCACCGTCCTTCGCGGACACGAGTCGCACGCCGAGCATGTCGACGAACGGGCTTTCGATCGACGGGACGTCCGCCGGGGATGCCGCGTCGCTCATCGTGCGCTGTCGACGATGTAGTCGACGCACTCGCGCGATTCAGCCACCGCGACGACGAATTTCTTCACTTCCTGGTGAACCGGGTGCACCTGGTACGCGTCGAGCGCGGCCTTGTCCGTGAAATCGGACACGAGCACGATGTCGGAGGTCGCGTCGAGGCCGGGTGTCGCCACGCCGACATCGATCTGCAGGATGCCCGGCACGAGATCGCGGCAGCCTTCGAGCTTTTCCTTCAGCTTCAGCGCGTTCTGCGCGCGCGTCGCGCCTTCTGCCGATTCCTTCAACTTCCACATCACAATATGTCTGATCACTTCGTTCGCTCCAGTTCGTCTTGGTGCCGCGATTTTCCTAGAATTCTTGCCGACCGGGCATCCTGAGCCCTTCCACCGTTCGCTTGCGTTCGCCGGGAATCATGTCCCGCCCGGGGTAAAAGCGGGTATCGGAGCGGGCATCGTTTCAAGCCGCCGAAGGTGATACCCGCGTTTTCACCGCGCTGCTTACCGACGTCAAGATCCGACAAGCAAAGGCAGGCGACTAGCCTACCAAACTTACCGACGGCAATGGGCTGTATCTGTTGGTGATTCCGTCCGGCGCCAAGCTCTGGCGATACAAGTACAGCATTGCCGGGAAGAAGAACCTCTAGCTGCTGCTTGATCTGCTGGAACACCTTGCAGCAGACTCAGCCGTCTTTAAGAAATCGTCTCTAAGCGATCACGATAGTTCTTGCTATTGGCGAGCGCTCTTACAAACGAGCGGCTGCAAATCCTGCACCGGCCGGCGCGTCACGCCCGTGGCATCGGATTCGAGTGTGCTTACTTTCAGCCAGCATCGGACATCACTGCCGGTCAACTCAACCTCATACTGCTGGCCGGCGCCCGCTCTGAAGCTAAGCCCCCCGAGGCAGGAATTGCGAAGCGCACCTCTGTTGCCGCCGATGCCCACGTTGATAACCTGGTTCGGTGCAAAAGCAAACTCGGCAACGTTTCTGTCCAAAGGATCTTTGGAGGCCATCATTCCAACGCGCCTTGGATTTCCCTCTGAAACCGCACGTACTACATTGGCTATTACGTTGTCGTTGATGATGTTCATGCCGTTATTGCACTCGTCTTCCGGGTATAGATCGATCCACGCAGAATCGGCTCCATTAACGAAGCGCACCTTCGATGCATCGGATTGGTTCGAGAGGGCGATAGGAGGGGCAATGCTCACGCAGCTTGTGAGGCTGATCGCAGTTCCCATTATTACCGCTGTCTTTATAAACGTAGCCATCATTCTTCGGGGGTCGAGTCAGCGCTCGTCTCCACTGGGAGATACTCCACACGCACCGCCTTGCCATTCAGCACGATGCTGCTCGTGAAGAGATAGGTTTTCCCTGCCTCGACTTGCAACGTGACTTTCGGGAAAGCCGGGGCGTAGTTGTAAGAGTAGACTTTCAGTTGCACCGTATAGGTGCCCGGCGCGATCTTGATCTTGTAATAGTCGTGAAAACCACGCGACTCAAGCAAAGCGACCCCGTTCACGTCGGCGATCGCATTAAGTTGCGGCGTTAGTCCGTTAGATTTCACCGACCGATCGATTTTTAAAACGGCAACTTGATCTGGAGGGAGAGTCGCCGCCGAAGGCATCTCCAAGCTTTGGGAGGCGCAGCCCGTCAAGGCAAAGGCGATCGCAAGCCCCGAAGTCACCGAAAGTATTGTTTTTTTCATTTGCTCTGGTTTCCGCTCAATTAAACAGTGTCACCTATCCGCTGCAGGCACACGCAAAATACCCATCTTCTCGATAGCGTGCTGTAGCGTCTGTGGGATTGGTCTGAAAATCTGCAGATTTATCTCAACCGCAGATGTATGTCGAATGACCATCAGTCTTGGACTGCCCGATGCCGCTAAAACATTCGCCGCTCTCGTCTGGCACGAGATGATGGGTATAGGTTCGTTTTGAGGCCGCGTTGACCCCGCCAACCCCGCCCCCTGCGTCCCCCGATCGACAAATTGGAGCCTTGTTGTCGGCCCGGTCAGGTGCGCCGCGTCGTCACCCGCACCGTCGTCCGGCAATTCCTATGCGAAGCTCTGCCCACGCTGGCCGCGATGCGTCAGCAGATACTCGAGTTCCACCAACCGCTCAGGTTTGCGCAGGCCCGCTTTTCGCCCTTGCCCCCCGCGCCCCGCCGGCACTCATGAACGTGCCGATGCAAGCAGCAACTAGACGAATATCACGAACCCGTATATTACATATCATTACAATATATTACAGCCTCCCCCCAAAAAAATTATAACGAAACAAATACTGGCTCTTTTGACAGATCTGTAGGATGGCGGGGGGATGCGTGATTTCCGCATCGTCATCAGATTCTCGCCGGTATGCGGTCCGCTAACGACGTCCTTGTCCAAAAATCGCTTCGCTCTGATGCTACGTGTCCACGTAGACGGCTGGTATCAGAGTGCATGAGTGAGAAACGAGACCTGCGTAGCCGACTGGTCATCTGCCGAAAGCGAAATGGGCGCCGAGAATATGACGATGCTGCTCGAGACGAACTGGTACAGATCTGCCCGCAGCCCGGCGTTTCAATAGCGCGGACACGTGAGGCAGGGAAAGAGCAAGCCGTTGCTCGCGAAGTTCGAAGTGACGATCAGGGCCAAACTCGCGACGCTGTCGACGAAGTCCACGCTCGCCCAGGCGATCAACTACTCGCTCAACCACTGGGCAGCCCTCGCGTTCTACTGCGAGGACAGTCGGGCCGAGATCAGCAACGTGCTGGCCGAAAACGCCCTGCGGTGCGTCGCGGTCGGACGCAAAACTTATCTGTTCGTCGGCTCCGACAGCAGGGGCGAGCGTGCCGCTGCAATGTATAGCTTGATCGGGACGTGTAAGCTCGACGAGATCAACCTGCGTGCCTACCTGGAATACGTCCTGACCCATATCGCTGATCACAAGATCTCACGAATTGACGAATTGCTGCCCTGGAATGTGGCCGACAAGTTGTAGCCAGCCGCCCCGTCCACATCCTCAACCGGGTAGATCTGGATAGATCGTGTCCACGATCGCCGATCACGGACACGATCCCCCTGATCTACACGGACTTAACCACGCCATCGCCATCATGCCCCGCGCGCACGCGATCGGGGAAACGGCCGGGCCGAGCCGCTTACTGATCAGGTCTGAAATTACTTGGATGTGCCCTCATCAGGGCCGTGATCGACCAGTAGGGGAAGTACGCCGGTGAAATCTCGGCGCCGAAAAGCAGTCGCTCAGCTCCCGCTGAACCGTTGCTCGTAGCGAGCAACGTGCTCCGGAAATAGTTCGCCGTAGAGGGCATACGGTATGCCTAACACGGTCGCTTCGACGTACGCTGGTTCACCGTCCTCGACGTGATTCGAGTAGTCCAGGATCGCAACCCCGGCACATGGCACCAAGCCTCCTGCCGGCGTCTTTACGCTCAAGGCGAGCCCCGATTGATCGCCATGGTTCGTCTGGCAGTCGTGCTGAATTTCTCCGTACGCGTCAGCAGCGACAAATTTGCCGAACGCAACACCCATGGGCGGATCGCCCAGCTCTAGAGCGGAATATCCAACCAGAATGTCTTTGGCGTAGATTGCAAACATCATCATGTCCTCGGTCGAAGCCATCGTATCAGGCCAGTGTGGCATATCCCTTCCGGAAGCAGCCGTCGCGACAGGCAGTTCTTGGCCCATTGCGGCCAAAGCTGATCGCGCTTGCATCGGCTAGATGCAGTAGACCGTAGACTGTCGAAACAACAGCTTGCAAATCCGCGGCGTTCATATATGTCTTTTCGTGGCCTTGCATCCGCCCCATAAAAAAGCCGCCCGAGCCAGCTCGAACGGCATCCAGAATACTCAACAGAAGTCACATTCCCTTCAATATATTGACCAATCAAAATCAAAAAACAATTCTTCCAAAGAGAACAAAATCACAATATTCAAGCGATAAAACCCACTTTAACCAGCGGTTTACTTTCATACAATCAAGACCTACCATCAAAACTCCAATGTGATCCATATGCGATTTTTCGCACTCCGAATTTATTGATCGCATTGGCGCAAGCCATCCAGATATGGCACATTTTTACATCGACCACACCGGAGGCAATAATGGCTCGTATCGTTTGGGGCACCATCGACAAAAACGGATCCATTCTCAACGGCAGCGGGGATTTCACCGTCGAGAACGTCAGCTCCGGCAAATATTCGATCTCCTTCAGCCCCGGATTCTCGGCACTTCCCGGGCTTGTCGGATCTCAAAACAACTTCAACGAAACAGGACAGGCTAATTCCGACGGCGTAGCCTTCCCGTTCGTCAACAAGAATTCCTGCCAGGCCAATACCGGCAATAATTCAGGCAGCCTTCAAAACAGAAGCTTTGCATTCGTCGCGATTGGCAATTAGCAACTCATAAATCGTGCCGCACCGGCCCTTGCCGAGGATCCGCTACGAACCGGCTGGCGAATCCGTCGTAAAGATCGAGCAAGGGCCGGAGCACACGAGCGGACACATTGAACGCACCATCGACGATGCTCGAAACGGCTTCCTGGAAAAATTGTTAGCTGAAAGGCGGGCGAATCGTCTGCCCGGTACTACTCCGGCGTCGGACCAACACGGTTGGTCTTCTTGCCCGGCTTCTTCCCGCGTCCGACCTTCACCTTCCCGTTGGTCCCTCTGTTCGACGTAACGACCGTGAGCCACCCTCGCGACGCGAACGTGTGTTCGTCCGACTCGATCGGAAACGCATCATCAAGCCCCATCTTGAACGCCTTCAGCGCGATCGTCTTTTCGGCCGACAGATCGGCTCGGCTGTGCATCGTGAGGCGGCTCGACGACTCAGGCCGCCGTCGACCATAGGTTCGGTTATCGGAATCACGCTTCGAAACCGACACGGCGCTCGTCCCGGGTTGAATCGCAGGAACACGGCTTGCACGACAACCTCCTGCACGAACGCGACGATTCGTTTCCTGTCCGGAATCAATTGCCCGAATGAAACGTCATTGCCAATCATTTCATCGCTTGATAAGCGGATTCCATTACCCACTCCCATTAAATCGCATATTTTACCGATTCGACGAGTAATAATTGCGCGACGATATCAATCGAATATCATAAAATCTCGAAAACGTTATTGACTTCGACTTTCCCGCAAATTTAGAATCCCCTACGACGGCTTACGTTTCGTTTTCTCCCGCCGTACACGAACCGTCGTTCGCCCACGCGAAGGCCATCCGCATTGCCTTTCCCCGTGCGGCACCGCAGGGCGACGCCCTCTGGTATTTCAGTTTTCGGCATTTATCGGCCATTCGTTTATTTGCCGCTCAATTCGCTTGCCGCAGAAGCATCAATACCTGATTAACGCCCGGCATTCACCCACATGCCCGCGACACAAAACGAAACGGACAGAAGATCCGTTCACTCGACCATTCCGATAAAAATCGCCAGTCATCAGGAGGGACATCAACATGCATCGCCTTGCGAAGTCGCTGTGTCTCGGGTTCGTCTGCGCCGCCCTGCTCGCGGCCTGCAACGACGACGACGTCCAGTCGAGCGGCACACCGTCGAACAACGCCGCGCTGTCGTTCCGCATGGACGCCGGCGGCCAGATCAACGCGTTCTACCGGCAGGACAAGGTGGCTGCGCATCTGCTGGTGCGCTCGTCGACGAAACCGCGCCTGCTCGTGGTCTTCCCCGCCGGCAACAGCGGCACGGGGCTGTGGTTCGACGACACCGCGCAGCCGGTGAACTGGAGCCTCGACACGCCGCCGTCCACGCTGTCGGCGCCCGACACGCACGGCCGCCCGCTGTACGGCATCGGCGCCGACGTGTCGGTGGACACCAGCACGCTGACGATCCGCCAGGGCGTGCTCAGCAACGTGCGCTTCCTGCGCGACTTCAACGGCGGCGCAACGATTCCGCAGCAGATCGTCACGGCGCCGACGATCCAGGGCAACGCCGCGCAATGGCAACGCGACCGGATCGACGGCGCGCCCGGTTATGCGCTGCGCATCACGCTGCGCGACGGCGGCAGCATCGCGCCGGCCGCGGGCGGCAAGCTCGTGCTGAGCGCACCGGCCGGCTCGCGCACGCTGAGGCTGCATGTCGATGCGCTGTCGGGCGAGACGCCGCTGTTGCCGATCACGCGCGCCGAGCTGCTCGCGCCGTCCGTGAACCCCGATCCGGTGAGCCAGAACGTGCTCGAATTCCTGAGCTTCAACGACAAGCTGCTGGCCGGCTCGTGGCAATACGACACGTACTTCGGCCGCGACACGCTGATCTCGGTCCGCATGCTGATGCCCGTGCTCGCCCCCGCGGCGATCGAGGCCGGCTTGTCGTCGGTGCTGAGCCGCCTGTCGGTCGACGGCAAGGTCGCGCACGAGGAAGGGATCGGCGAATTCGCGCTGGTCGACAACCAGAAGAACGGGCGGCCGAACGATCCGACGCCGACCTACGACTACAAGATGATCGACAGCGACTACCTGCTCGCGCCGATCGCGGCCGCGTGGCTGATCGACGATACGCGTGGCCAGGCGCGCGCGGCCGCTTATCTGGCGCAGCGCGGCAGCGACGGCCAGACCAACGGCGCCCGCCTGGTCGTCAACCTGCTGCACGTCGCGACGACCGCGCAGCCGTTCGCACAGCAGCCGTCGGTCGCGAACCTGATCCACCTGCGGCCCGGCGAGATCGTCGGCAACTGGCGCGACAGCACCGACGGGCTCGGCGGCGGCGTGTACCCGTACGACGTAAACGCGGTGCTCGTGCCGGCCGCGCTGCGCGCGGCAAGCGCGTTCCTCACGCGCGGCCTGCTCGATCCGTACCTCGATGCCGGGCAGCGCGCGACGCTCGCCAACACGGCGAACCAGGCTGCCACGTGGGAAACGCAGGCGCCGCCGCTGTTCCAGGTCAGCGTGCCGGCCGCGCAGGCGGCCACCGACGTGTCGGCCTATGCGCCGTCCGCCGGTGTGCCGGCCGGCGCCGCGCCCGGGGCACCGCTGTCGTTCTACGCGCTGTCGCTCGATCAGCAGGGCAATCCGGTTCCGGTGATGAATTCCGACGGCGGCTTCGCGCTGCTGTTCGGCACGCCGCCGGACGACCAGCTCCAGCGGATCGTCACCGACGTCACGCGACCGTTCCCGGCCGGGCTCGTGACCGATGCGGGGATGTTGATCGCGAACCCGGCGTATGCGAACTCGTCGCTGTGGCCGAAGTTCACGAGCTCCGCGTATCACGGCACGGTGATCTGGTCGTGGCAGCAGGCGATGTGGGTGGCCGGGCTCGATCGCCAGCTCGCGCGCCAGGACCTGTCGGCCACGACCCGCGCGTTGCTCACGCAGGCACGGCAGACGATCTGGCAGGTGATCTCGAACGGACGCGACATGCGCACGTCGGAGATGTGGACGTGGTCCTATGTGAACGGGCAGTACCAGACCGATGCGTTCGGCACGCGCAGCGCGGACGCCACCGAAGCCAACGCGGCGCAGCTGTGGAGTACGACGTATCTCGCGATCCGCGATCCGCAGCAGCGCGCGGGCAAGTACTGGTGGCAGGCGTCGCAGCGCATGCAGGATGTGCGGCCGACAAACGCGGCGGCGGCCGTCGCGTCGCGATAGCGCCTCGCGCGCGGAAAATGCAAAAGCCCCGGGGCGCCTCGCCTCGGGGCTTCAGTGCGTACGAAACCGCTCAACGCATCCGCACGACCACCTTGCCGAACGCGCCGCGTTCGAGGTGGTCGAGCGCGGCCGGTAGCGCGTCGAACCCATACTCGCGCTCGACCACCGGCTTCAGCTTCAGCCAGTCCACCGCGCGCACGAGATCCTCGAGCGCGCGCCGGTGTGCGACGCCGATCCCCTGCACGGTCGCACGCCCCGTCAGCAGCGGATACACGGACGTCGTCAGCGCATCACCACCCAGATTGCCGATCACCGACACGCGGCCGCCCTGCACGAGCGACGACAGCGAACGCCCGAAATTGTCCGCGCCCGCGAGTTCCAGCACGTGATCGGCGCCGCGCCCGCCGGTCAGCGCGCGCACTTCGGCTGCCCAGTCCGACGTGCGCGTGCGGTTGATCCCGTCGTGCGCGCCGAGCCGTTTCGCGCGCTCGAGCTTCTCGTCGCTGCCCGACACGACGATCACGCGCGCCCCCTGCGCATGGGCGATCTGCACGGCGAACAATGCCACACCGCCCGTACCGATCACGACCACCGTATCGCCCGGCCGTGTCGTCGATGCGTCGGCAAGTGCATACCACGCGGTCAACCCTGCACAGGTGAGCGTGCTGGCCTGCGCGGCGTCGAGCGTGCGCGGCGCGGCCACCAGCGAATCGGCGCCGAGCACCACGTACTCGGACAGCATCCCCGGCCCCGGCACGCCGAGCGGCACGCTGCCGCGCGGCTGGAGGCCGTCCTGCCAACCGGTGAAGAACGTGCTGATCACCGCGTCGCCCGGCGCGAAGTCCGTCACGTCGGCCCCTGTCGCGACAACCTCGCCGCGCATGTCCGAACCGGGCACCAGCGGGAACGGCACGGCCATCCCCATCCCGTCGCGCAACACCAGCAGGTCGCGATAGTTCAGCGCGACCGCATCCACGCGCACCAGCACGTCGCGCGGGCCCGGCGTCGGAATCGGTACGGCCGCGAGTTGCAGGTGTTGACGGCCGAAAGCCGGCGATTGCCAGCGATGCATGAGTGACGACATGGCGACTCCGATAACGAAAACAGAGGAGTTGGCAGGATAATGATTCCCGCAATCGCCATGTGACGCTAATTTATCGACCTATAGTAGACAAGATGGAACCAATCTCGCACGACAGGCTGGCCGGTATCAGTGCATTCGTCGCGGCGGTCGACGCCGGCAGCTTCGCGCAGGCGGCCGCCCGGCTCGGACAGACGCGCTCGGCGGTCGGCAAGGCGATCGGCCGGCTCGAAGCGCGGCTCGGGACGCGGCTGTTCGTGCGAACCACGCGCAGTCTCGCGTTGACCGACGACGGCCACGCGTTCTACGAGCAATGCGCGCAGGCGCTGGAGGCGCTCGATGCCGCGCAGCACATGCTCGAAGCCGGCCGCGGCGAGGCAACCGGGCGGATTCGCGTGAGCGCGCCCGTCGTGTTCGGCCGCCACCACGTGACGCCGCTGCTGCTCGATCTGGCGGAGCAGCATCCGCAACTGCAGGTCGAAGGGCATTTCACCGATCGCGTGGTCGATTTTGCGGATGAAGGCATCGATCTCGCCATTCGCAGCGGCGCGCTGCCCGACAGCGATACGCTGATCGCCCGCCCGCTCGGCGTGCAATCGATGGCGGTCTGTGCGTCGCCCGCGTATCTGAGCACGCGGGGCACGCCGCGCGATACGAACGAACTCGCCGCTCATCGCTGCATCGTTTACCTGCGCGGCGGCCGCGCGAATCCGTGGACGCTGGCAGGGCCGGACGGCCGCATCGTGCAGCCCGCGCTGCACTACCGGCTCGGCTTCGACGACATCGACAGCCTGATCGCGGCCGCCATGCGCGGCGCGGGGCTGGTTCACGTGCCCGAATGGCTCGTGCGCGATGCGTTGCGCACGGGGGCGCTGGTGCGCGTGCTGGAACACGTGTCGTCGCCCGGCACGCCGATGCATGTGGTGTGGCCCGCGACGCGGTTCCTGCCGCACAAGCTGAGAGTGGCGATCGATGCGGTGCTTGCGGCGATTCCGCCGCTGCTCGCGTCGTAGGCAGCCGATTTCGACGGGCCGTGCGCGGCCCGTCCCGGCCGCTGATGCGTCAACGCGTCACCGCGACACGACCCGGTTCCGCCCTTCCCGCTTCGCCTGGTACAGCCGCTCGTCGACCACGCGCAGCAACGAGTCGACCGTGCTGCCGTCGACCCCGTATTGCGCGACGCCGACGCTGACCGTCACCTGCACGCGCTTGAAATCGAGCCCGAACGGCGAACTCGCGATCGACGAGCGCACGCGCTCGGCCGTCATGCGCGCACCTTCGAGCGGCATCTCCGGCAGCAGCGCCATGAACTCCTCGCCGCCGACCCGCGCGAGGCCGCCCGCCGGCCGGATCGCCTCGAGGCACTGGCGTACGACGCCGCGCAGCACCTCGTCGCCGATCTGGTGCCCGTACGCATCGTTGATGTTCTTGAAATTGTCGAGATCGAGCGCGAGCAGGCAAAACGGCGTGCCGTCGCGCTCGGCCCGCACCATCTCGCGCTCGACCTGCGCGATGAACTGCCGGCGGTTCGACGCGCCCGTCATCGGATCGGTCGCGGCCATGTACTCGAGCTTCTGGTTCGTGCGCCGCAGTTCCTGCAGCGCGCTCTCGGTGCGCGCCATCGATTCCGACAGCCGGCTCATCAGGTCTTCCTGGCTGTAGATCGCCGAGAACGAGCGGGTCGTCTGCAACGCCTGCACGACGCCGTAGCTGAGCAGGAAGAACCCGCCCGCGAAAATCGCGTGCGCGAGCCACCACATGTGATTCCACGGCTTGCCGAGAATGAATGCGAGCGACGACAGCGCGAACGCCATGATCGACACGCCGTAGATCACCATCAGCGGCGAGCGGATCCTCCGCGCGAGCAGCACGCCGACGTTCAGCAGCGAGAACACGAGCGCGCCGCCTTCCATCGACAGCCGCGTGCCCAGCGCGCCCGCGACCGGCGAATACGCGATGTACGCGACGGCCACGTTGACGATCACGAAGAACACGATCCACGGCAGCCACGTCCGCACGCTGGTGCGCCTGTCGAAGCGATCGGGCGGACGCGAATACGACATCAGGCCCGTGAGCAGCAGGATCGACATCACGAGCCGCGACGCGGGCCCGTACAGCAGGAACAGCCAGATATTGTGATGCGCCATCCCGGTGAACGCACCGTGCAGCGCATAGATCATCGCGAAGCCGAGAAAGCCGAGTGTAAGCCAGCGCAGCAGCGGCTCGCCGGACGACCGGTAGCACACCCACGTCACATAGGTGACGAAAGCGCCCTCGAGGGTCGCGGCCGCGATCGCGATTTCATGGAAAATGTGGCTCTCGAACACGACGTGCGGGTCGCTGAAGAACCACAGATAGGCGATCAGATACGCAGGCAGCAACGCGAATCCGACCAGCAGGCATTTCGCGTAGAGCCTCGCGGCCGCGCTGACGACGCGCGGCGGTTCCCCCCCGGCTGCATAGGTCGTACTCATTCGGTCCCCGGTCGGTCTGCTGCGTTGGTTCGAACCTTCGCGGCACGGATCGCGCAACGCACGATCCGGCCCATCGTGCCGAAAGGCAAATGTCAGAGCAAGTATAGGTGGGGCAATTTGTTTGACAAGTAAGGGGAAACGGCATTGCCGGG
This sequence comes from Burkholderia theae, assembly GCF_048565265.1. Classification (NCBI taxonomy): domain Bacteria; kingdom Pseudomonadati; phylum Pseudomonadota; class Betaproteobacteria; order Burkholderiales; family Burkholderiaceae; genus Burkholderia; species Burkholderia theae. The sequence continues at coordinate 2,241,388 of NZ_CP183461.1, forward strand.
CGCATGCCTTTTGCTTCCCGGTCGTTCCGAATGGCGGCCTTGCCGCGCCGATTCGCGTCGCGGCCGCCTGCTTCGCCGAACCGAAGCCGCGGCCGCCACCGGTCAAAAATCAGAGGATTTCGAACAGGCCGGCCGCCCCCTGCCCGCCGCCGATGCACATCGTGACGACCACGTACTTCACGCCGCGCCGCTTGCCTTCGATCAACGCATGGCCCGTCAGGCGCGCGCCCGACACGCCGTACGGATGGCCGACCGCGATCGCGCCGCCGTTCACGTTCAGGCGATCCTCAGGAATCCCGAGCGTATCGCGGCAGTACAGCACCTGCACCGCGAACGCCTCGTTCAGTTCCCACAAGCCGATGTCGTCGACCTTCAGCCCCGCCTGCTTCAGCAGCTTGGGCACCGCGAACACGGGGCCGATGCCCATCTCGTCCGGCTCGCAGCCGGCCACCGCGAAGCCGCGGAACACGCCCAGCGGCTGCAGCCCTTCGCGCTGCGCGACCTCGGCGTTCATCACGACGCAGGCCGACGCGCCGTCCGAGAACTGGCTCGCGTTGCCGGCGGTGATCACGCCGCCCGGTACGGCCGAACGGATCTTCGACACGCCTTCGAGCGTCGTGTCCGGGCGAATGCCTTCGTCGGCCGAGACCGTTACTTCCTTCGTGAACAGGCGGCCCGTCGCCTTGTCGGCGATACCCGCGAGCACGGTGATCGGCACGATCTCGTCACGAAAGAGACCGGCTTCCTGGGCGGCCGCGGCGCGCAGCTGCGACTGCACGCCGTACTCGTCCTGCCGTTCCTTCGCGATCCCGTAGCGCTTCGCGACGTTCTCGGCCGTCTGCAGCATGTTCCAGTAGATCTCGGGCTTGTGCTCGACGAGCCAGCCTTCCTGGATCATGTGCCGGTTCATCTCGTTCTGCACGCACGAGATCGATTCGACGCCGCCCGCGACATACACGTCGCCTTCGCCCGCGATGATCCGCTGCGCGGCGAGCGCGATGGTCTGCAGCCCCGACGAGCAGAAACGGTTCACCGTCATCCCCGGCACGGTGACGGGCAGCCCCGCGCGCAGCGCGATCTGCCGCGCGATGTTGGCGCCGGTCGCGCCTTCGGGGTTCGCGCAGCCCATGATCACGTCCTCGACGCGCGCGGGATCGAGCTTCGCGCGTTCGAGCGCGGCCGCGACCACGTGGCCGCCGAGCGTCGCCCCATGCGTCATGTTGAATGCGCCGCGCCAGGATTTCGCCAGCGGCGTGCGTGCGGTCGATACGATTACGGCTTCGGTCATGCGAGTCTCCTTCGGTCCTGCTTCATGTCCTGAATCGGATGGGGAATGCGCTACGCCGCCGGGCGCGCGCCCGCGGACGTCGCATGCGCGACGCCCGCTGCCTGCATCTGCTGCCATGCGTGCGCGAGCGACCCGTTCAGGTCGATGGCGCGGCACGCATCGTTGATCACCGCGGCTTCGAAACCGGCCGCGCGCGCATCGAGCGCCGACCACGCGACGCAATAGTCGGTCGCGAGCCCGCAGCACCACACGCGCTTCGCGCCGAGTTCGCGCAGATAGCCCGCGAGCCCCGTGCGTGTCGTGCGGTCGGCCTCGACGAACGCGGAATAACTGTCGACCTGCGCGTCGCCGCCCTTGCGGATCACGAGCCGCGCCTGCGGGATGTCGAGGTCGCGATGCAGCGCCGCGCCGTCGGTGTCCCGCACGCAGTGCACGGGCCACAGCACCTGCTCGCCGTACGGCAGCGCGAGCGTGGAGAACGGTTCGCGGCCCGGATGGTTCGCCGCGAACGACACGTGGTCGCGCGGGTGCCAGTCCTGCGTCAGCACGACCTGGTCGAAGCGTCGCGCGAGCGCGTTGATCACCGGCACGACCGCGTCGCCGTCCGGCACCGCGAGCGCGCCGCCCGGCATGAAGTCGTATTGCACGTCGATCACGAGCAACACGTCGTCGGTGCGTTTCATTGCGTTTCTCCTTGCAGCGCCGCCATGCGGCATCGTCAGCCGTTGAACCCGCGGCCGGCCTTCGCAAGCTCGGCGATCGACGGCGCGAGCTGCCACGCGTCGCCGTTCGGCGCGGCCGCGTAGCGGCGAATCGCGCGCTCGACGTTGTACAGGCCGACCACGTCCGCGTACAGCATCGGGCCGCCGCGCCACAACGGGAAGCCATAACCGGTCAGATAGACCATGTCGATGTCGGACGCCTTCGATGCGATCTTCTCTTCAAGGATCTTCGCGCCTTCGTTGACGAGCGCGAACACCAGCCGCTCGACGATCTCGTCGTCGCCAATCTTGCGCCGCTCGACGCCGCGCTCCTTCGAATACGCGACGACCATCTCGTCGACGAGCGACGACGGTTTCGCCTTGCGCTCGCCCGGCACGTAGTCGTACCAGCCGGCGCCCGTCTTCTGGCCGAAGCGGCCCTGCTCGCACAGGCGGTCGGCGATCTTCGAATACTGCAGATCGGGCTTCTCGACGTAACGACGCTTGCGGATCGCCCAGCCGATGTCGTTGCCGGCGAGGTCGCTCATCCGGAACGGCCCCATCGCGAAACCGAACTTCTCGATCGCGCGATCGACCTGCGCGGGCAGCGCGCCTTCCTCGAGCATGAAGAGTGCCTGGCGGATGTACTGCTCAATCATCCGGTTGCCGATGAAGCCGTCGCACACGCCCGACACGACCGCCGTCTTGCGGATCTTCTTCGCCACCGCCATCACGGTCGCGAGCACGTCCTTCGCGGTCTGCGCGCCGCGCACGACCTCGAGCAGCTTCATCACGTTCGCCGGGCTGAAGAAGTGCATGCCGACGACGTCCTGCGGACGCTTCGTGAACGCCGCGATCTTGTCGACGTCGAGCGTCGACGTGTTGGACGCGAGGATCGCGCCCGGCTTCGCGACTTCGTCGAGTTTGCGGAACACCTGTTCCTTCACGCCGAGTTCCTCGAACACGGCCTCGACGATCAGGTCCGCCTCCTTCAGGTCGTCGTAGGACAGCGTCGGCGTGATCAGCGCCATGCGCGCGTCGAGCTTCTCCTGCGTGAGCTTGCCCTTCTTCACCTGCGCGTCGTAGTTCTTGCGGATCGTCGCGACACCGCGCTCGAGCGCTTCCTGTTTCGTCTCGAGCAGCGTGACGGGCAAGCCCGCGTTGACGAAGTTCATCGCGATCCCGCCGCCCATCGTGCCCGCGCCGATCACGCCGACACGGCGGATCTCGCGCAGCGGCGTATCGGCCGGCACGTCGGGAATCTTGCTCGCCGCGCGCTCGCCGAAGAACGCATGGCGCAGCGCGCGGCTTTCCGGCGTCATCATCAGCGCGACGAAACCTTCGCGCTCGGCGACGCTGCCCTTGTCGAAGCCGTTCAGCACGCCGGCCTCGATCGCATCGATGCACTTGTGCGGCGCGGGGAAATTCGGCGCGGCGGCCTGCGCGGAATTGCGCGCGAACTGGATGAAGCCCGCGGCGTTCGCGTGGACGATCTTGCGATCGCGCACGCGCGGATGCGGCCCCTTCTGTGCGCCGACCTTGCGTGCGAACGCGACGGCCGCGTCGAGCAGGTCGCCGTCGGCCATGTCGTCGAACAGCCCGCTCTTCGCCAGCTGTTCCGACGGCACGGGCGCGCCCGACACGATCATGTTCAGCGCGGTTTCGAGCCCCACCGCGCGCGGCAGACGCTGCGTGCCGCCCGCGCCCGGCAGCAGGCCGAGCTTCACTTCGGGCAGCGCGACCTGCGCGCCGGGCGCCGCGACGCGATAGTGCGCACCGAGCGCGAGCTCGAGGCCGCCGCCCATCACAACGCTGTGCAGCGCCGCGACGACAGGCTTCGCGCTCGCCTCCACCGCGCGGATCACGGTGTGCAGCGTCGGCTCCTGCAGCGCCTTCGGCGTGCTGAATTCGGTGATGTCGGCACCGCCCGAGAACGCGCGGCCGGCACCCGTCAGCACGATCGCCGTGACCGACGGATCCTGCGCGGCGCGCTCGAGCGCGTCCATGATGCCGAGCCGGGTCGACAGGCCGAGCCCGTTGACGGGCGGATTGTTGAGCGTAAGGACGGCCACGCCGTCGCGAGTCGAGTAATCCACTGCCATCTGCCTGCCTCCATGCATCGCGCGCCGGGGTGGCTGCGCTTCATTGTGCGCGGTCGAACAGCCGCATGTCCGGATCGAACGCAGGCAGCATACAACGAAAAAGCACGGTCGTTCAATTTGAATTTTTATCCCGATCCGGGGACGGATCGGGCGACCGGATCGCGGGCGTTACGGCTCGCCCACCGCCGTCGGCAACACGTAATCGCGGAACGTCTCGCGCAGTTTCAGCTTCTGCAGCTTGCCGGTCGCGGTGTGCGGCAGCGATTCGACGAACACGACGTCGTCGGGAATCCACCATTTCGCGACCTTGCCTTCGTAGAACGCGAGCAGCGCGTCGCGGCTCAGGTTCGCGCCTTCGCGCGGCACCACGACGAGCAGCGGGCGCTCGGTCCATTTCGGGTGCGCGCACGCGATGCAGGCGGCTTCGGCCACGCCCGGGTGCGCGATCGCGACGTTTTCGATATCGATCGAGCTGATCCACTCGCCGCCCGACTTGATCACGTCCTTGCTGCGGTCGGTGATCTGCAGGAAGCCATCGGGGTCGATCGTCGCGACGTCGCCGGTCGGGAACCAGCCGTCCGACAGTGGCGACGCATCGCCGCGGAAGTAGTGGTCGATCACCCACGGCCCGCGCACCTGCAGTTCGCCGAACGCGACGCCGTCCCACGGCAGTTCATGACCGTCCTCGCCGACGATCCGCATGTCGACGCCGCAGATCACGCGCCCCTGCTTCTCGAGCAGCCGGCGCTGCGCGTCGAGCGGCCGCTGCGACTGCGCCCAGTTGAGCTTCGCGAGCGTGCCGAGCGGCGACAGCTCGGTCATGCCCCACGCATGGATCACGCGCACGCCGTATTCGTCCTCGAACGTGCGCAGCATCGCGGGCGGACACGCGGAGCCGCCGATCACCGTGCGGTTCAGCGTCGAGAAACGCACGCCGGCTTCGCGCATGTAGTTCAGCAGGCCGAGCCACACGGTCGGCACGCCCGCGGAAAACGTCACGCGCTCGGCCTCCATCAGCTCGTACAGCGATTTCCCGTCGAGATCCTTGCCGGGCAGCACGAGCTTGCCGCCCGTGAGCGGCACCGCGTACGGCAGCCCCCACGCGTTGACGTGGAACATCGGCACGACGGGCAGCACGGCGTCCATCGCGGACAGGTTCATCGCGTCGGGCAGCGCGGCGCCGTACGCGTGCAGCACGGTCGAGCGATTCGAATACAGCACGCCTTTCGGATTGCCGGTCGTGCCCGACGTGTAGCACAGCCCCGACGCCTGCTGTTCGTCGAGATGCGGCCAGTCGTAACGGCCGTCCTCGGCTTCGACGAGCGTTTCGTAGCAGAGGAACGGCGTCGCGCCGGACGGCAGGTGCGCCGCATCCGTCATCGCGATCCAGCCTTTCACGTGCGGACACTGCGGCGCGATCGCGTCGACGAGCGGCGCGAAATTGATGTCGAAGAGGACGTAGCGGTCTTCCGCGTGATTGACGATGTACGCGATCTGCTCGGGGAACAGGCGCGGGTTGATCATGTGGCACACCGCGCCCATTCCGCCGATCCCGTAATACGCTTCCAGATGCCGGTAGCCGTTCCACGCCAGCGTGCCGACGCGGTCACCGGTTTCGATGCCGAGCCGCGCGAGCGCCTGCGCAAGCTGCTTCGCGCGGCGTTCGCAATCGCGATACGTGTAGCGATGCAGGTCGCCTTCCACGCGCTTCGACACGATCTCCGTATCGCCGGCGTGCCGCGCGGCATGCGTAATCAGCGAGGACACCAGCAACGGCACGTCCATCATCTGGCCCAGCAACGGCTTACCCATCGTCTTGTTCTCCCTGAAGGACGCGAATCGGTGAAGCGCCTCGAACCGGCGTGCGCCCGTCAGCGGCCCGGACAGGCGTGGCGCACGGTGCGCGGGCCGTCATGCGGGCGGCGCGGCGCCGCCTTACAATATCGGCTTACCCAGAGGCGCTCAACATGTCGTTTTCCCGAAGCGCAGCCGATACGGCTGACACCCTCCCCGACCTCGCCGCCACGCTCGGCGCGCCTGCCGACGGCGCGTTCGTGCAGCTCGGCGACGCGTTTCATACGCGGCTGCCGGCCGCGCCGCTTGCCGCGCCGTACGTCGTCGGCTTTTCCGGCGAAGTCGCGCAGCTGCTCGACCTGCCGCCATCCATCGCCGCGCAACCCGCGTTCGCCGAGCTGTTCGCCGGCAACCCGACGCGCGACTGGCCCGCGGGCGCGATGCCGTACGCATCGGTGTATTCCGGCCACCAGTTCGGTGTGTGGGCCGGCCAGCTCGGCGACGGCCGCGCGCTGACGATCGGCGAGCGCACCGGCACCGACGGCCGCCGCTACGAGCTGCAACTGAAAGGCAGCGGCCGCACGCCGTATTCGCGGATGGGCGACGGCCGCGCGGTGCTGCGCTCGTCGATCCGCGAGTTCCTGTGCTCGGAGGCGATGCATCACCTCGGCATCCCGACCACGCGCGCGCTGACGGTGATCGGCTCCGACCAGCCGGTGGTCCGCGAGGAGATCGAGACGTCGGCCGTCGTCACGCGCGTGTCGGAGAGCTTCGTGCGCTTCGGCCACTTCGAGCACTTCTTCTCGAACGATCGCCCCGACCTGCTGCGCCAGCTCGCCGATCACGTGATCGACCGCTTCTATCCGGCATGCCGCGACGCGGACGATCCGTATCTCGCGCTGCTCGAAGCCGCGACGCTGCGCACCGCCGATCTCGTCGCGCAGTGGCAGGCCGTCGGCTTCTGCCACGGCGTGATGAACACCGACAACATGTCGATCCTCGGCGTGACGATCGACTACGGCCCGTTCGGCTTCGTCGATGCGTTCGACGCGAACCACATCTGCAACCACTCGGATACAAGCGGCCGTTACGCATACCGGATGCAGCCGCGCATCGCGCACTGGAACTGCTACTGCCTCGCGCAGGCACTGCTGCCGCTGATCGGGCTGCAGCACGGCATCGCGGACGACGACGCGCGCGCCGAGCGCGCGGTGGACGACGCACAGGCCGTGCTCGCGAAGTTTCCGGAACGGTTCGGCCCCGCGCTCGAACGCGCGATGCGCGCGAAGCTCGGCCTCGAGCTCGAACGCGAGAACGATGCCGAACTCGCCAACAAGCTGCTCGAGACGATGCATGCGAGCCACGCGGATTTCACGCTGACGTTCCGCCGGCTCGCGCAGCTGTCGAAGCACGATGCGAGCCGCGACGCGCCCGTACGCGACCTGTTCATCGACCGCGACGCGTTCGATGCGTGGGCGAACCTCTACCGCGCGCGGCTGTCCGAGGAAACGCGCGACGACGCGGCACGTGCGGCCGCGATGAACCGCGCAAACCCGAAATACGTGCTGCGCAACCATCTGGCCGAAGTCGCGATCCGACGCGCGAAGGAAAAGGATTTTTCCGAAGTCGAGCGGCTCGCCCAGGTGCTGCGCCGGCCGTTCGACGAACAACCGGAACACGAAGCCTACGCGGCGTTGCCGCCCGACTGGGCCGGGTCGCTCGAAGTGAGCTGCTCGTCCTGAAGCCCCAACCCGCGCGTATCGACCGACCGATCAGGAGAACCCCCATGTCCCACGATTCCGACGACAAGACCTTCCCGTACAAGAAGGACGACACCGAGCTGCGTCGCCGGCTCACGCCGATGCAGTACGAGGTCACGCAGCATGCGGCGACCGAGCGCGCATTCACCGGCGAATACACCGACACCGAGGACGCCGGCATCTACAAATGCGTCGTCTGCAGCACGCCGCTGTTCGAATCCGGTTCCAAATTCCACTCGGGCTGCGGCTGGCCCAGCTACTTCAAGCCGCTCAACGGCGAGGTGATCGACGAGAAGGTCGACTACTCGCACGGAATGGTCCGCGTCGAGGTCCGCTGCAACCATTGCGGCGCGCATCTCGGCCACGTCTTCGAGGACGGCCCGCGCGACCAGACCGGTTTGCGGTACTGCATCAATTCGGCTGCGTTAAACTTCGAGTCCCGACCCGAAAACGAATGAGCGGCGCCGGGCGGATCGACGGGGCGGCCAGCTCTCGGGCAGGCCGCCCCGATCCGCGACGGCGGTGCCTGGCGGGTCCCTACAACGGTGAAAGGCCGCGCAAGCGGCCTTTCACGCAGCTGCGAGCGCCATGAAATTTCTGTTCGATCTGTTTCCGATCATCCTGTTTTTCGCCGCCTTCAAGGTCTGGGGCATCTTTACCGCCACCGCCGTCGCGATCGTCGCGACGCTGGCCCAGGTCGCGTGGGTCGCCTTCCGGCACCGGAAGGTCGACACGATGCTGTGGGTCAGCCTCGGCGTGATCGTCGTCTTCGGCGGCGCCACCCTCGTCCTGCATGACGAGAAATTCATTCAATGGAAACCGACTGTGCTGTACTGGCTGTTTGCGATCGGGCTGCTCGCCGCGCGTTATGCGTTCGGCAACAACCTGATCGAGAAGATGATGGGCAAGCAGCTCACGCTGCCGCACCCCGTGTGGGACAAGCTGAACGTCGCCTGGGCGCTGTTCTTCGCGGTGCTCGGCGTCGCGAACCTGTACGTGGTGCACAACTTCACCGAATCGCAATGGGTGAACTTCAAGCTGTTCGGTACGACGGGCGCGATGGTCGTGTTCATCATCCTGCAGAGCTTGTGGCTCACGAAGTACCTGAAGGACGAATGACATGACGGACGCCTTTCTCCACGCGTCGCCCGACGAACGCATCGCGCTGATCGAAGCGCGCCTCACCGCGTCGCTCGCCCCCGTGTCGCTCACCGTGCGCGACGACAGCGCGCAGCACGCGGGCCACGCCGGTGCAGCCTCCGGCGGCCACTTCACGGTCACGATCGTGTCGGCCGCCTTCGCGGGCAAGCCGCGCGTCGCGCGGCACCGGCTGGTGTATGATGCGCTCGCTGATGCGATGCAGCGCGGCATTCACGCGCTCGCGATCGTGGCTTACACGCCCGAAGAATTCAACGAATCTTCTATCTAGTCTCATTAGGAATTCCCGATGATCCTGAAATCCCCTCGCCTGTGGGTCGCGGCGGCTGCATTCGCAGCGGCGCCGGCATTCGCCCAGAACATCGCCGTCGTGAACGGCACGCCGATTCCGAAGTCGCGCGCCGACGCGATGGTCGCGCAACTCGTCCAGCAAGGCCAGACCGATAGCCCGCAACTGCAGCAGGCCGTGCGCCAGGAACTCGTGAACCGCGAAATCCTGATGCAGGAAGCGATCCGCGAAGGCATCCCGAATCGTCCGGACGTGAAGGCGCAGGTCGCCGTCGCCCAGCAGACCGTCGTGCTGCGTTCGATGATCGAGAGCTTCCTGAAGAAAAACCAGCCGACCGACGCCGAAGTGAAGGCGCGTTACGACGACCTCGTCAAGGGCGCCGGCGGCAACCGCGAATATCACCTGCACCACATCCTCGTCGACAACGAGCAGCAGGCGAAGGACCTGATCGCGAAGATCAAGGCCGGCGCGAAGTTCGAGGATCTCGCGAAGCAATACTCGAAGGATCCGGGTTCGGGCAAGAACGGCGGCGATCTCGACTGGTCGGACCCGAAGGCATACGTGCCGGAATTCGCGGCGGCCGCGCAGAAGCTGCAGAAAGGCCAGATGACCGATGCGCCGGTGAAAACGCAGTTCGGCTGGCACATCATCCGCGTCGACGACATCCGCGACATCGCACCGCCGCCGTTCGACCAGGTGAAGGCGCAGATCGCGCAGCAGCTCGTGCAGCAGAAGCTGCAGGCGTTCGAGGAAGGCTTGCGCCAGCAGGCAAAGATTCAGTAACGTCGGCGCCAGTCGCCCGCGCATCGAAAGGCCGCTCTTTGGAGCGGCCTTTTTTCATGGTCGTTCGGGAAAAGCACGAGAAAAAGCCGCTCCGAAGAGCGGCTTTTTGAGGGATCGGGCGCAAGCTGCGCGGCCGTGATCGCTACGCGTTACGCGGGATAAAACACGTCGTGGTAACGAACGTCGCCCGCAGGCCGCGGCACCGATTCGTCGAACGACAGCGCGAGGAAATACTCGGGCGGCACGCCGGGAAACACGATGTCGCCGGACGGCGCGAACCCGAAGCGCGTGTAGTACGCGGGATCGCCGAGCACGACGCAGCCGCGCGCGCCGAACCGGTGCAACGCGTCGAGCCCCGTGCGCACGAGCCCCGCGCCGATGCTCTGCCGCTGGCAGTCGGGCCGCACCGCGAGCGGCGCCAGCCCGTACCACTGCTGCGTGCCGGCCGGCTCGCCGCCGATCGCGACCGGCGAGTACGCGACGTGCCCGATGATGCGGCTGTCGCGCTCCGCGACGAGCGACACGCTCAGCGCGCCGTCCGCGCGCAACGCGTCGACGATCCGCCGTTCGAACTGGCCGCCCTGCGGCTCGCCCGCGAACGCCTCGACGATCACGCGGCCGATCGCGTCGGCCTCACTCTTGCGCTCGTCGCGCAGCGTGACGACCTCGACCGGTGCGTTCGGGTCGAACATCATCCGGATCAGCCGATCCAGCGACGCGCGTTACGGAACACGCGCAGCCACGGGCTCGCTTCACCCCAGCTTTCCGGGTGCCAGCTCATCGCGACCGTGCGGTGCACGCGCTCCATGTGCGGCATCAGCACCGAGAAGCGCCCGTCGGCCGTCGTGACCGACGTGATGCCGGCCGGCGAGCCGTTCGGGTTGAACGGATAACGCTCGGTCGCTTCGCCACGGTGGTCGACGAACCGCATCGAAACCGCGACGCGATCGATGTCGCCCTGTTGCGAGAAGTCCGCATAACCTTCGCCGTGCGCGACCGCGACCGGAATCCGCGAGCCTTCCATCCCCGCGAAGAAGATCGACGGCGACTTCTCCACTTCGACGAACGAGAAGCGTGCCTCGAACTGCTCGGACTTGTTGCGCGTGAACTTCGGCCACGCTTCCGCACCCGGAATCATCGACGCGAGGCTCGACATCATCTGGCAGCCATTGCAGATACCGAGCGCGAACGTGTCGGGACGCGCGAAGAATGCCGAGAACATGTCGGCGAGGTTCGCGTTGAAGCGGACCGTCTTCGCCCAGCCTTCACCCGCGCCCAGCACGTCGCCGTACGAGAAGCCGCCGCACGCGACCGCGCCCGCGAAATCGGCGAGCGTTGCGCGGCCCGCGAGCAGATCGCTCATGTGCACGTCGTGCGCATCGAAGCCCGCGCGGTCGAACGCGTAGGCCGTTTCCAGATGCGAGTTCACGCCCTGCTCGCGCAGGATCGCGACGCGCGGGCGAGCGCCCGTCGCGATGAACGGCGCGGCGATGTCGTCGGCCGGATCGAAGCTCAGCACCGGCGAGATGCCCGGATCGGCCGCGTCGAGCAGCGCGTCGTATTCGGCGTCCGCGCAGGCGGGGTTGTCGCGCAGGCGCGCGATGCGCCAGCTCACTTCGCCCCACGCACGATGGAGTTCGGTGCGCGGCGCGTCGAAGATCTTCTTCGCGTCGCGGTACACCTCAATCACGTCGCGGTCGTTGACCGCGCCGATCACGTGCGAGCACGCCGACAGGCCGAATTCGCGCAGCGCGCCGAGCACCGCGTCGCGGTCGGTCGTGCGCACCTGCACGACGGCGCCGAGTTCCTCGGAGAACAGCGCGCGCAGCGTGCGATCGTCGCGACGGCCGCTCGTCTGCTTCGCCCAGTCCTTCGCGTCGCCGTAGTCGGATTCGTGATTCGGGTCGAGCGTCAGCATGTCGACGTTCAGCGACACGCCCGCGTGGCCCGCGAACGCCATTTCGCACACCGTCGCCCACAGGCCGCCGTCCGAGCGGTCGTGGTACGCGAGCAGCTTGTCCTGCGCATTGAGCGACTGGATCGCGTTGAAGAAGCGCTTCAGGTCTTCCGCGTCGTCGACGTCCGGCGTCGTGTCGCCGACCTGCTGCGTGACCTGCGCGAAGATGCTGCCGCCCATCCGGTTCTTGCCGCGGCCGAGATCGATCGCGATCAGCACGCTGTCGCCTGCGTCTGCGACGCGGCGCAGTTGCGGCGTCAGGTGGCGGCGCACGTCCTCGACCGGCGCGAACGCGGAGATGATCAGCGACACCGGCGAAACCACTTCCTTCGCGACGCCCTGCTCGTCCCACTTCGTCTTCATCGACAGCGAGTCCTTGCCGACCGGGATGCCGATCCCGAGCGCCGGGCACAGCTCCATGCCGATCGCCTTGACCGTGTCGAACAGCGCGGCGTCTTCGCCGGCCGTGCCGCACGCGGCCATCCAGTTCGCCGACAGCTTCAGCTTGTCGAGCGACGCGATCGGCGCGCTCGCGATGTTCGTGATCGCCTCGCCGACCGCAATGCGGCCCGATGCCGGCGCGTCGATCACCGCGAGCGGCGTGCGCTCGGCCATCGTCATCGCCTCGCCCTTGAAGCCCGCATAGTCGAGCGCGGTAATCGCGCAGTCGGCCACCGGCACCTGCCACGGGCCGACCATCTGGTCGCGCACCGACGTGCCGCCGACCGAACGGTCGCCGATCGTGATCAGGAACGACTTGCTGCCGACCGTCGGGTGCTTCAGCACGTCGACCGCGACTTCCGACAGCGCGATGCCCGTCACGTCGACCGGCGCGCGCTCGGTCGCGACGCGCGCGACGTCGCGGTGCATGCGCGGCGGCTTGCCGAGCAGCACTTCCATCGGCATGTCGACCGGGTATTCGTCGGTGCCCGTCGCTTCGTCATCGACGAGCTGCAACTGGCGCTCGTCGGTCGCGACACCGACCACCGCGAACGGGCAGCGCTCGCGCGCGCAGATCGCTTCGAAACGCGGCAGGTCGGCGGGCGCGATCGCGAGCACGTAGCGCTCCTGCGCCTCGTTCGACCAGATTTCGCGCGGCGACAGGCCCGATTCCTCGAGCGCGACCTTGCGCAGTTCGAAGCGGGCGCCCTTGCCCGCGCCGTCTACGATCTCGGGGAACGCGTTCGACAGGCCGCCCGCGCCGACGTCGTGGATGCTCAGGATCGGGTTTTCCGCGCCGAGTTGCCAGCAGCCGTTGATCACTTCCTGCGCGCGACGCTCGATTTCGGGGTTGCCGCGCTGCACCGAGTCGAAGTCGAGTTCGGCCGTATTCGCGCCGGTCGCCATCGAGCTCGCCGCGCCGCCGCCCATCCCGATCCGCATGCCGGGGCCGCCGATCTGGATCAGCAGCGAGCCGGCCGGCACGTCGTGCTTGTGCGTGTGCTGGTCGGCGATGTTGCCGAGGCCGCCCGCGATCATGATCGGCTTGTGATAACCGCGCACCTGGCCGTCGACGTTCTGCTCGTACACGCGGAAGTAGCCGCCGAGGTTCGGGCGGCCGAATTCGTTGTTGAACGCGGCGCCGCCGAGCGGTCCGTCGATCATGATCTGCAGCGGCGACGCGATGCGGTCCGGACGGCCGTACGGGCCGTGCGCGTCATTCGGGTTGCGCTCGCCGACCGGCTGCGCCGCGTCGCGCGCGTTTTCCCACGACTGGCGTGCGTCGGGCAGGTCGAGGTTCGACACGGTGAAGCCCGTGAGACCGGCCTTCGGACGCGCGCCGCGGCCCGTCGCGCCTTCGTCGCGGATCTCGCCGCCCGCGCCGGTCGCCGCGCCCGGGAACGGCGAGATCGCCGTCGGGTGGTTGTGCGTCTCGACCTTCATCAGCGTGTGCGTGAGCTCGGTGTGGCGGCCATAACGCTCGCCCGGCTCGCCGGCCGCGCCCGCGTTGCGCGGGAACCAGCGTTCGGCCTCGGCGCCGACCATGATCGACGAGTTGTCCGAATACGCGACGATCGTGCCTTGCGGGTTGAGCTTCTCGGTGTTGCGGATCATCGCGAACAGCGACATGTCCTGCGCTTCGCCGTCGATCGTCCACTGCGCGTTGAAGATCTTGTGGCGGCAGTGCTCGCTGTTCGCCTGCGCGAACATCATCAATTCCACGTCGGTCGGGTTGCGTTCGAGCTTGCGGAACGCGTCGACCAGGTAGTCGATCTCGTCGTCGGCGAGCGCGAGGCCCAGCTCGACGTTCGCGCGCTCCAGCGCGCCGCGGCCGACGCCCAGCACGTCGACGCTCGCGAGCGGCTTGGCCGGCAGTTCGTCGAACAGGTGCTTCGCATCGTCGCGCGCGGCGACCACGCTTTCGGTCATCCGGTCATGCAGCGCGGCCACGACGGCCGTGCGCGCGTCGTCGGACAGTGCCTTCTTGCCGCCGAGCAGGCCCGACTTCAGCGTGACCGTGAATTCGACGCCGCGCTCGATGCGGCGCACGTGCGTGAGGCCGCAGTGCTGCGCGATGTCGGTCGCCTTGCTCGCCCACGGCGAAACCGTGCCGAAGCGCGGCAGCACGACGAAGGTCTCGGCCGTCCCCTTCTCGGCCGCCGGCTCGAACGGCGCGCCGTAGTGCATCAGCGCGTCGATGCGCGCGCTGTCGTCGGCCGACAGCGGCTCGGCCGCATTGACGAAGTGCAGGAACTGCCCGCGCACCGCGACGATGTTGGCGTCGATTTGCCTGAGCGTGTCGAGCAGACGGGTTTGACGGAAATCGGAGAGGGCCGAAGCGCCGGGAAAACACGAGAAGTGAGCCATGGGCTGGACTGACGTCGATGAGTCGCGCGAGGTGGCGACGTGGGGCGAAAGAAGGCCGTAATTATACCCGGAAGTCGGTCGCCCAAGACCGGCCGATCGGTAGCCCGCATGCACCGCAACGGTGCCCCGGTGTGCGCCGTGCACGGCCCGCCCGCCGGGCCGGCCCGCGCGGACGCGACAGCCGGCGGCCACGGCGAGGCCGCACGGAACGCGCTCGCCCGACGCCGGCTCCCGCGATTTTGGCGCTATCATTCCGGGTTCACCGGGCCGGAGCCCTCAGCGAATTCTCACCGGGCGGCGTGCGCGCCGCCCGTCATCGAAGCAATCCATGGATGTCATCGTCATCGGCGGCGGAATCAGCGGCGTCGCCACCGCCTACCAGTTGCGCGCGGCCGGCCACCGCGTGTGCGTGATCGAACGCCACGCGACCGTCGCGCAGGGCGCGACCTACGGCGACGGCGGCGCCCTGCTGCCGAGCCCGCTCGACGTCTGGTTCGGCCCGACCTTCATGCGCCAGCGCCAGCCGCGCGACAGCGGCATCGTCTACAAGCCGGGCTTCAACGGCGGCGTGCGCCGCTTCGTCAAGCAGCTCGGCACGCTGCGCGAGCCCGACGCGTTCGCCGCGCAGTACGCGCGGCTGCGCCCGCTGATCGATGCGTCGCGCGACATGCTCGCCGACATCGAGGCGCGCCTCGAACTCGAATTCGAGCAGAAGCCCGGCATCCTGCACGTCGTGCGCGATCCGCGCGACTGGGACGCGATGCAGCCCGCGCTCGACCTGCTGCGCACGCTCGACCAGCCGTATCGCACGCTGAGCGCCGACGAATGCGCGGCGCTCGAGCCGTCGGTGCCGGCCGAGCCCGGTTTCGCCGGCGGCGTGCTGCTCGAGACCGAGCGCACCGGGAACTGTCCGCTGTTCGCGAAACTGGTCAAGCAGACGCTCGACGAGCACGGCGTGCAGTTTCGCTTCGGCGCGGACGTCGCCGCGATCCGTGTCGACACCGGCCGCGCCGCGGTCGAGCTCGTACCGACCGGCGACCGGCACGCGTCGAACGCGCGCGAGGTCGACGTGATTTCCGCCGATGCGATCGTGGTCGCCGCCGGCGCCGGCAGCCTGCCGCTGCTCGACCGGCTCGGCTGGCGCCTGCCGCTGCACCCGGTGCGTGTCCATACGCTCACCGCACCGGTCGCGTACGAAGAACACGCGCCGCACCTGAGCGTCGTCGACTCGATCAAGCGGATCTCGATCACGCGCACCCACCAGCGGCTGCGCGTCGGCGGCGCCGGCGTGCTGCAGAGCCTGCCCGACACCGCGAAGCCGCTCGCCGAGCCGCTGTCCGAGGCGGCGCTCGCGCTGCTCGGCCAGGCCGTCCACGACTGGGTGCCCGGTGCCGCCAGGATCTCGGCCGCGCTGTCGTGGCAAGGCACGCAACTGCTGTCGCCGGACGGCTTGCCGGTCGTGGGTCCGACCCCGCATCCGCGCGTGTTCGTCAATTTCGGGCACGGCCCGGCCGGCTGGGGGCTCGCGTGCGGGTCTGCTAAAGTGGTGACCGACTATCTGGGCGGCGACGTGCAGCACTGGCCCGCCGACACGCTCGCCGCGCTGCGCGCCGGGCGCTTCACGACCTGACCGCCGCGGGCCCGTCCCGGGCGGCCATCCTTGCCAGCCGCCACGACCCCGCGATGACCGTTACCCGCCCGTTTCCCGATTCCGATCCGATCGCGCTGCTGCGCGTCGCCGACCTGCGCGCGGCCGAAGCCGACGCGAGCGCGGCGCTGCCGCCGCACACGCTGATGGGCCGCGCGGGCGCCGCCGCCGCGCGCTGGCTGTCCGAGCGCGTCGCCGGCGACGACCGCCCCGTGTGGTTCGCGGTCGGCCCCGGCAACAACGGCGGCGACGCGCTGGTGGCCGCCGCGCACCTCCAGCAGCTCGGCGTCGCGACGCAGGCATGGATGCCCGTGCCGGTCAGGCCGGACGACGCGCAATGGGCACTCGGCCTCGCACGCACGGCCGGCGTGCCGCTGTCGGCCACGCCGCCCGCGTCGCTGGACGGTTATGCGTGGGTTGTCGACGGGCTGTTCGGCATCGGCCTCGGCCGCGCGCTCGACGGTGCGTTTGCCGAGCAGGCCGCGCGCATCGCCGCGCATGCGCGCAGCGGCGGCCGCGTGCTCGCGCTCGACGTGCCGAGCGGGCTCG
Organism: Burkholderia theae; assembly: GCF_048565265.1. Lineage (NCBI taxonomy): Bacteria > Pseudomonadati > Pseudomonadota > Betaproteobacteria > Burkholderiales > Burkholderiaceae > Burkholderia > Burkholderia theae. The sequence goes on from NZ_CP183461.1 coordinate 2,258,225, forward strand.
ACAGCGACACAGGCCAAATCGTCGGCGCGGGTGTTGCCGTCGCGGCTACCCACACGCTCACCTTCATCGGCGCGAAACCGGGCCTCTATACGGGCGACGGCCGCGACCTCGCCGGCGAGATCGAGGTCGCGTCGCTCGACGTTGCGCCGCCCGCCGCGCCGGCCATCGTGTTGAATGCACCCGCGCGGTTCGCCGCGGCCCTGCCCGCGCGCGCGTTCGCATCCCACAAGGGCACGTACGGCAGCCTCGCGGTGCTCGGCGGCGACACGGGCATGTGTGGCGCGCCGATCCTGGCCGCGCGCGCCGCACTGTTCGCGGGCGCCGGCAAGGTGCACGTCGGTTTCCTCGGCACCGGCGCGCCGCCATACGACCCGCCGTTCCCCGAACTGATGCTGCATCCGGCCGACGGCCTCGATCTCGGCGCGATGACCGCGATCGCGGCCGGCTGCGGCCTCGGCACGCGCGAGGCCGCGGCGACGCTCGTGCGCGACGCGCTCGCGCACGACACCGCGACGCTGCTCGATGCCGACGCACTGAACCTCGTCGCGACGCACGCGGATCTCGCGGCCGCCGTCGCCACGCGCGGCGCGCGCGGCAATGCGTGCGTGCTGACGCCACATCCGCTCGAGGCCGCGCGGCTGCTCGGCAGCGACACGGCGACCGTGCAGCACGACCGCGTCGCGGCCGCGCAGGCGCTCGCCGCACGTTATGCGGCGATCGTCGTGCTGAAAGGCTCGGGCACGGTGATTGCGGCACCCGACGGCCGCGTGACGATCAATCCGACCGGCAACGCGGCGCTCGCCACGGGCGGCACCGGCGACGTGCTCGGCGGCCTGATCGGCGCATGGCTCGCGCAGCGCGTCGCACCGTACGAAGCGGCGCTCGCGGGCGTCTACCTGCACGGCCTCGCGGCCGACACGCTGACCGCGCACGGCACGGGCCCGGCCGGGCTCACCGCGGGCGAGCTCGCGCCGATGGTGCGCACGCTGGTCAATCGCCTTTTTTATGCGTCGCCGCGCGCCGACACGTAACGCCGCTATACTGACTGCCCCGCCGCACGGCGGGCCTTCTCGTCCGCCGGCTTTCCGATCCCGATGAGCCGGCGCGGCATTCCTCCCGATTCACGCTTCACTCGAACCGCCATGACGCTGAATTCGCTCCCCGCCTGGACTGCCCTTCAATCCCACTTCGAACAGATCCGCCACGCCCGGCTGCGCGACTGGTTCGCGCCCGAAAACGATCGCGCGCCGACCCGCGCCGAACGCTTCACGATCCCGGGCGGCGGTCTCGCGGCCGATCTCTCGAAGAACCGCATCAATGACGAAACGTTGCGCCTGCTGGTGCAACTCGCGCGCGACGCCGGCGTCGAAGCGCGCCGCGACGCGATGTTCGCGGGCGAGATCGTGAACCCGACCGAAGGCCGTGCCGCGTTGCATACCGCGCTGCGCGCGACCGATCCGCAAGCGCCGTTCCACGCACAGGTGAGCGCCGAGCGCGCGAAGATGGCGACCTTCGCACGTGCCGTGCGCAGCGGCGCCTGGACGGGCTACACGGGCAAGCGCATCCGCCACGTGATCAACATCGGCATCGGCGGTTCCGATCTCGGGCCGAAGATGGTCGTGCATGCGCTGCACCACGTCGCGACGCCCGACATCTCGACCCACTTCGTGTCGAACGTCGACGGCGCCGATCTCGCGCGCGTGCTCGAACAGGTCGATCCGGAGGAAACGCTCGCAATCATCGTGTCGAAGACCTTCACGACGCTCGAGACGATGACGAACGCACGCTCGCTGCGCGACTGGTTCGTCGCGCACGGCTGCCCCGAGGACGCGCTCGCGAAGCACTTCGTCGGCGTGTCGGCGAACCCGGCCGAAGTCGTGAAGTTCGGCATCGCCGCGGAAAACGTGTTCGAAATGTGGGATTGGGTCGGCGGCCGTTATTCGCTGTGGTCGGCGGTCGGGCTGTCGATCATGATCGCGATCGGCCCCGAACAGTTCGACGAGCTGCTGGCCGGCGCGAACGACATGGATCGCCATTTCCGCGAAGCGCCGCTCGAGCGCAACCTGCCGGTGCTGCTCGGCCTGATCGGCATCTGGTACCGAAATTTCTTCGGCTCGCAGAGCTATCTCGTCGCGCCGTACTCGGAAGCGCTGCACTACCTGCCGTCGTACCTGCAGCAGCTCGAAATGGAGAGCAACGGCAAATCCGCGCGCCTGGACGGCACCTTCGTCGATTACCCGACCTCGGCCGTCACGTGGGGCGAGCCGGGCACCAACGGCCAGCATGCGTTCTTCCAGATGCTGCACCAGGGGCCGACGATCGTGCCGATCGACTTCATTGCGGTGCTGACGCCCGAGCACGCGCTCGCGAGCCATCATCCGAAGCTGCTCGCGAACTGCTTCGCGCAGAGCGAGGCACTGATGCTCGGCCGCACGCTCGAAGAAGCGCGCAAGGTCGCCGGGCCCGGCAAGGAGACGCTCGCGCCGCACCTGACGTTCCCGGGCAACCGCCCGACCACGACGCTGCTCGTCGATGCGCTGACGCCGCGCGCGCTCGGCGCGCTGATCGCGCTTTACGAGCACAAGGTGCTCGTGCAGGCGACGGTGTGGGACATCAATCCGTTCGACCAGTGGGGCGTCGAGCTCGGCAAGATTCTCGGCAAGGTCGTCGAAGCCGACCTGTCGGCCGAGTCGCTCGATCCCGCGAAGCACGACTCGTCGACCACGGCGCTGATCGAGCGCGCCCGCGCGGCGCTCAAGCGCTGACGCTACCGCGTCATGCCCATGCCGGCCGTGCAGCCCGACCTGCGCGGCCGGCAGGAAAATTCAGGCGCCGCGCTGCGCCGCGTGCGGCGCAACGATGTGCCCGGAGTCGAGCGTGACGGTCGTCGCGCAGCGGCGCGCGAGTTCGGCATCATGCGTGACGAGCACAAGCGTCGCGCCGTGCGTGCGGTTCAGTTCGAACATCAGGTCGATGACCGCATGCCCCGTCGCCGCGTCGAGGCTGCCGGTCGGCTCGTCGGCAAACAGGATCGCCGGGCGCGTGACGAAGGCACGCGCGAGCGCGACGCGCTGCTGCTCGCCGCCCGACAGCAGTTTCGGATAATGCGCGGTGCGTTCGCCGAGACCGACCTGCACGAGCAGCGCCCGTGCGCGGTCGGCCGCGTCGCGCGCGCTGATGCCACCCTGCAGTTCGAGCGGCAGCATCACGTTCTCGAGCGCCGTCAGGTGCGGCATCAGTTGGAACGACTGGAACACGAACCCGACTGCGCCGTTGCGCAGCGCGGCGCGCTCGTCCTCGTCGAGCTGGTCGAGCGCGCGGCCGAGCAGGCGAACCGTGCCGCTCGTCGCGCTGTCCAACCCCGCAAGCAGGCCGAGCAGCGTCGATTTGCCCGACCCCGACGCGCCGACGATCGCAAGGCTGCTGCCCGGCCGCACGGCGAGCGTGATGCCGTCGAGAATCGTCAACTCGCCCGTTGCGTCGGCGACCCGTTTGCACACGTCATGGACTTCGATGATCGGATCGGTAATCTTGAACATGGACACGACATTTCGCTGGAAAAGGCGCGCGGCGGTCGCCGCGCTGCTGGGTACCCTGCTGGCCGCCACAGCGCCTGCGCGCGCGGTGACGGCGCCGGCGCCGACATCGGGCCAGCCTGTGATCGTCGTGCTCGGCGACAGCCTGTCGGCCGAATACGGGCTGCCGCGCGACACGGGCTGGGTTGCATTGCTTCGGCAACGGCTCACGACCGAGCGAATCGATTATAGCGTCGCGAACGCCAGCGTCAGCGGCGATACCACGAGCGGCGGCCGCGCGCGGCTGCCCGCGGTGCTGCAGCGGCTCAAGCCGTCGATCGTCGTCGTCGAGCTCGGCTCGAACGACGCGCTGCGCGGCGTGCCGCTCGCGACGACCGAGCAGAACCTGCGCGACATCATCGCCGGCGCGCGGCAAGCCCAGGCGAAGGTCGTGCTGGTCGGCATGTACGTACCGCCCAACTACGGGCCCGACTACACGCAGAAATTCCACGCGGTCTATACGCGGCTGTCGAAGGATCTCGGCGTGCCGCTCGTGCCGTTCCTGCTGGCCGGCATCGAGAACAAGCCCGAGATGTTCCAGTCCGACCAGATGCATCCCGCGCAGCAGGCGCAGGGCATCCTGCTCGACAACGTATGGCCGGCGCTGAAGCCGCTGCTCGGCAAGCCGCGCGGCTGACCACTCAGCCTCGCCGCAAAACAAAAAGCCCCGCTCGAAGCGGGGCTTTTTATTGTTGCGTGCGAAACGAGGCTCAGTTGTCGCCGTCTTGCGACTGGCTGGTCGTCGTACCGTACAGCTTCACCTTCGAGCGATCGCGCAGCGCGGTGAGATACGCCTCGCCTTCGCTCTGCGCGTCGACCTGTGCCATCTGCTGCTGTGCGGCCGCCAGTTGCTGCGGATCGACCGCCGAACCCGGGATCACCGCGTTCACGCGGTAGATCGCGTAGCCGTCCGCGCCGAGATCGACACCGACGTAGGCCGGCAACGTCTTCGCATCGACCTTGTAGACGGCGCTCAGCGCAGCCGGCGTCAGGCCCTGCGACTGCGTGCGCGACACCTTCTGCGCGGGCATGAAGCCGTCGGCCGACTTCGACTTCTGCAGTTCGGCGAGCTTCGCCACGCCGTCCTTCTTCGCGAGTTCCGCGGCCTGCTCGGCGACGACCTTCTGGCGTACGGCGTCCTTGATCGTGTCGAGCGCGGGCACGGCAGCCGGCTTGTACTCGGTCACGCGTGCCGAGATCAGCGTGTTGTTGCCGATGTCGATCGCTTGCGTGTTGTTCTGGTTCTTCACCGCATCGTTCGCGAATACGGCGGCCAGGAACTTCGGATTGTTCAGCGGGCTCGTCGGCGGCAGTTGCGGATTCGGCGTCGGCGTGACGGTGGCCGTCTGGATCGTCAGCTTGTACTTGTCCGCGGCCGGCTGCAGCGTCTTCGCCTTTTCATAGACGGTCGACGTGAAGCCTTCCGCGTTGTCCGAGAACGCCTTTGATGCGTACTGCTGCTTCAGTTCGGCCGCGATCTGATCCTTCACGTCCGCGAACGGCTTGACAGCCGCGGGCTTCACTTCGGTCGCCTTCAGGATGTGGAAGCCGAGATCCGACTGCACGACACCGCTCACATCGCCCTGCTTGAGCGCGAACGCGGCATCGTCGAACGCCTTGCCGCCCGCCGTCGAACCGCGCGTGATGAAACCGAGGTCGCCGCCCTTCGCTGCCGACGGCGCGTCCTGCGAGTTCTTCTGCGCGATCTGCGCGAACTGATCCGGATGCGCCTTCACGTCGGCGAGCACTTGCTCGGCCTTCGTCTTCGCGGCGGCCTTGTCGGCCGCGCTTGCGCTGCTCGCCGCGGCGATGAAGATGTGGCTGACGCGAACCTGCGCTTCGGTACGGAAGTGCGTCGGATTGTCGTCGTAGAATTTCCTGACGTCCGCATCGGTCGGCTGCGCGCTCGCGGCCGCTGCGGCTGGCGAATAAACGAGGTACTGGATCGTCGCCGTCTCCGGCGTCGCGAAGCTCTGCTTGTGCGCGTCATAGTACGCGGCGAGCTGCGCGTCGGTCGGCTGGACCTTCGATGCGAAGTCGCTCGTCTTCAGCACGAGCGACTGCACTTCGCGCTGCTGCGCGGCCAGTTCGGACAGATGCTGCGCGAGGCTCTTCGGCGTGAACGCGCTCGACACGATGCTGGCCGGAATCTGCTGCAGCGAGAGGCTGTAGCGCACGCGCTCCTGGTACTGCTCGGGCGTCATCCCCTGGAACGACAGCAGTTGCGCATAACGCTCGACATCGATCGAACCGTCGGGCTTCTTCAGCGACGCGATCATCGGGTCGCTCATCAGCGCTTCGCGCACGGCATTGTCGGAGGCGGTCAGGTGCAGACGCTGCGTCTCGTCGGCCAGCACGCGTTGCTGGATCAGGCCGTCGAGCACCTGCTTGCGATGGTCGGGCGTATCGAACATCTTGATGTCGAACTGCCCGCCGAGCGCCTGACGCGCCTGGTCGATCTGCTGGCGGAACGCGCCGTCGAATTCGACCCGCGTGATCTTGTGCCCGTTGACTGCCGCGACGTTCGCACTATCGTCGAAGAAGCCGCGGAAACCTTGGATCCCGACGAAACCCAGCCCCGGCAACACGATCAGGAGCAGGAGCGCCATCATCAGGCGCTGGTGATTACGGAAGAAATCGAGCATGCGTGACGGGAAAATTGGACAAAACGTCCGATATTACAACATACGGGGTGGGACGGGAGAAAAGCAGACGCGGTACGCGTGGGCGCAACCAGAAACGCAAATGAAAAAGCCCGCACAAGGCGGGCTTCTTCATTTTTTTGGCGGAGCGGACGGGACTCGCCTACATCCCGCAGGCCGCGGTTGCGCTTGCAAGCGCAACCCTTCGAGTCCCGCCGGAAGCCGCGCAGGCGGCTTCCTCCACTCCGCAGTCACGCGCCCGCCAGCGGGCGCAACGAGAGACGCAAATGAAAAAGCCCGCACAAGGCGGGCTTCTTCATTTTTTTGGCGGAGCGGACGGGACTCGAACCCGCGACCCCCGGCGTGACAGGCCGGTATTCTAACCGACTGAACTACCGCTCCTTGGTCTGGCTGAATCAGGAAACTGGTGGGTGCTGAGGGGTTCGAACCCCCGACCTACGCCTTGTAAGGGCGCCGCTCTACCAGCTGAGCTAAGCACCCGTTCCCGATTCGTTCTGGCTGCGATCTGCGTTTCCGCATCAACAACCAGCGAGCCCGCAAGTTTAATTCATCCCCGATCACTTTGCCAAGCCTGGATGCGAATTTTTTTTCTACCGCGCCCGCGCACGATTTCGACACGCATAAAAAAACCCGCGGACACACCGCGGGTTTCGTGAACGACCGTCAAGAACGACGACGTTCAGGGTCTCAGTGCTTGACGACTTCCGTCGAGCCGGCATCCTTCGCCGCCTCACCGACCGGCGCCGCTGCCTTCGCTTCTTCTTCCGGCGGCAGCGGAGTCGGCGAACGCTCGAGCGCGAGCTCCAGCACCTTGTCGATCCAGCGGACCGGCACGATCTCGATCGCGTTCTTCACGTTGTCCGGAATGTCCGCGAGATCCTTCACGTTCTCTTCCGGGATCAGCACGAGCTTGATGCCGCCGCGATGCGCGGCAAGCAGCTTTTCCTTCAGCCCGCCGATCGGCAGCACTTCGCCACGCAACGTGATTTCGCCCGTCATCGCGACATCGGCACGCACGGGGATACCCGTCAGCACCGACACCAGCGCGGTCGTCATCGCACCGCCGGCGGACGGACCGTCCTTCGGCGTCGCGCCTTCCGGCACGTGGATGTGGATGTCCTGCTTCTCGAACGCTTCGTCCTTGATGCCCAGACGGCGCGAACGCGAGCGCACGACCGAACGTGCAGCCTCGACCGACTCCTTCATCACGTCGCCGAGCGAACCCGTGCGGATCACGTTGCCCTTGCCCGGCATCACCGCGGCTTCGATCGTCAGCAGGTCGCCGCCGACTTCCGTCCACGCGAGGCCCGTCACCTGACCGACCTGGTTTTCCTTCGCCGCGAGGCCGAAGTCGTACTTGCGCACGCCGAGGAACGTATCGAGGTTCTCGCCATCGACCTTGATCGCGCCCGATGCCTTCTTCAGCAGCAGCATCTTCACGACCTTGCGGCAGATCTTCGACACTTCCCGCTCGAGCGAACGCACACCGGCTTCACGCGTGTAGTAGCGGATGATGTCGCGGATCGCCTGTTCGGTGACGTCGATCTCGCCTTCCTTCAGCCCGTTGTTCTTCTTCTGCTTCGGCAGCAGGTAACGCTGGGCAATGCTGACCTTCTCGTCTTCCGTGTAGCCCGACAGACGGATCACTTCCATCCGGTCGAGCAGCGGCGGCGGGATGTTCAGCGAGTTCGACGTCGCGACGAACATCACGTCCGACAGATCGAAGTCGACCTCGATGTAGTGGTCAGCGAACGTGTGGTTTTGTTCCGGATCGAGCACTTCGAGCAGCGCCGACGACGGATCGCCGCGGAAATCCATGCCCATCTTGTCGACTTCGTCGAGCAGGAAGAGCGGATTGCGCACGCCGACCTTCGCGAGGCTTTGCAGGATCTTGCCCGGCATCGAACCGATATACGTGCGGCGGTGGCCGCGGATCTCGGCTTCGTCACGCACGCCGCCAAGCGCCATCCGGACGAACTTGCGGTTCGTCGCACGGGCGATCGACTGGCCGAGCGAGGTCTTGCCGACACCCGGAGGCCCGACGAGACACAGGATCGGTGCCTTGACCTTGTCGACGCGCTGTTGCACCGCGAGATACTCGAGGATGCGTTCCTTGACCTTCTCGAGGCCGAAGTGATCCTCGTCAAGCACCTGCTCGGCGTTCGACAGGTCGTTGTTGACCTTGCTCTTCTTGCGCCACGGCAGGCCGATCAGCGTGTCGATGTAGTTGCGCACGACGGTGGCTTCCGCCGACATCGGCGACATCAGCTTCAGCTTCTTCAGCTCGGCGTCGGCCTTCTTCTTCGCTTCCTTCGGCATGCGCGCGGCGTTGATGCGCTTCTCGAGTTCCTCGAGATCGGCACCTTCTTCGCCCTCGCCCAGTTCCTTCTGGATCGCCTTGACCTGTTCGTTCAGGTAGTACTCGCGCTGGCTCTTTTCCATCTGGCGCTTCACGCGCCCGCGGATGCGCTTTTCGACCTGCAGGATGTCGATTTCGGCTTCGAGCTGCGCGAGCAGATGCTCGAGGCGCTCGATGACCGGGAACATCTCGAGGATGTGCTGCTTCTGGTCGAGCTTCAGCGGCAGGCGCTCGGCGATCATGTCCGCGAGACGGCCTGCTTCATCGATACCCGACAGCGACGTGAGAATCTCCGGCGGGATCTTCTTGTTCAGCTTCACGTACTGGTCGAACTGCGACACGATCGCGCGGCGCAGCGCTTCCGTTTCAGCGCTGTCGGCATGATCGGGCTCGAGCGGCATCACGTCGCAGGAGAACTGCGTCTCCTGTTCTTCGATCGACAACGCCTTCGCGCGCTGCAGGCCCTCGACGAGCACCTTCACGGTGCCGTCCGGCAGCTTCAGCATCTGCAGAATGTTGGCGATACAACCGACCTCGTACATGTCCTTTTCGGTCGGTTCGTCCTTGGCCGCGGTTTTCTGGGCGACGAGCATGATGTGCTTGCCGCCTTCCATCGCTGCTTCGAGGGCCTTGATCGATTTCGGCCGGCCCACGAAGAGCGGAATCACCATGTGCGGGAAAACGACGACGTCCCGCAGCGGCAGCAGCGGGAGCGTGATGCGTTCCGGCGGGAGAAGTTGGGTGCCTGACATTTCATTTCCCCATGAGTGGAATCAATTGTTCGGTAATTGAGGCCGCCACAACGAATTGCAAGCCTTCAAGTGCGGGAAATATTCGGTAAGAAAGTAACCACCGCGTGTCGAGTCAGAGTTACCCACAAGATAAACGAAAAAAAGCCGCCCACGGTCTCATGAACGGCCTTTTTCGCAGAACATCGTCGGCAAGCCGGTCAGTTCGAACCCGCCACCTTCGGCGTGTCCTCGTAGATCAGCAAAGGCTTGCCGTCGCCCTCGATGACGTTCTCGTCGATGATGACCTTGCTGACCCCTTTCATCGTCGGCAGTTCGTACATCACGTCGAGCAGCGCCTGTTCGATGATCGAACGCAAACCGCGCGCGCCGGTCTTGCGACGGATCGCCTTGCGGGCAACCGCCTGCAGCGCGCCCGGCCGGATTTCCAGCTCGACGCGCTCCATCGCGAACAGCTTGTGATACTGCTTCACGAGCGCGTTCTTCGGCTCGACCAGGATCTTCATCAGCGCGGCTTCATCGAGCTTGCCGAGCGTCGCGACCACCGGCAAACGGCCGATCAATTCGGGGATCAGACCGAATTTGATCAGGTCTTCCGGTTCCGTTTCGCGCAGCACTTCGCCCGCGTCGCGTTCCTGCTTGCTCTTGACCGTCGCGCCGAAGCCGATGCCGGTTTTCTCGGTACGATCGGTGATCACCTTTTCGAGACCGTCGAACGCGCCGCCGCAGATGAACAGGATGTTGGTCGTGTCGACCTGGATGAAATCCTGGTTCGGGTGCTTGCGGCCGCCCTGCGGCGGCACCGACGCCATCGTGCCCTCGACGAGCTTCAGCAGTGCCTGCTGGACACCCTCGCCCGACACGTCGCGCGTGATCGACGGGTTGTCCGACTTGCGGCTGATCTTGTCGATTTCGTCGATGTAGACGATCCCGCGCTGGGCCTTGTCGACCTCGTAGTTGCAGTTCTGCAACAGCTTCTGGATGATGTTCTCGACGTCCTCGCCGACGTAGCCGGCTTCGGTCAGCGTCGTCGCATCGGCGATCACGAACGGCACGTTGAGCAACCGCGCGAGCGTCTGCGCGAGCAGCGTCTTGCCGGAGCCCGTCGGGCCGATCAGCAGGATGTTGCTCTTCGACAGCTCGACGTCGTCCTTCTTGTCGAGATGCTTCAGGCGCTTGTAGTGGTTGTACACGGCCACCGCGAGGATTTTCTTCGCGCGCTCCTGGCCGATCACGTACTGATCGAGGATGTCGCGAATTTCCTGCGGGCTCGGCAGATCCGACCGGGACAGGCTGGCCTCGACGCCGGCGGCAGCCGCCTCGTCGCGAATGATCTCGTTGCAGAGGTCGATACATTCATCGCAAATGAACACCGACGGGCCCGCGATGAGTTTTTTCACCTCATGCTGGCTTTTCCCGCAAAACGAGCAATACAACAGCTTCTCGCTGTTCGAACCTTTTTTGTCCGCCATGAATGTAGAGCCTCCGGACAGGTAAATGACATGATACGCCGAATGCTCCGAACGCCGCGCCTAGGGCGCGACCGGAGCGGGCCGAATGCGCTTGCCGCAGATGCTCGGGGCGTGCGGGATATCGCCGGGGCGCCGCGCGAATCGGGGCGGCACCCCACTTAAATTCACGGGCGCTTCAGGAGCACCTGATCGATCAGCCCGTACGCCTTCGCGTCTTCGCTCGACATGAAGTTATCACGGTCGGTGTCGCGCGCGATGCGCTCGACGTCCTGGCCCGTGTGCTGCGCGAGCAACTGGTTCAGCCGCTCCTTCAGGTAGAGGATTTCGCGCGCCTGGATCTCGATGTCGGATGCCTGGCCACGTGCGCCGCCGAGCGGCTGGTGAATCATCACGCGCGAGTTCGGCAGCGCGAAACGCTTGCCCTTCGCACCCGACGCGAGCAGGAACGCGCCCATGCTGGCCGCGAGCCCCATGCACAGCGTCGACACGTCCGGCTTGATGAACTGCATCGTGTCGTAGATCGCCATGCCGGCCGACACCGACCCGCCCGGGCTGTTGATGTAGAGGCTGATGTCCTTGTCGGGATTCTCGCTCTCGAGGAACAGCAATTGCGCGACCACGAGGTTGGCGGTCTGGTCGTTCACTTCGCCGACCATGAACACCAGGCGCTCCTTCAGGAGACGCGAATAGATATCGTACGAACGCTCGCCGCGGCCGCTCGTTTCGACGACGATCGGCACCAGCCCCAGTGCTTGAGCCTCGAAACCCTGCGGCGCGTTCGAAGCAAGCATGTCCAGCAATTCAGCGCGAGTGATCATTCAATGAACCTTGTTCGAATGGAAAATTGAACGGAAGGAAGCCGCCCGCTCAATCGCCATATTAATGGCAACCGTGCGCTTGACGTAAAAACGGCGTGCGGGCCGTCGCTCCGACAGCCGGCACGCCGCTAGAGCGACACTTACGCTTGCGCCGATGCGCTCGCGAGTGCCTCGAAGCTCACTTCCTTGTCCGTCACCTTCGCCTTGCCCAGCACGAAATCGACGACGTTGCTTTCAACGACGAACGCTTCCATCTCGGCGAGGCGCTGCTGGTTGGAATAATACCAGCGGACCACTTCCTTCGGGTCTTCGTAGCTCTTGGCGAACTCGTCGACTTCCGCGCGGATCTGTTCCGGCTTCGCTTCGAGGTTGTTCGACTTCACGAGCTCGGCCAGCACGAGGCCCAGCTTCACGCGACGCTCGGCCTGCTCGGCGAACATCTCGGCCGGGATCGGTGCGTCCTTCGCGTTCGGCACGCCGCGCTGCGCCAGATCCTGGCGAGCCATTTCGACGAGGCGTTGCTGGTCCTGCTCGATCAGCGCCTTCGGCACGTCGAGTTCGGAAATCTTCAGCAGCGCGTCCATCACCTGGTTCTTGACGATGGATTGCGTGCGGCGCTTCGCTTCGCGTTCGAGGTTTTCCTTGATCTCGCCGCGCATCTTCGTGAGGTCGCCGTCTTCGATGCCGAGCGACTTCGCGAATTCGCCGTCGATTTCCGGCAGGTGCGGCCACTCGATCTTCTTCATCGTGACCGTGAATTGCGCGGTCTTGCCCGCCACGTCAGCACCGTGGTAGTCGTCCGGGAACTTCAGGTCGAACGTGCGCGCTTCGCCGGCCTTCAGGCCCAGCGCCGCGGTTTCGAATTCCGGCAGCATGCGGCCTTCGCCGAGCACGAACGGGAAATCTTCAGCGGTGCCGCCCTGGAACGCGACGTCGTCGATCTTGCCGACGAAGTCGACCGTCACGCGGTCGCCGTTCTTGGCTGCGGTGTCCGCGCCGCCGTCACCATGGTCGCCGGCTTCGCCGCGTGCGTGGAAGTGCACGCGCTGCTTGCGCAGGATGTCCAGCGTGCGGTCGATTTCGGCGTCGCCGATCGACGTCGTCGAGCGCTCGACTTCAGCCGTCGCCAGATCGCCGATCTTCACTTCCGGGTAGACCTCGAACGTCGCGTCGAACGCGTACGCATCTTCAGCCTGTTCCTGCTTCGGCTCGAAGCTCGGCTGGCCGGCGACGCGCAGGTTTTCCGCGCGGCTGATCGTGAAGAATTCCTGGCCGATCTTGTCGCTCAGCACTTCCGCCTCGACCTGACCCGCGTACTGTTGCGCGACCATCTTCAGCGGCACCTTGCCCGGGCGGAAACCCGGCATGCGCACGGTCTTCGCGAGTTTCTGGATACGGGTGTCGATTTCCTTCTGCACGGTGTCTTTCGGCAGGGAAATCGTCACGCGGCGTTCAAGCTTGCCGAGGTTCTCAACAACGTTAGCCATGGCTTCAATCGTCCTAAAATTATTCGAGCGAATCGGGTTTTCCTTGCCGTGCCTGCCTGCGGCATTGCATACGCCGCGCCGGAGCGCCACGCCATCCCTGCACGTGCCGAATGGCTAGCGCAAGCGGCTCGGAGCACGGCTTTGGCCGGAAGAATCGACTATTCTAGCAAACAATTTTCCTCACACCGCCAGATCGGCGCGACGCGCATGCGTCCCCGCCGTGTCGGCAACCCGTTGCACGGCAATGCGCGCGGATCGCCGCTATGCCGAACGCCGTATCCACCACGGGCCCGCCATCCTGTAAGCTCCGATTGAGGGTGAGGCGCCGTCGCGCCCCCATTATTCTTCACACCAATCACGCCTTCCGGAGACACCATGCCGCAACACCCGTCCGCGCCTGTCGTCGTCATCGCGCCCGATTCGTTCAAAGGCTCGCTTTCCGCCGAGCAGGTCGCGGATGCGATCGCCACCGGCATCCGCCGCGCCCGCCCCGATGCGGTCGTGCGCTGCTGCCCGATGGCCGACGGCGGCGAAGGCACGCTCGATGCGATGCTGGCAGGCGGCGGTACGCGGCGCGCGCTGCGGGTGGCCGGCGCCTCGCTCGCGGCACGCGACGCGGCGGTCGGCGTGATCGACGCGCGCACCGCGATCGTCGAGACGGCCGAGATCGTCGGCATTACGGACCCGGTCGGCATGAGCGTGCCGGTGGATGCGCGCAGCACGCGCGGAATGGGCGAGGCAATCCGCACGCTGCTCGACGACGGCGTGCGCCGCTTCTTCGTCGCGCTCGGCGGCAGCAGCACCAACGACGCGGGCGCCGGGCTGCTCGCGGGCCTCGGCCTGCAGTGCTTCGACGCCGGCGGCCAGCCGGTCGAGCCCGTGCCGTCGCGACTCGCCGACATCGCGCGCATCGACGCGTCGGGGCTCGACCCGCGCCTGAAGGAAACGGAATTCGTCGGCATGTCCGACGTCGACAACCCGCTGACGGGCGCGCACGGCGCAACCGCCGTGTTCGGCCCGCAAAAAGGCGTGACGCCCGAGCAGGTTGCGACGCTCGACGCCGCACTCGGCCGCTTCGCCGACCTGCTTGAGGCGGCGCTCGACCGGCGTGGCCGCGATCTGCCGGGCGCCGGCGCCGCGGGCGGCCTCGGTTTCGCGCTGCACATGCTCGGCGCGCAGTTCGAAGCCGGCGCCGAAGTGGTCGCGCGGCAGGTCGGGCTCGACGCAGCGCTTGCCGGCGCCGACTGGCTGATCACCGGCGAAGGCCGCTCCGACGTGCAGACGCTGCACGGCAAGGCGCCGTTCATCGCGTGCCGGCATGCGCAGGCCGCCGGCGTGCCGGCGTCGCTGTTGTCGGGCGCGGTCGACCCGGCCGCGCTGCCGCGCCTGTCCGAACATTTTTCCGGCTGCTTCTCGCCGGCTCCCGGGCCGATCACGCTCGACGTCGCGATCCGCGACGCGGCGAACCTGCTCGCGAACGAAGCGGAGCAATTGACGCGCCTGAAATACGGCGCACACTGACCGTTGACCCGAGCGCGCGATACAGGAACAATCGGGCCCGCCCTTTTTCTTCAGGATTCGACATGAAAGGCCGTCAAGCCGGGCTCGATCAGTTTCTGACCTATCGCCTCCACGCGCTCACGAAGCGATCCGACCGCGGGATCGGCGAGGTGTATCGGCACAAGCTCGACATCTCGCTGCCCGAGGCGCGCGTGATCGCCGCCGTCGGCGCCTTCGGTCCGTTCTCGATCATGGATCTCGCGCGCCACACCAATCTCGACAAGAGCCAGGCGAGCCGCGCGGCCGAAGCGCTGCTGCGCCAGGGGCTGCTCGAGCGCAGCGCGAGCGACGAGGATGGCCGGATCGTGCTGATCGCGCTGACCGCCGACGGCCGCGCGCTGCATCGCAAGATCATGCCGATCGTGCGCAAGTGGAACGACGGCTTGCTCGCATGCCTGTCCGACAGCGAACGCCAGACGTTCGAACGGCTGCTCGACAAGGTCGTCGCGCACGCGACCGAGCGGGACGACTGAGCCGCGTTGCGGGTTCGGCGCCGGCACGCGGCCGAACCCTGCCGGCGGTATTGATCAGATGAATTCGACGGGCCACCCGGGTCGCATCACCAGCGGCGCGGGCGGCCCGCTTTGCATCGTGCGGCGGCGCCGAAAGGTTCGCGGTTCGCCGCCGGGCCGAGGCCGCGCATGCTGCGGCCGCGCACACGCTACAGGCCGCTGTTTACCGCGCGCTGGCGCACCAGCCCGAGCACCGCGTCGCAATACGGCGTCGGCACGTCGAGCTTGCGCCCGAGTTCCGGAAACACGCCGAGGATCGGCCCGATCTCGAGCGAACGCCCCGCTTCGAAATCCTGCAGCATCGACGTCTTGAACGCACCCAGCTTGCGCGTGACCGCGATCCGCTCGGGCCCGCTCATCCCTGTCGACAAACCGAGCTTCGCGCCGATCGCGGTGGCCTCTTCCATCATCCGCAGCGCGAGATCCTGCGTGAACGGATCGTCGAGCAACTGCTCGGCCGTCGACCCCGTCAGCGCGCTCAACGGATTCATGTTCATGTTGCCCCACAGCTTCGTCCAGATCTCGGTCCGGATCGCGGGTGTCGACTCGACATCGAAACCGCCTGCTGCGAGCGCCGCGGCAAACCGCGCGGTGGCCGCGTCGAGCCGCGCATCGGAGGCACCGACGATCAGCCGGTTGCCGCGACCGCGGCGCACGACGCCCGGCGCGTCGGTGCTCGACGACAGGTGCACGACGCAGCCGATCGCCTGCGCGGGCGGCAACGCCGCCGACACGGCGCCAGCCGGATCGACCGCGTCGAGCGGCACGCCGTCAAGCGGCCCTTCGAGCGCGTGCGTGAACCACCACGGCAGCCCGTTCATCGCGGCGACGATCACGGTGTGCGGCCCGACCAGCGGCGCAATGCGCGCGGCCAGCGCCGGCAGCGCCTGCGCCTTCAGCGCGATCACCACGTAGTCCTGCACGCCGAGCGCGGCCGCATCGTCGCTCGCACGCACCGGAACCGACGAAACAACGCCCGCCTCGTCGATCACGCGCACGCCGTGCGTGTTCAGCGCATCGAGCGTTGCGCCGCGCGCGTACGCGCTCACGGTCATGCCGGCCCGCGATAGCGCGGCCGCGAGCAATCCGCCGATCGCGCCCACACCGACCACCGCTGCGCGCACCGACCCTGAATTCGTGTCGTTCATGATGGAATTCCGTCTCCTGGGAGCTGACGAGGATAACGCTCAATGGTTGCGGGCACAACCATTCACATGACGGCGTGCGGCGCGCCCGCGCTCACCCGCTTCGGCGTGGCTCGCCGCCGGCTGCCACCGGCTCGTCGTCGGCCGCGCCGCCCGTCGCACCGAGCACGCCCGCGATCTGACTCTTGTCGTGCATGCCGAGCTTGCGGTACGCGCAGCGCAGGTAATGGCGCACGGTCGTCGGCGAAATCGCCATCTGCTGCGCGACTTCCTTGTGCGAACGCCCGGCGCCGTAATAACGGATCGCCGCGAGTTCGCGCGGGCTTAACCGGTCGAGCAGCGAGCGTGGCCGCGCCTCGATCTGGAACAGCCCCGCGACGGGCACGCACTGGATGCGCAATGCCTCGCCGACGAACGGCTGACCCGACTGGCGCCGCAGGTGTGCGACGAGGGGCTCCGGCACGCGCGCGCCGGCCCATGCCGGCCATTCGGTGCGCAGCACGTCGTCGAAACCGTGATCGGCATGATGCAGCACGCCGAAGTTGTCGCACAGCGCGCGCGCCGCCGGCGCAACCGCATCGCCGCGTTCGCGCGTGAGCTGCGCGGCGCGATTGATCGTGAGCGCGGCCGCCAGATGCGGAATCACTTCCTCGAAACGGTGCGCATCGTCGTCGCTGAACGGGCGATTCAGGCCTTGGCGGTAGATCGACATGAACGTCGTCAGGCCGAAGCGGCGATCGAGCGTGCACACGCACATCAGTTGCGCGAGCCCGTACTTCACGCACCAATCGCGAAACCGCGCATCGAGCCCCGGCTCGACGACCGACAGCCGCACCGCGCGACCGTGCGCGCCGTGCAACGTGCGGTGCGCAAGCGGGTCGCAATCGCGCACGCGTTTCCAGTCGCTGAAGAACGCGTGCGGCAGGCGAAACAGGAAGCTGTTATGCATCACCGGGCCGGTCGGCGCATGCGTCGCGACGCCGGTCCATGCGGCATCGAACGGAACGAGCGCCTGCAGCAGCGAAAAGAAGCGGTATTCGAATTCGCCGATGCCGGACTGCGCGGCTACCGCGTACAGGTCGAGCAGCATCAGCCCGAGTTCGCGCTGTGACGCGTCGCCCCGCGTGACGCCGTCGAAATCGGCACGGCGCGACGGCCGCGGCGGCCACGCGAATTCGTCGAGCACGATGGCGGCCGGCACGTCGCGCAGCGCATCGAGATCCTGCCCGATATCCGTCGTGATCCTCACCTTCCGCTCCCCTGCCCGATCGGGCTGCTGATGTGCGCAACGACACCGGCCGATTATAGCGAGCGGCTTTTTTGGCGGGCCACGGTGCCGGAACGGGCATCAACCCCATCCATTTGAACGGTGCGCGACACGTTGCTGCTGCGCAGCACGCCGCGTCGCGGCATCGCGCTGCGTCCATGCCGCACACCGCGGGTTTTCCGCACCGTTCATCTGTACGACTGTTCGACAGTTTTCCCGCTGCGGACACTGCGTCGCGACAACACCAACGACAAACCGATGCAGGACGGTATGGAGAACCCGACGTGACGAAACCCCGCTTCATCCGCACGGCCGCGGCCGCCGCGACGCTCGCCGCGTGCGGCGCCGCCGCGCACGCGCAGTCGACCCTCACGCTGTACGGCGCGCTCGACGCCGGCGTGCAATACCTGACGCACGCCGACGGGCGCCACGCGGCCGTGCAGTTGCAGAACTACGGCATCCTGCCTTCGCAGATCGGGCTGAAGGGCAACGAGGATCTCGGCGGCGGCTGGCGTGCGCTGTTCAAGCTCGAACAGGGCCTCAACCTCAACGACGGCACCGCGACCGTGCCCGGCTACGCGTTCTTCCGCGGCGCGTACGTCGGCATCGCGGGGCCGGTCGGCACCGTCACGCTCGGCCGGCAATTCAGCGTGCTGTTCGACAAGACGTTGTTCTACGACCCGCTCTGGTATGCGTCGTACAGCGGCCAGGGCGTGATCGTGCCGATGACCGCGAACTTCATCGACCACTCGGTCAAGTACCAGTCGCCGACGTTCGCCGGCTTCGACGTCGAGGCGCTTGCCGCGACGTCCGGCGTCGCCGGCAATACGCGCGCCGGACGCGTGCTCGAACTCGGCGGCCAGTACACGAGCAACGGCCTGTCGGTCAGCGCTGTGCTGCATCAGGCGCACGGCGACGTGTCGGGGGCCGACGACACGTCGGCGCGACGGCGCGAACTCGGCACGCTCGCCGCGCGCTACGCATTCGCCACCTTGCCGCTCACCGTCTATGCCGGCGTCGAGCGCCTGACGGGCGACCTCGATGCGGCGCGCACGATCGTCTGGGGCGGTGCGCGTTACCTGACGTCGAACGGGATCGGCCTGAACGCGGGCGTGTACCACACCGACTCGCGCACGCCGGCGATCGGCCATCCGACGCTCTTCATCGCGAGCACCACGTACGCGCTGTCGAAACGCACCGTCGCATACATGAACCTCGGTTACGCGCGCAACAGCGGCCAGAGCTCGCAGACCGTCTACGAATACGACCCGACGCCGCTCGCCGGCGCGTCGCAGTTCGGCGCGATGGTCGGCATGTACCACCTGTTCTGATTCCCCACACGAGAACCCGCCATGAAAACCCTGTCCCCGGATGCCGCACTTTCGCCCGACGGCCGCGCGTCGACCTTCGCGCGCTCGACGCTCGTCGCGCTCGTCGTGTTCGCGGCCATCACGCCGCTGCTGCTGCTCGTGGCGCCGGCCGTCGCCGGCCAGCTCGCGACGCAGCTCGGGCTGTCCGCGTCGCAGATCGGCACCTACTTCTTCGTCGAACTCGGTGCGTTCAGCCTCGCGACCGTGCCGTCGTACCTGTGGCTCGGCCGTGTCGACGCGCGCCGCGTCGCCGCGTTCGCGATCGCACTGTTCGGCGCGGGCAACCTGCTGACCGCGCTGTGGATGCCGGACTTCGCCGTGCTGCTCGCGCTGCGCGCCGTCACGGCGCTCGGCGGCGGCTCGCTGATGGTGCTCTGCATGACGAGCGCGGCAACCAGCGACAACAGCGACCGCGTGTACGGCCTGTGGGTCGTCGGCCAGTTGATTGCGGGCGCGATCGGCCTGTTCTTGCTGCCGCATGTGTTCGCCGCGTTCGGGCTGCGCGCGCTGTATGTCGTGCTCGCCGCACTCGCGCTGCTCGCGGCGCCGCTGTCGCGCGGCTTTCCGTCGTCGCTCGGCGTGCGGACGGCGTCCGCACAAACCGCGCGTGGAAATGCAACGCATACGCCGCGGCATTTCATTGCGCTCGCGATCGGAGCGGTGCTGACGTTCTATCTCGCGATCGGCAGCGTGTGGACCTTCGCGAGCCGCGCTGCAACGGAAGCCGGACTCGACCCGCAGTCGACCGGCAACGTGCTCGCGATCGCGAGCGTGATGGGGATCGCCGGCGCGGCGCTCGCGTCGTGCGCAGGCGGCCGGCTTGCGCGGCGCGCGATGCTGGCCGCCGGTTACGCGCTGCTCGCGGCGTCTCTCATTGCGCTCGCCGCGATGCGGCACGCGGGCGGCTACAGCGCGGCGATCTTCGCGTTCAAGTTCGCGTGGACGTTCGTGCTGCCGTTCATCCTCGCGACCGTCGCGCAGATCGACTCGTCGGGCCGCCTCGTCGCGACGCTCAATTTCGTGATCGGCGCCGGCCTCGCGGCCGGCCCGCTGCTCGCCGGGTTGATGCTCGACGCCGGCGGCACGATGCGCGCGCTGTTCTCGGCCGCGACGGCCGTCGCAATCGTCTCGTTCGCCGCGCTGCGCCATCTCGATCGCCGCGCACGCGCTTCCGTTTCCTCCCAACCGTGACAGGTCACAAACGTCCATGAACCGCACTGCCTTCTTCACCGACGAACGCACTTTCTGGCATACCGGCGGCACGCACGCGCTGTTCTTCCCGGTCGGCGGCTGGGTCCAGCCGCCATCGAGCGCGGGTTACGCGGAATCCCCCGATTCGAAGCGCCGCTTCCTGTCGCTCGTGCAGGCCTCGGGGCTGGCCGCACAGCTCGACCTGCGCGGCGCCGCGCCGGCGTCGCCCGCCGACCTGCTGCGCATTCATCCCGCGCGTTATCTCGACGCGTTCCGCGCACTCAGCGACGCGAACGGCGGCGACCTCGGCGATCTCGCGCCGTTCGGCAAAGGCAGCTACGAGATCGCCGCGCTGTCGGCCGGCCTCGCGATCGCGGCCGTCGACACCGTCGTCGCCGAGCACGCGGCCAATGCGTTCTCGCTGTCGCGGCCGCCCGGCCATCACTGCCTGCGCGACCGGCCGATGGGCTTCTGCCTGCTGGCGAACATCCCGATCGCAATCGAGGCCGCCCGAGCAAAACACGGCATCGAGCGCGTCGCGGTGATTGATTGGGACGTGCATCACGGCAACGGCACGCAGTCGATTTACTACGACGATCCGGACACGCTGACGATCTCGCTGCACCAGGACCGCTGCTTCCCGCCCGGCTACAGCGGCGCGGACGATCGCGGCGAGGGCGCGGGCGTCGGCGCGAACCTGAACGTGCCGCTGCTCGCGGGCAGCGGCGACGACGCGTATCGCTACGCGTTCGAGCGAATCGTGCTGCCGGCGCTGGAGCGTTTCCGGCCCGAGCTGATCGTCGTCGCGAGCGGCCTCGACGCGAGCGCGGTCGATCCGCTTGCGCGCATGCAACTGCACACCGACAGCTACCGGTTCATGACGCACGCTGTGAAGGATGCCGCGCAGCGCCATTGCGGCGGACGGCTCGTGATCGTTCATGAAGGCGGGTATTCGGAAGCGTACGTGCCGTTCTGCGGGCTCGCGATCGTCGAGGAACTGGCCGGCATCCGCACCGACGTCGCCGATCCGATGCTCGATCTCGCGATCGCACAGCAGCCGGGCGAGCGGTTCGTCACGTTCCAGCGCGAACTGCTCGATGAGCTGGCTTCGGCGTTCGGGTTGTAACGCGCGGGAACCCGCGTGACGGGGCCGGCACGCGCCGGCCCTTGCGCGATCCGTGCGGATGGGGTTTCCTGTGCATTTACCCCTGTTCCGGCCCGAAGCCGCACTCTTCCGATGAAATCGTCCCCGCGCGATAACAACGACAATGCCAAGACGCGCCGCCAGCCTTCGAAGCTGGTCCTGAACATTGCCGCCGTGACGGTCGGCCTCATCACGTTCGCGATCGGCGCGGCGTGGGTGATCTATAGCTGGGTCGTCGATCGCGAAGCGCAGTATTTCGCGATCCCGCTGGTGTTCTCGGTGCCGGTGATCGTGGCGGTCGCGATCCGAAGCTTCTGGGAGTAGGCGCGCCTGAAATGACAAAGCGCCGCGGTCGGGCGACGCGCGGCGCTTGTTATCGAGCTTGTTTCAGATGAAGCGGCGATCCATGCGGTTCGCTTGCGAACCGGTCACAGGCCGGGGCGCGGGCACGGATTGGGGGCTGCGCCCTGATATCCGCCGGCGACAGCGCCCAGCGCGGCGCCGGCCAGCGACGTGCCGAACGCTTTCAGTACGGATTCCGTCGACGGCGGCTCGCCGCTCGAGATCGGCCGCCCCGAGTAGGCGGAGCACGCCGGCGACGCTGCAACCGTCTGCATGGGTTTGGCGCTCCATGCGACGTTTTCGGCGGGCGTAGACGCAAATGCCGGCGCGGCCAGCATCAGCGCGAAAATGGAAATCGGCAAGCGTGCGGTGTTCTTCATCGGTGGCCCTCAGCGTAATGTGCTTCTTATATGAAAAGTGATCACGATATTACACGCGGCCGACGTTCCGTGAGCGCTCGTTAGTGCCCGCATTCCAGAGAAAGCGCCAGCATCAAAAGAAAAAGCGCTGCGGTCAGCCGACCGGCAGCGCTTTTTCCGGAACACGCATCCTGGCGGGTACGTGTTCGACTTCTGGTGCGTGAGGCCGGACTCGAACCGGCACACCCTTGCGGGCGTCAGGACCTAAACCTGGTGCGTCTACCAATTTCGCCACTCACGCGTATTTTCTGTCGCCTGACCGCGCGGCACGCAAGATGCGTTCTCCACGCGCCCGGGACGTCACGCCGGCCCGAAAACCGGCACGCCCGATTAGGCGAGCGCGAGATTCTACCCGATCCGTGCGGCCTTGTCTCGCCCCGCCGGCACCCGTCGTGCGGCGGTGCTAGAATGCCGCGCTCGACGTTTCGGCACCGTGCCGTCGCGCGTCCCCCGAACCCGCCCCCCCACACGATTCCGCCCGTGAACTTCGACGACTACTGTCAGCAAAAGGCCGCCCCCGCGGGCTCCAGCGTCTATTACGCGTTGCGTCAGGCGCCGCTCGCCGCGCAACCGCGCCTGACGGCGCTGTTCGCGCTGCGTCGCGAACTCGAGGAAACCGTCAAGGAAACCAGCGACCCGACCGTCGGACACACGAAGCTCGCGTGGTGGCACAAGGAACTCGCGGCGCTGGCCGCCGGAGAACCGTCGCACCCCGTCACGAAGGCGCTCGCGCAGCATCATCCGGCGATCGCCACCGAGGCCGACGCACTGCGCACGCTCGTCAACGGCTACGGGATGGACCTCGAACAGGCGCGCTACCTCGATTTCCCGAACCTGCAGCGCTACATCGCACAGGCCGGCGGCACCTTCGCGTCGCTGGTCGCGCGCGCCGGCGCCGCGAACCCGGCCGACCCGCAACCGTGGGCCGCGGACGCCGGCCACGCGCTGATGCTCGCGCAATTCGTGCAGGAACTCGGCAACGACGCGCGCCACGGCCGCATCTACCTGCCGATCGACGAACTGCAGCGCTACAACGTGACCGCGGCCGACCTGCTGAACCGCCGCTACAGCCCGGCCTTCACCGAATTGCTGCAATTCCAGACGGCCCGCGCGCGCGAGGCGCTTGCCGCCGCTGAAGCGGCGATCCCTTCATCCGAACGCCGCGCGCAGCGCACGCTGCGTGCGCAGATCGCACTGGCCGGCGCGCTGCTCGACGAAATCGAACGCGGCGGTTACCAGGTGCTGCACCAGCGCATCGCGCTGACGCCGATCCGCAAGCTGTGGATCGCGTGGCGCGCCGCGCGCCGGCGCTGAACCCGGCGCATCACGCCTTCAACAACGGCAGCGTGTCGAAGCGCTGCTGCAGTACGCGCGTCGCGTCGAGCCCCCACCACGGACCCAGCACGGTCGCGTAGAGCTGGCGGAAATCGACCGCGACCGGCAGGTTGCCGTTGCCGTCGAGCCGCCCGAGCGCCGGCGGCGCGCCATACAGCCCGCCGGCCACACGGCCCCCCATCACGAAATGCGGCGCGGCCGTGCCGTGATCGGTGCCGTTGCTCTGGTTCTCGCGCACGCGCCGCCCGAATTCCGCATACGTCATCACGAGCGTCTGGTTCCAGCGCCCGAGCTCGATCAGCGCGCCGCGCATCGCGCTCATCCCTTCCGCGAACTGCTTGAGCAGCGCGGCCTGCTGCCCCGGCTGGTTCTGGTGCGTGTCGAAGCCGTTGAGCGTCAGTCGCAGCACCGCGACACCATCCTGCGCGCCGGGCCCGGACGCTTCGCACGCGGCCAGCACCTGCATCGCGGTCTTGACCGACGTGCCGAACGCGCCGGCCGGAAATGCCGTCTTGAATTCACGCATCCCGCCGCGCGGACGCAACCGGTCGGCCGCCTTCACGATGTCGTTCTCGACGTCGATGATGTGCGCGAGCGCCGGGTTCTGCTCGCGCAGCGACGACGGCTCGGCAAGCCGGGCCGCACGGATGAACTGCGCGGGATTGACGAGCGCGATCGCGCGCGAGCCATTCGCGAGCGGCCCCATCTCGGCGCTGCCGAGCACGACGCCGTCCGCCGCGAAACCGGGCGGCACGGGCGCCTGCGCGAACGTGCGCGTGAGCCAGCCTTCGTGCAGATACTGGTCCGAGCGCGACGCGGTATCCCAGATCTCGATCGAGCGGAAATGCGACAGGTTCGGCTGCGGATAACCGACGCCCTGCACGACCGCGACCTGTCCGTCGCGCCACAGCGGCATCAGCGGCGCGAGCGACGGGTGCAGCCCCGTGTGTGCGTCGAGCTGCAGCACCTGCTCGCGCTTGATGCCGATGCTGCGCCGGAACTGGTAATACAGCGGGTCCGCATACGGCACCACCGTGTTGAGGCCGTCGTTACCGCCCTTCAGCTCGACGAGGATCAGCACGTTCGCGTACCCGGCCGCCGGTTGCCGTCCCGTCGATGCGGCCGCCAGCGCGGGCGACTGCCACATCGACACGCCGGCCGCGGCCGCCGCGCCCGTCAGCGTCAGAAAATCACGTCGGTTCATCGCGCATCCTTTGGTTCGCCGCCCGGCACCTTTGCCGCACCGGCTCCCCGATTCGTCGTCGTTTGCATCATTTCAGTTGATAGGCCGGATCCATCAGCAGCGCTTCGAGATACGCACTGCCGGTCGAATCCGTGTCGATCGCCGCGACCGGTGAAAGTTGCAGCACCGCATGCTGCAACTGCAGCTCGGTCGACAATCCCGCGATCGCCTGCGGCCGCGCGCGATATTGCGCAAGCCAGCGCTCGAGATCGAAGCGCAGGCCGGCGCGCGCGGGCTTGGCCGGCCCGCGCATGCCGGCGGCGGATGCGGTGTCGGCCACCGGCATCGCGTGCGCACGGGCATTCGGCGACGGCGCCATTGCGGGAGCGGGCGGCCGCATGCCGGCCGTCTCCGTCGCGCGGAACAGTTGCTCGACGAACTGCTTGCGCGCGAGCAGCGTGGTGCTGTTGATCCATAACGCGCCACCGGGCCAGCCCTTCACGTTCGGCGGATAGAACAGGTTCTGCCCGAGCGTGCGCACGGTGTTCGCGAGCATCTGCGGATCGCCGTAGGCGACGTCGAACAGCCGCACCGACCCGACGACGAACTCGGCCGGCGACTTGACGAGCACGCCGCGGTTGCGCGGATCCCAGAACGCGTCGGTCGACCACAGCGCGGCGAGCGCCGCGCGAATGTCGTAGCCGCTCGCGCGAAACCGGTCGGCCACCGCATCGAGCGCGCTTGCGTCGGGCGTATCGGACACGAACTCGCGCCACAGCTTGCCGACGATGAAGCGCGCGGTGCCCGGCCGCTTCAGCAGGATGTCGAGAAAGGCGTCGCCGTCGAACGGCCCCGTTTCCCCGAGAATCGTCTTGATGCCCGCGTCGTGCAGATCCGGCCGCACCTCGAAGCGCAGCGTATCGGGATCGACCGTCCAGCCCGTCATCGCGCGCGCGGCTTCGGTCACATCGTATTGCGTGTAGTGTCCCTCGCCGAGCGTGAACAGCTCCATTACCTCGCGTGCGAAGTTCTCGTTCGGGCGCCCCTTCCGATTGCTCGCGCCGTCGAGATACTGCAGCATCGCCGGATCCTTCGCGACCGCGTGCAGCAGCGTGCCGAAGTTGCCAAGCGCCTCGCTGCGAAACAGCGCGTTCTGCGCGGCCATCGTCTGCGGGTAAGGTACCTTGTCCTGCCCCGACGTGAAGTGCCCGTGCCAGAACAGCGTCATGCGCTCGGTCAGCGGCGACGGCGTGACGACCATCTCGTTGACCCAGGCCGCGCGCAACGCATCGTAACGGCGATTGCGCTCGTTCTGTTCGTCGCGCCGCATGTCGGGCGTCAGCGCCTGACGCTGCGCGCGCGTCGGCGGCAACGTGCCGATCCAGTCCGGCCAGGTCGTGACGGGTTCGCGGCGAACGTTGCCGAGCGTGTCGGCAACGACCTGCGCGCGCGTCATGCCGACGACGCGCGCGACATCGGCGGGCGCGGGAGAAAAACCGGTGCGACTCAGGAAAAACAATGCATCGTCGGCGTCGAGCGGCGACTGCATAGCGGGCGACGGCGCCGGTACGGCAGCGTTCGCTTTCATCGTCATGGACTCCCGGAACGCACCGGCGGTGCGGATGCCGATACAACGGCATTCGACAGGCGAAAGTTGACGGAAAAATTGCTACGAATTTTTTCCGCGCGGGATTTTCCGCGCAATACGAAAGACGGCGCGTGTCAGCGCTTGTACAACTCGCGAACGGCGTCTTCGATGTGCTGGCGCAAGAGGTGACGTTCTTCGGGCGTCATATGCCCGTCACGGCGGCGCTGTTCGAGATCGGGAGGCACGGCGGAACGGACCGTCATCTCGGCGGGACGATCGGGCTGCGGCGCCTTGCCGCGCGGCAGTTTGCGCGCCGGGGCGCCCTGCTCGGGACGTTGCGCATACGCGAAGTTCGACGCATACGGACCGGCGAGCGCGATCGTCAGCATCAGTGCAATCCGGACAGATCGCATGACCGTCCTCGCTTCTTTGGTCGATTTGTTCCCTTCGTCACGCGGCAACCGGCTACCTCTGGTACTTGAAAAACCCTGCGGAAATCGGGTGTGCAAAGATGAAAGATGGAGTGCTGGGGAGTATCTACCGAATTTCAGCTTCGAGTAAAGGAATCTCTATAGCCTGCCTTTACTCTGCGCGACACTACGGGTAAATTTTGTAACTGACTGTAACGCACGAAAATACGTGGCCGTGCGTCAATTCCCATTCGCGATAAGATGCCGATCATGGAAACGAAAAACCCCTCCAAGATTCTCGTCGTCGACGACGACCCGCGCCTGCGCGATCTGCTGCGCCGCTATCTCGGCGAGCAGGGTTTCAACGTATATGTCGCGGAAAACGCGACCGCGATGAACAAGCTCTGGGTACGCGAGCGTTTCGACCTGCTCGTGCTCGACCTGATGCTCCCCGGCGAAGACGGCCTGTCGATCTGCCGCCGCCTGCGCGGCAGCAACGACCGCACGCCGATCATCATGCTCACCGCGAAGGGCGAGGATGTCGATCGCATCGTCGGCCTCGAGATGGGCGCCGACGATTACCTGCCGAAGCCGTTCAACCCGCGCGAGCTCGTCGCGCGCATTCATGCGGTGCTGCGCCGCCAGGCGCCGGCCGAACTGCCGGGCGCGCCGTCGGAAACCACCGAGGTGTTCGAGTTCGGCGAGTTCTCGCTGAATCTCGCGACGCGCACGCTGACGAAGTCCGGCCAGGAAATTCCGCTGACGACCGGCGAATTCTCGGTGCTGAAGGTGTTCGCACGCCATCCGCGCCAGCCGCTGTCGCGCGAGAAGCTGATGGAGCTCGCGCGCGGCCGTGAATACGAAGTGTTCGACCGCAGCCTCGACGTGCAGATTTCGCGCCTGCGCAAGCTGATCGAACCGGATCCGGGCAGCCCGCGTTTCATCCAGACCGTCTGGGGCCTCGGCTACGTGTTCATCCCGGACGGCGCCGCCTGATCTTTTTCTTTTCCGGTTTCGCCCCCCACGGCCCGTCCCATGCGTATTGACCGGCGCCTCCTGCAGCTCGCGTTCGGCGGGCTGTTCTGGCGCACCTTCCTGCTGATCGCGCTGCTGATCTCGGTCAGTCTCGCCGCGTGGTTCCAGAGCTTTCGCGTCATCGAGCGCGAGCCGCGTGCGCAGCGCGTCGCGCTGCAGCTCGTCGCGATCGTGAAGCTCACGCGCACCGCCCTGCTCTATTCCGATCCCGATCTGCGGCGTGCGCTGCTGCAGGATCTCGAGAGCAACGAGGGCGTGCGCGTTTACCCGCGCGAGAAAACCGACAAGTTCAAGCTGCAGCCCGACGAATCGCTGAACCGCCTGATCGAACACGACATCCGCAGCCGCCTCGGCGACGACACCGTGATCGCGCAATCGGTCAACGACATTCCCGGCGTGTGGATCAGCTTCAAGATCGACGACGACGATTACTGGGTCGCGCTCGACCGCGACCAGCTCGACAACGTCACGGGCCTGCAGTGGGCCGGCTGGGGGCTGTTCGCGCTCGCGCTGTCGTTGTTCGGCTCCGCGTTCATCACGAGCCTCGTGAACCGGCCGTTCGCGCGGCTGGCGCTCGCCGCGCGCCAGATCGGCTCGGGCCAGACGCCCGAGCGGCTGCCCGAGCGCGGGATGGGCGTCGCGGCCGACACCAACCGCAGCTTCAACCAAATGGTGCGCGACCTCGAACAGCTCGAGGCCGACCGCGCGCTGATGCTCGCGGGCATCTCGCACGACCTGCGCACGCCGCTCGCGCGGCTGCGCCTCGAAACCGAGATGAGCCCGTCCGACCAGGCGACCAAGGACGCGATGGTCGACGACATCGAGCAGATGGACCGCATCATCGCAGCCTTCATCGACTACGCGCGCCCGTCGCAGCGCAGGCCCGAGCCCGTCGACCTGTCGTCGATCGCGCAGGAAGTCGCCGCGCGCGTGTCGGGCGAGGACGGCGTCGAGATCCGCACGCGGCTCGCGCCGAGCGCGATCATCGAAGCCGACGAGACCGACATGCGCCGCGTGATCGGCAACCTCGTCGAGAACGCACGCAAGTACGGCCAGAGCAAGCAGGACGGCATCTCGCGCATCACGCTCGAGACGCGCGTGTCGCACGCGCGCGTCGAGCTGTCGGTGAGCGACGAAGGCCCCGGCATCCCCGAGGATCAGCTGCCGCTCGTGATGCGACCGTTCTATCGCGTCGACACCGCGCGCACCAAGGCGGACGGCACGGGCCTCGGGATGGCGATCGTGCTGCGGCTCGTCGGTCGCTATCGCGGCGCGCTGCGCCTGCGCAACCGCAACCCCGAAGCGGGCCTCGAAGTCACGGTCGAATTCCCCGGCGCCGGCAAGGCGCGTGCGACCGCGTGACGCGCTCGCCCACGCCGTTCTCACTTCACACTATCGATCCAGTTGAAAAAAACTATGAAGATCGTTAGCTAAAATCTATTGAAGTGTTTTATTAATAGTGTTAGAGTCATCCCCATGCTGTCACATCAGCGTTGCAGCACCGAGGTAGCTTGACTCAGTCTTCTTCCCAACTCATACAGGAGTATCCGCATGAAAACCGTGGGCGATAAACTCGAAGCTTTCACCGTCGTAGCCGCGAAGCCGGGCTTCAATCATCACGAGGAAAACGGCCAGTCGGCGTTCGAGACCGTCACCGAAGCGTCGTTCCCGGGCAAGTGGAAGATCATCTACTTCTATCCGAAGGATTTCACGTTCGTGTGCCCGACGGAAATCGTCGAGTTCGCGAAGCTCACGAAGCAGTTCGAAGAGCGCGACGCCGTCCTGCTCGGCGGCAGCTCGGACAACGAATTCGTCAAGCTCGCATGGCGCCGTGAGCACAAGGACCTGGACAAGCTGAACCACTACGCGTTCGGCGACGTCAAGGGCGAGCTGATCGACCAGCTCGGCGTGCGCGACAAGGAAGCCGGCGTGGCCCTGCGTGCAACGTTCATCATCGATCCGGACAACACGATCCAGCACGTTTCGGTGAACAACCTGAACGTCGGCCGTAGCCCGGCAGAAGTCCTGCGTATTCTGGACGGCCTGCAAACGGACGAACTGTGCCCGTGCAACCGTGCAGTCGGCGGCGCAACGCTGTAAGCGCATCGATGCACGAAGCCCGCGGCGCACGTCCTGCCTGCGGGCTTTTTTAACGGCCAACCCATAGGAGATATCAATGGAATTCATCGATTCGATTAAGGCACGTATTCCCGACTACGCGAAGGACATTCGCCTGAACCTCGACGGCACGATCTCGCGCTCGTCGCTCGAAGGCACGGACGCGGTCGGCGTCGCGCTGGCAGCGGCGATCGCGGCGAAGAGCAGCGTGCTCGTGAAGACGATCCGCGAGGCCGGCGTGCTGTCGCCCGAAGAAACGAACGCCGTGCTGACGGCGGCCGCGCTGATGGGGATGAACAACACCTGGTATCCATATGTCGAGATGGCCGACGACGCCGACCTGAAGACGCAGCGCGCCGAGCTGCGGATGGGCGCGTATGCGACGCACGGCGGCGTCGACAAGCGCAAGTTCGAGATGTACGCGCTCGCCGCGTCGATCGTCGGCAAGTGCCACTTCTGCGTGAAGTCGCACTATGCGCTGCTGAAGAACGAGCAAGGGATGACCGTCACGCAGTTGCGCGACGTCGGCCGCATCGCGTCGGTGATCAACGCCGCCGCGCAAGTGATCGCTGCCGAAGGCGAGTGATTCGCCGCATGAGCGGTTGCGCCGCGCGGCCGCCGCTGCAAACGAAAATGCCACGCTGAAGCGTGGCATTTTTCATTTCCGCACCACGGCGCGCGGAGCGAACCGCGCACCGCGACGGCCGGGCGTCAGCCGCCCTGCTTCACGAGCAACGCGGCGGCCTGCGCCTCGATCCCGTCGCCGCGGCCGAGATAGCCGAGCTTCTCGTTGGTCTTCGCCTTCACGTTCACGCGATCGAGCGGCAGCCCGAGATCGGCCGCGATGTTCGCGCGCATGCCGTCGATGTGCGGCGCGAGCTTCGGCGCCTGCGCGATCACGGTGCTGTCGACGTTCTGGATCGTGAAGCCGGCCGCCTTGACCCGTGCGACGCACTCGCGCAGCAGCACGCGGCTGTCAGCGCCCTTGAACGCCGCGTCCGTGTCGGAGAAATGACGGCCGATGTCGCCGAGTGCGGCCGCGCCGAACAGCGCGTCGGTGATCGCGTGCAGCAGCACGTCCGCGTCCGAGTGGCCGAGCAGGCCGCGCTCGTACGGAATCGTCACGCCGCCGATGATGAGGGGGCGCCCCGGGACGAGCTGGTGCACGTCGTAGCCTTGTCCGATTCTGAAATCCATGCGTGTTCCGATTGAGATGGGGTAAAAGTCAGGAAGCGTTCGCGGGGCGCGCGAGGATCGCTTCCGCGAGCGCGAAATCTTCCGGGTACGTGACCTTGAAATTGCGCAGGCTGCCCTGCACGACGCGCGGCGTATGGCCGGCCCATTCGATCGCGCTCGCTTCGTCGGTCAGGTCGTGCCCTTCGCGCTGCGCGCGCAGGATCGCCTCGCGCAGCATGCCGATGCGGAACATCTGCGGCGTCTGCGCCTGCCACAGCGCGTCGCGCGACTCGGTGCGCGCGATCGCGTCGCCGCCGGCCGGCACGCGCTTGAGCGTATCGGCCACCGGCAGCGCGACGATGCCGCCGACCGGGTCGTCCTTCAGCGTCGCGACGAGCGTGCGGATCAGCTCCGGCGTGATGCCCGGGCGCGCGGCGTCGTGCACGAGCACCCAGTCGTGATCGGTCGCGCCGAATTCGCCCAGCTCGAGCAGCCCGTTCAGCACCGACGCCTGCCGCGAGCCGCCGCCGCAGCGGCGCACCGCGAAGCGCAGGCCCGCGAAGCGGCGCGCGTCGAAATGGGAATCGTCGGGCGCGAGGACGACGAGCGTCTGCGCGAATTCGCTGCACGCGTCGAACGCGGCGAGCGTGTAATGCAGGAGCGCGCGGCCGGCCACCGTGCGGTATTGCTTCGGCACGGCCGAACCGGAACGGCTGCCCGTGCCGGCACAGGGAATCAGGGCGAAAAGTCGGGGAGTCACGAAAGGAAAACGCCGGAAAGATGAAATCGAGAAGCGGATTTTATAATAGGTCTTTCGTCTCGACCGGCGCACCGCGCTGCGCCCGTGCACGCCACCCCTGCCGTCCCTATGCCAGATAACGCTTCCACCCCGTCCGCCTCGCCCGTAGCGCGCGTCAAACCCGGCCAGCGCTTTGCCTTCGACGGCGCGCATGGCTCCGCCGACGCGCTCGCCATCGCCCGTTATCTCGCCGACAACCGCCCGGACGTGCCGCTCCTCGCCGTGATCTGCGCGAACGCGGTCGACGCCCAGCGGCTTTCGCAGGAAATCCCCTATTTCTCGCCCGACGCGCGCGTGCGCCTGCTGCCGGACTGGGAAACGCTGCCGTACGACACGTTCTCGCCGCACCAGGACCTCGTGTCGGAGCGTCTCGCGACGCTGCACGACCTCGGCGAGGGCCGCTGCGACATCCTGCTGGTGCCCGCCACCACCGCGCTGTACCGGATGCCGCCCGCGTCGTTCATGGCCGCGTACACGTTCGCGTTCGCGCAGGGCGAGCGGCTCGACGAGGCGAAACTGAAGGCGCAGCTCACGCTGGCCGGCTACGAGCACGTGAGCCAGGTCGTGCGGCCCGGCGAATACTGCGTGCGCGGCTCGCTGATCGACCTGTATCCGATGGGTTCGCCGCTGCCGTACCGGATCGACCTGTTCGACGACCAGGTCGACTCGATCCGCGCGTTCGATCCCGACACGCAGCGCAGCCTCTACCCGGTGCGCGACGTGCGGCTGCTGCCCGGCCGCGAGTTTCCGTTCGACGAAGCCGCGCGCACGGCCTTCCGCAGCCGCTGGCGCGAGACCTTCGAAGGCGACCCGAGCCGCGCGCCGATCTACAAGGACATCGGCAACGGCGTGCCGTCGGCCGGCATCGAGTATTACCTGCCGCTCTTCTTCGACGAGACGGCCACGCTGTTCCATTACCTGCCGCAGGACGCGCACCTCGTGTTCGCCGGCGATCTCGACGCGTCGATCCGCCGCTTCACGGCCGATACGAAGCAACGCCACGCGTTCCTGTCACACGATCGCGAGCGGCCGATCCTCGAGCCGCAGCGCCTGTTCCTGTCCGACGAGGATTTCTTCGCGTTCGCGAAGCCGTTCGCGCGCGTCGTGCTGCCCGCGCAACCGGCCGGCGGTTGGGCGACGGGGCTGCCCGAACTCACCGTCGACCGCCATGCGGACGATCCGCTCGCGTCGCTGCGCACGTTCGTCGAATCGTCGGGCAAGCGCGTACTGCTGACCGTCGAATCGGCCGGCCGCCGCGAAACGATCCTGCAGCTGCTCGCCGAGCATCACCTGCGCCCCGTATCGAACGACCACTTCGCGGGCTGGCTCGCGAGCGACGAACGCTTCGCGCTCGGCGTCGCGCCGCTGTCGAGCGGTTTCTCGGTGCCGGGCGAAGGCTACGCGATCGTCACCGAAACCGAGCTGTACGGCGCGCTCGGCCGCCGCGCGGGCCGCCGCCGGCAGGAACAGGCCAGCAACGTCGACGCGATGGTGCGCGACCTGTCGGAGCTGAAGGTCGGCGACCCGGTCGTCCACGCGCAGCACGGCATCGGCCGCTACATGGGCCTCGTGTCGATGGATCTCGGCGAAGGCGACACCGAATTCCTGCATCTCGAATACTCGGGCGAGAGCAAGCTCTACGTGCCCGTCGCGCAATTGCACGTGATCTCGCGCTACAGCGGCGCCGATCCCGACAGCGCCCCGCTGCACGCGCTCGGTTCCGGCCAGTGGGAGCGCGCGAAGCGCAAGGCCGCGCAGCAGATCCGCGACACGGCCGCCGAGCTGCTGAACCTGTACGCGCGCCGCGCGGCCCGTGAAGGCCATGCGTTCGCGCTCGACCCGCGCGACTACGTGAAATTCGCGGAAAGCTTCGGCTTCGAGGAAACGCCCGACCAGGCCGCGGCGATCGCCGCCGTGATCGGCGACATGACGAGCGGCAAGCCGATGGATCGCCTCGTGTGCGGCGACGTCGGCTTCGGCAAGACCGAGGTCGCGCTGCGCGCCGCGTTCATCGCGGTGATGGGCGGCAAGCAGGTCGCGCTGCTGTCGCCCACGACGCTGCTCGCCGAGCAGCACACGCAGACCTTCGTCGACCGCTTCGCGGACTGGCCGGTGCGGATCGTCGAGCTGTCGCGCTTCAAGACCACGAAGGAAGTGAACACGGCGATCGCGCAGATCAACGAAGGCAGCGTCGACATCGTGATCGGCACGCACAAGCTGCTGTCGTCGGACGTGCAGTTCAAACGCCTCGGCCTCGTGATCATCGACGAGGAACACCGTTTCGGCGTGCGCCAGAAGGAAGCGCTGAAGGCGCTGCGCGCGGAAGTCGACGTGCTGACGCTCACCGCGACGCCGATCCCGCGTACGCTCGGGATGGCGCTCGAAGGGTTGCGCGATTTCTCGGTGATCGCGACCGCGCCGCAGAAGCGGCTCGCGATCAAGACCTTCGTGCGTCGCGAGGAGGAAAGCGTGATCCGCGAGGCGATGCTGCGCGAGCTCAAGCGCGGCGGCCAGGTGTATTTCCTGCACAACGAGGTCGAGACGATCGAGAACCGCAAGGCGATGCTCGAGGCGCTCGTGCCCGAAGCGCGCATCGTGATCGCGCACGGCCAGATGCACGAGCGCGAGCTCGAACGCGTGATGCGCGATTTCGTCGCGCAGCGCGCGAACGTGCTGCTGTGCACGACCATCATCGAGACCGGCATCGACGTGCCGAGCGCGAACACGATCATCATGCACCGCTCGGACAAGTTCGGCCTCGCGCAGCTCCACCAGCTGCGCGGCCGCGTCGGCCGCTCGCATCACCAGGCCTACGCGTACCTGCTGGTCCACGATCCGCAGGCGCTCACCAAGCAGGCGCAGCGCCGGCTCGAGGCGATTCAGCAGATGGAGGAACTCGGTTCGGGCTTCTATCTCGCGATGCACGACCTCGAGATCCGCGGCACCGGCGAAGTGCTCGGCGACAAGCAGTCGGGAGAGATCCACGAGATCGGCTTCCAG
The DNA here is from genome assembly GCF_048565265.1 of Burkholderia theae. NCBI lineage: Bacteria > Pseudomonadati > Pseudomonadota > Betaproteobacteria > Burkholderiales > Burkholderiaceae > Burkholderia > Burkholderia theae. Next base: position 2,292,942 of record NZ_CP183461.1, read on the forward strand.
CTCTATACGGACATGCTGAACGACGCGGTGAAGGCGCTGAAGAACGGCAAGGAGCCCGACCTCACCGCGCCGCTCGCCGCGACGACGGAAATCAACCTGCATGCGCCCGCGATCCTGCCGGCCGACTACTGCGCGGATGTGCAGGAACGGCTGTCGCTGTACAAGCGCCTCGCGAACTGCGAGCACGGCGACTCGATCGACGGCATCCAGGAAGAACTGATCGACCGCTTCGGCAAGCTGCCGCCGCAGGCGCACGCGCTGGTCGAGACGCACCGGCTGCGCATCGCCGCGAAGCCGCTCGGCATCGTGAAGATCGACGCGAGCGAGGTCGCGATCGGGCTGCAGTTCGAGCCGAACCCGCCGATCGATCCGATGCGGATCATCGAGATGGTGCAGAAGCACCGGCACATCAAGCTCGCGGGCCAGGACAAGCTGCGCATCGAGACGCGCTCGCCCGATCTCGCGATCCGCGTGTCGACGATCAAGGAAACGCTGCGCGCGCTCGGCCCGAAGCAGGGAGCGGCGGCCGCGGCGCGCTGACGGCCGCGGCGATGCTGCACCGCACCGCGCCCGGCGCGGGCGGCCCGGCGCGTTTTTGAGTATGATTTTCCCATTCATCAGACGGAGTTTTGCCATGTCCACTCTCGACGCGACCGCGCCGTCCGCCGCACCCCAAGGCGACGCATCGCTCGTTTGCCTGCCCTGGGTCAAGCAACTGGTATCGATGGACACGACGAGCCGCGTGCCGAATCTCGGTCTGATCGAAACGGTGCGCGACGCGCTCGCCGCGAAGGGCATCGCATCGACGATCACGCACGATCCGCGCGAGGGCTGGGCCAACCTGTTCGCGACCGTGCCCGCGCACGACGGCTCGACGAACGGCGGCATCGTGCTGTCGGGGCACACCGACGTCGTGCCGGTCGACGGCCAGCAATGGGACAGCAACCCGTTCGCGCCGGAGATCCGCGACGGCCGGCTGTACGGCCGCGGCACCTGCGACATGAAGGGCTTCATCGGCACGGCGCTGGCGCTGTTGCCCGAGATGCAGGCAACCAAACTCGCGCAGCCGATCCATTTCGCGCTGTCCTACGACGAAGAAATCGGCTGTGCGGGCGCGCCGCTGATGATCGCCGACCTCGTCAAGCGCGGCGTGCAACCGTCCGGCTGCATCGTCGGCGAACCGACCAGCATGCGGCCGATCATCGCGCACAAGGGCATCAACGCGTACCGCTGCTGCGTGCGCGGCCACGCGGCGCACTCGTCGCTGACGCCGAAGGGGCTGAACGCGATCGAGTACGCGGCGCGCCTCATCTGCCACATCCGCGACCTCGCCGAGCGCTTCCGCGCCGAAGGCCCGTTCGACGAGCTGTACGACGTGCCGTTCACGACCGCGCAGACGAGCACGATCCAGGGCGGCAACGCGATCAACACGGTGCCGGCCGAATGCCGGTTCGACTTCGAGTTCCGCAACCTGCCGACGCTCGATCCCGAGCAGATCTTCACGCGCATCGAAGCGTATGCGCACGAAACGCTGCTGCCGCAGATGCGCCGCGAGCATCCGAATGCCGCGATCGAGTTCTCGAAGATCGCCGCGGCGCCCGGCCTCGACGCGACCGAACAGGCCGCGATCACGCAGCTGGTGCGCGCGCTGACGGCCGACCAGGACAAGCGCAAGGTCGCGTACGGCACCGAGGCCGGCCTGTTCGCACGCGCGGGCATCCCGAGCGTCGTCTGCGGGCCCGGCAACATCGAGCAGGCGCACAAGCCGAACGAGTATGTCGAGCTCGCGCAGCTCGCCGGCTGCGAGCAGTTCCTGCGCAAGTTCATCCGCAGCATGTCGGTCGACGCGCACTGACTGCCTCCCGCCACGCCGGCCCGCGTGTGCGGGCTGGCCCACTCCGCCACCCGCCACGCCATGTCGACTGAACAACAGCGCAATGCCCATACGACGATCGACGGCGAGCCGATTCCGACGCTCGACGAAATCGCCGCGCAGCATTTTGCGTTGTCGCCCTGGGTCGCGCGCACGCCCGTGTTCGAGCGCGCCGACCTGCCGTCCCTCGAGGGCACGCACGTCAACTTCAAGTTCGAGTTGCTGCAGGTGAGCGGCAGCTTCAAGGCACGCGGCGCATTCACGCACCTGCTCGCGCTCGACGAGGCGCGCAAGGACGCCGGCGTCACCTGCGTGTCGGCCGGCAATCACGCGGCGGCCGTCGCGTATGCGGCGATGCGGCTCGGCAGCAGCGCGAAGGTCGTGATGTTCCATACCGCGAACTCGACGCGCATCGCGCAGTGCAAGCAGTACCGCGCGGAAGTCGTGCTCGCGGGCAGCGCGTCGCAGGCGTTCGATCTCGTGCGGCGGATCGAGGCCGAGGAAGGCCGCTTCTTCATTCATCCGTTCAACGGCTATCACACGATACTCGGCACCGCGACGCTCGGCTACGAATGGGCGACGCAGACCCCGGACCTCGACGCGGTGATCGTGCCGATCGGCGGCGGCGGGCTCGCGGCCGGCATGGCGACCGCGCTGCGGCTCGCGAATCCGCGCGTGCACGTGTACGGCGTCGAGCCGGAAGGCGCCGACGCGATGAGCCGCAGCTTCGCGGCGAATCACACGATCAAGATGAGCGCGATGCAGACCATTGCCGATTCGCTGATGGCGCCGCATACCGAGGAATACAGCTACCAGCTGTGCCGGCGCCACATCGACCGCATCGTCACCGTGTCCGACGACGCGCTGCGCGACGCGATGCTGTTCCTGTTCTCGCACCTGAAACTGTCGGTCGAACCGGCCTGCGCGGCCGCGCTCGCCGCGCTGCTCGGCCCGCTGCGCGAGACGCTGCAGGGCAAGCGCGTCGGCGTGCTGCTGTCGGGCACGAATACCGACCCGGGCACGCTCGGCATGCATCTCGCGCACGCGAAACTGCGGCACTGACCCCGCGCGGGCACACGTGGACCAACCTAGGGTTATCCCCAGATTATGTTGACAGCCCTGTTGATAACCCGCCGGACAAGCACGCAAGTGGTTGAGCGCGCAGCGTTTTGCGCGCGCGAAGGTCGATCGACGCGAAATGGGCAGATTGGGCGGATGCGGCCGCTGCACGCACGGGCTGCGACGTGGCGGCACCGCGTGCTGCCGCTGGTCGGCGCCGTGGCGATCGCGCTGCTCGCCGGCTGCGCGGCACCGCCCTCGCCCGTCGTCGGCGCGCAGCCGGCCTGCACGCAGCCGGGCGAGAACCGCATGCTGCAGGCCGACCTGCTGTTCGGGCGCGACATCGCGGGGCGCGGCCCCGTGACCGATGCGGAACGCACGGCGTTCCTCGCCGATACGGTCACGCCGCGTTTCCCAGACGACCTCACCTACTGGGACACGCATGGCCAGTGGCGCGACCGCGCAAGCGGCGGGATCACGCGCGAAGACAGCTTCGTGATCCGTATCATCGCCGACGATACGCCCGACACGCGCGCGCGGCTCGCCGCGATCCGGCAAGCGTATGTGGCGCGATTCCGGCAGGAGTCGGTCGGCATGACGGTCGTGCCGGCCTGCGCGTCGTTCTGATTCTTCTGGTTTCCCCAAGCCACGATCGGTAAAGATCGGTCGGCCATCGTCTACAGACGGACCGTGACGGTTCGCAACATTCAAGGATGGAGCGGCATTGGCTGCGACGTGTGCGTCGACCTGGTTCGGTTTTCGTCGTGCCGTAGCACACGCCAGCGATCGTCAAAAACCAATCGAGAGACCGCACGGATGGCGCGCTGATCTGCCCGTCACATCCAGATTCCGCAGGCGGTCATCCGGACCGACCGGACTCAGATTCGCGTCGTTGGCACCGCAGAAAATCGCCACTGTCGCTTCCGGAGCGGGTACGCAGCGTTGATCACGATGAGAATGCGATTCATTATCACCGAAGCCGTTTGCCATTCGAGGCAAGCGGCATCTCCGTCAATTTAGTCAAGGAGTCCTGAATCAGGTTCACATTGAGCGAGCAGCAAACAGCGCAAGTTTCGGGGGCGGGACTTGCCGGAACCGTTGCCGGCGGCGTCGCTGGAACCGTGGCTGGACAGTATCTGGGGGCAGGAATCGGTGCAGGATTTGGAGCCGCGGCAGGATCCGTCGTTCCGGGAGTCGGTACGCTGGGCGGAGCAATAGTCGGTGGCGCGATCGGCATGTTGTACGGTCCAATTGTCGGTGCGCTTACCGGTGCCTACGTACTCGATCGCATTCAGGAACATGGCTGGTCGTATTTCTTCCCTCGCGGCGTCTCGTTCGAGCAGCTATGGGAGGCGACCAGCAGTCTGTAGTTGAAGGACGCATACCAATCGCCAAAAAATTCCAGCGCGGTTCCGCTGCAATCATTCAACTCCTTTCTGTCTGAATGCCATGTTGATCCCGGTCAGGCGCTTCCTCGAAACGGCCATTGTTCGATTGTTCGCTGCACAACTTGCGATCATCGCTGCATTTGCGCTGCTCGCTCAAGATCGAACTGCCGAATACCTCGTGCTTTGTGCGAGCTGTTTTGCCGGCACGTTCATTGTCGGGCGCCTGACCCGTTTCCGTGGACGGCACGGTTACGACAGCCTGCCCTACTATCCGCGCTGGCTTTCGTTGCAGAGCGTAATCGTCAATCTCGGTCTATCACTTGTTGCCCTGGCCACCGGTCCGGATGGCCGGATATGTGCCGTCACACTTCCTGCCACGCTCGGCCTCGTTTGCAGCGACTACCTGTACTTGCGACATCACGACCATTTGAAGCGCTAGTCGCGCCGACCGGCGTGAGCGTTTGCGATACGGGCCAGCGCCCCGATGCACGGAGAACGCGTATCGATGCGCCTGTTGCGGTCTGGCTGCTGGCGAATTTGGCCACGCGCAAAAAAAACGGGCGCCCGAAGGCGCCCGTCGCATGCCGGAACAGCGGCGTACCGCTTACTTGTTCTCGAACATGTCCATGATCTGCTGCTTCTCCTGCGCCGTGACGGGCGGCGGCGCGAGCCCTGCCGCGCCAGCCGAGCCGAGTGCGTCGTTCGCGCTGATCGCGTTCTCGGCCGGGTTGATGTCGACGTTCGCGACGAAGCCGTTGCCCGGCGTGCGATCGGCGTAGTACAGCTCGCCGTCGAGCGAGGTCAGGCCGTCCGGCATCGGCATCTGCTGCTCGGGCACGCCGTTCAGCGCGGTGCGCATGTAGTTCACCCAGATCGGCAACGCGAGCTGCGCGCCGAATTCGCGGCTGCCGAGGCTCTTCGGCTGGTCGAAGCCCATCCACGCAACCGCGACGAGCGACTGCTGGTAACCGGCGAACCAGCCGTCCTTCGCATCGTTCGTCGTACCCGTCTTGCCCTGCAGGTCGCTGCGGCCCAGTGCGTTGGTCCCCGCGCCCGTGCCGGCCGTCGCGACCGAATGCAGCAGGCTGTTCATCACGTACGCGTTGCGGCCTTCGATCGTGCGCGGCGCCGTGCTGCCCGCGATCACCGGCTGCGACTTCTGCAGCGCCTGGCCGCGCGCGTCGTCGACTTCGGCGATCAGGTACGGGTCGACCTTGTAGCCGCCGTTCGCGAACACCGCGTAGCCGGTCGCGAGCTGCAGCGGCGTCACGAGGCCCGCGCCGAGCGCCATCGGCAGATACGGCGGCGTCTTCGCGGGATCGAAGCCGAAGCGCTGCGTCACGTACTGCTGCGCATACTGCGTGCCGATCGACGCGAGGATCCGGATCGACACGAGGTTCTTCGAACGCTGCAGGCCCGTGCGCATCGTCATCGGACCATCAGGCTGGTCGTCGTCCTTCGGCTCCCACGCGGTGCCGCCCGGCACGCTCGGCGGGAAGTACAGCGGCGCGTCGTTGATCATCGTCGCCGGCCCCATGCCCTTGTCGAGCGAGGCCGAGTAGATGAACGGCTTGAACGACGAGCCCGGCTGCCGCCATGCCTGCGTCACGTGGTTGAACTTGCTCTTGTTGAAGTCGAAGCCGCCGACGAGCGAGCGGATCGCGCCGTCCTGCGGCGCGATCGCGACGAGCGCGCCTTCGACCTGCGGCAGCTGCACGACCTGCCAGCCCGTCTTGCCGTCCTTCAGCACGCGCACGATCGAGCCCGGCTTGATGCGCAGCGCGTTGTTCGCACGGGCCCCAAGCGCGGCCGACACGAAGCGCAGCCCGGCCGGACCGATCGTCGTCGTCGCGCCGCCGACGAACTGCACCTCGACCGCGTTCGGCGAGGCCGACAGCACGACCGCCGACTGCAGGTCGCCGTTGTCCGGGTGATCGGCGAGCGCGTCGTCGATCGCCTCGTCGCGGTCGTCGCCGGCCGCGGGCAGGTTGATCGACGCTTCGGGCCCGCGATAACCGTGGCGGCGCTCGTAGTCGAGAATGCCACGACGCACGGCCTGGTACGCGGCCTCCTGGTCGGCCGAGTTGATCGTCGTCGTGACGGTCAGCCCGCGCGTATAGGTTTCGTCCTTGTACTGCTGGTACATCATCTGCCGCACCATCTCGGCGACGTATTCGCCGTGCACCGCGTACTGGTTGCCCGGCGTGCGCACGTGAATCTCTTCCTTCACGGCTTCGTCGTACTGCGGCTGCGTGATGTAGCCGACCTCGAGCATGCGCTTCAGGATGTATTCCTGGCGCACCTTCGCGCGCTTCGGATTGACGACCGGGTTATACGCGGACGGCGCCTTCGGCAGCCCCGCGAGCATCGCCGCTTCCGCGAGCGTGATGTCCTTCAGGTCCTTGCCGAAATACACGCGCGCGGCGGCCGCGAAGCCGTACGAGCGCTGGCCGAGATAGATCTGGTTCATGTACAGCTCGAGGATCTGGTCCTTCGTCAGGGCCTTCTCGATCTTGTACGCGAGCAGCATTTCGTAGATCTTGCGCGTGTAGGTCTTCTCGCTCGACAGGAAGAAGTTGCGCGCGACCTGCATCGTGATCGTGCTCGCGCCCTGGCGCGCGCCGCCGTGCATCAGGTCGGCGACACCCGCGCGCAGGATGCCGACGAAGTCGACGCCGCCGTGCTCGTAGAAGCGGTAGTCCTCGATCGCGAGCACGGCCTTCTTCATCACGTCCGGAATGTCCTGGAAGCGCACGAGGCTGCGGCGCTCCTCGCCGAATTCGCCGATCAGCACGTGATCGGCCGTGAACACGCGCAGCGGCACCTTCGGCTGGTAGTTGGTCAGCGCATCGAGCGACGGCAGTTGCGGCGCCATCACGACCAGCGCGTAACCGACGATCAGCGCGCCGACGATCGCCAGCGTCACGAACAGGCCGGCGAACCACAGCGCGACGCGCGAGCCGAACGAGCGACGGCCCCCGCCGCCGCCGCTGCGCTGTGCGCGGCGGTCGTCGTTGCGAGGGTCGCGTTCGTCGTCATCGGGGTAATAGGCTCCGGACGGCGAACGGCGCAGCGTGTAGTGGGGTTCGTTCCTGTCGGAAGAAGAAGGCGGTCGTTTGATAATTGGCATGTCGGAATGGCGGGCGTACGTGGCGCCCTCGGACGCATGCGGAAATGCAAGCGAATGAATCAGAGTGGGTGCATCGAGATGCGGCTGTCACGTCGACAGACCCCGCCGCGCGGCGATCCGTTCCCGCGACGTGACAGCGCATTTTAATGAAATCGACCGGGCCCCTTCGCGATTTTTTGTAAAAATTCCCGCAATACCGTGATTTCCGGAACGTATTGTCATCCTCCTCGGCCTATCATGGACACGCAATGCGGGGTCCGCGGCCGATTTTCTTTCAATCGCGAAAGGTTCGACATCCTGATGCCCATGCCGCTTGAACTCGCGCGTTTAAGCCGTATTTAAGTGAACCGGTGGTGTAATATCCGCCGGCTCACGCGGGTCGCGAACGGCTCGCGACGGGCATTGCCGCGGTGACGCGGCGCCTTTTAATCACGGAGGATTTCATGTCGCTTTTCGACTCTGTTTCGCGCACGATCAAAGGCCTGCTGAACGATGCGGCCGATTCGGTACAGGATCCGTCGCGCGACGCACGGCAGATCGTGCGGGAGCTCGACGACAGCATCGGCCGTGCCGAGAATTCGCTGATCGAGATCGAGGCACAGGTCGCGACCCAGCGCAGCAAGCGCGATGCGGCCGACGACAAGGTGAAGAAGTACGAGGACGGCGCGAAACGCGCGCTGCAGGGCGGCGACGAAGCACTCGCACGCGAGGCACTCGCCGCGCAGTCGAACGCGGAAGCCGAGCGCGACGCGCTCGCGGCCGAGCTGACGACGCTCGAACCGTCGGTCGACAAGCTGAAGGGGCAGATCGCCGACATGCGCCAGCGCCGCAACGACCTGAACGCGCGCTCGAACATCCTGCAGGCCAAGCAGGAAATCGCACAGGCGAAGGACGTCGCGGCCAGCGCCTTGGGCGGCATCGGCGGCAAGAACCTGTCCGAGGATTTCCAGAAGCTCGAGGACAAGGTCGCACTGCAGAACGCACGCTCGGACGCGCGCCTCAATTCGGCCGACACGTCGAGCGGCAAGGCGCTCGACGACAAGCTCGCCGCACTGAACAAGGGCCCGTCGGTCGAGGACCGCCTCGCCGCGCTGAAGAAGCAGCTCGACACGCCCGCGCAGTAACGGCCACCGCGCCGCGGCCCGCCCCGGGCACGCGGCGCGAACCGATCGTCAGGAGACGGGCGCCCGCGCCCGGTTCGACCATGAAGAAATCTCTCGCCGCACTCGGCCTCTCGCTGATGTTGCTGTCGTCCGCCGCGTTCGCGGTACCGTCGCTTCAGCAGATCGAGCAGTCGATCGCACAGCACAACTGGCAACAAGCCGACACGCAGCTGTCGCAAGTCATCGACGCCCATCCGAACAACGCGCACGCGCGCTATCTGTATGCGCAGGTGCTGGACAGTGAAGGCCGCGCGTCCGATGCGCTCGCGCAACTGCAGCGTGCGAAGTCGCTCGATCCGCAACTGCGCTTCACCGACGCGTCGCACTTCGCGCAGACCGAGTCGCGCATCCGCGCCGACGCCGCGCGCGTGAGCGGCAACAGGCCGTCGGCCACGCAGGCCGGCACGCTGCAACCGTCGCTCGCGCCCGCCGCGCCTGCCGAAAAACACGGCCCGTCGACCGCCATGTGGGTCGGCCTCGGGCTGATCGTCGCGATGATCGCGCTGGTGCTGCGCTGGACGCTGCGGCGCGCGCGCACGGCCGACGACGGCCGCGCCGACGACGAACGCCGCACGCAGCTCAAGCGTGCGACCGACGTGCTGAACGACATCCGTCCGCTGAAACTCGATGCGAAGCTGTCGACGGCGCCCGGCGCCGCGGCGCTCACGGGCGAACTCGACGCGCTCGAGGCCGATGCGCGCACGCTCGTCGAGGCGCTGTCGAACGGCAAGAATCCGGTGCCGCCGTATCGCGTCGATGAACTCGAACAGCGCCATGCAAGCGTGAAGGCGCGTGTCGAAGGCCGCCCCGACCCGGCCGCGCAACCCGCGGCGCCGGCAAACGGCAGCGGCTCCGTGTACGCGCAGGAAGCCGATCGCATGACGGGCGCGCAGGGCCAGCCGTATCCGCAGCAGCCCTACCCGCAACAGCAGCCGCCCGTCGTGATCCAGCAAGGCGGCGGCGGTTTCGGCGGCGGGATGGGCGGGCTGCTGACCGGCGTGCTGCTCGGCGAGGCGATGTCGGGCGGCCGCGAACGCGTGGTCGAACGCGACGTGATCGTCGACGGCGAGCGCCGCCGGCAGGATACCGACCCGGGCTTCGACCTCGGCCGCGGCGACGCGTCGAACTGGAGCGACGGCGGCAGCGGCAACGTCGATCTCGGCAGCAACGACGACGGCTGGACCGACGACAACACCTGACCCTGCGCAGCGCGTCGACGCACGACACGACGCGCTGCAACGCACGCCCCGCTCCCCTGCATGACCGGCCGCGCCGACGCGCGGATTTGTCAATCATTTCAAGATGGACTACCGGCAATGGGGAGCGTTCGCTATCATGCGGCCATCGGCGTGCCACCGACCCTCATTCGACGCAATGCATCCCTGCGCGTCGCGGCACGCCTCCCTTCGCCCCAACAAGGAGAAAGCCGCTCATGAGCATCATCAAGGAATTCAAGGAGTTCGCCGTCAAGGGCAACGTGATGGATCTCGCCGTCGGCGTGATCATCGGCGGCGCGTTCTCGAAGATCGTCGACTCGATCGTGAAAGATCTCATCATGCCGGTCATCGGCGTGCTGACCGGCGGTCTGGATTTCTCGAACAAGTTCGTTCTGCTCGGCACCATCCCCCCGACGTTCAAGGGTAATCCCGATTCGTTCAAGGACCTGCAGGCCGCCGGTGTCGCCGCGTTCGGTTACGGCTCGTTCATCACGGTCGCGATCAATTTCGTCATCCTCGCGTTCATCATTTTCCTGATGGTGAAATTCATCAACAAGCTGCGCAAGCCGGACGAAGCCGCGCCGGCCGTGACGCCGGAAGACACCGTGCTGCTGCGCGAGATCCGCGATTCGCTCAAGCAGCGCTGAGCGCCAAGCGCCCCGCCCGCCAGGCCCGCCCCGTGCGGGCCTTTTTATTGCGCGCGCCGCGCACCGCCGCATGCGGCCTATCTCACTTTTTTGTGACGCGCGAATGCACGCACGGGGAAAGCAGGTCTATGATGGAGACTAAACGACAGTACGGGCGCCAAGACGCTGGCTGTGTCGATCATGGCGAGCAGGTCGACGGGAGACATTGATCGTCGTACTGCACGAATGCAGCATTTTCGTGTGCTATAAAGGATCGACATGCGGCGTACATAGCCGGGAGTGGGTCGCATGAAAGTGCCGCATTTCTTGCAATTGTTTTTGAGGCGAGTGTTTATGTCCTTCCCGAAAAAACGTCGGCGTGCCCAACAGGATGACCAGGAGTCATTCCTCGCGGTTTTGCGCCACTCGAAACCGTTTGCCCAGCTCGACACCAAGATTGCCCGCGCCCGTGCGCAGGACGAACCCGTCCTGTACGCGCATGTGCTGCCCGGTCTCGACGTGCTCCTGTGCAGCGTGCGCGGCGCGCAGCCGCCCTATCCGGCCATTGCCGAGCTGCGCAAGCGCTGCATCGAATCGATCGCCAACGCGCTCGAGCAGCCACTGGACGGCCTCGAAAACGGCGGATACTGGTACGAAGCGAACGGTTTCGGTTTCCTGGTATTCGCGAGCCGGGCGCGCGCGCGCATCCTGCCCGAGTTTGGTGCAGGTACGAAAGCGAGCCTGCGCGGCGGGCTCGGTCGCCAGAACGCAGGCGACACGACGCCACGCTCGCTCGGCTGATCCGCCAGCCATTCGATGGGCCGCCTCCGGGCGGCCCATCTGCCGTTTACGCGCCCCGCTAGCTCGTCACCCCGCCTGCTGACGCCCGTTGCCGGGCCGCACGATGTCGATGAACGCGGCGAAATCGGCGCCAGCGAGCCCCTGCGCGGCGCCAAGCCGCAGCACCTGCTGCACCGTGGCCGATACCGGCATCACCGCGCCCGTGTCGCGCGCCGCGTCGGCGATCGCATCGACATCCTTCTGGAACGTGCTGAGCGCGCCGATCGGCGCGTGGCCGCCCGACGTCATGCGCGGCACGAACGTCTGCAGCAGCACCGAATCGGCCCAGCCGCCAGCCAGCGCCTCGGCCAGGCGCGCGGCGTCGATGCCGCTCGCCTGTGCAAGACCGACGGCCTCGGCGATCGCGGTCACCGTCGCGGTGACGATCGCCTGGTTGCACAGCTTCGCCGTCTGGCCCGCACCCGCGTCGCCCAGGTGCGTGATGCGCGACGCATACGCGCCGATCAGCGGCCGTACCGCGTCGAGATCGGCCGCGCGGCCGCCGGCCATCACCGCGAGCGTGCCGGCCTGCGCGCCCGGCACACCGCCCGATACGGGCGCATCGACCCAGCCGACGCCGAGCGCGGCCGCGCGCGCCGCGTAGTCGCGGGTTGCGGCGGGCGGAATGCTCGAGTGATCGACGATGCGCTGCAGGCGGCGCGCAGCGGCGTCGCCGGAGAGCAGCCCGTGCTCACCAAACACGACGTCGCCGACCGCACGGCCGTCGAGCACGCACACGAATACCGTATCGACGCGTTCCGCCAGTTCGCGCGGCGTGCCGACCACCTGCGCGCCGTCCTTCACGAGCGCCTCGGCCTTGTCGCGCGAGCGATTCCACACGCTGACCCGATGCCCGGCCGCCAGCAAATGCCGAATCATCGGCGCGCCCATCAATCCCGGTCCGCAAAATCCGACTTCCACGATATTCCTCGTCTCCGATATGGGTTGCACTTGCCGCCCATCATACCTATCACTCAAGAAGCCGGGCACGCGCGGCGCAGCTTCGGGACCGCGACCTGCACCGACGATATATGTCGATATCCCAGGGAGCGCATCATGAGCGACCACGTGTACAAGATGATCGAGCTGACCGGTTCGTCGCGGCAATCGAGCGACGATGCCATCCGCAATGCGATCTCGAAAGCCGGCAAGACGCTGCACAACCTGCACTGGTTCCAGGTGACCGAAACGCGCGGCCACATCGAAGGCGATCAAGTCGTTCACTGGCAGGTCACGCTGAAGGTCGGCATGCGCATCGACGACTGACACGCGCGCTGCATCACGCGCCGCGATCCGGATCCGCGTAACGCGCATCCGGACGGCACCGCGCGCTCCGCACCCTGCATCTCACCCCGTTCGGGCCCCTTGTCGAGGCCTGAGCGGCGGGTACCTGCGGGTATCCATCTCTTGACGCTGGCCCAGCTTCATATTAAAAACGATATATCCCCCCTGCCCCTCGATCAGCCCAGACATATAAAACGGAGATATCATGAGTCAGCAACGCGAGGCGATCGACACGTACCTCTTGCGCGTCTTGCACACCTTGTTGATGGAGCGCAGCGTCACGCGCGCGGCCGTCAAACTGAACCAGTCGCAACCGGCGATCAGTGCCGCACTGCGGCGCCTGCGCGACATCACCGGCGACCCGCTGCTCGTACGCGGCAAGTCCGGCATGGTGCCGACCGAATACGGGCTGCGCCTGCTCGAGCCCGTGCAGAACGCACTGCGTGAAATCGAGCGCATCAAGTTCCAGCAGCACAACTTCGACCCGGCCACGTCGATCCGCTGCTATCGGATCGGCTGCCCCGACTACCTGAACGTGCTGTTCGTGCCGACCGTCGTGGAACGCTTCCGCCAGGCCGCGCCGAACGCGACGCTCGAGTTCCACTCGCTCGGCCCCGCCTTCGACTACGAGCTCGCGCTGGAGGACGGCAAGCTCGACATCGTCGTCGGCAACTGGCCGGAACCGCCCGAGCAACTGCACCTGTCGAACCTGTTCGTCGACGAAATCGTCTGCCTGATGAGCAACACGCACCCGTTCGCGAAGCGCGGCGGGCTCACGCTCGACCAGTACCTGAACGCACCGCATCTCGCGCCGACGCCGTACTCGGTCGGCCAGCGCGGCGCGATCGACGTGCATCTCGCGCGCGAACGGCTCAAGCGCCACGTGGTCGTCACGCTGCCGTACTTCAACCTTGCACCGTACGTGCTCGTGAAGTCGGACCTGATCTTCACGACGACGCGCCTGTTCGCCGATCACTACGCGAAGTTCCTGCCGCTGTCGGTCGTGCCGGCGCCGCTCGACTTCCCGCCGATGCAGTACTACCAGCTGTGGCACGAGCGCTGCCATTACTCCGACGAAGTGCGCTGGCTGCGCAGCCTCGTCGCCGAAGCCACCCGTACGCTGATCGAGGCGTAACGACACACGCCGCCCGCGCCATCGCGGCGCGGCGACGGCGGCACGCCCGGCAAGGCGGCCGCCGCACGGCGTCAGCGTTCGTTCAGCGCGAGGCCTCGACGAGCGCGTGCGCGAGCGCGTTATGGCGCTCGATGACGGGCGGCAGATCGAGCGTCGCCAGTCGCCCTTCCCGCACCACCACCTTCCCGTTCACCACCGTGTACGCCGTCTGCGACGGCGCGCAGAACACGAGCGCCGCGACCGGATCGTGCAGCGCGCCCGCGAACAGCGGCTGGCGCAGGTCGAACGCGGCGAAGTCCGCGGCCATGCCGGGCTTCAGCGCGCCGATATCGTCACGGTTCAGCACCTTCGCGCCGCCGAGCGTCGCGATCTCGAGCGCTTCGCGCGCCGTCATCGCATCGGGCCCGAAGCCGACCCGCTGCAGCAGCAGCGCCTGCCGCACTTCCGCGACCATCTGCGCGCCGTCGTTCGACGCGGAGCCGTCGACGCCGAGGCCGACCGGCACACCCGCGAGACGCATCTTCTTCACCGGTGCGATGCCCGACGCGAGCCGCATGTTCGAGCACGGGCAATGCGCGACGCCGGTGCCGGTGCGCGCGAACAGGCCGATGCCCGCATCGTCGAGCTGCACGCAGTGCGCATGCCACACGTCGTGGCCGACCCAGCCGAGATCTTCCGCATATTCGGCGGGCGTCATCCCGAACTTCTCGCGGCTGTACGCGATGTCGTTGACGTTCTCCGCGAGGTGCGTGTGCAGCGACACGCCGTACTCGCGCGCGAGCACGGCCGCGTCGCGCATCAACTCGCGGCTCACCGAGAACGGCGAGCACGGCGCCACCACCACGCGCAGCATCGCGTAGCGGCCTTCGTCGTGATAGGTCTCGATCAGGCGCTGCGCATCGCGCAGGATGTCCGGTTCGCGCTCGACGACCGAATCGGGCGGCAGCCCGCCGTCGCGCTGGCCGACGCTCATCGCGCCGCGGCTCGCGTGAAAACGCATGCCGATCCGCTGCGCGGCGCCGATGCTGTCGTCGAGCCGGCTGCCGTTCGGGTAGATGTACAGGTGGTCGCTCGACGTCGTACAGCCCGACTGCAGCAGCTCGGCCATCGCGGTGAGCGTCGACACCTCGATCATCTCGGGCGTCAGGTGCGCCCAGATCCGGTACAGGTTCGTGAGCCAGCCGAACAGCTCGGCGTTCTGCGCGGCCGGCACCGCGCGCGTGAGGCTCTGGTACATGTGGTGATGCGTGTTCACGAGCCCCGGGATCACGAGGTGGCCGCGCAGGTCGAGCACTTCGTCGGCCGTGTCGGGCAGCTCGGCGGTCGGGCCGACCGCGACGATCCGGTTGTCTTCGATGTAGAGCCCTGCGTCGCGCAATTCGCGGCGCGTGTCGTCCATGGTCACGAGCACGTCGGCGTGCTTGACCAGCAGGGTTTTCGGGCGGGATGGGGATGCGTTCGGCGCGCGTGCGCCAGCGTGCTGCTCGAGGTTCATGCGTTCTCCGCGTCGGTCTGCCCCCAGGGTTGAATCCTGGGGACGGTCACACAGCCGTTCGAACGCTGAATCGCGGCACGTCCCGGTGCCTGCGTCCGTTCGAACGCCCTGGCCCGGTTACCCGGCGTGCTCGCCGTCTTCGGGGTACGCGCGGGCCACAGGCCGACGCGCACGGCGGGAGGATCGCCCAAGCGCGCGCCACGCACAATGCGCGATCCCGAATACCGCGTTTCACGGTTCCGATATGGTACGCCGCGCGCAGGCCCGCGAGGCACCCGAAACGTACGCCCAAAGCCGCATCCGGCGTGCCGTCGACAGCCGCTCATGCGCGGCGCATTATCTTTGATATCGCGCCCGTATTTGCGCGGGGAACCTTTTTACAATGCCTGCACGGCGCTCGCTTCAACTTCGCCGACGGGTATGTAGCCACGTGACGTGGAGCCTCGATCCGCCGCACAGTCAATGGATCGAGTCGCCGCCGAACCTCGCATTCACACAAGGACAATTGCGAATGGGAAAGCTCACTACCCACGTACTCGATACGGCGCACGGTCGTCCCGGCGCCGCAATCAAGGTCGACCTCTACGCGCTGGACGGCGAATCGCGCCGCGCGATCAAGACCGTGCTGACCAATAGCGACGGCCGCTGCGACGAGCCCCTGCTCGAAGGCGCCGCGCTCGCCGCCGGCGAATACGAACTCGTGTTCCATGCCGGCGACTACTTCGCGTCGCTCGGCGTGAAGGTGCCCGAACCCCGTTTCGTCGACCGCGTCGTGCTGCGCTTCGGCATCGCCGACACCGGCTCGCACTACCACGTGCCGCTGCTCGTGTCGCCGTGGTCGTACAGCACCTATCGCGGCAGCTGACATACGTATCAGCGCCCACATCAAAGACAAACGATCTGAGTCTGGAGGAGTTTCATGGAAGGCTTCATCACCGACTGGCTGAACCTCGCGCTGCGATGGCTGCACGTCATCGTCGCCATTGCGTGGATCGGCGAGTCGTTCTATTTCGTCGCGCTCGACAACAGCCTGAAACCGCCGACCGACCCGAACCAGCGCAAGCGCGGTGTGTTCGGCGAGCTGTGGCACGTCCACGGCGGCGGTTTCTACAACATGCAGAAGTACACGGTTGCCCCGCCGGAAATGCCGGATGACCTGCACTGGTCGAAGTGGCCGTCGTACACGACCTGGCTGTCGGGCTTCTCGCTGTTCTTCGTGCTGTACCTGCTCGCGCCGAACACGTACCTGATCGACAAGAGCGTGCTCGACATGGGCCCGGTGGTCGCCGTGGCATCCGCGCTCGGCTTCCTCGCCGCCGGCTGGATCGTCTACGACTCGCTGTGCCGCATCCTCGGCACCAACGACCGCGTGCTCGGCATTTGCGTCGGTATCTATGTCGTTGTCGCGGCGTACCTCGCGTGCCACATCTTCTCGGGCCGTGCCGCCTACCTGATCGTCGGCGCGATGCTCGCGACGATCATGTCGGCGAACGTGTTCTTCGTGATCATCCCCGGCCAGCGCAAGATGGTCGACAAGATGCTCAAGGGCGAAGAACCGAACCCGATCTACGGCAAGCGCGGCAAGCAACGCTCGGTGCACAACACGTACTTCACGCTGCCGGTCGTGTTCGCGATGCTGTCGAACCACTATGCGATGACGTACACGAACAAGTTCAACTGGGTCGTGCTCGTGCTGATCATGCTGGCCGGCGCGCTGATCCGCCAGTTCTTCGTGATGCGTCACCGCGGCAAGCAGCTGTGGTACCTGCCGATCGGCGGCGTCGCGCTGCTGTCGGGCGCGCTGGTGTGGACGATGCCGAAGCCGGTCGCACCGGAAGCGCAAGCTGCGAACGCGCCGAAGATCGTGATCAACGACATCATGCCGATCCTGCAGCAGCGCTGCGTCGAGTGCCACTCGGCGAAGCCGACGCTGATGGGCAGCGCACCCGCGGGCGTGATGTTCGACACGCCGGACGAAGTGTCGAAGAACGCGCAGCGTATCTACGAACAGGCCGTGCGCCTGAAGGCGATGCCGATCGGCAACGTCACGCACATGACCGACGACGAGCGCACCAAGCTCGCCGCCTGGTTCGAGGGTGGCGCGGTCAAGTAAGCCGCCGTGCGCCGGTTGCCGGCGCAATCCTTTCCGTTCGCGGGCCCGGTAACGGGCCCGTTTTTTTGGTTCATCGCAGGAAACCGTGGAGCGTTTTCGAGCGATTGCATAATCTGACACATGATTTTAAGGATGTCGGAGGAAGCAATTGCTCGATCGAAAGGCACTTCAGGCGCTGGGCTGCTGGACCGGCTATCGGTTGGAACGGGTGGAATGGCCGCAAGGAGAAGAGCGCACGCTGTCGCTATATCTGAGGCCGGTCAGCAAGGTCATGTACTGCGAGCAATGCGGTGCACGCTGCCAGCAAATCCATGAGACGGTGGTTCGTCGAGTGCGCGATCTGCCGCTGTTCGAATATCGGGTGGTGCTGCACGTTCCCCGTCGCCGGGTCTGGTGCGAACACTGCGGCGGCCCGCGACTGGAGAAGCTGGCGTGGCTGGGCCGCTACCAGCGAGTGACGGAGCGGTTCGCCAAGGCTTGCGAGAAGTTGCTGCAAGCGGCCAGCGTACAAGCGGTGGCGGGCTTCTACGATCTGGGCTGGCACACGGTCAAATCGATCGACAAGATGCGCCTGCGAGCACGCGTGGCCGAGCCGGACTGGTCGACGATCCGCTATCTGGCGATGGACGAGTTCGCGCTGCACAAAGGCCATCGCTACGCCACGGTGGTGGTTGATCCGATCGGCCGGCAGGTGCTCTGGGTCGGGCCAGGACGTTCGCGCGAAACGGCGCGAGCCTTCTTCGAACAACTCCCTGAAGGCGTGGCCGAGCGTATCGAAGCAGTTGCGATCGACATGACCACGGCCTACGAGCTGGAGATCAAGGAACAGTGCCCGCAGGCGGAAATCGTCTTCGATCTGTACCACGTCGTGGCCAAGTACGGGCGCGAAGTGATCGACCGAGTTCGGGTGGATCAGGCCAACCAACTGCGAGATGACAAACCAGCGCGGAAGGTTCTGAAGTCCAGCCGCTGGCTGTTGCTGCGCAACCGCCATAACTTGAAACCAGAACAGGCGGTACACCTGAAGGAACTGCTGGCCGCCAATCAATCGCTGCTATGCGTCTATGTGCTGCGCGACGAACTCAAGCGGCTCTGGTTCTACCGAAAGCCAGCCTGGGCGGAAAAAGCCTGGGGGCAATGGTTCGAACAGGCCCAGCAAAGCGGGATTGCCGCCCTGCAAAAGTTCGCCCAGCGCTTGCAGGGGTATTGGCATGGAATCGTGACTCGCTGCCGCCATCCGCTCAATACCAGCGTTGTTGAAGGCATCAACAACACTATCAAGGTCATCAAGCGCAGGGCTTACGGGTACCGCGACGAGGAATACTTCTTCCTCAAGATCCGCGCCGCGTTCCCCGGAATTCCGCGATGAACCGTTTTTTTTGCCTGTCCGGAACCCCTCGCCCGCTAACCGTGCATCGCGTCGCGCTGAAGCGCAACGAGCGCATCGAGCGCACGCGGGCCGTCGTCGAACGGCACGAAGATGTGGTCGTGATACGCGGCGGCCATCACGTTGCAGCTGATGCCGGCCGCGCCGAGCGCCCGCGCGAACGCCGCCGTGAGGCCGACGGCCGCGAGGTCGGAATGCACTGTCAGCGTGATCCACGCGGCACGGAACAGCACGGGCCAGCCGCGACGTGCGGCCGCTTCCTCATCGACGACGACCGTCAGTCCTTCCGTTTCGCGGAAGGTCGCGATCGTTTCGGATAACGATACATCTGCGTCAGGCGGCAGCGATACGAAGGCATACGCACCGGGATGCAGTTCGGGTTGCATCGTGCGCAGCAGGATCGCGAGGTCGTTTTCAGGTTGGCTCATCGAAGGGGCGCGCCCGGAACCGGGCGCCGTGCGGTGGCGATGCAGGCAAGATAGCACGCGCGACGATCGCGTCACGCGCGCACCATCGCGACTTCGTCCGCGAGCCAGCCGCGGAACGCGACGATGCGTGGATCGTCCTGCGCGCGCTCCGGATACACGACGTGATACGCGACCTCGGGCGACAGCGCGACGCTCACGTCGAACAGCCGCACGATGCGCCCGTCCGCGAGTTCTCGCGCGATCATGTGCGGCTCCGCGAGGCCGACCGCCGCGCCGTCCGTCACGGCCTGCACCACATGGCTCGAATCCGGAAACGCGACACACCGGCTGTCGTCGAAACCGTCGACGCCGGCCGCGGCCATCCATGCCGACCAGCGCGGCCAGATCACACCATCGACTTCGCAGTCCACGTGGCAAAGCGTCTGGCGCAGCAGGTCACGCGGCCCGCGCAACGGCGGCCCGGCCGACAGCAGCGCCGGGCCGCAGACCGCGACGACCGACGTGCCGAACAGGCGCTGCGCGCACGCGTCGCGATAACGCCCGGTGCCGAAGCGGATCGCGACATCCACGTCGTCGTCATCGAAGTCGCGCAACCGGTCGGTGATGTCGAACGTCAGTTCGAGCGTCGGATGCGCGGCCCTGAAACGCGGCAGGCGCGGCAGCAGCCAGTGCGTCGCAAAGCGCGCGCCGACCGACACGCGCAGTTCCGTCTGCTCCCGCGCGATACGGCGCGCCCGGGCGGTCGCACGCTGCAGGCCCGCCAGCGCTTCGGCGGCCGCACCGGCCAGCACGACGCCCGCCGGCGTCAGCCGGATGCTGCGGCTCGTGCGGACGAACAGCGCCATGCCGAGCTGCGCCTCGATTTCCTTGATCTGGTGACTGACCGCCGCCGGCGTCAGCCCGACCTCGTCGGCCGCCCGCGAGAAATTCAGGTGCCGCGCCGCCGCATCGAACGTCCTCAGCGCGCGCGTACCGGGCCACATGCGTTCCATCGATCTTCAAAAAGAATTTGATGACCGTTCCAAAACTACTCGTTTTTCATGACGCCATCAATCGGCAAACAATAGGCTTTCTTGAAGATGCCGCGGGCCGCACCGTGCCCGCGGCCAAACCCGGAGATTTGCCGATGACCGCTGCCCCGTTCCCGTCCGTCGCCCAGCTCAACGGCGTGACCGCGCCGCCAGACGCGCTCGCCGCGCTGGCGTTCGCGGGCCATGCGCATTTCACCGCGATGCAGGTACGCGACGGCCGCGTGCGCGGCCTCGACCTGCACCTGGCACGGCTGCGCGACGCATCGCATGCACTGTTCGGCCATGCGCTGCCCGACGACCGGATTCGCGCGTTCCTGCGCGCCGCGCTCGAGCGCGCGCCGTCGGCGCTGTCGCTGACGGCGACCGTTCATGCGACGACCGGGGAATTCGTCGCGGCGCGCGACGACGAAGCGCTCGACGTGCTGGTCCGCACCGCCGCGCCGTCGTCGGGGCCGGCTGGCCCGCTCGATCTCGCGCTGTTCGAATACGAGCGCGTGCTGCCGGACATCAAGCACGTCGGCGAAGTCGCGAAGACGCACTTCCTGCGCCGCGCGGTCGCGCAGGGTTTCGACGACGCGGCGTTCACCGATCGCCACGGGCGCATCAGCGAGGGCTCGATCTGGAATCTGGCGTTCTGGAGCGGCGACGCGGTCGTGTGGCCGGTGGCGGGCATGCTCGGCGGCGTCACGATGCGCATCGTGCGCCGGCAACTGGCGAGCCTCGGCGTGGCGCAGCACGAGCGCGAGGTGACACCGGCCGACCTGCCGTCGATGGCCGGCGCTGTCGTGATGAATTCGTGGACACCCGGTGTCGCCGTGCGCCGGTTCGGCGCGGCGACGCTGCCCGATTCGCCGTCGCTCGCCGCGTTGCTGCATCGCGCGTATGAACGGGAGCCGCTCGTCGCACCGTGAAGCGCACCGACGCCACGCGGCGCGGGTGCGCTGGTTGTCACCTCACGCTTCGACGGACTCCGGCAGCCGTGCGATCGCCTTGATCTCGAACTGGAACCCATACAGCCAGGTCACGCCGACGGCAGTCAGCGTCGGATGCGGTGCAGCGCCCCAGTATTCGGGGACGATCGCCCAGACCCGCTCGAACGTCGCTTCGGGATCGACGAGGAAAACCGTCACGTCGACGACGTCGTCGAACGTACAGCCGGCCGCGCGCAGCACCGCATTCAGGTTGTCGAACGCGCGGCGGACCTGCGCGCCCAGTTCCGGCTCGGGCGAACCGTCCTCACGGCTGCCGACCTGCCCGGACACGAACAGAAAACCGTTCGCGCGCAGCGCCGGTGAATAGCGGTTGCGGTCATACAGCGCCTGGCGACCGGGCGGAAAAACTACGCTACGCTTTGCCATTCAACACCTCCATCAGTCAGTGGGGCAAAACCGCCCCTGCATCAACGATGAAGGCACTTTAAGGACCGTTGCCCGGCGGATAAACGGGCAACCCTGTCCAACACTGTTTGCGCGACCCAAACAATTTCCGACCGACGCGGAGCCCTGACCCGATGGATCGATTCGACGCAATGCAGGCGTTCGCCCGCGTGGTGGAAGCCGGCAGCTTCACGAAGGCGGCCGAGACGCTGCACATGAGCCGCACCACCGTCACGCAACTGGTGCAGCAGCTCGAAGCGCGGCTGCGCGTGAAGCTGTTCAACCGCACGACGCGCAAGGTCGTCGTCACGGCCGACGGCGCCGCGTACTACGACCGCGTGGTGCGGCTGCTGGCCGACATGGACGACGCCGAAACGAGCCTGTCCGTTGCGTCCGCATCGCCCAGGGGGCGGCTGCGCGTGGACGTGCCCAGCCCGTTCGCGCGCCTGATCCTGATTCCCGCGCTGCCCGCGTTCCACGCGCGCCATCCGGACATCCAGCTCGACATGGGCGTGAGCGACCGCGTGGTGGACGTGATCGGTGAAAACGTCGATTGCGTCGTGCGCGGCGGCGAGCCGACCGACCGGTCGCTGGTCGCGCGCCACGTCGGCGACCTCCGGCTCGGCGTGTATGCGTCGCCGGCCTATCTCGCGCGCGCCGGCACGCCTTCGCATCCGGACGAACTGGAAGACACCCGGCACCGGATCGTCGGCTTCCTGTGGGCGCGCACCGGCAAGGCACTGCCGTTCGCGATGGAATGCGACGGCGAGCACGTCAACGTGCGCGGACGCTACGTGCTGGCGGTCGACGACGGCAACGCGTATCTCGAGGCCGGCCTCGCCGGACTGGGCATCCTGTGGCTGCCCGACTACATGGCCGCCGCGTATCGCGCCCGCGGCGAACTGGTGCCGCTGTTCGAACGATGGCGGCTCGAACCGATGCCGATGTACGTCGCGTTTCCGCCGAACCGGCACGTCAGTGCGAAGCTGCGCGTATTCGTCGACTGGATCGCCGACCTGATGGCGCAGCATGCGCCGGTCGCGAACCGGCGTCGCGGCGGCGGCGGTTCGCGCGACACGCGCAAAGCCGTGGCGACCTGAACCGCGCGACCAGCGCCGGCGCATAAAAAAACCCGCGCAACGTGCGCGGATTTCGACAGGATGGCGGCGAAACGCCGGCGACTCAGGCAGTCAGCGCGGTGAGCGCCTCATCGGTGAGCCACAGCGATTCCTGCAGATCCTGCTCGTTGAGGTTCAGGCCGTCGCCGCCGCGATCGACGACGATAAAGTCGCTGACGCCGCCGAGTGCGATCAGCGGGTGATGCCACACGCCCTTCGCATAGTTGACGCCCTGCCACCCGCTCGTCACGAACGCGCGGATCTTGGCCGGATCGAGATCGCCCGCGGGCGCCACGACGACGAGATACGGCTGGTCGTTCAGCGGCACGAAGGCCTGACTGCCGAGCGGGTGCCGTTCGAGCATCTTCACTTCGAACGGCAGCGTGCGCGGCTGGCCACGAAACAGGTTGACGAGCGTACGGCCGTCTTCATCCGTCACGTCGACCTTCGCGAGATCGTGAAAACGGATCGTCGTGCCGAGGTTGATCGGGATCTGCTTCGCCCCTTCCGTTTCGATCACGTCGCCGAACGGCGCGAACGCTTCCTTGGTCAGCGCTTCGATAACAAGCGTCTTCATTTGTCGAGCGTCCCCCACAGACGCAGGCGCGACACGCCGCCGTCCGGAATGATGTTCAGTCGCACGTGCGTGACGGGGCCCAGCGACGCGATGCCTTGTTCGAAGTAATGCTGCTTGTCCATCTGCAGCTTCTGTTCGCCGAGCAGCACCGGCCAGAACATCGACTGCGTGATCAGCGAGCTGTCGGTGCCGCCCGAAACGTAGGCGGCCTGGATCGAGCAGCGGTCCGGGAAGTTGCCCTTGAAGAAAGCGGTATCGACTTCGATCTTGCGGATCACGCCCGGCTGCGCGAGCGCGATGATCGCCCAGTCGTTGCCTGGTTCGCGGCGGCGGCGGGTTTCCCAGCCGTCGCCCATGTTCACGCCGCGGCCCGGCAGCAGCAGGTTCGACGCGACGCCGAAGTGCTGGTTGTTCGCGGCCACGACATAACCGCCGTTTTCCATCGCCGCGAGATCGAACTGCTCGGTCGCGCTCGCGCCGGCCCAGTCGAGTTGCGGCTGGCCGTACACGCGCAGGCGCGCGATGCCGCCGTCCGGGTAGATGTTCACGCGCAGGTGCGTGAACGCCCGGGCGTCGCTCGCATCGACGTAGTGATGGCTGTTGCCCTGCAACGTCGTCGACGGCACGATCTCGACCCACTCGGTCGCGTGCGTCGGCGCGCCGTCGGCCACGAAGGCGGCCTCGATCGACGCGGCCGGCGGGAAGTTGCCGGTGAAGTGGCTCGTATCGATGTCGAAGCCCTTGATCACGCCCGGACGCGCGAGCTTGACGATGCACCAGTCGTAGCCCGTCGTGCGCTTGCGGCGCGTTTCCCAGCCGTCCATCCACTTGCCGTGGTCGTCGTACTTGCCGGGAATGAAGACGGCCGGCTCGGGGTTCAGCATCCGGTCCTTCGGCGCGAAGAAATCGTCGCTGGCCTCGAGCGCCTGCGCACCGAGACGCGGGTCGGCGAGGTTCACATAGCGCCGCGTGAAATCGGGTGCGTTGGGATCGAGAAGCGGAACAGCCATGATGTTTCCTTGTTTCAGTGATGCGATCAGGCCGCTGCGACGCAGCAGGCCGTATTGCGGTGTCAGGCGTCGATCAGGTCGTCGAGACGGAAGCGCGCGATCCGGTAGATCTGGTCGAGGCTCGTGCGCAGTTCCTCGGTGCGCGAATGATTCACGCGCGCTTCGAAGTTCGCGATGATGCCGTGCCGGTCATAACCACGCACCGCGAGGATGAACGGGAAGCCGAACTTCTCGCGATACGTGCGGTTCAGCGTCAGCAGCTTGTCGAACTCTTCCTGCGTGCACTGGCCGAGGCCCGCGCCGCTTTGCTCGCGCGTCGACTCGGCCGTCAGCTCGCCGCGCACGGCGGCCTTGCCGGCCAGCTCCGGGTGAGCGTTGATCAGTGCGAGCTGGCGGACTTCGCCGGAGCCTTCGACCGCGCCCGACATCGTCGTGTGCAGCGCGTCGATGCTCGCGAACGGCCGCTCGCCCGCGGCGACCTCGGCCACCCACGGCGAATGTTCGAAGATGCCCGACAGCGCCGCGACAAATGCGCTCGGCGCCATCGTATTGAGTTGATTCAACGTGTAGCGCATCGCCTTCATGCTTTCCCTTCGTTTTGATGATTGGGCTGATACGGATGATGTTCGCGCCAGTGACGCGCGATATCGACACGGCGCGTCACCCATACGCGATCGTGTTTCTCGATGTGATCGAGGAAACGCTGCAGCCCGCGGAACCGGCCCGGCCGGCCGAGCAGTCGGCAGTGCATGCCGATCGACAGCATCTTCGGCGCCTCGTCGCCCTCTTCGTACAGCACGTCGAACGCGTCGCGCAGGTAGTCGAAGAAGTGATCGCCCGTGTTGAAGCCCTGCGGCGTCGCAAAGCGCATGTCGTTCGTGTCGAGCGTGTACGGCAGGATCAGTTGCGGCGACGTGCCGCCGCCCGACACTTCGACGTCCATCCAGAACGGCAGGTCGTCGCCGTAATTGTCCGAGTCGTACAGGAAGCCGCCGTATTCCGCGACCAGGCGGTGCGTATTGGGGCTGTCGCGGCCGGTATACCAGCCGAGCGGACGCACGCCCGTCACGCGCTCGATCGCTTCCATCCCGAGCCGCATGTGCTCGGCTTCGAGCTCCGGCGACATGCTCTGATAGTGGATCCAGCGCCAGCCGTGGCACGCGATCTCATGGCCGAGCTCGACGAACGCGCGCGCGAGCTCCGGGTGACGCTCGATCGCCATGCCGACGCCGAACACCGTCAACGGCATCCCGCGCTTCTCGAATTCGCGCAGGATGCGCCACACGCCGGCCCGCGAACCGTATTCGTAGATCGACTCCATGCTCATGTGGCGGTCCGGATACGCGGCCGCGCCGACGATTTCGGACAGGAACTGCTCGGAGCCCGGATCGCCATGCAACACGCAGTTCTCGCCGCCTTCTTCGTAGTTCAGCACGAATTGCACGGCGACGCGGGCGCGCCCCGGCCAATTCGCCTGCACGGGATGGCGGCCATAGCCGATCAGGTCGCGAGGATAGTTGGAATCGAGTGACATGGTTCGAAGGGCAGCGAAAGCTTGCTCAAATAATGGGTTCGCATCGACTGCGCGGATGCCGGAGGCCGGCCGCGCAAGCCGATGCGATGACGGCCCAGTGTAGCGAAAAGGTCCATACGCGCCCATACAGCGACGCAGATAGTGCGTGTCAGACGGTGTGTATGTGCGGTTGCGGCAAATTCGGGGCCGCTTCCGCCACATCCCCGTCCGGCGGGCTGAAGCGGGCGAATGCACCGTCGTAGCGCTTCGGCAGCGGCCGCGCGTAGTCGCCGCGCTTCGCGGTCGCGAGGCGCAGCGACACGAGCGCCTCGACCCACTTGACGGCCGCCGTGACGCCCTCGACCACCGGCGCGCCGATCTGCTGCTCGATCTCGTGCGCGAACTCGGCCATCCCGGCGCAGCCGAGCACGATCGCGTCGGCGCCGTCCTCGTCGAGCGCGCGCCGGCATTCGTCCACGATGATCCGGCGCGCGGCCGAGCCCGGCCGGTCGAGTTCGAGCACCGCGACGTCGGTCGCGCGCACGTTGCGGCAGAACCGCTTCATCCCGTAGCGCTCCGCGAGATGCCACGCCATTCCGCAGGTGCGCGCGAGCGTCGTGACGACCGAGAAGCCCGGCGCGAGCACGCTCGCCGCATGCATCGCGGCCTCGGCGATGCCGATCACCGGCCCGCGCGCGAGTTCGCGCGCCGCATACAGGCCCGGATCGCCGAAGCATGCGATCACGTAGGCGTCGCAGCCGTCGCGCTCGCCCTGTGCGATCTCGGCGAGCAGCCCCGGCGTCGCGAGCGCCTCGTCGTAATACCCTTCGATCGACGGCGGCCCCATCGGCGGACTCACGGCCACGATCTCCGTGCCCGCGGCCGCGACGTCGCGCGCGCAGCGGCCCATCGCGTCGGTCATCCGCTGCGTCGTGTTCGGATTGATCAGTCGGATCTTCATCGCACGCTCCTCAGGCCTTCGCGCTCACGAGCAGCCGATAGAACACGAAGCCGAGCCCCGCGCCGATGAACCACGAGAAGTTCGCGACGCCCTGCCAGCCCGGCACCATCACGCAGACGATCGCGATCACCGCGGCCGGCAGCAGCGCGGCCAGCGCGCGGCGGTTCACGCCGCCCGTGTACCAGTACGTGCCGCTCTCCGACATCGTGTACAGGTCGTCGCGCACGAGCCGGCCGCGCTTGACGAGGTAGAAGTCGGCGATCAGCACGCCGTACAGCGGACCGATGAACGCGCCGAGCACGTCGAGCGTGTAGTGGATCACGGCCGGGTTGTTGAACAGGTTCCACGGCGTGATGAAGATCGATGCGACGGCCGCGAGCATCCCGCCCGCGCGCCAGCTGATCAGGCGCGGCGCGACGTTCGAGAAGTCGAACGCGGGCGACACGAAGTTCGCGACGATGTTGATGCCGATCGTCGCGATCGTGAACGTCAGCGCGCCGAGGATCACCGCGGTCGGATGGTCGATGCGGCCGACCGTCTCGACGGGATCGGTGATGAGTTCGCCGAACACCGGCAAGGTCGCGGCCGTCGTGATCACCGTGACGAGCGAGAACGCGAGGAAGTTGACCGGCAGCCCCCAGAAATTGCCGCGCTTCACTTCGCCGAACGAGCGGCAGTAGCGCGAGAAATCGCCGAAGTTCAGCATCGGCCCGGAGAAGTACGACACGACGAGCGACACGGCCGTGATCATCACCGGGATCACTTCCGCGCCGTGATACTTGACGCCGCCGAGGTTGATGCCGATGTTGCGCCAGCCCGCGCGCCATACCATGTAGCCGGCGAGGATGAACATCACGACGTAGACGGCCGGGCCCGCGAAGTCGATGAACTTCTTGATCGTCTCCATCCCGTTCCAGAACACCAGTGCCTGAAGCACCCACAGCACCATGAACCCGGCCCAGCCGACCGCCGACAGCCCGAGGAAACCGTAGTGATGGACGTCCGCGTACGGCAGCCATTGCGGGAAGAACTTCAGCACGACGATCACGAGCGCGCTCGACGCGAGATAGGTCTGGATGCCGTACCACGCGATCGCGATCAGCCCGCGGATCACGGCCGGCACGTTCGCGCCGAGCACGCCGAACGTCGCGCGGCACGCGACCGGATACGGCACGCCGATCTGCTGGCTCGGCCGCGCGATCAGGTTGCACAGCAGGTTCACGAAGCCGATCCCGACGATCAGCGCGATCAGCACCTGCCAGCTCGTCAGCCCGAGCGCGAACAGGCTGCCCGCGAACACGTAGCCGCCGACGCTGTGCACGTCCGACATCCAGAATGCGAAGATGTTGTACGAGCCCCATGTCTGATGTTTTAGGGGTGCCAAATCTTCGTTGTACAGACGTTCGCTGTAACCATTCGGCAGCGCCGGTTCGCCGCCCTCGCCGCCTTCTTCCGCCGGGTAGGCGCTGTCGTGCGCCACACTGAACTGAGCCATGACTTCTCCTTGACGCGGCCGGATGGCCGCTCCACCGTCATCGATATCGCTCCGGATCGACGCCCGGAGTCGGACCAGCGGCCCGCGGCGAATACCGCAGGCCAGCATTGCTCTCGTTCTGTGGCGCGCAGCCGGGTTCGCGTCGCCGCTCAGGCGCCGCCGAACACTTCGCGCAAATCGACCTGCCCTTGTGCGGGCCGGTCCAGCATCTTCAGTTCGACATGCTGCAGGTGGTGCGCCATCAGCGTCACCGCCCGCTTCGCGTCCCCCGCCTCCAGCGCGGCGAGGATCCCGTCGTGGTCGTCGCACGAGCACGGGCTGCGCCCGTGCGATTCGTACAGCGCCGACATCAGCGTCGAGCGTGCGACGAGCCCCTCGAGGCACTCGCTGAGCGTCGCATTGCCCATCAGCGTGGCAAGCGCCGTATGGAATTCGCCCGACAGCCGGATCCATGCCGCGAAATCGTGCCGCTCGAACGCCTTGCGTTCCTTGTCGAGCAGCGCGGCGACCCCCTTCAGCCGCTTCGCGCCGGGCCCGGTCGCGAGCCGCTCGACCACCGCGAGCTCGATGATCCGGCGCATCTCGAACACCTCGTGCACGTCCTGCAGCGTCGGGCTCGCGACGAACGCGCCGCGGTTCGGCTCGAGGTCGACCAGCTTGTCGGTCGCGAGTTGCGCGAGCGCCTGGCGGATCGTCCCGCGCTTCACGTCGAACACGTCGCAGAGCTGCGCTTCCGTCAGCTTCGCGCCGGGCGCGAGCCGATGCTCGAGGATCGCCGTGCGGATCCGCTCGGCGATCGCTTCGGGACCGGCTGCGCCGGACGGGTGGGAATCGGGCTCGTTCATGATCTGCATCGCGTGATGGTCCTCATCCTAGGACGGACATAAAGATTGTCAACAATTCTTTTCCGGGATTTCGCACAATCGGCGTGCATCGACATGACCCCATTCGGTGCAGCATGCGCACAATCCATGCATATCAAGCCTGACAGGCACGGCAGAGGCCCTTCTCGTCGTATACCCGCCCGGCTATTTTGTTGACAAAAATGGTGCGTAACGTGAAGACGATTCGGTTGGCGGCGATGAAATTTCCGGACCGTTAGTTGCACACTTACATAAAGAAAAAGGCGGGAAACCCGCCTTTCGATCGATCGCGCCGGCATCAGCCGAGATGCGGATAGTCCGACAGCGTGAGCCGGAAACCGTGCGCATTCGCGACCAGCTGCGCCTGCGCGCCGAACGGCAGCGTCAGCAGGTCGGGCACGTGGCCGAACTGCAGCCCCGTGACGACCGGGATCCCGACCACCGAGCGCACCTGCTCGATCATCGCCTGCATGTCGTAGCCGTTGTCGTACTCGAACGTCCGCGCGCCCGTGAACTGGCCGAGCACGAGCGCCTGCTGGCGCGCGAGCAGCCCCGACAGGTGCAGTTGATAGATCATCCGCTCGATCCGGAACGGCTGTTCGTTGACGTCCTCGACGAACAGGATGCCGCCCTCGATGTCGGGCATGTACGGCGTGCCGATGAGCGACGTGAGGATCGCGAGGTTGCCGCCCCACAGCGTGCCCGTCACGTTCACGGTCTGCACCTGCGGCGCCTCGGTGATGATCGTCGTGCTCGGCTGCGTCAGCGTCTGCCAGAAGTGCTGCATCGTGAAATCGCTCGGCGTTTCCGCGCCGAAGTCGGCGGACAGCATCGGGCCGCCGAACGTCTTGATGCGCGCCTTCGCGTACAGCGCGAGCTGGATCGCCGTGAAATCGCTGTGGCCGACGAGCGCGACCGGCTGGTCGCGCAGCCGGCGTTCGAGCCCGCGATAGTCGAGCCCGTGCAGGATGCGCGCGGCGCCGTAGCCGCCGCGCACCGCGAGCGCGATGTCCGGCAGCGGGCGCTCGGGATCGGCGAGGCGGTTCAGGTCGCCCGCCCGCTCGCCGTCGGTGCCGCCGAACCGCTGGAAGCGCCGCTGCGTCGCCTCGATGTTCTCGATGCGCTGCTGCGCGGTGCTGAGGCGCTCGAGCGCACGATTGATCGCGTCGGGGTCGTGCGGATAACCGGACGGCGCCAGCAGGCGGATGGTGTAGGACGCGGCGGGCTGGAGGGACATGGGCGAAAGGTGTCGGATCGTCAAACCTGCTTAGAGGGTCCGAACGGTCTCCGGTTCACGAAACCGTGCACGCCCGGGGCGACAAACGCGGCCGGCGCGCCTATGACGTGCCGGATTCGGCGTCGCGGGCCTGCCGCGCGTCGCGCAGCGCACGACGGCGCTCGGCGAAGAACGATTTCAGCGCGGCGCCGCACTCGTCGGCGAGCACGCCGCCGGTCACTTCGGTATGGTGGTTGAGCTGCGGATTCGCGAACGCGTCGATCACGCTGCCGCATGCGCCCGTCTTCGGATCGGCGGCGCCGTAGACGACCCGCGCGATGCGCGCATGCATGATCGCGCCCGCGCACATCAGGCACGGCTCGAGCGTCACGTACAGCTCGCAGCCGGGCATCCGGTAATTCTGCAGATGCTGCGCGGCCATGCGCAGCGCGGCCATTTCAGCATGCGCCGACGGGTCGTGCCCGCCGATCGGATGGTTGAAGCCGCGTGCGATCACTTCGTCGCCGCGCACGAGCACCGCGCCGACCGGTACTTCACCGGCCGCGCGCGCCTCTTCGGCGGCGGCTTGCGCGAGACGCATGAAATGCAGGTCGCGCGTCGACACGGGCGCGGCTTCGGGAGCGGGAGATTGAGCGGGTTCGGCTGCCGGGTCGGTTGTCGATCGGGCTGCGTCGTCCAGCGCGTCGGACGTCACATCGGCCCCGCTTCGGCGGGCGCTTCGTCGAGCCCGCGCTCGCACAGGCGTTCCGCGATGCGCCGGCAGTAGTCGCGCGGCATCACCATCGGGCCGCCGCGCAGCGATTCGAGCGCCATGTCGAGCGCCAGGATCTTCGCCTGCAGCCGGCAGCGCGCGGCACGGTCGCTGACCGCCTGCACTTCGTCATGCAGGTTGCGCAGCGCGCGCAATTGCTCGACCGCCGGCGGCACGAAGCCCGCGTTCTTCAGGATACGGTTGGCCACCCGCACCTCCTCGGGTACGAGCAGGTCGTCATCCAGCGTCTGCGGCGCGCCGGTACCCGGCAAATCGTCGAACTCGCCCCGCGCGGCGGCGGCGGCGATACGTTGTTCGACCAGGGCGTCAAGCAATCTCATCAGTCAATCGGAACAATGCGGCAGGCCGAATTCTAGCAGGGTGACGCGGGTATGACAGGCCCTTCGAATATATGCTCGATATTGCGTTTTTTAGGGGCCGAATCGCAACGCATGCACGCCGATCGGCGTCACTTGCCGCTCTGCTGCGCCGCAGCAGGCTGAGCGCCATTTGGACAGCGGCCAGCTCAAGCAGTGTCGGGCCCTGTTTTTATCCATGACGACGCCGGCCGGACCTCGCTTTTCCTGTCAAATGGCAGCCGCCCCGCTTCCGTTGCCGGGTCACGCGGCCACCGTTTCCGACCGCGCCTTTTCAAACGGGCGGAACATCATCGCGATCAGGAACGCGCCGAGACCGATCGCGAACGAACCGATGTACAACCAGCCATAGCTGCCGAACGTATCGACGATCAGGCCCCCGGCGACGGGGCCGGCGGCCATCCCGAGGCTGCCGGCCATCGCGCAGCCGCCGATCACGGTACCCATCATCCGCAGCGGGAAATTCTCGCGCGCGAGCACCGAATACAGCGGCATCACGCCCGCATAGATGAAGCCGAACAACGTCGCGACCGCGTAGAACCCGTCGAGCGTGCGCACGAAGTAGTAGCCGAGCGCGCCCAGCGCCTGCGCAAGCAGCCCCGTCACCAGCATGCGCTTTGCGCCGACGCGGTCGCCGAGGATCCCGAACACGATCCGGCCGCCCATGCCGGCCAGCCCTTCGACGCTGTAGATCGACACCGCGACGATCAGCGGGATCCCGCACGTCACCGCGTAGCTGACCGTATGGAAGATCGGGCCCGAGTGCGTCGCGCAGCAGAAGAAGTTGGTCAGCAGCAGCACCATGAACTGCGGCGAGCGCAGCGCGTCCGCAACTGACATCGCGGCGGGCGCGCCGGCCGGCGCGGGTGCCGCGTGTGCGCCGTCGAGCGCGGGCGCCCGGCGCACCAGCAGCGACACCGGAATCATCACGACGGCCGCCAGCGCGGCAATGAGCAGCATCGACGTGCGCCAGTCGTGCACCGACACGAGCCATGCGGCCAGCGGCGACATCGTCATCGGCGCCATCCCCATGCCGGCCGACACGAGCGACACCGCGAGGCTGCGGTGCGTGTCGAACCAGCCCGTCACGCACGCCATCATCGGCGCGAAGATCGCGGCCGTCGCGCTGCCGACGGCCAGGCCGAAGGTCAGCTGGAACACGAGCAGCGACGGCGCGCGGCTCGCCAGCGCCAGGCTGGCCGACAGCAGGACGGCGCCCGTCGTGACGACCGCGCGCGTGCCGATGCGGTCCGACAGGCTGCCCCAGCCCATGCTCGCGAACGCCATCGCGAGGAAGCCGAGCGTCATCGCGGCGGAGATGCCGGTCATCGACCAGCCCGTGTCGCGCGCAATCGCGCGCAGGAACACGGGCAGCGAAAACATCGCGCCGATCGCGATGCAGCCCATCAGGCCGCCCGCGGCGACGATCACCCAGCGGTATCGGGAATCCGGCATTTGGCGTCTCCTGGCTCGTTTCGGCAATCCTCGGGAAGCGGGCTCCTGCTGCACCGCGCGGCGGCCTGTCCGGCTGCCGCAGCGATGCCGTCGCGAGCCCGGTCGACATGGATACGACGATCGATGCATCGGGAATTCGACATGCGCGACGCACGCGCCGGCGAATTTTTTTGATTGTCGGCCAATCCGCGCGGCTGGCAAGGGGCGGATCGAATGCCGGATCGCCCGTCCGCCCCGCTTTTCCGGAATCGGAAAGTAGAAATCAGAAATGCTTGGTTGGGACGCACGATCGCGCTCACTACACTCGAGCGATCTTGTCATAACAAGTTGACCGATGACCCCACCCAACGTCGTGCCGCTGTCGGCGGCCCCGCTTTACGTGCAGATCAAGGACACGCTGCGCGCGCGCATTCTCGACGGCACCCATGCGCCGCATAGCCGGATGCCTTCCGAGCACGAGCTCTGCGCAATGTTCGACGTCAGCCGCATCACGGTGCGCCAGGCGCTCGGCGACCTGCAGAAGGAAGGCCTGCTGTTCAAGCTGCACGGCAAGGGCACGTTCGTGTCGAAGCCGAAGGCGTTCCAGAACGTGACGTCGCTGCAGGGCTTCGCCGAGGCGATGTCGACGATGGGCTACGAGATCGTCAACCAGTTGCGCAGCTTCCGCACCGTCAAGGCCGACCGCCATCTCGCGACGAAGCTGAACGTGCCGGAAGGCGCGCCGCTCGTCGAGATCCATCGCGTGCGGCTGCTGAACCGCGAGCCCGTATCGCTCGAACAGACCTGGGTGCCCGAAGCGCTCGGCAAGCGCCTCGCGGGCGCCGATCTCGCGACCCGCGACATCTTCCTGGTCCTGGAAAACGACTGCGGCATACCGCTCGGTCATGCCGACGTGTCGATCGACGCGATCCTCGCCGACGACGAGATCGTCGACGCGCTGCACGTCGAGGAAAGCAGCCCCGTGCTGCGTATCGAGCGCCTCACGCACGACGCGTCGGGCGCGCCGATCGACTACGAATACCTCTACTTCCGCGGCGACGCCTTC
Organism: Burkholderia theae; assembly: GCF_048565265.1. Classification (NCBI taxonomy): domain Bacteria; kingdom Pseudomonadati; phylum Pseudomonadota; class Betaproteobacteria; order Burkholderiales; family Burkholderiaceae; genus Burkholderia; species Burkholderia theae. The sequence continues at coordinate 2,326,889 of NZ_CP183461.1, forward strand.
CAGTACCGGCTGCGCATCGACCGGCAGAAGGCGCGCAAACCTGCAAGGAAACTGCGATGAATACCCATGTGCTCGAATACGACGTCGTCGTGGTCGGCGGCGGCACCGCCGGCCCGATGGCGGCAATCAAGGCGAAGGAGCACGACCCGTCCCTGCGCGTGCTGCTGCTCGAAAAGGCCAACGTGAAGCGCAGCGGCGCAATCTCGATGGGCATGGACGGGCTGAACAACGCGGTGATCCCCGGGCATGCGACGCCCGAGCAGTACACGCGCGAGATCACGATCGCCAACGACGGCATCGTCGACCAGGAGGCCGTTCATGCGTATGCGCGGCACAGCTTCGCGACGATCGAGCAGCTCGACCGCTGGGGCGTGAAGTTCGAGAAGGACGGCACCGGCGACTACGCGGTGAAGAAGGTCCATCACATGGGCTCGTACGTGTTGCCGATGCCGGAAGGACACGACATCAAGAAGGTGTTGTACCGGCAACTGAAGCGCGCGCGCATCGCGATCACGAACCGGATCGTCGCGACCCGCGTGCTGACCGATGCGCAAGGACGCGCGAGCGGCGTGCTCGGCTTCGACTGCCGCACCGCGGATTTCTACGTGGTTCGCGCGAAGGCCGTGATTCTCTGCTGCGGCGCGGCCGGCCGCCTCGGCCTGCCGGCGTCCGGCTACCTGATGGGCACGTACGAGAACCCGACCAACGCGGGCGACGGTTACGCGATGGCCTACCACGCGGGCGCCGCGCTCGCGAACCTCGAGTGCTTCCAGATCAATCCGCTGATCAAGGACTACAACGGCCCCGCATGCGCGTACGTGACCGGCCCGCTCGGCGGGTTCACCGCGAACGGCAAGGGCGAGCGCTTCATCGAATGCGACTACTGGAGCGGCCAGATGATGTGGGAGTTTTACCAGGAACTGCAAAGCGGCAACGGCCCCGTGTTCCTGAAGCTCGATCATCTCGCCGAAGAAACGATCCGCACCATCGAGCAGATCCTGCATACGAACGAGCGGCCGAGTCGTGGCCGCTTCCATGCGGGGCGTGGCACCGACTACCGGCAGCAGATGGTCGAGATGCACATCTCCGAGATCGGCTTCTGCAGCGGCCACAGCGCGTCGGGCGTCTACGTGAATGCCCGCGCGGAAACGACCGTGCCGGGGCTGTATGCGGCCGGCGACATGGCGGCTGTCCCACACAACTACATGCTCGGCGCCTTCACGTACGGCTGGTTCGCCGGCCAGAACGCGGCCGACGATGTCGCGGGCCGCGACCATGCGCCGGTGGACGACCAACAGGTCGACGCCGAGCGTGCCCGCGTACTCGCCCCGCTGTTGCGCGAGCGTGGCCTCGCACCAACGCAGGTCGAATACAAGCTGCGCCGCATGGTGAACGACTATCTGCAACCGCCGAAGGTGACGCGCAAGATGGAAATCGGGCTGCAACGTTTTGACGAGATTACTGAGGATATCGAAGAGATCAAGGCGAACCATCCGCATGAACTGATGCGCGCGGCCGAAGTGCGCGCGATCCGCGACTGCGCGGAAATGGCCGCGCGTGCGTCGCTGTTCCGTACCGAGAGCCGCTGGGGGCTGTACCACCACCGCGTCGACTTCCCGCACCGCAACGACGCCGACTGGTTCTGCCACACCTGGCTGCGCAAGAGCGCCGATGGCGCGATGCGCAGCGAGAAGCGGCCGGTCGAGCCTTACATCGTGCCGCTCGCCGACGACGAGCGCAGCGCCTACGCGCATCTGCGCATCCGCGAACCGGCCGCCAACGCGGCCGCCCTCTGAGGAGCCCTACCGTGCCCCATACCCCGCACGACATCTTCCTGCGCAGCAGCGCGCCCGTCACGATCGACGAGGAATTGTGCATCGCCGACAAGGGCTGCACCGTCTGTGTCGACGTGTGCCCGCTCGACCTGCTCGCGATCGACGTGACCAAGGGCAAGGCCTATATGCAGTTCGACGAATGCTGGTACTGCATGCCGTGCGAGCGCGATTGCCCGACCGGTGCCGTCAAGGTCGACATCCCTTACCTGCTGCGCTGACCGGGCACGCGGGCCGTGCATCGACGACGTGACGGCTCGCGCATCGCCATGCCGCGCCGCCCGTGCACCGCGTTCCGTGAGCAGGCGCCCTTTCATCGAACCGACCTTTTGCCCATGACCGCTTTCTCTTCAGCCTCCCCACTGCCCGGCACACACGATCCGGATCTCGCCGCGCTCGTCGCCCGCCTCGCCGCGCCCGACGCATCCGTGCGCCGCATTGCGCTGTTCGAACTCGCCGATCTCGAGGACCCCGGGCTCGTACCTGTGTTCGCCGCGGCGCTGCGCGACGATCCGTCGGCCGACGTGCGCGGCGAAGCGGCCCGCGTGCTTGGTGCGTGGGAACAGCCCGACGTCGTCGACGCGCTGTGCGGCGCGCTGCTCGACCCGGACGACGGCGTGCGCGCCGCTGCGGCGCAGAGCCTGTCCGAACTCAAGGACACCACATCGGGCCCCGTGCTGTGCCGCTGGGCCGACCGACCCGAGCCGTTCGTGCGCGGCGCCGTCCTGCGCGGATTGCGTGAGTTGCGCGTGCCCGATGCGTTCGCACCCGCACTGCACGCACTCGATGCCGAACCCGCTGACGTGCGCGCCGAAGCCGTCGCGGTGCTCGGCTGGCTCAAGACACCGCGTGCGCTGCCGCCGCTCGCCCGCATCGCGACAACCGATGCCGATGCGGACGTGCGGCGTGCCGCGGTCGGTGCGATCGGGTTCGCGACGCCCGACGATGCAGCCGTCGTCGACGCACTGCTCGCCGCGCTGCACGACCGCGAATGGCAGGTGCGCGAGGAAGCGGCCGCGACGCTCGGCAAGCTGCGCATCGCTAACGCACGCGAGGCGCTCGTCACAGCGCTCGGCGACGATTACTGGCAGGTGCGCTTGCGCGCCGCGCGGGCACTCGGGCAGCTGCGCGATGCCGCCGCGGCACCGGCGATCGTCGTGCTGCTCTCGCATGCGATCAGCAATCTGCGCAAGGAAGCCGCGCTTGCGCTCGGCGAATTGCGCGACCGTGCGGTGCTGCCCGCGCTGACCGACGCGCTCAAGGACCGCGATCCCGAGGTGCGCAAGGCCGTGCGGATCGCGATCCGGCAAATCGACGACGCTTCGCGATGATCTCGCCGACCGAAATCGCACTCGATCATCCGACTCGCGCGCTGACACTCCGCTGGCCGGACGGCGACACGCAGCGCATCGGCTATGCGCAGTTGCGCAGCGATTGCCCGTGCGCGGAATGCCGACGGATTCGGCTCGACGGTGGCCGTGTCGATGCGCGGCCCGACCTGACGCTGGACGGCGTGGAAGCGGCCGGCTACGGCGTCCGGCTCGTGTTCGGCGACGGTCATGCACGCGGCATCTATCCGTGGCCGTATCTGGCGGATATGACGTAGCGCGAGACGGTGCGACGCAACAACCGCCGTCGCGCGGGCAAGATGGCAGACGTGCAGAAACGCTGCGATACTGACGCCCACGATCGTCTCGAACCATCGCGGGAGCAAGCACATGCAAACGGCAGTCGGATTCATCGGCCTCGGCGTGATGGGCACGCCGATGGCGCTCAATCTTGCGCGGGCCGGCACGCCGCTCGTCGTGTGGAGCCGTTCGCACGGCAGCGACGATGCGCTGCGCGACGCCGGCGCGCGCGTCGCGGAACGTCCCGACGACGTGTTCGCGGCCTGCCGCACCGTGATCATGATGCTCGCAAACGACACCGCGATCGACACCATCCTCGGACGCGGCACGCCCGATTTCGGTCATCGTGTCACCGGGCACGTGATCGTGAACATGGGCACCACTTCGCCCGAATACTCGCGCGCGCTGGCCGACGAGATCGTCGCCGCGTCGGGCCGCTACGTCGAGGCGCCCGTGTCGGGCTCGCGCAAGCCGGCCGAAGCGGGCCAGCTCGTCGTGATGCTGGCCGGCGCACCGGACGACGTCGATGCGATCCGCCCGCTCGTGAAGCCGCTGTGCCGCGACAGCTTCGCGTGCGGCGACGTGCCGTCGGCACTGACGATGAAGCTCGCCGTCAACCTGTTCCTGATCACGATGGCCACCGGCCTGACCGAAGCCACGCATTTCGCGCAACGGCACGGTATCGACCTCGCGCGGTTCGCCGACGTGCTGAACGCCGGCCCGATGGCGAGCGACGTGTCGCGCGTGAAGCTCGGCAAGCTCGTCGAACAGGATTTCTCGGTACAGGCCGCGATCACCGACGTGCTGAAGAATGCGCGCCTCGTCGCCGAATCCGCGCGCAGCATCGGCATCGCATCGCCGCTGCTCGACATCTGCCACGCGCTCTACGGCGAGGCCGAGCAGGCCGGATATGGATCGGACGACATGGTCGCCGTGATCCGCGCAATCGAGCAGCGTACCGAGGATGCGCGATGAGCCCTCGCCGGCCCTCGCGTGTGTGCGAACCCTCTTCCATGTAGCGCCGTCATGTCAGATTCGTCTCGTCTCCCGACCGGTGCCGCGCCGCCCGTGCGCGCCGTTCCCGCCGTGATCGGCGTCGTTCTTCGGGAGCGCGACGTGCTGCTGGTGCGCCGCGCGAATCCGCCCGACGCAGGCTGCTGGGGCTTTCCCGGCGGCAAGATCGAATCGGGAGAAACCGTCGCGGACGCCGCCGTGCGCGAAATCGCCGAGGAGACCGCGATCGACGTCGACGCGCTGGACGTGTTCACCGCGCTGGATGCGTTCGATCATGACGCCGCCGGCGGCCTGCGCCAGCATTACGTGCTGGTCGCCGTGCTGTGCAGATGGTTGCGCGGCACGCCCGTTGCAGGCGACGATGCGCTCAAGGCGCGCTGGTTCGATCTCGCCGAACTCGACCGGGACGATCTGCCGATGAGCGCGGGAGTGCAGGACGTCGCGCGACGGGCGATCGAGCGGGCCGAAACCCTTCGCGGCGGGCAGCAGCGGCAACCCACTTGAAGCGTCGCCGTCTGTCGCGCGTCGTCCTCCGAACCCCCGAATCACCCCACGTCAAACCATGGTCAGAATTCGCAAGTCCACCAAGGCCGACGGCACACGCGTGCTGGATATCTGGCGCAGCGCGGTCGACGCGACGCACCACTTCCTGAGCGCCGACGACCGTCGCGCGATCGAATCCGAAGTCGTGGCGTTTCTACCCGGCGCGCCGCTCGATCTCGCCGTCGACGAAACCGATCGGCCGATCGGCTTCACGCTGCTCGACGGCAGCCACATGGAAGCGCTGTTCATCGACCCCGCTCACCATGGCAAGGGGGTCGGGCGCCTGCTGGTGGAAGAAGCACTCAAGCACCATCCCGACCTGTCGACCGACGTCAACGAGCAGAACGAACTGGCGGCGGGATTCTATGAAAGACTCGGCTTCGAGCGCTGCGGACGATCGGCGCTCGACGGACAGGGGCGGCCCTATCCGCTGATCCACCTGCGTTATCGCGGTGGCGCGCGCGTCTGACGAGACTTGGGGAGAGCGCGTCATCCCATGGCCTGAAGCGCTTCTCGTGAACCACGCACCGAACGGGTCGACGCACTCGCTCGCACCCGGTTCCTCGATACCCGTGCAATTCATGCGTCACCGGTATCACGGACATCGCACCATTACGCGCGCCGACGCGGAAGCATGCTCTCGACGGCCGTGAACGCGCGCTGCATGAAGCGGTTGAACCGCTCGGCGTCGCGTCGCAGCCCGGCCTGCTGGCCGCCGATCAGGCACAGGTGTGCGACCTGCCCCACGATCTCGGCTTCACCCGGCATGCGAACCCACCGACGCGACGTCTCGACCGCGAATGCCAGACGCGTGGCATCGACGCGCTGCTGGAATTCCGCCACGAGCGCGTCGTGCAGCGCCCACGCGCGGATCGCCACTTCGCGTCCCGGCCGCTTCTCCGCGGCGATGCGCAGGTAGCGCGTCAGCGTGTCGCCCACGCTACGGCCGTCCGCCGCGTAGGCGAGCATGCGCGCCGTATAGTCGTCCTCCCACGCGGTCAGCAGCGTCCGGACGAAGTCTTCGCGATTGAGGAAGTGGTGATAGAACGATCCGCGGGTGACGTTCAGCCGTCGCGCGAGGCTCTCGGCCGAGATGCCCGCATACCCTTCTCCGTCGAGGGCATCGAAGCCCGCTGCAATCCAGTCGTTTCGAGTCAGTTTGCTCATCGGCATCGCCATACAGGCTGTGTATGGTGCGGCATGGACAGATAGGCTGCGAACTCTATCACGGCCGCCGCCGCTTCCGGCATGGCGCCGCTTACTCATGGAGTTCGCGTTGAAAGACATCGCTCTCGTCGCATTCGACCAGTTCACCGATATCGACCTGTTCCTGATGTGGGACATTCTCGGTCGCAACACCACGGACTGGCGCGTACGGATTCTCGGTGCGCAGCCGGTGCTGCATTCCGCGCATGGCTTGCCCATTCCCGTTCATGGCCCGCTGTCGGACGCCAATCGCGCCGACGCGGTCCTGTTCTCGAGCGGCAAGCAAGGGATACCAGCCGCGCTGGCGAGCCCGGATTTCCTGCCGTCGTTCGATCTCGATCCGGCACGCCAGCGCATCGGGTCGATTTGCGCCGGGGCCTTCATTCTCGAACAGCTCGGGTTGTTGCCGGACGGCCGGGCAACCACCCATCCCGACGCGCGAAACGGTCTACTGGCACGCGGACTGCAGGCACTGGACCAGCCGCTCGTGTGTCGCGGCAACGTCGCGACCGCAGGCGGATGTCTTGCAGCGGTCTATCTGACGGGGTGGCTGGTGGAATCGATGTTCGACGCGGACAAGCGACGCGAGACCTTGCGGCCTGTGCTGCCTGCCGGACAACGGGAGATTTACGAGAATCTGATCGAATTCAGCATCAGGCAGGGTGCGGGGCAACACCGGCCCGAAGATGCTAACCTCTCGGCCAAACCAAACAACACCGCATGAAGTAACAGGATTCAACCATGCAGACCGTCGCGGTACTGGACTTCGAAACAACCGGGCTTTCGCCGAATCTGGGCGACCGTGCTACTGAAATCGCCGTCATCCTTCTACGCGACGGCCAGGTCGTCGACCGTTTCCAGAGCCTGATGAATGCGGGAAGACGCATCCCGTCCGATGTCGTCGCGCTGACCGGCATCACGAACGACATGATTGCAACGGCGCCCCCAGCGTCGAAAGTCATGAAAGAAGCCGCGGCGTTCGTCGGCAAGCATGCCGTCGTGGCGCACAACGCCGGTTTCGACAAACGGTTCTGGCAGGCGGAGCTCGGGCTGCTCGACATGCCGGCCGAGCATTCCTTTGCCTGCACGATGCTGGTGGCGAGACGCATCTACCCGCACGCGCAGAGTCACCGCCTGTCGACCTTGGCCGACCTGCTGCAGTTGCCCAAAACGGGCCGTGCGCACCGGGCGATGGTCGACGCCGAGATGGCCGGCCATCTGTGGTGCCGGCTGCAGCACGACATTGCCCGGACGTACGGACTGGATCGTATCGATCACGCGCTCATGACGCGGGTCCAGACGACGACCAAGGCGAACGTGCCGACCTACTTGCGTTCGCTCGGTCGAACGCACGCATGAGATCGGGCCGTCGAAATCGACGACGGGTAGCGTTGCGCACGCTCTCGTGATTCGCGTTCGCGACGCGCGAACCGACGACACTCAGCCGTCAGTCGGGTACGATCTCCGTCCCCCTTACCGGTTGGCCACGCATATATCTCACCAGCCGATCCGGAACGGTCCCGTTCACCACCCAGGTCCTGACGTTCCAGCGGCGTATCATCCGCACGGCTTCGGCATCGACCGATGTCGGATGCGTCAGATCGCAAGCGCGCACGCGTTCGAGAAACGTCGCATCCGGGACGACAGCGGGGTCGGCGCTGTATATGCCGTCGGTATCGGTCGCGATGATCAGATCGGCGCCCAGCCAACCCGCAACAAACGCCGCAATCGTGTCCGACGTCATCCGGTCGATGTGGATATCGTCGTTGATCGGCAAGTTCAGAAGCACGTCGGACGGCGCGAAGACCTGCGGCACAGTTCGTCGTTTCATCAGTTCCCGCAGTGAACGTGACACCGTGAATCCGCCTACCTCCGCCACCAGGCAGGCATGCTGATCCATCGCGAGAATCGCCATCGAATAGGCCGTTTCATCGCTCAGCGTCAGTGTCTTCCGGTACGCGCGCAACACATCGACGAGCTGCCCTCCGCCGGCGATCACGAGGATGTGGTGATCGCCGGCGACCTCACGAAGCGACGAACACAGCGGCTCGACGTGCGCCGGAATGAGACTGCCCCCGATCTTGACCAGTGTCGCCATATTGGCCCTTTGTCAGATGTACCAGAACCCCGGGCGATCGGGCTGCGATACGTCGACGAGATCGAATCGCCCGTTGCCCGGCACCACGTGCAGAAAAAACGTGCAGAGATGGCTGCACTTCTGGCTCGCCAGCATCGTCCGCAGCGCATCCTCGACGAGCGACGCGCCCTGTCCGGACACGTGCATCATGCTGCCGGCAACGAGATCGAAGTACGCGTCGCCCGGCATGAGCCGCTGGTGGGACAGCGCGCTGCAACGGATCGTCATGTCCGACTCCTTCGCGATACCCTCCAGTCGGCCTGCAATCACCGGCACGCGCCCATCGCTAAGCGTCATCCCGATGATCTGGGCGGCGCCGCCATCACGCAGCGCATGCGACAACCCTTCCAGGATGCGTCCAATGATGCGAAACCCGTCCGGGCCGGCGTATCCGACCCGCGGGGCCGGCAGTGCGTCCGGATACGGCAGCAGCGGAGGATTCGCGACGATCGTGTCGAACCGCCGCCCCACGACTGGCCGATAAAGGTCGCCGTGAAACACGTCGACACGATCGGCAACGCGATTCAGGCGCGCGTTGATCCACGCCAGCCGGGCCGCCGTCGCATCGATCTCGACTGCCGCGACGCTTCTCGCGAACCGCGCGCAATGCACCGCGTGCAAGCCCGGCCCCGTGCATAAATCCAGGCAATCCCCGCCGCTGCGCGGCAGCATGCGCGCGAGCAACGCGATGGAATCCTCACCGAAGTAAAACGCGGGATTGGGGCCGGGCCGCTCGCAAACCAACCAGTTGCCCCAGACGGGCAAGATCACGAGCCCCGGCGTCGCGATCCGGTTCCCGGCGAGCGCGACAATCAGTCCGATGTCCGTCAACGCCGGAAGCAACGCCCGAAGGGAAGCAGGAATTGCATCCGCTTCCACCGGTTCGTTCATCAGGAATAAATCGACCACCGGCCGAAGCGAAACGGGAATGGATTCCCGGCCGGCCTGCCAGGCGTTCGGCCGTGGTACGAGCGGATCGAAGTTGGCGACAAATTCTCCATATCCCGATCTCGCCAACCCATCCGCCAGCAATCCCAGATCGAAGCATTCGTCGTCCCTCGCGCAGCATTCCGAATCGACGCCCTGAAAATCATGTTCCATCGCGCGTGCCTTTGGTTGCGTTTCGTGCACCCCACTCGTGCGGATGTTCAATCGAACATGCCAGCGATTGCCGATCGATTCCCATAATAGTTATGTCGACTCGATCCGTCACTTGAAAATCAGCAATTAAAAGTGCGATTAAAAATCGATCCGTACACCGACGCGCGATCCAGACAATCTCCGGATTATGTATAAGCTACTTAAACCATTCTGAGCGGCTTCCAATCACCCCGACTGTCACCGATGGCGCGTCTTTCGCACCGCTATCGATCGGCTTACGACAAAGCGACTTTCTGTCAAAAAAGCTCACCCGCCATTTTAAAAACCGTGAACAGTCTCCTGGTTAATTCCGCAAAAAACACAATTCCACAGGCATCACTCCGGCATCGAAGCCGCCAATCAAATCTTCTTGACAAAGACCCCCCATGAATTAGCTTAGTTAAACGCGCCGAGGCCAACTTATTCCAAGCGCGTGACGTCAATTACTCGAAAAGGGGAAAAACATGTCGCAATACGATAAAGACGATGTACTCGATGCCGCCAAGAGAATCGAGGAAAATCGGCTCGGCATCGTGCTTTCCGGTCACATCAAGAACGGAAAGCTGGTGCTCGATCAGGAAACGCTCGACGCAATCGCAGCGAAATTCCCTAACGCCGATCGCGCGTTCGTTGCACTCAACGCGCCGTTCGATCCTTGCTCCCAATCTCTCTAAGGTGAACGTGCGATGATGCTCGCTGGCTCCACGCCCGTGCCGTCACCAGACGGGCCGCCTATCGACGCATTGCTGGATGCCGATGAGACCAGCGAACGGATCTACATCGCCGCGAGGGTCGCTTTGTCCCAGTCGGGTCTCGACGATCGGTGCCCGACTTATTTGTCGGCTTTGGAAGCCGCGCTGGAAGACGATCCTCCCTACGGCACGCGCGCCTATGCGGCGGCTTACCGTGGCGCGTCGCAAAACAAGCAATGGCTGGCGACATCGCTGATCACGAATGCCGAGCGCGAAGGCGACGGCGCGACTCGCCTGTGGTCGATGGCGGCGTGTGCCGAGGATGCGGAGGAACAGCAGCTCCTCAAACGTCATGCGGTCGACGAATCAGGTCATGCGCTGTTCTATCTGAAGCTGCTGGACCTGACCTTTCCCGGCGCCGTCAGTCCGGCGTTTCGCAACGAACTGCGACAGCTCTCGCCGGGCTACTCGATGGCGCAATCGCTGTTCGTGGTCGAAGGGTCGCCATACGGAAGGCCGCCCACCGTCGACGATTTCATCCAGATGAATATCGCCGAGATCAGAACGACGATCCATCACCTGTTGCAGCGCGATGCGCTCAGCGCCCACTGCCCGCCCACAACGCTGCCGCAGGTCGTGAAGCTGCTCGATACGCTGCTGCGCGACGAGTTGAGTCACGTCGCGTATACCGGCATGTTGATCGAACAACGCGCCACGCATATTGCCGTCGGCAAGATACGCGATCTGTTCCGGAAGCGATTCCACGACTTCAACGAAATCACCATGCACGAACTGGACAAGCAAGTATTCGACTGACCCGGGCAGATCGTTTCGGATCGGCACGCCGTTCCGCCCAGAACAAGACACTCGCGCAACGGGAAAAGAAATGAATGTGGAAGAATTTCTGCATTTGGGGGAGACCGACTTGCCGTCCGTCCGCACGAGTATTGCCGACATGGTCGGACTCGAGGACGACGACATCCTCCTGGCGGTCGGTTCGCTGGCCGAAAGCATGGGAAGCCGCAAGTCCGACCTCGACGTGCTCCTGATCACCGCCCGCCCGGCGGCCGCGCTGCCACTGCAGGACGAGGTCATCTGGGCGCTGGGCAAATGCGTGGTGGACGTCCGGATCTTTCCGGATACCGCGATCGAGAGCCTGATCCGTCGTCTCGACGATTGGTCCCGCCAGCCCTGGGATGTTTCCGATACCGCGAAGTTCACGTTTGACGAGCGTCTGCTGCTTCACCGGCTACGTCATGGGCAACTTCTGCGCAGCCCGTCGCCGACGCGCTCCGACGCCGCATTTCGGCCGTCCGAGGCCGCGCTTGCCAGGCTCAAACTGCAAGTTGCACGCCACGCAGGAAGAACGATCCAGATCGACATGGTGGGTTATGAAGAAACCGGCGACTATCGCACGCTGGTCTTCGCCGCGCAGAAATTGCTCGGCCACGCGGTCGATGCGCTGCTGGCCGGCTACGGCCGGACCAATCCGCTGTCCAAGTGGCGCAACCGCACGCTGGGTCAGTTGCCATCCGGGTGGGAACACGAACTCCTCGGCCGACCCACAGGCCTGAGCGCCGCCGACCTGCTCTGGCATTTGCAGCGCACACCAGAGTATCCGGACAGGGCCTCGTCGCTGGCCTACGCGCGACGCATTGCCGCGTTCGCCCGCGCCGCATTTCTATGGGCCGAATGCCAGGTGAGCGGGAAACGATTCGATGTGTCGCAGGCTCGTGACCCGATCGACGCCGAGCCGCCGACGACCGCGCGCGCCCTTCCGCCCCTCGAGTTCGACGTCGATTTCTCGTTTTCTGACGGCGCGATGAAGTTCGCACGACTGAATGAATTCGGCACGGTCGTGACCCTGTCCGCACTGGAAGCCGCGCTTGTCTTCCTGTTCGACGGCGTCACAACCGCCGAAGAAGCGCAAGCGCACGTGTGCGGGACGAAGAGCAGCGAAACGGCAGGGATGATCGATCGCGTGCTGCGCGCGCTCGGCGACGCGGGCCTGACTGCTGCGACCTGATCCGCACGGTAACGGGATGGCTGCCCGTTGCCCTCATCTGGCAACGCGAACCAAGGATCGACCATGAACCGTTCGTCGCGCGGGAAATTCCCGAGTCCGTTCGAAGTCGCGGTGCCACCGGGATGCGAAGGCTGGCAGCGGCTCTATCCGTACTATCACGTCTTCAGCGAAGAACGCCGGGCCTCCGAGGAAAGCCGGTTCTGGTTTGCGGACCGGATACATCATGCCGAGCCGCTGTACCCGTTCGACGCGATCATCTGCGAAGCCATCTGGGTCGCGTTATCGCAGTACAACACGCGTGTCTTCGTGATGCCGTCCGCGCTCGGTATCGACCAGCGCATCGTGAACGGATACCTGTATCTGAGCCCGACCGCGGTCACCGACCCGGCGTTGATCGCGCAGCGCACCGAACATTTCACCCGGCGCGCCGGATATTACTTCGAGCACTGGGACGAACTCTACGAGCAGTGGCTGCGCAAGACCCGCGCCCATATCGAAGCGCTCTCGGCGATCGAGATCCGCGCTCTGCCCGAGCTCGAAGTGGAAGCCGTCGTCACCGAAGGTCAAGGCGTGGCCTCGGGCTACCATCTGCTCGAAGCCTACAACCGCACCATCGAGAACCTGCTCAAGGTCTGGCAATACCATTTCGAGATGCTGAATCTCGGCTACGCCGCCTACCTGACCTTTCTGGAATTCTGCAAGCAGGCCTTTCCGGGCATTTCCGACCAGAGCGTCGCGCAAATGGTGTCCGGGATCGACGTCCTGCTCTTCCGTCCGGACGACGAATTGAGGAAGCTCGCGCACCTTGCCATCGCGCTCGACATCGCGCCCGTCGTCAAGCAAGCCGCGCCGCCGTCGAAGATACTCGCCGACCTGCAGGAAACGGAGAACGGCAGGCGATGGTGCAGCGCGCTGGAACAAGCGAAGCAGCCCTGGTTCAATTTTTCCACCGGCACGGGTTTCTATCATCACGATCGCAGCTGGATCGACGACCTGTCCTTTCCGTTCGTCGCGCTGCGCAGCTATGTCGAGAAGCTCGAACAAGGCGAGACCATCGAACGCCCCCTCGATGCCATTCGCAGCGAGCGCGACCGCATCACGACCGAATACGCGCAGCTCGTGAAAAACGACGAGGACGCGAAGGTGTTCGCGGATCTGCTGAACCTGGCCCGAACGGTGTATCCGTATGTCGAGAACCACAACTTCTTCGTCGAACATTGGCACCACACCGTCTTCTGGCAAAAGATGCGCGAGTTCGGGAAGATCCTCGTTCAGCACGGCTTCATCGCATCGACGGACGACATCTTCTTCCTGAGCCGATACGAAATCCAGGCGGCGCTTTACGACCTGATCGCCGCATGGTCGGTCGGTGCCGACGCAAGAGGGCCGCGCATCTGGCCCGACGAGATCGCGCAGCGCCGCGAGATCTACCAGCGGTTTCGCGAGTCGTCCCCGCCGCCCGCGCTGGGAACGCCGCCCGAATCGATCACGGACCCGCTCATGATCATGCTCTGGGGCATCACTCAGGAGACCGTCATCAACTGGCTCGGGATCGAGTCCGCCGACGGCGAGCAGCGCGAACTGAAGGGCTGCGCGGCGTCGCCCGGCATCGTGGAGGGGCCGGTTCGCGTCATCAATCGCACCGAACAGCTCAACGAAGTCCAGCCCGGCGAGATTCTCGTGTGCCCGGTCACCTCGCCCAGCTGGGCCCCCGTCTTCAGCCGGATCAAGGCCACCGTGTCGGACGTCGGCGGCGTGATGTGCCATGCCGCCATCGTGTCGCGCGAGTATGGTTTGCCGGCGGTCGTCGGCACCGGATTCGGGACCCGGCTGATCAAGACGGGACAGCGCATCCGCGTCAACGGCGATGCGGGAACAGTGCAGATCCTGTCATGACATCGCCGTCGAACGACGCGGGGGCATGGATCCGCCCGCTCTCCGAATGCAGCCTCGCGCTGCTCGCTCATGTGGGCGGAAAAAATGCGAGGCTGGGCGAACTGACGCGCGCCGCCTTTCCGGTTCCGGCGGGTTTCGCCGTCGCGACCGACGTGTACGCGGCGTTTCTCGATCAACCCGCGAGGCAAGCGCTCGACAGGTTGCTGGCCCGCGTCGTCGTCGACGATCTCGCATCGTTGACGAATACGAGCCGCGCGATACGCCAGCTGATCGAATCCATCGAGATTCCGCGAGCGTTCGAAGTCGCGATTTCCGACGCTTATGCAAGGCTGTCCAGCGACTTCGGGGTCGCCAATCTTCCTGTCGCCGTACGCTCGAGCGCCACTGCCGAATGCCTCGCGCACAGCAGCTTTGCCGGACAGCAGGAGACCTACCTGTGGGTACGCGGCGCCGACAACGTGCTGGGCAGGATCCGGAAATGCTGGTCCAGCCTCTTCACGCCTCAGGCCATCGCCTACCGGCAAAAGGTGCGCTTTCCGCACGAAAACGCGTTGATCGGTGTCGGCATCCAGAAAATGGTCGACGCCCGATCGGCCGGCGTCCTTTTCACGCTGAATCCCGCCAACGGCGATCGCTCGAAGATCGTGATCGAAGCCAACTGGGGCCTGGGAGAAAGTGTTGTCACGGGAGAGGCCACGCCCGATCGCTACGTGGTCGACAAGGTCACGCTGGAAGTCATCGAACGGCACCTGTCTTCGAAGCAAGTCGAATACACGATCGATCATGAAAAGGATCGGGTCTGTCGCGTGCCGGTTCATGCCGACAGACGACACACGGCCTGTCTCGACACGGACGAGATCGTCGCGCTGGCGCGCATCGCGAAGCGGATCGAACAGCACTTCGGCGTTCCGCAGGACATCGAGTGGGCAAGCGACCGCCATCGGTCTCGTCCCGATGACCTGGTCATTCTGCAAAGCAGGCCGGAAACCGTCTGGAACAAGCGACCGTCGCCGCAGATCATGGAAGTACAGCCGAATGCAATCGGTTATGTGTTGCACGGAATCGCGCGCAAGGTTCAGCCGCCGCCGATGTCGAAACCGTAGGGCCATTCTTCGCAGCGAGGGATCGAATGCTTGAAACCGGCCAGTTCTTTTGCCTCCTGGGCGTAGACGCCAGCGGCAAGACGATACTTCTGAATGCCATTGCCGATCGTTATCCCGACATCACGATCGCGCACTGGAAGCAGTTTTCGTCGGTCACGATGTTTCCCGACCTGTTGCCGGATCTGGATCCGCCGGAGACGTTGCGACGCCTGGGCCCCCATTCGCGTGCGGCGCAGTTCTGCTACCTCGCCGCACTCGAGTACGACATGATCATCGGTCCCGCCTTGGCCATGCACCGACCGGTCATCGTGGATTCGTACTGGTACAAGTTCGCGGCCAAGATGAAGGTCCTGGATATGGCTGCGCCATTCCTCTATTCGGTGTGCCAATCGCTTCCGAAACCCGAGGCGGTGCTGTTCCTCGATACGCCGATCGAAATCGCGCATCAGCGGAAACGGGAGATGAACTTCTTCGAATGCAATGGCCGACCGGCCGATTTCGTCCCGTTTCAGCGTTTGGTCAGGTCCACCATGCTGCACCTCGCCGACGATGTCCCGCAGCTGCGCATCGACGGACGCGCGCCCCTCGAAGCGTTGGTCCAGCAAGTCGTCGAGATTGTGCGCCCGGAATGCGTCCGCACGCCGGTGCCGGCAAGGTGATCGAACGCCGGGCTCGGAACACGGGCATCGGACTGTCGAACCGGACGCACATCGCACATGCCAGCCGTCATTGTCATCGGTGCAGGTATCGGCGGACTCTCGCTCGCCCTCGAGCTTCATGCGCGCGGGTACGCGTGCCAGGTATTCGAGGCGACATCCGACGTGCACGCCGCGGGCGTCGGCCTCAACATCCTGCCCTACGCATCGCGCGTGCTTCACCGGCTCGGGCTCGCATCCGAACTGGGCAAGGCGGCCATGTTGCCTCGCTCGTCGGTATACGCGAGTTCGGTCGGTCAGATTCTGTTGAGCGAACCGCTGGGCATCGCAAGCGGCGCCGAGTTCCCGCAGTATTCGATCCACCGTGCGGCGTTGCTGCGCATTCTCCTGAATGCGGTTCGCCAGCGACTGGGGGCCGATGCCGTCCGGTTCGGACACCGGCTGGTTCGATTCGAACAGGACACGCGTGAGGCACGCGCCTATTTCGATTGCCGCGACACCGCTGCGCGCGGCGACATGCTGGTCGGTTGCGACGGCATACATTCCGCGGTTTGCCAGCAGCTCCATCCTGTTGCCGCGCCGCTCAGGCATTCGGGCATCGTCATGTGGCGCGGCATCACGACGCGCTTCCCCCTCCTCGACCAGCAAACGATGCTGCGTTGCGGCCGGATCGAGACCGGTAAACTGGTCGCCTATCCCGTCCGCGACCCTGACACGCCCGACGAGATCGTCGCGAACTGGGTGCTCGAGTTGCGCGACGCGACCGCGATCGCGGAACGACACGCCGTCATCGAACCCACCTCGGTGCCGGACGTATTCTTCTCATGGAAATTCGATTGGCTCGACGTGCGATCGCTCATCCTGAACGCGACGCGGGTCCTGAGGATGCCGATGACGGACCGCGATCCGCTGCCGCGGTGGAGCGACCGTCGCGTCACGCTGCTGGGCGATGCCGCTCATCCGATGTATCCCGTCGGATCGAATGGTGCGGGACAAGCGATCGTCGATGCCGCTGCGCTCGCGGCGTGCATTGACGGCGCCGGCATCGTCGACGGCCTGCGCGCGTACGATGCATTGCGCAGTCCGAAGACCGCGGCAATCGTCACGCGTGACCGCGCGGGCGGGCCCGACATCGTGCTCGAGGCGATCCACACGGCGACACACGACGCTTTTACGCCTGTCGAAGAAACGCCGGCGCTCAGTCAACGGCTGCATAGCCTTTTGACCCGCTATCGCGCGAACGAAACGTGACGTGAATACGCTGCGGCACGCCCGCGGTCCAGCACGCGGTACGTTCGCGCCGTGAACAGCCGACAACGGCGCCAGGCGATTCACCTTTTTCGTACCCTTTACTGCTCGCGGAAGTCAGGCGCACAATCTGCGCTGATATTGCGGTCCGGCGTCTTTCCCCGTCTTTCCGATTGTTCGCGCCGCCTCGATATTCGACAACCGGCTCACCAGGGTCGCAACGTGCGCCCTCCCATTCGGAACACCGCCATGAGCGACAAATCGTCAGGCAAGGTCGAAGAACTGGTGGCAAGCGGCAGCCGTCACCATCAGATTTTTCCAAGGCTGAATGAAAGACAGTTCGCGCTGCTGGAGCGATACGGCGAACGACGCACACTGAAAGCGGGCGATGTGCTGTTCTCCGAAGGCGATCGGCACATTCCGATGTTCGCCATCCTCTCCGGGACAATCGAGGCGACGCGAGGCTCTGGAGACAGTCTCCATGTGCTCGGCACTCACGGCCCCGGCAGCTTCACCGGCGAGGTCGGAACCCTCGCCGGCCGCGCTGCGGTGGCGACAGCGCGTGCCACCAGTGATTGCGAAGTCATCGTTATCGAAGAGGAATCACTACGCGCGCTCGTCATTTCGGAAGCGGAGCTGAGCGAAACGATCATGCGTGCATATATCCTGCGGCGCGTCGCGTTCATTCAGGATCAGAATGCGGGTGTTCTGGTCATCGGCAGTTCCGCGTCTGCCGCCACCTTCGGTTTGCGCCATTTCCTGAGCCGCAACGGCCAGCCTTCGGCCTACTTCGATCTTGACGAGCACGAGGAAGCAAAGGTACTCCTTGCGCGTTATGGCGCAACGGACGCGGACATACCGGTACTCATCACGTCTCAAGGCAACACGCTGAGGCGCCCGACCAACCGGGCCGTGGCGGATGCGATCGGCCTGAGCCCCGACAGGTTGAATGGCGAACGGTTCGACGTGGTCGTGGTCGGCGCGGGGCCGGCAGGTCTTGCGGCCGCGGTCTATGCGGCCTCCGAGGGGTTGAGAGTCGCGGTTCTCGACGCCAAGGCCCCGGGTGGCCAGGCGGGTACCAGTTCGAAGATCGAAAATTACTTCGGATTCCCGACAGGCATTTCCGGACAAGCGCTTGCCGGCCGCGGCTTGTCTCAATGTCGCAAATTCGGTGCCGAGGTCGGTGTACCGATCGAAGCACTCGGCATCGAATGCCACGGGGCACCGCCCTTTCACCTTCGTCTTGATTGCGACGAGCACGTGTATGCCCGTGCCGTCGTCATCGCGACCGGCGCTCGCTATCGACAACCGTCGCTGGCCCGTCTCGACGAGTTTGCGGGGCGTGGAGTCTATTACAGCGCGACTTTCATGGAAGCCGCGTTCTGCGCAAATGAAGAGTTGATTATCGTCGGCGGTGGAAATTCGGCCGGCCAGGCAGCGGTTTTCCTCGCCGGATTTGCGCGTCACGTCCACATCGTGATTCGCGGCGACGGGCTCAAAGCGAGCATGTCGAACTATTTGATCAGGCGGATCGACGCAGCTGCGAACATCACCGTTCATGTCCGGACGCAGATCGTCGAGTTGCAAGGCGAGACACAACTTGAATCTGTCGTATGGGACAGGCAGGGGCATATCGAAGCGAAGCCGTTCCGGCACGTCTTCCTGTTTCTTGGCGCACAACCCAATACGGGGTGGCTCGGCGATTGTGTTGCGCTGGACAGGAACGGCTTTGTGCTCACTGGCCCCGATGCCGTCGACAGGTGGCCGTCAGACCGCCCTCCTCATTTTCTGGAGACGAGCCGACCTGGCATCTTCGCAGTAGGCGACGTTCGCAGCGGCTCGGTCAAGCGGGTTGCGGCCGCTGTCGGAGAAGGCGCTGCCGCGATTCAGTCCCTTCATCAGTATCTGGCTCTGTACGATTGACGCCTGATTGCAAGCGTCAAGACAAGATCGCCAACTGCGCGGAGTGCGAGTTGGCGATGGAAGCCGAGCCCGGTTGCAACATCGGATTTCGTCGCGGCGGTGCCGGACGAACACGCTACCCTGTTTGCGCGGCCGGCGGATGTCGACGTGTTTCCGCCGCCGATCGTTTTTCCCGACCTGACTGTTCTGCAGTCCTTAGGTCAGACGATACGGCAGCGGACGCGTGCCGCTCGTCGACATCAATGTGCGCCGTGATCCCGGTCTCGCAGCACTTCCTTTGCCGCGAGCGCCGCATTGATTGCCCTCGGGAATCCGGCATAAGCGGCAATCTGCGTGACCACTTCCACGAGTTCCTCACGCGTGCCGCCAACGTTGAGAAAGCCATGCATGTGAACCTTGAGTTGCGGCGTGGCCGAACCCATCGCTGACAGCGCCGCCACCGTAATCAGTTCTCGCAGGACGAGATCGATACCGGTCCGCGAGTACACTTCGCCGAAGACGAATTCGATCACGAAGCGGCCGAGATCGGGTGCAATCTCGTTCAACGATTCGACCACCCGTTCACCAACCGCACCATCGACGGCCCTCAGCCCCGCCACGCCATCGTCGTAACGCGTCGTGCTCGGCGACACCGAGACCGGCGCAGCATCGACACCCTTCTCGCGGAACACGTCTCTCGCAGCCGACACGCCGTTGACCGCAGCCGGAAAGCCTGCATAGACGACAAGGTGAATCATCAGTTCCACGATTTCGCGCGGCGAACAGCCAACGTTCAACGCACCCGCGATATGGAAGCGAAGCTGCGGCTCGGCGCCCCCCATCGCTGCAAGCGCGGCAACCGTCACGAATTGTCGCTGCCGCAGATCGAGTGCAGGCCGCGAATAGATTTCTCCATACGCGAAGCTGATCGCCATACGCGCCAGGTCCGGCGCAATGTCCTTCAAAGCCTCGCTGATCGAGGGCTGTTCTTTTTGTTCGACGGCCATCAAGTATTGGTGACCCAGTGCCAGAGTCGATTGAGCGTCTTGCATGATTCCCTCGCAAAGTCGAGTCGCGTTGTTGCAGCTCGTTGTGCGAACGATAACGACATCGACGGCGGTGCGCTAATTCCTTTGGCGTGATACCTTTTCAGTATCACAAGGACCATGCGGAGCTTCCCCCATGCAGTCAACCATCGAACTCTGGCAACTGCGATACTTCATCGCCGTGGCCGAGGAGCTGAGCTTTCGGCGTGCGGCGGAGCGTCTGTTCATTACACAACCGCCGTTGACGAGACAGATTCAGGCGCTCGAGGAAATCATCGGTGCGAGACTGTTCGAACGCGATCGCGGCGGCGTAAGACTGACCTCCGAAGGCACCTATCTACTGACCGAAGCCCGCAATCTTCTCGCGGTAGCCGACGCGACCTTCGAGCGAATCAGACAGCACATCGCGCTGGGCAAGCACGAGCTCAGGCTGGGTATCACCACGGTGCTGGATCCCGCGTTGTTTGCGTGGATCGAACCGACGCTCAAGAGGCGCGACCCGGCACTCCGGTTGATTCAAAAGCGGCGATACTCGCAGGATTCCACCCGCGACCTCCGTGGCGGTTTACTCGACGCCGCGCTGATCGGCTTGCCGTCTGCAACGGAAGGCCTTCGCGTCGAACGGCTGTTCGACGACCCGCTCGTAGCCGCACTGCCGGAAGGCCATGCATTACGCAAACGACGGCGCATTTCCCTGCTGGAACTGGCCGGCGACCCGCTGTTCTGGCCGCAACGACGGATCAATCCGAGCTATTACGATCACTTCGAGAAACTCTTCCGGACCCGCGGCTTCCATCCTCGGCGCATCGCGGAGCCGACCGACCACCACGTGCTCCTCAGCCTGATCGCCGAGGGTCAAGGCGTCGCGCTGATTCCGTCATCGCTGAAATCGATTGCGCGTGACGGTGTGATCTATCGTGAGCTGCGGGAGCAGACAGACTTGCGGATCGAAGTGGCGATCGCATACATGCCCGACGCGCGCGATGCATCGCTGCAGCAACTGATCGATGCGCTGCGATCGCACTATCGCATCGGCGTCGATGCAGATTCGAATGCGTGAGGTTCGCGCCGGAACGGCGCTGACAAGCGCGCCCCCTACGAGAGGCGTGGTGATTTGAATTCGAGATCGCGCCGTTAGCATTCTTCGAGCACCGATACCGTTGCTCGATACCGTCACATGCCGTGACGGTATCGAGTTGGATCGTCTGCGGACGAAGATGCCATACCGTCGCCACTACCGTCGGCGACGTGCCGCTGCCGGCGGACGGCAGCGGACCAAAAACAACGACCCTCTGCAGATCACTGCAGAGGATCGCAATTTACTCCCACTCGATCATCAACAGACCGCCCGAACCCGCATCGTTAAAGGGTTTGGCTGTGATCGAAAAAAGCCTTTACCGTCACTCTTACCGTCAGAAAAGCAGACCCTTTTCTGGCGCGGGTTTGCGTGGCATCGGCATATCATCAATCAGAACCAATCATACATAACTTGAGACTGCACTTCAGCCCCGCTCTTTGGGAACAGCCTGACGTGCTACAGCCGATTTCTCCAACCAGTGGTTCGAGTTTTGGCGCGGCACTGTATTCCTGAAAAAACTGCCGCATCTACCACAGGTTCTGTGCCGAGAACGGCAGGCACAAGTCCCTATGACATGCTCGGCTGCATTGCTTGTTTAGCGGCCGCTGGCGCCAGCTCGCTCAACCGGGATAAGAAGAGCTTGAGAATCGGAGAGGCGTTGGAGCGGCTGTGACCGACAACGAGGTCGATCGTCGGCACCTCTCCCGCCAAGGGTCGGCTCGCCACGGACCACGGCAGCAGATTCTCGACATAGTCAGGAATCAGCGTCAGCCCGCGCGTCGAAGCCACGAGCGACATCACCATCGCTGGGTTGTCCACGCCCTGCGTGGCCGTCAGCGTCACGCCTTCGCGCTGCAGGTATGCGTCCACCACAGAACGCAGCACGCGTGCCTTATTGGCCATGGCCACAAAGGGCTGGCCCACGAGTTGTTGCGGTCGGATGCTCCCTTGCGAGGTCAATGCGTGATCGCTCGGCATCAGCACGACCAGCGGCTCTCGCCCGACCGTTGTGTAGTCCAGATCGAAGCCTGGTTCTGCGCGCAGAAAGGCCAAGTCCAACCGGCCGCGCGCCAACGCATCCGCCAGGTCCGGTGAATAGTCGCTAGAGACCGTCACGTCGATGTTCGGCAGCTCGTCGCGCAGCAAGTTCAGCGCCTTCGGCAGCCAGGTCATCTCCTGCCCGGTCAAGAAGCCCAATGCAAAACGCTGCTTGCTCGGCTGCGCCGCCTGGCGCGCGGCCTCGACCGCCGCATCAACCTGACTTAGGGCCAATCGCGCATGGTCGATGAAGGCTTTCCCCGCCGGCGTCAGCTCGACGCCGCGCGCGCTGCGGCTCAACAGTTCCACGCCCACTTGATCTTCCAGATCGCGGATCTGCCGGCTCAGCGAGGGCTGGGAGGTATGCAGCCGCCGCTCGGCAGCCACCGTCAGGCTACCCGTCTCGGCCACGGCGATGAAGTAACGCAGATGTCTTAGCTCCATGTTTCCCCATGCTTTTCAAGCATCCCCACCAGCTTACAAAGTCTTTTTACTCCGAGGTAGAAACCCCTAAATTCTCACTCAAGGCGGCGAGATAAGCAGCATCCGAACCGAAGTATCCCATCGCCCATGTGTCAACTGTCATACCTCTAGGAGCATACCATGACCCACCATCCCGTTATTCTCATCACTGGCGCGCTGACCGGCATCGGTCGCGCCACCGCCCTGGCTTTTGCAAGCAGCGGCGCCCGTCTCGTCATCTCCGGCCGCCGGCCGGCAGAAGGCAAGGCGCTCGAGTCAGAACTCCGTCAACTGGGCGCCGAAGCCAACTTCATCCAGGCCGATGTCCGGCACGACCAGGAGGTTCGGGATCTGGTGGACCAGACCGTCGCCCGCTTCGGTCGCCTGGACGTGGCCGTCAACAACGCCGGCACCGAAGGCCAGCCCGGCTTGATCGTCAACCAGACCGCTGACAGCTACGCCGCCACTTTCGACACCAACGTGCTCGGCACGCTGCTGAGCATGAAGCATGAACTGCGCGTGATGACTGCCCAGGGTGGCGGCAGCATCATCAACATCTCGTCGACCTATGGCCATGAAGGCGCGGCCTACGCGTCGGTGTATGCCGGCAGCAAGCATGCTGTCGAAGGCATGACCAAGTCCGCGGCACTCGAAGTGGCGGCCTCGGGCGTTCGCGTCAACGCCGTGGCCCCCGGTCCGACCGACACCGGCATGCTGGACCGTTTCACCGGCACGCCGGAGAACAAGGCCGCGCTCGCTTCGGGCGTGCCGCTGGGCCGTGTCGGCAAACCGGCCGAGATCGCAGCGGCCGTGCGCTTCCTGGCCTCGGACGCCGCGGCCTTCGTGACCGGCCAGATCGTCACGGTTGACGGCGGCAAGACCGCCGGCTGATCCAGGCAGCGCCGAGCCGGCGCTGCTTTTCCATCGGGAACATCACCATGAACAACTTCACTCACCATACTGCCCCAACCCAGTTCGTCGAAGCTAATGGCATCCGCTTCGCCTATCGTCGGTTCGGCAAGTCGGGCGGCGTGCCGATCGTTTTCAACCAGCACTACGCCGGAACGATGGACTATTGGGATCCGGCCGTGACCGACGGCCTCGCTCAGACGCGCGAGGTGATCCTGTTCAACAACGCCGGCGTGTCCAGCTCGTCCGGCGAGGCGCCGGCCAGCTTCCCGGAAATGGGCGCCAACGCGATTGCCTTCATCCGCGCGCTCGGCCTCCACCAAGTCGATGTGCTGGGCATTTCGATTGGCGGCTTTGTTGCACAGGAGATTGCATTTCAGGGCGGGGACCTTGTGCGCAAGCTCATCCTCGTCGGCACGGGCCATCGCGGCAACGACATGACGGCCAGCCGCTCGGCCGAGATCTTCGCGGACCGGTACGAGCCGCCCGAACATCTCTGGCTGTCGGTGCACTTCGCGCCGTCCGAGGCCAGTCAGAAAGCCGGCATCGCCTTCCTTGAACGCAAGTGGCGTCGCAAGGATCGCGACCCGGAAGTGAGCGCACAGACCCTGGCCGCACAGGGCGCTGCCATCGGCAAATGGATCGCGCCTGACCAGGACGCGCTCGTCTATCTGAAGTCGATTCAGCAGCCCACGCTGATCGTCCAGGGTAGCAACGACGTGATCATCCCGACGACGCACTCCGTCACGCTGCAGCAGCACCTGCCGAACGCGGAGCTGGTGATCTATCCGGACTCCAACCACGGCTCGATTTATCAGTACCCGGAGCGCTTCGTCGCGCACGCCACCCAGTTCCTGAACGAAAGCCCTGCCGACACGGCCAGCGCTTGAGCGACCTCACAACCTCTTTGGAGATGGACGTCATGAACGCACTTACAGGCAAGACTGCGCTCGTCACCGGTGCTTCGCGCGGTATCGGCCGGGCCACCGCCCTAACGCTGGCCGCGGCCGGGGCGCAAGTCCTGGTTCACTACGGCAGCAGCGAAAAGGAGGCAACCGCCGTGCTCAACGAGATCCGTCGCGCCGGCGGCAAAGCCGAGACGGTCGCAGCCGACCTGCGCACGCCGGACGGCCCGCACCGGCTCGCCGAACGCGTTCGCACCATCATCGGCGGACGGCTCGATGTTCTGGTGGCCAATGCCGGCATCGCCAAGGCCGCGTCGATCGAGGACACAACCGTCGAGGATTTTGACGCGCTCTTCGCGGTCAACGTGCGTGCACCGTTCTTCCTCGTGCAGCAACTGCTGCCTGCACTGTGCAAGGGCAGCAGTATCGTCCTGCTGTCCTCGCTGGCGGCGCACGCCTCGGTCGGCACGCTCTCTGCATACTCGGCCACCAAGGGTGCGGTCGATACGCTTGTAAAGCACTGGGCCGCGGCGCTCGGCCCGCGTGGCATCCGCGTCAACGCGGTGGCGCCCGGTGTGGTGGAGACCGAGATGTCGAGCTTCACCAAGACGGACGCCGGCCGCGAGGCGACCCTCGGCATGCAGGCCCTGCAACGCCTGGCCCAGCCCGAAGACATCGCCAGTGCCGTCGCGTTTCTGGCCTCGGACCAGGCACGCTGGATCACCGGCGACACGCTGCGCGTGGATGGCGGCTCCAAGCTCTGACCCGCCCTCACCCATTCAATCCTCCTAAGGAAATTCAAATGAAGCTCTATCACTCCAGCTCGTCACCCAATTCGCGCCGCGTGCGCATCCTGCTCGCCGAAAAGGGCCTCGCTCTGACCCTGGTCCCCGTCGACCTGGGCAAGGGCGAACAACATGGCGAAGCCTACCGTGCCATCAATCCGCGCCGCGTCGTACCCACGCTGGTGCTGGACGACGGAACGGCCATCGGCGAAGTGCCCATCATCAGCCGCTACCTCGATGATTTGTACTCGACGCCCTCGCTCTTCGGCACCACGCCGGCGGAGCGGGCCGTGGTCACGATGTGGGACCGTCGCATCGAACAGGAGGGTTTCGCCTCCGTGATGGAAGCGATCCGTAATAAGGTGCCCGGCCTGAAGGGCCGAGCGATCGCGGGACCGCACGACTACGAGCAGATCCCTGCCCTGATCGAGCGCAGCACGCGGCGCGTGAAGAATCTGTTCGCGGACATGAACGCGCGGCTGACCGAGTTTCCCTTCGCCGCTGGTGAAAACTTCTCGGTGGCGGACATCACGCTGCTCGTCACGGTGGACTTCGCCGCCAAGGCGATCGACTTGTCGATCCCGGAGGAACTCGGAGCCCTTCGCCGCTGGTACGACACCGTCTCGCATCGTGGCAGCGCAGCCGTTTGAACACAACCCGTTTCGCATATCCCGAAGCGTTACAGTGGAGGCGCCTCGCCGAAGCGGGCGCCGGCTGGCTGTCACGATGGCGCGAGACAGTAGGCGACTACTCGATATGCAATCGCTCGGCGGCCCGCGCAAAGTGAAGCTCCCCTGCGACCGCTAGGAAACATCGAAGATGACGTATATCCATAAGCGAATACCAAGGCCACTGGGGCGCCTCGTCAGTTGATCGTTTTAATATCGGTATCGCGCGCTCCGGGCATGCTCAACGCACATCCGCCCAAAGTCCTTTTCTCTCAAACAGCCGTCAGGCCGCCGTCGACCGGAAGGTCTATACCGGCGACGTAACTGCTTTGGTCCGAGGCGAGGAACAAAGCCGCACAGGCGACTTCATCGGCATACGCCAGGCGTCCCAAGGGCGTCATCGCTGTGATTTGCTTTGTGGCTTCGGCCGCGCCTTCTCCGGAAGGGAACAGCTCTCCGAACATGGGCGTATCGACCGCGCCAGGGTTCAGCACGTTGATTCCTTGTGGCTCAGGCCTCCTTCCTCTCGGCTCCGAAGACGAACATGAGGATTACGCAAGGGTCGTCCGAGCGGTTGTGGAATTCGTGAAAGGCGCCGTTCTGCACGAAGAAGTCGCCCTCTTTGGCAGTGGTCGCGTGCACTTGACCGTCTTCTCCCGGATAGGCGATATCCACTTCGCCCTTTAGCACCACCGCCAGGTCGATGGTGTCGGTCCGGTGCATTGAGCCACCGTACTCGCCTTGGGTCATGCCTCCCCCGGTGCCGAAGTCGATTTTAGCCATCAAGGCACCGAGATCGGTCGCGCCCGCTTTCTCGGGGGGAACGATTTGGAGATCGACTCGAACGGAGTCCTTTGGTCCAAAAATCCCAAGCCGCTTGTATTCACCGAGAACTTGATCAGGCGTAAGCGGCAGTTGGGGAATCTTGTCGAATCCCCAAATATTGGTGACTCTATCGGCGGTATCGGTATCGAGAACATCGCTCACTTGCATGACGACGCCAGCTTTGCTCTCGGCACTTACGATTCTTCTCATCTTCATTTAGACCGGACTCCTCAGAGTTGCGACCAGCCGCCATCGACCGGAATCTCAAGGCCGGTCGTGAAGGTCGCGTCGAACGCGAGGAAGAGGACGGCCTTCGCGATCTCCTCCGAGGTCCCGAAGCGCTTCATCGGGATCATGCCGATCGTCTTCTCCCTGACTTGGGCGGCCGCATTCTTATCGGGAAACACTTTGTCGAGGATTGGCGTGTCGATGGGGCCGGGCGACACTGCGTTAACGCGGATTTCCTGCGGAAGCAGCTCGGTGGCGAGCACTCGGGCGAACGACCGCAGCGCAGCCTTGGCGGCCCCGTATGTGGCTTGGCCCGGCAGTCCCTTGACGTTGGCGATGGAGGTCGTTAGGACAACTGAACCTCCCCGATTGATCAGCGGGGCGAGCTTCTGGACCGCGAAAAACGGTCCCTTGGCGTTCAGGTTGAACATCTCGTCGTAGATAGCCTCCGTCACGCTATCGAGAGGCGTTGGGATGCTGAAACCAGCGTTGACGAAAAGCAGGTCGAAGGTGCCGAATTCGCCCTTCACCCGAGTAGCGAGAGCGTCGACGTCAGTCAACGAACGCGCGTCGCTCGAAACCACGATGGCACTGCCGCCAAGTTCTTGCTCCGCCGATTCCAAGCCAGCCTGTGAGCGACCCGTCACGAGAACGCGCGCCCCTTCTGCAAGCAGCATCTTCGCCGTTGCGAGCCCCATGCCGCTGGTGCCACCGATGACCACTGCCAATTTTCCGTCATACTTTTTCATGCTTTCTCCTTCGCGACGCTATGTTGTCCGGTCAATATTGAACTATTTTGTTCAAAAATAGGGTGCGGAGCGCAGTTGACTTAGTTTTGAACGATTCATTTCAAATGCCGCAGGAACTCGTGGACAATCCCACAGGCCGACAATCACCTGCCGAACGAATCACGCGACAATTTCGCCGTGATCGGGGCTCCTTCCGGATACTTCCCTCAACCAATCTGGATGAGGCAAGTCGATGCCGGAAACATTGACGACGGCCTGCCAAGCGGCTTCCTGGTTGGCGCCATCGTGGAGGTGCGGCTGGCGCTGCACCTCCATTGGGCCGGAGAACTTCCCTTGAGCCGACGCGTAGAATTGCCCTGAGGCGTCGGTTCCAAACTCCGACGCCTGGAGGTAGCGACGGGCCGCAGTCTCCGGCGTCTGATTCATGCCGGGGATGAGGTTCACGATCGGAATCATCAGATACTTCAACAACGGTCCGGCGTTTCGCGCTACCTTGGTGGCATTCGACGCACCGGGCGAGACAGCGTACACGGCCATGCCGGAGGGAAGCCGGCGCGCCAGCGCCGCGACCCACCAAGCGACAATGAGCTTCGCATCGGCATACGCATTGTTCGGCGAGTACTTCACGTGCGGCGCGTTGCGAATCAGAGCCTCGACAGCGGTGGTTTGGTCACCCCCGAAGTATTTGTCCGCGAAGGCAGCCGCGTCGGTGTACTTGAACATGGGCACGCCGCCCCGAGCGGGCTCTGCGCTGGCGATAACGATCCGCGCATTGGCGCTCAGCAGCTTCGCGCGGAGCAACCCGATAGTCAGTTGATGATGGCCGATCAGCGGGGCCTGAGAAGCCTCGATGCCCGCCTCAGTGACCACCCGCGCCTTGCCAGGAACCATCCCCGCATTGAGCAGCAGGAAATCGAGTGGCCGACCTCGCTTGACAAGCTCGGCGAGCGCGGACTGAACGCTGAGCGGCTTGTCCAGGTCCAGCTCCAAGGGCGTGAAGACCTTTCGTTTGGTCTCCGCCGCGAGTTGTTCGGCGGTTTCCTGGACCTGAGCCAGGCCGCGCCCAGTAATGATGACCTCGCGCCAGCCCCCTTCGGCAAGAAGGCGGGCCGCCGCCTGACCGAGCCCGGAGGTCGCACCGGTGACGAGGGCGATCGAATGTTCCATGCGCACTCTCCTTTTGCCTTGAATTTAGAACTGTTTGGTATAATAATGACCGCAGCAAATTACTGTCAATGATTTTTGAACTATATGATTCAAAATAACGCTAAGCCACGCGGACGGCCGCGCAGCTTCGACGAGAAGGGGGCGCTGGAAAAAGCGATTCAGGTGTTCTGGTCGAAGGGTTACGACGGTGTGACGATCGATGACCTCGTCGCCGGGATGGGCGTGGGTCGGCCTAGCCTGTATGCCGTTTTCGGGGACAAGCGGGCAATATTCTTGCGCGCGCTCAGGGCGTATGCGGAGGCGAAAGGCGCTCGCGCTGCGAAGGCGCTCTTCTCGCCGCGGACTCTTCGCGACTCGCTGGCCAGCTTCCTGAGACACGCCGTGGAAGCTGCGACCGAGGAAGGATCGGCGCCAGGATGTCTACTCGTGTGCGTCGCGCCTCTCGTGGACGACGCTGAGGTCAGGCAGTTCCTGAAGGACGCCGTATCTGCGGGGGTGGCGCTCGTCGAACGCCGTTTCTGCGACGGGATCACCGCGGGAGAAATCCCATCCGACTTTCCCGTCGCTGTGCGGGCGAGCCAGACCGTCGACCTTGCTCGAGGTCTGACGATGCGTGCGCAGTTGGGTGCGCTGCGCAAGACGCTTATGAATGATGCAGAGGAAGCGGCGGATTTACTCGTCCTGCCGCGGCGTTGAAATGTGACGCCAGGAGGTTGATGCTCAATGGCATGGATGTCGAACCGATCGCTATTGGTGTCAGGCGCGAGGTGAGATGTCGGCGAAATAGGCTAGCAGCGCTAGATACCCTGCGCATCCATCGTCCCCTCAGAGACGTACTTCAACTAGCTCTATTCGCCTGGGCCAATTGACCGCAGACTTGACTACGTGTCGGTTAACCAATTGATGGGCCGCGCTGTCGTCCGACCTCCCAGGAAACGTTACCCCCGCGCACCGTCGCTGCGAGCTGCTGCCCCAGCCGCTGTTCGATTACCGGTTTCCACGGCACCAGCGAGAAACCCATGCCGTCATCGAGCATGGCATAGCGCCCGCTGGCGAGCATGACACTACGCCGGTAGATGCCGGCCACACGCTGCCCGTCGGCTACCGGCCGATGCTCCAAGCCGGTTTCCGCGGCAATATCCTTCGCGGCCTGCGCCAGCTCGCGCCCGCGCTGCGTCGCCAGCAGATTGCGCGCGAGGACGACGCGCTGCCCGCGCTGCTCGGCCAATCCCTGTTCGACGAGGAAGTCGGCACGCTGGCGTAGCGCATCCTTGACCTCGGCCCCGAAGCCCAGGTCGCCCAGCCCCTTGCCGCCGCCGATCAACTGCTGATCGAGCCAGGTGGCCCCGATCACGCGCGCCTGCCGCTCAATCGGCAAGTGCGATTTCAGTTCCACCGCCACGCCGCCGCCGAGACGCTGCGCGTCGTACTGGCGGCCCCGTTCGGCCAGGTCGCTGGGGATGCGCCAGACGCCTTCGGCCTCGCGCTCCACGATGTCGGCCCGGCGCAGGGCTTCGAGCCGGCGAACATGGGCAGCCACCACCTCGCGCGGGTCGCGGTCGGGCGTGGCCTGACCTTGGGCGAGCGCCAAGTGATGATCGGTGCGGTACACGCCATCGACGGCCAGCGCGGCGATGTTGCGATCAGCGGCGCGCACGTCAGCCGCGCCTTTCACCTCCACCACGGCGCTGGTCGGGTACTGCTCCAGCTCCGACCGCGGCGGCAGCGCGACGTAGTGCGCCTTGCCGTCGGTGCCATCAACGATCAGATAGCCCTTGTCGTACAGCTCGTCGGCCAGCCCCTTGCCGGCCACCCGGCCGATCAGCGTGTGGCCGTCGTTGCCCGGCTCGAACACGGCCAGCTCGCGGGACTGACCGCTCATCGCCCGCTGCATGGTGCGGATGATGTCGCCGCGTTCGCCCATCGCCCGTAACGTCGGCTCGGCCTCGGCATGAACGGCCCACGCGCCGGGCTGCGGCTCAGTCGCCAGGCCCATGCGCTGCAAGTGTTGCAGGCGACCGATCAGCGCCTGCCGCTGGCGTTGCAATCGGGGTTCGGCGAAGTGTTCGACGCGCACCAAGCCGTCGTCGCCGGCCTCGCGCTGCAAGCTGCGATCCAGCCCCGTCCACCGTTCTTGCTCCACCTCGCGCAACATGGCGCGCTGTATCTCCAGCTCGGTGCGCGGCCCGAGCCATTCCGTTGCCAGCTCCGACGCCCGCCGACGCATCCCCTCGGCGATGTACTCGCGGGAAATGATGAGGTCTTTGCCGGTGTCGTCCTTGCCGCGCAGGACGACGTGCGTGTGCGGGTTGTCCGTGTTCCAGTGATCGACGGCCACCCACTCCAGCCGCGTGCCCAGGTCGGCCTCCATGCGAGCCATCAGGTGCCGCGTGTAGGTGCGCAGATCGTCGAGCTGTTCGGCATCCTCCGGCGAGACGATGAACCGGAACTGGTGGCGGTCCCCTTCGCCGTGCTCCTTGAACGCTTCAATTTCGGCATCGTCGGTCGTCGGCCCGTAGGCGTGACCCGGCCCGCCGTGGCGATCGACACCTTCGCGCTCGATGTAGCGCAGGTGCGCGGCAGTCGAGCGCGGCCCGGCCTTCGCCAGATTCACCAGACGGGCCTTGATCGTCACGCGCCGCGCATTCGCCCTTAGTCCCTGCCCTGCGAAGCGCGCCGCAACGTGGCCGCGCCCTAATCGGGAACCGGGCCGCTGACCGACCCTGCCGGCTGTCTTGCCAAGTTTCGCCCCGGCCTTATTGGCCTGCCGCAGCATCTTGTTGATGTAGGCATCGCCGCGCTGTTTCGGCGCATCGGGGCGAACGCGGAAACGGTCGTCGTCGCGGTTGCTCATGGGGCGGCTCCATCCAAAACCAGAGCAGTCCAGCGGACGAAGCACGCGACTTCGCCAATGCCGATGCGGTATTGCGCACCTTCGCGGCACGCTGCCGCCACCTGGCGCGTGCCGCGCCATCCCCACGTGCAGGCAGGATTTTCAAGCGGCCATGTGCCGCGAGCTTTTATCTTGCCTTCCGCCTTTGCCCTGCGCTGACGCTCCGGGCATCGGCGGCCCGTCGGCGCTGCGCTGTTCGCAGCCAGCGAGCCGGAGAACGCAGCCATGGCCCTCGGCCGGGCGCGTTCAAGGCAAGATGCCTGCACGGAAGAAAGCGTGGCCGGATGTTGCGCGACGTGCAGCGCGGATGCGCTCGCATGGCATGCGCGACGACACGGCGGCGGCCGGCAGAACGATACGCCGGGTGGCACGATCGAATGCGTAACACTGTGCAGCGAATCGGCGACCATCATCGGCGCGTCTCCAGCCAGACCGGGTGCGCAACACCAATCACGGCCGATGCGTTGACCGGGCCGAAATACCGGCTGTCGAACGACGCCGGATTGGTCACGCTCAACAGGAACAACTCGCCTGGTTCGAGGCGGCGGCACTGCGGCCACGATGGCAGCGGACGGCCCAGCCGGTCGACACGCAGCACGGTGGCCGACGGCAGGCCGTCGATGTGGACGATGCCGCCCGCGATGCACACCTTCTGCGGCGCGACGGCACCGATGCGCTTGAGCAACGGCACACGCATCGGCAGGTAGCCGCGCTGCGCAGCAAGCACGGCTGCTTTGGCCGGCAGCGGAACGAGCACGATGCTGTCCACGGACAACGGACGTGGCAGCGAGTCGGCCCGATGGTCGAGCGGGTCGATGCGATACCAGCCGACCGCCACACTATCGGACGGGTTGTAGGTCAGGCGCGGCAGTGGCGACACGAAGGACGCCCAGGCCAGCGCAGCGAAGCCGCAGGCGGCCAGTGTCGCCACGACGATGCGAGCGCGCTGGCGCGAGCGAGGAAGCAGCGCAGTACCGGATCGGGAAACGGTCGTCATGACAATGCCCTCCCGGCCCGCCAGGCGGCGTGCCGCGCGGCGGTGTACGCGGGCAATGGCAAGCGTGCAGCGAGCCGGTTGCCGAGCGTGCGCCAGTACGCCGGTGATACGTCGGCGGGCGCGATCCCTTGCGCTTCGATGGCATCGAGCTGCGCCAGCACGGCGCGCACGGCACGTTCGCCTTCTGCATGCAGCAGCAGGCGTGCGCCCGGCAGCACACCAGGGATGCGCTGTGCCGCGTCCAGCGGCGTGCAAGTCTGCATCACCATGAGCTGCCAGCGGATCGTGCCGTAGTCATTGCTGTGCCAGCGAATGCGACAGAGAACAGCACCCGGCAAGAACACCGCGACGCGGCGCCAGCGATCGAGCCGGACGATGCGTGCCGGCTCACCAAAGCGTAGGTAGATGTCGATGCGCTGCTCGATGTAGGCGAGCGAAACGTGGGTCAGCAGTGCAATGCCGGTTTGACCGGCGAGCACTGCTGGCGACGGTGGCGGCACAGCCGTGACCACCAACGTGGATGCGTTCATAAGGGGTTCTCCGAACGTTTGTCGGGAAACTCGCGTTCCAGCAGCGCGCGCAGCAGTTCAGCGACAGTCACGCCTTGCGTAAACGCCGACACCTTGATGCGCGCCCGCATAGCGGGCGTGATGTCGAGGGTCAGGCGTGCGGTATAGAGGTCGCCCTTGTTGAGCGCGTCGGCATCGCCTTGGCGAATCCACGCCTCGGCATATGGATTCGCCGGTGGACGTGCGCCGATACCAACGCGCTTTCCGTTGCGCTGACTCATGTCGTCCACCGCAGCAGTTCGTCGGTCAGCGCGGCAATCTCGCGTGCGGCGGCGCTGTTCGGTGCCGCCTCGCGTGCAAGCCGGCCAGCGGCCACGCTGTCGGCGAACACGATGCGCTGATGCACTTCCGCACGCAGCGCCGGCAGCGGCTGGTCGGCCAGCGCGCCGCGCGCTTCACGGCCGATGACGGTGGTGCTGACGCGCCGGTTGACGATGAAGGCCGCGCGCAGCGCAGGCCGGAACACCTGCGCTTCGCGGATCAGTGCCACCATCTCCGCAGACGCCCACAAGTCGTAGGGGCTGGGCTGCACCGGAATCAGCACGCGTTCGGCCGCCAGCAGTGCGGAGCGCGCCAGGGCGGCGATGCGCGGTGGACCGTCGATGACGAGGTGATCGGCGCGGCGGGCCAGCTCCGGCGCTTCCTGGTGCAGAGTCTCGCGGGCGAGGCCCACAGCACTGAACAAGCGCGGCAAACCCTGCTGTGCACGTCGCTGCGTCCAGTCCAGCGCCGAGCCTTGCGGGTCAGCATCCAGCAGGATGACGTGCGAGCCGCGCATCGCCAGCTCGCCGGCGATGTGGGTGGCGAGCGTGGTCTTGCCGACACCGCCTTTCTGGTTGAGCAGTGCAACGATCACGGCGCGGCCCTCCGTGCTGGAAAGCCGGGCTTTTGCTGCTGCATGTGGTGCCGTTTGGCGGTTGTCCACCGGAACGGCGTGCTCTTACTACCAGTTAGAGCTTTTAAGTTAGATAAGTTAGAGAGCGCCGAAACCCGCGCCGTTATTGGCTTTGCGAGGATTTCGCACGCCTGATAGCACGATAGCGACACGCCTGATAGCACGATACCGTCACATACATTCCATCTCGGTCAGAAGCCTTATAAATCTTGGACTTAGGCTTCAGGTTACGCAGCGCAGTGTCAGTAAGCATCGAGGTTTCCTCCGGCTTTTGACGGCTTTACCGTCAGGTTTTACCGTCAGGGACCTGGAGACCTGCTGATGCCCGGAAAGCCGTATGAAACAAGCATTCCCGAAAAGATTTTTACCGTCAAAGACGGTAAAAGTCTGAGTAGTGAACGAGAGTGTCTTAATTCGGCCTCGATTTTTACCGTCAGCTCTACCGTCAACTTTTTCTGCTGGTCGGCGATAGCCACCGATAGGTGCCGTGGCGTATTTTCTTGATAATCAACACGTTACGGCCGTTTTTCGATAGCTTTCGATAGTCCTCGAAGGACGTCAATTCACTCCCACTCGATCGTCGCCGGCGGCTTGCCCGAGATGTCGTACACGACCCGGTTGATCCCGCGCACCTCGTTGATGATCCGGTTCGATGCGCGGCCGAGCAGCGCGTACGGCAGGTGCGCCCAGTGTGCGGTCATGAAGTCGGTCGTCTGCACCGCGCGCAGCGACGTCACGTAGTCGTACGTGCGGCCATCGCCCATCACACCGACCGACTTCACCGGCAGGAACACCGCGAACGCCTGGCTCGTCAGGTCGTACCAGCTCTTGCCGACATCGGCGTCGCCGCACAGGCCGGCAGCCGCATCCTGCGCGGTCGCGGTCGTGTTGCGCAGCTCTTCGATGAAGATCGCATCCGCGCGGCGCAGCAGGTCTGCAAACTCGCGCTTCACTTCGCCGAGGATCCGCACGCCGAGGCCCGGGCCCGGGAACGGATGGCGGTACACCATCTCAGGCGGCAGGCCGAGCGCCACGCCCAGCTCGCGCACTTCGTCCTTGAACAGGTCGCGCAGCGGCTCGAGCAGCTTCAGACCGAGCGTTTCCGGCAGGCCGCCGACGTTGTGGTGACTCTTGATCGTCGTCGCCTTCTTCGTCTTCGTGCCACCCGATTCGACCACGTCCGGATAGATCGTGCCCTGCGCGAGCCACTTCGCCTTCGACAGCTTCTTCGCCTCGGCCTGGAACACCTCGACGAACTCGCGGCCGATGATCTTGCGCTTCGCTTCCGGATCGGTCACCCCGGCCAGGTGGCCGAGGAACTGGTCGGCCGCGTCAACGTGCACGACCTTCGCATGCAGACGGCCCTCGAACATGTCGAGCACCATCTTGCCTTCGTTCAGGCGCAGCAGGCCGTGGTCGACGAACACGCAGGTCAGCTGGTCGCCGATCGCGCGATGGATCAGCGCGGCCGCGACGCTCGAATCGACGCCGCCGGACAGGCCGAGAATCACTTCCTCGTCGCCCACCTGCTCGCGAATCTTCGCGACGGCTTCCTCGATATGGTTGCTCATGATCCAGTCGGGCTTCGCGCCGGCGATCTGCAGCACGAAACGTTCGATGATCTGGCGACCCTTCACCGTGTGCGTGACTTCCGGGTGGAACTGCACCGCGTAGTAGCCGCGCGCTTCGTCGGCCATGCCGGCGATCGGGCAGCTCGGCGTCGACGCCATCAGCTGGAAGCCCGACGGCAGCTCGGCAACCTTGTCGCCGTGGCTCATCCAGACCTTCAGCATCCCGTGGCCTTCGGCCGTCGTGAAATCCTCGATGCCGTCGAGCAGGCGCGTATGGCCGTGCGCACGCATTTCCGCATAGCCGAATTCGCGATGGTCGCTCCACTCGACCTTGCCGCCGAGCTGCACGGCCATCGTCTGCATGCCGTAGCAGATGCCGAGCACCGGCACGCCGAGATCCCATACGGCCTGCGGCGCGCGCAGCTGATGGTCTTCGTACGTGCTCGCGTGGCTGCCCGACAGGATCACCGCCTTCGGCGCGAACTCGCGGACGAAGTCGTCGGACACATCGTTCGGATGGATTTCGCAGTAGACGTGTGCTTCACGCACGCGTCGCGCAATCAGTTGGGTGACTTGCGAACCGAAGTCGAGAATCAGGATTTTGTCGTGCATGGCTGCGGACGGGATGAAGAGAAAAAGAAAAGCAGCGCATCGAGCGCTGCGTCAATAGCATGGACAGCGGCGTCGGGCGGCAGGCAGCACGCGCGACGCATGGCCGGTCAGTCCCGCATCGGCGGGCGTTCGTCGAGTGCGACGGTGCCCGAGCCTGACGATGGACTGGATGCGGCCGATGACGGTGCGGGCGCCGCGGGACGGCTGACGACGGGTTCGACACGCTGCGATGCGGGCGAGGACGCCGGCGCCACCGTCGGTTCAACCGGGCGCTGCTCCGGCGCGCGCGCCTCGAGCGCCTGCGCTTTCTCACGCCGGCGCACGGCCGATGCGAGCCGCACGCCGCCGAGGCCGAGCACGATCAGCGCGACACCGGCCACGGCCGACAGTACCCTGCCGGCCGCCGCGAGCGCGGGACCGCTGCCGGTGCCGATCGACCAGACGATCGTGAGCACGCCGGTCAGCCAGTACACGTGGCCGACCGAGCGCGCGACGGGTGCCGTGAGGTCGCCGTTGAACGCCGCATGAAACGCGAGCCACGCGAGCCCGAGCAACGCGATGCCGAACGCCTGGCCGAGCATTGCCGGCTGGATGTTCGCCAGCTGCAGCGCGCTGAAGAGCGACTGCCAGGGCGTCAGCACGAACAGCACGCCGAACGCCAGCAGCAGTACGGCATCGATGATCAGCACGGCTCGCAGCAGCGGTTTCATCGGCGATCAGTCCACGTGGTAGTTCGGCGCTTCCTTCGTGATCTGCACGTCGTGCACGTGCGACTCGCGCATGCCCGCCGCGGTGATCTGGACGAATTCGGCCTTGTCGTGCAGCTCGTCGATCGAACGGCAACCGCAGTAGCCCATGCTGGCGCGCACACCGCCGACCAGCTGGAACAGGATCGCGTTGACCGAACCCTTGTAGGCGACGCGGCCTTCGATGCCTTCCGGCACGAGCTTGTCGATGTTCGCCGAGTTGTCCTGGAAGTAGCGGTCCGCCGCGCCGTCCTTCATCGCACCGACCGAACCCATGCCGCGGTACGACTTGTACTGGCGGCCCTGGTACAGGAACACGTCGCCCGGCGCCTCTTCGGTACCCGCGAACATGCTGCCCATCATCACCGCGTTCGCGCCGGCCGCGAGGGCCTTCGACACGTCGCCCGAGAAGCGCACGCCGCCGTCGGCGATGCACGGCACGCCCGTGCCCTTCAGTGCGTCCGCGACATTCGCGATCGCGCTGATCTGCGGCACGCCGACACCCGCGACGATCCGCGTCGTGCAGATCGAGCCCGGGCCGATACCGACCTTGACCGCGTCCGCGCCGTATTCGACGAGCGCCTTCGCGGCGGCGGCCGTCGCGATGTTGCCGCCGATCACTTCGACGTGCGGGAAGTTCTGCTTGACCCAGCGGACGCGCTCGAGCACGCCCTTGCTGTGACCGTGCGCGGTATCGACGACGATCACGTCGACGCCGGCTTGCACGAGCAGTTCGACGCGCTCTTCGTTGTCGGCACCGACGCCGACCGCGGCGCCTGCGCGCAGCTTGCCGTGTTCGTCCTTGCACGCGTCCGGGTGCTCGGTCTGCTTCGTGATGTCCTTGACGGTCATCAGGCCGCGCAGTTCGAACGCGTCGTTGACGACCAGCACGCGCTCGAGGCGGTGGCTGTGCATCAGCGCCTTCGCTTCGGCGAGCGGCGTGCCTTCCTTGACCGTGACGAGACGCTCGCGCGGCGTCATGATCGACTTGACCGGCTCATCGAGGCGCGTTTCGAAACGCAGGTCGCGGTTCGTGACGATGCCGACGAGCTGCGGGCCTTCGACGACCGGGAAACCCGAGATGCCATGCTGGCGCGACAGCGCGATCACATCGCGCACCTTCATTTGCGGCGGCACCGTGATCGGATCGCGGACGACGCCCGATTCGAAACGCTTGACCTTCGCGACCTCGCGGGCCTGTTCGGCCGGCGTGAGGTTCTTGTGGACGATACCGACACCACCCTGCTGCGCCATCGCGATCGCGAGGCGACCTTCGGTGACCGTATCCATGGCGGCGGACACGAGCGGCATGTTCAGGGAGATGTTGCGGGTCAGCTTGGTCTTGAGGCTGGTGTCGCGCGGCAGAACGTCGGAGAAGGCGGGAACGAGGAGCACGTCATCGAAAGTGAGTGCTTTTTGGATCAGACGCATGGCAAATCCTATGGGCGCAAAAGCGAATTATACGCGAAGCGCTGCGAATTTTCACAACACGAACAACGGCTTAGCCGTTTCCAGGCGTTCGGGGGCCGAATCGTTCGGATCGCCGTTCGGTTCGTTTTCGATCGCCTTTCGTTTCACCGCCGCATCGAGCCATTCGC
This sequence comes from Burkholderia theae, assembly GCF_048565265.1. Lineage (NCBI taxonomy): Bacteria > Pseudomonadati > Pseudomonadota > Betaproteobacteria > Burkholderiales > Burkholderiaceae > Burkholderia > Burkholderia theae. Next base: position 2,365,653 of record NZ_CP183461.1, read on the forward strand.
GCAAGCGGCCGCGCCACGGCACGCGTGGCTGTCGCGGCCGGGCCACACCGTGGTGACGGCCGCCGGCGCACGCGGGCCGGCAACGCACCACAGCGGCCCGCCATGCGGCTCGCTTCCCCGGTCTTACAGCAGCCCGGCCGCGCGCGCGATCATCGCGATACCGCCCCCGATCGCGACGCCGCCGACGATCCGCGCCACACGCCCGCCGGCCGGCGCGAGGCGCTCGGCGGCGATCGCGACCGTCACCGCGGCCATCACGCGCAGATCCATCACGCCGGCCGCCAGCGCGACCGTCATCAGGTTCCCGCAACAGGCGCTGCAACGCATGGCCGCTCGCACGCCGTGCCGCCATGCGGCGCCCGTATCCACGCGTGGCACGCACGCGTGCGGCGCCGCGTGCCGACAGCAAGCCAGCCGCCGCGCCTTCCACGCCGAGAACTGCAGCACGCCCGCGCCGGACACGACCGCGCCGGCCGCGAACGGCATCATGCGGGCCAGTGCCGGCAGCCGCGCCGCGGCAGCCGCCAGCGCGCCGCCGGCCGGGAACGCAAGCGCGCCGAACGCCATCCATACCGCGAAATACCCGGCGCCCGCGACGACGACGAGCCAGGTCAAACGCGTCGCTGCCAGCGGACCGACGTGCTGCCGGTACTGCCAGAGCGTCGGCGCGAGCACGGGCAGCATCATCGTCACCGTCATCGTGCCCCACATGCCGGCGAATGCCGCGAACGCGCGGCCGGCGCCCCAGCCGCACGGCCGCAGCCAGGTCGCCGAGATCATCCAGCCGCCGGGCATCGGTTCGCCGCCCATCGCGGCCATCGACGCGTGCTGCGCCAGCGTCGCCGTCGCGGCAACGGCGAACACGGCCACGAGCGCCACCGCGAACATCCGCGAATCGGGGCCCGTATCTCCAGTTGCCGGCCGTGTCATCGCACGCTCCCGTCCGTCGCCGGCACGCGCTCAGCCGCGCGCGTACTCGTCATGGCGGCGCCACCAGGCGCCCGCCTCGTTACGCCCGAGCGGCGCGCGATCGAGCCACTGGTACATCCCCCACAACCCGTCGAGCCCGCGCGCATAGGTCGAGTACGTGTGATAGACGACGCCATCCTCGCGCACGAACGCGCTCATCCCCGGCCGGTCGAGCGCATACGTGGCCGCGTCGGTGCCGCAGGTCGCCGCGAACTGCGCGACCACCGGCGGCGGCGGATCCATGTCCATCGCATGGCCCGACCGCGCATAGTTGTATTCGACGTCGCCCGTGCGCTGCTGCGTTTCGGTGAACGACACGTTGAAGTCGAAGTTGAAATCGCTGCCGACCGACGACGCCCACGGAAAGGTCCACCCCATCCGCTGCCGGTAGGCGAGCAGCTTCGCGAGCGGTGCGCGCGACACGGCCGTGAGCGTCACGTCGTGGTTCGCCAGGTGCACGGCAAAGCCGGCGAAGCCGTCGGCAAGCGCCGAGCACGACGGGCAGCCGGCCTTGTAGTCGGGGCCGAACATGAAGTGATAGACGAGCAGTTGCGAACGGCCGCGAAACAGGTCGTCGAGCGTCGCCTGCCCGTCTTCGGTGTCGAACCGGTAAGCCTTGTCGACACGCACCCATGGCAGTGCCTGGCGCCGCCGCGCGAGTTCGTCGCTTTGCCGCGTCAGCGCCTTTTCCGCGTCGAGCAGCGCCCTGCGCTCGGCCAGCCATTCGTTGCGTGTTCCGGTGAGATGGGTCGTCATTGCGGGTGCCTCCTTCCGTTGGGTATCCAGGCACGGCGTACGGGGCCGTGTGCGTGGTGCTAGATTAGTGCCGGGCATCGGACCGGAGGGAGTGACAAGTGTGTCGGGATTCGAATGGATTCGCTGATCACGGCAGCCGCGCGCGCGCTCGCGGCCGGTGACGCGCTCGGCGCGCTGAACCGCGTCGCGCTGCGCGACGATGCGCCGGCGCTCGCGCTGCGGGGCATCGCGATGGCGCAACTCGGCGATTTCGAACGCGCGCGCGTACTCGTGCGCAGTGCCGCGCGCGCGTTCGGCGCGAAGGAAGCCGTGGCGCGTGCGCGCTGCGTCGTCGCGGAAGCCGAGATCGCGCTTGCGTCGCGCGATCTCCGCTGGCCGACACGCGCGCTCGATGCCGCCTGCGCGACGCTCGACGCGCACGGCGACCATGCGAACGCCGCGCATGCCCGTTATCTCGGCGTGCGCCGGCTGCTGCTGATCGGTCATGTCGACGATGCCGAACAGATGCTCGCGAACCTCGATCCCGCGCCGCTGCCGGCCGCGTCGCGTACCGCCCACGAGCTGATCGCTGCCGGCATCGCGATGCGCCGCATCCGCACGCACGTGGCCCGCGCCGCGCTCGCCCGTGCGCGCGCGGCCGCCCGCGACGCCGGCATCGCCGCGCTGACGGCCGAGGTCGATACCGCGGCGCGCGTGCTCGACGCACCGGCCGCGCGACTCATCGCGCGCGGCACGTCGCGGCTCGTGCAGCTCGACGAAGTCGAAACGCTATTCGCGTCGAATGCGCTCGTCGTCGACGCGTGCCGCCACACGGTGCGCGACGCCCGCACGACCGTGTCGCTCGCGCGGCGCCCCGTGCTGTTCGTGCTCGCCCGCGCGCTCGGCGAGGCATGGCCGACCGACGTGTCGAGAAACACGCTCGTCGCCGCCGCGTTCCGCGCGAAACATGCGGACGAATCGCATCGTGCGCGCCTGCGCGTCGAGATCGGCCGGTTGCGCGCGGTACTGCGGCCGCTCGCAAATATCATCGCGACGCCGCGCGGCTTCGCGCTCGAACCGCTCGGCATGCGCGAGACCGTCGTCCTCGCACGCCCGGTCGACGATCGCCACGCGGCCGTGCTCGCGCTCCTCGCCGACGGCGAGGCGTGGTCGAGTTCCGCGCTGGCGCTCGCCCTCGGCGCGAGCCAGCGCACCGTGCAGCGCGCGCTCGACGCGCTCGCCGAAGCGGACAAGGTGCAGGCGCTCGGCCGCGGCCGAGCGCGCCGCTGGCTGACACCGCCACTGCCCGGATTCGCGACCACCTTGTTACTCCCGGCGCCGCTGCCGGGAGATTAGGATGACCTCACCGAACCACGAGGTGACGAACATGAAACGCTCCAGCGCAGACATCATTCGCGAATACGGCCCGTTTCCGGGCGTCGACGGCGTGCACGGCGTCACGTTCGACGGGCAGCACGTGTGGTACGCATCCGGCGACAAGCTGAATGCGCTCGATCCGGAACGCGGCACGACCGTCCGCTCGATCGACGTCGCCGCGCATGCGGGCACCGCGTTCGACGGCCGCCACCTGTTCCAGATCGTCGAGGACCGCATCGAGAAGATCGATCCCGAATCGGGCCGCGTACTCGCGACGATCCCGGCCCCTGGCGGCGGCGCCGACTCGGGGCTTGCATGGGCCGAAGGCACGCTGTGGGTCGGCCAGTACCGCGAACGCAAGATTCATCAGATCGATCCGGAATCGGGCGCCGTGCTGCGCACGATCGAATCGAACCGCTTCGTCACCGGCGTGACGTGGGTCGACGGCGAGCTGTGGCACGGCACCTGGGAAGCCGACCAGAGCGAGCCGCGGCACATCGATCCGCGCACGGGACAGGTGCTGGAACAGGTCGACATGCCGCCCGGCGTCGGCGTGTCGGGGCTCGAATCCGACGGCCGCGACCGTTTCTACTGCGGCGGCGGCAACAGCGGCAAGCTGCGCGCCGTGCGGCGGCCGGCGCACTCGCAGGCGCGCACGTCGGGCGACGGTGCCGCAGCGACGCCCGATCCGGCAGACGCCTGAGCCGCCGCCAGTCGCCGCGCCGCCGTGCGCGGAGTGCAGGATTGAACAAGACGCCGTCGGGACGGCGTCGCTAACATGCCCGCTCGTCAGTCATTTGTTCGGAGCGGTCGATGCAGCGCGGTGTGGTTTATGGTGTCCTGGCCGGTGCCATGTGGGGCATGGTGTTTCTCGTTCCGCGGCTGCTGACCGATTTTTCGCCGCTGCTGCTGAGCGCCGGCCGCTACACGATGTACGGCCTCGTCTCGCTCGCGGCCGCGCTGCCGGCCGTCCGCTCGCTGCTCGCGCGGCTGACGCGCGAGGATCTCGTCGCCCTCGTGAAGCTCGCCGTCGTCGGCAACGTCGCGTACTACATGCTGCTGTCCGGCGCCGTGCACCTGATCGGCATCGCGCCGAGCTCGCTGATCGTCGGCGTGCTGCCCGTCACCGTCACGCTCGCGGGCCTCGGCGACCACGGCGCCGTGCCGCTGCGGCGGCTCGCCGCGCCGCTCGGGCTGGTGATCGCGGGCATCGTCTGCATCAACGTCGACCTGTTCACGTCCGAGGCCGCGCACGCGACGACGCTCGGCCAGAAGCTCGCAGGGATCGCTTGCGCGGCGGGCGCGCTCGCGAGCTGGACCTGGTACGCGGTCGCGAACGCGCGCTACCTTCAGCGCCATCATCATTTCGGTGGCAACGAGTGGTCGGTGCTGTGGGGCGTCGTGACCGGCCTGATCGGCGGCCTCTGCTGGATCGCAATCCTCGCGCTGCCGGCCGGCACGGTGCAGGCGGCCGTCCCGGCATCGCGCTGGCAGCTGTTCTGGCTGCTGAACCTCGTGCTCGCGATCGGCGCGTCGTGGCTCGGTAACGGGCTATGGAATGCCGCGTCGAAGCGGCTGCCTCTCACGCTGTCGGGCCAGTTGATCGTGTTCGAAACCGTGTTCGCGATGCTTTACGCGTTCGTGTACGACCAGCGGATGCCGCACGCGCTCGAAATCGCCGCGCTCGTGCTGCTGCTCGCGGGCGTCTACGGGTCGGTGCGACAGCACGGCGACACGCCCGCCGGCGGCAATACGCCGGGCAGCGCATCGGCAAACGCAAACGCCGCGGCCCACTGAGCGCCGCGGCGTTTGATCAGACGAATAGGAACGAAAGGCGCGAAACCGGGCGCGTCAGCGCGCGTCCTTGTGCATCCACTTGCGCCCCTCGACGGAGCCGGCGCGGCGGGTTTTGTCGACGCGCCGCTGGCGCGCCAGTTTCGGATCGACGATCAGCGGGCGGTAGATCTCGACACGGTCGTGGTCGGCGAGCGGCGCATCGAGCGGTGCGAGCTTGCCGAACACGCCCGTCTTCGCGTGCGCGAGATCGATCTCCGGGTGCAGCGTGAGCACGCCGCTCGCGTCGATCGCCGAGCGCACGGTCGCCCCTTCGGGCAGCGACAGCGGAATCAGCGTCTGGCGGTCCGGCAGCGCATAACAGACTTCGATCGACAGCATCGCGTCACCCCTTCCCGTAGCGCTGGTCGGCGCGCTTCACGAACGAATCGACGAACGTGTTCGCGATGTGGCTGAACACGGGCCCGATGATCTTCTCGAGCAGAATGCTCGAAAACTCGTAATGCAGCGCGAATTCGATCTTGCACGCATCGGCGCGCAGCGCCGTGAAGCGCCACGTGCCCGTGAACTTCTTGAACGGACCGTCCGTGAACTCCATGTCGATCCGCGTCGGGCGCTCCTGCGTGTTGCGCGTCGCGAAATGCTGCTTGATGCCCTTGAAGTTGATGTCGATGCGCGCTTCCATCCCGCTGTCGTCCTGACGGCGAATCTCGACGCCGCCGCACCAGGGCAGGAAATTGGGGTAGTCGGCCACGTCGGTGACGAGGTCGAACATCTGTTCCGCCGAGTGACGGATCAATACGGTTTTCTGGACATCTGCCATAAATCGCGCGGCATCGCTGAAGGTGGGAACGCAAGCCGGGCGATTCTCGCCCCGCTTTGCTAAAATCGTGATTTTAAACGAGTTGGCCCAATCCATTCATGAGCATCATCGACAACAGGAAAGCGCACTTCGATTATCACATCGAGGAACGCTACGAGGCGGGGCTCGTGCTGGAGGGCTGGGAAGTCAAGGCGCTGCGCGCCGGGCGTGGCCAGATCAGGGAAGGCTACGTCGTGGTGAAGAGCGGCGAGATCTTCCTGATCGGCACCCACATCAGCCCGCTGCCCGAAGCCTCGACACACATCACGCCCGACCCGGTTCGCACGCGCAAGCTGCTGCTGCACCGCGACGAGATCAAGAAACTGATCGGCAAGGTCGAGCAGCGCGGCTACACGCTCGTGCCGCTGAACTTCCACTACAAGGGCGGTCGCGTGAAGTGCGACATCGCGCTCGCGAAGGGCAAGAAGCTGCACGACAAGCGCGAAACCGAGAAGAAACGCGACTGGGAACGCGAAAAGGCACGCATCATGCGCGCCGGCACCTGACGCGCGCAACCCGCATCACAAACGACACGGCCCGCTCGAAGCGGGCCGTGTTGCTTTGGGTTCCTGAATCGTGCGCGCCGGTCACCCGGAGGCTGCCAGCAGCATTCGGCGCGCAACGCCGGTGGTTTCGGCTGGCGATTCGTGCCGAAGGCACCCTACGGGCCCCAGCCGAACTCGCCCGGCTGCGCGACGATTCGCCGCACACGGCGGCCACCCGCGCACCGGGCGCACTGGCTCAGCCCTTCCCGCCCGCGGCCGGCGACGCGCTCTTGACGATCGTCAGCGCCGACGCGACCGCCGAACCGAGATCCGACAGGTTCGACGGCACGATCAGCGTATTGCCCTGCTTCGCGAGATTCGCGAACGCGCCGACATACTGTTCGGCGACCTTCAGGTTCACCGCGTCCATGCCGCCCTGCGACTGCATCGCGTTCGCGATCTTCTGGATCGCCTGCGCGTTCGCCTCGGCCACGGCAAGAATCGCGGCGGCCTCGCCTTGCGCCTGGTTGATCGCGGCCTGCCGCTCGCCCTCGGATTTCTGGATCGCCGCCTCGCGAGCGCCCGACGCGAGGTTGATCTGCTCCTGCTTGCGGCCTTCGGAGGCGGCGATCAGCGCGCGCTTTTCGCGCTCGGCGGTGATCTGCGCCTGCATCGCGTGCAGGATTTCCTTCGGCGGCGTCAGGTCCTTGATCTCGTAGCGCAGCACCTTCACGCCCCAGTTCGCGGCGGCGTCGTCGAGCGCCGACACGATGCTGTGGTTGATGAAGTCGCGCTCCTCGAAGGTCTTGTCGAGCTCCAGCTTGCCGATCACCGAGCGCAGCATCGTCTGCGACAGCTGCGTGATTGCGAACACGAAGTTGCTCGACCCGTACGACGCCTTCATCGGGTCCATCACCTGGAAATACAGCACGCCGTCGACCTGCAACTGCGTGTTGTCGCGCGTGATACAGATCTGGCTCGGCACATCGAGCGGAATTTCCTTCAGCACGTGCCGGTACGCGATGCGATCGACGAACGGCAGCACGATATTGAGACCGGGCGACAGCGTCGCGTGATAGCGCCCGAAACGCTCGAGCACCCACGCATGTTGCTGCGGCACGATCTTCACCGTCTTCGACACGATCACGATCGCGATGACGAGCAGGACAACCCAGATGATCAGCGAATCCATGAAGCGTTCCCTCCTTGTTTTATCAGCGGACAATCAGCCCGCGGGTTTCGCCACGACCACGAGACAGTTGCCTCGTACGGCGCTCACCTGATACACACGCGCGTCGTCGCGCTCGCCGTTCGCCAGCTCGACGTCCCAGTCGGCGCCGCGATACTGCACGCGCGCGCGGCCGTCACGCCACGCATCGACCATGACGGTCGAGCCGATATCGAGATTGACGTCGGGATTCGTCGACGTGTCGCGCTTCTGCTTGCGACCAAGCCCCGAACGGCGCAGCACGATCATCGCGATGATCGCGACTGCGGCCGCCGCGCCGAACTGCACATGCGGCGCGAAACCGGCCAGCTGCAGCAACCCGCCCGCGAGAAAGCCGAGCGCGATCATCAGCAGGTAGAACGTGCCCGTCAGCAGTTCGGCCACGACCAGCACGCCCACCGCGACCCACCAGAACAGATGCCCCGACATCATTGTGGTCTCCAGAAAAACGTCCCCAACGCGCACCTGCGTTGCATGGGCCCGGATTATGCGCCGAAGCACGACTCCGGATCGACCCGTTCGCCGCCCCCGAGACGACGGTCGGCACGTTGGGAGCGGCCCGGTGCGTACCCACAAACAAAAACACCCCGGTGCCTACCGGGGTGTTTATAGCATGAACCTTGCATTTTGCCTTCATCGAAAGCGCAGCGGTGCCGCCCTTTCGCCGAAGATGCATTACCGGCCGTTACTTCCGGTTGGCCAGCGCCTGCCACGTTTCGATGATCGTGTCGGGGTTCAGCGAGATCGACACGATGCCTTCGTCGGTCAGCCATTGCGCGAAGTCCGGGTGATCGGACGGGCCCTGGCCGCAGATGCCGACGTACTTGCCCATCCGGCGGCAGGTATCGATCGCACGCTTCAGCAGGAACTTGACGGCCGGATCGCGCTCGTCGAAGTCGACTGCCAGCAGTTCCATGCCCGAATCGCGGTCGAGGCCGAGCGTGAGCTGCGTGAGGTCGTTCGAGCCGATCGAGAAACCGTCGAAGTGTTCCAGGAACTCTTCGGCGAGGATCGCGTTGGTCGGGACTTCGCACATCATCACGAGGCGCAGGCCGTTTTCGCCGCGCTTCAGGCCGAACTTCTCGAGCAGGCCGACCACACGCTCCGCCTGCTTCACGGTACGCACGAACGGCACCATGATCTCGACGTTCGTCAGGCCCATCTCGTCACGCACGCGCTTCAGTGCACGGCATTCCATCTCGAACGCCGGCGCGAAGTCTTCGGCGATGTAGCGCGATGCGCCGCGGAAACCCAGCATCGGGTTTTCCTCGTCCGGCTCGTAACGCGAACCGCCGATCAGCTTCTTGTACTCGTTCGACTTGAAGTCGGACAGACGCACGATCACGGGCTTCGGATAGAACGCCGCGGCGATCGTCGCGACACCTTCCGTCAGCTTGTCGACGTAGAACTGACGCGGCGACGCGTGGCCGCGCGCAACGCTCTCGACCGCCTTCTTCAGGTCCTGGTCGATGTTCGGGTACTCGAGGATCGCCTTCGGGTGAACGCCGATGTTGTTGTTGATGATGAACTCGAGACGCGCGAGGCCCACACCGCCGTTCGGCAGTTGCGAGAAGTCGAACGCGAGCTGCGGGTTGCCGACGTTCATCATGATCTTGACCGGGATTTCCGGCAGTTCGCCGCGCTGCACCTCCGTGACTTCCGTCTCGAGCAGGCCGTCGTAGATCTTGCCTTCGTCGCCTTCCGCGCACGACACGGTGACGAGCGCGCCGTCCTTCAGGATGTCGGTCGCATCGCCGCAGCCGACCACAGCCGGCACGCCGAGCTCACGCGCGATGATCGCCGCGTGGCAGGTCCGGCCGCCGCGGTTCGTGACGATCGCGGCCGCGCGCTTCATCACCGGCTCCCAGTTCGGGTCGGTCATGTCGGCAACCAGCACGTCGCCCGGCTGCACGCGTTCCATTTCCGACGGATCCTGGATCACGCGCACGGGGCCCGCGCCGATCTTCTGGCCGATCGCACGGCCCGTCGCCAGCACCTGCGACTGGCCCTTCAGCTTGAAGCGCTGCTCGGCCTTGCCGGTCGCCTGGCTCTTCACCGTTTCCGGGCGTGCCTGCAGGATGAAGATCTTGCCGTCGCGGCCGTCCTTGCCCCACTCGATGTCCATTGGACGCTGGTAGTGCTTCTCGATGATGACCGCGTACTTCGCCAGCTCGATCACGTCTTCGTCGGTGATCGAGTAGCGGTTGCGCTGTTCGTGCGGCACGTCGACGGTCTTCACGCGGCCCGGCTCGCCCGGCTGCGTGAATTCCATCTTGATCAGCTTCGAGCCGATCGAGCGGCGGATGATCGGGTACTTGTCCTGCGCGAGCGTCGTCTTGAACACATAGAACTCGTCCGGGTTCACCGCGCCTTGCACGACGGTTTCGCCCAGGCCATAGCTCGACGTGATGAACACGGCGTCCTTGAAGCCCGATTCGGTGTCGATCGTGAACATCACGCCGGCCGCGCCGACGTCCGAGCGGACCATGCGCTGCACGCCGGCCGACAGGGCGACCTCGGCGTGCGTGAAGCCCTTGTGCACGCGGTACGAGATCGCGCGATCGTTGTACAGCGACGCGAACACGTGCTTCATGCGGTCGAGCACGTCCTCGATGCCGACGACGTTCAGGTACGACTCCTGCTGGCCGGCAAACGATGCGTCCGGCAGGTCTTCCGCGGTCGCGGACGAGCGCACGGCAAACGACAGCTCGCTCGGCGAGCCGTTCTTCAGGACTTCGAACTGCGCGCGGATTTCCTGCTCGAGGCGCGCCTGCATCGGTGCGTCGACGATCCACTTGCGGATTTCGGCACCGGCTTCGGCGAGCGCCTTCACGTCGTCGATGTCGAGGGACTCGAGACGCTTGGCAATCCGATCGGTCAGGTCGTTGTGCGTGAGGAAATCGCGGAAAGCGAGCGCGGTCGTGGCGAAACCGGTGGGTACGCGAACGCCAGCCTCGGAAAGCTGGCTGATCATCTCGCCGAGCGACGCATTCTTGCCGCCCACGATCTCCACATCGGTCATCCGCAACTGCTCGAACGGAATTACATACGCCTGGTCCTTTGCGACGTTTGCTGCGTTAGTCATACAAGCCCCTAAGTGTGAAAAAAATACTCGATTGCGCAAGTGGGCTCGGACGCGGGCGCTTGCAAAAAGGCGCGGCGCGTCTTGCGCAACCTGTTAGATAAACAATCGCAGCGGCAGAAATCTTCCGACCCGATTTGCAAAAATCCCGGCAGAAGGGCGATATATTCAGACAAATCGCCGAACTTGCCGGGAATTTTGGAGTCGAGCGGGCAAGCCGAGGGCGCCGTTCGCACCCTGCCCCCGCAATTGCTTATCCAACAGGTTGCCGCTATTCTACCGTGCCGGCTGCCGGATGTGGCGCGACCTTGTCACTGCGTCTGGAGGCGAACCTCCAGCCCCCGCGCAACCGCCCTTCACGTTCGACGCCCAGATTCATGCTGCCTACCGTATTCATCGTCTCCGACGGCACCGGGATCACTGCCGAAACCTTCGCGCACTCGATCCTCTCCCAGTTCGACCAGAAATTCCGTCTCGTGCGCGTGCCGTTCATCGACTCGCCCGACAAGGCCTACGCGACCGTCGAGAAGATCAACGACGCCGCCGTGCACGACGGCCGCCGCGCGATCGTGTTCACGACGCTCGTCGACAGCGAGTCGAACGACATCGTCAAACGCTCGAACGCGCTCGTGCTCGACATGTTCCAGCGCTTCGTCGAGCCGCTCGAGCAGGAACTGGAGCTCAAGTCGAGCCACGCGATGGGCCGCGGCCACCAGAACGCGGACACCGAGGAATACAAGACGCGGATCGAGGCGATCAACTTCTCGCTCGCGCACGACGACGGCCAGTCGAACCGCAACCTGTCGGAAGCCGACGTGATCCTCGTCGGCGTGTCGCGCAGCGGCAAGACGCCGACGAGCCTGTATCTCGCGATGCAGTACGGCGTGAAGGCCGCGAACTATCCGCTGATTCCGGAAGATTTCGAACGCGGCAAGCTGCCGTCGTCGCTCTCCACGCACCGCGAGAAGCTGTTCGGGCTGTCGATCGACCCGCAGCGCCTGTCGGAGATCCGCAACGAGCGCCGGCCGGGCAGCAAGTACGCGGCGCCCGAGAACTGCCGCTACGAGATCAACGAGGCCGAAGCGATGATGCGCCGCGAAGGGATCAAGTGGCTGTCGTCGACGCACAAGTCGATCGAGGAAATCGCGACGACGATCCTGCAGGAAATCCGCCTCGACCGGCAGTCGTACTGAGCATCCGCGCGCGTGCGGCCCCTGGCCGCCGCCGGAAACAAAAAGGCCGCGTTCGACGCGGCCTTTTTTCGTTGTGCGGGTTGCGCGTGCGGCAGTGCGCGCCCGGGCCTCATGCGTGCCGCTGCTGTCGCACCTGTTCGAACAGGCACACCGCCGCGGCAGCGGCAACATTCAGCGACTCCATCCCGCCCGGCTGCGGAATCGTCACGCGATGCGCCGCCGCATCGCGCCAGAACGCCGATACGCCGGCGCCCTCGTTGCCGAACACCCATGCGACCGGCCCCGACAGGTCGCAATCGTAGATCGCCTGCGCGCCGTGCGAGTCGGTCAGCGCGACCGGTACGTCGAGCCGCTCGGCGAGCGTATCGGGCGCCACATCCTCGTGGATCGACAGCAGGAAGTGCGCGCCCATGCCCGAACGCAGCACCTTCGACGACCACGCGTAGGCCGTACCCGGCGCGCAGAACACATGGCGCACGCCGGCCGCGGCCGCACTGCGCAGGATCGAGCCGACGTTGCCGGCATCCTGCACGCCGTCGAGTACGACCGACGTGTGCGTCACGCGCTCCGGCAGCGGATGAGCCGGCCGGTCGACGAGCAACAGGAAACCGACGCCGTTGACAACGCTCGACAGCTGTCCGAACAACGCATCGGGCAGCGTGACGACACGCTGTGCGTCGACGCGCGCGACGATCGCCTGTGCCTCGGCGTGGCCGAGCGCGCCTTCGGTGGCGACGCACAGCTCGGGCGTGGCACCCGTATCGAGGTACGCGCTGGCGAGGTGGAACCCTTCGAGCAGTGCCTGACCGCCGCGGCGCTGCTGGGACGTCGAACCCGCGAGCGCCTTCAGGCGCTTGTACAGCGGGTTGTCGCGGGAAGTGATGCTTTTCATCGAATCAGGTCAAGTGCGGCGCGAACCGGTGCGAACGTGCGCCGATGCGCTTCGCACGGGCCGTGCTCGCGCAGCGCGGCAAGGTGTTTCGCGGTGCCGTAACCCGCATGCACGTTGAAGCCGTACACCGGGAAGCGTTCGTGCAGGTCGACGAGCATGCGGTCGCGCGTGACCTTCGCGAGGATCGACGCGGCCGAGATGCTCGGCACGAGCGCGTCGCCGCTGACGATCGCTTCGGCGCGCACCGTCAGCGTCGGGCAACGGTTGCCGTCGATCTGCGCGAGCGTCGGCAGCACCGACAGGCCTTCGACGGCCCGCTTCATCGCCAGCATCGTCGCGTGCAGGATGTTCAGCGTATCGATTTCGTCGACGCTTGCCGACGCGACGCAATACGCGCGCGAACGCGCGACGATCAGGTCGTACAGCGCGTCGCGCTTCTTCGCGGACAGCGCCTTCGAATCGTCGAGGCCTTCGATCGGCTGCGCCGGATCGAGGATCACCGCGGCGGCCACCACCGGCCCCGCGAGCGGGCCGCGCCCGGCTTCGTCGACACCGCAGACGATCTCGTCGGGCCGGCTGAAGTCGAAGCCGCCCTGCACGTCGCTCGATGCGCGGCGACGCGTTGCTCGTACTGCCGTCATGCGCGCCCCTTGCGTTGTTCGAGCACGCGCACGACCGCTTCGGCCGCCTTCGCGGCCGTGTTCTGCCGCAGCGAAAGATGCATTTCGGTAAACACTTCGGTCAGCGTGCGGCGGTTCGCGTCGTCGCGCAGCTGCGTGAGCGTCGCGTCGGCCAGCGCCTCGGGCGTCGCGAAATGCTGCAGCAGCTCGGGCACGACGAAGCGCCCCGCCAGGATGTTCGGCAAGCCGACGTAAGGCAGGTAACCCTGCCGGCGCATGATCTGCCCGGTCAGCCAGGGCACCTTGTACGAGATCACCATCGGCTTCTTCAGCAGCGCGGCTTCCAGCGTGACGGTGCCGCTCTTCACGAGGATCGCGTCGGCGGCCGTCATCGCGACCTGCGAGCGGCCGTCGGTGATCGTCAATGCCAGCTGCGGATGCGCGTCGACGAGCGGCTGCAGCAACTCGCGCAGTGCAGGCGTCGCCGCCGGCATCACGAATCGCACACCGGGCTCGCGTTGCTGCATCAGCGCCATCGCCGCGAAGAACGTCGGGCCGATCAGCGCGATCTCCGAGCGCCGGCTGCCCGGCAGCACCGCAATCACGGGGCCGTCGGCCGGCAGTCCCAGCGCGATGCGCGCGCCGTGCGTGTCGGGCTCGAGCGGAATCTCGTCGGCCAGCGGATGGCCGACGTAGGTCGATGCGACGCCTGCCTTGTCGAGAATCGCCGGTTCGAACGGGAACAGGCACAGCATGTGGTCGACGGACTTGGCGATCTTCTTGATCCGGCCGCCACGCCATGCCCAGATCGACGGGCACACGAAGTGGATCGACGGGATGCCCGCGTCGCGCGCGGCCTGTTCGACGTTGAAGTTGAAGTCGGGCGCGTCGACGCCGATGAACGCGTCCGGCCGCTCGGCGAGCAGCTGGCGCTTCAGTTCGCCGCGAATCCGCAGGATCTCGGGAATCTGGCCCAGCGCCTCGACATAACCACGCACGGTCAGCTTGTCCATCTGCCAGTGCGAGTCGAAGCCCTGCGCGATCATTCGCTGCCCGCCGATCCCGTAATACTGGGCCGATTCAGGCAGCCGCTCGCGCAGACCGCCGAGCAGCGACGCCGCGAGCAGGTCGCCCGACGGCTCGCCGGCCACCATCGCGAGCCGAAGCTGATTGGTCGGAAGCGGCATCGCTTAGCGGATGATGCCGCGTTGAGACGCGTCGATGAACTCGACGAGCGCCTTCACGGGCGCATCGCCCTCGCCGCCCGCCTCCGCCAGCTCGCGCAGCTGCACCTTCGCTTCCTCGAACGACAGGCCGTTCTTGTACAGCAGGCGGTAAGCGCTGCGCAGCGCCGAGATCGCGTCGGCCGAGAAACCGCGCCGGCGCAGCCCTTCGACGTTGATCCCGTGCGGCTCGGCCTTGTTGCCTGCCGCGATCACGAACGGCGGAATGTCCTGGACGAGTGCCGACGCGCCGCCCAGCATCGAGTGCGCGCCAATGCGCACGAACTGGTGAACGCCCGACATCCCGCCGACGATCGCCCAGTCGCCGATCTCGACGTGGCCGGCCATCTGCGCGTTGCTCGACAGGATCACGTGGTTGCCGACCCGGCAGTCATGGCCGATGTGCACGTAGGCCATGATCCAGTTGTCGTCGCCGAGCGTCGTCACGCCGACGTCCTGCACGGTGCCCGTGTGGATCGTCGTGAATTCGCGGATCGTGTTGCGATTGCCGATCACGAGCTTCGTCGGCTCGTCCTTGTACTTCATGTCCTGCGGACGGCCGCCGACCGACGCGTAATGGCCGATGCGGTTGTCCTCGCCGAGCGTCGTATGGCCTTCGATCACGCTGTGCGAGCCGATCGTCGTGCGCGCGCCGATCGTGACATGCGGACCGACGATCGCGTACGGGCCGATCTCGACCGACTCGTCGATCTGCGCGCCCGGTTCGACAATCGCGGTGGGATGAATCCTGGTCATGCGCCGTTGCCTCTCGATGTGATGTGTCGCGTTGCGTTGCCCATGCGTGCCGCGTCGCTCAGGGCGCCGCGTCGGTCGTCTTGACCGTGCACATCAGCTCGGCTTCCGCCGCCACCTTCCCGTCCACTTCCGCCACCGCCTTGAATTTCCAGATGCCGCGGATGTAGCGTTCGAACGTCACGTTCAGAATCAGTTGATCGCCCGGTTCGACCACCCGCTTGAAGCGGGCGCCGTCGATCCCGACGAAGTAATACAGCGTGTTCTCCGGATCCTTCGGCTGCTCTTCCGCGAAGGTCAGCAGCGCCGCGGCCTGCGCGAGCGCCTCGAGGATCAGCACACCCGGCATCACCGGCCGCTTCGGGAAATGCCCCTGGAAGAACGGCTCGTTGATCGACACGTTCTTCAGCGCTTTGATCCCTTTGTGCGGCTCGAGCTCGAGCACGCGATCGACGAGCAGAATCGGGTAGCGATGCGGCAGCAGCGTGAGGATCTTGTGGATGTCGAGATTGATTTTTTCAGTGCTCATGATGGTTCGTCTCACGCAGATGCTGCGCGGTGGTGATGCAAAGGCTGAAGCGGGCCGCCGCGCGGCCCAGTCTGGCAAACCGGGCCGGTTGCGCTGGCCGTGCCCGGTTCGTGGTCTCGCATGGTGCGCTCAGGCGTCCGTGCCGCCCTGGGCGGCAAGCGTGGCTTCGAGCGCCTTGATGCGATCACGCAGCTTGTCGAGATTGCGCACGAGCGCGGCGCTCTTGTTCCATTCGCCGTGGTCGACGGCCGGGAACGCGCTGGTATAGATGCCGGCCTTCGGCAGCGACTTCGACACGCCCGAATTCGCGGTGATGATGACATAGTCGCCGAGCGTCACGTGGCCGGCGATCCCGGCCGCGCCGCCGATCATGCAGTGGCGGCCGATCGTCGTGCTGCCCGCGATGCCTGCCTTGCCGGCGATCACCGTGTAGGCGCCGATCCGGCAGTTGTGGGCGATCTGCACCTGGTTGTCGATCTTCACGCATTCCTCGATGACGGTATCCGCCATCGCGCCGCGATCGATCGTCGTGTTCGCGCCGATCTCGACGTCCGGGCCGATCGATACGCCGCCGACCTGCGGGATCTTGACCCAGCTGCCGGTGCGCGCGTCGCCGTCGCCGACGAAATCCGGCGCGAAGCCGAAGCCGTCGGAGCCGATCACGGCACCCGAATGGATGATCGCGCGCGGGCCGACCTTGCAGCCGTGGTACACCGATGCGTTCGGATAAAGATGCGAGCCCGCGCCGATCGTCGTGCCGCGGCCGACGAATACGTTCGCGTCGAGCTGCACGCCGTCTTCGATCACCGCGCCGGCCTCGACCGTCACGTGCGGGCCGATCACCGCGCTCGCGGCGACCTGTGCGGCCGGATCGATCGTCGCGCTCGGATGCACGCCGGCGGCGCGCGGCGGCGCGGCCAGGTCGATGAACAACTGCGCGACGCGCGCGAAGTACGCGTACGGATTCGGCGTCACAACGAAAGTGCGGCCGTTAGCGGCCGCGCCCAGCTTTTCCAGATCCTTCGGTGCGATCAATACCGCGCCTGCGCGGGTCGACTCGACCTGCGACAGGTACTTCGGATTCGCGAGGAACGCGAGCTGCTGAGGGCCTGCCTGGTCGAGCGGTGCGAGCCCGCTCACCTTGCACTGTGCGTCGCCGGCGATATCGCCGCCGAACCGCTTTACGAGTTCCTCGAGCGTCAATGCCATTCGTCGTCTGCTCCGTTCAGTTCGTCGAGCCGGACGCGAGCGCCTTGAGCACCTTGTCGGTGATGTCGATGCGCGGGCTGACGTACACGGCTTCCTGCACGATCAGGTCGTAATTCTGCTGCTCGGCAATCTGCTTGATGACCTTGTTCGCCCGCTCCAGCACGGCCGCCAGTTCCTCGTTGCGACGCTGGTTCAGGTCTTCGCGGAACTCGCGCTGCTTGCGCTGGAAGTCGGTATCGAGCTGCGCGAGATCGCGCTGCTTCTGCGCACGATCGGCCGCCGACAGCGACGTGCCGTTCTTGTCGAGCGAATCGGACATCGACTTCAGACGCGCCGCCAGGTCCTGCAGATCCTTGTCGCGCTTCGCGAACTCGGCTTCGAGCTTCGTCTGCGCCGCCTTCGCGGGCGCCGACTCGCGCAGGATCCGATCCGAATTGACCGCCGCGATGCGGGCGACGTCCTGTGCGTGCACCGTTGCCGCGCCCAAGGCCAGCGCAACGGTCAGCGCGCACATCACTCGTTTCGAAAACTTACCGGTTAGCAAAATTACCCTCTCGTTGCTGTTGTCATGCGTTCGATCAGAACGCCGTCCCGATCTGGAACTGGAATTTCTGATACTGGTCGCCTTCGTGCTTCTGCAGCGGGAAACCGAGGCTCAGCTTCAGCGGGCCGATCGGCGAGATCCACGCCAGACCCACACCATAGCCGTAACGCAGGCCGTTGGCGCCCGTACTCGTGCCGCCCGGCGCGTTGCCCCACACGTTACCGCCGTCGAGGAACGTGAACACGCGCAGCGTGCGGTCGTAGCCCGTGCCCGGCAGCGGGAACGTCAGTTCGATGTTGCCGACGACCATCTTCGAACCGCCGATCGGATCGTTCGTCTTCGTGTCGCGCGGGCCCAGCGAGCTCGGCTCGTAGCCACGCACGGAGCCGATACCGCCCGCGTAGTAGTTCTTGAAGATCGGGTACGGGTTGCCGATACCGTTACCGTAGCCACCCTGCAGGTTCATGCCCAGGATGAAGCCGCGCGAGAACGAATAGTAGTACTGCGCCTGCAGGTCGGCCTTGTAGTACTGGATCTTGCCGACCGGCACGCCGTACTCCATGTTCGCCTGCGTGAAGTAGCCGCGGCTCGGAATCAGCGCGCTGTCACGCGCGTCGCGCGACCACGCGACGGTCAGCGGCACCGTGTTCGACACGCGGCCGAACTGGTTCACGTAATCCTGGTAGCTCTGCGGCGTGTTCGAATCGACGTCGAGGCGGTTTTGCTCGAAGCCCGCGCCGAAGTAGACGGTGTCGACTTCCGAGAACGGGATGCCGAACTTCAGGTTGCCGCCCGCGCTGATGATCCGGAAGCTCGAGCTCGTCGAATAGTAGAGCGGCTGGTACGTGCGGTAGTAGACGTCCGTGATCCGCTTGATGCCGTCGACCGTGAAGTACGGGTCGACCTGCGTGACGGTCAGCGTGCGGTAACTCTTCGCGGTGTTGACGTTCACCGACAGGCTGGTACCCGAACCGAACACGTTGTCCTGCGACACACCGGCCGACAGCACGACCTTGTCCGTCGACGAGAAGCCGGCCCCCAGCGTGATCGCGCCGGTCGGCTTTTCGTCGACCTTCACGTTCACGTCGACCTGGTCGTTCGTGCCTTCGACCGGCACCGTCGTCACGTCGACGTTGGTGAAGTAGCCGAGACGGTTCACGCGGTCCTTCGACAGCGCGAGACGGTTCGAATCGAACCACGAGCTTTCGAGCTGGCGCATTTCGCGGCGCACCACTTCGTCGCGCGTACGCGTGTTGCCGACGACGTTGATGCGGCGCACGTACACGCGGCGGCTCGGATCGACGACGAGGTTCAGGTTCACCTTGTGGTTCGCCTGGTCGATGTCCGGCTGCGCGTTGACGGTCGCGAATGCGTAACCGTATTCGCCCAGCTTGTCGACGATCGACTTGGTGGTCTGCTGCAGCTTTTCGGCCGAGAAGCGGTCGCCCGCCTTGATCTTGATCAGCTTGTTCAGTTCGGCTTCGCGGTCGAGCAGGTTGCCCGACAGCTTGATGCCCGAGATCGTGTACGGCTCGCCTTCGTGCAGCGTGACCGTCAGATACATGTCCTTCTTGTCGGGCGAGATCGACACCTGGGTCGACTCGATGTTGAACTCGAGGTAGCCGCGGTTCAGGTAGTACGAGCGCACGGCCTCGAGGTCGCCCGTCAGCTTTTCCTTCGAGTACAGGTCGTTCTTCGTGTACCAGGAGAACCAGTTCGGCGTCGACAGCTGCATCTCGTCGCGCAGCGTGCTGGTCTTGAACGCCTTGTTGCCGATGAAGTTGATCTGGCGGATCTTCGCGCTCGGGCCTTCGGCCACCGCGAACAGGATCGACACGCGGTTCGCGTCGACCGGCGTGATCGTCGTCTTGACCTCGGCCGCGTAGAAGCCGCGCGTGAGGTACTGGCGCTTGAGCTCCTGCTCCGCCTTGTCGACCAGCGCCTTGTCGTAGTAGCGGCCGTCGGCGAGGCCGACTGCGCGCAGCGCCTTCGTCAGGTTGTCCTTGTCGAATTCCTTCGTGCCGGTGAAGTCGATCGACGCGATGGCCGGACGCTCCTGCACCTGCACGATGACGACGTTGCCCTGCGTGGCGATGCGAACGTCGTTGAAAAAGCCCGTCGCATACAGCGCGCGGATTGCTTCGGATGCCTTGTCGTCCGTGAAGGTATCGCCCTGCTTGATCGGCAGATATGCGAACACCGAACCCGCTTCGACGCGCTGCAGCCCCTCGATCTTGATGTCTTGCACCACGAACGGTGCCGCTGCGTGCGCCGCGAGGCCGTGAGCGGCAAGCGCGGCCGCCGCAACTGTCTTAGGTACAAAGCGATGAGGTTTGAACAACATGCATCCCCAATATTTAGCTGCATCAAATCGGGCGGCTGCCGAGCGGCCGCCGCCTGACGCTTCAGAAATGGATTAACCGAGCCAGATCGTTGAACAGCGCGATCGCCGACAACGCGACGATGCAGATCAACCCGGCTCTTTGCAGAATCAGCTGCCAGCGCTCCGAGACGGCTTTCCCGGTCGCGGCTTCAACCGCATAATATAACAGATGCCCCCCGTCCAAAACGGGAATCGGCAACAAGTTCAGGACGCCAAGGCTAATGCTGACAAGGGCGAGGAACGACAGGAAGGCCGACGGACCGAGCCGCGCGCTCTTGCCCGCGTAGTCCGCGATCGTCACGGGGCCGGATAGATTCTTCAGCGACGCGTTGCCCGTGATCATCCGCCCGAACATCCGCAGCGAATACACGGAGATGTCCCACGTGCGGTGCGCGCCGAGCTGCAGGCTCTCGATCGGCCCGTAGCGCACGTCGACCGACGGCGTGTGCATCGACAGCGCCGCGCCGATACGGCCGACCTGCTGCCCCGATTCGTCGTCGCGCTGCATCTGCGGCACGATCGATACCGTTTGCGCGGCGCCGTCGCGCTCGATCTTCAGGTCGAGCGCCTTGCCCGCATGGTGCTTCACCGAATCGATGAAACGCGACGCGACGCCGATCGGCTTGCCGTCGAGCGCGACCAGCTTGTCGCCGGCCTTCAGGCCCGCCTGCTCCGCCGCGCTGCCGGGCTGCACCGACGCGACCGACAGCGTGCCGCCGCCGGTCTCGAAGCCCAGGTGGGCCATGAAATCGTCGTCGAGCTGACTTTCGGGAACATTGCGGAGGTCGACGCGGAAATCGAACGTCGCGCTGCCGTCGCGCGCGCCGAGCACGATCTCGCGGTGATCGAACGCGGCCGCCAGCAGCTTCCAGCGCAGGTCCGACCACGATCGCACCGGCTCCGACTCGCCGCCCTGCGCGTTGCGGATCGACACGATCGTCTCGCTGCCGTCGAAACCCGCGCGCGCCGCCGCCGTACCGGCCGCCGGCGGCGCGACGACCGCGGCCGGCTCGGTCACGCCGGTGGCGAATACAACGGAAAACAGCGCAATTGCCAACAGGAAGTTCGCGATGGGCCCGGCCGCGACGATCGCGATGCGCTTGTAGACCGACTGCCGGTTGAACGCCTGCCCGAGCTCCTCGGGTTTGATGCCGGGGCCCGGATCGCGCTCGTCGAGCATCTTCACGTAGCCGCCGAGCGGCAGCGCGGACAGCGTCCACTCGGTGCCCGTCCTGCGGCTGACCCAGCGCGCGACGGGCTGGCCGAAGCCGATCGAGAAACGCAGCACCTTCACGCCGCACCAGCGCGCGACGCGATAATGTCCGTACTCATGCACGACGACCAGCACCCCGATCGCCACCGCAAACGCGATCAGTTCGACCAGCACGTTCATGAGCACTCCATTCAGACAGTACGTTCCACGCGGGGCGCAGGCGCTTTTGCAATGATCGCGGCGGCAAGGCGGCGTGCCTCGGCATCCGCCGCCAGGACGTCGTCGAGCCCGTCGGGTGCACGGTTCGGCAGCGCGTTGAGCACGGCGTCGACCGTTGCCGCGATCGCCATGAAGCCGATCCGGCGCTCGAGAAACGCTTCGACCGCAACTTCGTTCGCCGCGTTCAATGCCGCGCTCGCGATACCGCCTTCCTCAAGCGCCTTCAGCGCCAGCGCGAGGCACGGGAAGCGCGCGTAATCGGGCTTTTCGAACGACAGCTGGGCGATCTGCGCGAGGTCGAGCTGGTCGACGCCCGCATCGACGCGATCGGGGAACGCGAGCGCGTGCGCGATCGGCGTGCGCATGTCGGGGTTGCCAAGCTGGGCGAGCACCGAACCGTCGCGGTACGACACGAGCGAGTGGATCACGCTCTGCGGGTGGATCAGCACGTCGATCCGGTCGCCCGGCAGCCCGAAGATCCAGTGCGCCTCGATCACCTCGAGGCCCTTGTTCATCATCGTCGCGGAATCGACCGAGATCTTGCGGCCCATCACCCAGTTCGGGTGCTTGCACGCCTCGTCCGGCGTCACGTCGACGAGCGTGGCCGGCTCGCGCGTGCGGAACGGGCCGCCCGACGCGGTCAGGATGATCTTCGAGATCCCGCCGTGCTCGGCCGCGTCGCGCGGCATGCACTGGAAAATCGCGTTGTGTTCGCTGTCGACCGGCAGCAGGATCGCGCCATGGTCGCGCACGGCGTCCATGAAGATCGCGCCCGACATCACGAGCGCTTCCTTGTTCGCCAGCAGGATCCGCTTGCCCGCACGCGCGGCCGCGAGGCTCGGCGCGAGGCCCGCCGCGCCGACGATCGCCGCGACCACCGTGTCGCAGCCGTCGCTCTTCGACACGTCGACGAGCGCCTGCGGCCCGTGCAGCACGGTCGTCTTGCTGCCCGCCGCGCGCAGTTTCGCGTCGACCTGCGCGGCCGTCGCGGCATCGCCGACCACCGCCACTTCAGGCGCGAAGCGCAGACACTGCTCGACGAGCTTGTCGCCGTTGCGGTGCGCGGTCAGCGCGTAGACCGAGAATCGTTCGGGGTGGCGCGCGACCACGTCGAGCGTGCTGTCTCCGATCGAGCCCGTGGAACCGAGCAATGTCAGACGTTTTTGCATAACAGAGATAGTGGTTTAACCAAGCAGCAGCATCGCGAGCGGCAGCACCGGCAGCAGCGCGTCGACACGGTCGAGCACGCCGCCATGGCCAGGCAGCAGTCCGCTCGAATCCTTCACGCCCGCCTGCCGCTTCAGCAGCGACTCGAACAGGTCGCCGATCACGCTGTACGCGACCAGCAGCGTCAGCGCGGCCCATGCACCGGGCATACCGTAGCGCGCGGCGAATGCAGAAAACAGGGTCGGCTCGAACGCATGCGCGACCATCGCGACGCCGGCGACGAGCATCACCGCGAGCCAGCCGCCGATCGCGCCTTCCCAGCTTTTCCCGGGACTGATCGTGATGGCCAGTTTACGCTTTCCGAAGGCTTTGCCCGCGAAGTATGCACCGATATCGGCCAGCCAGACGACCAGAAGCAGCGACAGCACGAACGGCACGCCCTGCGCGCGCGCCGCGACGAGCGCATGCCAGCAGGCCGCAAACATCACGAGGCCGGCTGCCAGCAGGAACGGCCGCCACACGCCGCCGGCGAGTTCGGGCTTGCGCCGCAACGCGAACGGACCGACCAGCAGCCAGAACACGCCGGCCGCCATGAAAAGGGGACGGGACGAAGCCACGTCGATGCCGAGCGGCGTGGTGGCCGCCAGCGCAAGCGCCGCGACGACCGCATAGACGACCGGGCCGGCGCCGCCGAGCTTCAGCAGGCGCGCCCACTCCCACGCGGCAAACACGAGCACGGCGCCGATCAGCGCCCCGAACGCGCCGAGCGGCGCAAACAGCGTCACCGGCAGCAGCACCGCCAGCATCACGAGCGCCGTGATCACACGGGTTTTCAGCATGAAAGGGAATCGGCGTTCTGCGATTGCGGTTCGAGCTGCGCACTCGTGCGCCCGAAACGGCGCTCGCGCTCGGTATACGACGCCATCGCGTCGGCCAGCGCCGCGCCGTCGAAATCCGGCCAGTATTTGTCGGTGAAATAGAACTCGGCGTACGCGAGCTGCCACAGCAGGAAGTTGCTGACGCGCTGCTCGCCGCCGGTACGGATGAAGAGATCCGGCTCCGGCGCATAGGCCATCGCCAGGTGCGGCGCGAACGCGTCCTCGGTCACTTCGACCTCGCGGCCCTCGCGCACGGCCTGCTCGACGAGTTTCTTCGTCGCCTG
This sequence comes from Burkholderia theae, assembly GCF_048565265.1. Classification (NCBI taxonomy): domain Bacteria; kingdom Pseudomonadati; phylum Pseudomonadota; class Betaproteobacteria; order Burkholderiales; family Burkholderiaceae; genus Burkholderia; species Burkholderia theae. The sequence goes on from NZ_CP183461.1 coordinate 2,389,292, forward strand.
CAGGATGTCCCACCGGCCGCCGTAGTTGGCCGCGATGGTGAGCGTAAGACGGGTATTGCGCGCCGTCTTGGTTTCGGCGCGGCGAATCAGTTCGCGAATGCGCGGCTCGAAGCGATCGAGATCGCCCACGACACGCAGGCGGATCCCGTTCGCATGCAGCTTGCCGACCTCGCGCTCGAGCGCGGTGATGAACAGCCGCATCAGGAACGACACTTCGTCGTTCGGCCGACGCCAGTTTTCCGAACTGAACGCGAACAGCGTCAGGTATTCGACGCCGGCGCGCGCACAGCCTTCGACCACTGCCCGTACGGCATCGACGCCGCGGGTATGCCCCGCGACGCGCGGCAAGCGGCGTTCGGTCGCCCAACGGCCGTTGCCGTCCATGATGATCGCGATGTGACGCGGCACGACGCCGACGTCAGGCACGCGAACGGTAGAGCTGGTATAGGTCATGGCCGTTGAGACAGTAATGCGGGAAGAAGGCGGCGCGCGAGGACGGTCGTCAGACCGTCATGATCTCGGCTTCCTTGCTTTGCACGAGCTTGTCGATTTCGGCCACGTGCTTGTCGGTCAGCTTTTGCACGTCGTCGCTCGCACGGCGCTCGTCGTCTTCCGAGATTTCCTTGTCCTTCACGAGCTTCTTGAGCGCTTCGTTCGCGTCGCGGCGCAGGTTGCGGATCGCGACCTTGGCCGTTTCGCCTTCGCTCTTGACGACCTTGGTCAGCTCGCGGCGGCGCTCTTCCGTCAGCGCGGGCATCGGCACGCGGATCAGGTCGCCGGACGTTGCCGGGTTCAGGCCGAGATCGGCTTCGCGAATGGCCTTCTCGACCTTCGCGACCATCGGCTTTTCCCACGGCTGCACACCGATCGTGCGCGCGTCGACGAGCGTCATGTTGGCGACTTGCGAGATCGGCACCATCGACCCGTAGTAGTCGACCTGCACGTGATCGAGCATGCCGGTGTGCGCACGGCCCGTACGGATCTTCGCCAGATCGCTCTTGAATGCATCGATCGAGCGCTGCATCTTCTGCTCGACGCCCTTCTTGGTATCAGCGACACTCATTTCAACCTCCGAACCTTCAAACCTTCAAAAAACGCGGGCACTGCCCGGCGCACCATGCGCACCAGGGCCGACGACCCGCATCCGCGGGAGTTTACACGTGGACGAGCGTACCTTCGTCCTCGCCCAGCACGATGCGCTTGAGCGCGCCCGGCTTGTTGATCGAAAACACGCGAATCGGCAGCTTCTGGTCGCGGCACAGCGCAAAGGCCGTCGCGTCCATCACCTGCAGGTTGCGGCTGATCGCCTCGTCGAAGCTGATCGTCGTGTAGCGCGTGGCCGCCGGATCCTTCTTCGGATCGGCAGAATATACGCCATCGACCTTGGTCGCCTTCAGTACGACCTCGGCGCCCACTTCCGAACCGCGCAGCGCGGCGGCCGTGTCCGTCGTGAAGAACGGGTTGCCCGTGCCGGCCGCGAAGATCACGACGCGGCCTTCCTCGAGCTGACGGATCGCGCGCGGCCGGATGTACGGCTCGACGACCTGGTCCATCCGCAGCGCGGACTGCACGCGCGCCTCGATGCCGGCGTGGCGCATCGCGTCCTGCAGCGCCAGCGCGTTCATCATCGTGGCGAGCATCCCCATGTAGTCGGCGGTCGCGCGGTCCATGCCGGCTGCGCCACCCGCGACACCGCGGAAAATATTACCGCCGCCGATCACGACCGCAAGCTGCGTCCCGAGACGCACGACTTCGGCGATATCGGCCACCATCCGTTCGATCGTCGCGCGATTGATGCCAAAGGCATCGTCGCCCATCAGCGCTTCGCCGGAGAGTTTGAGGAGGACGCGTTTATAGGCATTGGACATAGGGGCTTCCGAGCGACGAGAGGATGACAACCACGAACTGTAGGGGCGAAATACTGATTCGGGCAAGCGCCGACGGTCGGACCGGGTTTCCCGGCCGGCCGGCGGCGGCGCCGACCGCGGCGGAGCGGACGCCCGCCGCGGATACTGCCTGACTGCTTACTGCTGCTTTGCTGCTGCGACTTGCGCGGCCACTTCGGCGGCGAAGTCGTCCTGGCGCTTCTCGATGCCTTCGCCGACGACGAACAGCGCGAACTTTTGCACTGCGGCATTCGCTGCCTTCAGCATCTGTTCGATCGTCTGCTTGTCGTTCTTCACGAACGTCTGGTTCAGCAGCGACACTTCCTTCAGGTACTTCTGGACGCTCCCGTCGACCATCTTCGCGACGATCTCGGCCGGCTTGCCCGATTCCGCAGCCTTCTGCTCGGCCACGCGGCGCTCCGTCTCGATCAGCTCGGCCGGAACATCAGCCGACGACAGCGCGACCGGCTTCATTGCCGCGATGTGCATCGCGACGTCCTTGCCGACTTGCTCTTCGCCACCCGTGTACTCGACGATCACGCCGATACGCGCGCCGTGCAGGTACGTCGCGATCTTGTTCGCGGTTTCGAAACGGACGAAACGGCGGATCGACACGTTCTCGCCGATCTTGCCGACCAGTGCGAGACGCACTGCGTCGACCGTCGAGCCTTCGAGCGGCAGCGCCGACAGCGCGGCCACGTCGGCCGGGTTCTGCGTCGCGACGAGTTCGGCGACCGTCTTCGAGAACGCGAGGAAGTCGTCGTTCTTCGCGACGAAGTCGGTTTCGCAGTTCAGCTCGACCAGCGCCCCTGCGTTGCCGCCGACGAACGATGCGACGACGCCTTCGGCCGTCACGCGCGATGCCGCCTTGCTCGCCTTGTTGCCGAGCTTGACGCGCAGCAGCTCTTCAGCCTTGGCCAGATCGCCGTCGGCTTCCGTCAGCGCCTTCTTGCACTCCATCATCGGTGCGTCGGTCTTTGCGCGCAGTTCTGCCACCATGCTTGCGGTAATTGCCGCCATCATTCGCTCCTTGAGTCTGTATTCACAACGCCGCCCGCTTTGACGCGGACGGCCGAGATTCGTTTCCGGACCCGCGCCGATTCGGCGCGATCAGGTCCGGCGCACAAGCTTAAAAAAAGGGGGCCTGTTGAGAGCCCCCTTTTTGCGCCGGCTCGGGGCCAGTTACGCGTTTTCCTCGACGTACTCGTCGTCGCCGCGCGCTGCCTGGACCACTTCGTTGACCGCGTTCGCACGGCCTTCGAGGATCGCGTCGGCCACGCCTTCAGCGTACAGCGCGACTGCCTTGCTCGAGTCGTCGTTGCCCGGGATCACGTAGTCCACACCTTCCGGCGAGTGGTTCGTATCGACCACGGCGATGACCGGCACGCCCAGCTTGTTCGCTTCCGTGACGGCAATCTTGTGGTAGCCGACGTCGACGACGAAGATCGCGTCCGGAATGCCGCCCATGTCCTTCACGCCACCGATCGACTTTTGCAGCTTGGCGATCTCACGTTCGAACAGCAGCGCTTCCTTCTTGCTCATCTTCTCGGTTTCGCCCGATTCGACGGCTGCTTCCATGTCCTTCAGGCGCTTGATCGACACCTTCAGCGTCTTGAAGTTCGTCATCATGCCGCCGAGCCAGCGTGCGTTGACGTACGGCATGCCTGCGCGCTGCGCTTCCTGAGCGATCGTGTCGCGCGACTGGCGCTTCGTACCGACGAACAGGATCGTGCCGCGGTTCGCTGCCAGCTGACGCACGTACTTCTGTGCGTCCGTGAACATCGGCAGCGTCTTTTCGAGGTTGATGATGTGAATCTTGTTGCGGTGACCGAAAATGAACGGAGCCATCTTCGGGTTCCAGAAGCGCGTCTGGTGACCGAAGTGGACACCCGCTTCCAGCATTTGGCGCATCGTAACTGCCATGTAAATTCTCCACGAGGGTTGGGTCTTAAGCCGGCCGCCGTACCGCCGCGCGAACCTGCCCCGAAGGGCGTCGAATTCAGCGCGGCCGGCACCCTGGTTGCGCCGGCTTGCGATTCGGCACGTGCGGAATGCCCGTGCCGTAAGCCTTTCACCGTGATGCTGCCCCAAGATGGGGAAAACTCAGCATTTGGATATCGACTTAGCCAAAGAGTATAGCACGCCGATTTGTCCGCTCTCAAGTCGCGCACCACTTTCGCTTGCCGCGGGGCAGCCGGCCGGACAATCCGCGAAAACCCGCATCCGCGCGGCCGGCAGGGGCTGCGAGGCCCGCCATAAGGTGCGATAATCCGTCAATTCACCGCATTCCAGGCATACCTCGATGGCTATTACGCTCAAAAACGAACACGATATCGCCGAGATGCGCGTCGCCTGCCGTCTCGCGAGCGAAGTGCTCGACTTCATCACGCCGCACGTCGTCGCGGGCATCACGACCGCCGAACTCGATCGCCTCTGCCACGAGTTCATGCTCAACGAGCAGGGCACGATCCCCGCGCCGCTGAACTACCAGCCGCCCGGCTACCCGCCGTACCCGAAGGCCACCTGCATTTCCGTCAACGACGTGATCTGCCACGGCATTCCCGGCGAGAAGGTGATCAAGAACGGCGACGCGCTGAACATCGACGTCACCGTGATCAAGAACGGCTACTTCGGCGACACGAGCCGGATGTTCATCGTCGGCGAGGGTTCGATCCTCGCGAAGCGCCTCGTGCAGACCACCTACGAGTGCATGTGGCTCGGCATCGACCAGGTCAAGCCCGGCGCGCACCTCGGCGACATCGGCTACGCGATCCAGAAGCACGCGGAAGCGCAGGGCTACAGCGTCGTGCGCGAATACTGCGGCCACGGCATCGGCACGGTGTTCCACGAGGATCCGCAGGTCGTCCATTACGGCCGGCCGGGCACGGGCATCGAGCTGAAGCCCGGGATGATCTTCACGATCGAGCCGATGATCAACGCCGGCAAGCGCGACATCCGCACGATGCCCGACCAGTGGACGGTCAAGACGCGCGATCGCAGCCTGTCCGCGCAGTGGGAGCACACGGTGCTCGTCACCGAAACCGGTTACGACGTGCTGACCGTGTCGGCCGGCACGCCGGCGCGCCCCGTGTTCGCGCAACCGACCGCCGCGGTCTGAGCGCCGTCGCGCCCGCCCGCCCCGCCCGAACCTGAACGGCCGCCCATGAGCGCTCACGCTGCCCCCTCTCCCGAAGCGCTGTCGCGGCGCGCCGAATTCAAGGCCGCCAAGACCGACATGCTCGAGCGCTTTCGCCGCGCGACGAACGTCGCGTCGCTGATGCACGCGCTGTCGAAACTCACCGACGATGCATTGAAGCGCGTGTGGGACGAATGCGGGCTGCCCGCGACACTCGCGCTCGTCGCCGTCGGCGGCTACGGGCGCGGCGAGCTCGCGCCCTATTCCGACGTCGACATCCTCGTGCTGCTGCCCGATGCGCACGATCCGGCGCTCGATGCACGCATCGAGCGCTTCATCGGGATGGCGTGGGATCTCGGCCTCGAGATCGGCAGCAGCGTGCGCACGGTCGCGCAGTGCATCGAGGAGGCGTCGCAGGACGTCACGGTACAGACATCCCTGCTCGAAGCGCGCCGCATCGTCGGCAGCACCGCGCTGTTCGAGCGCTTCACGGTGCGCTACCACGAGGCACTCGACGCACGCGCGTTCTACACCGCGAAAGTGCTCGAGATGCGCCAGCGCCACGCGAAGTTCCAGGACACGCCGTACAGCCTCGAACCGAACGTGAAGGAAAGCCCCGGCGGGCTGCGCGACCTGCAGACGATCCTGTGGATCGCACGCGCGGCGGGTTTCGGCAGCAGCTGGCGCGAGCTCGACACGCGCGGCCTCATCTCCGAACGCGAAGCGCGCGAGCTGCGCCGCAACGAAGGCTTCCTGAAGACGCTGCGCGCACGGCTGCACGTGATCGCCGGCCGCCGTCAGGACATGCTCGTCTTCGACCTGCAGACGCAGGCGGCCGAGAGCTTCGGCTACCAGCCGACGCAGGCCAAGCGCGCGAGCGAACAGCTGATGCGTCGTTATTACTGGGCCGCGAAAGCCGTCACGCAGCTCGCGACGATCCTGATCCAGAACATCGAGGCGCAGCTGTTCCCCGCGACGAGCGGCATCACGCGCGTGCTGTCGCCCGATCGCTTCGTCGAGAAGCAGGGGATGCTCGAGATCGTCGACGACAGCGTGTTCGAGCGCCATCCCGACGCGATCCTCGAAGCGTTCCTGCTGTACGAAACGACCCGCGGCGTGAAGGGCCTGTCCGCACGCACGCTGCGCGCGCTGTACAACTCGCGCGAAATCATGAACAACGCGTGGCGCCGCGATCCGCAGAACCGCCGCACGTTCATGCTGATCCTGCAGCAGCCCGAAGGAATCACGCACGCGTTCCGGCTGATGAACCAGACGAGCGTGCTCGGTCGTTACCTGCTGAACTTCCGCCGCATCGTCGGCCAGATGCAGCACGACCTGTATCACGTGTACACGGTCGATCAGCACATCCTGATGGTGTTGCGCAACATCCGCCGCTTCGCGGTCGCCGAGCATGCGCACGAATATCCGTTCTGCAGCCAGCTGATCGGCAACTTCGAGCGCCCGTGGGTGCTGTATGTCGCGGCGCTGTTCCACGACATCGCGAAGGGCCGCGGCGGCGACCACTCGACGCTCGGAATGGCCGACGCGCGGCGCTTCTGCCGCGAACACGGCGTCTCCGGCGACGACGCGGCGCTGATCGTGTGGCTCGTCCAGCATCACCTGACGATGAGCCAGGTCGCGCAGAAGCAGGACACGAGCGACCCCGAAGTCATCAAGCGCTTCGCCGAACTCGTCGGCAACGAGCGACGCCTCACCGCGCTCTACCTGCTGACCGTCGCCGATATCCGCGGCACGAGCCCGAAGGTGTGGAACACGTGGAAAGGCAAGCTGCTCGAGGACCTGTACCGCATCACGCTCGCGGTGCTCGGCGGCGCCAACCCGGACGCGCATTCGGAACTGAAGTCGCGGCAGGAACAGGCGCTCGCGCTGCTGCGCCTCGAGACCGTGCCCGACGACGCGCACCGCGCGCTGTGGGATCAACTCGACATCGGCTTCTTCCTGCGTCACGATGCGGCCGACATCGCGTGGCAGACGCGTGTGCTGTACCGGCACGTGAACGCCGAAACCGCGATCGTCCGCGCGCGGCCGTCGCCGATCGGCGACGCGCTGCAGGTGCTCGTGTACGTGAAGGATCGCCCCGACCTGTTCGCGGGCATCTGCGCGTATTTCGACCGCAACGGGCTGTCGGTGCTCGACGCGCGCGTCAGCACGACGCGGCACGGCTATGCGCTCGACAACTTCATCGTCACGCAGACCGAACGTGACGTGCGGTACCGCGACATCGCGAATCTCGTCGAGCAGCAGCTCGCGACGCGGCTCGCCGAAACGGCACCGCTGCCGGAGCCGTCCAAGGGCCGCCTGTCGAGGCTGTCCCGGACGTTTCCGATCACGCCGCGCGTCGACCTGCGGGCCGACGAGCGCGGCCAGTACTACATCCTGTCCGTGTCCGCCAACGACCGGCCGGGCCTTCTCTATTCGATCGCGCGCGTACTCGCCGAGCATCGGATCGGCGTCCATGCGGCGCGGATCAATACGCTCGGCGAACGCGTCGAGGACATCTTCCTGCTCGCGGGTGCCGGCTTGTCCGACAACCGCCTGCAGATCCAGCTCGAAACCGAATTGCTGCGCGCGATCGCAGTCTGAATGAATCCCAGCGTTTATGCGCACCAAACTCACCGTCAAGAATCCGCAGCCGGCGTCGCCGACCCGCGCACCCGTCCGCTCCGGCAGCCACGTTGCCCGCAAGGCGGTGCGCCCCGCCCCGCCGCCCGCGGCAGACAAGCCGGCGCGCCCGAAAAAGGCAGCCCCGGCTGCCGGCGGCGAGCGCACGTTCAAGCCGCACGGCGCCGCGGGCGCCGAGCGCCCGGGCGCGGATCGCGCAACGGCCAAGCGTGCGCCGCGTGACGGCGGTGCCGAACGCAGCAGCTATCGCGGCGCTGACGGCAAGCCCGCGGCGCGTGGCGAGCGCGGCGAGTCCCGCCCGTATCGCGGCGCCGATGCCCGGCCGGCCGGCGACCGCCGCAGCGGCGACAAGCCGTTCAGCCGCGGCAATCCCGATTCGCGCCCGACCCGTCGCGGCGACGACGATGCGCGGCCGCGCCGCGCGGGTGCCGAAGGCGGCCCGCGTGCGCCCTATCGCGACAAGGCAGCCGGCGACGGCCCGAAGCGCAGCTTCAGCGACCGCCCGCCGCGCCGCAGCGACGACGACGCACGGCCGCGCCGCGCAGGTGCCGAGGGCGGCCCGCGCGCACCCTATCGCGACAAGGCAGCTGGCGACGGCCCGAAGCGCAGCTTCGGCGACAGCCCGCCGCGCCGCAGCGACGACGACGCACGGCCGCGCCGTGCAGGCGCCGAAGGTGGCGCGCGCGCACCCTATCGCGACAAGGCAACTGGCGACGGCCCGAAGCGCAGCTATGGCGACAGCCGTACGCCGTCCGACCGTCCGCCCCGCCGCAGCGACGACGATGCACGTCCGCGCCGCGCAGGCGCAGAAGGCGGCCCGCGCGCACCCTATCGCGACAAGGCAACCGGCGACGGCCCGAAGCGCAGCTTCGGCGACAGCCGTACGCCGTCCGACCGCCCACCCCGTCGCAGCGATGACGATCGTCCGCGTCGCGCAGGTGCCGGCGAAGGCGGCGCACGCGCACCCTATCGCGACAAGGCAACCGGCGAAGGTCCGAAGCACAGCTTCGGCGACCGCCGTACGCCGTCCGACCGCCCGGCTCGCCGCAGCGATGACGATCGTCCGCGCCGCGCAGGTGCCGGCGAAGGCGGCGCGCGCGCACCGTATCGCGACAAGGCAGCCGGCGAAGGCGCGAAGCGCAGCTTCGGCGACCGCCCGGCTCGCCCCGCACGCGCCGACGAGCGTAGCGGCACCGAGCGCCGCTCGACCGGTGCGGGCCTGAAGACCTCGCAACCCGTCAAGCGCCAGGCAGCCGACATCGATTACGGCGACGAAACCGGCCTGATGCGCCTGTCGAAGCGGATGTCCGAACTCGGCATGTGCTCGCGCCGCGAAGCCGACGAGTGGATCGAAAAGGGCTGGGTGCTCGTCGACGGCGAACGCATCGACACGCTCGGCACCAAGGTGCGCGCCGACCAGAAGATCGAGATCGACGAACGCGCGAGCGCCGAGCAGGCCGCACAGGTGACGATCCTGCTGCACAAGCCGGTCGGCTATGTGTCGGGTCAGGCTGAAGACGGTTATGAACCGGCGGCCGTGCTGATCACGCGCGGGAACCACTGGAGCGGCGACCATTCGCCGCAGCGCTTCTCGCCGCAGCACCTGCACGCGCTCGCGCCGGCCGGCCGGCTCGACATCGATTCCACCGGCCTGCTCGTGCTGACGCAGAACGGCCGGATCGCGAAACAGCTGATCGGCGAGCAGTCGGACATCGACAAGGAGTACCTGGTGCGGGTGCGCTTCGGCGAACGGCTGCTCGACATCGACCAGCACTTCCCCGCGGAATCGCTGGCGAAGCTGCGCCACGGCCTCGAGCTCGACGGCGTCGCGCTGAAGCCCGCGATGGTGAGCTGGCAGAACGGCGAGCAGCTGCGCTTCGTACTGCGCGAAGGCAAGAAGCGCCAGATCCGCCGCATGTGCGAACTGGTCGGCCTCGACGTGGTCGGGCTCAAGCGCGTGCGGATGGGGCGTGTGATGCTGGGCGCGCTGCCGCAGGGGCAATGGCGCTATCTGTCCGCCGACGAGACGTTCTGACCGCGGGCACGCGATGTGTGCCACTCAATGAAAAAGCCCGCGCATGCGGGCTTTTTCGTTTCCGGCGAACCGGACAGGGCAAACCGCGCGCCGGCAACACACCGACCGCGTCGCATGCCGGTCAGTCGTCGGCGGCCGGATCGAGCCCCGGGAACAGCACCTCGGTGAAGCCGAAGCGCGTGAAGTCGGTAATCCGCATCGGATACAGCTTGCCGATCAGGTGATCGTATTCATGCTGGACCACACGCGCATGAAAATCGTCGGCAACGCGATCGATCTTCTGGCCGAACTGATCGAAGCCGCTGTAGCGCACCTTCGCGTAGCGGCTGACGACGCCGCGCATGCCCGGCACCGACAGGCAGCCTTCCCAGCCCTCTTCCATGTCCGGCGGCATGTACTCGATCTTCGGGTTGATCAGCACGGTCTCGGGCACCGGCGGCGCATCCGGGTAGCGGTTGTTGTTGCCGAAGCCGAAGATGATGATCTGCAGCCCGATGCCGATCTGCGGCGCGGCCAGCCCGGCGCCGTTCGCGTGGTGCATCGTCTCGAACATGTCCGCGACGATCTCGTGCAGTTCGGGCGTGTCGAACCGCTCGACCGGTTTGGCGATTTCGAGCAGGCGCGGATCGCCCATCTTCAGGATCTCGCGAATCATGGCGTATTGCCCTCCAGGAGTTGGTGCAGGCCGTCTTCGTCCAGCACGGGGATGCCGAGTTCCTCGGCCTTCACGAGCTTGCTGCCGGCTTCGGCGCCCGCGACCACGTAATCCGTCTTCTTCGATACCGAGCCCGCCACTTTCGCGCCCGCCGCTTCGAGCATTTCCTTGGCGGCATCGCGCGTGAGGGTCGGCAGCGTGCCCGTCAGCACGACCGTCTTGCCGGCCAGCACGCCCTGCGGCGCCTTCGGCGCGGGTGGCCCTTCCGGCCATGTGACCTTGCCCGGCGCGCGCAACTGCTCGATCACGGTCCGGTTGTGCTCTTCCGCGAAAAACTGGTGGAGCGATTCGGCGACGATCGGCCCGACGTCGTTGACTTCGAGCAACTCGTCGAGCGACGCGTCCATGATCGGCGTCAGCGAGCCGAAATGCTTCGCGAGATCCTTCGCGGTCGATTCGCCGACATGGCGGATGCCGAGCCCGTAGATGAAGCGCGCGAGCGTCGTGTGCTTGGCCTTCTCGAGCGAATCGAGCAGGTTCTGCGCGGACTTCTCGGCGAACCGGTCGAGCTCCGCGAGCGTCGCGAAGCCGAGGTTGAACAGGTCGGCCGGCGTGCGCACGAGATTCAGGTCGACGAGCTGGTCGATGATCTTCTCGCCGAGCCCGTCGATGTCGAGCGCGCGGCGCTGCGCGAAGTGCCACAGCGCCTGCTTGCGCTGCGCCGGGCAGAACAGGCCGCCCGTGCAGCGCGCGATCGCCTCGTCCGGCAGGCGCTCGATCTTCGAGCCGCACACCGGGCACTCGGTCGGCATCACGAATTCGGCCGCATCGTCCGGGCGCCGGTCGAGCAGCGCGCCGACCACTTCCGGAATCACATCGCCCGCACGCCGCACGATCACGGTGTCGCCGATCCGGATGTCCTTGCGGCGCACTTCATCCTCGTTGTGCAGCGTCGCGTTGGTCACGGTCGCGCCGCCGACGAACACGGGCTCGAGTCGCGCGACCGGCGTGATCGCGCCGGTCCGGCCGACCTGCACGTCGATCGCGACGAGCTTCGTCAGCGCTTCCTGCGCGGGAAACTTGTGCGCGAGCGCGAAGCGCGGCGCGCGCGACACGAAGCCCAGGCGCTCCTGCTCATCGCGCCGGTTGACCTTGTAGACGACGCCGTCGATGTCGTACGGCAGCGACTCGCGCTTCTCGCCGACCTTGCGGAAGAAGTCGAGCAATCCTTCGGCACCGTGCACGACCGCGCGCTCGCGGTTCACGGGCAGGCCGAGCGTCTCGTACCAGTCGAGCAGCGCGCTGTGCGTGTCGGGCATCGGCATCCCGTCGAGCACGCCGATTCCGTATGCGAAGAACGACAGCGGACGCTGCGCGGTGATCTTCGAGTCGAGCTGGCGCAGGCTGCCGGCCGCCGCGTTGCGCGGGTTCGCGAATTCACGCTGCTCGGCCTCGCGCTGGCGTTCGTTCAGGCGTGCGAAATCGCGCTTGAACATCAGCACCTCGCCGCGCACGTCGAGCACGGCCGGCACGTTCGCCCCCTTCAGCTTCAGCGGAATCGAACGGATCGTGCGCACGTTCCCGGTCACGTCCTCGCCGGTCGTCCCGTCGCCGCGCGTCGACGCCTGCACGAACACGCCGCGCTCGTAGCGCAGCGAGATCGCGAGGCCGTCGAACTTCAGTTCGCACGCGTATTCGACGGGCTCCGTCACCGAGCCGGCGAGATCGGTCGTCTTGTCGAGCGCGTCGGCGACACGCTTGTCGAACGCCGCGATGTCCTCGTCCGCGAAGCCGTTGTTCAGCGACAGCATCGGTGCGTCGTGAACGACTGGCGTGAAACCGCCGGCCGCCTCGCCGCCGACGCGCTGCGTCGGCGAATCGGGCGTCACGAGTTCGGGATGGTCGGTTTCGAGCTGCTGCAGTTCGCGGAACAGCCGGTCGTATTCGGCGTCGGGCAGATCCGGCTGGTCGAGCACGTAGTAGGCGTAGTTCGCCCGCTCGAGTTGATCGCGCAGCCACGCGGCGCGCGCGTCGGGCTGGCTGGCTGGCGGTTCGGCTTGGGTTCGGGCCATGCTGGCGGCAGATTCGTTCTGAGAAAATCGGATGCCCGATTATCTCAGTTTGGCGCCGTGGCGGGGCGTGCAATGCGCGCCCGACAAGCGTGCTGCAGCGCACACGGAAAGGTGTGCGCTGCAACGGCGAACGACGGCGCCGCAGGCCGTGGTTCGCGCACTCGCGTTACTGGCTGAAGAGGCGGCGCGTGACCGGCGAACCGGCCGGAATGCCGGCTTCCTCGAGCTTCGCGTACAGCTTCATCAGTTGCTGTTCGATCGCCAGCAGCGTCGACTCCGGCAGCGGCCGGCGCGAATCGTCGACGACCCGCGCGCCGATCCTCTCCGACAGCGACTTCGCGTAATCGCACATCAGCCGGAACGGCAGGATGTCCTCTTCGGCGACCGGCACGTCGAGCACCAGCGTGATCATGTTGCCGCCCTTGTACGTGAGGTCGTCGCGCAGGAAGTTCGTGTCGCCGAACTGCAGCATGAACACGGGGTTCTGCTTCGCGTCGAGCTTCACGAAACGCGTGCCGTCGCGCGACAGCAGCAGCCCGTCCTGCGACGCGACAGCCTGCACGTAGTTGGCCGACCACGGTGCGCCGTCCGACATCACGTTGATCGACAGTTGCGCGTCGCACTGCGCGGCAAAGGCGTCGAGCTCGCGCGCCATCGCCACCGTTTCCATCATGTCCGGGAATTCCGGCGCGCCGTCGATCGCGTCCGCGAACTGCTGGACGCCCGTCACGAATTCGGAGAATTCGAGTTCGTTCAGCGCGCCGCTGCGGTTCGCGAGCTGCGCGGCCGCGCGCAGTTCGTCGTAGCGCACGCCGTTCTGCAGCAGTTCCCACTGGCCGCCGTCCGGCTTGCCTTCGATGTGCACCGGCTTGCTGCCGGCGCGGCGCAGCCGCTGCGCGGCCGGCAGGATCTTGTCGCCCGGCAGCGGCCCGGCGAGGCGGATCGGCACGATGCAGTCGATCCGGCGATCGACGATCGCGGGCGGCGCCGACGAAATCGTCGTCGCGGCCGGCAGCACGGGCTCGGATGCGTCGGCCGGTTCGGCGGACGCTTCGTGCACAGTGGCGGGCACGGCGTTTTCACCGGCAGCCGGCTCGGCCGTTTCGAGCGGCGTGTCGACGCCGGTCGCCTCGGCCTGCAGATCGGCCGGCATGTCGGCAGGTGCCGCGCCACCGAACGTCGGCTCGACGCGCGCTGCTTCGGCCGGCGTCGCGGCCGCCGCAACCGGTGCCGCGGGCTCGCGCCGCACCGGCTGACGCACCGGCTCGATGAACGGCAAATCTTCGTCGCGCTCGGGGCGATTCATCGCCTCGGCCGCTTCCTCCGGCATCGGGCGCGGCATCCTGCGCCGCACCTTCGCGCCCTGCCATGCGTTGTAGACCACGACGCCGCCCACCACGACGGCGCCCGCGCCGATCAAACCGAGTGTCAACTCGTCCATGCACGCTCCATCAGCAATTCTTTTTCGTCGGAACCGCGAACGGGCGCCCATGCGCCGCGCGAACGCGGTCCGGTTTCGTCAAACGTCAATTCTGGGCAAAACCCGCGGCGGTTTCCATGTCCACCGCAACGATCCGCGACACGCCCTGCTCCTGCATCGTCACGCCGATCAGCTGCTGCGCCATTTCCATCGCGATCTTGTTGTGCGAGATGAACAGGAACTGCGTCTTGTCGGACATCGCGCGCACCAGGTTCGCGAAACGTTCGGTGTTCGCGTCGTCGAGCGGCGCGTCGACCTCGTCGAGCAGACAGAACGGCGCCGGGTTCAGCTGGAACATCGCGAACACCAGCGCGGTCGCGGTCAGCGCCTTCTCGCCGCCCGACAGCAGGTGGATCGTCGCGTTCTTCTTGCCCGGCGGCTGCGCCATCACCTGCACGCCGGCATCGAGGATCTCGTCGCCCGTCATGATCAGCTTCGCCTGGCCGCCGCCGAACAGGCGCGGGAACAGGTCGCTGAAGTGACGGTTGACCTCGTCGAAGGTGCCCTGCAGCAACGTGCGGGTTTCCTGGTCGATCTTGTGGATCGCGTCCTCGAGCGTCGTGATCGCGTCGATCAGGTCGGCCGACTGCGCATCGAGGAACACCTTGCGCTCGCTCGCGGCCTTCAGCTCGTCGAGCGCGGCCATGTTCACCGGGCCGAGCGCGTTGATCGCGTTGTTGAGCCGCGTGACCTCGCCCTGCAGGTACGACGGTTTCAGATCCGGCGTCAGCTTCTCGCTCAACGCGGCCTCGTCGACCTCGGCCGTCGCGAGCTGTTCGGCGAACTGCTCGACGGCCAGGCGCGCGGCCTGCTCCTTCAACTGCAATTCGGTAATGCGGTCGCGCAGCGGCTGCAGCGAACGCTCGGCGACGAGACGCTGCTCGTCCGACGCGCGCAGCTTCGCGGTCAGGTCGTCGAGCTCGATCCGCGCGGCCTGCAGCGCTTCTTCCTTCACCGCGCGAATCTCGAGCGCGTCCTGCAGGCCCGTGTGTGCGGTCTGCTCGTTGATCGTCTCGAGCTCGGCGCGCGCGTCTTCCAGCGACGCCGCGACGCGTTCGCTCTGTTCGTGCGCGACCTGGATGCTGCGCTTGAGCTCGTCAATCCGGGTCACCGCGTTGCGTGCCGCGAAGCGCGCGTCGTTCGCGCCACGCTCCAGGTCACGCGCTTCCTGACGCGCCTGCGTCAGCGATTCGTCGAGCGATTCGAACGCGAGCTGGTTGTCCTCGAAGCGCGCCTGCAGTTCCGCGAGTTCGCCATCGAAGCGCTCGAAATTCGCTTCCGACTCCGCGCGCATCGCGCGCTGCTCTTCGATCTGCGCGCCGATTTCCTCGAGTTCCTCGCGGATCTGCGTGCTGCGCTGCGTATAACGTTCGTGCGCCTGCGCGAGCTTCAGCACGTCCATCTGCAGCGCGTGCACGCGCTGCGTCGCACGCTCGGCCTGCGCGCGCACGTCGCCGAGCGCCTGCGTGGCCTGCGTGTGCGCCGCTTCCGCGCGCACGGCTGCCGTGCGCGCCTCGTCGGCGAGCAGCGCCTGCGCACGCACCTGGCGCGTCAGGTTTTCGATTTCCTGCTGACGGGCCAGCATCCCGGCCTGTTCCGAATCGGCCGCGTACAGCTGCACGCCCACGCGCGTGACAATATGGCCGGCCTTGACGACGAACGCGCCGCCTGCCGGCAGTTGCGTGCGGGTCGCGAGCGCCTGCGCGACGTCGTCGGCAACATACACGTTGCCGAGCCAGTCGTTCAGCACCGCGCGAATGCCTGCGTCGTCGATGCGCACGAGCGACAGCACCGGACGCAGCCCGGCCACCGCCGCGGGCGGTTCGCCGGCCGCGGGCGGCGCGTAGAACGCGAGCTTCGCCGGCGGCGCATCGGTCGCGAACGCCTTCACCCAGTCGAGATTCGATACTTCGAGCGCGGCGAGGCGCTCGCGCAGCACGGCCTCGAGCGCCGCTTCCCAGCCGGCTTCGACGTGCAGCTTCTTCCACAGACGCGGCAGCGCGCCGAGTTCGTGCTTGTCGAGCCACGGCTGCACCTTGCCTTCCGTCTGCACGTTTTCCTGCAGCTGCTTCAGCGCGGCCAGGCGCGCCTCGAGCTGGTGGATCTGTGCGGCTTCGGCCTGCACGCGCTCCTGCGCGGCACGGCGCTCGCCATCGAGACGCGGCACCGTTTCCTGTGCGTCGGCGAGGCGCGCCTGCGCTTCGGCCAGGATCTCTTCCTGCTCGGCGAGCTGCATGCGCAACTCCTCGAGCTGCGCCTCGTCCGGCGCATCGAGCCCGCCCGCTTCGCTCTTCAGGCGCTCATGGCGCTGCTGAAGCTGCTGGAGCTGCTGATCGGCATTGCGCTGGTGCGCGGCTTCGAGCTTCAGCGACTGTTCGGTCTGCGCGATCCGCGCGCGCTCGTCGTTGAGCTGCGCCTGCGCATCGCGCCACTTCGCTTCGAGCGCCGGCAGTGCGTCGTGCTTCGCGGCCGCGTTGTCCTCGGCGAGCGCGGCCTTCTCGTCGGCCATCGCGCGCGCCTCTTCGGCTTCCTCGAGCTCGTCCTGCGACTTCTCGGCCTGCGCGCGCCATTGCTCGCGCTGCGCGTTCAGCGCGGCGATCTGCGCCTGCACGCGGTTGCGCGATTCGACGATGAACTTGATCTCGGCTTCGAGGCGGCTCACCTCGGCGTTCGCCTCGTAAAGCGAACCCTGTGCGCCCTGCATCGCATCGCTCGCCGCGTAATGCGCGACGCGCAGCGTCTCGAGCTGCGACTCGACCTCACGCAGCTTCGCGGTCTGCGCCTCGAGGTCGATCTGCGCCTGCTCGATCGCACGCTGCTGCTTCTGCTGCTCGCCGGCGGCCTCGTTCTTGCGCAGCAGCCACAACAGGCGCTGCTTCTCCTCGCCGTCAGCGACGAGATCCTTGTACTTGGTCGCGACGACGGCCTGTGCCTCGAGCTTCTCGAGGTTCGCGCCGAGTTCGCGGACGATGTCCTCGACGCGCGTCAGGTTCTCGCGCGTGTCGTGCAGGCGGTTCTCGGTCTCGCGGCGGCGTTCCTTGTACTTCGACACGCCCGCGGCTTCCTCGAGGAACACGCGCAGCTCTTCCGGCTTCGCCTCGATGATCCGCGCGATCATGCCCTGCCCGATGATCGCGTACGCACGCGGCCCGAGGCCCGTGCCGAGGAAGATGTCCTGGATGTCGCGGCGGCGCGCCGGCAGGTTGTTGATGTAGTAGCTCGACGTGCCGTCGCGCGTGAGCACGCGCTTCACGGCGATCTCGCCGTACTGGCCCCACTGCCCGGCCGCGCGGCCGTCGGAGTTGTCGAAGATCAGCTCGACGCTGGCCCGGCTGCCGGGCTTGCGAGCGGTCGAGCCGTTGAAGATCACGTCCTGCATCGACTCGCCGCGCAGCTCGGAAGCGCGCGACTCGCCGAGCACCCAGCGCACGGCGTCGATGATGTTGGACTTGCCGCACCCGTTCGGGCCCACCACGCCGACAAGCTGGCCCGGAACCTGGAAATGCGTGGGATCGACAAAGGATTTGAAGCCAGCGAGTTTGATCGAGCTCAGACGCACGGCGGTATCGGATGTGAAGAAGGTGTCAAACGGACGGTGCCGCGATGCGCGGGGCCGAACGGCCCATGCGCAAGACGCGACCCGGAATTCAAAAACGGGGCCGCGCGCATACAGCGTTGGGCCCCGCAAACGGCTTCCATCATACCATCGCGCGTGCGCCGTCCCGACCGTCGCCGGGTTTGTCCGGTGCCGGCGCCGAACGATGGACCCGGCTCGACAGCAGCGTCGCCAGCACGATGCACACGCCGCCCGCCCACTCGCGCGCGGTCGGCAGCTCGTTCGCGAACACCCACGCCGACAGCGCGGTGATCACGATCTCGAACAGCATGATGATCGACGCGCGGTTCGCGGGCACGCGTGCAAGACCGTATTGCACGAGCAGGTTGTTGGCCGCCATTGTCACGCCGATCGCGGCGATGATCAGTGCCGCGACGCCGAGCTGGCCGCCCGCCGGTGCGGCCGGCAGCCCCTCGAACAGCGACGCGATCGCGCCAAACACGGCGGCGCCGCCGAACAGCGTCGCGGTGCGCATCTCCGCGCGCATGTCGGGCAGCTCGCGGCTCGCCTTGATCACGAGCACGTTGCTCATCGCGAAGCTCAGCCCGGCCGCGAGGCCGGCCCATTCGGCCGGGTTGGCCGGCAGCGGCAAGCCGAGCTTCGGCGACCACAGCATCAGCATCGCGCCGCCGATCGACAGCGCCGCCAGCCCCGCGCCGGCCCAGGTCAGCCGCTCGCGCAACAGGAAGTGCGCGTAGATCGCGGTCCATGCGGGGGTCAGGTAGAACAGCAGCATCACGCGCAGCACCTCGCCGTGGATCGTGCCCCACACGAAACCGAGGTTCGTCACGCCGGCCGTCACCGCGATGCCCGGCAGCACCCAATGCCAGCGCAGCGTCGCGATCGTGCGGTGCCGCGCGACGATCACGAACAGGAACGCGACGAGGCTCGTCAGCGCGCTGGCCAGCGTGCCCGTCACGCCGAGCGACGCGAGGATCCGCAACGGATACCAGATCAGGCCCCATACCGAAGCGCCGACCAGGATGGCCAGCGTCGGCAGGCTGCCGCGTACCGCGTTATTCATTTGGTTCAATACCCTTTATTCCACTGGCCCGGCCGCCGTTCCGACGGGCCGTGACCGCATTCCGTCACGCTATAATGTTCCGTTGCGACCCGGGTGCCGTCGGCCCCCGTTCGCAGCCGCGCGGCGCGCCCGCCGCTTCTTTCGCTCCAACCGGCCGCGATGGCCGCTTCGCCCGTGAACCCTCGACTCGACTCGCTCCAGCCCTATCCCTTCGAAAAGCTGCGCGCCCTGTTCAAGGACGTGACGCCCTCCGGCGACCTCAAACCGATCAGCTTCGGCATCGGCGAGCCCAAGCACCCGACCCCGGCGCTGATCCGCGACGCCGTGATGGCCGCGCTCGACGGCCTCGCGTCGTATCCGGCCACGGCCGGCTCGGACGCGTTGCGCACGTCGATCGCGCACTGGCTCGAGCGTCGCTACGGGCTGCCGGCGATCGATCCGGCCACGCAGGTGCTGCCGGTGTCGGGGTCGCGCGAGGCACTGTTCTCGCTCGCGCAGACCGTGATCGACGCAGGTCCGTCGGACCGGAGCGAGAAGGCGATCGTACTCTGTCCGAATCCTTTCTATCAAATTTACGAAGGCGCGGCGCTGCTGGCCGGTGCCGAACCCTATTTCGCGAACAGCGACCCGGCCCGCAACTTCGCGTGCGACTACGCGGCCGTGCCCGACGAAGTCTGGGCGCGCACGCAGTTGCTGTACGTGTGCTCGCCGGGCAACCCGACGGGCGCCGTGCTGACGCTCGACGACTGGCGCGAGCTGTTCGCGCTGTCCGACCGCCACGGGTTCGTCATCGCGTCCGACGAGTGCTATTCGGAAATCTATTTCGACGAAGCGGCGCCGCCGCTCGGCGGCCTCGAGGCCGCGCACCGCCTCGGCCGCGGCTTCGAGCGGCTCGTGATGCTGTCGAGCCTGTCGAAGCGCTCGAACGTGCCGGGCATGCGCTCGGGCTTCGTGGCCGGCGACGCGGCGCTGCTGAAGAAATTCCTGCTGTACCGCACGTACCACGGCGCAGCGCTGTCGCCGGTCTGGCAGCACGCGAGCATTGCCGCGTGGAACGACGAGGCGCACGTGCGCGAGAACCGCGCGCTGTACCTGCAGAAGTTCAATACGGTCACGCCGATGCTCGCCGACGTGGTCGACGTGAAGCTGCCCGACGCCGCGTTCTACCTGTGGGCCAACGTGTCGCGCACCGGGCTGTCGGACACCGAGTTCGCCCGCCGCCTGTACGCCGACTATAATGTGACGGTTCTGCCCGGCTCGTACCTGGCGCGCGATGCGCACGGGTCGAATCCGGGCCGCGATTTCATCCGGATCGCGCTCGTCGCGGGCACCCCCGAATGCGTCGAGGGCGCGCAACGCATCGTCGATTTCTGCCGCTCTCTCGCGCGGTAATCGTCCATCCCGATCAATTCCATCCATCTCCTGCGAAAACGAACATGTCGCAACAACTTCAGCAAATCATCGATACCGCCTGGGACAACCGCGCCGAGCTGTCGCCGAAGGCCGCCCCCGCCGACGTCCGCGAGGCCGTCGCGCACGCGATCGAGCAACTCGACAAGGGTGCGCTGCGCGTCGCCGAGAAAATCGACGGCAACTGGACCGTGCACCAGTGGCTGAAGAAGGCCGTGCTGCTGTCGTTCCGCCTGGAGGACAACGCGCCGATGGCAGCCGGCGGCTATTCGCAGTTCTACGACAAGGTGCCGTCGAAGTTCGCGAACTACACGGCTGAAGACTTCGCCGCGGGCGGCTTCCGCGTCGTCCCGCCGGCCATCGCGCGCCGCGGTTCGTTCATCGCGAAGAACGTCGTGCTGATGCCGTCGTACACCAACATCGGCGCGTACGTCGACGAAGGCACGATGGTCGACACGTGGGCCACGGTCGGTTCGTGCGCGCAGATCGGCAAGAACGTGCACCTGTCGGGCGGCGTCGGCATCGGCGGCGTGCTCGAGCCGCTGCAGGCGAACCCCGTCATCATCGAAGACAACTGCTTCATCGGCGCGCGCTCGGAAGTCGTCGAAGGCGTGATCGTCGAGGAAAACTCGGTGATCTCGATGGGCGTGTACCTCGGCCAGAGCACCAAGATCTACGACCGCGAGACGGGCGAGGTCAGCTACGGCCGCATCCCGGCCGGCTCGGTCGTCGTCGCCGGCAACCTGCCGTCGAAGGACGGCTCGCACAGCCTGTACTGCGCGGTAATCGTCAAGAAGGTCGACGCGAAGACTCGCGCGAAGGTCGGCCTGAACGAGCTGCTGCGAGGCGACTGATGGCAAAGCCGCACACCGTGGTCGTCTACGGCATTCCGAACTGCGACACCGTGAAGAAGGCCCGCGTGTGGCTCGACGATCACGGCGTCGAATTCGAGTTTCACGATTTCAAGAAACTCGGCGTCAGCGTGCCGCTGCTGGAAGACTGGTTGAAGGACGTGTCGCTCGACGCGCTCGTGAACAAGCGCGGCACCACGTGGCGCGGCCTGGACGACGCGATGAAGGCAGCCGCCGAAACGAAGTCCGGCGCGGTCGCGCTGATGATCCACAAGCCGTCGGTCATCAAGCGCCCCGTGCTGGTCGTCAACGGCCGGGTAAAATCGCTCGGCTTCGTGGCCGATCAATACGCGGCACTGTTTGCCGCATAGGGCCGCCCGCGCTGCGCCAATCGGCGCAGCCCGACGTCTTGTCGCTGCCGGCCACCGCGCCGGCATTTTTTATCGAAAGTGGTCCGAACCATGTCCGCCACCCTAGCCCTTACCGAACAGCTGATCGCCCGTGCGTCCGTGACGCCCGACGACCAGCATTGCCAGCAGATCATGACCGAGCGCCTCGTCGCGCTCGGCTTCGAATGCGAGACCATCGCGTCGCACGGCGTGACCAACCTGTGGGCCGTCAAGCGCGGCACCGACGGCCGCGACGGCAAGCTGCTCGCGTTCGCGGGCCACACCGACGTCGTGCCGACCGGCCCGCTCGAACAGTGGACCTCGCCGCCGTTCATCCCCGCCCATCGCGACGGCAAGCTGTACGGCCGCGGCGCGGCCGACATGAAGACCTCGCTCGCGGCGTTCGTCGTCGCATCCGAGGAATTCGTCGCGGCCCATCCCGGCCACCGCGGCACGATCGCGTTCCTGATTACCAGCGACGAGGAAGGCCCGGCCACCGACGGCACCGTGAAGGTCGTCGAACTGCTGCAGGCGCGCGGTGAACGCCTCGACTACTGCATCGTCGGCGAGCCGACGTCGACCGCCGAGCTCGGCGACGTCGTCAAGAACGGCCGCCGCGGGTCGATGTCGGGCGAACTGATCGTCAAGGGCGTGCAGGGTCACATCGCGTATCCGCATCTCGCGAAGAACCCGATCCACCTGCTCGCGCCGGCGCTCGCCGAGCTCGCCGTCGAGCAGTGGGACGAAGGCAACGAATACTTCCCGCCGACCACCTGGCAGGTGTCGAACCTGCACGCGGGCACCGGCGCGACCAACGTGATCCCCGGCCACATCGACCTGCTGTTCAATTTCCGCTTCTCGACCGCCAGCACGGTCGAGGGTCTGCAAGCACGCGTGCACGCGATCCTCGACAAGCATGGCCTCGAATACACGCTGAAGTGGTCGGTGAGCGGCCTGCCGTTCCTCACGCCGCGCGGCGAGCTGTCGAACGCGCTGGAAAACGCGATCCGTACCGAGACCGGCATCACGACCGAGCTGTCGACGACGGGCGGCACGTCGGACGGCCGCTTCATCGCGCGCATCTGCCCGCAGGTGATCGAGTTCGGCCCGCCGAACGGCAGCATCCACAAGATCGACGAGCACATCGAGGTGCGTTTCGTCGACCCGCTGAAGAACGTGTACCGCCGCGTGCTCGAACAACTGATCGCCTGATGGAGCCTCGCATGACGACACCTTTTGCAACTGTTCGCGACCTGCTGCGCTACGCGGTCACGCGCTTCTCGAAGGCGAAGCTCGCGTTCGGCCACGGCTCCGACAACGCGTACGACGAAGCCGCCTACCTCGTGCTGCGTACGCTCGACCTGCCGCTCGACACGCTCGAGCCGTTCCTCGACGCACGGCTGCTGCCCGACGAAATCGCGGCCGTGCTCGCGGTGATCGAACGGCGCGCGACCGACCGCGTGCCGGCCGCGTACCTCACGCATGAAGCGTGGATGCATGGCCACCGCTTCTATGTCGACGAGCGTGTGATCGTGCCGCGTTCGTTCATCGGCGAACTGCTCGACGACGGGCTGCAGCCGTACGTTGCCGATCCCGAGCAGGTCGGCGCGGTGCTCGAACTGTGCACGGGCTCGGGCTGCCTCGCGATCCTCGCTGCAAGCGCGTTCCCGAACGCCGAGATCGACGCGGTCGACCTGTCCGACAAGGCACTCGAAGTCGCCGAGATCAACGTGCGCGACTACGGCCTCGAAGACCGCATCGCGCTGCACCGCGGCGACCTCTACGCGCCGCTGCCCGCGTTCCGTACCGACCCCGGCGCACGCTATGACGTGATCCTGACGAATCCGCCGTACGTGAATGCGTCGTCGATGGCCGGGCTGCCGCCCGAATACCGGCACGAGCCGGAAATGGCGCTCGCAGGCGGCGACGACGGGATGGACATCGTGCGACGCATCGTCGCCGAAGCGCACCGCTGGCTGCATGACGACGGCGTGCTCGTCGTCGAGATCGGCAACGAGCGCGAGCACGTCGAAGCTGCGTTCGGCGGCCTCGAACTCACGTGGCTGCCCACCAGCGCGGGCGACGACGCCGTGTTCCTGATCCAGGCGTCGGACCTGCCGCGCAAGTCCTGAGCCTCCCCGGCTCCCCAACCGTGAGGCACGGCGTACCGCTGCGCCGCACGGTTGGGTAAGATGCGCGTAAGCGGCCGCCGCGCCGCACGACTTCAGGAGTCCGTCACGCGCCCATGACCCTCGACTGGCTACATCTCGGTACCCTGCTCCTGACGATCCACGTGCTCGGGGTCGTCGCGGCGTGCCATGCGATCATGAACACGCGCACGTCGCAAGGCGCGATCGCGTGGGCCGTCTCGCTCGCCGCGATGCCGTACCTGACGCTCGTTCCGTACCTGTTCCTCGGCCGCAGCAAGTTCTCCGGCTACGTCGACGCACGGCGCCACGAGCTGGAAATGGTGCGCATGCACACCCCGCGCTCGCCCTGGCTCGACACCGACGCGACCGACGGGCCGGCCGCCGACGCGCTCGGCCAGGCCGCCGTGCTCGCGCTCACGCGGCTCGGCGGCATGCCGTTCCTCGGCGGCAATTCAGTGCGCACGCTCGTGAACGGCGACGCCACGTTCTCGGCGATCCTGTCGGCAATCGACGCCGCGCGCGACTACGTGGTCGTCCAGTTCTTCATCGTGCGCGACGATGCGCTCGGCCAGATGCTGCGCGACTCGCTGCTGGCGCGCGCGGCGGCCGGCGTGCGCTGTTGCCTGCTGTACGACAGCATCGGCAGCTTCGACCTGCCGCACAGCTACGTCGACACCTTGCGCCGGGGCGGCGTCGAGGTTCATCCGTTCGCGACCAATCGCAAGTTCGTGAACCGCTTCCAGCTCAATTTCCGCAACCATCGCAAGATCGTCGTCGTCGACGGCAATCGCGCGTTCGTCGGCGGCCACAACGTCGGCGTCGAATATCTCGGCGCGAAGCCACGCCTGTCGCCGTGGCGCGATACGCACATCGAGATACGCGGCCCCGTGGTCGCGAGCATCCAGTACGTGTTCGCCGAAGACTGGCACTGGGCGACGCAGAAGCTGCCGCCGCTCGCGCTGCCGCCGCCCGCGCTGCCCGGCGACGACATGCATTGCCTCGTGGTGCCGATGGGGCCGGCCGACAAGCAGGAAACCGGTTCGCTGTTCTTCGTCGAGGCGATCAATGCCGCGCGCGAGCGGATCTGGATCACCTCGCCGTACCTCGTCCCCGACGAAGCCGTGATCTCCGCGCTGAAGCTCGCCGTGATGCGCGGCGTCGATGTGCGCATCCTGATCCCGAGCCGGCGCGATCACTACGTGGTGTTCGAGGCATCGAAGCTGTACGCGCGCGACCTGGTCGATGCCGGCGTCAAGGTGTTTCGCTACGGCCCGGGCTTCCTGCACCAGAAGGTCGTGCTGATCGACCGCATCGCGGCGGCGATCGGCAGCGCGAATCTCGACAACCGCTCGTTCCGCCTCAATTTCGAGATCATGGTGCTGACCGTCGACCGCGCCTTCGCGGACGCGGTCGAGACGATGCTCGATGCCGACTTCGCGCAGGCGTACGAGGTCAACGCGAACGAATACCGCCATTCGCCCGCATGGCGGCGAATCGCGATGCACGTCGCGCGGCTGTTCGCGCCGATCCTGTAGCGGCCGGGACAACGGCGCCGCCGGTGCGATCGGCACCGGCGCTGCACGCGCCGCCCCCCGCCATCACAGCAGCTTGTCGATATCCGCGGCGATTTCGTCGGGCTTGGTCGACGGCGCGTAGCGCTTGACGATGCGCCCTTCGCGGTCGATCAGGAATTTCGTGAAGTTCCACTTGATCGCCTTGAGGCCGAGAATGCCGGGCGCCTCGTCGGTCAGATAGCGGTACAGCGGATGCGCATGGTCGCCTTTCACGTCGATCTTCGCGAACATCGGGAACGTGACGCCGTAATTGCGCTCGCAGAACGCGCCGATCTGCGCGGCGTCACCGGGCTCCTGCTTGCCGAACTGGTTGCACGGGAAGCCGAGCACGAAGAAGCCGCGCGCCGCGTACTGGTCGTACAGCTTCTGCAGGCCCGCGTACTGCGGCGTGAAACCGCACTCGCTCGCCGTGTTGACGATCAGCAGCACCTTGCCGCGATACGCATCGAGCGATACCGGCGCACCGGCAAGCGTCTCTGCGTTGAACGAATACAGGGTGGACATCGGGCACTCCTTTTACGAAACCGGATCGACGTGGAGTCTAGGCCAAAATGCACCGTTGCGGCATCCGCCGAGCGGCCGATGTCCGGCGCGAGCGGCGCGCAGTCTAGAATAGCGGTTTTGGCCAGCCATTTCCGCCGTGATCCGTTTCAATCAGTTCAGCCTTGCGCGCGGCACCAAGCCGCTGTTCGAGTCGACCTCGTTCGTGCTCAACCCCGGCGAGAAAGCCGGCCTGATCGGCGCGAACGGCGCCGGCAAGTCGACGCTGTTCTCCGTCCTGCGCGGCGAGCTCCACTCGGACGCCGGCGATTTCTCGATGCCGCCGTCGTGGCGCATCGCCCATGTGTCGCAGGAAACGCCCGCCGTCGACCGCTCCGCGCTCGACTACACGCTCGACGGCGACGCCGCGCTGCGCGAGATCGAGGCGCGCATCGCCGCCGCCTCGGCCGCGCATGACGGCGCCGCGGAGGCCAACGCGCACGCCGCTTTCGCCGACGCCGACGGCTACACCGCGCCCGCCCGCGCCGAAGCGCTGCTGCTCGGCCTCGGTTTCACGCTCGCCCAGACACGCGAATCCGTCGCCAGCTTCTCCGGCGGCTGGCGCATGCGCCTGAACCTGGCGCAGGCGCTGATGTGTCGCTCCGACCTGCTGCTGCTCGACGAACCGACGAACCACCTCGACCTCGACGCGATCGTCTGGCTCGAAGACTGGCTGCACCGCTACCCCGGCACGCTCGTCGTGATCTCGCACGACCGCGAATTCCTCGATTCGATCTGCAACGTCACGCTGCATCTGGAAAACCGCCAGGTGAAGCGCTACGGCGGCAACTACTCGCAATTCGAAGTGCTGCGCGCGCAGCAACTGGCGCTGCAGCAAAACGCATACGAAAAGCAGCAGAAGACGATCGAGCACCTGCAGAGCTTCGTCGACCGCTTCAAGGCCAAGGCGACCAAGGCCAAGCAGGCGCAAAGCCGGATGAAGGCGCTCGAGAAGATGGAGCTGATCGCGCCCGCGCACATCGCGTCGCCGTTCACGTTCGAATTCCGCACGCCCGACGCCGCGCCGAACCCGATGATGGTGATGGAAGACGTCCGCTGCGGTTACCATGCCGACGACGGCGTGGAAATCCCGATCGTCGAGCGCGTGGCGCTGTCGATCCAGAACGGGCAGCGCATCGGCCTGCTCGGCGCGAACGGCCAGGGCAAGTCGACGCTGATCAAGACGCTGGCCGGCACGCTCGTGCCGCTGTCGGGCCAGGTCCGTGACGGCAAGGGGCTGACGATCGGCTATTTCGCGCAGCACCAGCTCGAAACGCTGCGCGAAGACGATTCGCCGCTCGCGCATCTGGCGCGGCTCGCGCCCGACACGCGCGAGCAGGAGCTGCGCGACTTCCTCGGCGGCTTCAATTTCTCGGGCGACATGGCGACGAGTGCCGTCGGCCCGTTCTCGGGCGGCGAGAAAGCGCGCCTCGCGCTCGCGCTGATCATCTGGCAGAAGCCGAACCTGCTGCTGCTCGACGAACCGACGAACCACCTCGACCTCGAAACACGCCATGCGCTGACGATGGCGCTCGCGCAGTTCGAAGGCACGCTGATTCTCGTATCGCACGACCGCCATCTGCTGCGCGCGACGACCGACCAGTTCATGCTCGTCGCGAAGCACCGGCTGCAGCCGTTCGACGGCGACCTCGACGACTACCGCGACTGGCTGCTGCAGCACGCGGCGGAGCAGCGCGCAGCCGCGAAGGCCGACAGCGCGGCTTCGCCGGGCGCGGGTGCCGCGGCCAACCGCAAGGACCAGAAGCGTCAGGCCGCCGAGGAGCGGCAGCGCCTGTCGGTGTTGAAAAAGCCGCTGCAGACGCGCATCACGAAGCTCGAAAAGGAAATGGAGACGCTGCACGCGGAGAAGGCGCGCCTCGACGCGTTCGTCGCCGATCCGGCGAGCTACGACGCCGCGCGCAAGACGGAACTGACCGACGCGATCCGCAAGCTCGGCGACGTCAACACCCGGCTCGAAACGATCGAGGCCGACTGGCTCGCCGCGCACGAAGAACTCGAGCAGATCGGCTGAACGCGGTCGCGGTTTCGACAAGCCATCAAGCCAACGGGCCCGCGCCGGGCCCGGATGCGACAAGGCCGGGCACGCTGGCCCGGCCTGTCTGTTGCCGTTGTTCGTCGCTGCGTCGGTTCGTCGGCCGCTCGCCGTGTTGCCGGCTCAACGGCGCGGCAGCGTGTCGCGCGGCATCTGCTCGTCATCGCCCATCAGGTGCCGGCGCCCTTCGGTCGGCCGCCGGATCGCCTCGGCGACCTCCGCTTCCGTCACGTCCTCGGACACCACCTTGCGCGCCAGGCGCCCTTCTTCGTCGATCCATTCGACGATCCGGCATCCGCCGCCCCAGGGCTGGCGAATCGGCTCCGACACGCGGCAGCCGCGCAGGTTGTAAAGACGTCCGCTTGGCACTTCCACGTACGATTTCAACATAGGTACCCTTCGTATTCGCGGTTCGACAATCCGGCAAAGGATAGGGAAAAGCGATGTCCGGCGGGTTACAGAAGCCTACATATTCTTTACAGCGAATTACGTGACAGATCGCCGACAGGCCCAGCCCGCGCGGCTGCCGGGTCGATCACTCGAGATCGCGCACGCGGTCGATCGCCTGCTCGATCCGCTCGACGGCCATCACGTTCAGCCCTTCGATCGGCTGTTTCGGCGCATTCGCCTTCGGGATCAGCGCGGACGTGAAGCCGAGCTTCGCCGCCTCGCGCAGCCGCTCCTGCCCGCGCGGGGACGGCCGGATCTCGCCCGCCAGCCCCACCTCGCCGAACACGAACAACCCCTTCGGCAGCGCCTTGTTGCGCATCGACGAATGGATCGCGAGCAGCACCGCGAGATCGGCGGCCGGCTCGGTGATCTTCACGCCGCCGACTGCATTGAGGAAGACGTCCTGGTCGAAGCACGCGATGCCCGCGTGCCGGTGCAGCACCGCGAGCAGCATCGCGAGCCGGTTCTGCTCGAGGCCGACCGCAAGCCGGCGCGGGTTGGGCACATGCGCGGTATCGACGAGCGCCTGGATTTCGACGAGCAGCGGACGCGTGCCTTCCTGCGTGACGAGCACGCACGAGCCAGGCACGACCTGCTCGTGCTGCGACAGGAACAGCGCGGACGGATTCGCGACGCCGCGCAGCCCGCGCTCGGTCATCGCGAACACGCCGAGTTCGTTGACCGCGCCGAAGCGGTTCTTGAACGCCCGCACGAGCCGGAACGACGAATGCGTGTCGCCCTCGAAATACAGCACCGTGTCGACGATGTGCTCGAGCACGCGCGGGCCGGCGAGGTTGCCCTCCTTCGTCACGTGCCCGACCATGATGATCGCGGTGCCCGACTGTTTCGCGATACGCGTGAGCTGCGCCGCGCATTCGCGCACCTGCGCGACCGAACCCGGCGCCGACGTGAGCGCCTCCGAATAGACGGTCTGGATCGAGTCGATCACCGCCACGTCCGGCCGTTCCGCGTCGATCGCGGCCTGGATCTTTTCGAGCTGGATTTCGGCGAGCAACTGCAGCTCGGCCGCCGGCGTGCCGCCGTCGAGCAGCGCAAGCCGTTGCGCGCGCAACGCGATCTGCGCGGCCGATTCCTCGCCGCTGATATAGAGCGCGCGCCGTTCGCTCGCGATGTCCGCGAGCGACTGCAGCAGCAGCGTCGACTTGCCGATGCCCGGGTCGCCGCCGATCAGCACGACGCCGCCGGGCACCAGCCCGCCGCCGAGCACGCGGTCGAATTCGCCGATGCCCGTCGAGAAGCGCGGCACGTCGGCCGCTTCGATGTCGACGAGCCGCTGTACCGGCGCCCGCTTCGCGAGCGACTGGAAACGGTGGGCCGACGGCGTCTCGGGAACCGATTCGACGAGCGTGTTCCAGGCCTGGCACGACGGACACTGCCCCTGCCACTTCGGGGACTGCCCGCCGCACTCGCTGCAGACATAGATGGTTTTCTGTTTGGCCACGCGTGACGCCCTTATTCCGCGCGCACGGGCACGCGGCCGGCGACCGCACACATCAGCTCGTAGCCGATCGTGCCGCAGTGGCGGGCGACGTCGTCGATCGGCAGTGCGTTGCCCCACAGCTCGACGCGCGCCCCGACGCCCGCCTGCGGGCACGGGGTCAGGTCGACGGTAATCATGTCCATCGACACGCGGCCGACGATCCGCGTACGGATGCCGTCGACGATCACGGGCGTGCCTTCGGGCGCGACGCGCGGATAACCGTCCGCGTAGCCGCACGCGACGACGCCGACCCGCATCGGCGCCTGCGCGGAGAACGTCGATCCATAACCGATCGCCTGGCCCTTCGCGATCGTCTGCACCGCGATCAACTCGGACGCGAGCGTCATCGCGGGCTTCAGCCCCGTGTCGGCGATATCGGACGACAGCCCGGACGGCGACGCGCCATACAGCACGATCCCCGGCCGCACCCAGTCGAAGTGCGTATCCGGATGCCACAGCACGGCGGCCGAGTTCGCGAGACTGCGCGCGCCGGCGATGCTTTCCGCACCGCGCTCGAACGTCGCGAGTTGCTCGGCGACGCCGCGCTCGTTATCGGCGTCCGAAAAATGGGTCATCAACGTGATCTGGCCGATGCCGGGGCACGCGCGGGCGCGCTCCCAGGCAGCGCGGTATTTTTCCGGCACGTAGCCGAGCCGGTTCATCCCGCTGTTCATCTTGAGCTGCACGTTGACGGGCTTCGACAGCCGCGCGGTTTCCAGCATCCGCATCTGCTCGTCGTTATGGACCGTCGTCGTCAGGCTGTAGCGGTCGATCACGTCGATGTCGGTCGAGCGGAAGAATCCTTCGAGCAACAGGATCGGGCCGGCCCAGCCGAGCTCGCGCAGTTTCACGGCCTCGTCGAGGTCGAGCAGGCCGAAACCGTCGGTGCCGCGCAAGCCCGGAAACGCGCGGGCGAGACCGTGGCCGTACGCGTTGGCCTTGACGACCGCCCAGACCTTGGACGGGCCGGCAAAGCGGCGGACGACGGAGAGATTGTTCGCGAGAGCGGCGGTGTGGATGGTGGCGGAGATCGGGCGCGGCATGGGAAATTTACGTAAAGACGCTTGCGAATCATCAGCTTACCGCGCCTTTTGAGCACCGAAGCCGACAATTTGCGGAACGATCGGGGAATCTTGCTAGTCCGAATTGCTGTATTTTCATGTTATAAAGCCGTGCGCACAACCCATTTCGAACGGAATAAGCCGATCGCATATCAGGCGGCCTACGCGGCCCTGCCGCAGCGACGAAAGCATCGCATCAGATGAAAAAAGGTTTTTACACCATCATGGCCGCGCAGTTTTTCTCGTCGCTGGCCGACAATGCGCTCCTCATCGCCGCCATCGCCCTGCTGAAAGACCTCCACGCTCCCAACTGGATGACACCGCTGCTGAAGCTGTTCTTCGTGTTGTCGTACGTGGTGTTGGCGGCGTATGTCGGTGCTTTCGCGGATTCGCGCCCGAAGGGGCGCGTGATGTTCATCACCAACTCGATCAAGGTGGTCGGCTGCATGATCATGCTGTTCGGCGCGCACCCGCTGATCGCATACGGGATCGTCGGATTCGGCGCGGCGGCCTACTCGCCCGCGAAATACGGCATTCTCACCGAGCTGCTGCCGGCCGACCGGCTGGTCGCCGCGAACGGCTGGATCGAAGGCACGACCGTCAGCTCGATCATTCTCGGCACCGTGCTCGGCGGCGCGCTGATCAGCCCGCACATCGCGTCGCACGTGATCGCGCACACCCCCGACTGGATCAGCACGCCGGCCGAAGCAGCGATGGCGATCATCATGGCGATCTACGTGATCGCCGCACTGTTCAACCTGCGCATTCCCGATACGGGCGCCCGCTACCCGAAGCAGGAGCGCGGCCCGGTCAAGCTCCTCACGGATTTCGCCGACTGCTTCATGGTGCTGTGGCGCGACAAGCTCGGCCAGATCTCGCTGGCGGTCACGACGCTGTTCTGGGGTGCCGGCGCGACGCTGCAGTTCATCGTACTGAAATGGGCCGAGGTGTCGCTCGGCATGTCGCTGTCGGAAGGCGCGATCCTGCAGGCCGTGGTCGCGGTCGGCGTCGCGGCCGGCGCGATCGCCGCCGCAGCCCGGATCCCGCTGAAGAAGTCGCTGTCCGTGCTGCCCGTCGGCATCATCATGGGCATCGCGGTGATGCTGATGGCGTTCTACACGCGCGACCTGTTCCCGTCGCACTGGGCCGTGCACTTCGGCCACATGCGCATGCCCGTGTACCTGATCGTCGCGTACCTGTTCCTGATCGGCGTCGGTGCGTTGTCCGGCTACTTCGTCGTTCCGATGAACGCGCTGCTGCAGCATCGCGGCCACGTGCTGCTGTCGGCCGGCCACTCGATCGCGGTACAGAACTTCAACGAGAACCTGTCGGTGCTCGTGATGCTGTGCCTGTACGCGGTGCTCGTGTGGCTCGACGTGCCGGTGGGGGTCGTGATCGTGCTGTTCGGCACGTTCGTCTGCCTGACGATGTGGCTCGTGATGCGCCGCCATCAGGCGAACCAGCGTCAGTTCGACTCGGTCGCGCTGATCGGCGAATCGCGGCACTGACGCTACACTTCCCGTTTCTGTCCGTCGGCGCCGGTCTTCGAACCGGCGCGTTGCCCTCATGACGCACCCGATACCCAACATCCTGACGATCGCCGGCTCCGATTCGGGCGGCGGCGCAGGGATCCAGGCCGACCTGAAGACGTTTTCCGCGCTCGGCGCGTACGGCGCCAGCGTGATCACCGCGCTGACCGCGCAGAACACGCGCGGCGTGACCGGCGTGCACGCGCCGGACGCCGCGTTCGTGACCGCGCAGCTCGACGCGGTGTTCGACGACATCCGCATCGACGCGGTCAAGATCGGGATGCTTGCCAACGCGGCGATCGTGCACGCGGTGGCCGACGCGCTGCGGCGTTACGCGCCGCGCTTCGTCGTGCTCGACACGGTGATGATCTCGAAGAGTTCGCACGCGCTGCTTGCGCCCGACGCCGTCGACGCGTTGCGCGACGCGCTGCTGCCGCTGGCGACCGTCGTCACGCCGAACCTGCCGGAAGCGGCCGCGCTGCTCGGCGACACGCCCGCGACCACGGAAGACGACATGGTCCGCCAAGGCCGGGCGTTGCTGCAGACGGGCGCGCGCGCCGTGCTGATGAAAGGCGGCCACCTGCCCGACGCGGCCGCGAGCCCCGACTGGCTCGTCGATGCGACGCACACCGTGCGGCTCGACGGCCCGCGTGTACCGGTCAGCAACACGCACGGCACGGGCTGCACGCTGTCGTCCGCGATTGCCGCGCTGCTGCCGCAGCAGCCCGACCTCGAAAGCGCGGTGCGCGAAGCGAAGGCCTACCTGACCGGCGCGATCGCCGCGAGCGGTCACCTCGACGTCGGTCACGGCGTCGGTCCCGTCCATCACTTCCATCGCTGGTGGTAAGCGCCGGCTGACGCAGCGTCAGCTGTCCTGCGCGGCGAATGCCTGCGCATGCGCCGGCCAGTCGTCGGGCACGACGAAGCCGCGCGCCGTCTCGCGCCACGTGCCATCGCCGCCCTTCTCGTGGATGCCGATCAGTGCGGGCGCCTGACGCGCCGTCAGCACGGGCGGCAACTCGAGTGCGGCGGCCAGCGGTTCGAGTTCGAAGCCGGCGTCGGCAGCAACACACCGCGGCGCGAGCCACGCAAGCCTCGGCAACACGCTCCATGCGACACCGGCACGCTGCGCGGCCGCCCACGTCGGCCACTGCGCGTGCGTCAGCCAGAAACCGCGCGGGTGATCCGGCGCGATTTCCGCGGACACCGGCGGCAGCGGCACGCCGTGCGGATAGAACAGCCAGCCCTTGATGAACATCTGCGCATCGGACGGCGCACCGTAGCCGAGCAGCGCAAAGCCGTCGCGATCGCCGAGCCGCAGCTGGTGGTCGAGCAGCCGGCTGCGCTTGCGGTCGAGTCGGTCGACGAGGTTGGGCCCGACGAAGTCGGCGAGCGACGCGCCGTCGCGCACCGGTGCGCACAGATAGCACTTCACCGCGAGCTCCCAGTGCAGGCGCTGCCCGTCCGGCGCATCGACGAGAAAATCGACTTCGCCGAGCGTCCGGCCGTGGCTGCGCAGCGGGAGATTGGCCGCGACGAGCTGCAGCGACGGTCCGTGCGTGAGGAAATACTCGAGCAGGCATTCCGCATAGCGGCCGAGCCGTACGGGCCGCAGCCCGTCGAGCGCGCGGCGCAGCGGCTCAGGCTGCGCATCGAGCGCGGCGAGCCACGCTTGAACGGCCGACCATCCGGCCGCATCCGGCCACGGATGCGCGAGCGGTGCGCCGGGTGCCGCGGTAAGCAGGCTCGGGCTGGCGAGCAGCCAGCCCAGATCGCGCACCGCGGCGTCACGCAGCGTATCGACGAATGCGAACGCCGCGCCGGCCGTCATTGACCGGCCGGCCCGTTCGCGTCGGCACCGGCCGCGCGCTGGAACGTGTCGCGCGCGAGGCACAGGTCGGCCCATGCCTTCGACTTGTCCTGCAGGCTGCGCAGCAGGTACGCCGGGTGGTAGGTGACGATCACCGGCACGCCTTCGTACGCATGCACGCGGCCGCGCAGCGACGCGATGCTCGCATCCGTCTTCAGCAACGTCTGCGCGGCAAAACGGCCGAGCGCGACAATCAGCTTCGGCTTCACGAGCGCAACCTGGCGCTGCAGATAAGGCTCGCAGCTTGCGACCTCGTCCGGTTCCGGATTGCGGTTGCCGGGCGGCCGGCACTTGATCACGTTCGCGATATACACGTTGTCACCGCGCTGGAGCGACAGCGACTGCAGCATGTTGTCGAGCAGCTTGCCGGCCTGGCCGACGAACGGCTCGCCCTGCTTGTCCTCGTTTTCGCCGGGCGCTTCGCCGATCAGCATCCAGTCCGCTTCGCGGTCGCCGACGCCGAACACGGTGTTGGTCCGCTTCTCGCACAACCGGCACTGCGTACAGCCGGCCACGCGCGCGGCCAGCGCATCCCAGTCGAGCACGGCAACCGGCGTTTCGGCGCGGCGCGGTTCGGCAACCGGCGCGGGATCGCCCGGCGGCGCCGCGTCGAACCACGCGAAATCGTCATCGCCGGCAGGCGGTGCGTCGTCCATCGGCGGCATCGCATCGGCCGAGGCGGCCGGCACGGGCGCGCGATCGTCCTCGGCCACACGGCGCGCCGGCGTGCCGGGCTCGCTCGACGGTGGCGCTTCGACCGCACGCACGACGGATGGCGGCGCATCGTCTTGCGAAGGCGTACGCGCCGCGCGCGCCGGCCGATCGGCGGCAACCACGGAGGTGTCGCCCACCGCACCGGTTTGCGCCGCGGCGGGCGCATCGACTGCCGCGCCTTCGTCCGCGCGCTGCCCGCGTCGCACCCAGATCTGCGCGAGGCCCATTTCCTCGAGTGCCGCTTCAGCCCACGCCATGCGCGTCCCCCTCATCCTTGTTCAACGTCAGACGCATCACGATCGCGTCCTCCCGGCTGCGATGCTTCGCCGGATAGTAGTTCTTGCGCCGGCCGATCGTCACGAAGCCGAAACGCTCGTACAGATGGATCGCGCGCGTATTGGACGGCCGCACCTCGAGCAGCACGCCGTCGAGCCGCTCCGCGCGCGAAATGCGCACGGCCTCGCGCAGCAGCGCAAGCCCCGCGCCCGCGTGCTGCACGGCCGGCGCGACGCACAGGTTCAGCAGGTGCATCTCGTCCACCACCGGCATCAGCACGCAGTAGCCGACGAGCGAGCCGGTCACGTGCCGCAGGCACACGCCCAGATAGCCGTTGCGCAACGAATCCTCGAAGTTGCCGCGGCTCCACGGGAATTCGTACGCGACCTGTTCGATCTCGACGACCTCGTCGAGATCCGCGTCCGTCATCGGCGCCAGATAGCGGTCGCTCAGCAGGACGCCCGTCATCCCTTCGCTCCGCCCGTCTGCGCGGCGCGTGCCGCGACACGTTCGGCGGTCGTCTGCGCGACCTTGTCGCGCACGTATTCGGGCGCCGCCTGATCGGCCGGCACCACACGCCCGGCGCGGAACGCGCGCAGCGCGGCATGCGCGACCGCCAGCGCATGCGGCAATGCATCGCCGTCGATCACGGCCGCGCGTGCCGCGGCCGGCAGTTGCGTGCCGAACGCGGCAGCCGCGTTGCCCGCGAGCGTGAACGGCGCATCGGGCACGCCAACGGCACCCGGCGCGTCGAGCGAGGCAGGATGCAGCGTGCGCCAGTCGCCGACGCCGTCATCCCACTCGAAATCCGCCCAGTAGGCTTCGTCCATCCGCGCGTCCAGCGCGGCAAGCACGCGCGTCGTGCCGGGCGCGCGCAGCCGCGCGTGCTCCGCGCACGCGAGCAGCGTGCCGATCGGCACGACCGGCAGCCCACCGCCGAACGCGAGGCCCTGGGTAATGCCCGTCGCGGTGCGCAGGCCCGTGAACGAGCCGGGGCCCGCGCCGAACGCGATCGCATCGCAATCGGCGAGCGTCAGCCCCGATTCGGCGAAAAGCGCCTGGATCGCCGGCAGCACGCGCGTGCTCGACACGGCGCCCGTCTGCTCGTGGCGGACCCAGGTTTGCGGGGTGGAAATGGCGTCATCGGCTTGAGCCGAGCGCAGCAGCGCGACCGAGCAGTATTCGGTCGACGTATCGATGGCGAGGAGCACTGTTTGCGTCATGGCCGACATTGTAATGCGGCGCCCCGCTCCCACGGGCGATCGGGCCCGATCTGCGCGTGCGCGCGGCGCCGGCGGCGGTTTGGAAGGATCGCTCGACCCCGCGCGGCGGTCCGCTTGTTAAGATCGCCCGACCTGAAACCCTTACGGAGACACCCGATGAGCGAACTCACCGCCCAATTCGACCAGGCCCAGATCGACGTCAAGCAACTGACGGAACGACCGGGCAACCTGACCCTGCTGCGCCTGTATGCGCTGTTCAAGCAGGCGACCGACGGCGATGCCCATGGCGACAAGCCGGGCTTCACCGACATCGTCGGCAAGTACAAGTACGACGCCTGGGACGCGCTGAAAGGCACGTCGCAGGAAGCGGCGAAGCAACAATACGTCGAGCTCGTCGAATCGCTGAAGAACGGCACCGCATCCTGACCGAATCGGTCCCGCCGCAATAGGCAATCAAATCAGTGGCGCAGCGCAGCAAATTTCTTTATAATGCGGCCTGCGTCACCTCCCGCGCTCGGCTCGCAAGCCGTTCCGGCCAGACGCCTCGTAGCGTTAAGCTCCAATCCGGTTTAGAACCTGTCCCCTCCTGCTTCGACCCTCGCGGTCGTCACTTATCAGGCTGGCGGCCCCGCTCCTGAAGCGCGCCGCACCCAAAACAGCTTCTAATGCCTCATCCGCCGACTGTTCGGCGGATTGCACCCGTTTCCCGATTTGCTCGCTGAATCCGACGACTTGGGTATGCGCGATTGGCGCCGACGTTTCACCCACTGTGTTTCAAGGATTGTTATGACTTCGAGCATCAACTCCAGCCCGCTCAACGCGATCGCCGACCAGGCGCTCGGTCTCGACGACGCCGCCGTACCGGCCGCGGTCGAACCGGCGTCGGACGAGCCGAGCTTCGCGTCGCTCGGGTTGTCGCCGGAGATCGTCTCCGCGCTGGAGGCCGCCGGCTATGTGAAGCCGACGCCGGTCCAACAGCGCGCGATTCCGGCCGGCATCGCCGGCCGTGACCTGCTGGTGTCGAGCCCGACCGGTTCGGGCAAGACGGCTGCATTCATGCTGCCCGCGATCGAACGTTTCGCGCAGCTCCAGAAAACGCTGGCGCAGCAACCGCGCGCGCCGCGTGAGCCGAGCCAGGGTGACCGCCGTGTGCGCCGCCCGCAACCCGTCGCGCGCCCGAGCCTGCTCGTGCTGACGCCGACCCGTGAACTCGCGATGCAGGTCACCACGGCCGCATCGAACTACGGCAAGCACCTGAAGCGCCTGCGCACGGTCAGCATCCTCGGCGGCGTCGCCTACGGCCAGCAGCTGATGCTGCTCGCGAAGAACCCCGAAATCCTGGTCGCCACGCCGGGCCGTCTGCTCGATCACCTCGAGCGCGGCCGTATCGACCTGTCCGAACTGAAGATGCTGGTGCTCGACGAAGCCGACCGCATGCTCGACATGGGCTTCATCGACGATATCGAAACGATCGTTGCCGCCACGCCGGCGTCGCGCCAGACGATGCTGTTCTCGGCCACGCTCGACGGCAAGATCGGTTCGCTGACGAGCCGCCTGCTGAAGGACCCGGAGCGCATCGAGATCCAGCAACGCCTCGAATCGCGCGCGAACATCGCGCAGACCGTGCACTACGTCGACGACCGCGATCACAAGGATCGCCTGCTCGATCACCTGCTGCGCGACGACGCGCTCGACCAGGCGATCATCTTCACGGCGACCAAGATCGACGCCGACCAGCTCGCCGGCCGTCTCGCCGACGCTGGTTTCGAGTCGGCCGCGCTGCATGGCGACCTGCCGCAGGGCGCGCGTAACCGCACGATCCGTGCGCTGCGCGAGCGCCGCGTGCGCGTGCTGGTCGCGACCGACGTCGCGGCACGCGGCATCGACATCCCGGGCATCACGCACGTGTTCAACTACGACCTGCCGAAGTTCGCGGAAGACTACGTGCACCGTATCGGCCGTACGGGCCGCGCGGGCCGTTCGGGCACCGCGGTGAGCCTCGTGCACCACGCCGAGCAAGGCGCGCTCAAGCGCATCGAGCGCTTCGTTCGTGCGCCGCTGCCGGTCAACGTGATCGAAGGTTTCGAGCCGCGCAAGGCACCCCCGCGTAACGGCGGCACCGGTGGCCGCGGCCGTCCGGGCGGCGGTAACGGCGGCGGTCGACGTTTCGGCGGCAAGCCGGGCGGCGGCAATGGCGGTAGCGGCCGCAGCTACGGCGGCGGCAATGGTGGCGGCTGGAGCGGCAAGCCGGGTGGCAGCCGTGACGGCGGCCCGCGTCGCGACGGCCAGCGCAGCGGCGGCCCGCGTCGCAGCAACTCTGCGTCGTAAGCACGCACGGGCGGCCGCTGGCCGCCCCGCGGATGGCCATCCCGCGGATGGCCGCCCCGCCAATCCAGCCGACCGGCGCATATGCGCCGGTTTTTTTTCGCCTCGTCGCGCGTTTCACGATGCGGAAAATTTTTTTGCGTCGTAAAAAATCATGTTGCGTGGCACAACATGAGCGATTGCGGGATGGGAAAATACGTTTCTTATCCCGAAATTGAAAATACAAGCAATTGATTTAAAACAATAAAAAAATTACACACTTCCTGAGAAAGCCCCTGTCTCGCTCCCGTCGATTTGCCTAGACTCTTATACAAGACTTCACGAACCGGAATGCACCGCTCCCGGCTTCGCGAACAGCATCACCGCCGTCGGATTCGACCCATTAGGCAACACACAGCATCAAGGAGCTCATCATGTCGCGTCAGCAACAGGCACAGGAACTGCAAACGCAATGGGAAACCGATCCGCGCTGGAAGGGCATCAAGCGCGGCTACACGGCTGAGGACGTGGTCCGCCTGCGCGGCTCGGTCCCGATCGAGCACACGCTGGCCAAGCGCGGCGCGGAAAAGCTGTGGCGCCTCATCAACGGCGAGCCGTTCGTCAACGCACTCGGCGCGCTGACCGGCAACCAGGCGATGCAGCAGGTGAAGGCCGGCCTGAAGGCCATCTACCTGTCCGGCTGGCAGGTGGCCGGCGACGCGAACGTCGCGGGCGAAATGTACCCGGACCAGTCGCTGTATCCGGCCAACTCGGTGCCGCTGGTCGTGAAGCGCATCAACAACACGCTGACGCGCGCCGACCAGATCCAGTGGTCGGAAGGCAAGAACCCGGGTGACGAAGGTTATGTCGACTTCTTCGCGCCGATCGTGGCCGATGCGGAAGCCGGTTTCGGCGGCGTGCTGAACGCGTTCGAACTGATGAAGGCGATGATCGAGGCAGGCGCATCGGGCGTCCACTTCGAAGACCAGCTCGCTTCGGTGAAGAAGTGCGGCCACATGGGCGGCAAGGTGCTCGTGCCGACGCGCGAAGCGGTCGCGAAGCTGTCGGCTGCGCGTCTCGCGGCCGACGTGATGGGCACGCCGACCGTGCTGGTTGCCCGCACCGACGCCGAAGCGGCCGACCTGATCACGTCCGACGTCGACGACAACGACAAGCCGTTCCTGACGGGCGAGCGCACGGTGGAAGGTTTCTTCCGCACGAAGCCGGGCCTCGAGCAGGCGATCTCGCGCGGTCTCGCGTACGCGCCGCATGCCGACCTGGTCTGGTGCGAAACGGGCAAGCCGGATCTCGAGTACGCGAAGAAGTTCGCGGAAGCGATCCACAAGCAGTTCCCGGGCAAGATGCTGTCGTACAACTGCTCGCCGTCGTTCAACTGGAAGAAGAACCTCGACGACGCGACGATCGCGAAGTTCCAGAAGGAACTCGGCGCGATGGGCTACAAGTTCCAGTTCATCACGCTGGCCGGCTTCCACGCGCTGAACTACTCGATGTTCAACCTCGCGCACGGTTATGCCCGCACGCAGATGAGCGCGTTCGTCGAACTGCAGCAGGCCGAGTTCGCGGCAGCCGACAAGGGCTTCACGGCCGTCAAGCACCAGCGCGAAGTCGGCACCGGCTACTTCGACGCGGTGACGCAGACGGTCGAGCGCGAAGCATCGACGACCGCGCTGCACGGCTCGACCGAAGACGAGCAGTTCTTCGACGGCAAGAAGGTCGCGTAACACGCGTCACGCGTCGCATCGATGCCCGCCCTGTCTCGCGACGGCGCGGCATCGGCAACAGGACAACAATCAGGGAGGAGACGGCAGGCGCGCGATTCCGATCGCGCGACCGGCCGCGCGGCCCGCGGGCCGCCAGCAACGACGCGCGCCGGCTCTGTCCGGCGCGCCCTTTTTCCATGGCGCGACACGCGTGGCCAAGGCCGGCACCGCCCTACCGATAGACGATCACCGGGATTTTCGTATGGGTCAGCACACGCTGCGTCTCGCTGCCGATCAGCAGGCTGCCGAGCCCGCGGCGTCCGTGGGACGCCATGAAGATCACGTCGCAGCCGCCGCGTTCGGCCGCCTCGATGATGCCGAGATACGGCGACGGATGCACGCTCGTCCATGTGTCGCAGGCGACGCCGGCCGCCTTCGCGGCCGCTTCGACCTCGTCGAGATGCGCGCGCGCCTCGCGCTCGCTGCGCGCCCGGAAATCGGCGGGCGGCTCGATGATCACTTCGGAAAATGGCGAGTACGGATACTGCGGCAGGCACGCGTAGGCCGTCACGCGAGCGCTGACCGCGCGCGCCAGGTCGATCGCGCCGTCGATCGCCTTCTGCGACAGGTCGGAACCGTCGGTTGGAACGAGGATGTGCCGGAACATCGCGCCCTCCTTCGTCAGTCGCACGCCGCGCGCCGCGAGCCCATCCGAGCCGGCCGCAACGCATCTGGCATGCCTGTAACGATTGTAGTGTGCGAAACCGCGCATCCAGCACCCGAAGCGGGTTCGCCCTCATATCGGAAACGCGCGGGCACGCGCGGCCTACTCGCCCCAATAACCGGGCCGTTCGTACGTGTGCTTCAGGTAATCGAGAAACAGGCGCACGCGCAGCGGCAAGTGCCGGCGCTGCGGAAACACCGCGTGGATGCCGATCGGCGGCGCGGCGTACGTGTCGAGCACGCTGACGAGCCGGCCGGCCGCGATGTCGTCGCCGACTTCCCACCACGAACGCCACGCCAGGCCGTGGCCGGCGAGGCACCACTCGTGCAGCACCGCGCCGTCCGAGCATTCCATCGTGCCGTTCACGCGGATCGACACGACTTTGTCGTCCTCCTGGAACGCCCAGCCGCGTTGCTGGTTCGCGTTCGCCGCGAGCGCGAGGCAGTTGTGCCGCGCCAGTTCCGCGAGCGTGACCGGCGTGCCGCGCCGCGCCAGATACGCGGGAGACGCGACGCACACGCGGCGGTTCTCGCCGAGCTTCAGCGACACGAGCGACGAGTCGGGCAGCTCGCCGAGCCGCACAGCGCAATCGAACCCTTCGTTGACGAGATCGACCATCCGGTCGGACAGGTCGAGCGTGACCGACACGTCCGGATGCTCGACGCTGAATTCCGGCACGAGCGGCGCGACGTGCCGCCGGCCGAAACCTGCCGGCGCGGAAATGCGCAAGTGGCCGCTCGCCTTGACGCCGCCGGCGGACACGCTCGCCTCGGCGTTCTGCATGTCGTTGATGATCCGCTGGCAATCCTCGAGGAACGCCGAACCCTCGAACGTCAGCGTGAGCTTGCGCGTCGTGCGCACCAGCAGCTTGACGCCGAGCCGCTCCTCGAGCGCATCGAGGCGGCGGCCGATGATCGCCGGCGCGACGCCTTCCGCGTGCGCGGCCGCCGACAGGCTGCCTTTCGCCGCGACCGCGGCGAACGTTTCTATCTGTTTGAACCGGTCCATGACTCGCAAGGACGGCGCTGCCGCCCTTCAAATGGCTTAAGCGCTCAAGATTAGGTATATGAAAGTAAAAGATCAAGTGATGATTTGCGTCTTTTTTAGCACCTACGATCACGAATAGAATCGGTCCGACCTCTGAAACTGGAGCGCAAGGCTATGTCGGCCACAACGACACTCTCCTCTCCCGACGCAATCCTCTTCGACGCATTCGGCACGTTGTTCGACGTGCGCGCGGTCGTGCCCGCGGCAGAACAGATGTTTCCCGGTCACGGGGAACGGTTGTCGCAGCTGTGGCGACGCAAGCAAATCGAATACTCGCAGCTGCGCACGCTCGCCGATCCGGCCGGCGCCCGCTATCGCCCGTTCCGGGACATCACGC
This sequence comes from Burkholderia theae, assembly GCF_048565265.1. Classification (NCBI taxonomy): domain Bacteria; kingdom Pseudomonadati; phylum Pseudomonadota; class Betaproteobacteria; order Burkholderiales; family Burkholderiaceae; genus Burkholderia; species Burkholderia theae. Next base: position 2,431,563 of record NZ_CP183461.1, read on the forward strand.
TCGACGCGCTGCGGTTCGCCGCGCGCCGGCTCGGGCTCGCGCTGAACAGCGCGGCCGAGAAGCGGCTGATGGACGAATACGCCTGCCTGTCCACCTATCCCGACACGGTGCCCGCGCTGCGCAAGCTGCGCGCGCTCGAACCGCGCCCGCCGCTCGCGATCCTGTCGAACGGCACCCCGCAGATGCTCGACATCGCGATCAAGAGCGCCGGCATGTCCGGATTGTTCGATCGCGTGCTGTCGGCCGACACCGTGCGCGCATACAAGCCGAGTCCGGCCGCCTACGCGCTCGGTACCGCCGCGTTCGGGCCGAACCCGCGCAACATCGTGTTCGTGTCGTCGAACGCCTGGGACGTCGCCGGTGCCGCGTGGTTCGGCTACACGACGTTCTGGCTCAACCGCACGGGCGCGCCCGCCGAGGAACTCGGCGTGCCGCCCGACGGTACGGGCACCGGCATGGCCGACCTGCTCGCATTCCTCGCCACCCCGGCTCCGTCCGGCAGACCCGCAAACCGCACGCGCCCCGGCCCGGGTGCATGACGTTCGCCATGCTGCCGCCTTCCCCCTTCACCGAAACCGCAACTGACCGACCAAGGAGATGAGACTCATGAGCACCCCGATCACGCTGCCGCAAGGCATGGCGATCACCGGCGAAATCAAGCCGGGTTACGAAGCGATCCTGACGCCCGACGCGCTCGAACTCGTCGCGGCGCTGCACCGCACGTTCGAACCGCGCCGCCAGGCGTTGCTGCAGGCGCGCGTCGAGCGCACCAAACGCCTCGACGCGGGCGAGCGCCCCGACTTCCTGGCTGACACGAAGGCGATCCGCGAAGGCGACTGGAAGGTTGCGCCGCTGCCGGCCGACCTGCAATGCCGCCGCGTCGAGATCACGGGCCCCGTCGAGCGCAAGATGATCATCAACGCGCTGAACTCGGGCGCCGATTCGTACATGACGGACTTCGAGGATTCGAACGCGCCGAGTTGGACGAACCAGATCGACGGCCAGATCAACCTGAAGGACGCGGTACGCCGCACGATCTCGCTCGAGCAGAACGGCAAGTCGTACCAGCTGAACGACAAGGTCGCGACGCTGATCGTGCGTCCGCGCGGCTGGCACCTCGACGAGAAGCACGTGACGGTCGACGGCCAGCGCGTGTCCGGCGGCATCTTCGATTTCGCGCTGTTCCTGTTCCACAACGCGAAGGAGCTGATCGCTCGCGGTTCGGGCCCGTACTTCTACCTGCCGAAGATGGAAAGCCATCTCGAGGCGCGCCTGTGGAACGACATCTTCGTCGCCGCGCAGGAAGCGGTCGGCGTGCCGCGCGGCACGATCCGCGCGACGGTGCTGATCGAGACGATCCTCGCCGCGTTCGAGATGGACGAAATCCTGTATGAACTGCGCGAGCACAGCTCGGGCCTGAACGCCGGCCGCTGGGACTACATCTTCTCGGCGATCAAGAAGTTCAAGAACGACCGCGATTTCTGCCTCGCCGAGCGTTCGAAGATCACGATGACGGTGCCGTTCATGCGCGCGTACGCGCTGCTGCTGCTGAAGACCTGCCACAAGCGCAATGCGCCGGCGATCGGCGGGATGAGCGCGCTGATCCCGATCAAGAACGATCCGGAAGCGAACGACAAGGCGATGGGCGGCGTGCGCTCGGACAAGCAGCGCGACGCGACCGACGGTTACGACGGCGGCTGGGTTGCACACCCGGGCCTCGTGCCGATCGCGATGGAAGAGTTCGTCAAGGTGCTCGGCGACAAGCCGAACCAGATCGCGAAGCAGCGCGACGACGTGCAGGTCGAGGGCAAGAACCTGCTCGACTTCCAGCCTGAAGCGCCGATCACCGAGGCCGGCCTGCGCAACAACATCAACGTCGGCATCCACTACCTCGGCGCATGGCTCGACGGCAACGGCTGCGTGCCGATCCACAACCTGATGGAAGACGCGGCCACGGCCGAGATTTCCCGTTCGCAGGTGTGGCAGTGGATTCGCTCGCCGAAGGGCGTGCTCGACGACGGCCGCAAGGTCACGGCCGAACTCGTGCGCGAATACGCGAAGGCCGAACTCGACAACGTGAAGCGTTCGGTCGGCGGCAACACGCAGCCGTACGAGCACGCCGCGGCGATCTTCGAACAGATGTCGACGTCGGAAGGCTTCACCGAATTCCTGACGCTGCCGCTGTACGAGGAAATCTGACGAAGCTGCCCGCCGCGATCGGCGACCGGCCACGCGCCGCCGCCGGTCGCATGCGATGACGGCATGAAAAAAGCGCCCCGCAGGGCGCTTTTTCTTTGCGGTGCGAGCGGCTGCCGCGCGGCCGATCAGGCGGCTTCCCGCTCGCGCCGGTGCTGGACCCAGTCGCCCGACTCAATGCGCGGACGCCCGGCGACCGCGTGCGCGGCGATCGGATAATACAGGCAGGCGTACTGCCGGCCGCCGAGCTCGACGGTCACGTGTTCCGGCTTGAACAGCGAGTCGACGCCCGGATAGACCCGCTCGATCTCGTCGAGCACGGGGACGAGCTGCTCGTCGACCTCGTAGACGTCGCCCCAGACCAGCGACTTGCCGGCCGGCCCGGCGATCATCCCCGGATACGTGCCGAAATCGTACAGTTCGCCCGGCAGCGCGACCGCGCCGAGCAGCGTCGGCGCGGCAATCCCGTGCCTGGCGGCCGCATGACCGATGTCGTTGGCCTCTCCGGTTCTCAAGGTGCCGTAGACGAATACGTGGCGCATCGTGGTTCTCCTCTTCGATTCGTATGTTGCCGTGTTCGCGCGCGATTCGTGCGAAATCGCCCAAGCATGGATAGACCATCGCATCGGCCCGATGGTTCGAACCCGCAAGTGCGCGCGGCCACGGCCGCCGCCGTGGATTCGCCAGGCTCCATACAAAGTTCATTTGAACACGGCATGATCGCCCGAAAAACCGCCGCATGCGCACGCGCGGCACCTTCTAAAATAACGGCATCGCCGCCGCGCTGCCCGAACCGTCCATGAATCCGCCCGTCCCAGCCGACGTATCGAAACCATACGACGTCATCGACATCCCGCCCGAATTCGCGCCGACCGCCGTCCATCCGATGCGCGTGCGCGCCCGGCAGGTCGATGCCGGCCGCCGCATCCCGCTGCACACGCATGCGTGGGCGCAGCTCGCGTACGCGTCACGCGGCGTGCTGCGCGTCGCGACGACCGGCACGACCTGGATGGTGCCGCCGTCCCGCGCGATCTGGGTGCCGCCGCACGTGACGCACGAGGTCGTGATCGTCGAAGAGGCGTATCTGCGCACGCTGTATATCGACGAGTCGATCGTGCCGGGCGGGCTCGACGCGTGCCGGGTCGTCGAAGTGACGGGACTGCTGCGCGAGTTGATCGTCGCGCTCGACGCACGTGACCTGAGCGCCGGGCGCGAACGCCTGCTGTGCGGGCTCGTGCTCGACGAGCTGAGTCACGCCGAACCGTTGCCGCTCGCGGTGCCGATGCCCGACGAGAAGCGGCTGCGCATGCTGTGCGAATCCGTACTCGCGCACCCGGCGCATGCGGAGTCGCTCGAACACTGGGCGAGCGAGGTCGGCGCGAGCACGCGCACGATTTCGCGGCTCTTCAAGCAGGAACTGGGGGTGAGCTTTTCGCAGTGGCGCCAGCAGGCATTGCTTGCGCGCGCGATCCCGCTGCTGAACCAGGGCCGCCCGCTGTCGCATATCGCGCGCGAACTCGGCTACCAGAGCCAGAGCGCGTTCTCGGCGATGTTCCGCCGCGCATTCGGCGAAAGCCCGCGCGCGTTCATGCTGCGCGGCTACGAGCACCGCGGTGCGGAAGGCAGCATCGCGGACGACGACACACCGGACGACGATGCGATCGGCTGACCGTCGTGTTCCGGACGCGTCAGCCGTTCAGACCGGCCGCACCATGTGACGGATCGATCCGAGTTGTGCAAGCCGCGACCCGGCGACCTGATACCCCATGCGCAAGTAGAGACGCGCGGCGGGGTTGTCGACGAACACGCGCAACTGGAGTTCCTGCAGCCCGCGCGCACGCGCCCAGCGGTGCGACATGTCGAGCATGTAGGTGCCGGCGCCCTGCCCGCGATGGCCGGCCGCGATCTGCACGTCGCGGATATGCAGCGAGTCGCCCTCTTCGGTCACCCGCAGCACGCCGATGCGCTCGCCGTCGGCCTCGAGGATGAAGTTCTCGGATTCGCGCCAGCTCGCATAGAACAGGTCGCTGCGCCACACGAGCCCATGGCGCTTGTAGTAGCCGCCCATGTTGCCGTGCGTCAGCGCTTCGGCGAACGGGAAATCGCCGGGCTCCGCAGGCCGGAGCTGATACAGGAGTCGCAGGTCAGTCGGATCGAGCATCGCGCAGGGATCAGGAACGCATCCCGCCACGATATAGCGCAGTCGCGTACGGATGCAATCGTGAATTTCTCGGAGCGGCTCGGCGCCTGAGACCCGGACGTCACGCGCCCGCCAGCCTGCTAACCGGAAACACAAATGAAAAAGCCCGCACAAGGCGGGCTTCTTCATTTTTTTGGCGGAGCGGACGGGACTCGCCTACATCCTGCAGGCCGCGGATGCGCGTGCACGCGCATCCCTTCGAGTCCCGCCGGAAGCCGCGCGGGCGGCTTCCTCCGCTCCGCAGTCACGCGCCCGCCAGCGGGCGCAACCGGAGATGCAAATGAAAAAGCCCGCACAAGGCGGGCTTCTTCATTTTCTGGCGGAGCGGACGGGACTCGAACCCGCGACCCCCGGCGTGACAGGCCGGTATTCTAACCGACTGAACTACCGCTCCAGTCTTGCTTCTTGCCTGGCAGGCGTCGGTTACTTCCTGCCGGCGCATCGTTTGTTCGAACGACGCCGAAATCTGGCGTCCCCTAGGGGATTCGAACCCCTGTACTCACCGTGAAAGGGTGATGTCCTAGGCCTCTAGACGAAGGGGACAACGTACTGCTTACATCTTTAATGAAAAAGCCCGTTCAAAAACGTTTTTTGAACGGGCTTCGTTCTGGCGGAGCGGACGGGGCTCGAACCCGCGACCCCCGGCGTGACAGGCCGGTATTCTAACCAACTGAACTACCGCTCCAGCTTTCTGCACCACCGCCTGCAGGACATCGTCACGTTCCTGCACGCGTTGCGACACTTCTACGAAACGCCGCTGAATCTGGCGTCCCCTAGGGGATTCGAACCCCTGTACTCACCGTGAAAGGGTGATGTCCTAGGCCTCTAGACGAAGGGGACAGCGTACTGCTTACATCTTTAATACAAAAGCCCGCTCAAAAACGTCTTGAACGGGCTTCGTTCTGGCGGAGCGGACGGGACTCGAACCCGCGACCCCCGGCGTGACAGGCCGGTATTCTAACCGACTGAACTACCGCTCCAACTTCCTTACCCAACCCGCAGGACGTCGGTTACGTTCCTGCAAGCCTCGCGACACTTCTATGAAACGCCGCTGAATCTGGCGTCCCCTAGGGGATTCGAACCCCTGTACTCACCGTGAAAGGGTGATGTCCTAGGCCTCTAGACGAAGGGGACATAATCTTTTCAGATCTGTCTGACTTTCGCTATTCACTTCTCATCAACAGCGAAGGCCGAAATTCTAACTGCTTTAGATCGTTCTGTGAAGCATTTATTACTACCGCTGCTGCTTCGCAAATCAATCCAATTTGTTCTGTTGGTGGAGGTAAGCGGGATCGAACCGCTGACCTCTTGCATGCCATGCAAGCGCTCTCCCAGCTGAGCTATACCCCCTTGCAGAACAGAAATGAGATTATATGGACCGTTTTTGAACTTGTAAATACCCTTTTTGCGATTCGAGCGAAATTTTTGCGAAGCTGCCGCACTGTCACGTACGGACAGCTTCATTCGCATACGAACCTCAGGCCAGTGCGGCCTCGATGCGCGACACCACGACGTCGCGACCGAACAGCACGAGCACCGCGTCGATCGACGGCGTATGCGTCGTGCCCGCCACCAGCAGGCGCACCGGCATCGCGAGCTGCGGCATCTTCAGCTTGTGCGTGCCGAGCGTCGCCTTCAGCGCAGCGGACACAGCCTCCTTCGTCCAGTCGGCCGCCTTCAGCGCGACGACGAGATCGGCCAGTGCCGGCCGCACCGCATCGGTCACGTGCTGCGCAAGCGCGTCGGCTTCCGGTGCCGGCACACGGTAGAACATCGTGGCGCCTTCGGCGATCTCCTTGACCGTCGTCGCGCGGTCCTTCATCAGGCCGACCACTGCGTCCAGCGCGGGGCCCGTCGCGATCGCCGCGTCGTCGATGCCGAGCGCGTCGAGGAACGGCTTCGCCAGCGCCGCAAGACGTGCGTTGTCGGCTTCCTTGATGTAGTGGGCGTTCAGCCAGCTCAGCTTGCTGTGGTCGTACTGCGCGGGCGACTTGCCGAGATGCTCGAGGTCGAACCATTCGACGAACTGTTCGCGCGAGAAGATCTCGGCGTCGCCGTGCGACCAGCCGAGGCGCGCGAGATAGTTGACGACGGCTTCCGGCAGGAAACCCGCGTCGCGATACGCCATCACGCTCATCGCGCCATGCCGCTTGCTCATCTTCTCGCCCTGCTCGTTCAGCACGGTCGGCAGGTGCGCGTAGACGGGCGCCTCGCCGCCGAGCGCGTTCAGGATGTTGATCTGGCGCGGCGTGTTGTTCACGTGGTCGTCGCCACGGATCACGTGCGTGATGCCCATGTCCATGTCGTCCACCACCACGCAGAAGTTGTAGATCGGCGTGCCGTCCGGGCGCGCGATCACGAGGTCGTCGAGCTCTTCGTTCGAGATCTCGACACGCCCCTTCACGGCGTCCTCCCAGACGACCGTGCCCGTCAGCGGATTGCGGAAGCGCAGCACGGGCTTCACGCCAGCCGGCGGCTCCGGCAGCACCTTGCCGGGCTCCGGACGCCACGTGCCGTCGTAGCGCGGCTTCAGGCCGGCCTCGCGCTGGCGTTCGCGCAGCGCGTCGAGTTCCTCGGCCGACATGTAGCACGGGTACGCGAGACCCTTCTCGAGCATCTGCGCGAGCACCTCGCGATAGCGGTCCATCCGCTGCATCTGGTAGATCGGGCCTTCATCGAAATCCAGGCCGAGCCATTGCATCCCCTCGAGGATCGCGTCGACCGCTTCCTGCGACGAGCGCTCGACGTCGGTATCCTCGATGCGCAGCACGAACGTGCCCTTCATCTTGCGGGCGAACGCCCACGGGTAAAGCGCGGAGCGGATGTTGCCGAGGTGGATGAAGCCGGTGGGACTCGGCGCGAAGCGGGTACGGACAGGACGGGTCATAAACGGTAACTCGAACGCCTGGGGCGCATGAATGATTCGACGCGGGATCGACGGCGGCAGCCCGGACAGCAACGGGGCCGGCGACACCCGGAACGGAAAAGAAGCCGGAATTATACTCGCGCCGGACATCGCGCCAAGCGCACCGCTTGCTTTATGATGTGCGCGCCGCGGCCGCCAGCCGGCGCGGCGCCGGCCGCACGGAACCCGTCGCGCGGCTGCGCTGAACCTATCGCCGCCGCGGGCCGTGTAACCCGCCGCCAAGCCGCCGGAGAACCATTCGATGTCGTCCCCTCGCCTGTCGCGCCGCCACTTCACGATCGCGTGCGCGTCCGCCAGCCTCGCCGCCTGTACGTCGTTCGGCGACAAGTCACGCCCCGACAACGCATCCAACCCCGCACAGCCGCACGAGAAGCCCGTGAAGATCGGCATCGCGCTCGGCGGCGGCGCCGCACGCGGCTTCTCGCACATCGGCGTGCTGAAGGCGCTCGAGGCGCGCGGCATCCCGGTCGAAATCGTCGTCGGCACGAGCGCGGGCTCGGTGGTCGGCGCACTCTATGCATCGGGCATGAGCGCGTTGCAGATCAACAAGATCGCACTCGACATGGACCAGGCGTCGATCAGCGACTGGGCGCTGCCGTTCCGGTCGCGCGGCCTGCTGCAAGGCGTCGCGCTGCAGAACTTCCTGAACAAGACGCTCAACAACCGACCGATCGAGAAGATGGCGAAGCCGCTCGGCATCGTCGCGACGGATCTGCAGAGCGGTCAGCCGATCCTGTTCCAGCAGGGCAACACGGGGCTCGCAGTGCGCGCGTCGTGCAGCGTGCCGTCGGTGTTCGAACCGGTCAAGATCGGCAACCGCGAATACGTGGACGGCGGCCTCGTGAGCCCCGTGCCCGCGTCGTACGCGCGCAAGATGGGTGCAAGCTTCGTGATCGCGGTCGACATCTCGGCCCGGCCGGACGGCGCGGCGACCAACAACCCGATCGAGATGCTGCTGCAGACCTTCACGATCATGGGCCAGACGATCAAGACCTACGAGCTCGACAAATACGCGGACGTCGTGATCCGCCCGAACCTCGCGGCCATGGGCGGCAGCGACTTCAACCAGCGCAACGCGGCGATCCTCGCGGGCGAGGAGGCAGTCGCGCGCATCATGCCGGAACTGCAGCGCAAGCTCGCGGCAGCGCGCGGCGTGGCTGCCGCGTAAGCGCGCGATACGCGGGACGGCGCGCGCCACCGTCCCGTGACCGCCGGAACGACGTCCGTCGCCTCGCCTGCGCCAGCCCCAAAACAAAAAACCCTGTCGCCTTTCGGTGACAGGGTTTTTTTATCCGGTCCGACTGACCGGCGAACGTCAGTTGCTGCCGTTCGCCGAATCGTCGCCAATCGTCGCGCGCACGCGCTGACGCAGATCTTCCGCCTTCATCGGGAACTCCGATTCGATCCGGCGCGCGCCGGTGAAACGCTTTTCCCAGTAGCCGCTGTCGAGATCGTCGACGCGGACGGTGCTGCCCGTCGACGGCGAATGCACGAACTTGTTGTCGCCGATGTAGATGCCGACGTGCGAGAACGTGCGGCGCATCGTGTTGAAGAACACGAGATCGCCCGGCTTGAGGTTGCTCATGCTCACCTTCTCGCCGACGCGGCTCATTTCTTCCGCACGGCGCGGCAGCGACATGCCGAGCGTGTCCTGGAACACGTAGCGCACGAAGCCGCTGCAATCGAGACCCGAATCCGGCGAACTGCCGCCCCAGCGATAGCGCACGCCGATCATGTTCAGCGCGCCGACGACCACGTCGCCTGCCTTGCCCGCCATGCCGGCAAGGAACGACTTCGCACCGCCGCTCGACGGCTGCGCGCTGGTCTGCTGGACGGAGGAAGTCGACCCGATTTGAGTCGAATTCGTGACATTCTGGTTAAAACTGCTGACTTCGTCGGCGAACGCGCCGGGAGCTGCTGCGAACAGGGCGCCGATGAACAGCCCGGCGATGGTGCGCGCGCATGCCTGGGTCAGGGATCGATGCTGCATTGGTCGATGGAATTTGCTTAAAAATCAGCTGATTGGCGGAAAATTTCGGTCGATACTAGCCAGCGCGTAATCGTTTGTCAAAACAAATTAAAAAATACAATCGAGATGGTCAGACCATTGGACGTCTATCACGCTTTCCAGACCGCTTTCAACAGCTTTTGTGTGTAAGGATGTGACGGTCTCGTGAAGATGTCGGTCACGTCGCCCGACTCGACGACGGCGCCGTCCTGCATCACCGCGACGCGGTGCGCCATCGCGCCGATCACCTCCAGATCGTGGCTGATGAATACATAGCCGAGGTTGTATTTCTGTTGCAAATTCGCGAGCAGTTTCAGCACCTGCTGCTGGATCGACACGTCGAGCGCGGAAGTCGGCTCGTCGAGGATCAGGATGCGCGGCTCCAGCACCAGCGCGCGCGCGATCGCGATCCGCTGGCGCTGCCCGCCCGAGAATTCGTGCGGATAACGGTGCAGCACCGTGCGGTCGAGGCCGACTTCGCGCAGCACCGCGAGCGATTTCGCGCGGCGCGCATCGAGCGACATGTCCGGGTGATGCAGTTCGAGCCCCTCGCCGACGATCCGCTCGATCGTGTGACGCGGCGAAAGCGAACTGAATGGATCCTGAAAGACGACCTGCATGTTCGAGCGCAGCGCGGTCTGCTCGCGGCCGCGATAGGTCGACAGCGCGCGCCCCTGGAATTCGATCTCGCCGCCCGCCGTCTTCTGCAGCCCGAGCAGCGCCATCGCAAGCGTCGATTTCCCGGACCCCGACTCGCCGACGATGCCGAGCGTCTCGCCCTGCCGCACCGACACCGACACGTCCGCGACGGCCGTCACGGGTACCGTGCCGAACCAGCCCGCGAAGCCCGGCCGCTTGCGCGCGAACTGCACGCTCACGTGGCGCGCGTCGAGCACGACGGGCGCGATCGGCATCACGGGCGCGACCGCGCGTTGCGGCCGGCTGTTCAGCAGCCGCTGTGTATACGGATGCTCGGGTTCCGCGAAGATCCGCTCGACGGGCCCGCTCTCGACGAGCCGGCCGCGCTCCATCACCGCGACGCGCTCGGCGAAGTGCCGCACGAGGTTCAGGTCGTGCGTGATCAGCAGGATCGCCATCCCGCGCTTTTCCGCTTCGTCGCGCTGCAGTTCCAGCAGCAGGTCGACGATCTGCGCGCGGATCGTCACGTCGAGCGCGGTGGTCGGCTCGTCCGCGAGCAGGAGGCGTGGCCGGCACGCGAGCGCCATCGCGATCATCGCGCGCTGCCGCTGGCCGCCCGACAACTGGTGCGGATAGCTGTCGACGCGCCTCTCGGGCTCCGCGATGCCGGTGCGCGCGAGCAATGCGATCGCGCGCTTGCGTGCCTCGGCGGCCGATACGCCGTCGTGCAGCACGATCGTCTCGCCGATCTGCACGCCGATCGTATACAGCGGGTTGAGCGCCGTCATCGGCTCCTGGAAGATCATCGCGATGTCCGAGCCGCGCAGCCCGCGCATCTCGCGCTCGCTCTTGACCGAAAGGTCCTGCCCCGCGAAGCGGATCGTGCCGCTCACGTCGGCGTCGCGCAGCAAGCGCAGGATCGACAGCGCGGTCACGCTCTTGCCTGAACCCGACTCGCCGACGAGCGCGACGCGCTCGCCGCGGCCGATCGAGAGCGTCACGTCGTCCACCGCGACCGTGTCGCCGAAGCGCACCTGCAGATGTTCGAGCGACAGCAGCGGCTCGCGCTGCGTCGATACGACCGGTTCGCTCATCGCTGGCCTCCCGCCGCGCGCACTGAATCGGCGATCCGCGTGTCGAGCGCGTTGCGCAGCGCGTCGCCCATGAAGGTCAGCAGCAGCAGCGTCGCGACCAGCACGCCGAACGTCGACAGCGAAATCCACCATGCGTCGAGGTTGCCCTTGCCCTGCGCGAGCAGCTCGCCGAGGCTCGGTGTCGGCGGCGGGACGCCGAGCCCGAGGAAATCGAGGCTCGTGAGCGCGAGGATCGAGCCGCTCATCCGGAACGGCAGGAACGTGATCACCGGCGTCAGGCTGTTCGGCAGCACGTGGCGCCAGATGATCTGCCAGTTCGTGAGCCCCATCGCGCGTGCCGCGCGCACGTAGTCCTGCGTGCGGTTGCGCAGGAATTCCGCGCGCACGTAGTCGGCCAGCCCGATCCAGCCGAACAGCGACAGCAGCACGATCAGCAGCAGGAAACTCGGCTCGAAGATCGACGCGAAGATGATCAGCAAATACAGCTCGGGCAGCGAGCTCCAGATCTCGATCAGCCGCTGCCCGACGATGTCGATGCGCCCGCCGAAAAAGCCCTGCACCGCGCCCGCGGCGATGCCGAGCAGCGTGCCGATCACGGTCAGGATCAGCCCGAATTCGACCGACACGCGGAACCCGTACACGAGCCGCGCGAGCAGGTCGCGCCCCTGCGCGTCGGTGCCCAGCCAGTTCGCGCGCGACGGCGGCGCCGGGTTCGGCACGGTCGAGAAGTAGTTCAGCGTGTCGTAGTAGTAGCGGTTCGGCGGGTAGACGACAAAATTGCCGGGCGCCTCGAGCCGCTTGCGCACATACGGATCGAGATAGTCGGCCGGCGTCGGGAAGTCACCGCCGAAGGCCGTCTCCGGATACGCATGGAACATCGGGAAATAATATTGGCCGTCGTAGCGCACGACGAGCGGCTTGTCGTTCGACCACAGCGGCGCGGCGAGGCTCGCGGCAAATGCGACGAAGAAGATCACGAAGCTCCAGTAGCCGAGGCGCTGCTGCCTGAAGCGCTGCCACACGCGGCGTGCGGGAGACGGCGACACGCGTGCGCGCGCCGCGTCGATGCGGGACGACACGATGGTCCGGTTCATCGCGACCCTCGCCCGGTGACGCCGGGCATGCGGACGGTCTGTTTCATGTCAGCGCTCCAGGTTTTCGAATTGAATGCGCGGATCGACCCATACATAACAAAGGTCGGAGATCAGCTTGGTTGCGAGCCCGATCAACGTGAACAGGTACAGCGTGCCGAGCACGACCGGATAGTCGCGCCGCACGACCGACTCGTACGACAGCAGCCCGAGGCCGTCGAGCGAGAACAGCGTCTCGATCAGCAGGCTGCCCGTGAAGAACGCGCCGATGAACGCGCCCGGGAAGCCGACGATCAGCGGCAGCATCGCATTGCGGAACACGTGCTTCCACAGCACGTTGCGCTCGGAGAGCCCCTTCGCGCGCGCGGTCAGCACGTATTGCCGGCGGATCTGGTCGAGGAACGCATTCTTCGTGAGCATCGTGATGACCGCGAAGCTGCCGACGACCGACGCCGTGATCGGCAGCGCAATGTGCCACAGGTAATCGAGCACCTTGCCGACGAGCGACAGCTGCGCGAAGTTGTCCGACGTGAGGCCGCGCAGCGGAAAAAGCTGCCAGAACGAACCGCCGCCGAACAGCACGAGCAGCAGCACGCCGAGCACGAAGCCCGGAATCGCATAACCGACGAGCACGACGAGACTCGTCGCGACGTCGAACGGCGAACCGTTGCGCACGGCCTTCGCGATGCCGAGCGGCACCGAAATCAGGTACGTGAGGAAGAACGTCCACAGCCCGATGCTGATCGACACGGGCAGCTTCTGCACGATCAGCGACCACACGCTCTGGTGGCGGAAGTAGCTGTCGCCGAGATCGAAGCGCGCGAAACGCTTCAGCATCAGCCAATAGCGTTCGAGCGGCGGTTTGTCGAAACCGTACAGCGCCTTGAGCTGCGCGAGCTGCTGCGCGTCGACGCCGGTGTGCGCACGCATCCCGAACGGCACCGCGCCCTGCTCCGTCGCGCCCTTGCGCAATTCCTGCACGGCCTGCTCGACCGGGCCGCCCGGCACGAACTGGATTACCGCGAACGTGAGGGTCAGCACGCCGATGAGCGTCGGGATCATCAGCAGCAGGCGTTTGAGGATGTAGCTCCACATAGGGCGTCGACTCGTGATCGGTAGGCGGGATTAATCGAAGGGCCGGCGCGGGTCAGTGATCGGGCTTCGCCCACCAGGTCGACACGACCCAGCCCTCGGCCGAATAGTACAGCGGCAGCGTCTGCGGATAAGCGAGCGTGCGCCGATACGCGACCCGGTGTGTCGTGCTGTACCACTGCGGGACCGCGTAGTAGCCGTGCATCAGCACGCGGTCGAGCGCGTGCGTCGCATCGAGCAGGTCGTCGCGCGACTGTGCGGTGCCGAGCGCGTGCAGCAGCGCGTCGACCGCCGGCGACTTCAGCCCGATGAAGTTGTCGGAGCCCGGCTCGTCGGCGAACTTGCTCGCGTAACGCGAGTACTGCTCGGCGCCCGGCACCTGCACGCCCGGCAAGCGGATCGTCGTCATGTCGTAGTCGAACGCATCGAGCCGCTTTTGCAGCAGCGCGTAATCGGCCGTGCGAAAACGTGCGTCGATGCCGAGCTTCGTCAGATTGCGCTGGTATGCGGTCACGACTCCTTCCATTGCACCGCCTGCATCGTCGAGGATCTCGAACGTGAACGGCTCGCCCTTCGCATTGCGCAGCGCACCGTCGCGATAGGTCCAGCCGGCCTGCGCAAGCAGCTCGCGCGCCTTCAGCAGGTTCGCGCGCAGCGAGCCCGGCGGGTTCGTCACAGGCTGCGTGACCATCGCGCCGAACACGGCCGGGTCGAGCTGCGCGCGCAGCGGCTCCAGCAGTTTCAGTTCGCCGGCGCTCGGCGTGCCGGTCGCCTGCAGGTCGGTGTCGGCAAAATAGCTGTCGAGACGCGTGTACGCGCTATAGAACAGTTGCCGGTTCAGCCATTCGAAGTCGAATGCGAGGTCGAGTGCCTGACGCACCCGCACGTCGCGGAACAGCGGCCGGCGCAGGTTCATGAAGAAACCCTGCATGCCCGCGCCGTTGTGCTGGCGGAATTCGCGCTTGACGAGCTCGCCGCTGTCGAAGCGCTTGCCGACGTCGCGCCGCGTCCAGTTGCGCGCGATGTACTCGACGAGCACATCGTATTCGCCGGCCTTGAACGCCTCGAGCCTCGCGACGCCGTCGCTGTACAACTTGTAGACGATCCGTTCGAAGTTATTGGTGCCGACCCGCACCGGCAGGTCGGCGCCCCAGTACGCGGGGTTGCGCCGGTAGGTGATCGTGCGTCCGTTGTCGTAGCGTTCGATCAGGTACGGGCCGCTGCCGATCGGCTGTTCGAACGCGAGCTGGTCGAACGGGATGCGCGAGCCGTCCGCGCGCAACCCCCACTTGCGCGAGAACACCGGCACGCCGCCGGCAATCAGCGGCAGCTCGCGATTCGCGCTGCGGAACTCGAAACGCACGGTGGCCGGATCGACGACCACCGCCTTCGCGATCTCCGCGAAATACGCGCCGAACTGCGGCGCGGCCAGCTTGCTCTTCAGTGTATCGAACGAAAACTTGACGTCGTCGGCCGTGACGCGATCGCCGTTCGAGAAGCGCGCGCGCGGATTCAGGTGGAACGTGACCGACCGGCGGTCGGGCGCGATGTCGATGTCGTCGGCAAGCAAGCCGTACGCGGATGCCGGTTCGTCCGAACTGCCCGTCGCGAGGCTCTCGAACAGCATGTCGATGCCCGGCGCGGGGTTGCCGCGCATCGTGAACGGATTGAACTTGTCGAACGACGTCAGCCGGTTCGGGTTCGCGAGCACGAGCGTGCCGCCCTTCGGCGCGTCGGGGTTGACGTAGTCGAAATGCTTGAAGCCCGGCGGATATTTCGGCTCGCCGTACTGCGCAATGGCGTAGGCCGCGTGCGCGGCCGTCGCGGCCAGCGCCGCCTGCATCGCGAACACCGCGGCAACGCGGCCGGCGGCCCGTACGGCACACAGCGCGCCGAAGCGGACGCGCGCGGCGGCGGCCCGGGGCGAACCCTTCGTCATAGAGGCCCTGTGGATCGAATGAGGGATGTAACGTGGGACGATTCTACCCATTCAATCGTTCGGGCCAAAAGAAAACCGCCACGCGGGCGGTTTCTTCACGAACGAACGTCGCGCACACGTCACGCGTGCGCGACGTGCCGATCAGTGCCAGCCGTTGTGGCGGCCGTTATCCCAGTGACCGCGATCGCGATCGCCGCTCCAGCCGCGGCCATGGCGGCGATACCACTCGTCGCGGCCCCAGTAGCGACGGCCGTCCCAGTAGCGGTCTCCATGCCAGCCGATCACGATGGCCGGACCCGGCGCATACACGGGGGCCGGTGCGTACATGGGCGCCGGCTGATAGACGACCGGCGGCGGCGGCGCATACACGGGCGCGGGCGCGACGTAGACCGGTGCCGGCACGCCGATGTTGATCCCGACATTGACTCCCGCCATTGCTGCGCCCGACACGAGCAAGGCCGTCACACCGGTCAAGAGCGAGGCAACACGCAAGGTCTTCATGGATTCCTCTTCTGGTTGTGTCATGTGTGATTCGACTATAACGGCAAGCGCCGTCTCCGCATATTTCAAGTTTGTAAGAACTGATGCGCCGCATCGCAACGGGAAGCCTGCGCTAACGTCTTGTAACAATCGACGCCTGCCCGCCCCTGCCCGCCCAGCCACGCCGGGGCCGCGCCGATGCCGACACGCGCCCGACTCGCGCTCGCGAGCCCGATACGCCGGTCGTCATCGCAACACCGGACGCGTCGCGCGGCGCGACTGTACCAAAACAAAAAGGCGGCACTTGCGTGCCGCCTTTTCTTCATCAACGCGCACGGATAGCGAACCCGGCGCCACGATGCCGCTCAGCGCGACATCATGTTCATGCTGACGTTGTGCATCACCCACAGCGTGCCGACGATCAGGATCGCCGCGGTCAGCACCGTATAGCTGAACGCCATCACGTTCCATCGCTGGCCCGACGAGCCGTTCATGTGCAGGAAGTACACGAGGTGCACGACGATCTGCACGAACGCGAGCGCGGCCAGCGCGATCAGCGACGCATGCGGCGACAGCACGCCGCCCATCACGAGGCCGAACGACGCGGCCGTGAGCAGCACCGACAGGATGAAACCGGCGACGTAGCCGCCGACACTGCCGTGCCCTTCTTCGAGTTGAGACGAATGCGTATGGGCCATTTAGATCACGCTCGCGAGATAGACAAAGGAAAACACGCAGATCCACACGATGTCGAGGAAGTGCCAGAAGAGGCTCAGGCACGTCAGGCGTCGCAGGTCGCGATCGGTCAGGTCGCCGCCACGGAACACGATCTGCCCGGCGAGCACGATCATCCACAGCAGGCCGGCCGTCACGTGCAGCCCGTGCGTGCCGACCAGCGTGAAGAACGCCGACAGGAACGCGCTGCGCTGCGGGCCCGCGCCTTCCGCGATCAGGTGCGAGAACTCGCGCAGTTCCATCGCGAGAAACGCCGCGCCGAGCACGAACGTCACCGCGAGCCATGCGAGCAGCGCGCCGCGCCGCTGCTTGTACGCCGCGAGCATCGCGAAACCGTACGTGATGCTCGACAGCAGCAGCGCGGCGGTTTCCACCGCGACGCCCGGAATATCGAACAGGTCTTTCGCGGTCGGCCCGCCCGCATACTGGTGGCCGAGCACCGCGAAGGTCGCGAACAGCGCCGCGAAGATCACGCAGTCGGTCATCAGGTACAGCCAGAAACCGAACACCGAATGCGACGGCGGATGGTCGTCGTGCTCGAGCAGGGTTGCGCTCAAGGTTTTCTGCAACATCAGTTGGCCTCCAGTTCCACGTCGTCGACCCGCGCGGCCACGCGCGTGGTCGGCTGCTTGCCTTCGATCTTCCGCACCGTCGACGCGGGGATGTAATAGCCGTCGTTATCGCGCGAGCTGTAGATCACCAGCGTCGCGACAATCCCGACGAGCCCGCCGATCGCCATCCACCAGATGTGCCATACCAGCGCGAAGCCGAGCACCAGGCTGAAGACCGCAACCACGAGGCCCGCGCAGGTATTCGACGGCATGTGAATGTCGCGGATCGACGCCGGGTTCGGCCGGCCTTCGCCGCGCGCCTTCATGTCCGTGTACGCGTCGAGCGTGCGCACCTGCGGAATCACCGCGAAGTTGTAGTCGGCCGGCGGCGACGTCGTCGCCCATTCCAGCGTGCGGCCGCCCCACGGATCGCCCGTCGTGTCGCGGTACTCCGGCAGGTTGCGGTTGCGGATGCTGACCACGAGCTGCAGCAACTGGCACGCGATGCCGATCGCGATCAGCACGGCACCGAACGCTGCAACCAGCAGCCACGGATGCCAGGCCGGGTTGTCGTAGTGGTTGAGCCGGCGCGTCATGCCCATGAAGCCGAGCACGTAGAGCGGCACGAACGCGACGTAGAAGCCGACCTGCCAGAACCAGAACGCGGCCTTGCCGAGCTTCTCGTTCAGCTTGAAGCCGAACGCCTTCGGGAACCAGTAGTTGAAGCCCGCGAGATAACCGAACAGCACGCCACCGATGATCACGTTATGGAAGTGCGCGATCAGGAACAGGCTGTTGTGCAGCACGAAGTCCGCGCCGGGAATCGCCATCATCACGCCGGTCATGCCGCCGAGCGTGAACGTGACCATGAAGCCGATCGTCCACAGCACCGGCGTCGTGAATTCGATCCGGCCGCGATACATCGTGAACAGCCAGTTGAACACCTTCACGCCGGTCGGGATCGCGATGATCATGGTCACGATGCCGAAGAACGCGTTCACGTTCGCACCCGAGCCCATCGTGAAGAAGTGATGCAGCCACACGAGGAACGACAGCACCATGATCGCGCAGGTCGCGTACACCATCGTCTTGTAGCCGAACAGCGGCTTCTTCGCGAACGTCGCGATGACTTCCGAGAAGATGCCGAACGCCGGCAGGATCAGGATGTACACCTCCGGGTGGCCCCACGCCCAGATCAGGTTCAGGTACAGCATCGCGTTGCCGCCGGCTTCGTTCGTGAAGAAGTGCATGCCGAGGTAACGGTCGAGGCCGAGCAGCGCGAGCGTCGCGGTCAGGATCGGGAACGACGCCATGATCAGCACGTTCGTGCAGAGTGCCGTCCACGTGAACACGGGCATCTTCATCAGCGTCATGCCCGGCGCGCGCATCTTGATGATCGTCACGAAGAAGTTCACGCCGGTCAGCAGCGTGCCGACGCCCGAGATCTGCAGCGCCCACAGGTAGTAATCGACCCCTACCCCGGGGCTGTACTGCAGCTCCGACAGCGGCGGGTACGCGAGCCAGCCGGTCTGCGCGAATTCGCCGATCACGAGCGAGATGTTGATCAGGATCGCGCTGACGGCCGTCATCCAGAAGCTCAGCGAGTTGATGAACGGGAATGCGACATCGCGCGCGCCGATCTGCAGCGGCACGACCAGGTTCATCAGGCCGACCATGAACACCATCGCCATGAAGAAGATCATGATCACGCCGTGTGCCGTGAAGATCTGGTCATAGTGGTGCGGCGGCAGGTAGCCGGGCGCGTTGTACGCGAGCGCGAGCTGCATGCGCATCATGATCGCGTCCGCGAAGCCGCGCAGCAGCATGATCAGCGCGACGATGATGTACATCACGCCGAGTTTCTTGTGGTCGACCGTCGTCAGCCATTCCGTCCACAGCCATTTCCACCGGCCGGTGATCGTCAGTGCGGCGAGAATGCCCAGCACGGCCAGCCCCATGAAGGCGCCGGCCACCATGATGATGGGCTGATCAAACGGGATCGCCGATAGTGTGAGTTTGCCGAACATGCGTTACCCCTTCGTGCCGCAGGCGGCGTCCTTCAGGTCGAGGACGTGGCCATCGTTGTATTTCGCGATGATGTTGTGGAAGAGCCGCGGATCGACCGACGAGAAGTAGCGCACGGGCGCCTTCTCGCTCGGCTGCGCGACGGTGCCGTACACGGTCGCGTCGAGCCGGTCCGGCGACGCCTTCACCTTCTGCACCCAGGCGTCGAACTGTTCGCGCGGCTCGGCGAGCGTGCGGAACTTCATGTCGGAGAAGCCGCGGCCGCTGAAGTTGGCGGACGTACCCGCGAAGTCGCCGGGTTCGTCGGCGATCAGGTGCAGGCGCGTCTGCATGCCGGCCATCGCATAGACCTGGCCGCCGAGCTGCGGGATGAAGAACGAGTTCATCACCGAATCCGACGTGATGCGGAAGTTCACCGGCGTGCCGACCGGAATCGCGAGCTGGTTCACCGACGCGATGCCGAGTTCCGGATAGATGAACAGCCACTTCCAGTCGAGCGCGACGACCTCGACGTCGATCGGCTTCACCGACGACTCGAGCGGCTTGTACGGGTCGAGCTCGTGCGTGGTCTTCCACGTGAGCACGCCGAGGAACAGGATGATCAGCGTCGGCACCGTCCAGATCACGACTTCGATCGCGGTCGAGTGCGACCAGTTCGGCGCGTAGGTTGCATTGCGGTTCGATGCGCGATAACGCCACGCGAACCACAGCGTGAGCAGGATCACCGGCACGACGACGATCAGCATCGCCCAGGTGGACGTCGCGATCAGTGCCTTTTCGGCAGCACCCACGCTTCCTTTCGGATTTAGTACATCTAAATTACAGCCTGACAGGCTTAGCGCCGCGCCGATTGACATCAGCGCCGACCAGCCTCTTGAAGCTCTTCTTTTCATCACACAGCCCGAGGGTCATTGAATTCGTTTGCGTATGCCCGATGCGCATTCGATCCACGAAAGTGGCCGCATCATACGTCGCGCGAGTGCGATGAAAAACCGGTGGATGCGGCAAATCATCATTGCAAAATCTGCCGTGAGACACATTGTCGCGGGGCAATTTCACGCAGCCGAACGCCGGCCCGGCGAACCCTGCGCCGGACCTCGATCGATGCGTGCGCAACGGGTGCATCGTCGTGCGATGCACCCGCCGTGCGCGACGCCTGGGCGATCAGTCGTGCGACGATGCCATGTAAGACGGCTGCGGCTGCACGGGGCTGTCCCCGGCCGGCACTTTCGATCGGCTGGCGTCTTCGATCAGCCGCGTCACGGTCGGATCGATTGCGTCGGTGAACGGCTTCGGATAGATGCCGACCATCAGCACGATCAGCGCGAGCGACCCGAACATCACGATCTCGCGACGGTTCAGGTCGGCGAGCTTCGCGATCCGCTCGCTCGAGACCTTGCCGAACACGACGCGCTTGAGCATCCACAGCGTGTACGACGCGCTGAGGATCAACGTCAGCGCCGCGATGGCGCCGACCCAGAAGTTGAAGCGGATCGCGCCCATGATGACCATGAACTCGCCGACGAACCCCGACGTGCCCGGCAGGCCGACGTTGGCCATCGCGAACAGCAGCGTGAAGGTCGCGAATCGCGGCATCACGCCCGCCACGCCACCGTACGCGGCGATCTCGCGCTGCTTCGTGCGATCGACGAGCACGTTCACGCAAAGCAGCATCGCGCCCGCGACGAACCCGTACGACACGAGCTGCACGATCGCGCCTTCGATACCGATCCGGTTGAACAGGAACAGCCCGAGCGTGACGATCCCCATGTGCGCGACCGTCGAATACGCGAGCAGCTTGCCGAGGTCCGTCTGCGCGAGCGCGATCAGGCTCGCATAGACGATCGCGAACAGCGACAGCGCGATCACGGCCGGCGCGAAGAAGTGGCTCGCGTCGGGCGTGATCGGCAGCGCGAAGCGCAGGAACCCGTAGCCGCCGAGCTTGAGCATCGCGAGCATCAGCGCGGCGCCCGTCGGGCCGTCCGTGTAGACGTCGCTCAACCACGTGTGGACCGGCCACATCGGCACCTTGACCGCGAACGCGGCGAAGAAGCCGAGGAACACCAGCAACTGCGGCGCGAAGCCGAGCTGCAGCGTGCGCCACACGGCCATGTCGAACGTATGCGATTGCGCGTACAGGTACAGCATCGCCATCAGCAACAGCAGCGAGCCGGCGAACGAGATGAAGAAGAACTTCACGGCCGCGTACACGCGACGCTCCCGCCCCCACGTACCGATCAGCAGGTAAAGCGGGATCAGCGTCGCCTCGAAGAAGATGAAGAACAGCAGCCCGTCCTGTGCGACGAACACGCCGACCATCAGCCCCGACAGGATCAGGAACGACGCGTAGTACTGCGCGACACGCACCGTGACCGATTCCCACGACGCGACCACCACCACGACCGTCGTGAATGCGGTCAGCACGACGAGCCACAGCGACGCGCCGTCGATGCCGACCCGCCATCCGGAATTGAACGCCGCCAGCCAGTCACGGCTTTCGACGAACTGCATCGCGGCCGAGTGCGACTCGAAACCGGCGACCAGCGGGACGATGGCGGCAAACCCGGCCAACGCGCCGACGAGCGCGATCAGTCGAGTACGGCGTGGATGTTGATCGGAACCGGCGCGCAGCAGGCACACGCCGAACAGGATCGGAACCCAGATGGCCAGGCTCAGGAAGGGGAAATCGTGCATTTCAACAAGGCCTTGAGGATGTCGCACACTGCATTTGAGACAGGCGAAACGTAAGAAACGAAATCAAATCGTCAGGTAGATTTCGTGAATCATCGGTGTTGGGAAAATGTAAAGAGGCATCATGACGAAGCTTGATGCTGCTCAATCGCGATCGGGTTAACGAGCATAAAGCGATTGATTATTTTCTGCAGCGCAACAGAGCATCGATTTTTTGGCGTCGAGCCATGCTGCTGATTTAATTGAGTAATTTTTTGTGTTCCGCGGCGACGTACGCTGCGCAAATCGACGCAGTGCCGCAATTTTGACGCGAGCGCATCGTTCCGGAGGGTCGGAGCATGCTGGTTGAGGCTACGCGCGACGGCGATCGTCCGGCGTCTCAAACCTTACAGCGATACTTTCATTTGTATTTCAATTTGCTTTGATCGATGCGGCTCGAGCGAATGCCCGCTCCCCTGCTTAGTGTCGCCGCATGCACCGCATCGTTCCTGCTCCCGGCCGCTAACGCTGGTGACTCAGCCGGTCCCAGACGCGCATCGTCACCGCGCGATAGTGATTGTGTTGCGCGGGAAAATGGACGAAACGGCTGTTGCGCGTCGCATAAACCGGCGATGACGCGAGCGTCATCGCATCGACGATATGGCGCGCATCGATCATGCCGGACGCCAGCATCTCCACATAGATCGCCTGCTGGTCGCCGCCGCTCGCGTAGACCGACGAACGATCGCCGAAACTCTCGATTCGCGCGCAAATGCGCTCGACCAGTTCGCGCATCGGCGCGACGTTACGCACGCCGATCATGCAAGAGTTGATCGCCCAGGCCGTGTGATCGGTGCCGATCACGAAGTCGCGACCGTCGATCGTGCTGTCGATGGCCTGGCTCTGGTCGATCGCCAGGATGTCCGCATCGACCCAGAACACGAACGCATGATGCGGCAGATGTTCGCGTATCAGGTGCAGCTTCGCCCAGTTCGCATTGATGCCGGCCGGCAGAAATGCGGGCGCTTCGCGATAGGCGTGGTAAGCGTAGCCGTGCCGCGTGCAGTAGCGTACGAAGTTCTCCTCGTGCAGGTCACCGTAGCCCGCGATATGCGATGTATGCAGGCTCACGAACGCCACCGGCGCGTGAGGATTCACGTGCCGCTCCGCATCGCGCGTGCGCCGCTGCGCGGCCTGCCAGGCATCAATGGCACGCGTGCGATCGCCGCGCTGGTAACGTTCGGAATCGTCGACGAGCGCGATCACATAGCGGAAGTCGTAGTCGGCTGCCGGCGCCCACCCGTCGTCCACCTGTCGCCATTCGGGCGCGTTGTGCGCAACGAGCGGCCGCACGCCAGCGATCGAATCGATCGCGAGCCCGTCACCCCAGATCGTCTGTACCGACGGGAAATGGCCGTTCGCGAGCGGCACGTCGAACGGCAGCGGCGGAAAGCACTCCGCAAGCAGCGTCGCCTCGCACGCATGTTGCCGCTCCGGAAGGCGCATCGCCCACTTGCCAAACTCGACTACCAGCTTGCGCAACCGCTCGCGCACGTCGGGTACGTTGCGGAAGATCATCCCGCTTGCGGCCGGCAGTGCAGACTTCGGCGTCTGCGTGGTGACGATTGCGTCGTAACCGTGCGCGACATCGGGCAGCGCGTGCGGATCGAACACGACGGAGAACGGATCGAGCACGAGCAGCAATGCGCCCGGCTCCATCGCGACGAGCTGCGCGATGATCGTGTGGTACTTGTGCAGCACCTGCTGGCGCTCGCCGTACACGTGCATGCCGTCAACCGTCGCATGCCGGTAGCCGTGCAGCCGCGCATAACGCTCGTGGTTATCGACCAGTCCGTCGACAGGGCGATGGGAAAGAACAGTCAGAACGGAATGCGGGCTGGCCAAGAGCGTCACCTAGAGTCGTGCCAAACGATAGGTGATATGTAGCGCATTACCGCCCGCCAAGTCGAGCACTCATTGCCTTGATCGGCTGCACCGACCGAGCCGCCCGCGAACGCGATCCGGCAGCATCGAATGCGGGGCACATGCTGCCGCGGAAAAGAAAAAGCCCCGCAAGTCCGAGAACTTGCGGGGCTTTGTCACCGCTTTTGGCGGAGACGGAGGGATTCGAACCCTCGATCCAGGTTTTGGCCCAGATGCTCCCTTAGCAGGGGAGTGCCTTCGACCTCTCGGCCACGTCTCCCAAACTTTCGCTCGCACCAGGGAGGCAGTGCGACGAGAACGAAATAGTATAGGGTTTCGAACCGCGCGTCAATTTCCGTGATGCAATTTCGTCATCGCATCACGAAAATTTCATCAAGCCTGGTCGAGTTCGAACGCCTTGTGCAGCGCGCGGACGGCCAACTCCATGTATTTCTCGTCGATCAGCACCGAAATCTTGATTTCGGACGTCGAGATCATCTGGATGTTGATGCCCTCTTCCGACAGCGTGCGGAACATCTTGCTCGCGACGCCCACGTGCGAACGCATGCCGACGCCGACGACCGACACCTTCGACACCTTCGGGTCGCCCTGCACCTGCTCGGCATTCACATGGCCCTTCACCTGGTTGGTGAGGATGTCCATCGCCTTCTGGTAATCGCCGCGGCCGACCGTGAACGTGAAGTCCGTCTTGCCCTCGACGCTCTGGTTCTGGATGATCATGTCGACGTCGACGTTCGCGTCGGCGACCGGGCCGAGGATCTGATACGCGATGCCCGGCTTGTCGGGCACGCCCATCACAGCAATGCGTGCTTCGTCGCGCTGGAACGCGATGCCGGAAATGACTGCCTTTTCCATGGTCTCGTCTTCTTCAAAAGTAATCAGGGTGCCCGAGCGCATTTCTTCGTCGAGCGCAATCAGCGGATCGGTCAGGCTCGACAGCACGCGCGTCTTCACCTGGAATTTGCCGGCGAATTCGACCGAGCGGATCTGCAGGACCTTCGAGCCGAGGCTGGCCATTTCCAGCATCTCCTCGAACGTCACGCGATCGAGGCGCCGCGCCTCTTCGACGACACGCGGATCGGTCGTGTACACGCCGTCGACGTCCGTATAGATCAGGCACTCTTCGGCACCCAGTGCGGCCGCGACCGCCACCGCCGACGTGTCCGAGCCGCCACGGCCCAGCGTCGTGATGTGACCGTCCGGATCGACGCCCTGGAAGCCCGTGATGATCACGACCTTGCCGGCGTTCAGATCGGCCTTCACGCGCTCGTCGTCGATCGAGTGAATGCGCGCTTTCGTGAACGCGCTGTCGGTCTTGATCGGGACTTGCCAGCCCGCATAGCTCACGGCCTCGACGCCGATTTCCTGCAGCGCGATCGACAGCAGGCCGACGCTGACCTGCTCGCCGGTCGACGCGATCATGTCGAGCTCACGCGGGCTCGGCTGGCTCGAAATCTCTTTCGCAAGACCGAGCAGACGGTTGGTTTCGCCGGACATCGCCGAAGGCACGACCACCATCTGGTGCCCGGCCTGATGCCATTTTGCGACGCGTTTCGCGACGTTCTTGATGCGCTCGACCGAGCCCATCGAAGTGCCGCCGTATTTGTGTACGATGAGTGCCATTGTCGTTCTGAACTGGAGGAGAAACCGCACGGGCGCGCTGGGCAGGCCGCGGTGCCGTTCGGTCACGCGGCTTGTGGCTGTGGACGGACGACGAGGGAGACGGCTGGGACGCAACGCGCAAGCGTGACGGAATTTGCCCGGAAGGCCGATCAGGCCGCGCAAACCGGGTACGTCACGCGGAAAACCTGCACAAATCGCTCAAAAATCGAGCCGAGCAAACGTCCGAGCGTACCCGATAGAAGCCCGCTTGACAAGCCGCCCGCCGTGTCCGCAGCCGTTCCGGCGCTGTTTACCAAATGGTGAAAATGGGCACGCTATCGCGCCGCCGGAAGCCTGCCCGCGGTTACGCGATCAGCAGGTCGGGACGCCATTCGATCCGGCGCCACGCGCCGTCGCCGGACGCCCCGCGGTCGGACTCGCCGACATCACGGTTCACGCCGAGCCGCGGCACGTAGATCAGCCGGTCGCCCGCGAACAGCAGCGGCACGTCGCGCTGCCAGGCCGGCACGCCGCGCTCCTGGAACAGGTTCTTCAGCGTCCGGCCCGGCCCGCCCGGCGACGTGCGCATCCGCTCGCCGCCCGCCCGGGCGCGCACGGCCAGCCGCGCGCCGCGCAGCAGCGCCTCCGGCACCGCGCCGGCGCTTTCCGCATCGGCCGGCGCGAACACGAACGTGCCGCGCCATCCCGGCAAGTGCCAGACTTCCTGCCCGTCCCATGCGAGCGCCGCTTCCGGGTGCGGCGTGCCCGTGCCGTCGTCGGCCGGTTCGGCGCTGTCGCCCGCTTCCCAGTAGACGACATCGCGATAGAGCCGCAGGCACTGTCCCGCATGGTCGACGCGCAGCGCATGGGCATCGTGCGCGGCGCGCAACTGCCGCATCATGTTGGCGAGCCGGGCGGCCGACGCGCCCGGCAAGCCGAGCCGGCGCATCCAGAAGCGCAGCAGGTTCGCGCCGCGCGTGTCGTCGAACGCGACCAGCGACTCGCGCGACAGCGCGTGCCCGTCATCGCGCGCGGCAACGGCGAAATCCAGTTCGGCCAGATCGTCGAGCAGCCGCTGCGCGGCGGCCGCATGCTGGGCCGCGCGACCGAGCGCATCGCGAAAGCCCGGGAAATGCCCGGCCAGCGCCGGCAGCACATCGATGCGCAGCGCATTGCGCGCATAACGCGTATCGCCGTTCGATTCGTCGTCGATCCACGCAAGCTCGTGCTGCGCCGCATAGCGCTCAAGTTGTGCGCGCAACAGTCGCAGCAACGGACGCACGCGCTCGACGCTCACACCGTCGGGCCGGTAGCGCGGCGCCATCGCAGCGAGCCCCGCGATCCCCGCGCCACGCAACAGTTGCAGCAGCACGGTCTCGGCCTGGTCGTCCGCATGCTGCGCCAGCCACAGCGTGGCCGAACCGTGGCGTTCGCACATCGCGTCGAGAGCCGCATAGCGCCGCTCGCGCGCACTCGCCTCGATACCGAGGCCGCTGTCGCGCGGCACGTCGACCCGCATCGCTTCGAATTCGACGCCGAGCCGGGCCGCGCTCGCTTCGGCATGCGCGACCCACGCGTCGGCGTTCGCGCTCAGGCCGTGATGCACGTGCAGCGCGACACAGCGCGACGCACCCGCGACACGGACGGCTGCATCGAGCAGCACCGTCGAATCGAGGCCGCCGCTGTAGGCGATCGCGATACGCGCATCGGGCGGCATGCCGGAAAGCGCAACGCCGACCGCGTCGAGTACGACGCGGTCGGCGGAGAATTCGGTCGGTGGGATCACGAGACGGACGCGCGCGCAGCGGCGCGCGAAATGAACACGCGGCCGGTCATGCGCCCGGCGTGGTTTCCTTGAACTTGCCGTAGGCCATCAGGCGCTCGAAACGGCGCTCGCGCACCGCATCGATGCTCATGCCCTGGAACTGGCGCAGCGAATCGGCGAGCGCGCGGCGCAGCAGCGCGGCCATGCCCTTCGGATCGCGATGCGCGCCGCCAAGCGGCTCGTTGATGATCTTGTCGATCAGGCCGAGCGCCTTCAGGCGGTGTGCGGTCAGGCCCAGCGCTTCCGCTGCTTCGGGCGCCTTCGCGGCGCTCTTCCACAGGATCGACGCGCAGCCTTCCGGCGAGATCACCGAGTAGGTCGAGAACTGCAGCATCATCACGGTGTCGGCCACGGCGATCGCGAGCGCGCCGCCCGAACCGCCCTCGCCGATCACCGTCGTGATGATCGGCGTCTTCAGCTCGGCCATCACGTACAGGTTGCGGCCGATCGCCTCCGACTGGCCGCGCTCTTCCGCGCCGATGCCCGGATACGCGCCCGGCGTGTCGACGAACGTGAAGATCGGCAGCCCGAACTTCTCGGCGAGACGCATCAGGCGTTCGGCCTTCCGATAGCCTTCCGGACGCGGCATCCCGAAGTTGCGCGCCGCGCGTTCCTTCGTGTCGCGGCCCTTCTGGTGGCCGATCACCATGCACGGATGGCCGCCGAAGCGCGCGAGGCCGCCGACGATCGACAGATCGTCCGCGAACGCGCGGTCGCCATGCAGCTCGTGGAAATCGGTAAACAGTTCCGCGACGTAGTCGAGCGTGTACGGACGCTGCGGATGCCGCGCAATCTGTGAAACCTGCCACGGCGACAGGTTCGCGTAGAGGTCTTTCGTCAGTTGCTGGCTTTTCTTCGACAGCCGCTCGATTTCTTCCGAAATATCGACAGCCGAGTCGTCCTGCACGAATCGCAGCTCTTCGATCTTGGCCTCGAGTTCGGCGATCGGCTGTTCGAAATCCAGAAACGTGGTCTTCATGTGTTCGAATCCTTGGGTCTTGCGGCAGCGCGTATTCTACCCGCGCGGGCGACACTCAAAACCGGCTCTCAACTATTGATGTTTAAAACCCGATAGCCGCCGCTCAGGCGTCGGCGTCGGGCGCATCGAGACTGCGCCACATATACCAGGTCGCGACGGTGCGCCACGGCTCCCAGTTGGCAGCGACCTCGCGCGCCTCGCTGCGCGTGACGGGTTCCCCGCTGAAATAATTGACGCTGATCGCGCGGATCAGGCCAGGATCGTCGAGCGGCAGCACGTCCGGCCGCGACAGGTTGAAGATCAGGAACATCTCGGCCGTCCAGCGGCTGATGCCGCGGATCTGCGTGAGTTCCGCGATCACGTCCTCGTCGTCCATCGACGTCCATTTGTCGACGTGCAGCGCACCCGACACGAAATGCTGGGCGAGATCGAGGATGTATTCCGTCTTGCGCTTCGACAACCCGCATGCGATCAGCTTGTCCGCGCCGAGCCGGATCACCGGTTGCGGCGCGAGTTTCGGACAGGCGTCCTCGATGCGCGCCCACAGCGACTGCGCGGACGGAACCGAAATCTGCTGGCCGACGACCGAGCGCGCGAGCGTGACGAACGGATCGCCACGCTTCACGAGATGCGCGGGACCGAACTTCGGGATCAGTTTCTTCATGATCCGATCGCGCTTGACGAGGTCGGCGCACGCCTTGTCCCAGTACGCTGGACGCACGATCACCTCCGCGCCGTCGGCGTCGGACACGCGCGTCTTGCGAGCCGCGTCGGCGGCCGGCAGCGTCGCCGTCGGCTGCGCATGACCGTTGAGCGCGCCGGTCGGCACGGCGCGCGTCGCGTCCGCCTTTGCCACCGGCGCACGCTTGGCTGCCGGACGCGCGGCGACCGGGGTCGCGCGCCTGACCGGCGCTTTTCTGGCCGTTGCCATCTTGCCTCCTACCTGACGGATCGGTCAGTGGAACGCACCGCGCTCATACGCGACGCCATTCGGTCGATCCGCCCGGTTTGTCTTCAAGTGCGATACCGGCCTCGAGCAGTTCCGCCCGGATCCGATCCGCTTCGGCATAGTCTTTCGCTTGCTTCGCCGCGACGCGCGCGGCGATCTTCGCTTCGATCTCGTCGGCGGCGAACGCGCCCGCCTGCGCGGCGCCGGACGCCTGCTGCAGGAACGTGCGCGGTTCGCGGCCCAGCAGGCCGAGCAGGCCTGCCAGCTGTTTCAGTTGCCGCGCAAGCGACGCGTCGCGCGTGCGATTCACCTCGCCCGCCAGCTCGAACAGCGTCGCCACCGCGACCGGCGTGTTGAAGTCGTCGTTCATCGCGGCCGCGAAACGCTGCGCGTGCGGTTCGTTCCAGTCGAGCGCGAGCGTGTCGGCCTCGACATCCTTCAGCGCGGTGTACAGGCGCGTGAGCGACGCGCGCGCATCGTCGAGATGCACGTCGCTGTAGTTGAGCGGCGACCGGTAGTGCGTGCGCACGATGAAGAAGCGCATGACCTCGGCGTCGTACCGCTCGAGCACTTCGCGGATCGTGAAGAAGTTGCCGAGCGATTTCGACATCTTCTCGTTGTCGACCTGCACGAAGCCGTTGTGCAACCAGTAGTTGACGAACGTCTGGCCGGTGGCGCCTTCGCTCTGCGCGATCTCGTTCTCGTGGTGCGGGAACTGCAGATCCTGCCCGCCGCCGTGGATGTCGAAATGTTCGCCGAGCAACGTGCAGCCCATCGCCGAGCACTCGATGTGCCAGCCCGGGCGGCCCATCCCGTACTTCGACGCCCACGACGCGCCTTCCGGATCTTCCGGCTTCGCGCGTTTCCACAACACGAAATCGAGCGGATCTTCCTTCGCGTCGTTCGCGGCGACACGCTCGCCCGCGCGGAGATCGTCGAGCGACTTGCCCGACAGCTTCCCGTAGTTCGCGAACTTGCGCACCGAGTAATTGACGTCGCCGTCGGTCGCCTGATACGCGTAGCCGTTCGATTCGAGCGTCTCGATCATGCCGAGCATCTGCGGAATGAATTGCGTCGCGCGCGGCTCGATGTCGGGCCGCTGGATGCCGAGCGCGCTTTCATCCTCGTGCATCGCGCCGATGAACCGGTCGGTCAGCGACTTGATCGTCTCGCCGTTCTCGACCGCGCGGCGGATGATCTTGTCGTCGATGTCGGTGATGTTGCGCACATACGTGACCCGATAACCGATCGCACGCAACCAGCGCTGGACGAGGTCGAACACGACCAGCATGCGCGCGTGGCCCACGTGACAATAGTCGTAGACGGTGATCCCGCATACGTACATCCGCACTTCGCCGGAATGGCGCGGCACGAAGACTTGCTTGTCACGCGCGAGCGTGTTGTAGATGCGCAGTGATTCCATAGAGATGAACCGTGAGCCGAAGGAAACCGCCCTGGCGAAGCTCGCCCAGCATGCGACACGGACGGACCATCTGCTGCGGCGCCAGGCCGAGCGTCCTCGTATCACATGGGGCGGTCAGGCTGCAAGCACAGCGGTGACGGCCACGAGAGGCAAAGAAAGACTGTCTGCGGCTCGCCGGAACGCACAGACGTTTTGTTAGAATGGCTCGGAGTATAACATTCCGATTTACGCCTATGAAACCTCATCGCGGCCGCGCGCAGAGCGCTGCGACCCTCGTTGCGACCACCGTCATGGGCGTCGCGCTGACGCTTTTCGCGGCCCCCGCGGCGCATGCGCAGAAGGCCCCGGCGACCGCCGACGGCACCCCAGAAATCGACTCGTCCATCGCCGGCAAGCAGTGGAAGCAGGCGCTCGCGCAGCTCGACGCACGCATCGCGTCGAACCCGCACGACGTGCAGGCGCAGTTCAAGCGCGGCACCGTGCTGGCCCGCCTGAACCGCGACGACGACGCGATTCAGCAGTTCGTCGCGATCACGCAGGCGTACCCCGAACTGCCCGAGCCGTACAACAACCTCGCGGCGCTCTATGCGAAGCACGGCCGCTACGACGAAGCGCGCACCGCGCTCGTCACGGCCACGCAATCGAATCCGAGCTACTCGCTCGCGTACGAGAACCTCGGCGACCTGTACCTGCGCCTCGCGGCCGAGTCGTACAAGCGCGCGCAATCGCTCGGCCGCACCAGCGGCGCGACCGCCCAGCGCCTCGCCGACCTGCAGAAGATCGTGTCGCCGCCGAAGGCCGCGCCGAACGCCCGCTCGGCCGCGCCGGCAACGCGCGACTACACCGACCGCGCAGCCGCGAACGTGAGCACCACCACGCTGCCGATGTCGCCGACGTTCCAGTTCAACGGTCCGTCGGGCGCACTGGCGGCGCCGTACGTCGCGCCGTCGCAATAAGCGGCGCGGCCTCCCTTTCCCTCCCAACCTGAGGATCGCAATGAAACGTCTGTTGCTGGCGCTTGGCGGCGCCGCCCTTCTCGCGACTGCGCCCGCGTTTGCGCAATCGGCTACCGCGCACCCCGTCGTGCAGCTGAAGACCTCGCAGGGCGACATCCGAGTCGAGCTCTACCCGGAGAAGGCGCCGAAGTCCGTCGCCAACTTCCTCGATTACGTGAAGGCCGGCCAGTACAACGGCACGATCTTCCATCGCGTGATCAAGGGCTTCATGATCCAGGGCGGCGGCTACAAGACCAACTTCGAGGAAAAGCCGACCCGCGCGCCGATTCCGCTGGAGAGCCGCAATGGTCTGAAGAACCTGACGGGCACGATCGCGATGGCGCGCACCAGCGACCCGAACTCGGCCACCGCACAGTTCTTCATCAATACGGTGGACAACAGCGGCCTCGACTACCCGAACCCGGACGGCAACGGTTATGCGGTGTTCGGCAAGGTCGTGTCGGGCCTCGACGTCGTGAAGAAGATCGAAGGCGTGGCGACGACCTCGCGCGGCCCGATGCAGGACGTGCCCGCGCAACCGATCGTGATCGAATCGGCCAGCATCGTCTCGAAGTAAGAACCTGCCGGCACGTCCGGCGACTCACGCGGCCGCGTCGCACGACCGGCCGCGTGCCATTTAAACCGCCTCATCGAAGGAATTCATCATGGTTGAACTGCATACGAACCACGGCGTGATCAAGCTCGAGCTCGACGCCGAGAAGGCACCGAAGACGGTCGAGAACTTTCTGAACTACGTGAAGAAGGGCCACTACGACGGCACCGTGTTCCATCGCGTGATCAAAGGCTTCATGATCCAGGGCGGCGGCTTCGAGCCGGGCCTGAAGCAGAAGCCGACCGACGCGCCGATCGACAACGAGGCGAACAACGGCCTGAAGAACGACAACTACACGGTCGCGATGGCGCGCACGAACGATCCGCACTCGGCAACCGCGCAGTTCTTCATCAACGTGAACGACAACGACTTCCTGAACCACTCGTCGCCGACGCCGCAGGGCTGGGGCTACGCGGTGTTCGGCAAGGTCGTCGAAGGCCAGGACGTGGTCGACAAGATCAAGGGCGTCAAGACGGGCAACGCTGGTTTCCACCAGGACGTGCCGGCCGACGACGTCGTGATCGAAAAGGCCGTCGTGGTCTGACGCGCAGCAAGTAACGGAGGCACTTCGATGTTGCAGGAGAGTCCGCCGCGAAGCGTCTCCGCGGGCGTGCCGGGCGAGCGCGAGTACGCGCAAGCCGCACGCCCGTTCCTGTTTCTCTCCGATCTGCACCTGAGCGAAGCGATTCCGAAGACGGTCGCCGCGTTCGAGCATTTCGTGAAATACACTGCCGACAGCGCCGACTCGGTGTTCATCCTCGGCGACCTGTTCGAATACTGGATCGGCGACGACATACTCGACGACGATCCGTTCGCGGCACGCATGGCCGCGCTGATGCACACGTTCTCGGAGCGCGGGATCGCGCTCTACGTGATGCACGGCAACCGCGATTTCCTGCTCGGCCGGCGCTTCATGAAGGCGGCCGGCGCGATGCTGCTGCCCGACCCTTCGCTGATCATGGCGTTCGGCCAGCGCATCGTGCTCGCGCACGGCGACGCGCAATGCACGGCCGACCGCGGCTATCAGGTGTTCCGCCGCTTTGCACGCAATCGCGCCGCGCAATGGCTGTTTCTCGCGTGGCCGCTGCGCTGGCGCCGCGCGCTCGCGCAGCGCATGCGCTCGAACAGCGAAGCGGGCCGGATGCGCCCTGCTTCGGCGATCTACGATGTCACGCGTGAAGGCGTGGCCGCGCTGTTCCGGAAAAGCCGCGCGGCCGTGATCATTCACGGTCACACGCACCGCCCCGCGCACCACGCCGAACCGGGCGGCATCCGCTGGGTACTGCCCGACTGGGATCTCGATCACGGCACGCCGCGCGGCGGCTACCTGCGCGTCGACGCGGAAGGCATCCACGCGATGCCGCTCGACTGACGCCGCGGCTGCCGTCGCACTGACCGGCAGCCGTCGGCGTTCATTGCATTACGCCTGGCGTTCGACCGCCTTTCCTTCCAGCACCGCCGACAGCCTGCGCAGGTCGAGGCGCGCCGCATCGGCGCCCTGCAGCGTTTCCAGATGCGTGCCGAGCCGCTCGAGCGCCGCGACGATTTCGTCGACGCGGCGGCTTTCCTTCGCCGCGTGATCGATCAGGCCATGAATCGCGAGCGACATCGGATCGTCCGCGTTCGGCGTGATCCCGTACGCGCAGAACGCCGCGCGTTCGGGCTGCGGCTTCGGCTGCGCCGGCATCACGATGCGCGCCGGATTGCCGACCGCCGTCCCGCCCGCCGGCACCGGCTTCACGACGACCGCATTCGAACCGATCTTCGCGCCCGCGCCGACCGTGAAACCGCCGAGCACCTTCGCGCCCGCGCCGACGATCACGCCGGCCTCGAGCGTCGGGTGGCGCTTCGCGCCGCGCGTGAGCGACGTGCCGCCCAGCGTCACGCCCTGGTAGATCGTGCAGTCGTCGCCGATGATCGCCGTCTCGCCGATCACGACACCCATGCCGTGATCGATGAACACGCGCCGGCCGATCGTCGCGCCAGGGTGGATTTCGATACCCGTCAGGAACCGCCCGGCCTGCGACGCGAAACGCGCGAGCCAGTAGCGTTTCGCCCGCCAGCATGCGTGCGCGAAACGGTGCAGCACGAGCGCATGCAGCCCCGGATAACAGGTCAGCACTTCCCAGGCACTGCGAGCGGCGGGATCCCGCTCGCGAATCGTTGCAACGTCTTCGCGCAGTCTCGTGAACATGATCTGATCGGGGAAAAAAGCCGGCGCGCACCGCCGGCAATGACCGGCCGTTATCGCACCGGGTAATTTGCTTATGACGTCCGGCGATTGTAGGGCCAGTCGCGCACGGCCGCACGAGGCCGCGCGTTCACCCCGCCGGCGGCGCGGGTATTCGGGCGGGAGGCTTGCTGTGGCGGCGCTCGCGGGATATCCGGCCGGGCGCAACGCTCCCGGCACGGCGCCTTCATTCCGGCGGCCGACCCAACGCCGGCCGGGATGCGGCACCTGAACGCCCGGTTGCCGGTACGCCGGCCGCTTACGCGTCGCCGTCAGGCTTGCCCGATTTCAGCAGGATGTGCTTCGCGACGCCGCGCAGGATGTTGACCTCCTCGCGCTCGAGGCCCGTGCGCGCGAACAGGCGCCGCAGCCGCGGCATCAGTTTCTTCGGATTGCGCGGATCGAGGAAATCGAGTGCGATCAACGCGTTCTCGAGATGCACGTACATCCGCTCGATCTCGTCGCTCTGCGCGAGCGTGCCGACCTCGGCCGACGGTTGCGCCGACGGCTCGCTCGCCTGCTCGAGAAATGCGACGCGCAGCTCGTACGCGAGCACTTGCACGGCCTGCGCCAGGTTCAGCGAACTGTAGGCCGGGTTCGCCGGGATATGCGCGAGCGCGCTGCACTGCTCGACATGCTCGTTCGCGAGACCGGTGCGCTCGTTGCCGAACACGAGCGCGATGTCGCCTGTGCCGACCTGCGCGCACGCCTGCGTGGCGGCCGCGCGCGGCGCGAGGCGCGGCGGGCCGTATTCGCGCGTGCGTGCGGTCAGCGCGATCGACCAGTGGACGCCGGACAGCGCGTCGCCGAGCGTCGGCACGACGTGCGCGGACGCGAGGACGTCGTCCGCGCCGCTGGCCATCGCGATCGCCTCGGGATCGCTCTGCACGTGCGGCACGCGCGGCGCGACCAGCACGAGACGCGAAAAGCCCATCGTCTTCAGCGCGCGGGCGGCCGCCCCGACATTGCCGGGATGGCTCGGCTCGACGAGCACGAAGCGGGTTGACGTAAAGCCACCAGACGGCGGCCGGGACGAGGCCGCGCCCGGATCGGACGGCGCGGCGGTGTTCTGCGGGGTTTCCACTACGATACGACTCGGTTCATCAGAATGGCAGTATGGTATCGCCATCGCCCCCGCAAACCCACTCGTCCGGACGGCCAGTGGGGGTTTCCCCGCATTCCGGTCGCCTGAAACCGCCGAAAATCGGGTAAAATCATGCCTTTACGCGTCGCACACCGTGCGGCGCGGGTCGTACCCCGTTCTTTGTCAATTCGCGTCTCATCTCGCCCGGCACGCTTGCGCCGTTCCGGGCGGTTGTTCCACTTCGTGGCGGCCCGTGCCGCCGGCTACAGGATCCAGGCTCATGCATCCCATGCTCAATATCGCTGTCAAGGCTGCGCGCCGCGCCGGACAGATCATCAATCGCGCGTCGCTCGATCTCGACCTGATCGAGATCCGCAAGAAGCAGCAGAACGACTTCGTCACCGAAGTGGACAAGGCCGCCGAAGAGGCGATCATCGAGACGCTGAAGACCGCCTACCCCGACCACGCGATCCTCGCGGAGGAATCGGGCGAATCGGAGAACGAATCCGAATTCAAGTGGATCATCGATCCGCTCGACGGCACGACCAACTTCATCCACGGCTTCCCGTACTACTGCGTATCGATCGCGCTCGAGCACAAGGGCGTCGTCACGCAGGCCGTCGTCTACGATCCGAACAAGAACGACCTGTTCACGGCCACGCGTGGCCGTGGCGCGTACCTGAACGACCGCCGTATCCGCGTCGGCCGCCGCGACCGCCTGTCGGATGCGCTGGTCGGCACCGGCTTCCCGTTCCGCGAAAAGGACGGCCTCGACGCATACGCGCGCCTCTTCACCGAAATGACGCAGGCCTGCACGGGCCTGCGCCGTCCGGGCGCGGCAGCACTCGATCTCGCGAACGTCGCGGCTGGCCGCCTCGACGCATTCTTCGAGCAAGGCATCAACGTGTGGGACATGGCAGCGGGCAGCCTGCTGATCACCGAAGCCGGCGGCCTCGTCGGCAACTACACGGGCGACGCCGATTTCCTGCATCGCCATGAGATCGTCGCCGCGAACCCGAAGATCTACGCGCAGATGATTCCGATCCTGAATCGCTACAGCCGCGTGCATCCGGCAGCGGAGTAATCGCCGCCCGCACCGCCGGTGCGGCGCGCTTCGACGGCCCGTGTCCGCTTCGTGCGGCACGGGCCGTTGGCAAAGGGGTGCCGCGTGCTTTGCATGCCGCTACCGCCCTTTTCCCTGACGGCCGCATTTGTGCGTGGCATCGATATCGATGTGCTATGTTGACCAGCATGAACGACAAGGGCGGCTATGCCCGCCTGGCGTGGCTTTCGCACCGACCGCTCGCCGGCACCGTCATGATGGAGCGACTTTCGCATCCCGATGATTCGGCGGCGGAAAACCTTCCCCGCACAAGGGGCGCTTCATGCTCGCGTCCTGAAGTTGCCCGCGTTGCCCGGCCTGGTCAGTGTGCAGCCCCTCGTACAGCTTGTTCCAGCGATGAATGGTTCGCGTCCGAGATGCCCGCGCGGCGAACAACGCCGCCACCAGCATGCCGGCCCCGCCTGTTTCAACACCGCCACGACGCCGTGGCGACAGCATCCGAGTACCCATGTTACGGCTAAGCGAAGTTAAACTCCCCCTCGACCATCCCGAAAGCGCGCTCGAAGCCGCGATTCGCGCGCGTCTCGCGGACCTTGGCGTGCCGGCAGACGGGCTCCTCCGTTACACCGTGTTCCGCCGTGCGCACGATGCGCGCAAGCGCTCCGACATCAAGCTGACGTACATCGTCGACGTCGAAGTCCAGGACGAAGCGGCCGCGCTCAAGCGACTCGCCGGCACCCCGCATTGCAGCGTGACGCCCGATATGGCGTACCACTTTGTCGCGAAGGCCCCCGAGCACACTGCTTTCCTGCGCCCGGTCGTGATCGGCATGGGGCCGTGCGGCCTGTTTGCAGGACTGATCCTCGCGCAGATGGGCTTCCGTCCCATCATCCTCGAACGCGGCAAGGCCGTGCGCGAGCGCACCAAGGACACCTTCGGCCTGTGGCGCAAGAGCGTACTCAACCCCGAATCCAACGTGCAGTTCGGCGAAGGCGGGGCCGGGACGTTCTCCGACGGCAAGCTGTACAGCCAGATCAAGGATCCGAACCACTATGGCCGCAAGGTGCTGGACGAATTCGTCAAGGCCGGCGCGCCGGAAGACATCCTGTATCTGAGCCGGCCGCACATCGGCACGTTCCGCCTCGTCAGCATGGTGGAAAAAATGCGCGCGTCGATCCACGAACTGGGCGGTGAAGTGCGTTTCGAAACCCGCGTCGACGACATCGAGATCGATCAGGGCAAGGTGCGCTCGCTCAAGCTCTCGAACGGGGAAACGCTCCGGTGCGACCACGTGGTGCTCGCGGTGGGCCACAGCGCGCGCGATACGTTCCAGATGCTGCACGATCGCGGCGTGTATATCGAAGCCAAGCCGTTTTCGCTGGGTTTTCGCATCGAACATCCGCAGGGGCTGATCGATCGCAGCCGCTTCGGCAAGTTTGCGGGCCACAAGCAGCTCGGCGCGGCCGACTACAAAGTGGTTCACCACTGCAGCAATGGGCGCGCGGTCTACAGCTTCTGCATGTGCCCTGGCGGCACGGTGGTCGCGGCAACCTCCGAGCCGGGTCGCGTGGTCACCAACGGCATGAGCCAGTATTCCCGGGCCGAGCGCAACGCGAATGCGGGCATCGTCGTCGGCATCACGCCGGAAGACTATCCCGGCGGCCCGCTGGCGGGTATTGCGTTCCAGCGCAAATGGGAAGAACGCGCGTTCGAACTCGGCGGCGGCGATTACTGCGCACCGGGCCAGCTGGTCGGCGATTTCATCGCAGGCCGGCCGTCGACGTCGCTGGGCTCCGTGGAGCCGTCGTACAAGCCTGGCGTGCGTCCGACCGATCTCAGCACCGCGCTCCCGGACTACGTGATCGAAGCAATCCGTGAAGCACTGCCCGAGATCGACAAGAAGATCGCGGGCTTCGCGATGCACGATGCCGTGCTCACCGGCGTCGAGACGCGCACTTCGTCACCGATCCGGGTGCGACGCAAGGACGACTACCAGAGCATGAACGTCGAAGGCCTGTATCCGGCCGGCGAAGGCGCGGGGTATGCGGGTGGCATCTATTCGGCAGCCATCGACGGCATCGAAGTCGCGCAAGCGGTGGCACTCAGCATGACGTCGGCACACGCGTCCTGAGGCACCGGGCCGAATCGGCGCGCGAATGTTCGTGAGCCGAGCCAGGCCGACTGTCGATTGTCCGCCCGAGAGCGGGATCGAATCACCGTATGGGGCCGCCAGCCGCCGGACGCAATGTCCGACGGCTGGCCAAACGGCGAACTTCGTACTTGCAGGTCGGGCCGCTGGTAAAGTCGGGCAACCAAAACAACAACTTCTTGCGTGACCTGTGGCCACGCTGTCGCCCGAGGCCTTTGCCGGTCACACGCCGACGCAGCAGCAGTACCCAAACCCTGGCAGATAAGCCCTCGACGGACTACTTACGCTGTCAGCTACGCCACATGACTTTCAGCTGTCGACACCGACGCGCAAGCGAACGCTCGATCCAACCACGCGATCCGACCGCTCCAGCAACCCATCCGGCCACTCACCCTCTACGCTGAAAAGATTCCTGACGGCGTCGTGAAAGTCGCAGCGCAGCCAATGGATCGCTTTCGGTCAGCAACCGCGAGCCGAGGGCGTATGTGCCGCAGGCTCCAAAGCCATGCATGCGCCATTAGACATTCGAGATGTCGGCGCATGACCATCAAGCAGACACGATCCCGGACGACACCGCAGAACGCATTTTCCTTCACTTAATGCGGCAATAGCGCTGAGCGCCCTGCCTGACTACCGCAGTAGCGGTTGATCGTCGCGAATTCCTCGTCCGAGATCAATTCCGACCCAATATATAAAGACGCGAAGTATCGAGGTGTAATATAAGCGACCGAAAAAGGGCAAACGAAGGACCCGGTGCGCCGGTCAAGAATAACCCACACTCGGCCGGCAATGCTGGTTTCTGCCACGACGGAGTGCTCCGCAAAGTATAGGCGTCGGTTTCGCGGCCGCATCACTCACGCAATGGCTGCCGTCGTGCCCTCTTTTGCCGACACACAAACAAAAACTCACCATCGATAATTCAGAGGACGAGAATGCCTATCGAAAAACCACTTTTCAAGACCCTCGCAACGGTCTTGATCACGTCGTTTCTTGCAGCATGTGGTGGTAGCTCCAGTAGCGGACCGGATACCGGGCCTACCCAATCGCCGGCGGTCACCAACACCATCAAGTCGGGAATATTCACGGCCTGGACACAAGGCAACATCAACGCAACCGTCAATATCCCGGGTTCAGGAGCCACGTCTGTCAGCGTCGGCCCGGCCAGCGCGGCTCCGTTCTGGACCGGCAGTAATTTTATGGTGATGGGAGCGAATACATCCAGCAATACAGTCACCTATCTGGCTTCGCCGGACGGTATCAACTGGGCCGCGCAATATACAACGCTTCCGAACCCCCTTGGCTCCGGCTACAACATGCTGGTGCTGAACATGACGTCCGATGGCAATGGAAATATCGCGGCATACGGGGTTGATGTTGCAACCAACGGCTCGGTCGGACAGGTGTTCGTCGCGTTTGCCGATGCGTCGACGATGACCTGGCAAGTCTCATTGCTGGGCGTGCAGCAGAGCGTGCTGCCGCCAGTTGCGGTCAACGGTGGCTCGCCGGGACACGAGTACGGCATTGCCTATGCGTATGGCCGGTGGTATCTCGGTTATCAGCCATATGGCGCCGCGGTGACTTACGTCGAGTCAGTGAATCGAGGCAATTCCTGGCAAACGTCGGGAGCGGGCAGCCTGGTGTTTCTGAGCAATTTCAAAGGAGACAACCTCTATCGCTCGGCGAAAGCGGTCTCCTCGGATCTGACGGCATGGAGCGCGTATCAGCCATCGGTCAACGGAACCAACTATTTTCAGTTCACGTCAACGGCGATCTCGAATACCAAGGCGATCGTGTTTGCGCCCGCTGGAAACCAGGCTGTGGCGAACGGGGGATTGACGGGGATCAAGACGCTCACGTCTCAAGACGGGAAAACATGGGGAGCCGGTGACATCAACACTGGCGCGACAGCGGCATTCACTTGCAACGACCGCCTCTTCATGCTGACGTCGTCGGTTCCCCCGGTAGCCACAAGCTACATCTCGGACGACGGCATCAACTGGACCCAAGTCACGTTGCCGGCGCTGAATACTGGCGCCAATGAAAGCTATCTCACCGGGGCCTGTTTGCCGGCTACCCAGCGTGCCGTGGTCTTCACCAGCGGGACGGGTGGCAATCGCGTGTTCTATTCGAACTGACGAGTGCCCGGGCCGTTGACCTGAACGGCCGGTAACGTCCTCCGCGGCCATTCGAATGCCGACGTCGGAATCTCGACGTCGGCGGGACGCAGGTGACCACAAGGAGAAGATTGCGCGGAAGCATCGGGACCATGGGCAAACTCGGGCACCCAAGAACGTCACGCCGGACCCACGAGCGCCAAACCGACCGATGCCCTCGCCGGCCATACGCCGATGATGCGGCTGTGCCTGCGGCTCACGTAACAAGGCCCGGCGCACAAAGCTACGCCAAGACCTACGCCAGCACTTTTCCGGATTGGCTGTTGCCGCCCCGTTGCGGACCTTGGCGTCTTGGCACGGCGGACGATTACCGTGGAATTAACGGGACCGTGACCAGGGTGTAAATCTGCGTGGTCGAGATGCATCATGGGGGCGTCAAAAGCCCCCTCGCTGTCCGGGTTTCCAGCCTGTCATCGGTGGGGACGTCACCACGAAAACATCATGCGGAGGGCTTTCCGATCGAATGAATTCGGCTGCCCTTTGATTGTTTCGTTCAGCAGCGCCCGGATCAACAGGAGGCCCAGCGCCATCCCAAATGCAATCGAACCTCGCTTCGAATCCAGGGAAATGCCATATGCCTCCTTCGATCCGGGCGACAACCAAGCCGTGCTGAACCGCCAGCTCACAAACTGCAATCGCCGCGTCGGTAGAAAGCTTCATCACAATGCTTCCATCGAGGGAGAAAAAGTCATCCGACGAATCGTAGACGCGAAAATGGTCGATGGTCATTGGGTTCATTCCAAATTAATCCGGGCGTCAGGAGTCCATTTTGAACCGCTCTTCGCGATTGCGGACGACGCCAATGACCGCTTCGCGCAACGGTTATCGACTAGTCCGCTTCTGGCCGAGGCTGAGTAAAAACTGCCGCGGCGGCCACTTAGGCATGGACACAAAGACTTGCTTCAGTCCAGGTGATTGAACGCGTTTTTACGCAGCCTCGGCCGGTAGCTGCCGCTCGTCATCACCGGCAACTGGCCAAATGGCGAACTTCGCGCCCGCACGTGACGCGACTGGTAAACTCGGGCAACCAAAGCAACAACTTCATGCCTGACCTATGACCACGCTGTCGCCCGAAGCCTTCGCCGGCCATACTCCAATGATGCAGCAGTACCTGCGCATCAAGGCCGATCATCCCGACACGCTTGTCTTCTACCGGATGGGCGACTTCTACGAGCTGTTCTTCGAAGACGCGGAAAAGGCCTCGCGCCTGCTCGACCTGACCCTCACGCAGCGCGGCGCATCGGCCGGCACGCCGATCAAGATGGCCGGCGTGCCGCATCACGCGGTCGAGCAATATCTCGCGAAGCTCGTGAAGATGGGCGAATCGGTCGCGATCTGCGAGCAGATCGGCGATCCGGCCACGTCGAAGGGCCCGGTCGAGCGCAAGGTCGTACGCGTCGTCACGCCCGGCACGCTGACCGATGCCGCGCTGCTGTCCGACAAGAACGACGTCTACCTGCTCGCGATGTGCACGGGTCACAACAAGCGCGGCGTCGCGGTCAACATCGGCCTCGCGTGGCTGAACCTCGCAAGCGGCGCGCTGCGGCTCACCGAAATCGAGCCCGAGCAGCTCGGCGCCGCGCTCGAGCGCATCCGGCCGGCCGAAATCCTGACGGCGGACGGCGCGACCGACGCCGTGCCGGCTGGCACGGGGGCAACCAAGCGCGTGCCGGCGTGGCACTTCGACATCGCGTCGGGCACGCAGCGCCTGTGCGACCAGCTCGATGTCGCGAGCCTCGACGGTTTCGGCGCGCATTCGCTGACGAGCGCATGCGGTGCGGCCGGCGCGCTGCTGCTCTACGCAGCGGCCACGCAAGGCCAGCAACTGCGGCACGTGCGCAGCCTGAAGGTCGAGAACGAAACCGAATACATCGGGCTCGATCCGGCGACGCGCCGCAACCTCGAACTGACCGAGACGTTGCGCGGCACCGAATCGCCGACGCTGTATTCACTGCTCGACACCTGCTGCACGACGATGGGCAGCCGCCTGCTGCGCCACTGGCTGCATCACCCGCCGCGTGCGTCGGTCGCCGCGCAGTCGCGCCAGCAGGCAATCGGCGCGCTGCTCGATGCGCCCGCGAACGCGAGCCTCGATGCGCTGCGCAGTGCACTGCGCCAGATCGCCGACGTCGAACGGATCACCGGGCGTCTCGCGCTGCTGTCCGCGCGCCCGCGCGACCTGTCGAGCCTGCGCGACACGTTCGCCGCGTTGCCGGCGCTGCGCGAGCGCATCAGCGCGATCGTCGCGAATGCGGACGCGCTCACCCGCGTCGACGCGGCGCTCGCGCCGCCCGCCGAATGCCTCGACCTGCTGACGAGCGCGATTGCGCCCGAGCCGGCCGCGATGGTGCGCGACGGCGGCGTGATCGCACGCGGCTACGACGCCGAGCTCGACGAGTTGCGCGACATCTCCGAGAACTGCGGGCAGTTCCTGATCGATCTCGAAGCGCGCGAGCGTGCGCGCACCGGCATTGCGAACCTGCGCGTCGAATACAACAAGGTGCACGGCTTCTACATCGAGGTCACGCGCGGTCAGACCGACAAGGTGCCCGACGATTACCGCCGTCGCCAGACGCTTAAGAACGCCGAGCGCTACATCACGCCCGAACTGAAGACCTTCGAGGACAAGGCGTTGTCCGCGCAGGAGCGCGCGCTGTCGCGCGAACGCGCACTGTACGATGCGGTGCTGCAGGCGCTGCTGCCGTTCATCCCCGAGTGCCAGCGCGTCGCGTCGGCGCTCGCCGAGCTCGACCTGCTCGCCGCATTCGCCGAGCGGGCCCGTGCGCTCGACTGGGTCGCGCCGACCTTCACCGACGAGATCGGCATCGACATCGAACAGGGCCGCCACCCGGTCGTCGAGGCGCAGGTCGAGCAGTTCATCGCGAACGACTGCCGGTTCGGCACCGAGCGCAAGCTGCTGCTGATCACCGGCCCGAACATGGGCGGTAAATCGACATTCATGCGGCAGACCGCGCTGATCGCGCTGATGGCGTACGTCGGCAGCTACGTGCCGGCCAGGTCGGCATGCTTCGGTCCGATCGACCGGATCTTCACGCGCATCGGTGCAGCCGACGATCTCGCGGGCGGCCGCTCGACGTTCATGGTCGAAATGACCGAGGCCGCGGCGATCCTCAACGACGCGACGCCGCAAAGCCTCGTGCTGATGGACGAGATCGGCCGCGGCACGTCGACGTTCGACGGCCTCGCGCTTGCGTGGGCCATCGCGCGACACCTGCTTGCGCACAACACCTGCTACACGCTGTTCGCGACGCACTACTTCGAGCTGACGCAACTGCCGGCCGAATTCCCGCAAGCGGCCAACGTCCACCTGTCGGCCGTCGAGCACGGCCACGGCATCGTGTTCCTGCACGCGGTCAACGAAGGCCCGGCGAACCAGAGTTACGGTCTGCAGGTCGCGCAGCTCGCGGGCGTTCCGGCGCCCGTGATCCGCGCCGCGCGCAAACACCTCGCCTATCTCGAACAGCAGTCGGCCACGCAGCACACGCCGCAACTCGACCTGTTCAGCGCGCAGCCGGCGATCGCCGACGATCTCGAATGCGCGGACGCACCGGCGCGGCCCGACACGCCGCATCCGGCGCT
Source organism: Burkholderia theae (assembly GCF_048565265.1). Classification (NCBI taxonomy): domain Bacteria; kingdom Pseudomonadati; phylum Pseudomonadota; class Betaproteobacteria; order Burkholderiales; family Burkholderiaceae; genus Burkholderia; species Burkholderia theae. Next base: position 2,475,839 of record NZ_CP183461.1, read on the forward strand.
CGAAAAACTGCGCAACATCGACCCCGACGATCTCAAGCCGCGCGAGGCGCTCGACCTGTTGTACGAACTGCGCACGCTGGTCCGGTCGCACGATGCCGACGGGCTCGCGTAAGCGCATCCCGCAGGGCCTGACGGCCCGCGCCGCCGCCGCGATCGTCGCGGCGGTGCTCGCGCTCGCGCAGGCCGACGCGCTGGCTGCGCCGCCGAAGCGCACCACCGCGCCCTACTCGTTCGCGGTCGTGTCGGGCGTCATCAACGTACCGGCGGACGAACCGGCCGCGCAGCGGCTGCTCGATTCGATCGCGCGCGAGCGCAACCTCGCGTTCGTCGTCTATGCGGGCGATCTCAAGGGCTCGAAGGAAGCGTGCCGCGATGCGCTGTATTCGCAGCGCGGCGCGATCCTGGACGCGGCACGCGTGCCGCTCGTGTTCATTCCCGGCCACGACGACTGGATAACGTGCAATACGGCGGCTGGCGGCGGCTACGATCCGGTCGAGCGGCTCGACTTCCTGCGGCAGACGCTGCTCGCCGATTCGGCGCTGCCCGACCCGGGCGCGCTGCAGATCACGCGGGAAAGCGAAGTTGCGCGGTTCCGGCCGTATCGCGAGAACGCACGCTGGATGCGCGACGACATCGTCTATGTCGCGCTCAACGCACCGGCGCCGAACAACCATTTCCTGACGGCCGGCGGCCGCAACGGCGAATTCGAGGATCGCGTCATCGCGAACGGTTTCTGGATCGACCACGCGGCCGAATACGCGAAGCGGCGCGAGGCGCGTGCGATGGTGGTGATTTTCGAAGGCGATCCGCAGTTCGAGCGCTACGAACGCGCGGAGCGCTTCGCATGGCTGCGTTTCAACCGGCCGCGCGTGCGTGACGGCTTCCGTGAACTGAAACGAACGCTGGTGAAGGCGGCGGCGACGTTCCGCGGCCCGATACTGGTGATGCACGCGAGCGGCGAACCGCTTGCGAACGGCTTTCTGATCGATCGCCCGCTACGTGCCGACGACGGTGAACTGGTCGGAAACGTGACGCGTGTCGCGATCGGACCGCGCCATCCGGCAAATCAGTGGGTGAAGGTGAGTGTGTCGCCGGCGAAGCAGACCATCTTCAACGTGAGCCTGCAGGAGGTGCCGAAGAACCTGCCGGTGCCGCCTGCGCTGCCGCTCGTACCGCACGACGATGTCCCGCTGCCGCAGATGCCGGAAATCCCCGCGTTGCCGGCGCTGCCCGACTCGTCGTCGGTCGCGCCGCCACTGCAGGGCGACGGCGCCGCACCCGGCGGCGCGTCGTGGCCTGCGCCGCCCCCTGCATCGGGGCCGGCGCCCGGCCTGCCTGCAAGCTCAGTGCAGGGTGCGCCCTGACGGCGATTCGCCGTCTTCCTCTTCGTCCTCGTCGACGATTTCAAGCCCTTCCGCGCCATGCGCGTGCTCATGCTCGATTTCGTCTTCGGTGGCTTCGCGAACGTCCTGCACCGTGAGTGCGAAACGCAGCGCCATGCCGGCCAGCGGGTGATTGCCGTCGAGCACGACCTTGTCGTCGGCGATGTCGGTGACCGTATAGATCAGCGAATCGACGTCCTCGTCACCGTCTTCCGGCGTGCCTTCGAACTGCATGCCCACTTCGATCGGCTCGGGAAAACGATCGCGCGGCTCGATCTTCACGAGTTCGGGATCGTAGTCGCCGAACGCGTCCTGCGGCTCGAGCTGCACCTGTGCCTGGTAACCCGGTTCCTGGCCGTCGAGTTGTTCCTCGATCTTGGGGAACGTGCCATCATAGCCGCCGTGCAGATAGACCATCGGCTCGTCGCTTTCCTCGATCAGATTGCCCTGTGCATCCGACAGCTTGTAAGTGACCGACACGACGGTGTTTTTTGCGATTTTCATCCAATTCTCCCAAATACAAGTCTCATTATACGATGCGCAACCGGTCTCAAGCCGAACCGCGGGATGCCGCTGCCGCCCCGCTCGGCGCGCCGCCTTCCGATCTTCCCACACCGCTGCTCGGCGGACTCACGCCGGCGCAGTTCATGCGCGACTACTGGCAGAAAAAACCGCTCCTGATCCGCCAGGCGATCCCCGGCGTTGCGTCGCCGGTCACGCGCGACGCGCTGTTCGAGCTGGCAGCGGACTATGACGCGGAATCGCGACTGATCACCCATTTTCGTAACAAGTGGCAACTGTCCCACGGTCCGTTCGAGCCGGACTCGCTGCCTGCCGTCACGCGCAAGGCCTGGACCCTGCTTGTGCAGGGGCTCGACCTGCATGTCGATGCGGCACGCGCGTTGCTCGACCGGTTCCGCTTCATCCCGGACGCGCGCCTGGACGACCTGATGATTTCGTATGCGACGGACGGCGGCGGCGTCGGCCCGCACTTCGATTCATATGACGTATTTCTGCTGCAGGTCGAAGGCCGGCGCCGCTGGCGCGTCGGTGCGCAGAAGGACCTGTCGCTGCAGCCGGACGTGCCGCTGAAGATCCTCGAAAACTTCGAGCCGAGCGACGAATGGGTGCTGGAGGCCGGCGACATGCTGTACCTGCCGCCGCACATCGCGCACGACGGCGTCGCCGAAGGCGAATGCATGACCTGCTCGATCGGCTTCCGGGCCCCTTCCGCAGGCGAACTGGGCGCCCAGTTCCTGTACTATCTTGCGGAGCGCGGCGGCCTGCGCGACGGGGGCGGCGACGACCTCTACCGCGATCCGAAGCAGCCGGCCGTCGACACACCCGCGCAACTGCCTCCGGCCATGGTCGAACGCGTCGCCGAGATCGTCGACGCCATCCGCTGGCGCAAACGCGACGTCGCCGAATTCCTCGGTTGTTACCTGAGCGAGCCCAAGCCGAACGTCGTATTCGACCCGCCGGCGCGCCCGCTTTCCGAGGCCGCGTTCGTCGCGCAAGCGTCGCGCCGTGGCGTGTGTCTCGACAGAAGGGCCGCATTGATGTATAACGCGCGCTCGTACTTCATTAATGGCGAGGAAGGACCACTCGAGCATGCCGAGGAATGGCTGCCCGAACTGGCCAATCAACGCCAGATGGAGGCGAAACGGTTTGTAACACTATCCCGGGCTCCCTCGATGACAGCTTTATTGCACGAGTGGTATCGTGCGGGCTGGATACGGGTCGGGGACCGGAATTAGTGTGAGTCGCCCCGTATGCCCATACGGATCAAATTCTGTATGGGAAAGACAACGTATTGACCCCGCATTTGTCGACGGTCGATAGGAAAGTGCATATAATTTCCGCCCAAGCCGTAGGGAAGATTCACGCTCTAGAAGTGCATCTCCACCAGCGGCCCAGGTCGGTGTTGGAGCACATTACCGGTATTGTTTCGCGCTGTTGCTTACCTTTAACCATAAAAGGACGTGATCATGAAGAAATCCCTCCTCGTAGCTTCCCTGTTGGCTGCTGTTGCACTGGCTGCTTGCAACAAGAGCGCTGATCAAGCTGCTTCGTCGGCTGCAAGCGACGCGGCTGCTGCCGCTTCGACGGCTGCTTCGGCAGTTGCTGGTGCTGCGAGCGATGCTGCTGCTGCTGCTTCGTCGGCAACGGCTGCTGCGAGCGACGCTGCTGCTGCAGTGGCGTCGGCTGCTTCGGCAGCGACGGCTGCTCCGGCTTCGGGCGCAAGCCAGTAAGCCTCAGCATTCAGCTGAAAAAAAACCGGCCCGAGGGCCGGTTTTTTTACGTCTGCCGTTTGCGGATCGATCGCCCGGCAGTCGTACCGGGCCGCCGCAGCGGCCCTGCCCCGCTCATCCGAGCGTCAGCCAGTCGAACCCCGCGTCCTGCGTGGCGACGATCACATCCTCCCCGCTCGTCCCCAGCACGCCGGCAAACGCCTGGCGGGCCAGTTCCGGCAGGTTGTTCTGCTGGCTCAGGTGCGCCGCGACCAGGTGCTTGAGGCGGCTGCGTTCGAGCGACGCGAGGATGTCGGCCGCCGCGTCGTTGCTCAGGTGGCCGTGGTTGCCGCCGATGCGCGCCTTCAGCGACTGCGGATAGCGGCTCGCGGCCAGCATCGCGGTGTCGTGGTTGGATTCGAGCACCAGCGCGTCACAGCCGCTCAGGACGGTCGTGATGTGCGGCGTGGCCATCCCGACGTCCGTCAGCACGCCGAGCCGGCGGCAGCCGTCCATAAAGACGAACTGGAGCGGCTCCCGGGCGTCGTGAGGGACCGTATAGGGCATCACGGCCAGATCGCGTATCGCGGCCGTCTCGTCGCCCCACAGCACGTGGAGATCGACATCGGCCTCGTCCGCGCCTACCGCGCGTGCGGTGCCCCAGCTCATGTAGAGCGGCAACGACGCACGCCGGGCAAGCGTCAACGCGCTGCCGACATGGTCGCTGTGTTCATGGGTGATGAGGATCGCATCGAGATCGTCGATGCCGAGATTCAGTCGGCCGAGCCGGCGCTCGACCTCCTTGGCGGAAAAGCCGCAGTCGAGCAGCACGCGAGTGGTCGTCGTGCCGCTCGAGGCCTCGACGACCAGCGCGTTGCCTTCGCTGCCGCTTCCGAGGCTGGCGAATCGCACGCGCTCAGTTCAGCTGCGCGTGGAGCAGCGAAATGATCCGCTGCGCGTCCGACGAGTTGTCGACCTGGCCGTCTGCGCCGACCACCGCAACCTGCGTGCCGCCGCTGCCTTGCGCGCGCACGTTGACCATGAATTCCTTGCCCGGCTTCGCGGCCGACGGGCCGCCGTAGAACAGCTTGCCGAACAGGCCGTCACGCTTGAGCTCTTCCATCGAATTCGCATAGCGCACGGTGTACACGCCCTTCTCGCGGTCGCGATTGTCGACCGTGAAGTTGGTACGGTCGAGCGCCAGGCCCACGCGCAGCCACGCGCGGTCGAACGATTCGGCCAGCTGCAGCGTCGCTGCGCCACTGCTCGTATCGGTCACCTGCGCCGGTGCCGTCGCGGGACGCGCGTCGGTCAGCAGTTGCTTCGCCTGCGCGTCGGTCAGGCCGAACTTCTGCATCAGCTTCGACAGGAACACGGCTTCGAGCACCGGGTTGCGCGGACGCTCTTCCCAGCGCGACGACGTGCCGCCCTGCGGACCGACCATCATTTCTTCCATCGCGCTGTGCGTGATCGAGATGTCGGTGTTGCCGTCCGACGTGCGGTTCACGAGCGTACGGAAGCGGTCGCGCGTGCCGGACGAGTACGCGAAATCGATGACCTTGCCGATCGTGCGGCGGAACCAGTCGTCGGGAATGTTCGCGCGGTTTTCAGCCCAGTCGGTGGCCATGATGCCCGTCGACGGCGCATCGGTCTTCAGCGAGAAGCCGTTCTCCTGCCAGAACTCCTTCAGGATCGGCCACAGCTGCTCGGGCGTCCGGCCATCGACGACGAGCCAGCGGCGATCGCCGTCGCGCTCGATGTGCATGCCGAGCGGATCCTGCGCGCTCGGGATGCCGTCGGTCGCGTTGCCGGCCTGCGTCGTGACCCGCGGCGGCAGCGTGCCGAGCCCCGCGTTGGTCGGCGGCGCGACGAACTGCTGGGTCGTCGGCACCGGCTTCAGGTCGCTCGGCACCGCGAGCGGCGGCGCCGAACCGGTGTTCTTGTAGTTGACCCGGTCGGGGGCCAGATAGTCGTTCAGCGTATCGCAGCCAGCGAGCGCGCCCAGCGCCAGCGCCACCACCGACATCTGGATGGCGCGAGAGGAAAAGGCGAAACGTTTCATGAAATCCTTCGTCTTGCTAGAACGCTCGTCAGGAGCGGCGCCGGACGGAGCCGGCCGGTGCGGGTTAATCAGGGGTCGAGCCGGCGGCCGCAGGACGCGGCCGCCTCGGCATCAGGCGAGGACGCCGGCCTCGACAAGGGCCGAACGCACGGCATCGTGGCAGCGCTCGTCGAGCGCCGTGAGCGGCAACCGGATGCCGCCCTGCATCTTGCCCATCGCCTGCAGCGCCCATTTCACCGGGATCGGGTTCGCCTCGATGAACAGGTTCTTGTGCAGCGACAGCAGCTTCATGTGCAAATCGCGGGCCGTCTTCACGTCGCCGGCCAGCGCAGCGCGGCACAGCTCGCTCATCGCGCGCGGCGCGACGTTCGCCGTCACCGAGATGTTGCCGTGGCCGCCGAGCAGCATCAGCGCGATCGCGGTCGGATCGTCGCCGCTGTAGATCGCGAAATGCTTCGGTGCCGCCTTGATCAGCTGCGCGGCGCGATCGATGTTGCCGGTCGCTTCCTTCACGCCGATGATGCCCGGCACCTGCGCGAGGCGCAGCGTCGTCTCGTTCGCCATGTCGGCGACCGTGCGACCCGGCACGTTGTACAGGATCACCGGCAGATCGACCGCTTCGGCGATCGTCTTGAAGTGACGGTACATGCCTTCCTGCGTCGGCTTGTTGTAGTACGGCACGACCTGCAGCGTCGCGTCCGCACCGACAGCCTTTGCGTGTTTCGTCAGCTCGATCGCCTCGGCGGTCGAGTTGCCGCCCGCGCCCGCGATGATCGGGATGCGTTTCGCCGCATGCTCGACCGCCGTGCGGATCATCAGGATGTGCTCTTCGACGTTGAGCGTTGCCGACTCGCCGCTCGTACCGACCACGACCAGCGCATCGGTGCCTTCCGCGATGTGCCAGTCGATCAGTTTGCGAAACGCCGGCAGGTCGAGACTGCCGTCTTCGAGCATCGGGGTGACGATCGCGGGGATGCTGCCGCGGATTTGAATGCCGTCTTGGGTGCCGTTAGCCATGAAACGCGATTGAGATTATGTACCGGTAAACATTGAGATTGTAGCGGATTAGCCGGGCAGTTCGTAACGTGGAATTCCCGCCCCCGCCTTCGGGGTCGCGCCCTCGCGCACCGCGCAGAGACGCTGGACGAATGCCTCGCGCGGCGCGGCGACGAAACCGTCCTCGTACGCAACCACCCGCAGGCGGCCGTGCACGGCGTCCAGCAGCTCGCCCAGGGCGAGCAGGAACGCGGGGTTGGACGGTTTCCCGACCGTTTCGTTTCCTTGCGCGAAGGTTTCGTAGATCAGCACGCCGCCCGGCGCCACTGCATCGAGCAGATGGGGCCAGAGCGGACGATGCAGATAATGGGTGACGATCACGGCCGAAAACCGCTCGCCGGCCGGCAACGGCCACGGCGCGCCTTCGAGGTCGGCGTCGCGGGCATCGACGCCCGGGATCGTCCGCAACGCAGCCAGCGCGGCCGGATCGCGATCGAGCGCGACGACCGGGTGCCCGTGCGATGCGAACCAGCGCGCATGGCGGCCACCGCCCGCGGCAACGTCAAGCACCGCCCCGCCCGCCGGAACGAGCCGCGACCATTGCGCGACCCAGCGCGACGGCTCGGTTTGGGCGACGTGGCCGCCCGCGGCGGCGATGACGGATGCACTCATCGGGATCAGTTGTACGACAGGCCCATCGCGTCGCGCACGTCGCGCATCGTTTCCGTCGCGTACTTGCGCGCCTTGTCGCAACCGTCCGCGACGATCGCGCGCAGCAGCGACGGATCGTCCATGTACTTCTGCGCGCGCTCGAGCATCGGCTGCTGCTCGCGCAGGATGCCTTCGACGACCGGCTGCTTGCAGTCGAGGCAGCCGATGCCCGCCGAGCGGCAGCCCTTCTGCACCCACTCGTGCGTCGCTTCGTCCGTATAGACCTGGTGCAGCTGCCACACCGGGCACTTGTCGGGGTCGCCCGGATCGGTGCGACGCACGCGCGCGGGATCGGTCGGCATCGTGCGGACCTTCTTCGTGATCGTCTCGGCGTCTTCACGCAGGCCGATCGTGTTGCCGTACGACTTGGACATCTTCTGCCCGTCGAGGCCCGGCATCCGCGACGCTTCGGTCAGGAGCGCCTGCGGCTCGACCAGGATGATCTTGCGCGCGCCTTCGAGATAGCCGAACAGGCGCTCGCGGTCGCTCATCGACAGGCTCTGCGATTCCTGCAGCATCGCACGCGCCTGTTCGAGCGCCTCGTCGTCGCCCTCCTGCTGATATGCGATGCGCAGCTCGTGATAGAGCTTCGCGCGCTTGCCGCCGAGCTTCTTCGCCGCGTCGAGCGCCTTCTCCTCGAAACCGGGCTCGCGGCCGTACAGGTAGTTGAAGCGGCGCGCGATCTCGCGCGTCATCTCGACGTGCGGCACCTGATCCTCGCCGACCGGCACGAGCGAGCCGCGATACAGCAGGATGTCAGCCGCCATCAGCACCGGGTAGCCGAGGAAGCCGTAGGTCGACAGGTCCTTGTCCTTCAGCTTCTCCATCTGCTCCTTGTAGGTCGGCACGCGTTCGAGCCAGCCGAGCGGCGTGCTCATGCCGAGCAGCAACGCGAGTTCGGCATGCTCGGGCACCTTGCTCTGGATGAACAGCGTCGCCTGTGCCGGATCGATGCCGGACGCGAGCCAGTCGATCAGCACGTCCCACACGTTCTTCTCGATGACCTCGGGCGTCTCGTAGTGCGTCGTCAGCGCATGCCAGTCGACGACGCAGAAAAAGCACGGGTACTCGGACTGCAGCTTCACCCAGTTTTTCAGCACGCCGTGGTAATGGCCGAGGTGCAGCGACCCGGTGGGTCGCATGCCGGAGAAAATACGTTCTGGGAACATGATTGTCGTTAGAAAAGCGAGGCGAAGGGAGACAGGATGGCGCTCAGGACGGCGTAGCCGACATTGACGAGCGGGCGCAGCCAGAAGTTCGTCAGCACGCCCGTCGCGACCAGCACGAGGACGATGATGAAACCGTACGGCTCGATGCGCGACAGCGCGATCGATTGCTTCGGCGGCAGCAGCGCCGCCAGGATGCGGCCGCCGTCGAGCGGCGGCAGCGGAAACAGGTTCAGCACGCCGAGCACGAGGTTCGCGCTGACGCCGGCCAACGCCATCCGCGTGAAGAACGGCTCGTCGACGCCGATGGCGGGCAGCACGAGGGTCAGCAGGCCCCAGACCAGCGCCTGCACGAAATTGCAGGCCGGGCCCGCGAGCGCGACCCACAGGCTGCCCCAGCGCGGATCGCGCAGGTTGCCGAACGAAACCGGCACCGGCTTCGCATAACCGAACAGGAACGCGCCGCCCGTCAGGAAATACATCGCGAGCGGAATCGCGATCGTGCCGATCGGATCGATGTGGCGCATCGGATTGAACGACACGCGCCCCATCATGTAGGCGGTGTTGTCGCCGAGCAGGCGGGCGGCGTAGCCGTGCGCGGCCTCGTGCAGCGTGATCGCGAAGATCACGGGCAGCGCGTAGACAGCGATGGTCTGTATCAGGGAAGCATCCATATCGCGTTATTGTAACAAGCGCACTCGCGCAAAAAAGGACGGCGCGCTTACGCGGCCGAGAGTCCGAACGGTTCGAGCGCGCCGCGCCCCGCGCGCACGAGTTCCGGCTCGTCGCCGGTCAGGTCGATCACCGTCGACGGCTCGCGCGGGCATGCGCCGCCGTCGATCACGAGGTCGACCTGTTTCTCGAGTCGCGCGCGGATGTCGTCGGGATCGTTGAGCGGCTCGTCGTCCGGCGGCAGGATCAGCGTCGTGCCGAGCAGCGGCTGGCCGAGCGACTCCAGCAACGCAAGCGTGATCGCGTGATCGGGCACGCGCAGCCCGATCGTCTTGCGCGACGGGTGCGACAGCCGGCGCGGCACTTCCTTCGTCGCCTGCAGGATGAAGACGTACGGGCCCGGCGTCACCGACTTGATCTGCCGGTACTGGCGGTTGTCGACCATCGCGAAATTCGCAAGCTCGGACAGGTCGCGCACGAGCAGCGACAGGTGCTGCTTCTCGTCGAGGCCGCGAATCCGGCGCACGCGCTCGACCGCATCCTTGTCGTCGAGATGGCACGCGAGCGCATAGCTCGAATCGGTCGGCATCGCGATCACGCCGCCCTTGCTGACGATCTCCACGGCCTGCTTGATCAGGCGCGGCTGCGGATTATCCGGATGAATCCTGAAGAACTGGGACATGGGGACACGTAAAGAGGGAGGAATCGGATGCGCAGTCGGCGGCGATACGGGCGGCGGGCAGCCGCCCGGCGTCACAGCCAGCGTTCCCAGACCGGCGTCAGGTCGGGCGGCAACGGCGGCAGGCCGCCGAGTTCGACACGGCCCTCGCCCGGTGCATGGAAATCCGAGCCGCGCGACACTTCGAAGCCGAAGCGGCGCGCAACGTCCGCGTATTCGCGGTACTGGTCGGGTGTGTGGCTGCCCGTGACGACCTCGATCGCGCGGCCGCCCAGGTCGATGAACTCGCCGAAGAACGCGTCGAATTCGACGGGCGTATAGCGGTAACGGCCCGGATGCGCGACCACCGCTTCGCCGCCCGCCGCACGAATCCACGCGACCGCGTCGGACAGCGCCGCCCAGCGATGCGGGACGAACCCGGGCTTGCCGTCGCCGAGCAGGCGGTCGAACACGTCGGACGTCGATTCGGCGTGGCCGTTCTCGACGAGAAAGCGCGCGAAGTGCGTGCGCGAGATCAGATCGGGATTCGATACGTACTTGAGCGCGCCGTCGTACGCGCCGGGAATGCCGAGCGTCGCGAGCTGCGCGCCGATCGCCACCGCGCGGGCCGCACGGCCGTGACGCGTGCGGTACAGGCCGTCGACGAGCGCCGGGTTCGCGGGATCGATGTTCAGGCCGACGATGTGCACGGTACGCGACGCCCACGTGACCGAAATCTCGACGCCGCTCAGGTAGCGCATGCCGAGCGCTTCCGCCTCGCTGCGCGCCACCGCCTGACCGCCGATCTCGTCGTGGTCGGTCAGCGCCCACAGGGTCACGCCGCCGGCATGGGCGCGGCGCGCGACGTCGGCAGGCGACAGCAACCCGTCGGAAACATTCGAATGGCAGTGGAGATCAGCGTTCATTGTTGGCATGGCAGGTAAGGCTTCATTCTACTGCAACGCGGCAATTGCGCCGCTCGCCTGCCCCGCCGCTGCCGTCGCGCGCTTACGCGCAGAACGCCTCGATCAGCGCCGCGATCTGCTCGGGCTGGTCGTGATGCACCATGTGGCCGGCATCCTCGACGAGCTTCTCGCGCCAGTCGGGAAACGCGTTGAAACGCGCCTTGAATTCGTGCAGCGGGATGTCGCCGGCGATGTGCGCGAGCGTCGGCGAATTGACGGCCTCGACGTGCAGCACCTTCGCGCGCACCTGCGTCCAGGTGGCCATCACTTCGTCCAGCCGGTAAAGCAGCGGGCCCGGCATCTTGTGCGCGGGGTCGGCCAGCAGGTGATAAAGGCCATCATTGCCGCGCTTCGACCAGTGCGCGGCGAGGAACGCGGCGCGGCGCGGATCGAGCCGCGGATTGGTCTTGGTCAGGCGCGCCGCCACTTCGTCGAGGGACGCATAAGGGCGCAGCACGGGCGGCTCGCGCAGCTCGTCCAGCCAGCCGCGCAGCCGGCGCGGCGCCTGCTCGGCCCGCGCGGGCGCGAGCCCGAAACCCTCGAGGTCGACCACGCGCCGCACGCGCTCCGGCCGCGCGCCGGCATACAGGCACACGACGTTCGCGCCCATGCTGTGCCCGACCAGGTTGACTTCGCCGGTCGGCGCATAGTGGTCGACGAGCGCATCGAGGTCGCTCAGGTATTCGTGGAACCAGTAGTGGCCGCCGCCCTGCCGCGCGACCGGCCAGTCGGACAGCCCGAAGCCGCGCGCATCGGGTGCGATCACCTGCCAGTCGCCCGCCAGCGCATCGACGACGAACTGGAACGACGCCGCGACGTCCATCCAGCCGTGCAGCATGAACAGCGTCGGCGCATCGGGGCGGCCCCAGCGCCGCACATGCAGCCGGACGCCGCGCACCAGGACGAAATCGGAAACGGAACTCGAGGCACTCATTGCAGCCGCCAGAAAAAAGAATGGTCGTTCGATTATAGCGGCGGCGCCTCCGTTCCGGCGGCCGGCAATCGAGGCACCGCTCTAGCGGCGCGGTCGCTCAACGGCCCGCCGGGCGGGCCGGCTGGCCGGCCGGGAAGCGCCGCCAGCCACGCGCGCGCGTCGGCCGGCGGCAAACGAAACGCGGCCGAACGCGAGCCGGCTAACGCACCGCTTTTCCGTCAACGCCGTCTGCCCCGTCCTGCGCGGCCAGCTCGTCGAGTTCGGCCTGCTCGAATCCGGCATCGCGACGCGCATCGAAATTGAACGGACCGCGCAGCCGCGGCGCATGATATTGCTCGGCGAGCTGCCGGTAGGCCGGCACCGGATCGCGGCCGGCTTCGTCGCACAAATGCCGGAACCAGCGGTTGCCGATCGCGACATGGCCAATCTCGTCGCGCAGGATCACGTCGAGGATCGCGGCCGACGCGTCGTCGCCCGCCTGCACGAGCCGCGCGCGGATCGGCGGCGACGCATCCAGCCCGCGGGCCTCGAGCGTGCGCGGCACGAGCGCCATGCGCGCGAGCACGTCGCCCTTGGTCCGCTCGCACATCTCCCACAGCCCGTTGTGCGCGGGAAAATCGCCGTACGCATGGCCGAATGCCGCCAGCCGGTCGGACAGCAGCGTGAAGTGATAGGCCTCCTCGGCCGCCACCTTCAGCCAGTCCGCATAAAACGCATCCGGCAGGCCCGGAAAGCGCCAGACTGCGTCGAGCGCCAGGTTGATCGCGTTGAATTCGATATGGGCGAGCGCGTGCAGCAGCACGGCGCGCCCTTCGGGCGAACGCATACTGCGTCGCTCGAGCTGGCGCGGCTCGACGAGCGTCGGACGCGCCGGACGTCCGGGCAGATCGGCCGGTTCGCGCAGTTCGAGCGACGGTGCGATCGCGGCGCGCCCGGCCAGCAGCGCGTCGTACAACGCGCGCACTTGCGCGGCCTTGGCCGCAGGGTCGGCGACACGCAGCGCGGCGAGCGCGGTACCGCGCACGCAGGCTGGCGCATTGCCGAAAGAAGAAGACTCCATGCTCATAAACGGGGACACCCTGCATGCGCATCGCGGGAGCGCACGCACGCGACGGTTTACAATATGCGATTGTTCCGCGGCGCAATGCGCCGGGCAAACCAGACGCGCCATTCTACCGGCGCCCAACATCGAAGAGACAAGGAGACTCCGTGACGATCTACAAGCTGGGCGATACGGCCCCGACGATCCACGAAAGCGTATTCGTCGCCGATACGGCGGCCATCATCGGCAAGGTCGTGCTCGAGGAAAACGCGAGCGTCTGGTTCGGCGCGACGATTCGCGGCGACAACGAGCAGATTGCCGTCGGCGCCGGCAGCAACGTCCAGGAAGGCGCGGTACTGCACACGGACCCCGGCTTTCCGCTGACGATTGCCGAAAACGTGACGATCGGGCACCAGGCCATGCTGCACGGCTGCACGATCGGCGAAGGTTCGCTGATCGGTATTCAGGCGGTGGTATTGAATGGAGCGGTCATCGGCCGCAACTGTCTGGTTGGCGCCGGCGCGGTCGTGACGGAAGGCAAGACGTTCCCGGATAATTCGCTGATTCTCGGCGCACCGGCGAAAGTCGTGCGCGAGCTGTCGGCCGAAGACATCGCGCGGCTGCGCACGAACGCGAAGACGTACGTCGAGCGGCGTGCGCATTTCAAGGAGCAACTCGTGCGGATCGGGTGATTCGCACGGTTTTCAAGGAAGAAGAGTGAGCGACCAGTTACAGAAATTCATGTTCAATGCGGCGCCCGTGCGCGGCGAGATCGTTTCGCTGCGCAATACGTGGCAGGAAGTGCTCTCCCGCCGCGACTACCCTGCCCCCGTGCGCACGGTGCTCGGCGAGATGATGGCCGCGTGCGCGCTGCTGTCCGCGAACCTGAAATTTCACGGCACCCTGATCATGCAGATCTTCGGCGACGGGCCGGTCCAGATGCTGGTCGTCCAGTGCGGCTCGGATCTGTCGATGCGGGCCACCGCAAAGTTCTCCGGCGACACGGCGCAGACGATCGGCGACGACATGAGTTTCGCGTCGCTCGTCAACGCGAGCGGTCACGGTCGTTGCGTGATCACGCTCGACCCGACCGACAAGCTGCCGGGCCAGCAGCCGTACCAGGGCATCGTGCCGCTGAACGGCGTCGACGGCCCGCTCGAATCGGTGTCGCAGGTGCTCGAGCATTACATGCATCACTCCGAGCAGCTCGACACGCGCCTGTGGCTCGCGGCCGATCGAGACCGTGCGGTCGGCATGCTGTTGCAGAAGCTGCCCGGCGACGGTGGCATCGTGCCGCGCAACGCCGAAACCGATCTCGACACGTGGGAGCGTGTCTGCGCGCTCGGCGGCACGCTGTCCGCGCAGGAACTGCTCGAAGTCGAACCGGAAGTCGTGTTCCGCCGGCTGTTCTGGCAGGAGAACGTGCAGCACTTCGAACCGGCCGGCACGCGCTTCCAGTGCTCGTGCTCGCGCGAGAAGGTCGGTGCGATGCTGCGCATGCTCGGCCACGACGAAGTCGACAGCGTGATCGTCGAGCGCGGCCACGTCGAGATCCACTGCGAGTTCTGCAACCAGCGCTACGAGTTCGATCCCGTCGACGTTGCGCAGTTGTTCGCGACACCCGCGGTCGAGACCGGCATCGCGCCCGCGACCGACCAGCGTCACTGAGCGGCGCGCCCGCTGCCCGCCTCCCGGGCACGGGCGCATAATGACGCACGAGCGTCGCACGCACGGCTCCGGCGCCGGAGGCTCGACCTTCGGCGCAAACTGCTTCCCGTCGTCGGCGCGCTGCAGGAGAACCCCATGAATCGCCCGTTTCGCATCATCGTCCTGACGAGCGTTGCCGCCGGCACGCTCGCGCTCGCCGGCTGCGCGGTGCCGCCGCCGACTGCCACGATCCTGAGCCGCCTGCCCGAACCGGGCGCGTCGGGCGGCCAGCCGCCCGTGCTGTCGAGCGCCGAACGCAAGCGCTACGACGAGATCGACCGGCAGGTCCTGCGCGAACAGGACAGCGCGATAGCAGCCGAGGCGGCCGCGCGCGCGTGGGCGTATTACTCGCCGCCGCCGGTGACCGTCTACGGCGGGTATTACGGCGGATGGGGAAATCGCTGGGGCACGGGCATCGGCTACGGTTACGGCTACCCGGGCTGGTGGTGGTGAGCGTGTATCGCCCGGTCGATTGATAACTGGCAGGAAATAAAAAAGCGCGGCATTTACCGCGCTTTTTCAATGGATTCGAGTTGTCGCGCTCAGTGATGCGCAGCCTTGCCCTTGTCGCCGCCATGATGCCGCGACGGCTTCGCCATCGACTGCGGATTCGGCACGACCCGCACCGGCGCCGCGGACACGGCACCACGCGTCGACGTGCTCGAAGGCGTGTTGTTGAGCGGCCCTGCCGGCGCATTCGGCGACACGAACTGCACGAATACTTCGCCGTCCTTCACCATGCCCATCTCGTAGCGCGCGCGCTCCTCGATGGCCGCGGTGCCACTCTGCAGATCCTGCACTTCGCCGGCGGTCCGCTCGTTGCGCAGCTTCTCGTCCGCATTCTTCTGGAGCTGGTCGCCAAGCTGCTGACGCAATTCATGCACCCGCAGCCAGCCGCCGTGTCCCCACCATAGGGGGTACTGAATGAGCGCCAGCAAGGCAATCAGGACGACAGTGACAAGCCGCATGTAAGAGACGCAGATATAAGAAGCGCCGCTCTACGCATCATGCACAGAGCGGCGTCGATATGACAAACCCGATAGTAGCGCGTTAGCGCAGGTTATAGAAAGCCGATTTACCCGGGTAGCTCGCGATGTCGCCGAGATCTTCCTCGATGCGCAGCAGCTGGTTGTACTTCGAGATGCGGTCGCTGCGCGACAGCGAACCCGTCTTGATCTGACCGGCATTCAGGCCGACCGCGATGTCCGCGATCGTCGAGTCTTCCGTTTCGCCCGAGCGGTGCGAGATCACGGCCGTGTAGCCCGCGCGCTTCGCCATTTCGATCGCCGCGAACGTTTCGGTCAGCGTACCAATCTGGTTGATCTTGATGAGGATCGAGTTAGCGATGCCCTTCTCGATGCCTTCCTTCAGGATGCGCGTGTTCGTGACGAACAGGTCGTCGCCGACCAGCTGCACCTTCTTGCCGAGGCGCTCGGTCAGCAGCTTCCAGCCTTCCCAGTCGCTTTCGTGCATGCCGTCTTCGATCGACACGATCGGGAACTTGTCGGCGAGCGTCGCGAGGTAGTCGGTGAATTCAGCCGACGACAGTTGCAGGCCTTCGCCCGCGAGCTGGTACTTGCCGTCGTGGTAGAACTCGGATGCCGCGCAGTCAAGCGCGAGCAGCACGTCTTCGCCCGCACGGTAGCCAGCCTTCTCGATCGCCTGCAGGATCGTCGACAGGCACTCGTCGTTGCTGCCGAAGTTCGGCGCGAAGCCGCCTTCGTCGCCGACTGCCGTGCTCATGCCGCGGTCGCTCAGGATCTTCTTCAGCGCGTGGAACACTTCCGCGCCGCAACGCAGGGCTTCACGGAACGTCGGCTGGCTGACCGGGACGATCATGAATTCCTGGATGTCGAGGCTGTTGTTCGCATGCGCGCCGCCGTTGACGATGTTCATCATCGGCACCGGCAGTTGCATCGCGCCCGAACCGCCGAAGTAGCGGTACAGCGGCAGGCCGGCCTCTTCGGCGGCCGCCTTCGCGACGGCCATCGACACGGCCAGCATCGCGTTCGCGCCGAGGCGCGACTTGTTGTCGGTGCCGTCCAGCTCGAGCAGCGTCTTGTCGAGGAACGCCTGTTCCGACGCGTCGAGGCCCATGATGGCTTCGGAGATTTCGGTGTTGATGTGCTCGACTGCCTTCAGCACGCCCTTGCCGTTGTAGCGGCCGGCTTCGCCGTCGCGCAGTTCGATCGCTTCACGCGAGCCCGTGGACGCGCCCGACGGCACCGCCGCGCGGCCCATCGTGCCCGATTCGAGCAGCACGTCGCATTCGACGGTGGGGTTGCCGCGCGAATCCAGAATCTCGCGGCCGATGATATCTACGATTGCACTCATGGGTTTCCTCTGAGAATGACGATGGATTCTTCAAACTGCGACGGCATGCGTGCCGGAACCGCTTTCGCTACAGACGCGCGAAGCCGTCGCAAGGTTCATTCGATCTTTAGTTGAAATCGTTTTCCAGGAACGGATTGCGCTTCACCGCCTGGTCGAGCGTGACGAGGGTCTCCAGCAACGCGCTCATCCGGTTCAGCGGCACCGCGTTCGGGCCGTCCGACTTCGCCTCGGCCGGATTCGGGTGCGTTTCCATGAAGAGGCCCGCGACGCCCGTCGCGACCGCCGCACGCGCGAGCACCGGCACGAATTCGCGCTGGCCGCCCGAGCTCGTGCCCTGCCCGCCCGGCAACTGCACCGAGTGGGTCGCGTCGAACACGACCGGCGCGTTCGTCTCGCGCATGATCGCGAGCGAACGCATGTCCGACACGAGATTGTTGTAGCCGAACGAGACACCGCGTTCGCACGCCATGAAGCGGTCGTCCGACAGCCCGGCTTCACGGGCCGCGTCGCGCGCCTTGTCGATCACGTTTTTCATGTCGTGCGGCGCGAGGAACTGGCCCTTCTTGATGTTGACGGGCTTGCCCGAGCGCGCGCACGCATGGATGAAGTCGGTCTGGCGGCACAGGAACGCGGGCGTCTGCAGCACGTCGACGACCGACGCGACCTGCTCGATCTCGTCGATCGAATGCACGTCGGTCAGCACCGGCAGGCCGAGCTGGCGCTTCACCTCGGACAGGATCCGCAGGCCCTCGTCCATTCCGAGGCCGCGAAACGACTTGCCCGAGCTGCGGTTCGCCTTGTCATAGGACGACTTGTAGATGAACGGTACGTTCAGCTTCTCGCAGATTTCCTTCAGGCGGCCCGCCGTGTCGATCGTCATTTGCTCCGACTCGACGACGCAGGTACCCGCGATCAGGAAAAAAGGCTTGTCGAGACCAACCTCGAAATCGCACAGCTTCATGCTTTCACTCCGCGCGCTTGCTTGCCGGCCAGCGCGGCTTCGACGAACGACTTGAAGAGGGGATGACCGTCACGCGGCGTGGACGTGAATTCCGGGTGGAACTGGACGCCGACGAACCACGGGTGCATCGAACGCGGCAGTTCCATCATTTCCGGCAGATCCTCGCTCGGGGTACGGGCGCTGATGATAAGGCCGCCGGCTTCGAGCTGGGGCACGAAGCGGTTATTGACTTCATAACGGTGGCGATGGCGTTCGTTCACGTCCTTGCCATAGATTTCTTCCGCCATCGTGCCGGGCTTGATCGGGCAGCGCTGCGAGCCGAGGCGCATCGTGCCGCCGAGATCGGATTCCTCGGTGCGCGTCTCGACCTTGCCGTCGCGATCGAACCACTCGGTGATCAGCGCGACCACGCGTTCCGGCGTGTCCGGATCGAATTCCGTGCTGTTCGCCTGCTTCAGGCCGACGACGTCGCGCGCGAACTCGATGACCGCGAGCTGCATGCCGAGGCAGATGCCGAGATACGGCACCTTCGCCTCGCGCGCATAGCGGATCGCCGCGATCTTGCCTTCGGTGCCGCGACGGCCGAAACCGCCCGGGACCAGCACCGCGTCGAGGTGCTTCAGGCTGTCGACACCGTTCGTCTCGATCTCTTCCGAGTCGATGTACTCGATGTTGACCTTGGTCGACGTGTGCAGCTGTGCGTGGCGCAGCGCCTCGATCAGCGACTTGTACGACTCGGTCAGGTCGACGTACTTGCCGACCATGCCGATCGTCACTTCGTGCTTCGGATTCTCCAGCTTCTCGACGAGCTCCGACCACATGCTCAGGTCGGCATCGTGCGGCGACAGCTTCAGCTCCTCGCAGATGATCTTGTCGAGGCCCTGGTCGTGCAGCATCTGCGGAATCTTGTAGATGCTGTCGGCGTCCCACACCGAAATCACGGCGTCTTCCGGCACGTTCGAGAACATCGAGATCTTCTTCGATTCGTCGTCGGGGATGCGGCGGTCCGCACGGCACAGCAGCACGTGCGGCAGGATGCCGATCTCGCGGAGCTTCTGCACGCTGTGCTGGGTCGGCTTCGTCTTCAGTTCGCCGGCCGTCGCGACGTACGGCACGAGCGTCAGGTGCACGAAGCACGCGCTGTTGCGGCCGAGGCGCAGGCTCATCTGGCGAGCGGCCTCGAGGAACGGCAGCGACTCGATGTCGCCGACCGTGCCGCCGATCTCGACGATCGCGACGTCCGGCTCGCCGCAGGTGGCCGATGCGGCCCCGCGCTCGATGAACGCCTGGATTTCGTTCGTGATGTGCGGAATGACCTGCACGGTCTTGCCGAGATAATCGCCGCGGCGTTCCTTGCGGATCACCGATTCGTAGATCTGGCCGGTCGTGAAGTTGTTGGCCTTGCGCATCTTCGTGCTGATGAAGCGCTCATAGTGGCCGAGGTCGAGGTCCGTCTCCGCCCCGTCTTCCGTCACGAACACTTCCCCGTGCTGGAACGGGCTCATCGTGCCGGGGTCGACGTTGATGTACGGATCGAGTTTGAGGAGGGTGACTTTCAGACCGCGCGATTCAAGGATCGCGGCGAGGGAAGCGGCGGCAATACCCTTGCCAAGGGAAGAAACTACGCCGCCGGTGACGAAAACATATTTGGTCATCGCTGGATGCTCGCGGGAAAAACGGATTATACCGTAAAGCCCGCCCTTTTCTCAGCAATTGCCGGGACGACACGCGGTGATCGCGCCCTTTCGTGCGGACCCGCGCCGGCCTTTCGAGCCGGGGCAAACCGGTCGGACGGACGGCGCGACCTCACGTGCCGCGGCGCGTGCCCGGCGGCCGGACGACGCGTCACGCGCGCCTGGCCAGCGGGGCGCCACCCCGCGAAACCTCACCCTCCTCCGCCTTCAGCGAATTCAGCATCCGCTGCAATGCGCGGGCGGTCTCGAGCGGCCGCTCCATCGGAAACAGATGACTGCCCTCGAGCCATTCGACGCGGCCGCGCGCGGCGCGCCGCGTCGCGTCGAGCCCGACCTGCCGGACCTCGCGCGAACGCGTGCCGGCGAGGAAACCGAGCGGCACCGGCGCGCCGTGCGCGAGCCGCGGGCCGAGCGTGTGCGGCAGCGTCCGGTAGATCAGGTATTCGACCTGCCGGTCGAACGCGAGCGCACGCTCGCCGTCGGCGCCGGCCTGCGGAATGCCGTAGTCGATGTAGTCGGCCAGCATCCGTTCGTCCCAGCGCGCGAACGCGGGCTTCTCGCGGAAGTGCCGCCAGACGTCGTCGCGGCTCACCCAGCGCGTGCGCCGGTTGCGCGTCGCGGCGGCCGGCGACAGCCGCTCGTCGAGCCCCGCCCACTGGCTCGCGCGCAACGCGCCGGCGCGCCAGCCGGCGATGATCGGCGAATCGATCATCACGACCCCGCGCACCCATTGCGGCTTCTTCAGCGCGGCCATCAGCGACAGGTAGCCGCCGAGCGAATGGCCGACGAGCCAGACGGGACGCTCGTAACGGCTGCCGATATCGTCGAGCAGCTGCTCGACGAGATGCGGCCAGTCGCGCGTCACCGGATAACGGCGGTCGTGACCGATCCGTTCGATGTAGCGCAGCTCGTAGTCGTCGGCCAGTTCGGCAAAGATCGTCCGGTACGTCGATGCCGGAAAGCCGTTCGCATGCGAGAAATGGAGGATGTCCTTCAAACGCCGATGTCTCCTTTGTCGACCGGAGTTGGCGCTTTAGCGCCTATTCCGGTCCCATGCTTCGCGGTCGACGGGAGTGAGGGTTTTGGCGCTTACTCCCGTCCCATGCTTTCTTGATAGGCGGCCTTCGCCGAGGTCACCGGTCCATCCAGTATCGCCGCTGGCCGTCGCGATGACGCTCGAAAGCGAACCCGCCATCGGACGGCGCGACGTCGAACCGCACGGCGCCGTCGCGATCCGTGCGCGGCAGCGGAATTCCGCGCGCCTCGTAACGCGCGAGGACGCTCCGGTGCGGATGCCCGAAACGATTGCGATAGCCTACAGGAAATACCGCGACGCGCGGCCCAACCGAATCGAGGAAAGGCTCGACCGACGATGTGCGGCTGCCGTGGTGCGGAACGACCAGGATCTGCGCAGCCAGCGCGTCGCGCGCGGTGTCCACGAGCCGGCGTTCGGCGGGCGCTTCGATGTCGCCCGTCAGCAACGCGGACGTGCCGCCCGCGTCGATGCGCAGCACGCACGACTGCCCGTTCGGCGAACCCGTGCCCGGACCGCCGTGCGGCCAGAGCATCGTGAAGACGACGCCGTCCCAGGTCCAGCGCTGCCCGGCCGCGCACGGCAGCCGGTCGGCGACGCCGGCGGCGGCCGCATCGCGCCACAGCCCGCTCTTCGGCGAAATGCCGGCCAGCAGTTGGCGCACGTCGGCTACCGCATAGACGGCCGGCACGCCGCCCGTGTGATCGGCGTGCGCGTGACTGAGCACGAGCGAGTCAATCACCGCGATGCCGCGCGAGCGCAACGCCGGCGCGACGATCCGCGCACCGGCGTGGGTCGACTCCGCGCCCGGCCCCGCGTCGAACAGCAAGGTCCGCCGCGCGGTCTCCACCAGCACCGACGCGCCCTGCCCGACGTCGAGCACGGTCAGCCGGAAGCCGCCCGGCGGCGGCGCATCGGCCGCCGGTGCGACGAGCGGCAGCCACGTGAGCGGCGCCGCCCAGCGCAACGGCCAGCCGCGCGGCATCAGCGCCCATACGACGCCCACGCATGCCAGCGCCAGCACCGGCCAGTCGGGCATGCGCAGCCAGAACACGCCGGCCGGCCAGTCGGCGAGGTGCCCGAGCAGCACCATCATCGGTTCGAGCGCCGCATGCGCGAGCCGGAACGCGAGCGCATCGAGCGGCGCGGGCAACGCGATGCCGGCCAGCACGATCGGCGTCACGACCGTGCTCACCCACGGAATCGCGAACGCATTGCCGAACGGGCCTGACAGGGAAATCTGCGCGAACCACGCCGCCGTCAGCGGCGCGAGACCGATCGTCACCGCGTACTGCACGCGCGTGGCCTCGGCGACACGGCGCGCGGCGCGCGTGCCCCACGCGCGCAACCGGCTCGACAGGTCGGGCGTAGCGTCCTGCCCGACGTCCTCCGCATCGACCTCGCGCGCCCCGCGCCAGCCGGCAACCGTCAGCAGGATCACGGCGACCGCCCCGAACGACAGCCAGAACCCGGCCGACAGCACGGCCCACGGATCGGCGAGCAGCACGCCGCCGAGTGCCGCGCACCACACCGCGGAGGTCGGCACGCTGCGCCCGGCCAGATACGCGACGCCGCCTGCCGCGATCATCCACCACGCGCGCTGCGCCGGCACGTTGAAGCCGGCGAGCGCCGCATAACCGGCCGCGGCCGCCAGCGCGGCAAGCGACGCCGCGTACGGCGCCGGCAACACGAGCGTCACGGCCCGCGTGCGCCAGCGCAGGCGCCGCCAGACCATCGCCACGAGCCCGCCCGCGATTGCGCCGACGAGCCCGACATGCAGACCGGAAATCGCGACCAGATGGCTCGTGCCGGTGTTGCGCAGCACGCGCCAGTCGTCGTCGCCGATGCCCGACTGGTCGCCGATCGCAAGCGCGGCGACGATACCGCGATGACCGGCGTCGACCCCGAGCGTCTCGCCGATGCGTGTCCGCAGCGCGTCGCGCAGCCGATCGATCGTTGCACGCCATCCCGCTGCGCGCGCATCGAGCAATTCGGCCCGCCCGGGCGCGCTGACATAACCGATCGCGCGAATGCCTACGGCAAGCCACGCCGCCTCGCTGTCGCGCACGCCGGGATTGGCCTCGGCGTGCGGGTGCTTCAGGCGCACGACGAAGCGCCAGCGCTGCGCGGCACGCAGGTCGGGAAGCGGATCGCGTGTCGCGGATGGGCCATACGCGCGCCACGACAACCGGATCAACGGAGGAAAACGGGCCAGCCCCGCATCGTTCGACTCGACCGCGAACAGCAGTCGCGCGCCCGTCTCGTCGACGACGGGCAACCCCCGGATCACGCCGGTGACGACGATGTCGCGCCCTTCCCATTCGACGGGCAGGCTGTCGCTCAGCCGCCATTCGGCCCGCGCGGCCGCATAGCCGAACCCCGCCACGCCGGCCGCGATTGCGCACACACCCCATCCGAGCGCGACGGTCGCACGCGTGCGCGGGCGACGCATGCACCAAGCTCCCAACGCCGCACAGCCCGCGAGCGCGAACGCACCGGCCGTCCATGCGATCGCGCCCGGCAACGCCGCCTGCCGCTGCAGCACGACGACGCCGAGCGCGAATGCGATCCACCACACGCGCATCCCGCCTCCTCGTCGACCGGGCGCCGCCCTGACGAATGCGGCGCCTACCAGCAACGATTATGCGGACGAAAGGGCGAGTCGCGGCAGCGCGGCGAGTGCGTTGGCCGAAGTGGATAGACCGAGTGAACTGGCGTCCAGACCGCGCAGTTCGGCGAGCACATCGCCGATGCGCGGCACCTGATCGGGCGTGTTGCGGGATTTGTACGCCCATTCGGGCGCGATGTCGGGCGCATCCGTCTCGACGACGATCGCATCGAGCGGCAATTGCGCCGCGAGCCGCCGGATCTGCAGCGCGCGCGCGAAGGTCACGTTGCCGCCGAAGCCGAGATGAAGCCCATGCGCGAGATACGCTTCAGCCTGCTGGAAACTGCCGTTGAAGGCATGCGCGATGCCGCGCCGCACGCCAAACCGGCGCAGCCCGGCGAGCACGCGATCCTGCGACTTGCGCACGTGGCACAGCACGGGCAGGTCGAATTCGCGCGCCAGCTTGAGCTGCCCCTGGTAGAAGAACTGTTGTCGTTCTTCGTCGAGCCCCGGCACGAAATAGTCGAGGCCGATCTCGCCGATCGCGACGAAACGCGGATCGTCGAGGCTCGCCTCGATCTCCATGCGCAGCCGGTCGAGATCCTCGTCGCGCGCCTGCGGCGTATACATCGGATGGATGCCGAGCGCATAGACCGCGCCCGGCGTGCGCTGCGCGAGTTCGCGCACCGTCGTGAAGTTGTCGCGCCCGATGCTCGGGATCACGATGCGCGACACACCGGCCGCGCACGCCGCCCGCACGACCGCGTCGCGGTCGGCATCGAACTCGGCGGCATCGAGATGGCAGTGCGTATCGATCCACATGGCAGCATTCCTGCGCCCTTGCGCGGTGCCGGGATGCACCCGGCACCGCGCGAAGGGCGTGCGTTCAAACCGGCAGCGCCGGCTCCTCGTGCAGCACGCCGTCGCGCAGCCGCATGATGCGGTCACAGCGCGCGGCGAGATCGGGATCGTGCGTGACGATCACGAAGCTCGTTTCGAGCGTCTCGGACAGTTCGAGCATCAGGTTGAACACGGTGTCGGCCGTCGTACCGTCGAGGTTGCCGGTCGGCTCGTCGGCGAGCACGCATGCCGGCTTCGTGACCAGCGCGCGCGCGATCGCGACGCGCTGCCGCTCGCCGCCCGACAGCTCGCCCGGCCGGTGCTTCGCGCGCGGGCCGAGACCGACCCGCTCGAGCATCGTCTGGGCCTGCTCGCGCGCGTCCTCGGTCGTCATCCGGCGGATGCGCAGCGGCATCGCGACGTTGTCGAGCGCGGTGAATTCGGGCAGCAGGTGATGGAACTGGTAGACGAAGCCGAGCGCGCGGTTGCGCAACTCGTTGCGCTCGCGTTCCGCGAGTTGCGTAAACGGCTTGCCGAGCAGCGACACTTCGCCCGCGCTCGGCTCGTCGAGCCCGCCCAGCACGTGCAGCAGCGTGCTTTTCCCGGAACCCGACGCGCCGACGACCGCGAGCTTCTCGCCGCGACGCACCGTCAGTTCGGTATTGCTGAGCACCTGCACGTTGAAGCCGCCCTGTACGAACGCCTTCGTGATCCCGCGCGCCTGAAGCACGTATTCCTGCATACCTGCCGAATCCTGTCTGTTGTGTTGTCGTGAATCCGCGAATGCGGTCGCGCGGTCATTCATAGCGGAGCGCCTCCGCCGGCTTCACCTTCGCGCCGCGCCAGCTCGGATAGAGCGTCGCGACGGCCGACAGCATGAACGCGATCAGCCCGATCCGGATCACGTCGCTCGCGACCAGCTCGGACGGCAACTCGCTGATGAAGTACACGGACGGCGGCAGGAACTGCACGCCGAACAGGTGCTCGATCATCGGGATCAGCCACGGGATGCTCCATGCGATCAGGCAGCCGAGCGCGACGCCCGACGCCGTGCCGACGAAGCCGATCGTCACGCCCTGCACGACGAAGATCTTCATGATCGAACCCGGCTGCGCGCCGAGCGTGCGCAGGATCGCGATGTCGGCCTGCTTGTTGGTCACCGTCATCACGAGCGACGACACGAGGTTGAACGCGGCCACCGCGATGATCAGCGTCAGGATGATGAACATCATCCGCTTCTCGATCTGCACGGCCGAGAACCACGTCTTGTTCTGCTGGGTCCAGTCGCGGATGTACAGGCTGCCCGACAGCGTATGCGACAGCTCGACCGCGACCTGCGGCGCCTTCTGCATGTCCGTCAGCCGCAGCCGCACGCCGGTCGGCGCGGACATCCGGAACAGCGCCTCGGCGTCGCGGATGTTGATCATCGCGAGCGTGCTGTCGTATTCGTAGTGGCCCGACTCGAACACGCCGACGACAGTGAACTGCTTCAGGCGCGGCATCATGCCGGCCGGCGTGATCGAGCCCTCGGGCGCGACGAGCGTGACCTTGTCGCCGACCGTCACGCCGAGGTTGCCGGCGAGCGCGTCGCCGAGCACGATGCCGAACTGGCCCGGCACGAGCGCGGCGAGCTGCCCGGCCTTCATGTCCTTGCCGATGTCGGACACCTGCGGCTCGAGCGTCGGCTCGACGCCGCGCAGCATCACGCCGCTCACCGCGTCCTGGCGCGTGAGCAGCGCCTGCGCATCGACGTACGGCGCCGCGCCGACGACCGACGGATTGCGGCGCGCTTCCTGCGCGGTCAGTTGCCAGTCGGGCATCGAGCCCGTCGGCGAGAACACCTCGACGTGCGCGAGCACCGACAGCATGCGGTCGCGCACTTCCTTCTGGAAGCCGTTCATCACCGACAGCACGACGATCAGCGCCGCGACGCCGAGCGCGATCCCGAGCATCGACACGAGCGCGATGAAGGAAATGAAGCCGTTGCCGGTCGTGCGTTTGCCGGCGCGCGTGTAGCGCCAGCCGATCTGCCATTCGTACGGAAGTTTCAAGCGAATCCTTTCTGCTGGTTACGGCGGGGAGACGCCCCGCGGCCGGACCGACGCCCGGCGGCGGCCACCGGCCCGGGCACGGTCGGAAAATCGGCCGCCGGACGCGAACGTGCCGTCAGCCGGCCCGATCACGCGCGCAGTTTGCCATACAATGCGCACCATCATGCACGACCGACGCCTCCATTTTCTCGTTCCGTTCGCGCTGCCGTCGGCGGCCGATGCGGCCTCGTCCCTGCACACGCTGGACAGCCCCGCGCTCGAAAAGTTGCTCGCCCGCGCGAGTCTCGTCGAGCGCGTGGCCGGCGAGGACTTCCAGCGCACGCTGCCGCACGAGCGCTGGCTGGCCCGCCAGTTCGGCGCGACCCGGGGCAACGCCGCGGACGAAGCGCCGCTCGCGCCCTACATGCTGCTGGCCGACGGCGGCGACCCCGGCGCGCAAGCGTGGGCGTGCGTCGAGCCCGTGCACGTCGAAATCGCGCACGATCACCTCGTGCTCGTCGATCCGGCCGCCCTCGCGCTCGACGACGGCGACGCCGCCGCACTGCTCGCGGTCGCGCGGCCGCTGATCGAGGAGCTCGGCGTGCGGCTCGAAGCGCCGAATCCGGCGCGCTGGTACCTGTCGAGCGAACAGCTCGCCCGGCTCGCCGGCGCCGCGCCATTGCGCGCCAGCGGCCGCAACATCGAGATCTGGCTGCCGCACGAGGCCCACACGGGCGAGCGCTCGCGGATGTGGATGAAACTGCAGAACGAAGTGCAGATGGCGTGGTTCCAGCACCCGGTCAACGAAGCCCGCGAGGCGCGTGGCCTGCCGGCCGTCAATTCGATCTGGTTCCATGCGCAGGGCACGCTGAAGCCGGTCGGCAAGCCGTTCGCGCGCGTGCTGTCCGAATCGCCCGCGGCGCTCGGCCTCGCGCGCGCCGCGCAAGCCGAAGCCGGCCCTGCCCCGGCCGCGTTCGGCACGCTGCCCGCCGCCGACGGCGCGACGCTCGTCGAACTGCCGGCGCTCACCACCCCGTTCATCGAGCAGGACTGGGCACGCTGGCACGACGGGCTTGCCGCGCTCGAGCGCGACTGGTTCGCGCCGGCCCTCGCCGCGCTGCAGGACGGCGCGCTGGCAAGCGTCGATTTCACGCTGTGCGGCGACACGAGTTCCGTGACGCTGCACGCGACGCGCGGCGACCTGCGCAAGTTCTGGCGCCGCCGCGCGCTCGCCTCCCTGTTCGAATAACAAGCAGAGCCCGAATGACCCGGATCGTTACCCGCCCCGTCGCGCCCGCCGACGCAGAAGTGCTCGCGCGTCACGGCCTGCATCCCGTGCTCGCGCGCCTTTACGCGTCGCGCGGCGTGCAGTCCCCGACCGACATCGAGACCGCGCTCGCGCGCCTCGTTCCGCCCACCGAGCTGAAAGGCTGCGCCGACGCGGCGTCGCTGCTCGCCGACGCGATCGCCGACCAGCGGCGCCTGCTGGTCGTCGCCGACTACGACTGCGACGGCGCGACCGCGTGCGCGGTCGCGGTGCGCGGCCTGCGCATGTTCGGCGCGCAAATCGACTACCTGGTGCCGAACCGCTTCGAATACGGCTACGGCCTTACGCCCGAGATCGTCGAGCTCGCGGCCGCGCGCAAACCCGATCTGCTGATCACCGTCGACAACGGGATCGCGAGCGTTGCGGGCGTCGAAGCCGCGAACGCGCGCGGCATCGACGTGCTCGTGACCGACCACCACCTGCCCGGCGACGCGCTGCCCGCCGCCCGTGCGATCGTCAACCCGAACCAGCCCGGCTGCGCGTTCCCGAGCAAGAATATCGCCGGCGTCGGCGTGATGTTCTACGTGCTGCTCGCACTGCGCGCCGAGCTGCGCCGCCGCGGCGCATTCGCGAGCAAGGAAGCCGAGCCGCGCCTCGACGGCCTGCTCGACCTCGTCGCGCTCGGCACCGTCGCCGACGTCGTACGGCTCGACGGCAACAATCGCGTGCTCGTCGCACAGGGGTTGCAGCGCATCCGCAACGGCCGCATGCAGCCGGGCATCGCCGCGCTGTTCCGCGCCGCCGCGCGCGAAGCGCGCACCGCGTCGGGCTTCGACCTCGGCTTCGGCCTCGGCCCGCGGCTGAACGCCGCGGGGCGGCTCTCCGACATGTCGCTCGGCATCGAGTGCCTGATCACCGACGACATCGGTCGCGCGTGGGATCTCGCGCAGCAGCTCGACGTGATGAACCGCGAGCGCCGCGAGATCGAGGCCGGCATGCAGCAGCAGGCGCTCGCCGATCTCGCCGACGTCGACCCGGCCGACGCGTGCACGATCACGCTGTTCAACCCCGAATGGCACCAGGGCGTGATCGGCATCGTCGCCGGCCGGCTCAAGGAAAAATTCCACCGCCCGTCGTTCACGTTCGCGCACGCCGACGAGGACGGCAAGCGCGTCAAGGGTTCGGGCCGGTCGATCGCCGGTTTTCACCTGCGCGACGCGCTCGACCTCGTGTCGAAACGCGAACCGGACCTGATCGTCGCGTTCGGCGGCCATGCGATGGCAGCCGGCCTCACGCTCGACACCGAGAACGTGCCGCGCTTCGCGGCCGCGTTCGAGGCCGTTGCGCGCGAATGGCTGTCCGACGACGCGCTCGCCCGCGTGATCGAGACCGACGGCGAACTCGAGGATGCGTATTTCACACCGCAGTTCGTCGGGCTGCTCGACGAGGCCGTCTGGGGGCAAGGTTTTCCGGCCCCGCTTTTCTCGGGCGAATTCGACGTCGTGTCGCAGTCGCTCGTGAAGGACAAGCACCTGAAGCTGCAGCTGGCGCGCGGCCGCCAGCGCTTCAACGCGATCTGGTTCAACCACACCGAGCCGCTGCCGGCGAGCGCACTGATCGCATACCGCCTCGTCGCCGACACGTGGAACGGCGTCACGCGCGTCCAGTTGATCGTCGAGCACGCGGCCGGCTGAGCGCGGGCCGCCCGGCCCGCGGTGCCCGCCAACGTATGCCTGCCGCGCCGGACGGGGCCGCGGCGCGCATGCGGGCACCATTCGCGTCACCGGGCAACCCTGCCGATCGGCTATAATTCCGCTTTTTTACGAAGCAAGAATAGCGAGCGATCATGGAAGCGGAACGTCTCAACGCGATCGAAAGCTCCCTGCTCGACCTGCGCAACCGCGCGGGCGAGCTCCGGGGGTATCTTTGACTACGACGCCAAAGCTGCGCGTCTGATTGAAGTCAACAAGGAACTGGAAGACCCGAACGTCTGGAGCGATTCGAAGAACGCCCAGGCACTCGGCCGCGAAAAGAAGCTGCTCGAAGGCGTCGTCTCGACGCTGACGGTGCTCGATAGCGACCTGCGCGACGCGCTCGACCTGTTCGAGATGGCTCGCGAGGAAGGCGACGAGGATACCCTCGTCGCGTCGGAAGACGATGCCGCGAAGCTCGAAGCACGCGTCGGCGACATCGAGTTCCGCCGGATGTTCTCGAACCCGGCCGACCCGAACAACTGCTTCATCGATATCCAGGCCGGCGCCGGCGGCACCGAGGCGTGCGACTGGGCGTCGATGCTGCTGCGCCAGTACCTGCGCTACTGCGAACGCAAGGGCTTCAAGGCCGAGGTGCTCGAAGAGTCGGACGGCGACGTCGCCGGCATCAAGAACGCGACGGTCAAGGTCTCGGGCGAATACGCGTACGGCTACCTGCGCACCGAAACGGGCATTCACCGCCTCGTGCGCAAGTCGCCGTTCGATTCGTCGGGCGGCCGCCACACGTCGTTCTCGTCGGTGTTCGTGTATCCGGAAATCGACGACTCGATCGAAGTCGAGGTGAACCCGGCCGACCTGCGCATCGACACCTACCGCGCGTCGGGCGCGGGTGGCCAGCACATCAACAAGACCGACTCGGCCGTGCGGATCACGCACATGCCGACCGGCATCGTCGTGCAGTGCCAGAACGACCGCTCGCAGCACCGCAACCGCGCCGAAGCGATGGCGATGCTGAAGTCGCGCCTGTACGAAGCCGAAATGCGCAAGCGTCAGGCCGAGCAGGACAAGCTCGAGTCGAGCAAGACCGACGTGGGCTGGGGTCACCAGATCCGCTCGTACGTGCTCGACCAGAGCCGCGTGAAGGACCTGCGCACGAACGTCGAAATGAGCAACACCCGCGCGGTGCTCGACGGCGATCTCGACGACTTCATCAGCGCGAGCCTCAAACAGGGCGTGTAAGCGCCGCGGCGCGGCCTGGCCGCGCCGCCCTTCCCGTTTGCGTTGCCGCACCAATCCGAATTCCGACCATCATGACCGAACCGACCCAAACGCAGCCCGCCGTCGCAGCGGACGAAAACCAGATCATCGCCGAGCGCCGCGAGAAGCTGCGCGCCTTGCGCGAGCAAGGCGTCGCCTACCCGAACGATTTCCGGCCGACGCATCACGCGGCCGATCTCCAGGTGAAATTCGCCGACTCGGACAAGGCCGCGCTCGAAGCGAACCCGGTCGAGGTGTCGGTCGCCGGCCGCATGATGCTCAAGCGCGTGATGGGCAAGGCGAGCTTCGCGACGGTGCAGGACGGTTCGGGCCAGATCCAGTTCTTCGTGACGCCGAACGACGTCGGCGCGGAAACCTACGACGCATTCAAGAAGTGGGACCTCGGCGACATCGTCGCCGCGCGCGGCGTGCTGTTCCGCACCAACAAGGGCGAGCTGTCGGTCCAGTGCAAGGAGCTGCGCCTGCTGTCGAAGGCGCTGCGCCCGCTGCCGGACAAGTTCCACGGCCTCTCCGACCAGGAAATGCGCTACCGCCAGCGCTACGTCGACCTGATCGTCACGCCGGAAACGCGCGACACGTTCCGCGCGCGCACCAAGACGATCGCGTCGATCCGCAAGTTCATGGACTCGGCCGACTTCATGGAAGTCGAGACGCCGATGCTGCACCCGATCCCGGGCGGCGCAACGGCGAAGCCGTTCGTCACGCATCACAACGCGCTCGACATGCAGATGTTCCTGCGCATCGCGCCGGAGCTGTACCTGAAGCGCCTGATCGTCGGCGGCTTCGAGCGCGTGTTCGAGATCAACCGTAACTTCCGGAACGAAGGCGTGTCGCCGCGTCACAACCCGGAATTCACGATGATGGAGTTCTACGCCGCGTACACCGACTATCGCTGGCTGATGGACTTCACCGAGCAGTTGATCCGCCAGGCGGCGATCGATGCGCTCGGCACCGCGACGATCCAGTACCAGGGCCGCGAGCTCGACCTCGCGAAGCCGTTCCATCGGCTGACGATCACGCAGGCGATCCAGAAGTACGCGCCGCAGTACACCGACGGCCAGCTGTCGGACGACGCGTTCGTGCGCACCGAACTGAAGCGCTTCGGCGTCGACGTGTCGCAGCCGGCGTTCCTGAACGCAGGCATCGGCGCGCTGCAGCTCGCGCTGTTCGAGGAAACGGCCGAAGCGCAACTCTGGGAGCCGACGTTCATCATCGACTACCCGGTCGAGGTGTCGCCGCTCGCACGCGCATCGGATACGGTGCCGGGCATCACCGAGCGTTTCGAGCTGTTCATGACCGGCCGCGAGATCGCGAACGGCTTCTCCGAGCTGAACGATCCGGAAGACCAGGCCGCGCGCTTCAAGAAGCAGGTCGAGCAGAAGGATGCGGGCGACGAGGAAGCGATGTTCTTCGACGCCGACTACATCCGCGCGCTCGAATACGGGATGCCTCCGACCGGCGGCTGCGGGATCGGCATCGACCGTCTCGTGATGCTGCTGACCGACAGCCCGACGATCCGCGACGTGCTGCTGTTCCCCCATCTGCGCCGCGAAGACTGATCGCCGCGCCCGCGTGTGCGCCGCGCCCCGTGGCGCGCACGCATCAGCTTTGTAACGACGCGTAAATCCCGCCAGCCGGCGTCCGCCGGCTCTCGATCCTCCCCCGTTTTATTCCCTCGTCGCGACGGCCTCCCCCGGGTTTTCCCGGTCACGATCGCCGGCGCCCTGCTGCAATTCGTTACACCTTGATACGGTGCGCCCCGCGCCGGTATACGACACTCCGTTTGCGTCACCACGCATGACCACGGGACCAGAACAAGGCGCAGGAACGCCAAGTCTGCTCGCTCCCGAAGCGTGGGATCCGGCCCGGCGCCAACGTGCCGATCCGGATCGACATCGGAGAAAAAAATGGACAACCAGAATCAGACCACGCCGCAAAAGCAACGCCTCCACCCGCTCATCGCCACCGCAGCCGGTGCCGTCATCGTCGCCAGCCTCGCGGCGACGGCAGCAATCACGGGCGTCTTCCCGAAGGCCAGCAGCAGCAACGAACAGAACGGCCAGACCCAGGCTGCGCTGATCGCGTCGCAGCCGGCCGTCGATACGGCCGCAGCGGCAAGCGCCGCGCTGGCCGCGCAAGCCCAGCAGCAGGCAGCCGAACAGGCCGCCGCGCAAGCCGCCGCGCAGCAAAAGGCGATCGCGCAGGCCGAACCGAAGCCCGCGCCGCGCCCGGCGACGACGCACCGCCGTCACACGGCAGCCCCGCAGCCGCCGCAATACGCGCAGCAGCCGTCGGCGCCTGCCCAGACCTACTGCCAGAGCTGCGGCACGGTCGTCGCGATCACGCAGACGCGCACGCCGGGCCAGAGCTCGGGG
This sequence comes from Burkholderia theae, assembly GCF_048565265.1. NCBI lineage: Bacteria > Pseudomonadati > Pseudomonadota > Betaproteobacteria > Burkholderiales > Burkholderiaceae > Burkholderia > Burkholderia theae. The sequence goes on from NZ_CP183461.1 coordinate 2,508,497, forward strand.
ATCGGCGCCGTGGGCGGCGCCGCGGCCGGCGGCCTGCTCGGCAACCAGTTCGGCCACGGTAACGGCCGCACCGCGATGACGATCATCGGCGCGCTGGGCGGCGGTCTCGCCGGCAACCAGGTCGAGAAGCAGGTGCGCGCGGAAACCGACTATCAGGTGCAAGTGCAGATGGAAAGCGGCGCGACGCGCACGTTCACGTACCACAACGCACCGCCGTTCGGCCAGGGCCAGCGCGTGCGGGTCGAGAACGGCACGCTGGTCGGCGCGTAAGCGTCCGCTGCCCGCGTGTCGTACGTGGGCGGCGCGACCTGAAAACAAAAACGGCTCGTGAGCAATCACGAGCCGTTTTTTTATCGCAGGCCAGGTGCGCCATTGCGGTGCACGCCGTACTCAGTCCTCTTCGTCGAAGTCCGATTCGTCGATCCAGTGCGCCTGGATCGCTTCGAGGATCTTCTCGCCGGAGTGCTTCGGATCGTCGTCGAAACCGTCGAGTTCGAGCACCCACTGGCGCAGGTCGACGAAGTTGATCCGCTGCGGGTCGATGTCCGGGTGCTTGTCCGCCAGCGCAATCGCTATTTCACGCGAATCGGTCCATTTCATCGCCTGCCTCCGGTTCCTGTCAGTGGTTTTCCTTCGCGTGGTTGATCGAGTACTTCGGAATCTCGACCACCAGGTCCGAATCTTCCTTCACGATCGCCTGGCACGACAGGCGCGACGTCGGCTCGAGGCCCCACGCCTTGTCCAGCAGATCGTCCTCGTCCTCCTCGGACGGCGTCAGATCGTTGAAGCCTTCGCGGATCACCACGTGGCACGTCGTGCACGCGCACGACTTCTCGCATGCATGCTCGATCTCGATCCCATGGTCGAGCAGGTTGTCGCAGATACTCTTGCCGGGCGTCGCGTCGATCACTGCACCGTCCGGGCACAGTTCGACGTGAGGCAGCACCACCAGTTGAGGCATGTCCGTTCCGTCAGTCAGGGTGCGGCGGCGGGCGCCGCACGGTTCATTATCGCGCGGGCCGTCGCCGGCCGATGCGCAGTTCGTAGATTCAGATTTCGTCGAGACGGCGGCCCGACAGCGCGCGCTTGATGCTCTTGTCCATCCGGCGCGCCGCGAATTCGTCGGTGCCGTCGGCAAGCGTCTTGGTCGCGGCTTCGATCGCATTCGTATCGTCGCCTTGCGCGACCGCGCTCAGCGCCGCGGCGAGCGCGTCGACCTGCGTGCGCTCGTCCGCATCGAGCAGTTCGCCGTCGGCCGCCAGCGCGGCCTGCGTCGCCTCGAGCATCCGCTGGGCCTCGACCTGCGCTTCGCGCAGCGCGCGTGCACGCATGTCGATTTCAGCGGTCTTGAAGCTGTCTTCGAGCATCTTCGCGATGTCGTCGTCGGCGAGGCCGTACGACGGCTTCACGACGACCGACGCCTCGACGCCCGACAGCTGTTCGCGCGCAAACACCGACAGCAGGCCGTCGGCGTCGACCTGATAGGTCACGCGAATCCGCGCAGCGCCGGCCGTCATCGGCGGAATGCCGCGCAGCTCGAAGCGCGCGAGCGACCGGCAGTCGGCGACGAGCTCGCGCTCGCCCTGCACGACGTGGATCGCCATCGCGGTCTGGCCGTCCTTGAAGGTCGTGAATTCCTGCGCGCGCGCGACCGGAATCGTCGAGTTGCGCGGAATGATCTTCTCGACGAGGCCGCCCATCGTCTCGACACCGAGCGACAGCGGAATCACGTCGAGCAGCAGCCAGTCGTCGCCGGTGCCGCGGTTGCCCGCGAGCAGGTCGGCCTGGATCGCCGCGCCGAGCGCGACGACCTGGTCCGGATCGAGGTTCACGAGCGGCGGTTGGCCGAAATAGTTCGCGACCGCGTCGCGGATCACCGGCATGCGCGTCGCGCCGCCGACGAGCACAACGCCCTTGATGTCGGCCGGCGTCACCTGCGCGTCGCGCAGCGCCTTGCGGGTCGGCGTGAGCGTGCGCTGCACGAGCGGCTCGACGAGCGTGGCGAACGTGTCGTGCGAGATCGTCTGCACGAGGTGCGCGCCACTCGACAGCGTCACGTCGAGCGACGCCTGCGGCGCGGACGACAGCGCTTCCTTCAGCACGCGCACGCGATCGAGCAGCAGACGCACGTCCTCGGGCGCCAGCGTCTTCGCGTCGATGCCGGCCTGCGCGAGCACCTGACCGAACAGCGCGTGATCGAAATCGTCGCCGCCGAGCGCGGAATCGCCGCCTGCAGCCAGCACTTCGAACACGCCCTTCGTCAGCTTCAGGATCGACAGGTCGAACGTGCCGCCGCCGAGGTCGTACACCGCGTAGAGGCCTTCGGCCGCGTTGTCGAGGCCGTAGGCAATCGCCGCGGCGGTCGGTTCGTTCAGCAGGCGCAGCACGTTGAGGCCCGCGAGGCGCGCGGCATCCTTGGTCGCCTGACGCTGCGCCTCGTCGAAATACGCGGGCACCGTGATCACCGCGCCGACCAGATCGTCGCCGAGCGAATCCTCGGCGCGATAGCGCAGCGTCGCGAGAATCTCGGCCGACACTTCGACCGGGCTCTTCACGCCGTCGATGGTGCGAATCTGCACCATGCCCGGCGCATCGACGAATTCGTACGGCGCGTTCGCCGCGCCTTCGACCTCGGCCTTGCCGCGGCCCATGAAGCGCTTGACCGACACGATCGTGTTGCGCGGATCGGTCGCGGCCTGCTCTTTCGCTTCGTGGCCGATGCGGCGGCCGCCCTTCTCGAGGTAACGGACCACCGACGGCAGCAGCACACGGCCCGCTTCGTCCGGCAGAACTTCGGCCACGCTGTTGCGTACGGCCGCGACGAGCGAGTTGGTCGTGCCGAGATCGATCCCGACGGCGAGTCGCCGCTGATGCGGTGCCGGCGCCATGCCCGGTTCGGAAATTTGCAGTAAAGCCATCTTGGTTCGTTCGGGCGCTCGGCCCGTTTGCTGCGCGTGCCGCAAGGCACGCGGTTAAGTTTCGAGGCGCTCGATCTGCGCGCCCACTTCCGACGCGACCCGTTCGATGAACATCAGCTGGCGCACGGCCTCTGCTGCAGCCTGATCGGCACCGCTGTCGAGCAGCGTGCCGAGGCGTTCGACGCGCACGCGCTTCTCGTCGCGCAACTCGGCAAGCAGCGCATCGAGCGCGTCGACATTGCGGGCGGCCGCGGCATCCTCGATGCTTTCGCGCCACTCCATCTGCTGCATCAGGAACGCGGGCTCCATCGCGGTATTGTTTTCCGCGCCGATGTCGACGCCGCGCAGCGACAGCAGATAGGACGCGCGCTTCAGCGGATCGCGCAACGTGCGATACCCCTCGTTCGCGCGGGTGGCCCATTGCATCGCGATGCGCTTCTGCGCGTCGCCGGCCGCCGCGAAGCGGTCGGGATGCACCTGCGTCTGCACCGTCCGGTAGGCGGCGTCGAGCACCGCCTCGTCGAGCGCGAATTGCGCCGGCAGGTGAAACAGGTCGAAGTGGCTGTCTTTCAGCGAGACCATCGTCGCGTTCAATTCCGGTTCGTCGCGCGGCAAACGCCGCACATTAAAAAGGCGGCCCGTGCCGCCTCTTGCCCGCATCGCGCGGAGATCCGCGTCACACGCGGAACGATTCGCCGCAGCCGCACTCGTCCTTCACGTTCGGGTTGTTGAACTTGAACCCTTCGTTCAGGCCTTCGCGGGCAAAGTCGAGCTCGGTGCCGTCGATATACGCGAGGCTCTTCGGATCGACGATGACCTTCACGCCATGGCTCTCGAACACCTGATCCTCGGGAGCCAGCTCGTCGACATACTCGAGCTTGTACGCGAGCCCCGAGCACCCGGTCGTGCGAACGCCAAGCCGCAGGCCCACACCCTTGCCGCGACGGACGAGGTATTTCTGGACGTGCTGTGCTGCTTTTTCGGTCAGTGTAATTGCCATGATGTCCTTGCCGCGGCGCGCCACCGGGGTTCGCCGCGTTTCCTTCTGAAGCCGCTCGATGCCGCTCAGGCCGCTGCCTGATCGCCTTCCTTCGTGTCGTGGCGCTTCTTGTAGTCGGCCACGGCTGCCTTGATCGCGTCTTCCGCGAGGATCGAGCAGTGAATCTTCACCGGCGGCAGTGCAAGCTCTTCGGCGATCTGCGTGTTCTTGATCGAGAGCGCTTCGTCGAGCGTCTTGCCCTTCACCCATTCGGTCACGAGCGAGCTCGACGCGATCGCCGAACCGCAACCGTAGGTCTTGAACTTCGCGTCTTCGATCACGCCGTCCGCGCCGACGCGGATTTGCAGCTTCATCACGTCGCCGCAAGCCGGCGCGCCGACCATGCCCGTGCCGACCGTGTCGTCGTCCTTCGCGAACGAACCGACGTTGCGCGGGTTTTCGTAGTGATCCAGAACCTTGTTGCTGTAAGACATGACTCAGACTCCTTGACTCGTTACGTCTGCGTGCGCCAATCCGCCCGCGGGTGCATTCAATGCGGTATTAGTGTGCGGCCCATTCGATCGTCGACAGATCGATGCCTTCCTGGTGCATTTCCCAGAGCGGCGACAGTTCACGCAGCTTCGCGATCTTGCTGTTCAGCAGGTTGATCACGAAGTCGACTTCCTGCTCCGTCGTGAAGCGGCCGACCGTGAAGCGGATCGAGCTGTGTGCGAGCTCGTCGTTGCGGCCGAGCGCACGCAGCACGTACGACGGCTCCAGCGACGCCGACGTGCACGCGGAGCCCGACGACACCGCGACGTCCTTGATCGCCATGATCAGCGACTCGCCTTCGACGAAGTTGAAACTGATGTTGAGGTTGTGCGGGACACGCTGTTCCATGTCGCCGTTCACGTACGTTTCCTCGATCTGCGACAGGCCGCGCAGCAGCTTGTCGCGCAGCATGCGGATGCGCTCGTTCTCGGTCGCCATTTCCTCGCGCGCGATACGGAACGCTTCGCCCATGCCGACGATCTGGTGCGTCGGCAGCGTGCCCGAACGCATGCCGCGCTCGTGGCCGCCACCGTGCATCTGCGCTTCGATGCGCACACGCGGCTTGCGGCGCACATACAGCGCACCGATGCCCTTCGGGCCGTAGGTCTTGTGTGCCGAGAACGACATCAGGTCGACCTTCAGCTTCGCGAGATCGATCATGACCTTGCCGGTCGATTGCGCGGCGTCGACGTGGAAAATGATGCCCTTCTCGCGGCAGATCTCACCGATCGTCTCGATGTCCTGGATCACGCCGATCTCGTTGTTCACGTGCATCACGGACACGAGAATCGTGTCGGGGCGCAGCGCGGCCTTGAGCACGTCGAGGTCGATCAGGCCGTCATCCTTCACGTCGAGGTAGGTGACGTCGAAACCGTCGCGCTCGAGCTCGCGGCACGTGTCGAGCACGGCCTTGTGCTCGGTCTTCACCGTGATGATGTGCTTGCCCTTGCCCTTGTAGAAGTTCGCGGCACCCTTGATGGCGAGGTTGTCCGACTCCGTCGCGCCGGACGTCCAGATGATCTCGCGCGGATCCGCGTTCACGAGCGCGGCCACCTGCTCGCGCGCTTCCTCGACCGCGCGCTCCGCGTCCCAGCCGTATGCGTGGCTGCGCGACGCCGGGTTGCCGAACTGCTCGCGCAGGTACGGCACCATCTTGTCGACCACGCGCGGATCGACGGGCGTCGTCGCGCTGTAATCCATATAGATGGGCAGGTGGAGAGTCTCTTGGGTCATCTGTCGCTCCGGGTATTCTGTGCAGGGACTATGTGCGTTATGGGGTATGGCGGGCGCGTTGGCGCTCACGAACTCGCGATGTTGAACACCGAATTGGGGCCGAGCGGCATCGTGCGCACCGGCTCGGCCGGTGCGGCGACGGGCTCCGCCGTGCGCCGATCGCGCAGCACCGCGGGGGCACCCTCGCGTGCACGCTGCTGATCGACGAGATCCTGCAGCGACACCGAATCGAGGTATTCGACCATCTTCTGGTTGAGCGTCGACCACAGCTCGTGCGTCATGCAATGGCCGTCGGGCTGCTTCGAGCCGTCGCACGTGCCTTTGCCGCCGCACTGCGTGGCGTCGAGCGGCTCATCGACCGCAATGATGATGTCGGCAACGGTGACGTCCTGCGCGCGACGCGCGAGGTTGTAGCCGCCGCCCGGGCCGCGCACGGATTCGACGATTTCATGCCTGCGCAGCTTCCCGAACAGCTGTTCGAGATACGAGAGCGAAATCCGCTGGCGCTGGCTGATGCCTGCAAGCGTCACCGGGCCCTGCTCCTGGCGCAGTGCCAAGTCAATCATCGCCGTGACGGCGAAACGGCCTTTGGTGGTGAGTCTCATGGTGTCTAGGGGACTGCAATCTTGACGATTTTGGTCAAGTATAAATATTTGACAGATTTAGTCAAGTATCCATGCCTTTGATAGGGTATTCGCAGATCGCTGAATACCGCGCGATCAACGCTCCGTGCGGGCTCGAAGCATCTCCAGCAGGCCCGCGCACGCGCGTTCGACCTGATCGAGCACCTGTTCGAAGCCCTGCGCGCCGCCGAAATACGGATCGGCCACTTCGGTTTCGGTCGTGTCCGGCGCGAATTCCATCAGCAGGCGCACCTTGTCGCGATGCTGCGGCGGGCAGCGCCGGTGCAATTCCGCGAGATTGGCTTCGTCCATCGCGAGCAACAGGTCGAAACGCTCGAAATCGGCCGCACTCACCTGCCGCGCGCGCAGCGCCGACAGATCGTAGCCGCGGCTATGCGCGGCGGCCTGTGCACGCGTGTCGGGCGGCTCGCCCACGTGCCAGTCGCCGGTGCCGGCCGAATCGATCGCGATCCGGTCGGCCAGCGCGGCCGCGTCGACCTGATGGCGCATCACGCCTTCCGCGGTGGGCGAACGGCAGATGTTGCCGAGACAGACGAAACAGATCGCAACGCGGGTCATCGCACTATCGAAAAGCCGCGGCGGACCGCGTGGGAGAAGAGCACGCCATTATACAAAGGCGCCCGAAATCGCGCCGCCGCGCAAAGCGACGGCGCCGTGCATTACAGCGCCTTCGGCGCCGCGAGCACGGCGTCGCCGGATGCGGCCGGCAGCGGCTTCGCCGCGTCGTCGACCAGCCCGAACGACACCGCGCGCGCCAGCTCGGCGGACGCCTGGTGAACCGCGAGCGGACCGCGCGACGGCGCATCGGCCATTGCGTGCAGATAGGCAGCCGCGGCCAGCGGAACCACGATAACCAGCGGCCAGTACATCGATATTGTCTTTCTCATGATGCGGACCTCCTTGACCTCGTTCCCCGAAACCCAATTCCGGGGACTACAGACAGGATTCTATAGACCGCATCTATCGAGATAAATATGCAAATAGCGAACGCACTGTTGCCGCCCGATGAACAGTCGTCAGCCGCGGTGGCTTTGCGATGCCGCGTAGAGTTCGCGGAACGTGCGCCCCGTCGGTGTCGGCATGTCGCGCGTGTCCATCCAGCCGCCCATCATCGGCAGGCGCCGCAGCGTGCCGCCGTTGCCGCCCAGCCGCTCGAGGACGCGCACCGCGAGCTTCGTCGTCAGCGCGTACAGCATCGGCCGCCGCGCGAAGAAACCCCATGCGGCGAGCGCCGCCCGCTCGCGCCACGGCCGCAGGTGCCGTTCGACCTGCTTCTCGCGCAGCGTGCGCAGCAGGCCGGACAGCGGAATCCCGACCGGGCACACGCTGTCGCATTCGCCGCATAGCGTGGCGGCCTGCGGCAGGTCGAGCGCGCGGTCGAGGCCGACGTAGCTCGGCGTCAGCACCGAGCCCATCGGGCCCGGATAGACCCAGCCGTACGCATGGCCGCCGACCTTCTGGTAAACCGGGCAATGGTTCATGCACGCGCCGCAGCGGATGCAGCGCAGCATCTCCTGGAACTCGCCGCCGATCAGCCCCGTGCGGCCGCCGTCGACGAGCACCACGTAGTTGTGTTCGGGGCCATCCTCGTCGCCCGGGCCGCGCGGCCCGGTCAGCAGCGAGAAATAGTTCGACGTCTTCTGCCCTGTCGCGGAGCGCGGCAACAGGCGCATCGCGGTCGCGAGATCCTCGAGCGTCGGCAACACCTTCTCGATGCCCGTCACCGCGACATGCACGCGCGGCATCACCGTGCACATCCCCTCGTTCCCTTCGTTCGTCACGATCGCGACCGAACCCGTCTCGGCGATCACGAAGTTGCCGCCCGTCACGCCCATGTCGGCCGACATGAAATGCGGGCGCAGCACCTCGCGCGCCTCGCGCGTCATGTCCGGAATCTCGGTGAGGCGCTCGCGATGGTGGGTGCGCGCGAACAGGTCGGCGATCTCGTCCTTGTCCTTGTGCACGACCGGCGCAATGATGTGGCTCGGCGGCTCGTTGTCGTTGATCTGCAGGATGTATTCGCCGAGGTCCGTCTCGATCGACTGCACGCCCATCTCCGCGAGCACCGCGTTCAGGCGCATTTCCTCGGACACCATCGACTTGGTCTTGATGACCTTCTTCACGTCGTGACGGCGCGCGATGTCGGCCACGAGCCGCGCGGCATCCGCGGTCGTTTCCGCGAACAGTACGGTCGTGCCGCGCCGCGTCGCCTCGCGCTCGAATGCCTCGAGCCACACGTCGAGGTTCTCCAGCGCGCGGTTGCGGCGCGCCTTGAGCGCGGCGCGCGTGGCGGGGAAGTCGATCGCGGTCATCGCGTCGGCGCGCGCGGACACGAACTTCGTCGACAGCTTCTTCAGGTTCTGCTGCAGGCGCTGGTCGGCCAGCTTCTGGCCGGCGCGCGCCTTGAAATGCATCGATTGGACTTGCATCGCGGTATCGGGGGAGGAAAGTGAGCGGAACCGGGCGTCAGACGTCGCCCGCCAGCACCTGCGCGACGTGCAGCACGCGCGTGTCGCGGTCGCCGGTGCGGCGCAACCGCCCTTCGATGTTCAGCATGCAGCCGAGATCGCCGAGCACGACGGCGCCCGCGCCCGACGCTCGCACGTTCGCGCATTTCTCGTCCGCGATGGCCGCCGAAATGTCGCCGTACTTGACCGCGAACGTGCCGCCGAAGCCGCAGCAGTGCTCGCAGTCCTTCATCTCGGTGAGCGCGACGCCGCGCTGCGCGAGCAGCGCGCGCGGCTGCGCCTTCACGCCGAGCTCGCGCAGGCCCGAGCACGAGTCGTGATAGGTGACGGGCCCGGTGAATTCGCCCGGCTCGAGCGAAACCCTGGCGACGTTCGCGAGGAAATCGGTCAGTTCGTAGACCTTCTGCTGGAACCGTCCATAGCGCCCCATCAGTTCGGGGTCGTCGCGGAACAGATCGCCATAGTGCGCGCGAATCATTCCGCCGCACGAACCGGACGGCGCGACGACGTAATCGAACTGCTCGAACTCGCGCAGCGTCTTCTCAGCGAGATCGCGCGCGAGCGCGCGGTCGCCCGAGTTGTACGCCGGCTGGCCGCAGCAGGTCTGCGCGGGCGGCACGATCACCTCGTAGCCGGCATCGCGAATCAGCTTGAGCGCCGAGAAACCGATTTCGGGGCGCATCAGATCGACCAGGCAGGTCACGAACAAACCGACTCGCATACGTGCTCCTTCGAGAAAACGGCTCTCATTATCCGCCGTTTGGCCAGCAAGACCAACGCCGGTTCGTGCGCAAGCCCGCTGTGCGCGAAACGAGGACTTCCTCGAACGGCGTTCGCTTTTTTCACAATACGAGATACAATCGTTGCAACACCGCCTGCCGCGTCAACCGATTTCTCCCCCGACATGAGCCAACCCACCCCGGATTCAAAAACGTCGATCCAGGTGATCGAACGCATGATGCGGTTGCTGGACGCGCTCGCCGCGCACAGCGACCCTGTCAGCCTGAAGGAGCTTGCGCAGCGCACGGAGCTGCATCCGTCGACCGCGCACCGCATCCTCAACGACATGGTGACCTGCCGTCTCGTCGACCGCTCCGATCCCGGCACGTACCGCCTCGGCATGCGGCTGCTCGAACTCGGCAACCTCGTGAAGGCGCGCCTGTCGGTACGCGACGCGGCGCTGACGCCGATGCGCGAGCTGCACCGCCTCACCGGGCAGACCGTGAACCTGTCGGTGCGCCAGGGCGACGAGATCGTCTATATCGAGCGTGCGTATTCGGAGCGCTCGGGGATGCAGGTCGTCCGCGCGATCGGCGGCCGCGCGCCGCTGCACCTCACGTCGGTCGGCAAGCTGTTCCTCGCGGCGGACGAAACGTCGCGCGTGCGTGCTTATGCAACGCGCACGGGGTTGTCCGGCCATACGCAGAACAGCATCACCGACATCGCGAAGCTCGAGCGCGAGCTGACGATCGTCCGCCAGCAATCGTGCGCCCGCGACAACGAGGAGCTGGAGCTCGGCGTGCGCTGTATCGCGGCCGGCATCTACGACGATTCGGGCAAGCTCGTCGCGGGCCTGTCGCTGTCGGCACCGGCCGATCGCCTGCAGGACGCGTGGCTCGGCCAGCTGAGCCGGACGGCCCTCACCATCTCGGAATCGCTCGGCTACCGGCCGGCGCCCACGAAGGATACGGACGGACTGCAGCGGCAGGCGTAAGCCGCGCCACCGGCCCCGGTTCTCCGAAACGAAAAAGCCCCGCGATTGCGGGGCTTTTTTTCATCCGTCGGCGCGGCGGCGAACCGCCGCGGCACGATCAGGTCCCGCCGTTCGGCGTGTTGGCCGCCGTCAGGCGCTCGCCGCCACCGGCATCGAGCCAGTTGCGCAGGCGCGCCGCGTCGGCGAAGCGCGAATACTTGCCGAACGAATCGAGCAGCACCATCACCATCGGCCGGCCGTGGATCGTCGCCTGCATCACGAGGCATTCGCCTGCTTCGTTGATGAAGCCCGTCTTCTGCAGGCCGATGTCCCACGAGCCGTTGCCGCGGATCAGTGCGTTCGTGCTGTTGTAGGCGAGATTGCGCTTGCCCGTGTACACCTCGTAGCTGCGATCGGTCGAGAACTGGCGGATCATCGGGTACTGGTACGCCGCATTGACCATCTTCACCAGATCGCGCGCGCTCGACACGTTCGAGCTCGACAGGCCGGTCGAATTCTCGAAGTGCGTATCGGCCATGCCGAGCGACTTCGCCTTCGCGTTCATCGCCGCGATGAACGCCGGACGGCCGCCCGGGTAGTAACGCGACAACGCGGCGGCCGCGCGGTTTTCCGACGCCATCAGCGCGATGTGCAGCATGTCTTCGCGCGACAGCACCGAACCGACCGACAGGCGCGAGCCCGTGCCCTTTTCATAGTCACGGTCTTCGTCCGTGACTTCGATCTGGTCGGTCATCGGCGACTTCGAATCGAGCACGACCATCGCCGTCATCAGCTTCGAGATCGACGCGATCGGCACGACGGCGTGCGAATTCTTGTCGAACAGCGGCTCGCCGGAATTCTGGTCGACGACGTACGCGACGCTCGAACGCAGCGCGAGCGCGTCCGGCGTGTCGTGCAGGCCAAACGCCTGGCCGACGGTCGGACGACGCGGCTGGAACGCGACCTTGCGGACCGCGCCGCGGTGGACGCCATGCACGTTCGCCGCGAGCGTCACGCGCTTGCGCGACGCCTTCGCGCGCGGCGCATCGGCCGCGGCGACCTTGGCGGATTTCTCGGAGCTTGCCTTGGCCGACTTCTTCTTCGCGGACGAAGCAGGAGCGGCGGCCTTTTTCTTGGCGGCTTGTTGGGTACTCGCAGTGGCGGCAAAGGCGTCAGCAGGCGCGACGGACGCGGTGGTCGCCAGCAAGGCGACTGCGACCGACACAGCCGTGCCGAGCGTCATGCTCTGCAACAATCTGCGCGGTGAAAACGATTCGGCTTTCATTGGGGTCTGGACAAAGCGGGCGGGAGGTTTCCGCAAGTGTAGTTAAAGCTGAAAAAAAGAGCAATATTAGGCACTTACCGATCGTCGTTAAACCGGAATGTAAGAGTCGGCCAACCTCTGGCAAATCGACCCTCCCGCTCCCATCGAGAAAATCCATGGGATGCGCTGCCCGACAGTACCCGTCTCCCGATTACCACACGGTTAATTGAGATAACGTCACTTCGGAGGCGATTTAAAGCGGGGAAACTACGTATCCGGCGCTCGGCGTGCCAGGGGCGCCGGTCTCGACCGTGGCGGCGGCACGTCGCCACGGCACGCGCATCGAAACGGCGCGCTTTTCGACAGGAACAGAAGGATAACGTTCCATGGGCCTGTCAGGTTTACCTGTGCATGCTCATGGTGCGCCGCGCTTGCCCCGCAGCCGTGCGCACCATTTGGGATCGCGCGTGAAACCGATTCCGAACGACCACGATAACTCGTTGTTTTATCGATAATTTGTCGCGATTGTGCAACGCACAAAAAATACTTGACATCCGTTTTCTCTGCCCTAAAATACGCTTCATTGCTGCGTTGCACAAAGCACGCGCATCCGAGGTTCCCCGTCGTAGTGCCCTTTACCCAGCGATCGACGCGATCGCTTTTCAGGAGCTGGACATGTCCTTGCTGACCCCCGAGCAAATCGCCGCTGCACAGAAAGCCAACCTCGAAAGCCTGTTCGGTCTGACGACCAAGGCGTTCGAAGGCGTCGAAAAGCTGATCGAACTCAACCTGCAGGTTGTGAAGTCGACGCTGGCCGAAGGCCAGGAAAACGCACAGCGCCTGCTGTCGGTGAAGGACGCGCAGGAACTGATCGCGCTGCAAGCGAGCCTGTCGCAGCCGGTCGCGGAAAAGGTGCTGTCGTACGGCCGTCACCTGTACGAAATCGCGTCGTCGACGCAAGCCGAATTCGCGAAGGTTGCTGAAGCGCAATTCGAAGAGCAGAACAAGAAGGTCCAGGCACTCGTCGACAACGTCGCGAAGAACGCCCCGGCCGGTTCGGAAACGGCTGTCGCCGCGCTGAAGTCGGCGCTGAACGCTGCGAACACCACGTACGAAACGGTTCAGAAGGCTGCGAAGCAAGCCGTCGAAATCGCCGAGACGAACTTCAACGCCGCTGCTGCCGTCGCAACGAAGGCCGCGACCGCCGCTGCTGCACGTCGTACGAGCAAGCCGGCCGCGTAAGCGTCCCCTGCTCCTGAAAGAGCCGCGCACAGCGCGGCTTTTTCGTTTCCGGCGCCGGAACACGCACGAATCGGCCGCCGCCCGCCGGCCTCGAACGGTCGTTTGAATGCCGGCCGCGGACCAAAGAAAACGCCGCCGCCCGGATTGCCCGGGCGGCGGCGTTTTTTCGTGACCGGCGCATGGCCGGCCGTGCCGGTCGCGTTACTTCTTGCGTTGCGGCGGCAGGTCCGTACAGACGCCTTCGTACAGCTCGGCGGCCATGCCGACCGATTCGCCGAGCGTCGGGTGCGGATGGATCGTCTTGCCGATGTCTTCCGCGTCCGCGCCCATCTCGACGGCGAGGCACACTTCGCTGATCAGGTCGCCCGCGTTCAGGCCGACGATCGCACCGCCGATCACGCGATGGGTTTCCTCGTCGAAGATCAGCTTCGTGAAGCCTTCGTCGCGGCCGTTCGCGATCGCGCGGCCCGAAGCGGCCCACGGGAACACGGCCTTGCCGTACTTGATGCCTTCGGCCTTGCACTGGTCTTCCGTCTTGCCGGCCCACGCCACTTCCGGATCGGTGTAAGCCACCGACGGGATCTGCAGTGCGTCGAAGTAGGCCTTCTCGCCGTGCGCGGCTTCCGCTGCGACGTGGCCTTCATGCACGGCCTTGTGCGCGAGCATCGGCTGGCCGACGATGTCGCCGATCGCGAAGATGTGCGGGACGTTCGTGCGCATCTGCTTGTCGACGTCGATGAAGCCGCGATCCGTGACGGCGACGCCAGCCTTGTCGGCGCCGATCTTCTTGCCGTTCGGGCTGCGGCCCACCGCGACGAGCACGAGGTCGTAGCGCTGCGCTTCCGCCGGCGCCTTTTCGCCCTCGAACTTCACGTAGATACCGTCTTCCTTCGCTTCCGCGCCGACCGTCTTGGTCTTCAGCATCACGTTGCCGAAGCGCTTCGCGTTGTACTTTTCCCAGACCTTCACGAGATCGCGGTCCGCGCCCATCATCAGGCCGTCCATCATTTCGACGACGTCGATCTCGGTGCCGAGCGTCGAGTACACCGTCGCCATTTCGAGGCCGATGATGCCGCCGCCGATCACGAGCATGCGCTTCGGCATCTGGCGCAGTTCGAGCGCGCCGGTCGAATCGACGACACGCGGGTCTTCCGGCATGAACGGCAGCTTCACGGCCTGCGAGCCCGCGGCGATGATTGCCTGCTTGAACCTGACGACCTTCTTGCCGTTTTCGCCCTGCACTTCCATGTGATACGGATCGACGAATGCGCCGAGACCCGTGACGACTTCGACCTTGCGCGCCTTCGCCATGCCGGCGAGGCCCGTCGTCAGCTTCTTGACGACGCCGCCTTTGAAGTCGCGCAGCTTGTCGAGATCGACTTGCGGCTTGCCGAACGTGATGCCGTGCGACGCGAGCGCCGCGGCTTCTTCGACGACGAGCGCCGTGTGCAGCAGTGCCTTCGACGGGATGCAGCCCACGTTCAGGCACACGCCGCCGAGCGTCGAGTAGCGTTCGACGAGCACCGTCTTCATGCCGAGATCGGCTGCGCGGAACGCGGCCGAATAGCCGCCGGGGCCGGCGCCGAGCACGAGCATGTCGCACTCGATGTCGACTGCGCCGGCGTAGCTGCCGGCTTGCGGCGCGGGAGCCGGAGCGGCTGCGGCCGGTGCCGGTGCAGCCGCAGCGGGCTTGGCCGGCTCCGGTGCTTTCACGGGTGCGGCCGCGCCTGCCGATGCTTCGACGATGGCGATGACGGTGCCTTGCGAGACTTTCTCGCCGGCTTTGACCTTGATTTCCTTGACGGTGCCGGCGACGTCGCTGGGCACTTCCATGGAGGCTTTGTCCGATTCGAGCGTGATGAGCGTCTGCTCTTTTTCGATCACGTCGCCCGGCTTCACATTGACTTCGATGACATCGACGCCGCTGAAATCGCCGATATCCGGAACCTTGACTTCGATGAGACTCATTACTGTCCCCTTCTTGATTAGCTGCAGACAGAGAGGGAGCAACCCGCGATGAACCGAAGACGGCCGCGAAAGAACGGAACGCGAACCTGGGCAGCACCACCTTTGCCGTCCGCCCAAGGACGCGCCTTTCTTTTGGTTACTTTTCTTTGGAAGACAAAGAAAAGTGACCGCCGCCCCGCGCAGGGGCGACGCTGACAGACCGTTAGCAATACAGGTTCAACGACGAAGCGTGGATAACCGACATAAAAAACCCACGCCCCCGCGAGCCAACTCCCCGCTCATCAAAGAATGATGCGACGGAAATCGCCGAGCAACGCACCGAGATACGCGTTGAACCGCGCGGCTTCCGCGCCATCGATCACGCGATGGTCATACGACAGCGACAGCGGCAGCATGAGACGCGGCACGAACTGCTTGCCATCCCACACCGGCTTCGTCTGGCCGCGCGACAACCCGAGGATCGCCACTTCCGGCGCGTTGATGATCGGCGTGAAGTTCGTCCCGCCGATCCCGCCGAGCGACGAGATCGAGAAGCAGCCGCCCTGCATCTGGTCCGGCTTCAGCTTGCCGTCGCGCGCGGCCTTCGACAGGTCGCTCATTTCCTTCGCGATGTCGACGAGACCCTTCTTGTCCGCATCGCGGATCACCGGCACGACGAGGCCGTTCGGCGTATCGGCTGCGAAACCGACGTGGAAGTACTGCTTGAACACGAGGTTGTCGCCGTCGAGGCTCGCGTTGAAGGTCGGGAATTTCTTCAGCGCGGCAACGACCGCCTTGATCACGAACGCGAGCATCGTGAACTTCACGCCCGCCTTCTCGTGCTCCTTGTTCAGCTGGACGCGCAGCGCCTCGAGCTCGGTGATGTCCGCTTCGTCGTTGTTCGTGACGTGCGGGATCATCACCCAGTTGCGATGCAGGTTCGCGCCCGAGATCTTCTTGATGCGCGACAGCGGCTTCGCCTCGAACGGGCCGAACTTCGAGAAGTCGACCTTCGGCCACGGCAGCAGGTTCAGCTCGCCGCCGCCTGCCGGCGCGGCTGCCGCGACCGGCGCTGCGCGCTGGCCCGTCATCACGCCCTTCACGAAGCCCGTGACGTCTTCCTTCGTAATGCGGCCCTTCGGACCCGAACCCTGCACGCGTGCGACTTCGACGCCGAGTTCGCGCGCGAACTTGCGCACCGACGGCGATGCGTGGCTTGCGCGGTATTCGCCCGACGGCGCGGCAGCCGGTGCGGCTGCAGCCGGCGCCGGTGCCGCCGGCGCGGGTGCGGCGGGTGCCGGAGCCGGCGCGGCAGCGGCCGGAACCGGTGCGCTCGCCTGCGGTGCGGCAGCCGGTGCGCCTGCGGCGTCGAGCAGCACGATCAGCGTGCCTTCGGACACCGAGTCGCCCACCTTCACCTTGATTTCCTTCACGACGCCGGCGGCCGGGCTCGGCACGTCCATCGTCGCCTTGTCCGACTCGAGCGTGACCAGCGACTGTTCCTTCTCGACCGTGTCGCCGACCTTCACGCCGATCTCGATCACCGGCACGTCCTTGTAGTCGCCGATGTCGGGCACCTTCACTTCGAGCGTGCCGCCGGTTGCTGCCGGCGCGGCTGCCGGTGCTGCTGCGACCGGTGCCGCTGCTGCGGCCGGTGCTGCGGCCGGCGCGGCCGCACCATTGGCCTGCGCCGCGGCGCCGCCTTCGAGCAGGATGATCAGCGAGCCTTCCGACACGGAATCGCCCACCTTGACCTTGATTTCCTTCACGACGCCCGCTACCGGGCTCGGCACGTCCATCGTCGCCTTGTCCGACTCGAGCGTGACGAGCGACTGCTCGGGCTCGACCGTGTCGCCGACCTTCACGCCGATCTCGATCACCGGCACGTCCTTGTAATCGCCGATATCCGGCACCTTCACTTCGATCGCTTGACTCATCTGTTTCTGTCTCCATGGCCGCGCGCGCCTCTCGCGGAAGCGGCGCGCGGCATCACACGGCGTGTGCGTTAAACGGTCATCGGGTTGGGCTTGGACGGATCGAGGTTGTACTTGGCGATCGCTTCGGCGACCACCTTGCGCTCGATCGTGCCTTCGTCTGCCAGCGCGTTGAGCGCCGCGACGGTGACCCAGTGACGGTCGACCTCGAAGAAGTGACGCAGCTTCTCGCGGGTATCCGAGCGGCCGAAGCCGTCGGTGCCCAGCACGACGAAGCGGCGATCGACCTGGCCGCGGATCTGGTCGACCAGCGCACGGACGTAGTCGGTCGATGCGATGACCGGGCCCTGCGTGTCCTTCAGGCACTTCTGCACGTGCGACAGACGGCGCTCTTCGGTCGGATGGAGCAGGTTCCAGCGCTCGACCTGATGGCCTTCGCGCGCGAGTTCGGTGAAGCTCGGCACGCTCCACAGATCGGCGGCGACGCCCCAGTCGTTCTTCAGCAGGTCGGCGGCAGCGATCACTTCATTGAAGATCGTGCCCGCGCCGAGCAGCTGGACGCGCGGCGCCTTCTTGTCGGCGTCGGCCTTCCTGAACGCGTACATGCCCTTGATGATGTCGGCCGCCACGTGCTCGCCCTGCGGAATCGCCGGGTGCTCGTAGTTCTCGTTCATCACCGTGACGTAGTAGTACACGTCTTCCTGATCCTGCACCATGCGGCGCAGACCGTCCTGGATGATCACCGCGAGTTCATAGCCGAACGTCGGGTCGTAGCTCACGCAGTTCGGCACCGATGCCGCCCACAGGAGCGAGTGGCCGTCTTCGTGCTGCAGGCCTTCGCCATTCAGCGTCGTACGGCCCGCCGTGCCGCCGAGCAGGAAGCCGCGCGAGCGCATGTCGCCCGCGGCCCATGCGAGGTCGCCGATCCGCTGGAAGCCGAACATCGAATAGAAGATGTAGAACGGCACCATGATCTCGCCGTGCGTCGAGTACGACGTCGCCGCCGCGATCCAGTCGCACATGCCGCCCGCTTCGTTGATGCCTTCCTGCAGGATCTGGCCGGTTTCCGATTCCTTGTAGAACATCAGCTGGTCGGAATCTTCCGGCACGTACTTCTGGCCCTGCTGGTTCCAGATACCGATCTGGCGGAACAGGCCTTCCATGCCGAACGTACGCGATTCGTCCGGGACGATCGGCACGACGCGCTTGCCCAGCGCCTTGTCCTTCAGCAGGATGTTCAGGATCCGTACGAACGCCATCGTCGTCGAGATCTCGCGGCCTTCGCCCGTGCCCTTCAGCAGCGGCTCGAACGCGTCGAGCGCCGGCACCGGCAGCGACGTCGCCTTCTCGCGGCGGTGCGGCAGGTAGCCGCCGAGGTCCATGCGCTGCTTGCGCATGTATTCGAGTTCCTTCGAGCCTTCCTCGAACTTCAGGTACGGCACGTCGGCGATCTGTTCGTCGGTGATCGGCAGGCGGAACTGGTCGCGGAACTTCTTCAGTTGCTCGACCGGCAGTTTCTTCTGCTGGTGCGTGATGTTCATCGCTTGACCCGACTCGCCCATCCCGTAGCCCTTGATGGTCTTCGCGAGGATGACGGTCGGCGCGCCCTTCGTGTTGCTGGCTTCGTGGAACGCCGCGTAGATCTTGTGCGGATCGTGGCCGCCGCGGTTCAGCGCCCAGATGTCGTCGTCCGACCAGTCGGCGACGAGCGCCTTCAGTTCAGGCGTGTTGAAGAAGTGCTCGCGGACGAACGCGCCCGATTCCGACTTGTACGTCTGGTATTCGCCGTCGACGACATCCATCATGCGGCGCATCAGCGCGCCCGACTTGTCGCGTGCGAACAGCGCATCCCAGCGGCTGCCCCAGATGACCTTGATCACGTTCCAGCCGGCGCCGCGGAATTCCGATTCCAGTTCCTGGATGATCTTGCCGTTGCCGCGCACCGGGCCGTCGAGACGCTGCAGGTTGCAGTTGATCACGAACACGAGGTTGTCGAGCTTCTCGCGGCTCGCCATCCCGATCGCGCCGAGCGATTCCGGCTCGTCCGTCTCGCCGTCGCCGAGGAATGCCCACACCTTGCGGCCTTCCGTCGTTGCGATGCCGCGCGCCTGCAGGTACTTCATGAAGCGCGCCTGGTAGATCGCCATGATCGGGCCGAGGCCCATCGACACGGTCGGGAACTGCCAGAAGTCCGGCATCAGCCACGGGTGCGGGTACGACGAAATGCCGTTGCCGTCGACTTCCTGGCGGAAGTTGTCGAGCTGCTCTTCCTTCAGGCGGCCGAGCAGGAACGCGCGCGAATACACGCCCGGCGACGAGTGGCCCTGCACGAACACGAGATCGCCGCCGTGCTGGTCGGACGCTGCGTGCCAGAAGTGGTTGTAGCCGACGTCATAGAGCGTCGCGGCCGACGCGAACGACGCGATGTGGCCGCCGACGTTCGTGTCCTTGCCTGCGCGCAGCACCATCGCCAGCGCGTTCCAGCGCGTGTACGAACGGATGCGGTGCTCGATGTCCTGGTCGCCCGGGATCTTCGCCTGGGCCGAAACCGGGATCGTGTTGATGTACGGGGTATTCGCGGAGAACGGCAGGTGTTCGCCGTGCATGCGGGCGAACTCGATCTGCTTTTCGATCAGGTAATGCGCGCGGCCAGTGCCCACAGAGGAGATTACGCCATCGAGCGACTCCAGCCACTCAACGGTTTCTTGCGGGTCGTCGTCACGTTCGGCGGCGACATATTTCATCACTTCGTTCGGTACAGCGGACATTCTCGTCTCCTGGGTCCTGGAATGTGAGGATCGCTCTCGTGCAGACGACGCGACGCGACCGGCTGCGGGCAAGCTCCGGCGGATTGTAATGAGCGTGCGGGGGCCTGCGCAACAAAATTTTCGAATCGTGAGATCTTTTCTCGCAATGCGGAATATTGCTGCGCTGCACCCACATTTCGGGGCGCTCCGGCGCGTCCCGGCTGAACAAATCCGTTTCCGTTCAACATATCCGGTATAGGTTTTCCATGTATTGCGCTGCGCTACAATCCTGCCATGTTGACCGATCGGCTTTTCGCACGCTCGGCGCGACCGTCGGGCCCGCCGGCGGAGTCGCAGCCGTCCCGTTGGCACCACGGACCGTGGTGGTCCAATTCCTATTTGCTGACGCCGCTGCTGTCGATCCTCGTGTTCCTCGTGGTGATGAGCCTCATCCTATGGAGTCTCAACCGCCGCGAGCAGCAGCAGCAGGAAGACACCCTGTTCCGTAACGTCGCATGGGCGCAGCAGCAGATCCGCCTGTCGATGACGGGCGCGCAGGAACAGCTGCAGGCGCTGTCGCGCGATCTCGCGTCCGGCCGCCTCGACCAGAACGCGTTCCAGATGGCCGTCGCCGACGTGATGCAGACGCATCCGGAAATCCTCTACCTGAACTGGTATACGGCGCCCGGCGTGCAGCGCTGGCCGACCGTGCATCCGCCGCTGCTCGGCCAGCGGCTCGCGAAGCCCGGCGACGCGCAGATGCAGGACGCCGTGCGTGGCGCCTACGACGAAGCGCGCAGCACGCGCCGCCAGGCCTATTCGCCGCTGATCTACGACGACTTCGGCAACGGCTTCATCACGCTGCAAACGCCCGTGATGCGCGGCGACCGCGAATATCTCGGTTCGATCGCCGCGGTGTTCTCGGTCGAGGGCATCCTCAAGCACGACATCCCGCAGGAACTGTCGTCGAAGTACAAGATCTCGATCACCGACGCGAACAACCGCGAGCTGTCGTCCACCTCGACGCGCCCGCGCCTGCCGCGCGACTCCCACTACGACCTGCCGCTCGATCCGCCCGGCCAGGGGCTGACCGTGCGCGTGTACGCGTTCCCGCAGCTCACCAACCTGACCAACAACACGCTCGTGTGGCTCGTCGCGGGGCTGTCGTGCTTCGTGCTGTGGAGCCTCTGGAGCCTGTGGAAGCACACGCGCCAGCGCTTCGAGGCGCAGCAGGCGCTGTACGCGGAAGCGTTCTTCCGCCGCGCGATGGAAAACTCGGTGCTGATCGGCATGCGCGTGCTCGACATGCACGGCCGCATCACGCACGTGAACCCCGCGTTCTGCCGGATGACGGGCTGGGACGAAACCGATCTCGTCGGCAAGGTCGCGCCGTTCCCGTACTGGCCGCGCGACGCTTACCCGGAAATGCAGCGCCAGCTCGACATGACGCTGCGCGGCAAGGCGCCGAGCTCGGGCTTCGAGCTGCGCGTGCGGCGCAAGAACGGCACGCTGTTCCACGCGCGCCTGTACGTGTCGCCGCTGATCGACAGCTCCGGCCGCCAGACCGGCTGGATGTCGTCGATGACCGACATCACCGAGCCGAAGCGCGCGCGCGAGGAACTCGCGGCCGCGCACGAGCGCTTCACGACGGTGCTCGAAAGCCTCGACGCCGCGGTGTCGGTGCTGGCCGCCGACGAGGCCGAGCTGCTGTTCGCGAACCGCTACTACCGCCACCTGTTCGGCATCCGCCCGGACGGCCATCTCGAACTGTCCGGCGGCGGCTTCGACCGCGCGCAGGCCTCGTCCGACTCGATCGACATGGTCGACGCGTTCGCGGGCCTGCCGGCCGCCGCGCTGACGAGCAGCACCGCCGATGCGCAAGAGGTGTATGTCGAGAGCATCCAGAAGTGGTTCGAGGTGCGCCGCCAGTACATCCAGTGGGTGGACGGCCACCTCGCGCAGATGCAGATCGCGACCGACATCACGACCCGCAAGAAGGCGCAGGAACTCGCGCACCAGCAGGAAGAGAAGCTGCAGTTCACGAGCCGATTGATGACGATGGGTGAAATGGCGTCGTCGATTGCTCACGAATTGAATCAGCCGCTCGCCGCGATCAACAACTACTGCTCGGGCACGCTCGCGCTGGTCAAGAGCGGCCGCGGTACGCCCGAGACGCTGCAGCCCGCGCTCGAAAAGACCGCGCAGCAGGCGCTGCGCGCGGGGATGATCGTCAAGCGGATCCGCGAATTCGTGAAGCGCAGCGAGCCGAAGCGCCAGCCGGCGCGCGTCGCGGACATCGTCGCCGACGCGGTCGGGCTCGCCGAAATCGAGGCCAGGAAGCGCAGGATCCGGATCGTCACGGAAATCCTCGCAAGAATGCCTATTATTTATGTCGACCCCGTGCTGATCGAGCAGGTCCTGATGAACCTGATGAAGAACGCGGCCGAAGCGATGGCCGACGTGAAGCCGGCGTCGGCGGACGGCGTGATCCGCGTCGTTGCCGACATCGATGCGGGATTCGTCGACATCCGCGTGATCGACCAGGGCCCGGGCGTCGACGAAGCGACCGCCGAGCGCCTGTTCGAACCGTTTTACAGCACCAAGTCCGATGGCATGGGCATGGGGCTGAACATCTGCCGTTCGATCATCGAATCGCATCGGGGGCGTCTGTGGGTGGTCAACAACGTCGAGCCGGATGGCCGCATTTCCGGCGCGACGTTCCACTGCAGCCTGCCCATTGGGGAACCCGCTGATCTCGGCCGAGGGGGGCGCGAGGCATCGGCATCACATACCGTTACGGGAGAACTATGAATAGCCCTGTCACCACCACTCAGGAAACCGTCTTTGTCGTCGACGACGACGAGGCCGTACGGGACTCGCTGCGCTGGCTGCTGGAGGCGAACGGCTATCGCGTGCAATGCTTCTCGAGCGCCGAGCAATTCCTCGATGCGTATCAGCCGGCGCAGCAGGCCGGCCAGATCGCCTGCCTGATCCTCGACGTCCGGATGTCGGGCATGAGCGGCCTCGAACTGCAGGAGCGCCTGATCGCCGACAACGCCGCGCTGCCGATCATCTTCGTCACGGGTCACGGCGATGTGCCGATGGCCGTGTCGACGATGAAAAAGGGTGCGATGGACTTTATCGAGAAACCGTTCGACGAAGCCGAGTTGCGCAAGCTCGTCGAGCGGATGCTCGACAAGGCCCGAAGCGAAAGCAAGAGCGTCCAGGAACAGCGTGCCGCGAGCGAGCGCCTGTCGAAGCTGACCGCGCGCGAGCAGCAGGTGCTCGAACGGATCATCGCGGGCCGCCTGAACAAGCAGATCGCCGACGATCTCGGCATCAGCATCAAGACGGTCGAAGCGCACCGCGCGAACATCATGGAAAAGCTCAACGTCAACACGGTGGCCGACCTGCTGCGCCTCGCGCTGTCGAAGAAACAGGCCTGAGCGTTCGCCGGCCGCGGCGGCACTGCCCGCCCGGCCCAGGGGCCTGTCCACGCCGATGGCGTGCTTGCCCCTGCCGCCCCGCGCGATGCGGCCCACTCGCGCGGCGGCGGCGTTTCTTCCCGGCGCGCGAGCGCCGCGGCCATGACGCTTTGCGCTGATTCGCTGTCGGACGGCAGCAGGCGACCGGTATAATTGCCTGCTTTGCTGCAGCGCTTCGAGCGCCGCACGCCCGCATTCCAACTTCCCGGCAGGACCCACCACCATGACAGCCCTCCTCATTGACGGCAACGGCCTTTCGAAGACCCTGCGCGCGCAGGCCGCCGAACGCGCCGCCGCCCTGACCGCACGCGGCCACCAGCCCGGTCTCGCGGTGATCCTCGTCGGCGCGAACCCGGCGAGCGAAGTCTACGTGCGCAACAAGATCAAGGCGTGCGAGGACAACGGTTTCTTCTCGCTGAAGGATGCGTACCCGGCGACGCTGTCGGAAGCCGACCTGCTCGCGCGCATCGACGAGCTGAACCGCGATCCGAAGATCCACGGCATCCTCGTCCAGCTGCCGCTGCCCGCGCACATCGACAGCCACAAGGTGATCGAGGCGATCGCGCCGGAGAAGGACGTCGACGGCTTTCACGTCGCGAACGCCGGCGCGCTGATGACCGGCAAGCCGCTGTTCCGCCCGTGCACGCCGTACGGCGTGATGAAGATGTTCGAAGCCCACGACATCGCGCTGCAGGGTGCGAACGCGGTCGTGATCGGCCGCTCGAACATCGTCGGCAAGCCGATGGCGATGATGCTGCTGGAAGCCGGCGCGACCGTGACGATCTGCCACAGCAAGACGCGCGACCTCGCCGCGCACACGCGTGACGCCGACATCGTGGTCGCCGCGGTCGGCAAGCGCAACATCCTGACCGCCGACATGGTGAAGCCCGGCGCGACGGTGATCGACGTCGGCATGAACCGCGACGACGCGGGCAAGCTGTGCGGCGACGTCGACTTCGCGGGCGTGAAGGAAGTAGCCGGCCACATCACGCCGGTGCCGGGCGGCGTCGGCCCGATGACCATCACGATGCTGCTGATCAACACGATCGAAGCCGCCGAGCGCGCCGCCGCAGCGGCCGCCTGACCGCGCGCCTGTTCAGCCGGCGCGCGGTTCGCGTGCGCCGGCGTCTCACCGGCCGATCCGCGCCGACCTCGCCTCGTCCCCTCGCCAGACCGCCTTCCGCCCCGCATCCGACCCTGCGTCAATCACACCGTTAGAAACTAACGATTGGAAAGCGCACGATGCGCCCCAATAATGTCGGTATCGGGCGCCGTCGCGCCTTACCGCCGTTACCCTTTTTATCCCGGTTCATCCGGCAACAGACAGGGAGTCTTATGTCCGCCAGCGCCAACACCAATCCGCTCCTCGACTTCTCCGGCCTGCCCCGCTTCGGCGAGATTCGCCCGGAACACGTGACGCCCGCGCTCGATACGCTGCTCGACGCAGCCACCCGCGCGGTCGAAGCCGCGAGCGCACCCGCGACGCCGTCGATCTGGGCCGATGTGGTCGAGACGGTCGAACACGCGTCGGAGCCGCTCGGTCGCGCATGGGGCATCGTCGGTCACCTGAACGCGGTCGCCGATACGCCCGAGCTGCGGGCCGCCTACGGCGAGAACCTGCCGCGCGTGACCGAATTCTGGTCGAGCGTCGGCCAGAATCTCGCGCTGTACGAGAAGTACAAGGCGATCGCCGCGAGCGCCGAATACGCGACGCTGTCCGCCGAACGCAAGAAGATCCTCGACAACGCGCTGCGCGATTTCCGCCTGTCGGGCGCCGAGCTGCCCGAAGACCAGAAACCGCGCTTCGCGGAATTGCAGGAACAGCAGGCCGCGCTGTCGAAGGCATTCTCCGACC
Source organism: Burkholderia theae (assembly GCF_048565265.1). Taxonomy (NCBI): domain Bacteria; kingdom Pseudomonadati; phylum Pseudomonadota; class Betaproteobacteria; order Burkholderiales; family Burkholderiaceae; genus Burkholderia; species Burkholderia theae. Next base: position 2,533,458 of record NZ_CP183461.1, read on the forward strand.
ACGTGCTCGACGCGACCAACGCATACGCGTACATCGTGCAGGACGAGGCCGAGCTGGCCGGCCTGCCGGGCGACGCGATCGAGGCTGCCCGCGAAGCCGCGCAAAAGGACAGCAAGGACGGCTGGAAATTCACGCTGCACTTCCCGTCGTACTTCCCGGTGCTGCAGTACGCGAACAACCGCGCGCTGCGCGAGACGCTCTATCGCGCCTATGCGACGCGCGCGTCGGAACTCGGTCCGCAGTACGGCGACGGCAAGGCCGAATGGGACAACACGGCGATCGTCGCCGACGAGCTGAAGCTGCGCCGCGAAGAGGCGCAGATGCTCGGCTACCGCAACTTCGCCGAAGTGTCGCTCGCGCCGAAGATGGCCGAATCGCCGCAGCAGGTGATCGCGTTCCTCGAGGATCTCGCGACCCGTGCGCGCCCGCACGCGGACAAGGACTGGGACGAACTCCGCGCATTCGCCGCGAACGAACTCGACCTGGCCGAACTCGCGCCGTGGGACATCGCGTATGCGGCCGAAAAACTGCGCCAGCAGCGCTACGCGTTCTCGGAAAACGAGGTCAAGCAGTACTTCCCGGAACCGGCCGCGCTGAAGGGCCTGTTCACCGTCACCGAGACGCTGTTCGGCGTGCGGATCAAGCCGGACGACGCGCCGGTGTGGCACCAGGACGTGCGCTTCTTCCGCGTCGAGAACCGCGACGGCTCGCTCGTCGCGCAGTTCTATCTCGACCTGTACGCACGCGAAGGCAAGCGCGGCGGCGCATGGATGGACGACGCGCGTTCGCGCGCGAAGCGCGGCAGCGACGTGCAGACCCCGGTCGCCTACCTCACCTGCAACTTCTCGGCGCCGGTCGGCGGCAAGCCCGCGTGTTTCACGCACGACGAAGTCATCACGCTGTTCCATGAATTCGGCCACGGGCTGCACCACATGCTCACGCGCGTCGACGAGCTCGGCGTGTCGGGCATCAACGGCGTCGAATGGGATGCGGTCGAGCTGCCGTCGCAGTTCATGGAAAACTTCTGCTGGGAATGGGACGTGCTGTCGTCGATGTCGTCGCACGTCGACACGGGCGCCGCGCTGCCGCGCGAGTTGTTCGACAAGATGATTGCCGCGAAGAATTTCCAGAGCGGGCTCGGCACGCTGCGCCAGATCGTGTACTCGATGTTCGACATGCTGCTGCACGTCGACTTCGACCCGGCGGGCGCCACCGGCGTGAACGCGTTCGCGCGCGAGATCAACGAGCGCTACCACGTGATCCCGCAGGCGGCGTTCTCGCGCTGGCCGAACACGTTCAGCCATATCTTCGCGGGCGGCTATGCAGCCGGCTACTACAGCTACAAGTGGGCCGAGGTGCTGTCGGCCGACGCGTACGCGGCATTCGAGGAAGCGGCCGCCGCAAGCGGCAGCGTGCTCGACGCGGCAACCGGCACGCGCTATCGCCGCGAAATCCTCGAGGTCGGCGGCAGCCGCCCGGCGATGGATTCGTTCAAGGCGTTCCGCGGCCGCGAGCCGAAGATCGATGCATTGCTGCGCCACAACGGGATGGCCGCGCCCACGCATTGAGCGCGCTGCCCGGCTCGGCCGGCAGGAACGACAGGCACCGCTTCGGCGGTGCCTTTTTTCATGGTGCGGACGATTCGTCGTCGAACAGCGAAAACTGCCCGTGACGCTCGGCCGTGTCCTCGTCGATACGCACGCCGACGCCGAGCAGCCGCACGGCCTGCGCGCGCCGCTGCAGCCCCTTCGCGAGCAGCGTGACGGCCGTGTCCGCATTCGTCGCGTCGGCCACGCACTCGACCGTCGTGCGCTGGAAATCGGCGAAGCGGATCTTCACGTACAGCTTGCGGATCGACCGCGCGGCACCCGCACGCGCGATGCGCGCATCGAGCTCCACGACAAGGCGGCGGATCTCGTCCGCGCATTGCTCGAGCGTCGTCAGGTCGGTCACGTAGGTCGTCTCGACGCTGACCGACTTGCGCTCCTGGTCGGCCTGCACGGGCCGCTCGTCGATCCCGCGCGACAGTTCGTACAGCCGCCGCCCGAACGTGCCGAACTCGCGATGCAGGTCGATCAGCGGCCAGTCGCGCAACTGCGCGCAGGTCTGGATGCCGAGCCGGTCGAGCCGCGTGGCCGTCACCTTGCCGACGCCGTGCAGCTTGCGCACCGGCAGCGCCGCGACGAATGCGTCGATCTCGTGCGGCCGCACGACGAACAGGCCGTCGGGCTTGTTCCAGTCGGACGCGATCTTCGCGATGAACTTGTTCGGCGCGACACCGGCCGACACCGTCACGCCGACGGTGTCGTGCACGCGCTGGCGGATCTCGCGCGCAATCAGCGTCGCACTGCCCTGGCACCGCTCGGAGCCGCTGACGTCGAGGTACGCCTCGTCGAGCGACAGCGGCTCGACGTCGGGCGTGTAATCGCGATAGATCGCCATGATCTGCCGCGACGCCGCGCGGTACTTGTCCATCGCGGACGGCAGGATCAGCAGGTCCGGGCACTTGCGCATCGCGAGCGCCGACGACATCGCCGAATGCACGCCGTAGCGCCGCGCCTCGTAGTTGCAGGTCGCGATCACGCCGCGCTGGTCGGGCCGGCCGCCGACCGCAAGCGGCCGGTTGCGCAGCGACGGGTCGTCGCGCATCTCGACCGATGCGTAAAAGCAGTCGCAATCGCAGTGGATGATCTTGCGCATGCGCGGCAGCGCGTCGCCCGGCGGCGGCACGTGCGGATCGGCAGGCGGAATGGTGGTCGGGTTCACGGTGCCGATACTGTACAAAAACACAGTGCCGGTTTCAACTGTCGCGTGCGCCCGCCATCGGCCGCCCGGCCCGGCGGTGCCGTACCGGTCCGCTGCGCGCGGATCGTACCGCCCGTGCGCCGGTTGCGGCCCCTATACTCGTCTGCCACGACACACGACATGCAGAGGCGACGGATGAAGACGATCGGACTGATCGGCGGAATGAGCTGGGAATCGTCGGCCGAGTACTACCGGCTGATCAACCGCCACTCGAAAGTGCTGCACGGCGGGCACCACAACGCGAAAAGCGTGCTGGTGACGGTCGATTTCGCGGAGATCGAAGCGCTGCAGCGCGCGCACGACTGGGACGCGCTCGGCGAACGGATGGCCGACGCCGCGCGGCAGCTCGAAGCGGCCGGCGCCGATCTCGTCGTGCTGACGACCAATACGATGCACCGCGTGCACGAAGCGATCGAAGCCGCGGTGACGCTGCCGTTCCTGCATATCGCCGACCCGACCGGCGCCGCGCTGCGCGACGCGGGCATCGAGCGCGTCGCGCTGCTCGGCACGCGCTACACGATGGAGCTGCCGTTCTATGCGCAGCGGCTGCGCGAAAAGTTCGGGATGGACGTGCTGGTGCCGGACGAACGCGGCCGCGACGACGTGCACCGGATCATCTACGGCGAGCTGTGCCACGGCATCGTCGACGCGGCGTCGCGCGCGACATACGTGACGATCATCGAAGGTCTGGCGGCGCGCGGCGCGCAGGCCGTGATCCTCGGCTGTACGGAAATCACGCTGCTGATCGGCGCGGACGACTCGCCGCTGCCGGTGTTCGACACGACCGCGCTGCATGCGAAGGCGGCCGTGGAGTGGGCGGCACGCTGATACGCGCGCGGAAAACAAAAAACCCGGCACGGGGCCGGGTTCCTGTCGACGAAGCGCGCAGTGGTCACTTGCGCTGCACATCGTCTGGTGTGCTTGGTTGCGGGGGTAGGATTTGAACCTACGACCTTCGGGTTATGAGCCCGACGAGCTGCCAGACTGCTCCACCCCGCGTCAGAGAAATAAATTATAGGGTGAGGAAGTACTTACGTCAACACTTTTGTCACAATCCTTTCTACCCGCCCCGCTGCAGTGCCCCTGATGCGTGATGCCTTCATCGCGACGCGCACGTTCGCACCGCGTGCTCGCGGTAAGATGGCGCCCTCCGCATTTATCCCGCACGCACACTTCCGTTCATGAAAATCGCCACCTGGAACGTCAACTCGCTCAACGTCCGCAAGCAGCACGTGCTCGACTGGCTCGCGCAAAGCGGGACCGACGTGCTGTGCCTGCAGGAACTGAAGCTGCCGGACGAGAAATTCCCGCGCGCCGATCTCGAAGCGGCCGGCTACCGCAGCTGGTTCACGGGCCAGAAGACCTACAACGGTGTCGCGATCCTCGCGCGCGACACGCTGTCCGTCGACGAAGCGGATGTCGTGCGCAACATCCCCGGTTTCGACGATCCGCAGCAGCGCGTGGTCGCCGCGACGGTCGACGGCGTGCGCATCGTGTCCGCGTATTTCCCGAACGGCCAGGCGCCCGACTCCGACAAGTTCGCCTACAAGATGCAGTGGCTCGACGCGCTGCAAGCGTGGCTGCGCACCGAACTGCAGCGCTACCCGAAGCTCGCGCTGCTCGGCGACTACAACATCGCGCCGGAAGACCGCGACGTGCACGACCCCGCGAAATGGGAAGGCCAGAACCTCGTGTCGCCGCAGGAGCGCGCGCACTTCGCGCAGCTGATCGAGCTTGGCTTCGTCGATGCGTTCCGCCGCTTCGAACAGCCCGAGAAGACCTTCACGTGGTGGGACTACCGGATGATGGCGTTCCGCCGCAACGCGGGGCTGCGCATCGATCACATCCTGCTGTCGCCGGCGCTCGCGGAAACCTGCACGTCGTGCGAGGTCGACCGCACGCCGCGCACGTGGGAACAGCCGTCCGACCACACGCCCGTCGTCGCGGTCGTCGGCTGATCGCGCCGCCCGCGCGCGTTCAGCGACGCGCGGGCGCCGGCCCGAGATGGGCCCACAGGAACCCGAATTCGGCCGCGTCGGATTCGGCGCGTTCCAGATCGTCGGCGCTGCCGTGGCCGCCGTCGGTGTTCTCCCAGTACCACACCTGTTCGTGACCGAGCGCCTGCATGCGCGCGGCCATCTTGCGCGCATGCGCGGGATGCACGCGGTCGTCGCGGGTCGACGTCGTCAGCAGTAACGGCGGATACGCGACGCCTTCGCGCACGCGGTGATACGGCGAATACGCAGCCAGCGCCGCGCCCTCGCGCGGATCGTCCGGGTCGCCGTATTCGTCGAGCCATGCGGCGCCCGCGTGCAGCTTCGGATAACGCCGCATGTCGAGCAGCGGCACGCGGCAGAGCACCGCGCCGAACAGTTCCGGCCGTTGCACCATGCACGCGGCGACCAGCAGCCCGCCGTTGCTGCCGCCCTCGATGCCGAGCTGCGCGGCGGTCGTCACGCCCGTCGCTGCCAGATCCTCGGCCACCGCGATGAAATCGTCGAACGAGCGCTGCCGGTGTTCGCGCTGCGCGTCGACGTGCCAGCGCGGCCCGAACTCGCCGCCGCCGCGGATATGCGCGAACGCCATCACGCCGCCGCGTTCGAGCCACGCGATGCCGAACGCGTCGCTGTAGCCCGGCAGGTTCGGGATCGCAAAGCCGCCATAACCCGACAGCAGGCACGGTCGTGCGACGCGCGCGGCGCCGTCGGGCGCATCGAGTGCATCGCTCGGCCCGATCAGCGTGTACGGCACCACCGTGCCGTCGCGCGAGCGCGCGCTCGCGCGGCGCACGACGAGCCCGGCCGCGTCGAACTGCACCGGCGGCCGGTCGAGCAGCACGCGACGCGACGCCGCATCGGCCGCGCGATCGGCAAGATCGGCCAGCCAGCATTCGGGCGGGTCGAGATAGGTGTCGACGTCCACGTAAATCTCGTCGTTCAGCGTCGACTCGACCGGCTCGACGTCGATCTGCGCGTCGCACGGCCAGTCGAACGGCCGCGCGTCCCACACCCACGTACCGTCGTCGGCCTGGCGCGGCTGCCACAGCATCGTGCGGTTGTGCACGTCGTCGAGCCAGCTCGCGATCAGCGTCGTGCGCGTGTGCGTCCACGTACACGCAGACGTCGACGGTTGCGGCGCGAACAGCGTCGTGAAGTCGCGCGCCCCGTCCATGAACGCCTGCTCGCGGATCGCCAGCAGCGAGCCGCCCGCATGGCGCACGCCGTCGCAATCCCAGTCGAGACGCGGCTCCAGCACGAGCCAGCCTTCCCAGAACCCGACTTCGACATGCGTCGGCACGTCGTAGCGCGCCCAGTCGCCCGCCTCCGTCAGCCGGTACGCATGCGCGTCGAAGAAATCGACGCTGCGCCACGCGACGTGACGGTTGTCGATCGGATCGAACCCCGCGCCCGCGCTGATGTCGTCGGGTTCGCCGCGAAATACGACGGGCGCGTCGGCGAGCGGCGTGCCGCGCACCCAGCGCCGTGCTTCATACGGATAACCGGCCGCGGTCGCATGCGCTTCGCCGCGATCCCAGCTCACGTAGACGGTGTCGCGGTCGATCCAGCCGATCGTGTGATGCCCGGGCTCGTCGATCGTGAAACCGCCATCGACGAAACGGCGCTCGACGAGATCGAATTCGCGCACGACGACGGCGTCGGCGCCGCCCGGCGACAGCGACAAGAGCGCGCGGTCGCCGTCCGGATACAGGATCGCGTCCTGCTCGAACACCCACGACTCGCCCTCTTCGGCACCGAGCGCGTCGACGTCGAGCAGCGTTTCCCACACCGGCCGGCCGGCGCGCCAGTCATCCCAGCGCGCGCGGCGCCACAGCCCCTTCGGATGGAGATCGTCCTGCCACAGGTCGTAGGCCCAGTCGCGCCAGCGGGTCGGAATCACCGGGCGTTCGCGCGGCAGATACGCTTTCGCGAGACGCGCCGTGAGCGCGCGATACGCATCGTCGTCGCGCAGCGCGGCGCGCGTGCGTGCATTCTGCTCGTCGACCCACGTGCGGGCGCGCTTGCTGTCGAGCGCTTCGAGGAAACGGAACGGGTCGGCCCCGGCGGGCCAGCGGAAGGAATCGGACATTGCGGATAAGCGTAACGGCAAACCGCGATTATGTCCGATCGCGGCACGCGCGATGCCCGCGCGTGCCGCGAATCATGCTCAGGGCTCCAGATGCAGTTCCTGGATCTTGCGCGTGATCGTGTTGCGGCCGATGCCGAGCCGCTCCGCGGCCTCGACCTTGCGGCCGCGGGTGAAGTCGAGTGCTTCGCGAATCACGGCCGCCTCGAAGCGGCGTGCGAGCTCGTCCATCACGTCGGCCGAGTTCTCGCGCAACAGCCGCGCGACTTCGGTGCGCAGCCCATGCTCCCACACCGGATAACCGGCCGGCGCGCCGTTCGGCGCGGCCGCGACGGGCGCGGACGCCACCGGCGCCGCACCGATGGCCGGCTGCCCGGCCAGCGCGCCGCCGCCGTTGCCGTGCGCATCCATGCCGTCGCCCGTCGCGACGACCGGCGCACCGGCCGGCACGAGGTCGGGCGGCAGATCCTTGATCTCGACGGTCTGCGCGGGCGCCATCACGGTCAGCCAGTTCGCGAGGTTCTCGAGCTGCCGCACGTTGCCGGGAAACGCCAGCGACGTCAGGTACGCCAGCGCGTCGTCGGACACCCGTTTCGGCTCGACGCCGAGATCGCGCGCGCTCTTCTGCAGGAAGTGGCGCGTGAGCAGCGCGATGTCTTCGCTGCGTTCGCGCAGCGGCGGCAGGCGCAGCCGGATCACGTTGAGCCGGTGGTAAAGGTCCTCGCGGAACAACCCTTGCCGCACGCGCGCCTCGAGATTCTGGTGCGTCGCGGCGATCACGCGCACGTTCGCGCGCAGCGGGTTGTGCCCGCCGACACGATAGAACTGCCCGTCCGACAGCACGCGCAACAGGCGCGTCTGCAGGTCGAACGGCATGTCGCCGATTTCGTCGAGGAACAGCGTGCCGTTCTCGGCCTGCTCGAAGCGGCCCTGGCGGGTCGTCTGCGCGCCGGTGAACGCACCGCGCTCATGACCGAACAGCTCGGATTCGAGCAGGTCTTTCGGAATCGCCGCGGTGTTCAGCGCGATGAACGGCCCGTTCGCACGCGGGCTGTGACGATGCAGCGCACGCGCGACGAGCTCCTTGCCGGTGCCCGACTCGCCCGTGATCAGCACGGTCGCAGCCGAGTGCGACAGGCGGCCGATCGCGCGGAACATGTCCTGCATCGCGGGCGCCTGGCCAAGCATCTCCGGCGCCTCGGCGACACGCTCGTCCTGCGGCGTGCCGCCGCGCAGGCTTTCCTCGACCGCGCGGCGGATCAGCTCGACCGCCTTGTCGACGTCGAACGGCTTCGCGAGGTATTCGAACGCGCCGCCCTGGAACGCCGCCACGGCGCTGTCGAGATCGGAGAACGCCGTCATGATGATGACGGGCAGGCCCGGCAGGCGTTCGTGCATCGCCTGCAGCAACTCGAGGCCCGAGCCGCCCGGCATCCGGATGTCGGACACGAGCACCTGCGGTGTCTCGTGGTCGAGCGCGGCCAGCGCATCGCGCACGTTCGCGAAACTCTTCGTCGCGAAGCTGTCCCGGGCGAGCGCCTTTTCAAGCACCCAGCGGATCGATTGGTCGTCGTCTACTATCCAGATCGGCTTCATAGGTCGGTCAGAATGGGGAAATCCGGTGAATCGCACTGCCGCCGCTCAATGGTCGAGCGGCAGCAGGATCTGAAATTCGGTACGTCCGGGCCGGCTTTCGACCTCGATCATCCCGTCGTGCTGCTGCACGAACGTCTGTGCGAGCGTGAGGCCGAGACCGCTGCCGTCTTCGCGCCCGGACACGAGCGGATAGAAGATCCGGTCGCGGATCTCTTCCGGAATGCCGGGCCCGTTGTCGATCACATGCAAGTCCAGTGCCAGCCTGTACAGGCGCTTCGCGATCGTGATCTTGCGCGCGATGCGCGTGCGCAGCTCGATCTTCGCGTCGCCCTGTGCGATCCGTTCGCGCAGCGCCTGCGCGGCGTTGCGCACGATGTTGAGCAGCGCCTGGATCAGCTGCTCCTTGTCGCCGCGCAGATCCGGCACGCTCACGTCGTAGTCGCGCTCGATCGTGAGCCCGCGCGGGAATTCCGCGAGCATCACCGCGCGCACGCGTTCGCACACTTCATGTATGTTCACGTCGCCGACGATATGCGGATGCCGATGCGGCTCCAGCAAGCGATCGACGAGCGTCTGCAGGCGATCGGACTCCTTGATGATCACCTGCGTGTATTCGCGCAACTCGCCGCGCTCGCGCTCGCCGAGTTCGAATTCGAGCAGCTGGGCTGCGCCGCGAATTCCGCCGAGCGGGTTCTTGATCTCGTGCGCGAGGTTGCGAATCAGCTGCTTGTTGACCGCGGTCAGGTCGTGGATGCGCTCCTCGCGATCGGTACGCGACTGCCGCTCGTTCTCGAACAGCTCGACGAGCACGAAATCGGGCGCGGTCTCGAGGAAACCGACGATCGCATGCACGTGCAGCGGTTCGCGGCCGGGCCGGTCGAGCACGGTATCGAGGTGCGTCGCATGAAAGCGCTCCTCGCCGATCGCGGTGATCGTCGATGCGAGTTCGTTCGCATTCGGAAAAATCTCGCCCCACGGCCGCTGCGCGAGTTGCCGGCGCGAGATGTCGAGCATCGCTTCCGCGGACGGATTCGCGAACGCGATCCGCAGCGTCTTGCGGTCGAGCACGATCACGACCGTCGGCAGCGCTTCCAGCCCCGCAAGCAGGCCTGAGCGCGCGAGCCGCTCGTCGTCCGTCAGTCGCTCGGGTTGCCCCGTCTTCGCCTTGATCAGATTCTTCAGAACCATCTGCGTGCTTGTCGCGCCTCAACGGGCCAGAAAATGAAAATCCTCGGAACAAAAAAGGGACGGCTGGACGCCGTCCCCTTTCAGACTCCGCCGTTCCCGCCGCAAGCCGCGCGACGGGAACGAACCGGCAAAACGGCGCTGAATCGAAGCGCCATCGCCGATTACAGCGAGTAGTACATCTCGAACTCGATCGGGTGCGTCGTCATGCGGAACTTCGCCAGCTCCTGCTCCTTCAGCGCGAGGTACGCATCCAGCATGCCGTCCGTGAACACGCCACCGCGCGTCAGGAACTCGCGATCCTTGTCGAGTGCTTCGAGTGCCTGGTCGAGGCCCGCGCAAACGGTCGGGATCTTTGCATCTTCTTCCGGCGGCAGGTCGTACAGGTTCTTGTCCGCGGCTTCGCCCGGATGGATCTTGTTCTGGATCCCGTCGAGGCCGGCCATCATCAGCGCCGTGAAGCACAGGTACGGGTTCGCCATCGGATCCGGGAAGCGCGTTTCGATACGGCGGCCCTTCGGGTTCGACACGTGCGGAATGCGGATCGATGCCGAACGGTTGCGCGCCGAGTAAGCGAGCTTGACCGGTGCTTCGAAGTGCGGGACCAGACGCTTGTACGAGTTCGTCGTCGGGTTCGTGATCGCGTTCAGCGCACGGGCGTGCTTGATGATGCCGCCGATGTAGAACAGCGCCAGTTCCGACAGGCCGGCATAACCGTTGCCCGCGAACAGGTTCTGGCCGTCCTTCCAGATCGACTGGTGAACGTGCATGCCCGAACCGTTGTCGCCGACGACCGGCTTCGGCATGAACGTCGCCGTCTTGCCGTACGAGTGCGCGACGTTATGGATGATGTACTTCGACCATTGCGTCCAGTCCGCACGCTCGACCAGCGTCGAGAACTTCGTGCCGATTTCGTTCTGGCCCTGGCCCGCCACTTCGTGGTGGTGCACTTCGACCGGGATGCCGAGCTGTTCGAGCAGCAGGCACATTTCCGAACGCATGTCCTGGAACGTGTCGACCGGTGCGACCGGGAAGTAGCCGCCCTTCGTGCCCGGACGGTGGCCCGTGTTGCCGCCTTCGAATTCCTTGCCGGCCGACCACGGTGCTTCTTCCGAGTTGATCTTCACGAAGCAGCCCGACATGTCCGTGTTCCACTGGACCGAGTCGAAAATGAAGAATTCCGGCTCCGGACCGAAGTAGGCCGTGTCGCCGATGCCCGTGCTCTTCAGGTACGCTTCGCCGCGCTTCGCGAGCGAACGCGGATCGCGCTCGTAGCCCTTGCCGTCTGCCGGCTCGACCACGTCGCAGGTCAGCACGAGGGTCGACTCTTCATAGAACGGGTCGATGAAGGCAGCGTTCGGGTCCGGCATGAGCAGCATGTCCGACGCCTCGATACCCTTCCAGCCCGCGATCGACGAACCGTCGAATGCATGACCGCTTTCGAACTTGTCTTCGTCAAACGCCGAAACCGGCACCGACACGTGCTGTTCCTTGCCGCGCGTATCCGTGAAGCGGAAATCGACAAACTTGCAGTCCTCGTCCTTCACGAGTTGCATGACGTCGGCGACGGTTTTACTCATAACCTCTTCTCCTGATTGAACAATTCCGGCGGACTGGGAACCGCCTCGTTTATCGAGCTGATCGGGATCAAGCTTTTGCGCAGCGCGCCCCGATTTGACCGAATTCTATAAAGCAGCTTCCGTGCCACCCATGCGCAAGATTGGCGCGAATCGCGCCGGCGCTCGCCGCGACGGGGCTGTGCTGCGCGATTCCGGGGCCCGGGGCCGCATCGGCCGCCAACCGAAAGCACCTGCATGGTGCAATCGTCGAAACACGCCGAACCCGTTGAATCATTCTGGTGCACGCACGCCATTCTGCACTCTTTTGGTGAACGCGTGTACGGTGCGCGCACCGTGCCGCATACGGACATCCGGGAAGCGACGCCGCGCTAGAATGTTTGTTTGACCGACAGGAGACTCTCCGCCATGAGTACGCTCGACCAGCTTTACGCGAAGGCCGACGAACGCCGCGCACAAGGCGCGCTCAACTACGCCGGCGCACTGCTGCCGGTCGAAGCATTCGAACTGCTGCAGCTCGACCCGTCGGCGCGCCTCGTCGACGTGCGCACCCGCGCCGAACTCGACTGGATCGGCCGTCCGCTCGTCGGCGACGGCCAGTACCTGCACCTCGAATGGACGCGCTACCCGGGCGGCGTGCCGAACGCCGAATTCGTCAATGAACTGAAGGCCGCCCTCCCGCCCGATACGCCCGTGCTGTTCCTGTGCCGCAGCGCCGCGCGCTCGAAGCTCGCCGCGGTCGCGTCGTCGCAGGCCGGCTTCACCAAGGCGTTCGACCTGCTCGAAGGCTTCGAGGGCGCGAAGGACGCCGAAGGCCATCGCAAGACGGTCGACGGCTGGTGCTTCCGCAAGCTGCCCTGGATCGGCGCCTGACGGCACGCCGCTCCCGGCGGTGACAACTGCACCATCGTCGAGCCGGGCGATGACATGCCGATGACGGGCCGCGTTGCGCGGCCCGTGGCTTTTGTGCGGCTGATTTGCGCGCCGCTCAGGCGCGCGGCAGCTCGGGCTCGACGACGTCGCCGCCGAGCAGGTGCACACCTTCGCGCAGCTTCACGAACGCGACCGCGACCGCTTCCGGCTCGCCCTTCACGCCAAGGTCGATGTGACGGCGCGCGTAGATCCCGCCGCGTTCCGCGTCGCCGACGCTCGGCAGGCTGAACACGCGCACGCCGGGGAAGTCGCGCTCGATGCGCTCCATCAGCGGCGTGAGCGTCGATTCCGGCAGCTCGAACACGTACAGCGAGCGCTCCGCGTGCGGCGTCGCGTGATGCAGGTGCACGTACTTCGTATCGAGCACCCATTCGATCATCGGCCAGGCCATCACCGGAAAGCCCGGCACGAAGTGGAGATCGCCGACCGAGAAGCCGGGAATCCGGTTATAGCCGTTCGGGATGATCGTCGCGCCCACCGGGAACACGCCCATGTTGAAGCGGTGCTGGTTCTCCGGCGAGTCGAAGTCGACCGGCGTGGCCGGATCGGCGTGCGTTTCGCGGATCCGCTCCGAGATCAGCACCTTCGCTTCCGGATGCAGTTCGAGCGGCACGCCGAGCGCGGCGGCCGCGCACTGGCGCGTGTGGTCGTCCGGCGTCGCGCCGATGCCGCCCGTCGAGAACACGATGTCGCCCGACGCGATCGCACGCGCGAGCGTCGCCGTGATGCGCGCCGGATCGTCGCCGACGTATTCGGCCCAGTCGAGCGCGAGACCGCGCGCGCCGAGCAGCTCGATGACCTTCGCCAGATGCTTGTCCTGCCGGCGGCCCGAAAGGATTTCGTCGCCGATGATGATGATGCCGATGCTCATGCCTGCCCCATGTCGATTGCGGTGGCGCGCGCGCTGGCGCGCAAGTCCTCCAGCGCGCGCAGGCAATAGTGCCCGAACCACAGCGCCGAGAAGACGAGGATGAAAGCGTAAACCCAGATCATGGCCGCCGCGACGAACGGGAACAGCACCATCATCCAGACCGACGACACCCACACGAAGGTCGGCACGGTGCCGAGCAGCCCGGTCGCGACGCCGATGCCGATCAGCGGCCAGCGGTGCTGCTTCACGAGTGTACGGCGCTCGTCGCGGCTCGCGTGCAGCGCGAGCGCGTCGTAGGTCATCACGCGATACGTAAGCCAGCCCCAGATCACCGGCGGCAGCAGCGCGAAGAACGGCGGGATCAGCCACAACGGAATCGTGACGACGAGCACGACGATGCCGGCCAGCGCCGCCCACAGCGAATTGAACACGCTGCCGAAGAAGGTGCCGCCCCGCTTCGACTCGAGCGCCGCGAACTGCCGGTTCGACAGGTGCTTGATCACGACCGGCATCGAAATCGTCGCGATCAGCAGCAGCACGGTCAGCACGATCAGCGGAATCGCCAGCGACACGACGACGAACGGCGCGACGACCGCATGCAGTTGCGACATGCCGATCGCGTCGAATGCGCGATACAGCGCGGCCGTCAGCACGAAGCCGTCGAGCGCGCCGCGCGCGGCGTCGATCAGCGTCTGCCACGAGAACCACAGCAAGACGCCCCACAGGACGGCCGAGACGAGGAACGGCATCAGGGTGAGCCAGAGCATGCGCGGATGCAATGCGCTCGCCAATGCGCGGACGAAGGAACGCAGCAGGTCGTTCATGCGGGCCTGTATCGACGGAGAAAAACGGGGAAAGGATAAACCACGCGGCCCGCATGCGCCAAAGCGCATGCGGGCCGCGTGGGAGAGGCGTTCAACGGCGGAGTAACCGGATCAGGCCGACGCCGCGCCGCGCTTCGCGGGGAACAGGCGCCGGAAGATCCGCACGAACGCGAGGCCGTGCTGCGCCCAGAAGCCTTCGCCGTAGGACACGCCCTCGACCTGGTCGCGGATGCCGGTCGGCTCGACCGTGCGGTTCCACGACGCGGTGCCGAACATCATGTCCCACCACGGGAACAGCACGCCGAAGTTGCAGCCGTACTTGGTGCCTTCGTGGCCATAGCCGACCGCGTGGTGGCGCCGGTGGAAGATCGGGCTCACGAGCAGGCGCTCGCCGAGCCAGCCGAACGACAGCCGCGCATTCGTATGCTGGATGCTCTGCATGAAGTTCGTGAACGCGGTCAGCACGACGAACTGCGACGGCGTCACGCCGATCACGAGCGCGATCGACGCGAAGAAGCACGACTGGATCACGTCGTCGAGCAGGTGGTTGCGGTCATCGCACCACAGCGACATCTGCCGCTGGCTGTGATGGACAGCGTGCAGCTCCCACCAGATGCCGAACTTGTGCTGCCAGCGGTGATACCAGTAGCCGGCGAAGTCGAGCACGACGAGGTAGATCGCGAACGCGACGATCGGCTGCGAGGTCACGCCCGGCCACAGATAGTCGAGGTTGAAGTTCGAGACGCCGTGCAGCCGCAGCCATGCCTGGAAGTTGTCGAACACCGGCTGCAGCGCGAAGAAGAAGAACAGCGTGTAGATGCCGAGCTTCGAGATCGCCGTGTAGATCACGTCGACCCGCACGGCCCGGCGGCTCTTCCAGCGTTCGACCGGCAGCAGCGCCTCGAGCGGGCGCAGCAGCGCGAACATCAGCACCATCTGCAGCGCGCCGACGATCACCCAGTACAGCGCGTCGTAGGTGTCCTCGTCATAGTCCATCAGGTTGAACTTGAAGAGGAGCGGCTGCACGACGTCGACGTACAGCCAGGTCTGGATGTCCGACACGAACGCATCGATCAGGTGCAGCATCGTTCGCCTCCGTCCGTCACGCGCCGTTCGCCGCCTTCCACGGCGCGCGGTCGTAGAAGTAGATGCCGTGAGGCGAGCGGCCGACGGAGATCGTCTGCACCAGCTTGCGCGACGGCAGATCGATGATCCCGACCTTCTTCGCGAAGCGGAACGTCACCCACAGCGTCTTCTTGTCGGCCGACAGTTCCATGTCGTCCGGGCCCGGCAGCAGGCCGGTGATGTCGCCGACGTTGGTGAGCGTGTTCTCGTCGATGATGCTGATCGTGTTCGCGACCCGGTTCGTCACCGCGACGTGCGTGCCGTCGGCGAGCGAGCGGAAGTTGTGCGCGCCCTTGCCGGTGTAGATCTGCTTGACGACCTTCTGGTTGCGCCAGTCGACCACCGCGACGTAATCCGCGCCCGTCATCCCGACCAGCACGTATTTGTCGTCCGGCGTGAGCCACAGGCCGGCCGGCACCTTGCCGACCTTCATCTTCCACTTGACCGTCTGCGTCGGCAGGTCGATCGCCGCGATCTCGCCGGACACCTGCAGCGACACGAGCACCGTCTTGCTGTCCTTCGTGAACGCCAGGTGGCTCGGCATCACTTCGAGCGGCACGCGCTTCGCGAGATGCAGGTTCTGGCCGTCGTAGCTGTAGATGTCGACGCGGTCGAGCCGCAGGCCTGCCGCCGCGAACCACTTGCGGTCGGGCGAGAAGCCGAGCTGGTAAGGATCGTCGATCCCTTCGACGGTGCGCTGCAGCTTGCCCGTCTTCGGATCGAGGAACATCAGGCTGTTCGAGACCGAATTCGCGACGATCAGCGAACCGTTGTCGGGCGTGGCCATCAGGTGGTGCGGTTCCTTGCCGGTCGGCATCGTGCCGACGACCTGGCGGGTCTGCTGGTCGATCAGGGAAAGCGTCGCTTCGGCCGAATTGAGGACGATCACGTTATTCGCGTGTGCGGCGGGCGCCAGCACGGCGGCGGCCAGCACGAGCGTGCGGCCGAGGGAAAGGAAAGTGCGCATGAAGACTCACGTCGAGGAACAACCGTCATTGTAAAACGTTCAACCGGCCCCGCCGGTTGACGGAAGCCGGCATTGCGCCACTTCGACGCACGCGGCGGCGGCCGGATCGGCCGGTGCGGCAAGCGCCGCGCGGCCGACCGTCGCCGGCCGCCGGTGCGGGCCGGGAAACCGCTGTTGCGCTAGCGCTGCATCGACTCCCAGACCTTGTGCAGCCGCTTGACAGAGACCGGCATCGGCGTGCGCAGTTCCTGGGCGAACAGCGAAATCCGCAATTCCTCGAGCAGCCAGCGGAATTCCGCGAGCCGAGGGTCGGCGACGCCGCCGCGCTGCGACACCGCGCGCTGGTACTGCTGGGCGAGCGGCAGCAGGTCGCCGGACTGCTTCGCGTCGCGCGCCGGATCGGCCTTCAGCTTGTCGATCCGCAACGCGATGCCCTTCAGGTAGCGCGGGAAGTGCGCAAGCTGCACGTAAGGCGTATCGATCACGAAGCGCTTGCCGACCAGCGCCGCCAGCTGCTGCTGCAGATCCGCGTGCACCTGCGCGAACGGTTTCGCCTGCGCGAGTTTCTTCACGAGCCCCGCGTATTCGGCCAGGACCTGCCCGACGAGCCGCGCGATTTCCTGCGCGAGCAGGTTCAGGCGGCTGCGGCCCTCGTCGCGGCGCGCATGGAAGCTCGCGTCGTCGTCGGGCAGCGGATCCTGCAGGCACGCGCGATCGAGCGCCGTGTCGATCAGCTGGTCGCGCAGCTCGTCCTGCGAGCCGAGCGACATGTACTGCATCGCCATCTCGCGCAGGCCCGGCAGGTTCTTCTCGAGGAACTTGATCGGTTCCTTCAGTTGCAGCGCGAACAGCCGCCGCAAGCCGGCCCGGTGGATGCGCGCGGCCTCCTCCGGCGAATCGAACACCTCGACGTCGCAATGCGTGCCGCGGTCGACCAGCGCCGGGTAGCCGTACAGCGTCTGGCCGCGCCGGCGGATTTCCAGCAGCTCGGGAAGCTTGCCGAAATTCCACGTCGTCAGGTTCTCGTACAGCGCCGTCGCGCCGCCTTCCGCCGGGACACCCGTCTGCGGCGCCGTGCCCTTGCCGGGCTTCGCGCCACGGCCGACGACGGCACCGGCCGGGGCGGCAGTCGCCGGCGCCTGGCCGGCTGCCGGCCCCGCATCGGTCTCGCCGCCGGTCGCGATCGTCGACGCCGCCGCGATCTTCTGGAACTGCTGCTGCGCCTGCGCGCCCAGCTCCTGGCGAAGCTGCGCGAGATTGCGCCCCATCGCGAGCTGGCGGCCGTGCTCGTCGATCACCTTGAAGTTCATGAACAGGTGCGCGGGCAGCGTCTCGAGCTTGAAGTCAGCCGTCTTCATCGCGATCTGCGTCTCGCCGCGCACGTCGGCGATCAGCGCCTCGACGAGCCCGCCCGCGCCGAAGCGCTCGCGGCCCATCCGCTCGACGAAGCCGGCCGCGTACTCGGGCAGCGGCACGCAGTGCCGGCGCAGCTTCTGCGGCAGCGACTTCAGCAGCAGCTGCACCTTTTCCTTCAGCATCCCCGGCACGAGCCACTCGCAGCGGCGCGCGTCGACCTGGTTCAGCGCGTAGAGCGGCACCGCGAGCGTCACGCCGTCGCGCGGCGTGCCGGGCTCGAAGTGGTACGTGAGCGCCATCTCGACGCCGGCCATCGTCGCGCGCTTCGGGAACAGCTCGGTCGTCACGCCGGCCGCCTCGTGGCGCATCAGGTCGTCGCGCGACAGGTACAGCAGCCGCGGCTTGTCCTCGGGCTGGCCGCCCTGCTTCACCTCGTCGCGATACCAGCGCTCGAACGCGGTGCCCGTGTGGATCCCTTCGGGAAGCGCCTGGTCGTAGAACGCGTAGATCAGTTCGTCGTCGACCAGCACGTCCTGGCGGCGCGACTTGTGCTCGAGCTGCTCGATATCGGCAAGCAGCTTGCGGTTGTGCGCGAAGAACGCGAGCTTGGTGTCGAACTCGCCTTCGACGAGCGCGCCGCGGATGAACAGCTCCCGCGCGCGCGCCGGATCCTGCTTGCCGAACGCGACACGTCGGCGGTGATAGATCGGCAGCCCGTACAGCGTCGCGCGCTCGAACGCGCTGACCTGCGCCGGGCGCTTTTCCCAGTGCGGCTCCGACAGCGATTTCTTCAGCAGGTGCGCGCCGACCTTCTCGATCCATTCGGGCTCGATCTTCGCAAGGCAGCGCGCGTAGAGCCGGCTCGTCTCGACGAGTTCGGCCGCCATCACCCAGCGGCCGGCCTTCTTCGCGAGCACCGAGCCCGGCCACAGGTAGAACTTGATCCCGCGTGCGCCGAGGTAGTGCGGATCGTCGTCGGCCTTCAGGCCGAGGTTGCCGAGCAGGCCCGTCAACAGGGCCAGATGGATCTGCTCGTAAGTCGCCTCGACTTCGTTGAGCCGCCAGCCGTGCTCGCGCACGACGGTCAGCAACTGCGAATGGACGTCGCGCCACTCGCGCAGCCGCAGGTGCGACAGGAAGTTCTGCCGGCACGCGTCGATCAACTGACGATTCGACTTCTTGTGCGCGACGGCGTCCTCGAACCACGCCCAGATCTTCAGCCACTGCAGGAATTCGGAGCGCTCGTCGGCGAACCGGCGGTGCGCCTGGTCGGCCTGTTCCTGCGCTTCGATCGGGCGGTCGCGCGGGTCCTGCACGGACAGCGCGCTCGCGATGATCAGCACCTCGCGCAGCGACTGCTGGTCGCGCGCGGCGAGAATCATGCGGCCGACGCGCGGATCGAGCGGCAGCCGCGCGAGTTCGCGGCCGAGCGGCGTCAGCGCGTTGTCGTCGTCGACCGCGCCGAGTTCGTTGAGCAACTGGTAGCCGTCCGCGATCGCGCGGCCGGGCGGCGGTTCGAGGAACGGAAACGATTCGATCGCCGTCAGGTGCAGCGACTTCATCCGCAGGATCACCGACGCGAGCGACGAGCGCAGGATTTCCGGATCGGTGAAGCGCACGCGCGCCTGGTAGTCGCTTTCCTCGTACAAGCGGATGCAGACGCCGTCGGCCACGCGGCCGCAGCGGCCCGCGCGCTGGTTCGCGGCAGCCTGCGAGATCGACTCGACCTGCAGCTGCTCGACCTTGTTCCGGTACGAATAGCGCTTCACGCGCGCGAGACCGGTATCGACGACGTAGCGGATACCGGGCACCGTCAGCGACGTCTCGGCCACGTTGGTCGCGAGCACGATCCGGCGCGCGTTCGACGCCTTGAACACCTTGTCCTGGTCGGCCGCGGAGAGCCGCGCGAACAGCGGCAGGATCTCGGTGTGCGGCGGATGGTGCTTGCGCAGCGCCTCGGCCGCTTCGCGGATCTCGCGCTCGCCGGGCAGGAACACCAGCACGTCGCCGGGGCCTTCGCGGCACAGCTCGTCGACCGCGTCGACGATCGCGTCCATCAGGTCGCGCTCGGCTTCGCGCGCGGTCTTCACGCGATCGCGGCCCGCGGTGCCTTCTGCATTCTTCACGGCCGGGCGGTCCTCGGCCACCGGGCGGTAGCGCATCTCGACCGGATACAGCCGCCCACTGACCTCGATCACGGGCGCCGGGCGCTCGTCGGTGCCGAAATGGCGCGCGAAGCGGTCGGCGTCGATCGTCGCGGACGTGACGATCAGCTTCAGGTCCGGCCGCCTCGGCAGGATTTCCTTCAGGTAGCCGAGCAGGAAGTCGATGTTCAGGCTGCGCTCGTGCGCCTCGTCGATGATCAGCGTGTCGTACGCCTTCAGCAGCGGGTCGGTCTGCGTCTCGGCGAGCAGGATGCCGTCCGTCATCAGCTTCACGGACGCACCGGGCGCGAGATTGTCGGTGAAGCGCACCTTGTAGCCGACCACCTCGCCGAACGGCGTGCCGAGTTCCTCGGCGATCCGGCGGCCGGTCGACGACGCGGCGAGACGCCGCGGCTGCGTATGGCCGATCAGGCCCGTGCCGCCGGCGCCGAGGCCGCGGCCGAGATCGAGGCAGATCTTCGGCAACTGCGTGGTCTTGCCCGAGCCCGTTTCACCGCAGACGATGACAACCTGGTGACCGGCGATCGCGCGCGCGATTTCGTCGCGCTTGCCCGACACGGGCAGGCTTTCGGGGTAGGTGATCGGCGGGACGGGATTCGGCGCGACGACGGCGCGCGGCGGACGCTCGCGGCGCGGTGCGCGCGCATCGGCTGCCTGGGGCGCGTCCGCCGTGGCCGGCTGGCGCGCATCGCCGCGGCGCTCGTCGCCGCGCGGCGCCTTGCCTGCCTGCTTTTCGTGCTGCTGGCGCGGCGGCTGGCCCTGCTGCTGGCGTGCATCGGCCGCACCATCCGGGTGCCGGGCCGACGGCGCTTTGGCCCGCGTCGGCGCGGGACTTTTAGGTACATTCGACATGGGGGCGCATTATAATCCCGCCCATGAATTCCCAAACCGACCTCCCTCCCGCCCAGACCGGCGCCGCGACGCCGCCGGCCGCCGACGATTCGGCCGCCAGCCACGCGCAGTTCGTCGACTGGATGCGCTCCGTCGCGCCCTATATCCACAAGTTCCGCAACAGCACGTTCGTCGTGGGGTTCGGCGGCGAGGTGGTGCAGCAGGGGCTGCTGAACGCGCTCGTGTCCGACATCGCGCTGCTGCAGGCGATGGGCATCCAGATCGTGCTCGTGCACGGCTCGCGCCCGCAGGTCGAGGAGCAGCTGAGCCTGCACGGTGTCGAATCCGAGTTTTCGCACGGCCTGCGCATCACCGATGCGCGCGCGCTCGAATCCGCGAAGGAAGCGGCCGGCGAAGTGCGCCTCGACATCGAGGCCGCGATCAGCCAGGGTCTGCCGAACTCGCCGATGGCGCACGCGCACATCAGCGTCGTGTCGGGCAACTTCGTGACCGCGCGGCCGGTGGGGATTCTCGACGGGGTCGATTTCGCGCATACGGGCATCGTGCGCAAGATCGACGCCGAATCGATCCGTCATTCGCTCGCGAGCCGCAAGCTCGTGCTGCTGTCGCCGCTCGGTTTCTCGCCGACCGGCGAAGCGTTCAACCTGTCGATGGAAGACGTCGCCTCGGCCGCCGCGATCGCGCTGCGTGCCGACAAGATCGTGTTCCTGACCGACGGCCCCGGCATCGTCGACGATGAAGGCGAGCTGATCCGCGAAATGTCGCTCGACGCGGCGGCCGAGCTGCTCGATTCCGGCAACGTGCAGGGCGACGACGCATTCTTCCTGAAGCACTCGATCCGCGCGTGCCGCGGCGGCGTGACCCGTGCGCACCTGATCCCGCAATCGCTCGACGGCAGCATGCTGCTCGAACTGTTCCTGCACGACGGCGTCGGCACGATGATCTCGTACGAGAATCTCGAAAGCCTGCGCGAGGCGACGCCGGACGACGTCGGCGGCATCCTGTCGCTGATCGAGCCGCTCGAGTCGGACGGCACGCTGGTGCGGCGCGGCCGCCACCAGATCGAACGCGACATCGACCACTTCTCGGTGATCGAGCACGATGGCGTGCTGTTCGGCTGCGCGGCGCTGTATCCGTACCAGCAGGAGAAGATCGGCGAGATGGCGTGCCTGACGGTCGCGCCGGAAGCGCAGGGCTCGGGCGACGGCGAACGCCTGCTCAAGCGCATCGAGCAACGCGCACGGGCGCGCGGCCTCACGCATATCTTCGTGCTCACGACGCGCACCGAGCACTGGTTCCTCAAGCGCGGCTTCGTCAAGGTCAGCGTCGACGACCTGCCGGAAGACCGCCGCAAACTCTATAACTGGCAGCGCAAGTCGCTCGTGCTGATGAAGCAGCTCTGAGCGCAGGCACGACTGCCCTCCCCCAGTCCGATTACAGGAGAAGTAAACGATGGCTCGAATGATTCAATGCGCGAAGCTCGGCAAGGAAGCCGAAGGCCTCGATTTCCCGCCGCTGCCGGGCGAACTCGGCAAGCGCATTTACGAGAGCGTCTCGAAGGAAGCATGGCAAGGCTGGCTCAAGCAGCAGACGATGCTGATCAACGAGAACCGCCTGAACATGGCCGACCCGCGCGCGCGCCAGTACCTGATGAAGCAGACCGAGAAATACTTCTTCGGCGACGGCGCGGACCAGGCGTCCGGCTACGTGCCGCCGACGGAAGGCTGATGATGTAGTGCGCACGGCCGGCAGCCAGCCTGCCGCGCGCTCCAACAGAAAGCGGCACCGTGTATCGCACGGTGCCGTTTTCCTTTTGGGGAGGTGCGATCGATGCGACCGCACCTCTCCGGCTGCGGCGCTCGCGTAGTTCAGCCGGCCGGTTTCAGCGCGCCGCCGTCGCCCGGCGCTTCCGCCCCGCCGCTCGCGTTGTCGGCACTTTCGGCTTCGACACCCCACTCCGCCGCGTCGCTGCGCTCGGCCGTCGACAGTTCGTCCGCGCGGTACCCGGTGCGGTTCAGCAGCGCCAGCATGCAGACGAGCGACACGAGCGCGTAAAGCCCCGACGCGACCGCGACGCCGACGATGCTGCCCGTCGAATTGAGGATCGCCTGTGCCAGCACGGGCGTGCCGCCGCCGACGACCAGCGCGCTCAGTTGATACGCGAGCGACAGGCCCGTGTAACGAATATTCGCCGGAAACACGCGCGCGAGCACGCCGCCGACCGCGCCGTAGAACATCGCCGACGGAATCGTCGAGATGCACATGCCCGCGACGGCCACCCAGTACGAACGCGTCGCGAGCGCATGGAACATCACCGGCATCAGCACGATCTCGGGAATCAGGATCCAGCACATCGCGCGACGCATGTCGACCTTCGACACGAACCACGCACCGACCGGCTGCAGCAGGAACTGCACGACGAGCGAGATCGACAGGATGCCGAGGAACGTGCCCTGCGCGTAGCCGAGCTCCTTCGTCGCCCACGACAGCGCGAACGTGCTGCGGAAGTACGTGACGTTGATCACCGGCAGCGTGCCGGCCGCGAGCAGCACGACCACCCAGTGATCGCGCACGACGTCGCGCAGCGGCAGCTTCACCGTGCGCTTGCGGGCGAGCACGCGCTGCATGTCGGCCGACTCCTCGAGCCTCAGCCGGATCACCATGCCGATGATCACGAGCACGGCCGACAGCAGGAACGGAATGCGCCAGCCCCACGTCAGGAAGGACGGCGTCGGCAGCGCGCTCAGCGCGAAGAACGCGGCCGTCGCGAGCAGGTTGCCGGTGGGCGAGCCCTGCTGCGCGAACGCCGCATACAGGATGCTGCGATGCTTCGGCGCGTTCTCGCTCGCGATCAGCACCGCGCCGCCCCACTCGCCGCCGACCGCGATGCCCTGCAGCACGCGCAGCACGACGAGGCCGGCCGGCGCCCATACGCCGATCTGCGCATAACCGGGCAGCAGGCCGATGCCGGTCGTCGCGAGGCCCATCATCACCAGCGTGATCACGAGCGCGGTCTTGCGGCCGACGCGATCGCCGAGATGCCCGAACACGATCCCGCCGAGCGGCCGCGCGGCGAAGCCGGCCCAGAACGTGACGAACGCGAGCAGCGTCGCGACGCCGGGATCCATCGTGCTCGAAAAGAACACCTTGCCGAACACGAGCGCCGCGGCCGTGCCGTAGATGTAGAAGTCGTACCACTCGATCGTGGTGCCGACGAACGCCGCGAAGGCGGCGCGGCCGGGCCGCAGTGGCGCGGCGGGCGGGGATAACGGACGGCTCATCGATGTCTCCAGGTTTGTGGTCGGGGGCGCGACTGTCGCGCGCCTTTCCCGGGTGGCCGGCATGACGCCGCCGGCCGGCGGCGTCGTGTCAGTCGGGGGGTACCTGGTCGGGCGCCGTTTTCAGCACGCCGGCATCGAGCAGTTGCTGCTGGAGCGCGCGATCGACGCCGAGCCGATCGAGCACCGCGCGCGTATCGCGGCCGAGCGCGGGCGGCGGCGAACGATAGGTGGCCGGCGTGCGCGACAGCTTCACCGGCGACGCGGTGCCGCGATACGCGCCGATCTCGACGAACAGGTTCCGGTGCAGCGCATGCGGATCGTGCGCGACGTCGGCCACCGTGCGCACCGGCCCGCACGGCACGCCGGCCGCCATCAGGTCGCGCGCGAGCGGCTCGCAGGCGTGCGCGGCGAGCCGCGCTTCCAGTTCGGCCTTCAGCTCGGGCCGGTGCGCGCAGCGGCTGCGGTTGTCGACGAAGCGCGGATCGCCCGCGAGCGCCGGCGCGCCGAGATGCGCGACGAGCCGCGCGAACTGCCGGTCGTTGCCGACCGCGAGGAAGATCGGCACGGTCGCCGTGCGGTAACTGTCGTACGGCGCGATGTTCGGATGCGCGTTGCCGCTGCGCGCCGGCACGCGCCCCGAGCCGAAGAAGTTCGGCAGGTGCGGATGCAGCAGCGACACGCCGCAGTCGTACAGCGCGATGTCGACCGACTGCCCGCGCCCGCTCTTCTCGCGCTCCGCGAGCGCCAGCAGGATGCCGGCGAGCGCGTTGAGCCCCGTGACCATGTCGACGATCGGCAGGCCGATCCGCGTCGCGTCGCCGTCGCGCTCGCCGTTCACGCTCATCAGCCCCGCCATCGCCTGGATCACCGCGTCGTAGCCGGGCAGCCCGCCGAGCGGACCGTCCGCGCCGAAGCCCGTCACCGCGCAGTGGATCAGCCACGGGAAGCGCGGCTGCAGGTCGCGCGCATAGTCCATCCCCCAGCGCGCGAGCGTGCCTGGCTTGAAGTTCTCGACCAGCACGTCGGCCTCATCGAGCAGGCGCCACAGGATCGCGCGCCCTTCGTCGCGCGACAGGTCGAGCGCGAGCCCTTCCTTGTTGCGGTTGACGCCCGCGAAGTACCACGCGGTATCGCCGAGGAACGGCGGCCCCCAGCCGCGCGTCTCGTCGCCGTCCGGCGGCTCGATCTTGATCACCGTCGCGCCATGGTCGGCGAGCGCCTGCGTGCAGTACGGGCCGCCGAGCACGCGGCTCAGGTCGACGACCTTCAGGCCGTCCAGTGCGCCACGCGTCGCGTTCATCGTTCTACCTCCGGCAGCAGGTCGAGCGCCATGTCGAGCGAGATCGGCGTGCCGCGCAGCAGCGCGTCGAACGCGGCCGATTCGTCGTCGCGCGACGCCGGCGCGAGCGGATCGACCGGCAGCAGCTTGTGGCGCACGACCAGGTGTGCGAGCGCGAGACGCCGGAAATCCGGCGCGAGCCGCACGCCCTCGCAGGCCATCAGCACGGCCGCGCTCGCGTAGTACAGCGCGGACGCGGCCTGCCGCACGCGTGAGTCGTCGCCTGCGTCCGCGACCTGCGCGAGCGCATCGTATGCGCGCGCGAGAATGCGTCGCAACGCCGCGCGGCTCGCATCGGGCAGCGGCGCCGCGCCGAGCCGGTCGCCGAGGAACGCGCGCAGCGCGTCGAGCGCATGCTCGCGCTGCGCGGCCCGCGCGACGTCGAGCGCGACGATGTTGCTCGTGCCTTCCCAGATCGACCCGAGATGCGCATCGCGCACGACCCGCGCGTCGCTCCACTCCTCGATGTAGCCGGTGCCGCCGCGCACCTCCATCGCATCGCCCGTCACGCGGCGCGCATCGCGGCACGCGCGGAACTTGATCAGCGGCGTCAGGATCCGCACGCAGCGCGCAGCCTGTTCGTCGCCCGCATCGGCCTGCGGCAGCAGCAGCGCGATCTGCATGAACATCGCGCGTGCGGCCTCGGCCGGCAGCAGCATCTTCATCAACTGGCGCTGCATCAGCGGCATCTCGATCAGCTTGCGGCCGAACGCGTCGCGGTGCGCGGCGACGTGCAGCGCTTCGTTCAGCGCGCGCCGCATCAGCCCCGCCGCACGCACGCCGTTCGACAAACGCGACATGTTGATCATGTCGGCCATCTGGTGAAAGCCGCGGCCGATCTCGCCGATCAGGTAGGCCTGCGCGCCTTCCAGCGCGATCTCGCCGCTCGCCATCGAACGGCTGCCGAGCTTGTCCTTCAACCGCACGATCCGGTAGCGGTTGCGCGTGCCGTCCGGCAGCGTCTTCGGCAGCAGGAACAGCGCGAGCCCCTTGATGCCGTCAGGCGCGCCGTCGGGCCGCGCGAGCACCATCGCGAGATCGGCATCCGCGTTCGAGCAGAACCACTTGTCGCCGGTCAGGCGCCATACGGTCTCGCCGTGCGCGTCGGTCTCGCGCGCCGCGCGGGTCGCGATGCGGCCGACGTCGGAGCCGGCCGCCTGCTCGGTCATGAACATCGCGCCCTGGTACAGCGTGTCGAAGTCGCGTGACGCGAGCATCGGCAGGTAACGCGCGACGAGCGCCGGATCGCCGAAGCGGCGCAGCGTGCGCGTCAGCGAATCGGTCATGCTGACCGGGCAGCACAGCCCGAATTCCGCCTGCACGAACAGGAACGTCAGCGCGTACTTGACGAGCGGCGGTCCCGATTCCGACCCGTGGCTCAGCGACGCGAGCCCGAGCTCCGAATACGCGACGCGTTCGAGCGCAACATACGCGGGATCCTTGTCGATCCGCTGCACGGCTTCGCCGCGCCGGTTGCGGTGCTCGAGCACGGGCGGGTGCTTGTCCGCGCGCGACGCCCATTCGTCGAGCTCGCCCGACACGCGCGCGCCGAGCGCACGCAGCCGCGGCTCGAGTTCGGCATAGTGCGCATCGCCGAGATGCAGCCTCAGCAACGCGCCGAGGTCGGGATCGGCGGTGAAGAAATTGGTGCCCCGGCTGTCGGGGATATTGGATGCGCCGGCGTCCGGCGTGCGAGCGGTGTCGTTCATGCGTGCGTCTCCTGGGTTGCCTGCACGTCGGCCGGACCTGGCGCCGCGGCCGGCCCTGTGCAAAGCCTTTCGCAGAGCGTAGGCGCGCGATCGATAAGCGTCCAATACAGGATTTATCCGGTACGATAGATATCGCTTATCGATGCCGACACCGGGAAGAGACACCATGGAACTGAGGCAGTTGCGCTACTTCGTGGCGGTCGCCGAGGAGCTGCATTTCGGGCGCGCGGCGAAGCGCCTGTTCATTTCGCAGCCGGCGCTGAGTTTCGACATCCGCAAGTTCGAGGACGCGCTCGGCGTGCAGCTCTTCTCGCGCACCAACAAGACCGTCGCGCTGACCAACGCGGGCGAGGTGCTGCTCGGCGAGGCGCGCCGGCTGCTGCTGCAGGCGGCCGAGGCCGAGCGCCTGACGGTGCGTTCCGCGTCGGGTCTCGCGGGCCGGCTGCGGATCGGCTTCGTCCATTCGATGCTGTATCGCGGGCTGCCCGATGCGGTGCGGCGCTTCGAGGCCGATTACCCGGGCGTCGAGGTTGTGCTGAGCGAGATGAATACGCAAGCGCAGGTGCAGGCGATCCAGCGCGGCCAGATCGATCTCGGTTATGCACACTGGGGCCATTTCCCGCCCGAGGTCGAATCGGCGCCCGTCTACGTGGAACCGTTCGTCTGCTGCCTGCCGGCCGCGCATCCGCTCGCGCGTCGCAAGCAGGTCGCGCTCGCCGCGCTCGCGGCGGAACCGTTCATCCTGTTTCCGCGCGAAGCGGCGCCGCACTATCACGACCTGATCATCGCGCAGTGCGTGAACGCGGGTTTCAGCCCGCTGATCCGCCACGAAGCGCGGCTGTGGCAGACGATCCTGTCGATGATCGAGTTCGGGATGGGCGTCGCGCTGGTGCCGCGCGTGCTGCAGCAGGTGAAGAGCGACCGGCTCGCGTTCCGGCCGCTGAAGGATGCGTCGCTCGAATCGCGCACGCTCGCACTGAAGCGCAGCGGCACCGCCGAACCGGTTGCGCTGCGCTTCGCCGACTACGTGCGTGCGTCGATCGACGCGCTGCCCGCGCTCGCGGGCTGACGCGGCACGCCGGCTACTTCGCTTCCGGCTGGAGCGCCGGCTGCGCGCGCCGATACCAGATCGCGTACACGATCGACAGCGCAACCAGGAACGGAATGCCGAAGATCAGCGTCATGTGGAACTCGGCCGTGAAGTAAGTCGTGACCATCACCGCGAGCATCAGGCCCGCACCGAGCAGCGTCAGCAGCGGGAAGCCGCGCATCCGGAACGCGGGCGCCGGCAGGCCGAGCGCCGCGCGACGTCGCCGGAAGCAGTAATGCGTGACGAAGATCATCATCCACGTGAACAGCGCGCCGAACATCGAAACCGCCATCATGATCGTGAACGAGGTGTCCGGATACAGCACGCTCAGCACCGTCGCGAGCGCGATGCCGAGCGTCGACAGCATCAGCGCGCCGAACGGCACGCCGCGCGCGTTCACTTCTCCGAGCGCCTTCGGCGCATGCCCCGCGCGCGACAGGCTGAACATCATCCGCGTCGTGATGTAGATCTGGCTGTTCATCGCGGACAGCGCGGCAACCAGCACGACGAAGTTGATCAGCCCGGCCGCGCCCGGCAGGTGGATCGCCTCCATCACCTTCACGAACGGGCTCTCGTCGCGCCCCGCCGCCGTCCACGGGACGATCGCGAGCATCAGCGCGAGCGTGACGAGGTAGAACAGCACGAGCCGCACGATCGTCGAGCGGAACGCACGCGTGACCGCGCGCTCGGGATCCTCCGCTTCGCCGGCCGCGACCGCGATCATCTCGATGCTCAGGTAGCTGAAGATCGACACGATCACCGCGACCCACGTCCCCCACATGCCCTTCGGAAAGAAGCCGCCGTGATCCGTGTAATGGTGGAAGCCCGCGCGCGCCGCGCCGTCGCCGACCAGCGCCGGATTGCCGAACACGACATACGCGCCGAGCACGATGAAGCCGACGATCGCCGCGATCTTCACGACCGAGAAGCCATACTCGACCGCGCCGAACACATCGACGCTGCGTGCGTTGATGAACACCAGCAGTGCCGAGAAACCGACGATCCACAGCCAGCCCGGCACACCGGGCAACCAATACTTCATGTACAGCGCGATCGCGGTGACCTCGGTGCCGACCGCGAGCACGATGCACGCCCAGTATGCGTAACGCACGAGGAACCCGGCCCACGGACTCACGTAATGTTCGGCGTATGCGCCGAACGAACCGGAGGTCGGATGCGCGACCGTCATCTCGGCGAGACAGCCCAT
The DNA here is from genome assembly GCF_048565265.1 of Burkholderia theae. Taxonomy (NCBI): domain Bacteria; kingdom Pseudomonadati; phylum Pseudomonadota; class Betaproteobacteria; order Burkholderiales; family Burkholderiaceae; genus Burkholderia; species Burkholderia theae. The sequence continues at coordinate 2,562,423 of NZ_CP183461.1, forward strand.
CAGCAGCAGCGAGATGAACGCGCCGATCGCGTAGCTGACGAGCACGCTCGGGCCCGCGAAGCCGATCGCGAAGCCGCTGCCGAGAAAGAGACCGGTGCCGATGGCACCGCCGATCGCGATCATCGCCATCTGCCGCGCGGAAAGCGTGCGGCGCAGGCCTTGCTCGCGCGCCGCGATATGCTGGAATTGCCCTTCAGGTTGCATTGAATGACCTCGTACGAAAGCGATTGTCTGGTCGAAGCGTCGATGGCGCGCGGCACGGCGCCGGTCCGGCCGGCCACCGCGCGCCGCGCGCTCAGAACATGTGGCGCAGGCCGGCCGCGACGCCCGTCTGGTTGCCGCGTCCGGGCATTTCGGTGAACGCGCCGCCGGTTACGCGGTTGTAGTCGACCGTCGCGTAGACCTGCGTCGCCTTCGACAACGCGTACTCGGCCTCGAGCACGCCCGTATAGCGCTTGCCGCCGTTGCCGGCGACCCCGTTGACGTTGCGGATGTCGTCGTAATACGCGACGCCCGTCACCGACACGGCCGGCGTGACCTTGACGCTCGCGCCCGTGTAGAAGATCGCGTCGCGGCGCGGGTTGTCCGCGAACGAACCATAGGTCACCTGGCGGCCGGGCGCGTTCAGCAGCGCCTCGTCGAGCACGCCCGAGCGGTCGATGCCGCCGAGATAACCCGCGTACAGCGCCGCCGCGCCGAACGCGTAGCGCGCGCCCGCGCCCCATGCCTGCTGCGCGCGGCTGTTCAGGTCGCGCACCTGCTGGTACGTCGCGCCGACCATCAGCCCGCCCTGCGTATACGACACGTGCGTGCCCCAGTATGCATTCGTGCCGAGGCTGCCCGCGACGCCGCCGAAGCCGTAGCTCGCGCCGACGTTCAGACCGCCGAACGTGCCGTCGTAGCTGACGGCGTTGCTCGCGCGGCCTTGCGTGAGGAAGTACGGCCACATGTTGGCCGTGTAGTTGCCGACCGTCAGCGGATCGAGATCGCCGAACAGGTTGAACGCCTCGGTCGCCTGGCGGCCGAGCTTCACGGTGCCCCAGTCGCTCGCGAGACCGACATACGCGTAGCGGCCGAACAACGCGCCGTCGAGCTGCCCGTTTTGCGGCTCGAAGCCGCTCTCGAGCCGGAAGATCGCCTTCAGCCCGCCGCCGAGCGCTTCACTGCCCATCAGCCCCCAGCGGCTGTTCGTGATCGCGCCATTGGTCATCTGCACGCTGGCGTCGTTCGACGCGTCGGCATGCGTCGTATAGCGGATGCTCTGGTCGACGATCCCGTACAGCGTCACGCTGCTCTGCGCCATCGCACCGCTCGCGGCAAGCGTGCCCGCCATCATTGGCAGTGCGAATCGATGGATTCTCTTCATGTTCTCCTCCAGTCCTTTTATCGGTTCTTGGTGATGGTGATTACTGCACGCCGCGCCACGCGGCGTTCCTGCTAGGTGCGCGCCGCCGGCAGCGCGACGTACGCGACGAGCTCGACACGCATCGCCGGATGCGCGAAACCGTGTACGCCGACACACGTTCGGTTCGGATAGGGTTCGCGAAAATGGCGCCGGTATTCGGCGTCGAATTCGGGCATCGCCTTCACGTCGGACAGGTAGACGAGCACCTGCGCGACATCGTCCATCGTCGCGCCGGCCGCCGCGACGGCTTTCGCGAGATTCGCGAGCGTGATGCGCGCCTGCTCGGCCATCGTGTCGCCGGCAATCGCGCCGGCTGCGTCGACCGGCCCGTGACCGGTAAACATCAGCCCGCCCGCGCGGGTCGCCCACGAGAACGGTTGCGCGAGCTGCGGCAAGTCGACCGGGATCGTTTCTGCCATCGTGTCCTCCTTCGGATCGGGAACGGGACGCTCAGGCTGCCTGCCGCGATGCGCCGCCGAGCACATCGGCAAGCGCATTCGCCACGGTGTCGAGGTTTGCGTCGTTCAGGCCCGCGACGCACATGCGGCCCGAGCGCAGCAGATAGACGCTGTGCAACGCACGCAGCCGATCGACGTCGGCCGCGGCGATGCCCGTGTAGCTGAACATCCCGCGCTGCGCGACGAATGCATCGAACGCACGGCCCGGCAGGCGCGCATCGAGCCGCGCCTTCAGCTCGCTGCGCATCCGCTTGATGCGCGTGCGAATCTGCGCGACCTCGCCTTCCCACTGCGCACGCAGCGCGTCGTCGTTCAGCACCGTCGACACGAGTTGCGCACCGAACAGCGGCGGACTCGAATAGGTGCGGCGCACGCCGGCCTGCAACTGGCTCAGCACCGTCGCGGCCTCGCCCGCGTTCGCGCAGACGATCGACAATCCGCCGACGCGCTCGCCGTACAGCGAGAAGTTCTTCGAGAACGAGTTGCCGACGATCGCGGGCAGGCCCGCATCGACGATCGCGCGCACGGCCCATGCGTCGTCAGCGAGACCGTCGCCGAAACCCTGGTACGCCATGTCGAGGAACGGGATCAGCCCGCGCCGCACGAGCACGTCGATCACCTCGCGCCATGCGTCGCGGCCCAGGTCGAGCCCCGTCGGGTTGTGACAGCACGGCTGCAGCAGCACGACGCTGCGTGCCGGCAACGCGTCGAGCGTCGCAAGCATCGCGTCGACGCGAATGTCGTTGCGCGCTTCGTCGTAGTACGGATAGGTATGCACGTCGAGGCCGGCCGCCGAGAAGATCACGCGATGGTTGTCCCACGTCGGGTCGCTGATCCAGATCGCGCTGTCGGGGAAATAGCGCTTCACGAATTCCGCGCCGAGCCGGATCGCGCCCGAGCCGCCGAGTGTCTGCAGCGTCGCGATGCGCCCTTCCGCGAGCGCGGCGCAATCGGCGCCGAACACGAGCCGCTGCACGCCCTGCCGATATGCGGCGAGCCCTTCCATCGGCAGATACGTGTGCGGCGCACCGGCTTCGCGCAAACGCTCGGCCGCGATGCGCGTGCTGTCGAGCACCGGAATCCGGCCCGCTTCGTCGTAGCAGAGGCCGATGCTCAGGTTGACCTTGCGCGGATGCGCATCCTGCTGGAACGCCTGGAACAGCGACAGGATCGGATCGCCCGGATAGGCGGGAATGTGTTCGTACATGGCGGTGTGACGGTAGGAGTTGAAGGCGGCGGCGCGACCGGCGGCATGGCGTCGCGTCAGGCCGTGCGGTCGAGGCATGGAGCGCATGTTATCGAGGTCGAAATAGAATGAGCTTCACTTTTCGATGACGAACCGGCCGGATTGAAGTAGAGTCTGCGCTTGTTATCTCCAAATTCACCGGATTCTGCGAAATGGCTCTGGATCGAACCGACATGAGGATCCTCCGGCACCTCGAGGGTGACGGACGCATCAGCAATCAGGACCTCGCGAACGCGGTCGCGCTGTCGCCGTCGGCATGCCTGCGGCGAGTGAAGCTGCTGGAGGAGCGCGGCGCCATTTCGGGGTATCGCTGCACGATCGATCCGAAGAAGGTCGGCGTCGCGTTCGAGGCGCTCGTCCATGTGTCGATGCGCCCGGACGTCCCCGAGTGGCACGACAGGTTCGTGGAGGCGATCCAGCAGTGGCCGGAAGTCATCGCGGCGCAGATCGTGACCGGCGGATCGAACTACGTGCTGACGGTTCGTGCGCGCGATCTCGATCACTACTCGGACTTCGTGATCAACCGGCTGCACCGCGCAGCGGGCGTGATGTCGATCAATTCGAGCATCGTGCTCGCGACGCTCAAGCGTGACGGATCGATCCTCGATCTCGTCGAGCCGTCGGCGGCCGGCTGACCGATCGTTGCGCGGACCTGAAAAAAATTTGCAGAAAGGGCTTTACGAACCCCAAAAGCTCTGACATAATTTCAGCTTCTTTGGGCGGTTAGCTCAGCGGTAGAGCACTGCCTTCACACGGCAGGGGTCACTGGTTCGATCCCAGTACCGCCCACCAAAGAATTCAAGGGCCTGCGTCTCACGACGCAGGCCCTTTTCGTTTTGGCGCGCCGAACTTCACGTCGGCCTGCTTCGCCCCTACTCCGATAGCGGCTTCGTTGACTTCTGATCTGCATGACGTTGGCGTCGGCACTGGCGCGGCAACCCCGACTGGAGTGGCACGGCTGTCCAACAATAATTCAATACTGCAAGTCAAAACCCCTCGCAGGAACAACCGCTCCCATACGATTAACCACTGACGCCGCCCGATTCGCTAAATACCGTTAGCTTGTTACCGACGATAAAAGGCAGACAAATCGGCCGTCAATCGTAAAACAGTCTATTCCTTCGCCAATAAGGCACCCTCGACGCGGAATTATTGACCGATTTAGCACCAATACTGGCAAAAATTTCAGGTGTTCCGTGCAAGTTATCACCGGGTTTCATCGTGAGAGAAAGGAAACTCTCAGCGTAATTTTTGGTAACTGTTATGTAACCCTCGCAGGAATTTGGATGAATAAAATCGCTGCACCACATAACAACCAGCCGAATCGGCATCGCGTTCTCAGCGTGGACATCGTGACTTGCGATGGTGATCTGGCGATAGAATGAATGTACTCATGTCATCAGAAGAGAGAAATTTCACCCTGTGGCTTACCGGTCTGAGCGGCGCCGGCAAGTCAACGCTCTCGCACGAAATTGCCAGGCAATTGCGTGCCCGCAATGTTCCGACATGCATTCTCGACGGAGACGAATTGCGCGCAGGCGTCTCGCCAGATCTCGGCTTCACGCGCGAAGACCGTACCGAGAACTGTCGTCGCACCGCCGAAATGGCGAAACTGCTCAATAATCAGGGTTTTACCGTAATCGTCGCGCTGATCTCGCCTTACGAGGCCGATCGACAGCGGGCACGAGAAATCATCGGTGCCGATCGATTCGTCGAGATCTACCTGAAAACCGATATTGCAACTTGTTCCGCACGTGATCCGAAGCGACTCTATGCAAAAGCGATCACGGGCCAGACGACGCAATTTACCGGCATCTCGGATCCATACGAAGTACCGATTGCCCCCGATCTCATCGTAGAAACGGGAACGCTGGATATTGCCTCTTCGGTAGCGCTCGTCATGAACTTCGAGCGGCAGCGATTCGCGCACGCGTAATCTCGCCCCGCCGCCGTTTCACAGCGGAGCGAAACGCGTCAAACCCCGGTCGAGCACGATGCAACGTGCTGTCCCAAGATCGGGACCGCACGAGCGCCCGGTCAAGCATTGCGCGACTGCCCCACCCGCTCCGCCGTCGCATCGAACGCGCGCCGCGCCTTGTCGACGATCTCGTCGACCTCCGTCTCGCGGATCACGAGCGGCGGCGACAGCAGCATCCGGTCGCCGGTCGCACGCATGATCAGGTTGCCGTTGAAGCAGAAGTCGCGGCAAATCGTGCCGATATCGACGGCCGCGCCGAACCGCTCGCGCCGATCCCGGTCGCGCGCAAGCTGAACGCCCGCGACCAGCCCCGTCCCCGCAATCTCCCCGACGATCGGATGACTGCCCAGCGCGTCGCGCAGACGGCGCTGGAAATACGGCCCGATGTCGTGCTTCACGCGCTCGACGATCCCTTCGTCGCGCAGCAGCTTCAGGTTTGCAACGGCAACGGCCGCCGCGACCGGGTGACCCGAGTACGTGAGGCCGTGGTTGAATTCGCCGTTGTCGATGATCGGGCGCGCAACGCGCTCGTGAATGCCGACCGCTCCCATCGGCACATAACCCGACGTGAGGCCCTTCGCCATCGTGATCAGATCCGGCTCGAAGCCGAAGTGCTGGTGCGCGAACCATTCGCCGGTGCGGCCGAAGCCGCCGATCACTTCGTCGGCGACGAGCAGGATGTCGTACTTGCGGCAGATCCGCTGGATTTCCGGCCAGTACGTCGACGGCGGGAAGATCACGCCGCCCGCGCCCTGGAACGGCTCGCCGATGAATGCGGCAACGTTCTCCGCGCCGAGCTCGAGAATCTTCGCTTCGAGCTGCTGCGCCCGTGCGAGACCGAACGCTTCCGGTGTTTCGCCCAGCTGCGCTTCGCCGAAGAAATACGGTTGATCGATATGCACGATGTGCTCGACCTTCGACGGCATCTGCTCGTGCATGTAGCCCATCCCGCCGAGCGCACCGCCCGCGATCGTCGAGCCGTGATAGCCGTTCTTGCGCGAGATCACGAACTTCTTCTGCGGCTTGCCCTGCACGCGCCAGTACTGGTGCACGAGGCGCAGCACGGTGTCGTTGCCTTCCGAGCCGCTGTTGCAATAGAAGAAGTGGTTGAAGCCGGCGGGCGTCACTTCCGCGAGCATCGCGGAAAGCTCGATCACCGGCGGGTGCGTCGTCTTGAAGAACGTGTTGTAGAACGGCAGTTCCTGCAGCTGGCGATACGCGGCATCGGCGAGTTCCTTGCGGCCGTAGCCGACGTTCACGCACCAGAGGCCGGCCATCCCGTCGATGACCTTGTTGCCGTCCGAGTCCCACAGGTAGACGCCGTCGGCCTTCACGATCACGCGGCTGCCCGCGCGGTTCAGCGCGCCCATGTCCGAGAACGGATGGATGTGGTGCGCGGCGTCGAGCGCGCGGTATTCGGCGGTCGAGCGTGCCTGCGTCGCGCGCGGCGCGGCAGCCGGCGCGGCCGGCTGGATCCAGGCAGATTCGTTGCGGTAAGTCATGTTTCCTCCGTGATTCCGTATGCGGTTGTGCGCGCTTAGACGTGCAGCAGCAGATGCCTGCGCTCCCACGAGCTGATCACGCGGAAGAACGCTTCGTATTCGGTTTCCTTCAGTGCCAGATAGGCCTTCACGAACTTGTCGCCGAGGATGCCGGCGAGCGGCTCGCACGCGGCCATCAGCGAAATGCCCTCCTCGAGGTTGCGCGGCAGCTGGTACGGCAGGTCGTAGCCGTCCGATGCGATCGGTTCGGTCGGCGCGAGCTGCTGCGTCATGCCGAGGTAGCCGGCCGCGAGCGTCGCCGCGAACGCGAGGTACGGGTTGCAGTCGACGCCGGGAATCCGGTTCTCGATGCGTCGCGCCACCGGGCTCGACTGCGGGATGCGGAAGCCGACCGTGCGGTTGTCGTAACCCCACTGCACGTTGATCGGCGCGGCCATGAAGCGCGACAGCCGGCGGTACGAGTTGATGTACGGCGCGAAGATCGGCATCAGCGCCGGCGTGTATTTCTGCAAGCCCGCGAGATAGCTGCGGAACAGCGGCGACACGACGCCGTCTTCTTCGGCGAACAGGTTGCGCCCCGTGTGCAGATCCGCGAGGCTCTGGTGGATGTGCATCGCGGACCCCGGCTCGCCTTCCATCGGCTTGGCCATGAACGTCGCGTACATGTTGTGACGCAGCGCGGCCTCGCGCACCGTGCGCTTGAACAGGAATACCTGGTCGGCCAGCGGCAGCGCGTCGCCGTGCACGAAGTTGATCTCCATTTGCGCGGCGCCGACTTCGTGGATCAGCGTCTCGATATCGAGGCCCTGCATGTCGCAGTACTCGTAGATATCCTCGAACAGCGGATCGAACTCGTTGACGGCCTCGATCGAATACGACTGGCGGCCGGTTTCCGCACGCCCCGTGCGGCCGACCGGCGGACGCAGCGGCAAGTCGGGGTCCTTGTTCATGTCGACCAGATAGAACTCGAGCTCGGGCGCGACCACGGGCTTCCAGCCCTTCGCCTTGTACAGGTCGAGCACGTGGCGCAGCACGTAGCGCGGCGAGATCTCGACCGGCGAGCCGTCGAAATGCACGCAGTCGTGGATCACCTGCGCGGTCGGATCGACGGCCCACGGAATCAGGCAGATCGTCGCGGGATCGGGCACGCACACCATGTCGGGGTCGGTCACGCCGGTCAGCGTGCCGTCTTCCGGATAGTCGCCGGTGACGGTCTGCACCATCACGGCCTGCGGCAGGCGCATCGATTCGCCGGATTCGAACTTGTTGCGCGGAATGATCTTGCCGCGCGCGATGCCGGCCATGTCGGGAATGATCGCCTCGACCTCGGTGATGCGGTGCTGTCGCAGGAATTCGCTCAGTTCGGGTTGCATGATCGGCCTCTTTCAGTCGACGTCGGATGCGGCGGGCGACGGCATGTCGCCGTCCGCCGCATGAATGCGGTGCGTCATGCGCGCGCGGCACGCCGCGCCGAATGCCGCGAAGATGTCGCGCGACAGCGGCTGTTCCGCGAAGCGCCATTCGGGATGCCACTGCACGCCTAGCGCGAACGCGCGCGCGCCACGCACGCTGATGGCCTCGACCAGTCCGTCGGGCGCGCTGGCTTCGACGGTGAGCCCCGCGCCGACGCGTGCGATGCCCTGGTCGTGCAGCGAATTGACCGTCGCTTCGTGCGCGCCGCGCGCGACCCGCTGCAGCAGGCCGCCCGGCGCGAGCTGCACGACGTGCGCGGGGCCGTACTGCCGTTCGAGCGGATCGGCCGGCCGTTCGCGATGGTCGTCGAAACCATTGGTCGCATGCAGCCGCTGATGCAGCGTGCCGCCGTAGGCGACGTTCAGCTCCTGCATGCCGCGGCAGATCGCGAGCACCGGCACGCCGGCTTCGATCGCCGCGCGGATCAGCGGCAGCGCGGTCGCATCGCGCGCGGGATCGTGCAGCGTGTCGGGCGCGCTCGCGTCACCGCCGTAATGATGCGGCTCGACGTTCGAGTAGCTGCCGGTAAACAGCAGCCCGTCGACCGCCGCGACAATCGCATCGGCCGGCTGGCGCGCGCCGAGCGCGGGCAGCACGAACGCGAGCGCGCCGGCACCGTCGACGAGCGCGGCCAGGTACTTCTCGCCCGCCGTGTGGTTCGGATGCGCACCGCGCAGGATGCGGTCGGCGGTGACGGCTACGATCGGGCGCGCACGCATGGGCGTCTCTCCGATAATGGCGCGCGGCACGCCCGCGCGCGGGACGATGAAGATCCGCGATTGCGCCCCACGCCTGCACACCCACGCAGCGCGTGTGCAGACGCGATCCCGCCGCGCGGACGATGCGGCAACAGGCGGTGCGAACCGGGACGAACGCGGAAAAGGACGCTAGGGCAACAACGATGCGCTGCCGTCGCACTGCACCGCGCTGAACACGCGCGCGGTCACGAGATTGAAGCGGCGCAGGCCGCGATGGGACATGGCGAAGAAACGAGGCTCGCTCAAAGGGGCGGCACGCGTGCCGCGTTCAGCATGCCGGATCGACCCGGCCTGAGGCGGCGCGCCCGCCGACGGACTTCGCGTCCGGCGTATCGAAGGGCTGGCGGCTTTCACGATCGTACTCGACTGACTGATGGATGCAGGACACGTGTCGCGATCAAGCGCATGCGGCAATGCCGCGCGGCGACACGTCGGCAAGGTATCTCGCGACGGATTCCGGTGCGGCGTGGCCGTGGCCTCGCCGCCGGTACGCGCGTGACGACTCCCTGACATTCAGCTTATATCACCTAAAAATTGCGTCAAATTTTCAGGTATCGATGACGACATCGATCAGACGAAAAAAAACGGCATCGATCGCCGGGATCGATGCCGTGTTGTGCATTGCGTCGGCTCGCGCGCTGCGCGCCGACGGGCTGCCGCCCGCGTTTCGCCGCGCCGCCGCACGCGGGCGGCTCGCGCTCAGCGATGCGCGAGCGCGGTTTCGACGAGCGTCTGCAGCAGCGGCACAATCCGCGCTGCACGCGCTTCGTCGTAGGCGTACGGGCGCGTCTCTTCCATGTAGGTGATCTGCGACAACTCGAGCTGCACGGCTTCGACGCCGGTATCGGGCACACCGTAGTGACGCGTGATGTAGCCGCCCTTGAAGCGCCCGTTCGCGACGGCCGTATAACCGCCGTGCTCGAGCACGCGCGCGGCCAGCGCCTCCGCGAGACCGGGCGCGGCACTCGCGCCGCTCGACGTGCCGAAGTTGAAGTCCGGCAGGCGGCCGTCGAAGAAGCGCGGCACGTGCGAGCGGATCGAATGCGCTTCCCACACGAGCACGCGGCCATGCTCGCGCTTCAGGCGCGCGACCTCGCGTTGCAGCGCGTCGTGATACGGAAGCCAGTAGCGGTCGCGGCGACGCATGATCTCGTCGTTGCCGGGCAGCGCGTTCGCCGGATAGAGCGGCGCCTTGTCGAACGTGTCGACCGGCACGAGCCCCGTCGTGTCCTGCCCCGGATACAGGTTCTCGTTGTCGGGCGGGCGGTTCAGGTCGACGACGTAACGCGCGTGCGACGGGACGAGAATCGATGCGCCGAGGTCCGCCGCGAATCCGTACAGCCGCTCGAGATGCCAGTCGCAATCGTCGACGAAGCGCGCGTCTTCCGTCATCGTCGCGGCGATATCGTCGGGGATGTGCGTGCCTGCGTGCGGAATCGAGATCAGCAGCGGCAGCGTGCCCTGCTTCAGCGTGAATACAGCCGGTTGTTCAGTCATGTGGCATCACCGTAAGGGTCTGCCGGCGCACGCGCGTGGCGTGCGCCGGTTGCCGCGCGTCAGCGCAGCAGTTGCGCCAGCGCGGCGCGGTAGTCGGCATACGCGACGGCTTCGTCGCGATGGCGGCGGCCGCTCACGACGCGTTCGCCGCCGGTGTAGACGTCGAGCACGGGCGTCTCGCCATGCTCGGCGAACACGATACCCGACAGCCAGGACGCGCTGTCGTGTTCGGCGATCGCCGGATGATCGGGATCGAGCACGAGCCAGTCGGCGCGGCAGCCTTCGCGCAGCGCACCGACGCGCCGCCCGCTGGCCTGCGCGCCGCCCGCGAGCGATGCGTCGAACAGGCGATCGGCGACATGCGCCTGCGTGTCGCTCGCCAGCACGTTGCGCGCGCGGTGCACGAGCCGTTGCCCGTATTCGAGCAGGCGCAGCTCGGCACGCCAGTCGACCGATGCGTGGCTGTCCGAGCCGACGCCGATCACGCCGCCTTGCGCGAGATAGTCGACGGCCGGGAACACGCCGTCGCCGAGGTTCGCTTCGGTCGTCAGGCACAGGCCGGCGACCGCGCGACGCTTCGCGAGCGCTGCCGTTTCGGCCGCGTCGACGTGCGTCGCGTGCACGAGGCACCAGCGCGCATCGACGTCGAAGCGATCCAGCAGCCATTGGACGGGGCGCGCGCCGTAGGCACGCACGCAGTCGTCGACTTCGGCCGTCTGCTCGGCGATATGGATATGCACGGGCGCGTCGCCGGGCAGGCCGTCGAGCAGCACACGCAGCCCGTTCTCGGACACCGCGCGCAACGAGTGCGGCGCGACGCCGTAGCGCAGCCCGCCGTGCTCGGGCGCCGTGCGACGCATCGCGTCGAGCAGTTCGAGCAGGCCGTCGGGCGTGTTGATGAAGCGGCGCTGGTCGTCGCGCGGCGGTTTGTTGCCGAAGCCGGCGAACTGGTACGACACGGGCAGCATCGTGATGCCGATGCCGGCCGAGCGCGCGGCGTCGACCACGCGCGTGCCGAGCTCCGCGATCTGCGGATAGCGCGAGCCGTCCTGCGTGTGATGCACGTAGTGGAATTCGCACACCGACGTGTAACCGCACTTGAGCATCTCGACATACAGCCAGCGCGCGATCGCGGCGAGCGCGTCGGGCGTGATCTTCAGCGCGAAGCGGTACATCAGGTCGCGCCAGCTCCAGAAGCTGTCGGCGGGATTCGCGCGGTATTCGGTGAGCCCCGCCATCGCGCGCTGGAATGCGTGCGAATGCAGGTTCGGCATGCCGGGCAGCACCGGCCCGGCCGCGCGCGCGACGCCTGCCGGCGCGTCGGTGTCGGGCGTCACTTCGGTCAGCATGCCGGCCGCGTCCCAGCGCAGCAGCACATTGCGGCGCCAACCATCGGGCAGGTAGGCATGGTCCGCGAACAACAGGGTGTCGGTCATTGCGATTCCTTATTGACCAGAATCGACGCGCCAGCGTTGAGTCTGGTCCCATTCCACGGTCGGCAGGGCTCGCGCATCAGCGCTTCCCCTGCCCCGTTGCAATCGACCGGACCGCGACACGCTTCGGCGCCGGGTCCGGTCTCATGCAAAACTCATCCGTTCATCCGGCGAAACACGGTGGTCCCGCCGCGTACGACCTGCTCGCACAGCGGCCGGCCGATCCAGTATGCAAGCTCCGACAGCGAGCCCACCGACCATGCGGCGAAGTCTGCCTGGCGACCGACCTCGAGCGCGCCGTGGCGATCCGCGCGGCCGAGCGCCGCGGCCGCATGGCGCGTCACGCCCTGCAGCACCTCGGGCACCGTCATGCGGAACAGCGTGCAGCCGAGGTTCAACGTCAGCAGCAGCGATTCGAGCGGCGACGTGCCGGGGTTGTGATCGGTCGCGAGCGCAATCGGCACGCCGTGCTTGCGCAGCAGCTCGATCGGCGGCAGTTGGGTTTCGCGGATGAAGTAGTACGCGCCGGGCAGCAGCACGGCGACCGTACCGGCCGCCTTCATGGCCTCGATGCCGGCTTCGTCGAGAAATTCGAGGTGATCGGCGGACAGCGCACGATAGCGTGCGGCGAGCGCCGTGCCGCCCGCATTCGACAATTGCTCCGCATGCAGCTTCACGGGCAGCCCGCGCCGCGTCGCGGCGTCGAACACACGCTCGGTCTGCGCGAGCGAAAAACCGATGCGCTCGCAGAACACGTCGACCGCGTCGACGAGCCCCTCGTCGGCCAGCGCCGGCAGCATCCGGTCGCACACTTCGTCGATATACGCGTCCGCGCGGCCCGCATATTCGGGCGGCAGCGCGTGCGCGCCGAGGAAGGTCGTGTAAACGGTGACCGGAAAACGTTCGCCGAGCTGGCGCGCGACGCGCAGCATCTTGCGCTCGCTCGCGAGGTCGAGCCCGTAGCCCGACTTGATCTCGATCGCGGTCACGCCTTCGGCGAGCAGCGGCTGCAGGCGCGCGGCGGCCTGCACGAACAGTGCCGTCTCGTCGGCCGCGCGCGTCGCGCGCACCGTCGAGACGATCCCGCCGCCCTGCCGCGCGATTTCCTCGTAGCTGACGCCCGCGAGACGCTGCGCGAATTCGTCGGCACGCGTGCCGCCGTACACGAGGTGCGTGTGGCAGTCGACGAGGCCCGGCGTCACCCACGCGCCATGCAGATCCTCGCGCTGCCAGTGCGCATAACCGTGCGGCAGCGCGGACAGCGCGCCGAGCCAGACGATCGTGCCGGTTTCGTCGACGGCGATCGCCGCGTCGTCGATCGTCTCGTCGGGATGGCCGTGCGGACACAGCCTCAGGTGATGCCAGACAGTCGGTTTCATGCGTTCAGTCTCGTTCGCCGACGGCGAGCGATACGGCCAGCAGCGCGCCGCTCCCGCTCACGACGACGTCAAACGCACGCTGCGGCCCGTCGAGCCGCAGCGTGTCCATTTCTTCCAGTGCGTAGTGCGTGCCGTCGATTTCAACGCCGGCCGCACCGGCCGCGCAAAACAGCAGCACGGTATCGGCGCGCTCGATGTGGTGCGCGCCTGCGCGCCATACGTCGAGTGCCCCGCGCGCGGCCGAACGGCGCGACATCAGGTTGAAGTCGCGCGTCGCGCCGTCGTGCAGCGTCGCATCGATCGCCGTCTCGCCCGCGAAATCCGCGCGGGCGAGCGGCACGTCGAGCACGTGGCGCGTACCGCCTTCCTCGGCGAGCGTCATGCCCGCACCGGACAGCAGCACGAGCGTGCGGTCGACGCCGTCGAAACGCGAGAACGGCCCTGCCGTGCCGACGTCCGCGACGCTCACGCGCCATGCAAACGCATCGAGCGCGGCGCCCGGTGGGAACGCGCCGATCTCGCGCGTCACACCGCCGCCGTTCTTCCACGGCGACGCGACGAGATCCGCCGCGCGAATCATCGTCGCGTTCACCGGCGCCTGGTCAAGCGCCGTCATGCTCAGCGGCCGAGCATCGGCAGCTTCAGGCCGGCTTCGCGGGCCGTCTGCTGCGCGAGTTCGTAACCGGCATCCGCATGGCGCATCACGCCCGTCGCCGGATCGTTCAGCAGCACGCGGCCGAGACGCTCGTGCGCTTCGGCGGTACCGTCGGCGACGATCACGACGCCCGAGTGCTGCGAGAAGCCCATGCCGACACCGCCGCCGTGATGCAGCGACACCCACGATGCGCCGCCTGCCGTGTTCAGCAGTGCGTTCAGCAGCGGCCAGTCGCTGACTGCGTCCGAACCGTCCTTCATCGATTCCGTCTCGCGGTTCGGGCTCGCGACCGAACCCGTGTCGAGGTGGTCGCGGCCGATCACGATCGGGGCCTTCAGCTCGCCGTTCTTGACCATCTCGTTGAACGCCTGGCCGAGGCGATAGCGATCCTTCACGCCAACCCAGCAGATCCGTGCCGGCAGGCCCTGGAACGCGATGCGCTCACGTGCCATGTCGAGCCAGTTGTGCAGGTGCGGATCGTCGGGGATCAGCTCCTTCACCTTCTGGTCGGTCTTGTAGATGTCTTCCGGATCGCCCGACAGCGCAACCCAGCGGAACGGGCCCTTGCCTTCGCAGAACAGCGGACGGATGTACGCCGGCACGAAGCCCGGGAAGTCGAACGCGTTCTCGACGCCCATTTCCAGCGCCATCTGGCGGATGTTGTTGCCGTAGTCGAGCGTCGCCGCGCCGCGTTCCTGCAGATCCAGCATCGCCTGCACCTGGACGGCCATCGACTGCTTCGCGACCTTCACGATGCTCTGCGGATCGACCTTCTGCGCTTCGCGCCATTGCGCGACGGTCCAGCCTTGCGGCAGGTAGCCGTTGATCGGATCGTGCGCGCTCGTCTGGTCGGTCACGCAGTCCGGCGTGATGCCGCGCTTGACGAGTTCCGGGAACACGTCGGCTGCGTTGCCGAGCAGGCCGATCGACACGGGCTTGCCGTCGCGCTTCGCTTCCTCGATCATGCCGAGCGCTTCGTCGAGCGTCGTCGCCTTCTTGTCGACGTAACGCGTCTTCAGGCGGAAGTCGATGCGCGTCTCGTCGCATTCGACCGCGATCATCGAGAACCCGGCCATCGTCGCGGCCAGCGGCTGCGCGCCGCCCATGCCGCCCAGGCCGCCCGTCAGGATCCAGCGGCCCGACGGATCGCCGTTGAAGTGCTGGTTCGCGACCGAGAAGAACGTTTCATAGGTACCCTGAACGATGCCCTGGCTGCCGATGTAGATCCAGCTGCCGGCCGTCATCTGGCCGTACATCATCAGGCCCTTGCGGTCGAGCTCGTGGAAGTGATCCCAGTTCGCCCAGTGCGGCACGAGGTTCGAGTTCGCGAGCAGCACGCGCGGTGCATCCTTGTGCGTACGGAACACACCGACCGGCTTGCCCGACTGGATCAGCAGCGTCTCGTTCTCTTCGAGATCCTTCAGCGACGCGAGGATCTGGTCGTAGCATTCCCAGTTGCGCGCCGCGCGGCCGATGCCGCCGTACACGACGAGCGCATGCGGATGCTCGGCGACTTCCGGGTCGAGGTTGTTCTGGATCATCCGGTAGGCCGCTTCGGCCAGCCAGGTCTTGCAGGTCTTCTCGCTGCCGCGCGGCGCGCGGATCGTGCGCGTCGGATCGAGACGGGGATCGATGTGTTTCGGATGGTTCATGACGACTGCTCCCGAAGGAAAATGAATATCAAATAGGAATCAGAAATGCCCGGTGAAGCGATAACGGCTGCCGGGATGCCACAGATTCGCCACCGAGGCGACGACGCCCTGCGACCAGGTGCGCCGATGTAAAACCAGACACGGTTCGACGTCGTCCATCCGCAGCTGCTCGCGCCGCTCCGGCGCCGGGGCCGCCGCTTCGATCCGGTACTCGACGCGCTGCAGCGGAGCCGCGCGCATCAGGTACAGGTTCGGCGTCGTGTTCGTGAAATCCTGCTCGGCGTAATCCGGCGCGACCGCCGGATTCACCCATCGTTCTTCGAGCTGCATCGGCTCGTCGTTCTCGAAGTGCAGCACCTGCGAATGGAACAGCTTCGCGCGCACGGCCACCTGCATCTCGTCGGCGAGCGTCTCGTCGGCGCGGATCGTCTCGAGACCGAGCACGCTGGCGTGATACGCATGCCCACGCGCGCCGACTTCCTCGGAGATGCTGCGGATCGCAACCAGGGTCGACTCGTACTTCGGCCGCGCGACGTAGGTGCCCGCGCCCTTCATGCGCGTGAGCACCTGCTCGGCCGTCAACTCGCGCAGCGCGCGGTTGACGGTCATGCGCGCGACCTTGAACTCGCGTGCCAGCTCGTTCTCGGACGGCACCTGGTCGCCCTCCTCCCACTCGCCGGCGTGGATGCGGCCCAGGATGAAATCCTTGATCTCCTGGTAGACCGGCGCGCTCATGGGCTTACTGTTCCGATGCGAACGAGAACGGTGCGACCTTCGCGAACGCACGCTCGCCGACCAGCTTCGCGATCGCCGCGATGTCCGGTGCGAAGTAGTGGTCGAGCTCGTAGTGCGCGACCTTGCCGCGGATCGTTTCCATCACGGGCGCCAGCTTCGGGCTCGTGTGATACGGCGCGCGCAGGTCGACGCCTTGCGCAGCGGCCAGCAGTTCGATCGCGAGGATGTGCTTCGTGTTGTCCGCGATGTCGGCGAGCTTGCGCGCGGCGAACGTCGCCATCGACACGTGGTCTTCCTGGTTCGCCGAAGTCGGCAGCGAATCGACCGACGCCGGATGCGCGAGCGTCTTGTTTTCCGACGCGAGGGCAGCCGCCGTCACGTGGGCGATCATGAAGCCCGAGTTCACGCCGCCGTCCCGCACGAGGAACGGGGGCAGGCCCGACAGCGTCGCGTCGATCAGCAGCGCGATGCGGCGCTCGGCCAGCGCGCCGATTTCCGCCGCGGCCAGCGCGAGGTTGTCGGCCGCGAACGCGACGGGTTCCGCGTGGAAGTTGCCGCCCGACAGCACTTCGCCGGTATCCGGGAAGATCAGCGGGTTGTCCGACACCGCGTTCGCCTCGATCAGCAGCACGTTGGCCGCATGGCGCATCTGGTCCAGGCACGCGCCCATCACCTGCGGCTGGCAGCGCAGGCTGTACGGATCCTGCACCTTGTCGCAGTCGCGGTGCGACTGGTTGATCGGCGAGCCTTCGAGCAGGTCGCGGTAGGCCGCGGCCGCATCGATCTGGCCTTGATGGCCGCGCAGTTCGTGGATACGCGCATCGAACGGCTTCACCGAGCCGGCCGCCGCGTCGACCGACAGCGCGCCGGCGACGAGCCCGGTGCGGTACAGGTCTTCGATCGAGA
Source organism: Burkholderia theae (assembly GCF_048565265.1). Classification (NCBI taxonomy): domain Bacteria; kingdom Pseudomonadati; phylum Pseudomonadota; class Betaproteobacteria; order Burkholderiales; family Burkholderiaceae; genus Burkholderia; species Burkholderia theae. Next base: position 2,579,500 of record NZ_CP183461.1, read on the forward strand.
ACATGTTGTCGAGCGCCAGCGCGGTCGATGCCTGCGTGCCGTTCAGGAGCGCGAGGCCTTCCTTCGCCTGCAGCGTCAGCGGCGCGAGGCCCGCGACGCGCAGACCGTCGAGCGCGCTCGCACGCTCGCCGCGGATGAACACTTCGCCGACGCCGAGCAGCACGGCCGACATGTGCGCGAGCGGCGCGAGGTCGCCCGATGCGCCGACCGAACCCTTCACCGGGATCAGCGGCAGCACGTCCGCGTTGAACAGCGTGATCAGCGCGTCCATCACTTCGCGGCGGATGCCCGAGTGGCCGCGGCCGAGGCTCGACAGCTTCAGCGCCATCAGCAGGCGCACCGACGAACGCTCCATCGGCGCACCGACGCCGACCGCATGCGACAGCACGAGGTTCTTCTGCAGCAGTTCGAGCTGGTCGTGCGGGATGTGCGTGCTGGCCAGGCGACCGAAGCCCGTGTTGATGCCGTAGGCCGGCTCGCCCTTCGCGGCGATGTCGGCGACAGCCTTGGCGCCCGCGTCGATCTTCGCGAAGCTGGCCGGGTCGAGCGTCAGTTGCACGGATTCGCGTGCGATCTGGCGCAGTTGCGGGAGGGTCAGGTGGCCGGGGGTCAACGTAATCATGTGAGCAATCCTGTCTAGACAAGTTCGGAATGGATTGAAGTGTAGCCATCGGAACTTGTCTAGACAACCCGTTTTTCACTGATTTCGACTTGGGAGTTTCCCTGATGTCCGGCCCTGCCCGCCGGACCGGGCCGTGGGGCCCGCCCGTTAACATATGTTGCAATTATTTTGTCTTTGGCAACATACGGTTCATCACTCGCCAAGGAGATCCCGCCATGCACTTCCCGTCACGATTCGCCGCCCTGCTCGGCCGCCGCCTGCTCGTCGCCGCGTGCGCGCTCGCGTGCGGCGCCGCGCTCGCCGCGGAACCGCTCTCCGGCACGCTCGAGAAGATCCGGCAGACCAACCTGATCTCGATCGGCCATCGCGAAACGTCGGTGCCGTTCTCCTATGTCGACACGAGCGGCAAGGTGATCGGCTTCTCGCAGGATCTGTGCGACCGCGTGATCGCCGCGGTGAAGGCGCGCACCGGCAAGCCCGACCTGCAGGTTCGCTTCATCCCGGTCACGTCGCAGAACCGCATCCCGCTCGTGCAGAACGGCACCGTCGATCTCGAATGCGGCGTGACCACGAACCTCGCCGCGCGACACGCGCAGGTCGCGTTCTCGACCACCTTCTTCGTCGCGACGACGCGCCTGCTCACGCGCACGACGTCGGGCATCCGCGACTTCCCCGACCTCGCGGGCAAGACGGTCGTGACGAACCAGGGCACGACGTCCGAACGCCTGCTGCGCAAGATGAACGAGGAAAAGAAGATGAACATGCAGATCATCAGCGCGAAGGACTACGGCGAAGGACGCCTCACGCTCGAGTCGGGGCGCGCGGCCGCGTACATGATGGACGACGTACTGCTCGCGGGCGTGCGCCAGCTCGCCGCGAAACCGGCCGACTGGACGATCGCCGGCACGCCGCAATCGTCGGAAGCCTACGGGTTCATGCTGCGCAAGGACGATCCGCAGTTCAAGGCGCTCGTCGACGGCGTGCTCGCGCAATTGATGAAGAGCGGCGAGATCAACGCGCTGTACGACAAGTGGTTCATGAAGCCGGTGCCGCCGAAGGGGCTGTCGTTCGATTTCCCGATGAGCGACGTGATCAGGACGCGCTATGCGGCGCCGAACGACGCGCCGCTCGAATGAGCGACGCGCGTTGACACGGGTTCACGCACGCGTCCATGCGATGCACGCCGCGTAGCCGGGCGCCGCGTCGAGCCACGCCGCGTCGAACGCCGCCACGCCGGCGGCGGGCGCGGACGGCTCGACGATCGTCGTCGCCGGTGTCGCCGCATCGCGCGGCGGCACGACCGAGAATGCGCGCAGCCCGCCGACGATGCCCGTGCCGAGCGCCTTGAGCAACGCTTCCTTCGCGCTCCAGACGCGCATGAATTCGGCTGCGCGCGCGTCGGACGGCAGGCCGTCGAGATACGCGGCTTCGGCGGGCGCGCAGACTTCGCGCGTCAGCGCGCGCCAGTCGGCCGCGCGGTTGCAGCACTCGATATCGACGCCGACGCGGCCCGCGGGCGCCCACGCAAGCAGCGCATGATCACCCGCATGCGACACGTTGAAGTCGAGCGACGCGCGATGGGCGTGATCCAGCGACGGCCGCCCCGATTCGTCGACGACGATCGCAACCGCATTCGGTGCGATCCCGAGCGCCGACCCAAGCACGTCGCGCAGCGCGGCGCGCGTCGCGGCGCTGCGCACCGCATCCTCATGCCGCATGAAGCGCGCGGCCCGCGCACGCTCGCCATCGCTCAGCGCCGCATAGGCGGGCGCCGCAAGCGGTACGCGCCAGTCGAAATCGACGCGCGCGAGCCGCACGCCGGCGCGGGACGCGGCGGCCGGCACGTCGAGCGCCTGCATGCGCCACGCGCGGGGCGTTTCAACCGGGGAAGCGGAATCGGACGGAATGGACATCGGCACGCGGCAGCCTGTGCTGGGGGATGAAACGTCCGATGTTAATCGATCGCGCCGGCGCGCGAACCGGCGTGTGCGTGCATTGCAGTGCCTGCGTCGAATCACGGAGGCTTCACTAATGGGGTGCGAAGGCCACGCATCGCAACGTGCCGCGCCTGCACCGCGTTGCGAGGCCGCCCCGCTTCACCCGTTCGCGGCCACGCCCGGCACGCCGCTGCCCGGCACCCGCGCGCGCGACGCCGGATGCAGCGCATGCACGCTGCCCGGCGCATCGGCCGGCAGCACGCCGTGTTGCAGCCAGTACAGCGCGACGGGCCACAGCGCGTCGGTGAAGCGGCTGTGGAAAAATGCGAAATGACCGATCGCGTCGACGCCAATGTCGCCGGGCGCGATCCGCAGGTGCGTGACGTCGCTGCCCGTGTAGTAGCCGACCAACCGCTCGATCGCGTCGACGGTGCCGAACGCGTCGTCGTCGACGCCGATCGCGAGCATCGGCGCCGACAGCCCCGCGAAGCGCGCAGGCAGCGCCGCGCGGCTCACGGTGCTTTCGTCGCGCAGGCCACCCAGGTAACCGTCTTCGAAACGCGGCTGCGAGCGCGCCCACGACAGCGCGATGCCGCGCGGCGTGTCCTCCATCCAGCCGAGCCGCTTCGCGGGCACATATCCGAATACGGCCGCCAGCACGGGCATCGCGACATGCCACTTCCACCACATGCGGCGTCGCTCGGCCGGCAGGTAATCGCGCCAGTACGCATATTGCGCACCGACGGTCACAGCGTGCCGCACGTGCACGTTCGATGCCGCGAGCCCGAGCACGCAGCCGCCGATGCTGTGCGCGACGACGTCGAGCGGCTGGCCCGGAAACGCGTCGCGCGCATAGTGCAGCGCGGCCTCGCAATCGAGCCGCCCCCAGTCGAGCCAGTTCGCGCGCAGCTTCGCGAGCCGCGCGGGGCGCGACCCGCCGATGCCGCGATAGTCGTAGACGAGCACGTCGCGCCCCTGCGCGAACAGCCAGGCCGCAAAACGGAAGTAGTAGTCGCAGCGCACCGACGTCGCGCAATTGATGACCGTCACCGGCCGCACCGCACCGCCGCCGCGATGGCGCCACACGTGGCCGCGCAACATGTAACCGTCGGCTGCGCGCAGCGTCACGGGTTCGGGTGGCAACGCGCCCGCCGTACGCTCACGCCGTGTGGCCCCGACTTCTTCGTTCGAATTCGTCATCCTGTCTCCTGTTGACCAGAGTTAGCGCTTTAGCGCTTACTCTGGTCCCATGCATCGCGGTCGATCGCAGTTAGGTGCTTTGGCGCATTGAACTTGACGCGTGCCGCGTTCTCAACCAATCTTGCTGCTCCGTTCGCATGAGTCACGCGCATGTCAACGCCACTCGTCCGTCTCCCGTCACTCGACCTCGTCCGCGGTTTCGTCGCCGTCGGCCGCCGCATGAGCATCACGCTCGCCGCGCAGGACCTGTGCGTCACGCAGTCGGCGGTCAGCCGCCAGGTGCACGCGCTCGAGGCGCATCTCGGCGTCACGCTGCTGCAGCGCGGCTACCGGAAGATCGCATTCACGCCGGAAGGCGAGCGGTTGTTCCGCGCCGCGGATGCGGCGCTGCACAGCCTGCAGGACACCGTCGCGTCGCTCGCCGCCGCGCGCGAACGCCAGCCCGTCACGATCACCGCAAGCATCGGCGTCACCGCGCTGTGGCTGCTGCCGCGACTCGGGCGGCTGCAGGCGCGCCTGCCGGAGATCGACCTGCGCGTCGCCGCGAACGACAAGGTACTCGATTTGCGCGCCGAAGGCATCGACCTCGGCATCCGCTATTGTCCACGCGAGCGAGCGCCGGCCGGCGCGCTGCACCTGTTCGACGAGATCGTCGTGCCGGTCGCGCATCCCGCGCTCGCCGCGCGGCCGGTCACGAACGTGGCGGCGATCGCCGACCACGTGCTGCTCGAATTCGACGGGCCGCCGCAACCGCAACTGCAGTGGCTCACGCACCTGCACGCGGCCGGGCTCGGCGATGCGCGCCCGAAAGGCGTGCTGCGCTTCAACCAGTACGACCAGGTGATCCAGGCCGCGATCGCGGGCCAGGGCGTCGCGCTCGGGCGGCTTGCACTCGTCGCGCCGATGCTCGCGGACGGGCGGCTCGCGGTGCTCGGGCCGCACACGCAGGCGCTGACGGAAACGTACGGCTACTGGCTGTTCCAGCACGATCCGGCACCGCGCCGCGAAGTCGCCGACGTGCGTGACTGGATGCTCGCCGAAGCGGCCGAATGCGATCTCGCGATGCACGCGCACGACAAGACGTCGGCGTAAACCGGGGCCGTATTCCCGGATGCACGTGACCACGGCCGGGCACTGCCGCCCCATCCCGCCTGCAATTCGTCACATTCCCCGCACGCATGCCAACCTGACCGAATGATCGCTTGAGCGGCGACGGGCGCGATCGTCTAATCGGATCGAGCGCGGCCGTTTCGCTGCGCGCCTTCATCCGGAGACAGGCATGACCCCGATCGAGCAGGAAGTCCGACGCCGCTGGCTGCCCGTGCTGGCCGGCGGCCTGATCATGGGCGCCGCGCTCGGCATCCGCCACGTGCAGGGCCTGTTTCTCGCGCCCGTGTCGCTCGACCACGGCTGGTCGCGCGAAGCGTTCGGGCTCGCACTGGCGCTGCAGAACCTGATCTGGGGCGTCGCGCAGCCGTTCACGGGGATGGTCGCGGACCGCTTCGGCTCGGTGCGCGTGATCGTCGCCGGGATGCTGCTGTATGCGGCCGGGCTCGTCATCATGGCGCACGCGGCATCGACCGGCATGTTCACGGTCGGCGCCGGGCTCGTGATCGGCATTGCGCTGTCGGGCTCGGCGTTCGCGTCGATCTACGGCGCGCTGAGCCGGCTGTTTCCGCCCGACCGGCGCGGCTGGGCGCTCGGTGTCGCCGGCGCGATCGGCGGGCTCGGCCAGTTCTGCATGGTGCCCGTCGCGCAGGAACTGATCGGCGGTGTCGGCTGGCGGCATGCGTTCATCGCACTGGCGCTCGTCGCGGCGCTGCTCGCGCCGCTTGCCGTGCTGCTGCGTGACCGGCCCGCGCAGGCGGCCGGCGCCGCCGCCGGCCCCGACCAGTCGATCGGCGAAGCCGTGCGCGAAGCGTTCGCGCATCGCGGCTTCTGGCTGCTCAACGCCGGCTTCTTCGCGTGCGGCTTCCAGCTCGCGTTCATCGCGACGCACCTGCCCGCGTACCTGCTCGACCACGGGCTGCCGGCGCGCCACGCGAGCGTCGCGCTCGCGCTGATCGCACTGACCAACGTGGCCGGCACCTATGCGTGCGGCCATCTCGGCGGGCTGCTGCGGCGCAAGTACGTGCTGTCGGTGCTGTACCTCGTGCGCGCGCTCGCGATGGCCGCGTTCGTCGCCGCGCCGCTGTCGCCCGCGAGCGTCTATGCGTTCGCGGCCGTGATGGGCTTCACGTGGCTCGGCACGGTGCCGCTGACGAACGGCGTGATCTCGCAGGTGTTCGGCGTGCGCTACATCGCGACGCTGTTCGGTTTCGTGTTCTTCGGGCACCAGCTCGGCAGCTTCTTCGGCGTCTGGCTCGGCGCGCTCGTGTACGACGCGACACATTCGTACCTGCCGCTGTGGATCGGCTCGATCGTGCTAGGCGTGCTCGCGGCGCTCCTGCACCTGCCGATCGACGACGCGCGCGTCGCGCGTCCCGCGTCGGGCAACGCGGCATGGGCATGATCCGCGCGGCGCTGGCCGTCGGCGCGCTCGCGTTCGTGGCGTGGTGCGGCGCGGCCTACTTCGATTCGGGCGTCGCGTACGCGCTGCTCGAACACGTCGCGTTCTGCAACTGACGCCGCAGTGAACCGTGCCGCGCGGACCGACCGTCAGCGACGCTTCGGCAATGCGGTCAATGCATCGAGCGCGCGGGCGCGCGCGGCGGCGTGATCGACGAGCGGCGCCGGATAGTCGACGCCGAGCCGCACGCCGGCCGCGTCGAGCTCCAGCGGCGCCGCTTCCCACGGCGCATGGATCGACGCGGCGTCGAGACCGGCCAGCTCGGGCACCCAGCGCCGCACGTATGCGCCGTCCGGGTCGAACTTCCGGCCCTGCGCGACCGGATTGAAGATGCGGAAGTACGGCGCCGCGTCGGCGCCGCAGCCGGCCACCCACTGCCAGCTCGCCGCGTTGTTCGCGGGATCGGCGTCGACCAGCGTGTCCCAGAACCACGCTTCGCCCGCGCGCCAGTCGATCAGCAGATGCTTGATGAGAAACGACGCGACGACCATCCGCACGCGGTTGTGCATCCAGCCGGTCGTCCACAGCTCGCGCAAGCCCGCATCGACGAGCGGATAACCGGTCAGCCCGCGCTGCCACGCGCGTAGCGCGGCGGGATCGTCGCGCCACGGCATCGCGTCGAACTGCGCGCGGAAGTTGTCGGTCGCGAGCGCCGGGAAGTGATACAGCAGCGCGTAGCTGAATTCTCGCCAGCCGAGTTCGCTCAGGAACTTGTCGGCGCCCGCGGCGCACGCCGCACCGCCCGCCTGCGCGGCACCCTGCACCGCATGCCACACCTGTCGCGGCGACACGTTGCCGAAGCGCAGGAACGGCGACAGCCGGCTCGTCGCGGGCCGGTCGGGACAGTCGCGCGCCTCCGCATAACCGGCGAGCGACGTCGTCAGGAACGCGTCGAGCCGTTCGTGCGCGCCGGTTTCGTCGGGCGCGGGCCATGCGTCGCGCAGGCCACCGGCCCAGTCCGGCACCGGCGGGCGCAATGCCAGCATGTCGAGTGCCAGCGCGCGCTCGCGCACGGCTTCCGGCCACGGAAGAAATTCGATCCGCTCGGGTTCCGGCAGCGGCACAGCGACCATGCGATCGCGGCGCGCCGCGCGCCAGTACGCGGTGAATACCTGGTACGGCGCACCGCTGCCCGTCAGCACCTCCCACGGCTCGTTCAGCAGGCTGCCGTTGCTGCTCTCGACCGTGACGCCACGCGCCTTGAGCGATGCCTTCAGCGCCGCGTCGGCGTCGCGCTGCGGCTGCGCATAACGACGGTTCCAGTAAACCGCCGCCGCGCCCGTGTCGTGCACGACGCGTTCGATCTCGCGCTGCGCGTCGCCGCGCAACAGCAGCAACCGCCCGCCATGACGCGCGAGCGCGGCGTCGAGCCCGGCCAGCGACCCATGCAGCCACCAGCGCGCCGCACCGCCCGGCGGGCGCCCGGCGCCGTCGCCCGTGTCGTCGACGAACACGCACACGAGCGGCCGGCCCGATTCAACCGCGCGCGTCAGCGCGGGCTGATCGGTCACGCGCAGATCGTCGCGGAACCAGACGATCGCGGGAGCAACGGACGACTTGGCGGACACGGGCACCTCGATGCGGAAAACGGAACGGGACACGTATTGTCGCGGCTGCGCCGCGCGGTGTCGACGCCCGACGCTTGACGTGCTCACGCCGATGACGGTCGCGGCACGCGCGCCGCGTCGTCCGCCCGGTGAAACGCCTTAGTCCATTCCGACGATTCTTCGCCGCGTCCGCCGGCCTACGCTCGATGTCGGGTGTGCCGCGATGCGCGGCACGTGCCGGCCGCTACCGGCGCCGCGCGTCCCGACCCGCACCCGCCACGCGCGCCGGCCGCTGCCGGCGCGGATCCTTCCGACCGCCGCGGCGCGCGGCCACCCGGGCACGCGTGCCGCCTCACCCGATAGACCTCCATGACCAAACCCTCGAATCTCGTCACCTCGATCACCGTCGACATCGACGCACCGGCCTCCGTCGTGTGGGAAGTGCTGACCGACTTCCCGCGCTACGGCGAATGGAACACGTTCTGCATCGGCTTCGAAACGACCGGCACGCTCGGCGATTTCGTGCACATGCAAATTCGCATTCCGGGCACGGAGACCGTGATTCCGGTCAGCGAGATCCTCGTCGCCTGTGAACCCGAACGCCTGCTGTCGTGGGAGCAGCGCCCGACCGACGACAACAAGGATGCCGCGCGCCGCGACCAGTACATCGACGCCGACGGCGCGGAGCGTTGCCGCTACTTCACGACCGACCAGTTCCTCGGCGTCAACGCGGACACGATCATGCAGAACCACGGCGCGTGGGTGAAACAGGGTTTCGATCAGTGCGCGCGTGACGTGAAGCAGCGCGCCGAAGCGCTGCATGCGGCGCGCCGGCGCAACAACGCGTGACCGGGAGCGGCCGATGCCCGATCTGCAAACCCTGTCCGACCATCACGACATCCGCGAGCTGATCGTCGCGTATTCGAGCGCGATCGACACGCGCGACTTCGACGCGCTCGACGCGGTGTTCACGCCCGACGCGGCGATCGACTATCGCGCGATGGGCGGTATCGCCGGCCGCTACCCGGACGTGAAGGCGTGGCTGCGCACCGTGCTGCCGCAGTTTTCGCAGTACCAGCACATGGTCGGCAACGTGTCGATCCGGCTCGACGGCGATACCGCGCGCGGCCGCACGATCTGCTTCAATCCGATGGAAGTCGCGCTGCCGGACGGCGGCACGCACGTGATGTTTCTCGGGCTGTGGTACGTCGACCGGTTCGTGCGCACCGCGCAGGGCTGGCGCATCGCCGAGCGCGTCGAGGAGCGCTGCTACGGCCACAACGTGCCGGCCGTGCTCGCGGGCGCGACCGGCTGATCCGGTACGCGCGCCGTGCGATGGCCGCACGGCGCGCGTGTCGCCGGTCGCTGCATCAATCGAGCCGAAATGCCGCCTCGAAACGCGCGGCGAATGCGTCGAACTCGGTTTCCGGCAGATGGTTGATGCCGCCCGCGCGCTTGCGCCCGCCGCCGGTCGCGAAGCCGCGACAGAACTCGTCGGCACCGAGCGGCCGGTCGTCGGGCACGCGCACGCTGACGACGAGCCCGCCGTCCGCTCGCGGCGACAGCACCGCGAGCGCCGCATGCGGCGCGTTGCGCATCCGCTCGTTCGCGAGCATCCCCGTTGCGCGCCGCGCCCACGGATGATCAGGCATCCGCACCAGTGTCGCGCCCGGCACCTCGCGCAGCGGCGCAAGCGCGCATGCACGTGCCATGTCGTCGCGATAACCGTCGCGCAGCACGGCGAACACGGCGGTCGCGCGCACGAAATCGAGCGGATCGACGCACGGCAGCATCGCGTCGGCGAGCGCCGCCGGATCGAAGTGCAGATCGCCGACGCATTCGCCGTACGCGTTGTAGTTCAGGTAGAGCCCGAGTTCCGCGAGCGTGCAACGCTCGGCCTCGCCGATCCCGTGCTCGCGCGCAAGCGCGTCGCCGAGCGCCGGCAATTCGTCGCCGAACGCCGCGACGATCGCCCAGCGCACGTGCCGGCCGCCGAGATAGCGGTTCACGAGCGCGCTCGTGCAGACATCGGCGGCCGTGTCGATATGCGCGTCGAAGCGCGGATCGTCGGGCAGCTCGCCCGCGAAATGATGGTCGAAATAGCGGACCGTCGCCCCGTCGCGCAGCAGCCGTGCGCACGCGTCGCGATTCTGGTCGTGCGACACGTCGAGCACGGTGACGAGATCGCCCGCGCGCGCGTCGATCCGCTCGAGCAGCTTGATGTCGCGCTTCACGCCCGTCACGAGCGTGCCGTGCACGCCCTCCGCGAGCCGCAGTTGCTGAAGCGCGCAGAGGCCGTCCGCGTCGCCGTTGAACGCGAAAAAATGCCGCGCGTCGTGGTTGTCCTGCATGATCCGTTGCTCCATCCTCGTCAAGGCATGAAATCGCCGCCGTTCGCGTCGAGCGTCGCGCCCGTCACCGCGTTCGCATAATCAGACGCGAGAAACAGCGCCGCGCGCGCGCAATCGTCGTCGGTCGGCAGCTTCGCAAGCGCGATGTTCGATGCGATCGGCGCGATGATCTGTTCTTCCGTCATCCCGTATTCCGCGGCCGCCTGCCGGAAATACGTCTGCGTCGGCACGCCCCACATCCAGCCCATGTGGATGCTGTTCGCGCGGATGCCGTGCACGCCGAGTTCGCGCGCCAGGTATTTTGCCGCAACGGCGAGCGCCCCCTTCGATACAGCGTAGCCGCCTTCCCCTGCAAAAGGCTTGCGGGTCGCCTGCGTGTTGATCATCACGATCGCGCCGCGCTGCGCGCGCTTCATGTGCGGCACGACTTCCTGCGTGAGCGCCATCGTGCCGAACACGTTGGTGTCGAACACCGCGCGCCAGCCGTCGAGATCGGCTTCCTCGACCGGCTCCGGAAACGTGCCGTGCACGAACGCGCTGTTCACGAGCGCGTCGATCCGGCCGAAGCGCTCGACGGCCTGCATCGCGAGCTGCCGGCATTGCGCGCGGTCGGTGATGTCGGTCTTGATCTTCAGCACGTCGCAGTCGACGCCGAGTGCGCGAATCCGCGCTTCGGCGTCATCGAGCTTCTCCATCGTGCGCGCCGCGACGACCACGCCGCGCGCCCCCTCGCGCGCGGCCTCGACGGCGAGCTTCACACCGAGCCCCGGCCCGATTCCGGAAATCACGACGATCTTGTCCTTCAGCAACATGGGTTGTCTCCTGGTTATCGTTCGTCTCGCGCGTGCGGCCGTCAGCCGGCTGCCCGCAGGTGCCGCGCGCGATACGCGGCGAAGTCGCGCGCGAGCTGCGCATCGGTGAAGCCGAAACGCGCGATCGAATAGTCGTGCGCGGCGCGCTTGTCGCGGCCGTTGCGCGCCATCCAGTCCGCCATCGCCGCGCGCTGCCGCGCATCGAGCGGCATGCCGGCAAACGCGTACACGGCTTCCGCGACGCCGAGCGGATTCGATACGGTGTCCTCGAAACGCACGTCGAGGAACCGGTCGGCCGGCAGCGCGTCGCGCGCCGTCATCGCCGCGCCGATCGCGCGCGCCATCCCCGCGTTCCACTGCGCGCCGACGGCGAGCGGATCCGGATCGTCCGCATACATCTGCCACAGCGTGTGCGCCATGCTCGCCATCGACGGAATCGTCTGCGCCGGATCGCGATGCGTGAGCACCACCTGCGCGCGCGGAAACACGCGGCACAGCACGTCGAGCGCATGCAGGTGTTGCGGCGTCTTCAGCAGCCAGCGCTCGGCCGGCGCGACGCCGCGCCGCGCCTTCTGCCACTGCAGGAACTGCAGCATCCGCTTCAGGTACGTGTAGACCGGCGTGAGATCCTGCTGCGCCAGCCACGCCGTATAACGCGGCACGTTCGCATACGAATCCATCGCGCACACGAATGCGTGCTCCATCAGCATGAACTCCTCGTCGGCGAGCATCGCGTCGAGCGGATGGATCGTCAGGATCTGTGGAATGCAGTCGATCATCGTCGCGACTTCGGCCTGCGCACGCGCGATGCGCACGGTCGGCGCGTCGAGCGTCTCGCCCGCGAGCGGCGCCGGGTAGCGCGTTTCCCACCATGCGGCCGAATGAAAGCGTGGATCGACGGCCAGCAACCGCTGCAGCAGCGTCGTGCCCGTGCGCGGCAGGCCGACGATCACGAGCGGATCGTCGATCGCGATGTCCGCGATCTCCGGAAAACGCCGGAAGTAATCCTCGATGACGAGCCGGTTCACGAGCTGGCCGACGAGCTTCTCGCGCATCATCTCCGCGCCGCGCGCGGACAGCTTCGCTTCGTCGATCAGCGACGCGCACATCACGTCGAGCGCTTCGCGATACGGCCCGTCGCCGAACGCGGTGAGCCCGCCCGTGCGCGACACGGCCTCGGCGATCAGCCCGTCGGCGGCGAGCAACGTGCGAATCCGGTCGAGCGGCGCATTCATGCGGCCTCCTTCAGCGTGGCGAGCTTCACGACGCGCGTGCGCGGATGCACGGGTTGTGCGGCGCCGACCCAGCGCCAGCAGATCGTGCCCGTGCGGTGCCCGGCCGTATCGAGCCAGTTCGCATCGCCCGGCCGCGATGCCGCGACTACCACCGTCACGCCGCCGTCAGCATTGAGCCGCGCGCTGTGCCTGTTCACGCACACGTCGAAATGCCGGTAGTCGAGCGACTCCATCCAGTAGTTGTTGAGCTGCACGTTCCAGAAGTCGCAGTCGGGCACCGTGTCGACGTCGATCACGAGCGCCTCGTCGTCGGCCAGCGACCAGCACGAGTGGTAGTAGTAGATGTTCGGGTCGCCGCCGACCGACTGGCACAGCGCCTGGTCGGCGGGCGGCAGCGCGTTCACGTGCGACCGGTAGCTCGCGGCCCAGTCGGCAAACAGCTTCGAGGTCTGCTCGACGAACTGCGCGGCGCGCGTGAGGCCGCCTTGCAGCACGAGCGGATCGAGCGGCGCCGGGTGCTCCTGCGCGTCGATGCGCTCGATCTTCAGTTGCGCGGGCGTCTCCGCGCGCCGGTCGAGGAAGGTCTGGCGCACGAGCAGCGCGTTCGTGCCGGGCTCCATGCGCACCCAGTTGCCCGCGCGCGGCGTCTCGCTCAGCACGATCTCGAAGCTGCCGTCCGGCGCGATCTCCAGCTGCTTCGCGTCGAGAAAACCCGTCTGCAGCATCTTGCCGTCGGTCTCGTAGCCGCCCTTCTGCGTGCCGAAGCTCAGGTACGCGACCGTGCCGCGCCGCCCCGTCACGCGGTATTCGCAGCGACCGTCGAGACGCGCGTACTGGTACAGGTTGTCGGGGTTGTCGGCGCCGATCTTCGCGGTCTCGTGCGACGGCGAGAAAAAGCCGGGCCACGCGCCGTCCGCGAACTCGACGTGCATTTCGAGCGCGATGCGCATCAGCCGGCTCAGATAGCGGAACCCTTCCGCGCGCGTCAGCGGGTCATCCGGCGCCTCGGCGCGCAGGATCTGCTGTCCGCTGCGTTTCAGGGTGTCGCAGAAATCGGCCCAGGTCTGGCCCGAAAGCAATTGCGTGGCACGTGTGTCGTCCGTCATGTGTCGTCTCCGCCGATGGTCGAGCGCTCACCTTAAGCGCCAGCGCCGCGCGCCACTTCGTCCGGGTGGACTAAGGAAAGATCCGCTGCGCCGCCGCACGGCGGTTTAGTCCACCCGGACGAAGAGCGATACGCCCCGCGCTCGATACCGTTGGTGTCATGCACGAAACGCCGCACATGTCGCGCGGCGCCGTCATGAAACAAGGAGACGAACGATGTTGACCCACTTGGAGCGACTGGAGGCCGAAAGCATCCACATCATGCGCGAGGTGGTCGCGGAGAGCGAGAACCCGGTGATGCTGTATTCGATCGGCAAGGACAGCTCGGTCATGCTGCATCTCGCGATGAAGGCGTTCTACCCGGCGAAGCCGCCTTTTCCGCTGCTGCATGTTGATACGACGTGGAAGTTCCGCGAGATGATCGCGTTTCGCGACGAGACGGCCGAGCGCCTCGGCCTCGACCTGCGCGTGCACATCAACCCTGACGGCCTCGCGAACGACATCAATCCGTTCACGCATGGCTCGGCCGTGCACACCGACGTGTGGAAGACGCAGGGGCTCAAGCAGGCGCTCGATCACTACGGCTTCGACGCAGCGTTCGGCGGCGCGCGCCGCGACGAGGAGAAATCGCGCGCGAAGGAACGCATCGTGTCGCTGCGCTCGGAACAGCATCGCTGGGACCCGAAGCGCCAGCGGCCCGAACTCTGGTCGCTGTACAACGCACGCAAGCGCAAGGGCGAAACCCTGCGCGTATTCCCGATCTCGAACTGGACCGAGCTCGACATCTGGCAATACATCCAGCTTCACGACATCCCGATCGTGCCGCTCTACTTCGCGAAGGAACGGCCCGTCGTCGAACGCGACGGCGCGCTGATCATGGTCGACGACGAACGCCTGCCATTGCGCGAAGGCGAAGTGCCGCAGATGCGCAAGGTGCGCTTTCGCACGCTCGGCTGTTATCCGCTGACGGGCGCGATCGACAGCGATGCGACGACGCTCGACGACATCCTGCAGGAGATGCGCGAGACGCGCACGTCCGAGCGCCAGGGGCGCCTGATCGACAGCGATTCGGCCGGTTCGATGGAAAAGAAGAAACAGGAGGGATATTTCTGATGGCACACGTTCTCACCGCGCCCGATACGCTCGCGCGCTCCGCCGCTACCGCGTCCGCCAGCGACGATGCACAAACCCAGGACCTGCTGCGCTTCATCACGTGCGGCAGCGTCGACGACGGCAAGAGCACGCTGATCGGCCGCCTGCTCTACGAGTCGAACATGCTGTTCGACGACCAGCTCACGCAGCTCGAGGCCGATTCGAAGAAGGTCGGTACGCAAGGCGGCGAACTCGATTTCGCGCTGCTCGTCGACGGTCTGTCGGCCGAGCGCGAGCAAGGGATCACGATCGACGTCGCGTACCGTTTCTTCGCGACCGCGCGGCGCAAGTTCATCGTCGCCGACACGCCCGGCCACGAGCAGTACACGCGCAACATGATCACCGGCGCGTCGACCGCCGATCTGGCCGTCATCCTGATCGACGCGCGCAAGGGTGTGCTCACGCAGACGCGCCGCCACAGCCATCTCGTCGCGCTGATCGGCATCAAGCGCGTCGTGCTCGCGATCAACAAGATGGATCTCGTCGACTACAACCCGGCCGTGTTCGAGCGCATCGACGCCGACTATCGCGCGTTCGCGGCCGAGCTCGGGCTGTCGGAGATCGTCAGCATTCCGATGTCCGCGCTGCGCGGCGACAACGTGATCGTGCCGAGTACGCGCATGCCGTGGTACGCGGGGCCGACGCTGATGCAGCACCTCGACACCCTGCCGCTCGTCGCACGCGTGACGCGCGACGAGCCGTTCCGGCTGCCGGTGCAGTGGGTCAACCGCCCGCACCTGAACTTCCGCGGCTACGCGGGCAGCATCGCGTCGGGCGAGATCCGCGTCGGCGAACGCGTGCGCGTGCTGCCGTCCGGCAAGGAGAGCCGCGTCGCGTCGGTAATCACGCAAAGCGGCGAAAGCGACATCGCGCGTGCCGGCGACGCGGTGACGCTCACGCTCGCCGACGAGATCGACATCAGCCGCGGCGACCTGATCGCGCGCGCGGACGCGCCGCCGGAAGTGGCCGACCAGTTCGAGGCGACGCTCGTGTGGATGCACGACGAGCCGCTGCTGCCCGGCCGCCCGTATCTCGTGAAGCTCGGCACGCAGACGGTCGGCGCGACCAGCGCGACGCCGAAATACAAGATCGACGTGAACACGCGCGAACATCTCGCCGCGCGTACGCTCGCGCTCAACGAGATCGGCGTGTGCAACCTGAGCTTCGACCGGCCCGTCGCATTCGATCCGTATGACCGGAACCGCCATACGGGCGGCTTCATCGTGATCGACCGCTTCACCAACGACACGGTCGGTGCCGGGATGCTGCACTTCGCGCTGCGCCGCGCGCACAACGTGCACTGGCAGGCCGTCGACGTCGATCGCGCCGCGCGCGCCGAGCAGAAGGCGCAGACGCCGCGCATCGTGTGGCTGACGGGGCTGTCGGGCGCCGGCAAGTCGACGATCGCGAACCTCGTCGAGAAGCGGCTCCATGCGCTCGGCAGGCACACGTACCTGCTCGACGGCGACAACGTGCGGCACGGGCTCAATCGCGATCTCGGCTTCACCGAAGCCGATCGCGTGGAGAACATCCGACGCGTCGCCGAAGTCGCGCGGCTGATGCTCGACGCGGGGCTCATCACGCTCGTGTCGTTCATCTCGCCGTTCCGCGCGGAGCGCGACATGGCGCGTGCGCTCGTCGGCCCCGACGAGTTCGTCGAGGTGTTCGTCGACACGCCGCTCGCGATCGCCGAGGAACGCGATCCGAAGGGCCTGTACAAGAAGGCGCGGCGCGGCGAGCTGAAGCACTTCACGGGCATCGACTCGCCGTACGAGCCGCCCGCGCAGCCCGAGCTGCGCGTCGACACGGTGGCCGAGTCGCCGGACGCGGCGGCGGACCGCATCGTCGCGTACCTGCTGCGCGAGCGCACCGCGTAAGCGCCGCGGGCAGGTTGCCCGCCTGCCCGCGTCGTCTACTCCGTTCGGATGACGCGGGCCGCCGGCCGGCCGGTATGCTGGTCCGGGAACACTTCATCCGGACCAAGGAGAACACGAGCATGCGGATCGCGCTGGCACCCGACGATACGGCCGCGCACGACGGTTTCGACGACGCCGCGTGGACGGCGCGCGAACTCAGCGCGTGGCTCGGGCTCGTCTATCAGGGGCCGTCGGAAGCCACGCCGTGGGCCGGCTTTCTCGAAGCGATCCGCGTACAGCTCGACGCGAGCTTCACGACGCTCGTGCTGCGCAATCCGGGCGGCTCGCGGCACGGGCTCATCATCAACGCATCGACGCACGGGCCGCTGCTGCCCGGCGAGCCGTCGTACAGCGAGCAGTTCTACGCGCTGTGTCCGTTTCTCGACCACCCGCCCGGCCAGGTGTTCACCGCCGACCGGCTGTTCGGCGAAACCGCGTGGCGCACGCACGATTTCTACCGGCAGTACCTGCAACCGCTCGACCTGCGCTACATCCTCGGCGCGAACCTGCGCGGCGAACGCGGCGTCGAGTGCGCGTTCTTCGTGAGCCGTGCGCACGGCGGGCGCGATTTCGACGCGGCCGAGCGCGCGCAGGTCGCGACGCTGCTGCCGCACCTGCAGCGGGCGGTCGAGCTGCACGCGGCGTTCGACGTGCTCGATGCCGAACGCGCGCTGTACGCGGGCACCGTCGACCGCCTCGATGTCGGCACCGCGATCGTCGACGAGGACGGCCGCGTGATCAAGCGCAACCGCATCGCGGAGCGGCTGATCGAGCAACAGGACGGGCTTTGCGTGCGCCAGGAGCGGCTTCATGCATCGTGCCCGCTCGACGAGCGCCGGTTGCAGAAGGCGCTGCAGGCCGCGCTCGAGCATTTCCGCGCGGGCGCGCTCGCGCGCATCGAAGCCACCACGCTGTCGCGCCCCGGCGGCGCGATGCCGTTGAGCGTGCTGCTGCGCCCGCTCGCGCCGTACCGCGGCGCCGAGGACCGCCAGCACCGGCCGGCCGTCGCGGTGTTCGTCCGCGATCCGGCATCGTCGCCGCAGACGTCGCGCGACATGCTGCACCGGCTGTTCCGGCTCACGCCGATGGAGACCGAAATCGCGCTGCTGCTCGTCGACGGGCTGACGCTCGACGAAGCGGCCGCCGCGACGGGCATCACGAAGAACACCGCCCGCGCGCACCTGCGCGGCATCTTCGCGAAAACGGGCGCGACGCGGCAGGCCGTGCTCGTGAAGACGCTGCTCAACAGCGTCGTGTCGATGGCCTAGCGGGCGGCGACCGGGCGTCCGGCGATCGGTGTTTTCTCAATTCATGTCATACGTCATCAGACATTCATGAATCGAAAATCAGCCTCGTGATATTCCCCAACATTTGCATTATTTCCGGGTAAACCCGCGACGTCTTTACCGGTAGTCAGGCGTACCATGTCATACGACGACATACTACATCGATCGCCACCCAGATGCCGACGCGGACTGCAGCCCCGTCCGCCGCCGCCCGACCGGAGACACCCTTGAACCCGCCCTCGCCCGCCCTGCCCGGACGCGACCCGCTCGCGTCCGCCGTCTCGAAAGTGAAATGGCATGTGCTGCCGCTCGTGCTGATCATGTTCATCGCGAACTACATCGACCGCGTGAACGTCGGCTTCGTCGATCGCCACCTCGAAGCGTCGATCGGGATCGGCGCGGCCGCGTACGGGCTCGGCGCCGGGCTGTTCTTCGTCGGCTACGCGCTGTTCGAAGTGCCGTCCAACCTGCTGATGCAGCGCTACGGCGCACGCGTGTGGCTCGCGCGGATCATGGCGACGTGGGGCATCGTCGCGGCCGCGATGGCCTTTGTGTGGAACGACACGTCGTTCTACGCATTGCGCTTCCTGCTCGGCGCGGCCGAGGCCGGCTTCTTCCCCGGCGTCGTGCTGTACCTGTCGCAATGGCTGCCGCCGCAGGAGCGCGGCAAGGCGATGGCGATCTTCCTCGGCGGCTCCGCGTTCGCGTCGGTGCTGTCCGGGCCCGTCACGGGCGCGCTGCTGTCGATCCGCGGGTTCGGCCTCGAAGGCTGGCAGTGGATGTTCCTGATCGAGGGGTTGTTCTCCGTCGCGCTGTGCGGCGCAAGCTGGCTGCTGCTGAAATCGCATATCCGCGACGCGACGTGGCTCACGGCCGAAGAACGCGCGGCGCTCGAACATGCGCTCGACGAGGAGCGCGCAACGCGCGACGTGCGCTCGAACGTGCCCGTGCGCGGCACCGCGCTGCTGCGCGATCCGCAGATCATGCTGTTCTGCTTCCTGTACTTCTCGATCCAGCTGACGATCTACGCGGCCACGTTCTGGCTGCCGACGATCATCCGCAAGATGGGCGGCCTCACCGATTTCCAGGTCGGCCTCTACAACACGATTCCGTGGATGATCGCGATCGGCGCGATGTACGGCTTCGCGGTGCTGTCGTCGAAGTGGAAGCATCCGCAGCGCTGGCTCGCGTTCGCGCTCGTGCTCGCCGCGTGCGGGCTGTTCGCGTCGACGTCGCACGATCCCGTGTGGTCGTTCGCGTCGATCTGCTTCGCCGCGCTCGGCTTCAAGGCCGCGTCGTCGCTGTTCTGGCCGATCCCGCAGGGTTATCTCGACACACGCGTGGCCGCGGCCGTGATCGCGCTGATCAACTCGGTCGGCAACCTCGGCGGTTTCGTCGCGCCAACGGCCTTCGGCTATCTGAAGCAACATACGGGTTCGATCACGGGCGGGCTGTATGCGCTCGCGATCGCGTCCCTCGTCGCCGCGGTCGCCGCGCTGTTCGCGCGCACGCACCGGCGCAACGATCCGCCGCGCGGCCTGCCGGCCGACGCGTCCTTCACGAACGCTTCGATGCTCCGCCATGCCGAACACTGACCGCCTGACCGTCGTCGTCTCGAACGCCGCCGACGCCGACCTCGCCACGTTCTCCCTCGCGGCCGACGGCACGCTCGCGCCGCTCGCCCGCTACCCGGCCGCCGACGTCGCGATGCCGATCGCCGTGCAGGCCGATCGCGCGCGGCTTTACGTCGCGACGCGCGGCGAACAGCCGACGATCGTCGCGTTCCGGGTCGTCCCGGCCACGGGCGCGCTCGCGCGCATCGGCACGACCGCGATCGACGCGAGCCACGCGTACCTGTCGCTCGACCGCAGCGGCCGCTGGCTGTTCGGCGCGTCGTATGGCGGCAATTCGCTGAGCGTCTATGACGCCGCGCGCGTGCGAGACGGCGACGGCACACCGCTGCAGGTAGCCGGCGGCATCGCGAACGCGCACGCGGTGATCGTGTCGCCGGATAACCGTTTCGCGTACGTCAGCTCGCTCGGCTCGGACCGCGTGTTCAGCTTCGCGCTCGTCGAGGACGCGGCCGGCCTGCGCGCGCTCGAACACGGCGAAACGCGCGTGCCGGCCGGCTTTGGCCCGCGTCACCTGCGCTTCACGCGCGACGGCCGCGCGCTGGTCGTCGTCAGCGAATTCCAGGGCACGCTCGCGACGTTCGCACGCGATCCCGACAGCGGCCGGCTCAGCGACGCGCATGTGAGCGCACCCCACCCGGCCGTCGCCGAACTCGCGCAAGGTCACGCGCGACCGCCCGCGCCCGCCGCCCCGTCCGTGTGGGCCGCCGATCTCCACCTGACGCCCGACGAGCGTTTCGCGTATGTCAGCGAACGCACGTCAAGCCGGCTGCTCTGCTATCGCCGCACCGCCGACAACACGTTCGAACCCGCGCACGCGACCGCCACCGAGACGCAGCCGCGCGGGTTCGCGATCGATCCGTCGGGGCGCTGGCTCGTCGCATGCGGTGAACAGTCGGAACACGTGTCGGTGTATGCGATCGCGCCGGACGACGGCGCACTGTCGCTGCACGCGCGCGTGCCGGGCGGCCGCGGCGCGAACTGGGTCGCGATCGTCTGACGATGCTGCGCCTGCGCGGGATCCGACAAGCGCTTCGCGAAAGCCGGTGCCTTCCCGCGTTCAGCGCCGCTCGCTCGGCGCAACGCCCGTCCAGCGCTTGAACGCGCGCGTGAAATTGGCGCGGTCCGTATAACCGACGCGCGCCGCGATCTCGTCGACCGGCAGGCGCGTGCCCTCGAGCAGCCGCAGCGCGTCGCGCAGCCGGATCTCATCGAGCAGCGTCGAATAGGTCGCGCCGTACTCCGCGAGCTTGCGCTTGAGCGTGCGTGCCGACACATGCAGCTCGCGCGCGATGTCGTCGACCGACGGATAACCGCCGTCGCCGCAGATCAGCAGATTGCGCACGCGCTCGACGATGCTCTCCGCATAACCGAGCCGCGCGAGTTCGGCCTCGCACTGCTGGACGATCATCTGCGCGGTCTGCGCGTTCGCGGTGCCGATCGGCTCGTCGAGCAGCGCGGCGTCGCAACGGATGCGGTTCGCGCTCGCGTCGAAATGGCAGCGCGGCAACCGCGCGCGATAACGCTCGAACCACGGCGGCTCGGGCCATTCGAAGTGGAGTTCGGCGCGCGACTGCAGCGTGCTCCCCTGCGCCGGATACAGCAGCGAATTGAACAGGATCGCGGTCTCGACCAGGAAGTTCTCGACCGCGAACTGGCGCAGCCGGCCAAGCGGAAATGCTTCGAGCACGTCTATGTCGACGATCCCGTCGAGCTGCGCGAGCCGCACCGAGAAGAACGGCACGCGCGTCGGCAGATAGCGGATGCCGAGCGCGATCGCCTCGCCGAGCGTCGCGCAGCTCATCAGCCCGAAGCCGATCAGTCCCGCTTTCGTCAGGCTGCTGCGCAAGCCGATCTCGATCGCGATCGACGGGTCGTCCGTCGCGTCGAGCAGGTTGAACACGATCGCCGCCTGTTGCAGCGGCGTGATGCGCGCGTCGGGCTGCGCGAGCCGCTCGCGCTCGACGCCCGAGCCCGCGAGAATGCGGCTGCCGTCGATGCCGCGCTCCTCGGCCAGCATCAGCATGAACAGCGCATACGCGGACGACACCGTCGCCTTGTTCAACTGGCGCGCGGCATCCGGGACGGACAGGACCATGCGGCGGACTCCGGAGCGGTTTCGGCGGATTGTAGCGTCGCTGGCCCGCAATGACACCGCGGCGGCACTCTAGCCGCGCGGCGCGGCAACGAGCGCCCGTGCGTCGGCCAGCATGGCCCGAAATGACACCACCATTGGCACCCGCGGCCCTCGCGTGCGGTCCGGCGCGCGCCTATGCTTGTCACATCGGCATAACGCCCCACTCTTTCCGCACGGATTCCGGTCGATGAGCCAACCCGCACGAACCGCATTTCGCCACGACGCGGACAAGGTCGCGTACGTCCGCCGCGAGGTCAACGCCGCGAGCGACGCGATCCGCGCGCGCTTTCCGCTGCTCGACAACCAGAACCTCGTCGGCGCGACGGTGATGGCCGCGTCGGTTGCCGCGATGCTCGCGATCGCGTGGCTGTATGCGCGCGGCGCGATCGCGTGGTACGTCGCGCTGCCGCTGGCCGCGTTCGTCACGTCGCTGATCCACGAGCTCGAGCACGACCTGATCCACCTGATGTACTTCAAGAAGACGCCGTGGGCCTATCACCTGATGATGGCGCTGTGCTGGCTCACGCGGCCCGGCACGATCAACCCGTGGACGCGGCGTCGCATGCACCTGCATCACCACAAGGTGTCGGGCGGCGAATCGGATCTCGAAGAATTCGGCATCACCAACGGCGAGCGCTGGGGCGTGAAGCGCCTGCTGATGATCGCGGACGGCATGCTGGCCGTCGTGCTGCGGCCGGCCGCGATGCGCCGCAAGGTGAAGCAGTACGTCGCCGCGCAGCCGGTGCAGGATGCGGCCGAACGCGTGCAGTTGCGTGTCGAGCAGGTGTCGTCGTACATGCCGGTCGGTCACGTGTATTACGCGCTGTGGCACGCGTTCATCGTCTATCACGTCGGCCTGTTCGCGCTGCATGCGTTTGGCTACGCGGTGACGGTGCCGGCCCTCGTCGAGCGCGCAATGAACGTCGTCGATTTCCTCGCGGTGGTATGGCTCGGGCCGAACTTCGTGCGCAGCTTCTGCATCAACTTCGTCAGCTCGAACATGCATTACTTCGGCGACATCGATTCGCGCAACGTGATCCAGCAGACCCAGGTGCTCAACCCGTGGTGGATGCTGCCGTTCCAGCTGTTCTGCTTCAATTTCGGCAGCACGCACGCGATCCATCACTTCGTGGTGCGCGATCCGTTCTACATCCGGCAGCTGACCGCGCGCACCGCGCATGCGGCACTGCGCGAAGTGGGCGTGCGCTTCAACGACGTCGGCACGTTCGCGCGCGCGAATCGCTGGGGTGCCTATCGCTCGCCGCGCGGCGAGCGCCGCATGCAGGCCGACGCGTAACGCGGGCGTCCGGCGGCACGCTGTGCCGAACCACCGCGGTCCATCAATCGCCGATCGGCGGCATCGCCCCCTGCCCGCGAATCCACGACCAGTTCGCGAGCTCGGCCATTTCCTTGTCGCCGCGGCTGTCGCCATACGCGAACAACTGCTTCGGCGGCCGGTTGCCCCACCACCCGCGCAGCCGCACGACCTTCTGCGGCCCCCAGCAGTTCTCGCCGTCGAGCCGCCCGGCGAACGTACCGCGCTCGAACGCAAGCCGCGTTGCGAGCACCGCATCGAAGCCGGCCGTCTTCGCCCACTTCTCCAGATACAGCGACGGCGACGCGCTGACCAGCACGACTTCATGCCCGCGCGCCTGATGCTCGCGAATGCGCTCCAGCATTTCCGGACGCACGAAGCGCGGCAGGTACGTGTCGACGAACGTGCGCGCCTGTGCGTCGAGCGCGTCCTCGCGGATCGGCCCGAACGCGAACGACGCGAACTTCGCTTTCGCGTCGCCGCGCGACAGCAGCCCGGCCTTCATCGCGACGATCCAAGGCAGTGCGCGCAGCCCGGCCCATGCGAAACGCGGCGTGCCGACCGCGTAGCGGACGAAATGGCGGAAGCTGTCGGTAGTCGTGATGGTGCCGTCGAAATCGAATGCGGCGACGATGCGGTCAGTCATGGAAAATCGGCGGGAAAGCGATGGGATGCCCGGGAAGATAGCAGACTCGCGCCGGCGTGCGAGAAATGGCGTGACGCGATGCGCCCGAGGCAACGAACCCGCGCGGCACAGCACCCGGGTTCGTGCCGTTCGCTCAGCGCTGCGGCCGCGCCGCCAGCGCAGCAGGAAGCACGACGTTCATCAGGTGGTCGGCGCGCGACAGCAGGTCGGACACGCGTTCGTCGAGCCCGCGCAGTTGCGCGGGTTGCATCCGGATCTGCTGGACGGCCTGCCCGACGATGTTGCGGCGGTCGAACAACGTGCGCTCGACACCCGCGTCGTCCGGCACGTGCACGACGTCCGCCACCGCGCTCAGCGCCGCGAGCACGACCACGAGGTTTTCTTCCGCGTGGCGGACCTTCGTGGCGAGTTCCCCGGTGCGGCGCGGGAAGAAACCGAGCGACTGCTTGAGCGCGCCGAGCGCCGCGCGGTAGTCGACATGATCCGACGCCCCGCCGAACCAGCGTTCGAACATGCCGGCCTTGCGCGTCGCCTGCGCGAGCATCCCGGCCATCATGTCGGCCGCGCCGAGTTCGTTGAATTCGCGCGTCGTCGCCGCGACGGCTTCGACGAGGTTGCCCGCCGTCTCCAGCGCGCCGTCGCCGATCGTCGCGACCGTCGCGAGCTTGAGCGGCACCAGTTGCCGGATATGCCGCTCGATGCGCGGCGCGTAGTCGGGATACAGATTCGGAAAGCTGGCCTGCGCGGCGCGGAAGCACGCGTCGAGCTGCGGGTGATTCGATTCGCCGAACAGCGCACGGCCGAGCGCATCGGCCGGCGCCGCGCGTTCGGCCTTGTCAGCCGCCGGCCCGAAGTCGAGCGCCTGCGGCGCCGCTCGCTCGGGCACACGCGCGGCCGGCGCGCCGCCCGCAGGCGGCGCGTCGAACGCAAGACGCCCGGGCGTGCGCTCGGGCGTCGTATCGAACTCGAGCCGTTGCGGCTCGTCGGACGGATTCGTCATCGCTGCATCCTGCCCGGCGCGGCGGTGTCCCGCACGCCGGGCCGCGGCCAGTCAGACCGCGCCGCCGTAGGCGCGCACGAAGTCGCCGAGGCCACGGTTGTAGCCGGCGCCGACGGCCTTGAACATGAAGTGACCGTCGCGGCGATAGAAGCTGCCGACCTGCACCGACGTCTCCATCGAGAAGTCTTCCTCGAGCGCGTACTTCGCGATCACCGCGCCCGACACCTCGTCGGCGATCTGGATATAGCTGTTGCGAACCTGGCCGAAATTCTGGCGGCGCGCTTCGGCCTGGTCGATCGTGACGACCACCGAGATTTCCTCGATATCGGCCGCGAGCTTCGTCATGTCGATGAAGATCACTTCGTCGTCGCCATCGCCGCTGCCCGTGCGATTGTCGCCGCTATGCACGACGCCCATGCACTTCGACGCGGGCATCCCGCGCTTCGGGAAATCGTCGCCCGGCTGGATGAAGGTTTCCTTGCGCTCCATCGTGCGCACTTCGCTGTTGTAGAACACGAAGTGCTGATCCGAGATCAGCTTCGGATTGCTCTGCGCGTCGTACTTGCACAGGAACACCGACACGTCGAGATCGAAATCCGTGCCCGTGTCCGTCGAGTTCGCGTCCCAACCGAGACCGATGCGGAATTTCTGCGTGCCGGGCGCTTCCTTCGACAGGTTGACGCGACCGCCTTTCGACAAATTGATCATCTGAACCTCTTCTGCTGGAACCGCCGTTGCGCCGGCGGTCATGCCGGGCCGCCCTGCGCGGCCCCTCGTTGATGGTGTCCGTGCCGCGCGCGTTACTCGCTCGCCACCGCGGTCCGGTCTTCCCTGCGTTGCACGACGATCGACGACCACACGGCCGCCGCGATCATCGCCGCGCCGATCAGGCCCGTGACGACCTCGGGCACCTCGAACTTCACGCCGAGGAACATGATCGTTGCGAGCGCACCGATCGCCCAGAACGCGCCGTGTTCGAGAAAGCGATATTGCGCGAGCGTGCCCCTCTTCAGCAGCACGAGCGTCATCTCCCGGATATAGGCCGCGCCGACGCCGAGGCCGAGCGCGATCAGGAAGATGTTGTTCGACAGCGCGAACGCGCCGATCACGCCGTCGAAGCTGAACGACGAATCGAGCACTTCGAGATACATGAAACCCGCGACGCCTTCGCGCACCACGCGCGTGCCCGTCTCCCCGCCGCCGACCAGGTCGCCCACGCCGTGCGCGATCACGAAGCCGATCACGCCGAACGCGCCCGCGAGCAGGAAGCTGACCTGCTCGGCCGCCGGTACGTAGAACGACGCGACGATCACGATCGCGAGCGTCAGCGCCACTTCCAGCGCCGTGATGCGACCGAGATGGCGCATCGGGCCTTCGAGGAAGCCGATCCAGTGCTCGTCCTTCTCGGTGTCGAGCATGAACTTGAAGAACACCATCAGCAGGAACGCGCCGCCGAACGCCGACACCTGGTGATGCGCGGACGTCAGCACCGCCGCGTACTTCTCGGGCGATTCGATCGCGAGCGTCAGCGCGTCCCACAGGCCGATGTGGCCGATCACCGCGACGATCAGCAGCGGGAACACGAGGCGCATGCCGAACACCGCGACCGGCAGGCCGAACACCATGAAGCGGTTGCGCCACTTCTCGGACCAGTTCTTCAGCACGGAGGCGTTGACGACCGCGTTGTCGAGCGACAGCGAGATTTCGAGCACGGACAGGACCGCGACGATCAGCATGTCCTTCACGCCGCCGAGGAGATAGGCCGCGACCAGCGCGAGCACCGTGAGCGACAGCGGGATCTTGAAGTCTTTCAACATGATGGGGATATCGAGTTCTGAAAAAGAGGCATGCGGGCCGCGCTTACTTCGCGCGCACCCAGTCGCAGAATTCCTGCGTGATCAGTTGTTCGTAGATCTGTTCGTCGCTGACGTCGAGCGATTCGAGATGCAGGAAACCAACGTTCGGCATCTCGTCCGCGACTTCCGCGAGGAAGCCGAATTCGCTCGGATCGCCGACGCCGACCAGCGACCAGTACAGCGGGAAGTGCTGCGACTCGGCCAGCAGCTGGCGCACGCGCTTGCGGTCGTTCTTCGGGTTCTGGCCGTCGGTGACGAACAGCACCCAGGCGGGCAGATGGCCGTTCACCGGTGCGGATGCGGCCGGCGCGGGCGCTTCGTCCGCGCCGCCGAACAGCCGGCTCAGGAAGCCGCGTTTCGCTTCGCGCTGCGGCTGCGGCTCCGGCGCGCGGAAGAAGAAGTCGACGATGTCGTTCATCACCGGCGCGTACTGCGTGCCGCCCCACTTGTCGATCCGGGCTTCGAGCACGTGGTCGGAAATGTACGAGCCGTAGTTGTCCGGCGTCGCGGTCGGCAGGCGGTCGTAGCCTTCGGTGAAGGTCCACGTGTCGACTTCGCCGTTGTCGTCGAACTTCAGCGCGATGCCGAGGATCCGGTCGTGCGTGTCCTGGATCACGCCCGACTGGTACAGCGGCTTCGCGGAGCCCGAGATGTCGAGCGCCGCGCCGACGCGCACGACGGGCGGCTTCAGGATCTGGCGTTTTTCGAGGACGATCGCGACCTTCGCCGCGCGTTTCTCAAGCGTAATCATGCGGTGTTCCTCAAGAGTGCTTCGGAGCGAATCGGGTGATCAGGTCCTGTTCGAGCTGGCGCAGGCGCGGCGCGTCCTGGTCGCGCTGGCGCTTGCCGTCGGCGATGATCTGCGTGATGTCGTCGAACGCGCCGAACAGCTGCTGCTGCGCGTATTCGAACGTATCGGTCGAGATCACCGGGCGCTGGCCGAGCTTCGCGACTTCCTGCGCGTTCTGGCGGTTCAGGTCGGCCTGCGCACGGATCGCCTCGTCGGCCGCGTCGTACGTCGCGTTCGCGAGCGCCGCCGCGCGCTTCGTGCTGAGCTGCTCGAGGTAGAGCGCGAACGCGTTGGTCCACGCGGGGATCAGCACGGTCTTGATCGTCATGAACTTCGACGTCAGCGTGCGTTTCTGGTCCTGCTCCATCCGGATCTGCGGCGCGAGCTGCTTCGACATCAGCATCGCGCGGTCGAGGTCGTCGAGCTTGCTTTCGAGCGCGTCGACCTTGCGCTTCACGTCGAGCAGGCGTTGCGCGCCGAACGCGTCGTCCACCTGCTGCTGGCCGGCCGCGAGATGCGCGCGCAGCGTCGCGAGCGCCGTCTCGCCGTGCGCTTTCGACTGCGCGAGCGCCTGGTGCAGCGCGTAGTTGTCGTTGTACATCCGCTCGAGTTCGTCGATACCGGCCTTCTGGCGCTGCGCATGGCTCTCGAGCTCGACGACGAGCGTATCCATCCGCTTGCTCACCGACTCGTATTGCGACAGCAGCTTCTCCTTGGTCGAGCGGAACAGCCGCGTGACCTGCGTGAGCAGCCCGCCCTTGTCGGCGCCGCGCGGGTCGAGCCCTTTCGCGGTCGCGATCAGTTCGTTGAGCTTGTCGCCGAACTGGTCGGCATCCGACGCGCGGACGCTCGCGAGAATCTGCTGGGAGAAGGCGGCGATCCGCGTGCCCTGCGTCGCGCCGAGCTGGTCGATCTCGTCGACGGTGATCAGGCGCGCGTTCTCCATCGGCTTCGCTGCCGGCACGACGGCGGCGGCAGGCACTGCGACAGGTGACAAAGACGGGGTGGAAGGACGATCGCTGACCGCATCGGATTTCTTGTCGTCGAATAGCGGCTTCATGTGGCTACCACGTTTCCTTTTCTGCTTTTTGCTACGTGTTGTCGTGCGCGCGAGGCGCGCATCCGCGATAACCGCCGTGCTCTCTCACGGGCGGCAGACGGACAATAAATGGCACGGCCGCATTACGTCAAGCGACGTAATTCTTTCAATTGCCATTCATTTTGTAATGAAGTGCGTGACCACGATGCCAGCCCGTCGCCATCCATACCGCCATGCGCGTTGGCCGCGTAAGATTCGGACGCATCCAAACTTACACGTCTGATCAATGCGAAAGAAAAATGAAATCGCCGGTATTGGCGCGTTTCAGACACCGCGCATGGGCGGCCGAGAGGCTCGCGATCGCCGATCGCGCGCTATCGATCGTGCACGCGATTCATGCCGAGCCGAGGCAGGACGAACGGCACGGAGCGGTCACGAATCGTGAAGTCCCATCGTCCGTCGATGCCCACGAACGTCGCGCTGAAATGCCGGACGTCGGCCCAGGTGATGTCGTCCAGATGGCACGACGCATACATCGCGCCGACCGTGCGTTGCGCGCACACCTTCAGCGGATCCTTCGACACGAGCGTGAAGGTGACGGCCTCTTCGAACGGGCAGTCGTAGTCGGTGACGAGCAGATAGGCGGCCGGCGTTTCGAACTGGCGCAGCAGCACGTAGCCGGAAATGGCGAGACCGCAACGCACGTCGTCCACGAGCACATGCGTGCGTGACGGCCACGCTTCGTACGGACCGTCGTGCGTTTCGAGCGTAAAGCGCTCGACCGGCTTCATCGCCGCGTCAGTTCGCGGCCTTGCGATACAGCGCGACGTAGCCCGCGAGCATCAGCAGCAGCGACCCGCTGACGCGGTTCAGCCACTTCTCCCCCGCCGCTTTCCACACCCGCACCGAATGCACGCCAAGCAGCGCGTAGCCGGTCATCCCGATGACGTCGATCGCGACGATCGTCGCCGCGAGGATCGCGTATTGCGGCGCGATCGCGTGCGACCGGTCGACGAACTGCGGCAGCAGCGCGGACATGAACAAGTAGTACTTCGGGTTGCTCATCGCGACGAAAAAACTCTTCAGGAAGGCGGTCCGGCGATCGGGCGTCGGGGGCTCGAGTTCCTCGGCCACGGCGGACCGGCCGCTCGACATCAGCATCCGGATGCCGACATACGCGAGCCACGCCGCGCCGAGCAGCTTCAGCGTCACGAACGCCGTTTCGGATGCGTCGAGCAGCACGCCGAGGCCGAGCCCGACCAGTGCGACGAGCACGACGTCGGCCGTGACGGCGCCGAGCATGCCGACCATCGCGTGACGCAATCCGTAGCGCGAACCGTTGCTCATCGCGAGCAATACCGTCGGGCCGGGTGTCGCGACGCCGACGGACAGGATCAGGGCAAATGCGAGCAACGCGGAGAGCGACATGGCGTGGCGTTCCTTCTGAAAGCGGCCGTGCGAACGGATGGCATCGTCGATCTCGGCCGTGCGGGCCGCAACCGGCGCGCCCGGTTTGCTACGACGAATGTGAACGGCCAATGATCGCACGCTCGTCCCGATGGCGCTCGGCGGCTGTGCGGTGCCGATCGTGCACGGCGATCGCCCGCCATCCCAGATAGTGATACCTCATTTTTGTAAACGACAATCATTCTCGTTTACGTTAGACTCCGCCGCTCGATAAAAACACGTCCGCGACAGCACGGACGCGTCACGCCGCCCGGATTCCGACTTGCCGCCCTGGGATGGATCACCGACTACCTCCGATTTGCGTCCCATGTCGACACTTTCGATACCCGTCCGGCGTCTCACGCCGATTGCATTCGGCATTGCGCTCGCCTGCACGCTCCCTGCCGCCGCGCGTGCCCAGCAGCCCGCCCCCGGCGCCAGCGTCAGCGCTTCGCCCGACGGCGCTGTGCTGCCGTCGATCAACGTGACCGGCGCCGCCGAGCCGCTGCCCGGCGACCTCGCGCCGACCTACGCGGGCGGCCAGGTCGCGCGCGGCGCGGATTTCGGCGTGCTCGGCCGGCAAAAGGCGAGCGACGTGCCGTTCAGCATGACCACCTACACGTCGAAACTGATCGAGGATCAGCAGGCGCGCACGCTCGCCGACGTGCTCGACAACGATCCGGCCGTGCGCAGCGCGTCCGGGTACGGCAACTTCTCGCAGGTGTTCGTCATCCGCGGCTTCCAGCTCGCCGGCGACGACGTGTCGCTGAACGGCCTGTACGGCGTCACGCCGCGGCAGCTCGTCGAAACCGACGCGGTCGAACGCGTTGACGTGTTCAAGGGCGCGAACGCGTTCCTGAACGGCGCGTCGCCGAACGGCTCGGCGGTCGGCGGTGGCGTGAACCTGCAGTTGAAGCGCGCGGACGACAAGCCGCTCACGCGCGTCACCGTCGACGGCGAGGTGTCCGGCTCGTTCGGCACGCATGTCGACATCGGGCGCCGCTTCGGCAGCGAAGGCCAGTTCGGCGTGCGCGTGAACCAGTCGATCCGCGGCGGCGACACGGCCGTCGGCGACGAGCGCCGCCGCAGCAACGTGACGGCCGTATCGCTCGACTGGCGCGGCGACAAGCTGCGCCTGTACGGCGACTTCCTGTATCAGCGACAGCGCATCGACAACGGCCGCCCCATCGTGCTGATCAGCGGCAACCAGTTGCCGGCCGTGCCGTCCGCGACCCACAACTATGCGCAGCCGTGGAGCTTCAGCGAGCTCGAAGACACGGTCGGGATCGTGCGCGCCGAATACGATTTCCTGCCCGCGTGGACGGCCTATGTGTCGGCCGGCGCGCGTCATACGAACGAGCACGGCGACTACTACACGCCGACCTACTCGTCGTCCGGCACGACCGGCTCGCGCCTGAGCGTGCCGCACAAGGAAGATGCGCAGTCGACCGAGGCCGGCGTGCGCGGCCGCTTCACGACCGGCCCTGTGTCGCACTTCGTGACGGCCGGCGCGTCGTTCATCCGCATCGACAGCCAGTCCGCATACACGATGTCGAACGCGTTCCCGACGACGCTCTACGATCCGGCGCCGGTCACCTTCCCGCCGACTGCCTTCGCGGGCGGCAACATGGACGATCCGGGCACGGTCACCAGGACCTGGCTGCGCAGCTTCGCCGTATCCGACACGCTCGGTTTCCTCGACGACCGCGTGCTCTTCACGATCGGCGCGCGCCGCCAGTCGATCTCGGTCGACGACTTCAGCTACACGGGCGCGGCCACCGCGACCTACAGCGACGCGATCACGACGCCGGTATTCGGTCTCGTCGTGAAGCCGTGGCGCAACGTGTCGATCTTCGCGAACCGCAGCGAGGCGCTCGCGCAGGGCGAGACCGCGCCGAGCACCGCGCGCAACGCGGGCCAGGCGCTGTCGCCGTTCCGCTCGAAGCAGTACGAAGCCGGCATCCGCTACGACACCGACAAGTACGGCGCGTCGCTCGCGCTGTTCCAGATCGAGAAGCCGATGGCGTACACCGATCCGGCATCGAACCTGTTCGGCGCCAACGGCACGCAGCGCCACCGCGGCATCGAGACGGCCGTGTACGGCGAACCGTGGAAAGGCGTGCGGCTGATCGCGGGCGCGACCTACCTCAATGCAACGCTGCAGAACACCTCGGGCGGCGCCAACGACGGCAACCGGCCGATCGGCGTGCCGTCGTTCCTGTTCAACGCGGGCGCCGAATACGACGTGCCGATGCTGCACGGCCTCACGCTGACCGCGCGCTGGATCCACACGGGGCCGCAGTATCTGGACGTCGCGAACACGATGTCGATCCAGGCGTGGGACCGCGTCGACCTCGGCGCGCGCTACGCGACGGAACTGTTCGGCAGGAAGACGACGTTCCGCGCGAACGTGCGCAACGTCGCGAACAAGTCGTACTGGTCGTCGACGATCGGCGGGTATCTGACGCAGGGCGATCCGCGCTCGGTGTGGCTGTCGATGACGACGGATTTCTGACGTCAGCGGAAGGGAGTGGCGGGCCGCCACCAGAGTTTGCTATACTCTCGGTCTTCCGGAGAGATGGATGAGTGGTTTAAGTCGCACGCCTGGAAAGCGTGTATAGGTTAATCGCCTATCGGGGGTTCGAATCCCCCTCTCTCCGCCAGAACGCATGAAGCCCCTTGATTTCCCGGAAATCAAGGGGCTTTTCCTTTTGGGGCGCCGACACGCCCCCTATCCGCCCGCCTCCCGCGTCACGGATGCCTGATGTAATCCACCAACGCCCGCGTGTATTCATCCGGCCGCCGATCGCACAGACTCGCCACGATCGCCACCGCAAACCCTGCCGGCACACCGAACACGCCCGAACTGATCGGCTCGATCCCGAACCACGTGCGCCCTGCGAACCCCGTCAGCTGCGTGAAGTACGGATAGGTCGACACGATGTAATACACGCACACCGTGAGCCCCGTCACCATCCCGGCAATCGCGCCGCGCGTCGTCGTGCGCTTCCAGAACACGCCGAGCACGAGCACCGGAAAGAAGCTCGATGCCGCGAGCGAGAACGCGGCGCCGACGAGGAACAGGATCTTCCCCGTATTGAGCGACGCGACATACGACGCGAACAGCGCGACGCCAAGCAGCAACACCTTCGAGATCGTCACGCGCCGCTGGCTCGACGCATCGGGTGCGACCATGCAGTAATAGACGTCGTGCGACAGCGCGTTCGCGATCGTCAGCAGCAGCCCGTCCGCGGTCGACAGCGCCGCGGCGAGCGCACCGGCCGCGATCAGTCCCGACACGACATACGGCAGCCCCGCGATCTCCGGCGCGGCCAGCACGACCATGTCCGGCTGCATCTGGATTTCCGACCAGTGCACGATGCCGTCGCGAATCACCTCGACGACGCTGATCAGGTCCGGTTCGAAGTGATGCCATTGCGTGACCCACGCCGGCAATTCGGCGAATGGCCGCCCGACGAGGTTCGCGAGGATCTCGTACTTGATCAGCACCGCGAGCACCGGCACGCTGAGGTAGAACAGCGCGATGAAGAACAGCGTCCAGCCGACCGAACGCCGTGCCGACGCGACCGACGTGGTCGTGTTGTAGCGCGTCAGGATGTGCGGCAGGCTCGCGGTGCCGAGCGACAGGCACAGCAGCAACGCGAGAAAATTCCGCTCGCGCGGCTTGCGCTCGTCGTCGCTCGCGGCGGGAAACGGCTCGTGCATCGGCACGGGCGGCTCGGCACGGGCAAGCAGGTCGTCGCGCGCCTGCGTCCACGCGACGCGCGCCGCCGCCGGATCGCGCGGGAAATCGGCCAGCTCGCGCTCGCGCTGGCTGATCTCGCGCAGCGGCCCGTTGTGGCGCCGCAGGTCGGCGAGCTGGTCGGCAAGATGCCTGCGTGCGTCCGCATAGGACGCCGGCAGCCGGTCGAGCCGTGTCTGGATGTCCGCGGCTTGCCGGCGGTACGCGTCGCGCACCTGCTGCTCCCCGGACGCATCGCGCACCTGCGCCTCGCGCGCCGCGACGCGCTCCATCAGCTTGCCGTAACTGAACTGCGGCACGGGGCCGAGCCCGTTCTTCATCGCGATCAGCGACACCGGAATCAGGATCGCGCTGATCAGGATGATGTACTGCGCGACCTGCGTCCACGTGACCGCGCGCATCCCGCCGAGAAACGAGCACACGAGAATGCCCGCGAGCCCGCAGAAGATCCCGATCGCGAAATCGACGCCGATGAAGCGCGTCGCGATCAGGCCGATCCCCTGGATCTGCGCGACCAGATACACGAACGAACACAGGATCGCCGCGCCGGCCGCCAGCGCGCGCACGGCGGTGCTCGAAAAGCGCGTGCCGAGAAAATCGGGAATCGTGTAGCGCGCGAGCTTGCGCACATAAGGCGCGAGCAGGAACGCAACAAGGCAGAACCCGCCCGTCCAGCCCATCACGTACGCCAGCGCGTCGTAGCCGGTGGAATAAAGCGATCCGGCCAGGCCGATGAACGACGCGGCCGACAGCCAGTCGGCCGCCGTCGCCATCCCGTTGAACGCGGACGGCACGCGCCGCCCGGCCACGTAGTACTCGACGAGATCGGACGTGCGCGACAGCAGCCCGATCACCGCATAAACGGCGATCGGCACGAACAGGAACACGTAGCCGATCCAGACTCCGGAGCCGGTCGCGCGCTCGATCCGCCACATCAGCAGCACGAACCCGAGAAACCCCAGCGTGTAGAGCGCGTACGCGCGTATCAGTCGATGCGTCAGCATGAATCAGCGCCCGCCGTGTGCGTGGGCGGTGCGCGCCGCATGGTCGTCATACGCGCGACGCAGTGTGCGGTCCGCGCGTTGCATCAGCCCGATGTAGACGACGATCAGCACGAGATACACGAGAATCGCACCCTGCGCGCCGACATAGAACGGCAGGCTGAAACCCGCGAAGCGGACACCCGCGAGCGCGGGCGCGAAGAACGGCACGACGAACGACACCGTGAAGCCGATCGCCATCAGCACCACGATCAGCGCGACGTTGAAACGCCAGTAGCGCGCGTGGGCACGCGCGAGCGGTTCGGGAACGGGCGGAGGCGCAGCGGGCGCGGGACAGGTCGGAACGGTCATGCCGTTATGTAGCAAAAAGCCCCTGCGCGGACAATCGGGATTGCCGCGCAGGGGCTCATGCGCGCGTGGCGCGACGCAGGTGCGATCAGCGCACTTCGGTGAGCTGGTCGAGGATCGCCGGGTTCTCGAGCGTGGACGTGTCCTGCGTGATCGCCTCGCCCTTCGCGAGCGAGCGCAGCAGGCGCCGCATGATCTTGCCCGAACGCGTCTTCGGCAGGTTGTCGCCGAACCGGATGTCCTTCGGCTTCGCGATCGGCCCGATCTGCTTGCCGACCCAGTCGCGCAACGTCTTCGCGAGCGCCGCGGCTTCCTCGCCTTCCGGACGCGAACGCTTCAGCACCACGAACGCGACCACGGCCTCGCCCGTCGTGTCGTCCGGACGGCCGACCACGGCCGCCTCGGCGACGAGCTCGTGCGAAACCAGCGCCGACTCGATCTCCATCGTGCCGAGCCGGTGGCCCGACACGTTCAGCACGTCGTCGATCCGGCCCATGATCGTGAAGTAGCCGGTGTCCTTGTCGCGCACGGTGCCGTCGCCGGCGAGATACAGCCGGCCGCCGAGTTCCTCGGGGTAGTAGCTCTTCTTGAAGCGCTCCGGGTCGCCCCAGATCGTGCGGATCATCGCGGGCCACGGGCGCTTGACGACGAGGATGCCGCCCTGCCCGTTCGGCACGTCCTGGCCCGTCTCGTCGACCACCGCGGCCATGATGCCCGGCAGCGGCAGCGTGCACGAACCGGGCACGGTCGGCGTCGCGCCCGGCAGCGGCGTGATCATGTGGCCGCCCGTCTCGGTCTGCCACCACGTGTCGACGATCGGGCAGCGCTCCTGCCCGACGTGCTTGTGATACCACATCCATGCTTCCGGATTGATCGGCTCGCCGACCGTGCCGATGATGCGCAGGCTCGACAGGTCATGGCTCTTCGGATGCACCTTGTCGTCGGCTTCGGCCGCCTTGATCAGCGAGCGGATCGCGGTCGGTGCGGTGTAGAACACGGTGACCTTGTGATCGCCGATCATCTTCCAGAAGCGGCCGGCGTCCGGATAGGTCGGCACGCCCTCGAACACGACCTGCGTGCCGCCGCAGGCGAGCGGACCGTAGGTGATGTACGTGTGGCCCGTGACCCAGCCGATGTCGGCCGTGCACCAGAACACGTCGGTCGGTTTCCAGTCGAAGGTCCACTTCATCGTCTGCGCGGCCCACAGCAGGTAGCCGCCCGTGCTGTGCTGCACGCCCTTCGGCTTGCCGGTCGAGCCCGACGTATACAGGATGAACAGCGGATGCTCGGCGCCGACCCAGGCCGGTTCGCATTGGTCGGATTCTCCGTCCGACAGTTCGTGCATCCACAGGTCGCGGTCCGCATGCCAGTCGATCTTGCCGCCGGTGCGGCGATAGACGATCACGCTCTTCACCGCTTCGCAGCCACCCAGCGCGATCGCCTCGTCGGCGATGCTCTTGAGCGGCAGCGTCTTGCCGCCGCGCGCCTGCTCGTCGGCCGTGATCAGCGCCACCGCGCCGACGTCGACGAGCCGCTCGTTCAGCGATTTCGCGGAGAAGCCGCCGAACACGACCGAGTGCGTCGCGCCGATGCGCGCGCAGGCCTGCATCGCGACGATGCCTTCGATCGACATCGGAATATAGATGACCACGCGATCGCCCTTGCCGATCCCGCGTTTCTTCAGCGCATTCGCGAAGCGCGACACGCGCGCCAGCAGATCCGCATAGGTGACGCGCGTGACGGTGCCGTCGTCGGCCTCGAAGATCACCGCGACGCGCTCGCCGTTGCCGGCCTCGACGTGCCGGTCGAGGCAGTTGTACGACGCGTTCAGCTCGCCGTCTTCAAACCACTTGTAGAACGGCGCGTTGCTCTCGTCGAGCACCTTCGTAAACGGCTTGTGCCACGCGAGGCCCTCGCGCGCGAGACGCGCCCAGAAGCCTTCGTAATCGGCCTCGGCCTCGGCGGCGAGCGCGCGATAGGCCGGCATGCCGGAAATGGTTGCCGCCTTCTCGAGCGCCGCGGGCGGCGCAAACTGACGGGTTTCGTGAAGAACCGATTCAATCGCAGACATCGACTACCCCTTGGTGAACATGAATCCTCTGCATGGCGGCGCGATCGTGCGCGCCGCGCGTCTTGGCCGGCGCATGTGCGCCGCTGTCTCCCACCCACCCGCGCACGGCCGCGAAGGCTGCGCGCGATGCTGCACCGCACCACGTCGCGCGTTGGCGAACGTGCGGCCCGGTAGTTTGCACGATAAGCGCTTCAACTTACCCGTCACTTACGCGGCATGGCCGTTGGCAGAGCCGTTTCGCATGTCGGGCGGCGCTTTACGCTGTTACAAACGCGACCCTACAATCCTAACTGAACTCGCCTCCCGGATTCCAGCTTGAATCGCTACGCCCTCTTCCTCATCCTGTCGATGCTGTTCGTCGGCAGCAACGTCGGTATCGGTAAATCCATCGTTGCATTCGTTCCTGTCGCCATCCTCGCCACGCTGCGCTTCGTGATCGCGATCGCCGTGCTGTGGCCGCTGTTCAGCCCCGTGAAAATGCGCGCGGTCAAGCGCGGCGAGTGGCTGAACCTGTTCCTGCAGGCCTTCTTCGGCACCTTCATGTTCACGCTGCTGATGCTCAACGGCGTGCAGCGCACCAGCGCGGTGGCGGCCGGCGTCATCACGAGCACGATCCCGGCCATCGTCGCGCTGTTCGCGTGGCTGATCCTGCGCGAAAAACCGAACGGCCGTGCGCTCGTGTCGATCGCGCTCGCGATCGTCGGGGTCGTGACGATCAACCTCGCCAACGGCGGCGCGGCCGGGCACGGCGCCCACGGCGAAGCGTCCGGCTCGCTGACCGGCAACCTGCTGATCCTCGGGGCCGTGTGCTGCGAATCGATCTACGTGATCCTGTCGCGCCGGCTCACGCAGACACTCGCGCCGATCGACATCTGCGCGTATACGCACCTGTTCGGCCTGTTCCTGATGCTGCCGCTCGGCGCGACGGCGCTGTGGCACTTCGATTACGCGAGCGTGCCGGCCGGCACCTGGGTGCTCGTCGTCTGGTACGGGCTGTCGGCCAGCATCTTCTCGTTCTGGCTGTGGATGAAAGGCATCCGGCACGTGCCGGGCAGCCTCGCCGGCGTGTTCAGCGCGGTGCTGCCGATCGCCGCCGCCGCGTACGGCATCGCGTTCCTCGGCGAACGCCCGACGCTCGCGCACGGCATCGCGCTCGCGTGCGTCGTCACCGGCATCGTGCTCGCGAGCCTGCGCGTGAAACGCGTGCCGTCCGCCGCCTCCTGATCGGTCCCCGGCCGCGCCGGCGCGTCGCTGCAGTCGCGCCGGCCGACGCGTTACAATAGCGCGCCTTTTCAAGATTACCCCCGATACCTGCGCACCGCGCCCGCACCGCCATCATGTCCGCCCCGCATTCGCCCGGCCGCCCCGCCCGTCGCCCGCTTCGCCCGCTTCCCGCGCTGATCTTCATGAGCCGCTGGCTCCAGGTTCCGCTTTACCTCGGCCTGATCGTCGCGCAGGCCGTCTACGTGTTCCTGTTCCTGAAGGAAGTCTGGCACCTGCTGTCGCATGCGACCAGCCTCGACGAAATCAGCGTGATGCTCGCGGTGCTCGGCCTGATCGACGTGGTGATGATCTCGAACCTGCTGATCATGGTGATCGTCGGCGGTTACGAAACGTTCGTGTCGCGCCTCGGCATCGAGGGCCACCCCGACGAGCCCGAGTGGCTCGACCACGTGAACGCGGGCGTGCTGAAGGTCAAGCTGTCGATGGCGCTGATCAGCATTTCGTCGATCCACCTGCTGAAGACGTTCATCAACCCCGACCAGCACACGATGCACGCGATCATGTGGCAAGTGATCATCCACGTGTCGTTCCTCGTGTCGGCGCTCGTGATGGCGTGGGTCGACCGCCTGACGACGCACACGCACCCGGCCCATTTTCACGAGCCGCGCGCCCACGACGGGCACGCGCCTGCAGCGAACGAGCCCCGGAAGCCGGCCGAAGCAGCCGTGAACGCATAAAACGCATTCCCCACTGTCCCCACAGAGTCTCAGCCATGACCGTCATCAAACAGGAAGACCTGATCCAGAGCATCGCGGATTCGCTGCAGTACATCAGCTACTACCATCCGCTCGACTACATCCAGGCCCTCGGCCGCGCGTACGAGCTGGAAGAGAGCCCGGCCGCGAAGGATGCGATCGCGCAGATCCTCACGAACAGCCGCATGTGCGCGGAAGGCAAGCGCCCGATCTGCCAGGACACCGGCATCGTCACGATCTTCGTGAAGGTCGGCATGGACGTGCGCTGGGACGGCGCGACGATGGGCCTCACCGACATGATCAACGAAGGCGTGCGCCGCGGTTACACGCACCCGGACAACGTGCTGCGCGCGTCGATCGTCAATCCGCCGGAAGGCGCCCGCAAGAACACGAAGGACAACACGCCGGCCGTGATCCACTACGAGATCGTGCCGGGCGACAAGGTCGACGTGCAGGTCGCGGCGAAGGGCGGCGGCTCGGAGAACAAGTCGAAGTTCGTGATGCTGAACCCCTCCGACTCGATCGTCGACTGGGTGCTGAAGACGGTCCCGACGATGGGCGCGGGCTGGTGCCCGCCCGGCATGCTGGGGATCGGCATCGGCGGCACGGCCGAGAAGGCGATGCTGATGGCGAAGGAATCGCTGATGGATCCGATCGACATCCAGGAAATCATCGCGCGCGGTCCGCAGGACTGGGTCGAGGAACTGCGTGTCGAGCTGCATGAAAAAGTCAACGCGCTCGGCATCGGCGCACAGGGCCTCGGCGGCCTGGCGACCGTGCTCGACGTGAAGATCATGGCCGCACCGACGCACGCGGCATCGAAGCCGGTCGCACTGATCCCGAACTGCGCGGCCACGCGTCACGCGCACTTCGTGCTCGACGGCTCGGGCCCGGCCAAGCTGGAAGCGCCGTCGCTCGACGCCTGGCCGAAGGTCCAGTGGGAACCGAACACGGAAACCAGCAAGCGCGTCGACCTGAACACGCTGACGCCGGAAGAAGTCGCCAGCTGGACGCCGGGCCAGACGCTGCTGCTGTCGGGCAAGATGCTCACCGGCCGCGACGCCGCGCACAAGCGCATCGCCGACATGCTCGCGAAGGGCGAGAAGCTGCCGGTCGACTTCACGAACCGCGTGATCTACTACGTCGGCCCGGTCGATCCGGTCCGCGACGAAGTGGTCGGCCCGGCCGGCCCGACGACGGCCACGCGCATGGACAAGTTCACCGAGACGATGCTCGCGCAAACGGGCCTGATCTCGATGGTCGGCAAGGCCGAGCGCGGCCCGGTCGCGATCGAGGCGATCAAGAAGCACAAGGCCGCGTACCTGATGGCGGTCGGCGGCGCGGCTTACCTCGTGTCGAAGGCGATCCGCGGCGCGAAGGTGCTCGCATTCGAAGACCTCGGCATGGAAGCGATCTACGAGTTCGACGTGCAGGACATGCCGGTGACGGTCGCCGTCGATTCGTCGGGCACGTCGGTGCACCAGACCGGTCCGAAGGAGTGGCAGGCGAAGATCGGCAAGATCCCGGTCGCGACCGCTTAAGCGCGATCGAACGAAAGGCCGGACGCGAGTCCGGCCTTTTTGCTTCTCGTTCTCATTATTGTGTGCGGCCGGTTATTCAAGGCTGATTCTCATTACACGCAAAAGGCAGGCCCGGCAAGGCTTCGAGGCTTGGCTTTTCTCGTTCGAGCGATTATCGTTCGGTTTCTGAAGCCCCACTGAACAAGGAACAGCCATGCAAGGCGACAAGAAAGTCATCGAATATCTGAACGCCCAGTTGAAGAATGAGCTCACGGCGATCAACCAGTACTTCCTGCATGCCCGCATGTACAAGCACTGGGGCCTCGACAAGCTCGGCAAGCACGAGTACGACGAGTCGATCGGCGAAATGAAGCACGCCGACTGGCTGATCGAGCGCGTGTTCATGCTCGACGGCCTGCCGAACCTGCAGGACCTGCACAAGCTGCTCGTCGGCGAGGAAACCGAAGAGATCCTGAAGTGCGACCTGAAGCTCGAGCAGATCTCGCAGACCACGTGCAAGGAAGCGATCGCCTACTGCGAATCGGTTCGTGACTATGTGTCGCGCGAGATCTTCGAAAAGATCCTCGACGACACCGAAGAGCATATCGACTGGCTGGAAACGCAGATCGACCTCATCGGCAAGGTCGGCCTGCAGAACTACCAGCAATCGATGATGGGTTCGGCCGAGTAATCGGCCCACTCGCCGCCGCGCCGTCCGCATGACGATGACGAACCAGCCAGCCGCTGCCGCGATGCGTGCCGCCGCCCCCGTCGGGATCTTCGATTCGGGGCTCGGCGGCCTGTCGGTGCTGCGCGCCGTGCGTGCGCACCTGCCCGGCGAGTCGTTCGTCTATACCGCAGATACACGCTACATCCCGTACGGCGAACGCGACGATGCATTCATCATCGAGCGCACGCTCGCGATCGGCGAGTGGTTCGTCCGGCAGGGCGCGAAGGCGCTCGTCGTCGCGTGCAATACGGCAACCGCGCAGTCGATCGCGGCGGTACGCGAGCATCTCGCGATCCCGCTCGTCGGCGTCGAGCCGGGCATCAAACCGGCCGTCCAGCAATCCGCGAGCGGCGTCGCCGGCGTGCTCGCCACCCAGTCGACGCTGCGCAGCGCCCGGTTCCAGGCATTGCTCGAGCGTCACGGCGCCGGCTGCCGCTTCATCTGCCAGCCAGGCCACGGGCTCGTACAGGCAATCGAGAGCGGCGACACGGGCTCGCCCGCGCTGCGCGCACTGCTCGACAGCTACCTGCAGCCGATGCTCGACGACGGTGCCGATACGGTCGTCCTCGGCTGTACGCACTATCCGTTCCTCACCGCCACCATTCGTGACATTGTCGGCGACCGCATGTCGATCATCGACACGAGCGACGCGATCGCGCGCCAGCTCGCGCGCGTGCTCGACCTGCACGGCCTGCGCGCGCCCGCCGGCACGCCTGTCGCGCCACCCCGGTTCTGCTCGACCGGCGACGGCCGGCAGTTGCAGGCACTCGCATCGACGCTGCTCGGCCTCGATGCGCCGGTCGAACCCGTCACCATTTCCTCGCCGAACGCGCGCGCCTGCGCGACCGCCTGACGCGGGCCGGCACGCCCCCTCCCGCCGCGGCTCCGCCGCCCCCGCCGTTTCAAGGGTCCGATGACCTTAAAAAAAGCCCGGGCCAGGCTTGTCAACGCCCGCAAAATTAATGATAATAATTCGCATTAACGTTAGCTATCGCAACTCATCATGATCGTCTGCGTGTGCAAGTCTGTTTCCGATCGCAAGATCCGCGCGTCCCTCGCAGAGGGCGTGAACTCTTTCGATGAACTCCAGTTCGAGCTCGGCGTGGCCACGTGCTGCGGCAAGTGCGAGGAGTCCGTACGCGACCTCATGGCCGAGCAAGGCGTCTGCGCGAGCCGGTGCGGTGTCGAGCATCACGCTCACCCGATCCCGGTCACGTTCTACGAACGCAAGGCTGCCTGACCGGCGCCGAGTGTGCGCATGCGGCCCAGGCCGCATTTTTTGTTTTGACCGTCAGCAAGCCACCGTCCGCGCGAGCCAGCGGCTTACCTGCCAAGGAGCCTGTCATGGAATTGCTGATCGGATTTGTGACCACCGTTTGCATCTCGCTGCTGATCTTCCGCAAGTGATGCCGATTCACCCGCCGCGCCCCGGGTGCGACATCGTTCTTTCAAGCTAACATGCAGGCTTCGCATTTCGCTCCTGCCGGCGCCTTGCCGGCTGCACCACGTATGAATCCCCGAGTGATCGTCGTCGCGGTCGGTGTGCTTGCCGCACACGCGATCATGCTGACGGCCGCCTGGCTCCATCGCAACGCGCCGCCGCCGCCGAAAACGGTCGAGGTCCAGTCGATCACCGCGCAGCTCATTGCGCCTGCGCCGATCGCGCAGCAGGTCGCGGTCGAATCGATCCGGCAACCCACGCCGCCGAAGCCGGTGCCGCGCGTAAAGCCGAAGGTCGAGCCGAAACCGGTGCCTACAGCGGTGAAGCCGACACCTCAGCCGGTTGCACAGTCGCCGGCCCCGTCGCCGACACCCGCGCCGGCCGCCGATCCAACGCCTGCTCCCGCCGCGCCCGCTCCCGCAGCACCAGCCGCCACGCCCAGCCCAGCGCGCGAAACGATGCAGATCAACGCACCGAAAAACGTGCCGACGGTCCAGTGCAAGATCATCGAGCCGCCCTACCCGTCGATGTCGCGCCGCCGCGGCGAATCGGGCACGGCCCTTGTTCACTTCGTCATCGGTGTGACCGGCAAGATCGAAAACATCGAGTTGCAGAAGAGCAGCGGCTACCCACGCCTCGACGAGGCCGCGCTCGACGCCATACGCGCAAGCACTTGCCGTCCGTACGTCGAGAACGGCCAGGCGATCCGCGTCGCCCGCACACAGCCCTACAGCTTCGGGCTCACTGACTAACCTGCCTCATCCGGAAGATTCAAAGGAAACAAAAAATGCAAAGCTACGGTATCGCGCACGTCTGGGCGCAAGGTGATTTCGTCACGCGCGCCATTGCGATCACGCTGCTCGTGATGTCGGTTCTGTCGTGGATCGTCATCGTCGTCAAGGGCTGGAACGTGGTTCGCCTGAACCGCCTCACGAAGAACGCCGAACAGGCATTCTGGCATTCGGACAATTTCGACGACGGCATCAAGAAGCTCGGCCTCGCCGCATCGACGCCGAACGACAACCCGTTCCTCGCGCTCGCGCTGTCGGGCAAGGAAGCAGCCGACCATCACCACCAGACGCAACCGCACCTGCACGACCGCATGGACGTATCGGACTGGGTCACGCGCTGCCTGAAGGACACGATGGACGAAGGCATCTCGCGCATGCAGAGCGGTCTCGCGGTCCTCGCGTCGATCGGCAGCACGGCGCCGTTCGTCGGCCTGTTCGGTACGGTCTGGGGGATCTACCACGCGCTGC
The DNA here is from genome assembly GCF_048565265.1 of Burkholderia theae. Classification (NCBI taxonomy): domain Bacteria; kingdom Pseudomonadati; phylum Pseudomonadota; class Betaproteobacteria; order Burkholderiales; family Burkholderiaceae; genus Burkholderia; species Burkholderia theae. The sequence continues at coordinate 2,623,203 of NZ_CP183461.1, forward strand.
TCGTGATCGGCGCAACCGGCCAGACGTCGATCGACCAGGTCGCGGGCCCGGTCGGCGAATCGCTGATCATGACGGCCTTCGGCCTGTTCGTCGCGATCCCGGCCGTGCTCGGCTACAACGCACTGACCCGCGCGAACAAGGGTGTCGTCAGCAAGCTGCGCCGCTTCGCGCACGGCCTGCACGCCTACTTCGTGACCGGTGCGAGCCTCGCATCGTCGTCGACGCGCGACGGCCTGCGCCTCGCGACGCGCGCCAGCTGAGACGGGGTGAACCATGGCAATGAACACTGGTTTCAGCGACGATGACGACGATGCCGTGATGAGCGAGATCAACATGACGCCGCTCGTCGACGTCATGCTCGTACTCCTGATCATTTTCCTCGTGACGATCCCGGCGATGCAGCATGCGGTGAAGATCGACCTGCCGCACGCCAGCAGCCAGCCCGTCGACGAAAAGCCGCAGACGGTCGACGTCGCGATCCAGGGCGACGGCACGATCCTGTGGGACGACCACACGGTCACGCGCGAACAATTGCAGGCACGCATCGCGGAAGCGGCGCAACGCAAGCCGCAGCCGGAGTTGCACCTGCGCGCGGACCGCAAGGTTGCATACGAGCATGTCGCCGAAGTGATGTCGGATGCGCAGGCAGGCGGCCTGACGAAACTCGGCTTCGTGACGGAGCCGGCAGCGAAAGCGAAGTAACACGCGCACGTCGCGCTCCTCGCCGAGCACAAAGTAAAAGGCCTTCATCGCCAGATGAAGGCCTTTTTTCATGCGCACGCGGGCGCCTTCGGGCGGCGGGCTCTTTGGCGGTATCGGTTGCGCCTCGAGCAACGCAAATGCGACTCTGCCGTGGTCTGCACGGACTGCGCGTTCTGCCCTATCTGGCTCACAATATATGCGGCCACCTGATTTCGCTCAGAACTTCCTTCACGAAATGGGATTTCAATATAGGCCCGCGCGCGCGCGCATTCAAGGCCCCGGCGATTGAAACTTGCGATTGCAGACGACGCTTCAATGACAAAACAAATTTGCCTCGTCGTGCGCGTCGTGTTCAGGTCGCCGAAGCATCGGCCGCGGCTTCCTTCTTTGCACGCTCGGGGCACCCCTGCTCCTTGTAGGCGCCGTGATCGAGCTTCTCGACCAGGTAGTCGACGAACGCACGCACCGCGGGCGGCATCCCCTGCCGCGACACGAACACCGCATACAGTTGCGGCACCGGCAGCGTCCAGCCCGGCATCACGGGCGACAGTTGCCCCGCACGCAGCGCATTGCCGTACATCATCTCCGGCAGCGCCGCGATGCCGAGGCCGTCGAGCACGGCCTCGCGGATCGTCATCAGGTCGGCCGTCACGAGCCGCGGTTCGTGCTCGTGCACATGACGCGTGCCGTCCGGCGCGATCAGGTTGAACACGTGCCGCCCGTCGACGCTCGGCGTATCGAGCGTCTCGAAGCCGGCCAGATCGTCCGGCACCAGCGGCGGCGCATTCTGGCTCAGCAGGCTCGGCGCACCGACCAGCATCTGCTCGGTGCGCCACAGCGGCCGCACGACGATGTTGGCGTTCTGCGGCGGCTCCGAGCGCACGCGCAGCGCGACGTCGATCGAGTCCTCGAAGAGATCGATCACGCGATTCGTCACGCGCACATGCACCCTCACCTCGGGATAACGACGCAGGAATTCGGGCAGGATGCGCGACAGCATCGTCTGCGACAGCGTGACGGGCACGCTGACCCGCACCGAACCGCGCGGCGACGCGCGCAACTGCTGCACCGCATTCATCGCGGCCTGCGCCTCGGCGAGCATCGCCTGGCAATGCTGGTAGAACAACTCCCCCGCCTCGGTCAGCGCGAGCTTGCGCGTCGAACGCTGCAGCAGGCGCACGCCGAGTGCCCCCTCGAGTTCGGTCAGGCGCCGCGACAGGCGCGATTTCGAGATGCCCAGCACGCGTTCCGCGGCCGAGAAACCACCATGTTCGACGACCTGCGAAAAGTACATGAGGTCGTTCAGGTTATGTGCATCGATATTCATCTCATCGTTCCAATTTCAGAACAATCCATTGCGAACCATCGCAAATCGAACGGGAAAACGCCCAATATAATAGCGCTATGTTTCAAAAATAACGCTATTCCGTTGATTCCGAGGGCCTCCCCATGACGACCGCTCGCTCGCTTGACCGCACCTACCCCGCGCTTCGCACCACCGAAGGCGGCGGCTTTGTCGTTCACCGTCCGTTCCCGACCCGGCTGCTGATGGATTTCGATCCGTTCCTGCTGCTCGACGAAATGGGCCCCGTCGACTACGCCCCCGGCGAAGCCAAGGGCGCGCCCGACCATCCGCATCGCGGCTTCGAGACCGTGACCTATGCACTCGACGGACGCTTCTGCCATCGCGACTCGTCCGGCCATGCGGGCACGCTTGGCCCCGGCGACGTGCAGTGGATGACGGCCGGCGCCGGCGTCGTGCACAGCGAAATGCCGGATCCGGCGTTCGCGCAGGCCGGCGGCCGCTCCCACGGCTTCCAGCTGTGGGTCAACCTGCCGCGCCGCGACAAGCTGATCGCGCCGCGCTACCAGGAGATCCCGGCCCAGCGCATCCCGACCGCGACGTCACCGGACGGCCGCGCGCGCGTGCGCGTCATCGCCGGCGAGGCGTTCGGCGTCCGGGCCGCGATCGAGACGCGTACGCCGATCCTCTACCAGCATTTCACGCTGGAACCCGGCGCAACGGTCACGCAGCCGGTTCCGGCCGGCTATCGCGTGTTCGCCTATCCGATCGACGGTACGGGCCTCTACGGGCCCGACAGGCAGGCTGTCGACGCACGGCACATGATCGTGTACGGCGACGACGGCGACACGGTCACGTTCGCCGCCGGCGACACGCCGCTCGACCTGCTGCTGATCGGCGGCGTGCCGCTCAACGAACCGATCGTCCGCTATGGCCCGTTCGTGATGAATACCGAGGAAGAGATCCGGCAGGCGGTCGTCGACTACCAGACCGGTCGCATGGGCCGCATCGAAGCCTGACGCCCGATCGGAGGGCGGCAGGTACCGCGAAACGGACGGTTTTGCGTCACAATAACTTCTTGAACCATGTGGCCGCCAACCACCAGAAGGAACCCGTCCCCTTGAACTTCGAACATCTGATCCAGATCAATTCCGATGATTCGGCCGTGCCGGCCCTCACCCGCGACCAGCTCTGGGAAGGTCTCGTGCTGCGCGCCGAACAGCCGCAACTGTTCGTGCTCGGCCTCGACAGCTGCGTCGTCCGCGAACGGACGGATACGACGCTCGAACGTGAACTGCACTACGGTCACGCGATCGTGCGCGACCATGTCACGTTCACGCCGAACCAGCAGGTCCGCTACGACATCCTCGCCGCCGACGGCGAGATCGGCGGCTCGCTGACGATGACGATCGAGGAACGCGAAGACCACCAGCTGTTCCTGCGTTTCGAATACCGCACGACGCTGACCGTCACGGACGACAGCGAAGATGCCCGGCAGACGCACGGGATCGTCAAGGAAGCGTATCGCACGTCGGATATCGACACGGTCCGCCTGATCCGCGAATACGCGCAGGGCCGCAAGGACCCCGATCCGTTGCACTGAACCCGGTGGCGGCCTTCGGGCCGCCCCTTTGACTCAAGCTATCAACTCGGCCTTCTCGATCGATAAAGAGTTTTTGCGAATGGGAATGGTTATCATTTAGAATTCATTCCATCGTATCGACAGTCACCGATCAACCGAATGACCGACACCATGCGCCCGACCACGCTGACCTTGCGCCACACAACCGGCACCGCAGGCAGCAGCCGTCAGAAGACGGCAGCGGTCACCACGCCGGCGAAACCCGCCGGCAACCGCGATGCAGGCACGCGGGTCGTCAACAGCGATTCGCTGCTGCAAGGCCACAGCCACATCAGCATCGCGCATAACGGAGAGACTTATCAGCTGCGTGCCACTCGGCTCGGCAAGCTGATCCTGACGAAGTAACGACAGAGTATTGTGGGGACCACCTCCCTGAGAGGTGTTGGGCATTAGCCAGCGCAACGGCTTGCACGCGAGATCTAGACCCCTTCGTGCAAACACACTCAAGCAGCCGCTGCAGCAAGCCAAGCCACTTTTTTTGGTTCTCGCACAAGGAAGAAAAAAGCGGCACGTCGAACGACGTGCCGCTTTTTCATTTGGGCGGCGAATACGTAACGCATTGCCGCCCGTGTTCGTTGCTGCCGTCAATGCATGCCGCCGAAGCGGCACACCCGCTGCTTCAGAAACCCCAGAACATCAACCACCAGGCGCTGTCGACAACGGCAAGCCCGACGGCAAACCACGCGAATGCCGCCAGCCGGCGCGGCCACGCCGCGTAGCGCCCCGTCACCTTCCATGCGAGCCACGCACTCCATGCGTTGGCACCGACCAGGATCGCGACGCGCACATCGGTCGCCCAGCCGAGCGGAACATGTTCGGCGCGCAGCAACGACAGCGTCGTTGCCGACAGCCCGAGGAACACGCCCGCCCCTGCGATCGGAATCAGCGCCTGCGTGAGGTGATGCAGCCGCACGCGATCGAAGCGGCCGAGCATCAGCGTGGCACCGGCCAGCAGCACCAGCAGCGCCGTGCCGTACACGAGCCCCGTGCCGACGATGTAGCTGACGATCAGCCCGCCATCGAGCCAGGAAAACACGTCGTTGCGATCCGGGTAATGCGTGAGCAGGAACCACGGCGCATTGGTTTCGAGCGGCCACGTGATGTCACGGTCGATCAGCCAGCCCGCGAGCCATTGCTTGATCTGCACGAACCACGGGCTGACGGTCCAGTGGAACGCACCGATCGCGACGCCGAGCAGGCCGTACAGGATCAGCGCGGTATCCCAAGGGTTCGCCTGCTGCGCGCCGAGGTTCACGACTTCGTCGGACGGCGAGCGCGCCGACAGCGAGATCGCGTCGCGGTGCCCGCTGCAGCGGCCGCACATGTGGCACGATGCTGCGCCCTTCATGCTGCGCAACGGCACGAGCGGCGCGCAGTTGATCGGAATCACGCGATGGCCGTGTTCGCCGTTCTTGTACGAACGGCGCCATGCGTCCTCGTCGACCTTGTAGCGCATCGGCGCGAGCCGTGCGAGCAACCCGAACACGCCGTTGACCGGGCACAGGTACTTGCACCACACGCGCTTCTCGCGGCCGTACAGCACGCCGATCACGATCGCGCCGACGGTCGAGCCGCCGAGCACGAACAGCACCGCGAGCGGGTACTGGTACACGCTCACCATCTGCCCGTAGATCGTCGTGATCCCGAACGCGACGAACGGCCAGCCGCCCCATCGTATCCAGCGCGGGATCGGGCCGCCGCGGCCGAACTTGCTCGCGTATTCGGTGAGCGCGCCTTCCGGGCACAGCACGCCGCACCAGACCCGGCCGAGCATCACCATCGACAGCAGCACGAACGGCCACCAGATGCCCCAGAACGCGAACTGCGCGATGAGCGTGAGGTTGTTCCACAGATGCGCGGAATCGTCCGGCAGCGGCAACACCGCCGGCACGATGATCAGGAACGCGTAGACAGCGACGACGATCCACTGGATGCCGCGGATCAGCGCACCGTGGCGCTGCATCCACTGGCCGGCCTGCGCGAGCCAGCCCGGCTTGGCTGCGGCGACCACGCTCATGCCGCGCGGCCCGCGGCGACGGCCGGACGACGGCTCGCGCGCTTCATCAGCAGCCACACGACCGCCCAGTACACCGCGTAGGCAACCAGGTTGGTCAGTGCCGGGTGCGCGCGATAGCCGGTCAGCGTCGCGACGAGCGAGCCGAACGTGCTCGAATCATCGAGGATCGCGGACGTGTCCCATACCTGCGAAATGCCGAGCGGCAGGATTTCCTTGTCGATCAGCTTGTCGACGCCGGTCTGGAACAGGCCTGCGCCGAGGAACAGCAGCATCACTTCGGTGACGCGGAAGAAATGCCGCCACGAGAAGTACTTGCCGCCGAGCTGCAGCAGATAAAACGTGAAGAACGCGAGGCCGAGGCCGATCACGACCGCAAGCATCTGGTTGCCGTCGACATGACCCGACTGGCCGAAACCGAGGCCGTACAGAAAGATCACCGTCTCGCTGCCTTCGCGCGCGATCGCGAGCGCGACCAGCACGGCGACGCCCCACCAGTTCGAATCGCGTGTGCTCTGCTGCAGCGATTGCTCCATGTCGCGCTTCAGCGTGCGGCCGTGCCGGCGCATCCACAGCACCATCTGCACGATCAGCACGCATGCGATCAGCACCATCGCCGTCTGGAAGTAGTCCTGCGCATCGCCGGACAACACTTCGGTGAAACCGACCAGCGCGGCGCCGAGGCCGACGGCCATCAGCAGGCCGGCGCCGACGCCCCCCCACAGATAAGGCAGGCCGCGGCGCGCGTCGTCGTCGCCGTTTTTCAGCCATGCATAGAGAATGCCGACGACGAGCAGCGCTTCGACGCTCTCCCGCCAGACGATGAACAAGATCTGACCCATCGATACCTCCTGACGCGCGGGGCAACGGACGTGTGTGCCCGCACGCAGATAAAACGCGTTACTTCGCGACGATCACGCCCTGTGCCTGCTGGTGGAAATCGTCGAAAAACTTGTATTCGCCCGGCGACAACGGAGCGACGACCACGAACGAATCGGCGCCCGGCGCGAGCACCTTCTCCTTGCGCAGTTGCACGCTCTCGAATTCGGCGGCGCCCTTGCCGGTGTTCTTGATCTCGATCTTGAAGCGCTGGCCGGCCGGCACTTCGATGCGGGCGGGATTCAGCTTGCCATCCGTCATCTCGAGCTTGAACGTCGGCAGATCGGCAGCGTGCGCTGCGCCGGCAAGCCACAACGCAGCGGCTGCGGCAACGATTTTCTGGGGAATTTTCATTCTGGGTTCTCTACGCCGACGGCGCGCCGAAGCGCGCCGTTCGTGATGCCACCGATCAGTAACCGCCCTTCTTGCCGATACCGGCGAACGGGAAGTCGTACTCGAGGGTAATGGGCTTGAACCACGCGCCCACGCCCGTTTCCTTGTCGATGTGACGGCCGAACGCCATGTGGCCCGACTGCATCGGCGGCTTGACGACCATCGACAGGTGATACTTGCCCGGGCCGTTCAGCTTCACGTTGTCGCCGTAATGCGGACCGTCGCTCGCGACCATGCCCATCAGGTCGCCTTCAGCCTTCCACTTCGTGTCGCCCTGCTTCGTCAGCTTGTACGTGACCTGCAGGTACGGCATCCAGTCGCCTTCCGCGAAACCCGTCGGGTTGTTCTTGACCGCATGGATGTCGGCCTCGAGGTGGATGTCGGAATCCGACGCCTTGCGCATCATCCCTTCCGGGTCCATCGTGATCGGCTGCAGGTACACCGCGCCGATTTCCATGCCGCCCTGGATCTGCTGCTTGCCGATCGGATATTCGGCAGCCGAGGCCGACATCGCGGCAAGCGCCGCCGCTACCGCAACCGTCGTGCGGATGAACGAAGAACCCAACATGGACACTCCTTGTTATTTGTCTGACTAAATGACGACACACGAACCGCCGCCGGGGCGGCTCGCTGGAAACACTAACGCGACGAAGAACGTTAATGCGAACAATTCTCAATAATTGTGGAGTTTAGCACCGAACCCGTTCCGGAACAAACGAGAGGCCGTGTAAACCCCTGATCCGACAAGGCTTACAGGCCCGTTAGTGCACCGTTTCGGTGACGCTTGGAAAGATTTACCGGCCGCCGCTGATGTGGTCGCCGACGTTCGCGCCGAACACGCGCTCGCGCAGCAGCGCAAGCTGGTCGCGGGTCGCGGCGGCCTTCTCGAACTCGAGGTTCTTCGCGTAGTCGGCCATCTGCTTCTCGAGGCGTTTGATTTCCTTCGCGAGCTGCTTTTCCGACATGTCCTCGAATTTCGCGCGCTGTTGCGCTTCCTTCAGCTCCGCGCGCGCCTCGTCGGCGTTGTAGACGCCGTCAATGATGTCCTTGATGCGCTTCACGACGCCACGCGGCGTGATGCCCATTTTCTCGTTGTGCGCGATCTGCTTCGCGCGGCGCCGCTCGGTCTCGCCGATTGCGCGCTTCATCGACTCGGTCATCGTATCGGCATAGAGAATCGCCTTGCCGTTCACGTTCCGCGCGGCGCGGCCGATCGTCTGGATCAGCGAGCGCTCGGCGCGCAGGAAGCCTTCCTTGTCCGCATCGAGAATTGCGACCAGCGACACTTCGGGAATATCCAGGCCCTCGCGCAGCAGGTTGATCCCGACCAGCACGTCGAACGTGCCGAGCCGCAGGTCGCGGATGATCTCGACCCGCTCGACCGTGTCGATGTCGCTGTGCAGGTAACGCACCTTGACGCCATGGTCGGCCAGAAACTCGGTGAGCTGCTCGGCCATGCGCTTCGTCAGCACGGTGATCAGCACGCGCTCGCCGGCATTCACGCGCGCGTTGATCTCGGTCAGCACGTCGTCGACCTGCGAGCTTGCCGGCCGCACTTCGATTTCCGGATCGACGAGCCCCGTCGGCCGAACGACCTGTTCGGCGATCTGCCCCGTCACGCGCTTCTCGTAGTCGGCCGGCGTGGCCGACACGAACACGACCTGGCGCATCTTGCGCTCGAACTCGGGGAACTTGAGCGGCCGGTTGTCGAGCGCCGACGGCAGGCGAAACCCGTAATTGACGAGGTTTTCCTTGCGTGCGCGGTCGCCGTTGTACATGCCGTTCAACTGGCCGATCAGCACGTGCGATTCGTCGAGCAGCATCAGCGCGTCGGGCGGCAGGTAATCGACGAGCGTCGGCGGCGGATCTCCAGGCTCGGCACCCGAGAAATGCCGCGAGTAGTTCTCGATGCCCTTGCAGAAGCCGAGCTCCTGCAGCATCTCGAGATCGAAGCGCGTGCGCTGCTCGAGGCGCTGCGCCTCGACAAGCTTGCCGTCGCGGTGGAAGAACTCCAGGCGTTCGCGCAATTCGTCCTTGATCGTCTCGACCGCGCGCATCACGGTGTCGCGCGGCGTCACGTAGTGCGACGACGGATACACGGTGAAGCGCGGAATCTTCTGCCGCACGCGCCCGGTCAGCGGGTCGAACAGGTGCAGCGTATCGACCTCGTCGTCGAACAGTTCGACGCGCACGGCCATTTCGGCGTGTTCGGCCGGGAAGATGTCGATCGTGTCGCCGCGCACGCGGAACGTGCCGCGCTGGAAATCCTGCTCGTTGCGCGTGTATTGCATCGCGATCAGCCGCGCGATCACGTCGCGCTGGCCGAGCTTGTCGCCGATGCGCAGCGTCAGGATCATCTGGTGGTATTCGGACGGGTTGCCGATACCGTAGATCGCCGACACCGTCGCGACGATCACCACGTCGCGGCGCTCCATCAGGCTCTTCGTCGCCGACAGCCGCATCTGCTCGATGTGCTCGTTGATCGACGAATCCTTCTCGATGAACAGGTCGCGCTGCGGCACGTAGGCCTCAGGCTGGTAGTAGTCGTAGTACGAGACGAAGTACTCGACCGCGTTGCGCGGGAAGAACTCGCGGAACTCGGCATAGAGCTGTGCCGCGAGCGTCTTGTTCGGCGCGAACACGATCGCCGGGCGGCCGAGCCGCGCGATCGTGTTCGCCATCGTGAAGGTCTTGCCCGAACCCGTCACGCCGAGCAGCGTCTGGAAGGCAAGGCCGTCGCCGATGCCTTCGACGAGCGTCTCGATCGCGGTCGGCTGGTCGCCTGCGGGCGGATACGGTTGATACAGCTGGAACGGCGACCCTTCGAAGGTGACGAATTTGGATTCGTCGAGCGCGTCGCCGGCTTCGGCATGATGTTCGGACATGGAATGCGGCTGGAGCGAGGGCAAAGGAACCATTCTAGCGCTTCGCGGCCGCGCGAACTGCTGTCGGCTCCTGACGGCCGACGGCCGTCCGAAATCGCGACTCGCCGCCGAATCGCGCGCCCCCGCCTGCGCGAATTCGCTACAATATCAGGCTGCTGCGCTTTCCGGCGTCGTGCCCATTGGCGTGCGGTCTACTGCGCCCGCACCGCCGGCTGAAAGCCTGACCCTCTTTTCACAACTGCCGAATCATCATGTCGCTCTTCTCCGCTGTCCAGCTTGCTCCCCGCGACCCGATCCTGGGCCTGAACGAAGCCTTCAACGCCGATGCGCGTCCGACCAAGGTCAACCTCGGCGTCGGTGTGTACACGAACGAAGAAGGCAAGATTCCGCTGCTGCGCGCAGTTCGCGAAGCGGAGAAGGTGCGTGTCGAGGCCGGCCTGCCGCGCGGCTACCTGCCGATCGACGGGATCGCCGCCTACGATGCGGCCGTGCAGAAGCTGCTGCTCGGCAACGATTCGCCGCTGATCGCAGCGGGCCGCGTGGTCACGGCCCAGGCGCTGGGTGGCACGGGCGCGCTGAAGATCGGCGCCGATTTCCTGCGTACCGTGAACCCGAACGTGAAGGTCGCGATCAGCGATCCGAGCTGGGAAAACCACCGCGCGCTGTTCGAGGCGGCCGGCTTCGAAGTCGTCGCCTATCCGTATTACGACGCCGCCACCAACGGCGTGAACTTCGAAGGCATGCTGTCGGCGCTGAACGGCTATGCGGCAGGCACGGTCGTCGTGCTGCACGCGTGCTGCCACAACCCGACCGGCGTGGACCTGACCGAAGCGCAATGGCAACAGATCGTCGACGTCGTGAAGGCGCGCAACCTCGTGCCGTTCCTCGACATCGCCTACCAGGGCTTCGGCGAAAACATCGAGGCCGATGCCGCCGCCGTGCGTCTGTTCGCCGCGGCCGACCTGAACGCATTCGTGTCGTCGTCGTTCTCGAAGTCGTTCTCGCTGTACGGCGAGCGCGTCGGCGCGCTGTCGATCATCACGTCGAGCAAGGAAGAAGCCACGCGCGTGCTGTCGCAACTGAAGCGCGTGATCCGCACGAACTACTCGAACCCGCCGACCCATGGCGGCGCCGTGGTCGCAGCAGTGCTCGCATCGCCGGAACTGCACGCTGCGTGGGTGCAGGAACTCGGTGAAATGCGCGATCGCATCCGCGCGATGCGCAACGGTCTCGTCGAGCGCCTGAAGGCAAGCGGCGTCGATCGCGACTTCAGCTTCATCAACGCACAGCGCGGGATGTTCTCGTATTCGGGCCTGACCACGGCGCAAGTCGATCGCCTGCGCGACGAGTTCGGCATCTATGCAGTCGGCACCGGCCGGATCTGTGTCGCTGCGCTGAACACGCGCAACCTCGACGTGGTCGCCAATGCCGTCGCAGCCGTCCTGAAGTAACGCGGCGCCAGCGGGCGGCAGCCGTCACCGGCCCCGCCCTGCCGAAATGAAAAACGCGCTCTCCGGAGCGCGTTTTTTTTTGCCGTTTGCGCGCGGGCGGCCATGCTGCCCGCGCCCGCATTACTGCATGAACCAGCCGTGGCTGACGACGAACGACTGGCCCGTGAGCGCGGCGCTCGGGAACGCCGACAGGAACAGCACCGTCTGCGCGACGTCCTGCACCGTCGTGAACACGCCGTCGACCGTGTTGCCGAGCATCACCTTCTTGATCACTTCTTCCTCGCTGATGCCGAGCTCCTTCGCCTGCTCCGGAATCTGCTTGTCGACCAGCGGCGTGCGCACGAAACCCGGACACACGACGTGCGAGCGCACGTTGTGCTTCGCGCCTTCCTTCGCGAGCACGCGTGCCAGCCCGAGCAGCCCGTGCTTGGCCGTCACGTATGCCGACTTCAGCGGCGACGCTTCGTGCGAGTGCACCGAACCCATGTAGATCACGACGCCACCGCGATCGTCCTTGTACATGTGCTTGAGCGCGGCCTTCGTCGTCAGGAACGCACCGTCGACGTGGATCGCCTGCATCTTCTTCCAGTCGGCGAACGAGTAGTTCTCGATCGGGTTGACGATCTGGATGCCCGCGTTCGACACGAGGATGTCGACCGAGCCGAACGCTTCGGCCACCTTGTCGATGCCGCTGTTCACGGCTTCCTCGCTCGTCACGTCCATCGCGACGCCGATCGCCTTGCCACCCGCCTTGATGATCTCGTCAGCGACCGCGTTCGCGCCGTCCTGGTTCAGGTCGGCGATCGCGACGGCTGCGCCCGCCTTAGCGAGCTCGAGTGCGATTTCCTTGCCGATGCCGCTCGCGGCGCCCGTGACGACTGCGGTCTTGCCGTTCAGATCTGCTGCCATGTCCGTCTCCTCCCGTTGTCGGATCGATAAAGCATGCGCCCGCCACATCCGCTTTCGTCGCGCGACCGTGCCGGCGGGCCAGCCGTCATTGTGCACGATCGGCCCCGCCGTTCGCGCGCAAAACGTCTAAGCTTAAGGTCGGTTCCGTCACGCAGGAGATTCGCATGCAATATCGACGGTTGGGCCGTTCCGGCCTGCAGATCAGCGCGCTGTCGCTCGGCTCGTGGGTCACGTACGGCAATCAGGTCGACCAGCGGGTCGCACGCGAATGCCTCGCTGCGGCACGCGACGCGGGCGTCAATTTCTTCGACAACGCCGAGGTCTACGCCGGCGGAAAATCCGAGGAAATCATGGGCCAGGCACTCAAGTCGCTCGACTGGCCGCGCATCAGCTATATCGTGTCCACGAAGTTCTTCTGGGGGCTCGCGGAAGCGCCGAACCAGTATCACACGCTGAACCGGAAATACCTGCTGAACGCAATCGACGGCTCGCTGCGCCGGCTGCAGCTCGACTATGTCGACCTCGTCTATTGCCATCGCCCCGATCCGCATACGCCGATCGAGGAAACCGTCTGGGCGATGAGCGACATGATCGTACGCGGCAAGGCGCTGTACTGGGGCACCTCGGAATGGAGTGCCGACGAGATTCGCGCCGCATGCGAGATCGCCGAACGGCATCACCTGCACAAGCCGGTCGTCGAACAGCCCCAGTACAACCTGTTCCACCGTGTTCGGGTCGAACAGGAATATGCGCGGCTCTACGACGACTACGGTCTTGGCCTCACGACCTGGAGCCCGCTGGCGTCCGGTCTTCTCACCGGCAAGTACCGCAACGGCGTGCCGCCCGGCAGCCGCGCGCAACTGCAGGGTTACGACTGGATGCGTGACCGATTGACCGATCAGGCCAGCAACGAAATCGTCGAGCGGCTCGGCGGGATCGCGGCCGACCTCGGCTGCAGCACGGGCCAGCTCGCGATCGCGTGGGTCCTCGCGAATCCGCGCGTGAGTTCGGTCATCACCGGTGCATCGCGGATCGAGCAGATCGGCGACAACATGGGCGCACTCGACGTCGCCGCGAAGCTGACGCCGGATGTGAAGAAACGCATCGAGGAAGTGGTCGGCGATGCATACGAGTAAGGCGACTCACGGCCACTCGCGTACAATACGCGGCCGCGTCGGCGCCCGGCTTGACGGCCGCGCGCGATCGACCGCTTTCATCGATTCACCTTTCGTTTCAGGCAGCCCGCCATGCTCAGTTATCGTCACGGTTTTCACGCAGGCAACCACGCGGACGTGCTCAAGCACGCCGTCGTCGTCCAACTGCTGCGCTACCTGAACAAGAAAGACAAGTCGTACTGGTACATCGACACGCACGCAGGCGCAGGCGTGTACTCGCTGCGCGACGGTTACGCGGCAAAGACGGCGGAATTCGACACCGGCATCGGCCGGCTGTGGAACGACAAGAACCTGCCGGAAGCGCTGGGCGACTATGTGGACGAAGTACGCGCGCTGAACGACGACGGCGAACTGCGCTTCTACCCGGGTTCCCCGTACATCGCATGGCGATCGATGCGCGAGCAGGACCGCATGCGCCTGTTCGAAATGCACACGACGGAAATCGACGTGCTGCGCCACAATTTCCGCGACGCGGGGCGACGCGCGATGATCTTCGCCGGTGACGGTTTCGAAGGAATCAAGGCGCTGCTGCCGCCGCCGCCGCGCCGCGCACTCGTGCTGATCGACCCGTCCTACGAGGACAAGAAGGATTACGCGCGCACGGTAAGCTGCGTGGCGGAATGCCTGAAGCGTTTCGCGACGGGCTGCTACGCGATCTGGTATCCGCAGGTCACCCGGCTGGAATCGCAGCGCTTTCCCGAGCAGTTGAAGCGCCTGCAACCGAACAACTGGCTGCATCTGACGCTGACGGTATCGAATCCGCCGACCGATGGGCTGGGACTCTACGGCAGCGGGATGTTCATTCTGAATCCGCCGTATACGCTCGCCCAGAGCATGAACGAAGCACTGCCCTATCTGGTCGAGACGCTGGGACAGGATAGCGGCGCCCGCTTCCAGATCGAGCAGCGCGGAAACTGATCGCGCGACCTGCCGTTACGGCTGCGGTCTAGGCGCAAGCCTTGGCTGGTTGGCTGGCGGCGCGCCACCCCAGCCGGGGACATTGATATACGGCGCGACAAACAGCGGAACCGACGTGTTCGGCGCTTGCCCGGCCGGCGCCCGCATGCCCGCCGGCTCGACGATCGGCTCGGAAGACAACGGCGCGGTCTGCAGCACCAACCCGCCCTTGCCGTCCTGGATACCGCGCTGCGTATCCAGAATCAACGGTTTGGACGACGTCGCCGCGCCGGCCGCAAGTCCATGGACAAGCACCGCCGCGCCTAGAGCGAGACGCGCGCGGGCACTGCGACGCACATCGAGACGCAAACGCATGATCGTGTCCTTCAGGATGAAAAGCAGGCCCATACCATAGCGCTGCTCAGACGATTTCGCCAGATCCGGCGCACAAAAAACAAAGCCCCGTCAAATACGGGGCTTGCTTTTCGTTCGGCGCCACACGGCACCTGACGGTGACTCGATTACAGCGAGTAGCCGTTGGTTTCGAGCGAGCGGATACGGCTCTCGAGCTGGACGATGTCCGACGACGTGGCGAGGTAAGCCTCACGGCGCTCACGTTCTGCGGATTCGAACCAGTTGCTCAGCTTTTCGACGATGTAGGCGATCATGACGTTCTCCAAGGAAGAGGGACCCCTGGTGAATCGAGATTCAGGGATTTCCCGTATAGGGTATTCCCGAATTATAGCGACGCCGCACCAAGATGCTAGTGAAATACTTGCATGGAAGCCATTCCACTTTGGAATGCTCGCACGCAAATCCACTACAAGTCATTGATTTTTATAGATATTGAATCAGATGCCCATTTCGGGCCTCGAGTGCACGCACTAATCTGGTTCACTGACGGGGTCGGCCAGGCGCGCCAAAATCGGGCATTCAGGCCGTCCGTCACCATGGCAGTGCGCGGCCAGGTTGGCCAGCGTATCGCGCATGTCGCTCAGCTCCGCGATGCGCTTGTCGAGTTCGGCCACGTGTTCGAGCGCAATCGACTTCACCTCGGCGCTGGCGCGGGAGCGATCTTGCCAGAGCGTCAACAGCTTGCGGATGTCCTCGACGAGAAAACCAAGCCGTCGCGCCTGACGGATAAAGCGCAGGATATGGATTTCGTCCGCGCCGTAGACCCGGTAGCCGGCGTCGGTACGCTTGCTCGGTGCAAGCAGGCCGACCTGTTCGTAGTACCGGATCATTTTTGCGCTGACTCCGGATTCGCGTGACGCGTCGCCGATATTCATTCCCCACCCTCTCCATCAAGCCCTGGTTTCGAACATGAGCGTCGACGAAAGCAATCGCCGACGACATTTCGATCGTATCAAATCGCGCGGTTTCGTTCCGCGGTGAGGGCCGGCGGCGGGATGGACGGTGGCTGATCTGGCGCAGGTCGACGGATGCGGCGATTGGGGCACGCTACACTCGCCCGCCCCCGGGGCGTATATTTCTGCCACCGAAATGCAAAAACCCCCGCCTTTACGGGCGGGGGTTCTTGGCTTAGGGAGCCTGACGATTACCTACTTTCACACGGGAATCCGCACTATCATCGGCGTAGAGTCGTTTCACGGTCCTGTTCGGGATGGGAAGGGGTGGGACCGACTCGCTATGGTCATCAGGCAAAGAGGGTTGTCGCGCTGCTTCGCAGCACGACCAATCTTGGAAGAAGCAGTAATTTTGGGTTGTGAGCTGTATCTCACACGTACGCGGTACTTCAACCGTCGTACGCCGAGTGCCTTGCACTCGACGTTCGACATCCGTAAGCGCTGAAGCGCCAACGGCTGTCGAAACAGACTTGTTATAGGATCAAGCCTTACGGGCAATTAGTATCAGTTAGCTGAACGCATTACTGCGCTTACACACCTGACCTATCAACGTCCTGGTCTCGAACGACCCTTCAAGGGGATCTAGTCCCCAGGGATATCTCATCTTAAGGCGAGTTTCCCGCTTAGATGCTTTCAGCGGTTATCTCTTCCGAACATAGCTACCCGGCGATGCCACTGGCGTGACAACCGGTACACCAGAGGTTCGTCCACTCCGGTCCTCTCGTACTAGGAGCAGCCCCCTTCAAATATCCAACGCCCACGGCAGATAGGGACCAAACTGTCTCACGACGTTTTAAACCCAGCTCACGTACCTCTTTAAATGGCGAACAGCCATACCCTTGGGACCGGCTACAGCCCCAGGATGAGATGAGCCGACATCGAGGTGCCAAACACCGCCGTCGATATGAACTCTTGGGCGGTATCAGCCTGTTATCCCCAGAGTACCTTTTATCCGTTGAGCGATGGCCCTTCCATACAGAACCACCGGATCACTATGACCTGCTTTCGCACCTGCTCGACTTGTCGGTCTCGCAGTTAAGCACGCTTATGCCATTGCACTATCAGCACGATTTCCGACCGTACCTAGCGTACCTTCGTACTCCTCCGTTACGCTTTGGGAGGAGACCGCCCCAGTCAAACTGCCTACCATGCACTGTCCCCGACCCGGATCACGGGCCAAGGTTAGAACCTCAAACAAACCAGGGTGGTATTTCAAGGACGGCTCCACCGAAACTAGCGTTCCGGTTTCATAGCCTCCCACCTATCCTACACAGATCGGTTCAAAGTCCAATGCAAAGCTACAGTAAAGGTTCATGGGGTCTTTCCGTCTAGCCGCGGGTAGATTGCATCATCACAAACACTTCAACTTCGCTGAGTCTCGGGAGGAGACAGTGTGGCCATCGTTACGCCATTCGTGCAGGTCGGAACTTACCCGACAAGGAATTTCGCTACCTTAGGACCGTTATAGTTACGGCCGCCGTTTACCGGGACTTCAATCAAGAGCTTGCACCCCATCATTTAATCTTCCGGCACCGGGCAGGCGTCACACCCTATACGTCCACTTTCGTGTTTGCAGAGTGCTGTGTTTTTATTAAACAGTCGCAGCCACCAGTTTATTGCAACCCCTTCACCCTTTGCCCGCAGGGGCATCAAGCTACAAGGGCGTACCTTATCCCGAAGTTACGGTACCAATTTGCCGAGTTCCTTCTCCCGAGTTCTCTCAAGCGCCTTAGAATACTCATCTCGCCCACCTGTGTCGGTTTGCGGTACGGTCATCATTAGACTGAAGCTTAGAGGCTTTTCTTGGAACCACTTCCAATTGCTTCGCTCCCTAGGGAGCTCGCGCCACACCCTTGAATTCCGCGCCCGGATTTGCCTAAGCGCCTTCTCCAATGCAGCGACCGGGACTTCCAACACCCGGACAACCTTCCGCGATCCGTCCCCCCATCGCATCTAACAATGGTGCAGGAATATTGACCTGCTTCCCATCAGCTACGCATTTCTGCCTCGCCTTAGGGGCCGACTCACCCTACGCCGATGAACGTTGCGTAGGAAACCTTGGGCTTACGGCGAGGGGGCCTTTCACCCCCTTTATCGCTACTCATGTCAGCATTCGCACTTCCGATACCTCCAGCACGCTTTTCAACGCACCTTCGCAGGCTTACGGAACGCTCTCCTACCATGCGTGCAAAGCACGCATCCGCAGCTTCGGTATATAGCTTAGCCCCGTTACATCTTCCGCGCAGGACGACTCGATCAGTGAGCTATTACGCTTTCTTTAAAGGGTGGCTGCTTCTAAGCCAACCTCCTGACTGTTTTAGCCTTCCCACTTCGTTTCCCACTTAGCTATATTTGGGGACCTTAGCTGGCGGTCTGGGTTGTTTCCCTCTTGACACCGGACGTTAGCACCCGATGTCTGTCTCCCGTGATTGCACTCTTCGGTATTCGGAGTTTGCTATGGCGGGGTAATCTGCAATAGACCCCCCAACCATGACAGTGCTCTACCCCCGAAGGTGAGACACGAGGCACTACCTAAATAGTTTTCGGAGAGAACCAGCTATTTCCAAGTTTGTTTAGCCTTTCACCCCTATCCACAGCTCATCCCCTAACTTTTCAACGTTAGTGGGTTCGGACCTCCAGTACGTGTTACCGCACCTTCATCCTGGCCATGGATAGATCACTTGGTTTCGGGTCTACGCCCAGCAACTGAACGCCCTATTCGGACTCGCTTTCGCTACGCCTGCCCTATACGGTTAAGCTTGCTACTGAACGTAAGTCGCTGACCCATTATACAAAAGGTACGCCGTCACCCCTTACGAGGCTCCGACTGTTTGTATGCATGCGGTTTCAGGATCTATTTCACTCCCCTCCCGGGGTTCTTTTCGCCTTTCCCTCACGGTACTGGTTCACTATCGGTCGATCACGAGTATTTAGCCTTGGAGGATGGTCCCCCCATCTTCAGACAGGATTTCACGTGTCCCGCCCTACTTGTCGTACACCTAGTTCTTTCATACTGTTTTCGCCTACAGGGCTATCACCTGCTATGGCCGCACTTTCCAGAGCGTTCGGCTAACAATACAAATAAAGAGTACAAGGCTCATCCCATTTCGCTCGCCACTACTTTGGGAATCTCGGTTGATTTCTTTTCCTGCGGTTACTTAGATGTTTCAGTTCACCGCGTTCGCTTCGCATGGCCTATGTATTCAGCCATGGATACTCCAAAAGGAGTGGGTTTCCCCATTCGGACATCTACGGATCAAAGCTCGTTTGCCAGCTCCCCGTAGCTTTTCGCAGGCTACCGCGTCCTTCATCGCCTGTGATCGCCAAGGCATCCACCACATGCACTTGTTCGCTTGACCCTATAACGAGTCTGTCTCTCCGACAGTCGTTACAGGTTGAGTTTTCGCGTTGTGCCGTATTCCAATTGAGTCAAACATAGAGTTCGAATCATCTTGAGATACATCGATACAATCACAACCCGGATAGTTTTCACGTCCATCTCAAGACGCTTCCGCTATCCAAATTACTTACTTCTTCCAGATTGTTAAAGAACGACAGCCGATACTTTCGTACCGCTCTGACTGGCTCAATCGCCAATGGCAAATGCTCGTCTCACACGTCACTTACGTGTGATCCAAACGCTTCCCGTTGAAGATTGGTGGAGGCAGACGGGATCGAACCGACGACCCCCTGCTTGCAAAGCAGGTGCTCTCCCAGCTGAGCTATGCCCCCATGAGTACAGATTCCTCAGGTACTACCGCCAGACAAGACAATGGTGGGTCTGGTTGGATTCGAACCAACGACCCCCGCCTTATCAAGACGGTGCTCTAACCGACTGAGCTACAGACCCCTGAGTCTGTCTTTAATTTACAGCCGATAAGCGTGAGCGCTCAACTTTGCGAGATAGCTCTGGAAAGGAGGTGATCCAGCCGCACCTTCCGATACGGCTACCTTGTTACGACTTCACCCCAGTCATGAATCCTACCGTGGTGACCGTCCTCCTTGCGGTTAGACTAGCCACTTCTGGTAAAACCCACTCCCATGGTGTGACGGGCGGTGTGTACAAGACCCGGGAACGTATTCACCGCGGCATGCTGATCCGCGATTACTAGCGATTCCAGCTTCATGCACTCGAGTTGCAGAGTGCAATCCGGACTACGATCGGTTTTCTGGGATTAGCTCCCCCTCGCGGGTTGGCAACCCTCTGTTCCGACCATTGTATGACGTGTGAAGCCCTACCCATAAGGGCCATGAGGACTTGACGTCATCCCCACCTTCCTCCGGTTTGTCACCGGCAGTCTCCTTAGAGTGCTCTTGCGTAGCAACTAAGGACAAGGGTTGCGCTCGTTGCGGGACTTAACCCAACATCTCACGACACGAGCTGACGACAGCCATGCAGCACCTGTGTATCGGTTCTCTTTCGAGCACTCCCACCTCTCAGCGGGATTCCGACCATGTCAAGGGTAGGTAAGGTTTTTCGCGTTGCATCGAATTAATCCACATCATCCACCGCTTGTGCGGGTCCCCGTCAATTCCTTTGAGTTTTAATCTTGCGACCGTACTCCCCAGGCGGTCAACTTCACGCGTTAGCTACGTTACTAAGGAAATGAATCCCCAACAACTAGTTGACATCGTTTAGGGCGTGGACTACCAGGGTATCTAATCCTGTTTGCTCCCCACGCTTTCGTGCATGAGCGTCAGTATTGGCCCAGGGGGCTGCCTTCGCCATCGGTATTCCTCCACATCTCTACGCATTTCACTGCTACACGTGGAATTCTACCCCCCTCTGCCATACTCTAGCCTGCCAGTCACCAATGCAGTTCCCAGGTTGAGCCCGGGGATTTCACATCGGTCTTAGCAAACCGCCTGCGCACGCTTTACGCCCAGTAATTCCGATTAACGCTCGCACCCTACGTATTACCGCGGCTGCTGGCACGTAGTTAGCCGGTGCTTATTCTTCCGGTACCGTCATCCCCCGACTGTATTAGAGCCAAGGATTTCTTTCCGGACAAAAGTGCTTTACAACCCGAAGGCCTTCTTCACACACGCGGCATTGCTGGATCAGGCTTTCGCCCATTGTCCAAAATTCCCCACTGCTGCCTCCCGTAGGAGTCTGGGCCGTGTCTCAGTCCCAGTGTGGCTGGTCGTCCTCTCAGACCAGCTACTGATCGTCGCCTTGGTAGGCCTTTACCCCACCAACTAGCTAATCAGCCATCGGCCAACCCTATAGCGCGAGGCCCGAAGGTCCCCCGCTTTCATCCGTAGATCGTATGCGGTATTAATCCGGCTTTCGCCGGGCTATCCCCCACTACAGGACATGTTCCGATGTATTACTCACCCGTTCGCCACTCGCCACCAGGTGCAAGCACCCGTGCTGCCGTTCGACTTGCATGTGTAAGGCATGCCGCCAGCGTTCAATCTGAGCCAGGATCAAACTCTTCAGTTTAAACCTGTTACTGTTTTCGGTTCAGTTAAGAACCGGTCGCTCACTCAAAGCTGACAGGAATATGAATTGCTTCATAAACCTGACTTACTTTAGTGTGAGACTCTTGATACTTTTGCTATCTGATCCGAGGATCAGCTCGCTTCCATCAAGCGCCCACACTTATCGGCTGTTAATTTTTAAAGAGCAATCTGCGAGGAACTTCGTGTTTCTCAGCAGCGCTGCGTTTTCAGCAGCAGAGAAGCGAGATTATGAACCGTGTTTCGCAGTTCGTCAACAACTTTTTAACTGCTTCGTTGCGACTGCGGGGTTCAACTTCCTCGGCAGCGCCAGCGTCCGAAACCAGACACCCACACTGCTTCGCTTCCCCCTCCCGCGCTGCGTTTCCGTTAGCGCGAAAGAGGCGTGATTCTATGCACCCCGACCCGTTCGCGCAAGGGGTTTGAAGCAACTTTTTTACAAAAGCCGTCATTCGGCCGTCCGGCCATGCCTGGGCACGAGACCGCTTATGGTGCAAAGAACGGACTAGAATGTGAGGTTCTTCGCCTCTTTCTATATACGTCTTTAATATGCGCCAGCGAATCGCCAAACGCCTCCCCCCCGATGCCGACAAACTGGTTGGTCTGTCGCTTGCGCTCTTCGCCTCGGGCAGCCGCATCGAGGATCGCTTCTGGGAAGCGAAGCTCGATGCGCTGCTTGCCAAGATTGTCCGCAACGGCAACCAGACCACGCTCGACGCAGCGCTCGACCATCTTCAGCAGAATCATCCCGATGCCTACGGCGCGCTCGCCGACATGGCCGAGACCCATAGCGAGTCGATGGTGATCGAGCACGACGGCCAGCCGTACGACGCGCTGCTGGTCGCCGTCCCGGTGCTCGCCTGGACGCGGTACATGATTCCGTCGGGCCCGCTCAAGAGCGACGTTGCCGACGCGCTGCGAACGCACCTGCAGGCCCACGTCCTTGCGAACGGCACGCTCGTCGGGCTTGCGCCGTTCCTCTACAGCATCGACCAGCTGCCGCGGCACCACGTCGAAACCTACCGGCTTGCCCAGCAGCTCGCGCATTCGGCGATCACCCAGCACACGCCCAAGCTCAGCTTCGGCGACCTGCCCGAAACCTCGCCGATCCTCGCCGACCCGCGCTTCCTGCTCGCCGTCGTCGCCGCGCCCGTCGGCGCGTCGCTGTTCCGCTGGCAGGAAGAAGAAAGCGGCAGTCGGATCGAACGTGGCCAGTGCCTCGAGCAATGGACGGCCCAGGGCGGCCCGAACCTGTCGATCGCACTGCCCGGCTGCGAGTTCGAATGCCTGCTTCCGGACGCGTACTATTCGGCGTGCCGGGATGCGGACGAACGCATTCGTCCGCACACGGTGCGAACCGCCATTCGTTATCTTTTCGACACACTTGGTGTGGCACCGCAGGAACTCCGCGCGGTGGTCGCCGGCTTCGGCGAACGCCGTATCGATGAATATCGTGTCGGCTTCACCCGACGTGCCAGCAACGATGTGATCTACGGTGTCGTGTGGCCGCTCTACGGTCGCGAAAACGGCGACGTGTCGACCGACAGCGCGACGCTCGAAGGCGAGGCACCGATCGAAGGGCCGCTCGAGGAAATCGTGAACCTGCTGAAGGAATGCGGCGTAACCGACGTCCGCAGGCACGCCGGCCGCTTCGAGCCCGAATACTGCGACGATTGCGGCGTGCCGCTCTACGCGGATCCGCTCGGCGAAATCGTCCACGCTGAAATGCCGGAAGACGCGTCGCCCGCCCAACCGCACTTCCACTGACCGCGCGCCGCGGGCCCACCCGGCCTGCCCGCCCGAAGCCGCTCCCGGTTCCCGCCGGAGCGGCTTTTTTCTTGTCCGCTATTCCGCCGCCCGAAATTTCAGACTTTTCCTAAGCCTTTCAGCCAAGCAGACATCGTGTAAGGTCTTTGTCATTATCGGACCCAAGGCATGACCGACGGCAAATCAATGACTCACCTTAGGAGGTTGAATATGCGGTTCCTGGTGCTCAATTCAGACGCCGAGCGGCGCGACGGACTGAAGGCCCTGTTGCGGCAGATCGACCGTCACGCCAGCATCAACGATGCGCCCGACGGCTTCCAGGCGCGCCGGCTGCTGCGCACCCAGCGTTTCGACCTCGTCGCGATCGACTGGCTGGACGTCGGCCGGCTCAGCGAGCTTCAGGCGCTGTGCAGCGCGTGCTCGCCGACACCCGCCGCCGTGCTCGTCGACGAAGCGTCGCCGGAATCCATCCAGCGCTTCTTCAACTATGGTGTCGCGGGCGTGATCCCGCACTCCACGCGGCCGCACCTGATCGTACGCGCGCTCGAGATGGTGCTGCTGGGTGGGCACTACATCCCGCCGATCGCCCTCAGCCTGCTGCCCTCCGCGGCCGCGGTCCGCCACGATGCCCATTTCCAGACGCTCGCCGGATCGCTGCCCCGCCGCCCGCCGAGCGGCCTCTTGTCGCCGAGGCAAGCGCAGATCATGCGCTTCGTCCACATGGGCAGTACGAACAAGATGATCGCCCGTACGCTCGGCATCAGCGAAGGTACCGTGAAGATCCACCTCGCCAGCATCTTCCAGCAGCTTGGCGCCGCAAACCGCGCCGCCGCGGTCGCGATCTACAACGGCTGGCTGTCGCCCCACCTCGAGGTGCTGCTGGCGAACCGCAGCCGCGCGTGCAAGCCGGCCATCGGCGAACACGGTCCGGCTCCACGTCGGACGCAACGGAACGACCATCCGTACCCGTTGCCGGCCGCGAATGCCAGTACGCAAGACCTGCCGCTCGCCGCAGAGCCGCCGGCACGGTTCCGGCGCGAACGCTAGGCCAACAGTCTCGATATTGCGACGGTCGGTATGTGCGGATTCCCACCTTTGATGCTCAACGAGTAATATGAACGCATGGGTTTTCTTTTCACACCGCTTCCGCTCTGGATTGGCATCGGTGGCTGGATCGCCGCCGCGGCCCTGCTCGCACTCGCGATCTGGAATCGCCCCTTCGTGCGCCTGCAGGACGCCACGCTCCAGCACGTGTGGCTCGCGCTCGTCACCGCGATCGCGGTCCTCTGGGCCTCGAATGCCTGGCTCGAAGACGGCATCGTCATGCATTTGCTTGGCGCAACGCTGCTCGTCACACTGTTCGACTGGACACTCGCGCTGATCGCAATGGGCGCCGTCACGGCGGTTGCCGCGATCATCTTCGACGCGCCGTGGCAAGGCATTGGCCTGACCTATCTGATCTACGGTGCGCTGCCTGTCGCCGTGTCGGCGTTGTTGCAGCGCGCCGCACTCGCATGGCTGCCGCACAATCTCGCATCGTTCATCACCGGCCAGGGATTCCTGTCGCCGGCCATCGCGATCATCGCGGTCGCGGCTGCCGCGGCCGGTGTCCAGCTCGCGCTCGCGGATGGCGTGCCCGTCGTGATTCCGGCCGGCTATCTGCTGAACACGGCGCTGCTCGCGCTCGGCGAAGCGTGGTTCACGGGCATGGCGACAGCACTCATCGCCGTCTATCGCCCCGCGTGGGTCACGACCTTCGACGTCCGGCGCTATCGCCTCGGCGGCCCGCGCGCCTGAATTCCCTTCCGATCACGGCACCGTCAACACGTGTCGGCGGCCGCTTCCGCGGCGCGGGAGAATATGCCGTCTACTGCCGCACAACTTTTTTACGCTAAGATTGAACTCCTGTTCTTCATCGGGCATCTATACGTGCCCGATGTCTCATTCGCTCCTCACCAATAACCAGATGGACAGCTCACCTGCCTCGCTCCGGATTTTCCGGGCGCTCGGCAAGCTGGCAGCCTGTATCGCGGGCCTGTCGCTTGCGCTTCCGACACCGGTGTTCGCTGACCTGCTCGACCAGCGCTCCGAACTGATCAACAAATTCGTCAACGAAATGCATGCCGATCCGCTCGCCGCCGATTGTGCGGCGCACGGCAGCTTCATCGCCAGCACGTCGTCGGCCTTCGACCGTGTCGACTTCGCGCCGAACGCATTCGACAGCGGCAACGCGCCGATCACGCCGTGGAACGACTCGTTCGACCAGGGCAAGCAGCGCGTGAAGGTCGACAACATCGTCACGGTCGACGGACTCGGCATCCACAATGACGGCAGCGACGCGACGCCGCTGAAATTCCGCTGCGGCTATGTCGGCCAGCAGATGCTCGCGTTCAGCTGGAACGACCCCGTTCCGCCGCTGAAGCCGCGCGCCGAACGCTCGACGTCTTCGACGAAGAAGTTCAAGGGCAAGTCGCACCGAGGCAAGGCCAAGGCATCGGGCCGCACCGGCAAGAAGGCCGTCGCAACGAAAAAGTCGAGCGGCCAGAAGAAGGTCGTGAAGAAGAAAACCGCGAAGAAGTCCTGATACGACGACGCGGCAACGACAGAAAAAAAGCCGGGGCATCACAGGATGCCCCGGCTTTTTTATACGACGACGGTACGCTTACGCGAACGCGTCGACGTGCACCAGGATCGCGGCCAGCATCGCCGCACCGAGCGCCGCACTGCGCCCACCGTTCCAGCCGACCCGCTCGTCGGGCAGGTTCGCGTTGTCCTTGAACGGCATCTCGAGCGTCAGCGACAGGCAGCCGAACTGGTGGCCGATGTACTTCGACGCGAGCTTGAGCGCGTCTTCCTTGTACTTGCTCGCCGCGTAGCCGTGCTCGGTCTGGAAGTCGGGGCTCGCCACCTTGAACGCGTCGATGAACGCGGTCTGCTCCTTGCCCTGCTGCTCGGTGAAGCTCGGCAGCATCTCCGAACCGGCAACGAACACGTACGGCAGGTCCTCGTCACCGTGAATGTCGAAGAACATGTCGCAACCGATCGCGTGGATCGCGTCGCGCACGGCCAGCACCTCGGGGCTGCGCTCGGCGTCGGGCGCCATCCACTCGCGGTTCAGGTTCGCGCCTGCCGCATTGGTGCGCAGGTTGCCGTGCACGCTGCCGTCCGGGTTCATGTTCGGGACGATGTGGAACGTCACGCGATCGTAGAGCTTGCGCGCGACCGGATCGCCGGCCCAGTCACCCCATCCGGCCAGCCGCTTGACGAGGCCTTCGACGAACCACTCGGCCATCGTCTCGCCGGGATGCTGGCGCGCGATGATCCACACCTTCTTCTTCGGCTCACCGTCGGTTTCCGGCGTGCCGAGCGTCAGCAGCGACATCGGGCGGCCTTCGACCGTACGGCCGAGCTCGACGACGCTCGCCTGCGACAACTGCTGGACCGCGCCAAGAAACGCCGCGTGACGTTCTTCCGAGTACGGTTCGAAATACGCGTAGTAGATGCTGTCGAACTCGGGCGTATGGTCGATGGTCATCGTCTTGCCGTCGAACGTCGTCGGCACGCGAAACCAGTCGACGCGGTCGTAGCTCGCCACCGCGCTGTAGTTGCGCCAGCCCGACGGATACGCGCAGTCGGCCGCATTCTCGAACGTCATCACGCACCGCTCGCCGCGTGCACCCGTCAAGCGGTAGTAAAACCATTGCGCGAATTCCGAGCGACTGTCGCCGCGTACGCGCAGCCGAATCGCATCGGGGCTGTCGCACGACACGACGTCGATTGCGCCTGCGTCGAAATTGCTGGTGATCGAAAGGGTCATCTGTCTCTCCTCTGTCGACCAGAGTTAGTGCTTCAGCACTTACTCTGGTCCCATGCAAAGCAGTCGGCCGAAACCGGCGGTGTGTCGCCTGCCCGGCCTCATGCATGCGCCGGCCATCTCGTGAACGGCCGGCATGGTTACTCGCCGACTCGCCGGCGATATACGTAAGTCGAATCGTTCGACGCAGCCGCGTCAAATGCATAGCCTTCCGTCGCGAAATCCTGCAGCGCCTTCGGCTCGGTAATACGGTTCTCGACGATGAAACGCGCCATCAGGCCGCGCGCACGCTTCGCATGAAAGCTGATGATCTTGTACCGGCCGCCCTTCCAGTCCTCGAACACCGGCGTGATGACGGGCGCGGCCAGCAGTTTCGGCTTGACCGACTTGAAGTACTCGGTCGACGCACAGTTGACCAGCACGCGCGCCGCGCCGCTGCGCGTCTCGAGCTGCTCGTTCAGCGCGCGCGTGATGCGGTCGCCCCAGAACGCGTACAGATCCTTGCCGCGCGCGTTCGCGAAACGCGTACCCATCTCGAGCCGGTACGGCTGCAGCAGGTCGAGCGGACGCAGCAGCCCGTACAGGCCCGACAGCACGCGCACGTGCTGCTGCGCATAGTCGAGATCGGCGGACGACAGCGATTTCGCGTCGAATCCTTCATATACGTCGCCGTTGAACGCGAGCACGGCCTGCTTCGCATTGGCCGGCGTAAAGGTCGGCGACCAGTCCGCGTAGCGCTGGAAGTTCAGGCGCGCGAGCGGATCGGAAATATCCATCAGCGTCGCGATGTCCTGCGGCGAAAGCTTGCGCAGGCCGTCGATCAGTTCCGACGCGTCGTCGACGAATGCAGGCTTCGTGTAAGACTGGACGTGCGCAGGCGTATCGTAGTCGAGGGATTTGGCTGGAGAGAGAACGATTATCATAGAGGCTCGCTGGCACGCCGTGCCTTGCGGTCAGACGAAAACCACCGATTGTAACGAATGACCCGCTCTCTCGCCCCGCACACCGCGCACCGCGTCGTGCTCGACTCGAACGTCTGGATCGACATTCTCGTATTCGACGACCCCGCTACGCGCCCGATCCGGGCCGCGCTGGAACGCGGCACGCTTGCCGCCGTAATCGATGGCCGCTGCCTGACGGAGCTCGAGTACGTGCTCGATTATCCGCAGTTCCAGGCGCGCGCGGTCGACAAGGCCGCTGCGCTCGCGACCGTCGCCCGTCTGGCGAGCCTCGTCGAGCCGCCGCCCGTCGACGCCGACGCGCCGCCGCTGCCGAAATGCAAGGACCGCGACGACCAGAAGTTTCTCGAACTCGCCCGCGCCGCGCAGGCCGAATGGCTCGTCTCGAAAGACCGTGCGCTGCTGAAGCTCGCGAAGCGCACCGCTCGCGACTTTGGCTTCCGGATCGCGCAACCGGCGCCGTTTGCCGAGGCCTGCGCGCTCGACGCCGCGCCGATCGCCACGGCCACGCCGGCCTGACGCACCAGTCTCCACCCGATTTCGAACGTATCGATGAACGCTCCTTCAGACATGCCCACGACGCCCGTTTTCCCCTCGCGCCTGCCGAACGTCGGCACGACGATCTTCACGGTCATGAGCGCGCTTGCCGCCGAAAAAGGCGCCGTGAACCTCGGCCAGGGATTCCCCGATTTCGATTGCGATCCGCGCATCGTCGACGCCGTCGCGGCCGCGATGCGCAACGGGCACAACCAGTATCCGCCGATGGCCGGTGTCGCGCCGCTGCGCGACGCGATCGCCGACAAGATCGCGCAGGTCTACGGCCGGCGCTACGATCCGGCCACCGAAATCACCGTAACGGCCGGCGCGACGCAGGCGCTGCTGACGGCGATCCTGTGCGCGGTGCATCCGGGCGATGAAGTGATCGTCGTCGAACCGACTTACGACAGCTACCTGCCGTCGATCGAACTCGCGGGCGGCACGCCCGTGTTCGTCACGCTGGAAGCGCCGGACTACGCGATCCCGTTCGACCGTCTCGCGGCCGCGATCACGCCGAAAACGCGCATGATCCTGATCAACACGCCGCACAACCCGACGGGTACCGTGTGGCGCGAGGCGGACATGCGCAAGCTCGAGGACATCGTGCGCGGCACCAACGTGCTGCTCCTGTCCGACGAGGTCTACGAGCACATGGTCTTCGACGGCGCGCGCCACGAGAGCGTTGCACGCTATCCGGAACTCGCGTCGCGCAGCTTCATCGTGTCGAGCTTCGGCAAGACCTATCACGTGACGGGCTGGAAGGTCGGCTACGTCGCGGCGCCTGCGGCGCTGACCGCGGAATTCCGCAAGGTCCACCAGTTCAACGTCTTCACCGTGAACACGCCGATGCAGATCGGGCTCGCCGACTACCTGCGCGACCCGGCCCCGTACCTGACGCTCGCCGGCTTCTACCAGCAAAAACGCGACTTCTTCCGTGCCGGCCTCGAGCGCACGCGCTTCAAGCTGCTGCCGTGCACGGGCACGTACTTCCAGTGCGTCGATTACTCGGCGATCAGCGACCTGCCCGAAGCGGAATTCTCGAAATGGCTCACGTCGGAGATCGGCGTGGCCGCGATTCCGGTGTCGGCGTTCTATCACGAGCCGCACGAATCGGGCGTCGTGCGCTTCTGCTTCGCGAAGCAGGAACGCACGCTCGCGTCCGCGCTCGAGCGGCTCGCCCGCCTGTAAGTCCCGCACGGGGCGGCCCGCGCCGCCCCGCCGGAATCGCGCTTACGAGCGCACGCCGCTCGTCGCTTCGACGTAAGCCTTGCGATCGGCGGCCACGCGCTGCGCGGCGGCGCGCTCGCCGACCTTCTTCGAGTGCGCCTTCCAGTCGATGCCTGCGTCGAGCAGGAAGTCACGCCCGTACACGGCCTTCGTCGCCATCCCGATGACCGGCAGATGGATCGTTGCGGCGATGTCGGCGAGGCTGAACGACTCGCCGAGCACATAAGGCGAAAACTGCGTCATCTGCTTGAACGCATCGATCGCGCGCGGCAGGCGCTTCTCGACGTGCGCCTTCATTCCGTCGCTGACCTTGCCGCCGAAAAACGCTTCCGTATAGATCTCGCGCGCCATCCATTCGAGATACAGCTCGAGCGTCTCGACCAGTTCGCGCACCTTCGCGGCCGCGAACGGCCCTGCCGGGAAAATGGCTTTCTCGGGATAACGCGCCGCCAGGTATTCGACGATCACCTGCGACTCGAACAGCGCGCCCTCTTCGGTCCTCAGGAACGGAATCTTGCCGAGCGGCGAATCGGCGAGCTGGGCCGGATCGCTGATCGGCAAACCGCACACAGACTCCTCGAACGGGATGTCGTGCTCGAGCAGGACGAACTTCACCTTGTTGTAATAGTTGGACAACGGGATACCGCACAGCTGTAGCATCGGAGTCTCCTTCCTTGCTGGAGCGCGGCCGCAACGATGCCGGCCGCATCGGGATACGTCGTGCTGAAAAGCACGTTCGTGCTAGTCTAAAGCAAGTTTTGCGTCCGTCACGACAACAATACATCCGCTGCAACAACAGCCGCGCCTGTCCGCACGACACGCGCGGCGCCGCAGCCCCGCCATCCGATGGAGACACGCTCGCATGAGTGCTGAACTGCTGGCCTCGCGTCCGCCCGAGAGCGATTCGACGCTCGTCCTCACGCTATCCAATCCCGGCGCGCGCAACGCGCTGCATCCCGACATGTATGCGGCCGGCGTCGAAGCACTCGCCACCGCCGAGCGTGATCCCGCGATTCGCGCGGTGGTGCTGACGGGCGCCGATCGCTTCTTCTGCGCAGGCGGCAACCTGAACCGGCTGCTCGACAACCGCTCGAAGGATCCGTCCTACCAGGCCGACAGCATCGATCAGCTCGGCGCGTGGGTGACGGCGATCCGCGCATCGACGAAGCCGGTGATCGCGGCGGTCGAAGGCGCCGCGGCCGGCGCAGGCTTTTCGCTCGCGCTCGCGTGCGACCTGATCGTCGCCGCGCACGATGCGAAGTTCGTGATGTCGTACGCGCGCGTCGGCCTGACGCCCGACGGCGGCGGTTCGTGGTTCCTCGCCCGCGCGCTGCCGCGTGCGATCGCGGCCGAGATCCTGTTCGAAGGCAAGCCGGTCGCGGCCGAACGCCTCCATGCGCTCGGCGTCGTCAACCGGCTCGCCGTGCCCGGCTCGGCACTGACCGACGCACTGGCATGGGCCGATGCCCTTTCCGGCATCTCGCCGAATGCGCTCACGCGTATCAAATCGTTGCTCGACGACGCGACGATGCAGCCGCTCGAACCGCATCTCGGCACCGAGCGCGATCATTTCGTCGCGTCGCTGCATCATGCGGACGGGCTCGAAGGCATCACCGCATTTCTCGAGAAACGCCAGCCCCGCTACAAGCGCTGATTCGCCACGTCCGCAACACGACGAAGGAAGTGCCGTACCACCCGTACCTGCAATCCGCGCAACCCCGAGCCGCGCATCGGCATCGAGACGGCACCACGACGCAAGCGAATGAGCCTGCGCAACACGGTACCGACTACGCGGCATTCGAAGGCACAGCCTCCGTCGGCGAGCAGCAGCGCTTCAACATCGAGGCGATATCGCACCGGCTCGACGCACCGATCGACGGGTTCGCGGGCTCGCTGATCGTCGAGCAATTCAGAGGTGAACTGGCGCGGCAATACGTGCAGAAGGTGCATTAGGGAAAGCCGCGCGTATGCCTCTGCAGGCACGTTTCCGTCGCCAGCAGCCCGCGTCGATCCATGCTCTAATGACCGCCTGCCGCGGCGCGCTGCCGGCGCCGCTTTCGCGCATGCAACCAAGGAGTTGACGATGATCGACGTCTATAGCTGGGCGACCCCGAACGGCCACAAGGTGCACATCATGCTCGAGGAAACCGGCCTCGCTTATCGTGCCCATCCGGTCGATATCGGTGCGGGCGACCAGTTCAAGCCCGAATTCCTGAAGATCAGCCCGAACAACAAGATCCCCGCGATCGTCGATCCGGACGGCCCCGGCGGCAAACCGATCTCGCTGTTCGAGTCGGGCGCGATCCTGATCTACCTCGCGGAGAAAACCGGCAAGTTCCTGCCGACCGATCCGGCCGCGCGTTACGCGACGCTCGAGTGGCTGATGTTCCAGATGGGTGGTATCGGCCCGATGCTCGGGCAGGCGCACCACTTCCGCCTGTATGCGCCGGAGAAGATCGAGTACGCGGTCAACCGCTACACGAACGAAGCGAAGCGCCTCTACAACGTGATGGACAAGCGCCTCGGCGAATCCGAATATCTCGCGGGCGACGCGTACACGATCGCGGACATTGCGACGTTCCCGTGGACGCGCTCCTGGCAAAACCAGGGCATCGTGCTCGACGAGTTGCCGAACGTGAAACGCTGGCACGAGGCGATCGCCGCGCGACCGGCCGTGCAGCGCGGCGTCGAAGTCCTTGCGTCGATGCGCAAGCCGCTACAGGACGACAAGGCGCGTGAGGTGCTGTTCGGCGCGACGCAATACGCGAAGCACTGACCCGCGCGTGACGGGCGGAGCGGCATCCGTGCATGCCGCCCCGCGTTTCAGAAGTAATGCAGCGTGATGAATTCAACCGCGCAAACCAGCAACGGCGCGTCGGGACGCTCGGCCTGCATCGACACCGACCAGGTCACCTGCACGCCGCCCTGCGCAGCCTCGGCGGTTTCCTTCACCGCAAACAGCGCACGTACGCGCGCACCGACCGGCACCGGCTTCAGGAACCGCACACGGTTCAGTCCGTAGTTCACGCCCATCTTCTGCTCGAAGCGCATCGCGTCGGTCATCAACGCAGGAATCAGCGACAGCGTCAGGAACCCGTGCGCGATCGGCCCGCCGAACGGCGACTCGCGCCGCGCGCGTTCGGGGTCGACGTGTATCCATTGATGATCGCCGGTCGCGTCGGCGAAACCGTCGACGCGATGCTGGTCGATCGCGAGCCAGCCGCTCGCGAGCGGCTCCGCGCCGACACGCGCCTGCAGCGCCTGCGCCGATGCGATCAGCGGCAATGTCGCGTCGGTCATGCGTTCGTGCCTCCCGGATGGCGCAGCCCGAAGATCACCTTGCTGTGCACGCTGATCACCGTCTCGCCGCTGCCATTGACGCCGATCCACTCCGTCGACACGATGCCGCGATCGGGCTTGCTCTCCGAAACGCGCTTGTCGTGGACCTTCTGGTACATCGTGATCGTGTCGCCGGAGCGCACCGGCTTGAGCCAGCGAATCGAGTCGATGCCCGGCGAGCCCATGCTGGTCGAGTCCGGCCCGAGCTTCTTGATCAGCAGGCTCATGAACACCGAGCACGTATGCCAGCCGCTCGCGACGAGCCCGCCGAACGGCGACGACTTCGCGGCCTCCTCGTCGAGATGGAACGGCTGCGGGTCGTAGCGTTGCGCGAATGCCTTGATGTCGTCGGGCTCGAACGTGTAGCGGCCCACTTCGATGGTGCTGCCGACCACCAGATCTTCGTAACTGATACCCACTTGTGTGTCTCCTTGTCTGACGCGCTCGCGCGCCGCCGTCATGCCGCGTCGGCCTGCGCGAAATCGGGCAGTGCCACGATGCGGGCAAGATGATGATCGGTGTCGCCGAGCGTCGTCTCGATGATCGACAGCCGCTTGAACAGGTGCGCGGCGGCTACCTCGTTGGTCACGCCCATGCCGCCGTGCAACTGGACGGCCTGCTGGCCGACGAAGCGCGCGGCCGCGCCGACGCGCGCTTTCGCGGCCGACACGGCCTTGCGTCGCGCATCGGCATCGCCGCTCGCGTAGCGCACCGCCGCCAGGTAGGTCAGCGAACGCGCCTGCTCGGCATGGATCAGCATGTCGACCATCCGGTGCTGCAGCGCCTGGAAACGCGCGATCGGCACGCCGAACTGCTCGCGCGTCTTCGTGTATTCGACCGTGGCGCGATTCAGTTCGTCGAGCGCGCCGACCGCTTCCGCGCACAGCAGGAACGTCGCGTAATCGGCAACCTGCTCGAGCGCCGCCGCGTCGCGTGCGCCGCCCGTCAGCAGTCGTGCAGGCGTCTCGTTGAACTCGATCGTCGCGGCACGCTGGCCGTCGATGGTCCGGTAGTCGACCACCTTCGTGTCCGCTGCATCCCGTTCGACGACAAAGAGGCCGATGCCGCCGCCGTCGACGCGCGCAGGCACGATCCACGCGTGCGCCTGTGCGCCGTGCTGAACGACCGACTTGGTGCCGGTCAGTCGATACGTGCCGCCCTGCTCGTGTGCGTGAGTGTCGAGCTCGAACAGGTCGTAGCGCGCATGCGGTTCGTGGAACGCAACCGCCAGGCGCTTTTGCCCCTGCGCGACCGCCTCCAGCAGCGCGGCATCCTCGCCTGCGCCGGAGCCTGCGATGCGCAGCGCCTCGACGCCGACCGCCGTTGCCCAGTACGGCTCGATCACGAGCGCGCGGCCGAGCGCCTGCATCACGACCAGCATGTCGACCGGGCCGCCGCCGAAGCCACCCTGTGCGTCCGGCACCGGCAGTGCGGTCAGCCCCAGTTCCGCGAACGCGCTCCATTGCGTGTCCGACACGCCCGTGTCGCTGCGCACGATTGCCTGACGCGCATCGAAGCCATATTGCTCGCCGAGATAACGGTGCAGCGCGTCGGCGAACTGCTGCTGCTCATCGGTAAAGCTGAAATCCATGGTTGTCTCCGCTCCCGTTCCGTGATCACAGACCCAGAATCATCTGCGCGATGATGTTCTTCTGGATCTCGTTCGAACCGCCGTAGATCGACGTCTTCCGGTAATTGAAGTAATACGCGGCAAGCGGCGCTGCATCGTCGTCGCCCGCGATGCTGTGCTCGCGCTCGCCGTCGAGGAACGGCACGTCGA
Organism: Burkholderia theae; assembly: GCF_048565265.1. NCBI lineage: Bacteria > Pseudomonadati > Pseudomonadota > Betaproteobacteria > Burkholderiales > Burkholderiaceae > Burkholderia > Burkholderia theae. The sequence goes on from NZ_CP183461.1 coordinate 2,657,706, forward strand.
ACGGCGCGGCGAGCGGACCGATCGCATCGACCATCAACTCGGTGAGCGCCTGCTGCACTTCGGTACCCTTGATCTTCAGCATCGACGCCTCGGGGCCCGGCCCCTTGCCGCTCGTCTCGCGGCTGACCACACGCAGCACCGTCACTTCGAGCGCCATCAGTTCGACTTCGAGCGCCGCGACCTTCGCGGCGAATACGGGATCGGCAAGCAACGGCTTGCCGTTCTTGCGCTGGTTCGACGCCACGCGCTTCAGGAACGCGAGTTCGCGCTTCGACGCGCCGACGCGTGCGATGCCGGTGCGCTCATGGCCAAGCAGGTATTTTGCGTAGGTCCAGCCGCGGTTCTCGTCGCCGACGAGATTCTCGACCGGTACCTTCACGTCCTCGAAGAACACCTCGTTGACCTCGTGGTCCTCGTCGAGCATGACGATCGGGCGCACCGTAATGCCGGGTGTCTTCATGTCGATCAGCAGGAACGAGATGCCCTCCTGCTTCTTCGCGTCCGGATCGGTGCGCACGAGGCAGAACATCATGTCGGCGTACTGGCCGAGCGTCGTCCAGGTCTTCTGGCCATTGACGACGTAGTGGTCGCCTTGGCGCTCGGCGCGCGTGCGCAGCGACGCGAGGTCGGATCCGGAACCCGGCTCCGAGTAGCCCTGGCACCACCAGTCCGAGCCGTCGAGAATGCGCGGCAGATAGTGACGTTTCTGCGCTTCGCTGCCGTATTTCATCAGCACCGGCGCGACCATCGACACGCCGAACGGCAGCACGGTCGGCGCACCGATCCGCGCGCACTCCTCATCCCAGATGTGTCGCTGCGTCGCGTTCCAGCCCGGGCCGCCGTATTCGACCGGCCAGGCAGGCGCGGACCAGCCGCGCTGGCCGAGAATCCGGTGCCAGCTCGCGAAATCCTCGCGGTCGAGTCGTTTGTGATCGAGTACCTTGGCGCGCAGTGCGTGAGGCAGGTTGGCCTCGAGCCAGGCGCGAACGTCGACGCGGAACGCGTCGTCGGCGGGGGAATAATCCAGATCCATGCGCAGTGTCTCCTGTCGACCGGAGTTAGCGCTTTAGCGGTTACTCCGGTCCCATGCAGACGCTCGCCACGGCCGTCCGGCCGGGCAAGGATCCACTGCGTACGTCATTGCAGCGGTTCTTTCAGCGCGGCGGGAATCGGCAGCGGCATCACGTCGATGCCTTCTTCGACCAAGGATTGCGCATCTTCCGGCGTGGTGACGCCACGGATGCTGCGTGCCGGCGCCTCGTTGTAATGGATGCGCCGCGCTTCCTCGGCGAAGCGCTCGCCCACGTTCTCGGTCTTCTCCAGCACCTCGCGCAGCGCGCGCATCACCTGCGCCTGCAGCGCACGCGGATCGGCCGGCTGTGCCTGCGTCGCGCCCGACAGGTTCAGGCGCGGCGCCGACGGCAGACGATTGACCTCGGTCGTCCCGCACACCGGACATTCGACCAGCTTGCGGGACAACTGCGCTTCGAATTCATCGGCGGAAGCGAACCAGCCTTCGAACCGATGACCGTGCGGGCACTGTAAATCGAGGACCTTCATGCTGAATCAGGGCGTGTGGCGAGTGTAGCGCAAAAACAGGTTTTGTGAACGATCGTGCTAAATCCCGATCGCGCGACGCGGAAGCGCCGCGTCACCGGATTGTAACGCGGCGCCCCACCCGCCGCTGACGCCGGGCTCAGGGCGTCAGGACCGGGCCGAGCGGCCAGGTGCCGGACAGCACCTTGTCGAGCCACATCGTGCCGATGATCGTCTTCACGTCGGAGATCTGCCCCGTGCGCACCCATTCCTGCAGGTCGGCTTGCGTCGCGGTGAAGGTTTCGAGGAATTCGCCTTCGTCGAGCTTGCGCTCGCCCGCGGTCAGCCCGCGCGCAAGGTACAGGTCGATGAATTCGGTCGAATAGGAAATGATCGGGTGAATGCGGGCCAGGAACACGTATTCGCGTGCCGTGTAACCCGTTTCCTCGCGCAGTTCGCGCACCGCGCACGCGAGCGCGCCTTCGTTCGGGTCGAGCTTGCCGGCCGGAAATTCGGCCATCACCTTGCCGATCGGGTAGCGAAACTGGCTTTCCATCAGCACGCGGCCGTCGTCGAACAGCGGGATCACCATCACCGCGCCCGGGTGCTGCACGTATTCGCGCAGGGCCTTTTTGCCGTCCGGCAGGCGGACGGTGTCGCGCTTGAGCTTGAGGAACGCGCCGTCGAAGATCGCCTCGCTCTCGAGGCAGGTTTCGGTCAGTGCGGCGTCGTGATTGGGTAGTTCGGCCATCGGCGGCTCCAAGATTGAGCGCGACGGCCGGAGCCGTCAGCGTCGTTTGACGAGATACTGGAACGTGAAGCCGGGAAACGCGAACACGATGAAAAGACTGAACGTGATCGCGTAAAACTGCCAGCCCTGTTCGAAGCGGTTGCCGGCGCGCGACTCAAGCCAGAAGCCGAGCGCACCGACGACGAAATACAGCACGATCAGCTCGCCGATCCGCACCCACGCGCTCTTCTTCGCCGCGCCGAACGGCACGACGGCGAAGAGGCGTTGGTTCAGGAACGGCAGGTTGGCGCACACGAGCGCCAACAGCACGATAAACCAGCCGGCTGCCGACATTACAGCGGCAGCGTGTGACGGATTGCCTGCAGGCAGGCCGTCAGCAGCGGGCTCGGAATCAGGCCGAGCACGACGACCGCAAGGCCGTTCAGCACGAGGATCGTGCGCTTGCAGAAATCGCCCGAGATCGGCGTCGAATCCTGCGGCGCATCGAAGTACATCAGCTTCACGATACGCAGGTAGTAGAACGCGCCGAACAGCGACGTGATCACGGCCAGCACGGCCAGCCACGTGAGACCCGCGTTGACGGTCGCCTCGAGCACGGCAAGCTTCGCGTAGAAGCCGACGGTCGGCGGGATGCCTGCCAGCGAGAACATCATGACCATCATCACGAACGCGAACACCGGGCTGCGCTTGTTGAGGCCCTTGAAGTCGTCGATCGTTTCGGCTTCGAAATCGCGGCGCGCGAGCAGCATCACCACGCCGAACGAGCCGAGCGTCGTGATCAGGTAGACGATCGCGTAGAACATCGCCGAGCTGTATGCGTTCGCCGGTGCCGCCGCGTCGCCCTTCACGATGCCCGCGAGCAGGCCGAGCAGCACGAAGCCCATGTTCGAGATCGCCGAATACGCGAGCATCCGCTTGATGTTGCGCTGGACGATACCCGTGATGTTGCCGACGATCAGCGACAGCGCGGCGAGGATCACGAGCGCGGTCTGCCAGTTCTGTGCGAGCGGCAGCAGGCCCATCACCAGGAAGCGCAGGCCCCACGCGAACGCGGCAACCTTCGGGCCGCCGCCGACGAACAGCGTCATCGCGGTCGGTGCGCCCTGGTAGACGTCCGGCACCCACATGTGGAACGGCACGGCGCCGAGCTTGAACGCGATACCGGCGACGATGAAGATCACGCCGAACATCAGCACGGCTGCGTCGGTGTTGCCGCCGACCGCCTTGTACACCTCGCCCAGCTCCAGCGAGCCGGTCGCACCGTAGAGCATCGAGATGCCGTACAGCACGAAGCCCGACGCGAGCGCGCCCAGCACGTAGTACTTCATCGCGGCTTCGCTCGACTGCGCGGCGTCGCGGCGCAGCGCGATGACCGCATACAGCGACAGCGACATCAGTTCGAGACCGAGGTACAGCGTCAGGAAGTTGTTGCCCGACACCATGACCAGCTGCCCGAGCAGCGAGAACATGCCGAGCAGGAACACGTCGCCGCGGAACATGTCGCGATCTTCGAGGTACTTGCGCGAATAAACGAGCGAGACCGCAAAACCGAACGACACGACCGCCTTCATCATGCTCGCGAACGAGTCGACGACGATCATCTTCGAGAAGAAGTAGTACTGCTGCGGGTCGAGCGCCTGCACGGCGAACCACACGCCGGCGACGACCGACGATACGACCGCGATCAGATAGGTCAGGCGGCGGCCTGAGGCACCGGTAAAGGTGTCGTTCAGCCATGCGACGACGATGGCAGCCATCACCAGCGCGTCAGGCAACAGGACATTCATAGGAGCGTTCATGATCTTGAGTTCCTCCGCTCGCGATTACTGCGCCAGCGGCAGCTTGGACTGCGCGACATGGGAGAGGAGGTTTTCCACGGAAACGTGCATCACGTCGGTGAAAGGCTTCGGATACAGGCCCATCAGCAGCGTGAACGCGGCAAGTACGGCCAGCATCACGAATTCGCGACGGCCGATATCCTTCAGCTTGGCGACGTGATCGTTCGCGACCGCGCCGAAGTACACGCGCTTGTACATCCACAGCGTATAGGCCGCGCCGAGGATCAGCGTGAACGCCGCGCCGAATGCAATCCAGAAGTTGTACTGGACGGCCGCGAGAATCACCATGAACTCGCCGACGAAACCCGAGGTACCCGGCAGGCCGCAGTTGGCCATCGAGAACAGCATCGCGAACGCCGCGAACTTCGGCATCACGTTGACGACGCCGCCGTAGTCGGCGATCTGGCGCGAGTGCACGCGGTCGTACAGCACGCCGATGCAAAGGAACATCGCGCCCGACACGAAGCCGTGCGAAATCATCTGGATGATCGCGCCTTCGACGCCGAGCTGGTTGAAGATGAAGAAGCCGAGCGTGACGAAGCCCATGTGCGCGATCGACGAATACGCGACCAGCTTCTTCATGTCGGCCTGCACCATCGCGACGAGGCCGATGTAGATCACCGCGATCAGCGACAGCGTGATCACGACGGGGGCCAGGAAATGGCTCGCGTCAGGCGTGATCGGCAGCGAGAAGCGCAGGAAACCGTACGCGCCGAGCTTCAGCATGATCGCGGCCAGCACGACCGAGCCGCCCGTCGGCGCTTCCACGTGCGCGTCCGGCAGCCAGGTGTGCACCGGCCACATCGGCACCTTCACCGCGAACGCAAGGAAGAACGCTATGAACAGCAGGATCTGCGGCGTCATCGCGATCTTCGCGTTCTGCCACGTCGCCAGGTCGAACGAATGCGTTTCCGTGTACAGGTAGATCAGTGCGACCAGCATCAGCAGCGAGCCGGCCAGCGTGTACAGGAAGAACTTGAATGCCGCATACACGCGGTTCGGGCCGCCCCACACGCCGATGATGATGTACATCGGGATCAGGGTCGCCTCGAAGAACACGTAGAACAGCAGGCCGTCGGCCGCCGAGAACACACCGATCATGATCCCGGACAGGATCAGGAAAGCCGCGAGGTACTGCGCGACGTTCTCGGTGATCACTTCCCACGCGGAGATCACGACGATCACCGTGATCAGCGCGGTCAGCACGACGAACCACATCGAGATGCCGTCGACCCCGAGGTGATACGAGATGTCGAAGCGTTCGATCCAGGTCGACTTCTCGACGAACTGCAGCGCGGCCGTGCTCGAATCGAAGCCCGTGATCAGCGGAATCGTGACCGCGAGGCCGAGCAGCGAACCGATCAGCGCGACCCAGCGGGCCGTCCCCGGATTTTTGTCGTTACCCACCGCAAGCACGAGGAGGCCGAAAACGATCGGCAGCCAGATCGCGGTACTCAGAATCGGAAAAGCGTGCATTAAGTTGTCCCCCCGCCTTATTTGCCGCCGAGCGTTACAAACAGGGTCAGGAGCCCCAGCATGCCGATGATCATGGCGAACGCGTAGTGATAGATGTAACCGGATTGGAGGAAGCGGATCACGCTGGCGAACCAGCCGATGAACCGCGCGCTGCCGTTGACGAGGCCGTCGATCACCACGACGTCACCCTCCTTCCACAGGCCGCGGCCGATCGCCACCGAACCGCGGGCGAACACCACCTCGTTGATCTTGTCCATGTAGTACTTGTTGTCGAGCAGCGTGTAGATCGGGCCGAACGCGCGGCGGATCGACGCCGGCAGCTCCGGACGCTTCAGGTACAGGAACCATGCGACGACGACACCGGCGAGCGCGAGCCAGACCGGCAGGCCCGACACCGAGTGCAGGCCCATGCCCACCCAGCCGTGGAACTCCTCGGCCATCTCGGCCAGTGCCGGATGGTTTTCGCCGATGAAGATCACCTTGTCGAACGCCACGCCGTGCGCGAAGAAGTCGCCGAACAGCATCGGGCCGACCGCGATCGCACCGATGATCACCGACGGGATCGCCAGCAGGACGAGCGGCACCCACACGACCCACGGGGTCTCGTGCGGCTCGTGCGCGTGGTCGTCATGACCGTGGCCATGGCCGTGGTCGTCGTGGCCGTGCGCGGCCGCCATGCCCATCGGCGATTCCGGATGCTTCGGCTTGCGGAAACGCTCTTCGCCGTGGAACACCAGGAAGTACATGCGGAACGAGTACAGCGCCGTGACGAACACGCTCGCGACGACCGCGAAGTACGCGAAGCCCGAACCCGGCAGGTGCGACAGCTTCACCGCGTCGATGATCGAGTCCTTCGAGTAGAAGCCCGAGAAGAACGGCGTACCGATCAGCGCGAGCGAGCCGACGAGCGACGTGATCCACGTGATCGGCATGTACTTGCGCAGGCCGCCCATGTTGCGGATGTCCTGGTCGTGGTGCATGCCCATGATCACCGAGCCCGCGCCGAGGAACAGCAGCGCCTTGAAGAACGCGTGCGTCATCAGGTGGAACAACGCGACCGGGTAAGCGGACACGCCGAGCGCGACGGTCATGTAGCCGAGCTGCGACAGCGTCGAATACGCGACCACCCGCTTGATGTCGTTCTGGATGATGCCGAGGAAGCCCATGAACAGCGCCGTGATCGCGCCGATCACCATGATGAACGACAGCGCGGTGTCCGACAGCTCGAACAGCGGCGACATGCGCGCCACCATGAAGATGCCGGCCGTCACCATCGTCGCCGCGTGAATCAGCGCCGAGATCGGGGTCGGGCCTTCCATCGAGTCCGGCAGCCACACGTGCAGCGGGAACTGAGCCGATTTACCCATCGCGCCGATGAACAGGCAGATACAGGCGGCGGTCAGCAGGCCCCAGTCGGTGCCCGGGAAGTGCAGGCTCGCGAGCTCGGCGCGCTTCGCGAACACTTCGCCGTAGTTCATCGAGCCGGCGAACGCGAGCAGCAGGCCGATGCCGAGCAGGAAGCCGAAGTCGCCCACGCGGTTCACGAGGAACGCCTTCATGTTCGCGTAGATCGCGCTCTCACGCGTGAAGTAGAAGCCGATCAGCAGGTACGACACCAGACCCACCGCTTCCCAGCCGAAGAACAGCTGCAGGAAGTTGTTGCTCATCACGAGCATCAGCATCGAGAACGTGAACAGCGAGATGTACGAGAAGAAGCGCTGGTAGCCGTCTTCTTCCGCCATGTAGCCGATCGTGTAGATGTGCACCATCAGCGAGACGAAGGTCACGACGACCATCATCATCGCGGTCAGCGAATCGACGAGGAAGCCGACTTCGAGCTTCAGCGAGCCGACGTTCATCCATTCGTAGACGGTCGCGTTGAAGCTCGCGCCGCCCATCACGTCGAGGAAGACTTTCGCCGACAGGAGGAACGCGATCATCACGCCGAGGATCGTGATCCGGTGTGCGCCCTTGCGCCCGACTGCGTTCCCGAACAGCCCCGCAATCAGCGAGCCGGCCAGCGGAGCGAGCGGAATCGCCAGCAGCAGGTTTTCATTGAGTGTCGTTGACATAACAGCGTAGCCTGAGATTAACCTTTGAGCTGATCGAGATCCTCGACATTGATCGTGTCGAGCTTGCGGAACAGGGTCACCAGAATCGCGAGACCGATCGCGGCTTCCGCTGCGGCGACAGTCAGCACGAAGAACACGAAGATCTGGCCGTGTATATCGCCGAGATAGTGCGAGAACGCGACGAAGTTGGTGTTCACCGCCAGCAGCATCAGTTCGATCGCCATCAGGATGATGATGATGTTGCGGCGGTTCAGGAAAATCCCGACGATGCTGATCGCGAACAGAATCGCGCCGAGCACGAGGTAATGAGCAAGAGTCAACATGGTTTTCTTTTCTCCGCTTAGCCGTTGTTGCCCGAACCGGCTTCGCTCTGCGCCGCTTCCGGCTCCGGCTTCTCGGCGTCCATCTTCACGAGGCGCACGCGGTCGTCGCGGCGCACCTTGACCTGATCCGACACACGCTGGCGCTTGCTGTCCTTGCCCTTGCGCTCGGTCAGCCCGATCGCGGCAATGATCGCGACCAGCAGCACGAGGCCGGCGATTTCGAACGCGAAGATGTAGTCGGTGTAGATCACCTTGCCGATCAGTCGCGTGTTCGACCAGTTGGCCATTTCGCCCGTCGCCATCGCGTGCACGGTGTGCGTGTCGCCGTAGCCGCGCCACAGGATCAGCGCGGTCTCGATCACGATGATCGCGCCGACCACGGTCGCCATCGGCACGAAGCGCTTGAAGTCGCGACGCAGGTAGTCGATGTTGATGTCCAGCATCATCACGACGAACAGGAACAGCACCATCACGGCGCCCACGTACACCAGCACCAGCAGGATCGCGAGGAACTCCGCTTCCAGCAGCATCCAGATCGCGGCGGCATTGAAGAACGCCAGCACAAGGAAAAGCGCAGACGCCACCGGGTTGCGCGAAGTGATCACCTTCAGCCCTGATACCACCAGGAGCAGCGCGAAGATGTAGAACAGTACGGTCGTGAATTCCATGATTACCGGTTCATCGTTAGGCCATAGTCAGGCGCGGCTTGCGGGACGCCCGCACCCGTCGCGGCGGCTGGCCCGTGCTTCGGGCCGGCACTGCAAACACAATCAACGATACGGCGCGTCGGCAGCCTTTGCCGCAGCGATGTCCTTCTCGTAGCGATCGCCCACCGCGAGCAGCATTTCCTTCGTGAAATACAGGTCGCCGCGCTTTTCGCCGTGGTACTCGAGAATCTGCGTCTCGACGATCGAATCGACCGGGCAGCTCTCTTCGCAGAAACCGCAGAAGATGCACTTCGTCAGGTCGATGTCGTAGCGCGTCGTGCGGCGCGTGTTGTCCGCGCGCGTTTCCGATTCGATCGTGATCGCCATGGCGGGGCACACGGCCTCGCACAGCTTGCACGCGATGCAGCGCTCTTCGCCGTTCTCGTAGCGGCGCAGCGCGTGCAGCCCGCGGAAGCGCGGCGAGATCGGCGTCTTCTCTTCCGGGAACTGCACGGTGACCTTGCGCTTGAACGTGTAACGACCGGTCAGCGCGAGCCCTTTCAGCAGCTCGGTCAGGAAGAAGGTCTTAAAGAAGTGTTGGATAGCCGTCATGATTTCGTCCGATCTTTACTTCACCCAGATGTTGAGCGGCGACATCATCCAGAAGCCGACCACGATCACCCAGATCACCGTGACGGGCAGGAACACCTTCCAGCCCAGGCGCATGATCTGGTCGTAACGGTAACGCGGGAACGTCGCACGGACCCAGATGAACACCGACAGCAGTGCGAAGACCTTCAGCACCAGCCAGAAGATGCCCGGAATGAACGACAGGAACTCGAACGGTGCATCCCAGCCGCCGAGGAACAGCGTCGCAGCCAGCGCCGAGATCACGATCATGTTGATGTACTCGGCGAGGAAGAACAGCGCGAACGCCATGCCCGAGTAATCGATCATGTGACCCGCGACGATCTCCGACTCCCCTTCCACCACGTCGAACGGGTGACGGTTCGTTTCGGCGATGCCCGAGATGAAGTAGACGACGAACGCCGGCAGCAGCGGCAGCCAGTTCCACGACAGGAAGTTCACGCCGTGGCCCGCGAAGAAGCCGTGCTGCTGCGAACCGACGATTTCCGACAGGTTCAGGCTGCCGGCCGTCATCAGCACCAGCACCAGCGCGAAGCCCATCGAGATTTCGTACGAAACCATCTGCGCCGCGGCGCGCATCGCGCCGAGGAACGCGTACTTCGAGTTCGATGCCCAGCCCGCGAGAATCACCGCGTACACGCCGATCGACGAGATCGCCATCGCGTACAGCAGGCCCGCGTTCACGTTCGCGAGGACAGCTTCGGCCTGGAACGGGATCACGGCCCACACCGCGAACGCCGGCACGACGGTCATGACCGGCGCGATCAGGTACAGCCACCGGCTGGCCGCGCTCGGCTGAATGACTTCCTTCAGCAGCAGCTTCAGCACGTCGGCGATCGGCTGCAGCAGGCCGCCGGGGCCGACGCGGTTCGGACCGAGACGCACGTGCATCCAGCCGATCAGCTTGCGTTCCCACAGAATCAGGTACGCGACGCACAGCAGGATGACGACGGAGACGACGAGGATGCGCACGATTGCCCACACCGTCGGCCACGCGAAGCCGAGAAGCTGGGATCCGCCCGCGTTGATCGTATCGAACAAGCTCATTTACGCCTTCTCCACCACCAGTTCACCGGACAGGCTGCCGAGCGCTGCGCCGGCAGGCGTTGCCGCCGACACGCGAACGACCGTCTCCGCAAGATTCGCGTCGCGCACGGCCGGCAACTGCACCGCACGCTCGCCCTGGCGCACGCGCACGGCGTCGCCTTCCTTCAAGCCCAGCTTGTCGAACAACGCGGCCGGCAGGGCTGCGGCATTCGCTGCCTTCGCGGCGACCGTCAGGTGCAGTGCACCTGCGCGGCGCACGAGCGCGTCGGCGTGATAGATCGGCACATCGGCGAGGCGCTCGAAGCCGCCGTTCGCGGCATTCGCTGCGGCACGCGCCGGCGCGACCGATGTCTGGTTCGACAGACGGCCGGCAACCCCTGCGTCGCCGAGCGCCGCGAGACGCACTTCTTCCGCCGTCTCGTATTCGAAGTTCGGCAGGCCGAGCAGGCTGCCGAGCACGCGCAGCACCTTCCAGGCCGGACGCGTGTCGCCGAGCGGGCGCACGACGCCGTTGAAGCTCTGCACGGTGCCTTCCGCGTTGACGAACGTGCCGGCCGTTTCCGTGAACGGTGCAACCGGCAGCAGCACGTCGGCGTAGTCGAGGCCGTGCTTGAACGGCGACATCACGACGACCATTTCCGCCTGGTTCAGCGCGGCAAGCGCCTGCGCCGGATCGGCCGTATCGAATTCCGGTTCGATGTTCAGCAGCACGTAGCCCTTGCGCGGCTGCGCGAACGCTTCGCGTGCATTCAGGCCGCCGTCGCCCGGCAGCGCGCCGACGACGTGCGCACCGACCGTGTTCGCCGCTTCCGTCAGGAAGCCGAACGTGGCGCCGGTGTTGTCGGCGATCCACTGCGCGACAGCGTGCAGCTTCGCGAATTCCGGATGGCGGACCGCGACGTTGCCGAGCAGCACCGCGCGGCGTTCGCCGTTTGCGAGCGCTTGAGCGACCGTCTGTGCAGCCGGCGATGCGGTGACGCCCGCGAGCGTGTCGGGCAGCGCGACGCCGCGCAGTTGCGCGACGGCTGCGGCGATGCCGGCCAGTTCGTCGAGCCATGCCGACGGCGCGGCGACGATGCGCTGCGCGGTCGGGATCAGTGCGTCGTCACCGGTCGCGTGCAGGAAGTGCAGCTTCGCACCATTCTTCGCGGCCTGGCGCAGGCGGGCGGCGAACAGCGGGTGGTCGCGGCGCAGGAACGAACCGATGACGAACGCGGCGTCCACGTTCGACAGGTCGGCGATCGGCATGCCGAGCCACGGTGCGCCCTGGACCGGCGCCGAGAAATCCTGCTGACGCAGACGGAAATCGACGTTCGGCGTCTTCAGTTCGTTGGCGAGCTGCTTCACGAGGAACAGCTCTTCAGCGGTGCTGTGCGCGCTCGCGAGCATCGCCAGCGCGTTCGCGCCGTGATCCGCGGCGATGCCCTTCAGGCCCTTCGCGACGTATTCGAGCGCGGTCTGCCAGTCGGTCTCGATCCACTGGCCGCCCTGCTTCAGCATCGGCTTCGTCAGGCGCTCTTCGCTGTTGAGGCCTTCATACGAGAAGCGGTCCTTGTCCGAGATCCAGCATTCGTTGATGGCTTCGTTCTCGAACGGCAGCACGCGCATCACGCGGTTGTTCTTCACCTGCACGACGAGGTTCGCGCCGACGGAATCGTGCGGGCTCACCGACTTGCGGCGCGACAGTTCCCAGGTACGGGCGCTGTAGCGGAACGGCTTGCTGGTCAGCGCGCCGACCGGGCACAGGTCGATCATGTTGCCCGACATTTCGGAGTCGACCGTCTTGCCGACGAACGTCGTGATTTCCGAGTGCTCGCCGCGGCCCAGCATGCCGAACTCCATCACGCCGGCGATTTCCTGGCCGAAGCGGACGCAGCGCGTGCAGTGAATGCAGCGCGACATTTCTTCCATCGAGATCAGCGGGCCCACGTTCTTGTGGAACACCACGCGCTTCTCTTCCGCGTAGCGCGACGACGACTTGCCGTAGCCGACCGCCAGATCCTGCAGCTGGCATTCGCCGCCCTGATCGCAGATCGGGCAATCGAGCGGGTGATTGATGAGGAGGAATTCCATCACCGACTGCTGCGCCTTCACAGCCTTGTCGGACTGCGTGTGGACGATCATGCCGGCCGACACGGGGGTCGCGCAGGCAGGCACGGCCTTCGGCATCTTCTCGACTTCGACGAGACACATCCGGCAGTTGGCCGCAACCGACAGTTTCTTGTGATAGCAGAAGTGAGGAATGTACGTATCCGCCTTGTGCGCAGCCTGGATCACCATGCTGCCTTCGGGCACCTCGACCTTCTTGCCGTCTATTTCAAGTTCAACCATGATGGTGAATGGTCCTTAACCTATTTCCGCTCGTTCGCGCGTTCGCCCGACCGTGCGCTCAAATTCCGCAACCGGGTGTTTCGCTTCAGGCTGCCGCAGCCACATGCGGCGCGTGGCCGCCGACCATGCAGTGCTTGTGCTCGACGTGGTACGCGAATTCGTCCCAGTAGTGCTTGAGCATCCCGCGCACCGGCATCGCCGCCGCATCGCCGAGCGCACAGATCGTGCGGCCCATGATGTTCTCGGCAACCGAGTTCAGCAGGTCCAGATCTTCCTGACGGCCTTCGCCGTGCTCGATACGGTTCACGACGCGATACAGCCAGCCGGTGCCTTCACGGCACGGCGTGCACTGGCCGCACGATTCCTCGTAGTAGAAGTACGACAGGCGCAGCAGCGAGCGCACCATGCAGCGCGTCTCGTCCATCACGATCACCGCGCCGGAACCGAGCATCGAGCCCGCCTTCGCGATCGCGTCGTAATCGAGATCGGTCTGCATCATGATGTCGCCCGGGATCACCGGTGCCGACGAACCGCCCGGAATCACGGCCTTGATCTTCTTGCCGCCGCGCATCCCGCCGGCGAGCTCCATCAGCGTCGCGAACGGCGTGCCGAGCGGCACTTCGTAGTTGCCCGGACGCTCGACGTCGCCCGACACCGAGAAAATCTTCGTGCCGCCGTTGTTCGGCTTGCCGATCTCGAGGTAATTCTGCGGCCCGATGGACAGCAGGAACGGCACCGCGGCAAACGTCTCAGTGTTGTTGATCGTGGTCGGCTTGCCGTACACGCCGAAGCTCGCCGGGAACGGCGGCTTGAAGCGCGGCTGGCCCTTCTTGCCTTCGAGCGACTCGAGCAGCGCCGTTTCCTCGCCGCAGATGTACGCGCCGTAACCATGGTGCGCGTGCAGCTGGAACGAGAATTCCGAGCCCATGATGTTGTCGCCGAGGAACCCGGCTGCGCGTGCTTCATCGAGCGCGGCCTCGAAGCGTCGATACACTTCGAAGATTTCGCCGTGGATGTAGTTGTAGCCGACGGTGATGCCCATCGCGTATGCGCCGATGGCCATGCCTTCGATCAGCGCGTGCGGGTTCCAGCGCAGGATGTCGCGATCCTTGAACGTGCCCGGCTCGCCTTCGTCCGAGTTGCAGACGAGGTACTTCTGCCCCGGGAACTGGCGCGGCATGAAGCTCCACTTCAGGCCGGTCGGGAAGCCCGCACCGCCACGGCCACGCAGGCCCGACGCCTTCACGTCGGCGATCACCTGCTCGGGCGTGATCTTTTCTTCGAGAATGCGGCGCAGCTGCTTGTAGCCACCGCGCGCAACGTAGTCTTCGAGATGCCAGTTCTCGCCGTTCAGACCAGCGAGGATCAGCGGTTTGATGTGACGGTCGTGGAGGGACGTCATTTCGAGAGCTCCTCAAGCAGCTGGTCGATCTTCTCGCGGCTCATGAAGCTGCACATTCTGTGATTGTTCACCAGCAGCACCGGCGCATCGCCGCACGAGCCCATGCATTCGCCTTCCTTCAGCGTGAACTTGCCATCGGGCGTGGTCTCGCCGAAGCCGATGCCCAGCTTCTGTTTCAGGTAGTCGGCAGTCGCTTCCGCGCCGCCGTCCGGACCCAGCTGGCACGGCAGGTTCGTGCAAAGCGTGATCTTGTGCTTGCCGACCGGGTTGAGCTCGTACATCGTGTAGAACGTCGCGACTTCCTGCACGGCAACGGCCGGCATGCCGAGATAGTCCGCAACGAACTGCATCAGTTCGGGCGACAGCCAGCCGTGCTCTTCCTGAGCAACGGCCAACGCCGACATCACGGCGGACTGTTTCTGATCGGCGGGATACTTCGTCAACGCTCGATCGATTTCCTTCAGGCCTTCAGCTGAGATCATTTTCAGACACGACTCTTTCAATTCCTACCGAACGAACAACCTGCCGCACACTGGGGTGCATGGACGGCAGACCTGGCGCTCACTCTGTTGACAGCTTGCGAAGCCGCACCGGTTCAGCGCGCATCGCGTGTGACTTACTGCTCGCCGCCCGCTCGTGCGGGCGGCGCAACCTATTAGCGATCGATCTCGCCGAACACGATGTCCTGCGTACCGATGATCGTGACGGCGTCGGCGATCATGTGACCGCGCGCCATTTCGTCGAGCGACGCCAGGTGAGCGAAACCCGGTGCGCGAATCTTGAGGCGATACGGCTTGTTGGCACCATCGGACACGAGGTAGATGCCGAACTCACCCTTCGGATGCTCGACCGCCGCGTACGCTTCGCCTTCCGGCACATGGAAACCTTCGGTGAAGAGCTTGAAGTGGTGAATCAAGTCTTCCATGTTGGTCTTCATGCCGACGCGCGACGGCGGTGCAACCTTGTGATTGTCCGTCATCACCGGGCCCGGATTCTTTCGGAGCCACTCAATACACTGTTTCGCGATGCGGATCGACTGGCGCATTTCCTCGACGCGGACCAGATAGCGGTCGTAGCAATCGCCGTTCACGCCGACCGGCACGTCGAAATCCATGCGATCGTACACTTCGTACGGCTGCTTCTTGCGCAGATCCCACGCGATGCCCGAGCCGCGCAGCATCGGGCCCGTCAGGCCCATCTGCAGCGCGCGTTCCGGGCTGACCACGCCGATCCCGACCAGACGCTGTTTCCAGATCCGGTTGTCGGTCAGCAGCGTTTCGTATTCGTCGACGCACTTCGGGAAGCGCGTGAAGAAGTCGTCGATGAAGTCGAGCACCGAGCCGCTGCGCGATTCGTTCATCTTCGCGAGCGCCTTCTCGTTGCGAATCTTCGACGCCTTGTATTGCGGCATTGCGTCAGGCAGATCGCGGTAGACGCCGCCCGGACGGTAGTACGCCGCGTGCATCCGGGCGCCGGACACCGCTTCGTACACGTCCATCAGGTCTTCGCGTTCGCGGAAAGCGTACAGGAACACGGCCATCGCGCCGACGTCGAGTGCGTGTGCGCCGATCCACATCAGGTGGTTCAGCACGCGCGTGATCTCATCGAACAGCACGCGGATGTACTGCGCACGCTCCGGCACGTCGATGCCGAGCAGCTTTTCGATCGCGAGCACATAACCGTGCTCGTTGACCATCATCGACACGTAGTCGAGACGGTCCATGTACGGCACGGACTGGATGAAGGTCTTGGATTCCGCGAGCTTTTCGGTCGCGCGGTGCAGCAGGCCGATGTGCGGATCGGCGCGCTGGATGACTTCGCCGTCGAGCTCGAGCACCAGGCGCAGCACGCCGTGCGCTGCCGGGTGCTGCGGGCCGAAGTTGAGCGTGTAGTTCTTGATTTCTGCCATGACGCCCCCTTAATGTTTCAGACCGCCATAGCGATCCTCGCGGATCACGCGCGGCGTGATTTCGCGCGGCTCGATCGTCACCGGCTGGTACACGACCCGCTTCTCTTCCGGGTCGTAACGCATTTCGACGTAACCCGACACCGGGAAGTCCTTGCGGAACGGGTGGCCGATGAAGCCGTAGTCGGTGAGGATGCGGCGCAGGTCGGGGTGGCCTTCGAACACGATGCCGTACAGGTCGAACGCTTCGCGCTCGTACCAGTTCGCGGAGGTCCAGATGTCGACCAGCGATGCCACGATCGGCAGGTCGTCGTCCGGCGCGAATGCACGCAGGCGCAGGCGCCAGTTGTTCGTGACCGACAGCAGGTGCGACACGGCCGCGAAGCGCGGGCCGTCGTAGGCGCCGTCGCCGAAGGTCTGGTAGTCGACGCCGCAGAGATCGATCAGCTGCTCGAAACGGAGCTTCGGATCGTCGCGAAGCGTCTTTGCGACTTCGAGGTAATCGCTCGCCTTCACAACGAGCGTCAGTTCACCGATCGCTTCGGTAAGGCTCACCACGCGCGCGCCGAGCGCGGCTTCGAGGTTTGCCTTGAGAGTCTCGATTTTGCTTGCCATATTGAGGGGACGCTCGGGGCTTTATTGACGGGCGATGGTATTGGTGCGGCGGATCTTCGCCTGAAGCTGGATCACGCCGTAGACCAGCGCCTCGGCCGTGGGCGGGCAGCCCGGCACGTAGACGTCGACCGGCACGATCCGGTCGCAGCCGCGGACCACCGAATACGAGTAGTGGTAGTAGCCGCCGCCATTCGCGCACGACCCCATCGAGATCACCCAGCGCGGCTCGGCCATCTGGTCGTACACGCGGCGCAGTGCGGGTGCCATCTTGTTGCAGAGCGTGCCGGCAACGATCATCACGTCCGATTGACGCGGGCTCGGACGAAACACGACGCCGAACCGGTCCAGATCGTAACGGGCCGCGCCCGCATGCATCATCTCGACGGCGCAACACGCGAGCCCGAACGTCATCGGCCACAGCGAGCCGGTACGCGTCCAGTTGATCAGCTTGTCAGCCGTCGTGGTGACAAACCCTTCCTTCAAGACCCCTTCGATACTCATTTGCTTTCCACTCCAGACGAGCGACCGAGCGTGGCCGCTCATGCAAACCGGCGATTAACCCATCACTCCCAATCGAGCCCGCCTTTCTTCCAGATATAGGCAAAGCCCAGCAGGAATTCGAGCAGAAAAATCATCATTGCGATGAAACCCGGCCAGCCGATGTCCCGGAGCGCGACGCCCCACGGGAACAGGAATGCGGTTTCGAGATCGAAGATGATGAACAGGATGGCGACGAGGTAATACCGAACGTCGAATTTCATCCGGGCGTCTTCAAAGGCTTCGAAGCCGCACTCGTACGGTGCGTTCTTCTCGACGTCCGGCTTGTTGGGACCAAGGAGCTTGCCGATGCTGACCAGCGCTATACCTAAACCAGTGCCCACGAGGAGGAACAACAAGACGGGGTAATAGGCTGCGAGGTTCAAGGCAATCCTCTATCGGTTAGTTCTGAGCGTCCGGAGAATACCACTATCCGGCGGAAGGAATCATTTCGGAGTGCATGCGGTCGCAAGACAACCGCAAGCACACCCCAGAAATGAAAAATGCCAGCCACTAGAAGCGGCTGGCATTGAGTAACTTTGGTGCCGACGGCGAGACTCGAACTCGCACAGCTTTCGCCACTACCCCCTCAAGATAGCGTGTCTACCAATTTCACCACGTCGGCACTGCATGCAACTCGGGTTATGCTGCTCGTTTCCCGCGAATCGCTTCAAGAATTAAATTCTAACCCGACTTCCAGAATTGTTCAACGCACAACCGCAAAATTTTTGACTTTTTATTTCGGGACGTCCTGGCCCGGCGCGCTTGCAGCCGAACCCGCTGCAGCAGACGCCGCGACAGCCGGCGCCGATGCGGCGGACACCGGTGCCGGAGCGGTCGCCGCCGCGCCCAGCACGCCTGCCGACGGCGTCGACTTGTACGAACCGAGGTACGTCAGCGCGAGCGTCGCGATAAAAAAGATCGTCGCGAGGATACCCGTCGTGCGCGACAGGAAGTTCGCCGAGCCCGTCGCACCGAACAGGCTGCCCGACGCGCCGCTGCCGAATGCGGCGCCCATGTCGGCACCCTTGCCGTGCTGCAGCAGCACGAGACCAATCACACCAAGTGCAGACAGTACCTGCACCACAATAATCAGCGTTTTGAATAACAGCATCACACCCACCCGATTGGATCGGGCGACCGGATCGACCGGCCGCCGTCATGGTTCAATTCGATCTCGGACCGCTCAACGCGCGGCCCGGCAGATCGCCAGGAAATCTTCCGCCTTCAGCGACGCGCCGCCGATCAGGCCGCCGTCGATGTCCGGCTGCGCGAACAGCTCTTCCGCGTTGTCCGGCTTCACGCTGCCGCCGTACAGCACGGACACGTCCGCCGCACCCTTCGCCGCGAGACGCGCACGCAGGAACGCGTGCACATCCTGCGCCTGCGCCGACGTCGCGCTCTTGCCCGTGCCGATCGCCCAGACCGGCTCGTACGCGACGACGATGCGCACCGCCTCGTCAGCCGTCAGCACGGCCAGCACCGCGTCGAGCTGCGCACCGACGACCTGCTCGGTCGCGCCCGATTCGCGCTCGTCGAGCGTCTCGCCGACGCACACGACGGGCGTGAGGCCGGCCGCGAGCGCGCGCTGCGTCTTCGCCGCGACCGTCTCGCTGCTTTCGCCGTGATACGCGCGACGCTCCGAGTGGCCGACGATCGCATAGCGTGCACCGAACTCGGCAACCATCGCGGCCGCCACTTCGCCGGTGAACGCGCCCTGCTCGTGCGCGGACACGTCCTGCGCGCCGAATGCGACACGACCGCCGCCAAGCTGCGCCTGAACCTGCGCGAGATACGGGAACGGCACGCACACGCCGACCGACGTTTCGGCCGCCACGGCGTCCGCGCCCTGCACCACTTCGTTCAGCAACGCCTGGTTGCCGGCCAGACGGCCGTGCATCTTCCAGTTGCCGATCACCCGCTTTGTTCTCTGTTTCGACATCGTGTCTGTCTCGTCACCGCTGTGTCATTAACGCACCGGAAACCGGCGGTCAGGTTTGATCTGGCGAAGCAAACCGGCGATTTTACTGCGCACGGCTTGAACCGGTCAAACCGCGCATGTCAAGCCCGGCCGCACGGGCGTCAGGCGTTCGTACCCCAATCAAGCACGATCTTGCCGGTATGCTCGCTGCTTTCCATCAGCGCATGCGCCTGCGCGGCTTCCGCGGCCGGCAGCACACGGTAGATCACCGGCTTGATGCGGCCGTCGGCGATCAGCGGCCACACGCGCGCCTGCAGCTGCGCGGCGATGCGCGCCTTGAACTCGACCGGACGCGGCCGCAGCGTCGAACCCGTCACCGTCAGCCGGCGACGCAGGATCTCGCTCAGGTTGACGTCGGCCTTCGCCCCGCCGAGCAGCGCGATCAGCACGAGACGGCCGCCGTCCGCGAGCGCGGACAGCTCGCGCGGCACGTACGAGCCCGCCACCATGTCCAGGATCACGTCGACGCCGCGATCGTGCGTCAGCGACTTCACGACCTCGACGAAGTCTTCGGTCTTGTAGTTGATCGCGCGTTCGGCGCCGAGCGCCTCGCACGCACGGC
Source organism: Burkholderia theae (assembly GCF_048565265.1). Lineage (NCBI taxonomy): Bacteria > Pseudomonadati > Pseudomonadota > Betaproteobacteria > Burkholderiales > Burkholderiaceae > Burkholderia > Burkholderia theae. Next base: position 2,677,378 of record NZ_CP183461.1, read on the forward strand.
ACTTGTCGGCGGTGCCGGCCGTCGCGAACACGCGAAAGCCGAGCGCATGCGCGATCTGGATCGCCGTGACGCCGATGCCGCTCGAGCCGCCCTGCACGAGCAGCGTCTCATGCTCGCCACCCTCGCCCGCGCCAAGCTGCGCACGGTCGAACACGTTGCTCCACACGGTGAAGAACGTTTCGGGCAGCGACGCGGCCTCGATGTCGGTCAGCCCGCCGGGCACCGGCAGGCATTGCAGCAGCGGCGCGACCGCATATTCGGCATAACCACCGCCCGCGAGCAACGCGCACACGCGATCGCCAAGCTTCAGGCCGAACGGATTCAGCGCGGCATCGGACAAGTCGCCGCCGACGATCTCGCCCGCGACCTCGAGGCCCGGCAGATCCGACGCGCCCGGCGGCGGTGCATATGCCCCCTTGCGCTGAAAGACGTCAGGCCGATTCACGCCGGAAGCCGCCACCTTGATCAGCACCTCGCCGCGCTTCGGTTCGGGGCGCGGACGCTCCGCAAGCTTCAGCACGTCGGGGGCGCCGAATTCGGTGATTTCGATGGCTTTCATGGTGATGGTCGCTCCAGGATCGGAATCGGATCGCACACCCGTGCGCGCGGCACGGGCGCCTCGCCGGCGCTGCTGCGCCGCACAACGATGCTACAGAAAAAACGGCCGGCGCGCTTTCGCACTGCCGGCCGTTGGTCCGCCTGCCCGCTTACTGCTGCGGCGGCGTATCCGACTGCGACGCCGCCGCTGCTTCATTCAGCAGCGCCTTGGCCGACAGACGCACGCGACCCTTTTCGTCCGTCTGGATCACCTTGACCTTGACCTGCTGACCTTCCTTCAGGTAGTCGTTGATGTCCTTCACACGCTCGTTGACGATTTCCGAGATGTGCAGCAGGCCGTCCTTGCCCGGCAGCAGGTTCACGATCGCGCCGAAATCGAGCAGCTTCAGCACCGTGCCTTCGTACACCTGACCGACTTCGATCTCGGCCGTGATGTTCTCGATGCGCTTCTTCGCTTCGGCCATGCCGTCGCTGTTCGTGCTCGCGATCGTCACGACGCCGTCGTCCGAAATGTCGATGGTCGTGCCCGTTTCTTCCGTCAGCGCGCGGATCACCGAACCGCCCTTGCCGATCACGTCGCGGATCTTTTCCGGGTTGATCTTGATCGTGATCATGCGCGGCGCGAATTCCGACAGTTGCGTGTTCGCACCCGAGACCGCCGACGTCATCTTGCCGAGGATGTGCATGCGGCCTTCCTTCGCCTGCGCGAGCGCGACCTGCATGATTTCCTTCGTGATGCCCTGGATCTTGATGTCCATCTGCAGCGCCGTCACGCCTTGTTCCGTGCCGGCCACCTTGAAGTCCATGTCGCCGAGGTGATCTTCGTCGCCGAGGATGTCGGTCAGCACCGCGAACTTGTTGCCTTCGAGGATCAGGCCCATCGCGATACCCGCGACGTGCGCCTTCATCGGCACGCCGGCGTCCATCAGCGCGAGACAGCCGCCGCACACCGATGCCATCGACGACGAACCGTTCGACTCGGTGATTTCCGACACGACGCGGATCGAGTAGCCGAATTCGTCGGCGCTCGGCAGGCACTTGACCAGCGCGCGCTTCGCGAGGCGGCCGTGGCCGATTTCGCGACGCTTCGGCGAGCCGACGCGGCCCGTTTCGCCGGTCGCGAACGGGGGCATGTTGTAGTGGAGCATGAAGCGCTCGCGATATTCGCCTTCGAGCGCGTCGATGATCTGCTCGTCACCCTTCGTGCCGAGCGTCGCGACGACCAGCGCCTGCGTCTCGCCGCGCGTGAACAGCGCCGAGCCGTGGGTACGCGGCAGCACGCCGGTGCGGATCTCGATCGGGCGCACGGTGCGCGTGTCGCGGCCGTCGATGCGCGGCTCGCCGTTCAGGATCTGCGAACGGACGATCTTGGCTTCGATGTCGAACAGCACGTTGCCGACGGTGGCCTTGTCGGCCGCTGCCGTACCAGCCGCCTGCGCGTCTTCCTCGAGCTTCGCCGAGGTCGCCGAGTAGACTTCCTTCAGCTTGGTCGAACGGGCTTGCTTGTCGCGGAGCTGGTAAGCGGCGAGCAGGTCGTTCTGCGCCAGTTCGGTCACGCGCGCGATCAGCGCTTCGTTCTTCGGCGCCGGCTGCCAGTCCCACTCGGGCTTGCCGCCTTCGCGCACCAGTTCGTGGATCGCGTCGATCGCCACTTGCATCTGCTCGTGGCCGAACACCACGGCGCCCAGCATCACTTCTTCCGACAGTTGATCGGCTTCCGATTCGACCATCAGCACCGCGCGTTCCGTACCTGCGACGACGAGATCGAGGCTCGATGCCTTGATCTGGTCACGCGTCGGGTTCAGCACGTAGGCGTTGTCGATGTACGCGACGCGCGCGGCACCGACCGGGCCGTTGAACGGCAGGCCCGACACGGCGAGCGCGGCCGATGCGCCGATCAGCGCGGGGATGTCCGCCGGGACTTCCGGGTTCACGGACAGCACGTGGATCACGACCTGGACTTCGTTGTAGAAGCCTTCCGGGAACAGCGGGCGCAGCGGACGGTCGATCAGGCGCGACGTCAGCGTCTCGTGCTCCGACGGACGGCCTTCGCGGCGGAAGAAGCCGCCCGGGATCTTGCCGGCCGAGTAGGTCTTTTCGAGGTAGTCGACGGTCAGCGGGAAGAAATCCTGACCAGGCTTCGCCGACTTCGCGCCGACGACGGTTGCCAGCACGACGGTGTCTTCGACGTCGACGATCACCGCACCGCTCGCCTGGCGAGCGACTTCACCGGTTTCGAGGCGCACCTTGTGCTGGCCCCACTGGAATTCCTTCACGACCTTGTTGAACATGGACATGGTTGCTCCTTTGAATGCATTTCTATCATTCACCGCATCGGCCCTGCCGTGCGGCGGCGTCGCGACCGAATCACCCGGAGCAAGGTGTGTTTCTTATGCCATTCCAGCGCGGCGCTCGTGCAGCGGCGCGCTGGAATGACACAAATCCCGACTCCGGTATCGGCCGTCCCGGCAGCCCGGCGCGAATGGCCGGACAGCCTGCGGTGCGCGTGACGCTACGCACCGCGCAAAAACAAAATGCCTGTATCAGCGGACTGACACAGGCATCTTGCTGGCGGCAATCGCCTCGATTACTTACGCAGACCCAGCTTCTCGATCAGCGCGCGGTAACGGTCGGCATCCTTGCCCTTGAGGTAGTCGAGCAGCTTGCGGCGGCGGCTAACCATGCGCAGCAGGCCGCGGCGGCTGTGGTGATCCTTCGCGTGGGTCTTGAAGTGACCCGTCAGTTCGACGATACGTGCGGTCAGCAGTGCGACCTGGACTTCGGGCGAACCCGTGTCGTTGGTACCGCGGGCGAACTGAGCAACGACTTCCGACTTCTTGATATCTGCAACAGACATTTGATTTCCTTTCTAACTGAACAGGCGGACACGGAAGAATGGCCGTGCCGTGACTTACAACCGGCGGGCATTGTAGCACAACTCCACGCCTTTCTTACCGCCCCCTGTCACGGGCGCGTCATCGAGCAGGTCGACGGCATTTCCGTGCGTTGCGCCGGCACCGCGAGCACCGTCCGGAAGCCGTAGCCGGAACCCTCGTTGTCGAAGCGCACGCCCGGCGTGCCGGCCTTGTCCATCTGCATCACGTAAAGGGGCTGGATCAATTGATGATCCTGCGCCCGCATCCGCGACGCGTGGAAACCGTCGTCGAACGACAGGCCCTCGAGCGCACGCGCGACCGCGACGGGGTCCGACGAACCCGCGCGGGTCATCGCGGCGGCCAGCATCTCGATCATCAGGCTCATGCGCCGCACCGGATAGTCGTCCTGCGCGGCCGGGAAACGGGTCCGGAACGCGCGGTAGAACGCGTCGGATTTCGCGCCGCCCGCGTTCGGGTGCCAGTCCGCCACGGCCACGACTCGCCCGACCCCGGCGTCGCCGAGTGCCGCCGGTGCGCCGAGGCTGTTGCCGTAGAACGTATAGAACTTCGCATTCAGCCCCTGCTCGCGCGCCGCCTTCACGAGCAGCGTGAGGTCGTTGCCCCAGTTGCCGGTCACGACGGCATCGGCGCCGCTCGCGCGGATCTTCGCGACGTACGGCGAGAAATCCTTGATCCGGCCGATCGGGTGGAATTCGTCGCCGGCGATCGTCACGTCGGGGCGCCGTGCGGCGAGCGCCTGCCGCGCGAGCGTGCTCACGTCGTGGCCGAAGCTGTAGTCCTGGTTCAGCAGATAGACCTTGCGCAGTGCGCGGTCGCTCGCCATCACGTCCGCGAGCGCGGCCATCCGCATGCCTGCGTGCGCGTCGAAACGGAAATGCCAGAAGCTGCAGCGCGCGCCGGTCAGCGCCGGATCGTCGGCCGAATAGTTGAGGAACAGCATCCGGTTGTCCGGATCGCGCGCATTCAGCTTGTCGAGCGCCGCGACGAGTGCGGCCGCGACAGCCGAGCTGTTGCCCTGCGCAACGAAACCGATATGGCGGTCCGCGGCCGCGCGCAACTGCACGAGTGCCTCCTCCGGGCTGCCCTTGCTGTCGAGCACGACCAGCTCGAGCGGATGCACGCCGTCGCGCAGCTTCACGCCGCCCGCCGCGTTGACCTGCTCGACACCGAAGCGCAGGTTGCGCTCGACCGCCGCGCCCGCGTTCGCGAACGGGCCCGACATCCCTTCGATCAGTGCGATCCGCACCGGCTCGCCCGCGGCAAACGCGGACGACACCAGCATCCAGCCCGCGCTCAACGCGAGCGCACACCGCTTCCATCCCTGCATCGGCTACCTGCCCTTCAATCCGCCCGAGAAGCGCGGATCATAGGCCCGCGCCCCTGCCGCCCGCAAGCATGGCAGCGCCGGCGATCCGCACCGATTTTTTTCGCACGACGCGCCGTCGCGCGCCGTCCGTGATAAAACGGGATGTGTTTCCGTGTTCTGGAGAATCCCCATGGGCATTCGCATTCCCGCGCGCCTGCCGGTGCTGTTGGCCTGTGCCGCCGCGCTGCTGGCCGGTTGCGCGCAACCGTGGCAGCAATACCAGGCCGGCCAGGACGAGTCGGCGATCGTCGCGCGCATGGGCCCGCCACGCGAGATCTACGACTTGCCCGGCGGCGGCAAGCGCCTGATGTGGCCAACCCAGCCGATGGGCGAGGTCACGGTCGCGGCCGACGTCGACGCCGCTCACAAGATCGTCAACGTGCGCCAGGTGCTGCAACCGAGCGAGTTCTATCGCGCGGAGATCGGCAAGTGGACGAAGACCGATGTCCTCGTCAATTTCGGACGCCCCGTCGAGACATCCTACTTCCCGCTGATGAAGCGCGAGGTGTGGACGTACCGGTATCTCGAGGACAACGTCTGGTACATGATGTACAGCTTCTATTTCGATCCGCAGGGCATTCTGCGCATCACGCAGAAAACGCCGGACCCGCTGCACGATCCCGATCGCCGCAACATGTTCTGATCGATTACGCATTGACGCGCAATTTTCACCATGGCCATTCACGAATTATTGCGTGAATGGCCATTTCCTTTTTTCCGCCATCTAATTAATTCAGAAAGTACGACGGAAATCTTTTCCGATCGATGACATCCCGATGGCAATACGCTGAAATCCCCGTCATGCGGGCCTTCGCGCGGAAACAGGCATGCGCCGTGCATGTCATGCGTTGGGTTGGTGCAGGCGATGCACTACGTCCAGCCAATTTGAAACAATTTGTTTCAGGACACCCGGAACGCTAGGGCATACCCCTAATATCAGTCGAAATTCAACCTTTCAATTTAGAAAGCATCATATTGCGCCAATTCGGCCGATATTCATTTGCCTTTATCAAAAAGGAGTCCTCATGAATCGCCCCAAGAGCATGCTGGTCGCCAACATCGCGTGGGCCCGCGAGACGCGCGAACACACGCCCGGCTTTTTCGACGCGCTCGCGCGCGGCCAGAATCCGCGCGTGCTGTGGATCGGCTGCTCGGACAGCCGCGTGCCGGCCGAAACCATCACGCATTGCGCACCCGGCGAGCTGTTCGTCCATCGCAACATCGCGAACCTGTTCCATCCCGACGACGACAATTCCGCCAGCGTGCTCGAGTACGCGGTACGCGTGCTTCAGGTCGACCACGTGATCGTGTGCGGGCACTACGGCTGCGGCGGCGTGCGCGCGTCTCTGCTGCCGCCGCCATCCGACCTGCCGCACGTCGCGCGCCGCATCGCGCCGCTCTGCGCGCTCGCGCGGCGCCATCGCGACACGCTCGACGGGCTCGACGACACGGTCGCCGCCGACCGCCTCGCCGAACTGAACGTGCTCGAACAGGTGCGGCTGCTGCGCGCGTCGCCGATCGTGCGGGGCCGTGAACGGCCGCCGCTCGTGCACGGCTGGATCTTTTCGCTCGCCGACGGCCGCCTGCTGGAGCTCGATTCGGGCTACGCGACGCCGCCCGCCAACGTCGCACCCGTGCCGACCGCGACGGCCGCCGCGCTCGGCTGACGCGTACCCCGCTGCCCCCCCAAGCCAATGAAATCACCCCAACCATGAAACTGAACGAGCGCCTGTCCACCCTGCCGCGCGACATCGTCGCCGGCATCGTCGTTTTTCTCGTTGCGCTGCCGCTGTGTCTCGGCATCGCCAACGCATCCGGCGTCGAGCCGTTCGCCGGGCTCGTGTCCGGCATCGTCGGCGGCATCGTCGTCGCGCTGCTGAGCGGCTCATCGCTGTCCGTCAGCGGACCGGCCGCCGGGCTCGTCGTGATCGTCGTCGAAGGGATCGCGCAGCTCGGCAGCTTCTCCGCGTTCCTGCTCGCGGTGCTGCTGTCCGGCGTGCTGCAATTCGGGTTCGGCATGCTGCGTGCCGGCCGCTTCGCCGCCTATGTGCCGTCGCCCGTCATCAAGGGCATGCTCGCCGCGATCGGCCTGCTGCTGATCGTGAAGCAGATTCCGTTTGCGTTCGGCATCGGCGGCTCGGCCGCGCAATCGTTTGCTTCGTGGCCGGGCCTGCCGGTCGCGTGGGCGGCCACGGCCATCGCGCTCGCCTCGCTCGCGCTGCTGATCGCGTGGGACACGCCCGCGCTGCGCCGCTTCGCGCTGGTGCGCTCGGTGCCCGCGCCGCTCGCGGTCGTCGTCCTCGGCATCGGCGCCACGCTCGTGCTGGGCATCGTCGCGCCGTCGATCGCGCCGGGCGCCGCCCATCGCGTGACGCTGCCCGAGCTCGGCTCGTTCGCGGCGTTCGCGGCCTCGCTCAAGCACGCGGAGCTCGGCCCGAACTTCGCGCAGCTCGTCAATCCGGACGTGTGGCGCGTCGCGATCACGCTCGCGGTCGTTGCCAGCCTCGAAACGCTGCTGAGCCTCGAAGCGGTCGAACAGATCGACCCGAAGCGCCGGCCGACCCAGCCCGACCGCGAGTTGAAGGCACAGGGCGTCGGCAATCTCGTCGCAGGTGCGTTCGGCGGCCTGCCGATCACGTCGGTGATCGTGCGCAGCTCGGTGAACGTCAACGCGGGCGCGCAAAGCCGGATGTCGGCAATCGTCCACGGGATGCTGCTGCTCGCGAGCGTGTTCGCGCTCACCGGCCTGATCAACCTGATCCCGCTCGCGAGCCTTGCCGCGATCCTGATCCACACCGGCTTCAAGCTCGCGAAACCGGCGCTGTTCCGCTCGGTGATGAAGCAGGGGCCGGCCGCGTTCGTACCGTTCGCCGCGACGATCGCCGGCGTACTCGCGGTCGACCTGCTGTTCGGCATCGCGTTCGGCCTCGCCTGCAGCGTGCTGGCGGTCGCCGTCGCGAACCTGAAAAGCCCTGTCACGCTCGCGCAGCACGACGATCACTTCCTGCTGTCGTTCCGCAAGGACGTCTCGTTTCTCGGCAAGGTGCAGGTCAAGCATCACCTGCGGCACATTCCAGACCGGGCGGCAGTGATCATCGACGCGACACGCGCCGACTACATCGATCACGACGTGCTCGAACTGCTCGACGCGTTCGTCGCCGATGCGCCGCGGCGCGGCATCACGGTCGAGTTCCGCCGACGCAGCCCGGCGCCCCGCCCGGCCGCCCGCCGCTGGATGTTCCGCGCGCCGGCCGCGGAATGAGCAGCGCATGAAAAAACGCCCCGGGCGGCACTGGGCCGCCACGGGGCGTTTCGGCAATGTGCAGCGCGCGGCGCTTATGAGCGCTGCGGGTTGACCTTGTCGTCCTTCGAATGCAGCTTGTTCAGCGCGGAGATGTACGCCTTCGCGGACGCGGCGACGATGTCCGGATCAGTGCCGACGCCATTGACGATCCGCCCGCTCCTCGACAGCCGGACGGTCACTTCGCCCTGCGCCTGCGTACCGGTCGTGATCGCGTTCACCGAGTACAGCAGCAGCTCGGAACCGCTGCCGACTTCGCCCTCGATCGCGTTGAACGTCGCGTCGACCGGCCCGTTGCCGCGCGCTTCGCCGGTCACTTCCTTGCCTTCGACCGCGAACACGATCTTCGCCTGCGGTTGCTCGCCCGTTTCCGAACGCTGCGACAGCGACACGAACTTGAAGTGCTCCTGCTCGTGCGCGAGCGCCGATTCCTCGGACACGATCGCGATGATGTCCTCGTCGAAGATCTCGGACTTGCGGTCGGCCAGATCCTTGAAGCGCATGAACGCGGCGTTCAGTTCCGCTTCACTGTCGAGCGACACGCCGAGCTCCTGCAGGCGCTGCTTGAACGCGTTACGGCCCGACAGCTTGCCGAGCACGATCTTGTTCGCGGTCCAGCCCACGTCTTCCGCGCGCATGATCTCGTAGGTGTCGCGCGCCTTCAGCACGCCGTCCTGATGGATGCCCGATGCGTGCGCGAACGCGTTCGCGCCGACCACGGCCTTGTTCGGCTGCACGACGAAACCGGTGATCTGCGACACAAGCTTCGACGTCGGCACGATCTGCGTCGTGTCGATGCCGACGTCGAGGCCGAAGTAATCCTTGCGCGTCTTCACGGCCATCACGATTTCTTCCAGCGACGTGTTACCCGCGCGCTCGCCGAGACCGTTGATCGTGCACTCGATCTGACGCGCGCCGCCGATCTTCACGCCGGCGAGCGAGTTCGCGACGGCCATCCCGAGGTCGTTATGGCAGTGCACCGAGAAAATCGCCTTGTCCGAGTTCGGAATGCGTTCGCGCAGCGTCTTCACGAGGTTGCCGTAAAGCTCCGGCACGCCATAACCGACCGTGTCGGCGATGTTGATCGTCGTCGCACCTTCGGCAATCACGGCTTCCAGCACGCGGCAGAGGAAATCCAGATCGGAGCGGCTGCCGTCTTCCGGCGAGAATTCGACGTTGTCGGTGAACTTGCGCGCGAAGCGCACCGCGAGGCGCGCCTGCTCGAACACCTGGTCGGGCGTCATCCGCAGCTTCTTTTCCATGTGCAGCGGCGACGTCGCGATGAACGTGTGGATCCGGAAGCTGTTGGCCGGCTTCAGCGCGTCGGCCGCGCGCTGGATGTCCTTGTCGTTGGCCCGGGCCAGCGAACAGATCGTGCTGTCCTTCACGAGACCGGCGATCGTGTGAATCGCGTCGAAGTCGCCGTTCGAGCTGGCCGCGAAGCCGGCTTCGATCACGTCGACCTTCATCCGCTCGAGATGCTTCGCGATGCGGATTTTCTCTTCCTTCGTCATCGACGCGCCAGGCGATTGTTCGCCGTCACGCAACGTCGTATCGAAAATGATCAGCTTGTCTGTCATGGGGGGCTCCAGGGCTCTTTATACGGAAGTCAAACGTAATGAGATCGCGCCACCGCTGGCGACGCTCAACAACAGACGAAGCTTGACGGAGGGCGAGAACGGTCAGCGCGGCAGGCGCGCCAACGCTAGCGCGCGTAGCGGCGCACCGGCTAGAAGGAGGGAGAGGCGGGGAAATGCAGTCATGCCGAAGACTATAGCGGCATTCCGCTGGACGCGCAATCGGACGGCACCCGGGCGCTCCGGGTCGCCCCATTCAAACAGGGGCAAATGAAAACGGCGGCCTCGAGGCCGCCGTTTTCGGTCAAATCGCGTATCGGGTCAGTGATCGCGCTGCGACGAGCGCGCCGGGTTCGCCCGCCCGCGGATGGCCATATAGCCCCAGAACACATAGCCGGACAGCCCGTACAGCACGAACAGGCAGAACAGCATCAGCGGCGGATCGGACGACACGAGCACGAACGCGACGACGACGAGCAGGATCGCCGCGAACGGCACGCGATGCCGTACGTCGAGCGCCTTGCCGCTGTAGAACGGCGCGTTGGACACCATCGTCACGCCCGCGTAGATCGTCAGCACGAACGCGACCCACGGCAGCCAGCCGAGCTTCATCGGCACGCGGTTGTCGGTCGCGAGCCACACGAAGCCCGCGATCAGCGCGGCGGCGGCCGGGCTCGGCAGCCCCTGGAAGAAGCGCTTGTCGACGACCCCGATGTTGGTATTGAAGCGCGCGAGACGCAGCGCGGCGCCCGAGCAGTAGACGAACGCAGCGAGCCAGCCCCAGCGACCGAGATCCTTCAGCACCCACTCGTACATCACGAGCGCGGGTGCGACACCGAACGACACCATGTCGGACAGGCTGTCGAACTGCTCGCCGAACGCGCTTTGCGTATGCGTCATGCGCGCGACGCGCCCGTCCATCCCGTCGAGCACCATCGCGACGAAAATCGCGATCGCGGCGATCTCGAAGCGCACGTTCATCGCCTGCACGACCGCGAAGAAGCCGCAGAACAGCGCGGCGGTCGTGAACGCGTTCGGCAGCAGGTAGATGCCGCGCGTCTTCAGGAAGCGCTGGCGCGACGCGCGGCGGCTCTCGATGGGCACCGGATCGGGCGCCATCCCCTTGTTGCGGCGGAACGGGCGTGGCGTCTGGCTGGAGCCGTTGCGCGGCCGGCGCGGTTTGAATGCGGCCATCGTGCGCCCGCCGCTTACTGTTCGAGCTCGGCGAGGATCGTCGACGACGCGTAGACCTTCTCGCCGATCGACACCTTCGCGCGGCTGCCGATCGGCAGGTACACGTCGACGCGCGAACCGAAGCGGATGAAACCGTAGCGCTGACCGCGCGACAGCGGCTCGCCGGCGCGTACGTAGCAGAGAATCCGGCGGGCGACGAGACCGGCGATCTGCACGGCGGTGACGGTCTTGCCGCTCGCCGTCTGGATCACGACCGCATTGCGCTCGTTCTCGGTCGACGCCTTGTCGATCGCCGCGTTCAGGAACGCGCCCGGGAAGTATTCGACCTTGGTGATCGCGCCATCGACCGGCGAACGCTGCGAATGGACGTTGAAGACATTCATGAACACGCTGATCTTCAGCGCTTCGCGGTTCGCATACGGATCCTGCGTGGTCTCGACCGCGACGATGCGGCCGTCCGCCGGGCACAGCACCGCGTTCGGCTGCGCCGGGATCGGGCGCTGCGGATCGCGGAAGAACTGGACGACGAAAGCGAGCAGCAGCCAGAACGGCCACGCGAAGCCGAAGCCCCCGACGGCGTGGATCAACAGCGCGATGACGGCAGCAATCGCGATGAACGGCCAGCCTTCGCGCGCGATGATCGGATGAGGATAGTTCATGGATTCGTTCTGTGTTCGGTGAATTGCAAAGCCCGTAGCATAACAAAAGCCGCCCGGGGCACTGCTGCCTTCGGACGGCTTTTTGATGCCGACCCTTCACTCGAAGGGCCGGAACAGCACGCGGTGCTTAGTTCTTCGACTGGTCGACGAGCTTGTTCTTCGCGATCCACGGCATCATCGCGCGCAGCTTCGCGCCGACCTGCTCGATCTCGTGCTCGGCCGTCAGGCGGCGGCGCGATTGCAGCGTCGGAGCGCCTGCCTTGTTCTCGAGAATGAAGCTCTTCGCGTACTCGCCCGTCTGGATGTCGGTCAGGCACTGCTTCATCGCCTTCTTCGTCTCTTCCGTGACGACGCGCGGGCCCGTCACGTACTCGCCGTACTCGGCGTTGTTCGAGATCGAGTAGTTCATGTTCGCGATGCCGCCTTCGTAGATCAGGTCGACGATCAGCTTCAGTTCGTGCAGGCACTCGAAGTACGCCATTTCCGGCGCGTAACCCGCTTCGACCAGCGTTTCGAAACCAGCCTTGATCAGCTCGACGGTACCGCCGCACAGCACGGCCTGCTCGCCGAACAGGTCGGTTTCGGTCTCTTCACGGAAGTTCGTCTCGATGATGCCCGCACGGCCGCCGCCGTTCGCTGCCGCGTAAGACAGCGCGATGTCGCGTGCCGCGCCCGACTTGTTCTGCGCAACCGCGATCAGGTGCGGCACGCCGCCACCTTGCGAGTACGTGCCGCGCACGGTGTGGCCCGGTGCCTTCGGCGCGATCATGATCACGTCGAGGTCGGCGCGCGGGATCACCTGGCCGTAGTGGACGTTGAAGCCGTGCGCGAATGCCAGCGCCGCGCCCTGCTTGATGTTCGCGTGCACTTCCTTCGCGTACACGTCGGCGATCTGCTCGTCCGGCAGCAGCATCATCACGACGTCCGCGCCCTTCACGGCTTCCGCGACTTCCTTGACCGACAGGCCGGCGTTCTCGGCCTTGCTCCACGACGCGCCGCCCTTGCGCAGGCCGACCGTCACGTTCACGCCGCTTTCCTTCAGGTTCAGCGCGTGTGCATGGCCTTGCGAGCCGTAGCCGATGATCGTGACTTGCTTGCCCTTGATGAGGGAGAGGTCAGCGTCTTTGTCGTAGAAAACGTTCATGATGGTTCCTTCGCTAATTCAAAAAATTCAATAATTCGTTCAGATGGAGTACTGCGGGCCGGGACATGACGGCGCACCCGGCGTGCCTTTGGGCATCACACCTTCAGGATGCGCTCGCCGCGTCCGATGCCGGAACTGCCGGTGCGCACGGTCTCGAGGATCGCGCCCGCGTCCAGCCCCTGGATGAATGCGTCGAGCTTGTCGCTCGCGCCCGTCAATTCGATCGTGTAGGTCTTTTCGGTCACGTCGATGATGCGGCCGCGGAAAATGTCCGCCATCCGCTTCATTTCTTCGCGCTCCTTGCCCACTGCACGTACCTTGATCAGCATCAGCTCGCGTTCGATGTGTGCACCGTCGGTCAGGTCCACCACTTTCACCACCTCGATCAGGCGGTTCAGATGCTTCGTGATCTGTTCGATCACGTCGTCGGAGCCAATGGAAACGATGGTGAGCCGCGACAGCGATTGGTCTTCGGTCGGCGCCACCGTCAAGGTTTCGATGTTGTAGCCGCGTGCGGAAAACAGACCGACCACGCGCGACAGCGCGCCCGGTTCGTTCTCCAGCAGGACGGAAATGATGTGTCTCATGTTCGCTTCTTCCAGAATGTGTCCGTGTCGATTCACTCGCGCCGCGCGCCGCCGCGTGCCGCACCGCCCTTCGTGAAGGCGGCCGCATCCGGGCCCGCGCGCGTCGCGCCGTTACAGATCTTCCGATCCGAGCAGCATCTCGGTGATGCCCTTGCCGGCCTGTACCATCGGCCAGACGTTTTCGGTCGGATCGGTCTGGAAGTCGAGAAACACGGTGCGATCCTTCAGGCGCAGCGCTTCCTTCAGCGCCGGCTCCACATCCGAGGTCTTTTCGATCCGCATGCCGACATGGCCGTACGCTTCGGCGAGCTTCACGAAATCGGGCAGCGCATCCATGTACGAATGCGAATAGCGCTTGCTGTATTCGATCTGCTGCCACTGGCGGACCATGCCGAGGTAGCGGTTGTTCAGCGAAATGATCTTCACGGGCGTGTCGTACTGCAGGCAGGTCGACAGTTCCTGGATGCACATCTGGATCGAGCCTTCGCCCGTGATGCACAGCACGTCGTCGTCCGGGTGCGCCATCTTGACGCCCATCGCTGCCGGCAGGCCGAAGCCCATCGTGCCGAGGCCGCCGGAGTTGATCCAGCGACGCGGCTTGTTGAAACGGTAGAACTGCGCCGCCCACATCTGGTGCTGGCCGACGTCCGAACACACGAACGCATTGCCGTCCGTCAGTTCCCACGCCTTCTCGACCACGTACTGCGGCTTGATGATCTCGCTTTCGCGGTCGAACTTCAGGCAGTCCTTCGAGCGCCAGCCCTCGATGTCCTTCCACCATTGCGCGAGCGCCTCGGTGTCGGGGCCATGCTCGGCCGTCTGCAGTTGCTCGATCAGCTCCTTCAGCACTTCCTTCACGTCGCCGACGATCGGGATATCGACCTTCACGCGCTTCGAGATCGACGACGGGTCGATGTCGATGTGGATGATCTTGCGCGGACGCGACGCGAAGTGCGCCGGGTCGCCGATCACGCGGTCGTCGAAGCGGGCACCGATCGCGATCAGCACGTCGCAGTGCTGCATCGCCATGTTCGCTTCGTAGGTGCCGTGCATGCCGAGCATGCCGAGGAATTTCTTGTCCGACGCGCGATAGCCGCCGAGGCCCATCAGCGTGTTCGTAACCGGGTAGCCGAGCAGGTCCGCGAACTGGTTCAGTTCACGCGACGCGTCGGCGAGGATGATGCCGCCACCCGTGTAGATATAGGGACGCTTCGCCGTCAGCAGCAGCGACACGGCCTTGCGGATCTGACCCGAATGGCCCTTCGTGACGGGGTTGTACGAACGCAGCGACACGCTCTTGACCGGCACGTACTCGCACGGCGTCTTCGAGATGTCCTTCGGGATGTCGATCAGCACCGGGCCCGGACGGCCCGTGCGGGCGATGTAGAACGCCTTCTTGACGGTTTCCGCGAGGTCGCGCACGTCCTTCACGAGGAAGTTGTGCTTCACGCAAGGACGCGTGATGCCGACCGTGTCGCATTCCTGGAATGCGTCCTGGCCGATCGCAGCCGTCGGCACCTGGCCGCTGATCACGACCATCGGGATCGAATCCATGTACGCCGTTGCGATGCCGGTCACCGCGTTGGTGACACCGGGGCCGGACGTCACGAGACAGACGCCGACATTGCCGGTGGAACGCGCATACGCATCGGCTGCGTGCACGGCCGCCTGTTCGTGGCGCACCAGCACGTGCTGAATCTTGTCCTGCTTGTAAAGCTCGTCGTAGATGTAGAGAACCGAGCCGCCGGGGTAGCCCCAGATGAATTCGACGTTTTCATCGGCCAGTGCCTTCATGAGCACGGTACCGCCGATGGAGTCGCTATCGGGAGGGGAAAGGGGTTCCGACGTGGAGAATTCCGCGCTGGGCATGTTCATTTTGACCTTTCGAATTTTCGGCAAAAAATTGATTGGGTGCTCTCTGCCGGGCTTGTGGCTCGGGTTCAAGCGGCGCGTCCAGTTTGAAGGGCGGGCTTCTTGGGCCAGCCTCAAATGAGACCATCACTTCATGTTGCGAATCATTGACGATAGCGGGTCATGATTGGGGCGTCAAGCAAAATATCCCGCAGCGCATCATGCGCGCCGTCCGGCACCCCGCCGCCGCGGCTCGCGCGCAACGCGCGGCGGCCAACCCGGTGCCAAGCGGCACGAAAATTTGATAGCATCCGCGGGTTTTACGAAATTTTTCGACCTTTCACACGCCGCAGTCCGCAGCGCATACCTTTACGGAATGGCATCAGACAAGGAACTCGCCGACTTTCTGGCGGGCGTCGAAAGGCGCGCGTTCAAGCAGGCTGCGTACGCCGTGCGTGACGACGATGCGTCGCTCGACATCGTGCAGGACGCGATGATCAAGCTTGCGGAGAAGTACGGCGACCGGCCGGCGGCCGAATTGCCGCTGCTTTTTCAGCGGATCCTGCAGAACGCGATCCACGACTGGTTTCGCCGGCAGAAAGTCCGCAACACCTGGGTTACGCTCTTCTCGTCGCTGAACAACACCGACGACGACGACTTCGACCCCCTCGAAACGCTCGAATCCGCGGACGACAACGCGGGGGTCGAGAGCAGCGAGCACCGCCTCGAACGAGAGCAGGTTCTGGCCCTGATCGACGAAGAAATCCAGAAACTTCCGGCACGTCAACGGGAAGCGTTCCTGATGCGTTATTGGGAAGATATGGATGTCGCCGAGACTGCCGCCGCGATGGGGTGCTCCGAAGGCAGCGTCAAGACGCACTGCTCACGAGCCACCCACACCCTGGCGCACGCGCTCAAGGCCAAAGGAATCACGCTATGAGCTTCGCTCCCGCAAATCGAGAACACGAATTCGCGCTGAAGGTGCGCCGCGCGCTGGACGAGCACGCGGCCGCACTGCCAGCCGAGACCACCGACCGGCTGGCCGTCGCCCGTCGGGCTGCGCTCGCGCGCAAGAAGCCCGAAGCCGCGACCGCGCCGGTGTTCGTGCCGGCCTTCGCCGGCGCGGCCGGCGGCGCATTCGGCCCGGCGCCCACGAGCCGCCCGCAGGCGTCGCTCGCGCGCCGCCTGCTGCGCGCGTGGCCGCTCGCGCTGCTGCTCGCGGGGCTCGTCGGCATCGCCTACTGGGAAGACCTGCAGCGCACCGCCGAACTCGCCGATATCGATGCGGCGATGCTCAGCGACGACCTGCCGCTCAACGCGTATCTCGATCACGGGTTCAACGCGTATCTTTCGCGCGCTCACTAACAGACAATAACGAGGGGATCGCACGGGTGAGTCAGAAGCGCGGCCTGGCCGTATTTTTCGGATGCGTGATCGCGATCGCCGTTTCCTACGTCGCCACCTATTCGCGATTCAACCCGCCCCCCGCGACGACCACCGTCGCGGCCAGCAACCCTGCCGCGCCCGCATCGGCCGCGGCAGGGCTGAGCACCGACCTCACCCCGCTGCCCCTGCCGCTGCCGGCCGCCACCGGCCCGCTGTCGTGGGCGCGTCTCACGCCGGCGCAGCACGCGGCACTCGCGCCGTTCGCCGACCAGTGGGACGGCTTCAGTGATGCCCGCAAGCGTAAATGGCTGAAGATCGCATCGCGTTTCGCGAAATTGACGCCCGATGATCAAAAGCGCCTGCAGGATCGGATGGCCGAATGGGCGCGGATGACACCCGACCAGCGCCGTGTCGCGCGCGAGAACTACCAGAGCGCAAAGGAGCTTTCCGCCCAGGCGCGCGAGCGCGCGTGGAAGGCTTACCAGCAACTCCCCGAGGAGCAGAAGGAACGTCTCGCGGCCGCCGAGCGCCGTCGCCGGCCGAGCGTCGTCAGCGCGCCGCCGACCGTCGCCGACCGTGACGTCCGCCGCCTCGTCAATTCGCACGAACACCCGGCAAGCGGCGCGGCCGCCGCGACGGCGCCCGCATCGGCCGGCGCCGCCGCGACGCCGGTGCCCGCGTCGTCGACGGCCGGCACCGCTTCCGCACCGGCCGCCGTGGCGCCGGTGTCGCCCGCCGACGCACCTTCGCTGTTCAAGGGTTCCTGAGCGGCCGTGGCGAACGCCCCCGCACCCGAGACTCCGGCCGCCGCGCCGTCCGTGCGGCGGCGCCTCGCCGCGCTGCTCTACGAAGGCGTGCTGCTGTTCGGCGTCGTATTCTTCGCCGGACTCGCGTTCAGCCTCGCGACGCAACAACGCAACGGCCTCGTCCACCACAACCTGCTCGCCGCCTGGATCGCGCTCGTCGTCGGCGCGTACTTCGTCTGGTTCTGGACGCACGGCGGCCAGACCCTGCCGATGAAGACCTGGCGGCTGCGGCTCGAATCGTCGAGCGGCCGGCCGTTGAGCGCGGCCCACGCGCTCGCTCGTTATGCGCTCGGCTGGCTGTGGTTCCTGCCGCCGCTCGCGCTGCATCCGCTGCTCGGCCTGTCGGTACCCGTCACGCTCGCGCTCGCCGCCGCGTGGATCGTTGCGTGGGCCGGCGCCGCCCGGCTGCATGCGGGCCGCCAGTTCCCGCACGACCGGCTCGCGCGCACGCGCGTCGTCGCCATGCCGCGCTGACACGCCAACGCGCCGCATTCGCCAGACGAAAGCAGTTCACCCAGGCTTCTCCTACCCGGTCTGACGACCTGCCGGACAACCGCCGGCCGTTCGGTGCGGCAGGTTACACAACGCCCTTTCATTCACTGCTAAACACCCTGCAACGGTCGTAATAAGAACGTCTCGTGACTGTCACGGCACAGTCACGCCCGCATGGCGGAATGCCGGTAATGTCAACCGGCGCGAGTCATGCATGGGCCAGAAATCGTCCGCGACCTCCCTCTTCCGTCACCCGATCGGCGCCCGCGCCGTCACCGCCTTCCTGTCCGGCTCGGCCGCAGCCGATGACCTGGCATCGCAAGAACCACCTGCCGAGCACGTCACGCCGCACGACGACCCCGACTCGTCCGCGCATCGCTATCGCACCATCTGGCTGTCCGACATCCACCTCGGTTCGAGCGGCTGCCAGGCGCCGTACCTGCTCGACTTCCTGCGCCACAACGATTCGGAATACCTGTACCTCGTCGGCGACATCATCGACGGCTGGCAGTTGAAGAAGGGCTGGTACTGGCCGCAGGCGCACAACGACGTCGTGCAGAAGATCCTGCGCAAGGCGCGCAAGGGCACGCAGGTCGTCTACATCCCCGGCAACCACGACGAAGGCGCACGGCAGTTCTGCGACCTCGCGTTCGGCGACATCCAGGTGCGCGGCGAGGCGTTCCACACGACGCTCGCGGGCAAACGTTTGTGGATCGTGCACGGCGACCTGTTCGACGGCGTGATCCAGCACGCGAAATGGCTCGCGTACCTCGGCGACACGCTCTACACGCTGATCCTCGTGCTGAACCGCTGGTTCAACCGGATCCGCAGCCGGCTCGGCTTCCAGTACTGGTCGCTGTCGCAGTACCTGAAGCACCAGGTGAAGAACGCGGTAAATTTCATCTCGCAGTTCGAAACCGTGATGACCGACGAGGCGCGCCGCCGCGGCTGCGACGGCGTCGTGTGCGGCCACATCCACAAGGCGGAGATCCGCGATATCGACGGCGTGCTGTACTGCAACGACGGCGACTGGGTCGAAAGCCTGTCCGCGCTCGTCGAAACGATGGAAGGCGAACTGAAGATCGTCTACTGGACGGTGATGCGCGCCGCACCGTCGGAGACCTCGTCGCGCAAGGCCAAGGCCACTGCCTGACACAACTCTACTTACAGGACAATGCCGCGATGAAGATCATGATCGTCACCGATGCGTGGGAACCGCAGGTCAACGGCGTCGTGCGCACGCTGAAGAGCACGGCGCGCGAACTCACCGCGCTCGGCCATCGCGTCGAACTGCTGACACCGCTGGAATTCCGCACGGTGCCCTGCCCGACCTACCCCGAGATCCGCCTGTCGATCCTGCCGTACCGCAAGCTGCGCGCGCGGATCGACGCGTTCGCGCCCGACGCGCTGCACATCGCGACCGAAGGCCCGCTCGGCCTCGCGGCGCGACGCTATGCGCGCTCGCGCAAGCTGCCGTACACGACCGCATACCACACGCGCTTTCCGGAATACGTGCAGGCGCGCTTCGGCATCCCGCTGGCCGCGACCTACCGCTTCCTGCACTGGTTCCACGGCCCGTCGCTCGCGGTGATGGCGCCGACGCCGGTCGTCAAGGACGACCTCGAGAAATTCGGCTTCACGAACGTCGTGCTGTGGACTCGCGGCGTCGATCTCGACGTGTTCCGCCCGATGGAGTCGAAGGTGCTCAACACCGCGCGGCCGATCTTCCTGTACGTGGGCCGCGTCGCGATCGAGAAGAACGTCGAGGCGTTCCTGCGCCTCGACCTGCCCGGCTCGAAGTGGGTCGCGGGCGAAGGCCCCGCGCTCGCCGAGCTGAAGTCGCGCTATCCGGAGGCGAACTATCTCGGCGTGCTGTCACAGGCCGAGCTCGCGAAGGTGTATGCTGCGGCCGACGTGTTCGTGTTCCCGAGTCGCACCGACACGTTCGGCCTCGTGCTGCTCGAGGCGCTCGCCTGCGGCACGCCGGTTGCCGCGTATCCCGTCACGGGCCCGATCGACGTGCTCAGCGGCGGCGACGCGGGCTCGATGCACGAGGACCTGCAGGAAGCCTGCCTCGAAGCGCTGAAGATCGAACGCACGACCGCGCGCGCGTGGGCGGAACGCTTCTCGTGGCGCGCCGCCTCCGAGCAGTTCGCGTCGCATCTGAAGCCGCTGCCGAAGACCGCGTACTCGCCAGCCGAAGGTGCCGCCGTTTGAAACGAGACCTGAACGACAAGACCCCGCCCCCCGCCGCGCCGCAGCATCGGCACCGCCCGTTCGACGAGGACGAGCCGCACGCCGAAGCGGACGTGCACGCGCACGAACCGCTCGGCCCCGACGATCAGCTGACCCCGCTGCCGCCGAACCCGTACAAGCGCCACCGCGGCATCACGCGCGCCTGGTACGCACTCAAGCATTCGCTGAACGGCTTTCGTGTCGCGATCCGCGAGGAAAGCGCGTTTCGCCAGGAGCTCACGCTCGCCGCGCTGATGCTCCCGATCGGCGCGTTCGCGCCGGTGCCGGCCGCGTCGCGCGCGCTGCTGATCGCCTCGGTGCTGCTGGTGCTGATCGTCGAGTTGCTGAACTCGAGCGTCGAGGCCGCGATCGACCGCATCTCGCTCGAACGCCATGAACTGTCCAAGCGCGCGAAAGACCTCGGCAGCGCGGCCGTGACGGTCGCGCTGTTCGCGTGCGTGACGACGTGGGGCTTCGTACTCGGCCCGGTCGTCGCACACTGGCTCGGCTTCTAGACGGCTGCCCGGCAGGTGCCCTCGGCACCGCCCGCGTGCGGCGCTGCACCATGCGCCGCGCGGGGCCGCGATCACGAAATGCGCCCGATGTGGCGAAACCCCGGTTTATAATCGTCCGCTAGACATAGAACAGCAACCCGCGCCGGACGAATCACGCAGCATCGATTGCAGCGCCCGCCAGTCCGGCACACACAGGGCCGGACGACATGGAAGCGAAACCTCCCCGCCGCACCCGCGAACGGATTCTCGAGTTGTCGTTGAAACTCTTCAACGAGATCGGCGAGCCGAACGTCACGACCACGACGATCGCCGAGGAAATGGAAATCAGTCCAGGCAACCTGTACTACCATTTCCGCAACAAGGACGACATCATCAACAGCATCTTCGCGCAGTTCGAGCAGCAGATCGAACGGCGGCTGCGCTTCCCCGAAGATCATCGTCCGACGATCGACGAAACCTGGTCGTATCTGCAGTACATGGCCGATTTCATGTGGACCTACCGGTTCCTGTATCGCGACCTCAACGACCTGCTCGCCCGCAACCGCACGCTCGAGACGCACTTCAAGCAGATCATCAGCCACAAGGTGCGCTTCGCGCACGACATGTGCGAGCTGCTCGTGTCCGACGCGGAGATGGTCGCGACGCCCGCCGAGATCGAGGTCATCGCAACCAACATGGCCGTCATCTCGACGTACTGGCTGTCGTATCAGTACGTGATGCATCCGCGCAAGTACAACGACCAGGACGCGATCCGCGAGGAACTGCACCAGGTCAGCATGCACGTGATCTCCGTGATGGCGCCGTACCTGCGCGGGCGTTCGCGCCAGCTGTTCGACGACCTGGTCTCCGGCAAGCTGCCCAAGCGCCAGTTCACCGACTACCTGCCGCCGCGCGACGGTTCGCCGCGCCCCGCCGGCGGGCCGGTCACCGTCGGGCAGGCCCCCGCGAAGGACGCCAAGCAATGAAGGCTGTGTGCGTTTATTGCGGCTCGTCGTCAGGCGTGCGGCCCGTCTATGCCGACGCCGCGCGCGCGTTCGGCCGTGCGCTCGTCGATGCGGGCCTCACGCTCGTCTACGGCGGCGGCCGCGTCGGCCTGATGGGCGTGATCGCCGACGAAGTGATGGCGGCCGGCGGCCGTGCGGTCGGCGTGATCCCCGAACTGCTCGTCGACAAGGAAGTCGGCCATACGGGGCTGTCGGAACTGCACGTCGTGCCCGACATGCACCACCGCAAGAAAATGATGGCCGACCTCGCCGACGCGTTCGTCGCGATGCCCGGCGGCGCCGGTACGCTCGAGGAGTTCTTCGAGGTCTACACGTGGGCGCAGCTCGGTTATCACCGCAAGCCCGTCGCGCTCTACAACATCGATTCGTTCTACGATCCGCTGATCACGTTGCTGCGCCATACGGTCGACGAGGGTTTCATGCGGCCGGCCTATTTCGACGCGCTGTGCGTCGATTCGAAGCCCGTCGAACTGATCGAGCAGCTGCGTCGCTACCAGCCGCCCGCCAGCGACAAGTGGGCGCCCGACGCGGCAAAGTAACCCTCACCGGAAACCGTACGCGATGACCGCATCGTCCGACCGCAAGGCCGTCCTCATCACCGGCGCGAGCCGTGGCATCGGCCGCGCGACCGCCGTGCTCGCGGCCGAACGCGGCTGGGACGTCGGCATCAACTACGCGCGCGACGCGGCGGCGGCCGAACTCACCGCGCAGGCCGTCCGCGACGCGGGCGGCCGTGCGTGCGTGGTCGCGGGCGACGTCGCGAACGAAGCCGACGTCGTCGCGATGTTCGACGGCGTCGCTGCTGCATTCGGACGCCTCGACGCGCTCGTCAACAACGCGGGCATCGTCGCGCCGTCGATGCCGCTCGCCGACATGCCGACCGACCGGCTGCGGCGGATGTTCGACACCAACGTGCTCGGCGCGTACCTGTGTGCGCGCGAAGCCGCGCGCCGGTTGTCCACCGACCGTGGCGGCCACGGCGGCGCGATCGTCAACGTGTCGTCGATCGCGTCCCGGCTCGGCTCGCCGAACGAATACGTCGACTACGCGGGCTCGAAAGGCGCGGTCGACTCGCTGACGATCGGTCTTGCGAAGGAACTCGGCCCGCATGGCGTGCGTGTCAACGCTGTGCGCCCCGGCCTGATCGAGACTGAAATCCACGCGAGCGGCGGCCAGCCGGGCCGTGCGGCCCGCCTCGGCGTGCAAACGCCGCTCGGCCGCGCAGGCGAAGCGCACGAGATCGCCGAAGCGATCGTCTGGCTGCTGGGCGACGCGGCGTCTTACACGACGGGCGCCCTGCTCGACGTCGGCGGCGGCCGCTAAACCCGCATTCGCGGCGCATAAGAATCGCCGCCTGAAACGATCTGTCGTCACGACACCACAAATCTCCACAATTTTGTGACAGTTTCAGTAAACACCCGTAACAAATCCGTGCTCTACTAGCGGACATTCAGACAGGTGTCATACAAGCCTGTCCGCCGCCCCCTGATGTGGCCCTTATCGGTCCTGCCCCTGCCGCCGGACCGGCTCGACTCGACCCGAGATCCTTTCCATGCCTGGAACCGCAGCGCCCAGCCGGCGACGCACGTCTGTGCCCGCTCCGGCCCCGCACACCCGCTCGACCGCCGACGCCAACCTCACCGCGACGCTGGACGCCGCCGGCACGCCCGTCGTGGCTGCGACGGCCGCGACCAGCGCCACGCGCGGCCGCTCGCTGCTGCTCGGCTGGCGGGCCTGGCTGCTCGTCGCCGCACTGGTCTGCGCGTATGTGCTGCCGGGCGTGCTCGGCCACGATCCGTGGAAACAGGACGAAACCTACACGTTCGGCATCATCCAGCACATGCTCGAGACCGGCGATTTCGTCGTGCCGACCAATGCCGGCCTGCCGTTCATGGAAAAGCCGCCGCTTTACGCCTGGGTGGCGACCAGCCTCGCATGGCTGCTGCAGCGCGTGATGCCGCTGCACGACGCGGCACGGCTCGCGAGCGCGCTGTTCGCGGCGCTCGCGTTCGGCTTCATCGCGCGCGCCGCGCGCGTGGCCAGCCGCGCGGACAGCTGGTTCGACCTGCGCGTGATCGGCCCCGTCGTGCTGAGCGCAGGCACGCTCGTCGTCATCAAGCACATGCACGACATGATGACGGACGTCGCGCTGTTCGCCGGCACGGCGATGGGCTTCTGCGGGCTGCTCGAACTCGTGATGCAGCACGTCGCGCGCGCGCAGCAGATGCGGCACGGACTGCCGGTCCGGCCGTCGGGCCGTTGGGCCGCGCCGATCTTCGGCGCGGGCGTCGGCATTGCGCTGATGACGAAGGGGCTGTTCGTGCCGCTCGTGTTCGCGGCCACGCTCGTGGGCACGCTGGTGCTCTACCCGGCCTGCCGCACCCGCGCGTTCGCGCGCTCGCTCGGCATCGCCGCGCTCGTATTCGCGCCGTTTGCGCTGATCTGGCCGACCGCGCTGTTCCTGCGCTCCGAAACGCTGTTCATGACGTGGTTCTGGGAAAACAACGTCGGCCGCTTCTTCGGCTTCTCCGTCCCGCAACTGGGCGCGGAAAACGACAAGCCGTTCTTCATCCTGCGCGCGTTCCTGCTCGTCGGCTTCCCGGTCGCGCCGCTCGCGATCGTCGCACTCGCGCGCGGTGCATGGCGCGACTGGCGCACGCCGCGCATCGCGCTGCCCGTGCTGTTCGTCGGCATCGGGCTCGTGGTGCTGCAAGTGTCCGCGACGTCGCGCCAGCTCTACATCCTGCCGTTCTTCGCGCCGCTCGCGCTGGTCGCCGCGCAGGCGATCGAACGCCTGCCGCGCCAGCTGCATCTCGCATGGGATTACCTGAGCCGCATCCTGTTCGGCACCACCGCCGCGCTCGCATGGGCGATCTGGGCGGTGATGGCCGACCCGGCCGCGTCGCGCGCGGATCTCGCGCCGCTCGGCCGCTGGCTGCCGCTCAATTGGACGATGCCGATCGAGCCTGCGCTCGTGATCGGCGCGCTCGCGCTGACGATCGGCTGGCTGACGCTGCTGCCGAAGCTGCGCACGACGGGCCGCTGGCGCGGTGCGCTGTCGTGGGGCGCCGGCGCACTCGTCGCATGGGGGCTCGTCTATACACTGCTGCTGCCGTGGCTCGATATCGCGAAGAGCTACCGCTCGGTGTTCGACGACCTGAACGCGCATCTCGCACTCGAATGGAACGACGGCGACTGCATGGCGAGCCTGCACGGGCTCGGCGAATCGGAAGCGCCGATGCTGTACTACTTCTCCGGCATCCAGCACACGCCGATCGACGACGCGCGGACGACGCGCTGTACCTGGATGATCGTCCAGGGCGTGCGGGCCGTCGATCCGGCGCCCGGCAGCGAATGGAAACTGTTCTGGACCGGCGCCCGCCCGGGCGATAACGAGGAACTGCTGCGCGTCTACGTGCGCACGCCAGAACAGCATTTGCAGTGACGCAGGACGGCGCATCGCGCCGTCGTGCCTGGCTTGATATGCGGCAGCGGTCGGGAACGGCCGCCTGAGCGCAGTGCGCGCCGACCGTCTCGCTTCTTCCAATGACCGCCACGGCGCCCGCACGACTCCGCGGGCGCGCCGCTTCTCCTCATCGGGCAACCGCCCGACCGCTCAAAACGACGAACCCGGTTCGCGCAGGAAGGCCGTCTCCTCATCGGTCGACGCACGGCCGAGAATCGCGTTCCGGTGCGGGAAGCGGCCGAAGCGCTCGACGACGGCCGCATGCCGCAATGCGAAGCGGTGATAACCCTCGCACCCTGCTTCATCGCGAATGCCCGCGCACAGGCGCACGGCCTCGCGCTGGCTCTCGACCGACTCGTCGTGCTCGAACGGCAGATACGCGAATGCGCGGTGATGTCCGCTCGGCAACTGCGCGTCCCACCCGGCCGCGACGACGCGGCGCGCGAGCGCGAGCGCCCTCGGATCGGCGGCAAACGCACGCGGCGTGCCGCGATGGATGTTGCGCGAGAACTGGTCGAGCACGACGATCAGCGCCAGTGCTCCCGACGACGAGTCGGCCCAGTGATCACGTGCGCCATCGCACGCGGCGTCGAGCAACGCGCCGTAGCGCGTGCGCAGCACGTCGTCGAACGCCGCGCCGCCGTTGAACCAGATCTTGCGTTCCTGCCCGAACTCGGCCGAACCCGGTTCGCCGAACCAGAAATCCAGAATTTCCGCCGCTTGCGGATCCAGCGGCGCCGCACCCGCCGTGCCGGTGTCGATCGTCATGCAAACTCCAGTACGAGGCGCCGGGTCCGCGCGCTCTTCTTTTCAAGTTTCGCGACCCGCAGCCCGCCGATTTCCGACGTGTTGCGCACGTGCGTGCCGCCGCACGGCTGCAGGTCGACATTCTCGATGCGCAGCAGCCGCACGCGGCCGAGGCCCATCGGTGGCTTCACGCTCATCGTGCGCACGAGTTCGGGCCGCTCGGCCATCTCGTCATCGGTGATCCATTCGGTCGTGACCGGATGTGCGCCGACGACCAGGCCGGCAAGGCGCTGCTCGACGTCGTCGCGGTCGATCGCTTCGGACGTCGCGAAATCGAGCCGCACGTAGTCGGCCGTCACGCTGCAGCCGTCGACCGCGTACGGCAGCACCGCGCACATCAGGTGCGCGGCCGTATGCAGGCGCATGTGCCGGTAGCGGCGCAGCCAGTCGATCGTCGCGACCACGCGCGTGCCGGGCTCGAGCGCGGCGACGCGCGCCTCCTGCCCCGGCGCCGGCACGTGCACCGCGTCGTCGGGCGTCGCGCCGTCGAACTTTGCCTTGCGCGTATCGGCGATTTCGATCGTGCTGCCGTCGGGCAGCGTCAGCGTGCCGGTGTCGCCGGCCTGGCCGCCGCCGAGCGGATAGAACACGGTGCGGTCGAGCCGGATGCCGTCGTCGCCGACGGCCTGAACGATCGCATCGCATTGCGTGAGGTACGCGTCTTCGCGAAACAGCGCTTGTGTCGTCATCGGGCGAGCCTCGTATCGATGGGGGAAACGATCAGTGTCGCGCCGCGCGGCATGCGCGCCCAGACGCAGATCGTCCCGCGCGCGGGCAGCGGCGTACCGGTCGATCAACCGGGCCGGTTGCGCATCCAGTCGGCCGTTTCGTAAAACGAATGCATGAGCCGCTCGCGCAACGGCTCGGGCAGCCCGATATCCTCCATTGCCCACGCCATGCAGCGCAGCCACTGGTCGCGCTCGACCGACGCGATCGGGAACGGCAAGTGCCGCGCGCGCAGCCGCGGATGGCCGAACCGGCTGATGTAGTGGTCGGGGCCGCCGAGCCAGCCGCACAGGAACCAGAACAGCTTGTCGCGCGAACCGTCGAGCGACGCCGGGTGCACCGCGCGAATCTGCGCGAACTCGGGCTCGAGGTCCATCAGGTCGTAGAAGCGGTCCACCATTTCGCGCACGCGGGCTTCGCCGCCCACGAGTTCGAACGCCGTCGGTTGCGACGGCGCATCGTCATTCACATCGGTCATACGGATAGTCGGAAAACGGGATCTTCGGGGCCGCCGGCGACGCTCATGCGTCGCGCAGCGACTGCAGCGCGGGGCGCCGCAACACATTATGCAGGCTCAGCCAGCCGGCCGCACCGGCGCATGCGACGCCGGCCACGATGCCGGCCGGCACGAGCCACGGATCGACGGCCAGCTGGAAGTCGAATACGCGCGACGCCAGCACCCAGCCGACCGCGATCGCGCCCGCCGACGCCAGCACGCCGGCCAGTGCGCCGACCACGACGAATTCCGCGCGCTGCACCGCGTTGACCTGCGCGCGCGACGCGCCGAGCGCGCGCAGCAGCGCGGCCTCGCGCACCCGCTCGTCGCGCGAACCGGCGAGCGCCGTGTACAGCACGAGCACGCCGGCTGCGAGCGTGAACAGAAACAGGAACTGCACCGCGCCGACTACCTGCAGCATCATCCGCTGCAACTGCGCGAGGATCGGCGCGACGTCGATCGCGGTCAGGTTCGGGTAGCGCGCGATCAGCGGATCGAGCAGCGCGGCATCCGATGCCGGCAGATGGAAGCTCGTGAGGTAGACGGCCGGGAAATCCTTCAGCGCCGCCGGCGGCATCAGCACGAAGAAGTTGACGCGGAACGTGCCCCAGTCGAGCTTGCGCACGCTCGTGATCGGCGCGTCGACCGTCAGCCCCGTCACGTCGAAGCGCAGCACGTCGCCCGGCTTCACGTTCAGCGTCTTCGCCAGGCCGGCCTCGATCGAGATCTGCGGCGTGGCGGCGGTGCCGAACCAGTCGCCTTCGACGATCCGGTTGTCGGACGGCAGCTCGGTCGTGTACGACAGGTTGAACTCGCGGTCGACGAGCCTGCGTGCCTCGTCGGACGGGTAGGCGTCCGGATTCACCGGCTTGCCGTTGATCGCGATGAGACGGCCGCGCACCATCGGCGCGGGCACCGCGTCGCGCACGCCGTGCGCGGTCAGATAGGCCGCGACGTCGTTGCGCTGGTCGGGCTGGATGTCGATCAGGAACTGGTTGGGCGCATCGGGCGGTGTCGACTGCCGCCAGCCCGCGACGAGGTCGTTGCGCGTGATCGCGATCAGCAGCAGGCACATCAGGCCAAGCGCCAGCGCGGTGATCTGCAGCGCGCTGGACGTGCCGCGCCGGTGCAGCGACGCGAGCGCGTAGCGCCAGCCGACGCCCGCGGCCACGCGCGCATTGCGCACCGCGCGCGCGGCCGCGAACAGCACGAGCCGCGCGATCAGCGCGAAGCCGACCAGCGCACCGGCGAAGCCGCCCGCGACGATCAGGCCGAGCTTCAGGTTGCCGGCCGCGACGATCAGCAGCCCCGCGAACAGCACGACGCCGATCGCATACGCGGCCCACGCGGTGCGCGACGCATCACCCCACTCACGCCGCAGCACGCGTACCGGCGGCACGCGCGTGAGCGGCACGAGCGGCGGCAGCGCGAAGCCGAGCAGCAGCACGAGTGCGGCGGCCACGCCGATGAGCGCCGGCCACAGCGTGGGCGGCGGCAGCACGACGTCGATCAGCCCGCCGAGCGCGGCCAGCAACGCCCAGTGGCCGCCGTAGCCGAGCGCCGCGCCCGCGGCGCCCGCCACGACCCCGATGCCGACGAATTCGAGCGCGAACAGCGCGCCGAGCGTGCGGCGGCTCACGCCGAGGCAGCGCATCGTCGCGCAGCCATCGAGATGGCGCCGCATGTAGCGCTGCGCGGCCATCGCGATCGCGACCGCCGCGAGCAGCGCGGTCAGCAGCGCGACGAGCGTCAGGAAATGGCGCGCGCGATCGAGCGTCTGCCGCACCTGCGGCTGGCCTTCCTGCAACGACTCGAGCCCGACGCCGCGCAGCTTCCCGCCGTCGACGCGCGCATGCGCATACGTTTCGAAGCGCGTAACGGCCTGCGCGTCGCCCGCGACCAGCAACCGGTACGTGACGCGGCTGCCGTAGCCGGTGAGCCCCGTCGCGGCGAGTTCATCCGCGCGCATCATCAGCCGCGGCGAGAAATTGACGAACGAAAAACCGCGATCGAGTTCGCGGGAAATCGACGCCGCGACCGTAAACGTGCGCAGCCCGACGCGCACCGTATCGCCCGCCTTCAGGTGCAGCGCGTCGAGCAGCGCGGGATCGGCCCAGACGGTGCCGGGCGCCGGAATCGCGGCCGCCTTGTGCGCGACGGTGGCGCCGGCCGGCAGGATATCGACCGCGCCGCGCAGCGGATACCCGGGCGACACGGCCTTCACGGCAGCGAGGCGCGAGGGCGCCGCGTCGGTCGCCTGCCCGCCCGCGGCGGACGCGATCATGCTCGGGAAGATCGCGGTCGTTGCGGTCTGCAGGCCGAGCGCGCGGGCCTGCCGGTCGAACGACGGATCGACGGGACGATCGGCGCGCACGACAAAATCGGCGCCGAGCATCTGGCGCGCGTCGCGCTCGAGCCCCTGCCGCAGCCGGTCGGCAAGAAAGCCCACGCTCGTCAGCGCCGCGACCGCGAGCACCAGCGCGAGTACGAGCAAGGTCAGCTCGCCCGCGCGCCAGTCGCGCGTGGTCATCCGCGCGGCCTGGCGGACCAGGTCGCGCAGGCCGAAGCGGCCGGCATGCGCGTGCATGTCAGGGCCGGGGTGCCCGGCCGGCGGCTGTGCCGCGTGTTGCGGCCCCTTCAATCGCGCTTCCCCCCGATCGAGTTGAGCCGCGACACCATGTGGTTCGCCATCCCGCGAAAACCGCCCGACACACCGCGCCACAGGCGCGGCAGCGCCCACGCCGAAGCGGCGATGAAAGCGGCGAGCAGCACGAGGAACGCGAGCGGAACGAAGAACGCGAGCACCAGCCCGCCGACCACGAGGCCGTCCTCGGTCGACGACGCGACCCAGTTCGAAATCGGTTCGGGAGACAGGTTGATCAGCGCGCGCGTACCGGCCTTCGCCACGTGCGCGGCACCGGCAAGCGAGCCGCCGGCGAGCCCCGCGACCGCCAGCACGGTCGGATCGGCATGGCCGAGCGCGCCGGCCGCGAGCACGGCACCGGCCGGGATGCGGATGAAGGTGTGCACGGCATCCCACAGCGAGTCGAACGCGGGGATCTTGTCGGCAAGGAATTCGGTGAGGGCAAGCACGGCCGCGGCGCCGATGACCCACGGCGACATCAGGACGGCAAGCGTGTCGGGCAGATGGAGCCAGCCGACCCGCGCCAGCACGCCGGCGATCAGCACCGTCAGGTACAGGCGCAGCCCGCTCGCCCACGCGAGCCCCGCGCCGAGCGAAATGGCTTCGATCATGGCCCTCTCCTTGCACTTTCCGTGCGATTTGCCGATTGATCGGATCGGGTCGGTCTGACCGGCCGCGCGGCGCGTGGCGACCGGCACCGCGTGCCGCGAACGGCGCATCGGCATTCAGGCCCGAATGCGTTCCATTATAGACAGGCTATCCGGACGACCGGCGCAATTCCGCAGCGCGGCCCCCGGGTGCTCGCGCGCCCGGGGGCCGGCATCAGGCGGCGGACGACAGCTTGAGGCCGACCAGCCCCGCGACGATCAGCGCGGCGCTCGCGACGCGTGCGGCGGTCAGCGCCTCGCCCATCATCACGATGCCGAACACGAATGCGCCGACCGCGCCGATGCCCGTCCACACCGCGTACGCGGTGCCGAGCGGCAACTGGCGCATCGCGACCGCGAGCAGCCCGAAGCTGGCCAGCGCGGTGACGATCGTAAACACCGACGGACCGAGCTTCGTGAAGCCGTCCGACGATTTCATGCCGGCCGCCCAGGCCACTTCCAGCAAACCGGCAATCAACAACAATACCCACGCCATCTCGACGTACTCCGTATCGGATGGGGCCGTCCCCGTTGAAGCGAATGACCCGGGGTCGTCCCCGGGCGGCGCCGAGTATAACAAGATGCTTACGGACACGCCGGGCGCGGCGCACGGCCGGCGGCCGATCCGGGGCAGGATCGGCCGGGCCCGCTCAAAACGACGTCAGTTCGACACGCGCTTCGGCGCGGCGCCGCCGACGCAGCGGTCGTCGCGGTACAGCGTCCACTCCTCGCACACGCGACCATCCTTGAACATGCACATCCCGACTTGCCCGCGCGGCAGGCTGCGGATCACGTGGCGACCGCCGAGTTTCTCGCAGTTGACCGACGCGGGATTGGCCAGTGCCGCCTGACCGGGCGGCTGTTGCCCCGGCGGCAGCGGTTGGGCGAACGCGCCGGGCGCAGCAAGCGCCAGCGCACAGATGACGGTCAGACGGACGGACATTGCACGCTCCTTGTTTTTGTTCGCTGAGCGGTCAGCATAACGGGGAATCCGCGGCCGGTGTGCACGGCGGGCGTCGGTCGCGAGACTGTCGCGTCGCCGCAACCCCGCCGGCCCGCGGCGTCACGCCCGCATGCGCTGCCGGCGCCGGGCGTTGCCCGTCACGCGGCGCCGACGAGCCGGTAGCCGACGCCCGTCTCGGTGACGATGTACTCGGGCTGCGCCGGGTCGCGCTCGAGCTTCTGGCGCAGGTGCGCCATGTAGATGCGCAGGTAGTGATGGCTTTCGACGTGCGACGGTCCCCACACGTCGCGCAGCAACTGGCGGTGCGTGAGCACGCGCCCTGCGTGCCGCACGAGCGTCGCGAGCAGCCGGTATTCGAGCGGCGTCAGGTGCACGATCTCGTTGTCGCGCCACACCTGGCGCAGCGCGAGATCCACGATCACGGTGCCGAAGCTCACCTTCGGCGACTCGTTCGCGCCGCCCTGGTTGCGCCGGCGCAGTTGTGCGCGGATCCGCGCGCGCAGTTCGGACACACCGAACGGCTTGGTCAGGTAGTCGTCGGCGCCCGCGTCGAGCGCGGCGACCTTCTCTTCTTCCTGGGTTCGCGCGGACAGCACGATCACCGGCACCTCGGACCAGCCGCGCAACTCGCGGATCACGTCGAGGCCGTCGGTATCGGGCAGGCCGAGGTCGACGATCACGAGATCGGGCTTGCGCGTCGCCGCGTCGATCAGCCCCTGTTTGCCCGTCTCGGCCTCGAACACGGCGATGTCCTCCTCTTCGAGCGCGGCGCGCACGAAACGGCGGATCTGCTTTTCGTCCTCGATCAGGACGACGGTCAGGCTGGGTTCACTCATGGTCTGGCAATGGCTCGGATGGGGACGATGCGCCCGGCACGTCGGCTTCGTCGTCGGGTACGGCGGGTGCGGCCGGCGGCGTCTCGACCGGCAGCGTGAACCAGAAACGCGCGCCCGTCACGTGGCCGTCGGGCGCGATGCGGTTGAGCGCGCCGATTTTACCGCCGTGCGCCTCGACGATCGCGCGGCAGATCGCGAGGCCGAGCCCGATGCCCGGCGTCGCCGATTCCTTCTCGCCGCGCGTGAACTTGTCGAAGATTCGCGTTTCCATGCCGGCCGGCAGGCCCGGGCCGTGATCGTCGACGTGCACGCGCACGAATGGCAGCCCGTCGTCGGTCATGCGCTCCGCGCCGATGTCGAGCGGCGTGTCGGGCGGCGTGTACTTCGCCGCGTTCTCGAACAGGTTGGTGAACAGGCGCTCCATCAGCACCGCGTCCATCTGCAGCAACGGCAGGTCGGCCGGCAGCGTGACACGGGCGGGATGGCGCGCGAGCACACGCTTGCACGCGGCGAGCGCCGCGCCGACGGCTTCCTCGAGCAGCGACCACTGGCGCTTCAGCTGCAAGCTGCCGGCCTGCAGCCGCGCCATGTCGAGCAGGTTCGTGACGATGCCCGTCATGCGCAGCGCCTCGTCGTGAATCGCGTCGACGAGCTCGCCCTCGCGCTGCGCGAACCGTTCGGCCGCCGCAACGTCGCCGCTCTGCGCGGCCGCGCGCCCGTTCGCGAGCATCGACGAGAAGCCGACGATCGTCGTGAGCGGCGTGCGCAGGTCGTGAGAAATCGCCGACAGCAGCGAGTTGCGCAGCCGCTCGGACTCCATGTTGACGAGCGCGTCGCGCGCGATTTCGACGTAGTGCACACGTTCGAGCGCGAGCGCGATCTGCGCGGCGAATGCGTCGAGCATCCGCTGCTGCTCGGGCACCTCGAGTTCGCGCGGCTCGCGCGACGCGACCGCGAGCACGCCGCGCGTGCGCATCGGCGCCTTCAGCGGCAGGTACAGCGCGACCGTCGCGGGCAGCGTATCGGTGCCGCGGCCGGCCGGCTTCTGCTGGTCGTACACCCACTGGCCGACGTCGCTGTCGAGATCGGCGCCCGTCAGCGTGACGGCCGCATCGGGCTCCTCGATCTTCTGGCGCACCTTGTCCGCGCTGTCCGGCAGCAGGAACGCGACGCGCGCGCGGAACACCTCGCCCACGTGGCGGCTGCCGATCTCGACGATCTGCTCGGTCGTCAGCGCCGCGCCCAGCTCGCGCGCCATCGCATAGATCGCGCCGGTGCGGCGCTCGCGGCGCTGCGCGACGCTCGCCTGGCGCGTCAGCGTCGACGTCAGGTGGCTGATCACGAGCGACGTCAGCAGCATGCCGAAGAAGGTCAGCAGGTATTGCGTGTCGCTGACCGAGAACGACATGCGCGGCGGCACGAAGAAGAAATCGAACGCGGCCACCGACAGGAACGACTGCAGCACGCCCGGGCCGCGCCCGAGCCGCACGGCCGAGAACACGACGCCGAGCAGGTACAGCATCACGAGGTTCGTGAGGTCGAGCCGCTCGGACACGAGGCTCGCGACGACCGTGATCGCCGCGCAGATCGCGGCCGCGTACGCGTAGTGCCGCGGCGGCGAACGATGCGTGCCGAACTGCGCGAACGCGTCGCGCCAGTCACGCGCACGCGGGTCGAGCGGCGCGGCGCGCGCCTCGTCGCTCGCGGACGCGCGGATCAGCATCAGATCGACGTCGCCCGCGCGCTCGGCCAGCTTCTCGCCGAACGGCCGCGCGAAGCGGCGCATCAGCCCGACCTTCGGCGAGCCGCCCGCGACGATCTTCGACACGTTGCGCACTTTCGCATAACCGATCAGCGCGGCGACCGCGTCGGTACCGGCGAGCGTCGCCGTCTCCGCACCCAGCTCGGCCGCGAGCTTCAGCGCGTCGAGCGTGCGCTGCCGCTGCGCATCGGGCAGCCGCTGCAGGCGCGGCGTTTCGACATACACGGCGATCCAGTCGGCCTTCAGGCTCGCGGCGAGCCGCGCGGCCGCACGCACGAGCGTCGGCGCTTCGGCGCCGGGCCCGACGCACACGAGCAGCCGCTCGCGCGCCTGCCAGATGCGCTGGATCGAACGGTCGGCGCGGTATTCGCGCATCTGCGCGTCGACCCGATCGGCCGTGCGCCGCAGCGCCAGCTCGCGCAGCGCGATCAGGTTGCCCTTGCGGAAGAAGTTGCGCACCGCGCGCTCGGCCTGCTGCGCGAGATAGACCTTGCCGTCGCGCATCCGCTCGAGCAGTTCCTCGGCCGGCAGGTCGACGAGCGTGACCTCGTCGGCCGCGTCGAACACGCGGTCCGGCACGGTCTCCCACACGCGGATGCCGGTGATCGCGCCAACCACGTCGTTGAGGCTTTCGAGATGCTGGACATTGACGGTCGTATAGACGTCGATGCCCGCGTCGAGCAGTTCGTAGACGTCCTGCCAGCGCTTCAGGTGCCGTGCGCCCTGCACATTCGAGTGCGCGAGTTCGTCGACGAGGATCAGTTGCGGCTGGCGGGCGAGCGCACCGTCGAGATCGAATTCGGCGAGCGTGCGGCCACGATAGTCGATGCGCGCGAGCGGCAGCACGTCGAGGCCGTCGAGCAGCGCGGCGGTTTCGCTGCGGCCGTGGGTCTCGACGATGCCGACGACGACGTCGACGCCTTCCTGCAGGCGCTGGCGCGCGACCTGCAGCATCGCGTAGGTCTTGCCGACGCCGGCCGATGCGCCGAAGAAGATCTTGAGCTGGCCGCGCCGCTGCTTTTCTTCGTCTCGCTGCAGCTTGTCGAGGAGTTGGTCTGGGTCGGGACGGTTCATGCGTCAGGAAGGCGGAGCGCCCGGATGCGCGCGAGTACGAGCATTGTTGTTCCAAATCGCCACAAAAGGCAAAGACGGCGCATGCGCCGTCGGAAAATACGCGTCCGGCGCGGGTCGGACCGCGCCGGACGCCGATCAGTGTGCGATCAGTGCGCGGCCTGCGCCGCGTCGAGCGCGAGGTTCAGCTTCAGCACGTTCACGCGCGGCTCGCCGAGCACGCCGAACTGGCGGCCCGTCGTGTTCGCGGCGACGATCTGCGCGACCGCATCGGGCGTCAGGTTGCGCACCTTCGCCACCCGGTCGACCTGATACGCGGCGGCGGCCGGCGTGATCTCCGGATCGAGGCCGCTCGCCGACGCCGTCACGAGGTCGACCGGCACCGGCTTCGACATGTCGGTGCCCGAGTCGCGCAGCGCGGCGATGCGCCCCTTCACCTGGTCGGCGAGCGACGGGTTCAGCGGGCCGAGGTTCGAACCGCCGGAGCCGGTCGCGTTGTACGGCATCGGCGACGTGGCCGACAGCCGGCCCCAGAAGTACTTCGGCGCGTCGAACTGCTGGCCGATCAGCGCGGAGCCGACCGCCTTGCCATCCTTCTCGATCAGGCTGCCGTTCGCCTGCGACGGGAACACGGCCTGGCCGAACACGGTCATCACGGCCGGGTAGGCGAGCCCCGTCACGGCGGCCATTACGACAAAGATCACGACGAGCGGACGAATCAACGTTTTCATGATGTTTCCTTCAAGACCTCAGGCCCAGCCGAGTGCGGCGAGCGTCATGTCGATCAGCTTGATGAACGGGAACGGCAGCAGCACGCCGCCGAGGCCGTAGACCAGCAGGTTGCGGCGCAGCAGCGACGCGGCGCCGAGCGGCCGGTAGGTCACGCCCTTCAGCGCGAGCGGGATCAGCGCGACGATGATCAGCGCGTTGAAGATCACCGCCGACAGGATCGCGGACGCCGGCGACGTCAGGTGCATGATGTCGAGCACGCGCAGTTGCGGGTACGTGGTCACGAACGCGGCCGGGATGATCGCGAAATACTTCGCGATGTCGTTCGCGATCGAGAACGTCGTCAGCGAGCCGCGCGTCATCAGCATCTGCTTGCCGATCTCGACGATCTCGATCAGCTTCGTCGGGTTCGAGTCGAGATCGACCATGTTGCCCGCTTCCTTCGCGGCCTGCGTGCCCGTGTTCATCGCCACCGCGACGTCGGCCTGTGCGAGCGCCGGTGCGTCGTTGGTGCCGTCGCCCGTCATCGCGACGAGCCGGCCGGCCGCCTGGTGTTCGCGGATCGTCGCGAGCTTGGTTTCCGGCGTCGCTTCCGCGAGGAAATCGTCGACGCCCGCTTCCGCCGCGATCGCCGCCGCCGTCAGCCGGTTGTCGCCCGTCACCATCACGGTCTTGATGCCCATCTTGCGCAGTTCCGCGAAGCGCTCCTTGATGCCGCCCTTCACGATGTCCTTCAGCTCGATCACGCCGAGCACGCGCGCCGCCCCTTCATGCAGGTCGGCCACGACGAGCGGCGTGCTGCCGCGGCGCGCGACCTCGTCGACCGCGCGGCGCACTTCTTCCGGGAAGCGGCTGCCGTGCGTCTCGACGTAGCGGCGGATCGCATCGGCCGCGCCCTTGCGGATTTCACGGCCCGGGAGGTCGACGCCGCTCATCCGCGTCTGTGCGGAGAAGCCGATGAACGTCGCATGAAGCTGGGCCATGTCGCGCTGGCGAATGTTGAAGCGCTCCTTCGCGAGCACCACGATGCTGCGGCCTTCCGGCGTTTCGTCGGCGAGCGACGACAGCTGCGCGGCGTCGGCCAGCGCTTCCTCGGTCACGCCCGGCGCGGGCACGAACATCGATGCCTGGCGGTTGCCGAGCGTGATCGTGCCGGTCTTGTCGAGCAGCAGCACGTCGACGTCGCCGGCCGCTTCCACCGCGCGGCCCGACGTCGCGATCACGTTCGCCTGCATCATCCGGCTCATCCCGGCCACGCCGATCGCGGACAGCAAGCCGCCGATCGTCGTCGGGATCAGGCATACGAGCAGCGCGACGAGCGCGGTGATCGTCACCACATGGCCGGCCTTCATCGCTTCGACCGAGAACATCGAGAACGGCAGCAGCGTCGCGGTCGCGAGCAGCATCACGATGGTCAGCGCGACGAGCAGGATCGTCAGCGCGATCTCGTTCGGCGTCTTCTTGCGCTTCGCGCCTTCGACCATCGCGATCATCCGGTCGAGGAACGCCTCGCCGGGGTTCGCGGTGACCTTGACGACGATCCAGTCGGACAGCACGCGCGTGCCGCCCGTCACCGACGAGAAGTCGCCGCCCGATTCGCGGATCACCGGCGCGGATTCGCCGGTGATCGCCGATTCGTCGACCGATGCGACGCCGTCGACGACCTCGCCGTCGGCCGGGATCACGTCGCCCGCTTCGACGAGCACGACGTCGCCCTTGCGCAGCTCGGTCGCGGTCGTGATGCGGATCGGCGACTTCGGATGCGGCTCGTTGAGCTTCTTCGCCATCACGTCTTTCTTCGCGCTGCGCAGCGATGCGGCCTGCGCCTTCGAGCGCCCTTCGGCGAGCGCCTCGGCGAAGTTCGCGAACAGCACCGTGAACCACAGCCACAGCGCGATCGCGAGGATGAAGCCCGACGGCGCCTCGGCCTGGCCGGAGAGCGCCGCGATCCACAGGATCGTGGTGAGGATGCTGCCGACGTACACGCAGAACATCACCGGATTGCGGAACTGCGTGCGCGGCGTGAGTTTCTTGAACGAGTCCACGATCGCCGGGCGCAGCAGCGCCGGATCGAACATGGACCGTGTTGCGGAATGTTGAGTCATTGCGATCTCTTCAATCTCTTCAGTCTTTTCAATGTGTCGCCATGCGGGCGCGCTTTACGCGCCCAGCCACATCATCAGGTGCTCGACGCCAGGGCCGAGCGCAAGCGCCGGCACGTAGGTCAGCGCGCCCACCAGCAGCACGGTGCCGAGCAGCAGCACGACGAACAGCGGACCGTGCGTCGGCAGCGTGCCGCTCGTTACCGCGATGCGCTTCTTCGCGGCGAGCGAGCCGGCGATCGCCAGCACCGGCACGATCGTGCCGAAGCGGCCGAACCACATCGCGATCGCGGTCATCCAGTTGTAGAACGGCGTGCCGACCGTCAGGCCCGCGAACGCGCTGCCGTTGTTGTTCGCGGCCGAGCTGAACGCGTACAGGATTTCCGAGAAGCCGTGCGGGCCCGGGTTCGCGATGCCGGCCTTGCCCGCATCGGCGAGCACGGCGATCGACGTGCCCACCAGCACGAGCAGCGGCGTGAGCAGCACGACGATCGACACCATCTTCATCTCGTACGACTCGATCTTCTTGCCGACGTATTCCGGCGTGCGGCCGATCATCAGGCCGGCGACGAACACCGCGAGCAGCGCGAACACGAGCATCCCGTAGAGACCCGAGCCGACCCCGCCGAAGATCACCTCGCCGAGCTGCATCAGCAGCATCGGCACGAGACCGCCGAGCGGCGTCAGCGAATCGTGCATCGTGTCGACCGCGCCGCACGACGCGGCCGTCGTCGCGACCGTGAAGATGCCGGTCTGCGCGATCCCGAAGCGCGTTTCCTTGCCTTCCATGTTGCCGCCCGGCTGCAGCGCGCTCGTCGACTGGTCGACGTGCAGCGCGGCGAGCGTCGGGTTGCCGCCCTGCTCGGCGCTCACCTCGAAGCCGACCGCGACCACGAACGCGACCGTCATCGCCGCGAGCACGGCGATGCCCTGCCGGCGGTCGCCGATCATGCGGCCGAACACGAGACACAGCGCGGCCGGGATGATCAGGATCGAGAAGATCTGCAGGAAGTTCGCGAACGGCGTCGGGTTCTCGTACGGGTGCGCGGAGTTCGCGTTGAAGAAGCCGCCACCGTTGGTGCCGAGCATCTTGATCGCTTCCTGCGATGCGACCGGGCCCATCGCGAGCGTCTGCTTCGTGAGCGGGGTCGGCACCGTCACCGGGTTGCCCTTGTCGTCCTTCACCGGGTTGCCCTGCGCGTCGAGCTTCGGCGCCGCATAGGTGCTCGCCTGCAGCACCGGCACGTCCTCGTACGACTTCATGTTCTGGATCACGCCCTGGCTCATCAGCAGCCCGGCGATGATCATCGACATCGGCACGAGCACGTACATCGTCACGCGCGTGAGGTCGACCCAGAAGTTGCCGATCGTCTGCGCGGTGTGACGCGCGAAGCCGCGGATCAGCGCGATCACGACGACGATGCCGGTCGCCGCCGACAGGAAGTTCTGCACGGTGAAGCCGAGCATCTGCGCCAGATAGCTGACGGTCTGTTCGGGCGTGTAGTCCTGCCAGTTCGTGTTGGTGACGAAGCTGACGGCCGTGTTGAATGCGCCGTCGACCGTCATCGCGCCGAACTGCTGCGGGTTGCCGGGCAGGAAGCCCTGCAGGCGCAGCAGGCCATAGAGGAACAAGGCGCCGAGCGCGTTGAACGCGATCGTCGCGATCGCGTACTGCTTCCAGCTCATCTCGCTGCCGGCATCGACGCCGGCGATGCGGTACAGCACGCGCTCGAGCGGCCCGAACACGCGCACGACGCGCGAAGTGCCGTCCATCACCGCCGTCAGGTAGCGGGCGACCGGAACGGCCGCCGCCAGCAGCACGACGATGAACAACAGCGATTGCAACAGGTTGTTCGCGTTCATTCGATGTCCTCCGCGCGCAGCAGCGCAAAGACGAGATACGCGAACAGCAGGGCCGTCGATGCGCCCGCCAGCCAAAGCATCCAGGTCATGCTCGCCCCCCGCGGCCGTATTGCACGAGCTTCTCGCAACCGGCGATCAAACCGAGGATCAGCGCGGTGAAAAGCACCAGGGCGCCGATAAATACCCCATCCATTTTTGTGTTCTCCGTCATCGAAGTGAGACGACTAGAACCTTATGGGAACGCACGTAAAGGACGGGTCAAAGGTATCGGGGCGGATATAAAAAACGCGTAAACGCGAGGGCGGGAGCGATTCGGGGGCGGGACGGGCGGCGCCGCAGCGCCGCCCGCGAAGGCGCGTGCCGGCATGGCGCCGGCACGGAGGGAACGGTCAGGGAACGAGGATCGTCGAGCCGGTGGTCTTGCGCGCTTCGAGATCGTCATGCGCGCGGCCGACTTCCGCGAGCGGATAGCGCTGGTTGATGCTCGTCTTCACCTTGCCCGACAGGAGCACGTCGAACAATTCGGCGGCGGCCGCTTCGAGATCGGCGCGCTTCGCGATGTACGAGAACAGCGTCGGCCGCGTGAAGAACAGCGAGCCGCGCGACGAGAACTCCTTCGAGTCGATCGGCGGCAGCGGGCCCGACGCATTGCCGAAGCTGACGAACAGCCCGAGCGGCGCGAGGCTGTCGAGCGAACCGATGTAGGTATCCTTGCCGATCGAATCGTAGACGACCGGCACGCCCGCGCCGTTCGTGATCTCCTTCACGCGCTGCGTGAAGTTCTCGCGCGTGTAGACGATCGGATGATCGCAGCCGTGCGCCTTCGCGAGCGCGGCTTTCTCGTCGGAGCCGACCGTGCCGATCACGGTCGCGCCGAGCGCCTTCGCCCATTGGCATACGAGCAGGCCCACGCCGCCGGCCGCCGCGTGGATCAGGATCGTGTCGCCGGCCTTCACCGGGTACGTGCGGCGCAGCAGGTAGTGCGCGGTCAGGCCCTGCAGCATCACCGATGCCGCGTCATCGTAGCTGATGCCGTCCGGCAGTTTCACGAGCCGCTCGGCCGGCATCACGCGCTCCTGCGCATACGCGCCCGGCGGCTGCCCGACATAGGCGACGCGGTCGCCGACCTTGAGCGCCGTCACGCCGTCGCCGACGGCCGTCACCTCGCCCGCCGCTTCCATCCCGAGGCCGCCGGGCAGCGGCTGCGGGTAGAGGCCCGTGCGGAAATACACGTCGATGTAGTTGAGACCGACCGCATGCTGCCGGATGCGGACTTCACCCGCCTTCGGCGCGCCGACCTCGACATCGACCCACTTCATCACGTCCGGGCCGCCGGGCTGGTCGTATCGGATTGCTTTCGGCATCGTTTTGCTCCTCTTCTGTCAGTCAGGGAAATCCGGGGCGTCGATGCGCAAGCCAGCCAATTCATGCCGGAACCTGGCGGCGGGTGCGCGTCGCGACGCACGATTCTCGCGCGCCGCGGCGGTCCGTGCATGGCCCTGCCGTCAGCAGGGGCAATCGGGCGCGGCAAGCGCCTAGCAAACGTCCTGCATGTTGCGCGCCAGATCGTCGAGCAGCATCCGCGCGGTGGCCACGTTGGTCGCGACCGGCACGTCGTGCACGTCGCATGCGCGCACCAGCGCGGTGATGTCGGGGTCGTGCGGCTGCGCGGTCATCGGGTCGCGCAGGAACACGACGATGTCGATGCGGCCGTCGGCCAGTTCCGCGCCGATCTGCAGGTCGCCGCCGAGCGGCCCCGACAGCTTGCGCTCGACCTCCAGCCCATGCGCGGCCGCGATGCGGCCGCCCGTCGTGCCCGTCGCGACCAGCCGGCATTGCGCGAGCGTCGCGCGGAATTGACCCGCGAGCGCGACGATCTCGTCCTTCTTCGCGTCGTGCGCAATCAGTGCGATGCGGGGTTTGCTCATCTCCAGTTCCTTCGTCGTTCGGTTATTGTCGTGATCGTGAATCGGGCGCGCGTCAGAACGTGCCCGGGTACGCGCCGCCGTCGAGCAGCCAGTTCTGCCCGGTGATATAGCCGGCATGCACGCTGCACAGGAACGCGCACGCCGCGCCGAATTCGTCGCGCGTGCCGAGGCGGCCGGCCGGGATGTCCTTCGTGCGCCGCGCGCGCATTTCGTCGACCGTCACGCCCTGCGCCTTCGCCGATGCGGTGAGCGTCGTCGCGATCCGGTCGGTGTCGAACAGTCCCGGCAGCAGGTTGTTGATCGTCACGCCCTGGCCGGCGACCTTGCGCGACAGCCCGGCGACGAAGCCGGTCAGCCCGGAGCGCGCGCCGTTCGACAGCGCGAGCACGTCGATCGGCGCCTTCACGGCCGAACTCGTGATGTTGACGATCCGGCCGAAGCCGCGCGCGATCATCGGGTCGATGGTCGCGCGGATCAGCTCGATCGGCGTCAGCATGTTCGACTCGAGCGCGCGGATCCAGTCGTCGTGCGAGAAGTCGCGGAAGTCGCCGGGCGGCGGGCCGCCGGCATTCGTCACGAGAATGTCCGGCTGCGGGCACGCGGCGAGCGCGGCCGCGCGGCCGTCCGGCGTCGTGATGTCGCAGGCGACCGCCGTGACCGTCACGCCGGACGCCGCGCGGATCGCGTCGGCCGTCGCGTCGAGCGTGTCGCGCGTGCGCGCGACGATCACGAGATTCACGCCTTCGGCGGCCAGCGCTTCCGCGCAACCGCGACCGAGCCCCTTGCTTGCCGCGCATACGAGCGCGGTCTTTCCTGCGATGCCGAGATCCATCGTCGACTCCTGGTTGGCGACGCGCGCCGGCGCGGCCCGGTCGCTTCGGCCCATGACCACGGGCGGGTCAGGCAGGCGAACGGGCGGGCGCAGGCGCGCGGATTGTCGTGAGACGTCGATATTATCCGGATCATGCGGCGCGCCTTGGTAAAATTGCGGGCATAAGCGCACGGCCGGCTTGCGCCCGCCCCCGCCCCCGATCCTCTTTTGCCGTAAAGGCGCCCCCGTCATGAAACAGGACAGCCGTTTCCCGAATCTCTTCATCACCGATCACCCGCTGATCCAGCACAAGCTCACGCACATGCGCGACAAGGACACGTCCACGCGCACGTTCCGCGAGCTGCTGCGCGAAATCACGCTGCTGATGGGTTACGAGATCACCCGCAACCTGCCGATCACGACCAAGCAGGTCGAAACCCCGCTCGTCGAGGTCGACGCGCCGGTGATCGCGGGCAAGAAACTGGCGATCGTGCCGGTGCTGCGCGCAGGTATCGGGATGTCGGACGGCCTGCTCGACCTGGTTCCGTCCGCGCGCGTCGGCCACATCGGCGTCTACCGCGCCGAGGACCACCGCCCGGTCGAATACCTGGTGCGCCTGCCTGATCTGGAAGACCGCATCTTCATCCTGTGCGACCCGATGGTCGCGACCGGCTACTCGGCCGTGCATGCGGTCGACGTGCTCAAGCGCCGCAACGTGCCGGCCGCGAACATCACGTTCGTCGCGCTGGTCGCCGCGCCCGAGGGCGTGCAGGTGTTCCAGGACGCGCACCCCGACGTGAAGCTGTTCGTCGCGTCGCTCGATTCGCACCTGAACGAGCATGCGTACATCGTGCCGGGCCTCGGCGACGCGGGCGACCGCCTGTTCGGCACCAAGAACTGACGGCCTGGGCCACCGCGCGGCGCGCGGCCCGGTCCGCGGCGGCCTGCCTGGCCGTTCGGCCATGCGCGGCGGCCCCGATCCGACGGTCGCCGCGTGATAAAATCTCGATCCACTCGACACGCGCGGCCCCGCGGCTTCATGCCCGCCGAAACGGCCGCCGATTCAACGACACATTGGCACAATCGCCCGCGCAGCGCGCCCGGGCACGGAGAAAGGTATGGCTGGTCATTCGAAATGGGCCAACATCAAGCATAAGAA
Organism: Burkholderia theae; assembly: GCF_048565265.1. Classification (NCBI taxonomy): domain Bacteria; kingdom Pseudomonadati; phylum Pseudomonadota; class Betaproteobacteria; order Burkholderiales; family Burkholderiaceae; genus Burkholderia; species Burkholderia theae. The sequence goes on from NZ_CP183461.1 coordinate 2,720,961, forward strand.
GGCAGCGGCCGACGCGAAGCGCGGCAAGATCTGGACCCGCCTGATCAAGGAAATCCAGGTCGCGGCACGCCTCGGCGGCGGCGACGTCAACTCGAACCCGCGCCTGCGTCTCGCGGTCGACAAGGCGGCCGACGCGAACATGCCGAAGGACAACGTCAAGCGCGCGATCGATCGCGGCGTCGGCGGCGCGGACGGCGCGAACTACGAGGAAATCCGCTACGAAGGCTACGGCATCAGCGGCGCGGCGATCATCGTCGACACGCTGACCGACAACCGCACCCGCACGGTCGCGGAAGTCCGCCACGCGTTCTCGAAGTTCGGCGGCAACATGGGCACCGACGGTTCGGTCGCGTTCATGTTCGATCACGTCGGCCAGTTCCTGTTCGCCCCCGGCACATCGGAAGACGCGCTGATGGAAGCCGCGCTCGAAGCCGGCGCGAACGACGTGAACACGAACGACGACGGCTCGATCGAAGTGCTGTGCGACTGGCAGGCATTCTCGGCGGTGAAGGACGCGCTCGAAGCCGCCGGCTTCAAGGCCGAACTCGCCGAAGTGACGATGAAGCCGCAGAACGAAGTCGAATTCACCGGCGACGACGCGGCGAAAATGCAGAAGCTCCTGGACGCGCTCGAGAACCTCGACGACGTGCAGGACGTGTATACGAACGCCGTCATCGTCGAGGAATGAAATGCCGGCCGCCGTGCTCCTGTCGCGGCGGCGGCCCGACCGAATCCGCGGCCGGCGCGCCTGAGCGTGCCGGCCGCCCTGTTTTCTAGTCTGCGGGGAATCCCATGAAACTACTCGTCGTCGGTTCCGGCGGCCGCGAACATGCGCTGGCGTGGAAGCTCGCGCAGTCGCCGCGCGTCCAGATGGTCTACGTCGCACCGGGCAATGGCGGCACGGCGCAGGACGAGCGCCTGAAGAACGTCGACATCACGGCGCTCGACGAACTCGCCGATTTCGCGGAAAGCGAAGGCGTCGCGTTCACGCTCGTCGGGCCGGAAGCACCGCTCGCGGCCGGCATCGTCAACCTGTTCCGCGCGCGCGGCCTGAAGGTGTTCGGCCCGACCCGCGAAGCCGCGCAGCTCGAAAGCTCGAAGGATTTCGCGAAGGCGTTCATGAAGCGCCACGGCATCCCGACGGCCGACTACGAAACCTTCGCCGATGTCGCCGCCGCACACGCGTACATCGACGCGAAGGGTGCGCCGATCGTCGTGAAGGCCGACGGCCTCGCGGCCGGCAAGGGTGTCGTCGTCGCGATGACGCTCGAGGAAGCGCATGCGGCCGTCGACATGATGCTGTCGGGCAACAAGCTCGGCGATGCCGGCGCGCGCGTCGTGATCGAGGAATTCCTCGACGGCGAGGAAGCGAGCTTCATCGTGATGGTCGACGGCAAGCACGCGCTGGCGCTGGCTTCCAGCCAGGACCACAAGCGCCTGCTCGACGAGGACCGCGGCCCGAACACCGGCGGCATGGGCGCGTATTCGCCCGCGCCGATCGTCACGCCGCAGATGCACGCACGCGTGATGCGCGAGATCATCATGCCGACCGTGCGCGGGATGGAGAAGGACGGCATCCGCTTCACGGGCTTCCTGTATGCGGGCCTGATGATCGACAAGGAAGGCAATCCGCGCACGCTCGAGTTCAACTGCCGGATGGGCGACCCGGAAACGCAGCCGATCATGGCGCGCCTGAAGAGCGATTTCTCGAAGATCGTCGAGCAGGCGATCGCGGGCACGCTCGACACGGTCGAGCTCGACTGGGACCGCCGCACCGCGCTCGGCGTCGTGCTGGCCGCGCACGGCTACCCGGACGCGCCGCGCAAGGGCGACCGCATCAACGGGATCCCGGCCGAGACCGAACAGGCAGTCACGTTCCATGCGGGCACGACGCTCGGCGACGGCGACAAGCTGACGACGTCCGGCGGCCGCGTGCTGTGCGTGGTCGGCCTCGCCGATTCGGTGCGCGAAGCGCAGCAGCATGCGTACGACACGATCAACCAGATCAATTTCGAAGGCATGCAGTACCGCCGCGACATCGGCTTCCGCGCGCTCAACCGCAAGAACGCGTGACGTTCGCTTCGGCCGCGCCGATAGGCTGCGCGGCCGAAGGGGCCTGTTCCCGCTAATAACGGGCTTGCGCTGGCCACCAGAAGGGCCGAGCGCAAGGATTGCGACGAAGCGAATACTCGACGTATTCGCAAGGAGCATGACGCGGCGATCGGCCCTTCTGGTGGCCAGCCCCAGGGATGGAATTTTGTTAGTTTCGGGAACAGGCCCCTCTGCCGGGGTTCGATAGAATGCCCGGCAGATGCCTTTTTTACGGCTCCCGCTTCGGGCGGGGGCACCCAGTCCAGACATGACCGATTCGACCTACGACGTGGCGCGCGTGCGCACGTACCTCCAGGGCCTGCAGGCACGCATCGCCGACGCGCTCGGCGCGCTCGACGGCACGCCGCTCGCGACCGACGCATGGCAGCGCGGCCCGGCCGAACGCCTGCGCGGCGGCGGCTGCACGCGGATTCTCGAGGGCGGCCGCGTGTTCGAACGCGCGGGAATCGGCTTTTCCGACGTCGCGGGCGACGCGCTGCCGCCGTCGGCGAGCGCGGCGCGCCCGCAGCTCGCGGGCCGCGGCTTCGAGGCGCTCGGCGTGTCGCTCGTGCTGCACCCGCGCAATCCGTACTGCCCGACCGTGCACATGAACGTGCGGATGCTGATCGCGACGAAACCGGGCGAGGAGCCCGTGTTCTGGTTCGGCGGCGGCATGGATCTGACACCGGTTTACGGTTTCGAGGACGACGCGCGGCATTTCCACCAGACCTGCAAGGATGCGCTCGACCCATTCGGCGTCGAGCTGTACCCGCGATTCAAGAAGTGGTGCGACGAATACTTCTTCCTGAAGCACCGCAACGAGATGCGCGGCATCGGCGGGATCTTCTTCGACGATTTCTCCGAGCCCGGTTTCGAACGCTCGTTTGACATGATGCAAAGCGTCGGCGATGCGTTCCTGCAGGCCTACCTGCCGATCGTCGAGCGCCGCGTCGACCTGCCGTACGGCGAGCGCGAGCGCGATTTCCAGGCGTACCGCCGCGGCCGCTATGTCGAATTCAACCTCGTGTTCGACCGTGGCACGCTGTTCGGCCTGCAAAGCGGCGGCCGGACCGAGTCGATCCTGATGTCGATGCCGCCGGTCGCGAACTGGCGCTACAACTGGCAGCCCGAGCCGGGCACGCCCGAAGCGCGCCTGTACAGCGACTTCATCGTGCCGCGCGACTGGGTGTGAGCCCGCGCGCCCCGCTGCCCCAAGAAAAGGACGCGTTTCTGGACACCACCCTCCGCCCCGCCCCGCTGCCGCGTCGTATCGGCTTGCTGGGCGGCACTTTCGACCCGATCCACGACGGCCATCTCGCGCTCGCGCGCCGGTTCGCCGAGCTGCTCGGTCTGACCGAGCTCGTGCTGCTGCCCGCCGGGCAGCCGTACCAGAAGCGCGACGTGTCGGCCGCCGAGCACCGGCTCGCGATGACGCGCGCGGCCGCGGATGCGCTCGTGCTGCCGGGCGTGACCGTGACCGTCGCCACCGACGAGATCGAGCACGCCGGCCCGACCTACACGGTCGACACGCTCGCGCGCTGGCGCGAGCGGATCGGCCCGGACGCGTCGCTGTCGCTGCTGATCGGCGCCGACCAGCTCGTGCGCCTCGACACGTGGCGCGACTGGCGCAAGCTGTTCGACTACGCGCACATCTGCGCGTCGACGCGACCGGGCTTCGAGCTCGGCGCGGCGCCGCCGGACGTCGCGCGGGAAATCGCCGCGCGGCAGGCCGGCGCCGACGTGCTGAAGGCCACGCCGGCCGGCAGCCTGCTGATCGACACGGCACTCGCGTTCGACATTGCCGCGACCGACATCCGCGCGCACCTGCGCGAATGCATCGCGCGCCATGCGCAAATGCCCGACGCGTCGGCCGAGCATGTGCCGGCCGCCGTATGGGCCTATATTCTTCAACATCGCCTCTACCACACCTGATTCCATGGATATTCGCAAACTGCAGCGCGTGATCGTCGACGCCCTCGAAGACGTCAAGGCGCAAGACATCAAGGTGTTCAACACCAGCCACCTGACCGAACTGTTCGACCGCGTGGTCGTCGCCTCGGGCACCTCCAACCGCCAGACCAAGGCCCTCGCGTCGAACGTGCGCGACAAGGTCAAGGAAGCCGGCGGCGACGTCGTCAGCTCCGAAGGCGAAGACACCGGCGAATGGGTGCTGGTCGACTGCGGCGACGCCGTCGTGCACATCCTGCAGCCGGCCCTGCGCCAGTACTACAACCTCGAGGAAATCTGGGGCGACAAGCCTGTCCGGATGAAGCTCGGCGGCGGCAAGGGCACGAACGGCTTCGCGACCGCAAGCGAAGACGAGGACGACGAGGAAGAAGCACCGGCAGCCCGTCCGGCGCGCAAAACGGCCGCCCGCCGCCGCTAAGTCGTCACGAATCGTCCCGATGAAGCTTTTCATCCTCGCGGTCGGCCACAAGATGCCGGGCTGGATCGCATCCGGCTTCGACGAATACACGAAGCGGATGCCGCCCGAGCTGCGCATCGAGTTGCGCGAAATCAAGCCCGAACTGCGTTCGGGCGGCCGTAGCGCCGACAGCGTGATGGCAGCCGAGCGGCAGAAGATCGAGGCCGCGCTGCCGAAGGGCGCGCGCCTCGTCGCGCTCGACGAGCGCGGCCGCGACTGGACCACGATGCAGCTCGCGCAGGCGCTGCCCGGCTGGCAGCAGGACGGCCGCGACGTCGCATTCGTGATCGGCGGTGCCGACGGGCTCGATCCGGAACTGAAAGCACGCGCCGACGTGCTGCTGCGCATCTCGAGCATGACGCTGCCGCACGGGATGGTGCGCGTGCTGCTCGCCGAACAGCTTTACCGGGCGTGGAGCATCACGCAGAATCACCCCTATCACCGCGCATGACGTGTCGTCCTCGAGACGCGCGCCGCGCGCGCTCACCGAGATAACGACACCATGCCGTCCTGCACGTCCCCCGCGCTTTTCCCCACCCTTTACCTCGCTTCGCAAAGCCCGCGCCGCCAGGAGCTGCTGCAGCAGATCGGCGTACGCTTCGAGCTGCTGCTGCCGCGCCCCGACGAGGACGCCGAGGCGCTCGAGGCCGAACTGCCCGGCGAAGCCGCCGATGCGTACGTGCGGCGCGTGACCGTCGCGAAGGCCGAGGCCGCGCGTGCGCGCCTCCTCGCGAGCGGCAAGCCGGCCGCGCCGGTGCTGGTCGCCGATACGACCGTGACCATCGACGGCGCGATCCTCGGCAAGCCGGCCGACGCCGATGACGCACTCGCGATGCTGACGCGCCTTGCGGGCCGCGAACACGCGGTGCTGACCGCCGTCGCCGTGATCGATGCCGGCGGCGAACTGCTGCCGCCCGCGCTGTCGCGCTCGTCGGTGCGCTTCGCGGCCGCGTCGCACGACGCCTACGCGCGCTACGTCGAAACCGGCGAGCCGTTCGGCAAGGCCGGTGCGTACGCGATCCAGGGGCGCGCCGCCGAATTCATCGAGCGGATCGACGGTTCCCATTCGGGTATCATGGGTCTGCCCCTCTTTGAGACCGCCGCGCTGCTGCGTGCGGCGCGTGTCGCCTTCTGAATCCCACCATGAACGAAGAAATCCTGATCAACCTCACGCCGCAGGAAACGCGGGTCGCACTCGTCCAGCAAGGCGCGGTGCAGGAGCTTCACGTCGAGCGCACGCTGTCGCGCGGGCGGGTCGGCAACATCTATCTCGGCAAGGTCGTGCGCGTGCTGCCCGGCATGCAGTCGGCGTTCATCGACATCGGCCTCGAGCGCGCGGCGTTTCTGCACGTCGCCGATATCTGGCAGCCGCGCATCGCGGGCGAGCCGCAGTCGAGCGCGCCGCACCAGCCGATCGAAAAGACCGTGTTCGAAGGCCAGACGCTGATGGTCCAGGTGATCAAGGATCCGATCGGCACGAAGGGCGCGCGACTGTCGACGCAGGTCAGCATCGCGGGCCGCACGCTCGTCTACCTGCCGCAGGAGCCGCATATCGGCATCTCGCAGAAGATCGAGAGCGAGGCCGAGCGCGAGGCCGTGCGTGCGCGCCTGACGGCCGTGATCCCACCGGACGAGAAAGGCGGCTACATCGTGCGGACGATCGCCGAGGACGCCACCTCCGACGAACTGGCCGGCGACGTCACGTACCTGCGCAAGACCTGGGCGACCATCGTCGGCCTTGCGCAGCGGCTGCCGGCGACGAGCCTGCTGTACCAGGATCTCGATCTCGCGCAGCGCGTGCTGCGCGATTTCTCGAACGACGACACGACGCGCATCCAGGTCGATTCGCGCGAGACGTACCAGCGCCTCGCGGAATTCGCGTCCGAGTTCACGCCGGCCGTGGCCCCGAAGCTGCACCACTACACGGGCGAGCGGCCGCTGTTCGACCTGTACAACATCGAGACGGAGATCCAGCGCGCGCTGTCGCGCCGCGTCGACCTGAAGTCGGGCGGCTACCTGATGATCGACCAGACCGAGGCGATGACGACGATCGACGTCAACACGGGCGGTTATGTCGGCGCGCGCAACTTCGACGACACGATCTTCAAGACCAACCTCGAGGCCGCGCACACGATCGCGCGGCAGCTGCGGCTGCGCAACCTCGGCGGGATCATCATCATCGACTTCATCGACATGGAGAACGCCGAGCATCGCGACGCGGTGCTGTCCGAGCTGAAGAAAGCGCTGTCGCGCGACCGCACGCGCGTGACGGTCAACGGCTTCTCGCAGCTCGGTCTCGTCGAGATGACGCGCAAGCGCACGCGCGAATCGCTCGCGCACGTGCTGTGCGAACCGTGCCCGACCTGCCAGGGCAAGGGCCAGGTGAAGACGTCGCGCACCGTGTGCTACGACGTCCTGCGCGAGATCCTGCGCGAATCGCGGCAGTTCAACCCGCGCGAATTCCGCGTGATCGCCGCGCAACAGGTGATCGACCTGTTCCTCGACGAGGAGTCGCAGCATCTCGCGATGCTGATCGACTTCATCGGCAAGCCGGTATCGCTGCAGGTCGAATCGAACCTGAGCCAGGAGCAGTACGATATCGTGCTGATGTAAGGTTCCGCCCATCCCGCCGCCGGCATTGCCGCGCGGCGCTTCGATGCGGCGCCCGGGTCGCTCGCGCATGCCGCGTCAGCACCCGCCGCCGCCCTTTCACACCCCTTTTCGCATTCACGACATACCATGAGCCAAGGCCACAACCGCCGCCAGCGCAAGAAACTCCACATCGGCGAGTTCCAGGAACTCGCGTTCAACGCAACCGCGCATTACCGCAACGAGCTGACCGACCTCGAACGCGGCGAGCTGATCGACGCGTTCATCGATTTCGTCGAAGCGCACGGGCTCCTGACCGTCGCGTCCGCGGACGAAGGCATCGGTGCTTACGTGATCTCCGGCGCACCGCGCGGCACGACGACCGACGCCGATCGCGAGCTCGTGCGTGGCTGGCTGGTCGCACGGCCGGAACTGACCGACGTCAAGGTCAGCGAATTCACCGACGCGTGGTATCCGGACGCCTGATTTTCCGGCCTCTCGCTGTATCGGGCGGCGCCCGCGCCTGTCCGCCTTGAAGGCGGGTCAGGCCGGCGCCGCGTGAGGTACCCTCCCTCTCCGCCCCCGCTGCTCGGCACCCGTATCACCGGTACCGACTCCCACGAATCGCGTCGCGCCGATCCCTACCTTTTCCCGACAGTCTGCCTCCAACGGGCCATCGAAATCGGTCCTGAAAGCAAGACACGTTAAACTCTCACCTCGCGTGGTGCGCCGCCCGCACCCGCCATCCATCGCCAGCCGCGTGCCCTCGGGCCGCCCCCGACCCATGGAGTGAGTGTCAATGAGCGGCGGACTTCCGTTTCCCGCATCCCGCAAGTCGTTTCCGTCCTCGACGGTCTTCCTGATTCTCGCCGCCGCCGCGCTGCTGTCCGGCTGCGGGCTGCTGCCGACCCAGAATCCGCCCGCGCCGATCAGCGAAGCGCTCGTCGAGCCTGTCGAGGAAACGGCCGGCGAGCCGCTGACGATGCCGCCCGTGCCGGCGCCGACGCATCCGGAAGAACCGGAAGCGCCGAAGAAGCCGCACCGCGAGGTGACGCGGCCGAAGCCCGTGCAGCGCCCCGAAACGCCGACACCGCCTCCGCCGCCACCCGCGCCGCTCGTCGCGACGCGCCCGGTCGATCGCACCCAGATCCATGCGCTGCTCGACAGCGAAGTCGCGCGCCGCAACGGCAAGGTGATCGGCCGCGCGGTCGACATGGTGGTCGACGCGGGCGGCAAGCCGCGCGAGATGATCGTCAACCTGCAGGGCTTCATGGGCGTCGGCGACCGCAAGGTCATCTTCCCGTGGAACGTGTTCCGCTTCACGCCGGGCGGCAAACAGGAGCCGATCGTGCTCGACGTACCGTCGGGCGACCTGCCGCCGGCCGCGCGGCCGAAGGCCGTGCCGCTGTCGGGCTCGGCCGCGGCCTCGCCCACGTCGCGGCTACCGATGCTCGACAGCGATGTCGAGCGCCCGAACGGCACGAAGATCGGCCGCATCGTCGACGTGCTGATCGACCGAGGCGCCCAACCGCAGGCCGTCGTGCTCGACCTCGGCGGGCTCGTCAATACCGACCGCCGCTCGATCGCCGCGAGCTGGGGCGCACTGCGCTTCGTCACGCGCGACAAGGCGCTGCATCCGCAGCTCGACCTGAACGACGCGCAGATCAAGGCGTCGCCGCCGTACGCGGCAGACAAGCCGATCGTCGTGGTCTCGCCGCCTGTTGCCCCGGCGTCGGCTTCGTCTGCGAGTGTTGCCCGATGACGATCAAGCATTCCGTCAGCGTACGCAGTCTCCGGTCCCTCGACTGGCTCAACTTCTTCGTTGCAAACGTTCAAACAGGGTTCGGTCCGTTCATCGCGTCCTACCTCGCGTCGCACAAGTGGACGCAGGGCGAGATCGGCATGGTGCTGTCGATCGGCACGATCAGCGCGATGGTCAGCCAGGTGCCGGGCGGCGCGGCCGTCGATGCGCTGAAGAACAAGAAAGGCGCGGCCGCGTGGGCGATCGTCGCCATCATCCTGTCCGCGGTGCTGCTCGCGTCGAGCCCGACGATCGTGCCGGTGATCGCCGCCGAGGTGTTCCACGGTTTCGCGAGCTGCATGCTCGTACCGGCGATGGCCGCGATCTCGTTCTCGCTCGTCGGCCGAGCCGACCTCGGCGACCGGCTCGGCCGCAACGCGCGCTGGGCGTCGATCGGCAGCGCGGTCGCGGCGGGCCTGATGGGGCTCACCGGCGAATATTTCTCCGCGCGCGCGGTGTTCTGGCTGACCGCCGTACTGGCGCTGCCCGCGCTGTTCGCGCTTGCGATGATCCAGCCGACGCACGAAGTGATCCCGCAATCGTCGAAGCCCGACGATCACGGCGACCACGGCGAAGCCGGCGAGCGCGAAACGCTGCTCGAACTGCTGCGCGACCGTCGGATGCTGATCTTCGCGGCGTGCGTCGTGCTGTTCCACCTGTCGAACGCGGCGATGCTGAACCTCGCGGCCGGTGAAGTCACGGCCGGGATGGGCGAGAACGTGCAGCTCGTGATCGCCGCGTGCATCATCGTGCCGCAGGCGATCGTCGCGATGCTGTCGCCGTGGGTCGGCCGCTCCGCGCAACGCTGGGGCCGCAGGCCGATCCTGCTGCTCGGTTTCTCCGCGCTGCCGGTGCGCGCGCTGCTGTTCGCCGGCGTGAGCAGCCCGTACCTGCTCGTGCCCGTGCAGATGCTCGACGGCATCAGCGCGGCCGTGTTCGGCGTGATGCTGCCGCTGATCGCGGCGGACGTCGCGGGCGGCAAGGGCCGCTACAACCTGTGTATCGGGCTGTTCGGGCTCGCGGCCGGGATCGGTGCGACGCTCAGCACGGCCGTGGCCGGCTACGTCGCCGATCACTTCGGCAACGCGGTCAGCTTCTTCGGGCTCGCGGGCGCCGGCGCGCTCGCGGTGCTGCTGGTCTGGCTCGTGATGCCCGAAACGCGCGTCGAGAACGGCGACGCAGCCGCCGACGAAGCGGCCGCCGCATCGCCCGAACAGGCGCACTGAAGGCGGCGCGCCGCCGTTATCCGCTTCTTGGCCGACTCACGATGAATACGATCAGGACACTCAACGAAGCCCGCCAGCAGATCCAGCAGTCGATCTTCGATCTGTTCAAGGGGCTGACCTTCGGCGAACGGCTCACGCAAGGCGTGCTGATGGCCATCCAGGCCGTCTGCGGCGCGTGCCTCGCGTTCGTGATCGGCCGTGCGCTGCACACCGAGCAGGCCGTCTGGGCGGCCGTCACCGCGATCGCCGTCACGCAGCACAACTACTCGGACACGATGTCGCTGTCGCGCGACCAGTTCATCGGCGCGATGATCGGCGGCGTGCTCGGCTTCGCGGGCGCCGCGCTCGGCGGCGATCGCCTCGTTGCCTATGCGCTCGCGGTGGCGCTCACGATCGTCTGCTGCTGGTGCCTGAACGTCGGCAGCGCGGCACGGCTCGGCGGCGTGACCGCGACGATCGTGCTGCTGTTTCCGGGCAACGGCCCGCTGTGGGACATTCCGCTGATGCGGCTGGGCGAGGTCGCGCTCGGCACCGTGTGTGCGCTGGGCGTGTGCTGGGTGATGTCGAGAATCGAGCGGCGCTGGTTTCGCCGCGCGACGGCGGCAAAGTGACGCGGCTGCCGGGCACGCGCCCGGCAGCCGGATGAACGGCGGGAAACGTTACGGGTTGACCTGCAGCACGATGCCCGAGCCGATCTGCACGAGCAGGTGATCGCCGCCGACGCCGACCCACTGATAGCCGCGCGGCGGCGGGTTCAGGTGGTAGCCGCGCCAGTCGTCGATCACGTACTGGCGGTCGCGGAATTCGTTGGGCAGCCGATCGCCCTTGTGCCAGTCGCGGCGCGGCTGGTCGGCCCAGCGCTGCGGCACGTCGTCCTCACGGTGCATCGCCTGGCCGGGCGGCATGTGTTTCGGGCCGTGGCCGTGCTGCATGCCGTGATTGTCACGATTGTCGTGGTTGTCGTAGTTGCCGTGATCCTGCGCCATCGCGGCCGGCGCGGCGAAACCCGCCGCGATCAGCGCGGCCAGCATCATGCTGTGCATCTTCTTCATTGTGCCTTCCCTCCATGTAGTCAGGTCGGACGAAACGACTGGACCTGCCTCATCAAGACTAGCACACGGTGCATGACGCAAATGCGCGCGGCGCGCGTCAGGCCGCCTGCTGCTGGTACTGGATCCGGTGCAGGTGCGCGTACAGGCCGCCGTGGCGCAGCAGTTCGTCGTGACTGCCCTCTTCGACGATCTTGCCGGCCTCGAGCACGAGGATGCGATCCGCGCGCTCGATCGTCGACAGCCGGTGCGCGATCACGAGCGTCGTGCGGCCTTCCATCAGCCGTTCGAGCGCGGCCTGCACGTGGCGCTCCGATTCCGAATCGAGCGCCGACGTCGCCTCGTCGAGGATCAGGATCGGCGCGTCCTTGTAGATCGCGCGGGCGATCGCGAGCCGCTGACGCTGGCCGCCGGACAGCCGCATCCCGTTGCCGCCGACGAGCGTGTCGAGCCCGTCGGGCATCGCGGCGACCGCATCGGCGAGGTTCGCGGCCTCGAGCGCGGCCTGCACGCGCTCACGGTCGGGCGTCTGCCCGTACGCGACGTTCGCGGCGATCGTGTCGTTGAACAGCACGACGTCCTGACTGACCATCGCCATCTGGCCGCGCAGCGCGTGGAGGTCGTAGTCGGCAACCGGCACGCCGTCGACCAGGATCGCACCACCGGTCGGGTCGAAGAAGCGCGGCAGCAGGTTCACGAGCGTCGTCTTGCCGCTGCCGGACGGGCCGGCCAGCGCGATCATTTCACCCGGCGCGACCTTGAACGAGATGCGGTCGAGCGTCGGCCGCTCGGCCGCGCCGTAGTCGAACGTCACGCCGCGGAACTCGATCTCGCCGCGCGCCTGCGGCAGCGGCCGGCCGCCGCCCTGCGGCTCGAACGGCTCGTCGATCAGCCCGAAGATCAGCTCGGCGGCGGTCATCCCGCGCTGCAGCGGCTGGTTGACGTCGATCAGGTGCTTGAGCGGCGAGATCACCAGCAGCATCGACGTGACGAACGCGACGAAGCCGCCGACCGTCGTCTGGTCGTTCGTCGACTGCACGACCGCGATCGTGATCACGACCGCGAGCGCGATCGACGCGAGGAACTGCGTGAGCGGCTGCGCGAGGCCGCCCGAGATCGTCATGCGCATCGCGTAGCCGCGCAGGCGCTTGCTCATCGCGGTGAAGCGGTCCATCTCGTACGTCTCGCCGTTATGCACCTTGACGACCTTGTAGCCGGCGACCGTCTCCTCGACGATGTACGACAGCTCGTTGGTCAGCGTCTGGTGCTCGCGGTTCAGGCGGCGCAGGCGGCGGTTGATCTTGCTGACGAGCCAGCCGATGCCGGGCAGGATCACCGCGACGATCAGCGTGAGCCGCCAGTTCAGGTAGAACAGGTAGCCGAGCAGGAAGATCACGGTCAGCGAGTCGCGCACGAGCGTGACCATCACGCCGGTCAGCACCGACAGGATCTGGTTGACCTCGAACACGATCGCGTTGATCACCGTGCTCGCGGTCTCGCGCTGGAAGAACGACGCGCTCGTGTGGAGCATCCGCTGGAACATCTCGAGCCGCAGTTGCAGCAGGATGCGGTTCGACACGTAGTTGAGCAGGTAATTCGATGCGTACTGCGATACGCCGCGCACGAGCGCGAGGCCGATCACCGCGATCGGCACGTACCATTTCGCGTTGTCGCTGCCGTGCGCGCCGAAGCCGTGGTCGAGGAGCGGCTTGAGCAGCGCCGGAATGCCGGCCTCGGTGGCCGCGACGACGCCCATCGTCATCACGGCGAGCACCACGATGCCGATCAGCGGCCGGATGTACGGCCACAGGCGCTTGAGAACCGTGACCGGCGAGGTGCCGGTGCCGTCCATCGGTTTGCGAAGAGTGTTCTGGGTTTCCAAGGCAATCCTTCTTGAGCCGCGATGCGGCACCCGGCGCGTGACCGCCCGGGATTTCGCCCCTGTCGGGCGGGTGCCTCAAAGGGCCCAACATTATAGCCGCACCGCCCCCGCCGGCACGGCCATGGCCGATGGGGCCCGCAGCCGGGCCGCGGGTATACTGCCGCTCACCGTTTTCTCCGCCTTTCCAACGATTTCATGGCTGAACCCTCCCTCGGCGTCGCCCTCATCGCCCTCAACGCGTCCGCGCGGCTCGCGCAGTGCCTCGATGCGCTGTCGTTCGCCGACGATGTCGTCGTCATCGACGGCGGCAGCACCGACGACACCGTCGCGATCGCGCAGGCGCACGGCGCGCGCGTGATCGTCGAGCGCGACTGGCCGGGCTTCGGCCCGCAGAAGAACCGCGCGCTCGACGCGCTCGGCACCGACTGGATCCTGTCGATCGATACCGACGAGGTCGTCAGCCCCGCGCTCGCGCAGTCGATCCGCGATGCGATCCGCGCACCGGCCGCGCAGGTCTATGCGCTCGACCGGCTGTCGAGCTTCTGCGGCCAGTGGATCCATCACAGCGGCTGGTATCCGGACTGGGTGCCGCGCCTGTTCCGGCGCGGCGCCGCGCGTTTCTCGGACGATCTCGTGCACGAGCGCCTCGTGTTCGATACCGCCGCGCAGCGCCTGTCCGGCAAGCTGATGCACTACTCGTACGAGGATTTCGAAACCGTCGTGCGCAAGCTCGACGCGTATTCGACGGCCGGCGCGCGCCAGCGCCGTGCGGCCGGCCAGCGCGGCGGCTTCGGCAAGGCGCTCGCGCGCGGCGCCTGGGCGTTCGTGCGCACCTACGTGCTGCGGCGCGGGTTCCTCGACGGCCGCGCGGGCTTCATGATCGCCGTGTTCAACGCGGAAACCGTGTATTACCGCTTCCTGAAGCTCGGCCACGAACCGGCGCGCTGAACGCCCGCCCCGCGCGCCGCCGGCACGCGGCCGGCCCGGCGTTACAATGCCGGGCTGCCCGCGCCGCGCGCGCCCGCCCGAGAGGCCGCGCCGCCCGCCACGACGACCACCGAATCCGACCGCCATGTTCTCCATCATCATTCCGACCTGGAACAACCTGCCGTACCTCAAGCTCGTCGTCGACAGCCTGCGGCGCCACTCCGCGTACGACCACCAGATCATCGTGCACGTGAACGACGGCTCGGACGGCACGCTCGACTGGGTGCGCAGCGAAGGCATCGAGCACACCGCGTCGCCGACCAACATCGGCATCTGCCATGCGGTGAACCTGGCCGCCGCGCGCGCGACGCGCGACTACGTCGTCTACATGAACGACGACATGTACTGCTGCCCCGGCTGGGACGCGGCGCTCGTGCGCCGCATCGAACAGATGCCGACCGACCTCTTCATGCTGTCGGGCACGATGGTCGAGCCGGTCGACACGCGCAACCCGTGCGTCGTCGTCAGCAATTTCGGCCGCGACGCCGAGCAATTCGACGCGGCAGGCCTCGTCGACGCCACCCCGCGGCTCGCGCGCGCCGACTGGCTCGGCTCGACCTGGCCGCCGACGCTCGTGCACCGCGACTGGTGGAACCGCATCGGCGGCTACAGCAGCGAGCTGTCGCCGGGCATGAGCAGCGACAACGACTTCTCGATGAAATGCTGGGACGCCGGCTGCCGGATCTTCATCGGCGTCGGCGACAGCCTCGTGTACCACTTCCAGCAGAAGAGCACGGGGAAGATCGTCAAGAACGACGGCCGCCGCCAGTTTCTCAACAAATGGGGTATGACCCAGGCGACGTTCGACCGCTACTACCTGCATCGCGGCGAGCCGGCCGGCACGCGCGTCGCGCTCGATACGCCGGCCGTCGAAGGGCGCCTGAAACGCGCGCTGCTGCGCTCGCGGATCAAGCGCATCTTCAGCTGATCGAGCCCCGAAAACTGCACGGAAACACCCCCTGCTTCGCGTATACTGCGCCGTTCGTCCCGGGTCTCCCGCCGGGACGCGCGGCGCGCAGCACGATGCCCGCAAGCCGCATTCGTCCATTCGACAGGTTCCGATGCTTTCGTTTTCCGCTCCCGCCTCGCGGCGCCTGACCGCCGCCCGCGCATTCGCCGTCGCCGCGCTCTGCATGGTGCCCGTCTCGACGGCGCTGACCAACGTCTTCTGCGGGCTGTTCGCCGCCGCGCTCGTGATCTCCCCCGAATTCTGGCGCGACCTGCGCTCGTTCGTCACCGACCCGGCTTCGCTCGCGGCCCTGCTGATCCTTGCCGCGCTGGCCGTCAGCGTCACATACACGGTCGCGCCGCACAACAAGGCGTGGAACTGGGTCGCCAAGTACGACAAGCTGCTGCTGCTGCCATTCGCCGTGCTCGCGTTCCGTCATTCGAACTGGGCGCCGATCGTGCGGCGCTGCTGGTTCGGCACGCTGTGCGTAATCCTGCTGTTGTCGACGACCAACTATCTCGGACTGACTTCGATCGGGCCCGCGCACGCGACCGATCTGCCGGTGTCGCGCGCCTGGGTGTTCAAGAACCACATCGCCGCCGGCATGTTCGGCGCGCTGCTGTTCTACCAGGCAGCCGATCTCGCGCTGGCGACCCGCACGGCGCTATCCCGTGCCGCGTATGCGGGCATCGCCGTGTGGTCGCTCGTCAACGTGTTCGTGATGCTGCAAGGGCGCACGGGCCAAATCATCGCGCTGCTGCTGATCCTCGTCGTCGCCGTGCGTTTCGTGCTGCTGCTGCGCCGGCAATCGGCGCTGCGCGCGGGGCTCGCCGCCGGCGTGCTCGTCCTGTGCGGTGTCGCGCTCGTGGTCGCCGCGAGCACGATTCACAACGGCCGCCTCACGAAGGTCGTGACCGAAGTGCAGCAATACCGGCAGAGCGATGCGGCCACGTCGACCGGGCTGCGCCTCGAGTGGTACAAGAAGGGGCTCGAGCTGTATCGCCAGCGCCCCGTGATCGGCTACGGCGCGGGCGGCCTCGAATCCGAATTCGAGAGGCTCTCGGCCGGCAAGACGGCAGCCGAAGGCCAGCTCACGTCGAACCCGCACAACGAATACCTGCTGATGGCCGTGCAGCTCGGCTCGCTCGGCATGCTGCTGTTCCTCAACCTGATCGTGCAGATCGCGCGCGGCAGCCGCACGCTCGATCCGCGCTCGCGGCATTTGCTGCTCGCGTGGCTCGCGATCTTCACGATCGGCAGTCTCGCGAATTCGCTGCTGCTCGATTTCGCCGAAGGGCACCTGATTGTGCTGCTGGCCGGCATCCTGCTCGGTTGCGGCGCACGCAGCGAGGCGCTGCCGCGCGAGACGTCGGCGATCCGGCGCAGCGCGTAACGCGCAACGGCACACGCTCTGCTGCCGCCGGCTTCGGTGGCAGTGGAGCGCCCCTCCGCCTTCGCCGCCGTCAAAGCGAGCGAGCCGCACGGCTCGTCGCGAAACCAGCTCCCTGCGAACGAAGAAAAAACGCGCGGCTTCCGCGCGTCGGTCGTCAGTCGGATCCGGCGCGATGCAGTCGCGACGTGTCGACGACGGTTTCGGCCGGGCCCGGCGGAGTCAGCCCGAGCATCTCGGCCGCCGCGGCTTTCACGCGCTGCGCGCCGAGATGGTCGAGGCAGTCGCTGTGGCTATCGACCTTGCGCTCGCAGCCCTCGTGCCGGCACGGCACGCAATCGCCCTCCCCCTGCAGCAGCCACACATTCCCGTGCCGCCCCGAGCCGCGCAGCGGCCAAGGATTCTCGGTCGCGGGCCAGTGCTGCGGCCACGGCCCCCAGCGCACGGGGTCGGACGGGCCGAACAGCGCGATCGTGTCGGTGCCGGTTGCGGCCGCGACGTGCGTCGCGCCGGTGTCGGGCCCGATGAAGAGCCGCGCGCGCCGCACGAGCTCCGCGCTTTCGCCGAACGTGAGGCGGCCAACCAGGTTCAGCACGTCGCCGCCCGCTTCGGCCGCGACCTGCTCCGCATACGCGCGCTCGCCGTCGGCCGGGCCGCCCGACAGCGCGACCGCGAAGCCGTGCTCGCGCAGCCAGCCGATCATCTCGACCCAGCCGTCGAGCCGCCATTGCTTGTAACGGAACATCGGATACGGATGCAGGACGACCAGCGGCTTGCCGTCGCGGATCGCCGGCGACTCCGCGAGCCACGCGTCGAAACGGGCGCGCCGCGCGGGATCGTCGCCGATGCCGGGCGCGACGACCTCGGACACCGGTTCGATGCCGATCACGGGCGCGAGTGCGAGCGTACTGACGACCGTATGCGCGGATTCGTGGTGATTGATCGCGATCCCGTTCAGCATCATCCGCGTCAGCCACGTGACGCGGTTGGGATCGACGAGGCCGACCCGCTTGCGGCCCGCGAACCAGCTATAGAAACGCGGCCGGTCGGAGCTCAGTGCCGCGCATGCGAGATCGTAACGACGCCACATCGACAGCGCATCGCGCAGCCGCTCGCGGATTCCCGCGCGCTGCGCGACGACGATCACGCGCCGCACGTCCGGATTGTGCTCGAGCACGCCCTCGGTGCCGCGAAACACCAGCATGTCGATCTGCGCATCCGGCCAGCGGGCCTTCAGCGAGCGCACGAGCGGCGTCGTCAGCAGCACGTCGCCGATACGGCGCGGCGCGGCAACGAGGATGGTTCTGGGCGGGCGGGCGGAGGAAAACAGGGCCACGGCGATCGGTTTGTCTGGCTGGCTGAACAAGGCTGGCAATGTACAGGATTTTGCCGCAGCCGGCGCGGCATGGCGAACCGGCCGTGCCGTTGCCCTGATGGGGCCCCGCCGGCGGCACGCCGTGCGGCACGTGCTCGCGCGCCGGCGCTGTGGCCGTGCGCGGGACTTCCGGCGCTACGAAGCGATCGTCATGATCGCGGGCGCCGCAGCCGCCGCGGAACGCGTGCGACCCGCGTCAGCCACCGGCTTGTCACTATGGCCGGCCTCCGTCAGCAGATGACGCACAGCGCGCTCGACCGCGTCGACATCGATCGCATCGACGGTCGTACCGGCTCGCAGGATCACGTGCGGCACGCCAAGCGGATGCCAGCGCAGGTATTTCTCGGGACGGTCCTCGAACAGTGCCGCGACGGGCACGCCGAGTGCCGACGCGAGATGCACGGGTGCGCTGTCGGCCGACACGATCGTGTCGAGCAGGCTCGCGGCGGCCACCAGTTCGGCGACCGACGACGGCGCGACATGCCGCGCGCTCACATCGCGCCACGCATCGTCCTCGGCGGCATCGCGAACGGCCGGGTCGCGGAACACGATCACGTCGGCGAACGGCGCAAGCCGCTCGCCGAGGTCGCGCCAGCGGTCCGCAGGCCAGCGGCGCTCGACCGCCTTGTTCGACACGAACAGCCCGACGCGCGGCTTCGTACGCTCGCCAAGCAGGCGATACCACGCATCCTGCAGCGTGCGATCGGGATGAACCGACAGTTCCAGGCGGTCGAGATCGGCACGGCCGAGTTCGGGCACGAGCCGAAAACCCGACAGCGCCTCATGGCACATCGGCCGCTGTGCGACGTGCTCGGGCTTGCGATCGTCGAATTCGGTCTCGGCATCGTGCCAGCGGCAATCCTTCGCGCCGAGCTGGCGCGCGAACTGCATGCTGCTGCGATGCATGCCGCCGTTCGGCACGACCACGAGGTCGAACCGCAGGCGACGCAGGCGGCGGACGAGCCGCAGCCGGTCGACGAGCGCGCGCATCCGCCCGGGACGGTCGTTGCGTTCGCACTGGCGGCTGTACACGTAGGTGTGGATCTTGTGCACGTCCGGGTTTCCGGCCAGCGCGGCCGCGTTGTAGCGGTTCGCGACCACATGCAGTTCCGCACCGGGCCAGCGCTCCTTCAGCGCGCCGAGGAACGCCGTCGTGCACAGCATGTCGCCCAGAAAATCAATCCGGATCACGAGGATCCGCTGCGTCGGGTTCCCATTGGCCATGGTCATGTGGTGACTGTCAGTCTTTTATCGTCGCGACGGGCCGTTCCACGGCATCCGGTTCCGGGACGGCCTGGTGCAGGCTGCCGCGCGCTGCACCGATCCGCCCCCGTTTATGCGCGCAATATCGGCGCCGCCCGCCGGATGAACCGCGACCGGCGCCGCGTCCGTGCGGCTAGCGCCGGATTGTATAGCGTCCGGACGGCAGCCCCAAGACCCGATTACCCGCAGACGTGAAAACGGCCAGCCGCACCGCACGATGGCGATGCGACGGGCCGCGTATCGCGACAGCCGCTCGGTGAGGGCGAGATCAGTACGTGATTTCGACGATGCTGCCGCCGAACGCCGCGCGCAGTTCCGCGAGCAGCACGTCGCTCGGCTTCACGCGCCACGCGTCGCCGAGGCGCATTTCGCCCTGTGCCCGCGCGTTGCTGTAGTGGATCTGGACCGCGAGCCCGTTCGGCAGCGGCGCCTGCGGGCGCCGGCCGCCATCGCGCCCGCCGCCGCGCGGCGCGGGCGCTTCGACCGCGTTCGCGGCCGCCGGATCGTCCTTCGACACGTGCGGCTCGAGCACGCGGCGCAGCTCGGCCGCGTCGGCGTTGCCGTTCATCGTCAGCCGCACGGCCTGCGCATAACGGCTGCGCGCGCGTTCGAGATCCATCACCGTGTCGGTCGTGAAACGGATGCCGCCGGTGAACGCGTCGTTGCGCGCCTGCCCTTGCACGATCAGCAGCTCGTCTTCCTTGAACAGCGCCTTGTTCGCCTCGAACTGCTCGTTGAAGATCGTGATCTCGCACTGGCCCGAGCCGTCGTCGAGCAGCGCGATCAGCATCTTGCCGCGCTGCGTCATCTGCGTGCGCAGCGACGCGATGATGCCCGCGACCAGCTTGTCGCGCCCTTCCTTCAGGTCGCCGACCTTTTGCCGCACGAAGCGGCGCACCTCGTCGCGATACGCGTCGAACAGGTGGCCGGACAGGTAGAAGCCGAGCGCGCCCTTTTCTTCCTGCAGGCGGCGCTTGTCGTCCCACGCGGGCTCGTCGACGAGCGCATGCGCGTGCGGCGATTCGGCGCCCATGTCGAACAGGCCGGCCTGCATCGCGTTCGCCTCGGCCTGGTCGGCCGCTTCCATCGCGAGCGGCACCGACGCGAGCAACTGCGCGCGGTTCGGGTTCAGCGAATCGAACGCGCCGGCGCGGATCAGCGCCTCGACCGTGCGGCGGTTGACGACGCGCCGGTCGATCCGCTCGCAGAAATCGAACAGGTCGGTGAACGCCTTTTCCTCGCGGGCGCGCAGGATTTCCTCGATCGCGTTCTGGCCGCTGCCCTTCACGGCGCCGAGGCCGTAGCGGATCGTGCGCGAGCGCTTGCCGTCGGCTTCGGCGACGGGCTCGAACCGGTAATGCGACTGGTTGATGTCCGGCGGCAGCACGGCGAGGTTGTTCACGGCGCAGTCGTCGAACAGGATCTTCACCTTGTCGGTGTCGTCCATCGCGAGCGTCATGTTGGCCGCCATGAATTCGGCCGGATGGTGCGCCTTCAGCCACGCGGTGTGATACGCGAGCAGCGCGTACGCGGCCGCGTGCGACTTGTTGAAGCCGTAGCCCGCGAACTTCTCCATCAAGTCGAAGATCTCGTCGGACTTCTCGCGCGTGAGGCCGTTCGTCGCCGCACCCTCGGCGAAGATCTCGCGGTGCTTGGCCATCTCCTCGGGCTTCTTCTTGCCCATCGCGCGGCGCAGCAAGTCCGCGCCGCCGAGCGAGTAGCCGCCGATGATCTGCGCCATCTGCATCACCTGCTCCTGATAGACCATGATGCCGTAGGTCTCTTTCAGGACGGGTTCGACGCGCGGATCCGGATAGTCGACCTTCTCGCGGCCGTGCTTCCGCGCGCAGAAGCTCGGGATCAGGTCCATCGGGCCCGGACGGTACAAGGACACGAGCGCGATGATGTCCTCGAAGCGGTCGGGCTGCGCGTCCTTCAGCATGCCCTGCATCCCGCGGCTTTCCAGCTGGAACACCGCGACCGTGTTGGCCTTCTTCAGGATCTGGAACGACGCGGCGTCGTCGAGCGGCACCTGCGCGAGCGACCAGTCGGCCTTCGACGGATCGAGGCGGCGAATGTAGCGCTCGGCCCAGTCGAGGATCGTCAGCGTCGTGAGACCCAGAAAGTCGAACTTCACGAGGCCGACGGCTTCGACGTCGTCCTTGTCGTACTGGCTGACGACGCCGCCGTCGTCGCCCTGCGTGTACAGCGGACAGAAATCGGTCAGTTTGCCGGGCGCGATCAGCACGCCGCCCGCGTGCATCCCGACGTTACGCGTGAGCCCTTCGACGCGCTGCGCGAGATCGAGCAGCTGGTGGACTTCGTCCTCGTGGTCGTAGCGCTCCTGCAGCTGCGGCTCTTCCTTCATCGCGTCGGCGATCGTCACGTGCTTGCCCGGCTTGAACGGGATCAGCTTCGCGATGCCATCGGTGAACATGTAGCCGAGGTCGAGCACGCGGCCGATGTCGCGCACGGCCGCCTTCGCGGCCATCGTGCCGAAGGTGGCGATCTGCGACACGGCGTCCGCGCCGTACTTTTCCTTCACGTACTGGATCACGCGATCGCGGCCGTGCTGGCAGAAGTCGATGTCGAAGTCGGGCATCGACACGCGTTCCGGGTTCAGGAAGCGCTCGAACAGCAGGTTGTAGCGCAGCGGGTCGAGGTCGGTAATGCCGAGCGCGTACGCGACCAGCGAACCGGCACCCGAGCCGCGGCCCGGGCCGACCGGCACGCCGTTGTTCTTCGCCCAGTTGATGAAGTCCGCAACGATCAGGAAGTAGCCGGGAAAGCCCATCTTCGTGATGGTCCCGCACTCGAATTCGAGGCGCTTGTAGTACGTCTCGCGCTGCGCGTCGCGTTCGGCTTCGGCCGGATACAGCTGCGCGAGCCGCGTCTCGAGCCCTTCCTTCGACAGCTGGACCAGGTAGTCGTCGAGCGACATGCCGTCCGGCGTCGGGAACAGCGGCAGTTTCGGCTTGCCGAGCTCGAGCTTCAGGTTGCAGCGCTTCGCGATCTCGACCGTGTTCGCGACCGCGGACGGCAGGTCGGCGAACAGCGCGGCCATGTCGTCCTGCGTGCGGAAATACTGGTCGGTCGTGAAACGCTTCTGGCGACGCGGGTTCGCGAGCATGTCGCCTTCCGAGATGCACACGCGCGCCTCGTGCGCGGTGAAATCGTCGTCGGTCATGAACTGCGTCGGGTGCGTCGCGACGACCGGCAGCTGCAGCGACGCGGCGAGCGTCGCGACCTGCTGGATATACGCCTCGGCGCCCGGCTGGCCGTAACGCTGCAGCTCGATGTAGAAGCCGCCCGGAAACACCTTCGCCCAGCGCTCGGCGTGACGGCGCGCGGCTTCGTCGTTGCCTGCCGCGAGCGCGAGCCCGATATCGCCCTGCTGCGCGCCCGACAGCGCGAGCAGCCCCTGCGCGAGCTCGCCGTCGAGCCAGCTCGCGTCGAGTTCCGCGCGGCCGCGATACTGGTTCGTGAGCCATGCCTTCGACAGCAGCTCGCAGAGATTCAGGTAGCCGACCTTGTCCTTCACAAGCAGCAGCAGCCGCGACGGCTTGTCGCGATCGTCCGGATTGGCGATCCAGACGTCGCAGCCGGCGATCGGCTTGATGCCCTTGCCGCGGGCTTCCTGGTAGAAACGGACGAGACCGAATGCGTTGCCGAGATCGGTGAGCGCGAGCGCGCCCTGGCCGTCGGCGGCCGCCGCCTTGACGATGTCGTCGAGACGCACGATGCCGTCGGCAATCGAGAATTCGGAGTGAACGCGGAGATGGACGAAGCGAGGATCTGACATGGGCGTTATTGTAGCCGCCCCGCCGCACAGGCTGCCCAAAAAATCCCCGCGCCGGCCGTTCGGCCGATGCGCGCGACGACGCGTCGCGCCGCTGGCCAAATGGCCAGATGCCGATGCGCGCGCCGTTTGCGGGATAATACGGTTTTTCGAATCTCCGCCCCGGCTTCGCACCCTTTTTTGCGGGCCGCCGTGCGCCCGCCGCACGGCCGCGGCCGTTTTCCCGTCGGACCATCATGACCATCGTCAACCTCGCCGCCTACCACTTCGTGTCGCTCGACGCGACCGAACAATGGCGCCCGCTCGTCACCGCCCGCTGCAACGAACTCGGCCTGCGCGGCACGATCCTGCTCGCGCCGGAAGGCATCAACCTGTTCATCGCCGGCACGCGCGAAGCCGCCGACGCATTCATCGCGTACATCCGCCACGATCCGCTGTTCGAAGGCAAGTTCGCGACGCTGCAGTTCAAGGAAAGCCTGTCCGACTCGCAGCCGTTCCGCCGCATGCTCGTGCGCCTGAAGCGCGAGATCATCACGATGAAGAAGCCGGCGATCAAGCCGGAACTCGGCCGCGCGCCGTTCGTCGACGCACGCACGCTGAAGGCATGGCTCGACCGCGGCCACGACGACGCGGGCCGCCCGGTCGTGATGCTCGACACGCGCAACGCGTTCGAGGTCGACGTCGGCACGTTCGACGACGCGCTCGACTACCGGATCGACAAGTTCAGCGAATTCCCGGAAGTAATCGACGCGAACCGCGCCGATCTCGAAGGCAAGACGGTCGTCTCGTTCTGCACCGGCGGCATCCGCTGCGAGAAGGCCGCGATCCACATGAAGGAAATCGGCATCGACAACGTGTATCAGCTCGAAGGCGGGATCCTGAAGTACTTCGAGGAAGTCGGCGGCGCGCACTATCACGGCGACTGCTTCGTGTTCGACTATCGCACCGCGCTGAACCCGCAACTCCAGCCCACCGAGAACGTCACGTGCTTCGCGTGCCGCGCGGTCGTCACGCCGGACGCGCAACAATCGCCGAGCTACGTGCCCGGCAAGTCGTGCCCGGCCTGCGCGCAGGCAGCCAGCGCCGCGTAACCGCGCGTCGCTCCGCGCTCCGATGAACGGCTATCGCGGCCGCTTCGCGCCGTCGCCCACCGGTCCGCTGCACTTCGGCTCGCTGGTCGGCGCGCTCGCGAGCTGGCTCGATGCACGCGCGCACGGCGGCGCATGGCTCGTGCGCATCGAGGACCTCGACGGCCCGCGCACGGTGCCGGGAGCTGCCGACGACATCCTCGCGACGCTCGCGCATTTCGGCATGACACCCGACGAACCGCCCGTCTGGCAAAGCACACGCGATGCCGCGTACACGGTCGCGCTCGAGCAGTTGGTCGCGGCGGGGCTCGTCTATCCGTGCGGCTGCACACGCAAGGAAATCGCCGATTCACTGCGCGCCGCGCACGAGCGCCACACGACACTCGCGTATCCGGGCACCTGCCGCACCGGCCTGCACGGCAAGCCCGCGCGCGCGTGGCGGCTGCGCGTGCCGGACGGCGACGACGCGATCGTCACGTTCGACGACCGCTGGCAGCACACGCAATCGCAGAACCTCGCGACCGACGTCGGCGATTTCGTGCTGAAGCGCGCGGACGGGCAATGGGCCTATCAGCTCGCGGTCGTCGTCGACGATGCCGACGCGCGCATCACGCACGTCGTGCGCGGCGCCGACCTGCTCGATTCGACCGCGCGCCAGATCCATCTGCAACACTGTCTCGGCGTGCCGACGCCACGGTATCTGCACGTGCCTGTCGTCGTCGATGCAAACGGCGAGAAGCTCAGCAAGCAGACGGGCGCCACCGCGCTCGAACGCGACGATCCGCTGCCGGCGCTGCGGGCCGCGGCCGCGCATCTGGGCCTCGCGCCCGATGGCGCGCTGGCGGGCACGACGCTGGATGCGTTCTATGCGGCCGCGACGGCTGCGTGGGCGCGAAGCTTCGGGCCGTTGGCCGGCTAACGCTCACTCCGAGCCGATTTCGCGGCGATCGATGGCCGCTCGCGTACCGGTTGCATCGCCCGCCGGCGCCCCGCGCCCTTTCCCGATCACCCACGAAACCACGGCCCAAACAAAAAACGGGCACATGCTCATCGCATGCACCCGTTTCTCCGGCAACGCTCGCGCGCTGCCTCGCCAGTCTCGCCGAACTTACGCCGACGGCTTGCGCGGCATCCCGAACCCGCCGAGCAGCGCGGCAACCTGGCGCTTCGGCCCCTTCTTCTCGGGCTGGTGCGCGTGCTGCACGTCGTCCGCCTGCTTCGCCTGCGCCGACGGCTCGTACGGCTTCAGGAAAAAATCGTCGACCGGCGCTTCATGACGACGGGGACGGCCGCCGCGCTCGGCACCGGCGGACCGGTGCCCCGACGCACCGCGATGCTCGTCGCGCTCGCGCCGACCACCGCGTTCGCCACCGCGCTCGCTGCTGCGATCGCCGCTACGGTCACCGCCGCGCTCACCACCGCGCTCGCTACCACGGTCGTCGTGACGCTGGCGCGCCGGCTTGTCGAGCGCGAGCGTCTGCACTTCGAGCGGACGCTTGATCAGCTTCTCGATATCGGCGAGCTGCTTGCGCTCGTTCGGGCTGCACAGCGACAGCGCGTCGCCGGTCGCACCCGCGCGGCCCGTACGGCCGATCCGGTGCACGTAGTCTTCGGCGCTGAACGGCAGGTCGAAGTTGATCACGGCCGGCAGCTCGGCGATGTCGAGGCCGCGCGCAGCCACGTCGGTCGCGACGAGCGCCTCGATTTCGCCGCGCTTGAATGCGTCGAGCGCCTGCATCCGTTCGATCTGCGTCTTGTCGCCGTGGATCGCCGATGCGACCACGCCATCGCGTTCCAGATTGCGCGCGAGCCGGCTCGCGCCGATCTTGCTGTTGCAGAACACGATCACCTGCTTGAGCCCGCGATCGCGCAGCAACTGCACGACGGCCGCCTGCTTGTCGCCTTCCGCGACGTCGTAGACGATCTGCGTGACGTTCGCGTTCGTCGAGTTGCTGCGTGCGACCTCGATCGTCTGCGGGTTGCGCAGGTAGGTCGACGCGAGCTTCTTGATTTCCGGCGAGAAGGTGGCCGAGAACAGCAGCGTCTGGCGCTCCTTCGGCAGCAGGTTCAGGATGCGCTGCAGATCGGGCAGGAAGCCCATGTCGAGCATCCGGTCGGCTTCGTCGAGCACGAGGATCTGCACCTGGCCGAGGTTCGCCGTCTTCTGCTGCACGTGGTCGAGCAGGCGGCCCGGCGTCGCGATCAGGATCTCGACGCCGCGGCGCAATTCGGCCATCTGCGGGTTCATGTCGACGCCGCCGAACACGACCGCGCTGCGCAGCGGCGTGTGCTTCGCATAGGCGTGCACGTTCGCGGCGACCTGGTCGGCAAGTTCGCGGGTCGGTGTGAGGATCAGCGCGCGCACCGGGTGGCGCGCCGGTGACGCGCTCGTGTTGGCTTGCGGCAGCAGGCGCTGAATGATCGGCAGCGAGAAACTCGCGGTCTTGCCGGTACCCGTTTGCGCGGCGCCCATGACGTCGCGGCCGGCGAGCACGACCGGAATGGCCTGCGCCTGAATCGGCGTCGGCGTCGTATAACCCTGCTCCGCAATGGCTTTCAGGATATCGGCGGCAAGGCCGAATTGATCGAAGTTTGCGTCGACGGGCTTGGCGACAGAATCGGACATGGTGGCGTTTCGCTCAAAAGGCGCGGCGGGGACATCGTGCGTCAGGCCAGCCGGGCCTGCGCTCATCACAATTCGGAAGTAGACGGAGCCGCGGCGCGCCGCGCGGCGCCGCTCTGGCGCTTGGGACCGGTTCAATTCGAACACCGGGCATCAGGCCGTGCGGACTCCGTTCGGCGCGAATGCCGGCGGAAAGGGGCGTATTGTAGCACTGCGCGGCCATCTGTCCGTGACAACGCCGCGAACGGCCGCAACGGTGGTTCGCGCGGCGGCCGGCAAGGCCCCGCGCGGTCGACGGCCGGCCCGGTCAGGCTATCCCGTTCGACCAAGGAGTGATATCCGGGGTCCGATCGCCAATTCATCTTGCCCGGACGTCCGCTGCCGGCCCGGATGCCGGGCTTCAGATCCGGCAGCCGGCCGCCAGCAAGCACCGTCGGGCAAGATTCGCGATCGTGCCCGGCGTTCAGCCCTTCTTCTTTTTCTTCTCGACCTGTACGCAGTCGCCGAGCAGCGGCGGCGCGTTCTGGTCGGCGATCTCGTCGCGCAGCGTCGCTTCCTTGCCCTTCGTCCACCACGTATAACGGCCGGCCTGGTAGCGCGCGCCCGACGCCGACACGGTATCGACGAACAGCATCTGCCGCCCGTTGACCGGCACGAGCGCGAAGCTCTGGCCGTTGCCGGCAAGCCAGTACGACACGCGCACGGGTTGCTTCTGGTTCGCGCACTGGTAGACGGTCATCTGGCGCGAATCGGCGTCGATTTCCTCAACGGTCAGTTGCGCGGCATGCGCGACCGAAACGGCGGTGCCGGCAAGCGCGAGCGCGGCGAGGGTTTGACGAATCATGCAGGTCCTCTCACGAGACGGGTGGAAACGCGCCCTCGCGGGGCGCGCGGTTATTGTTGGTTTCGCGTCGGGTCGCGCTGTCAGGGATCGATGACGTCAGCACACGCGTCGGTCGGCGCGGCCGCGAGATGGCCGACGAGCGGCACGATCTTGAGCCCGGCAGATGCAACCCGGCACGGCGCGGCCGCGACGCCGCAACCCGCGAGACTCGCGGCCAGCGCCAGTACGACACCCAGTTTTCCGATACGCAGCCACATCGGCGCCATCGTCCTCTCCTTGTTCCGTCAACGGGCCGACACGGGCCGGACGGCCGCGGCGGCGCGCTTCGCGCGTTCGCGGGCTTCGTCGACGGTCGCGCCGGTGGCCAGCGCGACGCCCATGCGCCGCTTCGCAAAACTTTCCGGTTTGCCGAACAGGCGCAGGTCGGCGCCCGGCACCGCGAGCGCGTCACGCACGCCTTCGAACGCGATCCCGCGTTCGTCGAGCCCGCCGTAGATCACGGCCGACGCGGCCGGCGTACCGAGCGCCGGATCGACCGGCAGCCCGAGAATCGCGCGCGCGTGCAGCTCGAATTCCGACTGGCGCTGCGATGCCAGCGTGACGAGGCCCGTATCGTGCGGCCGCGGGCTCACCTCGGAGAACCACACGTCGTCGCCGCGCACGAACAGCTCGACGCCGAACAATCCGCGCCCGCCAAGCGCCTCGGTGACCTTGTGCGCGATCTCGCGCGACTTCTCGAGCGCCACCGCGCTCATCGGCTGCGGCTGCCACGACTCGACATAGTCGCCCGCGACCTGCACGTGGCCGACCGGCTCGCAGAAGTAGGTGCGCGTGCCGAGCGTCGCCGGGTCGATCGCGCGCACGGTCAGCTGCGTGATCTCGTATTCGAAATCGATGAAGCCCTCGACGATCACGCGGCCGTGATTCACGCGCCCGCCCGCCATCGCGTAGTCCCATGCAGACTTCACGTCGGCTTCGGTCTTCACGACCGACTGCCCCTTGCCCGACGACGACATCACGGGCTTCACGACGCACGGCATGCCGATCTTCGCGACGGCCGCGCTGAACGCTTCGAACGAATCCGCGAACGCATACGGCGACGTCGGCAGGCCGAGCTCCTCGGCCGCGAGCCGGCGGATCCCTTCGCGATTCATCGTGAGCTGCGTCGCGCGCGCGGTCGGGATCACTTCCGCGAGGCCGGCCGCCTCGATCGCCGCGAGCGCGTCGGTCGCGATCGCCTCGATCTCGGGCACGATCAGGTGCGGGCGCTCGGTCTCGACGATCGCCCGCAATGCGGCGGCGTCCGTCATGTCGATCACGTGCGCGCGATGCGCGACCTGGTGGCCCGGCGCGTCCGGATAGCGGTCGACCGCAACGACTTCGACGCCGAGCCGCTGCAACGCGATGATGACTTCCTTGCCGAGTTCGCCGGCGCCGAGCAGCATGACGCGCGTGGCCGAGGGTGAAAGCGGCGTACCGAGCCGCTGACCGATCTGCATGTGATTTCCCGCTTCTGGTGGAGGACGAAAACGGCATCGATGTTAACACGCGCCACGGCGCCGGTTTGGCGCGTTTGGCTGCGTCGATGGCCGGCCTCGAACGGCGCGCGGGCGGGCCGCGAACGTTTTCACGTGTGAAGTGTCGGCTCGCCTGCCGTGGCGCGGGTGCGTTACTCTTACGCCTTGATCAGAATCCGATGAGGAACGAGGCTCATGTCCCACCTGTCCGCAGCCGCACGCGCACGCACCGGCCTGCTTCGCCCGTTGCGCGCGCCGCTGTGCGCGTTGACGCTTGCCACGCTTCTCGCCGCCTGCGCGATGCCGACCCATCCCGATTCCGCCGCCCCCGCGCCCGACCCGTACAACCCGGCCGCCGTCCAGCTGCTCGACGATACGAGCTGGGAACTCACCAGCTGGGTGAACGCCGACGGCACGCAACGCGCGATCCCGCACGGCGACAACGGCGAACCGATCAAGCTCGCGCTGTCGACCGAATCGGGCATCCGGAACGCCAGCGGGTTCTCGGGCTGCAACCGCTACATGGGCACCTACGCGATCAAGAACGGCCTGCTGAGCTTCGGGCCGCTCGCCGGCACGCGAATGGCCTGCCCGAATACGCTCGGCGGCCAGCTCGAACACGCGTACCTCGACGCGCTCGCCCACGTCGCGAAGACCGGCGTGCAGATGCGCGAGCCGCAGCAGCTGCAGATCGTGACCGATGCCGGCGCCACGCTGACCTTCACGCACCGGAGCCCCTGATGCACGGCGCGCGCGAAGGCCGACCGACCGCCTTCGCGTTGCGCGCCACGCGCGTGTGCCGCGCACACGCGTCGCGCGGCGTGAATCGAATTCATGCCGCGTTAGAGTCTTGTTCGCCGGCCGGTTAAACTCGGCGGGTCGCGCCCCGCGCGCCCCTCCCCACTCCTGTTTCAAAGCATGCACACGGTTGTCTTCGGCTGGTTCGGCATCTCCGCCGTCTGGTTCCTCCTTCTCTTCTGGCGTCTCGTGCAGGCGATGCTGCCCGGCGGCGGCGGGCTCGCCGGCCGCGGTTCGATCCGCCTGTGGCTCGGCTTCGCCGCGGTGTTCGTTGCAAGCTGCACGCTGACGAGCCCGCTGTCGGGCCCCGACACGAATGCGCTCGGCCATGCGTTCTCGGCCGGCTTCGCACACGTGCTCGGCCCGATCGGCACGCCGGTCGCGATGGTCGTGCTGTTCCTGGCCGGGCTGCCCTGGCTGACCGGCATTGGCTGGCGGCAGTTCTCCGCGTGGGTCGACACGTCGTTCGGCGTCAAGCTGTCGCGCGACGGCGGCGACGACGACGCGCGCGGCATCGCCGACCTGCCGCGCAGCGCGCTGCATCGCGACGACGACATCGTGCAGCCGACCACCGCGCATACCGTCAACTCGATGGCGCCGCGCCAGAACGGCCGGTATTCGCGCCCGACGCTGTGGAAACCCGACCCGCAGGCGCGGCCGAAGCCGCGCAGCAAGACACCCGCGCGTCCGCTCACGGAGCCCGTCGCGCCGTCGGGCTGGCTGAAGCCGACCGCGACCCAGCGCGTGCCGGCACCGCCCGCGCCGATCCCGGCCAGCGCGATGCCGCCCCCCACGACCGGCAGCACCGCCAGCCTCGCGCGCGCGGCGGCGAACACGCACGTGCCGCGCCCCGATCCGGCCCCGCTTCCTGTCGGATTCGAACCCGTCCGGCCGCGGCCGACTGCCGTGCGACCGGCCACCGCTGCGTTGAAGCAGGCTGCGCCGCGCGCTACGGTCACACCGCGGCCGGCCAGCGCGCCGCCGCCCCGCCCGCCCGTGCGCCCGGTCGCTGGAACGGCTGCGGCCAGCCTGCCGCCGGACACGGCGCGCCGCCGTCCGTCGCCGCAAACGCCGGCGCGTGCGCCGCTCTATGCATGGACGGAAAAGCCCGCGGCGCCGATCACGCCGGCGCCGAGCGTTCACGACACGTTGCGTTCGATCGAGGCCAGCACTGCGCAATGGGCCACGCTGGGCGGTGCACAGGCGGCCAATGCGGCTGCCGCAGCCGCAACCGCGGCCGGTGTGGCGACGGCCGCGGGCAGCATTGCCGCGCCGGCATCGGCAGCCGCGTCGAACGGGTTTGCCCCGGCAACGCACGGCATCGCGGCCCATGACGCCGGTACGCCGATCGAACACGATGCAGCACCGGCGTACGACGACAGCGCGCCGATCGTGCTGGACGCGTTCATGCCGGCAGAACCCGCTATCCACGTGTCGATTGCCGATTGGGGCGCCACGGCGCTCGACGACGCCGCACCGCGCACGCTGTCGAACCCCGGCATCGACGAGGCCGCGTCGGCACATCACACCGACCACCCGATCCCGCACGTCGACGAGGCACCCTCCGCGCCGGCATTCGGAATCACGCCCGCACCGTCGCCGGACGCGCCCGTCGACCTCGCTCCGTGGGAAGACGTCGACAGCACGCCGGTTTCCGCATTCGACGTATCGACCGGGAACGGACTTACCTTGCCGACGACGCACGCGACGGAATCCGGGCCTGCCCATGCCGCCTCCGTGCAACCGGACGGCGAAGCGGCTCACGACATCACTGCAAGCGAACCGGCTGCGCCAGTCGATTCCGACGACGAGTACGACGCGCAACCGGCTCCTGCCATCGATCGCCCCGCATCGGCCCGTATGCCGCAGGGTGTCGCCGATGCGCACACCGACGTAAAACCGGCCGGGGGCATCGCGCCGTTCGCTGCCCTCCCCTCTTCGTCGATCGCCGCAACGTCGGCGCATGCAATTTCCGAGGCCATGCCGCTTGCGGCAGTGTCGGCACTGGCTGCATCGAGTACCGCAGCGCAAGCGGCCAAACCGGTCGCGACGGAACCTGCGGCACCGCTGTTCGCGATCGCACCAGGCGCCACGCCCGCGACGGATTGGGCGCGGACGCCGTCGACTCCGCCGATGGTGCAACCTGCGGCGACCAATACGGCCGTCTCCGCGGAATTGCCAAAATCGTCGGCAGTTCAACCGTTTGCCGCAGCACCGATGGCGCCGGCCGCCGCTGCGTCGCCGCTCGTCGGCACCGCCCATGGTTCGACTGCGCAAGCACCCGCGTCCGCATCGAGCATTGCACCTGTCACCGCTGCGGGTGCATCTGTCGGCGTGACCGGCACGGCATCCGCTTCGCTTTCGCAGCCGGCCACATCGACATCGACCGTTACATCCGTCGCGTCGGCGGCGCCGGCCGGTGTCACGGGATTGACTTACGGTTCGTTCACCCGCGCGTCGACGCCCGCCTCAACCGTTGCGCCCGCAGTCGCACCGTCGATAACCGGCGCTTCGGCTTCGGCAGCCGGTTCGACCGCTAACGAGCCCGCACCGGCGGCAACTCCGGCAACCGCTACCGCGACGCCCGTGAATTTCACGTCCGGCTCGATCGCGGCACAGCCGTCCGCGCCCGTTTCGACGCTTCCGATCAACACGGAAATCTCGTCGACCGGCACGGCATTCAACGCAGCCGGCACATCCAGCGCATTCGCACCGCAGCCGGCAGCCAGCTTGCCTGTACCGCCTGCCGCTTCGGTCGTGACGACAACGCCCACCGGCGCAGTCGCCCCGATAAGCACGGCCCCGGCGACTTCCGCTCCCCCGGTCACCAGCTCGCCTGTCACCGCAGTCGGATCGCTGGCATCCATCGGTGCAACAACCGCGATGCAGGCTCCGTCGATCGCTTCCGCACCCGCCGCAATCGCAACCCCGACGTTCGTAACGCCGCCCGCCCCCGCCGCATCGCCGGCGAGCTGGTCCGTGTCGAATGTCTCCGCAACACCGGTTGCCGCACCGGCCACAGCCTCGCAGCCGCCGGCAACCATCCCCGGGGCGGGCCTGCCCACGCCGGCGACTCCCGTTGCCCCGCCAGCCTACGCAACCGCCACCGAGACAACCGAACCGGCCGAGCCGGCCGCAGCCGCCCCCGACACCCCGGTGCGCCAGCCGCGCCCGAACGCGTTCGAATTCCACGCGCCGGTGGCGTTCAACGTCGAACTGCCGACGCTCGACCTGCTCGAGCCCGCGTCCGACGACGTCGAAATGATCACCGAGGAACACCTCGCCCAGACGGCGCAGGTGATCGAACAGCGGCTGCAGGAATTCAAGGTGCCGGTGACGGTCGTCGGCGCGTCGGCCGGCCCCGTGATCACGCGCTTCGAGATCGAACCCGCGCTCGGCGTGCGCGGCAGCCAGATCGTCGGCCTGATGAAGGATCTGTCGCGCGGCCTCGGCCTCACGTCGGTCCGCGTCGTCGAGACGATTCCCGGCAAGACCTGCATGGGCCTCGAATTGCCCAACGCGAAGCGCCAGATGATCCGCCTGTCGGAAATTCTTGCCTCGCGCGAGTATCAGCATTCGCCGTCGCAACTGACGATCGCGATGGGCAAGGACATCACGGGCCGTCCGGTCGTCACCGATCTCGCGAAGGCGCCGCACATGCTCGTCGCGGGCACGACGGGCTCGGGCAAGTCGGTCGCGATCAACGCGATGATCCTGTCGCTGCTGTACAAGGCGACGCCCGAGGACGTGCGGCTGATCATGATCGACCCGAAGATGCTGGAACTGTCGGTCTACGAAGGCATCCCGCACCTGCTCGCGCCGGTCGTCACCGACATGAAGCTCGCGGCGAACGCGCTGAACTGGTGCGTCGGCGAAATGGAGAAGCGCTACCGGCTGATGTCGGCCGTCGGCGTGCGCAACCTTGCGGGCTTCAACCAGAAGATCCGCGACGCGGAAGCGAAGGAAAAGAAGATCGGCAACCCGTTCTCGCTGACGCCCGACGATCCGGAGCCGCTGTCGACGCTGCCGCTGATCGTGGTCGTGATCGACGAGCTGGCCGACCTGATGATGGTCGCCGGCAAGAAGATCGAGGAGCTGATCGCGCGCCTCGCGCAGAAGGCACGCGCGGCCGGCATCCACCTGATTCTCGCGACGCAGCGTCCGTCCGTCGACGTGATCACGGGCCTCATCAAGGCGAACATCCCTACGCGCGTCGCATTCCAGGTGTCGTCGAAGATCGACTCGCGCACGATTCTCGACCAGATGGGTGCCGAATCGCTGCTCGGGATGGGCGACATGCT
The DNA here is from genome assembly GCF_048565265.1 of Burkholderia theae. NCBI lineage: Bacteria > Pseudomonadati > Pseudomonadota > Betaproteobacteria > Burkholderiales > Burkholderiaceae > Burkholderia > Burkholderia theae. The sequence goes on from NZ_CP183461.1 coordinate 2,754,958, forward strand.
GTTCCTGCCGCCGGGCACGGGTTATCCGCAGCGCGTGCACGGCGCGTTCGTCGCCGACGAGGAAGTGCACCGGATCGTCGAGTACCTGAAGCAGTTCGGCGAGCCGCAGTACGAGGAAGGGATCCTCGAGGGCCCTGCCGCCGACGGCGCGACGCAGGACCTGTTCGGCGAAGCGCCGGACGCGGAAGCCGATCCGCTGTACGACGAAGCCGTCGCGTTCGTCGTCCGCACGCGGCGCGCGTCGATTTCGTCGGTGCAGCGGCAGTTGCGCATCGGCTACAACCGCGCCGCGCGTCTCGTCGAGCAGATGGAAGCGGCCGGGCTCGTATCGGCGATGGGCATCAACGGCAGCCGCGAGGTGCTCGTCCCGGCCGCGGCCGACTGAGCACGGCGGCCGGCGCGGACACCCCGCACAATCGGCTGCCCCGGAACACGAAGGGCGCTGCATCGGCAGCGCCCTTTTTCATTTACTGCACCGGCACCAGCTTGAAGTCGACCGGCTTGCCGACCGCGACCTTGCGCGGATTCGCGCCGAGCTGCCCCGTTTCGACATCGCGACTGAACACGTAGAACGTGTCGCTGTCCTGGTTGCCGACGATCAGCCACTTGCCGGTCGGATCGATCAGGAACTCGCGCGGCGTCTTGCCGAGGCTCGACTGGCGGCCGACGTTCTTCAGCCGGCCATCGGCCTGGTTCACCGCGTAGATCACGAGGTCGTTCGCGTCGCCGCGGTTGCTCACGTACAGGAAACGACCGTCAGGCGACAGGTGGATCGCGCCGCCGCCGACCTTGCCCTTGAAGCCCGGCGCCGTCATCGGCACGGTCTCGACCGGCGTCAGCTTGCCGTCGTGGTAACCGAACACCTCGACCGACGCGTTGAGCTCGCTCGTCACGTACGCGAACCGGCCGTCAGCGCCGAACACCATGTGACGCGGGCCCGAGCCGGCCTTCACCGGCGTGTAGCGCGTGTCGGTCGGGCCGATCAGGCCGCGGCTGCCGTCCACCGTGTAGCGGTAGCCGTAGATCTTGTCCGCGCCGAGATCCTGCACGAACAGATAACGGCCGTCCGGCGAAAACACCGTCGAGTGCACGTGCGCGCCGTCCTGGCGGCCCTTCACGGGACCCGTGCCTTCATGGTGCACGGTCAGCACGGCCTGGCCGACCGCGCCGTCGTCGCGCAGCGGAAACACCGCGAAGCTGCCGCCCGGATCCGCCGCGACCGAGTAATTGGCCGTCACGAGATATTTGCCGTCCGGCGACAGCGCGAGATAGCAAGGATCGTTCCCTTCCGACGACACGCGGTCGATGAAGGTCAGCGCGCCCGTCTTCGCGTCGAAGCGGAATGCGCTGACGCCGCCGCGCTGCGTCGCCGGCCCGTCGTCGCCGGGCAGTTCGTTGACCGCGTAGACGGTGCGACCGTCGCGGCTCGGCAACAGGTACGACGGATTCACGGTCTTCGCCGACGACACGGGCGCGACGCTGCCGGTTTTCGTATCGAAGCGGTAAACATAGATCCCGTCGCTGCCGCCGCCCGTATAGGTGCCGACGAGCAGGTTGTAGACGCCGTCGGCCGCGGCGGGCGATTGCTGCGCAAATGCGTGGGTCGCGGACAGGGAGAGCACGATCGCGAAACCTTTCATCCAGTGAGCGAGCCTAAGCGGGAACCCTCGTGTCGAAGCGCGTGCGTCACGCTCGCGTAAACGGTTGGGCATTGAATCCTCCTTGCATCGAGTCGCTTCAAGTGTTGAGATAGGACGAAACGCCTGCCGTACCTGCGCTCCGCCGCCCGGCCGAGTATACGGGGCGGGGTGCCGGCACGTGAAGTTCGGCCGCCGCCGCCCGCATTGTGAACTCGAAACCAAGGATCGCCTGCCCATGCCCGCCCTGATCGAAGACTACGCCCTCGTCGGCGACGGCCACACCGCCGCGCTGATCGCGAAAGACGGCTCCGTCGACTGGCTGTGCTGGCCCCGCTTCGATTCGGGCGCCTGCTTCGCGGCGCTCGTCGGCACGCCCGAGCACGGCCGCTGGCTGCTCGCGCCGGCCGCCGACGCCGCGATCACGCACACGACCCGCCGCTATCGCGGCGACACGCTGATTCTCGAAACCGATTACGAAAGCGCCGACGGCGCCGTCACCGTGATCGACTTCATGCCGCCCGGCAACGGCTGGTCCGAACTCGTGCGGATCGTCGTCGGCCGCCACGGCACGATGAAGATGCGCATGGAACTCGTGCTGCGCTTCGACTACGGCTTCTCGGTCCCGTGGGTCACGCAACTGACCCGCGAGGACGGCATGAAGGCGATTGCCGGCCCCGATACCGTCGTGCTGCGCACACCGGTGCCGCTCGCCGGTAAAAACCTCCATACGCTCGCGGAATTCACGGTGAGCGCCGACGAGCGCGTGCCCTTCTCGCTCAGCTACGCGGCGTCGCACCTGCGGCTCCCGCCCGCGCGCGATCCGCTGTCGATGCTCGCGCGCACCGAGAACTACTGGCTCGAATGGTCGGGCCGCTGCCAGGTGCAGGGCCGCTACGCGCCCGCCGTGCGCCGTTCGCTGATCACGCTGAAGGCGCTCGCGTACGAGCCGACCGGCGGCGTCGTCGCGGCGCCGACCACGTCGCTGCCCGAGAAGATCGGCGGCAACCGCAACTGGGACTACCGCTATTGCTGGCTGCGCGACGCGACGATCACGCTGCTCGCGCTGATGCGCGGCGGCCACTACGACGAGGCGCGTGCGTGGCGCACGTGGCTCGGCCGCGTGATGGCCGGTTCGCCCGAGCAGATCCAGATCATGTACGGGATCGCCGGCGAACGCCGGCTGCCGGAAATGGAGCTCGACTGGCTGCCCGGCTATCAGGATTCGAAGCCGGTACGCATCGGCAACGGCGCCGCGAACCAGCTCCAGCTCGACGTGTTCGGCGAGGTGATGGCCGCGCTGCACCTCGCGCGCGTGGGCGGACTGCAGGCCGACGACACGGTCTGGTCCGTGCAGTGCGCGCTGCTCGACCATCTCGAGAAGATCTGGCGGGAACCCGACGAGGGCATCTGGGAAACGCGCGGCGGGCGCCGCCATTTCACGTTCTCGAAGGTGATGGCGTGGGTCGCGTTCGACCGCGCGATCAAGTCCGCGGAGATGTTCCGGCTGCCCGGCTCGCTCGACCGCTGGCGCACGCTGCGCGAGCAGATCCACGCCGACGTATGCGACAACGCATGGCATGAGGGCAAGCAGGCGTTTGCGCAGAGCTACGGCAGCGACGAACTCGACGCGAGCGTGCTGCTGATGCCGCTGCTCGGCTTCCTGCCGCCGGAAGACCCGCGCATCGTCGGCACGGTCGACGCGATCGAGCGGGAATTGCTGCACGACGGCCTCGTGATGCGCTACCGCACGACCGACTACGACGACGGCCTGCCGCCCGGCGAAGGCACGTTTATCGCGTGCAGCTTCTGGCTGGTCGACAACTACGCGCTGCTCGGCCGGATCGACGACGCGCACCGCCTGTTCAGCCGGCTGCTGGCGCTGTCGAACGACCTCGGGCTGCTCGCGGAGGAATACGACCCGGTCGCCGGGCGGCTCGTCGGCAACTTCCCGCAGGCGTTCTCGCACGTGGCGCTCGTCCATACCGCGATGAACCTGATGCACCACGAGGACGCGATGGCGCGCGCGGCCGGCCAGCCCGCGCCGGCGATGGCCACGGGGCGCTGAACGGGGGCGCGAGCGGCTTCTTCAGAGAACGTCAAATCGCAAAATTTTGATGAAAAATCGGGGAAATGTTGCATTGCACCACCCATCGTTGTCCGATATGATCGACGCGATTGTCCGGCTGCAGTGCAACATGGCCGGCCGCTGACCCCCACGGCACGCCGCGACGCCCCACGCCGCCCTTGCGCACCGTCCCCCACGCGGGAGTAGTCTGCATGCTTTACCAACTGCATGAATTCCAGCGGGCCATGCTGAGCCCGCTCACGGCCTGGGCCCAGGCCGCCTCCAAATCGTTCGCCAATCCGTCCAGCCCGTTCTCGCTGATGCCCGGCGCGACGCGGATGGCCGCCGCCTACGAACTGATGTACCGGCTCGGCAAGGATTACGAGAAGCCCGAATTCAACATTCATCAGATCGTCAAGGACGGCCACAACATCCCGATCGTCGAGCAGACGATCGTCGAGAAGCCGTTCTGCCGCCTGCTGCGTTTCAAGCGCTATTCGGACGACGCCGACGCCGTCACGCAACTGAAGGACGAGCCGGTCGTGCTGGTCTGCGCACCGCTGTCGGGCCACCACTCGACGCTGCTGCGCGACACCGTGCGCACGCTGCTGCAGGATCACAAGGTCTACATCACCGACTGGATCGACGCGCGGATGGTGCCGGTCGAGACCGGCCCGTTCCACCTGCACGACTACATCGCATACATCCAGGAATTCATCCGCCACATCGGCGCGCGCAACCTGCACGTGATCTCGGTGTGCCAGCCAACGGTGCCGGTGCTCGCGGCGATCTCGCTGATGGCGAGCCGCGGCGAGGAAACGCCGCTCACGATGACGATGATGGGCGGCCCGATCGACGCGCGCCGCAGCCCGACGTCGGTGAACTCGCTCGCGACGCAGCACTCGACCGCGTGGTTCGAGAACAACGTGATCCATACGGTGCCCGCGAACTATCCGGGCGAAGGCCGCCAGGTGTATCCGGGCTTCCTGCAGCACACGGGCTTCGTCGCGATGAACCCGGAACGGCACGCGCAATCGCACTGGGATTTCTACCAGAGCCTGCTGCGCGGCGACGAGGACGACGCCGAGGCGCACCGCCGCTTCTACGACGAGTACAACGCGGTGCTCGACATGGCCGCCGAGTATTACCTCGAAACGATCCGCGTCGTGTTCCAGGAATTCCGGCTGGCCGAGGGCACGTGGGATGTCGAAGGCGAACGCGTGCGTCCGCAGGACATCCAGCAGACCGCGCTGATGACGATCGAGGGCGAACTCGACGACATCTCGGGCAGCGGCCAGACGCACGTCGCGCACGAGCTGTGCACGGGCATCCCGCAAGACCAGCGCCGCAGCCTGACCGCCGAGAAGTGCGGTCACTACGGGATCTTCTCGGGCCGCCGCTGGCGCACGATCATCTATCCGCAGCTGCGCGACTTCATCCGCGAGCATGCGCCGGAACCGAAGCAGGGCGCGACGAAGGATCGTCCGGATGCGCCGGCGGCCACGACGCTCGCCGCCGTGCCGACCGTCGTCACGCCGGCCGAATCGCGCACCACCGCGGCGAAGCGCACGCGCACGAAGGCTCCGGCCACGGCCGCCGCTCCCGCCAAGGCCGCACCGGCCGCGAAACGCGCAAGCAGCAGCCCGCGCGCAAAAACCGTTCGCGCGCGCAAGGCCGCCTGACGCACCGCGTTCCGACGAAAAAACGCCGCCGTTGCCTGCGCACGGCGGCGTTTTTGCATCCGGCGGCCGCGAATCAGCGCATCAGCGCCGCAGCAGATACGCGAGCAGTACCTCGGTGTTCATCCGGACCATCTCCGCGCGCTCGTCGGTGTCGGTGAAGTCGCGGCCGAGCGTCGCGGCGAGCGTGAAGCGGTTCGATACGATGTAGTAGCCGAGCCCCGACAGCGTCACGTAGAAGCGCAGCGGATCGACGTCGGTGCGAAACAGCCCGGCCTTCTGGCCGCGCGTCAGCACGTTGCCGAGCTTCGCGACGATCGGCGACATCATCTCGCGGATCCGCGTCGACTTGTGCAGGTAGCGCGCTTCGTGCAGGTTCTCGTTGTTGATGAGCCTGAGCAATTCCGGATGGTCGCGGTAGTAGTCCCAAACGAAATGCGCGAGCCGCGTGACCGCTTCGACCGGCGCGACGCCGTCGAGATCGAGCACGCGCTCGGCCTCGGTCAGCGCGGAGAACGCGTGTTCGAGCACGGCCGTAAACAGCTGCTCCTTGCTGCCGAAGTAGTAATAGAGCATGCGCTCGTTGGTTTCGGCCCGGCGCGCGATCTGATCGACACGCGCGCCGAACAACCCGCCACTCGCGAACTCTTCGGCTGCCGCCATCAGGATGCGGCGGCGCGTACCTTCAGGATCTCTTTTGATTTTTGGCTGATTCATGTGGCGTTTTGCTATGTGAGCCGCGTGATCCGGACCGGCACCCCCACTGCCTCGGCGCCGGCCGCCCTGGAACGGGCGCGCCGCGTGCGGCCGCCCTCCTGCTGAGCCCCTGCAAAAAAGCGGTTCGATTATGCGCACAGACGGCGTCCAGCGCAATGCGGGAAATCGGCGATAATCGAGCTTTGGCAAACCTTTCCGGCCGCGCCCGACGCGGCCGAGAGCCATTCGGCGCCGCTGCGCCCGTTGTCACCGTGACCGACTCCAAAACACTTGCGGATCGCATCGAAGATCTGCTGCCCCAGACGCAATGCACGAAGTGCGGCTACAACGGCTGCCGTCCGTACGCCGAGGCGATCGCCGCCGGCGATGCGAACTACAACCAGTGTCCGCCCGGCGGCGCCGAAGGCATCGCACGCCTCGCGGGCCTGCTCGGCAAGCCGGTGATTCCGCTGAACCCCGTCAACGGCAGCGAGCATCCGCGCGCGGTCGCATTCATCGATGAAAGCCTGTGCATCGGCTGCACGCTGTGCATGCAGGCATGCCCGGTCGATGCGATCGTCGGCGCACCGAAGCAGATGCACACGATCATCGAGTCGCTGTGCACGGGCTGCGACCTGTGCGTGCCGCCCTGCCCCGTCGACTGCATCGCGATGCTGCCCGTGACCGGCGATCGCACGGGCTGGGACGCGTGGTCGCAACAGCAGGCGGATGCCGCGCGCGAACACCATGACCTGCGGCTCGCCCGCCAGCGCCGCGAACGCGAGGCCGCCGAAGCGCGCGCCGCCGCACGCCGCGCGGCCAGTGTCGCGAAGCCCGCAGCGGGACAACCCGACACGCCACCCGGAACGCAGCCCGATCCGCAGCCCGGCGCGCCGGCCATCGCACCGGCCGCCGAGGACGCCGATGCGAAGAAACGCGCGATCATCGCCGCCGCGCTCGAACGCGCACGCAAGAAGAAGGAAGAACTCTCCGGGCAGGGCGCCGGGCCGAAGAACACCGAAGGCGTGAGCGCGGCCGTCCAGGCGCAGATCGACGCGGCAGAGGCCCGCCGCAAACGAGTTGCCGAACAGCAGGCGCAGCGCGACGCCGAAGCCGCGGCGACGGGTCGCAACGGCAACGACAGCGACGCAGGCAACGACGACCAAGGCGGCCCGTCCGCGCCGCCCGACCACAACACTCCATGAACGCCAGCAAACGACGCGCGATCTACGAAACGCTGCAGAGCCTCAATCCGCATCCGACCACCGAGCTCGAATACACGTCGCCGTTCGAGTTGCTGATCGCCGTGATGCTGTCCGCGCAGGCGACCGACGTGTCGGTCAACAAGGCGATGCGGAAGATGTTTCCGATCGCGAACACCCCGCGACAAATCGTCGCGCTGGGTGAGGAAGGCGTTACCGAGTACATCAAGACGATCGGTCTTTACCGCACCAAGGCGAAGAGCGTGGTCGCGACGTGCCGAATCCTGCTCGACCAGTACGACGGCGAGGTGCCGGCCGATCGCGAAGCGCTCGAAAGCCTGCCCGGCGTCGGCCGCAAGACCGCGAACGTCGTGCTGAACACCGCGTTCGGCCAGCCGACGATCGCGGTCGACACGCATATCTTCCGGGTCGCGAATCGCACGGGACTCGCGCCGGGCAAGGACGTGCGGGCCGTCGAGGCCGCGCTCGAGAAGTTCACGCCGAAGGAATTCCTGCAGGACGCGCATCACTGGCTGATCCTGCACGGGCGCTATGTGTGCAAGGCGCGCAAGCCCGAATGCTGGCACTGCGCGATCGAGCCGCTGTGCGAATTCAGGCCGAAGACGCCGCCGCCCAACGAGTAAGCATCAGGCACGGCTGAAACGCGCGAAGCCTGTCCGACGGAGCCCGGCCTGCAGGCTCCCCGTTCCCCTCCCCGACTACGCGTTGGACGTCGCGGTGGCATCGTCGGCCGCCGCGCCGCCCGCGCGCACGAGCGCCAGTACGGCCGCGAGGATCGCGACGCCGCCCGCCCACTGCAGCGGCGACAGCGCTTCACCGAACAGCAGCGCGGCGAGCGCGACCGTCACGACCGGTTCGAGCGTCGACAGCATCGACGTGCGCGCGGCCCCGAGCCGCTCGAGCCCGGCGAAGAACGCGAGCATCGCCGCGACCGTCGACACGAGCGCAATGGCGAGCATCGACGCCCAGCCGCCGGCCGTCGCGGGCCAGCGCGGCGGCGCGCCGAACGCCGCGGTCCGCACGACGGCGATCGCCACCAGCGTCGCGGTCGCCGACAGGCAGATGATCGCGGTGGTCGCGAGCGGATCGACGCCGCGCGTCGCCTTGGTGCCGCCGACGATGTACAGCGAATAGATCACCGCGGCGGCCAGCGCGAGCGCGATCCCGAGCGGCTCGCCGTGCCCGCCGCCGACCATCAGCGCCGAGCCCGCGACGCACAGCACGAGCGCGACGGCCTTCGCGCGCGTGAGACGCTCGCCGAGCCACCACGCAGCCAGCAGCGTGACGAAGGCCGGATACAGGTACAGCAGCAACGCCACGAGGCTCGCCTGCGCGTGCTGCAGCGCGCTGAAATAACAGAACGACTGCCCGACGTAGCCGAGCGCGCCCATCGCCACCAGCGGTGCGAGTGCACGCCCGCGCGGCCACGCGACGCCGCGGTGCCGCGCGATCGCGGCGAGCACCGCACCGCCGATCGCGAAGCGCACGATCAGCAGCCCGAGCACGTCGACGCCGGCCGCATACGCGTAGCGGCCGAAGATCGCCATCGCGCCGAACGCGGCGGCGGACAGCGCGACGTAGAGCGTGCCCTGCAGGGCGGCGGACGATGAGCGGGCGGTGGCGGTCATGACGGGACGGGCGGGAACGGCACGGTAACGGGAATCGTCGGAGTGTAGCGGCGCGGCGGCCACGAGCCTAGCCCGCGCTTACCCGTCCGGTACGGCACGGGGTAGCCGCAGCCCGCCCCCGTCGCGCAAGCCCAAACCGCCACAGGCCGCCTCCAGCACCGTCCGCCGACCCGGCGTACAATGCGCGACGCGGCATGACGCCGCCCGAATCACGACGTTCCCCCACCATGTTCAATCCAAGCCGCGACGAAGTGCGTCGCTTTTTCACCGAGACCTGGCGCAAGCAGCGCGCGGGCGAGATCCTGACGCCGCTGGAAGCGATCGCAGCCGACTGGATCGTCGAGCATCCCGAATACCACGCCGAACTCGACGATGCCGACGGCGCGGCCGCGCGCAACTACACGCCCGAGGAAGGTCGCACGAACCCGTTCCTGCACCTGTCGATGCACCTCGCGATCAGCGAGCAGTTGTCGATCGACCAGCCGCCCGGCATCCGCGCCGCGCACGACAAGCTGGCGGCGAAGCTCGACTCGACCCACGATGCGCAGCACGCGATCATGGAATGCCTCGGCGAGACGATCTGGGAAGCGCAGCGCACCAACACGCCGCCCGATACCGACGCGTACCTGCAGCGCATCCTGCGCCGCGCGTCGCGCGACTGAGCGCCGCGGACAAAAAAATACCCCGCCGAGGCGGGGTATTTTTGCTGCGCGGGCCGGCTGGGCCCGTCGCGCTTACTTCTTGAATACGAGGTCGGTCTCTTTCAGCGATTCGATGTAGGACGCGATGTCCTTCATGTCGCTGACCGACAGGCTCTGCACCTGCGCCTGCATGATCGCGTTGTTGCGACCGAGCAGCGGGTTCGTCAGGCCCATCTGGTACTGGCGCATCGCCCACACGAGGTAGTCGGCATGCTGGCCGGCGAGGCGCGGATATTCGGCGTTGATCGGCTTGTTCATCTGCGCGCCGTGGCAGGCGGCGCAGTTGTGCGATTCGACCAGTTCCTTGCCCTTCGTGGCGTCCGCCGCGTGCGCGGTACCGATCGCGAGGCCGGCCGCCAGTGCAACCGCCGCCGTCTTGAATGCGTTGTTCATGAATGCTCCTGTCCCGCCGGCGAGATCGGCGGCGCGCGCTTACTTGTAGGGATTGTCCTTCGAGTCGGCCTTCTGGGCGGCGTAGTAGGCCGCCAGATCCGCGATGTCCTGGTCCGTCAGCGAACCGGCGACCGCATTCATCGACGGGAAGTGACGATCCTTCTTGCGGTAGGCCTTCAGCGCGTTCTCGAGGTATTGCTGGTTCTGGCCGCCGAGGACGGGCACCCGGTAGACCTCCGGGTAAGCCGTGCGGTAGTCCTGGATGCCGTGGCAGCCGATGCACATGGCGACCTTGCTCGCCCCGTCCTTCGGGTTGCCGACCACACCGGCCGCCTGCGCGCTGCCCGCGAGCGCCACGAGCGCTGCGACAACGACGTGTTTGCCGACGAATTTGTTCATAGCTCTTGTAACCTAGCTTGAGGGGAAACTGGCGCCAAAGCGGCAACGGCCCGCGCCGTATTGCTTATCGGATCGCCACGCAGGCCAAAAAAAACGGCCAGATTGTACCGCGTCGGCGGGGAACGCGTCCATAAGACGCCCCGGTTCGCCCCGCCACAGCCCTGCAACGATACGCGGGCGCGGCCCAACCGGACAGCCCTTCTGACTTATACTGGGTTTTTTTCCCGATGAAGAAGAGCGCCGCCATGCGTTTCGAAGGGTCCTCGCACTACGTCGCCACCGACGATCTGAAGCTCGCGGTCAATGCCGCGCTGACGCTGCAACGCCCGCTGCTGATCAAGGGCGAGCCCGGCACCGGCAAGACCATGCTCGCCGAGGAAGTGGCCGCCGCGCTCGACATGCCGCTGCTGCAGTGGCACATCAAGTCGACGACGAAGGCACAACAGGGCCTGTACGAATACGACGCCGTCTCGCGGCTGCGCGACTCGCAGCTCGGTGACGAGCGTGTGAAGGATATCTCGAATTACATCGTCAAGGGCGTGCTGTGGCAGGCATTCGATGCCGAGCACCCGAGCGTGCTGCTGATCGACGAGATCGACAAGGCCGACATCGAATTCCCGAACGACCTGCTGCGCGAGCTCGACCGGATGGAATTCCACGTGTACGAGACGCGCGAGACCGTGCGCGCGAAACACCGCCCGCTCGTCATCATCACGTCGAACAACGAGAAGGAACTGCCCGACGCGTTCCTGCGCCGCTGCTTCTTCCACTACATCCAGTTCCCCGACCCGTCGACGATGCAGAAGATCGTCGCGGTCCACTTCCCGGACATCCGCGAGGAGCTGCTGCGCGCGGCGCTCGAGAGTTTCTTCGAATTGCGCGGCGTGTCGGGCCTGAAGAAGAAGCCGTCGACGTCCGAGCTGCTCGACTGGCTGAAGCTGCTGCTCGCCGAGAACATCCCGGCCGACGCGCTGCGCGGCGCGGACGCGAAGCAGATCGTGCCGCCGCTCGCGGGCGCGCTGCTGAAGAACGAGCAGGACCTGAGCCTGCTCGAACGGCTCGTCTACATGAACCGGCACAACCGGTAATCCTCCCCCACCCGCGAAGGCCCGGCCATGCTGCTCAATTTCTTCTACGCGCTGCGCGCAGCCAAGCTGCCCGTCTCGGTGAAGGAATACCTGACGCTGCTCGAATCGCTGAAGGCCGGGCTGATCTCGCCGTCGATCGACGCGTTCTACTTCCTCGCGCGGATGACGCTCGTCAAGGACGAGCAGTACTTCGACAAGTTCGACCAGGCGTTCGGCGCGTATTTCCACGGCGTGTCCGCGCTGCCGTCCGAAGCGTTCGACATTCCGCTCGACTGGCTCGAGAAGCGCCTCGAGCGCGAGCTGTCGCCGGAGGAAAAGGCGCAGATCGAAGCGATGGGCGGGCTCGACAAGCTGATGGAGCGTTTGAAGGCACTGCTCGACGAGCAGAAGGAACGCCACGAAGGCGGCAACAAGTGGATCGGCACCGGCGGCACGTCGCCGTTCGGGCACGGCGGCTTCAACCCGGAAGGCGTGCGCATCGGCGGCCCGTCGAACGGCAACCGCACCGCGGTGAAGGTGTGGGAAGCACGCGCATACCGCGACTACGACGATTCCGTCGAGATCGGCACGCGCAACATCAAGGTCGCGCTGCGCCGGCTGCGCCGCTTCGCGCGCGAAGGCGCCGCCGAGGAACTCGACCTGCCCGGCACGATCCGCAGCACGGCCGCGAACGCGGGCTGGCTCGACCTGCGGATGGTGCCCGAGCGCCACAACAACGTGAAGGTGCTGATGCTGCTCGACGTCGGCGGCTCGATGGACGACCACATCAAGCGCACCGAAGAGCTGTTCTCGGCCGCGAAGGCCGAATTCAAGCACCTGGAATTCTTCTACTTCCACAACTGCGTGTACGACCACCTGTGGAAGAACAACCGCCGCCGCCACTCGGAACGCACCGCGACGTGGGACGTGCTGCACAAGTTCACGCCCGACTACAAGCTGATCTTCGTCGGCGACGCGACGATGAGCCCGTACGAAGTGCTGCAGCCCGGCGGCTCGGTCGAATACAACAACCCGGAAGCCGGCGCCGTGTGGCTGCGCCGCCTCGCCGACCAGTTCCCCCATCATGCATGGCTGAACCCCGAGCCCGAGCGGCTATGGGAATACCGGCAGTCGGTCGCGGTCATCCGCGACCTGCTCGGCCATCGCATGTATCCGCTCACGCTCGCGGGCCTCGAAACCGCGATGCGCGCACTCAGCAAATAACGCAACCCACCAGCAGACACGCAGGCCGCGTCCGAGCGGCCTCCCCCCGGAGATAGCATGAACCCTTCGCCCACCGCGAGCGCTGGCCGCGCCGGCGGCCGCCGCTTTTTCACCGACACTTCCGTCTCCGCGCTCGTCGCCGGCTTCGTCGCGATGATGACCGGCTACACGAGCTCGCTCGTGCTGATGTTCCAGGCCGGCCGCGCCGCACACCTCACCGATGCGCAGATCTCGTCGTGGATCTGGGCGCTGTCGATCGGCATGGCGCTGACGACGATCGGCCTGTCGCTGCGCTTTCGCGCGCCCGTCGTCGTCGCATGGTCGACGCCCGGCGCCGCGCTGCTGATCGCGTCGCTGCCCGGCGTGCCCTACCCCGAGGCGATCGGCGCGTTCGTCGTGTGTGCGCTGCTCCTGACGGCCGTCGGCGTGAGCGGCCTGTTCGACACGCTGATGCGCAAGATCCCGGCCGGCATCGCCGCCGCGCTGCTCGCGGGCATCCTGTTCGAGATCGGCATCGAGATCTTCCGCGCCGCGCAGTTCCAGACCGCGCTCGTGCTCGCGATGTTCTTCACCTACCTGATCGTCAAGCGGCTCGCGCCGCGTTATGCGATCGTGACGACGCTGATCGTCGGCACGGTGGTGGCCGGCGGCCTCGGCCTGCTCGACTTCAGCCGGTTCCACATCGCGCTCGCGAAACCCGTGTTCACGATGCCGGCGTTCTCGATCGCGTCGATCGTCAGCATCGGCATTCCGCTGTTCGTCGTCGCGATGGCGTCGCAGAACGTGCCGGGCATCGCGGTGCTGCGCGCGGACGGCTACGCGACACCGTCGTCGCCGCTGATCGCAACGACCGGCCTCGCGTCGCTGCTGCTCGCGCCGTTCGGCTCGCACGGCGTGAACCTCGCGGCGATCACGGCCGCGATCTGCACCGGCCCCGAAGCGCACGAGGATCATGCAAAGCGCTACACGGCCGCCGTGTGGTGCGGCACGTTCTACCTGGTCGCCGGCATCTTCGGCGCGACGATCGCCGCGCTGTTCGCGGCGCTGCCGAAGGCGCTCGTCGTGTCGGTCGCCGCGCTCGCATTGTTCGGCTCGATCATGAGCGGGCTCGCGAACGCGATGCAGGACGTGAAGCAGCGCGAAGCCGCGCTCGTCACGTTCATGGTCACCGCGTCGGGCCTCACGCTGCTGTCGATCGGCTCGGCGTTCTGGGGGCTCGTCGCGGGCATCGTCACGCAGGTGATCCTGAACGCGCGGCGTCCCGCGTGACGCGGTTCACCGCCCGCCGTGGCGGCCGGCGGGCACGCCAAAACGTGCTCGACACGAATCGGGCCTAAAATGATGGATCGAAAGCGGCGCCCGGCGCCGCTTCGCTTCGCCGCCGCGCTCGCGCGGCCCGTGAGAACCCGGCGCCCCGCGCCCTTCTTCCGAATCGCCATGACTACCGCACTCGACCAGCTGAAGCAGTACACGACCGTCGTCGCCGACACGGGCGACTTCCAGCAGCTTGCGCAATACAAGCCGCAGGACGCGACCACGAACCCGTCGCTGATCCTGAAGGCCGTCCAGAAGGATGCGTACAAGCCGATCCTCGAGAAAACCGTCCGCGATCATCGCAACGAAAGCACCGACTTCATCATCGACCGCCTGCTGATCGCGTTCGGCACCGAGATCCTGAAGCTGATCCCGGGCCGCGTGTCGACCGAGGTCGACGCACGCCTGTCGTTCGACACGCAGCGCTCGATCGACAAGGGGTTGGAACTGATCAAGCTGTACGAAGCAGCCGGCATCGGCCGCGATCGCATCCTGATCAAGCTCGCGTCGACGTGGGAAGGCATCCGCGCGGCCGAGGTGCTGCAGAAGGAAGGGATCAAGTGCAACATGACCCTGCTTTTCTCGCTCGTGCAGGCCGCCGCGTGCGCGGAAGCCGGCGCGCAGTTGATCTCGCCGTTCGTCGGCCGCATCTACGACTGGTACAAGAAACAGGCCGGCGCGGAATGGAATGAAGCGACGGACGGCGGCGCGAACGATCCGGGCGTGCAGTCGGTGCGCCGCATCTACGCGTACTACAAGACGTTCGGCTACCACACCGAAGTGATGGGTGCCAGCTTCCGCACGACCAGCCAGATCACCGAGCTGGCCGGCTGCGACCTGCTGACGATCAGTCCCGACTTGCTGCAGAAGCTGCAGGACAGCAACGAGACGGTCGCGCGCAAGCTGTCGCCGGAAGCGCTGCAGGACAAGCCGTCCGAGCGCGTCGCAATCGACGAGGCCGCGTTCCGCTTCCAGCTGAACGACGACGCGATGGCCACCGAAAAGCTCGCCGAAGGCATTCGCGTCTTCGCCGCCGATGCGGTGAAGCTCGAGAAGCTGATCGACGGGCTGCGCTGAAGCGTGCCGCGCGTCAGCGGCTGTCAGCAGCACTGACAACAGCCGTCAGCAAGCGCGCCGCACACGGCCGCGAACGTCATGTTCGCGGCCGTTTTTATTTTTCACTCCATCGTCAATCTCGCGCACTACAATCCACGTCACGGGTGCGCCGGCCGCCTCTCGACGTGCCCTTTCCCAGTCAATCTTGCACGAACCCGAACCCGCGCCGACGCACGGGTCCGGCCCATCACAGGAGACAACGATGCAAGTTCAACCGTACCTGACGTTCTACGGTCGCGCCGACGAAGCCCTTCAGTTCTACGAAAAGGCACTCGGTGCGAAGACGATGTTCAAGATGCACTTCAAGGATGCGCCGCCGAACCCCGAACACGCGATCACGCCCGAGATGGCCGACAAGGTGATGCATGCGAGCTTCACGATCGGCGACTCGATGATCATGTGCTCGGACGGCGACTGCAGCCAGCCGGGCGGCACGCACGCCGGTTATTCGCTGTCGCTGAACCCGGCGACGGTCGAGGAAGGCCAGAAGCTGTTCAATGCGCTCGCCGACGGCGGCGAAGTGACGATGCCGTTCGGCAAGACGTTCTGGGCGCTCGGCTTCGGGATGACGAAGGACCGTTTCGGCGTGCACTGGATGGTCAACGTCGAAGACCTGTCGCAACGCGAGGATCTCGCGAAGCGCGCGGGACAATAACGCGCACGGATGCCGCCCGGATCGTGCGGTCGCGACGATCCGGGCAGGCCCGCTACTTGCGCAGCACCTCCGCCAGCGCCTGTTCCAGCGTGCCGTTCGAGCGGCACGCGACGCGCGCGCCCTTCTGCTTGCCGGCCGCGATCACACCGGCCATGCCCGCGACGTCGATCGACACGCTCACGCCTTGCGTCGCCTCGTCGATGCGCGTGACGACTTTCAGCGTGTGCGTCACGTTCGACGTCTGCTTCAGTTCGGAACAGTCCAGAAAGTTGCCCGCGTTCGGATAATCGGCATACGCGGCGGCAACGAGCCCCGCGTCGCGATCGCTGACGCGCGCCGCGAGCTTGTGGTCCGCATAGAACTGCGCGACCGCCGCCCACACTTCGTCGTACTTGCGATTGCCGATCACGATGCGCGATGCATCGTCGGCGCCGTGCGCGCCATCGGCCGTGTCGTGTTGCGCCGGCGGCGCATCGCGAGCCGCGTATCGCTGCCCGGGGCCGTACACCGAAATGCAGCCGGCCAGCGCCGCACACAGCACGGCGGCCGACAATATCGTTTTCATCGCGGCCCGCCGTCAACGGTAATACATGTTCGCGCAGCCGGCGAGCAGGATCGGCGCGACGAGCGCCCACATCAACAGGACTCTCATGCCGCGCCTCATCGGTAGTACGCGTTCACGCAACCGGCGAGCGCGACGCAGCACATGCCGAGCACCAACAACCAAATCTTCATCATTGCATCCCTCATATAATCGAATCGTGTCGAGATCGAATCACCCGGCACAGGCCGGGCGGGACGCATTATTGGCAACCCGGCAGCGCGCCTCCCAATCGGTCTTTCACCGATTTTCGCCACGCCGCGGCCACCCTAGAATCACTTGAAGATCCGCGTAAACGGACGCACCGCCACACGGGCTTTCGCGGCGCACCATGCAAAACGCCCGCGACTTGCGTCGCGGGCGTCGTGTCGAAACTGCAACAGAAACGGCGGCGATCAGCTCTCGACGACGTCGAGATAGTCCTCCGGCCGCGTGCGATCCTCCGCATGCGCCATGCCCATCACGCGCACCAGTACGCTCACCACCACCGACACCACAAGGTTCACGATCAGCGACCACACGGCCGCGTAGCCGGGAATCGCGAGGCCGAACAGGTGGATCGTGAAGATCGAGCTCGCGAGCTTCAGCGAGATCGCCATCCACGTGCCGCACACGATGCCGGCCGCCCAACCGACCAGCAGGCCGCGATGGTCGAGCACGCGCGTGTACAGGCCGAGCACGATCGCGGGCAGCGTCTGGATGATCCAGATTCCGCCGAGCAGCTGCAGCTGGATCGCGTAGGTCAACGGCAGCCCGAGGATGAACGCGACCGCGCCGACCTTCACGATCAGCGACACGAGCTTCGCGACGTGCGTCTCCTGCTCGTGCGACATGTTGCGGTTCACGAACTCGCGGTGGATGTTGCGCGTGTACAGGTTCGCGGCCGCGATCGACATGATCGCCGCCGGCACCAGCGCGCCGATGCCGATCGCCGCGAACGCGACGCCGACGAACCACGACGGGAAATACTCGAGGAACAGCGCGGGCACCGCGAAGTTCGGACCGAACGCCTTGAAGTACGGCGCGTACTGCGGCATGTCCTTCACGCCGGACGCGAGCGCCATGTAGCCGAGCAGCGCCAGCAGGCCGAGCACGAACGAGTACGCGGGCAGCATCGCCATGTTGCGGCGGATCGAGTTGCCCGACGACGACGACAGGATCGCCGTGACCGAGTGCGGATACAGGAACAGCGCGAGTGCCGAGCCGATCGCGAGTGTCGCGTACGCACTGTAGCCGTTCAGGCTCATTGCGTCCGGCGCCTTCAGCAGCAGCTTCGCGGGCGGCACGCTCGCGAAGATGTGCCCGAAGCCGCCGAGCTTCGCGGGGATCACGACGACCGCCGCGGCGATCGTGATGTAGATCAGGACGTCCTTCACGATCGCGATCATCGCGGGCGCGCGCAGCCCCGACGTGTACGTGTACGCGGCGAGAATCGCGAATGCGATGATCAGCGGCAGGTCGCCGACGAAACCGGTCGTGTCGAAACCGAGCGCGCCGATCACCACTTCGATACCGACGAGCTGCAGCGCGATGTACGGCATCGTCGCGACGATGCCCGTCACCGCGATCGCCAGCGCGAGCATCCGGCTGCCGTAGCGCGCGTTGACGAAGTCGGCGGCCGTTACGTAGCCGTGCCGCTTCGCGATGCTCCACAGCTTCGGGAACACGACGAACGCAAACGGATAGATCAGGATCGTGTACGGCAGCGCGAAGAAGCCCATTGCGCCGGCGCCGAACACGAGTGCGGGCACCGCGACGAACGTGTACGCCGTGTAGAGGTCGCCGCCGAGCAGGAACCACGTGACGATCGTGCCGAAGCGGCGTCCGCCGAGGCCCCATTCGTCGAGATGCGCGAGATCGCCGCGACGCCAGTTCGCGGCCAGGAAACCGATGATCGTGACACCGATGAACAGCAGGACGAAGACGAAGGTTGCGCCAAGATTCATTGCGCACCTCCTTGCGGACCGCTCGCCTTCCACGCGTTCTTGGTCTTGAAATACACGAACGCGGTAATCACCGCGCTAATGAAGACCCAAAGCAGCTGGTACCAGTAGAAAAACGGAAAACCCAACCATTGCGGTTCGATCTTGCTGTACGACGGTACCCAGACCATCGCGATCAGCGGCAGTACCAGCAGCCAGAGCCAGCGCTTGGCGGCCCGGTTGGCGTCGGCATCGTGAGCCATGACGTCTCCTCATCTTTCCCGGTTATCGATCTTGTTGAGCGGGTACGGCGGCGAGAGGAGCGGCAAAACGGGTAAGCTGCGGCCCCCCTGGCTTCGCGCCAGTATAGGAGCCGCGGGCACGCGGTCAAGCGGGGGCGAACCCGAGGTGATCCGCCCCTTGTCACACGGTTGCACCGGCATGTCGCCGGTGCATGAAGCGTCAGATCGCGAACGCGGTGTCGCGTGCTCCGACCGTTTCTTTCAAAGCTTTCACCCACTTGCGTGCGGGCAGCTTCAGCGTGTCCTCGATCAGCTTCGCGCGCGCGTCGAGCTGCGCGAACGGCACGTCGAGCGCGGGGCCCGAGAACGCGATCGCGATCCGGTTGCCGTCGTGCACTTCGGGCAGCGCGATCACGCGGTGATCGAACGCCGCGTTCAGGTGCTTCATGTTGCGCACGAAGCTCGGATGATCGCCGAACAGGTTGATCGTCGCGATGCCCGCATCGGCGAGGCAGCCGCGCACCGCACGGTAGAACGCGACGCTGTCGAGCACGGGGCCGCGCGCGGTCGCATCGTACAGGTCGATCTGGATCGCGCCCGTCGTGCCGCGGTTGGCCGGGTCGTTGACGAAATCCCATGCGTCGGCTTCGTGCACGGCGAGGCGCGCGTCGTCGGGCGGCAGCGCGAACATCGTGCGCGCGGCAACGATCACGGCCGGGTTCAGCTCGACGGCCTCGACCTTCGCGTGCGGCAGGAAGCGGTGCGAGAACTTGGTCAGCGCGCCGGTGCCGAGCCCGAGCTGGACGATCCGCTCGGGCGTTTCGAGGAACAGCAGCCACGCCATCATCTGCTGCGCGTATTCGAGCTCGATATGCAGCGGCTTCGAGATCCGCATCGCGCCCTGCACCCATTCGGTACCGAAGTGCAGGAAGCGCACGCCGCCCTCTTCGGAGAACGTGACGGGCGCGAAGCGCGGCTTGCGCGGTGCCTCGAGCACCGGCACGTCGTCGTGTTCGTCGATTTCCGGGCGGCGCTTCACGCGCGGCGGGTGGAGTTTTTCGGAGCCGTTGTAGGCGGACGCCTTGCCATTCTTGAACGCACGTGCCTCGGCGGACGCGCGCTTGATCAGTCGGGTCATGATTGAATCTCGCTGGGTGATGCTGGATGAGCGGACGAGAGGATAGCATTGGTCACGTCTCACGGCGGGCCAACCGCCCCCCGTACGCGTTATCCAGAACGCGCAGCAAGCCCTCTCTGCACCCAATTCAATTACGACTTGGGCAAATACTTCGACGCTCACGTTGTTTCACGCAACCGCTTCATCAGCACCCTCGGTCGAATCGCTATTTCACTCGTGTTGGCCGAGGAAACAGCCACTGATCCACTTTCCACATCGAGTTATATATTGATTGCCAACAACTGAACGCCACTTCGGACGCCAATACTCGTTGCTGGTCACTCGACATTCCGTGCTGCTGCACAACCGCCGACAGCGCACCGTCTACAACATCAGTAAGACCTCTCATTCTCGCATTCTGTCGCTTGTAGGTCCGCACGCACCCCACCAAGAACACTCCGATCGACACAAACACTATCGATAAAAATATCAGGTATGCACCGTATTTATCAAACCAAGAACGCTTAGCCTGCTCAAGATCACTATAGTGAATATATTCAAATGATCGCCCCTCAAATCCGCCACCATTTACAGTAACACTAAGATTTGGCATCGACACACTTGAGAAATACAACGAAATTGCCCGCCCGGGCTCAAGAGAATTTTTTCTATTAAATCTAGAAATTTTAAATTCAAGAGAAAGAGTATCACCATTAACACGCTGGACGACAGTTTCTTCCGAGCCAAAATCCTCCACAGCCCCGTTGGCCACTCGAAACCCGAGAAGCACCGGCGGCTTCCCGCTAGTTCCAACAGCATCGATCTGAACGTGCAAATCGGTCGTATCACGGTCAGAGAAATTATACAAGTTCACTCGCGCACCGCTAATATTGTCAATCCTCTTTCCCGCTTTATCCGTATATGAGAACTGAACGCCTGGAACTGGAGATTTTGGACTCCAAGACGCCTCGGGGAAAGTTTGATAGTCAATATATCGCGTAGCAAACTCAGCATCCGTAGCCGATACCTGTGCGTTACGCGTGGAATAATATGTAACGACAAACGTTATCATGGCGCTCAACAGCGCCGTACAAACATAACCAAGGATTTTTACGATTCCAGATTTCATACCATCAACCTCAATGACGATACACTTCATAACGGCACGAATCAGCGAACCTTTAGCCCCATCCGCACTGCTACACAATCTAAAACGGCCGTCATTCAACCCGCTGGCACAATCGTGTTACGCCATCACAGGAAATTCTTACGAAATCCAACAAGAAAATCTGGTTTCCGGCCACGCACCACGGATGGGGATGGGGGTGTGGCAGGGCTGGGTCGTGATGCTGTTCGTAATCGCGGTCATCGCGAGCGTGTGGCTGGTGTCTCCGCATCAATCGCCATTCGCGTCCAGTGCGTGCATCGCGGTGTTGGTCGCGCTGCTAACCGCCGTGTGATGGATCAAGGGCGAGAAGCCCGGGTGGAGATGACGCAAGGACGAGTGAGTTCATCCGAATGCATCGCGATATGACACGGACCGTTTGCAAACGGCCAATTTGACAGGGAGCGGCAATCACC
The DNA here is from genome assembly GCF_048565265.1 of Burkholderia theae. Taxonomy (NCBI): domain Bacteria; kingdom Pseudomonadati; phylum Pseudomonadota; class Betaproteobacteria; order Burkholderiales; family Burkholderiaceae; genus Burkholderia; species Burkholderia theae. Next base: position 2,776,221 of record NZ_CP183461.1, read on the forward strand.
GCACGGTAGTAACGAGACGCGCGCTACTCCATCCTTCCGGCGAGATACTGCCATCCAGTCTTTCGTGATTGCACGAGCAAACTTCGGGTAGAAACCTGCCAAAGGCGAATCTTTACTGATCTCGACCCTATCGCCGCTTTTGGACGGTTCGCCGCAGCTTTACCCGATGTCCACGTAGCAGCGCCTTGCGCGCGAGGAGCCTAGCCCTCAGCGAATCTCCTGAGATGTTCTTTTTTGTTTCCTCGATCTGCTCGCGGATCTCGTTTGCACAGTTATGAACGACCATGCTCATTGCGAGCAAATCAGCACTTTCTACGTCCAGACAGAGTTCTGCAACCATCATCGATAGAGATGCTGTCACGTACGTTATGGCCACCTCGCACCCATAAGCCGGTGGAACATCCGTGCCATCGATCGACTCTGGTCCAAGGCTGATCCTGGTAAGCGTTGCGAGAGCCCCACCGTGAACCGTACTATTCGCCCGCTGATATCCACGCCGTAACGTTTCCAACCCGACATGCGCCTCGATGTCTCGAAATGTCGTTTTGGCTCGACCAAGCTCAACAGACGCCCATCCGTAGTCGCTAACAAATGCTTTCCCGAACGTGTTGACCAACGCAGCCTTCTGGGCGCGAAGATCGCGGATACGGCGATCATTATGTGTGTCTCTGACTCCTGCGGTACCGCTAGCCTTGTCGATTTCAAGTAGCCGGAGCTCTTCAACCTTGTGATGTGCAAGATACATCTGCGCGCAACTGTCTGATCGTCTAGCCAAAAACATGGCAATAACGCCGACTTCATGGAGCGACCGCCACCTTGCCAGTGCGCCATCGGCATAACCAGCTCTTGCCAGGGCAATAATCTCACCTACGACTTCGTACGCTCGAACAACAAGCCTGTCTAATGCGAATGAAGAGTTGGGATTGGCATATGCGCCCTGGCGGTACCCTAGTGCATCGCGATTCCACTCCCATACGAGATGCCTCAGGATATCCAATTGATCAAGCGCATCGCCCCATATGCGCCGAACTGTTTCAACGCGGTTTGAATGCACTTTCCTCAGATGAAGTGCATGTTCGAGCGCCTGTTGTGAAATATGATTGCCAACGATTTCAGCCGCCACCCCCAATGCGTCAGGGATGGCTCGTGACATAGCTTCTGCTAGGTCTTCTTGCACAGCAACCGCAGATGCCTCGAACTCGTCGAGGAGTCCTTGCACCGTCGCCTGAATTTCCCTCTCAGTCTCCCCCAAAGCGCAAGGTGGATCTAGATCGAGACAAATTGAGTTTCCGTTTGCGTTGAGGAGTGCAGTCGCCAACCGCTGTATTTCCAATTCTGAGAGATTGAGATTTCGCCGCTTTGCGGCTTTGGCAAGAACCCGTGGAAGCAGTTTCTCCTGCGAGGTAACTTCCGCTAGAGAGCGATCGAGTGCATTCTGTACCACGCTTTGCTTCTTCACTAGAAGGACTCCAAGCCAAATGCAGTACCGCGCAAACTCAATCGGATGATCGCTTGCTGAAAGGAACTGAAGCGCTAAGCGACAATGCAGGCGCACTATCGTTTTTCCGATAACGGCCAGTGAGCATCAATAGGAAATCTGCTGCCAAATAGCCAGCTTCTGCTCGAACGACAGCATCGCATTCGCCGGACTCGATGAAGGCAGCACGAGCGTTTCATACCCGGCCCTGCCGATCACGTCGGCAAACCGCCCTGCCGTCTTGCCGTTGAAGCACACGCGCTTCAGCAACGGCGCATGTTCCCTCAACGAATCGAAATCGTTCGGCTCCGCGTTGCGGATCGCCGAATCGAGGCTGCCCTCGCGATGGCACGCAGCCAGCACATCCCAGATACCGATCCCATGCGTCAGCACGCGCTCGAGCCGCGCGTCGTACGCCAGCTCGTGCAACCCGTGCTCGCCGAGCACCGTGCCGAGCAGCCGCCAGAACTGGTTACGCGGATGCGCGTAATACTGCGCGGCGTCGAGCGACGCCTCGCCCGGAAAGCTGCCGAGGATCATCGTATGCGTATTCGGCCCGACCACCGGCCCGAAACCCTGCAGCATCACGCGCCTCCGCCCGGACTGCCCGAACGCAGCCCGTCGCTGTGCGCGTCGAGATGACGCCACAGCGCCGGCAGCATGCACTCGGTGACCATCAGCGGTTTGCCGTGACGCTGGAACACCGAGCGCCGCGCGACGAACGCGTGCGGTGCTCGCGCGCCCTGCAGCGCATGAGTCGCGAGCGCGTACAGCGGATGCCCGGCGATCACGCGCCGGCTGACGAGCGCCGAGCGCTCGACCTGCGGATCGCTGTACAGCAGCTCCGCCAGCGGCCGCGTGCGCAGCCGCCGCATCGCCTGCCACACGCCCTTGCTGGCGGCGAGCGGCGCGATGCTGTGCGCGGCGACGTACGGCGTACCATCGACCGACAGGATCACCTCGCGCACCCACATCGGTGCGCGCGGCGCACTGGCGACCGCATCGGGCTCGTCGAACCACGGGCAGTCGACGGCCTCCCGCGTCACGCGCACGTTCACGCGGCCGAGCCGCGCGAGATGCGCGGTCAGCGATCCGCCGCGCGTCAGCCAGTCGCGCTGGTCGAGCGTGCAGCCAGGCCGCGGCGTCTCGCGCCAGCCGGCCTGCCCGCCGTCGAATCGCATGCGTGCGTTCACGCGGCGCGCGACAGCAGCAGCGCGTTGGTCCGCTTCACGAAGCTCGCCGGATCGTCGAGCATGCCGCCCTCGGCCAGCAGCGCCTGATCGAACAGCAGATGGCACCAGTCGCCGAAATCGGCGCTGTCGGCCTTCAACTGCTTCACGAGCGCGTGCTCGGGATTGATCTCGAGGATCGGCTGCATCGCCGGCGCGTTCTGGCCGGCCGCCTTCAGCATCCGCTGCAGGTAGCCGCTCATGTCGTTGTCGTCCGCGACGAGGCACGACGGCGAATCGGTCAGGCGGAACGTGACGCGCACTTCCTTCACCCTGTCGCCGAGCGCTTCCTTCATTTTGTCGACGACCGGCTTGATCGCTTCGCCCGCTTGCTCCTGCGCCTTCTTCTCTTCGTCGTTCAGCTCGCCGAGATCGAGGTCGCCGCGCGCCACGCTCGCGAGCGGCTTGCCGTCGAATTCCTGCAGGAACGACAGCATCCATTCGTCGACGCGGTCGGTCAGCAGCAGCACCTCGACGCCCTTCTTGCGGAACACCTCGAGATGCGGGCTGTTCTTCGCGGCCTGCCATGCGTCGGCCGTCACGTAGTAGATCTTGCTCTGCTCGGGCTTCATGCGCGACACGTAGTCGGCGAGCGACACGTCCTGCGCGTCGGTGTCGCCGTGCGTCGACGCGAAGCGCAGCAGCTTCGCGATGCGCTCGCGGTTCGCGTGATCCTCGCCGAGACCTTCCTTCAGCACCTGGCCGAACGCGCCCCAGAACGTCTTGTACTTCTCCTTGCCGGCATCCTCTTCCGCGTTCGCAAGCTCTTCGAGCATCGACAGCGCACGCTTCGTCACGCCTTCGCGGATCGCCTTCACGTCACGGCTTTCCTGCAGGATCTCGCGCGACACGTTCAGCGGCAGGTCGGCCGAATCGACGACCCCCTTCACGAAGCGCAGGTATTGCGGCAGCAACTGCTCGGCGTCGTCCATGATGAACACGCGCTTCACGTACAGCTTCAGGCCGCCGCGATAGTCGCGGTTCCACATGTCAAACGGCGCGTGCGCCGGCACGAACAGCAGTTGCGTGTATTCGCTGCGACCCTCGACGCGGTTGTGGGTCCACGTGAGCGGATCCTGGTGGTCGTGCGCGATGTGCTGGTAGAACTGCGTGTACTGCTCGTCGGTGACGTCGCTCTTCGAACGCGTCCACAGCGCGCTCGCCTGGTTGACGGTCTCGTCCTCGTCCTTCAGGACCATCTCGCCCTTTTCCTGGTCCCACTCTTCCTTCTGCATCAGGATCGGCAGCGCGATGTGATCGGAGTACTTCTGGACGATCGACTGCAGGCGGTGCGACGACAGCAGCTCGTCCTCGCCTTCGCGCAGGTGCAGCGTGATCGTCGTGCCGCGCTGCGCGCGCTCGATCGCGTCGATCGTGAAATCGCCCTCGCCCGCGCTTTCCCAGCGCACGGCTTCGTTCGCCGGCAGGCCCGCGCGACGCGTCTCGACGGTGATCCTGTCCGCGACGATGAAGCCCGAGTAGAAGCCGACGCCGAACTGGCCGATCAACGCCGCATCCTTCTGCTGGTCGCCGGACAGTTTCGTGAAGAATTCCTTGGTGCCCGAACGCGCGATCGTGCCGAGGTTCGCGATCGCCTCGTCACGGCTCATGCCGATGCCGTTGTCGTCGATCGTGATCGTGCGCGCGGCCTTGTCGTAGCCGATGCGGATGCGCAGGTTCGGATCGTTCTCGTACAGCGCGTTGTCCGCGAGCCCCTCGAAGCGCAGCTTGTCGGCCGCGTCGGACGCGTTCGACACCAGTTCGCGCAGGAAGATTTCCTTGTTGCTGTAGAGCGAATGAATCATCAGGTGGAGGAGTTGCTTGACCTCTGCCTGAAAGCTCATCGTTTCGTGTGCCATGGATGCTGTTTCCTCTTACTTGAACTTGAATGGTGTGGCGCAGGCGCCCGGCGCGCGATGCCGGCCAGCCCGGGACGGACGACCGCCTGGCGCAAGCGGTTTGCGCGCGTATCTGGGGACCGCGCGCGCGATTTCAAGGGCCGGCATGCCGCGCCGCGTCACGACGCGCGCCGCACGGCCGAGTCGATGTAGCGCGCGAGAAACCCCGGCAGCGCCGGATCGCCGCAGTTCGCGACGTTGAAGCGCGTCCACGTCGACGACGACTGCTGCGGCGAAAACAGGCTGCCGGGCGTCAGCAGGAACCCCTGCTCGTGCGCGGCGGCCGCGAGCGCATCCGAATCGACGCCGGTGTCGGCCCACAGGAACATCCCGGCCGCCGGCATCGTGAACAGCCCGAGCCCCGTGCGCTCGAGCATCCGCGCGGTCTTGTCGCGCACGCCGTCGAGCCGCGCGCGCAGCCGCTCGACGTGGCGCCGGTAATGCCCTTCGGTCAGGATCTTGTAAAGGACGCGCTCGTTGAGCTCGGGCGTCGTCATCCCGACCAGCATCTTCTGGTCGGTGATCGCCTTCGCGATCTCCGGCGCGCACGCGACGTAGCCAACCCGCAGGTTCGCCGCGAGCGTCTTCGAATAGCTGCCGAGGTAGATCACGCGCTTCAACTGGTCGAGGCTCGCGAGGCGCGTGGCCGGATAGCTCGGCGGGCACAGGTCACCGTACACGTCGTCCTCGACGACGAGGAAGTCGTACGCCTCCGCGAGCTTCAGGATCCGGAACGCCTGCGCGGCCGACAGCGACGTGCCGGTCGGGTTCTGCAACACCGAGTTGATCACGAGCATCTTCGGCCGCCACATCTGCACGAGCGTCTCGAGCGCGTCGAGATCGGGGCCGTCGGGCGTGTAAGGCATCCCGATGAGCTGCGCGCCCTGCGACGCGAAGCGGCCGAACATCTGGAACCAGGCCGGATCGCCAACGATCACCGCGTCGCCGGGCCGCACGTAGATCCGCGAGATCAGGTCGATTGCCTGCGTGATTCCCGATACCAGCACGAGCTGGTCGGGCGTCGCGCCGATCTCGACCTCGGCCAGGCGCGTCTGCAGCTGCTGGCGCAGCGGCAGGAAACCCTGCGCGGTGCCAAAGCCGAGCATCTGCGCGCCGGACTGGCGCCCGAGCGCACGCAGCGCGCCGGTGATCAGCTCGCCGTCGAGCCAGCGGCCCGGCAAGTAGCCGAGACCGGGCCCCTTTTCCGGGCTGACGGTGTGCAGCATGTTGCGCAGCAGCCAGACGACGTCGATCGTGTTGTGCACGGGCGCGGCCTCGGACACGCGCGCCACCTTGTCGGTCGGCTGCGGGCCGGCCGTGCGCTCGCGCACGTAGAAGCCCGACCCGCGCCGCGAGTCGAGGTAACCCTGCGCGACGAGGCGCTCGTACGCCTCGACGACGGTGAAGCGCGACACGCTCTTGTCGAGCGCGAGCTTGCGGATCGACGGCATCCGCATGCCGGGACGGAACACGCGTTCGTCGATGCGCCGCCGTGCCCACTGGACAAGCTGGTCGACGAGCGTAAGCGTGGCCGTGTCGTGCGGCACGGGAATCTGGGCGAGTGGAACGGTGGACATGGGCGGCAGCTCCAACTGTACCGAAGGCTATCGCGCCGATTGTACCGTTACTGTGCCGGTATCGACGATTACAGTTGACCGGAATGGCGACCGTGCGGCCGCCGTTCCGGCCCCGCCGCACCTGGCGCCACGCCGGCCGGCCTGCGTCGCGGCTCGTGCGCCGGCCGGTCTGGCAACCGCCCGGCGCATCACCCGCCCACCATGACACTTTCGCTTCCCGACCGACGTTCATGCCAGTCCGCTCCCTGACACTCGACCATCTCGTGATCGCCGCGCGCACGCTCGACGACGGCGTACGCCATGTCGCCGACGCGCTCGGCATCGAACCGGCCGGCGGCGGCCGGCACCCGCTGATGCGGACCCACAATGCGCTGTTCGGCGCGTGGGGCGGGCTCTACCTGGAAGTGATCGCGATCGACCCCGATGCTGCCGACCCGGAAGATACCGATACGCCGCCGCGCGCGCGGCTGTTCGCGCTCGACGATCCGGCGATGCACGCGCGGCTCGCGCAGGGCCCGTTTCTCGCGCACTGGGTCGCGCGCGTCGACCGCCCGCGCCAGCTCGCGCTGTGGCAGAGCCAGTACCCGGCCCGCATCCCGCCCGTCGTACAGATGCGGCGCGGCGAGCTGACCTGGGGCCTCACGGTGCCCGACGACGGCGCGTTTCCCGCGTGGCAGGGTTCGGGTGACGGCCTCGTGCCGTCGCTGATCCAGTGGGACAGCCCGCGCCACCCGGCTGAATCACTGCCGCACGACGGCGTCGCGCTGAAGTCGCTCAAGGGCACCCACCCGCGTGCGGACGCGATCCGCGAGCAACTCGACTGGCTCGGCGCCGCGCATCTGCTCGACCTCGAATCCGCCGACGGCCCGCCCGCGCTGGTCGCCGAATTCGATACCCCGCAAGGCGCGCGCACGCTGCGCTGAACGCCCCTCGATTACAACCACCCTGCAAGACGGAGACACCCACGACATGAATTCGCGCGAAACCCGGGGCATGCTGCTCGGCCTGATCGGCGTGATGATCTTCAGCCTGACGCTGCCGATGACGCGTATCGTCGTGTCCGAACTCAATCCGCTGCTCAACGGGCTCGGCCGCGCGCTCGCCGCCTCGGTGCCGGCCGGGCTGCTGCTGTGGTGGCGCCGCGAGGCGCTGCCGACCCGCGCGCATCTGAAAAGCCTCGCGATCACGTCGGCCGGCGTGATCATCGCGTATCCGGTGTTCTCCGCATGGGCGATGAAATCGGTGCCCGCGTCGCACGGCGCGGTCGTCAACGGGCTGCAGCCGCTGTTCGTCGCGCTGTACGCCGCGTGGCTGTCGCACGAGCGGCCGTCGAAGGCATTCTGGGCCAGCGCGGTGGCGGGCAGCGCGCTCGTGATCGCGTTCGCGCTGCGCGACGGCGGCGGCACCGTGCAGGCCGGCGATGCGCTGATGCTCGTCGCGGTCGGCATCGGCGCGCTCGGTTATGCGGAAGGCGCGCGCCTCGCGCGCCAGATCGGCGGCTGGCAGGTGATCTGCTGGGCGCTCGTCGTGTCCGCGCCGTTCCTCGTGCTGCCGGTCGGCTGGCTCGCGTGGATGCAGCATGCCGCGCATCCGGGCCCGCTCGCGCTGCGCACGTGGCTCGCGTTCGGCTACGTGACCCTCTTTTCGCAATTCATCGGCTTTTTCGCGTGGTATGCGGGGCTCGCCATGGGCGGCATCGCACGCGTCGGCCAGGTGCAGCTGCTGCAGATTTTCTTCACGATCGCATTTTCCGCGCTGCTGTTCGGTGAAACGGTGACGTCGACGACGTGGCTGTTCGCGGCCGCCGTGATCGCCACCGTGGTGCTCGGGCGCCGCTCGGCGGTCGCCACCGCCGCGCGACCGGCTCGCGCCGGCTGAACAGGTGCGCCATAATGGCTGTTTTGCCTGATCGGTTTGCCCACCCGGCCGCGAAGGCTCGCCCGCGCTCGCGCCTGCCCACCCGGCAGCGTCGAGGCGATCGGCCCGAACGACCTTTCTTGACTGACCACGATATCCGAACGAGGAGACTATGAATCCGAGCGACCTGCATCCGCCGCACTGGCAACTTTCCGAACGCGCCCGCAAGCTGACGAGCTCTGCGATCCGCGAGATCCTGAAGGTCACGGAGCGCCCCGAGGTCATCTCGTTCGCCGGCGGCCTGCCCGCTCCCTCGACGTTCCCGGCCGAGCGCATGCGCGACGCCGCCGACCGCGTGCTGCGCGACGCACCGGCCGCCGCGCTCCAGTACAGCGCGACCGAAGGCTACCTGCCGCTGCGCGAATGGATCGCCGAGCGCTACAGCGTGCGCGTGTCGCAGGTGCTGATCACGACCGGCTCGCAGCAGGCGCTCGACCTGCTCGGCAAGGCGCTCGTCGATCCGGGCAGCCCGATCCTCGTCGAAACCCCGACCTACCTCGGCGCGCTGCAATCGTTCTCGCTGTACGAGCCGCGCTACGTGCAGGTGCCGACCGACGAGCAAGGCCTGCTGCCGGAAGGCCTCACGCCCGAACTCACCCAAGGCGCGCGCCTGCTGTACGCGCAGCCGAACTTCCAGAACCCGACCGGCCGCCGCCTGCCCGTCGAGCGCCGCCGCGCGCTCGCCGCGTTCGCGCAGACGAGCCCGTTCCCGGTGCTGGAAGACGACCCGTACGGCGCGCTGAACTACCGCGGCGAACCGCTGCCGACGATGCTGTCGATGGCGCCCGACCACGTCGTGCACCTCGGCACGTTCTCGAAGGTGCTCGCACCGGGCCTGCGGATCGGCTACATCATTGCGCCCGAAGAACTCCACTTCAAGCTGGTGCAGGCCAAGCAGGCCACCGACCTGCACACGCCGACGCTCACGCAGCGCATCGCGCACGAAGTGATCAAGGACGGTTTCCTCGACGAGCACATTCCGACGATCCGCGAGCTGTACAGCGCGCAATGCGACGCGATGCTCGCCTCGCTCGCGCGCCACATGCCGGAAGGCGTCACGTGGAACCGCCCGGAAGGCGGGATGTTCATCTGGGTGAACCTGCCCGCGCAGATCGACAGCATGAAGCTGCTCGCCGCGGCCGTCGACAACCACGTCGCCTTCGTGCCGGGCGCGCCGTTCTTCGCGGACGACGCACAGCAGAACACGCTGCGCCTGTCGTTCGTGACGGTGCCGCCCGAGAAGATCGAGGAAGGTGTCGCGCGGCTCGGCAAGCTGCTGCGCGAACGCCTCTGATCCCCTTTTTCCTGTCACGACTCTCTACGAGGAATCGAACACATGGCTAACGTCTACGACAAACTGAAGTCGCTCGGCATCGAGCTCCCGACCGCCGGCGCACCGGCCGCCGCCTACGTGATGAGCGCGCAAAGCGGCAACACGGTCTACCTGTCGGGCCACATCGCGAAGAAGGACGGCAAGGTCTGGGCCGGCAAGCTCGGCGCGGATCTGCAGACGGAAGACGGCAAGGCGGCCGCACGCTCGATCGCGATCGACCTGCTGGCGACGCTGCACGCGCACACGGGCGACCTGAACAAGGTCACGCGCATCGTCAAGCTGATGAGCCTCGTCAACTCGACGCTCGACTTCACCGAACAGCACGTCGTGACGAACGGCGCGTCGGAACTGATCGCCGAAGTGTTCGGCGACGCGGGCAAGCACGCGCGTTCGGCCTTCGGCGTCGCGCAGATCCCGCTCGGCGCGTGCGTCGAGATCGAGCTGATCGCCGAAGTCGCGTAACCGGCGCAGCGCGATGCCGGGCCGTCTCGTCCGTTTCAAGCAGGTCGACGTGTTCACGTCGGTGCCGTTCAAGGGCAACCCGCTCGCCGTGATCTTCGACGCCGATTCGCTCGGCGACGACGACATGCTCGCGATCGCTCGCTGGACCAACCTGTCGGAAACGACGTTCGTCTGCACGCCGACCGATCCGGAAGCCGACTATCGCGTCCGGATCTTCACGCCGTGCGGCGAACTGCCGTTCGCCGGCCACCCGACGCTCGGCACCGCGCACGCGTTCCTGGAAAGCGGCGCCCGGCCGCGCACGCCGGGCCGGCTGATCCAGCAATGCGGGGTCGGACGGGTCGCGCTGCGCGAGCAGGCCGACGGCTGGGCGTTCGCCGCGCCGCCGGCCCGCGTCACGCCGCTCGACCGTTCAGACTACGCGGCGCTGGCCGCCGCGTTGCGCAGCGACGCGATCGATCTGGATGCGGAACCGTGCGCGGTCGACAACGGCGCGCCGTGGCTCGTCGTGCGGCTGACGTCGGCCGACGCCTGTATCGGCCTGTCGCCCGATCCGGCCGCGCTGGAGGCGATCACACACCGCTACGGCACGGACGGCCTCGCGGCCTACGCGCCGCATGCCGAAGGCGGCCCCGCGACGTTCGAAATCCGCTGCCTGATGACGGGCGGCAAGTTCGGCGTCGGCGAAGATCCCGTTACGGGCAGCGCAAATGCCGCGCTGGCCGGGCTGCTGACGCGCCAGGCGCGCCGCCCGGGCCCGTCTTACACGGCCCGCCAGGGCACGGCGATCGACCGCGACGGCCGCATCTTCGTCAGCTACGACGAAGACGGCACGACCTGGATCGGCGGCCACGCCGTCACGGTCGTCGACGGCACTTTCCGGTCACCTGTCTGACATTTCGCGATGTGCGATGGCGCCGGCCCGTCCGGCGCCCCTACGATTCGCCCAACTATCGCAAAAACCTTCCAGCCAGTAATATCGGGCCTAATCCGTCGTTTCGGAGGTCTGTCGCTGGTTGCGCATCCCGCGAACGAACAGACGCCGGGGCGACTCCAACCATAGCCCGCCATCCCGAAGGATGGCGCACGCGAGCAGGACGCCACCCTCTTCGATGAGCTCCGCCCGGTCCAACCACACGCCGCCGACCCGGCCGCTACGCGCGCCGCGCAAATCGCGCCGGCGTGCGCTGTTCGCGATCCCGCTGCTCGGGATGCTGGCGCTCGCGCTGCTGTGGGCCGTGATCATCGCTCGACTGTCGGTGGAAAAGGACAGCGCGTACAAGGAAGCCGCGGCGTCCGCGGCGATCCTGTCCTCCGCGCTCGAACAGCACACGGTCAAGGCGATCCACCAGGTCGACCAGATCACCCGCTTCGTCAAGTTCGAGTTCGAGAAGTCGCCCGCGCGCTTCAACCTCGCGAGCGCCGTCGAAAAAGGCGTCGTACCGAGCGACACGCTGATCCAGGTGTCGCTCGTCAACGCGAAGGGCATCCTGTTCGCGAACACCGCCGAACTCCATCCGCAGCCGATCAACCTGTCCGATCGCGAGCACTTCAAGGTTCACCTCGCGAACAACGACGACCGCCTCTTCATCAGCAAACCCGTGCTCGGCCGCGTCTCGAGCCACTGGACGCTGCAGATGACACGGCGCCTGAACAACCCGGACGGCAGCTTCGCGGGCATCGTCGTCGTATCGGAAGACCCGAGCTACTTCACGAACGACTTCTACAACAACGCGGCGATCGGCAAGGAAGGCGTGATCGCGGTGGTATCCGACACGGGCACGGTGCTTGCGCGGCGCACGGGCTCGGTCAGCAACGCGCCGGGCGCGTTTTCGGCATCGGGTGTTTACCCGATCGCCGAGCGCGTGACGGGCACGATCATCGACCCGATCGACGGCGTGACGCGCATCGTGTCGTACCGCCACCTCGACGGCTACCCGCTCGCGGTGATGGTCGGACTGTCGCAATCGGAAGAGTTCGCGGACTACTACCACACGCGCAACGTCTACCTGCTGATGACGAGCTTCATCACGCTCGCGATGCTTGCGTTCTTCGGCGTCGCGACGGGCCTGATCGGCAAGCTGCTCGGCCGCGAGCGCGAGATGACGCAGCTCGCGGAGTACGACCTGCTCACCGGCCTCGCGAATCGTTATGCGACGCTGCGCGGGCTGCGCAACGACGTGTCGATGCCCACGAGCCTGTCGCGGCTCGGCCTGCTGTTCATCGATCTCGACAACTTCAAGACCGTCAACGACACGCTCGGCCACAACGCCGGCGACATCGTGCTGCAGATGACCGCGTCGCGCCTGTCCGATGCGGTCGGCGACGAAGGCTCGCTCGCGCGCATCGGCGGCGACGAGTTCGTCGTCGTGATGAAGGGCGACGACGTCGAGCGGCGCGCGGTGCGGCTCGCGGAAGCGATCATCCGGATGTTCGGCGAACCCTTCGACGTGCGCGGCAGTTCGTTCGTGCTGCATGCGAGCATCGGCATCGCGCTGCACAGCGTGGCGAACGAAAGCGAGATCGACCTGCTGAAGAAGGCCGACCTCGCGATGTACAGCGCGAAGGACGCCGGCAAGAACTGCTACCAGTTCTATGCGCCGCACCTGTCGCACCGTGCCGACCACCTGATGCGCTGGGAACAGCAATTGCGCGTCGCGCTCGCCGAGGGGCAGCTGTTCCTCGCGTACCAGCCGAAGATCGACCTCGCGCACCGCTACATCACCGGCTTCGAGGCGCTCGCGCGCTGGGATCACCCCGAGCACGGGATCATCTCCGCGAACGAATTCATTTCGATCGCCGAATCGACGGGCCTGATCGTGCCGATCGGCGACTTCGTGATCCGCACCGCGTGCGAGCAGATCGCGCGCTGGCGCGACGACGGCCACGACACGCTGACGCTCGCGGTCAACATCTCGCCCGTGCAGTTCTGGCGCGGCGACCTGATCGAGACGATCTCGCGCACGCTGCAGGAGACCGGCATCGACGCGAACCGGCTCGAACTCGAGATCACCGAAACCGCGATGATGGAATACCCGGAGCTCGTGTCCGAGAAGATCGTCGCGCTGAAGAAGCTCGGCATCCGGATCGCGCTCGACGATTTCGGCACCGGCTATTCGTCGCTGTCGTACCTGCACCGCTTCTCCGTCGACACGCTGAAGGTCGACCGCTCGTTCGTGCAGGCAATCCCGAACGATCGCAGCGTGTGCGTGATGGTGTCGTCGATCGTGCATCTCGCGCGCTCGCTCGGCCTGACCGTCGTCGTCGAAGGCACGGAAACGGAAGAGCAGATCACGTGGTTGTCCGCGCTCGGCGAGATCGAGGCGCAGGGCTTCCTGTTCTCGCGCCCGGTGCCGGCCGACGCGATTCCCGCGCTGATCGCGCGCTTCGGCGTGCGCGGCGACCATCCGAACGTCATCGCGCATCGCGCCACCGGCAGCACCGGCGCCTGAGCGCATCGGGGCCGCAACGCGCGTTGCGCGCCGCCGCAATTGTTTCGTTTTCCGATCCGATTGTTTATTCCATTAACTAGCGTTTTCGCGCATGGCAGTGTCATCGTGCGCGGCGGACAATCGGGAGGGCCAACGTGTCGGCGGGCCGCCGGCATGTCCACACATGAGAGATCAGGCCCTGCGCCGACAGCACCACCATGACAACCGTAGAAGTCGAAGCGACCGCTCCTATCGAACAGGCACAGGCCTCCCTGTGGGCCTTGTTCAAGGTCGTCGCCGGCATTTCGGCGGTCTCGTGGGGCGGGCTTTCGATGATGGCGCAGCTCGAACGCCACTACGTGGAACGGCTGCAGCGCATCGAGCCGCACGTGTTCGGCGATCTCGTCGCGCTCGCCTGGCTCGTGCCGGGCCCCGTCGGCTGCAATGTCGCGGTGCAGGTCGGCCAGACGCTGCACGGCCGCGCCGGCGCATGGGTCGCCGGTATCGCGAGCGTGCTGCCATTCTCCATACTGATGACGCTGTTCGCGATGTTCTATCGCACGCCGCTCGTGCGCTCGCTGGCCGATCCGATCCTGATCAATCACTTCGGGATGGTGCTCGCGGCGCTGATCGGCGTCACGTGGGTCAGGCAGTTGCGCTCGCTCGCGCGCACCCGGCTCGAACAGGTAATCGCCGCACTATCGACGATTCTGCTCGCTTTCGCGCATAGTCCGGCCGCTTTCGTCGGAATTCTTTTCGCCGCGTTTGCAGCGGGCTGGCTGACGGGGCCGCCGCAACGCAACGCGGTCGACTTCACGCTGTCGACCCGCGACCGCAACCTGCTCGTGCTGCTCGGCGTACTCGTCACACTGTTCGCGGTCCCGTTGCCCGGCGATTACCAGGCGCAGTTGCTGTGGCCGCGCCTCGCGGGCGCCGGCATGACATTGTTCGGCGGCGGGTTTTCCGCGCTGCCCGTGCTCAAGACGCTGTTCGTCACGCCGGCCACCGGCATCTCGGATCACGACTTCACGCTAGCGTTCGCGCTGTCGCCCGTGGCGCCGGGGCCGCTGCTCAATGTCGTGCCGTTTCTCGGCTACCTGACCGACGGCTGGGCCGGCGCGCTGCTCGCCACGGCCGCACTGTTCATTCCGTCGGGCTGCCTCGTCGTGTTTGCGCAAAACCACCTGTTCCGCCTCAAGCGTCATTCGCGCTTCGAGCACGGGATGCGCCTGCTGCGCGCGGCGACGACGGGCTTTCTCGTCGTCGCCGTCGTGAAGATCCTGCATCGCGAACCGGCCGACCCGATTTACTGGCTGACGGGCGCGTTCGCGACGCTGTGCTTCGCGCGCTTCAAGGTGCCCGTTTATGCCGTCTACGGCGCGGTCGCGGTTGCCTGCGGCGTGTGGCTGTGGGCCGCCGCGCGCTGAAGAGCGGCGGCCGCCCCACCTGGCTCAACCGGCATCAACCAACCTCAACCCGCCTGTACCGCGACCCGGCGTGCCATCCAGCGGGCGCGCAGCGCGTCGTACGCGAGGTTGAAGCAGAACGTGTAGGGCAGGAAGAACAGCACGATGCCGAGGTCGAGCAGCAGCGCTTCGACGAGGCTCACGTTCAGCCACCACGCGGCCACCGGCACCACCATCGCGACGAGACCCAGCTCGAACAGGCCCGCGTGCGCGATCCGCATGCCGAGCGTGCGCGACAGCCCCGCGCGCCGCTCGAAGCGATCGAACAGCGTATTGAAGGCCATGTTCCAGGCCATCGCGATCAGCGACACCATCACCGTCAGCACGCCGACGTGCGACACCGGCATGTCGAGCAGCCACGCGCCGATCGGCGCGCACAGCGCGATCGCGACCAGCTCGAACGTCAGCGCATGCAGCAGCCGTTCCGTCACCGTTTTGTTCATCTGTTTCATGATTCCCTCCGATTCGTGTCCTTCATTCATGCCGACCATTCTGATCGGCATAACCGTATGAATCCAGTTTGATATCATCGGTTTTACCGATATAACGCCATCAGGAGTGCCGCATGCGCCACGCCCCCGAAGCCCTGCTCGCGTTCGCCGAAGCCGCGCTGCTCGGCTCGTTCACGGCGGCCGCGCGCAAGCTCGGCAAGCGCCAGTCGACCGTGTCCGAGGCGATCGCAAACCTCGAGATCGATCTAGGCGTGCAGTTATTCGATCGCTCGACGCGCGCGCCGACGCTGACCGACGCCGGGCGCGCGCTGCTGCCGCAGGTGCAGCGCGCGCTCGAGGCCGGCGCGGCGATCGACCGCACGGCCGCACGGCTCGCCGGCGGCGAAGAAGCGCGGCTGACGCTCGTCGTGTCCGATACGTACCAGTCGAAGCGCTACGAGGAAACCTTGATGGCGCTCGAGCGGCGCTTTCCGGCGCTCGAGCTCGAATGCCAGATCGCCGAGCACGAAGACGTGCTCGACCTGATCCAGCAAGGCCGCGCGCAGCTCGGGCTGATGGCCGCGCGCGCGGCCTACCCGGCCGATATCGGCGCGGCGACGGTGGCGGAGGAATCGGAGATCGGGCTGTTCGTCGGCCGCACGCACGCGCTCGCGGCGTACGGCGAGACGGAAGTGCCGCACGCGGCGCTGCGCGACGTGCGCGAACTGCGCCTCAACACCTATGTGAAGACGGAAGGCCGCGGCACCGACGACCGCATCGTCGTCGGCACGCAGCACTGGCTGGCGCCGAGCTACCTGATGCTGCTGGAGATGGCCGTGCTGGGGTTCGGCTGGGCCGAGCTGCCGCGCTGGATGGTCGAGCACTTCGCGCGCGATCGCCTGTGCGAACTGCGTGCGCGCGGCTGGCCACGCCGCGTCCGGGTGGATGCCGTCTGGTCGCGCAACCGGCCGCTCGGCCCGGCCGGCTCATGGCTGCTCGACGCGATGCTGGCGGCGTAGCGGCGCATGCTGCTGCATCCACGGTTGGCGCCTGACGGCGCCGGAAGATCAGAAGCCGCGCGACAGTACGGCCGCGCCGACCGTGACGACGCCGAGCACGAGGTTCACGACGACGAGCAAGCGCACCGCGTTCACCGCGCGCGCACCGTCCGGCCAGTTCTGCGCCTGCACCGCACGGCGGATGCGCGGGAACAGCGCGAACCGGATGTGCCCGAAGATCAGCATCATCACGACGCCGAGCCCGGCCATCGCGTGCAGCGACCACGTCGCGTGCGCGCCGCCGAATTCCACGAGCAGGAAGCCGCCGGACAGCAGGATCACGATCACCGAACCCGCCACCCAGTTGAAGAAGCGGCCGAACACGCCTTCGATCAGCGGCAGCCGAAGCTGCGGCGACAGGTCGGACAGCGCCGGACGCAGGCAGAAGTTCGCGAAGACCATCCCGCCCACCCACACGGCGACGGCCAGCAGATGAAGAAACAGCGCGACGGCAACAGCGTGGGACATGAGGGCAATCCTGTGATGGGTTGGGTGCGGCGAACGGCCGCGTCGCACGCGGCATCGAACATCGTTCGACCCGCTTGGCGCCATGCGGTTCAGACCCCGAACGGGATTTCACAATATTTTGCAAGTTCCGCGTGACGGCGCCACGCTTGCTTACCCGAATCCCGAGGCCAAAAGAAAAGGCCGCACACCCGCCGAAGCGGACGTGCGGCCTTCGATCGCGGCCGAACCGGACGAGCTTGCCCGGCGTCAGCCGAGCAGCGGACGCAGCTCGCTGACGACCTTGAGCTTCGTATCCGGCGCGCGGCCCTTGCGTGCACGCTTGCCGATGTGCGGCGCGAGCCCCGCGTACGACAGCGTGTCGTCCTGCGCCTTGCCGCCGCGGCCGGTGCCGATCAGCACGACGCCCGCCGGATCGATCGCAAGCGCCTGCACGAGCGTTTCCTTGTCGTCGAGCGCCATCAGGATCACGCCGCGACCGCCGCCGGACAGCGTCTTCATCTCGTCCATGCCGAACACCAGCAACCGCCCGCCGCTCGACAGGCACGCGATCTGCGTCGCATTCGGCAACACGGGCATCGGCGCGAGCGGCACCGCGCCCGCATCGATCGTCATGAACGCCTTGCCAGCCTTCACGCGGCTCACCATGTCGCCGACCTTCGCGAGGAAACCGAAGCCGTTGCTCGACGCGAGCAACAGCTGCTGGTCTGCCGGCGCCGCGTAGTAGTGCATCAGGTGCGAGCCCGATTCGAGCTCGATCAGCGACGTGACCGGCACGCCGTCACCGCGCCCGCCCGGCAGCACCGACACGTCGACCGAGTACACGCGGCCGCTGCTGCCCCACGCGATCAGCCGGTCCGGCGTGCGGCACTGGAACGCCGCGTACAGGTGATCGCCGGCCTTGAACGTGAAGCCGGCCGGGTCGAGCCCGTGGCCCTTCAGCGCGCGCACCCAGCCCTTCTGCGACACGACGACCGTCACCGGTTCGTCGACCACCTTCGCCTCGAACGTCGCGCGCTTCTCCTGCTGGATCAGCGTGCGGCGCTCGTCGCCGTACTGCTTCGCATCGGCCTCGATCTCCTTGATCATCAGCCGCTTCATCGCGCTTTCGTTCGCGAGCAGTTCCTCGAGCTTCGCCTTCTCGTCGCGCAACGCTTCGAGTTCCTTCTCGATCTTGATCTTCTCGAGCCGCGCGAGCTGGCGCAGCCGGATTTCAAGGATGTCCTCGGCCTGCCGGTCGGAGAGGCCGAACGCGCTCATCAGCGCGGCCTTCGGCTCGTCCGATTCGCGGATGATGCGGATCACCTCGTCGATGTTCAGGAAGACGATCATCCGCCCTTCGAGGATGTGGATCCGATCGTCGACCTTGCCGAGACGGTGGCGCGTGCGCCGCGTCATCGTCAGCTGGCGGAACTTCACCCACTCGTCGAGGATCGTCAGTAGCCCCTTCTGGCCCGGCCGGCCATCGGCGCCGATCATCACGAGGTTCAGCGTCGCGTTCGATTCGAGGCTCGTGTACGCGAGCAGCGTGTTCACGAATTCCGTCTGGTCGATCGTGCGCGACTTCGGTTCGAACACGAGCCGCACCGCCGCTTCCTTGCCCGACTCGTCGCGCACCGCGTCGAGCAGGTCGAGCATCGCCTTCTTCGTGTTGAGCTGTTCCGGCGTCAGCGTCTTCTTGCCGAGCTTGAGCTTCGGGTTGGTCAGCTCCTCGATTTCCTCGAGCACCTTCTGGCCCGACGTGCTCGGCGGCAACTCGGTGACGACCAGTTGCCACTGGCCGCGCGCGAGATCCTCGATCTTCCAGCGCGCGCGCACCTTCAGGCTGCCGCGGCCCGTTTCGTAGGCCGCCGCGATTTCCGTGTCGCTCGAGATGATCTGCCCGCCGCCCGGGAAATCCGGGCCCGGGATCAGGTTCATCAGCTCCGCGTGCGTGAGCTTCGGATTGCGGATCAGCGACACCGCCGCGGCCGCGACTTCGCGCAGGTTGTGCGACGGGATCTCCGTCGCGAGGCCGACCGCGATGCCCGACGCGCCGTTCAGCAGCACGAACGGCATGCGGCTCGGCAGCGTCTTCGGTTCCTCGAACGAGCCGTCGTAGTTCGGCATGAAGTCGACCGTGCCCTGGTCGATTTCGTCGAGCAGCAGTTTCGCGATCGGCGTGAGGCGCGCTTCCGTGTAACGCATCGCCGCCGCGCCGTCGCCGTCGCGCGAGCCGAAGTTGCCCTGCCCGTCGATCAGCGGGTAACGCAGCGAGAAATCCTGCGCGAGACGCACGAGCGCGTCGTATGCCGACTGGTCGCCGTGCGGGTGGTATTTACCGAGCACGTCGCCGACGACGCGCGCCGACTTCACCGGCTTCGCGTCCGGGCCGAGGCCCATTTCGTTCATCGCGTAGAGAATCCGGCGCTGCACCGGCTTCTGGCCGTCGCACACGTCGGGCAGCGCGCGGCTCTTCACGACGCTGACCGCGTAGCTGAGATACGCCTGCTCCGCGTAGTTGCCGAGCGTCAGCGCTTCGGCATCCGGTGCGTCGGGCGCGGCGAAGAGATCGGAAGTATTGTCGTCCATCTGAATTCCGTATTCGTAAGTGGCGTAAGGCCGGGCCGGGCATCCTGCCCGGCCGCGCTCGGGGCGCTTATCGAGTCAAGCCTAGATATCCGCTTCGACGTCGTTGCCCTTTTCCTCGAGCCAGCCGCGCCGCGCGGCTGCCTCGCCCTTGCCCATCAACATCGTCATGCGCGCAACGGTCGCCTCGTAGTCGAGCTCGCCGAGCTTCACGGGCATCAGGCGACGCGTGTCGGGGTTCATCGTCGTGTCCCACAGCTGCTCGGCGCTCATTTCGCCGAGACCCTTGAAGCGGCTGATGCTCCATTGGGTCTCGCGCACGCCGTCCTTGCGCAGCTTGTCGAGGATCGCTTCCAGTTCGCCATCGTCGAGCGCATAGAGCTTCTGCGCGGCCTTCTTGCCGCGCGCGGGCGCGTCGACGCGGAACAGCGGCGGTCGTGCGACGCACACGTGGCCGCGCTCGATCAGTTGCGGGAAATGCTTGAAGAACAACGTGAGCAGCAGCACCTGGATGTGCGAGCCGTCGACGTCCGCGTCCGACAGGATGCAGATCTTGCCGTAGCGCAGGTTCGACAGGTCGACGCTGTCGTCCGGGCTGTGCGGATCGACGCCGATCGCGACCGAGATGTCGTGCACCTCGTTGTTCGCGAACAGCCGGTCGCGCTCGGTTTCCCACGTGTTCAGCACCTTGCCGCGCAGCGGCAGGATCGCCTGGTATTCCTTGTCGCGGCCCATCTTCGCGGAGCCGCCTGCCGAGTCGCCCTCGACGAGGAACAGTTCGTTGCGCGCGATGTCCTCGGTCTCGCAGTCGGTCAGCTTGCCGGGCAGCACCGCGACGCCCGAGCTCTTGCGCTTCTCGACCTTCTGGCCCGCGCGCGTGCGCGCCTGCGCCTGCTTGATCACGAGTTCGGCGAGCTTCTTGCCGTGCTCGACGTGCTGGTTCAGCCACAGTTCGAGCGCGGGGCGCGAGAACGACGACACGAGCTTCACCGCGTCGCGGCTGTTCAGGCGTTCCTTGATCTGCCCCTGGAACTGCGGATCGAGCACCTTCGCCGACAGCACGAACGACACGCGGGCGAACACGTCTTCCGCGAGCAGCTTCACGCCCTTCGGCTGCAGGTTGTGCAGCTCGACGAAGCTCTTCACGGCCTGATACAGGCCGTCGCGCAAGCCCGACTCGTGCGTACCGCCGGCCGGCGTCGGGATCAGGTTCACGTACGACTCGCGCACCAGCGAGCCTTCCTCGCTCCATGCGACGACCCACGATGCGCCCTCGCCTTCGGCGAAGGTATCGTCGCCCGAGCGCGAATCGGCGAAACGCTCGCCCTCGAACAGCGGGATCAGCAGTTCGCTGCCGTTCATTTCGTCGAGCAGGTAGCCGCGCAGGCCGTCTTCGTATTTCCAGGTCTGGCGCTCGCCCGTCTTTTCGTTGACGAGCACGACCTCGACACCCGGCAGCAGCACGGCCTTCGAGCGCAGCAGGCGCTGCAGCTCGCCGAGCGGCAGGTTCGGCGAATCGAAATACTTCGGATTCGGCCACACCTGCACGCGCGTGCCGGATTTCTTCTCGCCGCGACCCGCGCCTTGCGTCGTGAGCGGCTTCACCACGTCGCCGTCGGCGAAGCCGAGCTCGGCGATCTTGCCTTCGCGCCAGACCGTCACGTCGAGGCGCGTCGCAAGGGCGTTCGTCACCGACACGCCGACGCCGTGCAGGCCGCCCGAGAACGTGTAGGCGCCGCCCGCGGCCTTGTCGAACTTGCCGCCCGCGTGCAGACGCGTGAACACGATCTCGACGACCGGCACGCCCTCCTCGGGATGCATGCCGAACGGGATGCCGCGGCCGTCGTCGTCGACCGATACCGACTGGTCGGCGTGCAGCGTGACGACGATCTGCTTGCCGTAACCGCCGAGCGCCTCGTCGGACGCGTTGTCGATGACTTCCTGGATGATGTGCAGCGGATTCTCGGTACGGGTGTACATGCCGGGCCGCTGCTTGACCGGCTCGAGACCCTTGAGCACCTTGATCGATGCTTCGCTATAGGCCGCGCTGGGTTTCTTCGTTGACATAGGCGCTGAATTTCGTCATTCATCGGGACGTTGTCCACACCTCGTGTGGATAACGTCGTGGACAAAACGTTGAGTTCCGTAAAAAAGCGAATCGAAACAACGGTGTGCTTGGACTGCTCCGAAAGCGGGCGCGCGGCATGCGCTGCGCGGCCCGGGACGCGCGGTATTCTACTGGTTCCGCGTGGCGCGCCAATCGCGAGATGGGTGCACGGCCGCCGCCGGCCGCGCGACGCGTCACGCCGGCTTGCGCTTCGCCTCGAGCGTTTCCCACCGTTCGAGCGCCTCGAGCAATTCGTCGTCGATCGCCGCGAACCGCTCGGTCAGGCGCGTGCCTTCCTGCGGGTCCTTCGCAAAAATCGAACCGTCCTCGAGCTGTGCGTTGATCGTCTTTTGCTCCTCTTCGAGCGAGGCGATCTTCTCCGGCAATGAATCCAGTTCGCGCTGCTCGTTGAACGACAGCTTCACCGTGCGCTGCGCGTTGCGGCCCGCGGCGCTCTTCGCCGACTCGTCCTTGACGGGCGCCGCTTCCTTGACCGCGCGCTTCGCGGCTTCCTGCTGCGCGAGTTGCTGCGAGCGCTCGCTCTGGATCTGCCAGTCGGAGAAGCCGCCGACATATTCGCGCCACTTGCCGTCGCCTTCGGCCGCGATCACCGACGTCGCGACGTTGTCGAGGAACGCGCGATCGTGGCTGACGAGCAGCACCGTGCCGTCATAGTCGGCCAGCAGCTCTTCGAGCAGCTCGAGCGTCGGGATGTCGAGGTCGTTGGTCGGTTCGTCGAGCACCAGCACGTTGGCCGGGCGCGCGAACAGGCGCGCGAGCAGCAGCCGGTTGCGCTCGCCGCCCGACAGCGACTTCACCGGCGAGCGCGCGCGTTCCGGCGCGAACAGGAAATCGCCGAGATAGCTCATCACGTGCTTGCGCACGCCGCCGATCTCGACCCATTCGCTGCCGGGGCTGATCGTATCCGCGAGGCTCTTCTCCTGGTCGAGCTGCGCACGCATCTGGTCGAAATACGCGACCTGCAGGTTCGTGCCGGTTCGCACCGTGCCTTCGTCGGGCTTCAGCTCGCCGAGAATCAGCTTGAGCAGCGTGGTCTTGCCCGCGCCGTTCGGGCCGACGAAGCCGATCTTGTCGCCGCGCATCACCGTTGTCGAGAAGCAGTCGACGACCGTGCGGCCGCCGTAGCGCTTCGTCACGTCGGTCAGCTCCGCGACGATCTTGCCGGACTTCTCGCCCTGCGCGACGTCGAGCCTCACGTTGCCCTGCGAATTGCGGCGCTCCGCGCGCTCGTGACGCATCTGCTCGAGCCGCGCGATGCGGCCGACGCTGCGCGTGCGGCGCGCTTCGACGCCCTTGCGGATCCACACTTCTTCCTGCGCGAGCAGCTTGTCGAACTTGTCGTTTTCCACGCGCTCGACCTCGAGCTGCTGCGCCTTGCGCGTTTGGTATGCGGAGAAATTGCCCGGGTACGACAGCAGCCGGCCGCGATCGAGTTCGACGATGCGCGTCGCGACGCGGTCGAGGAACGCACGATCGTGGGTAATGAACAGCAGGCCCGCGCGCTGCGCGACGAGCAATTCTTCCAGCCAGCGGATGCCGTCGAAGTCGAGGTGGTTGGTCGGTTCGTCGAGCAGCAGCACGTCGGGCTGCAGCACCAGCGCACGCGCCAGCGCGACGCGCTTCTGCATCCCGCCCGACAGCGCGTCGACGCTCGCATCGCCGTCCGTCAGACCGATCTGCGCGAGCGTCATCGACACGCGCGTACGCCAGCTCCACGCGTCGTGCGCGTCGAGCGACGACTGCAGTGCATTCATCCGCGCGAGCAGCGCATCGTGCTCGGCGCCTTCGGGCGTATCCGCGAGGCGGTGCGCGATCGAATCGTATTCCTCGAGCAGTTCGCGCGTGTGCGCGAGCCCCGACGCGACCGCGTCGAATACCGTCGCGCCCGGCTCGAATTCGGGCTCCTGCGGCACATAGACGGTCACGAGTTCCTGCTGGCGCGTGACCAGCCCGTCGTCGGGCTTCGCAAGGTCAGCGACGATCTTCAGCAGCGACGACTTGCCCGCGCCGTTGCGGCCGATCAGGCCGACGCGCTCGCCTGCTTCCAGCGAGAAATCCGCGTGATCGAGCAACGCGACGTGACCGAACGCGAGCTGCGCGCCGGTAATGGAGTAGAGCGACATGGGGAGACGGCGGAGAGAGGAATCGGAAGCGCCCATTGTACCGGTCGCGGACGCCGCCACCGGCATGGCCAGATGGATAATGCCGCAAGACCGGCCGCGACGGCCGGTGGGCGGCCGCCGCGCGCGGGTCGCAGGCACCCGGCAGCGGGCGGGCGCGTCCCCGTTGCAGGGATGGCCGGGACGCCCGCGCGGGTGTGACCGCTTATTTGACGTTGACGCTGATGGTCTGGCTCAGTTCGGGGCCGTACGACCGATGAATGCCGTCGCCGAACTGCAGCGTCAGCGTGTGCTGGCCCGGCGGCAGCTTGATGTCGGTTTCGGTCTGTGCCTTGCCGAAGTGCAGTGAACGTTCGCTCGCGGGAATCACGTCGCCCTTCGGGATCGGCCGGCCGTCGATCAGCAAGTGGTGATGGCCGGAGTTCGGCGTCATGTCGCCGGCCGGCCGAAGCTCCATGCCTTCCAGACCGAACTTCACGTGCACCGGGTTCGACACCGTCGCGCCGTCCGACGGCTCGACGAAAAACACGCGCGCCTCGGCCCGCGCGACCGTCGACACGGCCATCGCCGCCACGCACATCGCACCCGCGATCCACTTTCTGTTCAGCATCGCATTCTCCTTATGATTGGACAGCCCGGGAAGCATACACCGCACACACGGCATGCGTGTTTCGGTTGCCTTGTTCGCGATGCGTACGTTTAAAACGACGTTGCGCAGGCGTTCGGCGAAATTCCGGTACCATTGCGCCTTTCGTCCGCCGGCGAGGCTGCGGACGGCATCACCGAGTTTCCAATATCCCGAGCACCACATGAGTGAAGTCACCGAATACCAGAGCTGGGTCTGCCTGATTTGCGGGTGGGTCTACAACGAAGCGGAAGGACTGCCCGACGAGGGCATCGCAGCCGGCACCCGTTTCGCCGACATTCCCGCCGACTGGCGGTGCCCGCTGTGCGACGTGGGCAAGGAAGATTTCGTCGTCGTCGATTTCTGATCGCGGCTGACCGCGCGACAAGCGCGTCGGCGCACTGTCCACATCGCCGTCCGGTTCGCGATTTTTCGCGCGATCATCCGGACATGGCTCTCCCCGTAGTTCAGGGGATGGAATGAGAGGTGGAAGCTTTATCCGGCACGCCTCTCGCCCCATGCCGCAGCAAATTCGTGGCAAAAAAAACCGCTCACGGCGGTAATGCCGTTCAGTTAAGGCACCTTGAGGTGCCGTCTCGGGCGCACATCATTTCGTTGGTGTCATAGGCACCGAAGTTGATATCAGCCACCAGATGCGTCGGGATGGCGGTCAGTGTGACAGCCCGCACCTGCGGGTAGCTGGCCGCCTTGCCACTGGCATAACGTTTCGCCCCAAAGTGCTCACGATTGGCCTGGCTGTCAGCCGTGCGCAGCGTGCGTCCATCGCCCGCAGTGCTGACGAAGGAAGCGGTTTCGTTGGGCAGCGATCAGGCAGCATCGCACCAAAAGCTGACACCTCAGCGCTGCGTTTACAACCACGCCTCCTCCAAAACAAAAATGCCGTTCAGTTGCTTAACTGAACGGCATTACGTTCAAGGCAGGCTTTGTTATTTCTGAGCGCCCGTCATATGGTTAACCCGTGGCGAGCTCGTTTGGGTGACAAACATTGAGACCTCGCATACCTCTAGCTACTACTTGGCCTGGCCTCACTGCTCACACCAGTTGACAAAGGGACAGCGCTTTCTGAAATGGCTCGAGGACCAAACCAAAATATTCACCGATGAGCCCTCGTACTGAAACCGGAACGTCAATCTTGTGGCGCACCATTACAGACACTTGGCTGATGCAGGCAGGTCGCGAGATGTGTGGCGCACGATTTTTCCGAATTCCGAAGTCACCCCTGATATCCTGATCGCACGCCTTTGACATGCATGCGAAGCTGGTAGGGTAATCCCGCCCCCTAAGGCGACGGCGCACGGTCACTCCACGACGCCCTTGAATCAGTGGAGCATCGGTGCATTAGAGACTTTCTTGCAACGGAAAGCATAATGAACGGCCATTTCAAAGATGAGGTTCAAGCAACAGACGCTATATTGCATGCTGACAATGCCAATACCAGGCGACATGGAAACATGTTTGTGCTCGAATTTGACTCATGCGATCGTTTCACACGACCCGTTAGCCGCGGCGAGCGCTTCACCTTCATACAAAGCGGCTCGCAAATATCGGAAAAGGTAGTTTTGCTCGATTCAGGGCAAAATGTGACTACCAGCGTCGTTTCCATTTCGC
This sequence comes from Burkholderia theae, assembly GCF_048565265.1. NCBI lineage: Bacteria > Pseudomonadati > Pseudomonadota > Betaproteobacteria > Burkholderiales > Burkholderiaceae > Burkholderia > Burkholderia theae. The sequence continues at coordinate 2,802,035 of NZ_CP183461.1, forward strand.
AAGAGCATGTTCTGGTGCTGGAGTTTTTTTTGCTCACCCCGTTGGATCGAGCCAAAGATGCGGTTATCGAAGTGTACTCACGCACGGGGAAATTCAGTTCCTCATTGTTGACCACCTTCCATTTGCTGGCGTGCAAGGTGCGTCACCGTCAGACGATTCATTTAGGGTTGTCCCAGTTTTCAGGAGCCGCGCTATCGTTCGAGCTTGCTTTCGTCTCGCCGAACCGGAGATGCTCAACGATAGGAATTTCCCGCTTCGTTGTTGGAAACCAAAACGAACTATCCCGCATCAACGCTCTATCGAACTATGAATCCCGGTTGGAGAACGAGGTGTCGCATTTTTCCGGCGCAGCCTACACACACTCGATGTACGGCACCCAAAGCGGCAGGGCTAAAAAAGTCAACCTGGAAAAGAGCAGCGCCACTCAATCTCGCTCCCCTTCCGGTTTCCGTTACATGCAGGAGACTGAACTGCGGCGAGCTATCTCTCAGATACAGCCTGACCCAGGTGAGCCCGTGTTTGGTTTCGCGCAGCGCTGTCTCGGCAGCATACTTCCACTGACCCCACCGAACTTCTACGCGCGTGCCACTGACCTCAGCCGAGGTCGCTCGCTCCGGGTTTTGTCGCTCTGCGCCGGCGCAGCACGAATCGAGGAAGAGATCGCGAAACATTGCCTTTCCCCGATTGATCTTACCCTGCTCGATGCCAGTGAAGACCTGATCCAGCGTGCGGCAGCCCGGTTTTTAGAGACGAAGAGTGGCCACAACGTGCGATGCCTGATTGGGGACATTAATGATGGCCTTCCCGGGGAAGACTCCTTCGACCTGATCATCTGCGTATCAGCTCTTCACCATGTCGCGAATCTCGAACTGGTTCTGACCCAGATCAACGAACGCCTTACGCCCGATGGCGAGTTCTGGAGCATTGGCGAGCAGATCGGAAGAAATGGAAATCGTCTTTGGCCCGGAGCGATATCTGCAGCCAATCGTGCTTTCAAAAACCTGCCTAAGCGGTATAGAAAAAATGCCCACACTGGAAAAATTGACGACTCAGTTCCTGATGATGACTTTTCAAGCGGCTGCTTCGAGGGCATTAGAAGTGAAGAACTCGAATCAGCGCTGGAAAACTACCTCATTCCGGTCGACGTCTACAAAAGAAATTGCTTCCTTTGGCGATTGACCGATGCAACGTACTGCGACAATTTCAATCTCGATTCCCGGGAAGACTTACTCCATGTTCGCGAACTGGTTATTGAAGAAGCCATGCACTGGGTGACAGGAGGACGGGGGACAGAGATGCATGGGGTATTTCGCCGCAAGCAGTTCAAGTCGTAAATCGCACTTTGCAAGGTGCAGTTCCTGCCAGTTGCTCTGACAGGAACTGCTGGCAGGTATCGTGCCTGACGCAGCAATACTTCGAGCGAGTCGCCGATCAGCAGCACCCACTCGCCGTTGCCTTTCCTCTGTCGCGGATGTTTGCGATCACGGACGAGCGCGAGCCTACGCTCGACTTCAAGGTCTGACCACATCAATCGGAGCAGCTCGCCTCGCCGGAATGCGCCTTTCATCGCCACGCGAATTACATCGGGCACCACCTGCTCGCGCTCCGGATGCTCTGCAAACCACTGAAAGATTTTTACGATTTCGCCGCGGGTCGGCCAGTGATCGCGATGCTTGCCGGGGCCGATGAGCTGGATCAAGTGTCGGACGCGCAATGCTCGGGGCATGCGGCAATCGGAGATCGAGTAGTGACGCCATGTGCTTGTACACGGTCCCGAGCTTGCGTATGTCCGTGTTGATCGTGTACTGGCCGGCCCCTCTTTCTTGCGCTCCTGCGCGAACTTGACCAGCCGCTTGGTCGACAGCTTCGCCACCACTTCATCATCAAAGTGACATTCCAGCGGCTTGAGCATGTAGTCTTCATTCGATTTCTCGGCGACCGGCGGGCCGGAGTCATTCCGCGCGCTTCGATACAAGCGCACCAGCTGGCCGACGGTGATCGTCTGCTCGTCGACGGCACGCTACCCCTTGTCGATACCGCCTTCGATCTCGCGCGCTCATGCTTCAGCCGCGCCCTTGGTTCGAAATGTCTTTGCTATACTCTGTCCCCGCTGGCGGACTTGAGCCCGCCAGCTGTCGCCGATCTTGAGGATCGAAGCCATGAAATTCCCCGTTTGTGGACTGAAGCAATGCGTCATCCACATACGCTGCTACAGGGTCGATTTGTAGCAGGCGGGGCGTTAAACTATGCTTCACAGCCTGTCACTCCGCGTCATGCGCGAGCAGGTAGAAATCACGGAAACGCACACGGGACAAGACCAAGAGCCTGATTCACAAGGGTTCGTCCTCCCCGCTCAAACTATCCGCTCCCCGTAGTTCAATGGATAGAACAAGCGCCTCCTAAGCGCTAGATACAGGTTCGATTCCTGTCGGGGGGACCAGCCAAGCCCCAAACCTCCCCCAAGATTCACAAGAAACTCCCCGCTCAAGCCCGTCTGGCGGCCTTCTCGCGCCCATCGCTACCCAACGTTGCTCAGTGACAGCCGGAGAAAGTGTTGGTATTTTTGTTGGTATCAGCAGATACCAACAACACAGATACCAACAATGCCTCTCACTGACATACAGGTACGGAACGCAAAGGCCAGCGCCGCACCGTACAAACTCACGGACGGCAACGGGATGTTCTTGCTCGTCCAACCGAACGGCGCGAAGTACTGGCGCTTGTCCTACCGCTTCCTTGGCAAGCAGAAGACGCTCGCCCTCGGCGTGTATCCGGCCGTCACGCTCGCGACGGCACGGAAGAAGCGCGACGAGGCACGCGAGCAGATCGCGGCCGGCGTCGATCCGGGCGAAGCGAAGAAGGACGCGAGACGGGCCGCCGAGATCGCGGCGGCCAACTCATTCGAAGCGGTAGCCCGCGAGTGGTTCGACTCCCAGCGCCCGGGCTGGAGCGACGGCTACGCAGAGAAGGTGCTGAATTCGCTTGAGGTTGACGTGTTCCCGAAGATCGGCCCTCGCCCGATCGCGGAGATCGACTCGCCGCAGATGCTCAGCATCGTTCGCGAGGTCGAGGCGCGCGGGGTGCGCGAGACGGCGAAGCGAATCCTCCAACGCTCGCGCGCAGTCTTCCAGTACGGAATCATGACCGGGCGATGCTCCAGGAATCCGGCGGCCGACATCGACGCGCAGACGGTCTTGAAGAAAGGCCCGGGCGTACAGCACATGGCACGCGTCAAGGCGACGGAGATTCCGCAGCTCATGCGCGACATTGACGCCTACCAAGGCGACCTAGTTACCCGGCTCGCGCTCCGCCTTATGGCGCTGACCTTCGTGCGGACAACGGAAATGATCCGTGCGGAATGGTCGGAGTTTGACGAAGCCGCCGCAGAATGGCGCGTGCCTCCAGAGCGCATGAAGATGCGCGACCCGCACATCGTGCCTCTATCGCGACAGGCGCTCGACGTACTCGCTCAGCTCCGCGCCCTCAACGGCCAGCATCGATTCGTGTTCTACAGCGTGCAAGGCCGAAGCCACATTTCGAACAACACGATGCTCTACGCGCTCTATCGCATGGGCTACAAGTCGCGGATGACCGGGCACGGCTTTCGCGGGCTGGCGGCTACGGCTCTGCGTGAACTCGGCTTCGGTCGGGACGTTGTAGAGCGCCAGATGGCGCACGCCGAACGCAATCAAGTGACGGCGGCCTACGTCCATGCTGAATATCTGCCGGAACGCAGGCGAATGATGCAGGCATGGGGAGATCATCTCGACCACCTCAAGGCAGGAGCGGCGGTCGTCCGTATCGCGTCAGCCCGCTAGTGTCCCAATGTCGCCCGCCCCCTCGCTACCACCAAAGGAAGCGGGGGTTCAGTTGCTCGTATATTTGGCTAGGTTCCTGTCGCTTACTGCCCCTCAACGACTCCTCAACCATCGCATCAGGGATCTATCGCGAGCAAGGGTGTGCAAAATTAGAGTACAGGGTTATGGAATGAATATTCGGGGCCCTCTCTGTCTTTATCATCTCCAGTCACGATGCCGAAATGACGGTGTTGACGTTCGTCCCAACTCTCACATCGCATCTCGAATGAAAGGTTGACTCGTGTATAGAGCACCTTCGAGAAACACGGATCGTGTTGGCCGGGCAAGTTTGTTGGGTACGTCCAATATGGCCCGCTAACCGTGAACAAAGGCCAATGTTGTGTCTGCGCAATCGACTGCATTGACACAACAATGCATGCGACAAACGCATATGCATTTTTCATGGAGGAGACTTTCTTAAAGTGTCGATCGGACATGATTTTGCATGAATCGCTGAAGGTCTGGGGTCTACCGACCTACTCCCGCTGATCGCCGAACGCGCACGACTTCATCGCACTCCCCGAACGCCTACAGCAAACCTTTGTTACGTCGCGAGGGCTCGGCGTCGCGGGACATTGCCCAAAATCTGCCCCCTGCGTTCCGGCTATAGCTTCCCTGCATGGTTATGACCCCCTTCCGTGCGTTTCCCACCAGTAAAACGCAAGCGGTCTAGGCATAGGATCACCGAGTGATTTGGCCCCTTATTATTATGTGCCCCCCCTATGTTTGCCGTCAGTGGAGAAAAGACGCGGGTGTGAGCCCCCGCGTCTTTGGCCGAGACGCAGGGTCCCCCGCTTTCCGCCCGCCCCGATACTTGCGACGGGCGCAACAATGCCCGATCGGGGCGCATCGCGGACACCCCCCTCGAAAACACGTCTCCGACGCCCGTCAAATCCCGGAGAGCCGCGCCCCGTCCGACTTCGCGGTCGCTGCGGTCGGTCGACGCCTGTCCGCTCAGTGCAAAACGAGTTGGAGATTTGGAGATAAACGCCTGAATCGGCCGCAAAGCCTTATGGGGTAAGGCTTCGCGTGTCTCCAAACGATTTGGAGAACGCTGGAGATACTGGAGATAAACCGGGCTGGATTGTTACGGAGGCAGCAAGATTCGCGGCAGCCGCCGGCCCGGTTCCATCTGGAGCGGGTCGCTCAAAGTAACTTTGACGCGCGGGCCAAAATGCCGCGCAAAGGAATGTCCGCCACCGCCCTCCCGGACGGCGGCGGTGCTTTTCACAGCTCAAGCGTGAAAATGGACGGCAGCACGCGATAGACCATGAACTTGCCGTGGCCGGGGATGTACTCCTGCCGGTACGGGTAGCCGTCACTACGTGGCATCAACACGCCCCGCTTCATCAGTGCCTTCGCAACGATCTTGTGATCGAAGCCGGCGCACACGTCCTTGCGAAACACGGCCGCTTCGATCAGGTATTCCGTCTCGACGCTTTCCGCATCGTCGGCGCTCATCTTGCCGCCGAACTCGGCGTAATACTCGCGATCGGATGCAATGGGTGTTCGCCGCTCGTCGCGCTTCACGTGCTGCTTGAAGCCCGCTCGATGCGGCACGTTCGGCCGATGGTCGTCCTGCGCCCGGTTCATCCACACGAAACGGTTGTCGCCGTGCGCGGCGAGGAAATGCTGTACCTGCCGCACGGCTTCCGCCTCGTCCGAGTTGCCCGTCCCGCCGCGCAGTTCAAGCCAGCCTTCGAAGCAGCGACGTGCTGCCTCGACCGCTTCGCCCTGCGGCCAGCCGGTCAGCCCGTGCGCCGTCGCCAGCTCGCCGGCCACCGCGACGAGGCAGAACCGCTTGGCGACGCGTGCGACCTGCGAATGTGAGCCGTCCGGCACCCATTGCCCGACCAGCTCATCGACGCGCATGCGCAGGTGCTCGGCCAGCTCGCCGGCCTGCGACGACGCCCACTCGATGAACGCGGGGCCGGCCGTGCCGTAGTGCATGCCGGCGTGCCGCTCTAGATGCTCGATCAGCGCGGCAGGCGTCGGGAACCCGTGCAGCTTCTCCACGACGCCCATTTCGCCGACCTCGGCCGGGATCGCAGGCAAGCGCACCTCGATACCGCCTTTCATCGGCTTGTTACCCTCGGCCATCAGTGCGGACACGCTCTTTTCGCCGTTCGACAGGAACAGCAGTCGCCACGTGAGCACCGGCTTTGCTGAGCCGCTACGTGACGCGCGAGCCTTGCCCGACTCGTTCGCAAGCATGTAGATCACGTCACCAACCAAGCGCGGCTCGACCTGCCCGATTTCGTCGAGGATCAGCAGCGCATCGCTATGCTGCGTGGCGACGGCTTCGAGCGCGTTGTCGGTCGCCTTCCAGCTCCGCACGTAGTCCGGCGAGCCGAACACGGAAGCGGCGATGACGCCGCCCGTCGATTTGCCCTTGGACGTCGTGCCGAGCAAGTGAAAGCCGCCCGACTGAAGCCCGGAGAAGTGCAGCAGCGGACCAGCGAAGGCGGTAGCGATGCAGAACAGCAGCCGGCTATTGCCGACGCAGTAGGCGGCGACCTCGCGTTGCCAGTCGTCCAGCGTGCCGCGCTCCTTGAACTGACTCTGGATCGGCGTGTCGGCCTGATAGATCAACGCCTCTTTGCCGGTGCCGATCACGCGATCGGGCAGCACGAACGCGCCGTGATGCCAGCCAACGCGCGGCACGCAGCGCACGCGCTCGTCCGGCTGCGCCATCTGCACATAGTTCGCGATCTGCGTGCGGGCGATCTGCGTCACGCCGAGCTTCACGCCCATGTCGAGCAGCATGCGGCGCAGCTCCGTGCCGTCGCCGGCAAACAGGCCGGCCGGCACCGCCCACCGTTTCAGGATGCCGTCGCGGTCAGTGAATTCGAGCAGGTAGCCCCACTCGCTGTTCATCTCGTTTCGCGTCTCCGCGATCACGTCGATCCGCGTGCTGACCCAATGCGGCGGCAGCGGATCACCTTGATTGTTGAAGCCGTGAAACCACACGCCCTTGTCGTCGACGACAAACCGCGACTTGCCGTCCTGCGCGCGGGCCGTTTTCGGGCGCTTGGCGGGCCTCGCGGCGGGCAGTGCTGCCTTGGCCTTGCCGGCATCCGACGAGCCGGCCGGCGCGACCGCAGCGCGCACGGCGGCGGCCACCGCTTGCGGGCCGACGTGCGCAGCCAGGTCGTTGAAGTCTGTCCCGGCCGCCGGGCGGTTCGGACCGAAGTCGGGCACGGCGACTATGCCGGCGACCGCCTCGGCCGCCGCGCGGGCCTTCGTCACGCCCGGATTGCCCTTCGTCGTGTGATCGTCGTCGGCGCATACGACGATGCGCGCGTCCGGATACTGGCCGCGCAGTGCCGTCGCGACCGCGTGCAGGTTGCCGGCGTCGAACGCGACGGCGGCCGGGTAGCCGGTCGCGGCCGCGAGCGTCGCGCATGTGGCGTAACCCTCACCAATCAGCAGCGTGGACGATACCGGATCGCCGATCAACGAGAAGCAGCCCGCCTTACGGCCGTTCGGCAGATAGCGTTTCTGGCCGTCCGTCAGGACGAATTCCAGCGTCCACAGCTTGCCATCCGCGTCACGGGCCGGGATGAGGAGTGCGCCGTCGCATGCGGCCGTGCCGATGCACAAGCCGCCGCGATAGACGCGCAGCGCGTCGACCGGGATGCGCTTGCGAACGAGGTACGGGTGATCGGCCGGCGCAGGCTCGGCCGCCGACCAGATCGATTCGGCAAGCGTCGACGCGGTTTGCTGTTTCTCGGTCAGTTCGGCCAGCTCAGCGGCTTCACGAGCCGCACGTTCGGCTTTCTGCCGCTCGCGCTCCGCTGGATCGACCGGCTTCGCCCGATGCGCGCGCGGATCGAAGCCGCCGAGCTTGGCGAGGTGAAACAGCGTGTTGATGGTGATCTTGCCGCCCTTGAACGACTTCCACACATCGCGCGCGTCCTTGCCGTTGTAGTTCTGCGCGCCTTGGCTCCATTCGTTCCAGAGGGCGAAGCCCTCCTCGTCAAACTCGGCCTTGAGCGCCATCCCCACCTGACGCCACGTGTCGCGGTCGTCGGGCGGAACATAGCCGAGCGCGACTCTCGCCCGCTCGAATTCGGACATGGGTGCGTTACTCATAGGTTCCCACTGGACGCGCGTCGGTCTACTTCCGATTAGTAGTCCATATCGGGCAAGCAGCTACCCGACGCGCGAAGAATTGAATGATTCGACGATGCCTAGCGGCGGAGCGTCAGCCGGCCGCGCGAGGCACCGACAGAACCGCACCGCCAGCCGTGACGTCGTTGCTGTAGACGTAGCGGCCGAGCCGCGACTCGCCGAGCGCATCGTTGGCCGCCTCCAGCGCCGCGCCGATCGACGGCAGGGACGCGCGGAACAGGCTCAGCACAAGCCAGTAGTCGTCATCGGACATGGCCCTGTCGGCCGCCCAATGCAGGCTGTCCAGCAGCTCCATCGCATCGCTGATCCGCGTACCGATGCGGTTGCGATCGGGGCGGTTCACCTCGGCCACGAAGTGCGACGCGAGCGGTTGCACGGCATTCTTGTTCGTCTTTGCCATGGCCGCGCCCTCAGTGCGTCGTGCGCGGTTCGCGCGTGACGAGGCCGAGCGCTGCGAACAGGTGTTGCTGCACACGCCCCATCAGACCAGCCGCGAACGCTTGGCGGCTGATCGTCACGCGGTGCGCGTCGACGTCGCCCGCATCCTGCATGGCGGCTTCCATGCCGCGCGCGAACGCAGCGGCTTGATGCGCCGCGTAGTCGTGCAGCCGCACGTCGCCTTTCAGGTCGAGCCATGCGTCGGCGCAGATCGCGCCAAGGTCGACGGCGAATTGCAGCTCGATCGGTGCGCCGGTATCGAGCGGCGGCGCATTGTCGAATCCATTGATAACCGCGGTTCGCAAACGCTGATCAGTCATGGCACACCTCCGGCTGCGCGGTACGGCGCATTTCGGCCGAATACCGGCTCGCAACGCTTTGCCCCATGTCGACGAGCGAGCGCTCGTAAGTGCCCTCGGCAAGATGCGAGCGGACAGCATCGAACAGGGCTTCGAGCTGGGCGAACTGATGGGCCGCACACATGGCGATCATCTTGACTTCGTTCGGCAGGCGGAATTCAGACATGGCGCACCTCCAGAATCGACGCGAGGAGTTGCCCGACGTCGATCGTGCAATCCAGCTCCGCTTCGCCGCGAATCGGCGTGAGGTTCCAGTCGTGGACGGCTGCATGCGTGAATTCGCCGAACCGCCGGTCATAGACGCTGCGCCCCGAGACGGGGCCGCCCAAGATTCGCACGCACCAATCGTGATCGGGCGTCGGTCGAGCCGACGCCACCTCAACCAGCATGCCGATGCGAGCGCGAGCGTCGCATTTCGTGACGATCGCCAGATCGCCAATCTTGCAGCGCAGGTCAGCCATGACGCACCTCCGCACGGACGAGCGCCGCGATCGCGGCCAGTGCCGCGCCGGTTGCATCGAGCGCGTCTTGATACGTATTGGCGGTTGCTGCGTCGCGCAGTGCTGTGCGGACGATGGACTGAATGAGGTGAGATTGCTGCCCGGTACGGGCGTGCGAGGGCTGGCGCATTGGGTGCGACCTCCTTTTGCTGGGTTCGGGACCCGGCCCCATCGCCAAATGGGGTGGCCGGGCACATGACAGGGTTGGCGAACCGGCGCAAAAGGAAACCGGCGTGCCCGAAGGCACCCCCGCCAAGGCCCGACCATTGAAGGCGCTTAGCGTGCGGACGTAAAAAAACCGCGCAGCGGCGGTTGTCCGCCTTTTGCAAACTCCAGTCGCCAAACCGGGCCGCTGCTGTTTCAGCGACGCACACAGCATACTGCGCACCGCCGCGATGCGCAAATCGTTGAAGGGACGGACCAGTGACAGCGACGTCACGCAGCCGACGTCCCGCGCCTTCCATCACGGCAAAGTGACTTTGGAACAACGTCATGCCGGGGCCTTCGGATCGAGCATGAAAACGGCGTGCTTGAGAAGTTCGACGGCACGCTTGGCACGCGACGGCATGCGTTCGGCATCACGTTCGAACACAGTCGCCGCCGCCGCGATCCAGCAAGCTGCCTCGCGCCGGGCTTCGTCAACACTACGCCCGAGCGCGTCGGCGAACCGCTCGCGCTGACGCTCCAATTCGCTCTCGTAGAATGCCGCATCGGCGTCTCGTTTGGCTTCTCGCGCTGCCACGCGCGCGCTCGTCACATTCACGCTATTCGTCATCACGCGCCCTCCGTCACTTCGCAAGCCATGTCGGCAGTGCGATAAGTCAACGGGTTGGCCATCCAGCGGTGAATCTCTCGATTCGACCAGACGGTGCAGCGCTGCGTCAAACGACTTGCACGCGGGAAGCGCCCTTCCAGCTCGCGCTGTCGGATCGTCTCGCGGGACAACGGGATGAAGGGCCGCAGATCACTCCAACGTGAAAAGCCGTCAAGCGGCAGTCCGACCGGGGCCTGTGATGCGAATGTGTTGCTTGCAGACATTTGTGCTCCCTGAGTATGGCTGTGTCACCATCGACACAACCGGGAGCGTGAAGCACGAAACGCGACCGACGTATCGACAGTCGCGTTTGGCACCGCGCAAAACAAGACTGTCGTTACCTCAATCGCGTTTTGCCGATTCACCCTGCAAGCCAAGCCCGCTTCAATTTGCGCACGTGATCCGCTGTGACGCCGAAGCGAGTCGCAATTTCTGAGCAAACGTTGCGGCCCTGAAAGTCTTCGCCATTGCGCCGACGTCGATTAAATTCTTCGATAATCTTCGAATTTTTCGCACCGGCAAGTCGCGCTGCCTGAGCCGGCTTGATAGCCTTTTGCCTTTCTCGCTTCGCTTGATCTTGCCGCTCTCGTTGTTCAGCCTGGAGCATTGCCAGATGCGCGAGCGACATGTCGCGCTCTTCAGCACGCTCGGCAATCTGCTCATGCAACGCATTGATTCGTTCTAGTAGCGCAGATTCAGTTTTACGCCGCGCGTAGAGCACGACGCCTTCTAATGTGCGGCTGTTGAACAACTCGTGCTTCATCAGCTCTTGCGCGGTGCGCAAATCATCCTCGTCGATACATTTGACCAGTAGGCCGGCCAGCAAGGCCATCGCCTCACCAACAGGCACGTCACGTGGAATGATGTCTTGCATCCGCCCAAATGGACTTTCACCATCCTCCGCAGCAAATGGCTGAGACGCTCGGTGTTTTGCGTCTGCGGCGGCGAAAGAAAGAATACTTCTTCTGACACATTGCCTTGCACGCCGCGAACGAAAACCGGCGCGTGGTTTGTGCGTGAGAACTGGATTAGGTGTCTTTGTACGTAGCAATAGCGCACCCTTCTGTGCGGCCTTCACGAAGGACGTCGAGCCAGCCGGTGAAGGTGTCCGGTTTTCGGGTGGCCGCCCTAGGCTCGACTTCCGCTATTTTCTCACGACGACATTGTGAGAAACATGCTCTTTGCCCCAAAGCTGCCATTGATTGCAACATGGCCAAACCAACGCCACATACCGAACGGATTGCCCTAAGTTCAAGTATCGACCGACCTTCGAGCCACGCCTTCATCAAAAAGGGTTATTGCCTTCCGTTCGTCCTCGCTCAGATCAGCTCGCGCGCGGAGACTCGCCATTCGAGAGGCAAACTCTGGCGACAGCACGTCGATGAAGGCCGTGAGGTCATCGGGATTAATTGATTCGACACGTCGGGAAAACGCATCAGACAAGTTATGCACCGTCGAAACGCGAATGGCACTCTTCAGCAGAAGCAGGCACTCCGTATCGTCTGCTGCAACTTCGCGAACCCACGTACGCACCTCGTCAGCATCACCCCATTCGTTCCATCGATGCAGAAAAAATAGGAGGTCAGGTTCAGACAGAAGGCTTCTGTTGTAGGCCGCATCGCGAACTCGGCCGAGTGCAATCTGCACAATTTCTTCCACATTAGGCGCGGCAAACCCCTGAAACACTGACTCCCGATGCTCTGCCTCTGGTCGATTCATGGCATCAATACTCGTCGCTAGATGGCAGAGCCACGTCACCGACGAAGACCGACGCAAAACCTCCATAAAGTCGCTCTCGCGTGACACTTCTGGCAAGCATGTCGCGAGGTGATTCGTCAGCCAATACAGCCGGATATATGGCGGCACACCAAAGAATCCTTGTGGTCGATTGGCCAAATCCGCCAGGAAGGCATCGCCCACGCGAAATACCGCTTCGAGGCAATTTCGCGCGAAGGTGACGTCCAAATTCTCCCGCTCTAACAGAGCTTCGATCAAATCATCCGCTTTCGTCACTCCGTCGTCGCGTCGCTCTACCATTGCCGTTCGCCAACGTCCCTCAAGCGCATCGACATCTACACCGGTTGCGATGAACGCTCGGATCTCAGCGCGACTGAGCGTGTTCTCTGGCACGTTGAACTCGAAATACTTCGGATAGTGATCTGGAACGGCAACACGAGCGTCCGCACTCCATCGGCGCAGCTCGGTCGCTTCGAACTGGACATTGCTCCAGATAGACTGCAGACGGGGGAAGAGTCGCTGCACCACGTTGCGAACGGCATCTTGTTGCTCGCGGGGTATCGCATTTAGCCATTCATCATGAAACTCGCGCTCCACTGCGCGAGCATCGCGCCCCGCATCGCGCCCCGAGGTCCCGACGAACAGTTGCTCGTTGTTCTTAATTGCGCTATGCACTGCGGGGGCAAATACTCGCAAAAACTCCAAGGCGATGAAATCGACAACGTTCACTTCGCCCAACAATGGGCGCACCGTGACAGAGAGTGCGTTGATAATGCGGACGATATCGCGCGGCCGCCTGACGAGCCGGTCCAGTCCCTCATGGAATACATTGAGCCAACGATCATTGTCGAACTCACCGACACCTATCTGTGCAAGCAGTGCATCGAGATCGCTGGTCAACTTTCTCATCAACTTTGATCGCGCCACCGTAGGCAACGAAAACTGTGCCTGCACGATCTTTTCCATGTACGCTCGCCCATCACGAATCCCCATCGAACTCTCAAGTGACTGGGAAATCACGGAACCGTCATACGCCAGAAGATAGACAACGTTAGGGAAATCGGCGATTGCCTTGATGACCCGAAACACTTCATTTATTTCATGCGGCCTGAGTCGATCGATATCGTCGACGATTACCGCGAATCGCTTTCCAGAAGCATGCAACGACTTCGAAATGGATTGCTTCAGCGCAGCGACATCCTTCTCACGGGGCGCGATTTTACGCAGCATGCCAGCCACGACTTCTCGAACGATCGGTAGTTTGGCCCCCGTCTTTAGCGCGACACCCCAACTCGCCGCCTCGCCTATCGCATCGGCATAAGCCGCAATGGACGATTTGAGCACATTGAGGCGCGCATCCATGCCAACCGGTAGCTGCGCAGCAAACTGCTGTAGAAACTGCCGGGCCAACTGCTCACCGTCAGCGAACCACCACGGATTGAAGTCAATTTGGATCAGTTTCTCGTCTGTCCCGGCTGCCGCGTCGTCTTCAACCAGATAGTGCTTGACGAAGTTCAGCAAGGTCGTTTTTCCGGCTCCCCAAGGTCCGTCGATCGCGATAACAAGCCCCGAAGGACTTGGCGTCGTACGGACCGCACGCGCTATCACCTTCGCAAATGGCGCGTAACCGAATGCGTCTCTGTGTGGGTGAACTTCGGCGAGGTCGCTTCCGAGTGGCACACCCAACGAAGGATCTGATGGATCAGCGGATGCGGCATTGTTGTTCATGATCGTCCCCGAGTGATTTTTTGCATAGCGCTCAGCTTAATCCGAAACCTAAGTCAAACATCCGGCTGGTGCCCGGCGATGGTGCATCCGAACAAAAGCGGAAGTAGTGAAAGGCGGTGCTTCCCCGTTGATAGATCGCACCTCCGGGACATTCGACACTTGCCATGTCCGAAACCGAACCCTTTCGGACATACCACCCCGATTATGTACGAAAGTAAGGCAACACGAATTTCGTACATAGTCTAAAATTCGGACACCCATTTCGAACACATTGAGCACGCTACATGGCACGAACCTTCGCTTACGCCCGCGTCAGCACGACCGATCAGACGGCGGCGAATCAACTCCGCGAAATCGAGGCGGCCGGCTTCTCTGTCGAAAAGCGCCGGATTGTCACGGAAAGTATTTCTGGTAGCGTCAGTGCGAACCAACGACCGGGCTTTGCCGACTTACTCCGCAGAATGGAGGAAGGCGACGTTTTGATTGTGACAAAGCTCGACCGGCTTGGACGAAATGCCATGGACGTGCGAGCGACGGTGGAGGCACTAGACAGTCGCGGCATTCGCATTCATTGCCTCGCACTCGGCGGCGTTGACCTGACTAGTGCTGCCGGCCGGATGACGATGCAGGTTTTGAACGCCGTTGCCGAGTTCGAACGTGACCTGTTGATCGAACGGACACATGCAGGTATTGCAAGAGCGAAGGCGGAAGGAAAAGCCATGGGCCGACCGACCGCCCTCTCCGAGCAACAACAGAACGAGGTCCGACAGCTATTGAGCGAAGGGGCAAGCGTGGCCGGCCTTGCAAAGCAGTACGGCACCAGCCGCCAAACGATTATGCGGATACGCAACGCAACGTAATACCGCCACTCAAAGGTGCGATTCATGAGCCGCATTGCCTACTTTGCGCTCCGTACCAGACCGCCCCTATCCGTGAGCGACGACTGTAATCGTCAATCTGGTACAAATTCGCAACAATATACGCCCCACAAAGCAGCATAACCAATCACTACATTACCCGGCATCACGCAACACACAATTGACACCTAGATACCGAGCCCCCTCCAGACCAAATAGCGCAGCTATACGATTCGCGTTCTCCGTTGATTAGCTTCATGAGCGTGATCCCCAAGATGCGTCTTTCCCTTCCAAATAATGAGAACACAAAAAAATAAGGTGAGACTTGCAATAGCCACATGCCTGATGCTAACAGGATACTCAAGACCAATAACATCCAAAGAAAAATAAGCCAAAGCCAACCAGATACACAGCGTAAAAAGGTTAACAATTTGATTTGTCTTTGACACCGATATATTACTCGGCCCAGTCACATGCCTCTCAAAGAAGCCATCTTCGCGCGGACGACTTAAAATGGTCTTATAAAGAGGTCCAGTAACATTATCCTCAAGAGCATCTACGTGATTCTCCCAATTTTCCTGCCACTGCTTACTACCTCGATTTACCTGAAACCACGCGAACGTGAATATAAAACCAACACACGCCACAACGAATGCAAAGAATTTTTTATTATCCAAGTTTTGCGAATTCAAGATAATAAAATAGGCAGCAAACGCAGCAGCGATAAGCGTCCAAAAATATGCCGCACGTTTCCAGTAAAGATCAATCTCGAATTTTCTAATATCAAGAGCTTTATCCAATGCAGCCTTCAACTTATCCTCATCCGGCGGATCGATACCAAAGTCACTTTTATATTTTTTCTCATCTATCCTCATAAAACCCCCGAAACCGATGCCAAGAAAACCAACGGACTCCAATACATAATTGGAGCAAATACAACTCCACAACCCCAACGGAACGCCCCAACCCAGCACTTCCTGACGCCTACACCACATTCGAAAATCAACTTCCCTTACAACCCAACCTAACCAAATGCTTCATAAATGATGACGTGATTTCAAAAATAAACTCAACCTCCTCCTCGATCACCGCATCATCATGCTTCACATAGCTGTTGTGATATTTCGCGTAATAATCCAAGAGCTTTACAAACATGTTCGAAAGCTCCGGCGAACCGCCGCTCGACTTTATATACTCCCCAACCAACGACACCTGATTTTCTAAAGATTTATTATTATCAAATATCGAACGCAGAAGTCTTTCAAGAGAAAGACGCAAATCATCCAACAAATTCCTCTGAAAAACTCCGTGATCATATTTCTCTAGCGCCTGCGTATAAAGCGAGAGTGCCTCCGGGTAGCCATGAAGCCAATGCTTGGTTTCCTCGATCAACGTTTCATTGATTTCAGATGGCACATCCCTAGGATCAAGGTTTGAATATCGAGAAATCAGACGAAGTTTCAGTTCCTTACGCGCGGGATTCGGCTTCAAGGAGAACGAGCGATGATCACATAGCTCCTTTATAATTCGATATTGCTGTGATGGCGAAAATTCCATCAGATTCTCATACAGTGCCGTTCGCTTGTTTCCCGCTTGAAATGGGTACGTCGGATGAGGCAAATTCACATCGTATTCAATTGCATAAGCGCCCGTTACCCGAATAATATCGGGACCACTTAGACCAGCACTTGTATCACCCAA
Source organism: Burkholderia theae (assembly GCF_048565265.1). Lineage (NCBI taxonomy): Bacteria > Pseudomonadati > Pseudomonadota > Betaproteobacteria > Burkholderiales > Burkholderiaceae > Burkholderia > Burkholderia theae. Next base: position 2,818,160 of record NZ_CP183461.1, read on the forward strand.
AATGTCTGCCGCGTATTGAATAAAGTTGGGCGGGATTTCGTCAAACATCTTAACCTCGCAAGTTTTGGTGTCGCAGCTTGCACGATTTTTTGCTCAAGCGACCAGCCAATCGTGGGGGAGCAGCCGAGGAGGCACAGATTATCGAGCGTCCGTCCGCTCAACAAGTCTCCAAAACGCCGGCATCAGATCGCACATGCACGCGGACGCGCTCCCGCGATCGACAGCGTATTCTCAAGTCCATCGACACGGAACTAGGCCTCTCCTCGAACGGAGACAGGGGGCATTGGAGCCTCATATTCCCAGCAAGCACATTCGTCCAACATTTATATCGTGCCCGGGAGGGCGGCGGCACGGGAGTCTCTTTGCGCGCAGCGTCCCAGACGCACGGGTAGATCGCAAAACGGTTGAGTGACCGCTGTTACCATGCCCGCTTATCTCCAAGATTATCTCCAACCAAATGTGCGTTTTGGAGACATACTTGGAGATAGGCACTGCCTTGCTGGACAAGGCTGACAAGCCGAAACGGATACTTGTCTCCAAATCTCCAGAAATTTTTGCTTCTGGTCACGCGGCATGGATGCGCTTAGGTTGCGTCCCATCGATTGAGCCTATACCTAGACACCTGTTGGTATTTCTGTTGGTATCTACGGGGAGCCCACGTCGGAAATGCTCTTGCAGCCGTCAGATATGAATTCTGTCGGGGACCAGATATTCTCCATCGTTTCACCCACCTCCCCACGATCAGCTACCGCACCGACGGCAACCACAAGCGCGTGACGTCGAAGCAGATCGCGAACCGCAAGCATTCAACGCACACATCCACAATCAAGCCGCCGAACCCCGCGAACCCCACGCTTCGTTCAAAACAAATCACGGATTGATTGACTCTGCGCAGCGATGCAAGATACACTTCGCGCCGCGGGGTGGAGCAGTCTGGCAGCTCGTCGGGCTCATAACCCGAAGGTCGTAGGTTCAAATCCTACCCCCGCAACCAATACCGAAGCCCGCTCTGCGAAAGCAAGCGGGCTTTTTGCTGTCTGGGGCCCTGCGCGCGTGCACCGTCGCCGACGAAAAGCGCGTGACACCAGCTACGACATGCGACACACAATCGCACCTCGCCCGATCACCCCGAACCAGCGCCGCACATTGCGTAGAATTCCGAACCTTCGTCAGCATACGGATTCCGACAATGATTCGAGCGATCGCGGCACTGGCCGCGCTTTCGGCCCTGACGGGCACGGCGAACGCCGCTGATACAGATACCGGCACCGCGCCCGCCAAGCAGCGCTACGTCAGCCCCGGCATCGCCAACGTCACGGGCGCAGCCGCACCGCGCCCGGAAAACGCATCCTCTGATGCACGCTGCAGGGAACTGGCCGCCGGCATCGATGCGGTGACGCATACCCCCGACCGCGGCCAGAAAGTCGTGCGCGGGTTCGGCCCGGACGGCAAACCGCGCAACGAACTGCGCGCTTACGACAAGCGGGCCGACCTCGAAGCCGCGCATCAACAGCTCGGCTGCCGATAACGCACGTCACGCCGCCCGGCCGCATCACGCTGCCGGGCATCGGCGATCACGCATTCGCGCCGCCATCGATGGTCAATCCGGTCCCGTTGATCGACCGCCCTTCCGGCCCGACGACGAACGCCACGAGCGCCGCCACGTCATCTGCCTTGCCGTACTGCGGGATCGCCATTCGCGAACGCTGCGCACTTGCATGGTCGCCGTCGGCCGGATTCATGTCGGTATCCGTCGAACCCGGATGCACGATATTCACCGTGATGCCGCGAGAACCGAGATCGCGCGCGAGCCCCTGCGTCCAGCCAATCAGCGCGGCCTTGCTCGCCGCATAGAGGCTCATCCCCGCATCGGGCACGCGCGTCGCGAGGCAACTGCCGGTCGACACGATGCGCCCGCCCTCCCCGAGATGCCGCGCCGCCGCCTGCGACGCGACGATCACCGCGCGCACGTTCACGTCCAGCGTCGCGTCGATATCGTCGAGCGTCATCGTTTCCAGCGTCCCGGCGCGGAAAATCCCCGCATTGTTGACCAGGATGTCGAGACCGCCGAACGCCTCCGCGGCACGATCGACCGCGGCGCGCACGGCAACCGGATCGGCGCTGTCGGCCTGGATCGCGACCGCGCGACGGCCCAGCGCCTTGATACCGGCAACCACGGCCTGCGCCCGCTCGGCCGATTTTTCGTAAGTGATCGCGACGTCCGCACCGTCGGCCGCCAGCCGTTTCGCAATGGCCGCGCCGATGCCGCGGCTGCCGCCCGTGATGAGTGCACGCTTGCCCTGAAGTCGATTCATGTTCGTTCCTTTCCTCATTTATGTAACGGTCGACACAGAATGTGGCAAGTTGCGCGGCACAGTCAATTGATTTATTTTATCGATCGATACAGATATCGACGAAGGATTGGACACCATGGCTGAACGGGGCCGACCGAGAAGCTTCGACAAGGAAGCGGCGCTGGATCGCGCGATGGAGGTGTTCTGGCGCCTCGGCTACGAGGGTGCGTCGATGACAGACCTGACGGCTGCGATGGGCATTGCGTCACCGAGCCTGTATGCGGCATTCGGCAGCAAGGAAACGCTGTTCCGGCAGGCGCTCGAGCACTACCGCGCCACGGAGGGACGGGAAATCTGGGATGGTGTCGAACAGGCCGGCAGCGCGCACGACGCCGTGCGGAACTACCTGATGGATACCGCGCGCGTGTTCACGCGGCGCTCGAAGCCGGCCGGCTGCCTGATCGTGCTGTCGGCGCTGCATCCGGCCGAGCGCTCCGATACCGTCCGGCAAACGCTGATCGCGATGCGCGAGCGCACGGTCGACGCGCTGCGCGAGCGCCTCCGGCAAGGCGTCGCAACCGGCGAGATCTCCGCACACGCGAACCTCGACGCGATCGCGCGGTACTACGTGACGGTTCAGCAGGGAATGTCGATCCAGGCGCGCGACGGCGCGAACCGTCGCAATCTGGAAGCCATCGCGCAGGCCGCGCTGGCTGCGTGGCCTGCGCTCGTCGGCGCAAGCGGCGCGTAGCAGCCAGACGCCGCCACGCACGGCCGCGCCGGCACGTTACTGCTTCGCTGCGTGCTGCACGTCCTTCGACGCGTGCCACACGCGATAGCGCACCTCGAAGCCATCGGGCACATAGACGACGAGCGGCAGGCGGCTGTTGTAGCGCAGCAGCTGGCCGTCGCCGCGCACCTGCACGAAGCGTTGCTGCGGCGCCTGGCCCGGGCACGCCATCAGCGTCGACGCGGGCCCCTTCACGTCGGTGAGCTGGTAGTACGTATAGCCCCACCCCTTCACGTCCTCGGCGGTCAGCTCGCCACCGAACCACTGCTGATTGCAGTCGGTCTGCAGCGTCTTGCCGATCATCAGCTCGACACGCGCATCGCCTTCGTTCTCGAGCGCGGGCAGCGCGATCACGACGCGCTGCTGGCCGGCCGATGCTTGCGGAAACATCTTGATCGACTCGGCCGGCACGGCGGGCGCGGACGCCGGCCCGGCCGCATACGCTGCGGCAGTCGTCACGCAGAAGGCGGCCAGCACGGCCCGGATCGCGAATTTCATCGATGTGCCCCAGAAAAACAAATGAGCCCCGGATGCTAACACTTTCGCCCCAGGACCTTACGGCGCTGTAATTTGGCGACACAATTCCGAACAGCCGGCAATCCCCTTGCGCGGTACTTATAGGGGAACCAACGGAGAACATCATGCTGAAGCTCATCACCGCCGCCGGTGTCGCGACCCTGCTGGCCGGCTGCGTCGTCGCTCCCGACGCCGGATACGGCTACGGGCAGCCCTACTATTCCAGCCCGGGCTACGCGTACGGCCCGTCGCCCGTGTACGGCACGGTCAACATCTGGGGTGGTGGCGGCGGACGCGACTGGGATCGCGGCCGGCGCGACTACCACCACTGGGACGGCGATCGCGGCAATCGCGGCGGCAACGGGTGGCACGGCGGCGGACGCGGCGGCGACTGGAACGATGGCGGCGGTCGCGGCGACGGTGGTGGCGGTCATCGCCACTGACGTGCAATTGCAACCGTTTGTATCCACGCACGGCCCGCCGACAGCCGATGCGTCACGCAGACGAACGAACGGACGGCCGCGCAAACGACAAAGGCCCTCGCACGAAGCGAGGGCCTTTTGTTGTCCGGTCAGGCGAAGCGAACTCCGATTGGTGCCGGGCGTCCGGCACCGAACCCGCTAATGCGTCGCGCGCTCTCCCGCTTACCAGCCGGCCGGTTGCGCGTAGCCACCCGACACGGGCGCACCGCACACATACGCGCGCTGGTAGCGGTCGTAGCAATAGTTCGGGCCGTCGTCCTGGTACTGCGCCTGCTGGTAGGTCGGATAGGCAGGCTGCTGGTACGCGGGCGCCTGGTAGTACGTCGGCGGCTGATAGGCCGGTGCCTGGTATGCGGGCGCCTGATACGCGACGGGCGGATTCATCGCGGACGTCACGATCGCGCCCAGCACCGCGCCGCCGATCAATGCGCCGATGACGGCGCCGCCGTCGTGGCCATGCGCGGACGCCGGGCCCGCCACGGCGAGCGAACCGGCGAGAACACACACTGCGGCAATCTTTTTCATGATGGACTCCCACGCGAAGTGGTACTGGATGCGATGCATTGTGGCGGCACGCGGCCGTAATAGATGCAGCAAGTGGTAACGCGCCATTACGCGTGTCACGCGTGCCGAAACGCGGCGTCGCCGTGCTACGATTTTCGGCACACAGGAGACGCCTTCATGCAGCCCGAAACCGCCCGCCGTTTCGATACCGAATTCGCGCCGCGCATCGCGCAGGCCATCGCCGCCTTCTTCGCCGATCACGTACTGACCGACGTCGTCCCGTACGGCGGGCACGGGCACCCGACGCGCGTGCAGATCCGCAGCGCGCCGCACGAGCACGTGAGCGGCTTCGTGCATCCGCTGAATCTCGAGCTGACCTGGGACACCGACGAAATCGAGCGGCTGATGGAGCCGGACGGCCCGCAGCGCTTCGAGCACTACCTGGCCGCGCTGCCGAAAAAGCTCGGTGCGTGGCAGGGCGCACGCGATATCGATCTCGCATCGCGCACGCAGGCCGACTCGCTCGTGCGGCTCGGCGGCCTCGACTTCGAAGGCTGAGTGTCCGCGCCGGCCGGCAGCCGGGCGTGCCGGCGTCGCGCAATTCGGCCCGGTGATACACTCGACCGGCCCCGTCCCGGCGCAGCCGCACCGGCCGGGCCGTTCATCGCCGCCTCCACCCTTCCGCATGGTTGCGCACGCAACCGGCAACCGGGCGCGCGGACAACCACGCTTTCGTTCCCGCCATGAACGCCGATACCGGCCTGCCGCTTCCGCAACGCTACTGGGCGATCGTCTGCGTCGCCCTGGGCATCACGCTTGCCGTGCTCGACGGCGCCATCGCGAACGTCGCGCTGCCGACGATCGCGCGCGACCTGCACGCGTCCGACGCCGCATCGATCTGGATCGTCAACGCGTACCAGCTCGCGGTCACGATCACGCTGCTGCCGCTCGCGTCGCTCGGCGAGCGCATCGGCTATCGCCGCATCTACATCGCCGGGCTCGCGCTGTTCACTGCGGCGTCGCTCGGCTGCGCGCTCGCCGGCTCACTGCCGATGCTGGCCGTGATGCGCGTGATCCAGGGATTCGGCGCGGCCGGCATCATGAGCGTCAACGCGGCGCTGGTGCGGATGATCTATCCGTCGTCGATGCTCGGGCGCGGGCTGTCGATCAACGCGATGGTGGTCGCGTTGTCGTCGGCGATCGGGCCGACGGTCGCGTCCGCGATCCTGTCGTTCGCGTCGTGGCCGTGGCTGTTCGCGGTCAACGTGCCGATCGGTATCGCCGCGGTACTCGGCAGCCTGCGCGCGCTGCCGGCCAACCCGTTGCACGACGCGCCGTACGATTTCCCGAGCGCGCTGATGAATGCGTGCGTGTTCGGCCTGCTGATCACGGCGGTCGACGGGCTCGGCCACGGCGAAGGCCATGCGTACGTCGCGGCCGAGCTGGGCATCGCGTTCGTCGTCGGTTATTTCTTCGTGAAGCGCCAGCTGTCGCAACCGGCGCCGCTGCTGCCGGTCGACCTGATGCGCATTCCGATGTTCGCACTGTCGATCTATACGTCGATGGCATCGTTCACGTCGCAGATGCTCGCGTTCGTCGCGCTGCCGTTCTGGCTGCAGAACTCGCTCGGCTTCTCGCAGGTCGAGACGGGCCTCTACATGACGCCGTGGCCGCTCGTGATCGTGTTTGCCGCGCCGCTCGCGGGCGTGCTGTCGGACCGCTATTCGGCCGGCATCCTCGGCGGGATCGGGCTCGCGCTGTTCGCGGCCGGGCTGCTGTCGCTCGCGACGATCGGCGCGCACCCGGGTACCGTCGACATCGTGTGGCGCATGGCGCTGTGCGGCGCGGGCTTCGGGCTGTTCCAGTCGCCGAACAACCGCGCGATGTTGTCGTCCGCGCCGCGCGAACGCAGCGGCGGCGCCGGCGGCATGCTGAGCACCGCGCGTCTGACCGGCCAGACGCTGGGCGCCGCGCTTGTCGCGCTGATTTTCGGGCTCGCGCCCGATCGCGGGCCGACGATCGCGCTTTATGTCGCCACGGCATTCGCGGCGGTGGCCGCCGTCGTGAGCATGCTGCGCATCACATCGCCGCGGCCGGACACCGCAACCTGACGCCGCCTTCCGCCGCACGTCATGCGGCGTCGAGCGCGTCCATTACAAAGCGCACGCGCGCCTTCACGTTCACGCACGGCAACTCGATCAGCCGATAGCCGTATGACGTGTAGCACTCGACCATCGCGTCGTAGGTGCGCACGGCTTCCGCGAAATCCTGTCGGCGCTCTGTGTCCTGCGCATAGATCTCGGGCCACGGCGGCGCGATGAACACGCGCCGGTGATAGCGGAAACGGCGGGCCGCGGCTTCCGCGTGCGCGGGCACCGCCAGTCCGGTCAGCCGCAGGTAGCCGACCACGTCCGGCACGCCGCGGTCGAAGAACACCGGCCCGCGTGCATGCCGCGCGAGATGGTACGAGCGCATCTCCCAACTCAGCATCAGTTCGGCGAACGCGGCCGGGTCGCGCCACGGCAGCGCGTGGCCGTCGACGGCCATCTGGTCGCGGATCACGCCTCGCCCGGCCTCCTGCGAGCGCGCGAAGCCGGCACGCTCGAGCGCATCGAGCAACGTACTCTTTCCCGAACCCGGGCCGCCCGTCACGACGAAGAAACGGCCGGTTGCGTCGTCGGTCGCGTCGTCCCCGGCACCGGCCCGCTGCGCGGACTCACACATGCGCAGCCCGCCTGCCCGCACGTCGCGTGACCGACGCGGCCGCCGCGACACTGCGCAAGTCGGCGACGAACGTATCGCGCCAGACCGACAGGTCGTTCTCGCGCAGCCGCGCGAGGTTCTCCTCGTGACGCGCCTGCCGTTCCGCGAGCGGCATCGACAGCGCGCGTTCGAGCGCCTCGGCCATCTGAGACAGGTCATACGGATTGACGAGCAGCGCGCCGGTCAGCTCGGCCGCCGCGCCCGCGAACTCCGACAGCACGAGCACGCCCGGATCAGCCGGATCCTGCGACGCGACATACTCCTTCGCGACGAGATTCATCCCGTCGCGCAACGGCGTCACGAAGCCCACCTGCGACATCCTGAAGAATGCCATCAGCAGGTTGCGCTCGTATTTGCGGTTCAGGTACTGGATCGGCGTCCAGTCGAGTTGAGAAAAGCGGCCGTTGATGCGGCCGGCCTCGCCTTCGAGCGTTTCGCGAATGTCCTGGTAGGTCTTCACGTCGGAGCGGGTCGGCGGCGCGATCTGCACGAGCGACACGCGCCCCTGCCAGCCCGGCGCGTTCGCGAGCATCCGCTCGAACGACTGGAAGCGCTCGACGAGCCCCTTCGAATAATCGAGGCGGTCGACGCTCATCACGAGCTTGCGGCCGTCGAGCGCCTCGCGCAGCATCTTCACCGGCTTGCGCGTGCCGTACTGGACGGCCACCTGCGCGATCGCATCGGGATGCACGCCGATCGGATAGGCGGCAACCTTCACGACGCGGCCATGCGCATGCAGCATCCCGTCGTCGCTCGCCGCACCGATCCCGCGCCGCTCGATGTAGTCGGTGAATGCCTGCTTGTCGGTCTCGGTCTGGAAGCCCGCGACGTCGTACGCGCACATGAACTTCACGAGTTCCTCGTGCGGCGGCACGAGGCGCAGCATGTCCGGCGACGGAAACGGGATGTGCAGGAAGAAGCCGATCGGGTTCTTCACGCCGAGTTCGCGCAGGTAATGCGCGAACGGCAGCAGATGGTAGTCGTGCACCCAGATCAGGTCGTCGGGCCGCAGCAGTGCGGCGAGCTGCTTCGCGAGCATCGCGTTCACGCGCAGATAACCCGCATATTCCTGCCGGTCGAAGCGTGCGAGATCGCCGCGGTAATGGAACACCGGCCACAGCGTCGCGTTCGAGAAACCGCGGTAGTACTGGTCGTAATCGCGCCGGGTCAGCCCGACCGTCGCGTACGTGACGTTGCCGTCCCGCTGGATCGCGGGTTCGGCGTCGGGCGCACCGACGATTTCGCCATTCCAGCCGAACCAGACGCCGCCGGTTTCCTTCAGCGCGTCCATCACGCCGACGGCGAGGCCGCCCGCGCTGGGGCGCGTGTCCTCTCCGGCGGCGACCCGGTTCGATACCACGATCAATCTGCTCATCCGGCTTCCCCTCCTCGATTCGATTGACTGGCGCGCGGCGCGCGCCAACGCTGATGCAGCGGCCCGAAGGCAGCCGCGCGGCGATTCAGATCTGAGAAATGCAGTGAAATGCGACAGCGGAATGCGACGACGACGGGATCAAGCGTCCTGCTCCTGACCCAGGTCGCGTTGATAGTCGAGCCCTTCCGGGCGGGCGCCGCCCTGGTTGTGATCGCCGTCGGACGGCGACTCGCCGGGCGCACCGGCAGGCGGTGCGGTTGGCGCGTCGGTCTGCGGACGCGCACGGTCGGCCTCCGCGTCGGGCGACCGGGGTGACGACCGTTTCGAACGGCGCATGGCTGGGTGTCTCATATTCGGTGCGGCTCGAGGCCGTCGTAGAAACATTCCATAACAAAACAGTCTAGGTCGGTTCCTCGCACGCCGAGGTAACAATTGCCTTCAATTTGTAACGTTTCGACCCTTCGTCAGCCATCTGCCCGAGAATAGCGCCGCGCGCCCGCGCGACAAGCCGTTCGGCGATTTGTCAAAGCTTTGCATTTTTCCTATGACAATTGCGAAACAATGACGCGGCATGGAGGCGCGCATGCGTCGCCGCTCACCCAGACAGGACTTTTACTCAGGGATGAACATTCGTTTCGAATCGACGCGCCGGGCCATGCCGGCGCGCGTCGTGCTGGCCGCGATCGCCACGGCCGCACTGTTGTCCGGCTGTAACTCGCTGTACAGCGAAGGCGCGACAGCCGGCGCCGGTATCGCGGGCGCCGCGATCGCTTCCAAGGTCACCAACAACGCCGCCGTCGCGACGGGCATCGGCCTCGGCGCCGTCGCCGGCGCACGGGCGGGCGTCCAGTACTCGCAGCGCGTCGCGCATCGCTACACGCAGGAACAGATCGCGAAGGCGGCCGGCCCGCTCGACGTCGGCGGGGTCGCGCCGTGGTCGACGCACCACTCGTTCCCGATCGAGGACGACGAGCAGGGTCGTGTGACGGTCAGCCGGATGATCAGCATCGGCCCCCTCGACTGCAAGGAAATCGTGTTCGCGGTCGACACGCCCGCGAAGCCCGACAAGGCCGCGCAAGCGGCGTTCTACGTCGCCACGATCTGCCGCGACGGCCCCGTGTGGAAATGGGCGTCGGCCGAACCCGCGACCGAACGCTGGGGCGCGCTGCAATGAGCGTCGCGATCCGTATCGCGGCGATCGGCGCGCTGTGCGCGGCGGCGGCATCGCTGTCGGGCTGCGGGTCGGTCGGCGCGGCGAGCGGCGCGCTTGCCGGCGCGGCGACGGGCCTCGTCACCGCGAACCCGGCGGTCGGCGTCGGCGTCGGGATTGCCGTGCAGGCCGCGACCGACGAGGCCGTCAACCGCACGATGAAGCAACTCCATCAGAACCAGCAGGACGCGATCGCGAAGGTGGCCGGTGGCCTGGCCGTCGGTGAAGTGAAGCCGTGGAAGGTGAAGAACACGCTGCCGCTGGAAAACGGCGAAGGCGAAGTGCGCGTCACGCGCGCGTATTCGTCGGCGCTCGCGCTGTGCAAGGAATTCGCGTTCTCGGTGAAGGACGGCGACAAGGCCGACTGGTATTTCGCGAATGCATGCCAGCAAGGCATGCACTGGAAGTGGGCGTCGGCCGAACCGGCCGTGGACCGCTGGGGCAACCTGCAGTAACGGCGCGCTGCGCAGCGCAGCGCGCGCGGATGCCGGGCCTCGCGGCCCGGCGCATCGATCAGGACTCGACGTCCTCGAGGCTGAAGATCTCGGTCTGGTCGTTGTACGAGAAGATCTCGCCGTAACGGCCCCAGTCGATCACCGCGTCGAGCGTTTCCTCGGCCGCGCCGTCCGACAGCGAATCCTCCAGCTCCTGCTCGAAGCGCACGCGCGGCGCGCGGTGCCCCGGGCGCTCGTTCAGCACCTTCTTGATCCGCGCGGCGAGCGGCACGTGCTTCAGCAGGTGATCCGCGAACATCAGCTTGCGCTCCTGCGTGCCGAACTCGGCGAACACGCGCCCCGGCGGCGTCAGGAACACGTCGCCTTCCCGCACGTCCGCGAAACCGAGGTACTGCAGCACTTCGGCGATCGGGAACAGGTCGTCGACCTCGAGGTGCAGCGTGCGCGCGATTTCCGGCATGTCCGCGCGGCCATGGTACGGCGCCATCGCGAGCGTCTCGATCAGGCCGGCCATCAGGTTGGTCGACACCTGCGGCAGCCAGCTGCCGAGTTCGAGCCCCTTCTTCGTCGCCTCGTTGGTCTGGCGCGCGGTCATCTTCGCGTAGATGTCGTCGACCAGCTTGCGGAACGCCGGGTCGAGCCGGTTGCGCGGGTGCTTGAACGGCACCTTGATCTCGGCGATCACGCGGCCCGGGTTCGACGACAGCACGAGGATCCGGTCGCACATGAATACGGCTTCCTCGATGTTGTGCGTGACGATCAGCACCGACTTGATCGGCATCCGGCCCTGCGTCCACAGGTCGAGCAGGTCGGTACGCAGCGTCTCGGCCGTCAGCACGTCGAGCGCCGAGAACGGCTCGTCCATCAGCAGGATCGTCGGGTCGACGACCAGCGCGCGCGCAAAGCCCACGCGCTGGCGCATGCCGCCCGACAGCTCGCGCGGGTAAGCGTTTTCGAAACCGTCGAGACCGATCAGGTCGATGGCCGCGAGCGCACGCTCGCGCCGCTCGCGTGCGCCGACGCCGAGCGCCTCGAGGCCGGCTTCCACGTTCTGCAGCACGGTGAGCCACGGGAACAGCGCGAAGGTCTGGAACACCATCGCGACGCCTTCGGCCGGGCCGCTCAGCGGCTTGCCGAGATAGCTCACTTCACCGCCGGTCGGCTCGATCAGGCCGGCGATGATCCGCAGCAGCGTGGATTTGCCCGAGCCGGAACGGCCGAGCAGCCCGACGATCTCGCCTTCGCGCAGCGACAGGTTCGCGTCGTCGAGCACGAGCAGCTCGCCTTGCGTCTTGTTGAAGCCGCGGCAGACGTGATCGACGCGCAGGATTTCCTCGCCGAGGCGCGGTGGCTGGGACGTCTGGATGGGGGCGTTTACAGCATTCGGATTGTGCATCGCGTTTCGCTCTCAATCGGTCTCAGTCGAGCCGCAGCTTCGCTTCGGCAAAGGCATACAGCGGGCGCCACAGCAGGCGGTTGAACAGGGTGACGAACAGGGACATCACGGCGATGCCCAGGATGATCTTCGGAAAATCGCCGGCGGCGGTCGTCTGTGCGATGTAGGCGCCGAGGCCGTGCGCCTCGATCTTGGTGTTGCCCCACTGCACGGCTTCCGACACGATGCTCGCGTTCCATGCGCCGCCCGATGCGGTGATCGCGCCGGTCACGTAGTACGGGAAGATGCCGGGCAGGATCGCCTGCCGCCACCACTGCCAGCCACGGATGCGGAAGTTCGTCGCCGCTTCGCGATAGTCGTTCGGGTAGGACGTTGCACCGGCGATCACGTTGAACAGGATATACCACTGCGTGCCGAGCACGATCAGCGGCGACAGCCAGATATCGGCGTTCAGGTGGAAGCGCGCGATCACGATCACGAACACCGGGAACAGCAGGTTGGCCGGGAACGCGGCAAGGAACTGCGCGAGCGGCTGCAGCTTCTCGGCCAGCCTCGGGCGCAGCCCGACCCACACGCCGATCGGCACCCAGATCACCGACGCGATCGCGATCAGCACGACCACGCGCAGCAGCGTGATGAGCCCGAGCACGAACACGTGGCCGACTTCGGCCATCGTCACGCCGGACGACACGAAGGTGACGACGCGCCACACGATATAGGCCGTGCCGATCAGCACGAGGATCGCCCACGCGATGTCGACGGTGCGCGACGCCTTCTTCTCGACACGCGGCAGCGCGAAGCGCATCGCGCCCGACAGCGGCAGGCGCAGCGGAATCCGCGCGGCCTTCGCGAAGAACCAGCCGGCCGGCACGAGCAGCTGATGGATCAGGCGCGTGCGGCGCACGAGGTCGAGCAGCCACGACTCCGGCGCGTTGCCCGAGCTCGTGTTCTCCATCCGGAATTTGTCGGCCCACGCGACGAGCGGGCGGAACAGGAACTGGTCGTACGCGAGGATCACGACCGTCATCGTGACGATCACCCAGCCGATCGCGCCGAGGTTCTTGTCCGAGATCGCCTGCGCGAGATACGCACCGATCCCCGGCAGCGTGATCGTCTGGTTGCCGACGGTGATGGCCTCCGACGCGACGACGAAGAACCAGCCGCCCGACATCGACATCATCATGTTCCAGATCAGGCCCGGCATCGAGAACGGCACCTCGAGCTTCCAGAAGCGCTGCCAGGACGTCAGATGGAAGCTCCGCGACACCTCGTCGAGATCGCGCGGCACCGTGCGCAGCGACTGGTAGAAGCTGAACGTCATGTTCCACGCCTGGCTCGTGAAGATCGCGAAGATCGCCGCGAGCTCGGCGCCGAGCACGCGGCTCGGGAACAGCGCGAGGAAGAACGTGACGGTGAACGAGATGAAGCCGAGCACCGGCACCGACTGCAGGATGTCGAGGATCGGGATCAGCACCATGCCCGCGCGGCGGCTCTTGGCCGCGAGCGTGCCGTAGACGAGCGTGAACACGAGCGACGCGACCATCGCGGCGAGCATCCGCAGCGTGGTGCGCAACGCGTATTCGGGCAGGTTCGACGGGTCGAGCGAGATCTTCTGCGTCTGCAGGACACCGATCGGCGCCATCGTTTCGTGGAAACCGACGATTGCCATCGCCAGCAGGCAGATGATCAGCGGAAACGCGATGAAGTCCCACCGGTTCGGCAAAACGCGCCATGCGGACGCGTTGGCGGTCCGGTTCGGATTGAAGAATCCGACGTCCATCAGGCGCCCTCCCCGGTAAGGCCGAACGAAGCCGGCAGTCGATGTTGATTCATGGCAAAGCGCACGGGCGCGGTAATTCGATTGACTGACGATCTCGCGCAGGCGCGATGCGCCGTGCGTGCAAGCTGCCTCCCGCGCGGTCCCGGTCGAGTCGGCCCGCGACGGCACGACACTACACCAACCTGTATTTCAGGTACAACCGTCCGGGGACGGCCAGCCGGCGCACGGATCGTGCCCGGCGCGCGGGCGGACGGCGGGTGCGCGGTAGGAGCAGCCCGGCCGCAGTCCTTCGGCCGGCATGCAGGCCCGAATTATGCCGTGATCCGGCCCGGCCGTGAACCCGCCAGCCGCACGCGGGCGCAAACCGTGTCGGGCGTCAGCAGCCGGAAACGGCGAAGCGGGTATGATCGGGGCTAGCCCCTTGGGGATCGATCGACGAGCGGGAGGAAGGGAATGGCAGGAAACTTGGTGATCGTCTGCCGCGATCAGGATGCCGACGCGTTCTACGAACTGATGCAGGAGTATGGATCGTTCCAGACGCGGCTGTCGTCGACTGCGTGGTACCTGAACATGAACGTCGTGCCGGAATCGCTGCAGGAGGAAATCCTGGAGCGCCTCGGCCGATATACGACCGTGTACATCTTCGAGGCCACCACCGTGACCTACAACACGATCGACAGCAACGCGGCCGAGACGCTCGGCACGCTGTTCGGCGAATGATGCCGCGCGGCGCCCGCCCGGCCGGGCAGGCGCCGCATGCAACCCTTACGCAGCCTGTGCGTGGGGTTCGTCCTTCGGCACGACCTCGAACGGGAACGTCATCGCGACGCGCAGGCCGCCTTCCGGGCGGTTGCCGATGTCGCACGCCCCGCCCAGCCTGAGCACGAGCCGCTCGACGATCGCGAGCCCGAGCCCGCTGTGGCCATTGCCGCCGCGGGCCGGGTCGAGCCGCACGAACGGCCGCGTGGCGGCCGCGAGGTCGCGCGGCGCAATCCCGCCGCCGCTGTCGCTGACCGACAGCACATAGCCGGTCGGCGTGCGCTCCGTCTCGATCAGCACGGGCGGCGCGCCGTACGCATGCGCGTTGTCCAGCAGGTTCGACAGGATCCGGTCGAGCGTCGCCGTCGGCAGCCGGAAGCCCGGATCGGCATCGAGCCGCGTCTGGACCGTCGGCGCGTTCGGCGCGACCGCACGATAGCTGCGCGCGATCCGCTCGCACGCCTGGTCGACCGGCACCGGCTCGCTGCGGTCGGACCCGCCGTGCGCAAACACCAGAAACTGGTCGACGATGTGCGACATCGAGTCGACGTCGCGCACGACGCCGTCGCGCAACCGCGCGTCGTCCATCATTTCCGCACGCAGCCGCATCCGCGCAAGCGGCGTGCGCAGGTCGTGCGCGACGCCCGCCAGCATCACCGCGCGGTCGCTCTCGGCCTGCGACACCTGTTCCACCATCTGGTTGAAACCATGCGTGAGCTGGCGCAGCTCGCGCGGGCCGCGCTCGCGCAGCGGCGGCACCGGCTGCCCGCGGCCGAAGCGCGCGACCGCGCGCGCCAGCGAGCGCAACGGCTGCTGCAGCTGCCACGCCGCGAACAGCGCGGCGATCACGCCGGCCGAGAAGATCGTGCCGAGCCACAGCAGCATCCGGTCCAGCGAGCGCGGCGGCCGCAGCGGCTGCACGGGCACCACGATCCAGTTGCGGTCGGCCGGCTCCTTGACCCACAGCACGGGCGGATGGCCGGGCGCGCCGATCTCGACGCGCGTGCCGGGCGGCATCCGCTCGCTCACGTCGTCGCGGAACCGCTTGAGCGCCGCCGGCAGGTTCGACACGTCGTTCTTCGGCACGTCGGCGCTGTCCGGCGTCACGAGCCGCACGCGGGACGGCAAAGGCTGGTCGGGCGTGCGCTCGACGTGCTGGCGCACCGCATCGACCAGGAACGCGGCCTCTTCGACCGCGTAACGCGTCTGCATCTGGTTGCGCTCGAGCCGCATCGCGAAAAACCACGCGAAGTGCGACAGGAGCAGCACACCGACGACGAGCAGCGCGAGCCGCCCGAACAGTGAATCAATGGGTTTGCGCATGGGCCTCGCCGTCGGGCACGAATACGTAGCCGCGCCCGCGCACCGTCTGGATGAAGCGTGGCGTCGACGGATCCGTTTCGAGGATGCGGCGCAGGCGCCACACCTGGACGTCGATGCCGCGGTCGGTGCCGTCGTACTCGGGCCCGTGCAGCAGCTCGAGCAGCCGCTCGCGCGTGAGCGTGCGCAGCGCATGGTTCACGAAGATCTTCAGCAGCGCGAATTCGCTGCTCGACAGCGTGGCCGGCTTGCCGTCGACCGACAGCGTGCGCGCCTGGAAGTCGAGCACGAAGCGGCCGAACGCAAACGGCTCGCGCTGTTCGGGCGCGGCTGCCGACGGGGTCGCGCGGCGGCGGCGCAGCACGGCCTGCACGCGCGCGAGCAACTCGCGCGGGTTGAACGGCTTGCCGAGGTAATCGTCCGCGCCGAGCTCGAGCCCGACGATCCGGTCGACGTCATCCGCCCGCGCGGTCAGCATGATCACGGGAATGTCGTCGCCGGCCGCGCGCAACTGGCGCAGCGCGGTCAGGCCGTCCACGCCCGGCATCATCAGGTCCAGCACGATCAGGTCGGGGCGCTCGCGCTCGAGGCGCTTCTCGAGCGTCGCCGCGTCGTGCAGCACGGACACTTCCATCCCCTGGCGCACGAGATAGTCGCGCAGCAGGTCTCGGAGTTCTTGGTCGTCGTCGACGATGAGGATCTGGGTAGTCATGGCTTGAAGTTTACCGCGCGAGGGCGGGGTCAAAGAACGAAACAAAGGGACGAAAGGGTTACTGCGGGTTACCGCGCAAGGGAACTGTAATGCACCGTAACCGGGCCACCTCCCCGCGTAACACCGACCGGGGCCTGCATCGCTAACCTCCGTCTTACCGGATGCGGTACGCGGCTTGCCAAATACCGCATCGCCGGACCCTTTGGATACAAGGAGTTTCTGAAATGTATAAGAAGACTTCCCGCGTGGCCATCGCGGCCGCCACTGTGCTCGCTCTCGCATTCGGCACCGCGCATGCCGCGCAGCCCAACGACATGCCGCCGCCGGGCGGCCCCGGCGCCCACCAGATGCACGGGCACGACGGCGGCCCGTTCGGCGTGATCATGAAGCTGCACGACCAGCTGAAGCTCAACGCGTCGCAGGAACAGCAATGGCAGACGGCCATCAACACGATGAAGCAGAACCGTGAAGCGATGCGCAAGAGCCACGAGCAGATGGGCGAACAGTTCAAGGCGCAGCAGAACCAGCCGATTCTCGACCTGAACGCGATGCACGCCGCACGCCAGCAGGCCGAGCAGCAGAACGCGCAACTGCGCGAGCAGACGTCCACCGCGTGGCTCGCGTTCTACAACGGGCTGAACGACCAGCAGAAGACCACGGTCAGCACGGCGCTCAAGCAGCAGTTCGCGAAGATGGAACAGCGTCACGAGAAGATGAAGGAACGCTGGGAGCAGCATCGCGCGGCCAAGGCCGCGTCGGCGCCGGCGCAGTAAGCCGGCGGGCCGCTCCCCGGAGCGGTGCCGAAGGGGACGCGGGCGGGTGCTCGCGTCCCTTTTTTTATTTCAGGCGACGTCGAACAGCAGCACCTCGGCCGCACGGCCGCGCGCGAACGCAACCGCGTCCACGCCGCCGATCCGCGCGCCGTCGCCGGCGGCCAGAGCGTAGCCATTGACCTCGACGTCGCCGCGCACCACATGCACATAGGCGCTGCGCCCGGCCGGCAGGTCGAACGCCGCCGCCTCGCCGCCGTCGATCAGCCCCGCGAAAATGCGTGCGTCAGCACGCATCGACAGCGCGCAGTCGCCGCCGTCCGGCGCCGCGACCAGCCGCAGCCGGCCGCGTTTCTCGTCGTCGGCGAAGCGCCGTTCCTCATAGCCGGGCCGCCCGCCCCGCTCGGCCGGCTGCAGCCAGATCTGCAGCAGATGCAGCGGCCGGTCGCGCGATGCATTGGTTTCGCTGTGCATGAGCCCCGTGCCGGCGCTCATCCGCTGGATGCCGCCGGCACGGACGATCGCGCCGCAGCCAAGGCTGTCGCGGTGCGCGAGCGTGCCGTCCAGCACATAGGTGACGATCTCCACGTCGCGGCGCGGCTGCATCCCGAAGCCGCGCGTCGGCGCGATCAGGTCCTCGCTCAGCACGTGCAGCGCGCCGACTGGCGGATGCGCATTCGCGGCGCGGCCGGCGGGCGCAAAGCTGTGACGCGACTCGAGCCAGCCGTGGCGCGTGTGGCAGCGGTCTTCGGCGCGGCGGATCTGGAACATGGGGCGGGCACTCCGGGAGGCGGGTTCTCTTTGCGGGTTTACCTCCACTGTAGGGGGGCGCCGATGGCGCCACAATCCGCCACCGGCGCACCGCATCGTTGCAATCACGCGCCCAATTACCGGAATACTCGTTGCGAATACCACGATTGCCGCAACAGCCGAATCGAAGAGTCGAAGAATCGATCGATCGCGCCGGATTGCCGTTTTCCGGGTATCGCGTTCGGGTAAAATACCGCCCTTTTGGCGATCGCCCTTTCGGCGGCCGCCATCGCCAGAGCGCCGATCGGCGAATTTTGGCCGTCTAGAATACGCCGCGGTGCCCGGTCCGACCGGCCGCGCGCGCCCCGGAAAGTCAGCAACAGAAGGATGGAAATGAAGAAGGCCGCCCTGTGCGCCGCCCTCGCCCTCGTGGCGGGCAGCGCCTTCGCGAAGGAGTGGAAGACCGTGCGGATCGGCGTCGATGCCAGCTACCCGCCGTTCGAGTCGACCGCACCGAGCGGCGAGATCGTCGGTTTCGACGTCGATCTCACCAAGGAGATCTGCAAGCGGATCAACGTGAAATGCGTGTGGGTGGCGCAGGATCTCGACGGAATCATCCCGGCGCTGAAGGCGAAGAAGTACGACGTCATCGTGTCGTCGCTGACCGTCACGGACAAGCGCCGCGAGCAGATCGACTTCTCCGACAAGGTGTACGACGCACCGGCGCGGATGATCGCGAAGACCGGCTCGCCGCTGCTGCCGACGGTCGCGTCGCTGAAGGGCAAGCGCGTCGGCGTCGAGCAGGGCTCGACGCAGGAAACCTACGCGAAGGCGTACTGGGAACCGCAGGGCGTGACGATCATTCCTTACCAGAACCAGGACCAGGTCTATGCCGATCTCGGCTCGGGCCGTCTCGACGCGACGCTGCAGGACGAGTTGCAGGCCGACTACGGCTTCCTGCGCACGCCGCGCGGCAAGGGTTTCGCGTTCGCCGGGCCGGAAGTGAAGGATCCGAAGACGATCGGCGACGGCACCGCGATCGGCGTGCGCAAGGACGATACGGACCTGAAGCTCAAGATCAACCAGGCGCTGGCCGACATGCACAAGGACGGCACGTACGACCGGCTGTCGCACAAGTATTTCTCGTTCAGCGTCTATTCGGCCCGCTGAGCGCCGACCTTGAGAAGCAACGGATGCGGGGGCGGCCCCGCGTCCGGGCAGTAAAAGCAGTCAACCACGCGCCGCCCGCCCCCTTGCCCGCCGCTCGCGCGACGGGCGGGCCCGGCATCGTTGCCGGGGCGGACGGTCATGATACGCACGGGGCGTTCCGCGCAGCTTGGCGGGCGCGTCTTTCGCGGCGCACCGCGTGCGCCGTCAAGGACCACATATGTTTCTACAAGGTTACGGCCCGCTGATCCTCGCAGGCACCTGGCAAACCGTCAAACTGGCGGTGCTTTCGCTTGCGCTGTCGTTCCTGCTGGGTCTGCTCGGCGCCGGTGCGAAGCTGTCGCGCAACCGCGTGACGCACGGCATCGGCACCGTCTACACGACGCTGATCCGCGGCGTACCCGACCTCGTGCTGATGCTGCTGCTGTTCTACAGCCTGCAGATCTGGCTGAACATGGCGACCGACGCACTCGGCTGGGACCAGATCGACATCGACCCGTTCCTCGCCGGCGTGCTCGTGCTCGGCTTCATCTACGGCGCGTACTTCACCGAGACGTTCCGCGGCGCGTTCCTGTCGGTACCGCGCGGCCAGCTCGAGGCCGGCAGTGCATACGGGATGACGAACTGGCAGGTGTTCACGCGGATCATGTTCCCGCAGATGATGCGCTTCGCGCTGCCGGGCATCGGCAACAACTGGCAGGTGCTCGTGAAGTCGACCGCACTCGTGTCGATCATCGGCCTGGCCGACGTCGTGAAAGCGTCGCAGGATGCCGGCAAGGGCACGCTGCGGTTCTTCTTCTTCACGCTGATCGCGGGAGCGGTCTACCTCGCCATCACGACGATCTCGAACTTCGTGCTGATGTGGCTCGAAAAGCGCTACTCGACCGGTGTCCGCAAGGCTGACCTATGATCGAACTCATCCAAGAATACTGGCGCAACTATCTCTTCACCGACGGCTACCGCATCACCGGCGTCGCGATCACGCTGTGGCTGCTCGTCGTGTCGATCGGCCTCGGCTTCTGCCTGTCGGTGCCGCTCGCGGTCGCGCGCGTGTCGAAGAGGAAGTGGCTGTCGAGCGCCGTGTGGCTCTACACGTACGTGTTCCGCGGCACGCCGCTCTACGTGCAACTGCTGCTCTGCTACACGGGCCTCTACAGCCTGCAGGTCGTGCGCGGCACGCCGCTGCTCGATGCGTTCTTCCGCGACGGGATGCACTGCACGCTGCTCGCGTTCACGCTGAACACCTGCGCGTACACCACCGAGATCTTCGCGGGCGCGATCAAGGCGACGTCGTACGGCGAGATCGAAGCTGCGCGCGCGTACGGGATGACGCCGTTCACGATGTATCGCCGCGTGATCCTGCCGTCGGCGCTGCGCCGCGCGCTGCCGCTGTACAGCAACGAGGTGATCCTGATGCTGCACGCGACGACGGTGGCCTTCACCGCGACCGTGCCGGACATCCTGAAGATCGCCCGCGACGTGAACTCGGCGACCTACATGTCGTTCCACGCGTTCGGCATCGCCGCCCTGCTCTACCTCGTGATCTCGTTCACGCTCGTGTGGCTGTTCCGCCAGGCCGAGCGCCGCTGGCTCGCGTATCTGCGCCCGCAAGGCAAGTAAGTTTTCGCAGGACTATTGATGAATTCCCAGACTCAAAAGCTTTTCGTCGACGATCTGCACAAGCGGTACGGCGACAACGAGGTGCTCAAGGGCGTGTCGCTGAAGGCGAACTCGGGCGACGTGATCAGCGTGATCGGCTCGTCCGGCTCCGGCAAGAGCACGATGCTGCGTTGTATCAACTTCCTCGAGCAGCCGAACGCCGGCCGCATCGTCGTCGACGGCGAGGAAGTGCACACGAAAGCCGACAAGACCGGCGCGCTGCGCGCGGCCGATCCGAAACAGCTTCAGCGTGTGCGCACCAAGCTCTCGATGGTGTTCCAGCACTTCAACCTCTGGTCGCACATGAACGTGCTCGAGAACGTGATGGAAGCGCCCGTGAACGTGCTCGGCATCCCGAAGAAGGAAGCCGAGGATCGCGCGCGCGAGTATCTCGAGAAAGTCGGCCTCGCACCGCGCGTCGAAAAGCAGTATCCGTCGCACCTGTCCGGCGGCCAGCAGCAGCGCGTGGCGATTGCGCGCGCGCTCGCGATGCATCCGGACGTGATGCTGTTCGACGAGCCGACGTCGGCACTCGACCCGGAACTCGTGGGCGAAGTGCTGAAGGTGATGCAGAAGCTCGCCGAGGAAGGCCGCACGATGATCGTCGTCACGCACGAGATGGGTTTCGCGCGCAACGTGTCGAACCACGTGATGTTCCTGCACCAGGGGCGCGTCGAGGAAGAAGGCGTGCCGGCCGAGGTGTTTGCCAACCCGAAGAGCGAACGCCTGCGCGGGTTCCTGTCGGGCAGCCTCAAGTAACGCACGACTTGCACGACGTGCGAACGGGCGCCCCGCGGCGCCCGTTTTGCGTTTACGCGGCGCTCACCGGCGCGCTGTCGGCGAACGCGCGCAACGCGTCGCCCGCGAGCCGGTAACGCACCCACTCGCTCTGCGGCGCGGCGCCAACGCTCTCGTAGAAACGGATCGCCGGCTCGTTCCAGTCGAGCACGCTCCATTCGAACCGCCCGCAACCCGATTCGACCGCGATCCGAGCAAGCGCTTTCAACAGCCGCAGCCCGGCCCCCGCGCCACGAAAGCGCGGCGACACGTACAGATCCTCGAGATACAGCCCCTGCCGGGCGAGCCAGGTCGAATACGAGAAGAAATACACGGCGAAGCCGGCCGGCTCGCCGTCGACCTCGCACACCAGCGCACGTGCCGGCGATCCCTCGCCGAACAGGCTGCGCTCGAGCGACGCGGGCGTCGCGACCACTTCATGCTCCGCCTTCTCGTAGACGGCCAGCTCGGTAATGAAACGCAGGATCAGCGGCACGTCGGCGACGGTGGCGGAACGGATGTCGATTTGCACGGGTTGAGCCCTCCTCCGGCCCGGATTCGAAACGGCAGGCGCCGCCGCGCAACCGCGCTGGCGCCCATCAGACCGTCATGCTACGTTCACGCAGTGCCTGCAGGAAGTGCAGTTTCTTCATCCGGACCTGAACATGATGCATCCCGACCTGCGCCGTCTCGACCTGAACCTGCTGCTCGTGTTCGACGCGCTGTACCGCCACCGGTCGGTCGCCGCGGCCGCGCACGAGCTCGCAATGAGCCCGTCCGCGCTGAGCCACGCGCTTGCGCGGCTGCGCGACGCGATCGGCGACGCGCTGTTCGTGCGGCTCGGCAACGAGATGCAGCCGACCGTGCGCGCCAACGATATCGCCACGTGGGCCGGCGACGCGCTCGACGCGATGTCGAAGGGGCTCGCCCGCGCGCGGCGTTTCGATCCCGCGCAAAGCGACCGCACGTTCGTGTTCGCCGCGACCGACTACACGGCGTTCGCCGTGCTGCCGGCGTTTGTTGCGCGCATTCAGCACGTCGCGCCGCGGCTGCGGATTCGCGTCGTCCATTCCGACCGGAAGATTTCCGTCGACGAGCTCGCGGCCGGCCGCATCGATTTCGCGCTCGGCTACCACGAGGAATCGGCAGCCGACGCGCCGGGGATCGAGGATTTCGACTGGTTCTCCGACGACTACGTCGTGATCGCGAGCGCCGCGCATCCGGACATCCGCCGACGACTGACGCTCGACCAGTACCTGGCGGCACGCCACGTGGTCGTCACGCCATGGAACGAGTCGCGCGGCGTCGTCGACTACGTGCTCGACCGGCTCGGCCTCGCGCGGCAGGTCGCCGTGCAGCTGCCGACCGTGCTCGCCGCGCCGTTCGTGATCGCGGAATCCGCACTCCTGATGACCGTACCGAACCGTGCCGCGCAGGCGCTGCGGTACGCGGCGCCGATCCGCATCTTCCCCGCGCCGTTCGAGATTCCGCGCTACACGGTGAAGGTCTACTCGCACGCGAAGCATGCGCGCACCGATGCGCACCGCTGGATTCGCGCGCAGTTGCTCGACGCACGGCCGGGCCCCGGCTGATACCCGGCGCGCGTTGCAGGACGGGCGTTGCAGGCCTTGGAAAGCGGCCGTAGCCGGCCGCCGATTCATTACGAATTACTTACCAATTTCGCATCTTTCGCGCTTACGCCCACGCTTTTGCAACGTCAATAGTGGCAATCCTTGACCCATGCTCGAAAAATTCGTGTCTCCCTTATGGGACAAGGGTTTTCCGGTAGTTGCGAACCCTAGGCGCACCGGTTGCGCACTGTGTTGCATGGCAATTTGGCGACAGGTGTTAGTCAAACAACGATTTCCGTCGCCACAAAATTGTATTTTTGCTAAATTAGTAACCAAAGTAGCAAAACGAAGTTCGTGAAATGTAGTTTAGCTTCACGACACTACAAGGAGACCCCGCAGGCCGACCCGGCTGTGCGCGGGACCGCTCAACGGCATTTCCGTCCGCTTGCCCGCGTGCTGCGCTTACCGGCCCTGCACGAGGTCTCCCTGGTTATCCCGCTTTTGCCCGGCGCTCGTCGCTCCGGGCATCTCGTGCAGTTCTGGGTTGACTTTTTGACAGGGTATGGAGGAGACGATGAAGAAAGCTTTGGTCGCGGCCGCGCTGATGGCTGCTGGGGTAGTGACGGCGCACGCGCAGAGCAGCGTCACGCTGTATGGCCGTCTGGATGCCGGCATCGAGTACTTGAACGGCCTGCAGAACGGCCACCAAGTGCGCGCGGAAAGCGGCGACTGGGGCACCAGCCTGTGGGGCTTGAAGGGTAGCGAAGATATCGGTGGCGGCAACAAGGTCCTGTTCCACCTCGAAGGTGCGTTCAACACGATGACGGGCGGCTTCAGCGGCTCGATCTGGGATCGTTTTGCGACGGTCGGTATCTCGAACGACCGCTACGGTACGCTGCTGTTGGGTCGTGAGCTCGCGATCGCCAACGGCGTGTGGGACTTCGACCCGTTCGGCCAGTCGGCCTGGTCGACCGCATCGCTCGTCCGCGGCCGCAACTGGAACAAGACCAGCAACAACGTGTCGTACCAGTCGCCGCAGTTCTACGGCCTCGACTTCTACGGCCAGTTCTCGTTCTCGAACTCGACCAGCTTCAACGGCAACACGACGGCCGGCCAACCGGGCCGCGCAATGGGCGGTCAGGTCACCTATACGAACTCGCTGTTCCAGTTGCGCGGCATCTACGACGAAACGCGCGACAGCAACGGCCGCTTCTCGGACGTGTTCAACTACTCGCGTGAATACTTCGCGGGCGTGAACGTGTTCCTGGGCCAGTTCAAGGTGCAGGCGGCCTACCAGGCATCGCGCGCGGACGGCAGCGGCGGCCCGGCAGTGAACGCCGGTGTCACCGGCACCCAGCAGGTCTGGGGCGGCGTGACGTGGCAAGCAACGCCGGCAGCGGCGCTGATCGCGGCCGCTTATCACGTGAACGCGAACCACGGTGGCGGCAACGCGAACATCTATACGGTCGGCGGTTCGTACAACATCTCGAAGCGCACGCTGTTCGATCTGCAGGTCGCGACGGTGCGCAACAGCAAGAACGCGAACTTCGGCCTGAACGCCAACGGCGCAGGTACGGCCGTGTCGACCGGCAACCCGAACCCGGGCGGCAGCCAGACCGGCGTCTACGCCGGCATCCAGCACCTGTTCTGATCGGGCGCTGCCGGACAACGATTCGACAACACTTTCCACGCTGCTGCGAGAGGCGCGTATCGGTGCGGTACCCAACCGGGTATCGCACCGTTTTTTATTGGCGGGCGGGCTTGGTACTCAGGGCCCGCTGCCGAATGCGGCGCTCAGACGGCCGCTTCGTTCTCTTCGCCGGTGCGGATGCGGATCACGCGCTCGACGTCCGACACGAAGATCTTGCCGTCGCCGATCTTGCCGGTGCGTGCCG
Organism: Burkholderia theae; assembly: GCF_048565265.1. Classification (NCBI taxonomy): domain Bacteria; kingdom Pseudomonadati; phylum Pseudomonadota; class Betaproteobacteria; order Burkholderiales; family Burkholderiaceae; genus Burkholderia; species Burkholderia theae. The sequence continues at coordinate 2,843,105 of NZ_CP183461.1, forward strand.
CGCCGATCACCGCGTCGATCACCTGGTCGACCTGCGCTTCCGCGACAACGACCTCGATCTTCATCTTCGGCAGGAAGTCGACGACATACTCGGCGCCGCGATACAGCTCGGTATGCCCCTTCTGGCGGCCAAAGCCCTTCACTTCCGTCACGGTCAGGCCCGTGAGACCCACTTCGGCGAGCGCTTCGCGGACTTCGTCCAGCTTGAACGGCTTGATGATGGCGGTGATGCGTTTCATGGTGGTTGTCCCCCAATGCTCGTATGGATGAAAAATCGCGATCCCGATTGTAAGCCTGCGAGCCGCGTACGGCTCGACACGGCTCAATCGAGACGCTCGGTAAAACGTGACGTGATCGGGTAGCGCCAGTCGCGCCCGAATGCGCGATGCGTGACGCGAATGCCGATCGGCGCCTGGCGGCGCTTGTATTCGTTGATCTTGATGAGTCGCGTCACGCGTTCGACGTCGGCTTGCGCATAACCGGCCGCGACGATCTCGGCGAGCGGCCGGTCTTCTTCCATGTACATCCGCATGATCGCGTCGAGCACGTCGTACGGCGGCAGGCTGTCCTGGTCGGTCTGGTTCTCGCGCAGCTCGGCCGACGGCGCGCGCGTCAGGATCCGCTCGGGAATCACGTCGCGCAGCGCGTAGTCGGCCGTTTCGTTGCGATAGCGGCAGAGCCGGTACACGAGCGTCTTCGCGATGTCCTTGATCACCGCGAAACCGCCGGCCATGTCGCCGTACAGCGTGCAGTAGCCGACCGCCATCTCGCTCTTGTTGCCGGTCGTCAGCACGATCGAACCGAACTTGTTCGACAGCGCCATCAGCAGCGTGCCGCGGATGCGCGCCTGGATATTCTCCTCGGTCGCGTCTTCCGCACGGCCCGCGAACTCGCCCGCGAGCGACGCGCGGAACGCGTCGAACATCGGCGCGATCGCGATCTCGTCGTAGCGCACGCCGACGCGCCGCGCCATCTCCGCCGCGTCGGTGGTCGAGATGTCGGCCGTGAAGCGCGACGGCATCATCACCGCGCGCACGCGCTCGGGCCCGAGCGCATCGCACGCGACGGCCAGCACCAGCGCCGAATCGACGCCGCCCGACAGCCCGATCAGCACGCCGGGAAAACCGTTCTTGCCGATGTAGTCGCGCACGCCCGTGACGAGCGCGCGGTACACCTGCGCATCCGTCGACAGCTCGCGCGCGATCGCGCCGGGCAGCGGCCGCGCGCCGTCGAACTCGACGATCGCGTGCCCTTCGTCGAACTGCGGCATCTTCGCGACGAGCGCGCCCTGCGCGTCGAGCACGAACGAGCCGCCGTCGAACACGAGCTCGTCCTGGCCGCCGACGAGGTTCACGTACACCATCGGCAGCCCGGTCTCGCGGATCCGCGCGCGCAGGATGTCGAAGCGCACCGCTTCCTTGTTCATGTGATACGGCGAGCCGTTCGGGATCAGCAGCACCTGCGCGCCGGCCGCCTTCGCGATCTGCGCGGCCGATGCATGCCACGCGTCCTCGCAGATGATCACGCCGTATTTCACGCCGTTCAGCTCGAACACGAGCGGCTCGGCGTCCGTCGCGAAATAGCGCTTCTCGTCGAACACCTCGGCGTTGGGCAGATCCTGCTTGCGGTAGGTGCCGGCGATCTCGCCGCCGACGATCAGCGACACAGCGTTGAAGGTGTCGGTGGGCGGCACGCCGCGCTCGATCGGGCGGTTTGCATTACCATCGACGGCTGGCGCGCGCGAAGCGTCGCCCGGCGGATCGCCGCCCGCGCCGCGCAACGGATGGCCGACCAGCACCGCGAGCCCGTCGAACGCCTTCAGCGCATCGGCGAGCGCGTCGAGCGCGGCGGCCGCCGCCGCGTAGAACGCGGGCCGCAGCAGCAGGTCTTCCGGCGGATAGCCGGACAGCGCGAGTTCCGGCGCGACCATCAGCTGCGCACCATCGTTGTGCGCGGCGCGCGCGGCCGCGACGATCCGTGCGACGTTGCCGGCGAAATCGCCGACGGTGACGTTGATCTGGGCGAGAGCGAGTCGGGTCTTCATGACGGGATCGGCGCAGCCCGGCGGCGCGCCCTGAACGGCTGACGAAATCGTCCCGGGCGCGGGCCACGGCGGCACGCGTCCGGCAACATCCAACGTACGGATTCACGCTTGAAACACGAACGCATCGATTATCGCACGGGCATCCTGTCGTCCCCCGCGGAGGTGCCGGCCGACGAATGGAACGCGCTGCTTGCGCGCGACGCGCAGCCGACGCCGTTCCTGCGCCACGAATTCCTCGACGCGCTGCACGTCGCGCGCTGCGCGGTCGACGACACCGGCTGGTCGCCGCACTTCGTCACGCTGACCGACGCACGCACGGGCCGCCTCGCGGCCGCCGCGCCCGTCTACGCGAAGCAGCATTCGTACGGCGAATACGTGTTCGACTGGGCGTGGGCCGACGCGTACCAGCGCAACGACCTGCCCTACTACCCGAAGCTGCTGTGCGCGGTGCCGTTCACGCCCGTGCAGGGCACGCGCCTGCTCGCGGCCGACGACGACGCGCGCCGCCGGCTCGCGGCCACGCTGCTCGCGTTCGCCGAGCAGAGCGACGTGTCGTCGCTGCACGTGCTGTTCCCCACCGGCGACGAAGCGCGGCTCCTCGAATCGATGGGGATGATGCTGCGCGAAGGCGTGCAGTTCCACTGGATCAACGACGGTTACCGCCACTTCGACGATTTCCTCGCCACGCTCGAGCAGAAGAAGCGCAAGAACATCCGTGCGGAACGGCGCAAGGTGCACGACGCGGGCGTGACGTTCCGGCGGCTCACCGGCGACCGGATCAGCGACGCCGACTGGCGCTTCTTCTCGCGCTGCTACCGGCAGACCTACCGCGAACACTTTTCGAGCCCGTACCTGAACCTCGACTTCTTCCGCGCGATCGGCGCGTCGATGCCCGAGAACCTGCTGCTCGTGATCGCGGAAGCCGACGGAAAGCCGATCGCGAGCGCGCTCGCCGTCTACCGGCGCGGCGAGCACGGCGGCGGCACGCTGTACGGCCGCTACTGGGGGGCGATCGAGCACGTGCCGTGCCTGCATTTCGAAACGGCCTACTACCAGTTGCTCGAATTCTGCATCGAAGCCGGGCTCGACACGTTCGAAGGCGGCGCGCAGGGCGAACACAAGCTCGCGCGCGGGTTCCTGCCGACCGTCACGCACTCCGCGCACTGGCTCGCGCACCCGGCGTTCTCGGACGCGGTCGCGCGCTTTCTCGAACGCGAGACCGAGCATATCCACGCGTACGTCGACGAATTGCGCGAACACGATCCGTTCCGGCGCGGCACCGAGTAGTGGCCGACGCCGCGCCGCTTCCGCGATGGACACGGCGCCGGTGGCGTTGACGCACGCGTTTTCTGAGACACTGGCGGCTTCGCATCCCGCCGCCCTGCCATGTCCTGGTTTCTGTATCTGATCGAATGCGCCGACGACAGCGTCTACACGGGCATCACGACCGACGTTGCCGCGCGCTTCGACGAGCACGCCGCCGGCAAGGGCGCGCGCTACACGCGCTCGCGCAAGCCGCGCGCGGTGCTCGCATCGTTTCCGCTGCCCGACCGGTCGAGCGCGTCGCGCGCCGAATACTGGGTGAAGCGGCTCACGCCCGTGCAGAAGCGTGAGCTGGCGGCCGGGTTGCGTACGCTGGAATCGGTGCTGCCGGTCGTGGTGACGCTCGACGAGAGCGGCGAAGCAGCGGGTTTGCAGGCGGGCACGCGTGGGCGGAAGAAGGCGAAAGCAAAGGCTGAAAACGTCGACAACGCGACGAAGACGGCGGAAACGGAAAAGGCGGCCGGGAAGAGCGCGAAGACCGGCAACGCCAAGAAAGCCGCCAAAACCGCAAAGACCCCGAAGACCGCGAAAACCAAACAAGCCACCAAAGCGCCCAAGGCGGCCAAAGCCGCGCCGGTCGCGAAACGCGCAAAGACCGACGGCGATGCGGTCGCGAAAAAGACCGCGTCGCGCAGCACGCCGGCAAAAAAAGACAAGCCGTCCGCACCTCCTTCGACGAAAAAGAAAGCACCGGCCGTTGCCGGAAAGCCCGTCGCGAACGGGCGCGACAACGACGCTTCCGCACCGGCCCGCCGTCGTCCGTCGGCCAGGAAAGCCGACGAAGCCACCGCGGTCTCCGCTGCTCCTCGCCGCGCCAAGCGCACGCAGGGTGCAACGGACAAGCCAACCACTATCGCCCCGCCCGCTTCCACTTCCGCGCGCAAGAAAACCGCGCGCGCAAAACAAAACCGCGCGGCCTCCTGAGGAGACACGCGCGGTTTGCGTTTCGCACGAACCGGCCGTCGGGCCGGCACGCTGCTTACTTCTTGTAGTTCGCGGCGCCGTCGGTGATTTCCTTGTGCGCGGCTTCGATGCCGGCCCAGCCTTCGACCTTCACCCACTTGCCCTTCTCGAGCGCCTTGTATTGCTCGAAGAAGTGCTTGATCTGGTCCTTCAGGTACTCGGGCACGTCGTCGATCGACTTCAGGTTCGCCGTCATCGGGCAGACCTTGTCGTGCGGCACCGCGACCAGCTTCGCGTCGACGCCCGACTCGTCGGTCATCTGCAGCATGCCCAGCACGCGCGAACGCACGATCGAGCCGGCCAGCAGCGGGAACGGCGTGATCACCAGCACGTCGACCGGATCGCCGTCGCCCGACAGCGTCTGCGGGATGTAGCCGTAGTTCACCGGATAGCGCATGCCCGTGCCGATGAAGCGGTCGACGACGAGGAGACCCAGCTCCTTGTCCGCCTCATACTTCACCGGATCGCTTTGGGCGGGAATCTCGATGATCACGTTGAAATCTTGCGGCAGGTCCTTGCCGGCCGGAACATGATTGAAGCTCATGAGCGCTCTCTGTAGGTCGATGGGAATTCGGGACAGGGCGCCGCGACCGATGCAGCGCCGCGGGCGTCCCCCAAGGGAATGCGCCATTATAGCCAATCGACCGGTGGCATCCGGGTGACGATCGGCGCGATAATCGGTTCCGGATGTCCAGCCGTCGAACGACAGGCGGCGTTGCATGACGACAGGAGCAGGCATGGAAGAAGCTAAGCACTTCATCGCAGGCGAATGGACGTTGCCCGCGCAACTGGAAACGATCGCGGTCGTCGATCCGTCCGACGGCCAGCCGTTCGCGACGATCGCGCGCGGCACCGCGCCCGACATCGAGCGCGCGGTCGCCGCGGCCCGCGACGCATTCGCGGGCGCATGGGGCGCCGCGAGTGCCGCCGAGCGCGGCCGCGTGCTGATGCGGCTGTCGGCGCGCGTGACCGATTCGCTGGAGGAACTCGCCGCGATCGAGGCGCGCGACACCGGCAAGCCACTGAAGCAGGCGCGCGCCGACGCGGCCGCGCTCGCGCGCTACTTCGAGTTCTACGCGGGCGCGGCCGACAAGCTGCACGGCGAAACCCTTCCCTATCAGGCCGGCTACACGGTGCTGACGGTGCGCGAACCACACGGCGTCACCGGCCACATCGTGCCGTGGAACTACCCGATGCAGATCTTCGGGCGCAGCGTCGGCGCGGCGCTCGCGGCCGGCAACGCGTGCGTCGTCAAGCCGGCCGAGGATGCGTGCCTGTCGGTGCTGCGCGTCGCCGAGCTGGCCGCCGAGGCCGGGCTGCCGGCCGGCGCGCTCAACATCGTCACCGGCTACGGCCATGAAGCCGGTGCCGCGCTCGCGCGCCATCCGGGCATCGACCACATCTCGTTTACGGGCTCGCCGGCCACCGGCAAGCTGGTCACGCAGATGGCAGCCGAGAACCACGTGCCCGTCACGCTCGAACTCGGCGGCAAGTCGCCGCAGATCGTGTTCGCCGATGCCGATCTCGAAGCGGCGCTGCCGGTGCTCGTATCGGCGATCGTGCAGAACGGCGGGCAGACCTGCTCGGCCGGCAGCCGCGTGCTGATCGAGCGCGCGGTCTACGAGCCGCTCGTCGAACGGCTCGCCACCGCGTTCAACGGGCTGCGCGTCGGCCCGAGCCGCGCCGATCTCGACTGCGGCCCGCTGATCAACGCGAAACAGCAGCAGCGCGTGTGGGATTTCCTGTCCGACGCGCAGCACGACGGCATTCCGATGGCCGCGCACGGGCAGGTCGTCGCCGACGCGCCCGAAAGCGGCTTCTACCAGGCACCCGCGCTGTTGCGCGACGTGCCGCCGTCGCACCGGCTCGCGCAGGAGGAAGTGTTCGGCCCCGTGCTCGCCGCGATGCGTTTCGTCGACGAAGACGAAGCCGTCGAACTCGCGAACGGCACGCCGTACGGCCTCGTCGCGGGCATCTGGACGCGCGACGGCGCACGTCAGATGCGTCTCGCGCGACGCCTGCGCGCGGGCCAGGTGTTCATCAACAACTACGGCGCGGGCGGCGGCGTCGAACTGCCGTTCGGCGGCGTCGGCCACTCGGGCCATGGCCGCGAGAAAGGCTTCGAGGCGCTGTACGGTTTCACCGCGCTGAAGACGATCGCGATCCGGCACGGCTGAACGCGCGGCACGCGAACGCGGCCGGCAGCAGCCGGCCGAATCGCGAAACGAAACACGACGACTCTCATCACCAGCACAGGAGACACACCATGCGGTTGAGCGGCAAGACGGCCATCGTCACGGGCGGCGGCTCGGGTTTCGGCGAAGGCATCGCGAAGACCTACGCGCGCGAAGGCGCGAACGTCGTCGTCAACGACCTGAACGGCGCGGCGGCCGAGCGCGTCGCGAGCGAGATCGCGCTCGCCGGTGGCAAGGCGATCGCGGTGGCCGGCGACGTGTCGAAGGACGACGACTGGCGCGCGCTGCTGCAGGCCGCGCTCGACGATTTCCATTCGGTGCAGATCGTCGTGAACAACGCGGGCACCACGCACCGCAACAAGCCGGTGCTCGACGTCACGGAAGCCGAATTCGACCGCGTGTACGCCGTCAACATGAAGAGCCTGTTCTGGTGCGTGCAGACCTTCGTTCCGTACTTCCGCGAACAGGGCGGCGGCGTGTTCGTGAACGTCGCGTCGACGGCCGGCGTGCGGCCGCGCCCGGGCCTCGTCTGGTACAACAGCACGAAGGGCGCGATGATCACCGCGAGCAAGTCGCTCGCGGCCGAGCTCGGCGCCGACCGCATCCGCGTGAACTGCATCAATCCCGTGCTCGGAGAAACGGCGCTGATGACCGAGTTCATGGGCTGCGAGGACACGCCCGACAACCGCCGCCGCTTCCTCGCGACGATCCCGCTCGGCCGCTTCTCGACGCCACAGGACATCGCCAACGCAGCGCTTTACCTGGCATCCGACGAGGCCGAATTCATCACGGGCGTCTGCCTTGAAGTCGACGGCGGACGCTGCATCTAGCTACACCGGGCTGTTCGCGCGCCGCGCCGGGATTCACCGGTCGGCACCCCGTCCACGCATTACTTCGCACGAAACCGGATCGGGCGCCGATGCGCCGGCTCCGGCCAACCACAAATAGACAGGAGACAACATGGCAACATCGACGCAGTCGCTGCCGGGTTCGTCCGGCGCATTCGAGGAAGCAACCTACCGCAAGGTGTCGTGGCGGCTCACGCCGCTCCTGCTGCTGTGCTACGTGGTCGCGTATCTCGACCGCGTGAACGTCGGGTTCGCGAAGCTGCAGATGGCGAGCGACCTGAACCTGAGCGACACCGTCTACGGGCTCGGTGCCGGGATCTTCTTCTTCGGCTACTTCCTGTTCGAGGTGCCGAGCAACATCATCCTGCACAAGGTCGGCGCGCGCCTGTGGATCGCGCGGATCATGGCGACGTGGGGCGTGATCTCGATCCTGACGATGTTCGTCACGACGCCCACGATGTTCTATGTGATGCGCTTCCTGCTCGGCGTCGCCGAAGCCGGCTTCTTCCCCGGCGTGATCCTCTACCTCACGTACTGGTATCCCGCGCACCGGCGCGGCCGGATGACGACCTTCTTCATGACGGCCGTCGCGCTGTCCGGCGTGATCGGCGGGCCGCTCTCGGGCTTCATCCTGAAGGCGTTCGACGGTATCAGCGGGTGGCACGGCTGGCAATGGCTGTTCCTGCTCGAAGGCATCCCGTCGGTGCTGGTCGGCGTCGTCGTGTTCCTCAAGCTCGACGACCGGATCGCGAAGGCGAACTGGCTGACCGACGAGGAAAAGGCGCTGCTTGCGCGCAACGTCGACGCGGAAGAAGCGACGAAGCAGGACCTGCCGCTCGGCGCCGTGCTGGCCAGCCCGCGCGTGTTGCTGATGGCGCTCATCTACTTCTCGTTCGTGATGGGGCTCTACGGCGTCGGCTTCTGGCTGCCGACCATCATCAAGGCGACGGGCGTCACCGACACGGTCGCGATCGGCCTGCTGTCGGCGATTCCGTATGCGGCCGCGGTGGTCGCGATGATCCTGATCGCGCGCAGCGCGGACAAGCACCGCGAACGCCGCTGGCACCTCGCGATTCCCGCCGCGATCGGCGCGGTCGGGCTCGTGCTGTCGGTGATCTGGGCGCATCAGACCGCGCTCGCGATGCTCGGCCTCACGCTTGCGACGATCGGCATCCTGACCACGCTGCCGCTGTTCTGGAGCCTGCCGACCGCGTTCCTCGGCGGCGCGGCCGCCGCGGCCGGCATCGCGATGATCAACTCGATCGGCAACCTCGCGGGCTTCCTGAGCCCCTACCTGATGGGCTGGCTCAAGCAGGCGACGGGCGCCAACGACGCGGGCATGTATATGCTCGCGGGATTCCTCGTGCTCGGCGGGCTGCTCGCGCTGTCGGTGCCGAAGCAGCTCGTGGACAAGTGACGCACCGCACCTAATGATCATCTCGACGGAGCCAACAGGCATGCACCACCGAATCATCGAAGCAGCCGGCACCCGCGTGCTGGTCCGGGACACGTCCGCCCAGGTCTTGCAGCGGGAAAGCGATGCGCTGGACCTCGTCGCGCTCGCGCACGAACATGAAGTCGACTGGATCGCGGTCCCCGCCGACGCGCTGCACGACGATTTCTACCGGCTCGAAAGCGGGCTCGCGGGCGCGATGCTGCAGAAATTCGTCAACTACGGGTTGCGACTCGGCGTGATCGGCGACATCGACCGCTGGGTCGCACGCAGCGAAGCGTTCCGTGCCCTCGTGCGCGAATCCAATCGCGGGCGGTCGGTGTGGTTCGTCGCGTCCGAAGACGACCTGCTGCGCAAGCTCGACGCGTAGCGATACTGCACGCCGCGTATCGCATCCATCGCCCGATGCCGGCCGATCGCCGGCAGCAGGATAAAAAAAGCCCCGAAGGCCAGATGGCGTTCGGGGCTTTTTCGCGGAGCGGCAAGCAGCCGCGCCACGCGCGTCAGACCACGGTGATCGCGAGCGCGCTTTCGCGGTAGTGCTTCGCGGCCTTGTCGGTTTCGCCGAGATGCTCGAACAGACGCGCGAGCGCGCGGTGCGCACGCACCTTCAGCGCCTCGTTGTCGGCCAGCTTCAGCGCCGATTCGAGGAACGACTGCGCCTTGCCCCACAATTGCTGCTGCTGGCAGAGGCGGCCGAGCGCGAACAGCAGGTCGGCATCTTCCGGGTGATCCTTCTTCCACCCTTCGGCCTTCTGGATCAGCGGCAGCGCATCGGCGCCGGCCGTGTCCGGGTAACGACGCAGCAGGCGCGCATCCCAGTTGTGCGCGAGCGCTTCCTCGACGATGCGACGCGCTTCGTTGCGACGCTCGAGCGGCACCAGCAGGTCGGCCGCGAGATCGGCGAGACGCGGCGACTGGCGCTCGACCGGCGACAGCGACTGCCACACCTCGAGCAGCGCGTCCGGATCGTGCCGGCGTTCGCGAAGCAGGTTTTCCGCGGCCTGCTGGCGCAGCCGCACGGCCGCGGCCGGATGCAGCGCCTCACGTTTCTCCAGCGCCTTCGCGAGCTTCAGCACTTCGGCCCAGTTCTTCAACTGCTGCTGTGCGCGCAGCGCAACCTGCTGCGCATGGATGCGTTTGCCACCCGCCTGCAAGTCAGCCAGCGCGGCGAGCGCGCCATCAGCATCGCGTGCGTCCGCGCGCATGTCGGCCGCAGCGAGCAGCCGTGCATCCTGCCACTCGGGCGCGTCGACCTTCGACAGCCAGTCGTCGCGGCGCGTGTACTCGTGCATCCGGTGCGCGGCGGTAGCCGCGACGAGACTCGCCGCACCCAGGTTCGCGTCGACCGACAGCGCCTCACGCGCGGCCTTTTCCGCGCGCGAGAAACGGCCCGCATACAGGTTCGCGATCGCGTCGCGCAACGACGCCTGCGCCTTCTCGTTGCGCGAACGCGCACGATACGCGGCGACCCGCTGCGGCATGCGCCAGATGTTGCGCACGATGCGCAGCAGCGCATACACGACGATGAACAGCACGACGATGGCGATCACGAACAGGTTCAGCGACACGTCGACCCGATACGGCGGATAGACGAGCAGCACCTGCCCCGCGTCGAAATGCCCGACGGTGGCGAGCGCCGCGGCGATCGCGAACAGGACCGCGAGCCAGACGATTCCTCGAAGCGTCATCGTTACCCCCGGCTCTTGAACTGCTGAACGGCGTTCAGGCTCGTGTTCAGGTTCGGCACCGCGACCGTCAGCGATGCGCCGTCAACCTGCTTGAGCAGATCCTCGACGGTCTGCGTGTCCTTCGATGCCTGATCGAAATACTTCCCGAGCGACGCCTGCGCGGCGTGCAGGTCGGCCTTCATCGCGCTGTCGTTGCGCGCGAGCAGCGACAACCGCGCGGTGAGCAGGCGCAGCTTCACGTTCTCGCGCACGAAGTAGCCCTGATCGGGCGACGCGAGCATCGCGTCCGCGTTGTCGATCCGGCGCACCTGCACGAGGCCCTTCAGCTGCTGGCCGAGACCGGCCGAGAAGTCGTGCCACCACACCTTCCAGCGCGGCTCGCCGGCCACGGCCGACGCCGCGGCGTCGACCGGCGCGGCCTTCGGCGCCTCGTGCGGCACGATCGCCTCGCCGGACAGCGGCAGCGCGTCGATCTTGCCGATCGCGTCGTCGAGCTTGATCGCGAGGCCGGTGAGATCGGCCGCCGGCGCGGCCTTCAGCTTCTCGATGTCCAGCGCGAGCGCCTTGCGCACCGTGACGGCCTGCGCGCTCTGCGACGTCGCGAGACGCGCGTCGGCGTTCTGCAGCGCGATCAGCGCGAGTTGCGTGTTGCCCGTCAGTTGAAGCTGCTGGCTCGCGCTCGACAGCATCTGGTCGACTTCCTCGAGCATCCACGCATCGCGGTTGCGCGACAGGTCCTGGTATTGCTGCTGCAGCGCCTGCTGCGCGCTCTGCGCGTCGGCGAGCTTGCCGTCGAGCTGCGCGAGCTGCGTGTCGACCTGATGCGTGCTCGCGAGCGCCTGCTCGGTCTTCATGCGCGTTTCGGCCGTCTGCGCGTCGAGCGCCTTCTGGCGCGTGACGAACGAGCCGTCGAGCCGGTCGATCTTGCGGTTCAGCGCATAACCGCCGACACCCGCCGCGCAGCCGAGCACGACGACGACGAACCACAGCAGCGCGCTGCCGCCGCGGCGCGCGGGCGGTTCGGACGCCATGTACGGGGGTCGAGACGGCGGTGCGGATGCAGCGGCCGGCTGGGAAGCGACGCTTTTGGAATCGTTGGTATCTGTCATGCGTTTAGTCACCGGTGCGGCTGTCGCCGGTTGGACGGCCTCGGCGGCCATCGTTCGAAACGCGCGGACGATGCGCTCATCGCCCGCGCCGGTCAGCGTAATCCTATCAAAACCCAATGTACGCGCGGTCTGCTCGATGCGCGGGTGCGGCGTCACGAGCGGCGCATGCTTCAGCGCATCGATCTCGGCATCGTTCAAATGCGCCCGCGCGAGTTCGTGCAGGTTGCGCACGCCTTCCGAGCTCGTGACGAGCCACGCATGCGGTGCGCCGTCGAGCAGCGCATGCACGCGCTCCCATGCGCCGACGCGCGGCTCGGGCACGACGCGCCGGTACGCGGCAACCAGCGTGACGTCCGCGCCGGCCTCGCGCAGCCGGTCGGCGAGCCATTCGCGCCCGCCGTCGCCGCGCACGATCATCACGCGCTTGCCTGCCAGCGCCTGAGCGCCGCCGAATGCGGCCTCGATGCACGCGAACAGGCTTTCCGAATCGTAATGGGGCACGCCGCCGTCGGCCGGCGCCTGCGGCGCGATCACGCGATGCGCGGGCGCCGCGATGCCGTGACGCTCGAGCGCCGCGACGCTGCCGGGCCCGACCACGCCGACCGGCAGCGCGTTCGGCCAGATCGCGCCGTACTGCGCGAGCGCGCGGTCGATCGCGTTCGGCGACACGAAAATCACGAGCGCGTAGTCGGCAAGCGCCGCGAACGCGGCGTCGAGCGGCGCCGGATCGTCGACCGGCGCGATGTCGATCAGCGGGAATTCGAGCACGTCGCAACCGGCGTCGGCCAGTTGCGCGGCGAGCGTGTCCGACTGGCCGTCCGGGCGCGTCAGGACGGCGGTGAACGCGCGCGCGCCGCCCGCCATCAGGCGTCGCCCTTGCCGGCCGGCGAGCCGGCGGCGAGCAGTGCGCGGACGATGTCGAGCGCACCTTGCTCCTCGAGATCGTCGGACACGGCGCGGCCGAGCGCGAGCGCATCGGCGACGGTCACGACCGCACCGCACTCCTCGGCCGTCAGCACGCGCTTGCCGTCGGTCGTCGACACGCGGCCCGTCAGGTACAGTTCGCCCGCTCGCCACACCGCGTGCGCGGCGAGCGGCACCTCGCAGCTGCCGCCGAGCGCGCGCGACACCATCCGCTCGGCCTCGACCGCGAGCGCGGTCTGCCGGTCGTGCAGCGGCGCGAGCCAGCCGGCGACGTCGTCGCGGTGCGCCGCGATCTCGATGCCGAGCGCGCCCTGGCCGGCCGCTGGCGGGCTCGCCTCGACGTCGAGCAGCGCGCGGATCCGCGCTTCGAGGCCGAGGCGCTTCAGGCCGGCGGCCGCGAGGATGATCGCCGCGTAGTCGCCGCGGTCGAGTTTCGAGAGGCGTGTGTCGAGGTTGCCGCGCAGCGGCAGCACGTCGAGGTGCGGATAGCGCGCGCGCAGCATCGCCTCGCGGCGCAGGCTCGACGTGCCGACGACCGCGCCGGCCGGCAGCGCGTCGAGCGACGCGTAGTCGTTCGACACGAACGCGTCGCGCGGATCCTCGCGCTCCATGATCGCGGCAAGCGAGAAGCCGTCGGGCAGCGCCATCGGCACGTCCTTCAGCGAATGCACGGCGAGATCGGCGCGGCCGTCGGCCAGCGCGCTCTCCAGTTCCTTCACGAACAGGCCCTTGCCGCCGACCTTCGACAGCGTGCGATCGAGAATCTGATCGCCCCGGGTCGTCATCCCGAGGATTTTCACGTCACAAGCTGGATATAATTTGCGCAGCGCATCACGCACATGTTCGGCTTGCCACATCGCCAGGCGGCTCTCGCGCGAAGCAATCGTCAACGTCGCGGGCGGCTGTGCCTGTTGCGGCCCGGCCGCAAGGGTCTCGGAATTCATTGCTGGAACATCGAAGGACGGGATTGAAGATCGAACAATGGTAGCACGCACGCCCCGGCCCGCCCGGGCCCGGAGCCTGCGCCCGACCGGCCCCTGCGCGGGTCGCGGCGCCGATGTGCGGATGTGCCGCACGTAGCTGGTTGCTTGACCGCAGTTCCCGCAGTTTTCGCAGTTCCTTTTGACTCGAGCTTTCCCAAGGAAACCCATCGTGAAGTCTTCCGGATCGGCGCGTACGGCGCGCCGCAATGCTGCCCAGTCCTCCTCCGACGCCCCGACGGGCACTGTCGCCACCGCCGCGAACGGCCGTGCGAAAACGGCAACGAAACCGAAAGACCCGATACGTCAGACAAAACGCGCGCCGAAAACCGCCGGCCCCGCTGCCCGCACGGCCGGCGCGCCGAAGTCCGGCACGCGCACGCGTGAAGACAAGGACGGCCCGCTGTTCGAGGACATCCGCTTCCTCGGCCGCCTGCTCGGCGACGTCGTGCGCGAGCAGGAAGGCGACACCGTGTTCGACGTCGTCGAGACGATCCGCCAGACCGCGGTCAAGTTCCGCCGCGAGGACGACAGCGAAGCCGCGCAGACGCTCGAGAAGAAACTGCGCAAGCTGACGCCGGAGCAGACGGTGAGCGTCGTGCGCGCGTTCAGCTATTTCTCGCATCTCGCGAACATCGCGGAAGACCGCCACCACAACCGCCGCCGCCGCATCCACGCGCTGGCCGGCTCCGCGCCGCAGCCCGGCACCGTCGCGTACGCGCTCGAACAGCTGAAGACCACCGGCAACGCGTCGAAACGCCTGCTGCAGCGCTTCTTCGACGATGCGCTGATCGTGCCGGTGCTGACCGCACACCCGACCGAAGTGCAGCGCAAGAGCATCCTCGACGCGCAGCACGACATCGCGCGCCTGCTCGCCGAACGCGACCAGGAGCTGACCGCGCGCGAGCGCCAGTACAACGAATCGATGCTGCGCGCGCGCGTGACCGCACTGTGGCAGACCCGCATGCTGCGCGACGCGCGCCTGACGGTCGGTGACGAGATCGAGAACGCGCTGTCGTACTACCGCGCGACCTTCCTCGACGAGCTGCCGGCGCTGTACGGCGACATCGAGGCCGCGCTCGCCGAGCACGGCCTGTCCGCGCGCGTACCCGCGTTCTTCCAGATGGGCAGCTGGATCGGCGGCGATCGCGACGGCAACCCGAACGTGACCGCGCCGACGCTCGACGAGGCGATCAACCGCCAGGCCGCGGTGATCCTCGAACACTATCTGGAACAGGTGCACAAGCTGGGCGCCGAGCTGTCGGTGTCGAACCTGCTCGTCGGCGCGAACGACGCCGTGAAGGCGCTCGCGGCGGCGTCGCCCGACCAGTCGCCGCACCGCGTCGACGAACCGTATCGCCGCGCGCTGATCGGCATCTACACGCGGCTCGCCGCGAGCGCGCGTGTGCGCGTCGGCGAAGGCACGGTGCCCGTGCGCAGCGCGGGCCGCGGCGCGCCGCCCGTGCGCGCGATCCCGTATGCGGATTCCGAAGCGTTCGTCGCCGACCTGAAGGTGCTGACCGCATCGCTCGACGAACACCACGGCACGTCGCTCGCCGCGCCGCGCCTCGCGCCGCTCGTGCGCGCGGCCGAAGTGTTCGGCTTCCATCTCGCGAGCATCGACCTGCGCCAGAGCTCCGACATCCATGAAGCCGTGGTCGCCGAGCTGTTCGCGCGCGCGGGCGTCGAGGCCGACTACGCGGCGCTCGCCGAGGAAGAGAAGCTGCGCGTGCTGCTCGCCGCGCTCGCCGATCCGCGCCCGCTGCGCTCGCCGTACATCGAATACTCGGCGCTCGCGCAGAGCGAGCTCGGCGTGTTCGAGAAGGCGCGCGACGTGCGCGCGCAATTCGGCGCCCGCGCCGTGCGCAACTACATCATTTCGCATACGGAAACCGTCAGCGACCTCGTCGAGGTGCTGCTGCTGCAGAAGGAGACGGGGCTGCTCGAAGGCACGCTCGGCGTGCCCGGCAGCCATGCGAAGAACAGCCTGATGGTGATCCCGCTGTTCGAGACGATCCCCGACCTGCGCGACGCGTCGCGCATCATGCGCGAATACTTCGCGCTGCCGGGCATCGATGCGCTGATCGCGCACCAGGGCGCCGAGCAGGAGGTGATGCTCGGCTACTCGGACAGCAACAAGGACGGCGGTTTCCTCACGTCGAACTGGGAGCTGTATCGTGCGGAACTCGCGCTCGTCGACCTGTTCCGCGACCGCAAGATCACGCTGCGGCTGTTCCACGGCCGCGGCGGCACGGTCGGCCGCGGCGGCGGCCCGACCTACCAGGCGATCCTGTCGCAACCGCCGGGCACCGTGAACGGCCAGATCCGCCTGACCGAACAGGGTGAGGTGATCGCGAGCAAGTTCGCGAACCCGGAGATCGGCCGGCGCAACCTCGAGACGGTCGTCGCCGCGACGCTCGAGGCATCGCTGCTGCCGCAATCGAACGCCCCCGCGCAACTGCCCGCGTTCGAAGCCGCGATGCAGACGCTGTCCGACTCGGCGATGGCCGCGTACCGCGCGCTCGTCTACGAAACGCCGGGCTTCACCGACTACTTCTTCTCGTCGACGCCGATCACCGAGATCGCCGAGCTGAACATCGGCAGCCGCCCGGCCTCGCGCAAGCTGCAGGATCCGAAGCAGCGCAAGATCGAGGATCTGCGCGCGATTCCGTGGGGCTTCTCGTGGGGCCAGTGCCGGCTGCTGCTGACGGGCTGGTACGGCTTCGGCAGCGCGGTGAGCGCGTATCTCGACGGCGCGCCGGACGACGCCGAGCGCACCAAGCGCGTCGCGCTGCTGAAGAAGATGAACAAGACCTGGCCGTTCTTCGCGAACCTGCTGTCGAACATGGACATGGTGCTCGCGAAGACCGATCTCGCGGTCGCGTCGCGCTACGCGCAACTCGTCGCCGACCGCAAGCTGCGCAAGCACGTGTTCGAGCGCATCGTCGCGGAATGGGAGCGCACGTCGCAGGCCCTGGCGGAAATCACGGGACACGAAGGCCGTCTCGCGACCAACCCGCTGCTCGCGCGCTCGATCACGAACCGCTTCCCGTATCTCGATCCGCTGAATCACCTGCAGGTCGAGCTGATCAAGCGTCACCGCGCGGGCGACACGAACGCGCGGCTGCGCCGCGGGATTCACCTGACGATCAACGGGATCGCGGCCGGCCTGCGCAACACGGGCTGATCCGCATCCGGCGCGGGCCCGTTCCGCGCCGGCCGGCATCGCGAAAGCCGCGATACGCCACCGTGCCCACGGTGCGTATCGCGGCTTTTTTCATCGGACGGCGAAAAGCGCCGGCGAGCCGCGCCGCGCGGTCAGCGCGCGTCGATCAGGAGCGCGTCGTGCTCGAACGAACCGTCGGGCTGCACCGCGTAATAACCGCGCACCTCGTCGGGCGCATGCGCCCACAGCGCGCGAATGCCGGCGACGCTGTCGGCCGGCGTGCGGATGCGCGCGACCCATGTATCGAAATCGATCGGCAACCGCCAGCGGCTGTGCACCTGTGCGTCGAAGCCCGCGTCGCGGAACATCCCGAGCCACTCGTCGGCGCGGTAATCGCGCACGTGCGATGCGTCGCGCAGTACTTCCGCGGCCTGCAGGTACGTGTCGAGCAACGGATGATCGTTGCCCGCGATGTCGATCATCAGCACGCGGCCGCCCGGTTTCAGCACGCGGCGCACCTCGACGAGCGCCGCGCGCATGTCGTGCCAGTGGTGCGCGCTCATCCGGCTCACGACCCAGTCGAACGTCGCGGTGTCGAACGGCAGCCGTTCGGCCGGGCCCTGCTGCGTGCGGATGTTCGCGAGCCCGCGCTCGCGCGCGGCCGCGTCGACGGTCGCGAGCATCGGCGCGGCGAGATCGTATGCGACCACGTCGCGCACGTGCGGCGCGACCGCGAAGCTCGCGTGACCGGCACCGCAGCCGAGATCGAGCACCGCGGCGTCGGGCGTCGCGCGCACCGCGTCGGCGAGCGTCTGCAGGTCGGCACCCGTCGCGTGGACCGTGCTCGTCAGATAGGCGGCGGCCGTCGTGCCGAATGCGTCGGCGACCTGGTCGTGGTGTTTCATCGTTCGCTCCTTTGCGCAGTGGAACGGAGTTGACGCTTTGGTGCGCCGCTCCAGCCCCATGCTCGCGTTTTGTGGGACGCCCGCTGCCTGTCAGCGCGCGAGCCGCTACAATAGGCCTGCGTTTGTACCAGTACAAGTTAAGCAGTTATTCTGGTATTCGATACACCTGTCTGACTATTGCCGCGTCCTCGCTTCTACTTCGCCGTTTCCGCATGAACCACCCGTCCTCCGCCCCCGTCCCGCCGCTCGACGCCACGCCCGCCCGCGCGCTCGGCGAATTCATCCGTGCCCATCGCGAGCGGCTGTCGCCGCAGGCCGTCGGCCTGCCGCCCGGCCCGCGCCGCCGCACGCCGGGGCTGCGGCGCGAGGAAGTCGCGCAACTGTGCGGCGTCAGCCCGACCTGGTACACGTGGATCGAACAGGGCCGCCCCGTGTCGGCGTCGGCCGACGCGCTCGCGCGGATCGCCGTCGCGCTGCAACTGTCGAAGGCCGAGCGCGCGTACCTGTTCGAGCTGGCCGCGCAGCGCGACCCGGCCGAGCCGGACGTCGCGGGCGGCGACCTGCCGCCGACGCTCGCCGCGACCGTCGCGGCGATCGCGACGCCCGCGTACGTGCTCGACCGC
Organism: Burkholderia theae; assembly: GCF_048565265.1. Classification (NCBI taxonomy): domain Bacteria; kingdom Pseudomonadati; phylum Pseudomonadota; class Betaproteobacteria; order Burkholderiales; family Burkholderiaceae; genus Burkholderia; species Burkholderia theae. The sequence continues at coordinate 2,861,328 of NZ_CP183461.1, forward strand.
CAATGGAACGCGCTCGCGTGGAACGCGCCGGCCGCCGCGCTGTTTTCCGGCTGGCTCGACGGCGAGCACGACCGCAACCTGCTGCGCTTCACGTTCATGTCGCCGGCCGCGCGCACGCTGATCGTCGACTGGGAAACCCGCGCGCGGCGGCTCGCGGCCGAATTCCGCGCCGATTCGATCCGTCACCTGGCCGATGCGCCGACGCGCGCGCTGATCGACGCGCTGACCGCCGGCAGCGACGCGTTCGCGCAATACTGGGCGTCGCAGGACGTGTTCGAGCGCGAAGGCGGCCTGCGCGAATTCGACCATCCGGCCGACGGCCGCCTCGTGTACCAGCAGATCACGCTGAAGCCCGCGCACCGCGAGGACTTGAAGCTGGTCGTGCTCGTGCGCGACTGAGCGGGCCGGGCCACGCCGGCAACGCCCGGCGGGCCGCCGCGAACGGCTGCGCGCGTCAGCGGGCAGGCCTGCGAATGTTAGAATCGCGGGATTCCCTCGGCGGCGCACGCCGCCCAACTCCCCTTCGAAGAATCGCCATGACGTCCCAACTGCACAAAAAGGGCGAGGCCTGGTCGGCCCGCTTCTCGGAACCGATGTCGGAGCTGGTCAAGCGCTACACGTCGTCGGTGTTTTTCGACAAGCGCCTTGCGCTCGTCGACATCGCCGGCTCGCTCGCGCACGCGAACATGCTCGCCGCGCAGAAGATCATCAGCGCCGACGACCTGGCGGCGATCGAACGCGGGATGGCGCAGATCAAGGGCGAGATCGAGCGCGGCGAATTCGAATGGCAGCTCGACCTCGAAGACGTCCACCTGAACATCGAGGCGCGCCTGACCGCGCTGATCGGCGATGCCGGCAAGCGCCTGCACACGGGCCGCTCGCGCAACGACCAGGTCGCGACCGACATCCGCCTGTGGCTGCGCGGCGAGATCGACCGCATCGGCGGCCTGCTGAACGACCTGCGCGGCGCGCTGCTCGACCTCGCGGAACAGAATGCCGACACGATCATGCCGGGCTTCACGCACCTGCAGGTCGCGCAACCCGTCACGTTCGGCCACCACCTGCTCGCGTACGTCGAGATGTTCTCGCGCGACGCGGAGCGCATGCGCGACTGCCGCACCCGCGTGAACCGCCTGCCGCTCGGCGCGGCCGCGCTCGCGGGCACGAGCTACCCGATCGACCGTCATGCGGTCGCGAAGACGCTCGGCTTCGACGGCATCTGCGCGAACTCGCTCGACGCGGTATCCGATCGCGACTTCGCGATCGAATTCACCGCGGCATCCGCGCTCGTGATGACGCACGTATCGCGTTTCTCCGAAGAACTCGTGCTGTGGATGAGCCCGCGCGTCGGCTTCATCGACATCGCCGACCGCTTCTGCACCGGCAGCTCGATCATGCCGCAGAAGAAGAACCCGGACGTGCCCGAGCTCGCACGCGGCAAGACGGGCCGCGTGAACGGCCACCTGATGGCGCTCCTCACGCTGATGAAGGGCCAGCCGCTCGCGTACAACAAGGACAACCAGGAAGACAAGGAACCGCTGTTCGACACGGTCGACACGGTCGCCGACACGCTGCGGATCTTCGCCGAAATGGTCGCGGGCATCACCGTGAAGCCGGACGCGATGCGCGCGGCCGCGCTGCAGGGCTTCTCGACCGCCACCGACCTCGCCGACTACCTCGTGAAGCGCGGCCTGCCGTTCCGCGACGCGCACGAAGCCGTCGCGCACGCGGTGAAGATCTGTGACGACCGCGGCATCGACTTGGCCGACCTGACGCTCGACGAGATGAAGCAGGAACTGCCGAACGTCGCGCACCTGATTGGCGACGACGTGTTCGGCTACCTGACGCTCGAGGGTTCGGTCGCCAGCCGCAACCACCCGGGCGGCACCGCACCCGACCAGGTGCGCGCGGCGGTCAAGGCGGCCCGCGCCGCGCTCGGCCAGTAAGCCCGCTGTTCCGGACGGACGCCTTCGGCGTCCGTTTTTCATTCGGGCGGCCATCGCGCCGCCCCTCGCCTTCCCTGCTTCCCGGATGCCGCCGATGACCTTTTCCGCCGCGCTCTTCGACATGGACGGCCTGCTCGTCGATTCCGAGCGGACCATCATGAACACGTGGATCGACGTGTCGAATGCGCACGGTGTCGTGCTCACCACCACCGACTACCTGCAGATCGTCGGCCGCTCGTTCGCCGAAGGCCAGGTCATCCTCGCGCGGCTGATCGGCAACCCCGATACGTTCGACGCAGTGCGCACCCGCGTGCGCGAACAGCTCGCGGCGCCCGAACCGCATCCGAAGTTTCCGCTGAAGCCCGGCGCGGTCGCGCTACTCGAAACGCTGGCACAGGCGGGCATTCCGTGCGCGGTCGCGTCATCGTCCGCGTGCGACGTGATCCGTACGCGGCTCGACGCGGTCGGCGTGCTGCCGTTCTTTCGCGCGATCGCGGGCGGCGACGAAGTCACGCGCGGCAAGCCCGACCCGGCCGTCTACCGGCTCGCGGCCGAACGCCTCGGCGTGCCGGCACACGCTTGCGTCGCGTTCGAAGACAGCGACTTCGGCGCGCAATCGGCCGCCGGCGCCGGCGCGTCGGTCGTCACCGTGCCCGACCTGAAGGCACCGACGCCCGAAATCGTCGCGCTGAGCCTGCACGTGCTCGCCTCGCTCGACGATGCGGTCGCGCTCGTGCCGTCGTGGTTCGGCCGGCACGGCACGCAACAGCCTGCGTAGGCCGCACGCCACCAAGCCAAATGCAAACGGGCACCCGAGGGTGCCCGTTTTGTTGTGTCGCCCAACGACCGGCGTCGCGATGGCGCTTATTTGTTGCCGGCCGTCTCCGACAGCCGCTTCATCGTCGCGATGCGCGCGCCGATCAGGTCGACGCGCCCGTCCTCGCCGACGAGCGGCGCGGTCGCATCGCGGAACGCGATCCACGCGCGCTGCGCGCGCACGAGCGTCGCGGCCGAATGCGCGGGCATCTTGCGGCGCAGCTTCTGGTAATAGCGGTTCAGGTCGAACAGCGCGTGTTCGCACGCGGCATCCTGTTCGCACGGCCGCACGCGGCGCACGGCCGGGTCGCGCGGCGCGTTCGCCGGCTTGCCGTTCGGCTTGGCCGCGCTCTGGGGCGCGTCCTGAACCGCGCTCGCACCGCCCTGCACGCCGCTCGTGGCCGCGACCGGTACGGCGGCGGGCGGCGGCGCGTAGCGATCGGCTGCGCCGCGCAGCGCAAGCGCGCGGTCGCGCACGGGCTGCAACTGCAAGTCGGCGCTCGACATCGCGTACGCGGTGCCGCGCGTCGTGTCGTACACGGCCTTCAGCAGATGTACTTCGTCCTTGCGCCACGTGAGCCAATGACGCTGGCTGTCCTGCCAGCCGCGCTTCGCGTCGACCGGCGCATCCTTCAACAGGCGCTGGTAGGCGCCGTCCATCACTGCCTGCCACTGCTGCTGCGCTTCGCCCATGCACTGGATCTGGCCGGCCGTCGACGAACGGTCGCGCCGCGCGAGGCATTGCCGCATCGCGACGTCGATCGGGTCGGCCGCGGCGACTTCCGCATGCGCGACACCCGGCCCCACCGACCCTGCCGCCCAGACGACAAGCGCGGCCAGCGCCGCGCGCATCGCCCGGAATCGTCCGTGCGTCGCCATCAGTCGCGCACGCAGTCGACGAAGTACTCGACGCGGCCGTTCACCTCTTCCGCGACGAGGCCGTGGATGTCGGTGTGGAAGCCCGGGAAACGCTCGTTGAAGTCGCGCGCGAACCGCAGGTAGTTCACGATCGTCTTGTTGAAGCGCTCGCCCGGAATCAGCAGCGGGATGCCCGGCGGGTACGGCGTGAGCAGGATGCTCGTCACGCGGCCTTCGAGCTCGTCGAGCGGCACGCGGTCGATCTTGCGGTGCGCGAGCTTCGCGAACGCGTCCGACGGCTTCATCGCCGGTTCCATGTCCGACAGGTACATCTCCGTCGTCAAGCGCGCGATGTCGTTCGCGCGGTACACGTCGTGGATCTGCGTGCACAGGTCGCGCAGGCCGACCCGCTCGTAGCGCGGATGCTGCGCGACGAATTCCGGCAGCACGCGCCACAGCGGCTGGTTGTTGTCGTAGTCGTCCTTGAACTGCTGCAGCTCGGTCACCATCGAGTTCCAGCGGCCCTTCGTGATGCCAATCGTGAACATGATGAAGAACGAGTACAGGCCGGTCTTCTCGACGATGATCCCGTGCTCGGCCAGGTACTTCGTGACGATCGCGGCCGGAATGCCCGTCTCGCCGAACTCGCCGTCGACGTCGAGCCCCGGCGTGATGATCGTCGCCTTGATCGGGTCGAGCATGTTGAAGCCTTCCGCGAGCGGGCCGAAGCCGTGCCAGTGGTCGTTCGGCTTCAGCATCCAGTCTTCGCGCGACCCGATGCCCTCTTCCGACAGGTTGTCCGGGCCCCACACGCTGAAGAACCAGTCGTCGCCGTATTCGGCGTCGACCTTGCGCATCGCGCGACGGAAATCGATCGCCTCGGCGATCGATTCCTCGACGAGCGCGGTGCCGCCCGGCGGCTCCATCATCGCGGCCGCGACGTCGCACGACGCGATGATCGCGTACTGCGGGCTCGTCGACGTGTGCATCAGGTACGCCTCGTTGAAGCGGTGCTTGTCGAACGTGCGGTTCTCCGAATCCTGCACGACGATCTGCGACGCCTGCGAGATGCCGGCGAGCAGCTTGTGCGTCGAGTGCGTCGCGAACACGAGCGCGCCCGTGCGCGGACGGCCGTCGCCGATCGCGTGCATGTCGCGGTAGAAGTCGTGGAACGTCGCATGCGGCAGCCACGCTTCGTCGAAGTGCAGCGTATCCAGCAGGTCGCCGAGCAGGTCCTTGATCATCTCGACGTTGTAGACGACGCCGTCGTACGTGCTCTGCGTGATCGTCAGGATCCGCGGCTTCATGTCCGGGTTCTCGCGCAGCGCCTCGCGCGCGAACGGGTTCGCCTCGATCTTCTTGCGGATGTTTTCCGGCTTGAATTCGTCGCGCGGGATCGGCCCGATGATGCCGAAATGGTTGCGCGTCGGCGTGAGGAACACCGGAATCGCGCCCGTCATCGTGATCGCATGCAGGATCGACTTGTGGCAGTTGCGGTCGACCAGCACGATGTCGCCCGGCGCGACTGTCGCGTGCCAGACGATCTTGTTCGACGTCGACGTGCCGTTGGTCACGAAGAACAGGTGGTCGGCGCTGAAGATGCGCGCCGCATTGCGCTCGGACGCGGCAACCGGGCCCGTGTGGTCGAGCAGCTGGCCGAGTTCGTCCACCGCGTTGCAGACGTCCGCGCGCAGCATGTTCTCGCCGAAGAACTGGTGGAACATCTGGCCGAGCGGGTTCTTCAGGAACGCGACGCCGCCCGAGTGGCCCGGGCAGTGCCACGAGTACGAGCCTTCGTCCGCGTACTTGACGAGTTCCTTGAAGAACGGCGGCGCGAGCGAGTCGAGATAGACCTTCGCCTCGCGGATGATGTGGCGCGCGACGAACTCCGGCGTGTCCTCGAACATGTGGATGAAGCCGTGCAGCTCACGCAGGATGTCGTTCGGCAGATGGCGCGACGTGCGCGTCTCGCCGTACAGGAAGATCGGGATGTCCGCGTTGCGGCGGCGCACTTCGGTGACGAACGCGCGCAGCTCGATGATCGCGGTCGCGAGCTCCGGCAGTTCGCCGTCCGGGCCGGTCTCGCCGAGCATGAGTTCGTCGTCGTCGATCGACAGGATGAAACACGACGCGCGGCTCGACTGCTGCGCGAACGACGTCAGATCGCCGTAGCTCGTGAGGCCGAGGACTTCGACGCCCTCCTTCTCGATCGCTTCGGCCAACGCCCGGATGCCGGAGCCCGAGATGTTCTCGGAGCGGAAATCTTCGTCGATGATGACGACGGGAAAACGAAACTTCATGGGCGATTCTCCAAAAAGAACGACCGCGGCGCGTCACGCGCAGCGGTCACCCGGAAACTGGTGAGACGTTATGCAACCAGATCAGGTTTTCGGCAGCGTGACACCGCGCTGACCCTGATACTTGCCGCCGCGATCGGCATACGACACGTCGCACACTTCGTCGCTCTCGAAGAAGAGCACCTGGGCGACGCCTTCGTTCGCGTAGATCTTCGCGGGCAACGGCGTGGTATTCGAGAATTCCAGCGTGACGTAGCCTTCCCACTCGGGTTCGAACGGCGTCACGTTGACGATGATCCCGCAGCGCGCATAGGTCGACTTGCCGAGGCAGACGGTCAGCACGGTGCGCGGGATGCGGAAATATTCGACGGTGCGGGCCAGCGCGAACGAGTTCGGCGGGATGATGCACACGTCGCCCTTGAAATCGACAAACGAACCCTCGTCGAAGTTCTTCGGATCGACGATCGTCGAGTTGATGTTCGTGAAGATCTTGAATTCGTCCGCGCAGCGGATGTCGTAGCCGTAGCTCGACGTGCCGTAGCTGACGATCCGGCGGCCGTCCGCGGACTCGCGAACCTGATCGGGCATGAACGGCTCGATCATCTTGTGCTCTTCGGCCATGCGCCGAATCCATTTGTCGGACTTGATACTCATATCGGGGCGCCAGGAAACGCTGCGTGACGGGAAACGAAGGCCGCCGGTTCAGGTCGGCGGCCGGGAAAGGCGGACATTTTACGCGATCATCGCGCGGCGCACGCGGCGGCCGTCAACGGATCACGCCGCAAGCGAGCGCGGGCCCCGCGCCATGCTGCGGAAACGCGGGATCGCTCGAGTCGCGGTGCACCAGCGCCGCGCGGTTCATCGCCGAGCGCACGCCATCGAGGGCCAGATCGGGAGCGACGATGAAGCCGGCCGCGACGCCGTTCGCGTCCGCATGGATGTTGCCGAGATCGCCGGCGACGCGGGCACCCGCGCGCAGGCGGTCGGCGGCCGGCGCGAACACCGGGCCGGCGCTCGAGCCGTCGCCCGCGTTGCAATCGCCGCGCTCATGCACCTGCAGCGCGTGATCGCTGTTCGGCGGCAGGCCGACCAGGTTGTAGGTGACCTGGACACCGTCCGGACGCTCGACGAACGTCACCGCGCCGCGCGCCTGCGAGCCGACCGTCGGCTGCAGTTGTGCGTCGGCCCGTTTTTCGTGCGACGAGGAAAAGGAGGTACAGCCGGCCAGCAGGCCCAGCGCGGCGGCGGCCAGCAGCGCGCGCCGCGCGCGGCCGGCGCGCACGCCGTGATGTCGTTGTTTCATTCGATCCTCATGCCGGCTGACGGCCGTTTGATACGACGGCCGCGCCGGGCGGGTAAAGGGACCCGGGCAAAGTCGCCATGATACCGCGCCTCGCGGCGCCGTAAACAGCCTGAGGCCCCGCCCCGCAAGGGTTTTACGTATTTTGAACAACGATCGTCGGGAACTTCGACGTCATGTCGCGCGCGCGCTCGGCAATCGCCAGCGCGACCCCGCGCGCGATGTCGCGGTAACGACGTGCCAGCGCGCCGTCCGGCTCGGCCGCGACCGTCGGCGTGCCGCTGTCGGCCCGCTCGCGAATCGCGATGTCGAGCGGCAGGCTGCCGAGCACGGTCACATCGTAGTCCTTCGCCATCCGCTCGGCCCCGCCGGCGCCGAAGATGTGCTCCTCGTGGCCGCAGTTCGAGCAGATGTGGATGCTCATGTTCTCGACGATGCCGAGGATCGGAATCCCGACCTTCTCGAACATCTTCAAGCCCTTCTTCGCGTCGAGCAGCGCGATGTCCTGCGGCGTCGTGACGATCACCGCGCCGGTGACGGGCACGCGCTGCGCGAGCGTGAGCTGGATGTCGCCCGTGCCGGGCGGCATGTCGACGATCAGGTAGTCGAGCTCGTGCCAGTTGGTCTGGCGCAGCAGCTGCTCGAGCGCGGAGGTCGCCATCGGGCCGCGCCACACCATCGGGTTGTCTTCCTCGATCAGGAAGCCGATCGAGTTCGCCTGCAGCCCGTGGCCGACGAGCGGGTTCATCGACTGGTTGTCGGGCGACTCGGGGCGCTGGCCGTGAATGCCGAGCATCGTCGGCAGCGACGGGCCGTAGATGTCGGCGTCGAGGATGCCGACCGACGCGCCTTCCGCGGCGAGCGCGAGCGCGAGGTTCACGGCCGTCGTGCTCTTGCCGACGCCGCCCTTGCCCGACGCGACCGCGACGATGTTCTTCACGTTCGGCAGCAGCTTCACGCCGCGCTGCACCGTGTGCGCAACGATCTCCTGCGACACGGCGACGCGTGCGTCGCGCACGCCGGGCACGGCCTGAAGCGCCGCGACGATGCGCGCGCGCACGTCGTCGTGCTGGCTGCGCGCCGGGTAGCCGAGCACCACGTCGAGCGCCACGACGTCGCCGTCGATCGCGACGTTGCGCACGCCCTTGCTCGCCGCATACGGGCGGCCGGTATTGGGGTCGACGACTGCCGCCAGCGCGGCGTCGACTTGTGCCCGGTCAATGCTCATCGAAACTCCATGAAAACGTTTTTCTCGCGCGCAAACGTCAAAAAATATCAAATTACGCTGCGAAAATCGGGAAAAGTGAAAGAATCTGTTGCACGCCATTGCGCGAACGCGCGACCCGGCGCAATCTTCGCCTGCGGCATGCTATGGGGCCAAATCGGCCACTAACCGCCTATATTGTAGAGGCTGACGCGTCACGCTGTCCGAACAGCCACGCTGACGGACAGGGCAAGCGGCCGCCTCGGCGGCTGCCGCGAGCGCTGGCCGGCCCGCCTTTTCCGGGCGGCCCGCGCGGGGAGCCGTAACTGTTGTTGTCGTTGTCGACTCGTTCAACCAAGAGAGGAATCCAAGATGAACATGAAAATCGCGACTCGCCTGTCCGTCTTCGCTCTGGCCGGTGCAGTGCTGGCCGGCTGCGCATCGCCGCAAGGCACCAACACGGCCGTCGGTACCGGCACGGGTGCGGCGCTGGGCGCAGGCATCGGCGCGCTGGCGGGCGGCGGCAAGGGCGCGGCGATCGGCGCGGGCGTCGGCGCACTGGTCGGCGGCGTGACGGGCTACAACTGGCAAGCGATCAAGAACAAGCTCGCGCCGTCGGCAGCCCAGACGGGCACGCAGGTGACCGAGCAGCCGGACGGCTCGCTGAAGCTGAACGTGCCGAGCGCGGTGACGTTCGCGACGAACCAGTACGCGATCACGCCGGCCTTCACGCCGCTGCTGAACGACCTGGCGACGACGCTGAACCAGAACCCGCAAGTGACGGCATCGATCGTCGGCTACACGGACAGCACGGGCTCGGCACAGCTGAACCAGACGCTGTCGCAGAACCGCGCGCAAAGCGTCGTGAACGCACTCGCGCAGCGCGGCGTCAACGGCGGCCGTCTGTCGGCGCAAGGCATGGGCGCATCGAACCCGATCGCGGACAACGCGACCGAAGCCGGCCGCGCACAGAACCGCCGCGTCGAAATCTACCTGCGCGCAGCGCAGGCGCAGTAAGCGCACGGCGAGGAGAACGCGCGGGCACGCCGGCCGCGCAGCCCCGCCGGACAAGGCGTCCGCCGGGGCCGGTAACGAATCGAAAAAAATTTCGAACTTCCGTCGCAGCCCGTGGTCAGTATTTACGGTACGCGGCTGGTGTTGCCGGCGCGTCACCATTCTCCTCTTGTCGTTGTTGCTCCGGGGCCGTATCCGCCCCGGTTTTTTTTGCCCGCGAAATTCGTGTTGCATCGCAACACAACACCGTCGGGCATGCCGTTCGAGCGGCCCCATCCCTTCCGGCGCCCGGTCGCGGCGCCTGCCGGCCTCGCTGGCCCGCGCCCCTGCTAGAATCGCACTTTCCCGTCGTTTTTCCGCTGTTCCTCTACAGACCCTATGTCCGCATCCGACCTCACTTCCGTGCAGGCTGCGGCGCCGCAAGGCAGCCGCCAGATCCTCGTTACGTCCGCACTGCCCTATGCCAACGGGCAGATCCACATCGGCCACCTGGTCGAGTACATCCAGACCGACATCTGGGTGCGGGCGCTGCGAATGCACGGCCATGAGGTCTACTACATCGGCGCCGACGATACGCACGGCACGCCGATCATGCTGCGCGCGGAGAAGGAAGGCCTGACGCCGAAGCAGCTGATCGACCGCGTGTGGACCGAGCACAAGCGCGACTTCGACAGCTTCGGCGTGTCGTTCGACAACTTCTACTCGACCGATTCGGACGAGAACCGCGTGCTGAGCGAGAAGATCTACCTCGCGTTGCAGGAAGCCGGCCTGATCGCCGAACGCGAAATCGAGCAGGCGTACGACCCGGTCAAGGAAATGTTCCTGCCGGATCGCTTCATCAAGGGCGAGTGCCCGAAGTGCCACGCGAAGGACCAGTACGGCGACAACTGCGAAGTGTGCGGCTCGACCTACCTGCCGACCGAACTGCTGAACCCGTATTCGGTCGTGTCGGGCGCGACGCCGGTGCGCAAGAAGTCGAAGCACTACTTCTTCCGCCTGTCCGACCCGCGCTGCGAGTCGTTCCTGCGCGAATGGGTCAGCGGCCTCGCGCAGCCCGAAGCGACCAACAAGATGCGCGAATGGCTCGGCGACGCCGGCGAGGCCAAGCTCGCCGACTGGGACATCTCGCGTGACGCACCGTATTTCGGCTTCGAGATCCCGGGCGCGCCCGGCAAGTATTTCTACGTGTGGCTCGACGCGCCGGTCGGTTACTACGCGAGCTTCAAGAACCTGTGCGACCGCAACGGCATCGACTTCGATGCATGGATCCGCCCGGGCTCGAAGACCGAGCAGTATCACTTCATCGGCAAGGACATTCTCTACTTCCACACGCTGTTCTGGCCTGCGATGCTCGAGTTCTCGGGCCACCGCACGCCGACCAACGTGTTCGCGCACGGCTTCCTGACGGTCGACGGCGCGAAGATGTCGAAGTCGCGCGGCACGTTCATCACCGCGCAGAGCTACATCGACACGGGCCTGAACCCCGAATGGCTGCGCTACTACTTCGCGGCGAAGCTGAACGCGACGATGGAAGATCTCGACCTGAACCTCGACGACTTCCAGGCGCGCGTGAACAGCGACCTCGTCGGCAAGTACGTGAACATCGCGAGCCGCGCGGCGGGCTTCCTGATCAAGCGCTTCGAAGGCCGCGTGCAGGACAGCGCGATGAACCATCCGCTCGTCGCGAAGCTGCGCGATGCCATTCCGCAGATCGCCGCGAACTATGAAGCGCGCGAATACGGCCGCGCGCTGCGCCACACGATGGAGCTCGCGGACGAAGTGAATGCGTACGTCGACGGCGCGAAGCCGTGGGATCTCGCGAAGGATCCGGCCAATGCGGTCGCGCTGCACGAAACCTGCAGCGTGAGCCTCGAGGCGTTCCGCCTGCTGTCGCTCGCGCTGAAGCCGGTGATGCCGCGCGTCGCCGAATCCGTCGAGGCATTCTTCGGGATCGCGCCGCTCGTGTGGGCCGATGCGGCGAACCCGCTGTCTTCGGAACAGCCGATCAAGGCGTACCAGCACCTGATGACGCGCGTCGACGCGAAGCAGATCGAAGCGCTGCTCGCCGCGAACCGCGATTCGCTGCAGGCCGAGGCAACCGGTGCGGCCGCCGCAAGTGCGAACGCCGCAAAGGACGCGAAGAACGCCAAGGCGAACGCGAAGCCGGCCGTCGTGAACGGCGCCGACGACGCCCCCATCTCGATCGACGATTTCGCGAAGATCGACCTGCGCATCGCGAAGATCGTCGCGTGCCAGGCCGTCGAAGGCTCGGACAAGCTGCTGCAGCTCACGCTCGACGTCGGCGAGGAAAAGACCCGCAACGTGTTCTCGGGCATCAAGTCCGCGTACCAGCCCGAGCAGCTCGTCGGCAAGCTGACGGTGATGGTCGCGAACCTCGCGCCGCGCAAGATGAAGTTCGGCCTGTCGGAAGGGATGGTGCTCGCCGCGTCGGCCACCGACGAGAAGGCCGAGCCGGGCCTCTACATCCTCGAGCCGCACAGCGGCGCGAAGCCCGGCATGCGCGTGAAGTAACGCGAACGCACCGCCGCCTGCGCAAAGCCCCGCACGATGCGTGCGGGGCTTTTTTATGCGCGCGGCCTCACGCACATCGTCACGGCTTCAGGCCCGTGACGAGACTGTGATCGCCGAAACTCGGCACGGTCTCGATCGAAACGAAACCCGCATCCGCGAGCAGCGCTTCGAGTTCACGCGCCGAGTACTGCTCGCCCTGCGTCCACCCGAGCATCATCAGGCTGTATGCGGGCGCGGCGAGCGGGCCGCTCTTGTCGTCGCGATAGAGCACTTCGTGCAGCACGATGCGCCCGCCCGGCGGCATGGCGTCGAAACTCTTGCGCGCGAGAAACGCATTACGCTCGGCCGGCCAGTCGTGAAAGATGTTCGAATAGAAATGCAGGTCGGCGTCGGGAAACGGATCGCGCCACATGTCGCCCGCATGCAGCGCGACACGCCCCTGCCACTGCGGCCCGCCAACGAACTGCGCGGCCAGTTCGCACCCCGTCGGCAGATCGAACAGCGTCGCGCGCAACGCGGGCCACGCGGCCAGCGCGCCCTTGATGTGCGCACCGGAGCCGCCGCCGATGTCGAGCATGTGCCGATGCGCGCCGAGATCGATGCGCGTCGGCCACACCGGCGCATGCGATGCGCTCAGGCTCTCCATCGCGCGCATGAAGCGCATGCCGAGTTCGGTCTGCTGCTCATGGGAGCGGAAGATGTCCGCGTCGCCATACGCGCGCGGCGCGTCGCGCCGCAACGCGGCCTCGAGCCCCGCCACCGAGAACGTATCGGCGTTGTCGTACATCAGATCCCAGAACGCGCCGAAGTACGTCGGACTCCGTTCGAGCAGCAGGTCCTCGCCCAGCGACGTCAGCGCATAACGATCGGCTTCGCGCCGAGCGAAGCCCAGCGCGACCGCGAGATTCGCCAGCGCCTCGGTCGGCCGGCGCGCGAGCCCGAGCGCGTCGCCGAGTGCCGCAACGGTCGCCGGCCCGTCACCGAGACGACGAAAAAGGCCGAGCCGATGCGCGATCAGCATCGCGGGCCCGACGAACAGACCGCGCGCGATATCGTACGCGGCGCGGTCGTCGTGACGCGGCGACACGGCGCTCATGACATGCTCCGCACGGCCTGCACGGCATCGGGCCTGACGGCGGCCACATCGATCTGCCGCGCGGCTTCGTACGTCCACGCGGTGAAGGCGCGAAACACGCGATCGACGAGCGCGATGCAGCGCGTGCGGCGGTCGCTGTCCAGCGCGATCGATACGAGTTCCGCGTGCTCGCCGTTCTGCAGATGGCCCGACTCGAGCGCGAAATGAAACGCACCGAGGTAACGCAGCTCGCGTCCCGTCTGCGCGCGTACCTGCCCGGCCACGCGCGTCGTGAGCGCGAACAGCACGTTGCCGGTCTCCTCGATCGCTTCGACGACGGCAAGACGCTCGATACCGTCCGCGTCGGCGACGATCGCGCACAGCTCGTACATGAGCAAACGGCTGCGACAGGTTCGCTCGCTCCACAGCATGCGCAGCGCATCGGTCGTCGTTGTCACGTCGTTCCAGCCGAGCGTCTCTACATCCTCGAGAAACCACGGCCAGTGATGGTCGTCCTCGCGCGTATGCGCGTTCACGCGCGCCTGGTGCGCATCGGCCGGCGGTTCCACGCGCAGCACGTAGCGATTCAGGTCACCGAACGCCATCACGAAGAACGCAAAGCCGCGCATGAATTCGAGCCGCACGAGCGGCGGCAGGCGATCGTTTCGCAACCGGTCGAACAACGGAAGATTCTCGTAGTCGCGCCTGTTCCGCCTCACGTGGGCCAGTACCGCTTCCATCGGCGTGCTCCTGCGTGACGCCATCGACGCAGGCGTGACGCAACGGGCGGAGGCTGCCGCGCCCGCCGATCGTATCGCCCCGTGCCCATCGCGTATCGTTGACGAAATCGAAACTCCAGCCCGCATTGCGTCGCGAACCGGCTCCGCGCAGGTCGCGCGAACGAGATCAATCTAGAAGGAATTGATCGAATGTCAAGAAAACCCGTGCAAACCGCACGCAGCTGAAACAATCGGCGCGGGAACGGCATGGGCGCCGCCCGCGCCCGCCGTCACCGTTGCCCGAACCAGCGGTCGAAGCGCCGCGTGTAGTTCAGGTCGACGCCCTGGAACGTGCCGCCGTACGCGGACACCGACCAGAAACGCGACAGGTTGATCGTCGCCTTGAACGCGTTGCTCGCCGACTGCAGGCCCTGCTCGAAGCCGAGCACGAAACGCTCGTTGATCGCCTTCGACACCAGCACGACCTGCGGATCGGTCAGGCCGACTTCGCTGCGGCCGATCGATACTTCGTCGAGACCGAAGGTCTGCGCGACGCGCTTGCCGGTCACGCTGCCGAGCAGCCCGAGCGCCGCCGTCATCGCACCCTGCTGGCCGACGTTGTTGCCCTGGTCGGTGCCGTGCCCGAACAGCAGCCACGACAGCTTTTCGTTGTCCGTGACGTTCGGCTCGGACACCAGCTTGACCGTCAGCGACTGGATCGTGCCCGTCACCTGCACGCCGGCCTCGACCTCCTGGTTGCGCCGCATCGCGAGGATGTTGATGCCCGGGTTCGACACCGGCCCGTTGAACGTGAAGAAGCCGTTCTCGATCGCGAGCTTGCGGCCGAACGACGTGTACGTCGATCCTTCGGTCACGCGTACATTGCCGACCGCGCGCAGCGGCACGCCCGGCGCGCTCATCACGGTGATCGTGCCGCGCAACCCGAGATCCGCGCCATGGCCCTTGAAGCGGAAGTCGTTGCCGAGGCCGATGTCGATGTTCGCGCGCGGCGCGAGCGACGGCGCCGGCTTGTCCGCGGCCGCCTGCGGCTTCGCGACCGCGGTGCCCGTCGGCGTGTCGCCGCGCACCGTGCCGTCCGGCTGCACGATCACGACATCGTCGGACAGGCGCGGCGCAGAGTCCTCCGGCAGGTCGAACAGCGCGCGATCGACGACGAACTTGCCGTCGATCGACAGCGCGCCGCGCGGCCCGTCGTTCGCGACCGTCGCCTTGCCCGACAGCGACAGCTTGCGATCCGGCGCCGCGAACAGTTCGAGCTTGTCCGCGACGATGCTCGCGGTCAGGTCGGGCGCCTCGCCGTCGAGGCGCACGCGGCCGAGCACGCGCAGCGTGCCGTCGCCGCCGTGGAACTCGACCTGCTGGAATTCGACGAGGTTCTCCGCGAGCTTCACGCGCACGATGCCGTCCTTCAGCTGGACGCCCTGGTCGACGAGCGTCGCGGACAGGTCGTCGCCCGTCAGCATCCCCGACAGGTTCGGCTTCGCAGGCGTGCCGGCGACCGTCAGCTTCAGCGCCGCGCGCCCGCCGAGCAGGTAGCTCGGCCCGAACAGGTTGCCAGTCGTCTTCAGCGCCGGGATGTCGGCGTCGACGCGACCCGCCAGCGGACCATCGTCGACGACGCCGAACACGCCGTCGCGCAGCGCGAACGGCACCGTGACATTGGCATCGAGCGTGCCGATCCGGTTCGCCTTCGCGAGCGCCGTCACGTTGAGCCGGTTGCCGGGCGCGAAGCTCGCGCGCGCGGACAGGTCGGTCAGCCCGAGCGACGCGATGCCGCGCCCGCTCTCGATCGTCACGTCGCCGCCGCGGCGCTTCACCTGCACGTAGCCCGTCGCGTTCGCGCCGAGCGAGAAATCCCAGTCGGCGTCGAGCACGACGTCGGTCCGCAGCGGCGGCCGCTGGCCCGTCAGCTCCTGGCGAACCTCGAGGAAACGCGCGACCGACGCGCCGCTCACGGAACCCGCCGAGCGCATCTGGCCGTGATCGAACACGAACGATTTCAGGTCGATCGCCGCGCCTTCGAGCGTGAGCCGCGTCGCGCCGAGCATCACGCGGCCGGCGCCGGCCGACACGGTGAGCGGCGCCTGCAGCGCGATGGCCGGCGTGCCGCGGTTCGCGAGACGCGTGACGGTGCCGTCCCAGCGCATGCCGTCGCGATTCTCCACCACGCCGCCGTTCGCCGCGAGCGTCAGGTCGATCACGCGCCCACCGGCCATCCCGAGCGCCGATGCGTCGAGCGTATGTTTCGCACGCGTGCCGTCGAGGTTCGCGCGCAGCGATTTCAGCTTCAGCGAGCCGAGCGCGATGTCGGTTGCGTCGGCCGTGAACACGAGCGCGCCGTGCGCACCGTCGCGAATATCCGCGCGGCCCTGCGCGGCGCCGATCCGGTTCGATCCGACGACGACGTGCTCGGCCTTGTAGGTGCCCGTCACGTTCGGATGCGCGAAGCTGCCGGTCAGGTCGCCCTGCGCCTGCACGAGCCCTTCCACGCCGAAGCCGAGCCGGTCGAGTTGCGGCGCGTCGACGACGAAGCGCAGCCGGTCGCCGGGCGCGCCGAAGCTGCCGCGCAGGTCGACGTGGTTGCCCGCGATCGACAGGTTCGCGTTGCTCGGCAGGATCCGCGAGCCGGCGAGCTGCACGACACCGGCACCGGTCAGCGGCACACCGTCGTACAGGCTGTCGCCGAGCTTGAAGGTCGCCTTCGTCGACACCTGCGGCGCAAACGCGCCCGATGCCGTCAGCGTGCCCGACACGCGCGTCTCGCCGCGCGTGGCCGGCGCCTTGGCCGCCTTGCCGCCGGCCTTCGGCGCGCTCATCGCGGCGAGCAGCAGCGGATCGAATGCGGTCAGCGTCGCCTTCGCGTCGTAGCTCGAATGCGCGTCGTGGCGGAACACGCCCGTCAGGTCGATACGGCCCTTGCCCGCGGTCACGCGCGCGTCGGTCAGCACGGTCTGCTGCGGCGTCAGCGCGACCTTCGCGCGCGCGCCGAGCGCGAGCTTCGGGTCGTTCAGGTTGAAATCGACGGTCGTCACGTCACTCGCGAGCGTCACGCCGAGCGGACCGCCCAGGCGCATCGGCCGCAGCTCGGCGACGAATGCGTTCAGGTCGAGGTTCGCGGTCTTCAGGTCGAAGCGACCCTTGCCACCCGTCAGCGTGCCGCTGCCGGTCACGCTGCCGTCGCGGATCAGTTTCAGCGCGAGATCGTCGATCCGCTGCGCGTGCGCGTCGAGATGCACGGTCGCGCGCGCGTCGATCACCGGCAGCAGATGATCGCCGAGCGTGCCGGGCTTCGCGTTGACGATCGACACCGGGCCCGTCACCGCGAACCCCTTCGCGGGTGCGGTGCCGGCCGGTGCCGTGACGGGCGCGAGTTCCGCGCGCACCGCGAGATCGGCGCCCGGCGCGCCGGGCGCGAGCGCCTGCGGGTTCACGTGATCGAATGCGAGCGACGCGCGCGTGAGCGGCACCGTGCCGAACGGCGCGGCCTCGACGTGCGCGCGCCCGTTCAGCTTCATCCCGCTCGCATCGACGTCGGCGACGAGCGCCTCGAGCGAGCCCGATACGCGGGCCCGCGCATCGACCGGCTCGTCGGACAGCTTGCCCGCGTAGGTCGCTTCACCGGTCAGCGCGAACGGCTTCACGCCGTCGAGCTTCGCGCGGGCGGTCAGCGCGCCGAACGGCGTATCGACGCCGTCGAGCACGAGTTCATGGTGACGGCCGTCGCTGCGGCCGTTCAGCGCGAGGTGGTCGAGCTGCGTCGTCGAACCGCCGTCGTGGATCGCGAGGTGATCGACACGCAGGTCATCGATCCGCAACTGCAGCGGCAGGCTCAGGTCCTGCGGCGTCGTGCTCGGCGTCGACGGCCCCGGCGCGATCCGCACGTCGATCGTGCCGGCACGCAGATAGGCGATCGACAGCCGCCACGGCGCGCGGGTCAGTGCCCAGCGGCCGTCGATCCGGTCGATGCGGATTTCGGTGCCGGTGCCGTCGGGGCTCGTCCACGCGAACCCGCGCAACCGCACGCCGGTCGCAAGCGAGCCGCCTTCGAGCGTGCCCGCGAGCCGCGCACCGAGCACGCGCTCGGCCGCTTGCCACGCGAGCCGCGTGCCGCGCTCGGTCGTCACCGCGGCCAGCACGAGCCCGGCCGCCAGCACGACGAGCAGCACGACCGTCGCGAGCGTCCACGCGACGACGCGCACGGCGCGCCCGCGGCGCGGCGCACGCGGCGGCGTGTCGGGCGCGCCGTCGGGCGAGTCCGGATCGTGAGGCGGCGGCGTGTCGTTCGGGTCCTTCGTCATGCGGTTGGTCGTCGATGAAGCGGTACGGTCAGAAAGCGATGCCGAGCGTCAGGTACGGGCGCACGCTATGGTTGCGCAACCCGTATGCGATGTCGACGTTGATCGGGCCGACGGGGCTGCGCCAGCGCGCGCCGATGCCGACGCCCGGGTAGAACACCTTCTCGCCCCACGCATCGGTCGCGGTGCCGATGTCGAAGAACGTCGCGGCGCCCCAGTCGCGGTTGAACCAGTGCTGGTATTCGGCGGTGCCCGTCACCAGGTACTTGGTCGGCAGCACGGAGCCGTCGACGCTGTTGCCGATGCTCTGGTAACCGTAGCCGCGCACCGAGTTCGAGCCGCCCGCGCGAAACAGCAGCGACGCCGGCACGCCGGACGAGCTGCCGCTCGTGAACACGCCGCCGAGCTCCGCGCGGAACACGAACAGGTCGCGCTTGCCGATCGGCAGGTATTGCTGGCCGCGCGCGTAACCGCGGATGAAGGTCTGGTCGGTCAGCGCGCCCTTGACCGCGAAGCCGGCCTCCGCGTGGATCAGGTTGCCCGAACGCGGAAACAGCGGATCGTCGACGTTGCGGCGCGTCCACGCCCATTGCGGCACGAGCGCGTGGCTCGTGGTCGGCCCCGCGCCGTTCTGGTCGAGCCGGTCCTGGTAGAACATCAGCGAATACGAATAGTCGATGAACTGCCCGGTGCGCGTGCGCTGCGCGCCGACCCGCGCGCTGTAGATGCGCGTGTCCGACACATTGGTATTCGTATAGGACGCGAGCACGCTGTTGGTCCAGCCCTTCTCGCCCGGCGGCATCGACAGCTGGACCTGACCGTATTGCTGGATCTGGTCGAGCCGGCCCGACACGGTCAGCGGCCACGCGGCGCCGAACGTGTCGAGATACGTATAGGAGCCCTGCACATGCGGCCCGGTATCGGTTGCGAAGCCGACACCGCCGCGGATGTTGTTGTACGGGAACTCGCTGACCTTCACGTGCACGGGCGTGAGCGCGGGCTTCGCCGTATCGTCGCCGACGTCGATCGCGACGCTCGCGTAGTACGGCGTGTTCTGCAACTGCCGCTGCAGTTCGGTGATCCGCTGCACGTCGTAGATCTCGCCTTCCGACAGCGGATTGACGTTCGTGACGATCTTCTCCGGATAACGGCGCACGCCGTCGACGTCGACCTTGCCGATCGTAAACGTCGGGCCGCTGTCGAACGTGACCGCGAGCGTCGCACGCTGCGTGCGCGGGTCGATGCGCGCCTCGGACGACGCGATCTTCGCGCCGAGATAACGACGCGACTGCAGTTGCTTGAGCGCCGCGCCCTTCGCGCCGTCCCAGTCGGACTGCGTGAACGGGTCGCCGGGCTTCATCGAGAACGCGAAACGGGTCGCGGCCTCCTGCTTCGGATCCTCGGTGTCGATGGGCCCCTTGAACGTCAGGTCGACCGTCGACACGACGGTCTGCGGCCCCGGATCGACCGCGATGCGCACGTCGCGCTTGCCGTTGCGCGTGCGCACGTCGGTGCGCACGACCGGCGAGAAATAACCGGCCGTCGCGGTCAGGTCGCGCACCTGTTGCGGCGTGGCGGTCACGAGGAAGTCGAACTGGTCGTCGCTGATGTCGTCGCGCTTCGCGAAGCGCGCGATATCGAGATGCGACTTGAGCAGCTTGCGGACCGAACGCGGCGCGTCGATGTCGACGTCGTACTTCGCGAGGGCCGGCAGCGCGAAAAACGCGGCGACGCAACCCGCGAAGGTTACCCGCGCGACGCGGGCCGCGGCGCCGGCGCGGTTGCGTTCCGTGCGCGTGCCCGTGTCATGTGCCGTGTGTGCTTGCTGGTTCGACTGCCCCGCCAAATATGACCTCGCCCTCGGTTGTCACGGTTTCGTGGAAACCCCGTATTTGACCACAGGGCAGCAGCCATGCCCGCACGGGCGCTGCTTTGACGCTTACGCGCAACGGCGCGCGCACGGCCCGCCCGCGCACCGCAAGCGCCGGCCCGCGGATTCGACGCGCGATTGGCGCCGGCTGTTCCCCGCGATGCGGTAAAATCCCGCCATTGCGAATCCGGCGCATCGTGCGCCGCCTGAAACGGAAAATCCAGCCATGCCGTACCAGTCCGACGTCACGCAGTTCCTGAACCAGCTCAAGCAGCAGAAGCCGACGCTCGAGGAAGAGCAGCGCCAGGGCCGTTCCCTGCTGTGGGACAAGCAGCCGATCGACCTCGAAGAGCGCGCCGACCAGCAGGAATCGGGCGTGAAGCAAACGTCGTACGTCTACTACCAGAACTTCTGACGACGTGAGCGCCGCCGACGAGGCCAGCGCCGCCCGGCAGGACGACGCGGTCGCCGCGCCCGCGGGCGCCGATTCGACGCCCGACACGGTCGACGGCGTCGCGGCGTTCGCTCGCCTGTACGGCGAGCCGCTCTTCAAGCTGCCGCAGGATCTCTACATCCCGCCCGATGCGCTCGAGATCTTCCTCGAGACGTTCGAAGGCCCGCTCGACCTGCTGCTCTACCTGATCCGCAAGCAGAACTTCAACGTGCTCGACATCCCGATGGCGCAGGTCACCGCGCAATATCTGGGTTATGTCGACCAGATCCGCACGACGAACCTCGAGCTGGCGGCCGAGTACCTGCTGATGGCCGCGATGCTGATCGAGATCAAGTCGCGGATGCTGCTGCCGGTCAAGAAGGCCGACAGCGGCGAGGAAGCCGAGGATCCGCGCGCCGAACTCGTGCGCCGCCTGCTCGAATACGAGCAGATGAAGCTCGCCGCGCAGCGTCTCGACCAGTTGCCGCAGCTCGGCCGCGATTTCCTGCGCGCCGAGGTCTACATCGAGCAGAGCGTCACGCCGCGCTTCCCCGACGTGAATTCGGACGACCTGCGCGGCGCGTGGGCCGACGTGCTCAAGCGCGCGAAGCTCGTCCAGCACCACAAGATCTCCCGCGAGGAGCTGTCGGTGCGCGAACACATGAGCCTGATCCTGCGCCGGCTGCAGAATGCGCGCTTCATGGAGTTCGCCGACCTGTTCGACACGTCGCGCGGCGTGCCGGTCGTCGTCGTGAATTTCATCGCGATGCTCGAACTCGCGCGCGAATCGCTCCTCGAGATCACCCAGGCCGAGCCGTTCGCGCCGATCTACGTGCGCCTCGCGTACCTGCCCGCGTAAGGCCCGCACCCACCCTTCCCGTTTTCCCGATGCATGCCGACGCCCGCCGCTTCGCGGCGGCGGGTGGCCGTGCGCCCGGTTCCGGCACGCCCGATTAAAAAGTGAACGATCGTACTTTTTTCGATGCGTTTGGCGGCCAAATCCTCTACAATCCGCCGACGCCCGATGCGCCGCCCGCGCGCCGGCGTTCTCCGCTTCGACCCCGACGCCGCTGCCGCGGCGCCAACGCGCGCATGCGCGAGGAACCCGCTACCCGATCATGAAAGTCATCAGCTCGATCCAGGAACTGCGCGACCAGCTGCGCGGACAGAACCGCACGGCGTTCGTGCCGACGATGGGCAACCTGCACGAAGGGCACCTGTCGCTGATGCGCCTCGCGCGCCAGCACGGCGACCCGGTCGTGGCGAGCATCTTCGTCAACCGGCTGCAATTCGGCCCGAACGAGGATTTCGACAAGTATCCGCGCACGCTCCAGGACGATATCGAGAAGCTGCAGAAGGAAAACGTCTACGTGCTGTTCGCGCCGACCGAGCGCGACATGTACCCGGAACCGCAGGAATACCGCGTGCTGCCGCCGGACGATCTCGGCGGGATCCTCGAAGGTGAATTCCGGCCCGGCTTCTTCACCGGCGTGTGCACGGTCGTGTCGAAACTGATGGCCTGCGTGCAGCCGCGCGTCGCCGTGTTCGGCAAGAAGGACTACCAGCAGCTGATGATCGTGCGCCGCATGTGCCAGCAGCTCGCGCTGCCGGTCGACATCATCGCCGCCGAAACCGTGCGCGACGAGGATGGCCTCGCGCTGTCGTCGCGCAACCGCTACCTGTCGGCCGACGAGCGCCAGGAGGCGCCCGAGCTCGCGAAGACGCTGCAGCGCATGCGCGAAAGCCTGCTCGCGGGCGAGCGCGACCTCGGCAAGCTCGAACAACAGGCACGCACGCACCTGGCCGATCGCGGCTGGGCGCCCGACTACCTGTCGATCCGCCGCCGCGCGAACCTGATCGCGCCAAGCGCCGCCGAACTCGAAGCCGGCGAACCGCTCGTCGTGGTCGCGGCCGCGAAGCTGGGCGCGACGCGCCTCATCGACAACCTCGAAATCTGACGGGCCGCCCGCCCGCGCCTCTCACGACGCATCACGGAGACACCATGCAGCGCCACATGCTCAAATCGAAGATCCACCGCGCGGCAGTCACGCACTGCGAGCTGCACTACGAAGGTTCGTGCGCGATCGACGAAGACCTGCTCGAAGCATCGAACATCGTCGAAAACGAACGGATCGACATCTGGAACATCAACAACGGCGAGCGCTTCTCGACGTACGCGATCAAGGGCGAGCGCGGCAGCGGGATGATCTCGCTGAACGGCTCGGCCGCGCGCCGCGCGCAGCTCGGCGACCTCGTGATCATCGCGGCGTTCGCGATGGTCGACGAAGCCGAACTGCAGGCCGGCTGGAAGCCGAAGCTCGTGTTCATCGACGACGGCAACAAGATCAAGGGCCACCGCGATCACGTGCCGACGCAGAACTGGACGTAACGCGATGGGCCGCCCGCGTGCCATGGCGCGCGGGCGGGAGCGGCTGCGCCGCTTGCAGTCGAAGGGCCTGATCCCGTGTCGCACAGGATCAGGCCCTTTCTCATTGGGTCGCACCGTCCCGACGGCCGCGCGTTCAGGAAGCCTTGGCGGCCTTGGTAGCCTTCTCGGCCTTCGGCGCACGGCGTTCCGCCCATTCGACGATCGGCCGCCACTGTTCGAGATCCTTGTCGACGCGGCTCTTCGCGACGTCCCACAGCGTGAGGCCGTGCGCGGCGATCTGCACGTAGTTCTGCGTGTCGCGCACGTAGCCGAGCACCGGCAGGCCGAGCCCTTCGACGAACCGGTGCAGCTGGTCGGACGAGCGCGTGCGCGCATCGACCCGCATCCCGACGATCCCGACCTCGACGCTGCCCTTGCGCACGGCCTTCTCTTCGGCCAGGCGCTCCAGAAACTGCTGGGTCGCGAGAATATCGAACATCGACGGCTGCAGCGGCACGATCACCTTGTCAGCCAGTTGCAGCGCGACGTTGAGCCGGTTGCCGTGCAGGCCGGCCGGCGTGTCGATCACCGCATATTCGAGGCCGCGCGGCGGCTTCGACGGTGCGTCCGGATCGAGGTCCCACGCCTCGATCGCCGGCAAGCCGGCCGGCCGCAGGTCGAGCCACGCATGCGCGGACTGCTGCCGGTCCAGATCGGCGAGCGCGACCCACGCGCCCTGCGCCGCGAAATAGCCGGCAAGATTGGTGGACAGCGTGCTCTTCCCCACGCCGCCCTTCGGATTCGCCACCACGATCACCGTCATGAATTCCCCCGAAAAAGCCACGCGGCGCCCGCCGCATGGCAGGCGCCGCTCGATTGCGGATACAGGGAGCGATGATATCGGCAAACAGGGGGTCACCGGAACGGGTTGCGCCGCAGCGCGCCGCTTACGCGCGCCGAGCCGCGGCTTCTTGCGCACCGATCGCGAACGCGCCGCCGCCCAGCAGCGCCTGCACGGCAAGCGTGACGGCCCAGAACGCCGGATATTCCCAGCCGCCGTGCGGCGACGAAAAGCCCCAGCCGTTCGGCAGATGCGCGGCGGTCGCGCCGAGCATGAACGGCAGCAGCACGAGCGCGGCGACGCGCACGCGGAACCCGGCGAGCAGCGCCAGGCCGCCCGCCAGTTCGACGAAGGTCGTCAGGTACGCGAGCCAGCCCGGCAGGCCGATCGACGCGAAAAACTGCGCGGTGCCGGGCAGCGTGAAGACGAACACCTTCTGCGCGACGTGCGCGAGGTACAGCACGCCGAGCGCGACACGCAGCAGCGTCGCGCCGAAATCGTTCAGGCGATTGGGGTTCATGGCGGATTCCTTCGTGAGTGGATGAGAATGGATCGCACTCTATTCGAATCGATTTCGCCGATAAACACGCCAATCCGCTTTAACTGATTCTCAAATGGAACGAATCAGGTCATAAAAAAGGGCATGACCGATCATGCCCCGATGCGAACCTCAATAACCGCTTTTGCCTTGAGACGAATCAGCACCGGACGGGCTGCCGCCCGCGCCGTACGAATCGCACGCGTGCGCATAGGCCGACGCGCCCAGCAGCGCCGCCAGCAGCACGCTCCACCACCACCGAACCTTCATCGCCGCACTCCTCCGGACGAACCACCGCCCACCTGTGTTGTACGCGATCCGGCGGAAAATGCGAGGCCTGTTCATCCGGCCCCGACTGGCGCGTCAGCGGAATTCCGCGTACAGCGCGTCGAGATCGAGATGTTCGGCGAACGTATCGGCAAGCCGCTCGAGCGACGCCTCGCGCAGCGCCGGGTAGTCGATGCGTTCCGCACCGTCGAGCCCGGCCCACGCGAGCAGCGCCGCGCACGCGTCGGGCGAGTCGAACAGCCCGTGCACGTAGGTCGCGAGGATCTGGCCGTCGGCGGAAACCGCGCCGTCCGGGCGCGCGCCGTCCGGGCGCGTGCCGCCCGGTGCGCCGGCGGTTGCCAGCGCCAGCGCGGGCGCCGCCAGCGCTGGCCCGTGCGTGTCGCCCATGTGGATCTCGTAGCCGCGCACGGCGGCCCCGCCCGGCAGCGCGAGATGCCCCGTCACGTTCTTCAGCGTCTTGTGGGGCTGCAGCGTCGTCTCGAAATCGAACAGCCCGAGCCCCGGCACGCTGCCGGGCGCGCCTTCGAGGCCAAGCGGATCGTCGAGCGTGCGGCCGAGCATCTGCATCCCGCCGCAGATGCCGATCACCTTGCCGCCGTAGCGCAGGTGGCGACGGATCAGCGCGTCCCAGCCCGCGTCGCGCAGCCATGCGAGGTCGCGCTGCACGCTCTTCGACCCAGGCAGGATCAGCAGGTCCGCGTCCGGCACGGGGCCGCTCTTCCAGTACGTGAACTCGACCTGCGGATGCGCGCGCAGCGGATCAAAATCGGTGTGGTTGCTGATGCGCGGCAGCGCGGGCACGACGACCCGCAGCACGCCGGCGTCGCCGCGTGCGGCGGCGCTGCGCGCCTGCGCGGGCAGCATGTCCTCGGCGTCGAGCAACAGTCCGTGCAGGTACGGCAGCACGCCGAACACGGGCTTGCCGGTCTGCGCGCGCAGCCAGTCGAGCCCCGGTTCGAGCAGCTTGAAGTCACCGCGAAAACGGTTGATCACGAAGCCGCGCACGCGTGCGCGCTCGCTGTCCGACAGGCACGCGAGCGTACCGACCAGGTGCGCGAACACGCCGCCGCGGTCGATGTCGGCGACGAGCACGACCGGGCAGTCGACGCGTTCGGCAAAACCCATGTTCGCGATGTCGCCGTCGCGCAGGTTGATCTCGGCCGGGCTGCCGGCGCCTTCGACGATCACCGTGTCGTAACCGGCGCGCAGGCGCGCATACGATTCGAGCACCGCGTCGAACGCGACCGGCTTGTAGTCGTGATACGCACGCGCGTTGAGGTTCACGCGCGCCTTGCCGTGAATGATCACCTGCGCGCCCCGGTCGCTCGTCGGTTTCAGCAGCACGGGGTTGAAATCCGTATGCGGCTCGACGCCGGCGGCCAGTGCCTGCAGCGCCTGCGCGCGGCCGATCTCGCCGCCGTCGGCCGTCACCGCGCTGTTGAGCGCCATGTTCTGCGGCTTGAACGGCGCCACGCGCGCGCCGGCGCGGCGCGCCAGCCGGCACAGGCCCGCGACGAGCGTGCTCTTGCCCGCGTCGGACGTCGTGCCCTGGATCATCAGCGTACCGCGCGGCCGCGGCTCGGGTGCATTCATCGTGTAAAGGTCGTCGCGAAGCAAAGGCCGCATTATCGCCCGCGCCGGTACGCCCGCGCCGTTACAATCGCGCGATGATTCCGCACGACCTCACCTTCGTCCTCGGCGGCGCGCGCTCGGGCAAGAGCGCGCATGCCGAGCGGCTCGCGGCCGACAGCGGCCGCCCCGTTACCTACATCGCGACCGCGCTCGCCGCCGACGCCGAATTCGCGCAGCGCATCGCGCACCATCGTGCGCGCCGGCCGGCCGACTGGGGTTTCGCCGATGCACCCATCGACCTCGCCGGCACGCTCGCACGGCTCGACGATCCGCGCGCGTGCCTGCTCGTCGACTGCCTGACGCTGTGGCTCACCAACCTGCTGTGCCCGGCCGACGGCGAACCGCTCGACGATGCGCAGTACGCGGCGCAGGTCGACCGGCTCGAGCACGCGTTGCGCGGCGCACGCGCGAAGGTGATCGTCGTCAGCAACGAGATCGGGCTCGGCGTCGTGCCGCTCGGGTCGGTCACGCGCCGCTACGTCGACGAACTCGGGCGCCTGAACCAGCGCATCGCCGCGCTCGCAACGCGCGTGACGCTGCTCGTCGCCGGACTGCCGCTCGACCTCAAGACGGGGGCGTCGTCATGCTGATGCTGTCGCTGCCCGTCGTCGCGATGCTCGCGGTCGCGGCCGCGATCGTCGACCGCGCGATCGGCGAACCCGCCGGCTGGCATCCGCTCGTCGCGTTCGGCCGGCTCGCCGCGCGCATCGAAGGCGCGCTGAACACGGGTCGACGCGGCCGTGTGGTCGGTGTCGCCGCGTGGGCCGCGGCCGTGGTGCCGCCGGTGGCCGTCGCGGCATGGCTCGTGACCGCGCTGCCGTGGCCGCTCGCCGCCGCGCTGCACGTCGCGCTGCTGTGGTTCGCGCTCGGCGCGAAGAGCCTCGCCGACCATGTCGCGCCGATCGCGGCAGCCCTCCTGCGGCGCGACCTCGATGCGGCCCGCACGCTGACCGCGCGCATCGTGTCGCGCGATACGAGCGACGCGGACGAAGGCGCGTTGTCGCGCGCGGCCGTCGAATCGGCGCTCGAGAACGGCAACGATGCGATCTTCGGCGCGCTGTTCTGGTTCATCGTCGCGGGCGGTCCCGGCGCGCTGCTGTTCCGGCTCGCGAACACGCTCGATGCGATGTGGGGCTACCGCACGCCGCGCTTCCTCACCTTCGGCTGGGCCGCCGCGCGCCTCGACGATGCACTGAACTGGATTCCCGCGCGCCTCACGGCCGCGAGCTACGCACTGCTCGGCGATACGGCCACCGCATGGCGCTGCTGGCGCACGCAGGCGCGCCACTGGGACAGCCCGAACGCGGGCCCCGTGATGGCCGCGGGAGCCGGCAGCCTGAACGTGCAGCTCGGCGGCCCGGCCGTCTATCACGGCGAAATCGAGGATCGCCCGGTGCTCGGCACCGGCGCAACGGCAACCGCCATCCACGTCGTCGCCGCGCTGTCGCTCGTCACGCGCACGCTCGCACTGTGGCTCGCGCTGCTGGTCGCGAGCGGCGCACTCGTCATGGCCACCCATCATGTCTGATACACGCATCGTGCACGGCGGCAATCTGCATGAAGCCGCACGCCGCCACGGCATTCCGTACGACGCGTGGCTCGACCTGTCGACCGGTATCAATCCGGTCGGTTATCCGGTGCCGCCCGCCCCGGCCGACGCATGGCGCCGGCTGCCCGACGACGGCGACGGCCTCGCGGCCTGCGCCGCACGGTATTACCACGCGCCGGATCCCGCGCACGTGCTGCCGGTCGCCGGCAGCCAGGCCGCGATCCGCGCATTGCCCGCGTTGCTGCCGACCGGCGACGCCGGCGTCGCGGCACTCGCGTACGGCGAATACGCTCCCGCATTCGCGCGTCACGGCCATCGCGTCGTCCCGCTCGACATCGACACCGACACGCTGCCCGCGACGCTGCGTCACGTCATCGTCGGGAATCCGAACAATCCGACCGCCGAATTCGTGCCGGCCGAGCGCCTGCTCGGCTGGCATGCGCAGCTGGCGGCGCGCGGCGGCACGCTGATCGTCGACGAGGCGTTCGCCGATACGGGTGCGACGCAGTCGCTCGCGCCGCAGGTCGATCGCGCGGGGCTCGTCGTGCTGCGCTCGGTCGGCAAGTTCTTCGGTCTCGCCGGCATCCGCGCGGGTTTCGTGCTCGCGTGTCCCGAACGGATCGTCGCGCTGCGCGACATGCTTGGCGCGTGGACGGTCAGCGGACCCGCGCGCCACGCGGTCGCCGCGGCGTTCGCCGATCGCGCTTGGCAGGCGGCTGCCCGCGAACGGCTCGCGGCCGACGGCGAGCGGCTGGCCGCGCTGCTGCGCGCGCACGGCTTCGCGGTTCGCGCGACGCCGCTCTTTTGCTGGACCGACGACCCGCGCGCTGCGGCGCTGCATGCGGCACTCGCGGCACGCGGGATCTGGACGCGGCACTTCGCGACCCCGTCGAGCGTGCGCGTCGGCCTGCCGGGCAGCGAAGCCGAATGGCAGCGCCTCGGCGACGCGCTTGCGCACTGCGTGCCGACGCTGCAGCAGGAATCCGCATGAACCCGCGCCAGTTCCGCCGGCTGGTGCCGGTCGCGGCGCTGGCCGTGCTCGCTCACGCGCCGCTCGTCCACGCCGACGTCACGACGCGCGACGACGCCGGCAATACCGTCACGTTGCCCGCGCCCGCGCAGCGCGTGATCAGCCTCGCGCCGCACGCGACCGAGCTGGTCTACGCGGCCGGCGGCGGCGCGAAGCTCGTCGGCACCGTCACCTACAGCGACTATCCGCCCGCCGCGCAAGCCGTGCCGCGCGTCGGCGACAACAAGGCGCTCGATCTCGAGCGTATCGCCGCGCTGAAGCCCGACCTGATCGTCGTCTGGCGGCACGGCAACGCCGAACGGCAGACCGACGCGCTGCGCGCGCTGCACATCCCGTTGTTCTTCAGTGAACCGAAGCATCTCGACGACGTTTCGTCGTCGCTGCGCAGGCTCGGCCTGCTGCTCGGCACGCAGCCGGCTGCCGATGCGGCCGCGGCCGGCTTTGCGCGCGACATCGCCGCGCTACGCGCACGCTATGCGGCCCGAGCGCCCGTCACGATGTTTTTCCAGGTCTGGGACCGGCCGCTGATGACGCTCAATGGCGCGCACCTGATCAACGACGTGATCGCGCTGTGCGGTGGCCGCAACGTATTCGCGTCGCTCAAGCCGCTCGCGCCGACGGTCACCGACGAGGCCGTGCTCGCGGCGAATCCGGAAACGATCGTGACGACGAGCGCCGGTGCGACACGCTCGGGCGACCCGCTGCCGAGCCTGGCGCACTGGCGCGCGTGGCCCGCGCTGACGGCCGTGGCGCGCAACAACCTGTTCGCGATCGACGGCGATCTGC
This sequence comes from Burkholderia theae, assembly GCF_048565265.1. Taxonomy (NCBI): domain Bacteria; kingdom Pseudomonadati; phylum Pseudomonadota; class Betaproteobacteria; order Burkholderiales; family Burkholderiaceae; genus Burkholderia; species Burkholderia theae. The sequence continues at coordinate 2,890,740 of NZ_CP183461.1, forward strand.
TGACGCGGCCGTCGCCGCGGATCGCGCAGGGTGCGGCCGCGCTGTGCGAGGATCTCGACGCCGCGCGTGCGCGGCGGCCGGCGAACTGATTTCAGGCCGTACGTGCGCGGTGTTCCCGCGAGAGCCGCGAGCGGCCGGATGCCGTTCACGTGCCGGCCTGCACGCGCCTATTCGTCCCAGTGCACGACTTCCCACGCGCATGCCGCGTCGTCCTTGCGCAGCCAGACGACACCGCCCGTCGGCACCGGCCGCGACAGCAGCGTCGCGAGCGGCACACGCAACACATGCGACGCGAATGCGCGGATCACGCCCGCATGCGTGACCACCCATTGCGGCCCGTCGAACTGCACAACCGCATCGGCCCGCCGTGCGACACGCGCGGCGAACCGCGCGACGCTTTCGCCGCCATGTGCGCATGCATGCATCAGGTCGGCCGCCCACGCATCGAGCGCCGCACGGTCGATATCGTCCCAGCGCTGCATTTCCCACGCGCCGAAATCCATTTCCTGCCAGCCCGCGTCGCTCGACACCGGCACGTCGAATCGCTGCGCGAGCCGCTCGGCGACCGACACGCATCGCGTCAGCGGGCTCGTCCAGATCCGTTCGGGCGACGGCGCGCCGAGCGCGGACAGATGCGCGAGCACGGCGTGCGCGCCGGCGTCGGCCGGCGCGGCGAGCGGCACGTCGCTGCGTCCATAGCAGACGCCCGGCTCGACGCCGACGGCCGGATGACGGATCAGGACGACGTCCATCCGAGCACCAACAGATAGATGGCCAGTTCGCTCAGTTGCTGCGCGAAGCCGAGACAGTCGCCCGTATAACCGCCGATCCGCTTCACGAAGTAGCGGGCGGCCCATGCGCGTACGAGCACGAGCGCGACACCTGCCGCGATGCCGGCACGCCAGTCGGGCCAGAACAGCCAAGGCAGCCCGAACACCGCCGCGATGCACGCCGCACGCACGCCCATCCGTTGCGCGACCGGTTTCGCCTTGCCTTCGGGCCGCACATAGTCGAGCGACATCAGCAGGCTCACGGCCGCCGCGCGGCTCGCCGCATGCGCGGCGATCATCGTCCAGGCGGCACGCAGCGGCGGCATGGCCGCGAGCGCCTGCCATTTCAGGCCGAGCGCGATCACGAGCGCGACCGCGCCGAACGTGCCGATCCGCGAGTCGTGCATGATGCGCAGCACGTCGTCGCGCGTATAACCACCACCGAACGCATCGCAACTGTCGGCGAGGCCGTCTTCGTGGAAGGCGCCGGTCGCGAGCAGCGTCGCGGCCATCGACAGCCCGACCGCGATCGACGCGGGCAGCACGCGCAGCGCGGCAAGATAGACGAGCGCGCCCCACGCGCCGACGCACGCGCCGACGAGCGGGAAATAGCGTGCGGCCTGGTCGAGATCGCCCGCCGCATAACCAATCGCGCGCGGCACGGGCACGCGCGTGAAATAGCCGAGCGCGACCAAGAAGTAGCGCAGTTCGGCACGCACGCCGCGCGCGCGCTCAGGCGTCACGATTGTCGACGCCGGCGGACTCGAAGCTCGCCATTTCACTGAGGGACGCCGCCGCCGCGCGCACGAGCGGCAGCGCGAGCGCCGCACCCGTGCCCTCGCCGAGCCGCAGGTCGAGCGCGAGCAGCGGCTTCGCGCCGAAATGCTCGAGCATGCGCCGGTGCCCGGCCTCGTGCGACGTATGCGAGAACACGCAGTAATCGCGCACGCCGGGCACGATACGCTCGGCGACGAGCAGCGCGGCCGTCGCGATGAAGCCATCGACGAGAATCGTCATCCGCTCGCTCGCGGCCGCGAGATACGCGCCCGTCATCATCGCGATCTCGAAGCCGCCGAACGTCGCGAGCACGTCGAGCGGCGCGATCGCGTGCGAGTGCTTGACGAGCGCGCGGCCGAGCACCGCGCGCTTGTGCGCGAGGCCCTGGTCGTCGAGGCCCGTGCCGCGCCCGACGCATGCGTCGATCGGCACGCTGAGCAGGCGGCTCATCAGGCACGCGGCCGACGACGTGTTGGCGATCCCCATCTCGCCGAAGCCGATCACGTTCGTGCCGAGCGATGCATGCAGGCGCACCCGCGCCGCACCGGCCGCGAGCGCCGTCATCGCCTCGTCGTGCGTCATCGCCGGCTCCGCCGCGAAGTTGCGCGTGCCGCGCGCGACCGGCAGCGACACCAGCCGGTCGGACAGCGGCAGCGGCGACGCCACGCCCGCATCGACGATCTCGAGCGTGCTCTGCGCGACGCCCGAAAACGCGTTGATCGCCGCACCGCCGGCCAGGAAGTTCGCGACCATCTGCGCGGTCACCGCTTGCGGATAAGGACTGACGCCCTCGGCCGCGATCCCGTGATCGCCGGCGAACACGATCATCACGGGGCGCTGCACGACCGGCCGCTCGGTGCGCTGGATCAGGCCGATCTGCAGCGCGATCGCCTCGAGCTGGCCAAGGCTGCCGGGCGGCTTGGTCTTGTGATCGATCACATGCTGCAGGCGCTTGCGCAGCGTTTCGTCGAGCGGCGCGATCGCGGGCGGGAAGTGGGTCGAATTCGTCATCGAAGAGCCGTGTCGTGGGTGCGGCCTGCGCCGCGCATCGGGAAAGGAAACGTCATTGTCGCTCGGGCCACGCCGGCAGCAGCGCGTCGCGGCCGTTCTCGCGGATCAGCACGAGCGGATAACCGAACGCGTCGCTCGCGCGTTCGGGCGTCAGCACATCGTGCACGGGGCCGGCCCACGCGTGGCCGCGGCCGTCGAGCAACAGCGCATGCGTCGCGAAACGCCGCGCGAGATTCAGGTCGTGGCACGAGAACAGCACCGTGCGCGGGCCTGCGTCGAGCCATGCGGCCAGCGCGGTCAGGCAATCGATCTGGTGATGCAGGTCGAGATGCGCGAGCGGCTCGTCGAGCAGCATCAGTGGCGCATCCTGGCACAGCGTCGCGGCCAGCGCGACCCGCTGCCGCTCGCCGCCCGACAGCGACAATACGTCGCGCGACGCAAGCGCGGTCAGGTCGAACGTCGCGAGCGCCTCGCGCGCGGCCGCGCGGTCGCCGTCGCGCTCCCAGCCCCAGCCACCGAGATACGGAAAGCGGTTGAGCAGCACGGTGTCGAACACGGTCGCGCTGAACGCGTCGTGCAATTGCTGCGGCATCAGCGCGCGGCGCTGCGCGAGTTGCGCGGGCGGCCACGCGGCGAGCGGCCGTCCGTCGATCTCGACATGCCCGCCGGCCGGCGGCTGCAGCCCCGCGAGCGTCGCGAGCAGCGTCGTCTTGCCCGCGCCGTTCGGCCCCGCGACGCACCAGATCTCGCCGGGGCGGAACGCCTGCGCGAGGCCGTCGAGCAGCGTGCGTGCACCGGCCTTCAGCGTCAGGTCGACGGTCGCACAGGTCAGGTCGCCGCCGCCAGCGTGCAATGCGGTATGCGTCATCGCATCGGTCTCCTCAGCAACATCCACAGGAACACCGGCACGCCGATCAACGCGGTCATCACGCCGACCGGCAGTTGCGCGGGCGCGATCGCAGTGCGCGCAAGCAGGTCGGCCGCCATCACGCCGCCGCCGCCCGCGAGCATCGCGGCCGGCAGCAGCATCCGCTGGTCGTTGCCGAACGCGAGCCGCAACGCGTGCGGCACGACGAGGCCGACGAAGCCGATCGTGCCGGCCGTCGTCACCGCGGCCGCGGCGGCCAGCGATGCGACGAGATAGATCCGCACGCGCAGCCGCGTGACGGGCACGCCGAGCGCAAGCGCGGTCGCGTCGCCGCGCAGCAGCACGTTCAGTTGCGGCGCGGCCGGCAGCGCGACGCATGCGCTCAGCAGCAGCGCGCCCCACGCGAACCACGGCGCCGTCACGCCGTTCAGGTCGCCCGTCAGCCAGAAGATGATGCCGCGCAGCCGTGCATCGGGCGCGAGCGACAGCAGCAACGTGACGAGCGCGCCCCACCCCGCCGCGATCACGACGCCCGTGAGCAGCAGCCGCGGCGACGCATCGCGCGAGTCGCCGCGCCACAGTTCGCGGCGCGCGAGACCGAGCACGAGCGCGACCGACACGAGCGAGCCGGCGAACGCCGACGCGTCGACGAGCCACCATGCGCCGCCCGCGATCATCGCGACGAGCGCGAAACCGGCCGCGCCGCCGGACACGCCGAGCACGTACGGTTCCGCAAGCGGATTGCGCAGCAGCACCTGCAGCAGCGCACCGGCAAGCGCGAGCAGCGCGCCGCACGCGAAACCCGCGAGCGCACGCGGCAGGCGCAGCGTACGGACGATGTCGGCGAACAACGCATCGCCGCCGTGCGGCACGAGCGACGCGAGCGCCTGCCACGGCGACATCGGCACGCTGCCGATCGACAACGACGCGATGAACAGCAACGCGACCACGGCGGCCAGCGTGGCCCAGATCGCGGCAGCGCGTGCGGCGCTCATGCCGCGCACGGCCGCGCGCATGACGCGCGGCGCATCCGCCGGCGGCTGCCGGCCGGGCATGACAGAAGCGTCGCGCGGACGATTGGGGTCAGCATCGAAGAGAATTCCGTGAAGCGTTGCGCACCCCGCTTCCCCGCGGGCCGCGCGTCACGAAGCCCGTGCGGGCTTCCCGTCTCGGCCGGTATCCGGGCTGGCGGCGTACCGGCTCGCCTTCCCGCGCGATGACGCGCAGTGGCCCGCGCCCGTGCGCGAAACCTTCACGCGGAACGCGCCCGAGCCGGCCTGCGTCACCAGACGCGGCCGCTTACCGTTGCGGGGGCAGCGCAGGTTGGCGGCTTCCTGGCGGAGCCCGCGCCCTGCTTCCCGTTTAACCGCGCGTTCACGCGCGAGCACCGAGGCGGCGCCAGTTTAGGAGCGGGTCGCGCGAGCGTCAAGGAAGCGTCCGGGAATGCAAAAAGACGCACCTATTCGCGACAAGAAGCAGGGGTGTTACGACTGGAAACGTTACAGATGTCGGATTGCGCGTTATTCCGCGCTAAAATGCTGGGTCTTTAGAGGACGCAGCAAATGCTCAACGAACTCGAAACCTTATCTCAAAATATTGGCCGTCTGATCTCGCTGAACAAGCGCTATCACTCGGAACGGCTCGCGCTCGAGGAGCAGGTCGCGCAATTGCGCGCGGAAGCGGACACGGTCCGCGCGGAACTCGCGCAACTGCGCGACGAACGCAATGCGCTCGCAGCCGAGCGCGACACGTTGTCGGCAAAGATCGACGACGCCCAGGTGAAACTGAACGCGATTCTCGAAAAGCTGCCGCGCTCGAAAAACGCGGAGCAAGCCGACAACCAGCTCGACCTGCTGGATGCGCAGGCGCGTACGGAAGGCGATGACGCGGCCAGCCACGGAGAACATGCATGAGCACCAAGCAGATCGAAGTCTCGATTCTCGGTCAGCCCTATCGGCTCGCCTGTTCGGCCGAGACCGAAGCGGCGCTGCTGGAGGCAGTCGCGCGCGTCGACGCCGAAATGTCGAAAATCCGCTCGAACAGCTCGGTACGCGGCACCGATCGCATCGCCGTCATGGCCGCGCTGTCGCTCGCATCGGAATTGCTGCGGCTGCAAACCAGCGTGCGGCACGGTGAAGCATTTCCGGCGGAGGAAATCCGTCGTACAATGCACCAGATGAACGAACAGCTCGGCGCGGTGCTCGCACAGCACGAGACGCAGTAAGGTTTGATCGATACGTCGATTCCCCTTGATCTCGGCGATCAACGGTGGTCAAATTGGCGCATCGAAATACAGTTCAGTCAGCTTCCCTGCCTGGTTCGCCAAGGTCATATATTCCTTGAACCAATGCCATGTGCACGGTTGCGGAAATTTGTAGCACGGGCGCGCGCGTCACTCTGTCTGATGTACCCGAAGTGCTGCTAACTGCGACCAATTCTGAACCTCAGGTTCAGGATGCCGGCCTAGCGGCCAAGGCGGGGGCCTATCCAACGGCATCGGGCACGTCCCGGTGCCGTTTCCTTTTGTAGCAGCCTTTTTCTGCGTCGATCACGATCCATGCAATACTGGCTGATGAAGTCCGAACCGGACGAAGCAAGCATCGACGATCTCGCTCACGCACCGCAGCGCTCGCTGCCGTGGACTGGCGTGCGCAACTATCAGGCGCGCAATTTCATGCGCGACACGATGAAGATCGGCGATGGTGTGCTGTTCTATCACTCGAGCTGCCCCGAGCCGGGCATCGCGGGCCTCGCCGAAGTGTCGTCGACGCCCTACCCCGATCCCACGCAGTTCGATCCGAAAAGCCCCTATTACGACCCGAAGTCGACGCAGGAAGCACCACGCTGGCTGCTCGTCGACGTGCGCTACGTGAAAAAATCGGCGCTCGTGCCGCTCGCCGCGCTGCGCGAACACGACGAGCTCGCCGACATGCGCGTGCTCGCCCGCGGCAACCGGCTGTCGATCACGCCCGTCACGCGCGCCGAATGGCGGTTCATCACCGAAAAGCTGATGAAGTAGGCGCACGCAGCAGGCGCCCGCCAAACGTCAAATCTGGTCAGTACACGTCGCCACAACGGAACTCGCGCCGCTTTCGCGCGGCCTAAGCAACCGCTGTCGGCCGATCGGGCCGGCTGTTGTTTTTTTTGTCGCGCGGTACGCCCGCGTCGCGCACGCGTCATCCGCCTGCGCGCCCTCGCACAAGGAGTCCAACAATGACCAAGAAATCCGCACTCGCGCTGTCGCTCGCCCTCGCCGCCGCCATTCCCGTCGCGCTGACGCTCGCGTCGCCCGCCGCGCATGCACAAACGGCGAACCCGCACTTTCCGGAGCCGGCAGGCGTGCTGTCGCTTTCGTCGCAGGCCAGTGCCGACGTGCCGCAGGACATCATCCACATCACGCTGTTCTACGAGCAGCAGGCAAAGGACCCGGGCAGCCTGACGTCCGCGCTGAACCAGCGCGCCGACGCGGCACTGTCGCAGGCGAAGGGCGTATCGGGCGTCACCGCGCACACGGGTGCATTCTCCGTGTATCCGAGCACCGATCGCGACGGGAAGATTTCCGCATGGCGCGGCCGTACCGAGGTCGCGCTCGAATCGCGCGATTTCGCTGCGGCGTCGAAGCTTGCGGGCCAGTTGTCGAACCTGATGCAGGTCGCGAACGTCGAGTTCTCGCTGTCGCCCGAAGCGCAGCGCACGGCCGAGCAGAAGCTCACGACCGAAGCGATCAAGTCGTTCCGCGCCCGCGCGGACGAAGCCGCGAAGGCATTCGGCTACAGCAGCTATACGATTCGCGACGTGAACGTCGGCAGCGGCCGCAACGTGCAGCCGTACCCGCGCATGATGGCGATGGCCGCGGCGCCGATGGACAGCGCGAAGATGAGCGCGCCGATCGCAGTCGAAGGCGGCAAGGCCACCGTGTCGGTCACCGTCAACGGCTCGGTGCAGATGAAGTAACGCGCATCGCGCAGTTGCTGGATACGAAAACGCCGGCCCGAGGGCCGGCGTTTTTCATTGGCATGCGGCATGGTGCCGATGCACGCGCCGCTCGCGCGTGCATCGATACGCATCACGCAGCGGCATGCGCCGCGCGACGGCGATACGCCCAGACCATCAGCGCAACGCCCGCGAGGATCATCGGCAGCGACAGCCACTGCCCCATCGACAGGCCGAGCGCAAGCAGGCCGAGGAAGTCGTCGGGCTCGCGCGCGAACTCGACCGTGAAGCGTGCGAGGCCATAGCCGATCAGGAACAGTGCGGACACGGCGCCCATCGGCCGCGACTTGCGCGAGAAGAAGAACAGCGCGAAGAACAGCACGATGCCTTCGAGCGCGATTTCATAGAGCTGCGAAGGATGGCGCGGCAGCATCTGGTATTGCATGAACACGTCGGCGAGATGCCACTTCTCGACGAGTGCGGGATGCTTCGGCAGCCATGCCGCGTCGTCGCGCATCGCGCCCGGGAACAGCATCGCCCACGGCGCCGTCGGATCGGTCACGCGGCCCCACAGCTCGCCGTTGATGAAGTTGCCGAGCCGCCCGGCCGCCAGCCCCGTCGGCACCATCGGCGCGACGAAATCGGTGACCTGCAGCCAGTGGCGCTTGCGTTGCCACGCGAACAGCACCATCGCGAGCGTCACGCCGAGGAAGCCGCCATGGAACGACATGCCGCCTTCCCACACCTTGAATACGTCGAGCGGATGCGAGAAGTAGAAATCGGCCTTGTAGAACAGCACATAACCGAGCCGGCCGCCGAGCACGGTGCCGAGCACGCCGTAGAACATCATGTCGTCGATGTCCTTCGCGGTCCAGCCCTGCACCGCGACGTGCGGCAGCTTCAGGCGGACCCGGCCGACGACGATCGCCGCGATGAAGCCGACGAGATACATGAGGCCGTACCAGCGCACGGCCAGCGGCCCGAGATGGATCGCAACGGGGTCGAAATTCGGGTGAATGATCATGGGTTAGCGAAGAAGTTTTCGAATACGGTACGGCTGTCGCGAACGCGCGGCACCGCGCTTTGGACGGCACCGGCGCATCATCGTTCACGTCACGCGGCAAGACCCTGCGCGCGCACGACGTCGATGAAGGCGGCGAGCACGGGACTTACGTCACCGGTGCGCCACACGAGGCCCGTCTCGACGACCGGCGCGAGACCGGCGAGCGGCCGATAGACCACGCCGGTGCGCCGCAGGTTACGCAGCGATTGCGGCACCAGTGCGACGCCCATGCCGGCCGACACGAGGCTGACGATCGTCTGCATCTGGATCGCCTCCTGGCCGATGCGTGGGGTTTCGCCCGCCGCGCCGTAGCAGCCCGTAATGATGTCATAAAAGCCGGGCGCCAAACGACGCGGAAAGATCACGAGCGGCAACGCGGCGACTTCGGCGAGGTTCACGGGTTCGTCTTCCGGCGCATCGGACGCCGCGGCCGGCATCGCGACCACCAGCGGCTCGCGCACGACGGGCAGGTACGACAGCCCGGCCGCGTGACGCGGCGGCACGGGCGGAATGACGAGCCCCGCGTCGATGCGGCCGGCGACGAGTTCGTCGATCTGCACGTCGCTCGTCGCCTCCGCGAGATGCAGGCGCACCTGCGGATAGCGCGCGCCGAACGCGCGCAGCAGCGACGGCAGCAGCCCGTAATCGGCGGTCGACACGAATGCGAGCGACAGCGAGCCGGCCTCGCCGCGCGCGAGCCGCCGCGCGAGCGGCGGCAGCGCATCGGCCGACGCCAGCAGCCGGCGCACGTCGGGCAGCAGCGCCGCGCCGACCGCCGTCAGCGCCACCGACCGCTTGGTGCGGACGAACAGCGCGACGCCGAGCGCGTCCTCGAGCGCCCGGATCGCTTGCGACAGCGGCGGTTGCGTCATCGACAGGCGCTCGGCCGCGCGGCCGAAATGGCGCTCGTCGGCAACGGTCATGAAGTAGCGCCACTGGCGCAGGTCGGGTGTCGGATCGGCCATGCGTGACTCATTCGTGGAACGACTTAATAAGCGACAAATAATATATTGGACATCCCAATCCGGAAACTCCATTCTTGTTTCATCCGAACCGGCACGCCGCTCCCGGGCGTCGCCCAGACAACGATGGAGTCCCCCATGCCGTACAACCGTCGCTCGAAGCACATCACGCAAGGCGTGGCCCGTTCGCCGAACCGCTCGATGTATTACGCACTCGGCTACCAGAAGGACGATTTCGACAAGCCGATGGTCGGCATCGCGAACGGCCACTCGACCATCACGCCATGCAATTCCGGCCTGCAGCGCCTGTCGGACGCGGCCGTCGCGGCCGTGAAGGCGTCCGACGCGAACCCCCAGATCTTCGGCACGCCGACGATTTCGGACGGCATGTCGATGGGCACCGAAGGCATGAAGTACTCGCTCGTGTCGCGCGAGGTGATCGCCGACTGCATCGAGACCTGCGTGCAGGGGCAATGGATGGACGGCGTGGTCGTCGTCGGTGGCTGCGACAAGAACATGCCGGGCGGCATGATCGCGCTCGCGCGCCTGAACGTGCCGGGCATCTACGTGTACGGCGGCACGATCCGCCCCGGCCACTGGAAAGGCCAGGACCTGACGATCGTGTCGTCGTTCGAGGCCGTCGGCGAATTCACCGCGGGCCGGATGTCGCAGGAGGATTTCGAAGGCGTCGAGCAGAACGCGTGCCCGACCTCGGGTTCGTGCGGCGGCATGTACACCGCGAACACGATGAGTTCGTCGTTCGAGGCGCTCGGGATGTCGCTGCTGTACTCGTCGACGATGGCGAACCCCGACCAGGAGAAAGTCGACTCGGCGGCCGAATCGGCGCGCGTGCTCGTCGAAGCGGTGAAGCGCGACCTGAAGCCGCGCGACATCATCACGAAGGCGTCGATCGAGAACGCGGTGTCGGTGATCATGGCGACCGGCGGCTCGACCAACGCGGTGCTGCACTATCTCGCGATCGCGCACGCGGCCGAGGTCGACTGGACGATCGACGATTTCGAGCGCATCCGCAAGCGCGTGCCCGTGATCTGCGACCTGAAGCCGTCGGGCCGGTACGTCGCGACCGACCTGCACCAGGCCGGCGGGATTCCGCAGGTGCTGAAGATCCTGCTCGATGCGGGGCTGCTGCACGGCGACTGCATGACGATCACCGGCCGCACGATCGCCGACGAACTGAAGGACGTGCCGAGCGTGCCGCGCGCCGACCAGGACGTGATCTTCCCGATCGACCGCGCGCTGTACAAGGAAGGTCACCTTGCGATCCTGAAAGGCAATCTCGCGGAAGACGGCGCGGTCGCGAAGATCTCCGGCCTGAAGAACCCGGTGATCACGGGCCCGGCACGCGTGTTCGACGACGAGCAGAGCGCGATGGATGCGATCCTCGGCGACCGGATCCGCGCGGGCGACATACTCGTGCTGCGCTACCTCGGCCCGCAAGGCGGCCCCGGCATGCCGGAAATGCTCGCGCCGACATCCGCGATCATCGGCAAGGGGCTCGGCGAATCGGTCGGCTTCATCACGGACGGCCGCTTCTCGGGCGGCACCTGGGGCATGGTGGTCGGCCACGTCGCGCCCGAGGCATTCGTCGGCGGCACGATCGCGCTCGTGCAGGAAGGCGACTCGATCACGATCGATGCGCACCGGCTGCTGCTGCAGGTGAACGTCGACGATGCGGAGCTCGCGCGCCGCCGTGCCGCGTGGCGACAGCCGGCGCCACGTTACACGCGCGGCGTGCTCGCGAAATTCGCGGCCCTCGCCCGGCCCGCGAACAAGGGCGCGGTCACGGGTTGAGGCAGGTTCCCTGCAATATGCGACCCCAATAAACAGGGCCGCCGGGGGAACGCCCAAAACGTGCGTTCCCTTTGCTTTTATAATGCGCGGACCATGAAGCCGGCCGTCCCCGCCGGCGGAGAACCGCATGAAACAGACGATATTGCGCGCCCTGCTCGTGACGCTGCTGACCGGCAGCGCGGCAGCGGCGCGCGCCGACCAGGCCGACGGGCTCGCGCTGGCGCAGCGCAAGAACTGCATGGCCTGCCACGCGGTCGACAAACCACTGATGGGCCCGTCGTTCCGCGACATCGCCGGCAAGTATGCGGCGCGCGGCGACGCCGTCGATTACCTGGCCCAATCGATCGTGAAAGGCAGTGTCGGCGTCTGGGGCAGCGTGCCGATGCCCGCCAATACGCAGCTGACGAACGCGGAAGCCCATACGCTCGCGCAATGGGTGCTGTCGCTGCGCTGAACCGGATGCCCCGAACGGGGATAACCGCCGTCCAGGGCTCCGCAGACGCAGACAGGCGGGCCCGCACCGGCTGACCGGTTCTTCACCGGCAGCCTCGCCGGCCCTTGCCGGAACCGCACCCTATTTTTCGTCGGAACGGCCGCGCGTTCAGCCGGAATGACCGGCGCGACGGCGCGCGATCTCGTCATCGACCGCGTCGCGCACCCAGTCCATGACCTCGGTTTCCAGCGCCAGCGCCACCTCGCGCGTGATCTGGCCGACGAGCCAGGCCGAATGCTCATGCAGCGCGTCGCGACAGCGGGCCTCGATGGCGTCGCGCCCTGCGCCGGTCAGATAGTTCGTCAGGCGATTGCGCAGGCGCTCGGCGATATGCTGCGCATCTTCCGGCGTCAGCCCGGCGCCCGCGTGCACGTCCGGCTGGGTCGCTGCGGCCGGTACGACTGCGTGCGGCATGGCCGTTTCAGGCACCAGCCCGGCCGCTTCGCGCGCAACCGCGGCGAACGCGTGCTGCGGCACCTCGTCGCCGGCCAGCGACGACCGCAGCGGCGCGCTCATCGCCGCCGCCTCTTCAGCGACCACATGCTCCGCGGCGCCGGGTTCGGCCGGCGCATCGGTCTCGCCCGCGGCAGCCGCCCCCTCAGCCACATCCCCCGGCAGTTCGACCGTCGGCACATGCAGTGTCGGCACGGGTTCGATCACGACGAATTCGGGGTCGGCTTCGGTTTTTGCGGAATCGGCCGACGCCGTGCTCGCGGTGCCCGACGCAATCACGTCGGTCAGCATCGGAATCGCCGCGCTGTCGAGCGGCTGCGGCACGTCAGGCGCCGGCGCGGGCGAACGCGCCGGCACCGGCTTGCCCGGCACCAGCACGTCGGTGAGGGTCGGGATCGAGGATGAATCGGCTTGTGTCACGGGAACACTCCGTCGACGGTTGCGGCTAGCTGCCCTGCTTGTAGTTGTTCAGCGCGTATCCGCGGTCGCGGTAGAACCGGTAGCGGTCGCGGCCCGCGGCCAGCTCGTCCGGCGCATTGCCGACCACTTCGAGCAGGCGCTCGAAGCGGGCGAACTGCGCGGGCACGGCCGCGCCGAGGTTCAGCAGCACGTGATGATGCGGCGCTTTGTCGAGATCGGCGGCCAGCACGATCGGCGTACCGGCCGCATGCTCGCTGTCGACGCCGCAATGCGGAATGAAATCGAGCGGCGAGAACGTCCAGAGCCGCTCGTCGAGCGCGCGCAGGCGCGCGGGCTCGGCGAGCACGACGACCGGCTGCCCGGCCTGGTAGGCCTTGCGCAGCAGCCGGCACGCGTACGCGAGCGAATCGCCGACGTTCGAGTGGAAATCGATCCGCGTCATTGCCCGCGTACCCGCATCGTCGTTCGCTCAGCCATCACTGGCCGGCGCGGTCGATCAGGAACTGCGCGAGCAGCGGCACCGGACGGCCCGTCGCCCCCTTCGCGGCACCACCCTTCCACGCGGTGCCCGCGATGTCGAGGTGAGCCCACGGATAGCTGTCGGTGAAGCGCGACAGGAAGCACGCGGCCGTCACGGCGCCCGCCGGGCGCCCGCCGATGTTCGCGATGTCCGCGAAGTTCGACTTCAGTTGATCCTGGTACTCGTCGTCGAGCGGCATGCGCCACGCCGGGTCGTTCGCCTCGCGCGACGCGTCGAGCAGTTCGCCCGCGAGTGCGTCGTCCTTCGAGAACAGGCCGCTGTTGTGGCCGCCGAGCGCGATCACGCATGCGCCCGTCAGCGTCGCGACGTCGATCACGGCGGCCGGCTTGAAGCGCTCGGCATACGTGAGCGCGTCGCACAGGATCAGGCGGCCTTCGGCGTCGGTGTTCAGCACTTCGATCGTCAGGCCCTTCATGCTGGTGACGACGTCGCCCGGCTTCGTCGCGTTGCCGCCCGGCATGTTCTCGCAGGTCGGCACGATCGCGACGACGTTGATCTTCAGGCCCATCTCGGCGACCGCACGGATCGTGCCGAGCACGGAACCGGCGCCGCACATGTCGTACTTCATCTCGTCCATGCCCTCGCCCGGCTTCAGCGAGATGCCGCCCGTATCGAACGTGATGCCCTTGCCGACCAGCACGACCGGCGCGGCCTTCGCGGCGGCGCCCTGGTAGTGCAGCACGATGAACTGCGGCGGCTCGACCGACGCACGCGCAACCGACAGGAACGAGCCCATCTTCAGCGCCTGGATCTGCTTGAGCCCGAGGACTTCCGCCTTCAGGCCCCAATCCTTCGCGATCTTCTTCGCGGTGTTGCCGAGATAGGTCGGCGTGCAGACGTTGCCCGGCAGGTTGCCGAGGTCGCGGGTGAGATCCATCCCGTTCGCGAGCGCGACGGCCTGCTTGACCGCGACCTTCGCGGCCTTTTCATCGGACGGATCGACGCTGAACACGACGCGCTTGAGCGTGTGCGACACCGGCTCCGGCTTGCTCTTCATCTGCGTGAAGCGATAGGTCTCGTTGCGCAGTGCCAGAATGGCCGCGCGCACGCCCCAGTCGGAGCTGCGCTCGTCGACCGGCAGTTGCGCGAGCGTGAACGTGACCTGGACGACCTTGGTCGCCAGCAGCGCCCGCCAGGCGGCCGTGACCGCGTCGTTATAGGCTTTCTGGTTGAACGCATCCTGCTTGCCGAGACCAACGAGCAGCACGCGCGACGCGCCGATGCCCGATACTTCGTGCAGGAACAGCGTCTTGCCGCGCTTGCCGTCCATGTCGCCGGCTTTCACCACGCGCGAGATCAGCCCCTTGGTGGCCGTGTCGATGTCGAGCGCCGCGCCGGAAAGCGTTTGCGCCTCGAAGATGCCGAGCACGATGCAGTCGGATTTCCCGGTCAGGAACCCCTTGGCCTCGCCTTTGCTCCAATCACAGCCTTTTATGCTAAAGTCCATCGCGCTTGTCCTCGGATAAAATCTGGGCTAAGGATGAAAGCCGCAATTATCCGCTATTTTTCCCGTGGCGGCGCGAGCGCTCCACCACGCGTGCGCAGCCTCCCGCCCTCTTCTCATCAAGAATGATCTTCGAACGCTCCCTCCAGCGCGAGCTTGCGTATACGGCTGGCGCCGTGTTCATGGTGCTGCTCACGATCATGCTCACGACGATGATGATCCGCATCGTCGGCTATGCCGCGTCCGGTGAAATCGATCCGCGGGACGTGCTCGTGCTGATCGGCCTGACCGTGATCGGCTACCTCGCCGTGATGCTCGTCGTCACGTTGTTCGTGTCGATCCTGTTCGTGCTGACCCGGTGGTACCGGGACTCCGAAATGGTGGTGTGGCTCGCGTCGGGCGTGAGCCTCACGCGCCTCATCAAGCCGATCGGCGTGTTCGCCACGCCGATCATCCTGCTGATCGCCTTCTTCGCATTCGTCGGCTGGCCGTGGTCGAACCAGCAGAGCAAGATGATCAAGGCACGCTTCCAGCAGCGCGACGAGATCTCGCTGCTCGCGCCGGGCCAGTTCCGCGAGTCGGCCACGAACCACCGCGTGTTCTTCATCGAGAAGATGACGCCCGACCAGAGCAAGGTGCAGAACGTGTTCGTCACGTCGACCGAGAACGGCAAGGTCAACGTCGTCGTGTCGCAGACGGGTCACACGGAAACGCGGGACGGCAACCGTTTCGTCGTCCTGGAAAACGGCCGCCGCTACGACGGCACGCCCGGCCAGCCGAACTTCAAGATCATGGAGTTCGAGCGCTACGGCGTGAAGATCACCAGCACGCCCGTCGTCAACGTACCGACCACCAACAGCACGCCGACGCTCGACCTGCTGCGTAACCCGACGCGCGACAACCTCGCGGAATTCGCGTGGCGCGCGGGGCTGCCGCTGATCGCGCTCAACCTGATGGTGCTCGGCATTCCGCTCGCGTACCAGAACCCGCGCCGCAGCCGCACGATCAACCTCGTGATGGCCGTGCTGATCTACCTCACGTACTCGAACCTGCTGAACGTCGTGCAGGCGCAGATCGAGCAGGGCAAGATGTCGTTCGGCGTCGGCCTGATCGGCCTGCATGCGCTCGTCGCGGTGCTCGTCGCCGTCATCTTCTGGTTGCGCGTGCGCAATCGTCCGCTGTTTACACGCGCGCTGTTCGGCCGCTCGGGAGCATGATCGATGCGGCTCTATGAAAAATACTTCGCGCGACAGATCTACGTCACGTTCGTCTTCATCCTGTTCGCGTTCTCGGGCCTGTTCTTCTTCTTCGACCTGATCAGCGAACTGAACTCGGTCGGGCACGGCAACTACAAGTTCGGTTACGCGGTGCTGCGCGTCGCGCTGCAGACCCCGTCGCGCTTCTACGAGATCATCCCGGTCGCCGCGCTGATCAGCGCGATCTACGTGTTCGCGCAAATGGCCGCGAACTCGGAATTCACGATCTTCCGCGTGTCGGGCCTCGCGACCAACCAGGCGTTGCGCTCGCTGCTGAAGATCGGCATACCGCTCGTGATCATCACCTACCTGATCGGCGAATTCGTCGGCCCGTACGCCGACCAGCTGTCCGAACGCGTGCGGCTGCAGGCGCTCGGCGCGTCGGTGTCGTCGAACTTCCAGTCGGGCGTGTGGGTGAAGGACACGCTCGCGGCCCGCGAAAACGGTGAGCAGGTCACGCGCTTCGTCAACGTCGGCAGCCTGTCGCCCGATTCGACGATCAGCAATGTGCGCATCTACGAGTTCGATTCGAAATTCCAGCTGCAGAACGTGCGGATCGCGAAGACGGGCCGCTACGAGCCGCCCGGCCACTGGCTGCTGACGGGCGTCACCGAGACCGAACTGACGCCGATCAAGCCGATCAGCGGCCAGCCGCCCGACGCGCTGAACCCCGTCTACCGGTCGCAGCAGGTTTCGCTGCCCGAATACCGGCTGCGTTCGGACCTGACGCCGCAGATCCTGTCGGTGCTGCTCGTGTCGCCGGAGCGCATGTCGATCATCAACCTGTTCCGCTACATCCAGCACTTGCGTGAAAACCAGCAGGACACGCAGCGCTACGACATCGCGTTGTGGCGCAAGCTGCTGTATCCGTTCGCGGTGTTCGTGATGCTCGTGCTGTCGCTGCCGTTCGCGTACCTGCACACGCGTGCGGGCGTGGTCGGCGTGAAGGTGTTCGGCGGCATCATGCTCGGCATGAGCTTCCAGCTGCTCAATACGCTGTTCTCGCACATCGGCACGCTGAACACGTGGCCCGCGCCGCTGACGGCCGCGACACCGGGCCTCATCTATCTCGCGCTCGGCCTGTTCGCGCTCAAGTGGGTCGACCGGCACTGAGTGCCGCGTCATGACGGAGGCTTCGACATGAGTTCGCACGGCATCGTCCTGTTCGGCCACGGCGCCCGCGACCCGCGCTGGGCCGAGCCGTTCGAGCGGCTCGCCGCGCGGCTGCGCGCGGCCGGCTCCCCCGCCGCGCACGTGTCGCTCGCGTTCCTCGAACTGATGACGCCGTCGCTCGGTGAAGCCGTCGCCGCGCAGGTCGTGGCCGGCTGCACGCACATCACCGTGGTGCCGGTGTTCTTCGGCCAGGGCGGCCATGTCCGCCGCGACCTGCCGCAGCTCGTCGATGCATGCCGCGCCGCGCATCCCGGTGTCGAGATCCGCTGCGCGACGGCCGTCGGCGAAGACGACGGTGTGCTCGACGCGATCGCACGTTATTGCGTCGACCAGATCGGCGGCGACGCGTAAGCAACGCGTTCAAGGCACACAAAGAAAAAGCGCTGGCTTCTGCCAGCGCTTTTTTCGTTTCGGACTGCGGCAGAATCCCGCTCAGGCGGCATTCCGCAACGGATCGCCCGCGTTCGCCTGCCGTGCGCGCTCGGCGAACGCGTCGCCGATCATCAGCAGGCTCGGTTCCGCGGGATCGAGCCACGCCTGCGCGTCGCCGGCCGCCATCTGCGTGAGCGTCAGCGTCAGCGAGCGCTCGCGCGCGGTGCTGCACGCCTCGACGATCGCCACGGGCGTCGCCGGCGCACGGCCGGCGTCGATCAGTTCCTGCGCGATGCCGGGCGCGCTGTCGCGGCCCATGTAGTAGACGATCGAATCGGCGCGCGCGGCTTCGCGGATCTCGTCGCTGCCCGGCGCTCGGCTGTGCGTCGCGAACGCGACGCTGCGCGACACGCCGCGCAGCGTCAGCGAGCGCTTCAGCGTCGCCGCGCCGGCCAGCGCCGCGGTGATGCCCGGCACGACCTCGTAGTCGATGCCGGCCGCCTCGAGCGCACGCATTTCCTCTTCCGCGCGGCCGAACAGCATCGGGTCGCCGCCCTTCAGCCGCACGACGCACGCGTGCTCGCGCGCCGCGTCGACGATCTGCTTGTTGATGAAGTGCTGCGCGGTCGAACGCTGCCCGCAGCGCTTGCCGACCGCGATCCGGCGCGCGTTCGGCGCGTAGTCGAGCATCGCGGGCTCGACGAGCGCGTCGTGCAGCACGACATCGGCCTGCGCGAGCAGCCGCGCGCCGCGCACCGTGATGAGGTCGGCCGCGCCCGGCCCTGCTCCGATCAGATACACCTTGCCCATGATTGTCACTTCGCTTGTCCTGCGGACGGCGGCGGCCGGCCCGCGCCGCCGTGGGGCGGCGCGGTGCGCCGCGCGGTTTGCCGATTACGCCGAAAACGCCCGGATCATGCCGGCGGCGACCGTGTGGTGCGTCGCCTCGTCGATCAGCACGAACGCGCCCGTGCCCGGATGCGCGTCGTAGGTATCGCAGACGATCGGCTTCTGCAGCGTCAGCGCGACGCGGCCGATGTCGTTCATCTTCAGCTCGTGACGGTCGGTCGCGTGCGACAGCGTATGCACGTCGAGCACCTGCTTGACCGCGCCGATCTTGGCGAACACCGTGCTGGTGGTCTGCTTCAACAGGTACTTGCGCTGCGGCGACAGCGGCGTTTCATCAAACCAGCACAGGTCGGCCTCGAGCTTCTTGGCCGGCTCGACGGGTTCGGCGGTCGTGACGAACATGTCGCCGCGCGACACGTCGACATCTTCCTCGAGACGGATCGTCACCGTCTGGCCCGCGAACGCGTGCGCGACGGACGCGGTACCGCCCGGCACCGGCGCGACGATCTCGGCGATCGTTGCGGTGCGGTTCGACGGCAGCACGATGATCTCGTCGCCGACCTTCACCTCGCCCGACTCGATACGGCCCATGTAGCCGCGGAAATCGTCGGCCGAGCTGCCGTCCTGGCGCGCGACCCACTGCACCGGGAAGCGCAGCGCGTCATGCGCCTGCGTCTCGACCGACAGCGACTCGAGCACGTCGAGGAGCGGCTCGCCCGCGTACCACGGCATGCGCTCGCTCGCGCCGACGATGTTGTCGCCCTTCAGCGCCGACACCGGCACGAAGCGCACGTCGGTGAGGTTGAGCTGCTTCGCGAGCGCGACGTACGCGTCGCGGATCTCGTTGAAGCGCGCTTCGCTGTAGTCGACGAGGTCCATCTTGTTGATCGCGACGATCACGTGCTGCAGGCCGAGCAGCTTCACGATCGCGCTGTGGCGCTTGGTCTGCGGCAGCAGTTGCACGACGCCGTTCTCGACCGTGATGCGCGTCGCATCGATCAGGACGATCGCCGCGTGCGCGGTCGACGCGCCCGTCACCATGTTGCGCGTGTACTGCTCGTGGCCCGGCGTGTCGGCGATGATGAACTTGCGCTTCGCGGTCGCAAAGTAGCGGTACGCGACGTCGATCGTGATGCCCTGCTCGCGCTCGGCCTCGAGGCCATCGGTCAGCAGCGCGAGGTCGAGCTCGTCGCCGACCGTGCGCTTGTTCTTCGCGCGCGACAGCGCGGACAGCTGGTCGGACAGCACGGCCTTGCTGTCGTACAGCAGGCGGCCGATCAGCGTGCTCTTGCCGTCGTCGACGCTGCCCGCGGTGATGAAGCGCAACACGCCGAGGTCTTCGGTATTTTCGATGATGCTCATGATGTGAATGTCCTCGTGTGCTTCAGAAATAACCTTGCTTCTTGCGCGTTTCCATCGCGGCTTCCGACGCCTGGTCGTCCATCCGGGTCGCGCCGCGCTCGGTGATCTCGGTCACCGCCGTCTCGGCGATGATCTTCTCGAGGTCGTCCGCATCGCTCTCGACCGGGCACGTGCAGCTGATGTCGCCGACCGTGCGGAAGCGCACTTGCGCAAGCTCGCTCGTCTCGCCCTCGCGCATCGGCGTGAGCGGCGTGACGGGCACCAGCAGCCCGTTGCGGCGCACGATCTCGCGCTCGTGTGCGTAATAGATCGACGGCAGTTCGAGGTTCTCGCGCGCGATGTACTGCCACACGTCGAGTTCCGTCCAGTTCGAGATCGGGAACACGCGCAGGTGCTCGCCCTTGTGCAGGCGTGCGTTGTACAGGCTCCACAGTTCCGGGCGCTGCACCTTCGGGTCCCACTGGCCGAATTCGTCGCGGAACGAGAAGATGCGCTCCTTCGCGCGCGCCTTCTCTTCATCGCGGCGTGCGCCGCCGATCATCGCGGTGTAGCCGTATTGCTCGATCGTCTCGAGCAGCGTGACGGCCTGCGCGGCGTTGCGCGAATCGGTCTCGCGGCGCAGCACGACGGTACCGCGCTTGATCGAATCCTCGACGTGGCCGACCACCAGCTCGGCGCCGAGCTCTTGCGCGCGGCGGTCGCGGAAGTCGATCACTTCGTCGTAGTTGTGACCCGTATCGATGTGCACGAGCGGGAACGGCAGCGTCGTCTTGCGGTTCGCGCCGAGGCCGAATGCCTTCAGTGCGAGGTGCAGCACGACGACCGAATCCTTGCCGCCCGAGAACAACAGCGCCGGCTTGCTGCATTCGGCGACCAGTTCGCGCAGGATGTGGATCGACTCGGCTTCGAGCCAGTCGAGGTGGCCCATGCGGCTGTCGGCACCGGTGGGCGGGGCAAAGGCGGATTGCTCGAGCGTCGTGCTCATGATTTCAGTCCTTCTCTTCTGGGTTCGTGCCGCCCGCTGTCGCGGGCGGCCCAAGGTTCAGCTTTTTGTAAGGTATTCAGTGCGCGGCGCCGGCTTCGGCGGTCGCGGGAATCGGCGTGATCGTGATGTGCAGGCCGCATTCCTTCGTGTCGCGCGATTCCCACCACCAGCGGCCCGCGCGGCTGTCCTCGCCGGGGCGGATCGCGCGCGTACACGGCTCACAGCCGATGCTCGGGTAGCCGCGCGCATGCAGCGGGTTCACCGGCACGTCAAACGCGCCAAGGTACGCCCAGACGTCGGCTTCGGTCCAGTCGGCGAGCGGATTGTACTTCGCGATCCCGCGCGCTTCGTCCTGCTCTTCCTCGTGCAGTTCCGCACGCGTGACCGACTGCTCGCGACGCTGGCCCGTGACCCACGCGCCAACCTCGGCCAGCGCACGATTCAACGGCTCGACCTTGCGGATGTGGCAGCACGACTTGCGCAGCTCGACGCTCTCGTAGAACGCGTTCAGGCCGTGCTCGGCGACGTACTGATCGACCGCATCCTGCTGCGGATGGAACTGCTCGATCTCGTAGCCGTAGCGCTCGCGCACGCGGTCGATCATGCCCAGCGTTTCCGCGTGCAGCCGGCCCGTGTTCAGCGAGAAGATGCCGATCGACACGCCCTTCGACAGGATCGCGTGCGTGAGCAGCATGTCTTCCGCCGCGAGGCTGCTCGCGAACTTCACCTTCTCGTGACGGGCGCCGATCTGCGCGAGCAGCGCGTCGAGGCGCTCGATCTTCGCGGCGAGTTCCGGCGTCAGCGCGGT
Organism: Burkholderia theae; assembly: GCF_048565265.1. Classification (NCBI taxonomy): domain Bacteria; kingdom Pseudomonadati; phylum Pseudomonadota; class Betaproteobacteria; order Burkholderiales; family Burkholderiaceae; genus Burkholderia; species Burkholderia theae. Next base: position 2,912,092 of record NZ_CP183461.1, read on the forward strand.
GGCGGTCGCGGTGCTCATGCGCCCACCTTCGCGTCGGCCGCGGCGGCGCGGCGGCGGAACAGCGGCACCGGCTCGTCGAACGCACCCTGGTAACGCTGCGTGAATTCCGTGAATGCATTCAGCGCGTCGTGGATATCCTTGTCGGCGCGTACCGCGAACGCGTCGAAACCGCAACGCGACATGTACAGCAGCTGGTCGCGCAGCACGTCGCCGATCGAGCGCAGCTCGCCCTTCCAGCCGTAGCGCTCGCGCAGCAGGCGGCCGATGCTGTAGCCGCGGCCGTCCGCGAAGCGCGGGAAATCGACGGCGATCAGCGAAATTGCGCCGAAATCGGCCACGAGATCGGCCGGCTCGCTGTCCGGCGCGAGCCACACGCCGAGTTCGTCCTGCGTCTTCGCGGCGACGAGCGCCGCGCGCTCGGCCTGCCACAACGCGAACGGCACCAGCACCTTGCCGGCCGGCAACGCGTCGACCGCGGGCAGCGCACCGTCTTCCGCCGCGCGCACGACCTGCCATGCATCGTCGATCACTGCGCGGTTCTTGATAATCGAAGCCATCTGCAAATTCCTTCTACCCGGTTGTTAGGCGTTCACTGCCTGGCGCGCCGCATACACGCGCTCCTTGAACGGTGCGATGCCGATGCGGTCGTACGTGTCGACGAAGCGCTCGCCGTCGATGCGCGCATCGACGAACGTGTCGATCAGCTTCGCGATCACGTCCGGCACTTCTTCCGCCGAGAACGACGGCCCGATCACGCGGCCGAGGCGCGCGCCGTTGCGGCCCGTGCCCTGCTCGCCGCCGAGCGACACCTGGTACCACTCGGCACCGTCCTTGTCGACGCCGAGGATGCCGATGTTGCCGACGTGGTGGTGACCGCACGAGTTCATGCAACCGGAAATATTCAGCGACAGGTCGCCGAGGTCGTACACATAGTCGAGATCGTCGAAACGCTGCTGAATCGCCAGCGCGATCGGGATCGACTTCGCGTTCGCGAGCGAGCAGAAATCGCCGCCCGGGCACGCGATGATGTCGGTCAGCAGGCCGATGTTCGGCGTCGCGAAACTGGCCGCCTTCGCCTTTTCCCACACTGCGAACAGGTCGCGCTTCTTCACGTTCGCGAGAATCAGGTTCTGCTCGTGCGACACGCGCAGTTCGCCGAACGAATAAGCGTCGGCCCAGTCGGCGACCAGTTCCATCTGCTGGTCGGTCGCGTCGCCCGGCGCCACGCGGTGATCCTTCAGCGACAGCGTGACGGCTGCATAGCCCGGCACCTTGTGCGGCGCGACGTTGCGCTCGACCCAGCGCGCGAACGCCTTGCTCTCGAGCAGGTGCTGTTCGAACGATGCATCCGTGTCGGCCAGCTTCTCGTAGACGGGCGGCTTGAAATACTGCGACACGCGGTCGACTTCCGCCTGCGTGAGCGTCGACGGGCCGTCCTTCAGGTGCTGCCACTCTTCCTCGACCTGCTGCGCGAACTTCGCGGGCGACAGCGCCTTCACGAGGATCTTGATGCGCGCCTTATACAGGTTGTCGCGGCGGCCGAAGCGGTTGTACACGCGCAGCACGGCTTCGCAGTAGGTGAGCAGGTGCTGCCACGGCAGGTCTTCCTTGATCACCGCGCCGACGATCGGCGTACGGCCGAGGCCGCCGCCCGCAAGGATGCTCGCGACCACTTCGCCCTGCGCGTTCTTCTTCAGGTACACGCCAAGGTCGTGGATCTGCACGGCCGCGCGGTCGTCCTTCGAGCCCGACACCGCGATCTTGAACTTGCGCGGCAGCCATGCGAATTCGGGATGGAACGTCGACCACTGGCGCAGGATTTCCGACCACGGACGCGGATCGATCTCCTCGTCCTGCGCAACGCCCGCGAACTGGTCGGCCGTGATGTTGCGGATGCAGTTGCCCGAGGTCTGGATGCCGTGCATCTGCACCGACGCGAGCTTCGCGAGGATCTCCGGCGTGTCTTCGAGCTCGATCCAGTTGAACTGGATGTTCGAGCGGGTCGAGAAGTGGCCGTAGCCGCGGTCGTGTTCGCGGGCGATGCGCGCCAGCATCCGGAGCTGGTCGCTGCGCAGGTTGCCGTACGGAATCGCGATGCGGTGCATGTACGCGTGGCGCTGCATGTACAGGCCGTTCTGCAGACGCAGCGGACGGAACTCGTCTTCGCTCAGCTCGCCCGACAGGCGGCGGCGCACCTGATCGCGGTACTGCGCGACACGCTCGTCGACGATCGTCTGGTCGTATTGGTCGTACTGATACATTCGGGGACCCCAGGGGTTTTCGTGGTGACCGCGCGACGTCCTAGCCACGTCGCGCCCGAATCTCCGTTCTGCCGTCACCGCCCCCATCCGCTGTCGGGTGGATTGCTAATGACGAAAACAGATATCCATATTTGAAAAACTCCGGTGAATCGTAATAAACTCGCCTTATATTTCAAACGACTAAAAAATTCTGTTGATATGCGGAAGGGTTATAAATGAACCTGCACCAATTTCGCTTCGTGCGCGAGGCCGTCCGGCAGAATTTCAACCTCACCGAGGCCGCCAAGGCGCTCTACACGTCGCAACCGGGGGTTTCGAAGGCGATCATCGAGCTCGAGGACGAGCTGGGCGTGGAGATCTTCACGCGGCACGGCAAGCGCGTGCGCTCGCTCACCGAGCCGGGCAGGATCATCCTCGCGTCGGTCGAGCGGATCCTGCAGGAGGTTGAAAGCCTTAAAAGGGTCGGGAAGGATTATGCCGCGCAGGACCAGGGCAACCTGACCATCGCGGCCACCCACACGCAGGCCCGCTACTCGCTGCCGGCCGCGATCGCCGAATTCAAGAAGCGCTTCCCGAAGGTGCACCTGTCGATCCTGCAGGGCAGCCCGACGCAGGTGGCCGAGATGGTGATCCACGACCAGGCCGATCTCGCGATCGCGACCGAGGCGATTTCCGACTACAAGGAGCTCGTGTCGCTGCCCTGCTTCCAGTGGCATCACGCGGCCGTCGTACCGGCCGATCATCCGCTGCTCGAACGCAAGCCGCCGTCGCTCGACGATCTCGCGCAGTACCCGCTGATCACGTACGACGACGCGTTCGCGGGCCGCAAGAAGATCAACCAGGCGTTCGCGCTGCGCGGGCTGTCGCCGGACATCGTTCTCGAGGCGATCGACGCCGACGTGATCAAGACCTATGTCGAGCTTGGCCTCGGAGTCGGGATCATGGCCGACATCGCGTTCAACCCCGAGCGCGACCGCAACCTGCGGCTGATCCCGGTCGGCCACCTGTTCGGCAGCAACGTGACGCGCGTCGCGCTCAAGCAGGGCGCCTACCTGCGCAGCTATGTGTATACGCTCGTCGAATTGCTGTCGCCGACGCTGAACCGCAAGCTGATCGAGCAGGCGCTCAAGGGCGAATCCGAATCGTACGAGCTTTGAGCGACGTGTATAAACACAGGGGCGCATATCGCGCCCCTTTTTGTTGCCCGACGGAGATTCCCGCATGACGCTCCCCGCTCTGCTGCGCCGCGCCGCCGGCGCCGCCCTCGTGCTGGCCTGCGCGGCCGCGCATGCCGACCTGAAGGTCGGCGTCGACCTGTCGTCGACCGGCCCGGCCGCCGTGATCGGCATCACGAGCAAGAACGCGATCCTGATGTGGCCGAAGACGATCGCCGGGCAGCCCGTGCAGGTAACGGTGCTCGACGATGCGTCCGACCCGGGCACGGCCGTGCGCAACATCCGCAAGCTGGTCGACGAGGATCACGTCGACGTCGTGGTCGGGCCGAACATCACGCCGGCCGCGCTCGCGGCGCTCGACGCCGTGGCCGCCGGGCAGACGCCGATGATCACGCTGGTCGGCTCCGGCGCGATCGTCGAGCCGCAGGAAGGCGCGCGGACCTGGGCGTTCAAGATGGCGCAGAGCGACAGTGCGATGGCCGACGTGATGATGCGCACCATGTCGAATCGCGGCGTGAAGACGGTCGGCTTCATCGGCTTCGCGGACAGCTACGGCGACAGCTGGCTGAACGAGTTCACGCGCTTCGCGGACCTGCGCAAGATCCGCGTCGTCGCGACCGAGCGCTTCAACCGTACCGACGCGAGCGTCACCGGCCAGGCGCTGAAGCTGATCGCGGCGAAGCCCGACGCGATCCTGATCGCGGGCTCGGGCACGCCGGCCGTGCTGCCGCAACGCACGCTGATCGAACGCGGCTACAAGGGCCCGATCTACCAGACGCACGGGATCGCGACGCCGGAATTCATCAAGCTGGGCGGCAAGGACGTCGACGGGACGCTGTTCCCGACCCAGCCGGTGGTCGTCGCGCGCACGCTGCCGGCCGACCATCCGGCCCGCAAGGCCGCGCTTGCGTTCGTCGACGCGTACGAGGCGAAGTACGGGGCCGGCACGGTCACGCAGTTCGCGGGTGATGCGGCGGGCGTCTACCCGCGCCTCGCCGACGCGGTCGGCCGTGCGCTGAAGACCGCGCAGCCCGGCACACCCGCGTTCCGCGCGGCGCTGCGGCACGAGCTCGAACGCGCGCACGAACTCGTCGTGCCGAACGGCGTCGTCAACACGAGCGACAAGGATCATGTGGGGCTCGATCAACGCGCAAGCGTGATGGGGATTGTGAAACAGGGCCGGTTCGTCTACCTGAGCCAGTGACCGGCAAGCCCGGCAAGCGGGTGGCTTGCCCGGTGCGGGGATTTCAGCCATAATCCGCGTTTCGCCGCGCACGAACACCTGCGCGGCCACGAACAAGCCCAGGTGGTGAAATTGGTAGACGCAGGGGACTCAAAATCCCCCGCCGCAAGGCGTGCCGGTTCGATTCCGGCCCTGGGCACCAGTATTTCGCAGCGTCATGCGCTGCCCGCTCGAAACCCGCGCAAGCTCATCGCTTCGCGGGTTTTTTGTTTTTCGCCGCGCCGGCCGCAACACGTGTCCCGCCAGGCAGTCCAAGCATCAGGGATGCCGAGCACGGAGGCCGCCCATGTCCATGCGCACGATTTCACGCCCGATCTGCCGCCGCGTGCTTGCCGCGGTTCTGTCGCTGATGCTGGGCGGATGCGACGTACTGAGCGCGCCGCCGGTGCCCGATTGGCCGGGGCCGCATGCGCCCTATCCGTTCCCGGACAACGTTCCCCATCGCACCGAATGACCCGACGGCCACCCGGCCGCCTTTCGCGGTGCGGACTCAGGCCATCAGTTCGCGGACGAAGTCGAGAAACACCCGCACCTTCGCGGACACGAGGTTCGACGCGTGGTGATACGCATAGAGCGGGAACGTCTCGTCCGCCCATTCCGGCAGCAACTGCACCAGCCGCCCGTCGGCGAGGATGTCCCGCGCGTAGAGTTCCAGCAGCTGCGCGACGCCCGCGCCGCCGAGGCACGCGCCGAGCAGCGCGCCCGTGTCGTTGACCATCAGCCGGCCGCCGGCCTCGAACGGCACCACCTCGTTGCCGCGCTGGAACACCCATTCGAACGGCCGCCCCGTGACCGGATCGCGGATCAGCACGCAACGGTGCCCGTCCGCCAGATCGTGCGGATGCCGCGGTTCGCCGTGACGCGCGACATAGGCCGCCGACGCGCAGGTGAGCACGCGCGTCTCGAGCAGCAGCCGCGCGCGGTATGACGACGGCTCCGGAATGCCGAAACGCACCGCGACGTCGAAGCCGTCGGCGACGAGATCGCCCATCCGGTCACGCACGCTGATTTCGACGGACAGTTCGGGGAAGCGGTCGAGAAACTCCGCCATCCGCGGCGCCAGCACGGCGTGGCCGAAGGTGCCGTCCACGTTGACCCGCAGCCGCCCCCTGACGCGCGCGCTGGAACGGCCGGCGTCGACCGCCGCCTCCTCGATGCCGGCCAGCAGCGGCGCGACCGCCTCGTAAAAGCGCCGCCCTTCGTCGGTCAACGTGATCGCGCGCGCCGTCCGGTTGAAGATCCGGATGCCGACGCGCTCTTCCAGCCGCGCGACGGCGCGGCTCACGGCCGGTTGCGTCAACCCCATCGCCTCGCCCGCGCGCGCGAAGGTGCCGGCCTCGATCACCGCCGAGAGCACGCCGATACCGCTCAGGAGTCTGCTGTCGAATGCCATGAGACATACTTTCAGTCATTCTTGATCTGATCATTATTCATTATTTTTATTGAACGAGGGAACCTACATTAGTCCTGTCGCCGGCTCGCACGGCACTCACGAATCAAGGAGCAGGACATGAGCACATCGGAACAGGTCGCCCTCGTCACCGGGTCGTCGCGTGGCATCGGCGCGGAAATCGCCCGCCGTCTCGCCCGGGACGGTTTCAGGGTCGTCGTCAACTATGCCGGTAGCGCCGGCCCCGCTCAGGAAGTGGTCGACGCGATCGTCGCCGCCGGCGGCGAAGCCATCGCGGTGCAGGCGGACGTCGCCGACCCGGCGGCGACCGCCGCGCTGTTCGACGCGGCCGAGCGCGCATTCGGTCGCGTCGACGTGGTCGTCAACAGTGCGGGCGTCATGAAGCTCGCCGCGATCGCGGACGTCGACGACGCGTCCTTCGACCAGACCGTCGCGATCAACCTGAAGGGCACGTTCAACGTCAGCCGCGAGGCGGCGAAGCGCCTGCGCGACGGCGGCCGCATCGTCAACCTGTCGTCGAGCGTGATCGGCATGCGCCTGCCGACCTACGGCGTGTACATCGCGACCAAGGCGGCCGTCGAGGGCCTGACGCAGGTCCTCGCCCAGGAGATGCGCGGCCGCGGCATCAGCGTGAATGCCGTCGCGCCGGGGCCGGTCGCGACCGAGCTGTTCCTGCACGGCAAGAGCCCCGAGCTCGTCGACCGGATGGCGAACATGAATCCGCTGGAGCGGCTCGGCCAGCCCGCGGACATCGCCGGCGTCGTCGCCTTCCTCGCCGGCCCCGACGGCGGGTGGGTCAACGGCCAGATCCTGCGCGCCAACGGCGGCATGTGCTGACGGACCGCGCGAAAGGGCAACCAGCCGCGGCCCCTCCCCCTGTTACCGGAGATCGATCGTGAAGGAAGTCATTCTCGTCACGGGCGCGTCCAGCGGCTTCGGCCTGCTGACGGCCCAGGCACTCGCCCGCGCCGGCCACACGGTCTACGCGTCGATGCGCGAAAGCGCCGGCCGCAACGCGCCGCGCGCCGCCGCAATCGCGGCCTATGCGCATGAACACGGCGTCGACCTGCGCACCGTCGAGCTCGACGTCGGCGACGACGCGTCCGTCGACGCCGCGATCGACCGCGTGATCGCGGACAACGGCCGCGTCGACATCATCGTCCACAACGCCGGCCACATGGTGTTCGGCCCGGCCGAAGCGTTCACGCCAGAACAACTGGCGCAGCTGTACGACATCAACGTCGTGTCGACCCAGCGCGTGAACCGCGCGGCGCTGCCGCACCTGCGCCGCCAGGGCCGCGGCCTGCTCGTCTGGGTATCGTCCTCGTCGGCGCGCGGCGGCACCCCGCCGTTCCTCGCACCCTACTTCGCCGCGAAGGCCGCGATGGATTCGCTCGCGGTGTCCTATGCGGCCGAACTCGCGCGCTGGGGCATCGAAACGTCGATCGTCGTGCCGGGCGCATTCACCCGGGGCACGAACCACTTCGTGCACGCGGGCAAGCCGGCCGATGCCGCCGTGCAGGCGGCCTACGATAGCGGGCCCTACGCGGGCGTCGCCGATCAAGCGCTGCAGGGGCTCGCCGCGCTCGAACCCGCGGACGCCGATGCCGGCACGGTCGCGACAGCGATTGCCGATCTCGTCGCCGCGCCGCCCGGCAAGCGCCCGTATCGCGTGTTCGTCGATCCGTCGCAGGACGGCGCGGAGGAAGTGTTCCGCGTCGGCGATCGGATCCGCCGCGAGATGTTCCGGAGCATCGGCCTCGACGACCTGCTCGCGCCCCGCGTCGGCGGTTGAGCCGCCGCCGCGCGCGTCAGTCGCGCTCGCAGAACCCGAGGATCGCGTCCGCGACCGCCGCCGACGCCTCGTACTGCGGAAAATGCCCGACGCCGTCCAGCACCTGCCGCGCGTAGCGCCCCGCAAAGTACAGCTCGCGTCCGGCCGAGCTGTCCGGGTGGTTGACGGCATCCGCGCCGCCGTGCAGCACGAGCGTCGGCACCGACAGCACGGGCGACGGATTCAGCCGTGCGTCGTCGTCGGCATAGGCCGGCGCACCCGGCGCGAAACCCCAGCGATGCCGGTACGAATGCAGCACGACGTCGATCCAGTCGGGCCCGTCGAACGCGGCAGCGGCCGCATCGAAATCGCTGTCGCGATACCAGCCGGGCGGCGACCACGTGTCCCACATCAGGCGGGCGAACGCGCGGCGATCGTCGCGCAGTGCCTGTTCGCCACGCGGCGTCGCCATGAACCAGTGATACCAGTAGTTGCGCGCCTGCTGCAGCGACAGCGGTTGACCGGGATCGTTGGTGCCGTACCCGACCGACAGCATCACGAGATGCGATGCGACACCCTCGCGCAGCCCACAGGCGTTCGCGACCGCACGGGCGCCCCAGTCGTGCCCGACCAGCACGGGCCGCTCGACGCCGAGCACATCGACGAATTCGAGCAGGTCGCGCCCGAGCGCCGCGAGCTGGCCGCTGCGAGGCGTGGATGCGTCGCGAAAGCGCGTCGGCGCAAAGCCGCGCAGCGCGGGCGCGAGCACGCGGTAGCCGCGTTCGGCAAGCGCCGCGGCCACGCGCTCCCAGCCGACCGGGCTGTCCGGCCAGCCGTGCAGCAGCACGGCCACGCGTGTGCCGCGCGGGTTCCATTCGAGATAGGCGATATCGAGCGACGCGGTCGTCGCATGCGCATAGGTAGGCATCGTGCTCTCCGTGGGGTCAACCTGTTGCACGATGGTAGGTCGGCCTTTCATCACGATTCACGGAGTATCATGATTCATTCTTCAAATATTGCGTTGAATTGACCGATGGAACCGCTGACCGATCCCGCGTCGACCTCGCTCGACATCGCGCTGCTGCGCACCTTCCTCGAAGTCGTCGACAGCCGCGGGTTCGCGCCGGCCGCGGAGCGCCTCGCGCTGACGCCGTCCGCCGTCAGCGGCCACATCAAACGCCTCGAACAGGCGGCCGGCACCATGCTGCTCGCGCGCACGACGCGCCGTATCGCGCTCACGCCGGCCGGCGACACGCTGTACGTGTACGCGCGCAACATCGTCGACATGGAGCGCGAAGTGCGCGCGAGGCTGCGCGGCGCGCCGGCGCACGGGCGGCTGCGCGTCGGCGCATCGGAGGATTTCGCCGGGGCTTGGCTGCCGCAGGTGCTGCGCACGTTCCGCGACCGCTACCCGCGTACCGCGATCGAGCTGAAGGTCGGGATCACCGCCGCGCTGCTGCGCGAGCAGACGCTCGGCCGGCTCGATGTCGTATTCGGCAAGCAGTGCCGGCAGGTCGACGCGCCGGGCGAACTGCTGTGGGAAGAACCGCTCGTGTGGGCGTTCGCGGCGGATCGCCCGCTCGACGCCGGCGGCGAAGTGCCGCTCGCGCTGTTTCCGGAACCTTGCGTCTATCGGGAGGCCGCCGTCGCGGCACTCGCCGCGGCGCTGCGGCCGTTCCGCGTGCTGTTCGAGAGCAGCAGCATGGCAGGCTGCGTGTCAGCCGCGCTCGCGGGCTTCGCGGTCACCGCGCTGGCGCGCAGCCAGCTGCGCGACGGACTGCGTGTGTGCGGATCGCAGGACGGGCTGCCCGCGCTGCCGGTCGCGCGCTTCTACGCGTTCGCGGCGAAACCGGACGACGCCGGCGCGGCGTTGATCGATGCAGTGCGGGAAACCGGGCGCGGCCGGCAATTCGCGGCGCTGCCCGACTGAAACAAGCACGGCGGAGCCTCACGCAAACCGGCGGCCCGGTCAGTCGCCCTCCGCGCCCGCCCCTGCTCCGGTCCCCGCCAACGCGTCCGCCATCAGCGCCCCGAACCACTCGATGAATGCATTGAGCCGGCGCGACCGGTGCCGCCGGTGCGGATACACGGCCGACACGTCCATCGGTGCGGCGCGGTAACCGGGCATCACGTCGACGAGTGCGCCGCTATCCAGCAGATGCGCGACGTCGAAGCGCGGAATCTGAATCAGCCCCATTCCGGCGATGCAGCCGGCGATATAGGTTTCGGCGTTGTTGACGATCACGCGGCTCGGCAGCGTCAGCGTGTGCTGCCCGCCGTCCGCGCAGTATTCCCACCCGAGTTCGCGCCCCGTCGTCGGCGACGCATAGCCGATCGCCCAGTGCCCATGCGCGAGCGCCTCCGGATGCTCGGGCACGCCGTATTCGCGCAGGTAGTCGGGGCTCGCGCAGTTGATCAGCGTGAACTGCCCGAGCGGCCGCACGACGAGGCTGCTGTCCGCCAGCCGCCCGACGCGGATCGCGCAGTCGACGCCCTCCTGCACCAGGTCGATCGAGCGGTCCGTCGAGCCGAGCGACAGCTGCAGCTTCGGGTGGCGGCGAAACAGCGACGGCAGCGCGGGCGCGATCACGCGCCGCGCGATCCGGCTCGGCACGTCGACGTTCAGCCGGCCGATCACGTCGCGGTCGCGGCGGCGGAACAGGCGGTCGAGTTCGTCGGCCTCCGCGAGCAGGCGCCGGCCGCGTTCGAGCAGCAACGCGCCGTCGGCGGTCAGCTGCACCTGACGCGTCGAGCGGTGCAGGAGGCGCGTGCCGAGCCCCGTCTCGAGCTGCTGGACGGCCGCCGACACGGTCGCGCGCGGCACGTCGAGCGCATGCGCGGCCTTGATGAAGCTGCCCATCTCGGCAACCTGCAGGAAGATTCTGACCTGATCCAGCTTGTCCATCGGCGGGGAACATGGGTTCGGACGACCGGCGCCGGCGCCCGTCGCGCATCGCGGCGGGGGCCGGCGGCACAGAGAAAACGGGCGCGCGGCCTCACGGCTGCGCGCCCGCCCATTGTCCACGCAAACGAGCCATTGCGGTGCGCCACGCGCCCGCGACGGCCGCCTGCGTGGGCGCTTACTTGGTCGTATAACCGCCGTTGATCAGGATCGTCTGGCCGGTGATCCACCAGCCGTCGGTCACGAGATGGCGGATGAACGGCACGACGTCCTCGATGTCGGTCAGGCCCGTCTTGCTGAACGGCGACAGCGCGGCCGCGGTCTTGTGATACGCGACCGCATCGGCGCCTTCGGCCGGATAGAAGAACGGCGTGTCCATCGGGCCCGGCCCGACAGCCGTCACCGAGATCCCGCGTGCACCGTATTCCTTCGACGCCGCGCGCGTGAAATGCTCGACCGGCGCCTTCGACCCTTCGTACGCCGCATAGAACGGCGTGAACGCGCCGAGCAGCGACGTCACGAGCGTGACGAGCTTGCCGTGATCCTCGAGGTGCCGCCCCGCTTCCTTGATGAAGAAGAACGCCGACTTGCTGTTGACCGCGAACATCTCGTCGTATTCGGCCTCGCTGATCTCGGTGAACGGTTTCTTCAGCACCTTGCCGACCGTGTTGATCGCGATGTCGATCTTGCCGAAGCGCTGCTTCGCGTCGTCGAACAGCTTCTCGACCGCGGCGGCCGTCGTCAGGTCGGCCTGGAACGTCGCGGCGTCGGCGCCGGCCGCGCGCACCGCGGCGGCCGTCTCCTCGGCCTGCGCCTGCGACGCCGCGCTGTTGTAGTGAATCGCCACCGCCTTCGCGCCGTGGCTCGCCAGGTCCCGCGCGATCAGGCCGCCAAGATTCTTTGCGCCGCCTGCGATCAGGACGACCTTGTCTGCGAGCGTGTGAGTTGCCACGGTTGACTCCTTTTTTCGTTGAACGAAGCTAGGAGTGTAGGCACGCGCGACGCGCCGGTCAGCCGGTCGCGGCTGGATGGATTATCCAGAAAAACGGTCCAATCGGAACAGTGCAATGTGGGTTGCCGCACCGACAACGACGCCAGAATTCGCTTCGGATGGCGTGGCTGCCGGCGCGGTTCAGCGCGCGTACAGCGCCGCGTCGATCTTGCCGAGCAGCCACTGCATGCCGGCCAGATGCTGCTGGTCGTGGCTGCACAGGTAATGGACGAGCCCGCGCACGGTCAGCGATCCGTAGCCGTCGAACTCGCCGGTGCGCGCGAACTGTTCGGGCGTGAGGCGCGACAGGAGGTCCAGCGTTTCGCGTCGCGCTTCGCGGATCGCCGCGAGCACGTCGGATGCATACGCGTCGTTGTAGCGGCACTCGATCGCGAGCGCGTCACCGTCGATCGACACGAGCAGCGGCCGATCCTCATCGAGCATCCGCCGCAGCCGCACGTGATAACCGTCGATCTCGATGTCGCGCACGTGGCAGAGCTGCCCGAGCGGCGAGAAGTGCTCGCTCGGAATCCCGGCCCAGTCATCGGGCGTCCATCGCGCGTAACCGTCGGGCACGGCGGCGAAATGGGCTTCGAGCAGACGGGGAAAATCGGCGAGTGCGTCGAGCGTCGTCGGATTCATGCGGGAAACTCCCTGTCGGATAAGGGCGGCGACAGCCCTGGCACGGGCCTGCCGCCGCCGTTGCGTTACTTCACGCTGAAGCCATACGCGCCCTGCGTGCGGTGTCCGTCGGTGGCGACGGCCACCCATTTCACCGTATAGGCGCCCGTGCCGACCGCCGTGAGCGGCACCGTCATCCGCTTGCGGTTCGACGCGTCGATGCGTGTCTTGCCGTCCGACACCGTCTTGCCGTCGCCGTCGACGACGACGATCGAGCTGAACGCCGGCTCCAGCGGCTCGGTGAAGTCGATCGTGACGGCGGCCGGTGCGGCAGCCACCGCCGCGCCCGCCGCCGGATCGCTCTTCGCAAGATGCGCGTGCGCGAACGCGGCCGACGAAACGGTCGCGGCAAGGACGACGGCGGCAGCCTTGCGGCCGAACGGGAACGAATCGAAAGGCATGGACTTTCCGTGAAGAATGAAGGGGCGCCGCACCCCGCGCGGCGTTCCGGCAGCTTACCAGCGCAGGCGCGTTCATGCCGGTCGCGCGCGGCTTGATAGAATGCGCGCGCTATGGATCTCGAAAGCATTCTCTACACCCAGGGCTTCGGCTCGCGCCGCCAGTGCCGCGGCCTGATCGAAGCGGGCCGCGTCGCCGTCGCGGGCGCCAGCGCGACCGACCCCGACGCCCCGTTCGATACCGACGGCCTCGTGTTCTCGGTCGACGATACGGCATGGCCGTTCCACACGCACGCGTATCTCGCGCTCAACAAGCCGGCCGGTTACGAGTGTTCGCGCGATCCGCAGCACCACGCAAGCGTGTTCAGCCTGCTGCCCGCGCCGCTCGTCGCGCGCGGCGTGCAGTGCGTCGGGCGTCTCGACCAGGACACCACGGGCCTGCTGCTGCTGTCCGACGACGGCCAGTTCGTGCACGCGTACACGTCGCCGAAACGCAAGGTGCCGAAGACCTACGTGGCGACCGTGCGCCACCCGCTCGACGACGCGCAGCTGCACGCGCTGCGCACCGGCGTGCAGCTCCACGGCGAGCCGAAGCCGATCGCGGCGGTCGCCGCCGACGCGCGCGACACCCACGCGCTCGCGCTGACCGTCCTCGAGGGCAAATATCACCAAGTGAAACGCATGGTTGCGGCGGCGAGCAACCGCGTCGAGCTGCTGCACCGCGAAAGCATCGGCGGCTTCGCGCTGCCGGACGACCTCGAACCGGGCGCATGGCGCTGGCTCGATGACACTGACCTTTCAGCGTTGCGCAATCCGGTCAAAACCCTGTAAGGGAAAATCCGCACGACCGTTCGGAGTCCGGCCGCATCTCCGCCGCACGATCCCCCGCTATACTCGAATCACAAGCTGTACGAGCAGCGATGCAGGGGAGACATCATGAATATCAACCATTCTTTTGAACTGTCATACGTGACGATCGCGTTCGCGATCGTCGGTGTCATCGTGATCGGCGGCCTGCTGGCCGCGATGCACATGAAGCACAAATATCATCCGAACCTGATTGGCGCGCTGATCGGCGCGCTGCTGTGCTTCCTGCTGATCGAGGCGTTACCGGCGCTGACCTGACGCGCTGCCCGGCGCGAGCGTTTGAAGGAAATCGTCTACGGTCGGATATCGCAACGTCACGCACAATTCGGCCTTGAGCCGTGCGTTGGACAAGCGCCGCGACTCGCGCATGAATGACAGCAACGTCGGTTCGAGCTGGCGTTCGGCGTCCGCGCGGCTGACGCGCGGCGGCTTCGGCAGGCCGAGCGCCTGCGCGACCCGGTCGAAATACTCCCCCATCCGCAGTTCGCTGTCGTCCGACGCATGCACGGCGCGCGCCGGCCTGCCGCGCTCGGCCGCGCGGCGCAGGATCGCCGCGAGATCGTCCGCGTGGATGTGGTTCGTGTAGACGTCGTCGGCCGCGTCGAGCGCCGGCGTGCCGCGCTCGAGCCGCGCGACCGGCAGACGGTTCGCCGCGTAGATGCCGGGAATGCGCACGATGCGTGCGGACAGCACGCCGCGCGCGGTCGCCGCACGCAGTTGCCGCTCGGCCGACACGCGCCGGAACGCGCGCGGATTCGCGGGGCACAGCGGGTGCGTTTCGTCGATGCGCGCGCCGCCGCAGTCGCCGTATACGCCGGTCGTGCTGGCGTAGACGAGCCTCGGCGCGCGAAGGCCGTCGGGTACAATACGCGCTGCCCGAACGGGCGCGCCGGCCTGTCGGGCAGCGGTGCGCAGCGTTCGGAGCCGGCCGACCGCCGGTGCCGGCGGTACCGCTGGCCGTCGAACAGGCAGGGTCGTTGCGGCGATCAGCGCACGCGTGCGCCGGTCGTCGCGGCCATCGGACTGCGGCGGCGCGAGATGCAGGATCGTGCGGGCAAGACCCGCGAGACGGCCGAGCGTCGCCGGGCGATCGAGATCGCCGACGATCGGCGTCGCGCCCGCGGCGCGCAGTTCGTCGCGGCGGGCCGGGTGGCTCGTCAGCGCGAAGATCCGCAGGTTGCGGCGCGTGTCGCGCCATTGCGCGACGCAGCGCATGCCGACGTCGCCGCAGCCGACGATCAGTGCGCGCGGCCGGCGCAGGATTCGTGTCGCGATCATGTTGGTTGCGAAATCAGTAGCCACCGTTGCGCGACGCGCAACGGGTTTGCATTGTAGCTGCCGTGCTCGACATGCACGGTCCCCACATTTTGTTCTAGTTTGGTTCTATGGCATTCAACGTCACTCTCAAGCAAAGCGGCCGGCAATTCCAGGTCGAGTCGGACGAAACCGTGCTGGCGGCCGCGCTGCGCCAGAACGTCCATCTGCCGTACGGCTGCAAGAACGGCGCGTGCGGCTCCTGCAAAGGCCAGATCGTGTCGGGCCAGATCGAACAGGGCCCGCACGCCGCGTCGGCGCTGTCCAACGACGAGCGCACGCGCGGCCTCGCGCTGCTGTGCTGCTCGAAGGCGCAATGCGATCTCGAGATCGACGTGCGCGAGATCGCCGGCGTCGACGGCGTGCAGGTCAAGAAGCTGCCGTGCCGGATCGCCGCGCTCGAACGCAAGGCCGACGACGTGATGGTCGTGAAGCTGCAGTTGCCGGCCAACGAACGCCTGCAGTATCTCGCGGGCCAGTACGTCGAGTTCATCCTGAAGGACGGCTCGCGCCGCAGCTACTCGATGGCGAACGCGCCGCACGAGGAAGGCCCGATCGAGCTGCACATCCGCCACATGCCGGGCGGCAAGTTCACCGATCACGTGTTCGGCCCGATGAAGGAGCGCGACATCCTGCGCTTCGAAGGCCCGCTCGGCACGTTCTTCCTGCGCGAGGATTCCGACAAGCCGATCGTACTGCTCGCGTCGGGCACCGGCTTCGCACCGATCAAGGCGATCATCGAACACGTGAAGCACACGGGCATCACGCGCCCGATGACGCTCTACTGGGGTGCCCGCCGCAAGAAGGACATCTACCTCGGCGAACTCGCCGAGCAGTGGGCGCGCGAGATCCCGAACTTCAAGTACGTGCCGGTGCTCTCCGAGCCGGACAGCGGCGACCAGTGGACCGGCCGCACGGGCTTCGTCCATCGCGCCGTGATCGAGGACCTGCCCGATCTGTCGGGCCACCAGGTGTACGCCTGCGGCGCACCGGTGATGGTCGAATCCGCGCAGCGCGACTTCACGCAGCACCACGCGCTGCCGACCGACGAGTTCTTCGCGGACTCGTTCACGAGCGCCGCCGATCTCGCTCATCCGGTCTGAGTACCGCGCGCGCGTCCCGCGCCGCGCGCCGCGATGTCACATCCGTGGCATCGCGGCGGTTTACAGTGAGGCGCGGGATGCCTTATGCTTGCGCACATGAACCGCTTCCTGTCCGCTCTTCGACGTCGCCGCTCGCCGCTCCGCCCGGATGCCGCAGGCTCGTCACGGACTCGCGCGTAACACCACTCCGCTTCACCGGTTACGCACAAGCTGTTCGACCCACCAGCCACGGCCTTCCGTGGCTTTTTTATTGCCCGTTTCCCTTTCAACGTCCGCTGGAGTCTGCTGCCATGCCCCTGAACGATTATCCGATCGACTCGCTGATGTACATCACGAACCGCCCCGACATCGTGTTTACGCACGGCAAGGGTTCGTGGCTCTACGATCACACGGGCAAGCGCTATCTGGACTTCATCCAGGGCTGGGCCGTCAACAGCCTCGGCCACTGCAACGACGGCGTCGTGGAAGCGCTGAAGAAGCAGGCGGAAACGCTGCTGAACCCGTCGCCGGCGTTCTACAACGAACCGATGGCCAAGCTCGCGGGCCTGCTCACGCAGCACAGCGTGTTCGACAAGGTGTTCTTCACGAACAGCGGCGCCGAGGCGAACGAAGGCGCGATCAAGCTCGCGCGCAAGTGGGGCCGCAAGTTCCGCAACGGCGCGTACGAGATCATCACGTTCGACCACAGCTTCCACGGCCGCACGCTCGCGACGATGTCGGCCAGCGGCAAGCCGGGCTGGGACACGATCTACGCGCCGCAAGTGCCGGGTTTCCCGAAGGCCGAGCTGAACAACATCAACTCGGTCGAGAAGCTGATCACCGACAAGACCGTCGCCGTGATGCTTGAGCCGATCCAGGGCGAAGGCGGCGTGATTCCGGCGACGCCCGAATTCATGCGCGAGCTGCGCGCGCTGACGAAGCAGCACAACCTGCTGCTGATCGTCGACGAAGTGCAGAGCGGCTGCGGCCGCGCGGGCACGCTGTTCGCGTACGAACTCGCCGACATCGAGCCGGACGTCATGACGCTCGGCAAGGGCATCGGCAGCGGCGTGCCGCTCGCGGCGCTGCTGTCGAAGGCCGAAGTCGCGGTGTTCGAGGCCGGCGACCAGGGCGGCACGTACAACGGCAACCCGCTGATGACGGCGGCCGGTTATTCGGTGATCTCGCAGCTCGTCGCACCCGGCTTCCTCGAAGGCGTGCGCGCCCGCGGCGAATACCTGAAGCGCAAGCTGCTCGAACTGTCGGAGGAACGCGGCTTCGAGGGCGAACGCGGCGAAGGCCTGCTGCGCGCGCTGCTGCTCGGCAAGGACATCGGCCCGCAGATCGTCGAGAAGGCGCGCGACATGCAGCCCGACGGCCTGCTGCTGAACGCCGCGCGGCCGAACCTGCTGCGCTTCATGCCCGCGCTGAACGTGACGACCGACGAGATCGACCAGATGATGGCGATGCTGCGGTCGATCCTCGACACGCTCTAAGGAGACCGCCCCGATGGATGCCGCCGCCGATGCTGTCGCTATCCGCCCGTTCGAACGCGCCGACACCGATGCCGTGCTCACGGTATGGCGCGACGCGTTCCCGCAGTACGAAGAAGCCGACGCACCGCCGCATCGCGATCCGCTGCGATCGATCGAGCTGAAGCTCGCGACGCAGCCCGAGCTGTTCTTCGTCGCGACCAGCGGCGCGCGCGTCGTCGGCACGCTGATGGCGGGTTTCGACGGCCATCGCGGCTGGCTCTATTCGTTCGGCGTCTCGAACGACGCGCGGCGGCTCGGCGTCGGCCGTGCGCTGATCGCGCACGCGGAAAGCGCGCTCGCCGCGCGCGGCTGCCTGAAGATCAACCTGCAGGTGCTGCCCGGCAACGACGATGCGTGCCGCTTCTATGCGGCACTCGGTTATCGCGTCGAGGAGCGCATCTCGTTCGGCAAGACGCTGCCGGCCGCGTGACGTAGCCGCCGGCGGCCCGTATCAGCGCGTGATCGGCCCCGCGCCCGGCAGCGGATTGCCGAGCGCGTCGGTCGGCACCGCCTGCTGTTCGAACGCCGCGAAATACGCGGCCCACTGCGTATCGCTCACGCGCACGATCAGCGCGCCGTCCTGCCATACGTCGTTGTGGTCGTTATGGTCGTCGCCCGCGCGATGCAGGTAGTTCGGGCCCGTCGAGCCCTGGTTCATGTGCGTGTCGTGGATCCCGTTGCCTTCCGCATAGGTGCGGCCGAACACGACGACGTCGAGGCCCTGCGACTGCGCGGTGCTCACGAGCCGCAGCAACGACGGAATCGGCTCCGGATTCTCGGTGCCGTCCATCACCGCACTCGCGCGCCACGCGCCCGTCTCGTTCAGGATGTCGCTGCGCAGGTAGTCGAGCGCCGGCAGCGCGGTCTGCCCCGTGAGGTCGGTGTAGCCTTCGGCCGCGGCCGCGAGCGTCTGCGTGACGGGATGGTGGAAATCGTAGACGAGCTTGTAGTTCAACAGGTCGTCCGCATCGCTGGTGCCGACGTTGATCGCGACATCCCAGTCGCCGGCCGGCAGCGCCAGCGTCAGGTGGATGTGATATTGAATCTCGCTGCCGTGCGGCGAGCCCTTCAACTGCGCCACCGACGTCACCTTCGCCTTCACGAAACCGTAATCCAGACTCATGCGTGTGTTCTCCGTGTGCCGATGGGCCGTCGATGGTAGGCGGCCCGCGTGTCGGTTTGAGGGCGACCGGCATCGGACGGCCGGTGTCGGGCACTGGCATCGTACGATCGCCCCCATCGTTTCCCGCGCCGCATGCACGGCGCAACTGTCGAATGGAGTCGCCTCCACGCGCACAGTTCGACCCGAATCGCCGAACACGAAAAAAAAGGCTGTCACGGCATTCCGTGACAGCCTTTCGAAAGCCCTGGTGCGGCGCGCGCGGCATCTGCCGCTACGCGTCACCGGGCCCGCTCATTCACTCGCTCATTCGCCCAGATACGCGGCACGCACCTTCGGATCGTCGAGCATCTGCTTCGCATCGCCTTCCATCGTGACCATGCCCGAATCCATCACGTAGCCGCGGTCGGCCGCCTGCAGTGCGAGGCGTGCGTTCTGTTCGACGAGCAGCACCGTGATGCCCTCCTTCGAGATCTCGCGCACCACTTCGAAGATCTTCTCGACCATGATCGGCGACAGCCCCATCGACGGCTCGTCGAGCAGCAGCAGCTTCGGCTTCGACAGGATCGCGCGCGACATCGCCAGCATCTGCTGCTCTCCGCCCGACAGCGTGCCCGCGAGCTGCGTCGCCCGTTCCTTCAGGCGCGGGAAGAAGCCGAACATGCGATCGACGTCCTTCTTGATCTGGTCGTTGTCGTTGCGCAGGTACGCGCCCATCTGCATGTTCTCGATGATCGACATCCGCGCGAAGATCCCGCGGCCTTCCGGCACCATCGCGAGGCCGCGCTTGAGCAGTTCGTGCGACGGCACGCCCTTGATCGACTTGCCGTCGTACTCGATGTCGCCCGCCGAATACGGCTTGAGACCCGTGATCGCCTTCATCGTCGTGGTCTTGCCTGCACCGTTCGCGCCGATCAGCGTCACGAGCTCGCCCTGACGGACTTCCATGTCAACGCCCTTGACGGCCTGGATGCCGCCGTAGTTGACCTGCAAGCCCTTGATTTTCAACATTGCCGCTGCCATCAGTGCACCCCTGCGCCGAGATATGCCTCAATCACCTTCGGATTCTTCTGCACGTCCTGCGGCAGACCCTCGGCGATCACCTTGCCGTAATCGAGCACCGTCATCCGGTTGCACAAGTGCATCACGAGCTTCACGTCGTGCTCGATCAGCAGAATCGTGCGGCCGTCCGAACGGATCTTGTCGAGCAGGCGCGTGAGTTCGACCTTCTCGGTCGCGTTCATCCCGGCCGCCGGCTCGTCGAGCGCGAGCAGCTTCGGGTCGGTCGCCAGCGCGCGCGCGATCTCGAGACGGCGCTGGTGGCCGTACGACAGGTTGCGCGACGTGTAGTCGGCGTACTGCAGCACGCCGACGTATTCGAGCAGCTCGATCGCGCGTTCCTTGATCTCGCGTTCCTCCTGGCGTTCGGCCGGCGTCTGGAACACCGCGCCGAGCAGACCGTGCTTGGTGCGCACGTGGCGGCCCACCATCACGTTCTCGAGGGCTGTCATCCCGCCGAACAGGCGGATGTTCTGGAAGGTGCGCGCAATGCCGGCCTTCGCCACCTGGTGCACCGCCGTCGGCGTGTAGTTCTGGCCGTCGAGCTTGAAATCGCCGGAATCCGGCGTGTACAGGCCCGTGATCACGTTGAAGAACGTCGTCTTGCCGGCGCCGTTCGGGCCGATCAGGCCGTAGATCTCGCCTTCCTTGATCTGCAGGCCGACGTCGGAAAGTGCCTGCAGGCCGCCGAAGCGCTTGTTCACGCCCTGCACGGACAGTCGGATTTGCTTGTCGCTCATGTATATATCCCCTGTGTCCGTAGGTTAGGCGCGCACCGGCTTCTTGCTGGCGCGCTTCGCCAGTTTCGCGATCTTGTCCTCATGCTTCGGCGCGGGCCACAGGCCTTCCGAGCGGTACAGCATGATGATCACCATCGCGAGGCCGTACAGCGCCTGACGGATCACCTCCGTATCGACGATGTCATGACCGAACAGCGCATGCTGCAGCGGGCTCATCGTCGAGCGCAGGAATTCCGGGAAGATCGCGAGCAGCACCGCACCCAGGATCACGCCCGGGATATGGCCCATGCCGCCGAGCACCACGCAGGCCAGCACAACGATCGATTCCCAGAACGTGAACGACTCGGGCGACACGAAGCCCTGGAACGAACCGAACATCGCGCCCGACAGGCCGCCGAACGACGCGCCCATCGCGAACGCGAGCAGCTTCACGTTACGGGTGTTGATGCCCATCGCCTTGGCCGCGATCTCGTCCTCGCGGATCGCCGCCCATGCACGGCCGATGCGCGAGTGCTGCAGACGCGTACACGTCCAGATCACCAGCAGCGAGCACAGCACGAACAGGTAGTAGTACATGTAGACCGACGGCAGCTGGAGGCCGAACAGCGAGTGCGTCTGCGACAGGTTGAAGCCGCCGACATGCACCGGATCGATGCCCGTGATCCCCTTCGGGCCGTTGGTGATGTTCACCGGACGGTCGAGGTTGTTCATGAAGATCCGGACGATTTCGCCGAAGCCCAGCGTGACGATCGCCAGGTAGTCGCCGCGCAGTCGCAGCGTCGGCGCGCCGAGCAGGATCCCGAAGGTCGCCGCCAGCGCCATCGCGATCGGCACGATGATCAGGAACGGGATGTGCAATCCGCCGGGTGCCAGGTTCGCGATCCACTCGAACTGCGACGTCAGGTGCGGCGAGCTCAGCAATGCCGCCGTGTACGCGCCCACCGCGTAGAACGCGATGTAGCCCAGGTCGAGCAGGCCGGCGAAGCCGACCACGACGTTCAGGCCGAGCGCGAGCATCACGTACAGCATCGCGAAGTCGAGCACGCGGACCCAGTAGTTGCCGCCGGCCGAGCCGATGATGATCGGCGCGGCGATCACGAACGCAGCGGTCAGGATGCCGATGATGACGGTCTTGGTGGTGTTGCGCTCCTCGACGAGCGACGTCGAGGATTCGATCGGTTGAATGGATGTCATGTTGTTTGCTCCCTTCCGTTACGCGCGATCCGCGACACGTTCGCCCAGCAGGCCCGACGGACGAAACACCAGCACGATGATCAGCACGATGAAGGCGAACACGTCCTGGTAGTTACTGCCGAATACGCCGCCCGTGAGGTTGCCGATGTAGCCGGCACCGAGCTGCTCGATCAGGCCGAGCAGCACGCCGCCGACCATTGCGCCACCGAGGTTGCCGATCCCGCCCAGCACCGCGGCGGTGAACGCCTTCATGCCGGGAATGAAGCCCATGTAGAAGTGCACGTTGCCGTATTCGGACGCGATCATCACGCCGGCCAGCGCGGCAAGCGCGGAGCCGATCATGAACGTCGCGGAAATCACGAAGTTCGGGTTCACGCCCATCAGGCTCGCGGTGTTCGGGCTTTCCGCGATCGCGCGCATCGCGCGGCCGAGCTTGGTCTTGTGCACGAGCAGCAGCAGGCCGCCCATCACGATGAACGCCACCGCGATGATCACGATTTCAGTCACCGAGATCACGGCGCCGGGCGTCGTGTCGGTGGCCTTGATGACGTTGATCGGATCGGTCGGCAGCAATTGCGGGAACGGCAGCGGGTTGCGCGACCAGATGATCATCGCGGCCGTCTGCAGCAGGATCGACACGCCGATCGCGGTGATCAGCGGCGCGAGGCGCGGCGCGCGGCGCAGCGGCCGGTAGGCGACCCGCTCGATCGTGAAGCCGACGAACGCACAGACGATGGCGGCAATACCCAGGCCGATCGCCAGCGTCGCGACGTTGCCGAGTCCGGGGAAATGGTTCTGCAGCACGGTAATGGCTGACAGGGCGACCATCGCGCCAATCATCAGCACGTCGCCGTGCGCGAAGTTGATGATGCCGAGAATGCCGTACACCATCGTGTAACCCAACGCGATGATGGCGTACACACTGCCGAGCACCAGTCCGTTGAGAACCTGCTGGACGAAAATATCCATTTAAAGCTCCTTGGCCCGTGCTGCCGGAGGACGTTGCGCCCCGCGGGTAAGCGAGGAATCGCGCCTTCTCGGCGACACTGCGAGTACTAGTCGATACCGGTAAGGGTGGATCGTCCCGGCGCGCGCCGCCCGGCCTGTACGGCCGGACCTGCCGCCGGAGCGGATACAAAAACGGCACCGCACTGTCCCGGTGCCGTCATGAGTCCCGTCGCTAAATCGTCACGACATCGAGGACGGTGTTCGTGGCCTCCTTGAAGTCGTACGACAGCATGCTGAAACGGCCGGCGTCCGGTTGCCCGGCGCCCGTGCCTTTTTCCATCCCGAGCGATGCAGGCATCGCACCCGGGCAAATCAGGTTCCGCGCCGCGTCGCCCGGCAAGGCGTCGCGAAGGTTGCGCCCGACTTTCGTCGGCGCTGCAGCGGAATCCGTCACACGAACCAGATCGCGCGCCGCGACACGGTCGGTCGCGGCGGCATGCTGTTTCGTCGATTCGAAATGAAGGGGGGCCGGCGACATCCGCACGTTGCCGGCATCGCCGTGACCGGTGGCCCGCCGCGACGCAACCTGCATGCCCGCTGCCGGACCGGCCGTCAGGCCAAGCGCGTTGATTTCGTCGATCGTCAAACGTGCCCCGTTTTCCTTGTCCTTGCCCAATTCCGCGATACGGCATGCCGATGGCAACGCACGACCGGTTCCGGCGACGCGCACGCCGCTGACCGGCGGTGACGCGAGCACCGCTGCCTCCCTACCCGCCTCGTCGTCGCTCTTTTTGCTGCGACCGGCAATCATTGCAACCGGTGCGGCGACGGACACGGCGTAAGCCAACTTCACATGCATTGAATGGTCTCCCGCGCCTTGCCAAAAACCGATTTCAAAGCCATTCAGACCTGAAAACGGGCGCATTGTAACTCCATTTATAGGCCGCCAATAATCCTGATTCGATGGGGTTTTCCTGCATTGCAACCAATTTTGAGAGACGGTCCGGAACGGCGAGAGCAACCGGGTTGCACCGCGATTATGAATTGCGGTTGCAATTACAATTTCTATACGCAAAAAAAAGCGCGCCCGGAGGCGCGCTTTGGTGTTCCGCGGGTGCGATGCGGCAATCAGGCGGCGGGCGGCAGGTTCAACCCGCGCGGCAGCGGAAACGACACGTTTTCCTCGATACCGTCGAGCGCGCGGACATTGCGCACGCCGAGTTCGCGCAGCCGCGCGATGACGGCCTGGGCGAGCACTTCGGGCGCCGACGCGCCGGCCGTCACGCCGATCCGACGCTTGCCGGCGACCCATGCCGGATCGATCTGATCCGGCGCATCGACCATGTATGCGTCCACGCCGCGCTTCTCGGCCACTTCGCGCAAACGGCTCGAATTCGAGCTGTTCGGACTCCCGACGACGATCACGACATCGCACTGCGGCGCCATGAACTTCACCGCGTCCTGGCGGTTCTGCGTCGCGTAGCAGATGTCCTGCTTCTTCGGCTCGCGGATCTTCGGATATTTCGCTTTCAGCGCCGCGATGATCTCGGCCGCATCGTCGACGGACAGCGTCGTCTGCGTGACGAGCGCGATGCGCTCGGGATCGGCGAGCTCGAGCTTCTGCACGTCTTCGACGCTCTCGACGAGATGCATGCCGCGCTCGACCTGCCCCATCGTGCCTTCGACTTCAGGATGGCCCTTGTGCCCGATCATGACGATGTCGACGCCGTCCTGACGCATCTTCGCCACTTCGACGTGCACCTTCGTGACGAGCGGGCAGGTTGCGTCGTAAATGCGCAGCCCGCGCACGTCGGCCTCGTCGCGCACGGCCTTCGACACGCCGTGCGCACTGAAGATCACGGTGTTGCCGGCCGGCACTTCCTCGAGTTCCTCGACGAAGATCGCGCCTTTCTTCTTCAGATCCTCGACCACGTACTTGTTGTGGACGATCTCGTGGCGGACATAGATCGGCGCACCGTGCATCGCGATCGCGCGCTCGACGATCTCGATCGCGCGGTCAACGCCTGCGCAGAAACCGCGCGGCTGGGCCAGCAGGATTTCGGCATCGGCGGCAACGGTCTGCCCGGACAGCGTGTCGGTGGTACTCATGATTACAGGATTCCGATGATTTTCACTTCGAACGTGAGCGCCTGGCCCGCGAGCGGATGATTGAAGTCGAACAGCGCGGAGGTCTCGCTGACTTCCTTCAGCACCCCCGCGTACCGGCCACCGTCCGGCGCATTGAACTCGATCAGCTCGCCCGGCGTGAAATCGTCGCCGACCATCCCGTTCTCGCGCAGCGTCGACAGCGTCACGCGCTGGAGCATGTCGGGATTACGGGGACCGAACGCCTGTTCGGGCGTTAGCTGAAAAGTCGAGTGGTCGCCGACCCTGAGCCCCATCAGAATCTGTTCCAGCGAGGGCGCCAGTTGCCCCGCGCCCAGCAACAGCGTGGCCGGCTTGTCGGAGAAGGTGTTGACGATGTCGGCGCCGTCGGCCAGTGCCAGCCGGTAATGCAACGTGACGTGGGAACCGGGCTTCACTTCGGATAGATCGATGAGGCTCATGAATTACTCGTTCAGTCGGCGCCCGAAACGGCCGAAAGGCCCGGCGCAAAGCCAATATTGTAAGTCACCTGAGCGCGCAAGGCGGAAAGTGCGACGACGTCGCGCACACCGCCCGCCGCCAATGGAGTTTCGACCATGCTGTCACCCTGCCCCACCCTGCCGCCGGCCGAATGCCGCGACACCGCCGATGCGCCGGCCGATCCGGCCCGCCGCAACCGTGCTGGCGGGCCGCGCAAGCGCCGCCCGCCGAACTGGCAGCCCCACCTGCCGCGCGAACGGCTGCTGGAGCGCGGGCCGGCTGCATTGACGGACGCCGAATTGATCGCGCTGGTGCTCGGCACGGGCGGCGGCGGGCACGACGTGTTCGTCAGCGCCCGCGCGCTGCTCGAACGGTTCGGCGACTCGCTGCGCCGGATGCTCGATGCCGATCCCGACGAATTCGAAACGCATCCCGGCATCGGCGTTGCGCGATCGGCGCGGCTGATCGCGGTGACCGAACTCGTGCGGCGCGCGCTTGCAGAAAAGGCGCCCGAACGGATGCAGATCGGCTCCCCGGGCGCGGTCGAGGATTTTTTGCGGCTCATGATCGGCACGCGCCCGTATGAAGTGTTCGTCACGTTGTATCTCGATGCCCGTCACGGCCTCATCGATACCGAAGAAAGCGCGCGCGGCTCGCTGACGCGCATGGCCGTCTACCCGCGCGAAATCGTGCGCCGCGCGCTGAAGCAGAACGCCGCGGCGCTGATCGTCGCGCACAACCACCCGTCGGGCGCGGTGCAGCCGAGCGCGGAAGACCGCCGCCTGACCCGCTCGCTGCGCGACGCGCTGCAGCTCGTCGACGTGCAGTTGCTCGATCACGTCGTCGTCGGCACCAGCGACACTTTTTCGTTCGCGCGCGCCGGTTGGCTGTAGACTGTGGCGCGGCGGCCCGCCCAAGGGCGCCGCAACGACGATTCGAAATTAGGTTTGATTTTCCTGAACTTTTTCTGCTAGAATCGCCGTCTGTATTTTTTCCAACCAGTTCTAGCCATCGAAGGGCCTTGTCTGTAAGGGCTACGGCGTTCTGAGTGCAGCCATGGATCACGTGGCGGTGCGATGGAACCTTCACCGGCGATCGAACCCCGAATTTAGCGTATTAGGAGTGCTCTCATGGCACGCGTATGCCAAGTAACTGGGAAAGCGCCGATGAGCGGCAACAACGTTTCCCACGCCAACAACAAGACCAAGCGTCGCTTCCTGCCGAACCTGCAAAACCGCCGGTTCTGGGTGGAGAGCGAAAACCGCTGGGTGCGCCTGCGCGTCTCGAACGCCGGCCTGCGCCTGATCGACAAGAACGGCATCGATTCCGTGCTCGCTGACCTGCGCGCACGCGGCGAAGCCTAAGCCCAAGGAGCACAATCATGGCAAAAGGCGCACGCGACAAGATCAAGCTCGAGTCGACCGCTGGCACGGGTCACTTCTACACGACCACGAAGAACAAGCGCAACATGCCGGAAAAGATGGCGATCAAGAAGTTCGATCCCGTCGTCCGCAAGCATGTGGAATACAAAGAAACCAAGATCAAGTAATCTCCGGTTTCTGC
The DNA here is from genome assembly GCF_048565265.1 of Burkholderia theae. Classification (NCBI taxonomy): domain Bacteria; kingdom Pseudomonadati; phylum Pseudomonadota; class Betaproteobacteria; order Burkholderiales; family Burkholderiaceae; genus Burkholderia; species Burkholderia theae. The sequence goes on from NZ_CP183461.1 coordinate 2,938,936, forward strand.
CAGCCTGACGGCGAAAGAAAAGCCCCGCACATGCGGGGCTTTTTGTTTTGCGCGCACGCTCGAGCCCGACGCGGTATGCTCTCCCCTTTCCGCGGCCACGGCCGCCGGAACGCACAAGATCAAAAGCGTAATGATGGAGATGCAGCATGAAATTCGACGTGGCGATCGTCGGCAGCGGCCTGGCAGGGCTGTCGGTCGCACTCAATCTGGCCAGCACGCGACGCGTCGCGCTGATCGCGAAACGTTCGATGATGGAGGGCGCAAGCGATAACGCGCAGGGCGGCATCGCGGCCGTCCTCGATTCGGCGGACAGCATCGAGAACCACGTCGACGACACGCTGGTCGCCGGCGGCGGCCTGTGCGACGAAGGCGCGACGCGCTACATCGTCGAACACGGCCGCGAAGCGATCGAATGGCTGATCTCGCAAGGCGTGCCGTTCACGAAGGACGACGCGGCCGAGCTCGGTTTTCATCTGACGCGCGAAGGCGGCCACAGTCACCGCCGGATCATCCACGCGGCCGACGCGACCGGCCATGCGGTGCTCGCGACGCTGTCGGAGCGCGCGCGCCAGCATCCGAACATCACGTTCTTCGAAAACCATCACGCGATCGACCTGATCACGTCGGACCGGCTCGGCCTGCCTGGCCGCCGCTGTCACGGCCTGTATGCACTCGACGTCGACAACGACCGCACGATCACGATCGAGGCGCCGCATACGGTGCTCGCGACGGGCGGCGCCGGCAAGGTCTACCTGTACACGACGAACCCCGACACGGCGACCGGCGACGGCATCGCGATGGCGTGGCGCGCGGGCTGCCGCGTGTCGAACATGGAATTCATCCAGTTCCACCCGACCTGCCTGTTCCATCCGTATGCGAAATCGTTCCTGATTTCCGAGGCCGTGCGCGGCGAAGGCGGCCTGCTGAAGCTGCCGGACGGCACGCGCTTCATGCCCGCGCACGATGCGCGCGCCGAGCTTGCGCCGCGCGACATCGTCGCGCGCGCGATCGACTTCGAGATCAAGAAGCGCGGGATCGACTGCGTGTATCTCGACATCAGCCATCAGCCGGAAGCGTTCCTGCGCGAACACTTCCCGACGATCCACGCGCGCTGCCTCGAATTCGGCATCGACATCGCGAAGCAGCCAATCCCCGTCGTGCCGGCCGCGCACTACACGTGCGGCGGCGTCGTGACCGATCTCGCCGGGCGCACCGATCTCGCGGGCCTGTATGCGGTCGGCGAAACGTCGTACACGGGGCTGCACGGCGCGAACCGGCTCGCGAGCAACTCGCTGCTCGAATGTCTCGTGATCGGCCGCGCGGCGGCCGAGGCGATCGAGGCGGCCGGCTTCGATACCGAAACGCCGGCCACGCTGCCCGCGTGGGACGAAAGCCGTGTGTCGGATGCGGACGAGGAAGTCGTCGTCGCGCACAACTGGGACGAGCTGCGCCGCCTGATGTGGAACTACGTCGGCATCGTGCGTACCGACAAGCGCCTCGAACGCGCCAAGCACCGGCTGTCGCTGCTGCGCGACGAGATCCACGAGTACTACGCGAACTTCCGCGTGACGCGCGACCTGCTCGAACTGCGCAATCTCGTCGACGTCGCGACGCTGATCGTGAAGAGTGCGCACTCGCGCCGCGAAAGCCGCGGATTGCACTACAGCCGCGACTGGCCGCACACGCTGCCGAAGGCGCTGCCGAGCGTGCTCACGCCGCGCGCGCGTCGCTGAGCGGCCCGCCCCGCCCTTCCCGGCTGCGGCCGCACAAGAAAAAAGCCGTTGGCGTTTGCGCGCCAACGGCTTTTTTGTCTGATCGTTTAACGCGCGGTCAGTCGACGATTCGCATCGAATAGTCCGTCGCGCGCACGTCCTTCGTCAGCGCGCCGATCGAGATGCGATCGACGCCCGTCTCCGCGAACGCGCGCACCGTATCGAAATTGACGCCGCCGGACACTTCGAGCACGGCCTTGCCATCCGTCACGCGCACGGCTTCACGCATCATGTCGAGCGTGAAGTTGTCGAGCAGCACCGACTGCGCGCGATGCGCGAGCGCCGTGTCGAGCTGCGCAAGCGTCTCGACCTCGACCTGCACGGGCACGCCCGACTGCAGCGCGAACGCCGCGTCGAGTGCCTCGCCGACGCCGCCCGCCGCTGCGATGTGGTTCTCCTTGATCAGGATGCCGTCGTACAACGCGAGACGCTGGTTCTCGCCGCCGCCGACGCGCACCGCGTATTTCTGCGCGAGCCGCAGGCCCGGCAGCGTCTTGCGCGTATCGAGGATCTTCGCGCGCGTGCCTTCGACGCGATCGACGTAACGGCGCGTCGCGGTCGCGACGCCCGACAGCAGCTGCAGGAAGTTCAGCCCGTTGCGCTCGGCCGTCAGCAGCGCGCGCGCCGGCCCCTCGAGTTCGCAGACGGTCGAATCGGGCATCATCCGGTCGCCTTCCCGATAGCGCCATTGCACGACGATCGCCGGATCGATCCGGCCGATCACGGCCTCGAACCACGGCACGCCGCACAGCACGGCTTCCTCGCGCACGATGATGCGCGCGCGGCGACGCCCGCCGGCCGGCACGAGCCGCCCGGTCTGGTCGCCGGTGCCGACGTCTTCCGCGATCGCATCGGCTACATTGCGCGCGATCGCGTCCTCGAATGCCGCGCCGTATTGGTCGCGGACGATGTCGAACAGCGGGGATACCGCGCTCGTCGTGCCCCGCTCAAGGACGGCGGCCGCCCCCTCGGCGGACAGTGAACGAATGTGAGCGTGCGGGCCGTTCATTACGCCGCCCCCACGTTCGCGAACAGTTGCTGGTCGCGCTGCAGATCGCCACTCGCCTGCACGCGCTTTTTCTGCGCGGCCGCGAAATCGAGCATCCGGTCGATCGGCAGACGCGCGCGCTCGCCGATCGCGGGGTCGACGAAGATCTCGTTGTGACCGCGTTCGAGCACGTCAGCAAGGTTCGCAAGACCGTTCATCGCCATCCACGGGCAGTGCGCGCAGCTCTTGCAGGTCGCGCTGTTGCCGGCCGTCGGCGCCGCGATGAACGTCTTGCCGGGCGCTGCGAGCTGCATCTTGTGCAGGATGCCGAGATCGGTCGCGACGATGAAACGCGTCGCGTCGAACTTGACGGCCGCGTCGATCAGTTGCGTGGTCGAGCCGACGACATCGGCCTGCGCGACGACATTTTCCGGCGATTCGGGATGGACGAGCACCTTCGCGTCCGGATATTCGGCGCGCAGCAGATCGAGCTCGATACCCTTGAACTCGTCGTGCACGAGGCACGAGCCCTGCCACAGCAGCATGTCCGCGCCGGTTTTCTTCTGAATATAGCTGCCGAGATGGCGATCGGGTGCCCAGATGATCTTCTCGCCGCGCGCGTGCAGGTCGGCAACGATCTCGAGGCCGATCGACGACGTGACCATCCAGTCCGCGCGCGCTTTCACGGCTGCGCTGGTGTTCGCGTAGACGACCACCGTGCGGTCGGGATGCGCATCGCAAAACGCCGAGAATTCGTCGACCGGACAGCCGAGGTCGAGCGAACAGGTCGCGTCGATATCGGGCATCAGGATCCGCTTGTTCGGACTCAGGATCTTCGCGGTTTCGCCCATGAAGCGCACGCCGGCGACGACCAGCGTCTGCGCGTCGTGATCGCGGCCGAAACGGGCCATTTCGAGCGAATCGGCAACGCAGCCGCCCGTTTCGTCGGCCAGCTCCTGCAATTCGGCATCCACGTAGTAGTGCGCGACCAGCACGGCCTTTTCACGCACGAGCAACGCCTTGATGCGCGCCTTCAGCGCGGCGCGCTCCTCGGGGGACGGCGTATCGGGTACTTTTGCCCATGCCTGTCCGACACCGCAGACCGCGCCTGCCGCGATCGGACGGTCGTACTCGACGGGTTTGATCGTCGATTGCATCTCCATATCTCCTGTCGGCGGGAGTGGGTGCTCCAGCACTTGCTCCCCCGCCCAATGCTTCGCGGTCGACCGACGTGAGCGCTTCAGCACTGACTCCGGATCCATGCAAAGCTCAACCCTGCCGACGGCCACCTCGAAAACCGCCGGCTCAAATGAAAAAACCCCGCCAACGCGGGGTTTGTGACGTCCTTAGATTCTAATCGATTTCGAATCAGGCGTAGCGACGCAGGCGTGTCGCGAATTCCTGCAGCGCCTTGATGCCGCTTTGTTCTGCGCGATGGCACCAATCCTGCAATTGCGCGAGAAGCTGTTCGCGCGACGCGGTCGAGCGATCCCAGATTGCGGCGAGATCCTGGCGCAACTGGAAGTACGTGTGCAGCTTCTGGCTGTTCGCGAAGATCTCCGGCAGCAGCTTCTTCTGCGGCTCGTCGAGGCCGTCGGCGTCCTTGTGGAACCACTTGCGCGCGCCGCGCATCAGTTGATACTTCTCGCTCGAACCAAGTTCCTTCAGGTGCGCGAGCTCCTGGGCGTACGCACGCTTCACGGCCTTGCCGTAGCGCGCCATCACTTCGTAGCGGTTCGACAGCACGGCCTGCAGCGTTTCCTGGTCGAGCACCGTCTTCGGCTTGTTCAGGCGCGGCGTCGGTGCGACCTTCTTCACCTTCGCGAGACCGAATGCCGACATGATGCGGATGTACATCCAGCCGATGTCGAACTCGTACCACTTGTTCGACAGCTTCGCCGACGTCGCGAACGTGTGGTGGTTGTTGTGCAGCTCTTCGCCGCCGATCACGATGCCCCACGGGAACAGGTTCGTGCTCGCGTCGGCCGAGTTGAAGTTGCGATAACCCCAGAAGTGACCGAAGCCGTTGACGACGCCAGCCGCCCAGAACGGAATCCAGACCATCTGCACGGCCCACACGGTCAGACCGAGCACGCCGAACAGCGCGACGTCGATCACCATCATGATGCTGATGCCGAGGATCGGGTACTTCGAGTAGAGATTGCGTTCGATCCAGTCGCTCGGCGTGCCGTGGCCGAACTTGCGCATCGTCTCTTCGTTCTTCGCTTCCGCGCGATACAGCTCGGCGCCTTCGAGGAACACCTTCCAGATGCCGCGCGTCTGCGGGCTGTGCGGATCTTCCTCGGTCTCGCACTTCGCGTGGTGCTTGCGGTGAATCGCGGCCCACTGGCCCGTCAGCATGCCGGTCGTCATCCACAGCCAGAGGCGGAAGAAGTGGCTCGCGATCGGATGCAGCTCCAGCGCGCGGTGCGCCTGGCAGCGGTGCAGGTAGACCGTCACGCCGATGATCGTGACGTGCGTGACGGCAAGCGCGAACAGCGCAACCTGCCACCACGAGAAATGCAGGAGCCCGTGGGAAAGAAAATCGAGCAGGGAATTCAACAAGGCAGTTACCTGTGATGAGATGAGTGCGACGCCGGCTCGCGCAGGCGTCAGAAAAATGAAAGCATACCGCGTATAGACCTGAATTTTACTTCAACCGTTCCAAGTCTTTGTAAAAAATGAATATTTTCTTGCCCTGACGCAACAACGGCAGTCCAGAGGCGGACTTGGAATGGCCCGCGATCCGGTTCCGACCGCGGGGTCGGTACGATTGCGCGCCTACGCGGCCGGCGCACGCCCGTCCGCCACGCCGTTGCCGGCCGCCGGATCGCCGGCCGCCGCATCCTGCGGGGCCGCGGCACCTGCCGCGGGAAAGCCGTCCGGCAACCCGACGACGCGCACTTCGCGCTGCGGAAACGGAATCGAGATCCCGTGCTCGCTGAACAGCCGCCAGATGTTGCGGTTCACGGTCGAACGCACGCCCGACGTGCCTTTCGCCGAATCCTCGATCCAGAAGCCGAGTTCCAGGTCGATCCCGTCCGCGCCGAAGCTCACCAGATACGGGGTCGGCGCGGGCTCGGCCAGCACGCGCGGCACGCCCTTCGCGGCATCGGCGAGCAACGCGAGCGCGTGCTCGACATCGCTCGTGTACGCGACCTGCACCGCGACCTTCGCATAACCGCGCGTCAGGTACGACGACTGGTTCTGCACGACGTCGGTGATCAGCTTCTCGTTCGGGATCAGCGTCTCGTTGCCGTCGAGGCCGCGCACGACCGTGTAGCGCGTGCGGATCTGCGTGACGACGCCCTGCAGCCCGCCGACGCTGATCGCATCGCCGAGCCGCAGCGAGCGGTCGAGCAGGATGATGAAGCCCGACACGTAGTTGCTCGCGATCTTCTGCAGCCCGAAGCCGAGGCCGACACCCACCGCGCCGCCGAACACGCCGAGCACCGTCACGTCGATGCCGACGAGCGACAGCCCGATCAGGATCGCCGCGAACACGAGCAGCGCGCGGCCGACCCGCGACAGCACGACCTTCAGGTTCGCATCGAGCGTGCTCGCACGCGTGAGGCGATCCTCGAGCACCGAGCCGAGCCACATCGCGACCATCAGCGTCACGCAGACCCACAGCGCGCCGGAGATCAGCGACAGCAGCGTCAGGTGCGCATTGGCGACGCGGAACTGCACGCTGTCGAGCCAGCCGAGCACGTCGCGCTGGATGCCGAGCACGGTCAGCACCATCGCGGCCCACACGACGGTCGACACGATCTTCTCGACGATCGACAGCCACGCATGCGTGTGGCCATCGCGCGCGAACACGCGCCGTGCGAAGAAGAACAGCACGTAGATCAGCCCGATGCCGAACAACGGCACCAGGGCGAGCGACAGCAGCGACGTCGACATGAACGGGTCGAACGCGAGCTGCGCGACGCCCGCGAAGACGCCCCCGAACAACGGGAACAACGCGCGCTTCAGGCTTTGCGCGCCCGCGCCGGGCGCGCGTCCGGCCGCCCGGCGGCGCGCATCGATCCGGCCGTGCACGAAGCGTGCGGCCACCCACGCGAAACACAGCGCGCCGACGAGGATCGCCGCCTGCCAGATCATCACCGGCTGGTGGAAATCGCGAATCACCGACGCCAGCCGGTGCGACAGCAGGCGGCTTTGCAGATTCTCCATCGTCCGTCCGGCCTGTCGTTACTGCGCGCGGCGTTCGAGCACCGCGGCGAAGAAGCCGTCGGTCGCGTGACGATGCGGCCACAGCGACAGGTAGTCGCCGGTCTCGAGCTCGATGCGCTGGTCGGCCAGCACCTTCTGCGCCGGCACCAGCACGAACTCGGGATGGTCGGCCAGGAACTGTTCGACGATGCGCTCGTTCTCGGCGTCGAGCACGCTGCAGGTCGCATAGACGAGCCGGCCGCCCTTCTTCACGAGGCGCGCGGCGCTCGCGAGGATCGACGCCTGCTTCGGCGTCAACTCGTCGATCGCGGTGCGCGACTGGCGCCACTTCAGGTCCGGATTGCGGCGCAGCGTGCCGAGGCCGCTGCACGGCGCGTCGACCAGCACGCGGTCGATCTTGCCGGCGAGCCGCTTGATCTTCGCATCATGCTCGCTGTCGATCAGCACCGGGTTCACGTTCGACAGCCCGCTGCGCGCGAGGCGCGGCTTCAGCTTCGCGAGGCGCTTTTCCGACACGTCGAACGCGTAGAGGCGCCCGGTCGAGCGCATCATCGCGCCCAGCGCGAGCGTCTTGCCGCCGGCGCCCGCGCAGAAATCGACGACCATCTCGCCACGGCGCGGCGCGACGAGCGAGCACAGCAGCTGGCTGCCTTCGTCCTGCACCTCGATCTGGCCTTCCTCGAACAGCTTCAGGCGCGTCAGCGCCGGCTTGCCGACGACGCGCACGCCGAACGGCGCGAACGGCATCGCGCCCGCATCGATACCGTTCGCACGCAGCGCGTCGATCACCTGGTCGCGGGTCGCCTTCTGCGCGTTGGCACGCAGGTCGAGCGGCGCCGGGTAGTTCAGCGCGGCGGCGAGCTGCGCGAGTTCCTCGGCGTCGAATCGGGCCGACAGCGCCTGGTGGATCCAGTCGGGCAGGTTCGTGCGCACGCGCACCGGCAGGCTCGCCGGATCGATCTTCGACACGTGCTCGAGCCACGCGGACTCGGTGTCGGACAAAAACGGCCTCAGCGCGTTACGGCCGGCCGTCTGCATCAGGCCGAGCAGCGTGAGACGCCGCGCGGGCGTGCCCGTGCCGCTCTCGGCCAGGTGCGAAAACTCCATCTTGCGGCGCAGCACCGCGAAGACGGCCTCGGCGATCACGCCGCGCTCGGCATGCCCGAGCTTCGGGTGCGCGCGGAAGAACCGGCTCGTCGTCGCGTCGGCGGGGCCGGCGAACTTCAGCACCTCGGCCAGCAAGGTCTCGGTCTGGCCAATCAGGAATCCGTGCAGCTTCATACACCCTCACTCGTTTCGGTATGCGGTTGATCCGCGAAAATCCAGCGTGCTTCTTCCGGCGCCACGACGGCACGGCCGTTCTCGAGGCGCAAGCGCCCCTCGACGAACCAGCGCACCGCGCGCGGATACAACACGTGCTCGACCGTCAGCACGCGCTGCGCCAGCGCGGCCGCGTCGTCGCCCGCGCGCACGGGCACCGCGCCCTGCGCGACGATCGCGCCGCTGTCGAGTTCGGGAATCACGAAGTGAACGGTCACGCCGTGCAGCGCGACGCCCGCGTCGAGCGCCTGCTGGTGCGTGTGAATGCCCTTGAAGCTCGGCAGCAGCGACGGGTGGACATTCAGCAGCCGACCTTCATATCGTCTGACGAATGCCGACGTGAGGATGCGCATGAAGCCCGCGAGGACGACGAGATCGGGTGCGAAACGGTCGATCTCCGCGGCAAGCGCCGCGTCGAAGCTGTCGCGGCTATCGAAGGAACGGTGGTCGACCACCGCGGTCGCCACCCCGTGCGACGCGGCAAAAGCCAGGCCGGCCGCATCGGGCCGGTTGGCGATCACGGCGGCAACCTCGGCCGGCCAGCATTCCTGCGCGCACGCGCGGACAATGGCCTCCATGTTGCTGCCGCGACCGGAAATCAGGATCACGAGTTTTTTCATCCGCGAATTTTACCATTCGCCCCCGCGTTTCCCGCCTTCTCGGCCGCCGGCCCGCCCGAACGTTTATAATCTTCTGCTTTGCGGCATCCCACCGCCCATTCCCCGACGCTGCATCCGCTATCGTGAAAGTCTTCCGCGGCCTGCCCAACGCCGAGAGCCGCGCCCCGTGCGCGCTGACGATCGGCAACTTCGACGGTGTCCATCGCGGCCACCAGGCCCTGCTCGCGCGCGTGCGCGCGGCAGCGGACGCGCGCGGCCTGCCCGTGTGCGTGATGACTTTCGAGCCGCACCCGCGCGAATTCTTCAACCCGGCCGGCGCGCCGCCGCGCATCGCGATGCTGCGCGACAAGCTCGAGGCGCTGCGTGAACACGGTGTCGACCGCGTCGTCGTCGAGCACTTCAACCACACGTTCGCCAGCCAGTCGCCCGAAGCGTTCGTCGAACGCACGCTCGTCGGCGGGCTGCACACGCGCTGGATGATGGTCGGCGACGATTTCTGCTACGGCGCGAAACGCGCGGGCACCTTCGACACGCTGAAGGCCGCCGGCGAGCAGCACGGCTTCGAGGTCGAGCAGATGGGCACGGTGGCCGGCAGCGACGGCACGCGCATCTCGAGCTCGGGTGTACGCACCGCGCTCGCGGCGGGCGATCTCGACGGCGCCGCGCAGGCGCTCGGCCACGGTTATGCGATCAGCGGGCACGTCGCGCACGGGCTCAAGCTCGGCCGCGACCTCGGCTTCCCGACGCTGAACCTGCCGATCGCGCACAAGCGGCCGGCACTTGCGGGCATCTTCGTCGTGCAGGTGCACGGCCTCGGTCCCGACCCGCTGCCGGGCGTCGCGAGCCTCGGCCTGCGCCCGACCGTCGACGATTCAGGCCGCGTGCTGCTCGAGGTCCACCTGCTCGACTGGCACGGCGATGCGTACGGCAAGCTCATCCGCGTCGAATTCCTGAAGAAGCTGCGCGACGAGGCGAAGTTCGACGATCTCGAGGCGCTGTCGCGCGCGATCGCACTGGACGTCGCGAATGCGCGCGCGTATTTCGTCGAGCGCGACCGTGCGCCGGGCAGCCGCGCGACGGGCTTCGCGACGTCGGCAACCGACCGAATTAGCTGATCCGGACGGCGGCGCCCCGCGCGCCGCACCCTCGCGCCGCTCACTCGCGCGCATCCCCGATTCACGACGCTCGCGCGTCTCCCGATTTGATAGCGATCCCATCATGAGCAACAAGAAAGCCGATTCGAAACCGCAGGCCAAGTATCCGGTCAACCTGCTCGACACGCCGTTCCCGATGCGCGGCGACCTGCCCAAGCGCGAGCCGCAGTGGGTCAAGGAATGGGAAGAGCGCGGCCTCTACGACAAGATCCGCGCGGCCAGCAAGGGCCGGCCGAAGTTCATCCTGCACGACGGCCCCCCGTATGCGAACGGCGACATCCACCTCGGCCACGCCGTCAACAAGATCCTGAAGGACATCGTCGTCAAGTCGCGCAACATGGCCGGCTTCGACGCGCCGTACGTGCCGGGCTGGGACTGCCACGGGATGCCGATCGAGATCCAGATCGAGAAGCAGTTCGGCAAGTCGCTGCCGGCGGCCGAAGTGATGAGCAAGGCGCGCGCGTACGCGACCGAGCAGATCGAGAAACAGAAGGTCGGCTTCAAGCGCCTCGGCGTGCTCGGCGACTGGGCCAACCCGTACAAGACGATGAACTTCGTCAACGAGGCGGAAGAGCTTCGCGCGCTCGGCAAGATCATCGAGAAGGGTTACGTGTATCGCGGGCTGAAGCCGGTGAACTGGTGCTTCGACTGCGGCTCGGCGCTCGCGGAAGCGGAAGTCGAGTACAAGGACCGCACCGACCCGACGATCGACGTGATGTTCGCGTTCGCGGAACCGGAAAAGACCGCGCAGGCGTTCGGCCTGCCGGCGCTGCCGCGCGCCGAAGGCGGCATCGTGATCTGGACCACCACGCCGTGGACGATCCCGGCAAACCAGGCGCTGAACCTCCATCCGGAAATCGTCTACGCGCTGGTCGACACCGAGCGCGGGCTGCTGATCATCGCGGAAGAGCGCGTCGCCGCGTGCATGGAAGAATTCAAGCTGACGGGCCGCGTCGTCGCGACCGCGCCCGGCGTGAAGCTCGCGAACCTGCGTTTCCACCACCCGCTCGCATCGGCCCACCCCGGCTACAAGCGCACCGCGCCCGTCTACCTCGGCGACTACGTGACGACCGACACCGGTACCGGCGTCGTGCACTCGTCGCCCGCGTACGGCATCGAGGACTTCATGTCCTGCAAGGCGCACGGGATGACCGATTCCGACTTCATCAACCCGGTGATGGGCGACGGTCGTTATATCGAATCGCTGCCGCTGTTCGGCGGCCTGTCGATCTGGGATGCGAACCCGAAGATCGTGGAAGCGCTGAACGCGGCCGGCTCGCTGCTGCGCAGCGAGAAGTACACGCACAGCTACATGCACTGCTGGCGCCACAAGACGCCTATCATCTACCGCGCGACGTCGCAGTGGTTCGCCGGCATGGACGTGACGCCGCGCGACGGCAGCAAGACGCTGCGCGAAACGGCGCTCGAAGGCATCGACGCGACCGCGTTCTACCCGTCGTGGGGCAAGCAGCGCCTGTTCAGCATGATCGCGAACCGTCCCGACTGGACGCTGTCGCGCCAGCGCCAGTGGGGCGTGCCGATGGCGTTCTTCGTGCACAAGGAAACCGGCGAGCTGCATCCGCGCACGCTCGAACTGCTCGAGGAAGTCGCGAAGCGCGTCGAGCAGTCGGGCATCGAGGCATGGCAGACGCTCGATCCGCGCGAGCTGCTCGGCGACGACGCGAACCTGTACGAAAAGAACCGCGACACGCTCGACGTGTGGTTCGACTCGGGCACGACGCACTGGCACGTGCTGCGCGGCTCGCACAAGGATCAGCTGCAGTTCCCGGCGGACCTGTACCTCGAAGGTTCGGACCAGCATCGCGGCTGGTTCCACTCGTCGCTGCTGACCGCATCGATGATCGACGGCCGCGCGCCGTACAAGGGCCTGCTCACGCACGGCTTCACGGTCGACGGCGAAGGCCGCAAGATGAGCAAGTCGCTCGGCAACGGCATCGACCCGCATGAAGTCGCGAACCGCCTCGGTGCGGAAATCATCCGCCTGTGGATCGCGTCGACCGACTATTCGGGCGAGCTCGCGATCTCCGAGGAAATCCTGAAGCGCGTGACGGAAGGTTATCGCCGCATCCGCAACACGCTGCGCTTCCTGCTCGCGAACCTGTCGGATTTCGACTTCGCGCAGCACGCGGTGCCCGTCGACGAATGGCTCGAGATCGATCGTTATGCGGTCGCGTTCTCGGCGCAACTGCAGACGGAACTGCTCGGCCACTACGAGAAGTACGAATTCCACCCGGTCGTCGCGAAACTGCAGACGTACTGCTCGGAAGATCTCGGCGGCTTCTACCTCGACGTGCTGAAGGACCGCCTGTACACCAGCGCGGCCGATTCGCGCGCACGCCGCTCCGCGCAGACCGCGCTGTACCACCTGACGCACGGCCTGCTGCGCGTGCTCGCGCCGTTCCTGTCGTTCACGGCGGAAGAAGCATGGAAGGTGTTCCAGCCGGCCGGCGAAACGATCTTCACGGAAACGTATTACGCATACCCGGAAGTCGCCGGCTCGGCCGCGCTGATCGAGAAGTGGGCGCTGCTGCGTGACGTGCGCGGCAACGTGACGAAGGCGCTCGAGGAAGCACGCACCGCGAACCGCATCGGCTCGTCGCTGCAGGCCGAAGTGGCCGTGCACGCGAGCGGCGCGCGCTACGACGCGCTCACGAGCCTCGGCGAAGACCTGAAGTTCGTGCTGATCACGTCGGCCGCAACCGTCGTCAAGGTCGACAACGAAGCGCAGGAAAGCGTCGACGTGGCCGCATCGAAGTACCAGAAGTGCGAACGCTGCTGGCACTACCGCGAGGATGTCGGCGCGCACGCCGATCATCCGACGCTGTGCGGCCGCTGCTTCTCGAACCTGTTTGAAAACGGCGAAATCCGGAGCGCTGCTTAACCATGGCGAAAACCTTGTCGAAACCGGCCAGCGGCGCGCTTGCGCCCTGGCTCGGCATTTCGCTGATCGTGATCCTGTTCGATCAGTTGTCGAAGATCGCAATCCTGAAGACGTTCGCGTATGGCGCGCAGCATGCGCTGACGTCGTTCTTCAACCTCGTGCTGGTGTACAACCGCGGCGCCGCGTTCGGCTTCCTGTCGACCGCGAGCGGCTGGCAGCGCTGGGCGTTCACCGCGCTCGGGATCGGTGCGACGCTCGTGATCTGCTTCCTGCTGAAGCGCCATGGCCACCAGCGGCTGTTCAGCGTGTCGCTTGCGCTGATCCTCGGCGGTGCGCTCGGCAACGTGATCGACCGGCTCGTCTACGGTCACGTGATCGACTTCCTCGATTTCCACCTCGGCGCCTGGCATTTCCCGGCGTTCAACCTCGCCGATTCCGCGATCACGGTCGGCGCGGTGCTGCTGATCTACGACGAACTGCGTCGCGTGCGCGGCTCGCGCTAAGCGCGCATACTCGGCGTCGACGGCCGGCCTCGCGCCGGCCGTCCCGTTTGAACCTTGGAGGCCTGAGTTGGCACACGCAGAACTCGCAGGAAAACACCTCGTTCTCGGCCTGACGGGCGGCATCGCCTGCTACAAGATCGCCGAGCTCACGCGGCTGCTGACCAAAGCCGGCGCGACCGTGCAGGTCGTGATGACGGAAGCCGCCACCCAGTTCATCACGCCCGTCACGATGCAGGCGCTGTCGGGCCGGCCCGTCTTCACGAGCCAGTGGGACGCGCGCATCGACAACAACATGGCGCACATCGACCTGTCGCGCGAAGCCGACGCGATCGTGATCGCGCCCGCGTCGACGGACTTCCTCGCGAAGCTCGCGCACGGGTTCGCGGACGATCTGCTGTCGACGCTGTGCGTCGCGCGCGACTGCCCGTTGCTCGTCGTCCCCGCGATGAACCGCCAGATGTGGCAAAACCCGGCCACGCAGCGCAACGCCGCGCAACTGCGCGCGGACGGCGTGTCGGTGCTCGGCCCGGATTCGGGCGCGCAGGCGTGCGGCGAAGTCGGCGACGGCCGCATGCTCGAGCCCGAGGCGATCTATGAAGCGATCGTCGCGCACTTCGCGCCGAAGGTGCTCGCGCACCGGCGCGTGCTGATCACGGCCGGCCCGACGTTCGAACCGCTCGACCCCGTGCGCGGCCTCACGAACCGCTCGAGCGGCAAGATGGGCTTCGCGCTCGCGCGCGCCGCGCAGCAGGCCGGCGCCGACGTGCATCTGGTCGCGGGGCCGGTGGCGCTCGACACGCCGTGGGGCGTCTACCGCCAGGACGTGCAGACCGCGCAGCAGATGTACGACGCGGTGATGCATGCCGTTGCCGATGCCGACATCTTCATCGCGGTGGCCGCGGTCGCCGACTGGCGCGTCGACCAGCCGGCCGAGCACAAGATGAAGAAGACGGCCGACCGCAAGATGCCGGCGCTCGCGTTCGTCGAGAACCCCGACATCCTCGCGTCGGTCGCGGCACTGCCCGATCCGCCGTTCTGCGTCGGGTTCGCGGCCGAAAGCGGCGACCTCGACGTGCACGGCGACGAGAAGCGCAAACGCAAGAACGTGCCGCTGCTCGTCGGCAACCTCGGCCCGCTGACGTTCGGCCGCGACGACAACGAAGTCGTGCTGTTCGAAGCCGCCGGCCTCACACGCCTGCCGCGTGCGCCGAAAGACGAACTCGCGCATGTGCTCGTCGCGGAAATCGCGAAGCGCCTGCCCGACAACCGCCTGATCTGATCTCCCGCGCGGCGGCCAGCGCCGCCGCGCCCTTCCCGACCGATTCGACGACCGCATGAAACTCGACCTGAAGATTCTCGACGCGCGCATGCGCGACTACTTGCCCGCCTATGCAACCACCGGCAGCGCGGGCCTCGACCTGCGCGCCTGCCTCGACGCGCCGGTGACGCTGCAACCGGGCGAAACGACGCTCGTGCCGACGGGCCTCGCGATCCACCTCGCCGATCCGGGTTATGCGGCGCTGATCCTGCCGCGCTCAGGCCTCGGCCACAAGCACGGCATCGTGCTCGGCAACCTCGTCGGCCTGATCGACTCCGGCTACCAGGGCCAGTTGATGATCTCGACGTGGAACCGCGGCCAGACCGAGTTCGTGCTGAACCCGTTCGAGCGGCTCGCGCAGCTCGTGATCGTGCCGGTCGTGCAGGCGCAGTTCAACATCGTCGACGACTTCGCGGAAAGCGATCGCGGCGCAGGCGGCTTCGGCAGCACCGGCCGCCACTGAGCGACACAGCAAAAAAAGGGGCCTCGCGGCCCCTTTTTCCTGTTCCATTCGCCGTCATTCGCTGACCGGCTGCGCGATCCGCGCGGGTGCCAGTTCGCGTCGCCGCGCCTGCGCGATGCTCGCATAGATCACCAGCGCGACCAGCACGCCGAGCAGCACGGCCGACGAGCCAACCGTACCGAGCGCGAGGCCACCCTTGGCGACCGGCTTCGTCAGCAGGTCGCCCACCGTCGCACCGAACGGCCGAGTGAGCACGAACGCGGCCCAGAACAGCAGCACGCCCGAGATTCGCGTGAAGTAGTGCGCGAGCACGATCACCGCGAGCAGCCCGCCGATCAGCAGCGCGCCGCCGCCGAAACCGAGCCCCGAGCTGTCCGCGAGGAAGTCGCCGAGCGCGGTGCCGAGCGTGTTCGAGAACAGGATCGCGATCCAGTACAGCAACTCGACCTTGCGCGTGCGAATCAGGTCGACCGACAGCGATTCGCCGCTGAGCCGCCAGACCGCGAAGATCGCCAGCAGGATCGCGACGAGGATCGACGAGCCGGCCGCATAACCGAGGCCGAGCGTGCGGTCCATGAAGTCGGACATCGTCGTGCCGGCCGTGCTGGTCGCGACGATCACGGCCCAGTAAATCGCCGGGCGATAGCGCGTCGTCTTGAGCTGCGCGCCCAGCGTCACGAGGAAGAAGCCGAACAGCAGGATCGAGCTCACCGCGTAACCGACGTTCAGCGTCATCGACAGCAGGTCGCCGCCGGTTTCGCCGAGTGTCGTCGCGCAGATCTTCATGATCCAGAACGCAAGCGTGATTTCGGGAAGTTTGTTCATTCGAACCCCTTTTGCAGGATAGCGGCGGGCCGACGCGTGCCGGCCCGCCTTGCAGACAGGATCGAATGTTAGTCGCCGCCGGCTTAACGGAACCTTAGCGAATATGAAGAATGGGGTCGCCGGCAGGCGCGGTCGCGGACGGCCGCGCTGGCGCCGTCAGCGTGCGTGTTCGTGCCGGTAGTGCAGCGCATACGCGAGCGTCAGCAGCACGACGAACACGACGCCGACCACCATCGTCATCCGGAATTCGCGCGTGAACGCGGTCGTGAACAGGATCGCCGCGACGAGCCCCGCACCGAGCAGGCTGCCGAACGGGTGCCCCCACATCCGGAACGCGAGCGCGGGGCCGCGGTACCGCGCACGGAAGCGCAGGTGCGTGACGAAGATCATCAGCCACGTGAACAGCGCGCCGAACATCGCGATCGCCATCATCACGGTGAACGCCGTGTCGGGCGCCAGCGCGACCAGCACGGCCGCTACCGCGACGCCGCTCGTCGAGATCCACAGCGCCGCACGCGGCACGCCGTTCGTGCCGAGCCGGCCGAACGCCGCGGGCGCGAGCCGCGCGCGCGACAGGCTGAACATCATCCGCGTCGTCACATAGAGCTGGCTGTTCATCGCCGACAGCGCCGCGATCAGCAGCACGAAGTTGATCACGCCGGCCGCGTACGGCACATGTGTGGCGGCCATCACCTTCACGAACGGGCTTTCGTCGGTGCCGGCCTGCGTCCACGGCACGATCGCGAGCATCAGCGACAGCGTCATCAGGTAGAACAGCACGAGCCGGAACACCGTCGAGCGGAACGCGCGCGTGACCGCGTGCTGCGGATCGCGCGCCTCGCCGGCCGCGATCGCGACGGCCTCGATGCTCATGTAGCTGAAGATCGCGACGATCACCGCGACCCAGGTGCCCCACGGCCCCTTCGGCATGAAGCCGCCGTGCGCGGTATAGTTCGCGAAACCGATGCCCGATGCGGCCGGCGCCGACCACACGAGGTAGGCGCCGAGCACGATGAACACGACGATCGCGGCGATCTTCAGCAGCGAGAACGCATATTCGACCGAGCCGTACAGCGTGACGCTCGCGAGGTTCACGGCGATCAGCAACGCGGAGAAGCCGATCACCCAGTACCAGCCGGGCACGGCCGGAAACCAGTACTTCATGAACACGGCGATCGCGCTGATCTCGGTGCCGATCGCGAACACGACCGCGAACCAGTACGCATAGCGCACGAGAAAGCCCGCGAGCGGGCCGACGTAGTGCTCGGCATACGCGCCGAACGAGCCGGCCGTCGGATGCGCGACGGTCATTTCCGCGAGCGCGCCCATCAGCAGCAGCGCGATCAGCGCGCCGATCGCATACGAGACCAGCACGCTCGGGCCGGCGAGCCCGATCGCGAACCCGCTGCCGAGGAACAACCCCGTGCCGATCGCGCCGCCGATCGCGATCATCGCCATCTGCCCCGACGTCAGCGCGTGGCGCAACCCTTGTTCTCGCGCGACGATGCTGTCGAACGATCGTTGTTGTTGTGTCACTGCGTTACCACTCCCCTGCACCACCATTGCGCCGCCGGCGCCGGATAAAACGAAACGGCGCGGAGAACTTCCCGCGCCGTTCGCATGAACAACGAATTATCGCTTACTCGACTTCGACCGTCTCTTCGTTCGGCTTGTGCGGCGGATTCGCCAGCTTGTCGAACGACAGCTGCACCTTGTCGTTTTCGTCGACGTCGACCGTCACGTGACCACCGTTGACGAGCTTGCCGAACAGCAGTTCGTCGGCCAGCGCGCGACGGATCGTGTCCTGGATCAGCCGCTGCATCGGCCGCGCGCCCATCAGCGGGTCGAAGCCGTGCTTCGCGAGATGCTTGCGCAACGCGTCGGTGAAGAGCGCGTCGACCTTCTTCTCGTGCAGCTGTTCCTCGAGCTGGATCAGGAACTTGTCGACCACGCGCATGATGATTTCCTCATCGAGCGAGCGGAAGCTGATGATCGAATCCAGACGGTTGCGGAACTCCGGCGTGAACAGGCGCTTGATGTCGGTCATCTCGTCGCCGGTTTCGCGGCGCGTCGTGAAGCCGATCGTCGCCTTCTGCATCGACTCGGCGCCCGCGTTCGTCGTCATGATGATGATGACGTTGCGGAAATCCGCCTTGCGGCCGTTGTTGTCCGTCAGCGTGCCGTGGTCCATCACCTGCAGCAGCACGTTGTAGATGTCCGGATGCGCCTTCTCGATTTCGTCGAGCAGCAGCACGCAATGCGGCTTCTTCGTGACGGCTTCGGTCAGCAGCCCGCCCTGGTCGAACCCGACGTAGCCCGGCGGCGCGCCGATCAGGCGGCTCACCGCGTGACGCTCCATGTACTCCGACATGTCGAAGCGGATCAGCTCGATGCCGAGCGTGAACGCGAGCTGGCGCGCCACTTCGGTCTTGCCGACGCCCGTCGGGCCGGAGAACAGGAACGCGCCGATCGGCTTGTCCATCTTGCCGAGGCCCGCGCGCGCCATCTTGATCGATGCCGCCAGCGCGTCGATCGCCGGATCCTGGCCGAACACGACGCTCTTCAGGTCGCGATCGAGCGTCTGCAGCTTGCTGCGATCGTCCTGCGACACGCTCTGCGGCGGCACGCGCGCGATCTTCGAGATGATTTCCTCGATCTCGCTCTTGCCGATCGTCTTCTTCTGCTTCGACTTCGGCAGGATGCGCTGCGCGGCGCCGGCTTCGTCGATCACGTCGATCGCCTTGTCCGGCAGGTGACGGTCGGTGATGAAGCGCGCCGACAGTTCAGCCGCGGCCGACAGCGCGCCCGACGAATACTTGACGCCGTGGTGTTCCTCGAAGCGCGACTTCAGCCCGCGCAGGATCGCGACCGTCTGCTCGACGGTCGGCTCGCTCACGTCGACCTTCTGGAAGCGCCGCGACAGTGCCGCATCCTTCTCGAAGATGCCGCGATACTCGGTGAACGTGGTCGCGCCGATGCACTTGAGCGTGCCCGACGACAGCGCCGGCTTCAGCAGGTTCGACGCATCGAGCGTGCCGCCCGACGCGGCGCCCGCGCCAATCAGCGTGTGGATTTCGTCGATGAACAGGATCGCGTGCGGACGCTCCTTGAGCTCCTTCAGCACCGTCTTCAGGCGCTGCTCGAAATCGCCGCGATACTTGGTGCCGGCGAGCAACGCGCCCATGTCGAGCGAGTAGACCTGCGCATTCGCGAGGATGTCGGGCACTTCGCCGCGCGTGATGCGATAGGCGAGCCCTTCCGCGATCGCGGTCTTGCCGACGCCGGCCTCGCCGACGAGCAGCGGATTGTTCTTGCGGCGGCGGCACAGGACCTGCACGACGCGCTCGACCTCGGGCTCGCGACCGATCAGCGGATCGATGCGGCCGTCCTTCGCCATCTGGTTCAGGTTCTGCGTGAACTGCGCGAGCGGCGTTTCCTTCTGCGCATTCGCGTCTTCGCTTTCCGCGTTCGCGTCGGTCGACTTCGCGGCTTCGCCGCTGTTCGTCTTCGCGATGCCGTGCGAAATGAAGTTCACGACGTCGAGGCGCGTGACGCCCTGCTGCTGCAGGTAGTACACCGCGTGCGAGTCCTTCTCGCCGAAGATCGCGACCAGCACGTTCGCGCCGGTGACTTCCTTCTTGCCGTTCGACGTCGACTGGACGTGCATGATCGCGCGCTGGATCACGCGCTGGAAACCGAGCGTCGGCTGGGTATCGACATCGTCGGTGCCCGGGACGGTAGGTGTGTTGTCGTGGATGAAATTGCGCAGGTTCTGACGCAGGTCCTCGATGTTTGCCGCGCACGCGCGCAACACCTCGGCTGCCGTCGGATTATCCAGCAGGGCCAGCAGCAGATGCTCGACCGTAATGAACTCATGGCGCGCCTGGCGTGCTTCCATGAACGCCATGTGCAGGCTGACTTCCAATTCCTGGGCAATCATGCTTCCTCCATCACGCACTGCAGCGGATGCCCGGCCTGCCGCGCATGGGTAACGACTTGCTCAACCTTGGTCGACGCGATGTCCCGCGTATAGACCCCACAAACTCCTCGCCCTTCGCGATGGACCTTCAGCATGATCTGCGTGGCCGTCTCGCGATCCTTCTTGAAATACTCCTGGACCACCATCACGACGAACTCCATCGGCGTGAAGTCGTCGTTCAGCAGCACCACCTTGTACATCGAAGGCGGCTTGAGCTTCTGCTGCTTGCGTTCCAGGACGGTACTGTCCTGCTTGTCCGGGATAATCGCCATACACCCATTCTAAACAACTCGGACAGGCCCGCAATCCTGCCATTACCCGACCGACCGGCCGGCGCCCTCCCCGGTATCCCGGAACACGCGATCGTCTTCGCGCCATACGAAAGCCGGCTGCGGTGCCGGCTTTCACGCGTGGCGCGGAACACGAACCGTCAGGGGGAATCGCACCGGAACGTCGTATCCGCATCCAGTATCCCACAAGCCGGGACGACTCGAACGCGTGTCACTCGAGCCTGGTATATGAGCCGATTATGCGGCTTTTCAAGTCCTCGCGCTTGGCCGCATGCTGCAAAGCAAAGCCGGAAAAACCCTGAAAATGGGTTCTTTACAACGGCCCTCTATACGTCTAAAAATTCCTCTTGACACTCCAATAAAGAGCGCCAACAATCAAGCTGGCACTTTTTTCAAATTGCCAGTTGGCGAAATGAAAGAGGCCGAGGTGAGCTTGTGAGGGGGGAACGGCTGCATTTTCCGGTCGTTTAGCTTTTCGAGCGTGCTCGTGGTAAGTAGCAGCGACTGTGTGACAGGGGAAGTAGGTATGGCAACTGGTATCGTTAAGTGGTTCAACGACGCGAAGGGCTTCGGTTTCATCACTCCCGACGAGGGCGGTGAGGATCTGTTTGCGCACTTCTCGGCTATCACCATGAATGGCTTCAAGACGTTGAAGGAAGGCCAGAAGGTGAGCTTTGACGTCGTTCAAGGACCGAAGGGCAAGCAAGCGTCGAACATCCAGGCCGCATAAAGGCATCGGATATCGGACGAAGAAACCCGGCGCATTGCGCCGGGTTTCTTTTTTTTCAGGCCGGCCAATCGATAATCGATTGGCCGGCCTTTTCGTTCAATCCCGATAATCAAACGCGCATTGTCTTGTCACGCACGCAGATCGGATAGCAGTCCGGCTCGTGAAACACTTCACCGTTTCGTTACACGACCTTCAGCGTGCCCATCATGCCGAGATCCTCGTGTTCGAGAATATGGCAATGAAACATGCGCTCGCCGGGCATGTCTTGCGTGACGAGAATCGATACGGTTTCGCCGCTGCGCACGTTCACGGTATCGCGCCATGCGCGGAACGGTTCGCTCGTGCGCGAGCCGCCCGACGCACGCTCGATCACCTGGAACTGCGTGCCGTGCAGGTGGAACGGGTGATCCATGTCGGTGGCATTGCGGATCTCCCAGCGCTCGACGTCGCCACGGCGGCTCGTCAGCGTCGCGCGGTGCGGCGCGTAGGTCTCGCCGTTGATCGTGAAGCGCATGCCCGCCGGGCGGCCGTGCGCCGCGCTTTTCATCATTGCGTCCATGTCCATCTCTTCGCCGAACGCGACCTCCTTGTGCGCGACCGGTTCGCCCAGCGGCGGCACCGCGCGCAGCGTCGCCGGCAGCGCGCGCGCCGCGGCCGGCCCGAACGCGACATCGGCCAGGGCCAGCGCCGGATCGGGCGGCAGGCTGCCGTGACCGTCGTCATGCGACATCGCCATCTTGCGGCGATCGTATTCGGCCGCCTGCAGCACCGCGCGCGACGCGCGATCGCCGGCGCGCACCAGCAGCTCCGCACGCTCGCCCGGCGCGATCAGCAGCGACGTGACGCGGCGCGGCGCGTCGAACAGCCCGCCGTCGGTGCCCGCGTGCTCGAACGGGCGGCCATCGTCGAACGCGACGCGCAGGTAGCGCGCGCTGCATGCGTTCCACACGCGCCAGCGTTCGTCGCCGGCGACGTCGATCCGCGGCCGGCGCGCGCCGTTGACCAGCACGAACTGGCCCTCGCGGCCGTTCATCCAGTCCATCATGTCGTTCGGCGCGATCGTGCCGTCACGCGCGAGCTTCAGGTCCGACACAAACACGTTGCGCTCGGGCCAGCCTGCCAGCGGATCGTCGGCGGCACGCACGATGAACGGGCCGGCCAGCCCGCGAAAGACCTGCTCGGCCGTCATCATGTGCGGATGCGGGTGATACCAGTAGGTGCCGGCGCTCCCCTTCGGCAGCGTGAAACGGTACACGTGCGACGCGCCGGGCGCGACGGGATCGGACGGATTGCCGTCCTGGTCGGGCGGCACCGGCAGGCCGTGCCAGTGGATCGTCGACGGCTGCGGCAGCTTGTTCACGAACCGGATCTCGACCGTGTCGCCCTCGCGCACATCGATCAGCGGACCGACGACGGGCCCCTGCGTGCCCGCACCGAACTGCCAGAACGTGGTCGGCCGCGCACCGCGCAGCAGCGGGCGCGCCACGGGCTGCGCCACCAGCGTGGCCCGGAACGTGCCGGGCTCGCGACTTTCGTTCGCGAGCGTGCGCAACGTCGCGAGCGGCGCACCGGCCGGCAGCGCGTCGGCGGCCGCGAGCGCGGCCGGCGCGGGCTTGCCGTGCTGCCCGTGACCCGACATCCCTGACATGCCCGACATCCCGGGCATGTCGTCCATCTGGTCCATGCCGGCCATGCCCGCATGACCGGCATGCTGCGCCGACGCGGCGCGCGCGAACAGCGATGCGGCCGCGACACCGATCGCGCGCGACAGGAAGGTTCTCCGTATCATCAATCGTTCCTCGTTATCCATGCTGCGACGCGCGACCGCCGCGACGCCCGCGCCGGCCGGCTGAAACGCCGATGCGCGACGCAAAATCTGATGCCCGCGTCATCATAACCGCAGGCCCATGCCGGAAAGCGCCGTCGGCCGGGCGGCGATACGCCGCAGGGCGCGACGCTGCCAGCCGGATCCGATACGCGTCGATCGCCATCTCCGAGCAGCGATGCCTTGCCCTTCGCCGGCCGGTTCAACCCTGACTTATCCATTCCCTTTGCGGCATCCCACCGATCGCCCGACGCCTGCCGTCCGGCCCCGCATCGGCGTCCGGCACGCCGCCGATCCGCGAACCCGCCAATATTTCACGATGCGGAACAAGTCACTGCGTTGTAAAAATTCGTGGTGCAGGGCACAAATTTCCTGTTTCGCGATGCCAAAAATCGTTCCGCAATACAAAATGAAAGAAATAACATCATGTTTTTAAACATGATTTTTTGTTTCGAGAAGCCGCTCTACGCGCACCATCCGATCGGGTCGCGGACGTAGACTTTGTTCCATGCACTGACGCTTCGCCACGACGTTCGATACGGAACCCGGCGCAAGCAGCCAGTCGGGCCACAGCCGGCCGAACCGGCGGGCGGCACAACAGAATCGCTTGTGATCAGAAAGGGAGAACGGAAATGAAGGGATTTCGCTTTGGTTCAGCGCTCGGGTCGTTCTACATACTGCCGGGTAACGGCGGCTGGGAAGCGACGTTCGGCAACGCCCTGCTCGGCGCGTTCTCGTGCCCCGAAGTGGCGGCCGACCACATCTCCCGCGGCGACTGCGAGCAACTGTCCGAACTGGACACGGCGACGCTCGAAGTGCCGCACGAAATCGCCGAGTGGGAAATCGTCCACGTCTGAATGGCAAGCCAGCAACGAAAAACGCCCCGGGCGTCCGGGGCGTTTTTCTTTTGTGTCGGGCGGCGGACGGCAAAACCCGCCGCGCCGACACACGCATTGGCCCGCGCGCTTGCGCGGCCCGCGTCAGGCGACCGCGTCGACGATGCCGTTCAGCGTCGCACTCGGGCGCATCGCCTGGCTCGTCAGGTCGACGTTCGGACGATAGTAGCCACCGATCGCCTGCGCCTTGCCTTGCGCGGACGCCAGTTCCTCGAGGATGCGCGCTTCGCTGTCGGACAGCGCCTTCGCCACGCCTTCGAACTGCGCCTTCAGCGCGGCGTCCTCGGTCTGCTCGGCGAGCGCCTGCGCCCAGTACAGGCACAGGTAGAAGTGGCTGCCGCGGTTGTCGAGGCCGCCGACCTTGCGCGCCGGCGACTTGTTCTCGTCCAGGAACTTGCCGGTCGCCTGGTCGAGCGTCTTCGCGAGCACGACCGCCTTCGGGTTCTGGTAAGCGTGGCCGAGGTGTTCGAGCGACGCGGCCAGCGCGAGGAATTCACCGAGCGAATCCCAGCGCAGGAAGCCTTCCTCGACGAACTGCTGCACGTGCTTCGGCGCGGAGCCGCCCGCACCCGTTTCGAACATCCCGCCGCCGGCCATCAGCGGCACGATCGACAGCATCTTCGCGCTGGTGCCGAGTTCCATGATCGGGAACAGGTCGGTCAGGTAGTCGCGCAGCACGTTGCCGGTGACCGAGATCGTGTCCTTGCCCGCGCGGATGCGCTCGAGCGAGAAACGCGTCGCGTCGACCGGCGTCAGCACGCGGATGTCGAGACCGTTGGTGTCGTGATCCTTCAGGTAGCGTTCGACCTTCGCGATGATCTGCGCATCGTGCGCGCGCGCCGGATCGAGCCAGAACACGGCCGGTGCGCCGGTCGCGCGGGCGCGGTTCACCGCGAGCTTGACCCAGTCCTGCACCGGCGCGTCCTTCGTCTGGCACATGCGCCAGATGTCGCCCGACTCGACCGCGTGCTCGAGCAGCACGTTGCCGGCTTCGTCGGTGACGCGCACGACGCCGTCCGCCGGGATCTGGAACGTCTTGTCGTGCGAACCGTATTCTTCGGCCGCCTGCGCCATCAGGCCGACGTTCGGCACGCTGCCCATCGTGACCGGATCGAATGCGCCGTGCTGCTTGCAGTCTTCGATCACGGCCTGGTACACGCCCGCGTAGCAGCGGTCCGGAATCACGGCCTTCGCGTCGTACAGCGCGCCGTCCGGGCCCCACATGCCGCCCGAATCGCGGATCATCGCCGGCATCGACGCGTCGACGATCACGTCGCTCGGCACGTGCAGGTTCGTGATGCCCTTGTCCGAGTTGACCATCGCGAGGCGCGGGCGCACCGCGTATTCGGCCTTGATGTCGGCTTCGATCGCTTCGCGCGTGTCGGCCGGCAGGTCCTTCAGGCGCGCGTACAGGTCGCCGATCCCGTTGTTCGGGTTGAAACCGGCCTGCGCCAGCACGTCCGCGTGCTTCGCGAGCGCGTCGCGGTAGAACACCGACACGAAATGGCCGAACAGGATCGGATCGGAGACCTTCATCATGGTCGCCTTCAGGTGCACCGAGAACAACACGTCCTGCGCCTTCGCGTCGGCGATCTGCGCTTCGATGAAGCTGCGCAGCGCCTTGCGGCTCATCACCGATGCATCGATGATTTCACCGGCCTTCACGGCCGTCTTTTCCTTCAGGACCTTCTTCACGCCGTCGGCCGTCGTGAGTTCGATCTTCACGCTGCCGGCATCGGCGATCAGCGCCGACTTCTCGCTGCCGTAGAAATCGCCTTCGCTCATGTGCGCGACGTGCGCCTTCGAGGTCGCCTTCCAGGCGCCCATCTTGTGCGGATGCTTGCGTGCGTAGTTCTTGACCGACAGCGGCGCGCGGCGGTCCGAGTTGCCTTCGCGCAGCACCGGGTTCACCGCGCTGCCCTTGATCTTGTCGTAGCGGGCCTTGACGGCCTTCTCTTCGTCCGTCGACGGATCTTCCGGATAGGCCGGCAGCTGGAAGCCCTGCGCCTGCAGTTCGGCGATCGCGGCCTTGAGCTGCGGCACCGATGCGCTGATGTTCGGCAGCTTGATGATGTTCGCTTCCGGCTTCAGCGTGAGCTGGCCCAGTTCGGCCAGATCGTCGGAACCCTTCTGCTCCGACGGCAGGACGTCTGCGAATGCCGCGATGATGCGGCCGGCGAGCGAGATGTCGCGCGTTTCGACGGCGACGCCGGACGAGCGCGTGAAGGCCTTGACGATCGGCAGCAGCGAATAGGTCGCGAGCGCGGGCGCTTCGTCGGTGAGGGTGTAGATGATCTTGGGCGAAGTGGACATGGTCGATGCGTTGCTACGTGAAAATTGTGACTGAGGAGCGCCGGCGGTAACCGGCGGGGAGCGACCGGGTCGGTCGCGAAAGGGGCGCGCCGGCTCAGCCGGGCGGTGGTGTTGCGAGGGCCGTCATGTTCTACCTTGCAGGGCATCCGGGCCGCATCGCGGCGCCGCGGCCCGCATGCCGGACCGCCCTGCCAACTAACCTGCCATCCACGAAACGCCCCGGCGCCGGCAGTAGGCGCCGGGGCGGCCGGAACCGCTCCGGCCCACCCCGCAAGGGGCTTACATGTTCTCGATCAGCACTTCGCCGAAGCCCGAGCACGACACCTGCGTCGCACCTTCCATCAGGCGCGCGAAGTCGTACGTGACGCGCTTCTGCAGGATCGACTTCTCCATCGCGGCGATGATCGTGTCGGCCGCTTCCGTCCAGCCGAGATGGCGCAGCATCATTTCCGCCGACAGGATCTCGGAACCGGGGTTCACGTAATCCTTGCCCGCGTACTTCGGCGCGGTGCCGTGCGTCGCCTCGAACATCGCGACCGAATCCGACAGGTTCGCGCCCGGCGCGATCCCGATGCCGCCGACCTGCGCGGCCAGTGCGTCGGAGATGTAGTCGCCGTTCAGGTTCAGCGTCGCGATCACGTCGTATTCGGCCGGACGCAGCAGGATCTGCTGCAGGAACGCGTCGGCGATCGAATCCTTGATCACGATCTCGTTGCCCGTCCTCGGGTTCTTCACGCGCATCCACGGGCCGCCGTCGATCAGCTCGCCGCCGAATTCCTTCTGCGCGAGCGCGTAACCGGCGTCACGGAACAGGCCTTCCGTGAACTTCATGATGTTGCCCTTGTGCACCAGCGTGACCGACTTGCGATCGTTGTCGATCGCGTACTGGATCGCCTTGCGCACGAGACGCTCGGTGCCTTCGGTCGACACGGGCTTGACGCCGATCCCCGAGGTTTCCGGGAAGCGGATCTTCTTCACGCCCATCTCGTCCTGCAGGAACTTGATCACCTTCTTAGCCTGCTCGGAGCCCGCGGCCCATTCGATGCCCGCGTAGATGTCTTCCGAGTTCTCGCGGAAGATCACCATGTCGATCTTCTGCGGCTCGCGCACCGGCGACGGCACGCCCTTGAAGTACTGGACCGGGCGTAGGCACACGTAGAGATCGAGTTCCTGGCGCAGCGCGACGTTCAGCGAACGGATGCCGCCGCCGACCGGGGTCGTGAGCGGCCCCTTGATCGACACCACGTATTCCTTCAGCACCTGCAGCGTTTCGTCCGGGAGCCACACGTCCGGACCGTACACCTTCGTCGCCTTCTCGCCCGCGAAAATCTCCATCCAGTGAATCTTGCGCTGGCCCTTGTAGGCATGCGCGACCGCCGCATCGACGACCTTGATCATGACCGGCGTGATATCGAAGCCCGTACCGTCGCCTTCGATATAGGGAATGATCGGCTGATCGGAAACGTTGAGCGAGAAGTCCTTGTTAACGGTGATCTTGTCACCGCCTTCCGGAACCTTGATGTGCTGATACGGCATGATCGACTCCAGTGACGTGGCTGAGCAGGTGATGCTGGTCGAAGCTGCGCGCGCGGCGGGGGCGCGGCATGGCCACCCCGTGACGGCAACAGCGAGCCGCTATTCTAGCGCCCCAACCGGGCACTTCGGCACGAAGCGCGGCACTGCGTATCAAGACCTCACTTATGTCTTATATAAGACAGAGGACTTGCCGTTCCGTATTATGCATTAAGATTCCGCCATTTGCCATAGACCGCCCACCCCGCTTCCCGCGGCGCGCCGGGCGGCCGCCCTGCCATGAACCTGATCGCCCTCAACAAGCCGTTCGGCACGATTTGCCAGTTTTCCGCGCACGAGACGCGGCCGTCGCTCGGCGACTGGGTCAAAACGCCCGGCGTCTATGCGGCCGGCCGCCTGGACGCGGACAGCGAGGGGCTGCTGCTGCTCACCGACGACGGCGCGCTGCAGGCGCGCATCGCGGAACCGCGCCACAAACTCGTCAAGCGCTACTGGGCGCAGGTCGAGGGCGCGCCCGGTCCCGCCGACCTGAAGGCGCTCGCGCGCGGCGTCGATCTCGGCGACTACGTGACGCGCCCGTGCCGCGCCGAATTCATCGAACCGCCCGACACGCTGTGGCCGCGCAACCCGCCGATCCGCTACCGCGCGGCGATCCCGACGACGTGGATCGAGCTCGCGATCACCGAAGGCAAGAATCGGCAGGTGCGCCGGATGACGGCGGCCGTCGGCTTCCCGACGTTGCGTCTGGTGCGCGTCGGCATCGGCGCACTCGATATATTCGCGCTCGGCATTGCACCAGGCGAAACAATCGCGCTGCCGCCGCGCGCGCCGTGGGACGGTTTCGCGCACGCCGGATGACGGATTCGGGACGCGCGATTTTTTCGTCATCTTTTTCGTCAACCGCCTGCGAAGATCGCGCGTTAAACCACGCAGATGCCAACCTTAGCTATCCGGCATTGGCAGCCGAACCCGTGTTTGCGTCACGAAAGCGACGTTTTTTTCGAATACGATTCGGCGCCCGCAGCGCAAAGAGAAATTTCTTGGAGCGTCTGTCAACCGAAAGGTGGATGGCACCGTTAGACGTCATGACTCCTATGCCGGGTCATTTGGTTAATTAACTAAAGCTGAGGAACACAACATGAACAAACTGATCGCCGCTCTGGTCGCTGGTCTCTTC
Organism: Burkholderia theae; assembly: GCF_048565265.1. Classification (NCBI taxonomy): domain Bacteria; kingdom Pseudomonadati; phylum Pseudomonadota; class Betaproteobacteria; order Burkholderiales; family Burkholderiaceae; genus Burkholderia; species Burkholderia theae. The sequence goes on from NZ_CP183461.1 coordinate 2,967,723, forward strand.
GCAACGGCTGCTTTCGCACAAGCTTCGGCTCCGGCCGCTCCGGCTGCTGCTGCTCCGGCAGAAGCTGCTTCGGCACCGGCTAAGAAGGCAACGCACAAGAAGCACCACGCAGCTAAGAAGCACCACGCTTCGAAGAAGGCTGCAAGCGAAGCCGAAGCCCCGGCAGCTGCTTCGAACTAAGCAAGCTAGTTGTAATAACGCAGTCAAGAACACGCAGTCTTGCCGTTCTTACGGCGTTGAAAGGCAGGTCACCGCAAGGCGATCTGCCTTTTTCTTTTTGTGCCCGCCCGCGTGCTTCGCGTACCATGCGGGTCTCGTTTTCCAGATAGGAGCCTTGCTGTGCAATTCTCCCTGCGTTCGTCGCTCGGCCGCCTTGCGCGCGCCGCCGTGTTTCCCGCCGCGCTGGCCGTCCTCGCGCTCGGCATGCAGGCCGCCAGCGCGCAGATGCCGCCCGGCGCCAAGCAGCCGAGCGAGTTTCCGCGCGTGAAGCTGCGCGCCGGCATGTACGTGATCGACGCGGCCGTCGCCGCGAACGACGCAGACCGCGAACAGGGGCTGATGTACCGTTCGCAGCTCGCGCCGAACGAAGGCATGCTGTTTGTGTTCAACGAGAATGCCGTGCACTGCTTCTGGATGAAGAACACGCTGATCCCGCTGTCGATCGCGTTCATCCGCGCGGACGGCACGATCACCGACATCGACGAGATGCGGGCCGAGACGACCGACAACCACTGCCCGCGCAACAACGGTGTTTATGCGCTCGAAATGAGCAAGGGCTGGTTCGCGGCGAAGGGCATCAAGCCCGGCATGAAGCTCGACGGCCTGCCGAACGCCCAGTAACGGCGATCGCCGCGGCCTTGCGCCGCGCACCGACCGAAGCCGGCCGCCCGTTGCGCGCCGGCTTTTTTTTCGCCCTTTCGCGGCGGTGCCCGCCTTGATTCCGCCGGCGCTGGCCGCATCTGCAAAAGCCACGCGCAAGCGCTATGCTTTAAGTCTCGCTTGTTCAAGCCCGGGCCGGCCCAGCCGTCCCGCTTACGATCCGAACCACCAGGAGGTTCACGTGCCCCGCAAAACCCCCATCGAGCGCTATCGCAATATCGGGATCAGCGCTCACATCGATGCCGGCAAAACCACGACTACCGAGCGCATCCTGTTTTATACCGGCGTGAGCCACAAGATCGGGGAAGTGCACGACGGCGCGGCCACGATGGACTGGATGGAGCAGGAGCAGGAACGCGGCATCACGATCACGTCGGCCGCCACCACGGCCTTCTGGAAGGGCATGGCCGGCAACTATCCGGAACACCGGATCAACATCATCGACACGCCCGGGCACGTCGACTTCACGATCGAGGTCGAACGCTCGATGCGCGTGCTCGACGGCGCGTGCATGGTGTACGACTCGGTCGGCGGCGTGCAGCCGCAGTCCGAAACCGTGTGGCGCCAGGCGAACAAGTACAAGGTGCCGCGCATCGCGTTCGTCAACAAGATGGACCGCGTCGGCGCCGACTTCTTCCGCGTGCAGCGGCAGATCGGCGAGCGCCTGAAGGGCGTCGCCGTGCCGATCCAGATTCCGATCGGCGCGGAAGATCATTTCCAGGGCGTCGTCGATCTCGTGAAGATGAAGGCGATCGTGTGGGACGACGAAAGCCAGGGCGTGAAGTTCGCGTACGAGGAGATCCCCGCGAACCTCGTCGAGCTCGCACATGAATGGCGCGAGAAGATGGTCGAGGCCGCGGCGGAAGCCAGCGAGGAACTGCTCGAGAAGTACCTGCACGACCACGAATCGCTGACCGAGGACGAGATCAAGGCCGCGCTGCGCAAGCGCACGGTCGCCAACGAGATCGTGCCGATGCTGTGCGGCAGCGCGTTCAAGAACAAGGGCGTGCAGGCGATGCTCGACGCGGTGATCGACTACCTGCCGTCGCCGGTCGACGTGCCCGCGATCCTCGGCCACGACTTCCACGACCCGGAAAAGCCGGCGGAACGTCATCCGAGCGACGACGAGCCGTTCTCGTCGCTCGCGTTCAAGATCATGACCGACCCGTTCGTCGGCCAGCTGATCTTCTTCCGCGTGTATTCGGGTGTCGTCGAATCCGGCGACACGGTGCTCAACGCGACGAAGGACAAGAAGGAACGGCTCGGCCGGATCCTGCAGATGCATGCGAACGAGCGCAAGGAAATCAAGGAAGTGCGCGCGGGCGACATCGCGGCAGCCGTGGGCCTGAAGGAAGCGACGACGGGCGACACGCTGTGCGATCCGGCCAAGCCGATCATCCTCGAGAAGATGGAATTCCCGGAGCCGGTGATCTCGCAGGCCGTCGAGCCGAAGACGAAGGCCGATCAGGAGAAGATGGGCCTCGCGCTGAACCGCCTCGCCCAGGAAGATCCGTCGTTCCGCGTGCAGACCGACGAAGAGTCCGGCCAGACCATCATCTCGGGGATGGGCGAGCTTCACCTCGAAATCCTGGTCGACCGGATGAAGCGTGAATTCGGCGTGGAAGCGACGGTCGGCAAGCCGCAGGTCGCGTATCGCGAGACGGTGCGCACGACGGCGGCCGATGTCGACGGCAAGTTCGTCAAGCAGTCGGGCGGCCGTGGCCAGTACGGGCACGCAGTGATCACGCTCGAGCCGAATCCGGGCAAGGGCTACGAGTTCCTCGACGAGATCAAGGGCGGCGTGATTCCGCGCGAATTCATCCCGGCCGTCGACAAGGGCATCACCGAAACGCTGAAGAGCGGCGTGCTCGCGGGCTACCCGGTCGTCGACGTGAAGGTGCACCTGACGTTCGGTTCGTACCACGACGTCGACTCGAACGAAAACGCGTTCCGGATGGCCGGCTCGATGGCGTTCAAGGAAGCGATGCGCCGCGCGAAGCCCGTGCTGCTCGAGCCGATGATGGCCGTCGAGGTCGAGACGCCCGAGGATTTCATGGGCAACGTGATGGGCGACCTGTCCAGCCGGCGCGGCATCGTGCAGGGGATGGAAGACATCGCGGGCGGCGGCGGCAAGCTCGTGCGCGCCGAAGTGCCGCTCGCCGAGATGTTCGGTTATTCGACGTCGCTGCGTTCGGCGACGCAGGGCCGCGCGACCTACTCGATGGAGTTCAAGCACTACGCGGAAACACCGGCCAACGTATCGGAAGGCGTGATCAACGCGAAGACGAAGTAAGCGCCGGGCGTTCGCGCCCAGCCACAGGCCCGTCCGGTTCCGGACGGGCTTTTTTTTCGTCCTCCGGACGGACCGATGCGGGCCACGCGCGGCATTTTTGATCGGCACGCCAGGCGTTTTTTTCGCATGCCACAATGCGTCGCGATTCGTCAGATGGAACCGTCCCGATGCCGCCCACCCCTGCCCTGCGCCGCCTGCTGACCCTCTATGCCGGCCTGATCGCCGCGAACGTCGCCGTCTGGCTGTGGGCGCTCGCGGTGCTGCACGACCATCCGCTACTGCTCGGCACCGCGGCGATCGCATACGGGCTCGGGCTGCGTCACGCGGTCGACGCCGACCACATCGCCGCGATCGACGTCGCGACGCGCAAGCTGATGCAGGACGGCCAGCGTCCGGTGTCCGTCGGCCTGTTCTTCTCGCTCGGCCATTCGACGATCGTGATCGCCGCGACGCTCGGCATCGCGCTGACCGCGTTCGCGCTGCGCGACCGGTTCGATACGTTCCGCGAGATTGGCGGCACGATCGGCACGGCGGTGTCGGCGACCTTCCTGCTCGTGCTCGCGTGCGTGAACCTGATGATCCTGCGCGACGTATGGCGGCGTTATCGCGACGCGCCGGCGCACGCGCACGACGACATGCATGCGCACCGCCCGGCCGGACTCGTGTCGCGACTGCTGCGCCCGCTGTTCCGGTTCGTGTCGAAGAGCTGGCACATGTATCCGGTGGGCGTGCTGTTCGGCCTCGGTTTCGATACTGCAACCGAAATCGGCCTGCTCGCGATTGCCGCCGCGCAGGCGAGCCAGGGGCTGCCGGTGTATACGGTCATGCTGTTTCCCGCGTTGTTCACCGCCGGCATGACGCTGATCGACTCGACCGACAACGTGCTGATGATTCACGCGTACGGCTGGGCGATGGACGATCCGCAGCGCAAGCTGCTCTACAACGCGAGCATCACGTTCGTGTCGGCGGCCGTCGCGCTTGCGATCGGCGGGATCGAGGCGGCCGGCCTGCTGGCCGACAAGCTGGCGCTGACGGGCCCCGTGCGCGACGCGCTCGACGCACTCGGCGAACGCTTCGGCTCGATCGGCTACGGCATCGTCGCGCTGTTTCTCGTCTGCTGGATCGCATCGATCCTGTTCCACCGCTGGCAACGCGCGGCCGACGCGCCCGCACGCTGAGCATCGTTCAGACGTTTCAATTCGGAAACAAAACACCCGCGACGACGTTGCATGCGCCGTCGCGGGCATGCGCTCGCCTTGCGCCACGGGCATAAGCGGCCGGTGGCACGAATCTCGCTGATAGGGATTCGCACGGCGGGCCCGCGTGCCGATCCGCGTTCGCGGCTGGCTTCACGTGCCAGTCCGAAGGCAATCGGCCGCCGACAGGACAACGAATCTTTGCTGGCCCCCTGCACCACACGTAGTTAGCCGCGCGGCTACGAGGCATCGCGCGCATGGGGAGGCCATGATGCTCAAGACAAGACAGCCGTTCCGCGCGGCGGGACGGTGCTATCGCGCGACCTTGATGGCCGCAGCCGCGTTCGCGTGCTGCTGCTCGTATGCCGTCGCGCAGGACGCGGCACCTGACGCCGCAACCAATGCGGACACCAGCGCGGACGCCATCATGATGGTGGTCGAAGACGCTTCGTCGTGCGCCGCCAATCCGGCTGCGTGCGCGGCGCACGTCTATGCGGGCGGTGGTGGCGGCGGTAACGGAGCCGGTGCGAGCGGCAGTGGTGGCGGGACGGGTAACGGCAGCGGCAGCGGCAACAGCAATGGCAACGGCAGCGGCGGAAACAGCGGGAACGGTGCTGTCGGACCTGCTGGCGTCGGCGGATCGACCGGCGCAACGTCCGGCGGTACCAGCGGCACCGGCCGCGGAGGGAACGGTGGCTCCGGTGGTGGTACTTCAGGGGGCGGCACCTCGGGCGGCGGCACTTCAGGTGGCGGTACCTCGGGTGGCGGTACCTCGGGTGGCGGGACTTCGGGTGGCGGCACCTCAGGTGGCGGCACCTCAGGTGGCGGGACTTCGGGTGGCGGCACTTCAGGCGGCGGCACTTCAGGCGGCGGTACTTCCGGTGGCGGTACTTCAGGTGGCGGCACTTCCGGTGGCGGCACTTCAGGCGGCGGCACTTCCGGTGGCGGCACTTCAGGTGGCGGCACTTCAGGCGGCGGTACTTCAGGTGGCGGCACTTCCGGTGGCGGCACTTCAGGCGGCGGCACTTCCGGTGGCGGCACTTCAGGTGGCGGCACTTCCGGTGGCGGCACTTCCGGTGGCGGCACTTCGGGCGGCGGCACTTCGGGCGGCGGCACTTCGGGCGGCGGCACTTCGGGCGGCGGCACTTCGGGCGGCGGCACTTCGGGCGGCGGCACTTCGGGCGGCGGCACTTCGGGCGGCGGTACTTCCGGTGGTGGCACTTCGGGTGGCAGTACTTCGGGCAGCGGAGGCCATGGCGGACATGGTGGCCACGGCGGCGACGGTGATGGTGGTGGTCACGGCAATGGCGGTGGCCACGGCGATGGTGACGGCAGTGGCGGCGGTCACGGCGACGGTGATGGCAACGGCCACGGCAACGGCGGCAGCCACGGCGACGGCGACGGTGATGGCAGCGGCCACGGCAACGGCGGCAGCCACGGCGACGGTGATGGCAACGGCCACGGCAACGGCGGCAGCCATGGCGACGGTGATGGCAACGGCCACGGTAACGGCGGCAGCCACGGCGACGGTGATGGCAGCGGCCACGGCAACGGCGGCAGCCACGGCAACGGTGATGGCAACGGCCACGGCAACGCCGGCAGTCATGGCGACGGTGATGGCAATGGCCACGGCAACGCCGGCAGCCATGGCAACGGTGATGGCAACGGCCACGGCAACGGCGGCAGCCATGGCGACGGTGATGGCAGCGGCCACGGCAACGGCGGCAGCCACGGCGACGGTGATGGCAACGGCCACGGTAACGGCGGCAGCCATGGCAACGGTGATGGCAATGGCCATGGCAACGCCGGCAGTCATGGCGACGGTGATGGCAACGGCCACGGTAACGGCGGCAGCCATGGCAACGGTGATGGCAATGGCCACGGCAACGGCGGCAGCCACGGCGACGGTGATGGCAATGGCCACGGCAACGCCGGCAGCCATGGCAACGGTGATGGAAACGGGCACGGCAACACCGGCAGCCAAGGCAAAGGTGACGGTAATGGCCACGGTGACAGCGGTGGCAACAGCAACGGCGGTCACGGCAATGGCAGTGGTGCCGGCGGCAACGGTGGCCACGGTAACGGCGGTGGCAACGGCAATGGCAATGGCAACGGCAGTGGCGGCGCCGGCAATGGCGGTGCCAACGGTGTCGGCAATGGCAACGGCGCTGGCCACGGCAATGGCGGCGGCCACGGCAACAGCGGATCGTCCGGAGGCAACCACTGACCTGGCGCGTTGCCAGGCCACGAGCGGTCAGAGCATCTCGAGCGCGCGCTTGCTGCGCGGCGGACGGAAGTACGCGTCCAGCTGCGCGCGCTCGTCATCGCTCAACACGAAATCGAGCGCGGCGCGGTTGTCGCGCACATGTTCGATTCGCGACGCCTTCGGGATCGCGAAGACACCCGGTTGCGCAAGCACCCACGCCAGCGCGACGCGCATCACCGACACGCCGCGCTGCCGCGCGATCTCGTCGAGCGGAGAGCGCTTCGGCAGCCGCCCGTGATCGACCGGGCTGTATGCCATCGCCGGCATCCGGTGCTCACCGAGCCACGGCAGCAGATCGAATTCCGGGCCGCGCCGCGCGATGTTGTAGAGGATCTGGTTGGTCGCGCACGCGTCGCCGCCCGCTTCATCGACGAGCTCGGCCATGTCGGCCGTATCGAAGTTGCTGACGCCCCAGTGACGGATCTTGCCCGCGCGCCGCAACGTCTCGAAGCCTTCGACCGTCTCCGCGAGCGGCACCGAGCCGCGCCAGTGCAGCAGGTACAGGTCGAGGCGATCGGTACGCAGCCGCTTGAGGCTCGCTTCGCACGCGGCGACGACACCGCGTCGGCTCGCATGGTGCGGATAGACCTTACTGACGAGGAACACGTCGTCGCGCAAACCCGTAAGCGCCTCGCCGACGAGCGTCTCGGTCGCGCCGTCGCCGTACATTTCGGCGGTGTCGACCAGCGTCATCCCGAGTTCAATGCCCTCGCGCAGCGCAGCGATCTCGTCCGCGCGGCGGGCCGGCCGCTCGCCCATTTCCCAGGTGCCCTGGCCGAGCTTCGGAATCGTCTCGCCGTCCGGCAGGACGACCGTGGCGATCGTGTCTGTCATGCGTTCCTCGTTGCGGATTCGTGGCCGCGTACCGCGGCCGAAGCATGGAATACGACGCATCAGTGTAGTCAATCGGCACCGCGGCCGCCTATTGCACGGCAAAAACCGGCTATAACGGCGCCGCATGATGACTTAGAATGGCCGCAACCTGATCGATACCCACCCCATGAAGTCACCCACGGACGACCGCTGGCAGGACCTGCGCCCCGACCCCGACAACGACACGCCGCTCTACCTGCAGCTCGCCCGCAAGCTCGGTGACGCGATCCACGACAACCGCTGGACGGCTGGCGAGGCGCTGCCTTCGGAACGCGTGTTGTCCGACGCGCTCGGCGTGTCGCGCATCACCGCGCGCAAGGCGATCGCGCTGCTGGTCGAACAGGGCTTGATCCGCCGCACGCAGGGCGCAGGCAACTTCATCCAGCCGCGCTACGAGGATCCGCTGTCGCGGCTGTCGAGCTTCAGCGAAATGCTCGAACGCCGCGGCTTCAAGCCGAGCTCGCAGTGGATTGCGCGCGAGATCCAGCCCGCGAACCGCGACGAGGTCATCCAGCTCGGGCTGTCGCCCGCCGCATCGGTTACACGCCTGAAACGCCTGCGCCTCGCCGACGGCATCGTGATGGCCGTCGAGAACTCGACGTTCCCCGCCACGCTGATTCCCGATCCGCAGGCGATCGGCGGTTCGCTGTACAGCTATCTCGAAGCGCGCGGCACGCCGATCGTGCGCGCGCTCCAGCATTTCCGCGCGGTCAACGCGACCGACGAGATCGCCGAACAGATGGGCATCGCGCCGCACGACGCGCTGCTGCTGATCACGCGGATCGGCTATACGTCGGACCAGCGCGCGATCGAACTGACCGATACGTACTGCCGCAACGACTACTACGACTTCGTCGTCGAGCTGCGCAAGTAACGGTCGCCGCGCCACCGGCGCTCACAGCCAGCGCGCCTCGTCGGTGCCGAGCGGCACGGGCGGAAACGCAAACGACGGCGGCGTCACCGACAACCGCTCGGCCGGCCGCACGGCGTCGATCATGCCGAACGGCGACGCCGTGCGGTCGATCCGGTCGCGCACGTCGGCGGCCGCGAGATCGGGTGCATGCAGGCCGTCCGCCACCGCACCGAACGACTGCAGCCAGCGCCCCGTCTGTGCGAGCGACAGCCGCACATGCCAGCTCCCCCCTTCGCGTGCCCGGCGCGCGAGCGCGATCATCGCGCCGAACGCCGCGAGATAGCCCGTCGCATGATCGAGCGCCTGGCACGGCAGATGGCGCGGCCCGTCCGCATGCGCGCCCTGCTGCTCCTGCCACGCGATCCCGCTCGCCGACTGCACGAGGCTGTCGAAGCCGCGCCGCTTCGCCCACGGCCCCGCGTGCCCGTACGCAGACACCGACACGCACACGATGCCGGGCCGCAGTTGCGCCAGCGCCTGCGGCGCGAAACCGCGCGCCGCGAGCGCGCCGGGCCGGTACGACTGCAGGAATACATCCGCGTCGCGCGAGAGCGCGTGCAGCGTATCGACACCCGTCGCGTCGCGCAGGTCGATCCATGTCGAACGCTTGCCGCGCCCGTTGTCGATCACGAGCGGCGCGATGTTCGGCAGGTGCGGGCCGTTGACGAGCAGCGTCTGCGCACCGTGCGACGCCAGCGTGCGCCCCGCGACCGGCCCCGCGATGATGCGCGTGAGATCGAGCACGCGCACGCCGGCAAGCGGCTGGCCGGCTTCGCCGCGGCCGATCGGCTCGACCGGCGCGTCGCCGATCCGCTCGATCTCGAACAGCGGCAGTGACGCGATGGCATGCGCCTGTTCGTGCGCCGCCCATTCTTCAGGTGTTCTGATCAATGCCGCGCACAGGCCGGCCTCGGCCAGCGCGGTATCGAGTGCCACGCCGTCCCACGTGCGGATCGCCGCCGCGACGTCGGCCGGCTGCGCGCCGCAGCCGAGCACGTCGAGGATCCCGTGCAGGTGATGCGGGAAGTTCGCGTGCAGTTGAATCCAGCGCCCGTCGCCCGTCTCGAAGAAACCCGTCACCGGATGACGCAGCTCCGGCGGCGGGCCGTCGTCCACACGCAGGTAACGTTCGCTGCGGAACGCGACCAGCGCGTCGCGCACCGATACGTCGACGGATTGCGCGACGCCCGTGCGAAGCCGATGGCATTCGGCCGCCGCGAGCCCGGCTGCCGCGATCGTCGCGGCAGCGAGCGTGCCGACGTGGAACGTCGACGGCAGTGTCGGGTCCTGCCCCCTCACGGTCACGCGAGCGAGCGCGTCGGGGTCGCCGTGCGCGAGTTGCCACAGATGCGTCAATGCGAGTTCGGGTGTCATGGCGGGATGCATGCGGTAGTGGAGACTAAATCGAGTCTAGAATTCGCGACAGGCGCGATCAATCTTGATTGCGCGAATCAATACATAACGAATAGTTGTAGCGGAGCCGCCCTTCATGCGCTCCGACAGGAGCGATCGGCATGACCTCCCTCAGCGCGCAGGAAGCCTCCGGCATCCTCGGTATCAGCGTGAGCACCCTTTATGCGTATGTGAGCCGCGGCCTGCTGCGCTCGCTGCCCGACGGCACGACCAAGCGCCGCTGCTACGACGCGGACGAGGTGCGCCTGCTCGCGCGCCGACGCGCCGACGCGAAACGCGCGGGCGGCGTCGCCGAGCGTTCGCTCGACTGGGGCGTGCCGGTGCTCGAATCGCGCATCACGCAGATCGCCGACGGCCGCCTGCGCTACCGCGGCGCCGATGCGATCGCGCTGGCCGACGATGCGACGCTCGAAGAAACGGCCGCGAGGCTCTGGGACTGTCCGCCCGCACGGCTTGCTGGCGCGTCGCTCGCGTCGACCGGGTTCGACGCCGCGCAGTGGGACGACTGGGCGCGCCGCTGGGCGCATCTCGCGCCGCTCGAACGCACGCTGGTGCTGCTGCCCGCGGCGGCCGCATCACTGCCGCGCCTGTGGGCGCAGGGGCGCGACGCGCAGCTCGATTCGGCCACGCTGCTGCTGCGTGTCGCCACGGCCGCGCTCGCCGGCATCGCGCCGGGCGACGCGCCCGTGCACCGGCAGCTCGCCACCGCGTGGCGCGTGCGGCGGCGTGCCGACGTCGACTTGCTGCGCCGTGCGCTCGTGCTGTGCGCCGATCACGAACTGAATCCGTCGACCTTTGCGGTGCGTTGCATCGCATCGACCGGCACGCACCTGTTCGGCGCGATCGCGGGCGGACTCGCGGCGCTGTCGGGGCCGCGCCACGGCGGCGAGACGTTCCGCGCGGGCACGCTGCTCGACGAAGCGGCCCGCGCCGCCGACCTCGACCGCTACCTCGCGCTGCGGCTTGCGCACGACGAACGTGCGGACGGCGGCCGCACGGCACTGTCCGGCTTCGCGCACCCGCTCTATCCCGACGGCGACCCGCGCGCAGTGGCGCTGCTGAACGCGCTGCACGCCGCGGCGCCCGACCGCCCCGCTCTGCAAGCGGCACGCGCGCTCGCCTCACGCGTCGAAGCGGCGACGGGCCTGCGGCCGGCGATCGATTTCGCGCTCGCGGTGCTGGAGCGTACGCTCGCGCTGCCAGACGGCGCGGCGTTCACGCTGTTCGCGGCCGGCCGCACGGCCGGCTGGATCGCACACGCGCTCGAGCAGTACGCGGACGGGAAGCTGATCCGGCCCCGCGCCCGCTACGTCGGCAGCGACGCGGCCGCGTGACGGCGGCCGTCGCGCCACGCGACGAGCGGCCGCCACCACGCCTGCGCGGCGCGCGTGGCCGGCACCGCGAGCGGACCGAACGCGAACGTCGCGCCGTGCGGCCCCGCGCTGACCCACACGCGCATGCCGGGCATGAACGTCAGCGAATCGCCGACACCGAGCCAGTGATCGTCGGGCCGGCCCTCGATCGTCACCCATGCTTCGCCCTCGGCCACCTGCAGTGCGGTGCGATCGACGATCCGCCACCGCCCGGCCGGCTCGTCGCCTTCGATCACGTAAAGTCGCAGTTCACGCATGGCAGCCTCCTGGTCGCACGGGTTCGATGACACCAGTATTTCGGACAGTGGCAGCACACGGACAGATACGCCTGCAGACACTTTCGGCTGAACTGTACTGGTCAGTGGACGGACGGGCATCCGCCGGCCGGCGGGCCGGGTGCCGCACCCCGCGCCGAACCTGCACGGCGCGGCGGCTTTCCCTACAATGTCGGCTGTCCCGCGCCACCGCCCGCCTACATGTTCCAACGCCCGCCCGCCGTCGCCCCCGGCGAAAAGAACCTCACCGTGATGCTCTGGCTCGTTGCGACGGGCTTCTTCATGCAAACGCTCGATTCGACCATCGTCAACACGGCGCTGCCGTCGATGGCCGCGAGCCTCGGCGAATCGCCGCTGCGGATGCAGTCGGTCGTGATCGCGTACTCGCTGACGATGGCGGTGATGATCCCCGTGTCGGGCTGGCTCGCCGATACGTTCGGCACGCGACGCGTGTTCTTCAGCGCGATCCTGGTGTTCTCGCTCGGCTCGCTGCTGTGCGCGAACGCGCATACGCTGACGCAGCTCGTCGCGTTCCGCGTCGTGCAGGGGGTCGGCGGCGCGATGCTGCTGCCGGTCGGACGGCTCGCGGTGCTGCGTACCTTTCCGGCCGAACGCTACCTGTCCGCGCTGTCGTTCGTCGCGATTCCCGGCCTGATCGGCCCGCTGATCGGGCCGACGCTCGGCGGCTGGCTCGTGAAGATCGCGTCGTGGCACTGGATCTTCCTGATCAACGTGCCGGTCGGCGTCGCGGGCTGCATCGCGACCTTCTATTCGATGCCCGATTCGCGCAACCCGGCCGTCGGCCGCTTCGACCTGAAGGGCTATCTGCTGCTGACGATCGGCATGATCGCGATCTCGCTGTCGCTCGACGGGCTCGCCGATCTCGGGATGCAGCACGCGGCCGTGCTCGTGCTGCTGATCCTGAGCCTCGCGTGCTTCGTCGCGTACGGGCTGTATGCGGTGCGCGCGCCGCAACCGATCTTCTCGCTCGAACTGTTCAGGATCCACACGTTCAGCGTCGGGCTGCTCGGCAACCTGTTCGCGCGGATCGGCAGCGGCGCGATGCCGTACCTGATCCCGCTGCTGCTGCAGGTGAGCCTCGGCTACTCGGCGTTCGAGGCCGGGCTGATGATGCTGCCGGTGGCGGCGGCCGGGATGTTCTCGAAGCGGATCATCACGCGCCTGATCACGCAGCACGGCTACCGCAAGGTGCTGCTCGCGAACACGATCATGGTCGGGGTAATGATGGCGAGCTTCGCGCTGATGCGCGACTCGGTGCCCGTCTGGGTGAAGGTCGTGCATCTCGCGCTGTTCGGCGGTTTCAACTCGATGCAGTTCACCGCGATGAACACGCTGACGCTGAAGGATCTCGGCACGGGCGGCGCGAGCAGCGGCAACAGCCTGTTCTCGCTCGTGCAGATGCTGTCGATGAGCCTCGGCGTCACGGTCGCGGGCGCGCTGCTCGCGACGTTCACCGGCATGCTGCGCACCGTGACGCCGAGCAACACGCTGCCCGCGTTCCACGCGACGTTCATCTGCGTCGGGATCATCACGGCCGCATCCGCGTGGATCTTCGCGCAGCTCGCGCCCGAGATCCGCGGCACCGCGCGCAAGACCGACCCGTCCGAACGCGCGTGACGCGCGGCACGCGCCGAACCGGGACGGTGCGCACCATGACGGTGCAACGCGCCCCTGCAATGCACCCGCCGTGCGCCGCGTGGCGGCCGCGACGGGCTGCCGCACGGGGCACGATGTCGTGCATGCTTCTTGCTCGCCTATTCTCTAGGTAAACTGGCAGTCTTCCTTCGGCCGACATCATGAGCATGATCGACATCGATCCCCCTGGCTTTCAGCCGCCCCGCCCCGTCGCCGGCGACGACGGGAACCGGCGCACCGTGCTGTACGGCAGCTACACGGTGTTCAGCGTGTTCCAGCCCGTTTTTTCCGTGTCGCACCGCCGCGCGATCGGCTATCACGCATCGCTGCGCGCGCACGACGAGGAAAGCCGCCAGGTGGCCTCGCACGAGGTGTTCACGCAAGCGGCACGGCGCGGCGACCTGCTCGAGCTCGGCCGGCTCGCCGAATCGCTGCATCTCGGCAACTTCCATGCGTTCGACAGCCACGACGAATGGCTCTTCCTGAGCCTGCATCCGGCCGCGCTGATGGACACCGTCTACGGCGACGCGCTGCTCGCGAACCTGAAGGCGCTCGGGCTGCCGCCGCACCGCGTGGTGCTCGAGGTGCCGGAACAGGCGGGCGGCGAGACGCCGCGCTACGCGGCGATCGTCGACGGGCTGCGCAAGGCCGGTTTCCTGATCGCGCTCGTCGGCTTCGGCGCGAAGCATTCGAACATCGACCGCGTGTGGCACCTGCATCCGGACATCGTCACGCTCGATCGCGGCATCCTCGCGCAAGCGAGTGAGCACTCGCATCTCGAACGCGTGCTGCCGGGGCTCGTGTCGCTGCTGCACGAATCCGGCCAGCTCGTGCTGATGGGCGGGCTCGCGACCGAGCGCGACGCGCTGATCGCGCTCGAGTGCGACGTCGACTTCGTGCAGGGCCAGTATTTCGCGGGGCCGAGCGTCGACCCCGTGCAGCCGCAGGCCGCCGCGGGCTGCATGGATACGCTGTCGGCCGCGCTGCGGCTGCGCGTCGCACAGCGCGAGCGCACCCAGGCGGAACGGCTGGCGCCGTACGTCGCCGCGCTCGAGGAAGCGAGCCAGAAGCTCAGCGCGGGCGCGCCGCTCACCGATGCGGCCGCCGCCGTGCTCGGGCTGCCCGAGACCGCGCGCTGCTTCCTGCTCGACGCGTCGGGCCGCCAGATCGGCGACAACGTGCTGGCGCGCGGCAGCGTCTCGCAGCGCGCCAAACGCTTCCGTCCGCTGCTGCATTCCGAGGGTGCGAGCTGGGAGCGCCGCCCGTACTTCATCGACGCGATGCGCGCGCCGGGCCGCGTGCACCTGACGTCGCCCTACCTGTCGATCAACGAGGCGCACCTGTGCGTGACCGCGTCGATCGCGGCGCCCGTCGCGACCGGCATGCAGGTGCTTTGCGTCGACATCAACTGGGAAGCGGCGCTCAACCGCGAATGAACGCGCCGGCGCGCCGCATTCACGCGGCGCCGGCCACCTTGCGCACGATCAGCCGGTGTACGCGCTTGCCGGACGAAGCGCTGACGACCTCATGCTCGTCGATCACGCGTATGCCGGCGCCGAGCGCCGCATGCATCCGCGCCGAGTCGAGCGGCGTATAGAGGCGGCCGCGCTCGTCGCGCAACACGCCGTTTCCGGCCACCCGCCAGCTCAGGTACAACGTGCCGCCCGGCATCAGCAGATCGGCCAGCCGCGCCGCGGCCGCCGACGCGTCGGCCTGTTCGAGGTGCATGACGACCGTTTCGCACAGCACGTTGCGAAACGCGCCGGACGGCACGCCGGCCAGCGCCGGCAGCGCGGACAGTTCGAAGGTCAGGTCCGGATGGTGCCGCCGCGCCTCGTCGAGCAGCGCGGCGCTCGCGTCGTAGCCGCGCACGTCGAAGCCGCGCGAAGCGAGCCACGCCGTGTCGCGCCCCGCTCCGCAGCCGACGTCCGCGGTCGGTCCGGGCGAGAAATGCTGTTCGAGCAGCGCGTACATGTCGTCGGGTGCGGCTTGGTCGAGCCAGTCCTGCGCGTATTGCGCGGCGTGGGCATCGTAGGCGTCGAGAGTCGGGCGATCCACCATGGTGATTGCTCCGCATAGGCGTCGTATGGCGCACCTCGCATCTTAGCCGTTGCGCGGCTGATGTGACGTCGCACGCCCGACCCGCGCGACGGGTGATCAATTCCGCCGCTATGCGGCCCGCACGTCGCCCGTGCGCGGCGCCTGCTCGGTCAGCTCGGCCCACAGTGCATCACCGCGCCAGGCCGGGCGCGCCGCGGCGCTTTCCGCGTCGTGGACCAGCGCGCACAGCCGCGCATTGACGGGCGCCTGCGCACCGAAGCGCGCGGCCAGCCGCACGACCTCGCCGTTGATCCACTCGACTTCCGTCGCACGGCGCGCCGCGAGATCGTCGGACATCGACGACCGCGCGAGCGGATCGATCGCGAGCATCCGGC
This sequence comes from Burkholderia theae, assembly GCF_048565265.1. NCBI lineage: Bacteria > Pseudomonadati > Pseudomonadota > Betaproteobacteria > Burkholderiales > Burkholderiaceae > Burkholderia > Burkholderia theae. Next base: position 2,983,295 of record NZ_CP183461.1, read on the forward strand.
CGCCAAGCACGCGGAACGCGGCATCGGGAAGCTCGAGCACGGCCGGGATCCACGCGGCCGGCAACGGCGTCAGCCGCGCGGGCCGGATCGCGGCACGTGCCAGCCAGTGCAGCGCTTCGCGCTGTGCGAGCGCGACGCAGCGCCGGTACGCGCGTTGCGCGAGTTCGTCGCGCAGCGGCAGGTTCGCGAGCGCATTGACCGCGTTGTTCAGGTTGAGCAGCAACTTCGCCCACTGCACGGCCGGCATGTCGCGATGCAGCGCGAGCGGCAGCCCGGCGCGCGCGAATGCGCCGGCGAACGGTTGCAGCGCGGGCGACACGTCGGCCGCGAGCGCACCGGCCGAACCCTGGTGGAATGCGCCGGGCTCGCGCTCGATCACGTTGAACGGCACCATGCCGGCCAGTACGGTCGCTTGTGGCAGCGCGTCGCGCAGCACGTCGGCGTTGTGCAGGCCGTTCTGGAAACTGATCACGACCGTGCCGGGCCGCAGCACGCCGGCAAGCTGCGCCGCGGCATCGCGCGTCGCGGCCGATTTCACCGCGACGAGCACGAGCCGCGCGGTAGCCGCGGCCGCCGGATCGGTCGCGAACGCGACATCGGCCGGCGCGAGCGTCGCGCGATAGCCGCGCTGGTCGGTCAGCGTGAGCCCGTGCAAATGAATCGCGTCGCCAATCCGCGCGCGGCCGACGAGCGTGACGTCCGCGCCGGCCGCCGCGAGCCGGCCGCCGATATAACAACCGACGGCGCCCGCGCCGAACACGCAGACCGGCGCGTCAGACATGCGAGTGCGCGCCGCCGTGCACGGGGCCGGCCCGCCGCTCGACTTCGCGGCGCACGTCACCGCGCAGGCCCGCGAAGAACGCGACTTCGGCGACGACGAACAGCGGCCCGACCATCAGGCCGACCAGGTCGTCGACGAATGCGGGCTTGCGCCCTTCGAACCAGTGCCCGACGAACTGCACGATCCAGCCGACGACGAACGCGCCGATGCCGATCGCGAGCCATTGCGCGGTCGGCAGCAATGCGAGCGCCTGCGCGGCCCACAGGCCGAGCGCGAACAGCACGGTCATCACGATCCCGAACCGCAGGTCGAGACGCAGGTAGAACGCCGCGAACGCGACCGCAAGCAGCAGCGCCGGCGACAGCGCGACGCCGGCCAGCATCCCGATCGCCGGCCGCGACAGCAGCACCTCGACCGCGAACACGATCATCGGGATCCCGACCAGATGCGTCGCGATGTTGCGCGCGTCGCGATGGTAGGCCGCATACTGGGAAAGGTGGTCTTCGAGCGTCTTCATGGCGTCTCCTGGTCGGTCGTTGAGCGCTATGATGCGCGTCACGCCCGAGAACCTCTGTCAGCTACCCGACATCGCGTGCCCATGCCCTCGTCGCTCGCCCCCTACCTGCCGCAGATCGAAGCGAACCCGTGGTTCGCCGCGCTGCCGCCCGCGTTGCGCGCGGACCTGCTCGCCAGTGCGGCGCTGCGCCGCCTGCCGGCCGGCCACGCGCTGTTCCGGCGCGGCGACCCGCCGTGCGGGCTGTACGCGGTACTGGCCGGTTCACTCACGATAGGTGCGGTCGACCCGCAGGGCAAGGAAGCACTGCTGACGGTGGCCGAGCCGGTCACCTGGTTCGGCGAGATCGCGCTGTTCGACGGCCAGCCGCGCACGCACGACGCGATCGCGCTCGACGATGCGCTGCTGCTGCACGTTCCGCAGGCCGCGCTGCTCGCGATTCTCGACGCGACGCCGCAATACTGGCGGCAATTCGCGCTGCTGATGGCGCAAAAGCTGCGCCTGAGCTTCCTGACCGTCGAAGCGATGAGCGTGATGCCGGCCGCGCAGCGGCTCGCCGCCCGCCTGCTGATGATCGCCGACGGCTACGGCGGCATCAGCGCCGGGCGCACGCGCATCCGGCTGTCGCAGGAAACCCTCGCGTCGATGCTGTCGCTGACGCGACAGACCACCAACCAGTTGCTGAAGGCACTGCAGGCCGACGGCGTCGTGCGCTTGCATGTCGGGGAAATCGAGCTCGTCGACGTCGACGCGCTGCGCCGCGCGAGCGGGCTGGGAAACGGTTCGCACTGAACGCCACGCAGCGGCCGCACCGAGACACCCCGCCGTCGCCGCGTTGCGCTATCGTGGCGGCTCGTTCCGTCCATCCCGCACGCCGTCTTGAACACGTCGACCCTCCCCGCCCCCTCCCGTGACCCCTGGCCCGTGTTCGTCACGTTCCTGCGGCTCGGCCTCACGTCGTTCGGCGGCCCGGTCGCGCATCTCGGCTATTTCCGCGCCGAATTCGTCACGCGGCGCGGCTGGCTCAGCGAACGCACGTATGCGGATCTCGTCGGGTTATGCCAGTTTCTGCCGGGGCCTGCGAGCAGCCAGGTCGGGATGGCGATCGGCCTCGCCCGCGCCGGCTATGCGGGAATGTTCGCTGTGTGGCTCGGCTTCACGATGCCGTCGGCGCTGCTGATGATCCTGTTCGGGCTCGGCGTTCATGCGACAGGCGCACCGATCGAAGCCGGCGCGCTGCACGGGCTGCGCATCGTGTCGGTCGCGGTGATCGCGCAAGCGGTCTGGGGCATGGCACGCACGCTGTGCCCGGATGCGCGCCGCGTCACGCTGATGGCCGCGGCGGCGTGCGTCGCGCTGCTTGCGCCGGCCTCATGGACACAGGTCGCGGTGATCGGCACGGCCGGTGCGGTCGGCCTCGTGCTGCTGCCGCAACCGGCACGCGACGCCCACGATCCGTTGCCGCTGCACGTGTCGCGCCGTGTAGGCGTGCTGTGGCTTGCGCTGTTCGCTGCGCTGCTCGTCGCGCTGCCGTTCGCGGCACGTGCGCTCCGCTCGGATACGCTCGCCGTCGTCGAGGCGTTCTTCCGCACGGGCGCGCTCGTGTTCGGCGGCGGGCACGTGGTGCTGCCGCTGCTGCAGGCGGCCGTGGTCGCGCCCGGCTGGGTCGACGATTCGGCGTTCCTCGCCGGTTACGGGCTCGCACAGGCCGTACCGGGGCCGCTGTTCACGTTCGCGGCATTCCTCGGCGCTTCGCTGCGCGACGCGCCGAACGGCTGGCTCGGCGGCACGATCGCGCTCGTCTCGATCTTCGCGCCGTCGTTCCTGCTCGTTGCCGGTACGGCGCCGTTCTGGGAACGCCTGCGCGGAAGCACACGCATGCAGGCTGCGCTCGCGGGCGTGAACGCGGCCGTCGTCGGGCTGCTGCTCGCCGCGCTCTATCACCCGGTCTGGACCGACACGATCATGTCGCCGCGCGATCTGGCCGCGGCGCTCGTCGCGTTCGTCGCGCTGTCGTTCTGGCGCGTGCCACCGTGGGCCGTCGTGATCGCGAGCGCGGCGCTCGGCTGGGTGCTCGGCCTGGTCGCCTGATCCGGCAGTAACGCCACGATCCTGCCGCACAAAAACAAAAAAGCCCTCGTTTCGAGGGCTTTTTCTGGGTACCGCGCGCCATGGCGGCGCGCAGGTTGTTCCGTAACAATAAAGACGGGGACATTCGGCAATAAAGTTAGGAACACAAGATCGCCCGCCAACAAACGGCTCACGCGATAGGAATCACATCCATATACATTTTACATATAAAAAATGGCCACAACATTTCCGATCGGAATATAAGACTCATCACAAAGGGGGCAGAGCCCATCTGAAAGCAATTCGCAAGAATATTTCTTAACTTTATTGCAAATCTGAGGTGCGCCTACGACGTCTCTCCCAACTATCGCAGCTCGAACTCGATGTTGGTCAACGACACTTGCAGAAGTTCATCCGTGCTGCTCAAACGCTTGGTCTAACTATTCGTCGTACCGCGCAAGCCTAGCTGCCCGAACGGCCAGCTCAGTCTCGCTCCAAGCGAATCGGCGAAGGCCCTCTGTCGTCGGTCGTTGCGTCCAACCCTCCCGCGTCGACGGGCGCAGAAGCCAACCGATGAAGGAACGTCGCGTATGTTCATCGCGCAGCAATTCTTCGCGTGCTACTTCTAACCACCACCTTACCTCACGCAAATTTTTTGCCTGGAGCAACAATCCACTGCAATCTCCGCCATTTGTGTTCGCTGCCGCCAACAGAACGCGAAATTTACTCAGGCTTCGTCGCTTCGTTACTAGACTAACAAGCCAGAGCACACCACCCAACGCTGCCAACAATGAATAGATCCACACGAATACCGGCAGTACGGGCGCACCAGTCAGGTACAAGCAATATCCCCCAGCGGCAACAAGGAGAGCTGCAACGGCCGTCCATTTTAAAAATGAAGCAATCACTCGTGGATAATTTTTCCAATGGATGAGATTCCAATCTAGGGCCCGGCGTATGAGTTCTTTCAGATTGAGTCTTACTCCAGCGCCGCGGAACCAGAAGCTAATGCATGATCGAATAAGATATATCCACACAAAAACTAGAAGCAGCGCACCAAATGTGCTGGGAAGGCGACCTTTTTCAAAGTAGACAACTATGAAGGCTAACGTGAGAGTTGATGTCGAAACAAACAGCGAGAACATCACGAGCTTGAAGATACTCCGGTTCAATGTTCGGTCGGTTTCGAATCCAACGTCGCCAGCATCAGATTTCCGTAAGATCAAGGACTGGGCCGTTCGCGCAACAAACTGATATGCGTGAGCAAGCGGCCGAACCAGGAAAGACACAAGCGTCACCGGGCGACGGAGCCGCAGACAGCGCTCTCGAACAATGTCGGCGCCCGTTTTGGAAGACAGCCGAGCAACTGCAGCCTCGAGGCGCCAAAGGTCTGAGAGCCCTCTAGCCTCAATCAAGCGATTCGCGAGCGTATTCCGGAGCCACGACGCGAGATCCGAAGACATCTCGCGCAGATAACTCAGTTTCGTGAAGGCTTCCTGCTGGATCACTCCAGACGGTTCGCCGATCACGCTTCTGATCCGAGCTTCCAATACCGCTGGTGCGGCAAGACCTGACGTGTTCAGAACCGTATATTGATTAATCAAATCGCCTTGCGACCAGAACTCCGTTAGCACCTCTGACACCGACTCTGTCAAATTTTTGGGACGGATGTCATAGCGGTTCTGCAACCCTTCCTGTAGCAGACTTAGCAGCGAAAACAACGATGACCCTTCGAATTCAAAGTACCCGACATCTGCCACTCCGAACTTATCCTTCACATATCGAACATGCGTTGCCCTCTCTCCCAGAAGACGTACTGCCTCGTTAAGCACCGGCTGGATGACTTCTTCCCTTTGAGACTGGAGAAACGTAACAACGTACTCGCGCCAACGGTCGTCCTCCAAGAGTGTCGACGCCGGCACTGGCAGTTCCCCACTAGCAAGTTGACCTACAACAAACGCTTCCTGATATCGGCGATGCGCGAACGTGAATCGTTTTTCACCACTTTTAGGCTGAGCAACATCCGAGCGAAGGATTTTTATGTATTCAAGTGCATCTAGTATTTGCCGCAGGCGATCAGAATCCAAGAATTGCGTGCACAAGCATCGACTCAACTGATTAAATGTTGGCGCCAGTCCCAGCTCATCGTGAAGCGCCAGCGCTCTAGCCATTCCTTTGGCGACACGGCTTAATTCCACTTCCGTGACGGAAAGTCTCTCCCCGAACCTATCTGCCCCAATATCGATAAGATTTTCGAGATGACGATTAAGAAGATCAAATTCACTTTCTGGAAGCCTCTTCTCTCGCTCGATATCCTCACACAACAACGTAAGAAACATCGGATTCTTGAAAACAGGACTATCGGCTGCCGCGATGTATTTGCGAACCAATTCACGAGAGTCCCTGGACTCGATCAACGACCTGTTGATCAGTTGCTCCTGTCGCTCAGCCGACAGCGCAAGCACTTTGAAACGCTCCCAGAAAAATCGAGGTGCCTTGTACTCTCGTGACGCAACCACTGCACGGCAATGGCTCACTCCCTCCAAAAATCCACGAATCGCATCAGCATATTGATCGATAATCTTTGATTTCGCTCCAGCATGCATCACCGCCGGAATTTCATCAAATGAATCCAAGAGAAAAAACCACTTTCCTTCCTCAATATATTTATCCCAGTGGCGCATGATATAACTATCCGTCCACATCCCGCGGATTGCATTTTCTTGTACGAATTTTGCAATGAACTCCGGTGTCGGCCCATCCGGCGGGGTGTTGGTGAGTTCCCGAAGATTGACGTAGAGGGGAATCTGATATGAGCGACGGGCATGACGGGCACGTACGGCGAGTTGAGTTGCGAGATGTCGCATGGCGACACTTTTCCCACTACCCGGCTCCCCTATCAGAAGTATTCTCGTCTCAGCGCTATTTTTAATTGCGTCGATCAATCGGCTCTCTTTGCGGATTGCAGATGTTGGCATCCTGAGTAGCCTGGCAACCACCGAACCATAGGACCGCCCCTCTGCTTGAACTTCTGCCTCAAGCTCGGCGAAATGCCGATCACTCCACGCCTCGAGACCATCGAGATTTCCAATATGGTGACGAATTGCATCACAGAACGCGTGTCTACTTCTCCTTACTGGTCGCCGCTCTACAAGATAGATATCCCATCGCTCCGACAATTTATCGATCCATTCCGTGGTTTTCACGAGCATCCCCAACAACCACTGAAATGCATAAAGACCAACCCCGATAAGCAGCATCCCAACGAGTATTTTCGAGACCATCGGCGTTGCGCTTCCCGTGAGAATCGACACGGCATTCCCGGATGATTTGATCACGGCACCTAGTGACCACTCATGCGGAATTACATCACCCAAATTGACCGGTAACTCATTATTCTGCGCCGACATATATTATCCGCCGATTTATTGATTCCTGCCATATTCGCCACCCAGACGCCAAGCAACGAAAATATAAAATTACCCATGATGCGCCGATTAAAATGATAACATCAGCAAGCAACGCTTGCGCATCACAAAGAATGAGAACAACAAAATTTTGAAGCGAGAATTAATCCAAGCCAGCCACAAGTGACACTTAGGTACAGCAACCTCGATATTGAAAATTAATATTGCCAGAAATAGCCAGATGCCGGAAATCAGGAGAGGTATCTAATTAGTAGTTTCGAAGCAGTGAAATCTCGTACCCCTCCAACAATCGATTCCCGCATAACGGTCAAAATTGACAGGCAGCCCCTGAATGGATCTATACCTCACTCGCCGAGCGTTTTACGTATCTCAGCAAGTGCGACCTGTACGGTTTGACGCCACGGCGGTTGAATGGCCTCAATATCACGCTCAATCTCCAATATGGTCGATCGGCCAGTGGATGTGCGGGTGACAACCCTGAGGATACGGACTGCATCGCCAGCCCGCGCAGCAGCCAATGCTATGTCCGTGGCAAGCCATTCGGAGCCGGAGAATCTGGTGGCCAGTTCCCGACGAGCGATCTTGCAACGGTCCCAATCCAAGAAAGGAAACATGAGCGAAAGAAAATCCGGCGTACGATCCTGTTGCAGCTCACGATATACTGCGGGAAAAACTGCGGCGATTAGTGCCGATGCTGGCTGGCAGTGCTCACGCATGGCAAACGACAAGAGCAGTGCGGCCGACCGTGCGAAACCCGCGCGATTTCCTTTGCTCGCATCCCATAGCAAATGTCCTGCCGCATTCGCTCCCTCGTAGGACAAGTCGAGGACCGTCCTTCCAATGATTCCGTCAGCGATCGCTTCCGGGGCCTCGACGAACTGAGCTCTGGCCGCTGGCGGAGCACTTTCGAAAAGAATGAGGTTCTGACTGGCGATATCGGACGGCACCCCCGCGGATAAGCCCGCACGGATGGCTGTTACTCCATCTAGGCTCTCTCCCGCTGTTTTGAGCAGAAGTTGCACCGCAGTTTCCCGAGACGCTCCTGCCTCCCGCCCGAGCACTGCGTATAGGCAGTGAGCGGCAAGTTTTGCTGCACGCCGTTCTTCAAGGCGAGGGAGAATTGCGAGCAAAAAGGCTAAGCCTTCTTCCGTTACCAACGGTACATTTTCGGCGATGTTCGCCAGAGATCTCGCCTCTGTGTCATCGAACTCTCCGACTACCGCTCGGACCCGCAACAGCAGTCCGGAATCCGAGAAGATGCGCGCCAAGGCAGGGGCTGGTGCAGTATCAATTAGCTTTAACAGGAGTGACCGTCGACGTGCGTCGCCGATATAGGTCTGATCGAACAGCCACCGAACGCCCTCTTCCGTCGTCTCAATGAGACCTGTAAGCATCTCGTCGCTCGCTTTTGACGGCCGAAGCGAAGCAACGAATTCGCGTACGAGAGGCACCGCGGCAGCACGCCTTGCCTCGTCTACGAGAACGTCATTGAGTCCCGATGACCGGAGCCCAGCAGCGTCATCCAATCGCTTGATTTGGGCGACAATTTCCGCGCCGCTCATACCGGATACAAGGATTCGGAAAACTTCTGCGTGTCGCTCACCCGTCATATGTCGCAGGAAACGTCGACGCGCGCTTGCCAGCATCTCCGAATCTGCATTCTCGAGACCAGCTATAACCTTCGTGTCGAGATCAGTGCCCTTACTTAGGATTTCGTCTGCAAGGGATGCGCTGGCGATCATGAGCTTCACGAGTTCGGTAGGCTCGAGTTCGACCAACTTCAGAACGACGTCGTGTGTAGCCGAGACAGCCAAACCATCCCCAAGCGCACCCAGAAGCAGCTCTCGACCATCTTTGGCAAGAATCATCGGAACTACTGCGACTGCGTCGTTGGGATTTTGACGTGCGAGAGATATGGCCGATGACCTTATAGATTTGGCAACGGACAAGCGTAGCTTTGAGTCTCCAACCTTATCAGTCAAGGTCTGCAGAAACCCCCATGCATCTCGCGGAGGCATCGTCGCGACCGCAGTAGCGGCAGCCGAGGCAAGTGCAGGTCCCAAGCCGCTAACGAGGTAGGCACTTTTGATCGTTCTAGTGTTGGCTATGTCGAGCAAACCTAGCGCAGCGAGAGGCTCGGAAGTCACCTTCTGATATAGCTCGTCCCAGAGCAGAGAAACTCGTAAGGCATCCTCACTTCCTTGCTCATCTCCGGCCATCTCACCCAAGACGTCAAGTCCACTAAGTGATGGGTTTGGTGCGCGAAAAATTCGGTCAACGATAGACGTCGACCATCGATGTCGCGCTGGGGAGGTGCGGCGTCCATCGATGCGGCGTCCCTTCCAATCAGAGAAACGCGACCTTGCCTCAACTGGAGCAAATACAAGGTCGAAACTCTTTTTTGCTATCGAACGTGGTGAATTGCAGAACGTCGATAGCGTAATATTTCGACGATAGGACGGCCAGACGGCCGTCAGCAATCGAAGGGCGATGACCTCGGGCATCTCCGCTCCGAAGACCGCTACCGGCAACCGCTCTTCGAGGAATAACGCTTCCAACAGCTCTGTGCCTACTCCTTCAACCGGCGGAAGTCGCTTGACCGATGCGCGAGGAACAGAAATTGGTTCCGTCGGGCCCGTCGGCCCTCCGGCTGAAACGGCTTCGGCGAGCGCAACGGGTTCATCCAAGGTCACCCAAGCCTGCATCGGAATCAGCAGAGACCTTGTTCGCACACAGCCGGCACGAGGCGCACTAAGATCCTGCCACGTCCGGGCGAGCACGTAGTGAGAACCACTCGGTAGCGGATAGCAGGTCAGGTAAGGCAAAAAGCGCTCGCCAGGCCCCAAGGGCCCTGCGACGTCAGATAGTCTGTCCAACAGGTCTTGATCCCGCGCAGGAAGACGCACGGACGCGGACAGGAGCTCATGCCCATGTCGGTATCCATGTAGTTGCTGTTCGATGACGATCACGAACGGTGCCTCAGTCCCCAAGAGCCCAAGCGAGGGGTAATGTCACGTCCGGATCCTCAGCCATAACACCACTCTTCATCACAGCGGTATAGCCAACCTCCGACAGATCTCGCCCCTTCAAAGACTCTCTAAATTCCGGCCTTCCTTTCAGGTTGCCACCAACGATCGACATCCCGAAAAGCTCGATGTCCAAACGGCCTGGTGTCTGAACTCGACCCGCGAAAAGCGGGAATTCTTTCTTGAGATACTGCATCGGACCAGCCCTTTTTGCCTCATCGTCAAGCATATCCCACGCAGTCACCACCACCGCCACTCTCGGCCTAGAACCATCAGGCCGATCCGTGAGCAACAGTTCTAGGTAACGCAGTAACTCGCAGAAACCGACTTGTGCCGGGAGCTTGGGTGCTTTTGGTTGTATGTGAGACACTGATTCACCCTGCTCTGTCGCTGCCGCCTCTGCGCCTGGTTCCGCGGCAACAACCGCAGGGCCGGAAATTGACCTAGCAGCAACGCTTCCCTTTTCACCTTCTGCTTCGTCGTCTTCGTCTTCCTCGTCATAGTCATCGCCAAGCTCGTCGTCCACCACAGCCGCGTGCATTTGCAGCATGTCGCGGGCAGTGACCCAGTCCATCGGTTGCGCGTTAAGCTTGGTGTGCGCACGAAGAAAGAGAATCGCAGAAGATGAGCCTTTGAACTCATCAATCCACTCTTGGGGCAACTCGTAGGTCTCGACTGCTCGCTTCCAGAGCTCACCAGTAATATCGGGAACTGAGATCTTCTTCGGTACACCCGCCCCCCCATTCCCGCGAACCTCGATCACGAAATCGCGACGCCCATCCTCTATATTCCGCTCCGACCTAGGCGCAAACTTACGCGCCATAAGATGACGCACTGCGTCGTCGACATAGTGGATGTTCGTGGGCAGACGCTCAGCGCGCAATGCTCCTTTTCTCGCCTTGAAGGCGAGCCAAAGTCGGGCGATGTAGTTTGTCTTACCAGACCCTGGGCCACCAACCAGCATTACCGATCCGGAATTCATTGCCGCCCCCTAAACATAAGCAGCGCGCGATCATCCTGCTCAGCCTCAGTCGCAGGCCAGAATGCATGGGCCCGTTTGGGCGGGCAAATCGACCGTTCCATCAGCTCAGCAACCCCATCACCTGGTGAAATGGCGTCGTTCGATGAGAAGGACGCAATGGGCGCCATCTCGAACTCGAAGCCGAGTCGGATCGCCGTCTCGGCAAGCCCTGTGACTTCAGCCGCAGGGAAAACGTCTGCGTCCCTCCATGTCGGCACGAGCAGTATGCCCGGTCTATGCTCACCGAGTAGGTCTGCTAGACGCTCGATGAGAAGGCTAGCCCTGTACCGCGCATATGCAACGGTTTCGTCATTTGCGAACTGACGGCCGTCGACCATTAACCAGATCACGCTTGATGATTTCAAAAACGCCAAGCGCGTGACGTTGTTGAGATCAATGAGTTCTTTCGACCACTCACCGGGCAAATCAGGCAAAAGAAGATCGAAGAGCCTGCCATCTCTATCGCGTCGTAACCGTAGGTGCAGAAACCCAGCCTCCCGATCGTCGGTGAGCGTCGTATGGGCAGTAATCTGTTCAGGTGGGTTGCCCTTCACCCACATTCGACTTCCACGCGCGATTTCTTCGAATGCTCTTAACGTCATGCTGTCGGCGAAACTGAACCCTTCGAACTCACCTTTCGCCAGCAACAGGTAAGCACTGACGAGACACGCTGTCTTACCAGCACCGGGCAGGCCGACGATACCTATCATGCACGTCTGCCTCGCCCCCATCATGGCGTTTGCCTTGTCGAGATTTAGCGTCCGACTGGGAGGTAGCGTAGGAAGTTCGGTCGGTGCATCAAGAACCGCTCCCCCCACCTCGAGACGCCGCGCAACGTCCAACGACGATCCGGCGCCGTCAGAGTCCGCCTGCTCGCGTTCCTCCTCGTCATCCGCAAGGTCGTCTTCAGTCAACAACGGCCGGTGCGGACATTCATCGGGCGGATTACCACGGACGCACGCCTTCGTCAGATTGAAAGTACAGTTTGCGTCTTTGCAGGAACCTCGCGTCATGTTTTACCGCCCAGCTTATCCTCAAGATGGATAATCGCAGCCTCCAGCAAAGCACGAGTGCCCCAGTCCCTAGCATCGAGTGACACCGACGATTCACGCAGCTGTGCGTCGACCGGCAGCGCATTGATCAGCGGGAAAATAGAAGGGAGCGCCATCGCCCACGTACCTGCGAAGCTACGCGCTAACTGAGCCTTGTCTTCACCGAGCTTCCCGACGAGCCCCTCCAAGGTAAGCGATTCGGACTCGCCGATCTGCCGAAGAACAACATGGCGATGTCCATCGCTCGGCAACCTGCGAAGCTTCGACGCCCCCTCGATTCCAACCGCTATCGCACGACTGAAGGGTGCCTTCTTACCCAGCGGACAGTCGAAGAGACCACTATGATCGCCGAGCGCCCACCACAAGAAGTCGATTTCTTCGCGGTCGAGTTCAGCATTTTCCTTGAGCGCTTTGATGACAGGCTCCGTCGCTCGCTTATATGCAGTCTGCGCTCTTGCTCCCACGGGCTCGTTTTCGGAAATTGTGAGCTTGCCAACGTCAGGCACGTCCTGCCTCTCCCTTGCCTGCCTTGAGACGGCACGAACCCGATCCCGGCAGGCATCGTGCAGTTCCCTACGCAAAGCTTCGACAAAAGCGTTTTCGAGAGGGGATTGCAACGCGAGGCCAGACCATAGTGCGGCGGCCATTGCATCGGCAGACGTCCATCCGCGCGCAGTCAAAGGAGCCTCGCGAGCGAAATCCAGCGCCGCGACAGCAGCACAGACTGCACCCTGTAATTCGTGGCCGGACATCTGGAACGCAGGACTTTCGTCACTGATTGCCTTCTCGACGGTCTTGGACAAATCGACAGGAAGCTCAGCGCCGGCGAGGGCGTCAACCAATGCCGCAGCTACGCCTATCGCCGCTCGCGAGTTGAGCGCTTCGAATACCACGCGCAATTTTTCGACGGATCGGTTGCGTGCTGCAACGTCAGCATCGGTTGGTTCCGCCCAGAACATCCGGGAATATTTTGCCATTATGCTCATTGTATGTCTCCGCGCTTCTTTGCCTCGATCGAACCGAGTCGCTCCTCGATTGCCTGGGTCTTCCCTTGCTTGATTAGCATCCTGAACAAGCGACGCTCCATCGAATGGTCAAGTCGCCCTCTAAATTCAGGCCGTATTGCTCCTAGGTCCACGAGTGCATTCAACCTTTCGCCTTCCGACAGCTCCTGAAAGAACCTAAGCTGGAGAAGACGTTGGTCCACTGTCGGGGACGGCTCTGTGTCTGGCGCAAGTGCTGCCCGGTTGATCACGTTGACCGCCGTGTCGGCCGGCGATGTGGCTGCGGTGGCAACGGCAACCGGCTCGACTTCTGGCGTTCCTTCCGAAGCCATGCGATCCACTGGCGGTACGATGGTTGGCCGCGGAGCCCGGCGAAAGTTCGGCGAAGCCAGTACCTGCCGTTCCGCCCTTCCGTCCATGAACGCGTCGTCTCGCCTGAAGCGGGTCAGGTAGTCATCCCACGTTCTCGGATTGATCGTCACCGCGAGCGCGTCAGCATCCTCATCCCATTCGAAAACGAGAATGTTGTACTTGTACGTGTAGTCCTCGACAACCTTCTCCGGATTTGTCGCACCAGCGGCCAAGAGCAGCAAGTCGCGCCCCGCGTCGACTGAATCAACCTGCAGCCTCGGAAAGTGCTCGTGACCGGAAATTAGGACACGCGCTCGATTACGAAGGTAGTTGCGAGCCTTCCCCGAATCTTGGAACCAGTTGAGCGGGTGATGAACGAGGACGATGATCTCCTCCCCATCCTCCTCTGGCAAGACTTGTTGCCGCTTGCCAAGGATCAACTTTCCTTCATCGTCCTTGCGAGAACAAATAAGAGCCGAATTCAGACGCACGAACTTGATGCTTCGCCCTTTCGCGAGTTCGAGGCGTCCCCCGCTGGACATTTGTCCGTTCAGATCAAGCTCGCACTCGTAGTCCAATGCGAAATCACGATAAGCCGCGAACCGCCCATACAGAAAATCGCAGCCCTCGGCGCTATCCAGGAGCGGATCAAGGACGGCATCCCCATTTTCACGGATCTGTGTAAGAACGCATTCAATCGGGACAGAAATCTTGTCTCTATCGATGTCATGGTTCCCCGGTACCATCTGGACATTGACCCGCTCGCAGCCAATGGCATCGGTCAGCTCGACCAGCCATTCAGCGGCGATTCGATACTCGTGTTCCTTTCCTGAATATGCGATGTCGCCGGTCACGATCACGCCCGAAGCTTTTCCTCCCAGCTTCGCCACTTCCGCACGCGCGTCGTCGATCAACCGTCGCTTGGCGTCATTATTTACGACGATGTCCCCGCCATTCTTCTCTTGGCCGAAGTGGATATCGGAAAGATGAATAAAGATTGCTTTCAAGCTGCCCCCAGTGCCCCGTTTCCCGCGTGATCATAGCAAAAGGAACGGTAGGTTTGGATGAGCAGGCAAGCAAGAGCGTGAGCATATGACTTTGGCAATCTCACTCCTGCTCTCACGTTTCAGCCCAATCACCGCCAGTGCAGGGTCGTTAGAAGTCGAACGTACTTCCACCATCGACGGTATTGCCATCACCGCCGTTTTTTCAAATAGAACCTTCTGCCCATAGCAAAGCACCGTATCTCAAATAGGACATCGCCCCCATCTGGCTATCCCCCCCTGGCCAGAACGCTCCCCAACGGTCGATTTATAGATGCAAAAGCCTCGATGACTCCGTCAAGGACGAAGTCGAGGGCTTTCCCATATCCACCAAAGTCCACCCAGATCTTGCCATCTCGAGCTCACTGAGTTGCAACTGCTACAACCCGCTCGGTACCACTGTGGTCAGGTACAATCCGTCGACGTCGCAATTAGCACATTAGACCGCACTCAAAAGCCCGATGGTGCGACGTATACTCGGCGCTACTTCTCACCCCGGTCAAGAAACGGACGCACGGGCCAATGCCACCAGCACCAACTGACCAATCGGATTCACACCACCGTCATTGCCAGTTATCGCCCGCTCTACGAACGCGGGTGTAATCTCAGCCCCAACTACGTTCGAAAGTTGGCGCAGCGACGTGCAATCCCAATCTCTCAGCAGAGACCGAATTATGCGTTCCGGATAACGCTTCCGCTCCATCGCAAATGCTCGACGGTACAACGCCATCCGCCGGGCAGGCGATATCGCGCGGCGGTTACTCGAAAAGAGCTCAGACGTTAAGTCCAAGTGACGTAGATAACCACGCGTCAGGATGGCAGGTCGCGAGTCGAACTGGTCATTCCCACAGTGCGGGCAACTCGGTTGAGGGAGATGCCAGTCACTGTCAGACCCCTGACTTCGGCCGCAGGTTTTACAGGCTCCTAAGAGAGGAAGGCTGTGGATTGGGCAATGATGTATGCCCGGAACCTGGTGGATCGTATGCCAATACGCTAGACCATACTTGCCCACATCCACTTCCATGCAAGCTGTACAGCAATACATGCCGTACTTGGCCAAGTTCCTCTGAGCAGAAGTCGGGATGAAACTCCTCGTGTTACGTCCTTGAAACCGCTTCGGCCGTATCGTCATTCGCCACTCGTGCGCCTGGCGCATCGACATCGCCGATGAATAGAAGCCGAACAACGTTCCACGCTCAAGCAACGAGTTGCTCTCTGGAATACATCCTTTTGCTTGTGCACGGTAAAGGCACTGCGCGAAGGGCGCCGCAGGAAACGAAGTCGCGCAGTCGAACAACTGGAAGCTCGTTACGGATTTCGACATATTGCCCGACAGAGCATGCGTAACAGCAACAAGTGAAAAGAAGGTCACGCCATCGGGGATCGTAGGTACAAACAAGGGCCGGTCACTTACAGGAATCATCAGCAGATCTCCAGGTGTCACGCAGTACCTTGAGTCGTCTCAAAACGTCGACGACGAGCCGGCGCTCGTGATCGCTTCCGTTCATTAAGTTCCGAAGTATCCCGTGCGCTTCGGCCTCTAAACCTACGTCTCCCGCACCAAGCATCGACTGAATCTCGTGCCTGGCGAATGAGCACAGTGCACTGACGTTTGCAGAGGTTCGCTTGTTCTGACCACGCAATATCCGACTGATTTGAGACTGATTGACGCCGGTCACCTGAGCAATCTCTGCCTGCGTCAATCGGCGATCCGCCACGGCAGTACGTAACCACGCAAGTAACTGTTCAGTTTCGGAGTTCATTGAACAACTATGCTCTTTTGCATATTTATATGCAAGTTCTTGACGTTGCTTCTTACAGCCGATCGCGCGAGCATCTGAGTTCAACGCAGGAGTGCGTTATGCACCTCTACCCCGAATCTGGTCGCGCCCTCAATCTGCCGCTTCTCCAAGATGACGAGACGTTGTTCAGCTTGCTCTCGCGCACAATGCTGCTGACTTCCCAAGCAGCGTCAACGGATCTGAGTCGCTTACTACTTGGCAACAGAAGAGCGGCGCTGATCTTCGATTACCCACACGGGCTGTCCACCCTGGCAAGGCTGATGCCGCCACCTCTATCGAGCCCTGTAGACATCGCGATCGCTGCCACTTGCTTGCCCTTTTTTGTTCGATTTCGCGAACCGAAATTCGTACAAAGCGCTGCCGAACAAATTGGTAGCGATACGGTTGCGTCGTTGAAGCGACGATTGGGATTGCAGGCGTGTGCGGCTGGAGCGAGGCTACCGATCAAGGCCTGCCCAGAATGCATGGAGGAAGATGTTCGATCAGCAGGCGCCGCATATTGGCACCGGACACCGCAACTTCCGGGAGTTGCTGTTTGCCCAGTACATCGGGTCGAGTTGATAACGGCGAAGTCGATGCGACAAGGTAAGCAAACGACGCTTTTTCTACCCAGTGATTTGACATGGACGCGCTCTGCCGACACCCAGAACAAATCCGGCAGCAGCACACTGCAGTTTGCGACGCTAGCCGCTGCTGCGCTTCAATGCCGGCTTCCCGGGCAGTTCGACCAGCATGTTCTGTATCACACGTACCGGCACGCTCTCAAAGAAAGGCAGTTGCTCTCAAGATCCGGACGACTGCGGCTCGCCGAACTCGAATCGAAGCTAAGACTACATGTGAGTTCGCTACCTCGTGGTGTCCAACTCTGTCGCCCCGAACTATCACGAGAAATAATCTCGCTTGTCGAGATACTGCGCTCAAAGCGAGAAACGTCTAACACATTGCCAAACCTCGTTCTCATTGGAATGCTGTTTGGCACGTGGGAGCATTTCATATCGGTATATGAGTGGGAGAGCACCATGTCCCCACCACAACAATGCGAGACACAACCTCCGTCAGCCACCTATCGTCCGTCATCGATACAGAGGCGGCTAGTATCGCCATCGGAAAGACACCGTCGCCGGCAAGAAGCCGTTACATCCGTGCTCCGCTACCTCGCTGAACATCCCGGCGCATCACGATCGCAGATAGCTCGAGATGTTGGCGGACCATGGCGGTGGCTATATCGCCACGATCCGGATTGGCTCGAAAATAATTGTCGTGAACCGCTACCACCCAATCGTCGCTACGACACGTGGGTCAATTGGCCTCAACGCGATGCGCGGTTGCATGCACTAGCAATGGAACAGCGCTATCGCGTCAGCCTTACCGCAGGTCGACGCATCACTGTGAACACAGTTCTCCGTGAGCTGGGGCCACTTCCTTTTGCTGTCCAGCTATCCAGAATGCCACGCACCGCAGCACTTCTCAACGATATCGTCGAAGAAATGCGCAGACAACGTATGTAGTTCTGCTTGGTTTGCAATCTCATGTCTGGCTTCCCGGGAAACCAAAAACCTACGAACCCTTCCGCTTCTTCAGTTCATGGAAATTCCCAAGCAGCACATTCTGGCGCCCATCCGCTCGTACATCCTCCGGAGACAGAGATGCTCGCAACTCCTCCGCTTTGCGCTTGCGGCGCTCAGCCGATGTCTTCTTTGCTTGAAATGTCGCTGCTGCGGTCACAAACCGAGGTGCCTTGGCAGATGATCTCGCGCGCCCACCTTTGCTTGCGATATCTGCGCCTTGCGTCAGCGCCATCTTGGCAGAAGCGGCAGCGCTCAAAGACGAAGAACCTGCTTTTACTGGCTTCATCGGATCGATTTCGGAGTCCCACATTGATGCAAACGACAATGCAGGCACATCAAGGAACTTGCTCAACGCATTGACGTCGCGCTCAACAAGCCCGCGAATGAGGGCATGCGACGAGCGCATCACTGGACTTCTAAACGCGGCCACCACCTCATCATTGCTCAGGTGGTCCTTTCCAGATCTCAATGCCAGCAGTTGTGCCTGGATCAAGAGCTTCGCAAGGAAGTCGCAAATGCCGCCGGTAAAGCCAAACAACAACTCCGCAGCGTCGACAAGCTGAGGCGGCTTCGGAAGGATATTGAATCTCAGCATGCCGGGGACGACAAACTCAACCCACTCAACATCGCTCGACGAGGTTGCGGGCCACAACTCAAACGCACCGCCGGAACTCATACGCCGCACATCTTGTGAGAAGTCTTCGAATCCTTCGAACCCAATCGGGTTTCCGATGAGAACGATCGGGATGCCAAGATTGCAGAGGCGAAGGAAGAATAACAACATGAGGTTGCGGGACGCCTCGCTTTGGAAATTGCGTAGCTGAATTTCCTCAACTATCAAGACACCACAGAACGAATTGAAGAGCAACTGAGCAACGACGACCATGTGCGTTTCCACAGTCCATTTCTTCGCAGAATATTGTCTGAAGTAGTCTGTTCCCAACGCAGCATCCACGGCGGCATATATCTGCATCAGGAAACCATGCCGACTACCGTCCGATGTCATGTCTACTTTGATCCAGACCAACTGCAGTTGCGACGCCCAGCCACACTGCTGATTCCGACCGTGCTCGATAACCTGTGGGAGGAGACTGAGCACCCGGTTGACGATGGTCGACTTTCCAAGTCCGGTAATGCCTTTGATAGTAAGGCCGCGGGCATTCCGTACGTGCCCCAATTGCATCGAAAGACCTTTGAGTGGATCCATTTTGGCGACCTGCATACGCTCGCTCAGGAAGGTCTTCGTCGCAGGATTTCGATCCTCGTAACCTGCCCAAATCGACGCCAATATGGCATCAGCAATATCGATTGCTACTGGCGTAGGTACGAAATGTGCGGTGACCTTGGACGCATATCGTTCTCGATCGGCAAGAGGCATATCGTTCATTCGTACCGACAGGAGAGGCTCGCGGTTCAGGAGCATCGGAAGATCTTCGTAACGTACTGGAAGCGGTAGTACCTCCAACAGCGGGTTCACGGGTACGGCACCTTCCGACGATGACGCGGCATGAACTCGAGTCATGATTCTTCTCGCATTCTGTTGAATCGCCTCATCACCTCCAAGGCCGGTGACGTCTGTGTCGGTGCGGTATTGGGCGCATTCGCACTGGCCGTCGGCGGCACCGTGGCTTCTGGGACACTGTCCGTTTGAGAAGGTGGTTCTGCAACGCTCGCTAGAAGACTCTTTTCGAACTTTCGATTCTGTCTGATGTTCGACTTCAAAGACCTCTCAGAGAATCGCTTCCGACTGCGCTCGATAAGCTCCTTCTTCTCTTCCTTTGCACTGCTCACGTCAGCGAAGAGTTCTGC
Organism: Burkholderia theae; assembly: GCF_048565265.1. Classification (NCBI taxonomy): domain Bacteria; kingdom Pseudomonadati; phylum Pseudomonadota; class Betaproteobacteria; order Burkholderiales; family Burkholderiaceae; genus Burkholderia; species Burkholderia theae. The sequence continues at coordinate 3,002,764 of NZ_CP183461.1, forward strand.
ATCGAGGGTTACCTCCTGCTGCTCGCACATCCCTCTGCTTCGATGCCGCTCAAGTAGATCGTGATCTTGTACGGCAAGATGGTCTTGCAATGTCCACTCCGTCACTGCAAGGCGATCGTGATCGTCAACGTTGGTGAGTTCGTGCACCCCGTCGTGGACTATCCAAATCTTGCGAAGATCGTTGGGATCTGCGCGAACCTCAAGCCGCACGTGATTCCTGCGCGCCTCCTCCATCAACCCTCGCTCCAGAAGAATTTTTCCGACGAAGCGGGCTTTTCTCACGACTTCAGCTTTTCGTCCGCGATCAGGTCGTAGAAGGTACACACCTGATCCGGTCAATACGGCCGGCAACTTTGGATACAGATGCGATCTCACCAAGTCTGCCGATGGGGGGCCTCCCGCCGTGTACCCGTTCTCAATGCACCATCTGTAAATTGAGATCCGCGTAGGAACGACGTTATCTCGGCGCATTTCGGTGGTCAGTAGATTTTCGCAGCGCTCTTCGTTATTGTGATGAAGAATCCGCTTGACTAAATTCCTCACGTACTCGAAGTACGTCAGACATGCGGATAGCACCGGCGATTTTTGCCCGCGCTCGGTACGCTTACCGCGGGTCGTGCCCGGGATCTTATGATCTAACGCGGAATGAAGGACATGATGATATGTCTCGACCGGAGACTTCAGATCGGCGCGCCCCACCGGCGTAAACTCCAAGGTGCTGCCAAAATTCGCGACGCGTTGTATGGATTCTTGTGCTCGAAATTCGCCGTTATCGCAGATGTATCGTTGGAACGCTATTGCAGGCCAATCCTCGAAGGAAGCGACAAGCCCAAAGCGCGAGCAAAAGTCCATCTTGTCGAGAGCTGCATGAGCGATCGCTTGCATAGCCGTCTCCGCAGACGGCGCATCGAACCCACAGTAGAATCCGGCGATGATTCCGGTGTATGCGTCGCGAATCATGATCCGATTCGCTGTGCCTACAACGAGTAGGGGGCTCGCTGAAGACACAAGATAAACGTCGTTCGTTGTCGCATCGCAGTACGCCACCTGCCCGACACATTGAATTCCGTCTCGCGCTGTCCCCGGCAGCGCTCTTAGATTCCGGTCAAACTCACCTCCCATCAGTTGCAACCGAGAGGCTGCTCTCGACCGCAGACCGCCCATCCCCCAGTATCTAAACTGGCGCAGCGTCGGCCTGTTCTCGGGGAGTCTCAGCATCGGTATCAATGCATCCCCCCGTTTCTCGGTCTCGGCACGATAAAAGGCCTCCATCGTTCTAAGATAGGCCGCATGAACCGATACTCCCGGGCGTAGAAATGTCTCCCACCCAAACTGCAACTGCTCACGATCAACGTCGCTCAACAAGTACCCGGGTGACGCCGATGGATCGCTTCGAATCGCGACGTTCGGACGGCCCAACTTCCTAGCCTGCGAACGGATCTTTCCTTTTCCCCCACAGTTGCTGAGACTCCCCAACAAGGCATTGCGATTACTAGCACCCGCCCAGTATCGATGCAGAATCGCAAGAATGATCTTGTTCTTGACGCCCAACTCGGATGCGCGCTCACCAACTGCCGTTCGCAACATGCCAAGTTCCAGCAAATCGTGGAGGCAGTACCGAGAGACGATTGGCTCGATCACGTGCCACGCTCTATCGCGGCGACTGAGTTGAGCACACTTTTCGCTTCCAGCGCTTCGGCCGTACCTTGCCTCGATCTGCTCGTCCGAGAGCAACCAAGTGGTAGGAGCGATGTATGTTTCAATTTCCACACGTCCGTCGTCAATCGACAGCTCGATCTGCCCTAGCGAAAACATCTTGGGGCCGCGATGATAGGTGATCTTGCGGTTGTCCTCGCGAGCAGTTTGAATCGCCCAGACACGATTACATGGGACATTGAGAAGAAGTGCTCGATACGTTCCGCACGATGTGGACGGCGCGTCGTTGAAGCGAAAAATACTGTTCTCGAGAATTCTGCTCACTTTCCACCTCCCTCGAAAAGCGAATCCCGCAGACGCGCGTGTATGGCTCGCCCCCCACGAACCATCAAGCTCGACGTTGCAATCGGCTCACTTAGGTCGATATCGATATCGAGCTGCCACGCGAGCAACCTGAACGCCGGCCACGCCAAGCATTTCGAAAATCCCGTGTTTGCCGTAGCTATCCGGACGGCCTCTCTTAGTGGTCTCCGAAGCATCCCTCTGATCAAGGCATCTCGAAATTCGTCGAAGCGCGGCGCCGAGCAAATTCGGTCTCGGCAAGCGAGCCCGGTTCCACATACTTCGAGATTTGCAAACAACTGCCGCGGCAGGGCGAGATCGTGCGCGATGTGATATCGAGCAGATATCGCACGGCAGTAGCGTCGTTCTAGTTCGAGTCGCTCCAGGATCCGTGATGTTGGACAGGCGTTGGCAACTGCCTCATAGGGCTTGCACGAGAAAACGACTAGTCGCGGAGGCACGTGCTCCCTCAGTACCGTCGCCACCACATCGAGCGTGGCGACATAGGGAATGCCTGTTCCGACGTAAACACCGTGGTCTATGCCTGCGTCCTCAGCAATCTCGAGCAAACCTGGTGCAACGACTGTTTCATATTGCTCTGCGGTCGCAGCGCCAGCCAAGGGGTGGGAATGCGGAAAGGGCCAAACAGGAAACTGTTCTCGTACGTCCTGTGCGCCTAACCAGTAGCACAGCATTCCAATGTGACGTTCGAGCCTAGCCAGCCCATGAAATGGGCGCTTCTGGCCTGGAAGCGGACCGACCGTCTGGTTGCTATTCGGTGACGAATTCCTCCGTCGAACCTCGATGAACGGCCTGTAACTTTCCCCGTGCCCTTGGCCCGCCCCCTCTTCAATCAACTTCTGCAGCTTCTCCCACGTCATCGTTCCTCGCATCTCGTGTCTCCGGCCGATGTCGGCCCACCAGATCGCCAGGAGGCGATCAGGCACGCCGACGGCCAATGCGCTTGCATCAATCGCACGCAATATGGACCTGCGTGCGATACGCAAATGCAGAGGCAAAAAGGGCTTGACTCGGCCGAATTCGAGAACGATACTGAGGATGTCCAGTCTCACAGTACCGCGCTCTCATAGAGCCAAGAAACAAAGCCAGTCATCCGTGATTGGCTTTTTTCTTTTCTACATACCGCCTCCTACGTTCACCAACTTCAGTAGAGAAAATGTGCTCTGAGTGTCGAGCCATGTGATGTCACATTAGACACCTCCTCGTTTTTCGTCATCAAGTTTATTTTGCAGTCCGATATATATTGGATATTGATGTCCATCGAGGCCTACACAGTTCATCAGAAGTGGTACTCCTCAACTTTCACCGGTGAAAATTGAGGAGCATGATGCAACATTTTTTGCCGGACGTCTTGTGGCCCTATGCAGCACGCGAAAGAATCTAAAGCGACCCAGCCTCAAGCAAGATCGAACTGGCCTCCATCGCTTTCCCGGACGATACCTTCTCTTGGGCAATCTCTGCGCCCGGTGCGCCGGGCTCTCTGCACGGCCGCACATCTTCCCGTTTGAATTCGTCAGTAAAGTGCCTTCTTGCCCTGCTCATTTCATCCCTCTTGGATTACATCAGCTTAGCTGATGTGCCCGGGGAACCGATCGAAAGCTGATTCGACGTCTCCCTTTGACCAACCTCGCCTCGCCGGCGTACTGCGTCATCACTTGGAAGATATACGGCATCGCGCTTCGGCTCGGACCTGCGATATATTGGCGCTGTTTCTTTGACGGAAAAAATCATGTCCAGCCTCGGCGTCGAACACGACCATGGCCTCATTTATGAGGGTACCGACAATCCTAACCACCTCACCGTCCCTGCGCCAATAATTTCTCAATGCACACTCATTGAGTCACCTGCTGATTTCGATAAATTGCCTCGCGGAATGCAAGGCGACCCGTTCCGTTGGATTTTCCGGGAGGACTCGTTCGACCCAGTCTCCCGAGTGAGGCGTGGGCGCATCTTCCAGTCATTCGGTAAAACTAATCGCACGTCCGTTTTCGTAGAGGCGCATCCGAATTTACAATCTGATAGCCGCCTGAGGAACGACTACGGCCGCATACAGAAAGACCTAAATGTGTTCATCCATTGCACTGAGCTCTTGGGGTGTCCCAATCGAGGTGAGGGACTTCAGCTAGCGATAGGCAATACGCAGGCACACTCCCTCTGGCGAATCCTGCAGACCGAGCAAACAATCAGTCACGATGTGCTGGTTACTCTTCGGGCAGAGTCTGCGTTTGGCATTCTGCCAGCTCTCAAGTTGGAGAAAATTCCGGAGGAGAATCAGAAATCCATATCAAGTGCCTACGACCGTGTCATGCAGGTAGCGTACAGGGACTCCCCAACCTCAGTTGTTGACCAGTGTCGAAATCTTTGTGCGGTCGTCAGCGCTCGATGGCTGTATGCTCTGACTGGAAATAAAACGATACTTGAGGAAGACCTCGGAGGTTGCATCACAGCGGTCAAGAAGCATTTCGGTGAAAAAGAGCAACGGCTAATCCGTGCTGCACTTGATACCGTCAATCTTCTTCACCCGAGAGGAAAAGATAATGAGCGCGAGCGCTACGACCTTCGGGAGGTGTCAAAGGAGGACGCCGAACTTGCCCTGCACGCAACGGGTTTCCTCATAACCGAACTCGGCTGGGGAAACTGATACCCGTCCGTGCTGTGGCATCGGGTGGGTATCTATCGATTGCGGCGGCGGTTTCGTTGCCGGAGATTCGGACGATGTCTACACTCCTCAAGGAACGACACACGGTCCACTTCTTCTATTGCAAGAGTCTCCTTTGCTGCCAAAGAACCCCAAGATGTCTTCAGAAACCATGATAGACGAGAACCAGCCAACTCCCGATGTACATCCAGTCTTCGAGACTCCATCGTCGGCGCCCATTCCCTTCGTAGATCTCGCCAACCTTGACAGGCGCATTGTGATGAGCAACTTCTTTCACGATGGAACTCGATGGCGGACATGGGCCCGCGTTGCAACTGGTGCCTTGGTTGAACTGAATATTGTGGAACTTGCGGAAGGATTCTATTTCGCCGAGAAGCCTCAATCACCAACCGATGCACATTTTCGGTTCATGGACTTCATCGCTCAGCACGCGTCCTTTCCTGAACTGAAATTGGCCGTTGCCGGCGTGATGGATGACATCTCGAATCTATCGGCATCGCTGGCAAAGCTTCAACTACTGCACACATCCCGGGACAATGTCGGGTCGGGCATCACGAGGATGGTTGCAACAGAGGTCGAGTATGTATTGTCTGTATGCAGGAGCCTCTTCGACTTGCTGCAAGAGGTTATCAATAAGCTATGGCAAAAGGTTACGCTAACTGGCACTGCCAACACGAAGCGCCCGATGAAGGGTTCTTTCGCTGCCGTCGCATTGTTCCAAGAGGCGCCTGCGACTGCTGAAAAATTGGTCGAAAAATTTGGTCTGCCACTGCCCCTTGTCGACTTCTACGTGGCGGTGACGCCGTTCTTTCTCCAACTCCGAACAATACGCGACAACTTAGTGCATCACGGATCGCAGATGCAGATCATTTTTTCCGGCGATGCAGATTTCCTAATCTCAGGGCACCTGCGACCGTTTGAGAGTATGAAGATATGGCGGGATCAGGAGCGTCAACCTAACAATCTCGTACCCTTGCGCCCCGCAATCAATTCCGTCGTCTATCGAACGCTTGCGGTATGCGAGCAATTCAGTGAAGTCATGCGACAGCACTTCCAGCTTCCTCCACCTGTCGTTCCTGGAATGCATCTATTCATGCGAGGCCCGTTCAACTCCTCCTTCCTTGACGCAATGAATGATGCCGTACATAGAGAAGGCTCTTTGAATGGTGAGCCTCAGAACAGAGCGCCAGCGACGACACGGTAGCATGGGGATTGTATGTGCCATCGCTCGCCCTGAGGCTCTCGATAAGCGCAGGTTAACAAGCGACCCGAGGCAAACCTAGCCATATCCACGAGGACGAACCTGTGGAATACCGCAAACACAAGCCCGAACCCGTGCAGAAAGGAAATCCGTACGGTTTAGTACAACGACAACATATATTCCCTCGAAAATCTATCGAACGCTTCTATGGACTTGACGGGAAAGTAAGCGTGCTCCGATTGGGTGAAACCCAAAGTCGTCTTCGCGTTACGGCCGAGCATGAAATGTTCTGTGCGAAACGTCTCTGGGACCAACGCGCCGAGTCAGGATACATGGCGCAAATTGAGAAACGGTTTCAGAAAATCGCCAACCTCGTTCTTTACGGGGACCGTCGACGGTTAGCTCTCGAGAACGATACGATCACTGCTTTCTACGCTCTATGGAAACACCGCGTGCACTACAGCGCAAACCCTGTACCTGCAGTCATTTTGAAAGGTGTGACGCCAGATAATGAAATCACAAAGGATAAAAAGGAACGGCTGGAGAGCAACCATTACCTGTTCATAGACGAGAATGGCATGATGGGTAGCCGGCAGCTAACCGGAATGCACATCCAGCGTGCCATTGACTACACGCACCTTCAGTTAAAGGGTATACGATGGTACGTCACGGAGGCGGAACCAGGCGCCGGCGAGTTTCTCGTCCCGGATAGCCCTCAAGCACTGTATGTTCCGCTATCCCCGACGGTTTCCCTCCTCGGAAATATGGACATGCCCCGCGCGGACGCAAGCAGCGTCAGGTTTTTAAATCTTTCTGTAATAGCTGGCTGTACTCGATTTGCATTCGCTCGGGATTTTTCGCAGTGCGTCATCAGATAGCAGTTTGACGCCGACACGGCGGCGCTAGCACCTTTTCGGTCACACGATATCCGGCTCAACTACCTGAAGATAGTTGAGCCCGACAGCTTAAGTGGAGCAACGATGCTCAGCTTCGCATTTGACAATCTGTCACGCCGGGTCAACAAAATTGTCGCCCAGTGGTTGGGCCAGCAGAGCGTATCCATATCCTTCAATATTGCGAGCTGGCGGCAGCTGGTCCCCCTTGCGCTCGGGAGGCCATTCGTTTGTTTGTCGGTACTGGTCGCCGTGAAATTCATCATAGCGTTGCTTTGGTGGACCTGCCCTCGATTTCTCGCCCTGACGGTACCGTCCTACGACTGGAGCAACGCGGAATTTGCAGCGTATGTTGGCACGCTCTGGTCAGTACAGGCAACAATTGCCGCCCTGGTATATCCAATCGTCATTGCGTTTGTGGCAGTGCTTCTTCAGCGCCGAGCCACGGCAAAACTTAGCTTGCAGTTGTACCTGCGTGACGCTGCGGCGCTTACAGCTGGCATCAGTTCGATAGCGCTGGTCGCCACCATGGGCGCTGAGTATCTGGCTGTCCCCTACGTCTCAGCGGAATGGATTGCCATGGGGGCGGCCGGGGACTGTGTCTGGTTCTTTGCTAACACCGTGCTCACTGCATGGTTTCTGTATCGGACCGTCCTCTATCTTGACGACAGCACCAGGATGCGCGTTTTCACGCGCTACGCCGTGAGCAACGCCTTGCCAGCAGATATCCGTGGGCGGCTTGAGGGAAGCATTTTTCTCCAAGAGGGCCATGTCGGGGATACGGTAGAAGAGGAAGGAAGACGTTCGAGCAAACCTCGCGTGCGGTACCTCCCATTCCCCGACGGTACACCCTATGTCACCGTGATGGTCCGCGGCTCGAAGACGGTTGTCGACGTCCGCCTTCGTTTGCTTCGCATCGCAACGGAACTATGGATTCGTGCTCACCGCGAAAAATCCTCTGGGAATCCACGTTCAGTCTCGATCCGGTCACCGTGCCTCTCCTTTACGTTCTCGCCTGGTGAACAACTCAGCGGCGAGGAAACTTTGTGCACCGTGCGGGACGGGGAACCACCAAGCCGCATCGCAGCACTCCTGATTCGTCGCTCGCTCGTACTTGGGCAAAGGAAGCCCTCAACATCCACAATCGACATCTTTGAAGAGTTGGCTGCCGAGGTGCTCACGCTGCTCGAGCAACATCGATTCGAGGCCGCGGCCGAAACGATATCTGCACTGCTCGATCTCCATGCCGAGTTGATTAAAGCAGGGGCGTTCGTGGCCGATGATGGAACGAAGGACAATGCCGCGTTGCTCTCAGACCCGTATCAACTGAGTGGTTTGCGTCTTCACCAAGAATGGGTCAATGGGTACCGGCAACTCATTATCGCAGCCGTTACAGATGTCAATCTTGGAACGCCGTTCTATAGCCGCTGCTGCCACATACCTTACCGCCTGCTCAACCGGCTTCATGGCCAGCACCCAGATGTCGTTTCGTATGTGCTGAACCTGTCATCACTGATGTCACATCGACTCGGCTTGTGGTGGCAATCGAAGGCTGACGACAAAGGCCTCACGATGCGCGGTGCTGCAAACGCAGTCGTTTTGCCTATCCCATCGGCGAAGCAGTACGAGTCCGCGGTAAAGACTTTTATCGAAGGTTGGGAAGCCAGCAGCTATTTGGATATCCGCGTGCCCCCCGACAATGCGGCGAATGCATGGCAGGCGCTCTCAGAGCAACTACGGCTCGCTGCGGAGTATCTTCGATACTTGGTCAAGATGCTTTCCGGGGCAGTCGTTCGCGGGGACCGGACAGCCGCACTATATCTCGAGGACTCGCTCCTAAAGTGGTGGGCATCCCAGGAATCACAGTTTGATGGTCATCCGTTGCCCGAACATGAGTTCCCCATCCACACGCTCGCGTGCATTGACGATAATTGGTCGGTTGTACGCTCGTCGTTGGAGAACCTCCCAGAAGGGGATGAGGAACCAGCGATTGCGCAGGCGCTCGCGTCGACATTGTTGCGGCGATACTGGGTCGACATTCGCTTTGTCACTGCACTTGTACTCGTTTCGTGGACTGACGCCTCGGGCTGCGATTCTACGTTTTCGTTTGAATTGGCAGTCGCACTACTAACTGGGCGTAGCTACATAGAAGGTGGAACGGTAGCGGTGCGAGAGATTTCCGAGTTCAACAGGGTTTGGCTGCATCTCGTTCGCGCGCAAAATGCCGACCGACGTTACGAGAATCGGCTCAACGGAGTCGTGCGCGCTATGTTTGACGCCCTTGAGCCTGACCGACTCGGCGGACGAATATTTTCCGGCTGGAGTGACAGCGATATGCAGTCGCTCCTCAACACGCAAATCGAGCTACTCCTTGCCGTTGCGGGTGGCCGAACGCCCTTCGGTGTCTTCACCGCAGTATCGGCTGTGCCGTACTGGTCTCGAGACATGAACCAACTTGAACAGTTGCGACATTTCGCGCGACAACTCAGCGACGCTTTGAATTCACCAGGCCTCACATCCCGGCTAGATCTGATCGATAAACTGCGGAAGGCACTAGGCAATGCAACCAGCTCGGAGGACGCACAAACGGCTTTGGCGGGCGACTTGAATGCATTGGCTACTGCCGCCGCCGAAGCGCGGCAGGCGGTATTCACTAACGCACAGGTCGCAAATAGCAGATTGGCGCTAGCGTCATCCGCGGTTTCACGCTACATCTTGGACAAGCAATGCACCATTTTTCCGCTTTCCCTCGCTCCAACGTTTATCGCTGAACCTTGCTCCGCTGACTTGTCGAGGTTAAACGTCGTGAACGTTAGAAAAGGCCCCTTCACAGACCCGCCGCTGGAAAGCGGGCATGACCACTCCATCGAGTGGTATAACAAGCTGGTTGGAGAGCAAGTTGCTTCAACCATCATCGAAAAATACCTGCACGCTAAGCGCCCAGCTTCTTTGCCCAATACAAGCACTGACGTCTTTCTCGGCTGGCTCGCAGAACAAGTACAATCGATTCAGCGGAACGGCGGCACTCCAGCTATCCTCGTCCCGATTCAAAGTGCGCCAGCATGGCTTCGTCAGTTGCGCGAAGGCCCAGGCAATGCTTCGGATGCACTTGCGTTTAACTACCGACGTGAGAACGACGTCGCAAGTGTTATCGGCCACTTGGGAGACGTACCAATTCACGCAGCGCCGGTCACTGTTGACGCCTGCTATATAGCCCAGCTCGAGGACTTCACGAAGCTTTCGTACGCGGCCTTTGACGAAGCGATGTGCATCGGAATTGAATGGTCGCCCGAGTCGGTCGAGACTATCCGCCTCTCGTTTTTTTGGAATTTCTCTGTACCCGAATGAGGGTGACCTATTCAACAGCAGGAGTTCATATAACGCCTTGATGGCCCTCTCGATCGAACGTCGGAGGTGTGTGCGCGGACCAACAATCTATCTGGCGCTCCGGTACTCCCTGCTTGCTTGCGTTCGTTCTGGATCTTCGCCCGAACGCAAACGATGAGGGTCTCGCGCGATCGTCTCCCGGCTGTTCTGTCGCAAGCAGGTCTTTGATATTCACTGCCTCGCCGGACTTAGGTACCAAATTGAGCTGGCGCCAGTCATGACTATCGGACTGAAGTACAACTTGCTCAACGAAACGAAGTGCAATTTGCTCGTGCATCGAACAGTGCGTGATGATGCCTACCGGATTGTTCTAAGTATCGGCCACGCTCGCTCACATCAAGCCTTGCTGCTACATTCTGAAACTGCCAACCCGTTGGTCTCTTTCCAAGCAACCGCACCAGCAGTTCGACGTCGATAGGATGATCGTAGCAAAGCACGGGTTTCTCACGGCGCTGCCTAAGTTCGTTCATCCAGCTGCTCAACTCCCTTGCCGCCTCCACACTGGACATCACTCTATCGGGATATTGTCCTAGCTGTGGAACAACAATCGTTCGCACAAAGTCAGTACAGTCACTAACTAAATAATCTGTCAGCTCGACGTAGAATTCGCGGCCATCCTCCGCAACTAGCGCGAGGCTTACAAGCGCCGGAGAGTCCAAATTCGTGAACTCCGTGTCAATGAAGACTCGTCTTTTCCATGGGTGCAAGGTCCCCATCAACGCCCTCCGTCACCTAGATGTCCAACTCGCAATTCAATTCACAATTGAAGTGAACTGGACTTAACCATAACGTAGCATTCGAGAAAACACATCACCCCTCAAACGTTTTCCGTAGAAAAAATACCTCCTTAAATCTATTCCCACCTCCGTTCCACATAAAATCCATCGAACTTCGATCTCAGCACCACATATCCATCCAATTCAAGAGTATGCTACCAAACGGACTGCACGCCACGATCATAATCCTGGAGCAACTATGCCGCGACTTTCCCTCACCGATCTAGTTGACGTAGTTTCGAAGGCGGGCTCCCCGAAGGCAACAAAAGTTAGACAAATCAAAAACAGAGATGACTACAGCCCGGCGATTGATTTCTACAAGCCATTGCGCGATGGAATCGTTTCCGTTCACCAATCTGGAAAATCCAAATCCGAGCTAGACTCCATTCTCGATGGCCTTAAAGATGTAAAGAAGCGCTCCGCGTATCCGGAAATTATTGAAGGATATCGAAAATGGTGGGGAGCAAAGAGACCTCAATGGTTTTCTCCACCAACGGCCGTGTATACAAATTCCGGCATCGAGGTCTCCGTCAACCCTGAAATTGGATTGCTTTACAACGATACGCCACACGTCATAAAGCTTTACTTGAAAGATGACGATGTAAATAAATCCAAAATGGATCTTATTACCGCACTCATGGAGCATTGCCTCAGACAAAAATCAAGCGCAAATACACGCATGGGGGTTCTGGATGTGCGTGGATCTAAGCTATACACGCTTGGCACCAACTCTGCGGTACAGAGGGCCATCATTGATGCTGAGCTGGCGTATGTCGCGGCACTTTGGCCAAATGTCTGAGACTCATGGCATCGAAGCACGGCAGCATCGAGCGGCAAGAATTTCAGGAAAGTACCGTACATGGCGCACGCCCGCGTGAGTGGACGTCCGGGTACCCAACTCCGAACTCGCCTGCGTACAACGTGGCACTCACACCATTCGGTTGGACCGCTCCCACCGCGGGGTAAACGCGATTAGTCCCTGTATCTATAGTCAGCGATCACGTACAACTTTCGAAATTCAAATTTCGAAAAAAAGCCCTCGTGACGAGGGCTTTCATATCGGTTACGATTTCCAAAGTTTGTTGCGGGTCACTCCGTCAACTTTCCAAACTTTGTTGCCGTTTCCAAACTTTATTGTGACGGAACACAGGTGCCGGACCTTACGCGAAGTTCTTCGCTGCGAAGTCCCAGTTCACGATGTTCCAGAACGCTTCGACGAACTTCGGACGTGCGTTGCGGTAGTCGATGTAGTACGCGTGTTCCCACACGTCGATCGTCAGCAGCGCCTTGTCGGCGGTCGTCAGCGGCGTGGCGGCGTTGCTCGTCGACACGATGTCGAGCGAACCGTCCGCCTTCTTCACGAGCCATGCCCAGCCCGAACCGAACGTGCCGACCGCAGCCTTCGTGAACGCTTCCTTGAATGCGTCGTACGAGCCCCACTTCGCGTTGATCGCGTCGCCCAGCGCGCCCGTCGGTGCGCCGCCGCCGTTCGGCGACAGGCTGTTCCAGAAGAACGTGTGGTTCCAGATTTGCGCGGCGTTGTTGAAGATGCCGCCCGACGACTTCTTGACGATCTCTTCCAGCGACAGGTTCTCGAATTCCGTGCCCGGGATCAGATTGTTCAGGTTCGTCACATAAGCCTGATGATGCTTGCCGTAGTGGTACTGGATCGTCTCGAGCGAGATGGTCGGCGCGAGTGCGTCTTCAGCGTACGGGAGCGGCGGGAGCGTATGAGCCATGGCGATTCCTTCGTTGAGTATGTAGGGAGGCTTGTGTTGAATGCTGCCGAGCGTCCGATTGTAGGCGAGGACGAATAACCCCGCAAACTCACGGGCCATTTATCCGCAGTATGCGGAAAAGCGATGTTTGCGCATCGTCCGGCAGGACGAACCGGCGATGCGCGGCATCCGTTCCCGTGCTTCGCGCATGCGTTGCGGGACCTGCGTTTCGCTTACGCCGGCCCGCTCAGATCGTATCGGTCAAGCGCGGCTGCACGTCGGCAAGCGACACGTCGGCCGAGCCTTCGGCCAGATGCACGGTCAGGCGGCGCTGCGGCTTCAGCGCGCTCGGCGCGCGCACCGCGCGGCCGGTCTGCGCGTCGATGAGCGCCGCATAACCGCGTTCGAGCGTGCGCTGCGGGCTCAGCACCTCGAGCCGTGCCGCACAGGCTGACACACGTGCCATGTCGCGTTCGTGACGGCGCTGCAACGCCACCGCGAGACGCTGCGACAACCCCGCGAGCGCCTGGCGCGCCTGCGACGGATCGGGCCGCGCGCGCTGCCAGCGCAACTGCGCGAGCGCAAACCGCGCGCGCGCGTCGCGCACCGGCCGCGAGGCCGCCGACGCGAGCCGCACCGCGAGCTGCTCGACATGCGTGCGCTGCCGCTGCAGCCGCTCGGCCGGGCTCACGAGCCGGCGCGCGAGCCAGTCGAGCTGCTGCGCGCGCCGTTCGAGCATGCGTTCGATACCGCGCGCGAGCGCACGCTGGCGCTCGTCGACCTCGCGCAGCAGCAGCGCGCGCTGCGGGCTCGCGAGCTCGGCCGCGCCGGTCGGCGTCGGCGCGCGCAGGTCGGCCGCGAAATCCGCGATCGTGAAATCGGTTTCGTGCCCGACGCCGCTGACGACCGGCAGCTCGCTCGCCGCGATCGCGCGCGCCAGCGCTTCGTCGTTGAACGACCACAGATCCTCGATCGAACCGCCGCCGCGGCAGACCAGCAGCACGTCGACCTCGCGCCGCGCATTCGCGGCCTGGACGGCCGCGACGAGCTTTTCGGCGGAACCGGCGCCCTGCACGGGCGCCGGATAGACGATCACCGGAATATGCGGCGCGCGGCGCGCGAGCGTGGTCAGCACGTCGCGCAGCGCGGCGGCCTGCAGCGACGTGACGATGCCGATCGCGCGCGGGTGGGCCGGCAGCGGCCGCTTGCGCTCGGGCGCGAAGAGCCCCTCGCCCTCGAGTTGCGCCTTCAGCCGCAGGAACGCCTCGTACAGGCGCCCCTGCCCGGTGCGCCGCACGGCCTCGACGTTGAGCTGGACTTCACCGCGCGGCTCGTACATCGTGACGACCGCGCGCACCTCGATCCGGTCGCCTTCGCGCGGCGTGAATTCCGCGTATTGCGCACGGCCGCGGAACATCACGCAGCGCATCTGCGCCTGCTGGTCCTTGATCGAGAAATACCAGTGGCCGCTCGCGGCACGCGTGAAATTCGACACTTCGCCCGATATCCACAGCAGCGGGAACGAGCGCTCGAGCATCGTCGAAATCGCGCGATTGAGCGCCGAAACGGGAATCACTTCGTCACCGCCGCGCGTCGCGCCGGGTGCGGAAAAAGGAGAGTCGGAAGGCATGGGCGATCGGATGAATGCTGGCGGCGACACGATAGTCCGACACGCGCGCGACGTCCAGCACCGGCCGCATTCGCCGCGACGCGCGGAAGGTGTCCACATTCTGGCAACGGTCCGGCTCAAACGCTTTGAAACTGCTTAAAAATCCAGACAATTCGTCATAACGCATTGATTTTTATAGATTTTTAAACCTTTCGAAATCATTCGCATCCGATTCGATGCCCGCCCGGCGGGCGTTTGAGGCGATCGACCGGGGAGTTTTTCACAGAGTTGTCCACAGGCCGCCGCGATCCGGCCCCGCAGGCTGCGTCGGCCGGTCGCGCTTGCCGCGTCCGCCTGCGGCGCGCTAGAGTGCCGCCTTCCGCAGACCCCGCGGCATGCGCCGCCCAACGGAGAATCCGCCTTGACGAATCCGTCCCACGCCGCGGCGCACCACGCGCCGCGCCCGGCCCGATGAGCGCGCCCGGCGGCCCGCTCGCCCGGCTCGAAGCGCGCCTGACACGCGAATGGCAGCGGCGCGGCGCGCTCGCGTGGGCGCTCACGCCGTTCGCGTGCGTGTTCGGCCTGTGCGCGGCACTGCGGCGCACCGCGTATGCGCAGGGCTGGAAAAAGCCGGTCGACGTCGGCGTGCCCGTCGTCGTGGTCGGCAACGTGACCGTCGGCGGCACCGGCAAGACGCCGACCGTGATCGCACTCGTCGACGCGTTGCGGGCGGCCGGCTTCACGCCCGGCGTCGTGTCGCGCGGCTACGGCGCGAACGTGACCGTGCCGACGGCCGTCACGCCCGCGTCGCGCGTGAGCGCGGCCGGCGACGAACCGCTGCTGATCGCGCGCCGCACCGGCGCGCCCGTCTGGGTGTGCCCCGACCGCGTCGCGGCCGCGCAGGCGCTGCGCGCCGCGCATCCGGACGTCGACGTGATCGTCAGCGACGACGGCCTCCAGCACTACCGTCTCGTTCGCACGGTCGAGCTCGTCGTGTTCGACCACCGGCTCGGCGGCAACGGCTTCCTGCTGCCGGCCGGGCCGCTGCGCGAGCCGTTGTCGCGGCACCGCGACGCGACGCTCGTCAACGACCCGTACAGCGGCACGCTGCCGCCGTGGCCCGACACCTACTCGCTCGCGCTCACGCCGGGCGCCGCGTGGCACCTCGATCAGCCCGCGCTGCGCCGCCCGCTGTCGCAGTTCGCGCACGAACGCGTGCTCGCGGCGGCCGGCATCGGCGCGCCGGAACGCTTCTTCGCGACGCTGCGCGCGGCCGGTCTCGCGCCGGCAACCCGTGCGCTGCCCGACCACTACGCGTTCGCCGACAATCCGTTCGTCGACGACGCCGTCGACGCGATCCTGATCACCGAGAAGGATGCAGTAAAATTGGGCGCTTCCTGGCGCGACGCTCGACTGTGGGTGGTCCCCGTCGAAGCCGCGCTCGACCCTCGCCTCATTGCCCTCGTTGTGGAGAAACTCCGTGGACGCTCGCCTGCTTGAAATCCTTGTGTGCCCTATCTGCAAAGGCCCGCTCCACTATGACCGTGCCGCGCAGGAGCTGATCTGCAACGCGGACAAGCTCGCGTACCCGATCCGCGACGGCATCCCCGTGATGCTCGTCGACGAAGCACGCCAGACCGTCGAAGGCACGCCGGTCGACCCGGCCGGCCGCTAAGCCGCCCGACGACGCCCCGGCCGCGGCCCATCCGCGGCCGGCTCGCCGAACCCCGCCGGGCGCCGGCTCCCGACGCGCCGCCCGCCCCGACCTTCTCACCGCTCCCCCGATGACTCACCCGCAACCCTTCATCGCCGTCATTCCCGCCCGGCTCGCGTCGACGCGGCTCCCGAACAAGCCGCTCGCCGATCTCGGCGGCAAGCCGATGGTCGTGCGCGTCGCCGAGCGCGCGCGCGAAGCGGGCGCGCAGCAGGTGCTGGTCGCGTCCGACGCGCAGAGCGTGCTCGACGCGGCGCGCGATCACGGCTTCGAAGCCGTGCTGACGCGCGCCGACCATCCGTCCGGCACCGACCGGCTCGCGGAAGTCGCGGCGACGTTCGGGTGGAGCGACGACACCGTCGTCGTCAACGTACAGGGCGACGAACCGCTGATCGACCCCGTGCTGGTGCGCGACGTAGCGTCGCACCTGGCCGCGCATCCCGCGTGCGCGATCGCGACCGCCGCCCACCCGATTCACACCGCGGCCGACGTGTTCAACCCGAACGTCGTGAAGGTCGCGCTGGACGCGCAGAGCGTCGCGCTGTACTTCTCGCGCGCGCCGATTCCGTGGAGCCGCGACGCGTACCAGCCGCACTGGCCCGACGTCGCGGTCATGCCGGCCCCTGCGTTTCCGGTCTACCGGCACATCGGCCTCTATGCGTATCGCGCGCGTTTCCTGCGCACGTATCCGACGCTCGCGCAGGCACCGATCGAACAGGCCGAGCAGCTCGAACAGCTGCGCGCGATCTGGCATGGCGAGCGCATCGCAGTGCTGATCACCGAGCAAGCGCCCGAAGCCGGAATCGACACGCCGGCCGATCTCGCGCGCGTGCAGGCCCTTTTTCAGCCGGGTTCAAAATAACCCGTGGCATAATCAGGCGATTGTGCGAGCCGTCCGTGACCAGCGCGTTCTCGCTTGACCCCGCCCGCGGCCCTGCCGGCAGCCGCGCGTCGCCGAAGCCGACGCGCCGCATCAGACCAGCCCGCCGCGCGCCAGGCAAGCCCCGCGCACACTGTCGCCGACGCCTTCGAAGCTCGCCACACGAATCTACATACTTGGAGATATCACCATGCGTTTGATCCTGTTGGGTGCACCCGGCGCGGGAAAGGGCACCCAGGCAAACTTCATCAAGGAAAAGTTCGGCATCCCGCAAATCTCGACGGGCGACATGCTGCGCGCGGCCGTGAAGGCCGGCACGCCGCTCGGCATCGAAGCGAAGCGCTTCATGGATGAAGGCAAGCTCGTGACGGATGACCTGATCATCGGCCTCGTCAAGGAGCGCCTGAAGGAATCCGATTGCGCGAACGGCTACCTGTTCGACGGCTTCCCGCGCACGATCGCGCAGGCTGACGCGATGAAGGAAGCCGGCGTCGCGATCGACTACGTGCTCGAGATCGACGTCCCGTTCTCGGAAATCATCGAGCGCATGAGCGGCCGCCGCACGCACCCGGCATCGGGCCGCACGTACCACGTCAAGTTCAACCCGCCGAAGGTCGAGGGCCAGGACGACGTGACGGGCGAACCGCTGATCCAGCGCGACGACGACAAGGAAGAAACCGTCAAGAAGCGTCTCGAAGTGTATGAAGCGCAGACCAAGCCGCTGATCAAGTACTACGGCGACTGGGCGCAGCGCGGCGAGGAAAACGGCCTGAAGGCCCCGCAGTATCGCAAGATCTCGGGCCTCGGCAGCGTCGAGGAAATCCGCGAGCGCGCGTTTGACGCGCTGAAGTAAGCAGCGCATCGCGCATCCGCAAGCCGCCCTTTCCGGGCGGCTTTTTTTTCGGCCGCGCGACGGCGCCCCGTACAATCGGTCGAACGGGTACGCCCGGCATCGAACGGAACCACCGCTTTGCATGGGACCTCCCTAAGCGCTAAAGCGCCAAGGGCGGTCGACGCTTTGCATGGGACCTCCCTAAGCGCTAAAGCGCTAAGGGCGGTCGACAAAGGAGGCAGTCATGGAGATTCGCGGCAACGTCTTTCTGATCACGGGTGGTGCATCGGGCCTCGGCGCCGGAACGGCCCGGATGCTCGCGCAGGCAGGCGGCAAGGTCGTGCTCGCCGACCTGAACGAGGCGGCGGGCGTCGCGCTCGCGACCGAGCTGGGCGGCGAATTCGTGCGCTGCGACGTCTCGAGCGAGGCCGACGCGCAGGCGGCCGTCGACGCGGCGACGCGCGCGGGCACGCTGCGCGGCCTCGTGAATTGCGCAGGCATCGCGCCCGCAGCGAAAACGGTCGGCAAGGACGGTGCACATCCGCTCGACGTGTTCGCGAAGACGATCAACGTGAACCTCGTCGGCACGTTCAACATGATCCGGCTCGCGGCCGCCGCGATGGCGGCAACCGCGCCGACGGCGGAAGGCGAGCGCGGCGTGATCGTCAGCACCGCGTCGGTCGCCGCGTTCGACGGGCAGATCGGCCAGGCCGCGTACGCGGCCTCGAAGGCCGGCGTCGCGGGCATGACGCTGCCGATCGCGCGCGACCTGTCGCGCAGCGGCATCCGCGTGATGACGATCGCGCCCGGCCTGTTCGAAACGCCGATGCTGCTCGGCATGCCGCAGGACGTGCAGGACGCGCTCGGCGCGATGGTGCCGTTCCCGCCGCGGCTCGGCAAACCGGCCGAATACGCGATGCTGGTGCGGCAGATCGTCGAGAATCCGATGCTCAACGGCGAGGTGATCCGCCTCGACGGCGCGATCCGGATGCAGCCGAAGTAAGCGCCGATGAAAAAACGCCCGCGATGCGGGCGTTTTTGATTCGAGGCTTCGACAATCGCGCGCCGGCTCAATCCTCGCCGTCGCGCTGCATCCGCTGCCGCAGTTCGGTGACCTGCGACTCGACGACGGTCGCGTCGTCCGCATCCGGCCGCTCGCCGAGATACTGCTCGAGATCCTCGAGCGCGGGGCGCAGGTAGTCGAGCCGCGCATACGCGAAACCGCGATCGCGCACCTCGTCGAGCTGCTCGGGCAACAGGATCACGAGGCGCTGCTGCACCGCGAGCAGCCGCTGCCAGCGTTCCGTCTGCAGATAGATCGTCTTCAGGTTGCGCAGCATCCGCGCAATGATCTCGCGGCTCGTCGCGGGCTGCAGCAGCGCGCGCAACGCGCTGTCGACCGCACCGGCCGCGCGCGCGACGTACGGCTCGAGCATCTCGACCATCTCGGCCTCGGACAGCGAATGGCCATTGGTCGGATCAATGATCAGGTCCCCGTCCGGCAGCGTGACGCGCAGCAGGAAGTGACCGGGGAACGACACGCCGCGCGCCGGTACGCCGATCTGCTCGGCGAGCTCCAGATACAGCACCGACAGCGAGATCGGAATCCCGCGCCGCCGCTTCAGCACCGCGTTCAGGTGGCTGTTATCGGGGTCGTAGTAGTCGTTGTGATTGCACGCGAAGCCCAGCTCGCGGAAGAAGAAGTCGTTCAGCGCGGCGACACGGCCCTTCAGGTCCGCATCGTCGGCGAGCCGCCGGCTCAGCCGCGCCGCCAGCATGTCGAGTTCGGCCAGCGTGCCCTGCAGGTCGAGGTCGGGATACGCGTCCTGCGCCAGCGACAGCGCGGTTTCCGTGACGGGCAGGCTGTCGTCGTCCGCCACGAGCGTGCTGAAGTAGTCGAGGACGCGGGTCATAGCGGTCGTCACTTGGCGCGCCTTCTGAAGTAAGCGTATTTGAAGCCCATCACCCACAACATACCGAAATATAGTGCAGCGAACAGCACGAGGCACGCGGCCATCAGCGCGATGCGATCGAGCGGCTGCGCGCGCATCCCGGTCCAGTCGAAGGCGATCGAGAACCAGTGCATCAGGCCCGCGAGCACGAGCGTCGCGCCGATCAGCTGCACGAAGAAGCGCAGCCAGCCCGGCGACGGCTGGTAGATGCCGCGCTTGCGCAGCCCGATGAACAGCAGCAGCGAGTTCAGGCACGCGCCGACGCCGATGCTCAGCGTGAGGCCCGCGTGGCCGATCAGCGGCACGAACACGTAGTTCGAGATCTGCGTGACGATCAGCACGCCGATCGCGATCTTCACGGGCGTCTTGATGTCCTGCTTCGCATAGAAGCCCGGCGCGAGGATCTTGATCAGGATGATGCCGACGAGGCCGATCCCGTAGGTCGCGAGCGCGCGTGCGACCATCGTGACGGTATGCCCGTCGAACTTGCCGTAGTTGAACAGGGTTGCGGTGAGCGGCGTCGCGAAGAAGAACAGCGCGAGCGCGCTCGGTGCCGCGAGCAGGAACGTGACGCGCAGCCCCCAGTCGAGCAGCGCCGAATACTCGTGCGAATCGGCGTCGACGTGCGCCTTCGACAGGCTCGGCAGCAGGATCGTGCCAAGCGCGACGCCGAGCAGCGCCGTCGGAAATTCCATCAGGCGGTCGGCGTAGTTGATCCACGACACGGCGCCCTGCCCGAGCCGCGACGCGATGTTGGTGTTGATGATCAGCGACAGCTGCGCGACCGACACCGCGAACGTCGCGGGCACCATCTTCGCGAGCACGCGCTTCACGCCGGGGTGACGCAGCGCGCGCAGCGGGTTCAGGCCGATCAGCGGCACCATGTCGATCTTCTTCAGGCCCGGCAGCTGCACGAGGAACTGCAGCACGCCGCCGACGATGACGGCCCACGCAAGCGCGTATACCGGCACCTTCAGGTGCGGCGCGACGAACACGGCCGCGGCGATGAACGCGACGTTGAGCAGCACCGGCGCGAACGCGGGCAGCGAGAAGCTCTTGTACGTGTTCAGCACGCCGGACGCGAGCGTCGTCAGCGAAATGAACACGATGTAGGGGAACATGATCCGCGTCATCGTGACCGCGAGCGGGAACGCCTGCCCGTCGGTGTGCAGGCCGGACGCGACCGCGAACACGACCCACGACGCGCCGAAGATCCCGAGGACCGACAGCACGGCAAGCGCCCACGCAAGCACGGTCGACATCGCGTCGACGAGCGCCTTCGTGGCATCGTGCCCCTGCTGGTTCTTGAACTCGGCGAGGATCGGCACGAACGCCTGCGAGAACGCGCCCTCGGCGGACAGACGGCGCAGCAGGTTCGGGATACGGAAGGCGACGTAGAACGCGTCGGTGTATTGACTGGCGCCGAACGCACGGGCGATCAGCGTCTCGCGGGCCAGTCCGGTCACGCGCGACAGCAGCGTGAAGCCGCTGACCGTCAGCAGGGCTCGGAATAGATTCATGGGGCGCTTATTATACGGACGTTGCGTGGCCCGGCACGGACCGAAGCCGAAAAGCACGCACGCCGCCGGCGTCCCTCCCGACGGGAATCACTTCAAGCTTGCCACTCGCTTGATTTTGTTGCTATAATCGCCGGTTTCTGGGCTCGTACATGCACGGCAACTGCCGTTTTCATGTCCCGGCCTCGGTTAAACTCACCGTTTTTTTATGCGCCCCTGGGCAATCGTTCTCAGGGGACGGATCGAAAAGCAGCGCTTGGCCGTCAGGCTCCAAGCTCTGGAAACAGGACAGGATAAGGAACCGTCATGGCTAACTCCGCACAAGCACGCAAGCGCGCCCGCCAGGCCGCGAAGGCAAACTCGCACAACTCGGCGCTGCGCTCGAAATTCCGTACCGCGATCAAGTCGGTCCGCAAGGCTGTTGAAGCCGGCGACCACGCAAAGGCTGCCGATCTGTTCAAGGCTGCCGTGAAGACGATCGACACGATCGCCGACAAGAAGATCGTTCACAAGAACAAGGCCGCTCGCAGCAAGAGCCGCCTCGCCGCAGCCGTCAAGGGCCTGCAGGCAGCAGCGTAACTCCGGTGCGCCCGCCCACGCGGGCGCTCCTGTTTCCTGCGATCGCAAAAAAGCCCGCCTAGGCGGGCTTTTTTGTCGTCTGTCGTCCGGACATCATGCCGGCCGACGACAGCCAGGGCGGGCGCAGCAGGCGCCCTCGCCCGTCGGCATCATTTCTTCGCGCTGTAGTCCGGCAGTTCGCACGCCTCGGTGACGACGAGGTTGTTGTCCTTCGCGAAATTCAGCACGAAATCGAAAGCCATCGGCTCGATGTCGCGCAGCCGGGAATCGAGGATCACGCACTTCAGATCGCCGAGCATCGTCGGGCGCACGTACAGCGAATACTTGAGACGCGCATTCGGCCCGCTCGCCCCCGGCCCGAAGCAGGCCATCACACCGGCCAGACGTTCCGACCAGTCGCTCGGGCGAAACTTTTTCCCGTCTTTCGTGATGCCCTGGATGAAAAATTCGGTCGGAGGGGTTTCAGCCATGTGGTTACCCAAGTGACGGCCCGGCGATGCCCAGGCGACGGCGCCTGGATACGCGAACACAAAGCTGGAATGAACGGCGGCACAAGCCATCCGATATCCCGAAAACGGGGCGTCGGAGCGCGCCGCCGGTGTACTGCACCGGATTTGTGCAGCGCACGGCTTGTGTCCGGCAGAGCGCGATGAGGCTTGCCTGCCGGGCTGGAGAAAACTTTTGGATTATACCGCAGCGCGCCATCGCGCGTCGTTCCGAGGCCCCGCTTCCCGTGCCGCCGACGGCGCGACGAGATCGCGCCCCGTTTCTCTCCGTGGCTCGTCAAAGCACAGAAAATCCTTTATGCTGCTTTGAGTTATCCACACCCGACGGCGGCGCCGTCCGGCCTCGCTGCCGGGTGAAACCCGCCGTATCTCGCTTCATGACCGCCAAAACCATTCGTCACTACCTGCAGTTCAAGGATTTCTCGCTGGAAGACTACGAGTACGTGCTCGAACGCACGGGTATCCTGAAGCGCAAGTTCAAGAACTACGAGACCTATCACCCGCTGCACGACCGCACGCTCGCGATGATCTTCGAGAAGAACTCGACGCGCACGCGCCTGTCGTTCGAAGCCGGGATCTTCCAGCTCGGCGGCCACGCCGTGTTCATGAGCACCCGCGACACGCAGCTCGGCCGCGGCGAGCCGGTCGAGGATTCCGCGCAGGTGATCTCGCGGATGGTCGACATCATCATGATCCGCACGTTCGAGCAGGAGATCATCCAGCGCTTCGCGGACAACTCCCGCGTGCCGGTGATCAACGGCCTGACCAACGAATACCACCCGTGCCAGGTACTCGCCGACATCTTCACGTACTACGAGCACCGCGGCCCGATCGCCGGCAAGACCGTCGCGTGGGTCGGCGACGCGAACAACATGCTCTACACGTGGATCGAAGCCGCGCAGATCCTCGGCTTCAAGCTGCGCTTGTCGACGCCGCCCGGCTACGCGCTCGACATGAAGCTGGTGTCGCCCGACAGCGCGCCGTTCTACGAGGTGTGCGACGACCCGAACGAAGCGTGCAAGGGCGCCGATCTCGTGACGACCGACGTGTGGACGAGCATGGGCTTCGAGGCCGAGAACGAGGCACGCAAGCAGGCGTTCGCCGACTGGTGCGTCGATGAGGAAATGATGGGCCACGCGAACCCGGACGCGCTGTTCATGCACTGCCTGCCCGCGCACCGCGGCGAGGAAGTGACGGCCGGCGTGATCGACGGCCCGCAGAGCGTCGTGTGGGACGAAGCGGAAAACCGCCTGCACGTGCAGAAGGCGCTGATGGAGTTCCTGCTGCTCGGCCGGCTGAAGCACTGACGCGCGCGGCCTCGCCGCAAGCGACAAGCGCCGGCACAGCCGGCGCTTTTTATTTTCCCGCGACCCGCGCGGCAGGCGCGCTCATGGCAATGCCCCCATCAGCCCGGCACCGGCTGCGTCGCGGCGAAGCTTGGCCGCTCGCGCATCACCGCCTGCGCACGCGTGACGTTCGGGTATTTCCGCAGCAATTCCGCCCCTTCGGGGAACATGCCCACGTACGCCAGGATCGGCGCGAGGAACAGATCCGCCATCGACAACTCGCTGCCGGCCAGGTAATCGCGCACGCCGTACGCGGTGTCGAACACCTGCAGATGCTTGTCGATTTCAGGCAGCGCCGTGTCGATCACCGCGCGATCAGGCTGGCCATTCTCGCCTTTCGGGAACACGTACTGCAGCACGTAGCGGCGCACCATCGCGTCGTACGCATAGCAGTTGATCACGCTGATCCATTGCTCGCCGCGCGCATGCGCGGTGGCGCCCCACCGGGGCAGCAGGCTCGGGCCGTCGAACGCTTCGTCGATATAGCCGAGGATCGCACGCGTTTCGTAGAACTCGATCGGACCGTCGCAGAATGCCGGGATAAGCCCGAACGGGTTGTGCGCGAGCACTTCCGGCGAATGCGGCGGCAGCGGTTGCAACGTGTACGCGACGCCCTTTTCCGCGAGCGCCATCCGCACGGTCCGGCAATAACTGCTGCGCGGATCGCCGATCACGACGACGGTACCCGCGCTGCCCTCCGGGTCCAGCAGATCGTTGAGCCGGTTGAACACCGATTGCCATCCGCCCATGTGCGAATCGCGCTCGGCCTCGCTCGGAAAGCCGCTGTGACGCATGTGCAGATGCGTGCCGCCGTCCTGGTCGGTGAACGTGACCTCGATCAGCGTCTTCAGATCGGCCGGCATCGCCCCGGCCTCCCAGGCCCACGTGTACGCCAGAAAGTCGACGCGATCGACCTTCTGGTATTCGCCGCCCGCGATGTGGCGCGAACCGTCGCGCCCACCCATCACGATGCGGTACTTGCCGCCGACCCGCGCGTCGGCGCTTGCTTCGATCACGCCCATCCCGCGCGGACAATGCCAGGTCGCCAGCGCGGTTTCGTTCGTGAACGCGTCGAAAACACGTTCGCGCGGCGCGCGGATGAACCGGTTCAATTCGAGATGAAACGTCGCTGCCTGACTCATGACTTCTCCCGCCGAGGTGGGGCGTCGTCGCCGGCCGTGCCACCCGCGCACGATTGTTCGACGAACGCCGTCAGTCGATCGAGGCTCTCTTCCCAATATTGCCGATAGGCTTCGAGCCACCCGTGCGCATCGCGCATCCCGTCCGCGCGCAACCGGCAGATTCGCCAGCGCGCATTGACTTCCCGCTCGATCAGCCCGGCCTCCGAGAGCACGCGAAGGTGCTTCGAAATCGCCGGCGCCGACATGTCGAACGGCCGGGCCAGTTCGCCGACGGGCGCCGCGCCCTCGGCCAGCCGCACCAGGATCGCGCGCCGGGTAGGGTCGGCCAGCGCGGCGAACACCGCGGACAGGGAATCGGATGTGGAATGCATGATCTCATTTAACTTCAAGGTTAAATGAGAGTCAAGGGGATGATGGGTGTGGCGGCGGGACGGCGTGGATGGGCGGGCGGCGGGACGAAACGACGCGCGCATCGCCGCCGGGCGGTGCGGCGCGATGCGGGACATGACGGCGCGCTTCGAGAAAAATGGACGGTTCGCCGTGTGGAACCGGCAACAGCCGGCACGGTTCCGTTACGCGGGTGTCCTGTCCCGGCTTACAGGCAGACCGGCTCCGGCTCCAGCTCGACGCCAAATTTCGCGAACACGTCGTGCTGGATCGCCTGCGCCAGCGCGAGCACGTCGGCGCCCGTCGCGCCGCCGCGATTGACGAGCACGAGCGCCTGGCGGTCATGCACGGCCGCCGCGCCCAGCGCACGCCCCTTCCAGCCGCAGCGGTCGATCAGCCAGCCGGCGGCAAGCTTGACCTGCCCGTCCGGCTGCGGATACGACACGACCTCGGGCGCGCGGGTGCGCAACGCATCGAACTGCGCGGCGTCGATCACCGGATTCTTGAAAAAACTGCCCGCGTTGCCGAGCACGAGCGGATCGGGCAGCTTCGCGCGGCGGATCGCGACGACCGCGTCGAACACGTCGCGCGGCGTCGCCGCATCGGGCGCGATGCCGCGCGCGTCGAGCTCGCGCGTGACGTCCGCGTAGCCGAGCCGCGGCGTCCATTGCCTGGGCAGCCGGAACGTCACGGACACGATCGCGTACCGGCCGCGCCCTTCCCGCTTGAAGAAACTGTCGCGATAGCCGAACGCACAGCGCGCGGCGTCGAAGCGCTCGCTGCGCCCCGTCGCCAGCTCGACCGCGACCAGCGAATCGAAATACGCCTTCATCTCGAGGCCGTACGCGCCGATGTTCTGGATCGGCGCGGCGCCGACGGTGCCCGGGATCAGCGCGAGGTTCTCGAGGCCCGGCATCCCGTGCTCGAGCGTCCACGCGACGAATGCGTGCCAGTTCTCGCCGCCGCCGGCCTCGACGTACCACGCGTCGTCGTCCTCGCGCACGACGCGGCGGCCCGCGATCTCGTCGAGCAGCACGACACCGTCGAAATCGCGCGTGAACACGACATTGCTGCCGCCGCCGAGCACGAGCCGCGGCAGGCTCGCGACGCGCGGGTCGCGATGCAGCGCCTCGAACTGCGACGCGTGCGTGATGCGCGCGGCAAAGCGCGCCGTCGCGGCGATGCCGAACGTGTTGTGCGCGGCGAGCGGATGGTCGGGAAGCAGCGACAGGGCGGAATCGTCAGGGAGCATCGGCATTCGCGGTCACGTCCGCCCGAGCGGCGCATGGCCGGCCTTGGGCAAACGGAGGGGCATCGGTAAAATGGCAAACAGTCCGCAATTATAGCGAGTGCCCGCGCGCGAGCCGGGTGCCCGCATCTCAAGGGAGAAAACCATGCCATCGTTCGACGTCGTTTCCGAAGCGAACATGATCGAAGTGAAGAACGCCATCGAGCAGTCGAACAAGGAAATTTCGACGCGCTTCGACTTCAAGGGCTCCGACGCGCGCGTCGAGCAGAAGGAGCGCGAGCTGACGCTGTTCGCCGACGACGATTTCAAGCTCGGCCAGGTCAAGGACGTGCTGATCAACAAGCTGGCCAAGCGCAACGTCGACGTGCGCTTCCTCGACTACGGCAAGGTCGAGAAGATCGGCGGCGACAAGGTCAAGCAGATCGTCACCGTGAAGAAAGGCGTGACGGGCGATCTCGCGAAGAAGATCGTGCGGCTCGTGAAGGACAGCAAGATCAAGGTGCAGGCGAGCATCCAGGGCGACGCCGTGCGCGTGGCGGGCACGAAGCGCGACGACCTGCAGAACGTGATCGCGATGCTGCGCAAGGATGTGACCGATACGCCGCTCGACTTCAACAACTTCCGCGACTGATCGGCCGCCGATCCGTCATCACGCCGGGCCCCGCACACGCGGCGCGCCCGGCACGCGGCAATCGCCGCTACGTCAGGCTTTTCCGCCGTCCTGCGCGCCGCCGTCCGCGGCCGCTTTCTTCTTGTCGCCGATCCGGCTCTCCTGCCCCGCGAGCAGCTTCGAAATATTGCCGCGGTGACGCCAGATGAGCAGCACGCTCATCGCGAGCACGGCCCACGCGACCGGGTTGTGGCCCGTGCCGAACAGGAACACGTCGAACACCGGCGCGAATACGGCCGCCGCCAGCGCGGCGAGCGACGAATAGCGGGAGAAGAACGCGACGATCAGCCAGGTCAGCGCGGTCGCGAGCCCGAGCACCGGGTGCACGGCGAGCAGCACGCCGGCCGCGGTCGCGACGCCCTTGCCGCCCTGGAAGCGGAAGAACACCGGATACAGGTGGCCGAGGAACACGGCGATCGCCACCCATGCGACCGCGACGTCGGGCAGGCCGAAGTGCCGCGCGAGCCAGACGGCGATCCAGCCCTTGAACGCGTCGCCGATGAGCGTCAGGATTGCGGCCTTCTTGTTGCCGCTGCGCAGCACGTTGGTCGCGCCGGGATTCTTCGACCCGTACGAACGCGGGTCGGCCAGGCCCATCGCGCCGCTGACGACGACGGCGAACGACACCGAACCGATCAGGTAGGCAACGAGGGCGGCGAGCAGGATCTGCATGCGGAGGACTCTTCTTTCAACGTATCGGTAAAGGGAAGGCTATGTGCGGCAAGCCGAAACGGCGCCCATTCTACCGAACGAGCACGGCCTGCCACGAAGGTGAAACCCTCAGTCGACGCTCGCGCACTGCACGGGCTGCGCGCCGAGCAGCGACGTGAGCACCGCCGGCTCGAGGCTAACGAGATAACCGCGACGCCCGCCGTTCAGGTAGATCGTCGGCAGTTCGAGGATCGTCGCCTCGACGTAGACGGGCATCGTCTTGCGCGTGCCGAACGGCGACGTGCCGCCGACGAGATAACCCGAATGGCGGTTCGCGACGTCGGGCTTGCACGGCTCGACGCGCTTCGCGCCGATCTGCCGCGCGAGGTTCTTCGTCGATACGGTGCGATCGCCGTGCATCAGCACGATCAGCGGCTTCGCGTGTTCGTCTTCCATCACGAGCGTCTTCACGACGCTGTGCTCGTCGACGCCGAGCTGGCGCGCCGATTCGCCGGTGCCGCCGTGCTCGACGTATTCGTACGGATGCTCGCCGAACGCGACGCCGTGGCGGCGCAACAGCTGGGTCGCGGGGGTTTCGGACACGTGTCTGGATTTGCTCATGGCGGCATTCTAATGGTGAACGACCGGCGCTCGCGCGATGGCGCGCCGGCGCCGGCGGTATACTCGCGGCCCGTTTTCCGCCGGGCGGCCCGCGGCATCGCCGCTACGATCCCGCCCATCATCATTGCGGACATCGCGAAGCGCTATTGCCCGATTGGCCGATTGTGGCGCGCGCGTCGTCATGGCACGATCGTTCGCAAACATCGTCACGCCGCCGCCCGCCCCTTTTCTGGAGACGCCATGCCCTCGTCCATCCGTTCCTCCGAGCCGCTCGACGTCGATGCGTTGCTCGCCGCGCTGCCGAGCCGCATCGCCGACGTGCCCGCGCGCTGGGCCGCGAAGGCGAGCGCGCACCCGGCGCTGATCGAGGACGCGCGGCGCCTGTCGTACGGCGACCTATCGCGGGCCGTCGACGCGGCGGCCGCGCTGCTCGCGCGCGTCGGCGTGCAAGGCGGCGACCGCGTGATGATCGTCGCGGAAAACTGCGTCGCGCAGATCGTGCTGCTGTTCGCGGTCGCCCGCCTCGACGCGTGGGCGCTCGTGTCGAACGCGCGGCTGTCGGCCGGCGAACTCGACGCGATCGCCGCGCACGCGCGTCCGAAGCTGATCGCGTTCGCGACGGACACCTCGCCCGACGCGCGCGCGCATGCGGCACGGCACGGCGCGACGCCCGCCGGCGCGCTGCCGGTCGACATCGGCGCGTGGTCGTATCACGTCGACGCGAGCGCACCGTGCGAAGCGGTGGCGGCCGACGGCGCCGCGCAATGCGCGGCGCTGATCTACACGACCGGCACGACGGGCGCGCCGAAAGGCGTGATGCTGTCGCACCGCAACCTGCTGTTCATCGCGGCGACGTCGAGCACGCTGCGCCGCGTGTCGCCGGACGACGTCGTCTACACGGTGCTGCCCGTGTCGCACGTGTACGGGCTCGCATCGGTCTGCCTCGGCAGCCTGTACGCGGGCGCGACGCTGCGGCTCGCCCCGCGCTTCTCGCCGGAAGCCGTGCGCGTCGCGCTCGCCGACGAAGGCGTCACGATCTTCCAGGGCGTGCCCGCGATGCACGCGAAGCTGCTCGAACACCTGCACACGCACGGCCACGCATGGCACGCGCCGCGCCTGCGCTTCGCCTATTCGGGCGGCTCGCCGCTCGACGCGAACCTGAAGGCGCGCGTCGAGCGTCTGTACGGCGTGCCGCTGCACAACGGCTACGGGATGACCGAAAGCAGCCCGACGATCACGCAGACGCCGCTCGATGCGCCGCGCGCCGACAGCTCGGTCGGCGTGCCGATTCCGGGCGTGGAGATGCGGATCGTCGCACCGGACGGCACCGACGTGTCGCCGGGCGAAGTCGGCGAGATCCGCGTGCGCGGGCCGAACGTGATGCTCGGCTACTACCGCAACGCGGACGCGACGCGCGCCGCCGTCTCGCCGGACGGCTGGCTGAGCACCGGCGATCTCGCGCGGCAGGAGGCGGACGGCGCGGTGACGATCGCGGGCCGCAGCAAGGAACTGATCATCCGGTCGGGCTTCAACGTGTATCCCGTCGAAGTCGAACAGGTGCTGAACGCACATCCTGACGTCGTGCAGGCGGCCGTCATCGGCCGCGCGGTCGAGGGCAACGAGGAAGTGCTCGCGTTCGTCGAGCTGGTGCCCGGCGCGGCGGCGGACGAAGCCGCGTTGCACGCATGGTGCGCGGAGCGGCTCGCGCCTTACAAGCGCCCTGCGCGAATTCGCGTGCTCGACGCGCTGCCGGCCGCGTCGACGGGCAAGGTGCTGAAGCACAAGCTGCGCGAGCTGGCCTGACGCCGGCCGGCGCGCACGGCGCCGTGCCGTGCCGCCGTGCCGGATTCGCGCTAACCGCGCGGGTGGTGTTGCGCGTGCAGCGTCTTCAGCCGCTCGCGCGCGACGTGCGTATAGATCTGCGTGGTCGAGATGTCGCTGTGGCCGAGCAGCAATTGCACGACGCGCAGGTCGGCGCCGTGGTTCAGCAGATGCGTCGCGAACGCATGCCGCAGCGTGTGCGGCGACAGGTGCGCGCGCACGTCGGCGTGCTGTGCGTGGCGCTTGATGATGTTCCAGAACTGCTGGCGCGTCATCCCGTTGCCGCGTGCGGTCACGAACAGCGCATCGGCCGCGCGCGCACCGAGCAGCGCCGGCCGCGCGTCGCGCAGGTAGCGCTCGATCCAGCCGTGCGCAACTTCGCCGAACGGCACGAGCCGCTCCTTCGAGCCCTTGCCCATCACGCGCACGACACCCTCGTTGAGGCCGACCTCGACGGTCTTCAGCGTCACGAGCTCGCTCACGCGCAGCCCGCTCGCATACATCAACTCGAGCATCGTGCGATCGCGCAGGCCGAGCGGCGTGCCGATGTCGGGCGCGCCGAGCAGCGCCTCGACCTGCGCCTCCGACAGCGTCGACGGAAACCGCGCCGCCTGTTTCGCGGACGTGATCCGCAGCGTCGGGTCGGCGCTCGCGCGATGCTCGCGCACGGCCCAGCCGTAATAGCGACGGAACACCGACAGCCGCCGGTTCGACGACGTCGCCTTGCCGTCGCTGCGCGCCGCGATGTAGCCCGTCACCATCGCCTCGTCGGCCGAATCGAGCGGCGCATCGTGGGTCGCGGCCAGCCATTGGGAAAACAGCACCAGATCGCGCCGGTACGCGTCGAGCGTGTTGCGCGAGAGCCCGTGCTCGAGCCACAGCGCATCGCAGAACACGTCGATCGACGCGCGGCTCGCGAGCAGTGCGGGCGATGCGGCCGCGGCATCGCCGTCGGCTTCGGTGGAAATCAGCGGTTCGCTCATCAGTACGGCACGCCCTCGTGCGCCAGCAGCCAGCGCTTCACTTTCTGGTAATAGCCGTTGTCGTCGTGGTTCGCGAAGCCGCCGAGGCCGCCCGCCGCGACGACGCGATGGCACGGGATCACGAGCGGAAAGTAGTTCGCGCCGCACGCCTGGCCGACCGCGCGCGGCGCGCTGCCGATCCGCTTCGCGACCTGGCCGTAGGTCAGCACCGTGCCCGGTGGAATATCGCTGATCACGTTCCACACGCGAAGCTGGAACGCGCTGCCGACTTCGGCGAGCGGCAGGTCGAAGCGCGCCGACGCACGCTCGAAATAACGTTCGATCTGCTTGACCGCGCGCTTCGCGAGCGGCGAATCCGGATCGACCGACTTCACCGACTCGGGCAGATAGACGATCTCGCGCACCACCGCGGCGTCCGTGCGGATGCCGACCTTGCCGAACGGCGCGTCGATGACTGCATTGAACATGGCCCTCTCCTGACCGATGGATGCGCGCGGTTCCGCCGCGCGCCGACGACACTTTACGCCGCCTTCACGCGGCACGCAGCGCCCATTCGACATGCTCGCGCACGACCGGCGACGGATCGTCCGCCCGCGCGCGCAACGCGGCAACGATCGCGTCGCGCGCCTGCGGCGCAAGCCGATCCGCGTCCGCGCGCAGCGCGTTGCCGAGCCCGACCGCGAGATTGCGCAGCCAGCTTTCGTAGCCGATGCGCCGGATCGCGCTGCCCTGCATCCGCGTGTCGAACGCGTCGGCGTCCCACGCGAACAGCTCGACGAGCGTCGCACGGTCGAGGCCGTGCCGCACGTCGAAATCTGCGACGGGCGCGGCCTGCGCGAACTTGTTCCACGGGCACACGAGCTGGCAGTCGTCGCAGCCGTACACACGATTGCCGATCATCGGCCGCAGCGGCTCGGGGATGCTGCCTTTCAGTTCGATCGTCAGGTACGAGATGCAGCGGCGCGCATCGACGCGGTACGGCTCGACGATCGCGCCGGTCGGGCACGCGTCGATGCAGCGCGTGCAGCTGCCGCAATGCGCGCCGGGCGTCTCGGGCGCGGTGTCGGGCGACGTGTGCGCATCGGTCGGCAGCGGAATGTCGACGTAGATCTCGCCGAGGAAGAACAGCGAGCCGGCATCGCGCTGCAGCAGCAGCGTGTGCTTGCCGCGCCAGCCGACACCGGCCTTCTGCGCGAGCTCGACCTCGAGCACGGGCGCAGAATCGGTGAACACGCGATAGCCGAACGCGCCGATCTCGTGCTCGATGCGCTCCGCGAGCGTCTGCAGCCGGTTGCGCAGCACCTTGTGATAGTCTCGGCCGCGTGCATAGATCGACACGACTGCCGCCTGCGGATCGTCGAGCCGCGCCCGTTCGCGCGCGCGCCAGTCGTGCGGCACGAGCGCGCCCGGCTCGCCGTCGGGTGCGGCGGCGGCGAGCGTTTCGGCCGGCAGGTACGCGAGCCGCACGGAAATCACGCGTCGCGTACCGGCCACAAGTTCGGCCGGCCGCGCGCGTTTCATCCCATGTTTCGCCATATAATCCATTTCGCCGTGGTATCCGGCTTCCAGCCAGGCGGCGAGGCCTGCTTCGGCATCCGAGAGATCGGTATCGCTGATGCCGATCGCCCCGAAACCCAATTCGCGCCCCCACGCCCTGATGCGAGCGGCGAGCGCAGTCAACGCCGCATCATCGAGCGCGCACGGCGCCGCGCCTTCGGCTTGAGTCGAAGGCGTGTCGGATGCGGCGAGTTCCGGTAATCGGTTCATCGCACTATTTTACGAGAATGCCAGCCACGTCCCATACGCCTCATGCCGCCACGCTGCCTGCCCCGTTCGCGGAGCGCGTGATCGCACTCGCCGACGAAGCGGCGACCGAGGCCTTCGGCACCCGTTTCGCGCACGCGCTCGACGCGGCGCGCGTCGATCTCACCCGCGCGCACGCGTTCGACGGGCTGCAGATCCAGCTGGTCGGCGATCTCGGCGCGGGCAAAACGACCCTCGTGCGCGCGATCCTGCGCGGCCTCGGCCACCCGGGGCGCGTGCGCAGCCCGACCTATACGCTCGTCGAGCCGTACGCGCTCGAACGCGGCGATGGGGAACTCGAGGTCTATCACTTCGATCTGTATCGATTCAATGATCCGGCCGAATGGTCCGACGCAGGCTTTCGCGAGTATTTCAATTCCAGCGCGATCTGCCTCGTCGAATGGCCGCAACAGGCGGGCGCGCTGCTCGGCGTGCCCGATCTGGTCTTCTCGCTCGACGTGGATGGCGACGGCCGTGCCCTCACCGTCCGGGCGTATAGCGCTTCAGGAAAGGCATGTCTCGAAAGATGTTGATCAAACCGTTCCGCTCGATCGAATCGGCGGCCACCGCGACGCACAACTGGCGGCGCCGCCAGATCCTGCGCGCGGGCGCGTCGACGCTGGTGCTCGGTCTCGTCGCGCCGCGGCTCGCGCACGCGTCGTCGGTGCTCGGCGTGCGCGTGTGGCCCGCGCGCGATTACACGCGCGTCACGATCGAATCCGACCAGCCGCTGCAGAATAGCCAACAGCTGCTGCAGGGTCCCGACCGTCTCGTCGTCGACCTGAGCGGTCTCGATCTCGACCAGGCGTTGCGCGACCTCGTGTCGAAGATCGCGCCGAACGATCCGCAGATCCAGTCGGTGCGCGTCGGCCAGTATCAGCCGCACGTCGTGCGGATGGTGTTCGACCTGAAAGGCTCGGTGAAGCCGCAGGTGTTCACGCTGCCGCCGGTCGGCACCTACAAGTACCGGCTCGTGTTCGACCTGTATCCGGCCGTCGCGCCCGATCCGCTGACCGACCTGATCGCGCAGACGGAACGCAAGGAGCAGGCGCTCAACGACACGGCGCGCGCGCAGCAGATGCAGCCGCCGACCGCGCTGAACGGGCCGGCCACGCCGCCGCCGAGCGCCGCCGGCGACAACAGCGACGCGTTCTTCCAGCGCTTCGCGCAGAACACGCCGGCCACGCCGCACACCCCGCCTGTTGCCGGCGCGCCCGCGACGCCCGCGAAACCGGCCGTCAAGCCGCCGCCCGTCATCGCGCGCCGCGACGACAGCGACGACGACGGCGACACCTACAAGTTCACCGCGCCGAAATCCGGCAAGGGCGGCACCGTCCGCCTGCTGACGGTCGCGATCGATCCGGGCCACGGCGGCGAGGATCCGGGCGCGATCGGCGGCGGCGGCACGTACGAGAAGCACATCGCGCTCGACATCGCGAAGAAGCTGCGCGCGAAGATCGACGGTGCGCCGAACATGCGCGCGATGATGACGCGCGACGCCGACTTCTTCGTGCCGCTGAACGTGCGCGTGCAGAAGGCGCGCCGCGTCGGCGCCGACCTGTTCGTGTCGATCCACGCGGACGCGTTCACGACACCGTCCGCGCGCGGCTCGTCGGTGTTCGCGCTGTCCGATCACGGCGCGACGAGCGCCGCGGCGCGCTGGATGGCCAACAAGGAAAATTCGTCCGACCTGATCGGCGGCATCAACATCAAGACGGCGGACGCGGCCGTGAACCGCGCGCTGTTCGACATGTCGACGACCGCGCAGATCCGCGATTCGCTGCGCTACGGCAACTACGTGCTGAAGGAAGTCGGCGGCATCAACAAGCTGCACAAGGGCTCGGTCGAGCAGGCCGGGTTCGCGGTGCTGAAGGCGCCCGACATCCCGTCGATCCTCGTCGAGACCGCGTTCATCAGCAACCCGGAAGAAGAGAGCCGGCTCAACGACGACAGCTATCGCGACCAGATGGCCGACGCGATCTTCCGCGGCATCAAGCGCTATTTCGCCGCGAATCCACCGCTCGCGAAGAACCGGATGGCCTGACAGCCTCCCTGGCCGTCCCTTCCCTGCCGCCGGCACGCAGCGCGTGCCGGCGCGTCACGACGCCGCGAAGCGGCGCATCAGTTTCCCGCCGAACACGTTCACCGCGAGCCCGCCCATCACGAGCGCCGTGCCGATCAACTGCGTGCGCGTCAGATGCTCGTCGAGCAGCAGCGCCGACGACGCAAGCCCGACGATCGGCACCAGCAGCGAGAACTGCGCGACCTGCGCGGCCGGGTAGCGCGACAGCAGGCGGCTCCACAGCCCGTAGCCGAGCAGCGTCGCGACGAACGCGAGATAGACGACCGCGAAGATCGATGTGCCGTTCAGGCCGGCGAGCGCGGTCGCGATCCGCTGCGGCCCTTCGAACCACAGCGACAGCAGGAAGAACGGCACGGGCGGCACGAGGCTCGCCCACACGACGAGCGACACGAGGTTCGCACGGCCGACCTTCTTCGTGACGATGTTGCCGAACGCCCACATCGCGGCCGAGCAGATCGTCAACAGGAAGCCCGCGAGCGTCATCGCATGGCCGCCCTGCGCCGCGATCACGACGAGGCCGCCCGCGGCGATCGCGAGCCCGATCAGGTTCTGCACGTGCAGCCGCTCGCCGAGGAACAGCATCGCGAACACGAGCGTGAAGAATGCCTGCGACTGCAGCACGAGCGACGCGAGGCCGGCCGGCATGCCGACGTACATGCCGGTGAACAGGAACACGAACTGGCCGAGCTGGATCGTCGCGCCGTACAGCACCAGCAGGCGCCACGAAATCTGCGGCCGGCGCACGAAGAACACCGCGGGCACCGCCGCGAGCGTGAAGCGCAACGCGCCGAGCAGCATCGGCGGCATGCCGTGCAGGCCGACCTTGATCACGACGAAGTTCACGCCCCACGCCAGGATCACGACCAGCGCGAGCAGCAAGTCCTTCGGTGCCATCATCGGCGTCTCCTCGATTGTCGAATCATCGTTATGCAGCCGGTCAGTCTACCGGGTTTCGCCCCCCGGCCCGATACCCGCGCGGCGCGAATGGAATCGCCGGCGGGCGGCTATTACAATGACCGGCATCACCGCAGCCGCCCCCACAGGACCCGCCATGAACGATCCGATCAAAGCCCTGCTGAAGCCGCACGTGCGCGACATCGGCAACCTGCAGGTGCGCCGCACGCTGCCCGCGCTCGCCGCGCGCCTCGTCGGCCCGTTCATCTTCTTCGATCACATGGGGCCCGCCGAACTGCCCGCCGGCACCGGGCTCGACGTGCGCCCGCATCCGCATATCGGGCTCGCCACCGTCACCTACCTGTTCGACGGCGCGATCCTGCACCGCGACAGCCTCGGCTCGCGGCAGGAAATCGTGCCGGGCGACGTGAACTGGATGACGGCCGGCCGCGGGATCGTCCACTCCGAACGCACGCCCGACGCGCAGCGCGCCAGCGGTCACACCGTGCACGGGATCCAGACCTGGGTTGCGCTGCCGCGCGCGCACGAAACCGTCGAGCCGTCGTTCGAGCACCATGCGGCCGACACGCTGCCGAAGCGCGACGAAGACGGCGTGGCGCTGACCGTGATCGCCGGCGACGCATTCGGGCTGCGCTCGCCGGTCACGACGTTCTCGCGCACGCTGTATGTCGCGGCCGAATTCGCGGCCGGCGGCCGCATCGAACTCGACGCGTCGCACGAGGAGCGCGCGGTCTACGTGGTCGACGGCGATCTCGCGATCGACGGCACGCCGGTTCCGGCCGAACAGATGGCCGTGCTGGCGCCGGGCGCAACGGTCGCGCTGACGAGCGCCGGCGGCGCGCGCGCGATGCTGCTCGGCGGCGACAAGATCGACGGCGAGCGCTTCATCGAATGGAATTTCGTCGCGAGCAGCCGCGACGCGATCGCGCGTGCGAAGGACGCCTGGACGCGCCAGGAAATGGGCAAGGTGCCGGGCGAGACCGAGTGGATTCCGCTGCCCGAATCGAAGCCGCGTTGAAAAAACGGCGCGCCGCCCCCATCCTGACGACATTCGAACGAAAGAGAACGACATGGACACCACGCTTGCCACATTCGAGAAAGACGTCATCGAGGCGTCGCTGGACATGCCCGTGCTGGTCGACTTCTGGGCGCCGTGGTGCGGCCCCTGCAAGACGCTCGGCCCGCTGCTGGAAAAGCTCGAAGGCGACTACGAAGGCCGCTGGAAGCTCGTGAAGGTCAACGTCGACGAGAACCAGGAACTCGCCGCGCACTTCCAGACGCGCAGCATCCCGCACGTGATCGCGTTCGCCGACGGGCGCCCGGTCGACCAGTTCGTCGGCGTGCTGCCCGAAGGCCAGTTGCGCGCGTTCCTCGACCGGCTGCTGCCGGCGCCCGAGGAAGCCGAACGGCGCGCCGCGCAATACGCGATGGCCGAGGAGCGTTACGACGACGCGCTCACGCACCTCGAAGCGGCGCTCGCGCTGAACCCCGGCTTCGACGACGCGCGCCTCGACCTGATCGAACTGCTGCTCGCGAGCAACCAGGTCGACGCCGCGCGCGCCGAGACCGAACGCCTGTCGCCGCAGACCGTGCAGGGCGGCGATCCGCGCTACCAGGCGATCAAGACCCGTTTCGACGCGCTCGAAGCAACGGCCGACCTGCCGCCGACCGACGCGCTCGAGGCACGCATCGCGGCGAACCCGGGCGACCTCGACGCGCGCTTCGACCTCGCGCAGAGCCTGATCGCGCGGCGCGCGTATGAAGGTGCGCTGGAACAGTTGCTG
Source organism: Burkholderia theae (assembly GCF_048565265.1). Lineage (NCBI taxonomy): Bacteria > Pseudomonadati > Pseudomonadota > Betaproteobacteria > Burkholderiales > Burkholderiaceae > Burkholderia > Burkholderia theae. The sequence continues at coordinate 3,040,461 of NZ_CP183461.1, forward strand.
GAAATCGTGACGCGCGATCGCGCGTACGGCGACGATCTCGGCCGCCGCACGATGATCTCGGTGTTCGAACTGGCCGGCGATCGCCCCGACCTCGTCGCCGGGTGGCGGCGCAGGCTGAGCATGGCGCTCAACTGACGTTCAACTGACACGCGACCGGCCGGGCCTTGCAGCCCGGCCGAATCGCTTGCGGCGCATGACCCGCGCCGCACCCTCCTTCTACACCCGCGCTTCGCGGATCAGCCGGCGGCCTGCGCCGCGATCGCGCGCAACGCATGCGCGGCGGCCGCGAAGCCGAAGCTCGCGGTCACGCACACGCTCGACCCGAATCCCGCGCAGTTGAGCCCCGCGACGTGCGCGGCCGTGGACGGCTCGGCGCCGTCCTCGATGTCGCATGCGGCCGCTTCCGGATAGATCAGCGGCTCGTCCGAATACACGGCGCTGACCTTGAAACGCGCCTTCGGCCCGCGCGGAAAGCCATGCTGCTTGCGCAACTGCGCGCGCACCTTCGACAGCAGCGGATCCTGGATCGTCAACGCGAGATCGTCGATCCGGATGCGCGTCGGGTCGAGTTGCCCGCCCGCGCCGCCGACCGTGACGAGCGGCTGCCGTTTCGCGACGCACCATGCGATCAGCGCGACCTTCGTGCGCACGCTGTCGATCGCGTCGATCACGTAGTCGAAGCCGCCGCCGAGCAGCGCGTCGAAGTTGTCGGGTTCCGCGAAATCCTCGATCCGGTTCACGCGGCACGCGGGATCGATCAGCGCGATCCGCTCGGCCATCGCGTCGACCTTCGGCTTGCCGTAATTGCCGTCGAGCGCATGGATCTGCCGGTTCGTATTGCTTTCGGCGACGTTGTCGAGATCGATCAGGGTCAACGTGCCGATCGCGCTGCGTGCGAGCGCCTCGGCGACCCACGACCCGACGCCGCCGATCCCGATCACCGCGACATGCGCACGTTCGAACGCGGCGGCCGCCGGCGCGCCGTACAGCCGCGCGACGCCGCCAAAGCGCCGCTCGCGATCCACGTCAAGCTGGATTGTCGAGGTCGGGGTAACATCAGAAGAACTGGGCGGGGCAGTATCGGCGGCAGACATGGCAGCAAGGAAAACGTAAGTCGTGCAGCCCTCTATTTTGCCTGAACTCCCCGCTCGCACGCGCCACTGTGCACGCACGTTTCTCGCGCGTTCGCTATACTGGCCCCAGATTGAAGCGTTTGCATAACATGACGACTCTCGCTGATCTCCGCATCAACTATTCACGTGCTTCGCTCGACGAAGCCGATGCCGCCCCCGACCCCTTCGCCCAGTTCGACCGCTGGTTCAAGGAGGCGCTCGCCGCCAAGTTGCCCGAGCCGAACACGATGACGCTCGCGACCGTCGGCGACGACGGCCGGCCGTCGGCCCGGATCGTGCTCATCAAGGGCGTCGACGAACGCGGGTTCGTCTTTTTCACCAATTACGAAAGCCGCAAGGGCCGCGATCTCGCCGCGCATCCGCAAGCCGCGCTGCTGTTCTACTGGATCGAGCTCGAGCGCCAGGTGCGCATCGAAGGCCGGATCGAGAAAACCAGCGCCGAGGAAAGCGACCGTTATTTCGCGTCGCGCCCGCTCGGCTCGCGCATCGGTGCATGGGCGTCCGAGCAGAGCGCCGTGATCGACAGCCGCGCGACGCTCGAAGCGCGCGAAAAGGCCGTCAGCGAACGCTATGGCGACGCCCCGCCGCGCCCGCCGCACTGGGGCGGCTATCGCCTCGTGCCCGACGCGATCGAGTTCTGGCAGGGACGCCCGTCGCGGCTGCACGACCGTCTGCTCTACACGCGCGACGCCGACGCGTCGCCGGGCTGGACGATCTCGCGCCTGTCGCCGTAAGCGCGGCGCCGGCGCACGCCGGTCGTGTCTCGTGTTACATCCGGGCGCCCGCTTCGCAAGCGGCGGGCGCCGGTCAAGATACTTGGCTGTATTCGATTCAACGAACAAACGGAGAATCCAAATGTTCTGGGAAAAGAAGCTGGCACAGTGGGCGGACGAAGTACGGGCGAAAGCGAACATACCGGCGCGCCTCGTGCTGTGGAACGGCGAACAACTCGATTTCGGCACCTTCAGCGCGCCGCAGGTCACGCTGAAGGTGAACAGCGCGTCGGCGTTGCCGCTCTTGCTCGAACCGAGCCTCGACAATCTCGGCGAGGCGTACGTGAAGGGCAAGATCGACATCGAGGGCAAGCTGTCGGACATCATCAACATCGGTTATTCGCTCGCGCGCAGCACGGTGACGAGCGCGAGCAAGCTCGCACGCGTGAAGCGCTACTTCACTCACACGAAAAACACCGACCGGAAGGCGATCCAGTACCACTACGACGTCTCGAACGAGTTCTACCGGCTGTGGCTCGACGAGAACATGGTGTACTCGTGCGCGTACTTCGAGAATGGCGACGAGGATCTCGCGACCGCGCAGGTCAAGAAGATCGACCACATCCTGACCAAGATCCAGCTCGAGCCCGGCCAGCGCCTGCTCGACATCGGCTGCGGCTGGGGTGCGCTCGTGCTGCGCGCCGCGCAGAAGTTCGGCGCGACGTGTCTCGGCGTGACGCTGTCGCAGAACCAGTTCGATCTCGCGACCGCGCGCGTGAAGGCCGCGGGGCTGGAGGACAAGATCGAGATCCGGCTGCAGGATTACCGCGAGATCGACGGCCAGTTCGACCGCATCACGAGCGTCGGGATGTTCGAGCACGTCGGCCGCAAGAACCTGCCGCTCTATTTCTCGCGGGTCCGTGACCTGCTCGCCGACGACGGCATCGCGATGAACCACGGGATCACGTCGACCGACGCGGAAAGCGGCGAAACGGCGCTCGGCGGCGGCGAGTTCATCGACCGCTACGTGTTCCCGGACGGCGAGCTGCCGCACATCAGCCTCGCACTCGAAGCGGCGCAGCGCGGCGGCCTGGAAGCGGTTGACGTCGAAAGCCTGCGGCGGCACTATGCGCGCACGCTCGAGATCTGGACGGAAAATTTCGAGGCGAAGGCCGAAGAAGCGCGACAACTCGTCGACGACGAAAAATTCCGCATCTGGCGCGTGTATCTCGCCGGCTGCGCGTATGCGTTCGAGCACGACGACGTGTCGATCTTCCAGATCGTGTGCCGCAAGGCCGGACGCAGCGCGAAAACGCTGCCGTGGTCGCGGCGCTATATGTACGAACACGCGCTGCCGCGCTAGGCGGCGCTTCACGCTGGGCATGCATGGGTGACGGCAGGACGCGGCGCAAGGCGCCACCGGAACGACAGCAACGCGACGACACGGACGGGTCGCACGCCGACGGACAATTCGACCTGTTCGGTGTGCCGCCTGACGCCGCTCGCGCGTCGCCGCCCGCGAAAGACGACCTCCCTGCCGACGCCGATGAACCCATGACGTCAGGCACGCCTGACGATGCGCGGCCAGCGCCGCCCGCCCGCGCAGCCTCCCGCCCTGCCGACAAAGCACCGCCCGCGTCCTCCGGGCTGCTGTGGGACGAACCGTCTCCACCTGCCGCGCCGCCGCAGAAAGGCCGGCGCCAGCGCGGCGTGCCGCCCGCGCCGATCGCGGCGGACGTCGCCGACGCAGCGGCCGGCCTGCCGCCGAACGTGCGGCTCGGCACGTCGTCGTGGTACTTCCCCGGTTGGAACGGCATCGTCTACGACGGCGATTTCGCGCAGACGAAGCTGTCGCGCGAAGGGCTCGAAGCGTACGGCGCACATCCGCTGCTGAAGAGCGTGAGTCTCGACCGGTCGTTCTACGGCCCGCTGTCCGTCGCCGACTACCTGCGTTACGCGCAGCAGGTGCCCGACGACTTCCGCTTCGTCGTGAAGGCGCCGGCCTCCGTGACCGACGCGGTCGTGCGCGGCCGGCGCGGCGAGCCGTCGGGGCCGAACCCGACCTTCCTCGACGCGCAGCTCGCCACCCGCGAATTCGTCCAGCCATGCATCGAAGGGCTCGGCCGGAAAGCCGGTGTGCTCGTGTTCCAGTTTTCGCCGCTGCCCGACCAGCTACTCGCCGAACCGGCCGCGCTGATCGACCGGCTGGCCGCGTTCTTCGCGGCGCTGCCGCCGCTGTCGCCGGAAGCCGATGGCCCGCGCTACGCAATCGAGATCCGCGATGCGAGCCTGCTCACGCCGCGTTTCATCCGTGCGCTCGCGTCGCTCGGCGTGCGCTACTGCGTCGGCCTGCACGCGCGGATGCCCGACCCGCTGCGCCAGGCGGCCGCGCTCGCGCTGCTCGACGGCGACGCGCCGGGCCCGCTGATCGTGCGCTGGAGCCTGCACGGCGGCTTCAAGTACGAACAGGCGAAAGCGAAGTACGAACCGTTCGACAAGCTCGTCGACGAGGATCCGGCCACGCGCTCGGCGCTCGCCGAACTGGCCGCGCGTTATGCGCTGGCCGGGCAGCCGGTGATCATCACGATCAACAACAAGGCGGAAGGCTCCGCGCCGCTGTCGTGCATCGCGCTCGCGCGCGAGATCGCCGCCGCGTGCGCGCAGTGGCGCAACGAGGCGGCGTAACACCCGTTCCTGCCGTTCAAATGCTCACGCGCCGCGCAGCGACTTCAGCCGGTGCGAGAACTTCTGCCGGAATTTCGCGAGCTTCGGCCCGATCACGACCGAGCAGTAGCCCTGCCCCGGATTGCGCGCGTAATAGTTCTGGTGATAATCCTCGGCCGGCCAGTAGTTGCCGTCGAGCGGCACGACCTGCGTGACGATCGGCTGCCCGAACACCTGCTCGCGTTCCAGCTCGCGGATCACGTCGAGCGCGGTGTCGCGCTGCGCGTCCGAATGCGTGAACACGACCGACCGGTATTGCGTGCCGACGTCGTTGCCCTGCCGGTTCAGCTGGGTCGGATCGTGCGTCGCGAAGAAGATCTCGAGGATCTCGCGATAACCGATGCGCGCCGGATCGAACGTCACGTTGACGACTTCCGCGTGACCCGTGTCGCCTTCGCAAATGTCGCGGTAGCCGGGGTTGCGCGTATGGCCGCCCGCGTAGCCCGACTGGACGGCCGTCACGCCGTCGACGTCGAGAAACACGGCCTCCGTGCACCAGAAACACCCGCCTCCCAACGTCGCGGTTTCAAGCATCTCGTTCACCATGAATTCAAACCCTCGTTGATGACGGCGGCCGGCCTGCATGCACCGGCGCCACCGGTCCGTCTCGCCGCTGCCCGTCCGTGATGCGGGACGACGCGGCACCTCGGCAAGTATCTCACTCGCACGCGAACCTGGCAGATTGCCCAGGTGCCGCGCGCGACCCGCCGCCCGCTTTCTCGTCTACACTTAGCCACGCGAGCGCGGCGGCAAACCCGCTGCCTCGCGCAAAGCGCCCGATGCGTGCCCGACCCTGATGCAAACATCATCTGCCGGAACATCGATATGCATGCGTTAACAGACATCGCCCGCGTCACTCGCCCGGCCGTCGCCGCGTCGCGGGCCACCGCTTCCACTGTGCCATCCCCTTGCCGTGCATCCGTCCCGCCCCGCGCGCGGCGATCCGGCACACCGCCTTTATCCGCTTTCACGATCTGATGCACGGCGCCGCGCGTGTCATCGACGCGTGCATCCGCCTGCCGATCGCTCCCGCCGGCGTGATTCGCGCCGCGCGGCAACCCCGACCCGCACGCCCGCATCGTACGGCCGTGCGTTCATGATCCGATACCACTGAGAGGGCAATACCATGAGCATGCGGCCTGACCCGACGTTTCACGCTTCGCCGGAGCTTGCGATGCAGGCGCCGGCGGAAGAATTTGCCTATACGTTGTTGCTGAGCCCCGATTTTTCCAGACCCGACGCACTCGCCGTGATCGACGTGAAGCCCGGCTCGTCGACCTACGGAAAGATCGTGCATACGGTGACGATGCCGAACACCGGCGACGAGTTTCACCACTTCGGCTGGAATGCGTGTTCGTCTTCGCTGTCGCCGCTGACCGGCCATGCGTTCCTCGAACGCCGTTTCCTGATCATCCCCGGCCTGCGCTCGTCGCGCATCTACGTGATCGACACGAAGCCGCACCCGACGCAGGCGCGTATCCACAAGATCATCGAGCCCGACGAGATCTTCGCGAAGACCGGTTATTCGCGGCCGCACACCGTTCACTGCGGCCCCGAGGGCATCTACGTGAGCACGCTCGGCGGCGCGGGCAAGGACGGCACCGACGGCGCGCCCGGCATCTTCATCATGGATTGCGAAACCTTCGACGTGCTCGGCCGCTGGGAGATCGACCGCGGCGCGCAGGACAAGCATTACGACTTCTGGTGGAACCTGCCGCGCGACTACATGGTGTCGAGCGAATGGGCGCTGCCGCCGCAATTCGAGAACGGCATCGTGCCCGAGGACCTGCTCGCGAACAAATACGGGCACCGGCTGCATTTCTGGGACCTGCGCGCGCGGCGCAACGTGCAGACGATCGATCTCGGCGCGCATCACCAGATGGCGCTCGAGGTACGGCCCGCGCACGACCCGGCGCGCGAATACGGGTTCGTCGGCGTCGTGGTCGACACGACGACTCTCGAAGGCTCGATCTGGACCTGGTGGCGCGAAGACGGCAAATTCCACGTGAAGAAGACGGCGACGATCCCGCCCGAGCCGGCCGCGGCCGACGAACTGCCGCCGCTCCTGAAAGCGTTCGGCGCGGTGCCGCCGCTCGTGACCGACATCGACCTGTCGCTCGACGACCGCTTCCTCTACGTGTCGTGCTGGGGCACCGGCGAGATGCGCCAGTACGACGTGTCGGACCCGCACCACCCGGTGCTCGTAGGGTCGGTGCGGATCGGCGGGATCGTGCGCCGCGCGCCGCACACGAACGGCCGCACGTTCGCGGGCGGCCCGCAGATGGTCGAGATCAGCCGCGACGGCCGGCGCGTGTACTGGACCAACTCGCTCTATTCGACGTGGGACGACCAGTTCTATCCGGACGGCGTGCCGGGCGCGCAAGTGCTCGCGCACGTGGGGCCGGAAGGTGGGCTGACGCTCGCCGACGACTACTGGGTCGAGTTCCCCGACGGCTATCGCGCGCACCAGATCCGGCTCGAAGGCGGCGACTGCTCGACCGACTCGTTCTGCTATCCGTCGGTCAAGCGTTGAACACCGGTCTTCACGCCCAGTTCGCGCTGTGGGCGGCCGTGCTCGCGAGCGGCATCTATCACGGGCTCAACCCCGCGATGGGCTGGCCGCTCGCGGTGTCGAACGCGCTGATGACGCGCCGCGGCGGCGCGCTCGTCGCGGCGCTCGGCTATCTCGCGCTCGGCCATGTTCTAGCGGTATTCGCGGTGATGCTGCCGTTCGGGCTGCTGGCCGCGCTGCTCGCGTGGCAGTCGGCGATCCGGATCGGCGCGAGCGCGCTCGTGATCGGCTTCGGCGCCGTGCTGCTGATCCGGCGCCGGCATCCGCGTGCGCTTGCGCGGATCCCGCCCGCGCGGCTCGGCCTGTGGTCGTTCGCGGTCGCGCTCGCGCACGGCGCGGGGCTGATGCTGGTGCCGATCTACCTCGGGCTCTGCGGGCTCGACAGGGACGCCGGCCATCGGGCGGCGGCCATGCTCGTCGATACGCATCTCGGGATGGCGCTCGTCGTCGCGGCCGTGCATGCGACCGCAATGATCGCCACCGGCGGCGGGCTCGCGTGGCTCGTGTATCGCTATCTCGGGCTGAAGTTCGTGTCGCGGAGCTGGTTCAATCTCGATGCGGTCTGGGCGTCGAGCCTGATCGTGACGGGCGCGCTGTCGCTCGGGTTCGCGGCAGCGCGATAGCACGGGCGGGCTCGATGGCTGGCATGGCGAATCGGTGGATGAGCGGACAGGCAGATGGACGGGCCAACCGCACAGCACGAAAACGCGTCAGGACGGCCGTGCCGATCCGCCCGCCGTCGCGAACCCGGCATCGCGCCGCAGTGTTCGCTACGCCACCCTAGGGCCTGTCCACGCTAATAACGGGCTTGCGCTGGCCCCCAGAAGGGCCGAGCGCAAGGATTGCGACGAAGCGAATACTCGACGTATTCGCGAGGAGCATGACGCGGCGATCGGCCCTTCTGGGGGCCAGCCCCACGAATGATTTTTTCCAAACAGGGGAACGTGCCTTGCCGGCCGTATTGCGGCGTCGATCGTCACTTGTTTGGCTCGGCCAAACGGCGCTCCTCACTCCTTGCACTACGGCCGGCAAGGCACGTTCGCAAGCCCGTTATTAGCGTGAACAGGCCCTAGCCCTGCAATGCGCCGTCCGGCCGGGCCCGGCGGCCCCGATTCCGCTAAAATCGGGCCATGCGCACCACTTCCCAATCGACTGCCTTGTCACCTTCCGTCCGCCGCGCCTGCCGCCCCCGCGTCGCGCCGCGCCCGCCCGTTTCGTTCCGGATGGCCGCCCGATGACCCGCGCCAACCCGCCGGATTTCGACACGGCCGCCTTCCGCCAGGCGCTCGGCCAGTTCGCGACGGGCGTCACGGTGATCACGACGCGCGCACCGTCCGGGCAGCTGATCGGCATCACCGCCAGCTCGTTCAACTCGGTATCGCTCGATCCGCCGCTGGTGCTGTGGAGCCTCGCGCACAAATCGGCATCGACGCCCGTATTCCGCGGCAACAGCCATTACGTGGTGAACGTGCTCGCGGCGTCGCAGCTCGACCTGTGCAAGCGCTTCTCGACCTACAAGGGCGATCGCTTCGAAGGGATCGCGCATGCGGCCGGCAACTCGGGGATGCCCGTGCTCGACGGCGCGCTCGCGTGGTTCGAGTGCCACAACCGCAGCCGCTATGACGAAGGCGACCACGTGATCTTCGTCGGCGAAGTGGAACGCTGCGGCGTGCGGGCCGCATCGGATACGACACCGCCGCTCGTGTTCCACGGCGGCGGCTTCCACGGCCTTACACGGCTTTGATCGCGCCCGTGCGCGCCAGCCCGACCGGCGCGCCGGCTTCGTCCTTCAGCGTCTGCAGCACGATGTTCGAGCGGATGTCCATCACGCCCGGCGCCTTGTAGAGCCGGTTCAGCACGAAATCGGAATAGTGCTTGAGGTTGTGCGCGAGCACGCGCAGCAGATAGTGGCTCTCGCCCGTGACGACGAACGCGCCGACCACCTCCGGCCATTCGCGCAGCGCTTCCGCGAAGCGCTCGTGCCACTGGTTTTCCTCGTTGCGCATCGATACCTGAACGAACGCCTCGAGCTCGAAGCCGAGCTTCTCGCGGCTCAGGCACGCGCGGTAGTGCTCGATCACGCCCTGCTCCTCGAGCAGGCGCATGCGGCGCAGGCAGGCGGATGGCGAAAGCGAAATCCGTTCCGCCAGGTCGAGATTGCTGATTCTGCCCTCCTCCTGCAGTACCGCCAGAATCCGGCAGTCGGTGGCATCGAGCGTGATCGCGTGCATTTTTGGTCCCCGTTTTCCCTCTGAGTCGAATTATCTGCCAATCCGGCGGATTGTCCATGTTTATTTCGCAAGCACTTTCTGCGAGCGTCCACCTATCATTCGAAGCATCGACTTACCGCTTCGTCATGCCATGGACACACTCTGGGACATCTCGCCGCCTGTCAGCCCCGCCACTCCCGTGTGGCCGGGCGATACGCCGGTTTCCGTCGAACGCGTGTGGCGGATGGAGGCCGGCTCGCCGGTCAACGTCGCACGCCTGACGCTGTCGCCCCACACCGGCGCGCACTGCGACGCGCCGCTGCACTACGACGCCGACGGCGCGCCGATCGGCGCCGTGCCGCTCGACACCTACCTCGGCCCGTGCCGCGTGATCCATTGCATCGGCGCGTCGCCCGTCGTGCAGCCGGCCGACATCGCGGCCGCGCTCGACGGCGTGCCGCCGCGCGTGCTGCTGCGCACCTGTGCGCAAGCGCCGGTCGCGCAATGGGACCCCGATTTCTGCGCCGTCGCGCCCGACACAATCGACCTGCTCGCCGCGCGCGGCGTGAAGCTGATCGGCATCGATACGCCGTCGCTCGACCCGCAGGAATCGAAGACGATGGACGCGCATCATCGCGTGCGGGCACACCGGATGGCGATCCTCGAAGGCATCGTGCTCGACGACGTGCCGCCCGGCGACTACGAACTGATCGCGCTGCCGCTGAAGCTCACGACGCTCGACGCGAGCCCGGTGCGCGCGGTGCTGCGCGCGCTGCCCGTGCGTTCCTCCTGATTACCCCGACCTACGACCCCACATCATGATCAAGACCCGTGAAGACGCGCTCGCGCTCGACCGCGACGACCCGCTCGCCCCGCTGCGCGACCAGTTCGCCCTGCCCGACGGCGTGATCTACCTCGACGGCAATTCGCTCGGCGCGCAGCCGCGCGAATCGGCCGCCCGCGCGCAGCAGGTGATCGGCGCCGAATGGGGCGAAGGCCTGATCCGCAGCTGGAACACGGCCGGCTGGTTCGCGCTGCCGCGCCGGCTCGGCGACAAGCTCGCGACGCTGATCGGCGGCGCGCCCGGCGAAACGGTCGTGACCGACACCATCTCGATCAACCTGTTCAAGCTGCTGTCGGCCATGGTGCGCCACCAGGCCGAGCGCGCGCCCGAGCGCCGCGTGATCGTGTCGGAACGCTCGAACTTCCCGACCGACCTGTATATCGCGCAGGGGCTGATCGAACAGCTCGGCGGCGACTACGAACTGCGCCTGATCGACGATCCGGCCGACCTGCCCGATGCGCTCGGCGCGGACACGGCCGTCGCGATGATCACGCACGTGAACTACCGCACCGGCTACATGCACGACATGCCGGCTGTCACGCAGCTCGTGCACGACGCGGGCGCGCTGATGCTGTGGGATCTCGCGCACTCGGCCGGCGCGGTGCCGGTCGACCTGAACGGCGCGCGCGCGGACGGCGCGGTCGGCTGCACGTACAAGTACCTGAACGGCGGCCCCGGTTCGCCCGCGTTCGTATGGGTGTCGCAGCGCCATCACGCGCATTTCTCGCAGCCGCTGTCCGGCTGGTGGGGCCACCGCGCGCCGTTCGCGATGCAACCGGGCTTCGCGCCCGATCCGGGCATCGCGCGCTTCCTGTGCGGCACGCAGCCGATCGTGTCGATGTCGATGGTCGAATGCGGGCTCGACGTGTTCCTGCAGACCGACATGCACGCGATCCGCCGCAAGTCGCTCGCGCTGACCGATGCGTTCATCGCGCTCGTCGAGTCGCGCTGTGCAGGCCTGTCGCTGAAGCTCGTCACGCCGCGCTCGCATCACCAGCGCGGCTCGCAGGCGAGCTTCGAGCATCCGCACGGCTACGAGGTGATGCAGGCGCTGATCGCGCGCGGCGTGATCGGCGACTACCGCGAGCCGTACGTGCTGCGCTTCGGCTTCACGCCGCTCTACACGCGCTTCGCCGACGTGTGGGATGCCGTCGAGACGCTGCGCGACATCCTGGCCACCGAAGCGTGGAAGGCGCCCGAGTTCGCCGAGCGCGGCGCGGTGACCTGACCGGTTCTGCCCGGCGCGCGCCGCACCGACGTGCGGATGACGCGCCGCGCCCCCGTCATTCAATCCTGGAGAAAGTCGTGAATTCTGGTCATATGCAGCCGCCCGGCGACGACGCGCCGGCGGGCTGCCCGTTCTCGGGCGCACGCGCCCCGCATCCGGCACACGAAGCACCGCACGTGCCGGGCGAAACCTCGGGCCAAGCCGGCTGGCACAACGCGCAGCTCGATTTCTCGAAGTCGATGAGCTACGGCGACTACCTGTCGCTGAATTCGATCCTCGACGCGCAGCATCCGCTGTCGCCCGATCACAACGAGATGCTGTTCATCATCCAGCATCAGACCAGCGAGCTGTGGATGAAGCTCGCGTTGTTCGAACTGCGCGGCGCGCTCGATGCGGTGCGCACCGACGCGTTGCCGCCCGCGTTCAAGATGCTCGCGCGCGTGTCGCGCATCCTCGAGCAGCTCGTGCAGGCGTGGAGCGTGCTGTCGACGATGACGCCGTCCGAGTATTCGGCGATGCGGCCGTATCTCGGGCAGTCGTCGGGCTTCCAGTCGTACCAGTATCGCCAGCTCGAATTCCTGCTCGGCAACAAGAACGAGCAGATGCTGCAGCCGCATGCGCACCGGCCCGACATCCTCGAACAGGTGCGCGCGACGCTCGAGGCGCCGTCGTTCTACGACGAGGTCGTGCGCCTGCTCGCGCGGCGCGGTTTCCCGATCGCGGCGGAACGGCTCGAGCGCGACTGGACGCAGCCGACGCGGCACGACGAAACGGTCGAGGCCGCGTGGCTCGAGGTGTACCGTCACCCGCAGCAACACTGGGAGCTGTACGAGATGGCCGAGGAACTGGTCGATCTCGAGGACGCATTCCGCCAGTGGCGCTTCCGTCACGTGACGACCGTCGAGCGCATCATCGGCTTCAAGCAGGGCACGGGCGGCACCAGCGGCGCGCCCTATCTGCGCAAGATGCTCGACGTCGTGCTGTTCCCCGAGCTCTGGCACGTGCGCACCACGCTGTAACGCACGTGATGCGCCCGCACGTCACGACGACGTGCGGGCCAGCTCCTCTCCTTCGCGCGGCATCGACTGCGCGCGCGACAGCCGCGGAATATGCCGCCGCACCGCGAGCAGCGCGACGCACACCACGCCCATCGCGGCGGCCAGCATCGTCAGGTACGCGCTTGCGCCGCCCGTCGTGATCACGATCGCGCCCGCAAACGCGCTGAGGATCGCGCCGAGCCGGCCGAACGCGAGCGCGCTCGCGGTGCCCGTCGCGCGCACCGCCGTCGGGTAGATGTACGCGCAGAGCGCATACATCGTCGACTGCACCGCGTTGACGAACAGCCCGTGCAGGCCGAGCCCGACGATCAGCCAGCCCGTGTGACGGCTCGCATCGACGCCCATCAGCCACACCGCGCTCGCCGCGCCGCCGATGCTGCACAGCGCGAGCGGCCAGCGCGACCCGGCATGCGCGATCGCCCATGCACACAGCAGCGCGCCGATCACGCCGCCGAGGTTGTACGCGGTGAGCCCCGCGCCCGCGACCGACACGCTCAGCCCGCTCGCCGCGAGCATCGTCGGCAGCCAGCTGAACGCCGCATACACGGCCAGCAGACACATGAAGAACGCGCACCACAGCGCGATCGTGTCGCGCGCCTGGCCGCTCGCGAACAGCGCGCCGAAACCGCTGCGTCCACCGGGCACGCGTGCGTCCTTCATATCGGTAAACACGGTGCCCGGCGCGACCGGCCGCTGCATCCGCGCGAGCAGCGCGCCGAGTTCCGGCCAGCGCGCGGGGCGCCGTGCGAGATAACGCGGCGATTCGGGCAGCGCGCGCACGAGCACGAAACCGAGCACGAGCGGCAGCGCGCCACCGGCGAAGAACAGCCCGCGCCAGCCGTAGCGCGGCAACACCTCGTGTGCGAACAGGCCGGCCAGCATGCCGCCGAGCGGCACGCAGACGATCGTCGCCGTCACCATCATCGTGCGGCGCCGCGCGGGCGTGTATTCGGCCGTCATCGTCGTGGCCGTCGGCAGCGCACCGCCGATACCGAGCCCTGCAAAGAAACGCAGTATCGCGATCGCGGTGACATCGGGCGCGAAGCCGATCGCGCAGGTCGCGATGCCGAACAGGAACACGCTGCCGATCACGGCCTGGCGGCGGCCGAAACGATCCGCGACGATGCCCGCGCACGCGCTGCCGATGCCCATCCCGATCAGGCCCGCCGCGACCGCCGGCGCGAACGCGCCGCGCGTGATGCCCCATTCGCGGATCAGCACGGGAATCGCAAAGCCGATCAACTGGCCGTCGAAACCGTCGAGCACGATCGCGAGCGCGGCGAGCAGCACCACGCAGCGCTGCATCGTCGTGAACGGCCCGTCGTCGAGGGTGGTGCCGATGTCGACCGACGGCGGCGGCACTCCGTCGCGCGTGCTCATGCGACCTCCCGTGCGCTGCGCATGCGCGGCAACGTGCGCGAGCGGCGCGCGGCAAGACAACGGCATTCGATGGCTTTCATGGCGTCTCCAGTTGTCCGGGCTGGCGCTGGCGCGTGCCCGGATCTCGTACTGCGCGGTCGGCCGGGCGCAACGCGTCGGCGCCGGCTCCGGTGTCTTGTCCAATCCGTCCCGAGCCGGCGCCATCGCACACGCACGGCGCGCTCGTATCGTTATGCGGCGCAAGCCGGCCGCCGGCCTGATGCTCAGTTCACCCGTGCGTCGATCAGCCGGACGAGCGCGAGCAGCGTCTCGGCGTGCGGCACCGCGACACCCGCTTCGCGCGCAGCCGCGACGACCTTGCCGCTGATCGCGTCGATTTCCGTGCGGCGACCCGCGAGCACGTCCTGCAGCATCGACGGGCGATGGCCGCGATGTTCGTGGATCGCATGCTCGACGTTGCGTGCGATGCGTTCACCGTCGACCGCGATGCCCTTCGCGCGGGCGACGGCGGCCGTCTCGGCCGCGATCGCGAGCGCGAGCCGCGGCCCGTCGTGATGGTTGCCGAGCTGGTCGACCGTGCAGCCGGTCACCGCGCACAGCGTGTTGAGGGCCGCGTTGAACGCCACCTTCTCCCAGATCGCGGCCCACACGTCGGCATCGAGCGTGCACGCGAGCCCCGCGCGCGACAGCGCGTCGACCACCGCCTTCGCGACCGGGCGGGCCGCGCCGTCGGCCGTCATCATGCGGATCGTGCCCGCGCCGTGCGAGCGAACGTGCGCGGGCCCCGCGGCGTCGGCCGGCCACGTCGTCACGCCGACCAGGATCCGCTCGAGCGGCACGAACGCATTCAGCATTTCGACGTTGCCGAGCCCGTTCTGCAACGTCAGCACGTACGTGCGCGGCGTCAGCAACGCGCGCACGCCGTCGAGCGCGCTGCGCGTGTGCAGCGATTTCGTGAAAACGATCAGCAGGTCGAACGGTGTGTCGGGCGACGCGGCCGCGGCCGCATTCGCGGCGTCCGGCCGCACGGCCTGCAAATCGCGGACGCGCCGTTCGCCGCGATCGTCGTCGATGCGCAGCCCGTCGCGGCGGATCGCATCGAGATGCGCATCGTTCACGTCGATCAATGTGACGGCCTCACCGCTTTCGGCCAGCAGCCCGCCGAACAGCGAGCCCATCGCGCCCGCGCCCAGAATCGCGATCCTCATCGTCATGGCCTCGTCAGAACGGATAGTGGCGTGGCGCCGTCTGCACGGTGATCCAGCGCAGGTCCGTGAACGCCGCGATGCCGGCCTTGCCGCCGAAGTGGCCGAAGCCGCTGTCCTTCACGCCGCCGAACGGCATCTGCGCCTCGTCGTGCACGGTCGGGCCGTTCACGTGGCAGATGCCCGATTCGATGCGTGCCGCGACGCGCATCGCACGCGCGACATCGCGGCTGAACACGGCCGACGACAGCCCGAACGCGTTGTCGTTCGCGCAGCGGATCGCCGCCGCCTCGCCGTCGACGCGCACGATGCCCTTCACTGGGCCGAACGATTCTTCCGCGTAGATGCGCATCGCCGGCGTCACGTGGTCGAGCAGCGTCGCCGGGAACAGCGTGCTGTCGGCCTTGCCGCCGCACCGCAGTGTCGCGCCGTGCGCAAGCGCGTCGTCGATCAGCGCGTTGCAGCGTTCGACGGCCTTCATGTCGATCAGCGAACCGAGGACGACGGGCCCGTTGCGAGGATCGCCGAGCGGCAGCGATGCAGCCTTGGCGGCGAGCTTCGTGACGAACGTATCGGCGATCGACGCGTCGACGATGATCCGCTCGGTCGACATGCAGATCTGCCCGGAATTCGCGAACGCGCCGAATGCGGCCGCCGCGACCGCCGCGTCGATATCCGCATCGTCGAGCACGACGAACGGCGCCTTGCCGCCGAGCTCCAGCACCGACGGCTTCAGGTGGCGCGCGCATGCTTCGGCGACGATCCGCCCGACGCGCGTCGAGCCCGTGAAATTCACGCGGCGCACGGCCGGATGCGCAATCAACGCATCGACGACGGCGCCCGCGTCCTCAGGCGCGTTCGTCACGAAATTGACGACGCCCGGCGGCAGCCCGGCCTCCTGCAGCGCCTCGACGATCAACCCGTGCGTGACGGGGCACAGCTCCGAACCCTTCAGCACGACCGTGTTGCCGCACGCGAGCGGCAGCGCGAGCGCGCGCGTCGCGAGGATCACCGGCGCGTTCCACGGTGCAATGCCGAGCACGACGCCGGCCGGCTGCCGCACGCCCATCGCGAGCGAGCCGGGCACGTCGGACGGAATCAGCTCGCCGCCAATCTGCGTGGTCAGCGACGCGGCCTCGACGAGCCCGCTCGCGGCAAGGTGCACGTTGAAGCCGGCCCACAGCGCGGACGCGCCCGTCTCGGCCGCCATCGCGGCGACGAACTGCTCGTGCTTCGCTTCGAGCGCGGCGGCCGCCTTCAGCAGCAGCGCGCGGCGCGCACCGGGCCCAAGCGCGGCCCATTCGGGAAACGCGCGGGCGGCCGCGTCGGCCGCCGCACGCGCATCGTCGACGGTGCACGCGGGCGCTACGGACGCGATTTCGCCGTCGAGCGGGTTGCGGCGCACGAAGGTCGCGCCGCTGGACGAATGGCGGCGTTCGCCGCCGATCAGCATCGATACGGTTTGCATGGATTCTCCGCAAAAGACGCGCGCCGCGCGTCAGGCAATCTCGACTTCGACGACGACCGGCGTCGTGGCCTGCAGCGCGTCGGTCAGCGTATCGCGCAGGCGCGCCGCGTCGGCGACGCGCACGCCGCGGCAGCCCATCCCTTCGGCGAGCGCGACGAAATTCAGGTCGGGCAGATCGGTGCCCTGCACGGGGTCGCCGGGGCCGAAGCCGAACACCGGCGCGAAATCCTGCAGCGCCGCGTAGCGCCGGTTGTTCAGGATCACGAACGTGATCGGCAGCTTCAGTTGCGCGGCGCTCCACAATGCCTGGATCGAATACAGGCTCGATCCGTCGCCGATCAGCCCGATCACGCGCCGGCCCGGCTGCGCGAGCGCGACGCCGACGGCGGCCGGCATCCCGTAACCGAGCCCGCCGCTGTCCATCGTGTAGAACGTGCCGCTGCGCGTGAACGGCAGGTGTTCCTGCATCACGGGCCGCGCGCTCGGCGCTTCCTCCACGACGATGTCGTGCGCGTCGCGCACGTCGGCGAGCGTCTGCAGCGCGAACGCGGCCGACATGCGCTCGCCGGCGGCCGGCGCGTCGACGCGCACGCGCGACGGCCGCGGCGCGGGCATCGGCCGCTCGGGCGGCGCCGGGCGCGCCAGCAGGTCGCGCGCAGCAAGGCGCAGGTTGCCGACGACCGCGTCGCCCGACGGCGTCCACGCGGCGACGCCCGGATCGTCGACGAGTTGCACGAGCGCCGCACCCGGCGGCACGTGCGGGCCGAAGCCTTCGATGTGATAGGTGAACGCGGGCGCGCCGAACGCGAAAACGAGGTCGTGCCCGTCGAGCCGCGCGACGATCTTCTCGCGGATCGCGGGCAGGAAGCCGCCGAACAGCGGATGGTCCTCGGGGAAGCTGCAGCGGCCCGACATCGGCGCGACGTACGCGCGCGCCCGGTGCCGCTCGGCGAGTCGCACGACGTCGTCCCACGCGCCTGCACGATCGACCGCCGCGCCGACCACGAGCGCGGGACGACGCGCAGCGTCGAGCGCATCGCCGAGCCGCGCGAGCGCGTCGGGATCGGGCCGCACGACGCTGCTGACGTCGCGCCGTGGCAGCAGCTCGGCCGGCTGGTCCCAGTCGTCGACGGGAATCGACACGAACACCGGGCCGCGCGGCTCCTGCATCGCGATGCGGTATGCCCGCGCGATCGCGGCCGGCACGTCCTGCGCGCGCGCCGGCTCGATGCTCCATTTCACGTACGGCTTCGGCAGTTCGGCGGCCTGCGTCGCGCCGAGGAATGGATCGAACGGCAGGATCGCGCGCGCCTGCTGGCCCGCGGTGACGATCAGCGGCGTGCGGTTCTTGAACGCGGTGAAAAGGTTGCCCATCGCGTTGCCGACGCCCGCCGCGGAATGCAGGTTGACGACCGCTGCATTGCCGGTGGCCTGCGCATGGCCGTCGGCCATCCCGACCACGACGGCCTCGTGCAGGCCGAGCACGTAACGGAAATCGGCCGGGAAATCGCGAAACATCGGCAGTTCGGTCGAACCGGGATTACCGAACACGCGGTCGATGCCGAACTGGCGAAGCAGGTCGATGACCGCGTCGCGAACGGTGACGGGTGCGGCGGATGGGGGCGGATGGCCGGACATGCTCGGGTGTCTCCTCGATGGCTTGGCGGTTTCCACAGTATCGAAGCGCAAGCCATTCTCGGATACTGTATTTTTTGCGATAAGCCATTACATTCCGGCATGACCTTCGATCTCCGACAATTGCGCGCCTTCACGACGATCGTCGCGTGCGGCAGCCTCGGCCGCGCGGCCGATGCGCTGCATGTGACGCAACCGGCGCTGAGCCGGATCCTGAAGCGGCTCGAGGACCAGGTGGGCGCGCCGCTGTTCGAGCGCCATTCGAAGGGCGTGCAGCTCACCGCGTTCGGCGACGCGCTGCTGCCGCACGCGACGCTGCTGCAGCACGAGGCCGAGCACGCGCGCGAGGAGCTCGACGCGATGCGCGGGTTCGCGAAGGGCACGATCAAGGTCGGCGCGGTGGGCAGTATCGCGAGCCTCGTGCTGCCGGTCGCGGTCGGCCGCGTGCTCGACCGCTGGCCGAACCTGCGCGTCGAGATCATCGAAGGCGTGTGGGACCGGCTCGCCGAAGGGCTGAACAAGCACGAGATCGATCTCGCGCTGTCCGCGCACGGGCCCGACACCGACGAGATCGTCGCGATTCCCGAGTGCCGCTGGGAAGATCGCAGCCATATCGTTGCGGCGCCGCACCATCCGCTGCGCGCGCTCGGCCGCGCGCCGACGCTCGCCGATACGCTGGATGCACGCTGGGCGATTCCGCCGCGCGGCACCGCGCCGTTCGACCACATGCGCGCGACCTTCGACGCGCACGGGCTCGCGCTGCCCGACATCGCAGTCGAGACGCGCTCGGTCACGACGCTGAAGAGCCTCGTCGCGCACGCGGGTTTCCTGAGCTGGATGGCCGAGCCGATGTACGGCGCCGAGCAGCGCGCCGGCACGATCGACACGCTGCCCGTGCGCGAGGTCGTCGCGGTGCGCACGCTCACCGCGTTCCGGCGCCGCCACGGGATCCTGCCGGGGCCGGCCGGCAAGCTGCTCGACGAACTCGTCGCGCTCACGCGCGAAGGACGCTGACCGCATTTCCCGGACGGCCGCCCGTTCCCCGCCTCTTCCCGCCCTGCCCGCGCGCCGCCGCAGCGCACCATCGAAATGCCGTTTCCCCGCCTTGACTTTCGTTCGCCCGAATACGATCATTCGCTCACACGACGAGCAAATGATCTCGCCGACAGGAAAGACTGGCACGAACAGGAGACACCGGATGAGCGAATCGTCCTCCGCCCGCGCGCCCGTGCTGCTGCACATCGGCGCGGGCTCGTTTCACCGCGCGCACCAGGCGTGGTATCTGCATCGCGTGAACACGGCCGTGCCGGCCGACGAACGCTGGTCGCTGACCGTCGGCAACATCCGCGACGACATGCGCGCGACGATGGAAGCGCTGGCCGCGCAGCACGGCGAATACACGCTCGAAACCGTCACGCCGCAAGGCGAGCGCGCGTACGAGACGATCCGTGCGATCACGCGCGTGCTGCCGTGGTCGATCGACCTCGCCGCGCTGATCGACGCCGGCGCCGATCCGGCCTGCCGGATCGTGTCGTTCACCGTCACCGAAGGCGGCTACTACCTCGACGAACACAACCGGCTCGACATCGCGAACGCCGATCTCGCGGCCGACCTGCAGGGCGCGCGCACGACGCTGTACGGCGCGCTCGCGGCGCTGCTCGCCGAACGCATGACGCGCGGCGCGGGCCCGCTGACGCTGCAGAGCTGCGACAACCTGCGCAACAACGGCGCGCGCTTTCGCGCGGGAATGCGCGAATTCCTCGAGCGGCGCGGGCAGGCCGACCTGCTCGCGTGGTTCGACGCGAACGTCGCCACGCCGAGCGCGATGGTCGACCGCATCACGCCGCGCCCGACGGCCGACGTGCGCGAGCGCGTGCTGGCGGCCACCGGCATCGACGACGCGTGCCCGGTGATGGGCGAATCGTTCATCCAGTGGGTGATCGAGGACCGCTTCGCGGCCGGCCGGCCGCGCTGGGAGCTGGCCGGCGCCGAACTCGTCGACGACGTGCACCCGTATGAGGAAGCGAAGATCCGCATCCTCAACGCGACGCACAGCTGCATCGCGTGGGCCGGCACGCTCGCGGGCCACACGTATATCCACGAAGGCACGCACGACGCGGCGATCCGCCGCTTCGCGCACGACTACGTGACGCAGGACGTGATCCCGTGCCTCACCCCGAGCCCGCTCGATCTCGCGCGCTACCGCGACGTCGTGCTCGAACGCTTCGGCAATCCGTACGTGCTCGACACGAACCAGCGCGTCGCGGCCGACGGCTTCTCGAAGATCCCCGGCTTCATCGCGCCGACGCTCGCCGAATCGTTCGCGCGCGGCGCGGCGCCGGTCGCCACCGCCGTGCTGCCCGCGCTGTTCCTGCGTTTTCTCGAACGCTGGGCGCGCGGCACGCTGCCGTACGCGTACCAGGACGGCGTGATGGACGAAAGCGCCGCGCGGGCGATCGTCGATGCCGACGACCCGGTCGTCGCGCTGTGCGCGAGCCGCCCGCTGTGGGGCTCGCTCGCCGGCAACGCGGCGCTGTACGAGGCGCTGCGCGCCGGGCTCGCGTGGGTCGACACCTGGCTCGCGCCGCGCTGACGCGCGGCAGCCGGCGCCCGGCCGCACGGGCCGGGCGAACCTGCTTGGCACATGCCGGGCAGCACGGCTAAAGTAGCGGCTCCTCTCTGACGGAACGGATCGCTCATGTATCTCGGCATCGACCTCGGCACCTCGGAAGTGAAGGTGCTGCTGCTCGCCCCGGACGGCGCGGTCGTCGGCACCGCCGGCTCGCCGTTCACGGTGTCGCGGCCGCATCCGCGCTGGGCCGAACAACATCCGGACGACTGGTGGCAAGGCACGCTCGCCGCGCTCGCGGCGCTGCGCGAACGGCATCCGCAAGCGTTCGCGCAGGTGCGCGGCATCGGCCTGTCGGGCCAGATGCACGGCGCCGTGCTGCTCGGCCGCGACGACCGCGTGCTGCGCCCCGCGATCCTGTGGAACGACATGCGCAGCGCCGACGAATGTGCGCTGCTCACCGAACGCGCACCCGATCTCCATGCACTGGCCGGCAATCTCGCGATGCC
Organism: Burkholderia theae; assembly: GCF_048565265.1. Taxonomy (NCBI): domain Bacteria; kingdom Pseudomonadati; phylum Pseudomonadota; class Betaproteobacteria; order Burkholderiales; family Burkholderiaceae; genus Burkholderia; species Burkholderia theae. Next base: position 3,061,709 of record NZ_CP183461.1, read on the forward strand.
GGGCTTCACCGCACCGAAACTGCTGTGGGTCGCGAAACACGAACCCGACGTATTCGCAGCCACCGCGTGCGTGCTGATGCCGAAGGACTACCTGCGGTTCCGGCTGACCGGCGCGAAGGTGTCGGACCCGTCGGACGCGGCCGGCACGCTGTGGCTCGACGTCGCGCGCCGCGACTGGTCCGACGCGCTGCTCGCCGCATGCGGGATGACGCGCGACCAGATGCCCCGCATCGTCGAGGGCAACGCACCGTCGGGCACGCTGCGCGCCGATATCGCACGCGAACTCGGGCTGTCGGAGGCCGTCGTGGTGGCGGGCGGCGGCGGCGACAACGCGACCAGCGCACTCGGCATCGGCGCGATCCACGCGGGCGACGGCTTCGTGTCGCTCGGCACGTCGGGCGTGCTGAGCGTGGTCGGCGACCGCTTCATGCCGAATCCCGCGTCGGCCGTGCATGCGTTCTGCCATGCGATTCCCGATCGCTGGCAATTGATGAGCGTCGTGCTGTCGGCCGCGAGCTGCCTGCGCTGGGTCTGCAAGCTGACCGGCACCGACGAGCCCGCGCTGCTCGCCGAAGTCGCGGCGCTCGACGCCGACGCGCTCGCGACGGCGCCGCTGTTCCTGCCCTACCTGTCCGGCGAGCGCACGCCGCACAACGATCCGTATGCGCAGGGCGTGTTCTTCGGGATGACGCACGCGACCGAGCGCGCGCATCTCGGCTACGCGGTGCTCGAAGGCGTGACGCTCGGCCTCGCCGACGGCTTCGACGCGCTGCATGCGGCCGGCATCGAAACCGACCAGTTGTCGCTGATCGGCGGCGGCGCGCGCAGCGCGTTCTGGGCGCAGCTGATCGCCGACGCGCTGAACGTGCGCACGCGCCAGATCGGCGGCGGCGAAACCGGTGCGGCGCTCGGCGCGGCCCGGCTCGGCTGGCTGGCCGTCGGCGGCGATCCGCATACGGTGCTGACCAAGCCGCCCGTGCGTGCCGACTACGCACCGGACGCCGCGCGCCATGCGCTGCTGCGCGAACGCCTCGACGCGTTCCGCACGCTGTACCGTCACGTGCGGCCGCTGTACGAACCGTCGCGCGCACGGCTCGCGTAAGCGCCGCGGTCGCGCGCACCGGCCGCCGGCCGCACGCGCGACATGCGGTACAGTGGATGCCGTCGTGCGGCCCGCCGGCCGGCCCGCGGGCGGCCCCCCAGCTCCGAACCGAATCGCTATCGTGTCCAAGTCCTCAGAAAAACTCGATCTCGCCACGCGTGCCGCGTGGCTCTACTACGTCGCGGGCGACACGCAGAACGAAATCGCCGAAAAGCTGCAGGTGTCGCGCCCCGTCGCGCAGCGCCTCGTCGCGTTCGCGGTCGAGAAGAACCTGATCCGCGTGCGCGTCGACCACCAGCTCGCCGACTGCCTCGATCTCGGCGCGCAGCTGTCGAAGCGCTACGGCCTCGCGATGTGCGAAGTCGTGCCCGTCGATGCCGATGCGCCCGACGCGATCGACCGCAAGCTCGCGGTCGCCGGCGCGCAGGTGATGGAGCGCTACCTGGGCGAGACGCGGCCGATGGTGATCGCCGTCAGCAGCGGCCGGACGCTGAAGGCCGCGGTCGCGCAGATCGCGCAGATCGAGCGCCCGCAGCACCGGCTCGTGTCGATGGTCGGCGCGATCGCGGCCGACGGATCGTCGAACCGCTACGACGTCGCGCAGTACATCTCCGAGAAGACCGGCAGCAAGCACTTCCTGCTGCCCGCGCCGCTGTTCGCCGACAGCGCGGCCGAGCGCGCGCAGTGGTGCAACCACCGGCTGTACCGGATCGTCGAGGCGCTGTCGGGCAAGGCCGACGTCGCGTTCGTCGGGATCGGCAACATCGGCCCGCACTGCCCGCTCTACGAAGACGGCTTCATCACCGAACAGGAGCGCGACGAGATGACCGCGCTCGGCGCGGTGGCCGAACTGCTCGGCATGCCGATCGACGCGCAGGGCAAGCTGATCGACGTATCGACCGGCACGCGCGTGACGAGCGTGTCGCTCGCCACGCCGCCGAAGCGCCCGACGATCGCGTTCGCGGGCGGCCCGAAGAAACGCGACGCGGTGATCGCCGCGTTGCGCGGCCGCTGGATGTCGGGGCTCGTCACCGACGAAACCTGCGCGCGCGCCGCGCTCGACGCGAAGGCGGACTGAGTCCTCAGCCGGACGCTCAGGCCGCGCGCGGCGCCGGAAACGCATGCCGGCGCGCACGCCACGCGCCGACCCACGCGGCCGCCAGCAGCGCGACGAGCACCCACGGAATCGCACCGGCGCCGGTGGCGCCGAGCAGCATCCCGCCCGCGATGCCGCCCCCGGCGATCGCGAGGTTCCACACCGTCACGAGCATCGACTGCGCGACGTCGGCGGCGTCCCCCGCCGCATTCGCGGTGGCCGTCTGGAACAGCGTCGGCGCGCCGCCGAACGCGAGCCCCCACAGCGCGACGCCCGCATAGATGATCGTCATCCCCGATCCGGCGCCGAGCATCACCGCCGCGAGCGCGAACAGCGCGATGCTGGCGAGCGTCAGACGCCGTTGCGCGGCGCCGATCCACGCGCCCGTCAGCGCGATGCCGACCAGCGACGCGACGCCGAACACGAACAGCACCACATCGACCTGCGCACCCATCCGCACGCCCGCGAGAAACGGCGCGACGTACGTGTACAGCATGTTGTGCGCGAGCACGTACGCGAACATCACGATCAGGACCGGCCGTACGCCCGGCAGCGTCATCACGCCGAGCACCGGTTCGCGCGCGCCGGCCTGCTGCCCCGGGTAATCGGGCAAGCGCAAGCGGATCCAGCCGATCAGCGCGAGCGCCGCGAGCGTGATCAACGCGAACGCGACGCGCCAGCCGAGCGCCGCGCCCAGCGCGGTGCCGGCCGGAATGCCGATCGACATCGCGACCGGCGCGCCGAGCATCGCGACCGCGATCGCGCGGCCGCGCAACGACGCGTCGACCATCCGGCTCGCATAACCGGCCAGCAACGCCCACAGCAGCCCGGCCGACATGCCCGCGACGAAGCGCGCGACGAGCGTGAGCGCGTAGTACGGCGACACGGCGGTCAGCGCATTCGACACGACGAAGCCGGCCAGCGCCATGAGCAGCAAGCGGCGCCGGCGCATCGCGCGGGTCGCGGCCACGAGCGGAATCGCCGCGACGATCGAGCCGAGCGCATACACGGTCACGAGCTGGCCGATCAGCGCGGCAGGCACGCGCAGGTCGACGCTCATCAGCGGCAGCAGGCCGGCCGGCAATGCCTCGGTAAGGATCGTGATGAAGGCGGCCGTCGCGAGCGCCAGCAGGTTCGCGACCGGCAGGCGCTCGTCGGCGGGCGCGCGATCGAGCGCGGCGTCCGGTTCGGCGCAGGACGCGGTGACAGGCTGGGATGACATGGCGTGACCTCGAACAGTGAAGGAACGCCCATCGTAAGGAGCCGACGCGAGAAGAAAAACCGGGTTAGAGTTCCGGACAATCCGGACGTCGATGTCCGCAATCGGGATCTTGCATGGAAAATCTGGGCGGCTTCGTCGTGTTCGTGCAGGTCGCGGAAACGCGCAGTTTCGTCGCGGCCGGCCGCGCGCTCGGGCTGTCGGCATCGGCGATCGGCAAGCGCATCGCGCGGCTCGAGGCGCGCCTGAACGTGCGGCTGTTTCACCGCAGCACGCGCAGCATCACGCTGACCGCCGAAGGCACGCGCTTTCTCGAACGGTGCCGGCGCGTGATCGCCGAGATCGACGCGGCCGAGCAGGAACTGAAGTACAGCGCCGAAGCGCCGCGCGGGCGTTTGCGCGTGAGCCTGCCGACGATCGGCACGCTGCTGCTGCCGGTGCTCGCCGACTTCATGGCCGCGTATCCGGAGATCGAACTCGATATCGATTTCAGCGACCGACTCGTCGACGTCGTCGAAGAAGGTTTCGACGCGGTGCTGCGCACCGGCCAGCCGTCGGATTCGCGGCTGTCGTCGCGGCTGCTCGGCCATTTCCGCCAGCACCTCGTCGCGTCGCCCGACTATCTCGACCGGCACGGCACGCCGCACACGCCGGCCGATCTCGCGCGCCACCGCTGCCTGCACTACCGTTTCCCGAGCAGCGGCAAGCTCGAAACCTGGCCACTGCGCGTGCCGCGCTCGGGCACGCCGCCCGACGTGCCCGTATCGATGGTCAGCAACAGCGCGGAAACGCGCCTGTGCTTCGCGCTGCGCGGGCTCGGCATCGCGTGCCTGCCCGAATTCTTCGTGCACGGCGCGCTCGATGGCGGCACGCTGCGTGCGGTGCTCGACGAACACGTCGCGAGCCGCACGCCGCTCTATGCACTGTGGCCGTCAGGCCGCCATCCGACGCCGAAGCTGCGCGCGTTCGTCGATTACATGGCCGCGCATTTGCACCTGTGAGCGCGGCCGGCCGTCACGCCGCCTTCGCGTGCACGCCGAGCCGCCGCAACGCCTGCCCTTGCTCGTCGAACAGGTGACAGTGCTCGGCTTGCGCATGCACGTGCAGCGCGTCGCCGGTGCGATACGTATCGAGCGGCGGAATCCGCGCGATCAGGCCGTCCGGCGCAACCGCCGACTCCGCATACAGGTACGCGGCATCGCCGAGCGACTCGACGGCCATCGTCCGCGCGGCGACACCCGTGGCCGCGGCCTCGACCAACAGGTGCTCGGGCCGCACGCCGACGGTCACCGCCGCGCCGCGCTGCAGCCCCGCCGCTTCGACCGCCACGCGCTGCGTCTCGCCGCTGTCGAAGCGCACCAGCACGCCGCCCGCATCGATCGATTCGACCGTGCCTGTCAGGAAGTTCATCTTCGGCGAACCGATGAAGCCCGCGACGAACTGGTTCGCCGGTGCGTGATACAGCTCGTTCGGCGTGCCGACCTGCTGCACCGCGCCGCCCGACAGCACGACGATCTTGTCGGCGAGCGTCATCGCCTCGACCTGGTCGTGCGTCACGTAGATCATCGTCGTCTTCAGCTCGTCGTGCAGCCGCGCGAACTCCAGCCGCATCTTCACGCGCAGCGCGGCGTCGAGATTCGACAGCGGCTCGTCGAACAGGAACACCTTCGGCTTGCGCGTGATCGCACGACCGATCGCGACGCGCTGCCGCTGGCCGCCCGACAGCTGCTTCGGCTTGCGGTCGAGCAGGTGATCGATGTGCAGGATCTTCGCCGCGTTCTTCACCGCCTGGTCGATCTCGGGCTTCTTCGCGCCCGCGAGCTTGAGGCCGAACGCCATGTTGTCGTACAGCGTCATGTGCGGGTACAGCGCATACGACTGGAACACCATCGCGATGCCGCGCTTCGCGCTCGGCACGTCGTTGACCTTCGCGCCGTCGATCAGCAGGTCGCCGCTCGAAATATCCTCGAGGCCCGCGATCATCCGCATCAGCGTGGATTTGCCGCAGCCGCTCGGGCCGACGAACACGACGAATTCGCCGTCGGCGATGTCGAGGTTCACGTTACGCAGTACTTCGGTTTCGTCGTAGCGCTTCGCGATGTTGCGCAGGAGCACGCTTGCCATGATCTGTCTCCGTTCGTTCGTGATGCGCCGCATGCACGCATGCGGCGCGTAACTTGTCCTAGTTCGGCAGCACCGCGCCCGTCGCCTGCCAGCGCGCGACGTAGCCGGGCAGCTCGTGCATGTCGTCGAATACGTGACGCGCGCCGATGCCGCGCAGCGCGTCGATCTGCGCGGCCGACGCATGCCCGCCGCCGACGAAGCCGAGCACGGTCATGCCGGCCGCGGCCGCCGCGGTGATGCCCGTCACGCTGTCCTCGACGACGAGGCACTGCGCGGGCGCCACGCCGAGCGTGCGCGCGGCCGCGAGATACACGTCCGGCGCCGGCTTCGGCCGCGCGACGGAATCCGCGCAGAACAGCCGGTCGCCGAAGAAGCGCGCGAGGCCCGTGCGCGCGAGCGCCGCCTCGACATACGTGCGGTAGCTGTTGCTCGCGCAGGCCGTCGTCAGTTCGATCGCGGCCAGCGCCGCGTCGATGCCTTCGACCATCGGTGCGTTGACGGCCGCCGCCTCGACCGCACGGCGGATCGCATCGACGTCGTCGGCCGACAGCGTGCGGCCGACGGCGTCACTCGCGCCGGCCAGCACGCGTTCGATGCGCAGCCCGAGCAACGGCATCACGGCCGGCCGCGCATCGACGCCCGGCCAGCGCGCATCGAGTTCGCGCACGATCACGTCGGCGGCGACCGCTTCGCTGTCGATCAGCACGCCGTCGCAATCGCAGATCAGCACGTTCGCACCTTGACCGGTAGCACCTTCGCCGGCCGCGCTCATTTGACCGCCCCGAACGTGAGCCCGCGCACCAGCTGCTTCTGCGACAGCCAGCCGACGATCAGGATCGGCGCGACCGCGAGCAACGAAGCGGCGGACAACTTCGCCCAGAACAATCCCTCCGGGCTCGAGTACGACGCGATGAACACGGTCAGCGGCGCCGCGTTCGAACTCGACAGGTTGATGCTCCAGAACGCCTCGTTCCACGACAGGATCACCAGCAGCAGCGCGGTGGACGCGAGCCCCGGCAGCGCCATCGGCATCAGCAGGTAGACGATCTCCTGCCACGTCGATGCGCCGTCGATGCGCCCCGCTTCGAGGATGTCCTTCGGGATCTCGTTGAAGTACGTGAAGGTCATCCACACCGCGATCGGCAGGTTGATCAGCGTGTAGACGATCACGAGGCCCGACACGGTATCGAGCAGCCCCGCGTTCTTCCACAGCAGGTAGATCGGCACGAGCACGCCGACCGACGGCATCATCTTCGTCGACAGCATCCACAGCAGCACCTTCTGCGTGCGGTGGTTCGGGAAGAACGCCATCGCGTACGCGGCCGGCACCGCGAACAGCAGCGAGATCACCGTGACACCCGCCGAGATCAGCACCGAATTCCACGCGAACGCGAAGTAGTTGCTGCGCGCGAACACCTCGCGGAAGCTGTCGAGCGTCGGCATGAAGAACAGCGTCGACGCATACGCCTGCTGCTCGGTCTTGAACGCGGTGATCGCCATCCAGAAGATCGGGAAGAACAGCAGCAGCGCGATCAGCCACGCGAGCGTGCCGGGCAGCGCGCGCCGCACCAGGTCGAACACGGCCGGCACGCGCCGGCCTTCGAAGGTCAGGTCGCTCATTTCTCGTACTCTCCCTTCAGGTTGCGCGCGAGCATCCGCACGAGGAAGAACGACACGACGTTCGCGACCACCACGGCGATGATGCCGCCGGCGGATGCGAGGCCGACGTCGAACTGCTGCAGGCCGAGCGCGTAGATCAGGTACGACAGGTTGGTCGTCGCGTCGCCGGGGCCGCCGCCGGTCGTCGTGTAGATCTCCGCGAAGATCGACAGCAGGAAGATCGTCTCCATCATCACGACCACGGCGATCGCACGCTTCAGGTGCGGCAGCGTGATGTAGAAGAACATCGCGATCGGGCCCGCGCCGTCGATGCGCGCGGCTTCCTTCTGCTCCTGGTCGAGCGACTGGATCGCGGTGAACAGGATCAGGAACGCGAACGGCAGCCATTGCCACGCGACGATGATGATCACGGCGGTAAGCGGGTAATCGGCGAACCAGTCGATCGGCGTCATCCCGAGCGCGCGCATCGCGGTCGCGACGAGCCCGTAGACCGGGTGCAGGATCATGTTCTTCCAGATCAGCGCGGACACCGTCGGCATCACGAAGAACGGCGCGATCGCCAGCAGGCGTGCGACGCCCTGCCCGTAGAACTTGCGGTCGAACAGCACGGACATCAGCACGCCGCCGATCACCGTGATCGCGAGCACCGCGCCGATCAGCACGAGCGTGTGCCAGATCGCGGGCAGGAACGACGGATCGGTCGCGAGGAAGCGGTAGTTGTCGAGGCCCGCGAAACCCTTCACCTCCGGGTTCAGCAGGTTGTAGCGCGAGAACGAATACCAGATCGTCATCGCGAGCGGAATCGACATCCACAGCAGCAGCACCGCGACGGACGGCGACACGAGCCAGCTCGCGCCGCCGCGCGCGCGGCGCGGCGCGCCCGGCGGCGACGACGCGTCGCCGACCGACGGCGCGTGACTCAGGGGAAGACGTAGGTGACGCATGATCGGGGTCCCTCCGGTTGATGCGCGGGCGCGAACGGCCTGCCCGCCTTTCAGCGTGGGCGACCCGCACCGTGCCCGACGGCACACGGTGCGGGGCCGCGTTACTTCTTGTAGCCGGCCTGCCGTACCGCGCGGTCGGCGGCCGCCTGCCCGGCGGCGAGCGCCTGGTCGACCGTCATCTGGCCCGCGACCGCACCCGCGATCGACTGGCCGACCACCGTGCCGAACGACTGGAATTCAGGAATCCCGACGTACTGCACGCCCGTGTACGGCACCTTCTTCAGCGACGGATCGGTCGGGTCGGCCGTCTCGATCGCCTTCAGCACGAAGTCCGAGAACGGCGCGGCGGCCTTGTACTCGGGGCGCTGATAAGTCGACGCGCGCGTGCCCGGCGGGACCGACGCCCAGCCCTCGTCCTTGCCGGCCATCTCGATGTACTGCTTCGACGTCGCCCACGCGATGAACTTGCGCGCGGCATCCTGCTGCTTCGAGGTCTTCGGCACGGCCAGCGCCCACGCCCACAGCCAGTGCGAACCCTTCGGCGTGACGGCGACCGGCGCGGGCGCGAAGCCGATCTTGTCGGCGACCTGCGACTGCTGCTTGTTATAGAGCATCCCGGCCGCAACCGTCGCGTCGATCCACATCGCGCACTTGCCCGACGCGGTCAGCGTCAGGTTCTCGTTGAAGCCGTTCGAGCTCGCTCCCGGCGGGCCGTCCTTCTTCAGCAGGTTCACGTAGAACGTGATCGCCTTCTTCCATTCGGGCGACGTGAGCTGCGCGTTCCAGTTCTCGTCGAACCAGCGCCCGCCGAACGTGTTCACGACCGTCGACACGAACGCCATGTTCTCGCCCCAGCCGGCCTTGCCGCGCAGGCAGATCCCGTAGGTGCCCTTCGCCTTGTCGGTGAGCTTGTCCGCGAACTCGGCGATCTGGTCGTAGGTCGGCTGGTCGGGCATCTTCAGCCCCTTCGCCGCGAACAGGTCCTTGCGGTAGAACGTCATCGAGCTTTCGACGTAGAACGGCAGTGCATACAGCTGGCCGTTGTACGACAGGCTGTCGCGCGCGGTCTTCACGATGTCGTTGAGGTCGTAGTCGGCGGGCAGTCCCGTGATCGGCGCGAGCCAGCCGCGCTTGCCCCACTGCGGCGTCTCGTAGGTGCCGATCGCCATCACGTCGAACTGGCCGCTGCCGGTCGTGATGTCGGTCGTCGCGCGCTGGCGCAGCACGTTCTCCTCGAGAATCACCCAGTTCAGCTTGATGTCGGGGTTCGCTTTCTCGAACGCCGGCGACAGCTTCTTCAGCTCGATCATGTCGGGGTTGTTCAGCGTCGCGATCGTCAGCGTGCCGGCGGATGCGGCGCAGGCGGCCGTCGCGAGCGCGGCTCCGGCGAAGCAGCGTGCGGCGGCGTCGAGCATCTTTCGTTGCATGGCATGTCTCCTGTGATTGTTCGAAGTATCGTCGGTCTTGCGTCGTTTCCTTCGCGGCCCGTCATGCCGGCCGCTGCATTCCGCACGCGCGCGCATAGTGCGCAATCACGTCGCGTATCCGGTGGCGCACCCATGCGCGCGGCTCCTTCGCGAGCCCGCCCGCGCGGCACGCCGCGTAGACATCCGGCAGCCACTGCGCGACGAGCGTCTCGGGCACCGGCTGCCGCGCGAGGTTGCCGAACAATTGCTCGACCGCGGCCGCGACGGCCGGCTGCAGCCAGTAGTAGCGGATCCGGTCGCTGTAGCTGAACTGGCGCGCGAGCCGCTGCTCGGTCTCGTCGCCGCGGTAGTACGGCGCCCAGTGCTCGGGCTGCGCGCGCATCGCGGCATCGACGACGTCGCGCAACCGCGAGCGCTGCGCGACGTCGTCGATCAGCGCATCCTCGATGAACGTCAATGCGAACAGCGCCTCGCGCAGGGCGAACGTCAGCGCGGGGCCGACCTTCAACACCGCGAAGTGATCGCGCACGAGCGCGGCGAGCGCACCCTCGGTCTGGTAATCGGTCGAATGCGCCTCGAACACGAGACGCGGTGTATGCAGGATACTCGCGCCGAGTGACGCTGCCTTGGCGCTGTCGTAGTCGAGCACGTGGCGGTCGTCGAAGTCGACGCCCGGCTGCGCGACGATCGCGACCACGCGTGTCCACGCGTCGTCGAGCCCGGCCGCCGCGAACGCGCGGCGGTGCGCGTCGAGCGTCGCGTCGATGCTGTCGCTGCGCGTGACCGCGATCCGCGCGATCGCCGCGTCGCCGTCATGGCCGCCGACTTCGCCGCCCGGCGTCGGCACCTCGGTGCCGATCACGTAGACGGGTGCGACGCCGGCGCGCGCCGCCGCGTCTTCCGCCGCACGACACAGCTCGGCCGCGCGCGCGGCGATCGTGCGGTCGTCGAGCCGCGCCGGATCGTCCGCGCAGGCCATGCTCGCATCGAGGTGAATCTTTTCGAAGCCGGCCTCGACATACGCGGCGACCATCGCGCCGGCCTCGCGCATCGCGTCGGCCGCGCGGCGATGCCGCCACGGGTTCGGGCCGAGATGGTCGCCGCCGAGCACGAGCGCCGACGGCGGCAGCCCGCAGCGCTCGGCGATCGTATCGACGTCGCGACGGAAATCGGCGGGCGTCATGCCCGTATAGCCGCCGAGATGGTTCACCTGGTTGCAGGTCGCCTCGATCAGCAGTGGCGAGCCGTCCGCGCGCGCGGCTTCGCAAGCGGCCTCCAGCACGAGCCGGTGCGCGCTGCAGATCGAATAGATGCCGCGCTGCGCGTCCGCGCGGTTCGCGTCGAAGATCATCCGCAGCACGGCATCGGCGTGCGCGGTGCGCGTGCGTTCGGCGATGGTCGTCAGGCCGGACATGCGATACCTCGTTCGGTCAGGAAACGGTCGATCTCGGCCGCGCTGCTGTTGCCTTCCATCGGGCCGCGCCGCGTGACCGCGATCGCGCCGGCCGCGTTCGCGCGGCGCAGCGCGACGTCAATCGGCACGCCCGCGACGAGGCTCGCGACGAGCGTGCCGCCGAAACAGTCGCCGGCGCCGGTCGGGTCGATCTCGTCGACCGGAAAAGCCGGCGCGTCGACGCGGTTCGCACGGTCGAACGCAACGCTGCCTGCCGCGCCGCGCTTCAACACCACACGCTCGAGCAGCGGATGCGTCGCGAGCAGGCCCGCGATCGCACGCTCGGCCGGCTGCGGCCCGCAGAAAAACGGCAGGTCGGCCTCGCTCGGCAGGAACAGGTGGCAGGCGGCGAGCATCTCGTCGAGCGCCGCGCGCATCGGGCGAAAGCTCAGCATTTCGGGCCGCACGTTCGGATCGAACGACACCTTCGCGCCGGCGCGCGCGGCCTCGATCACGCCGCGATGCACCGCCGCGATCGCCGATTCGCTCGTCAGCGACGAGCCCATCACGTGGAAGTAGCGGCAGCCGTCGAACATCGACGTATCGACGTCGGACGCATCGACGCACGCGGCCGCGCTGGTGGCAAGACTGAAGACGAAGCTGCGCGAGCCGTCGTCGCGATACGCGACGAACGCGGTGCCCGTCGGGCGCGCGACGCGACGGATGCGCGCAACGTCAACGCCGTCGAGTTCGAGCCGCGCGACGATCGCGTCGCCGAACGCGTCGCGGCCGACGCAGCCCGCATACGCGACGCGCGCGCCGAGCCGGGCGGCCTGATCGGCAAAGATCGCGGGCGCGCCGCTCGGGAACGGTCCGGTGAACAGGCCCGGCGTGTCGAAGCCCTGGCCGCGCTCGGCGGCGACGAATTCGGCCAGCAGTTCGCCGGCAACAACGATCGCGGCCATCAGGCGTATCCTTGTTCGACGGCGGCCGCGCCGGGCGGGCAAGCCGCCCCGTCGAGGGCCGGCCGGCAGGTTGCGCGTGCGAGCGGCGCCATGTCAGCTCATCCAGTTGCCGCCGTCGACGTTCAGCGTCTGGGCGGTGATGTAGTCGGCGTCGGCCGATGCGAGGAACAGCGCGGCGCCCGTCAGGTCGCCCGGCACGCCCATGCGGCCGAGCGGCACGGCTTCGCCGACGAGCCGTTTCTTCTCGCCGAGCGGCCGGTTCTCGTAGCGCGCAAACAGCGCATCGACCTGCTCCCACATCGGCGTGTCGACGACGCCCGGCGCGATGCCGTTCACGTTGATCCGGTGCGGCGCGAGCGCGAGCGCGGCCGACTGCGTATAGCTGATCACCGCGGCCTTGGTCGCGCAGTAGTGCGAAACGAGTGCCTCGCCGCGACGGCCGGCCTGCGACGACATGTTGACGATCTTGCCGCCGCGCCCCTGCTCGACCATCCGCTGCGCGACGGCCTGCATGAGGAAGAACAGCCCTTTCACGTTGACCGCGAACAGCCGGTCGAACACGTCCCACGATTCGTCGAGGATCGGGCGCATGTCGAACAGCGCCGCGTTGTTGAACAGGATGTCGATGCCGCCGAAGCGCTCGACCGCGGTCATGACGATCCGCTCGATATCGTCGCGGCGCGTGACGTCCGCGGTAACGGCCATCGCGCGGCCAGGGTTCGCTTCGATGAGCCGCGCGAGCGATCCGCCCGCCGGCTTCAGGTCGACGAGCACGCAGCGCGCGCCCTCGTCCAGATAGCGTTGCGCGACCGCCTCGCCGATGCCGCTTGCGGCGCCCGTCAGGATCGCGACCTTGTGTTCCAGTCTCACTGGTTGTCTCCGGTTCGTTCTGCTGTGCGACGGCCGCGAAGTGAGCGAACGCCCGCTGACCGATCAATTGCTCTGTTGGTGATCGAATGATCGGATACGCGATTCGCGCTGTCAAGGCGACGTGGCGGCTTTCTATGATGCGCTGCGGCACAACGGCGCAGGGCGACGGCCCGCCGCGCGCGCCCGGCAAGGCGCGGCGCGCGCGGTGCGGCGCAGCCGGGAAAGCGATGAAGGGGACGGAGCGAGGACGGAAAAGGGAATTCGCGCTGCACGGCGCGACGATACGTTATATCATCGCGATACTCCGTTTTATTGCCTGCTTCACGCCATGGCTACCTCATCGTCCATTGACGCCCGGCTGTCCCGGGCCGACGCATTCGCCGCCGAGCACGGGCTCGCGTGGACGCCGCTGCGCCGCCAGGTCTACGAACGCGTGCTGGCCGCGCAGCGCCCGATCGGCGCATACGACCTGCTCGCCGAGCTCGAGCCGCAGCGCGGCCGCGTGCCGCCCACGACCGTCTATCGCGCGCTGGATTTCCTCGTCGAGCACGGTTTCATCCACCGGATCGAATCGAAGAACGCGTTTTTCGCGTGCTGCGAGATCGGCGTGCCGCACGAAGGCCAGTTCCTGATCTGCGATTCGTGCGGCGACACCGTCGAGATTCCCGGCGGCGACCTCGCGAAGCAGTTGTCCGCGAGCGAGCCCGCGCACGGTTTCGAAGTCCACCACCAGGTCGTCGAATTGAGTGGCCTGTGCGGCCACTGCAAGCGCAAGCCCGCGCAACGCTGACGCCGAATCGCGCGGCGCATGCGCCGCCCCTTCCAACGAGGAGTTCCATGTCCATTGCCCTGAAGCGCGCGCCGCGGCGTGCCCTGTCGCCTGTCCGCTGGCTCGCCGCCGCTGCCACCGCGCTGTCGTTCGCGGCGCCGGCATTCGCGCAGGCCGCGACCGTCAACGTCGTCGCCGCCGAGAATTTCTACGGCGATGTCGTGTCGCAGATCGGCGGCCACCACGTCGCGGTGACGAGCATCCTGAGCAATCCCGACCAGGATCCGCACCTGTTCGAAGCGAGCCCGAAAACGGCCCGCGCGCTCCAGCGCGCGCAAGTCGTGATCTACAACGGCGCCGACTACGATCCGTGGATGGGCAAGCTGCTCGGCGCGTCGAAGCAGGCGAAGCGCGCGACGATCGTCGTCGCCGATCTCGTCGGCAAGAAGGCCGGCGACAACCCGCACCTGTGGTACGACCCGGCGACGATGCCGGCCGCCGCCCGTGCGATCGCCACCGAGCTCGGCCGTGCCGACCCGGCGAACAAGGCCGAATACGATGCGAACCTGCAGAAGTTCGTCGCGTCGCTGAAGCCCGTCGACGACAAGGTCGCCGCGCTGCGCGCGCAGTACAAGGGCGTGCCGGTGACGGCCACCGAGCCCGTGTTCGGCTATATGTCCGACGCGATCGGCCTCGACATGCGCAACCAGCGCTTCCAGCTCGCGACGATGAACAACACCGAAGCGAGCGCGCAGGACGTCGCCGCGTTCGAGAACGACCTGCGCAAGAAGCAGGTGCGCGTGCTGATCTACAACAGCCAGGCCGAAGAACCGATGACCAAGCGGATGCTGAAGATCGCACGCGACGGCGGCGTGCCGACCGTCAGCGTCACCGAGACGCAGCCGGCCGGCAAGACCTTCCAGCAATGGATGGCCGGCCAGCTCGACGCACTCGCCAGCGCGCTTTCGGCCGGCAAGAAATAACACGACCGCAACACGATGACCGCCACTCCTCACGCCCTCGCAGTCGATCGCGTCACGCTCGAACTGGGCGGACGCACGATCCTGCGCGACGTCAGCTTCTCGATCGAACCCGGTGAATTCGTCGGCGTGCTCGGGCCGAACGGCGCGGGCAAGACGACGCTGATGCGCGCGGTGCTCGGCCTCGTGCCCATCTCGAGCGGCACGCTGTCCGTCGGCGGCGTGCCGGTCGTGCGCGGCAACGCGTCGATCGGCTACATGCCGCAGATCCGGAGCGGCCTCGCGAACCGCCGGATGCGCGGCTACGACTTCGTCGCGATGGCCGCCGACGGCCACCGCTGGGGGTTGCCGCACACGAACGCGGCGGCGCGGCGCGAGGTCGACCGCGTGCTCGACCTCGTCGGCGCCCCGACGCTCGCGCGCCGGCCGCTGTCGGAACTGTCGGGCGGCGAGAGGCAACGCCTGCTGCTCGCGCAGTGCCTGCTCGGCAGCCCGAAGCTGCTGCTGCTCGACGAACCGCTGATCAGCCTCGATCCGAACCACCAGCGCGGCGTCGTCGAACTCGTGCGCAACGTGCAGCGCGAGCTCGGCATCACCGTGCTGTTTTCCGCGCACGAACTGAATCCGCTGCTGAACGCGCTCGACCGCGTGCTGTATCTCGGCAACGGCGTCGCGGCGCTCGGCACCGTCGACGAGGTGATCACGAAGCCGGTACTGTCACGGCTCTACGGGTCGCCGATCGACGTGATGCGCGTGAACGGCAAGATCTTCGTGATGTCGGGCGACGTCGAGATCGAGAAGCACGACCACGAACACGAAGACGACGACGGCCACTCGCACGGCGGCGGCGGCCATCACCACCACGGACACGCCCATCCCGGGCATTCGCACGATGTTTGAATACGACTTCATGATCAACGCCTTCGCGGCGTCGGGCATCGTCGCGGTGCTCGCGGGCATCGTCGGCTACTTCCTGGTGCTGCGCGGGCAGACCTTCGCCGGCCACGCGCTGTCGCACGTCGGCTTCACCGGCGCGACGGGCGCGGTGCTGCTCGGCATCTCGCCGATCTGGGGGATGGTCGGCTTCACGCTCGCAGCCGGGATCGGGATGGGCGCGCTCGGCGAGAAGCTCGCGGGCCGCGACGTCGCGATCGGCGTGATCCTGTCGGGCGCGCTCGGTTTCGGCCTGCTGTTCCTGCATTTCTATACGTCGTTCGCGACGCAGGTCACCGCGCTGCTGTTCGGCAACGTGCTCGCGGTCAGCCACGACACGCTCGCGGTGCTCGCGGGCATCGGCGCGGTGAGCCTCATCGCGCTCGCGCTGATCGCACGGCCGCTGCTGTTCGCGTCGCTCCAGCCCGAACTGGCCGAAGCCAAGGGCGTGTCGCTGCGCACGGTGTCGATGCTGTTCCTCGCGGTGTGCGCGCTCGCGGTGGCCGCCGCGACGCAGATCGTCGGCGTGCTGCTCGTGTTCACGCTGCTGGTCGGGCCGGCCGCGGCCGCGCAGAACGTGTCGACGCGGCTGTCGACGGGCGTGCTGCTCGCCGCGCTGTTCGCGCTGTTCGAGGCGTGGGCCGGTATCGTGCTCGCGTATCACACCGACTGGCCGACGAGCTTCTGGATCACCGCGCTGTCCGCGCTCGTATACGGCGCGAGCCTGTTGCGGCGCAACTGATTCGCGCTGCCAATGAAAAACGCCGGCGTGCCCGAGGGCAGCGCCGGCGTTTTTTTTATGCACCGCGATCGCGTACAGCGATGCCGATGCGTGCGTTACCTGCTTCCCGCTCTGCTCACCGCGCAAGCACGCGTGCGTGATGCACGATGTGATCGGCGATGAACGTCGAGATGAAGTAGTACCCGTGGTCGTAACCCGGATGGCGGCGCAGCGTCAGCGGCTGACCGGCCTTCGCGCAGGCGGCTTCGAACACGTCGGGGTTCAACTGGTTCGCAAGGAACTGGTCGGCGAGGCCCTGATCGACCAGGATGCCGTCCGCGAACTTCGGCGCATCGGCGCGCGCGACGAGCTCGCTCGCGTCGTGCTGCTTCCACGCGTCGCGATCGTCGCCGAGGTAGCCCGAGAATGCCTTCTCGCCCCACGGGCAGCGCGTCGGCGCTGCGATTGGCGCGAACGCCGACACCGACCGGTACAGGCCCGGATGGCGCAACGCGAGCGTCAGCGCGCCGTGCCCGCCCATCGAGTGGCCGAAGATACCGAGCCGCGCGCCGTCGATCGGCAGTTCGGCCGCGACGAGCTCGCGCAGCTCGCCCGTCACGTACGACTCCATCCGGTAATGCGCGGACCACGGCGCTTCGGTCGCGTCGACGTAGAAACCCGCGCCAACGCCGAAATCCCACGCGTCGGTCTCGCCCGGCACGCCCGCGCCGCGCGGGCTCGTGTCGGGCATCACGAGCGCGACGCCGTGCTGCGCCGCGTATTGCTGCGCGCCCGCCTTGATCGCGAACGTCTCGTCGGTGCACGTGAGCCCCGCGAGATAGAACAGCGCCGGCACGCGACCCTGCGCGGCCTGCGGCGGCAGGTACACCGAGAACTTCATCGGCAGGCCGATCGCCGCCGAATCGTGACGGTAGAAGCGCTGCTCGCCGCCGTGGCATGCATGCGAGGAAACGAGTTCGAGCATGGCGATGCGCTCCCGGTCAGTACAGCACGACCGAGCGGATCGACTCGCCCTGCTTCATCAGGTCGAAACCTTCGTTGATCCGCTCGAGCGGCAGCGTGTGCGTGATCAGGTCGTCGATGTTGATCTTGCCTTCCATGTACCAGTCGACGATCTTCGGCACGTCGGTACGGCCGCGCGCGCCGCCGAACGCCGAGCCCTTCCATTCGCGGCCCGTCACCAGCTGGAACGGACGCGTGCTGATTTCCTCGCCGGCTGCCGCGACGCCGATGATGAACGACTGGCCCCAGCCCTTGTGCGTGCACTCGAGCGCCTGGCGCATCAGCTTCACGTTGCCCACGCATTCGAACGAGTAGTCCGCGCCGCCGTCGGTCAGCTGCACGATGTGGTCGACGACGTTCTCGACTTCGTTCGGGTTGATGAAGTGCGTCATCCCGAACTTCTTCGCGAGCTCGACGCGTTTCGGGTTGATGTCGACGCCGATGATCTTGTCCGCGCCGACCATCTTCGCGCCCTGGATCACGTTCAGGCCGATGCCGCCCAGGCCGAACACGACGACGTTCGCGCCCGCCTCGACCTTCGCCGAGTAGACGACCGCGCCGACGCCCGTCGTCACGCCGCAGCCGATGTAGCAGATCTTGTCGAACGGCGCGTCCTCGCGCACCTTCGCAACCGCGATCTCCGGCACCACGATGTAGTTCGAGAACGTCGACGTGCCCATGTAGTGGAACAGCGGCTTGCCGTCGAGCGAGAAGCGCGACGTCGCGTCGGGCATCAGGCCCTTGCCTTGCGTCGCGCGGATCTTCTGGCACAGGTTGGTCTTGCGCGACAGGCAGAACTTGCACTCGCGGCATTCCGGCGTGTACAGCGGAATCACGTGGTCGCCCTTCCTGACGGTGCCGACGCCGGGGCCGACGTCGACCACCACGCCCGCGCCTTCGTGGCCGAGAATCGCCGGGAAGATGCCTTCCGGATCGGCACCCGACAGCGTGTAGTAGTCGGTGTGGCAGATGCCGGTTGCCTTCACTTCGATCAGCACTTCGCCTGCGCGCGGCCCTTCGAGATCGACTTCCTCGATCGTCAGCGGCGCGCCCGCCTTCCATGCAATCGCGGCTTTCGTCTTCATCGTGTCACTCCTGTCTGTCTGTTAAGTCGAACCGGGTTGGTGCCTCAGCGCTGGGGCCGACCGGAGCCGGTGCTTCGACACGCTCCGGTCCCATGCTTTGCGCCGGGTCCATGCAAAGCTGTGGAAGCCGTGCCGCGCGGCTTCGCGCGCGCCACGGCGCAAGAATCTCGTGCTCGCCATGATGGCCGGTCCCGACGCGCACCGCGTGCGGGAAACGGTCGCCGGCTTGCCACGATGCGTCATCGCTGACGCAAAAGAACAAGTGTTCGAGTTTAAACGCCCGTCGTGAACCATGCATCCGTACGCGCGTACAGATCGATGAAGCGCGCGTAACGCGCAGCCAGCAGGCGATCGTCGCGCGGCGCGGCGACCGGCGACGCGCTCGGTGCCAGCGCGTGCAACGCCGCTTCCCGCCAGTGACCGATCGCGACACCCGCGAGCAGCGCGGCGCCGCGCGTCGCGGCGTTCGGGCAATCGATCGCGTGGAGCGACGCGCCGAGCGCATCGGCGAGCAACTGGCGCCAGCGCGGATCGACCGAGCCGCCGCCCGCGAGACGCAGCGTCGTCACCGGGTCGCCGCGATCGGCGTCGCGGATCGCATCGAGCCCCGCACGCAACGCGAACGCGACACCTTCGAACGCGGCGCGCATCATCGCACCGCGCGTATCGCCGAGCCCGAGGCCGAGCCAGCCACCGCGCGCATCGGGGTTCATCCACGGCGAACGCTCGCCCGTCAGGTACGGCAGGAAGCACAGCCGTTCGGACGCCGGTTGCGCGAACGCATCGTCGTAAGCGTGCGCCCAGTCCGGATAACCGAGCCAGCCGCGCACGGTTTCGAGCGCGAGCCCGACGTTCTGCATCGCGGCCATCGTGTAATAACCGTCGCCGGCCGCCGTGCGATAACGATGCAGCCCGCGCCGCGCGGGTGGCAGCGTATCCGCGAGCACGACGATCTGGCCACCGCTGCCCGTCGTCAGCAGCGCGTCGCCAGCCGTGGCAAGCCCGCTGCCGAGCGCCGCGCATGCCGTGTCGGCCGCGCCCGTCGCAAGCGGCACGCCGGCAGGCAGGCCGAGCGCCGCGGCCGCGCGCGCACCGAGCACGCCGCAACGTGCGCTCGACGCACGGACCGGCGCGAACCGGTCGGCCGGCAAGCCGAGCGTGTCGATCAACGCCGTATCCCATGCGCCGTCGGGCGTCGCAAGCGCGGTCGCACATGCGTCGCTCGGATCGGCCGCGACGTCGCCGCCAAGTGCGACGCGCAGCCAGTCCTTCGGCTGTACGGCCCAGCGCGCGGCGCGCAGCGCAGCGGGTTCGTGCGCGGCCAGCCAGCGCAACAGCGGGCCTGCCATGCCCGGTGCGACGGGATTCGGAACATCGCGCCAGTCGGCCGCATCCGCTTCGCGCACCGCGCGCGTGTCGGGCCACAGCATCGCAGGCCGCACCGGCTGCCCGTCCGCGTCGACCAGCACGACGCCATGCATCTGGCCCGAGAACCCGATCGCCGCGACCTGCTCGCGCTCGCCGGCCGGCAACCGCGCGGCCGCGCGCACCAGCGCCTGCCACCATGCGTCGGGCGCGATCTCGGCCCAGCCGGGCTGCGGCGACGACAGCGCATAAGGTTCGCTCGCGACCGCACGCTCGACGCCGTCGGCATCGAGCGTGACGAGTTTGACGGAGCCGGTGCCGAGGTCGATTCCGAGCAGGCGCATGACGTGAAGATGAATTCGAATGAACGGATGTCGATGATAACGGGATCGCGATACACGACCCGATTTTTGCCGCCGCGATGACGCACCGAAAGCGCTGTCGGCAGCCCGGTGTCACCGGGCTGCACCTTGCGTGCAAAAGCGGCCGTTCGCGGGTTAACCCGGCACGATTTTTCGACACCCCTTTTTGCCACTATGCGAGCCGCGCGATACACACCATAAAGCGACCTATATTTGACACGGGGGCCCGCGCTATTTTGAAGGGCTATAAATCCGGGGAACCTCACTCCTACGGCAGTTTCCCGATGATCGACCCCCTGTTCCATGCCGAAATGGCATATCGAACCAGCAAAGAACGGAATAGTACCCAGTGCTCTTGTTGCGGGGATTCATTCCGCATAACTTCGTATCACCCCGAAAACAAGATCATGGAGTGAGACAGATGCAATCGAACACGGTCCATCCGTGCGATGAAGTGCTGCCGACCGGCAAGCTGGTAACGCTTGGCCTGCAACACGTCCTCGTCATGTACGCCGGCGCTGTCGCCGTACCGCTTATCGTTGGCGGCGCGCTCAAGCTGCCGAAAGACCAGATCGCGTTCCTGATCAGCGCCGATCTGTTTTCGTGCGGCATCGCGACGCTGATCCAGACGCTGGGCCTGTGGATCTTCGGGATCCGCCTGCCCGTCATCATGGGCTGCACGTTCGCGGCAGTCGGCCCGATGATCGCGATCGGCACGAACCCCGGCCTCGGTATTCTCGACATCTTCGGTTCGACCATCGCGGCCGGCATCATCGGCATCGTGCTGGCGCCGATGATCGGCAAGCTGTTGCGGTTCTTCCCGCCAGTAGTGGTCGGCACCGTGATTGCGGTGATCGGTCTGTCGCTGATGGAAGTCGGCATCAACTGGGCAGCCGGCGGCGTCGGCAACCCCGAATACGGCAGCCCCGTCTACCTCGGCCTGTCGCTGCTCGTGTTGACGCTGATCCTGCTGATCAACAAGTTCGGCCGCGGCTTCATCGCGAACATCTCGGTGCTGCTCGGCATCGTCGCCGGCTTCGTGATCGCATTCGTGATCGGCCGCGTGAACACGGAAGGCGTGTCGCTCGCGCCGTGGGTCGGCTTCGTGATGCCGTTCCACTTCGGCTGGCCGCACTTCGACCCGCTGTCGATCGCGACGATGGTCACCGTGATGTTCGTCACGTTCATCGAATCGACCGGCATGTTCCTCGCGGTCGGCGACATGGTCGATCGTCCGGTCAACCAGCAGCAGCTCGTGCGCGGCCTGCGCGTCGATGGCCTCGGCACACTGATCGGCGGCATCTTCAACTCGTTCCCGCACACGTCGTTCTCGCAGAACGTCGGCCTGATCGGCGTGACGGGCGTGAAGAGCCGTTACGTGTGTGCGACGGGCGGCGTGATCCTCGTGCTGCTCGGCCTGTTCCCGAAGATGGCGCAGGTCGTCGCGTCGGTGCCGCCGTTCGTGCTTGGCGGCGCAGGCATCGTGATGTTCGGGATGGTGGCGGCAAACGGCATCAAGGTGCTGTCGAAGGTCGACTTCGTGAACAACTCCCATAACCTGTTCATCGTCGCCGTGAGCGTCGGCATGGGCCTCGTGCCGGTCGTGTCGCCGCACTTCTTCTCGAAGCTGCCGCCGGCGCTCGCACCGATCCTGCACAGCGGCATCCTGCTGGCATCGGTAACGTCCGTGATCCTGAACATCGTGTTCAACGGCGTGAAGGGCGAGAAGGACGCGCGTTGCGACATCCGCCGTGCCGGACACGACTTCGACGGCCGCCCGGCCGACGTGCACCACTGATCGCCCAGCGCCGGATGACGGCGCAACGCGGTAACGAAAAACGCCACGGCATGCCGTGGCGTTTTGCTTGGCGGGACCCTCGTGGCAACGGCGCCTGCCTGCCGCGGGCGGGTGTCCCGGGAGAAACCGGGCATCAGCTCCCGTGCAGCGCCAGCGCCGACGCGACCTCGCGCGCGCAGGCTTCCGGCGTGGCCTTGCTGGTGTCGACCGTCACGTCATACGTGACGCCAGCGTGCACCCTGTCGTACTGCCAGCGCGCCAGCCCGGCAACACGGTCGCCTCGTTGCCGCTCCCTTTCCTCGAGAACCTCCAGCGGACAGTGGACGCCAACCATGCTGACCGTGAACGGCGCCAGCAAATCGGCATATTCCGCTTTCTCGTCGCCCAGCAGCACGTCGTCGACAATCAGATGGTTTCCCTGGTTCGCCAGCGCGACGATCGCGTGTCGCATCCCCTGCATCGCTCGCCGGGCAACCGGCCCGCTGCGTATCGATACGACATCCTTGCCGTCCTCGATGAATGACGAAAAAACGAATCCGTCCGCATCGTTCAGGTAACGCGCGGGCAGCATGCCGAGAAACGCATCCATCTGGACATGCAGGAACGGGATGTCCAGCATGGCCTGGAGCGCATGCGCGAGAGACGTCTTGCCTGAGCTTCCCACGCCGTTGAGCAGGATGATTCGAGTCGTTTTCATGCGGCGAGTGTACCTGCGTGCGCTGAACAACGCCGATCGGTATCGCGGAACGAACTGCGTGACCCGACCCGCCGCACCGGGCATGTTTGCCGGGAAGCCGATGCGATGAAATGTATCGACCGGCGCGTCGGCGTTCGCAAAAAAAACGCCACGGACTTTCGTCCGTGGCGTTTTCATTTCCGCATACAGCCGGTTCGGCAAACAGGAGCGGCTGCCCGCTCCCGCCCTGCTTCGCGCTTACCCGTTCGTCGACGCTGCCGACGCAGGCGCCGGGGCGGCCGCCTTGTCGTAGTCGACCGGTGTATCCGGCGCGCGCGGCGTTTCGCCGGCCCGCTGGATCCACCCGCCGCCCAATGCACGGTACAGGTCGACCAGGTTCGTCCAGCGCGCCAGACGCGCGCTGATCAGCGACTGCTGCGCCGAGTACAGGTCCGTCTGCGCGGTCAGCACCGACAGGTAGCTGTCGACGCCGTTCTTGTAACGCAGGTCCGACAGGTCGAAACGACGCTGCTGCGCGTACTCGTTGCGCTCCAGCGCGGCGATCTGCTGGTCGTACGTGCCGCGTGCGGCCAGCCCGTCCGACACTTCGCGGAACGCCGATTGAATCGCCTTCTCGTAGTTCGCGATCTCGATGCGCTTCTGCACGTGCGCGAGATCGAGGTTCGCGATGTTCTGCCCACCCTCGAAAATCGGCAGCGCGATGTTCGGCGCGAACGACCACGCCGCCGTGCCGGCCTTGAACAGGCCACCCAGCGTCGGGCTCGCGGTACCGAACGCCGCCGTCAGCGAGATCTTCGGGAAGAACGCCGCGCGTGCCGCGCCGATGTTCGCGTTCGCGGCCAGCAGCGTCTGCTCGGCCTGCATCACGTCAGGGCGACGCGTCAGCAGATCCGACGGCAACCCGGCCGGCACGTCCGTCAGCAGATTCTGCGAGTCGAGCGGCATGCCCGGCGGCAGATCGTCCGGCAGCGGCTCGCCGATCAGCAATACCAGCGCGTTCACGGCCTGCGCGCGGGCACGTGCCTGAGCCTGCTGGTTCGCGAGCGCCGTCTCGACGACCGTCTGCGCCTGACGCAGGTCGAGCTCGGAGCCCGTGCCGTTGTCGAACTGCAGCTTCGTCAGGTCGTACGACGCCTGCGCGGATTTCAGCGTGTTCTCCGTGACCTTCAGCAGATCGTCGGTCGACAGCACCGTCAGGTACTGGTCAGCCACCTGCGACACCAGCGAGATTTCCGACGCCTGCCGCGCATACGCGGTCGACAGATACTGCGCGAGCGCCTGATCCTTCAGGCTCTGCACGCGGCCGAACAGATCGAGCTCCCACGACGCGGACAAGCCCACGTTGTAGGTGCGCGTGATCAGCGACTGCTGCGTCGTCGACACACCAGCCGGAACACGCTGGATGTTGCCCGTGCCCGTCGCATCGAGCGTCGGGAACAGGCCCGCGCGCGTGATCTGGTACTGCGCACGCGCCGCCTCGATGTTCAGCACCGACACGCGCAGGTCGCGGTTGTTCTTCAGCGCGATTTCGATCAGCCGCTGCAGGCGCGGATCGACGAAGAATTCGCGCCAGCCGATGGCGGTCGCCGCCTGGCCGTTCGCGCTGCGCGCGCCGGCAGCACCCGGCTGCGTCGCATAAACGCCGCCGGCCGGGAACGCCTGTGCGACGGGTGCGTCGGGCCGCGTGTAATGCGGCGCCATCGTGCAGCCCGTGGCAAAGAGCGCGACCGCGATTGCAGTCAAAGCGTGTTTTTGCATCATCACTGTCCCTTGTTGCCTTGGTCGCCGTTGCCCGGCTTCTCTTCGTGGTGCGAGTGCTCCTGAGCCAGGCGCAGCGCCTCGTCGACGTCTTCCTTCTCGCCGCTGAAGATCGCGCGGATCTTCACGAAGAACATCGGGATCATGAAGATCGCGAGGAACGTCGCCGTGATCATCCCGCCGATCACGCCGGTGCCGATCGCGTGCTGGCTCGCCGAACCCGCGCCGTTGCTGATCGCAAGCGGCATCACGCCGAGAATGAACGCGAGCGACGTCATCAGGATAGGACGCAGCCGCAGGCGCGCCGCTTCCAGCGCGGCCTCGATCGGCCCCATCTTCTCCGTCACCTGCAGTTCGCGCGCAAACTCCACGATCAGAATCGCGTTCTTCGCGGACAAGCCCACGGTGGTCAGCAGGCCGACCTGGAAGAACACGTCGTTCTCGAGGCCGCGCATCGTCGCCGCGAGCAGCGCACCGATCACGCCGAGCGGCACGACCATGATCACCGAGAACGGGATCGACCAGCTTTCATACAGCGCCGCGAGACACAGGAACACGACGAGGATCGAGATCGCATACAGGATCGGCGCCTGCGAGCCGGACTGGATTTCCTGGAACGACAGGCCGGTCCACGAATAGCCAATACCGACCGGCAGCTTCTTCGCGAGCCCTTCCATCGCGGTCATCGCCTGACCGGTCGACTTGCCCGGTGCGGCCTGACCCTGGATTTCCATCGCCGACACACCGTTGTAGCGCTCGAGCTTCGGCGAACCGTACGTCCAGTGACCGGTCGCGAACGAACTGAACGGCACCATCCCGCCCGACCCGTTGCGCACGTACCAGATGTTCATGTCTTCCGGCGTCATCCGGAACGGCGCATCGGCCTGCACATAGACCTTCTTGATCCGGCCGTCGACGTCGAGGAAGTTGTTCACGTACTTCGACGCCCACGCGATCGAGAACGTCTGGTCGATCGCATCCGCCGTCACGCCGAGCGCATTCGCCTTCTCGCGGTCGATGTCGACCTTGTACTGCGGCGTGTCGTTCAGGCCGTTCGGGCGCACACCCTGCAGCGTCGGATCCTTCGAGGCCATCCCGAGCAGCTGGTTACGCGCGGCCATCAGCGCATCGTGACCGAGACCGGCGTTGTCCGTCAGCTCGAAGTCGAAGCCGGCGGCCGTACCGAGTTCAGGAATCGACGGCGGGTTGAACGGGATCACCAGCGCGTCCTTGTAGCCCGCGTAACGCCCGAACATCCGGCCGATCAGCGCCTGGACCTTCTGGTTCGCATGCTGACGCTGCGAGTAGTCCTTCAGGCGAACGAACACGAGACCGGAGTTCTGGCCGCGGCCCGCGAAGCTGAAGCCGTTGACCGTGAACGCCGATTCGACGATTTCCTTCTCGTCCTTCAACAGGTAGTCGGAAATGTTCGCGAGGGTCTTCGCGGTCGTTTCCTGCGTCGAGCCCGACGGCGTCTGCACGATCACGAACATCAGGCCCTGGTCTTCATCGGGCAGGAACGACTTCGGCAGGCGCACGAACAGCAGGCCGACCGCGACGATCACGACCAGATAGATGATGAGCCAGCGGCCCGAGCGCTTGATCACGTGGTGCACGCCGACGTGGTACTTGTCGCGGCTATTGTTGAACGTGCGGTTGAACCAGCCGAAGAAACCCTTCTTCTCTTCGTGATGCCCTTGCGGGATCGGCTTCAGGATCGTCGCGCACAGCGCCGGCGTCAGAATCAACGCGACGAGCACCGACAGCACCATCGCCGACACGATCGTCAGCGAGAACTGGCGATAAATCGCGCCGACCGAACCGCCCGAGAACGCCACCGGCACGAACACCGCCGACAGCACCAGCGCCACGCCGACGAGTGCGCCGGTGATCTGGCCCATCGCCTTCTTGGTCGCTTCCTTCGGTGACAGGCCCTCTTCCGCCATCACGCGCTCGACGTTCTCCACCACGACGATCGCATCGTCGACCAGCAGGCCGATTGCGAGCACGAGGCCGAACATCGACAGCGTGTTGATCGAGAAGCCCACCAGCGACATGATCGCGAACGTGCCGAGCAGCACGACCGGCACCGCGATCGTCGGGATGATCGTCGCCCGCAGGTTCTGCAGGAACAGATACATCACGAGGAACACGAGCACGATACCTTCGAGCAGCGTCTTGACCACTTCCTCGATCGACAGCTTCACGAACGGCGTCGTGTCGTACGGATACTTCACGACGAGGCCGTGCGGGAAGAACGGCGCCAGTTCGTCGATCTTCGCGCGCACGGCCTTCGCGGTCGCGAGCGCGTTCGCGTTGGTCGCGAGCTGGATACCGAGTGCCGCGGTCGGCTGACCGTTGTACTTCGTGTCGAAGTTGTAGTTTTCGCCGCCGAGGCCGATCTGCGCGACGTCCTTCAGGCGAACCTGCGAGCCGTCCTGGTTGACCTTCAGCAGGATGTTGCCGAACTGCTCGGGCGTCTGCAGCAGCGTCGATTCGGTGATCGTCGCCTGCAGCACGGTGCCCGGCGTGGCCGGCGTGCCGCCGATCTGGCCGCCCGCGATCTGCACGTTCTGCGCGGTGATCGCCGACGACACGTCGACCGGCGTCAGGCCGTAGTTCGTCAGGCGGTTCGGGTCGAGCCAGATCCGCATCGCGTACTGCGAGCCGAACAGCGTGACGGTACCGACGCCGTTCAACCGGCTGATCGGATCCTTCACGTGCGACGCCACGAAGTTCGCGAGGTCGTACTTGTTCATGCTGCCGTCTTCGGAGTTGAAGGCGAGCACCAGCAGGAAGCTGCTGCTCGACTTCGTCACCGACAGGCCGAGCTGCTGCACGACCTGCGGCAGAACCGGCGTCGCGAGCGACAGCTTGTTCTGCACCTGGACCTGTGCGATGTCGGCGTTGGTGCCCGGCGCGAACGTCAGCGTGATCGTTGCGTTACCCGAGTCGTCACTCGTCGACGACATGTACAGGAAGTTGTCGAGACCGCTCATCTGCTGCTCGATCACCTGCGTCACCGTGTCTTCCACCGTCTTCGCGGAAGCGCCCGGATAGTTCGCGGTAATCTGGATCGATGGCGGCGCGATCGTCGGATACTGCGAGATCGGCAGCGTGAAGATCGCCGCAACCCCGGCCAGCATCAGGATGATGGCGATCACCCACGCGAAGATCGGGCGATCGATAAAAAACTTTGCCATGAAACAGGCTCCCTGTTATTGCGCGCTCGAAGCAGCGGCAGCACTCGCCGGCGCGGCGCCCGATGCGGCGGCACCGGAAGCGGCAGCGGCGCCGGAACCGGCGGCAGCCGGCGCGGCGGAGGCGGCGGCAGCGCCCGATGCGGCACCGGCCGCCGGTGCGATCTGCGCGGGCACCGACTTCACGGTCGCACCCGGGCGCACCTTGTCGACGCCCTGCACGATCACGTGATCGCCCGCCTCCAGCCCCCCTTCGACGACCCAGTTCGGACCCTGCATGCCGGTGGTCTTCAGCGGACGCGGCTCGACCTTGTTGCTGGCGTTCACCACCATCGCGATCGCCTGGCCCTTCTGGTCGTGCGTGACGCCGATCTGCGGCACCAGGAACGCGTTCTCGTTCACGCCTTCCTCGATCCGTGCGCGCACGAACATCCCCGGCAGCAGCACCTTGCCCGGGTTCGGGAAGACCGCGCGGATCGTCACCGAGCCGGTGGTCTGGTCGACCGTCACGTCCGAGAACTGCAGCTTGCCCGGCTCCGCATAGGTCTTGCCGTCTTCCAGCACCAGCGACACCTTCGCGGCGCCCGGGCCGGTCGTCTTCAGACGCCCGCTCTGCACGTCCTGACGCAGCTTCAGCCCTTCGAGGCTCGACTGCGTGAGGTCGACATACACCGGGTCGAGCTGCTGCACCGTCGACATCAGCGTCGCCTGGCTCGCCTGCACGTATGCGCCCGGCGTCACCTGCGAGATGCCGACACGGCCGGTGATCGGCGAGACCACGTCCGTGTAGCCGAGGTTGATCTGCGCGGTATCGACCGCCGCCTTGCCGGCCGCGACGTCCGCCGCGGCCTGACCTTGCGTGGCCACCGCGTTGTCGTAGTCCTGCTTGCTGACCGCGTTCGCCGCCACCAGTACCTTGTAGCGCGCGACCAGTGCGTTCTGCGTCACGAGGTTCGCCTGCGCCTTCGCCAGCGTCGCCTTCGCGCTGTTCAGCGCGGCGACGTACGGTGCCGGATCGATCTTGTAGAGGCGCTGGCCGGCCTTGACGTCCGTGCCTTCGGTGAATTCACGGCGCAGCACGATACCGTCGACCCGTGCGCGCACCTGCGCGACGAGGAACGCGCTCGTACGGCCCGGCAGTTCGGTGAAGACCGGAACGGATTGCGGCTGGACGGTGACGACGCCGACTTCCGGCGTTTGCGGCGGCGGTGCCGATTCTTTTTTTCCGCATGCAGCCAGGAAAACCGCGGCTGCCGCGACAGTGATCAAGCGGTATGGAACCCGTTCGACGCGCATGGAGCGACCTCTGTGTATAGCCAATGGAATAAGTGCAGCACCCGGCGGGAGCGCAACACGGATGCGCCTCGCGGCGCAGATCGAACACCTGAATTACTGGACTGCTGGATACAGCACGTCGGCACGAGACCTCCATGCCGACGGGATGCCGCGAACTGCGGACTGGTACTAGGGCGGGAATCAGCAGAGTGGGATATTAACTGATTGCCACTTGGGTCATTCGATCGTAGGGTGGTATTGTATATACATTCACGAATGTATGTAAAAAGCCCGTTTGTGTCTCGCCGACTGTCCAGTCTTACGGATTGTTACCAGTCGCAAGCATAGCCCGTCTCCATGGCGACGACGAGGGTTGCGGACCCTAAATTTACCAACGATCGATCCAATCAGGCCTGCACATGGTCAGACGTACCAAGGAGGAGGCGCTCGAGACGCGCAATCGCATTCTCGACGCCGCCGAACACGTGTTCTTCGAGAAAGGCGTATCGCACACGTCGCTCGCGGACATCGCCCAGCACGCCGGCGTGACGCGCGGCGCGATCTACTGGCATTTCGCGAACAAGAGCGAACTGTTCGATGCGATGTTCGACCGCGTGTTTCTGCCGATCGACGAGCTGAAGCGGATGCCGCTCGACGCGCCGGGCGGCAATCCGCTCGAGAAGATCCGCAAGATCCTGATCTGGTGCCTGCTCGGCGTGCAGCGCGACCCGCAGTTGCGGCGCGTGTTCAGCGTCCTGTTCATGAAGTGCGAGTACGTCGCGGACATGGAGCCGCTGCTGCAGCGCAATCGCGCGGGGATGAGCGAGGCGCTGCACGCGATCGATGCCGATCTCGCGGGGGCCGTGCGGCTCAAGCTGCTGCCCGAGCGGCTCGACACCTGGCGCGCGACGCTGATGCTGCACACACTCGTCAGCGGTTTCGTGCGCGACATGCTGATGCTGCCCGACGAGATCGACGCCGAGCAGCATGCGGAAAAGCTCGTCGACGGCTGCTTCGACATGCTGCGCCTGAGCCCGGCGATGCTGAAGGAAGGCGACTGACAGAGCGGCCGCCGCCGCGACGCGCTGCCCGCCCCCGCCTGTCCGGCCGGCTCAGGCCGCCTTCGCGCGCTGCGCGCGAGCCCGCCGGTTCGACGCGGCCACCGAATCGGGTTTCGACATCGGCGCGCCGGCCAATCCCGCGATCCACGCGTCGGTCGACATCACGGCCGCGAAATTCGACTGGAACACCACCGTGTACGCACGGTGAATCTCTTCGGCGCTCGCCGCGCCCGCTTCATTCTCGTAAGGCAACGCGCCCGTCGCGTCGTCCAGGTACTCGACCGTCAGCCCCGCATGCGCCGCGTGATAAACCGTCGACGCATTGCAGTTGTGCGTCATGTAGCCGGCCACCGCGAGCGTGTCGATCCCGTGCGCATCGAGCCATGCGGCGAGATCGGTGCCGGCAAACGAACTCGCCTGCGTCTTCTCGATCAGGTGCGCGTACGGCCGGCTCGCGACGACCGCGTGCAGCGCGACGCCGTCGGTGCCGGGCGCGAAGATCGGCGCGCCGGCCGGCGCCACGTGCTGGACGACGATCACGGGCACACCGGCCGCATGTGCGGCGTCGATCGCACGGCCGATGTTCGCGAGCGACACGTCGAGCGGCGGATACTCGATCGGCAGATTGCCCGTCACATATTCGTTCTGGACGTCGATCACGATCAGCGCACGACGGGAAACCGGATGGACGACGGAACGGGAAGCGGAATGCGGGACGGTGTTCGACATGGCAGGCTCCTGGCCCAGGGGCGCGGCCCCGCCCCGGAACGGGACGGCCAGCGGCGCGATGCGATGCATTGTCGGGCCGCATCATGCCTGCAGATAGTGGCCCGATAGTCATTCTTCGATAGAATCGGGCCATCACCATTCCGGAGCCCGTCATGACCGCCGCGTCACCTGCCCCGCCCGTTCCGACCATCGTCGCCGTGATCGCCTACGACGGCATCAGCCCGTTCCACCTGTCGGTGCCGTCCGTCGTGTTCGGCAAGGAACGCGACGCGGCCACATCGCCCGCGTTCGAGTTCCGCGTGTGCTCGGCCGAGCGCGGCCCACTGTCGACGACGGGCGGCTTCACGATCACCGCGCCGTACGGCCTCGACGGGCTCGACGACGCCGACATCGTCATCGTGCCGGCCTGGCGCGACCCGGACGAAGCGCCGCCCGACGTGCTGCTCGACGCCGTCCGCGCGGTCGCCGAACGCGGCGCGCAACTCGTCGGGCTGTGCCTCGGCGCTTACGTGCTCGCCGCGGCCGGCCTGCTCGACGGTCGCCCGGCCACCACGCACTGGGCCTGGGCCGACGATTTCGCCGAACGCTTCCCGCGCGTGAAGCTCGACCCCGACGTGCTGTACGTGGACGACGGCAACCTGATGACGTCGGCCGGCACGGCCGCGGGGCTCGACTGCTGCCTGCACGTCGTGCGGCAGCGCTTCGGCTCGGACGCCGCGAACCAGATCGCGCGCCGCCTCGTGATCCCGCCGCACCGCCAGGGCGGGCAAGCCCAGTACGTGCCGCAGCCGGTCGCAGCGCACCCGCGCGATGCGCGGCTCGCGGGCCTGCTCGACTGGGTGCGCGCGCACCTCGACGCCGCGCACAGCGTCGATTCGCTCGCCGAACGCGTGCTGATGAGCCGGCGCACGTTCACGCGCCACTTCCGCCAGGCAACCGGTACGACCGTCACCGCGTGGCTGCAGGCCGAGCGGCTGGCGCGCGCGCAGCATCTGCTGGAAACCACCGGACAATCGATCGACGCGATCGCGCAGGCGGCCGGCTACGGGTCGAGCGTGTCGCTGCGCCAGCATTTCGCGGGCACGCTCGGCACCTCGCCGTCTGCGTATCGAAGGGAATTTCGCGGCGCCGGAGCCGGTGCCGATGCGGGACGGTAACGCCCGCCGCGCGGGCGGCGGGCCGTGAAGCGGAACGGCGACGCGCGGTCGCTCAGCCGCCGTTGATCCAGCGTGCCGCGTAAAGCAGCAACGCGACGAACACGATCATCGCCGCCCAGGCCCAGACGGGCACCGTGCCGGAACCGCGATGCGGGAGCGCGCTGGCGGCACGCCCGGTCAGCGCGCCGCCGAGGTGCGGCGGCAACGAACGCTTCGTCGCGGCCACCAGCGACGCCGGCCGCAGGAACACATGCTGGCGCCGATGCGCGGCCGAGCGCGCGCGATTCGGCGCGAGTCCATGCTTGGCTTGCACGACCGCGCAGAACTCGCGGAAGAAATCGTCGGTCCATTCGCGCAGCGCATTGTCGATCTGCCGCCCCGGCAGCTCGGCGAGCGGCCCGCTCGCGGTCGCCCAGACCACGTACTCGATGCACGTGGCGTTCTCGTCGTCATCCGGCATCAGCACGAGTTCGACCTGGCCGCGCAGCGCGCCGAGGCCGTCGGCCCGCGCCTTGAAGTTGATCACGCGGCGCGGCTGCCCTTCCGCGTCGCCCTGCTCGCCGGCCGCATGCGCACGCACGTCGTAGCGGGCGCGCAGCGGGCCGAGCGGCACCGTGATCGTCAGCGCGAACTCGTCGTGCGCGAGCTTCACGAACGATTCGCAATGGTCGAAGCTCGCCCGCAGCAATGCGGGATCCTCGAAGGCCTCCCGCACGACAGGCGGCGCGAGCGGTACGCGTAACGTGTCGTTCAGTTCCATGATGCCTCCCCGATGAACACGCGCCGCATCAGGACGTCTCGACGAGACTGTCGATCCGTGCGACATCGAAGGCGACGTAGTGCGCAAGCGCGGCGGCCGCCTCCTTCGGTTCTTCGAAACTCCACGCGGCGTTCTCGATCACGCCGTCTTCCGTCTGCAAGTCGAAATGCACGGCCTCCCCCCTGAACGGGCAGGCGGTCGTCATGCCCGACTTCACGAGCCTGCGCATGTTGACGTCGTGGCGCGGCAGGTAATGGGTGTCCGGCAACCCCGTCACGCGCACGGTCAGCACGCCGTGCGAATCGGCATACGTGATGCCGCGATGGATCACGCGCACGCGATGGCGGTTCGGCACGATTTCAAGACGAGGGTCGGCGGCATCGGACATCGTTTCTCCTTCGGGCGGCCCGGCAGGCAGGCCGGTGGCAGGAAACGAAAAAAGCCACGGCACGCATGCCGTGGCTTTCATTATGGGCGAATCTTCGTCCGATTGCGCGACCCGGGCCGGGGCCGCGTGCGGCGGGCTACTGCGCGCTCCACTGGAACGCGGTTTTCGCGCCGCCCTTCGCGCCGACGGTGACGGCGCGCGACTCGTCGTTGCCCTGGTACGACGCATGCACCGTATAGCGCCCCGGTGGCACCTTCACGAGCATGTACGGCCCGCGCGCGTCGGTTTTCAGCACTTCGGCGCCCTTGCCGTCGACGATCAGCACATGGACGTCGGCCAGGAACTCGCCGCCCTTGCCGGTGAAGCGCAGGGCCAGCGGCCACTTCGGCTCGTTGCGCTGAAACGCCGTCGATTCGTCCTGCCCGACGCCGCCGGACACGAAGGTGACGTCGCCCTGCTGGCGCGCGGCGGGCAAGCCGTCCGACTGCGCGTACGCGCCGGTCGCACCGGCTGCGAGGCCGGCGGCCAACGCCGCGGCGACGGCAAATCGGGACACGTTGCGTAGATATTGCATGGCTCTCTCCTTGGGGTCGGAACACATACAGGGCGCCGCGTCATGCGATCGAACGGCGGCGGCACCCGCCGCGGCCGGCCAGGCCGGCCGTCGGCCGTGGCCGGTCAGCTCAGGTCGACCGGCACGAAGATCTGTGCATTATCGCGCTGGATCAGCAGAGCCAGACTGTTGCCCGCGCCCTTGACCGCATCGCGCAGCTGCTCGGGGCTCGTGACCGGGCGGCCGTTGACCGCGAGGATCACGTCGCCGGGCTGGATGCCCGCGTTGGCTGCCGGGCCGCCTGCCTGCTGCACGATCAGCCCGTGCGACAGGTTGTCGGCACTGCGCTCCTGCGGCGACAGCGGCCGCACCGCGACGCCCAAGCGCCCCTGCTCGACCGGCCCACCGTCATTCGACGCGAGTTTCGCATCGGCCATCGCGCCGAGCGTCACGCTGATCGACTTCTTCGACTTGTCGCGCCAGACCTGCAGATCGGCCTTCGAACCCGGCTTCAGGTTCGCGATCTGCGCGGGCAGCGACGTCGAATCGGCGACCGGCGAACCGTTCACCGACAGGATCACGTCGCCCGGCTGCAAGCCTGCCTTCGCGGCCGGGCCGTTCGGATCGACCGAGCTGACGAGCGCGCCGTCCGGCTTCTGCAGCCCGAACGAACTCGCGAGCGTCTGGTTCAGCCCCTGCACGGCGACGCCGAGGCGGCCGCGGCTCACGTGACCCGTCTTCACGAGCTCGTCCTTCACCTTGATCGCCTCGTTGATCGGGATCGCGAACGACAGGCCCTGGAAGCCGCCCGTCTGCGAGTAGATCATCGAGTTGATGCCGATCACCTCGCCCTGCAGGTTGAACAGCGGGCCGCCCGAGTTGCCCGGGTTCACCGGCACGTCGGTCTGGATGAACGGCGTGTAGTTCTCGTCCGGCAGCGCGCGCGACTTCGCGCTGATGATGCCCGACGTGACCGTGTTGTCGAAGCCGTAAGGCGAACCGATCGCTACGACCCACTGGCCGACCTTGCTCTGGGCCGGATCGCCGATCTTCACGGTCGGCAGGCCGCTCGCGTCGATCTTCAGCACCGCGACGTCGGACTGCTTGTCCGAGCCGACGACCTTCGCCTTGTATTCGCGCTTGTCGGTCAGCTTGACCGTGACGACGTTCGCGCCGTCGATCACGTGCGCATTGGTGAGGATGTACCCGTCGGAGCTGATGACGAAGCCCGAACCGAGGCTCGCGCTCGGCTGGTCGTCCGGCTGCGCGTCGCCGCCCATGCCCGGCATCTGGCCGTAGAAACGCTTGAAGAACTGGTAGAACGGGTCGCTCGGGTCGATCGGCAGTTGCGGCTGCGGCACGCGCCGCGACACCTGCTTCACGACGTGCTTCGCGCTGATGTTCACGACCGCCGGGCCGTAGGTCTCGACGAGCCCGGAGAAATCGGGGATGCCGGTCTTGGCGGCCGCTTCGGCCGGCATCAGCGCGGCCGCCTGTGCGGGCGTGATGATCTGCGGATCGGCGCGGCGGGTGCCGGCGACATAACCTGCCGACAGGGCGGCCGCGACGGCGACCGCGACGGCGCCGCGCGCAAGGAATCGGGTATTCATCGTAGGACCTCCTCTTTGTTAGGACGCAGCGTAACGACCCTGACTTAAAGGAGGCTTAATCAGCCTTAAGTGGGGCTTAAGCGGGCCGCGAGGCCCGCCCGGCGCTGTTCTTCAGGCGGATTCCGGCTCGCGCGGCGCCTGGGCCGGCATCTCGGCGGCGCGAAACACGACGCTGACGAGCAGGCCGCCCGCGGCCGCGTCGCCGAGCGCCACCGTCGCGCCCTGCTGCGCCGCCACGCGCTTGACGATCGCCAGCCCGAGGCCGCTGCCCGACAAGTCGGTGCGCGCCCGCGCGGAGCTGTCGCGGTAGAAGCGGTCGAACACGCGCTCGCGCTCGTCGGCCGGGATGCCCGGCCCGCTGTCGCCAATCTGGACGCACGCGCGGCCGGCCGCGTCGGCGGTCAGCGACACGTCGATGCGGCCGCCGTCCGGCGTGTACTTCACCGCGTTGTCGAGCAGGTTGCCGAACATCACGCGCAGCGCGCCGATATCGGCGACGACACTCGCCGCGCGCGTCTCCTCGAAGCCGAGATCGATATGGCGCCGCTGCGCGAGCGGCGCATGCGCGGCCACGCATTCGGCGAGCAGCGACTGCAGGTCGACCGGTTCGCGCATCGTCGCGCCATCGGGTTCGGCGCGCGCGAGCGCGAGCAACTGCTCGGCAAGCCGTGTCGCGCGCGTGACGCCGTCCTGGAGATCCGCAACCGCCTCGCGGCGCGACGCGTCGTCCTTCGCGCGGGCGACGAGCTGCGCCTGGATCTGTACGGCCGCAAGCGGCGTGCGCAACTCGTGCGCGGCGTCGGCGACGAACGCCTTCTGCGTATCGAGCGCCGCCGCGAGCCGCGCGAGCAGCCCGTTCAATGCACGCACGAGCGGCTGCACCTCGAGCGGCAGACGGCCGTCGGGCAGCGGATCGAGCGCCTCGGGCCGGCGCGCCTCGACCGCGCGCGTCACGCGGCCGAGCGGCGCGAGCCCGCGCCCGACGATCACCCACACGGCCGCGCCGAGGAACGGCAGCAGCACGATCAGCGGCCACAGCGTGCGCAGCGCGACGTTCGCGGCGAGCCGGTTGCGCACCGACAGCGGCTGCGCGAGCTGCACGACGTTGTCGCCGACGATCGCGCCGTACACGCGCCATTCGCCGCGGTCGGTACGTTCGGTCGAGAAACCGAGCTCCGCGCGCGGCGCGATCGGCGCGCGCGGATGCGAGAAGTACATCAGCACGCCGTTGCGGTTCCAGATCTGGATCACGATGCCTTCGTCGCCGTTGGTCCGTGAGCCGAACACCTGCGAGAACGGCTCGGACGGCAGCGCCGCGGCGATTTCCTGCAGCTGGTAGTCGAACAGCTCGTTCGCCTCGGCGAGCGCCTGCCGATAGATGAGCCAGCCCGCGATGCCCACGCCCGCGACGACGATCGCGAGCAGCCAGATCAGCAATTGATGACGAATCGACCTCACGCGTCAGCTTTCCTTGACGACCATGTAGCCGAGCCCGCGCACGTTGCGGATCAGGTCCGAGCCGAGTTTCTTGCGCAGCGCATGGATGTAGACCTCGACCGTATTGCTGCCGATCTCTTCGCCCCAGCCGTACATCTTCTCCTCGAGCTGGCTCTTCGACAGCACCGCGCCGGGCCGCGCGAGCAGCGCCTCGAGCAGCGCGAACTCGCGCGCGGACAGCGCGACCGGCGCGCCGTCGAGCGTCACCTGGTGCGACGCGGGATCGAGCGTCAGCGCGCCGTGGCGGATCAGCGACTCGCTGCGCCCGGCCTGACGGCGGATCAGCGCACGCATCCGCGCGCCCAGCTCGTCGAGGTCGAACGGCTTGACGAGGTAATCGTCGGCGCCTGCGTCGAGCCCCTTCACGCGATCGGCGACCGCGTCGCGCGCGGTGACGATCAGCACGGGCACCGACAGCCCGCGGGCGCGCAGCGTGCGCAGCACGTCGATGCCATCGCGCTTCGGCAGGCCGAGGTCGAGCAGCAGCAGGTCGTACGTCTCGCCGCCGAGCGCCGTGAGCGCCGCGTCGCCGTCCTGCACCCAGTCGACCGCAAAGCCGTCCGAGCGCAGCGCCTTGCGCACGCCCTCGGCAATCATTCGGTCGTCTTCGACAAGCAGAATCCGCATCGGGACAGGCATCCATGGGTCGGGTGAAACACGCCGACCATTGTAGCGCCGCGAATCGCGTGCGCGGCATGTGCGCAACAAAGTGATGCCGCCCTGCCGCACGACACGCGATTTCAGCGGGCATTTGCCCAGTTTCTCTACAATGTGCGCTTGCGCGCGACACGCGCGCCGCCCGAGCCCCTGCCTACCCGTATTCGTCCATGCCGATTTCCACCCTTTCCGCCCGGTTCGCCCCCCGCACCCGTGTCTGCCTGCGTGCAGCCGCCGTCCTCGCCACCTGCACGGCCCTGGCCTTCGCGCCCGCCGCGCAAGCCGGCAAGAAATCCCACAAGCAAGCACGCAAGACCGCCGTCGTGTCGCCGGCCGCGCGCGCGGCCGGCCTGCCGGCGACCGTGCTCGTCGCGCTGCAGCGCGCGAAGGTGCCGGCGTCGGCGATGAGCGTCGTGGTCGAGCGCGTCGGCGATCCGGAACCGCTGATCGCGTGGAATGCGAGCCGGCCGATGCTGCCGGCATCGACGATGAAGCTCGTGACGACCTTCTCGGGCCTGTCGATCCTCGGCCCCGACTTCCGCTGGCGCACGACCGCCTACACGGACGGCACGGTCGACCCCGACGGCACGTTGCAGGGCAACCTGTACATCAAGGGCACCGGCGATCCGAAGCTCGTGCCCGAAGAGTTGATCGACCTCGTCGACAAGATCCGCAAGGCCGGCATCAAGCGCGTGGCCGGCGGCCTCGTGCTCGACAAGAGTTATTTCGCGGCGTCGACGCGCGACCTGCCGTCGTTCGACGACGACGCGAGCGCGCCGTACAACGTCGGCCCCGATCCACTGCTGTACGCCTTCAAGGCCGTGTCGTTCACGGTCACGCCGGGCGACGACGGCAAGGTGGCCGTCGACGTGCTGCCGCCGCTCGCGGACCTGTCGATCGACAACCAGCTGGTCGAAGGCACCGGCTCGTGCAGCGCGGCCGCCGCGGCCGCGCGCCCGACCTTGACGGCCGGCGGCGGGATGATGACCGCGTCGTTCGCCGGCGACTATCCGCTGCGCTGCGGCGCGCACACGACCAACCTCGCGATCCTCGATCACACGACCTTCTTCGCGCGCGGCTTCCTCGCGCTGTGGCAGCAGGACGGCGGCACGATCACGGGGCCCGTGAGCGAAGGCAAGGTGCCGACCACCGCGCGGCCCGTCGCCGTGCATCACAGCCCGGTACTCGGCAGCATCGTCTACGACATCAACAAGTTCAGCAACAACGTGATGGCGCGCAACCTGTTCCTGACGATCGGCGCGGTCAGCGGCAAGCCGCCCGCGACGCCCGAGCAGTCGAGCCGCGCGATCGAGGCGTTCCTGCAGAAGAACGGGATCGCGATGCCCGACCTCGTGCTCGAGAACGGCTCGGGGCTGTCGCGCGAAGAGCACGTGAGCGCGCTGTCGCTCGCCGCACTGCTGCAGGCCGCGAACGCGAGCCCCGTCGCGCAGGCGTTCGTCGATTCGCTGCCGATCGCCGGCATCGACGGCACGATGAAGAACCGCCTCACCAACGCCGGCGTGCTCGGCAACGCGCACATCAAGACCGGCACGCTGCGCGACGTGCGCGCGATCGCCGGCTACGTCGCCGGCGCCGACGGCCAGAGCTACATCGTCGTCAGCTTCATCAACAACGATCACGCGGAAGGCGCGCGCGCCGCGCACGACACGCTGCTCGAATGGATCTACGCGGGCGCGCACTGACGATGCCCCCGCGCGCACGCTCGTGCGCGCACCCCTCATTCCGTGCGCCGGCCGCCACGCATCACGGTCGGCGCACGCGTCCCGTTCCGTCCCCAACCATGCCCATCAATCGGGGCCGCACCGCCCGGCCACGCGCCGCGCGGCTTCCGTAGAAACCCTGTCCTCAGAGGGAACCCTCTACGCTCCCCTCTCGCCTAGCGCGTGGTGTTTGCGTAGGCTGATGGCCTGACTGATATCTACAACGGGCCATACGCCCGGCCTCAAGGCTTGCAGGGGAAAGAAGGAGACACGCCCATGCGATTCGACGTCGAATTGCTTCTGCTCGCGCTGGCGCCCGTCTTCCTGCTCTGCATCGCGTGGGAGGCCTGGCACCTCGCCCGCACACGTGCGCAAGACCATGTCTATGCGTGGCGCGACACGCTGTGCAATGCGGCACTTGCCCTGATGCACCAGGGCGCCGACAAGATCGCATGGCTGTTCGTGATCCCCGTCTACGCGTACTGCTACCAGCACTATCGCCTGTTCAC
Source organism: Burkholderia theae (assembly GCF_048565265.1). Lineage (NCBI taxonomy): Bacteria > Pseudomonadati > Pseudomonadota > Betaproteobacteria > Burkholderiales > Burkholderiaceae > Burkholderia > Burkholderia theae. The sequence goes on from NZ_CP183461.1 coordinate 3,101,077, forward strand.
GTGGCACGACGGCTGGCTGTCGTTCGCGGTGCTGTTCGTCGCGCAGGATTTCCTCTATTACGTGTTCCATCGCGCGAGCCATCGCGTGCGCTGGCTGTGGGCCGCGCACGTCGTGCACCACTCGTCCGAGCGGATGAATTTCTCGACCGCGTTCCGCCAGAGCCTGATGTACCCCGTCGCGGGCATGTGGGTGTTCTGGCTGCCGCTCGCGTTCGCCGGCTTTCCGCCGCAGCAGGTCGTCGGCATCGTGCTGATCAACCTCGCGTTCCAGTTCTTCGTGCACACGCAGGCGATCGGCAAGCTCGGCTGGCTCGAATACGTGCTGAACACGCCGTCGATCCACCGCGCGCACCATGCGCGCAACCCGCGCTACATCGACCGCAATTACGCAGGCGTCCTTGTGATCTGGGATCGCCTGTTCGGCAGCTACGTCGAGGAAACGCACGACGACCCGCCGCAGTACGGGATCGTCGAGCGGCTCGGCTCGAACAACCCGCTCGTCGCGACGTTCCACGAGTGGGGGTCGATGGCGGCCGACGCGTTGCGCGTCGACGGATGGCGCAACAAGCTGCGCGCGATTTTCGGCCCGCCCGAGTGGGCGAGCGCTTATCATGCGCAGATCGCCGAGGCCGCGAACCAGGATCCGCGCACCGTGCCGCTCGCGGCTGCGCGTGAACAATAAACCGTTTTAGCCAACGGCCGCCGCGCAGCCCGGAACCGAGCAGGCACGCGGCAGATGAGAAACACATCAGGCCATATCTACGAGGAGATCGAACGATGCAGTCACAACAACAATTCCCGTCGCGCACCCGGCAACGCCTGCTGCGCACCGCACAGGTCGCGATCGCCGGCGCCGCGCTCGCGCTGCTCGCCGCCTGCGGCGGTGGCGACGACAACAACAGCAGTGCATCGAACACGCCGCCGTCGGGCGTGAAGATGCAGATCGTGTCGTTCGGCGACAGCCTGTCCGACGCCGGCACCTACTCGCAGATCAAGCTCGGCTTCGGCGGCGGCCGCTTCACGACCAACCCCGGCCAGGTGTGGACGCAGAACGTCGCGCAATACTATGGCGACACGCTGCAGCCCGCGAACCAGGGCGGCTTCGGCATCCCGCTGCAGGCCACCGGCGGTCTCGGTTATGCGCAGGGCGGCTCGCGCGTGACGCAGCAGCCGGGCATCGGCCATGCGGACGCAAGCGTGCCGAACCCCGACTACGCACAGGCGACCACGACGCCGATCGCCGACCAGGTCAAGCAGTACCTGACGCAGCACGGCAGCTTCAACGGCGGCCAGATCGTGCTGCTGAACGGCGGCGCGAACGACATCTTCTATCAGGTCGCGGCCCTGCAGGCAGGCGCCATCACGCCGACGCAACTGCAGCAGAATATCGGCGCCGCCGCGCAACAGCTCGCGGGCCTGGTTCAGCAGATCGTCGCCTCAGGCGCAACGCACGTGTTCGTGTCGAACGTGCCCGATATCGGCGGCACGCCGCTCGCCCTCCAGGGCGGCACGCAGACGACCCTCACGCAACTGTCGATGCTGTTCAACGGCACGCTCGCCGCCACGCTGCAGGCACTCAAGGTCGACACGACCAAGTACGCACTGCTCGACACGTTCACGTGGCAGGACGGCATCCTCGCGAACTATCAGGCGAACGGCTTCAACGTGTCGAACACCGACACCGCATGCAACCTGAAGGCGATGGTCCAGGCCGCGACGCAGTATGGCGTCGCGAACGCGACCGCGTTCGGCTCGTCGCTGTTCTGCTCGCCGCAGACCTACACGGTGCCCAACGCCGACCAGACCTACATGTTCGCCGACACGGTCCACCCGACGACGCGCCTGCACGCGCTGTTCTCGCAGTTCGTGGAGAAGCAGATCGCGGCAACGGGCGTCGGCAAGTAAGCAGCCGGCCACGCGCCCAAACAAAAACGCCCGACCGGTTTGCCGGTCGGGCGTTTTTTATTCCTGAAGCGCCGGACTTCGTCAGTCGCGCGCTTCGAACGCGGCCGCCGCACGGCCGAGGCGATCGTTGACCGCGATCCATTCGACGGTTTCCGGCAGCTTCTCGACGAGAATGCGCGCGACTTGCGCGCGGTCGAGCGCCCGCAGCATCCCGTACAGATCGCGCGCATAGGCCTGCGGATCTTCCGGTGCCGCGACGAAATGCACGCCGTCGGCCTGTGCCCAGCGTCCCGCACGCGACGCGCGCGCGACGAGCGCGACACGCTCGCCGTCGGTTTGCGCGGCCGCGAGCAGCGGCTCGAGTGCATCGAACGGCAGCAGCGCGAGCGGCGTGCGCGGCGCGTAATGGGCCTTCAGCGTGCCCGACGCGCGCGGCGCGGTTGCGTCGCTGCCGTCCGGCAGCTGAGGCGCGCGGCCGAGCACGTCGGCGATCTGCTGCGGCGTCACGTGGCCCGGTCGCAGCAGCGCCGGGAAGCCGCGCGACAGGTCGAGGATCGTCGATTCGATGCCGACTTCGGATGCGCCGCCGTCGAGCACGTGCACGGTGTCGCCGAATTCGTCACGCACGTGCTGCGCGGTCGTCGGGCTCACATGGCCGAACCGGTTCGCGGACGGCGCGGCAACGCCGCCGTGCCCGCCGCGTCGCGCGCTGAATGCGGCCAGCAGCGCCTGCGCGACCGGATGCGACGGGCAGCGCAGCCCGACCGAATCCTGCCCGCCGCTCACCGCGTCCGGAATGCGCGCATGGCGCTTCAGGATCAGCGTCAGCGGGCCCGGCCAGAATGCATCGATCAGCGCCTGCGCATCGGCCGGCAGCGCGTCGGCCCAGTAGCCCGGATCGCCGCCGGGCGGCAGGTGCACGATCACCGGATGGTTCGCGGGCCGCCCCTTCGCCGCGTAGATGCGCGCGACGGCCTCGGGATTCGCCGCGTCGCCGCCGAGCCCGTAGACGGTTTCGGTCGGAAACGCGACCAGTTGCCCCGCGTCGAGCAGCGCGGCGGCCGCGCCGATCTGCGCGGGCGTCACGGACTTCGGGAGATCGATGGACATCGGCTGGCGCCTCAGTCGAGCGGCACGCGCAGCAACTGCGCGCACGCGGTAGCCGCGGCGACGGCTTCGTCGCGCGTCTGGGCCGTGAAGTTCACGTGGCCCATCTTGCGGCCGACGCGCGCGTCTTCCTTGCCGTACAGGTGCAGGTGCGCAGTCGGCATCGCCGCGACCGTGTCCCACGGCGGCGTGACGGCATCGGCCGCGGCACCGTTCGGGAACCACACGTCGCCGAGGATGTTCAGCATCGCGGCCGGCGAATGCTGGCGCGGGTTGCCGAGCGGCATGCGCGTCATCGCGCGCACCTGCTGCTCGAACTGGCTCGTTGCGCACGCATCGACCGTGTAGTGGCCGGAGTTGTGCGGGCGCGGCGCCATCTCGTTCGCGACGAACGAGCCGTCTTCCAGGACGAAGAATTCGACGCACAGCACGCCGACGTAGCCGAGCGTGTCGGCGATCCGCACGGCCGCCTGCTGCGCCTCTTCGACGCGCGCGGCATCGGCGGCCGGCGCGGGTACGACGGTCAGCGCGAGGATGCCGTTGTGGTGCGCGTTCTGCGCGAGCGGGAACGCGGCCGAGCGGCCGTCCGCGCCGCGCGCGATCAGCGCCGACACTTCGTATTTCAGCGGCAGGCGCTTCTCGAGCACGCACGGCACGCCGCCGAGCGCCGCATGCGCGTCGCGCGCTTCCTGCGCGGTGCTCACGCGCACCTGGCCCTTGCCGTCGTAGCCGAGGCGCGCCGTCTTCAGGATGCCCGGCAGCACCGCGTCGAGCGCGGCATCGTCGAGCGCGGCGAGCGCCGCCGACGATTCGATCACGACGTGCGGCGCGACGGGTACGCCCGATGCCTCGATGAAACGCTTCTCCGCGATCCGGTCCTGCGCGACCGCGACGCAGCGGCCGGCCGGCGCGACGAACGTCGTGCGCGCGAGGAAATCGAGGCTCGCGGCCGGCACGTTCTCGAACTCCGTCGACACCGCTTCGCACAGGTCGGCCAGTTCGGCGAGCGCGGCTTCGTCGTCGTAGGCTGCGCGCACGTGGCGGTCGGCGACCGCGCCGGCGGGGCTCGTCGGATCGGGATCGAGCACGGCGACGCGATAGCCCATCGACTGGGCGGCAAAGCAGAACATGCGGCCGAGCTGGCCACCGCCGACCATGCCCAGCCACGCGCCGGGCAGGATCGGGGAAACGGAATCAGGAGTTGCGGTCATGTCAGTGGTCGGTCGCGGCGGGCGCTGCCCGCCGCAGTGGTAGGTCAGGCAGCCGCGACGCGCGGCCGCCGGTGCGCCGTCATTCCAGCGGCGGCAGCACCATTGCGTGCGCGGCTTCGTTCTGGCGCACGCGGAACGCGGCGAGCCGGTTCGCGTAGTCGACCGACGTGCCGGACAGGATCGACACCGCGAACAGCGCGGCATTCGCGGCGCCGGCCTCGCCGATCGCGAACGTCGCGACCGGCACGCCCTTCGGCATCTGCACGATCGAGTGCAGCGAATCGACACCCTTCAGATACTTGCTCGCGACCGGCACGCCGAGCACCGGCACCGTGGTTTTCGCGGCGAGCATGCCGGGCAGGTGTGCGGCACCGCCGGCGCCCGCGATGATCGCGCGCAGCCCGCGCTCGCGCGCCTTCTCCGCATAGTCGAACATCTCGTCGGGCATCCGGTGCGCGGACACGACCTTCGCTTCGTACGGCACGCCGAATTCCTGCAGGATCGCTACCGCGTGCTTCATCACGTCCCAGTCGGAACTCGAACCCATCAGCACGCCGATGAGCGGCGCGTTGTGCGTGTGGGCGGTCTGGACTTCACTCATTTCGTTATTTCCTGTCGACCAGAGTTAGCGCTTTAGCGCTTACTCTGGTCCCATGCAAAGCGGTCGACCGGAGTTAGTGCTTTAGCACTTACTCCGGTCCCATGCCGTGGCTGGCTGGAGTTGGCGCTTCAGCGCTTACTCCAGCCCCACGGCGGTCGACCAGAGTTGGCGTTCAGCACTCACTCCGGTCCCATCCAAAGCTCGCTCAGGCGAGCGACTGGCCCGTGATGCGCTCGAGCGCTTCCTGGTACTTCGCGGCCGTCTTCTCGACGACGTCGGCCGGCAGCGCCGGCGCCGGTGCCGTCTTGCCCCACGGCTGCGCCTCGAGCCAGTCGCGCACGAACTGCTTGTCGAACGACGGCGGGTTCGTACCGACCTGATACTGGTCGGCCGGCCAGAAGCGCGACGAATCGGCCGTCAGCACTTCGTCCATCAGGAACAGCCTGCCGTGGTTGTCGAGGCCGAATTCGAACTTCGTGTCGGCGATGATGATGCCGCGCGTCGCCGCGTAGTCGGCCGCTTCCTTGTACAGCTTGATCGAGATGTCGCGGATCGTCGCGGCCAGCTCGGTGCCGATGCGGCGCTCGGTTTCCTCGAACGTGATGTTCTCGTCGTGCTCGCCCATCTCGGCCTTCGCGGCCGGCGTGAAGATCGGCTCGGGCAGCTTCTGCGCGTTCTGCAGGCCTTCCGGCAGCTGCACGCCGCACACGGCGCCCGACGCCTGGTATTCCTTCCAGCCGCTGCCGGCCAGGTAGCCGCGCACGACCGCCTCGATCATGATCGGCTCGAGGCGCTTGACGACCACGCCGCGGCCCGTCACCTGCTCGACCTCGTCGGCCGCGACAACTGCTTCCGGCGCGTCGCCCGTCAGGTGGTTCGGCACGATGTGCGCGAGCTTGTCGAACCAGAAGTTCGCCATCTGGTTCAGCACGCGGCCCTTGTTCGGAATCGGCTCGCCCATCACCACGTCGAATGCCGACAGGCGGTCGGTCGTGACGATCAGGAGCTTGTCGTTGCCGACCGCGTAGTTATCGCGGACCTTGCCGCGACCGAGGAGCGGCAGCGAGCGGAGCGTGGATTCGTAAAGGGTAGACATCGTCTTTTCGCAGATAAGGAGCCAAACAAAAAGGGAAACGCCGTTCCCCGCGGCAGGCGGGAACGGCGGTCTTGCAATACGTCGGCGAACCGGCCGGGCGACTGCGCCCGGGCGGCTGCCGGCCGGCCCTCGTTCGGCCGGACGGTACGGCTGCCTGGGGCCGGATCAAGTCCGGCCTGGCTGCCCGCCCCTGCCTTGCGGAAGATTCGGGCGGGGCAATCGTACTACAGTCTCAGCGCACGACCTGCGCGAGCGCGCCGGACTTGTACTGCTCGGCGATCTTGTCGAGCGACACCGGCTTGATCTTGCCGGCCTGGCCTTCGCAGCCGAACGCGAGGTAACGGTCGACGCAAACCTGCTTCGCCGCTTCGCGCGCGGGCTTCAGGTAGTCGCGCGGATCGAACTTGCCCGGGTTCTCGAACAGGTAACGACGGATCGCGCCGGTGATCGCGAGACGCAGGTCGGTGTCGATGTTGATCTTGCGCACGCCGTGCTTGATGCCTTCCTGGATTTCCTCGACCGGCACGCCGTAGGTTTCCTTCATGTCGCCGCCGAATTCGCGGATCTCGGCCAGCAGTTCCTGCGGCACCGACGACGAACCGTGCATCACGAGGTGCGTGTTCGGGATGCGTGCGTGGATTTCCTTGATGCGCTGGATCGACAGGATGTCGCCCGTCGGCTTCTTCGAGAACTTGTACGCGCCGTGCGACGTGCCGATCGCGATCGCGAGCGCATCGCACTGCGTCAGCTTCACGAAGTCGGCGGCCTGCTCCGGATCGGTCAGCAGCTGCTCGCGGGTCATCGTGCCTTCCGCGCCATGGCCGTCTTCCTTGTCGCCCTTCATCGTCTCGAGCGAGCCGAGCACGCCGAGTTCGGCTTCGACCGTCACGCCGATCGAGTGCGCCATCTCGACGACCTTGCGCGACACGTCGACGTTGTACTCGTACGACGCGACCGTCTTGCCGTCGGCTTCGAGCGAACCGTCCATCATCACGCTCGTGAAGCCGCTGCGGATCGCGCCCATGCAGACGGCCGGCGACTGGCCGTGATCCTGGTGCATCACGACCGGGATGTGCGGGTACGACTCGACCGCTGCTTCGATCAGGTGGCGCAGGAACGGCTCGCCCGCGTACTTACGCGCGCCGGCCGATGCCTGCATGATCACGGGCGCGCCGACCTGGTCCGCCGCAGCCATGATCGCCTGGACCTGCTCCAGGTTGTTCACGTTGAAGGCCGGCAGGCCGTAACCGTGCTCTGCCGCGTGGTCCAGCAATTGACGCATTGATACGAGAGGCATTGTGGAACTCCTTGGAATGAAAACCGGTGCGCCCTGACGCCGGCGCGGCGCTCGCTCCCGGTCAAACCGGGGTGGCGCGGCGCGGCTGAGCGTCGAATAGCCGCATTTTATCGCGAAGCGCCTCCGATTCCGACCGCCCGGTGACGCCCACTCGCAATTTGTTACGTTCGCACGGCACAATTCGGGCAAAAAAGAGAAAAAAGCCGCGCGGGGCTTCGGACCCCGCGCGGCTTTTGCGTGAAAAACAGTGCCCGATCGAATGGGGTCGACCGGATCGCCGGACCGCCGACCCGCCGGCCCGCAGGCCGGTCAGGTGCTCAATCGGCGCTCAATAGTGCTCGCCGACCCGCACGATCTTCAGCGTGTTGGTGCCGCCCGCCTGCCCCATCGGCTCGCCGACGGTCAGCACGACCATGTCGCCGTGCTGCACGTAACCTTGCTTGACGACGATCTCGAGCGCCGCCTGCAGCGCCGAGTCGCGGTCGCTGTTGAATTCGACGTGCAGCGGCGTCACGTTGCGGTACAGCGCCATCGTGCGCTCGCTGCCGACCCGCGGCGTCAGCGCGAAGATCGGCACGTGCGTGTAGTGACGCGACATCCACAGCGCGGTCGCGCCCGATTCGGTCAGCGCGATGATCGCCTTCGCGCCCAGGTGGTACGCGGTGAACAGCGCGCCCATCGCGATCGACTGGTCGATGCGCGTGAACGTGCGGTCGAGGAAATCCTTGTCCAGCTCGACGTGCTCCGACTTTTCCGCCTCGACGCACACAGCCGCCATCGTCTCGATCGTGACGACCGGGTACTTGCCGGCAGCCGTCTCGGCCGACAGCATCACCGCGTCAGTGCCGTCGAGCACCGCGTTCGCGACGTCCGACACTTCCGCGCGGGTCGGCACGGGCGCGTAGATCATCGATTCCATCATCTGCGTCGCGGTGATCACGAGCTTGTTCGACTCGCGCGCCATCCGGATCATCCGCTTCTGCAGCGCCGGCACGGCCGCGTTGCCCACTTCCACCGCGAGGTCGCCGCGCGCGACCATGATGCCGTCGGACGCGTCGAGGATGCTCTGCAGCGCCGGGATCGCCTCCGCGCGCTCGATCTTCGCGATCATCTTCGGCTTGATGCCGTACGGCGCACCCGCGATGTTCGCGAGCTGACGCGCCATTTCCATGTCGGTCGCGTTCTTCGGGAACGACACCGCGACGAGGTCCGCGCCGAGCGACATCGCGGTGCGGATGTCTTCCATGTCCTTCGCCGTCAGCGCGGGCGCCGACAGGCCGCCGCCCTGGCGGTTGATCCCCTTGTTGTTCGACAGCTCGCCGCCCACCTTGACGGTCGTGTGGATCTCGTCGCCGAGCACGCGCTCGACGGTCAGCACGATCAGGCCGTCGTTCAGCAGCAGCAGGTCGCCCGGGCGCAGGTCGCGCGGCAGTTCCTTGTAGTCGAGGCCGACGCGCTCGTCGTTGCCGAGCTCGCAAGCCGCGTCGAGGATGAACGGCTGCCCCGGCACGAGCGTGGTCTTGCCGTTCTCGAACTTGCCGACGCGGATCTTCGGGCCCTGGAGGTCGGCCATGATCGCGATCTCGCGGCCGACCTTGCGGGCGGCCTCGCGCACCATCTCGGCGCGCTGGCGGTGATCGTCGGCCGTGCCGTGCGAAAAATTGAGCCGCACGACGTCGAGGCCCGCCTGCATCATCTGCAGCAGAATCTCCGGCGAACTGGAAGCCGGGCCGATCGTGGCGACTATCTTGGTGGCGCGCTGCATGAAACTCCTCATCTGGATCAAGGTGGATGCGCTGGGTGAAACGCTGCGAGAGCCGGAAGCGGCGGGCCCAGCGGCGGCCGTTCCGGGGGGCGTGCCGGTGCTTGCGCCCGGCATCGCTTTGTTCTGAATTTCGTGGTGCTGCACGGCCGCGTCGCCGGCGGCCGCCGGTGCGCGCGGGGCGGTGTTCGCCCGCGCGGGCGCGCGTTTGCGCTTGCCCGCGCCGGCCGGCTGCTCCGCTTTCGCGGAGCGCGCGGCCTTCGTCACCCCTGCGCGCGCCGCCACGCTCAGGCCGCCCGCGTTTCGAGCACTTCCACCGCCGGCAGCTTCTTCCCCTCGAGGAACTCGAGGAAGGCGCCGCCGCCCGTCGAGATGTAGCTGACCTGGTCGTGGATGCCGTACTTCGCGATGGCCGCGAGCGTGTCGCCGCCGCCCGCGATCGAGAACGCGGAAGACTTGGCGATCGCTTCCGCGAGCGTCTTGGTGCCGTTGCCGAACTGGTCGAACTCGAACACGCCGACCGGGCCGTTCCACACGATCGTGCCGGCCTTCTCGAGCTGGCTCGCGAGCGCCTTGGCGGTATCCGGGCCGATGTCGAGGATCATGTCGTCCGCTTCGATGTCGGCGACCTGCTTCACCGTGGCCACGGCCGTCGGCGAGAATTCCTTGGCCGTCACGACGTCGGTCGGGATCGGCACCGACGCGCCGCGCTTGCGCGCTTCGTCGATGATCGCCTTCGCGTCGCCGACGAGGTCGGTTTCCGCGAGCGACTTGCCGATCGGCAGACCGGCCGCGAGCATGAACGTGTTCGCGATGCCGCCGCCGACGATCAGCTGGTCGACCTTCTCGGCCAGCGACTTCAGGATCGTCAGCTTGGTCGACACCTTCGAGCCGGCGACGATCGCCACCAGCGGGCGGGCCGGGTTGCCGAGCGCCTTGCCGAGCGCGTCGAGTTCGGCGGCCAGCAGCGGGCCCGCGCACGCGACCGGCGCGTACTTCGCGATCCCGTGCGTGGTCGCTTCCGCGCGGTGCGCGGTGCCGAACGCGTCGTTCACGTACACGTCGCAGAGCTTCGCCATCTTCTGCGCGAGCTCGTCCGAATTCTTCTTCTCGCCCTTGTTCACGCGGCAGTTCTCGAGCAGCACGACCTGGCCCGGCGCAACGTTCACGCCGTTTTCGACCCAGTTCGAGACGAGCGGCACGTCGCGGCCGAGCAGCTCGGCGAGGCGCTTCGCGACGGGCGCGAGCGAGTCTTCCGGCTTGAATTCGCCTTCGGTCGGACGGCCGAGGTGCGACGTGACCATCACGGCCGCGCCGGCGTCGAGCGCGGCCTGGATGGCCGGCACGGACGCGCGCACGCGGGTGTCCTCGGTGATGTTGCCCTGGTCGTCCTGCGGGACGTTCAGGTCGGCGCGGATGAACACCCGCTTGCCGGCGAGCTGGCCGGCGGCGATCAGGTCGGTAAGACGCTTGACTTGGCTCATGTTGAACAGATTGAAGTAGTGGATGGGGAAAGGGGGTTCACGCTGGATGTGCGCGGGCTGCCGCGAAAGGGCGCCGGATGCGGCCGTGGCTGGCGGTTCGCATGACGCGCACGGGTAAAAAATCTCGAACGGGCATTCTAGCCGATCCACCCGGCAGACTGACCCGTGCGGCGGCGAATTCCGCCTATTTGGGATCGCGTGCGGGAACGGACACATTGCCGCAATGCAGCAATGCACCCGCGCGGGCGGCAGGCGCCCGGCCGGCCGGAACGGCGGCCCATCAGAAGATCAGGCGCAGCACGGTGAAGACGAGCATCCCGACGACGATCGTACCGAGCATGCTGCGCCGCCACAAAAACCAGCCGAGGCCGGCGAGCGCCGCGTAGAACGGATGGTTGGACAGCGCGAACGACAGCCCGGCGGGCGTTTCGAGCACGTCGGGCAGCACGACGGCGACGAGCGCGGCCGCCGGCGCGTAGCGCAGCGCGCGCTGCGCGCGTTCGGGCAGCACGGTGCGCTCGCCGCCGATCAGGAACAGCGCGCGCGTGACAGCCGTGACGATCGTCATCCCGACGATGACGATCCAGATCTCCGTCGCGCTCATTCGATCTCCTTTTCGTGCACGGTTTCGGTGCGGATGCGCCGCCAGTCGGCCCGTTCGACGAAGAAATCGGCCGAGCAGCCGGCCGCGAGCGCGGCGAGCACCGCCAGCGGCAGCGCGAGCCGGTACGGCAGGTCGAACGCGACGAGCGACACGATGCCCGCGACCGCGACGGCCGCGAGCGTCGAGCGGTTCGCGACCGCCGACACCATGATCGGGATCAGCGCGAGCGTGCCGGCCAGCTCGAGGCCCCAGCTCGCGGGGAAGAAGCTCGCGAGCAGGATGCCGGCGAGCGACGACACCTGCCACGACACCCAGCTCGCGAGCGCCATCCCCCAGAAATACGCTTCCTTGCCCGGCACCTGGCCGTATGCGAAGCCCTGCTTCTGGAACAGCAGGTAGATCACGTCGCCATTGAAATAGCCGATCGCGAGACGCCGCCACAGCGGCAGGTAGGAAAAATGGGGAGCAAGCCCGGCGCTGAAGATCACGAAGCGCGTGTTGACCATCGCGGCCGTGAGCAGCACGGTCCAGATCGGCAGCTTCGCCGCGAGGAGCGGCAGCACCGCGAGCTGCGACGAGCCCGCGTAGACGAGCAGCGACATCGCGCTCGCCTGCCCGAGCGTCATGACCGACTTGCTCATCGCGATGCCGGTGACGAGCCCCCAGGACAGGATCGCCATCAGTGTCGGGGAATAGTCGCGCGCGCCCTGGATCAGCGCGAAGCGGTCGGTGGCGGACAATCGAGCGAGCATGGGAAAGCGGGCCGCAGCGGGCGGTTCGTCGGGACGCCGGCGCCTCCTGCCGGTACGCCCCATCGTTATTGGAATCGGTACCGGGCGATTATAGCGCCGGCCCCGCGCCGGCCGACCGGATCGTCTCCAAATGACGCTAAAATAAGCGTCTTTCCGGCTCAACGCTGCACACAACCGCATCCCAGGAGAATCCTATGTCAATGGCCGACCGCGACGGCAAGATCTGGATGGACGGCAAGCTGATCGACTGGCGCGACGCCAAGATCCACGTCCTGACCCACACGCTGCACTACGGCATGGGCGTCTTCGAGGGCGTGCGCGCGTACAAGGCGGCCGACGGCAGCACGGCGATCTTCCGCCTGCGCGAGCACACGAAACGTCTGCTGAATTCGGCGAAGATCTTCCAGATGGACGTGCCGTTCGACCGTGAAACGCTCGAAGCCGCGCAGCTCGAAGTCGTGCGCGAGAACAAGCTCGAGTCGGGCTACCTGCGCCCGATCATCTGGGTCGGCTCGGAAAAGCTCGGCGTGTCGGCGAAGGGCAACACGATCCACGTCGCGATCGCCGCGTGGCCGTGGGGTGCATACCTCGGCGAGGACGGCCTCGCGAAGGGTATCCGCGTGAAGACGTCGTCGTTCACGCGCCACCACGTGAACGTGTCGATGGTGCGCGCGAAGGCGTCGGGCTGGTACGTGAACTCGATCCTGGCGAACCAGGAAGCGACGGCCGACGGCTACGACGAAGCGCTGCTGCTCGACGTCGACGGCTACGTGTCGGAAGGCTCCGGCGAGAACTTCTTCCTGGTGAACAACGGCAAGCTGTACACGCCCGACCTGTCGTCGTGCCTCGACGGCATCACGCGCGACACGATCATCACGCTCGCGAAGGATGCCGGCATCGAGGTGATCGAGAAGCGCATCACGCGCGACGAGGTCTACACGGCCGACGAAGCGTTCTTCACCGGCACCGCCGCTGAAGTCACGCCGATCCGCGAGCTCGACAACCGTACGATCGGCAGCGGCGCGCGCGGCCCCGTCACGGAAAAGCTCCAGTCGGCGTTTTTCGATATCGTGACGGGCAAGAACGCGAAGTACGCGCACTGGCTGACGAAGGTCTGAGCGCGCCGCGCCCCCGACCGCCCCACAAAAGAGTGATAAGAGAAAGTCTCATGAGTGAAATCAAGGAAATGCCGCTGGTCGAGCTGACGGCCAAGGATCTTCCCGCGTACTGCCCGAACCCGGCCATGGCGCGCTGGAGCGCGCACCCGCGCGTCTTCATCGACGTCTCTCACGGCGAGGCACGCTGCCCGTACTGCGGCACGCGCTACAAGCTGCGCGACGGCGAGGTCGTCAAGGGCCACTGAGCCCGGGCGGCCGGGCCCGCGGGCCCGCCGACTCGCGAGGCGGCGCAGCCGGATGCCCGGCGCGCCGCCCTTCTCCATTCTGGCAACCCGAACGCGGCGCCCGCGCGCCGTGCTTCATTACGACATCGGAAGTCGACCTGATGCGTCGAGCGCTGGTTATCGCACCGAATTGGATCGGTGACGCATTGATGGCGCAGCCGCTTTTTGCGCTGCTGAAGAAACTCCATCCCCGCATCGCGATCGATGCCGTCGCGCCCTCGTGGGTCGCGCCCGTGCTCGAGCGGATGCCCGAGATCCACGATGTCTACGCGACCGATCTCGCGCACGGCAAGCTGCAGCTGCTGCGCCGCTGGCAGCTCGCGAGCGACCTGCGCGACGTCGGCTACGACGCGGCGTACGTGCTGCCGAATTCGCTGAAGTCCGCGGTGATCCCGTGGCTTGCGAACATCCCGCTGCGGATCGGCTACACGGGCGAGCACCGCTACGGGCTGCTGAACGTGCGGCACGCGAACCCGACCAAGTCGGGCGAGCGGCCGCCGATGACGACCCACTACGCGGCGCTCGCGTACGCGCCGGGCGCGAAGCTGCCCGAGTCGATGAAGACGCTGCCCGCGCCGCGCCTCGACGCCGACCTGAACGAAACGGCGCGCGTGTCCGCGCGTTTCAATCTCGATACACGCAAGCCGCTCGTCGTGTTCTGCCCGGGCGCCGAATACGGCCCGGCCAAGCGCTGGCCGCCCGAGCACTTCGCGTCGCTCGCGACGATCGTGCACCAGTCGTTCCCGTACACGCAGATCGTCGCGCTCGGCTCGCAGAAGGATGCCGCGGCCGCGCAGGCGATCGCCGACCACGCGCCGAACGTGCGCAACCTGTGCGGGCAGACGTCGCTGTCCGAGGCGTGCGCGCTGATCGCGCGCGCGAACGCGGTCGTCACCAACGATTCGGGGCTGATGCACGTCGCCGCCGCGCTGCGCCGGCCGCTCGTCGCGCTGTACGGATCGACCGATCCGCGCCACACCCCTCCGCTGTCGGACCTGGCGAAGGTACAATGGCTGCATCTCGAATGCAGTCCCTGCTTCGAACGCGAGTGCCCGCTCGGCCATCTGAAGTGCCTGCGCGAACTCGGTCCCGAGCAGGTATTCGGCGATTTGCGCGGCATGCTCGTCGGGCAGCGCTGACCCTGACCGGCAGCGTCGCACGACGCGCCGGGCAATCCGATTCACCGGTGTACGGCGGCCCCATCCGGGCCGCCGTGCTGAATACGGCGCGCGACGCGCGCGAGAGATAACCCCGATGCCACGTTTTGCCCGCCTCTTCGAAGCCGCTGCCGATACGCTGAACGCCTACTATCAGGCCGTCGCGGATGCCAATCTCGACGCGCTGCTGGCGTTGTGGATCGACGAGGATTTCGCCAGCTGCGTGTGGGCGGACGGCGAGCATCTGCACGGCCTCGACCAGATCCGCAGCGGGCTCGCCAACCGGCTCGCGACGCGCCCGGTGACGATCGAACCGCTCGACATCCGCGTGTACGACAGCCTCGGCACGGTCGTCTATACGATCGCCGAGGCGCATCAGCAGGCCGACCTGACGGCCGAACCCGACTTGGTTTTCGCGACGTACGTGATGATCCACGAACGTGGCGAGTGGCGCATCGCGCACATCCACGCGAGCCCGATTCCCGAACAAGCGGCCGGGCAGTTCGCCGCGAAGATCCGTCATGGGCAGGGCCCGCTGCACTGACGAAAAGACGAAGCAACGCATACGCGGGGCGATCATGAGTACGGCTTCTCCGCCCACCTCGTCGCTGACCGGGGCATCTGCCCCGGACGACGACACATTGCGCTATCGCGCACCACGCTGGCTACCGAACAGCCATGCGCAAACCATCGTGCCCGCGCTGTTCGCGCGGCGTCCGGCTGTCGCATACCGGCGAGAGCGATGGGAAACGCCCGATCACGACTTCATCGATCTCGACTGGGTCGCCCATCTCGACAGCGCGGCGCCGCCGCCCGATGCGCCGCTATTCGTGCTGTTCCACGGCCTCGAAGGCAGTTCCGGCTCGCACTACGCGCTCGCGATGATGGCCGCCGCGCGCGCGAAAGGCTGGCACGCCGTCGTGCCGAACTTCCGCAGTTGCAGCGGCGAGATCAACCGCCAGCCGCGTTTCTACCATCTCGCCGACAGCGCCGAGGTCGACTGGATCCTGCGCCGGCTCGCCGCGCAGCATCGCGGGCCGCTGGTCGCGGCCGGCGTGTCGCTCGGCGGCAACGTGCTGCTGCGCTGGCTCGGCGAGCATCGCAGCGATACGTCGATCCTGCGGGCGGCCGCCGCGATCTCGACGCCGCTCGACGTGCACGCAGGCGGCCGCGCACTGTCGCAGGGGTTCGCGATGGTCTACACGCGCAGCTTCCTGAAGACGCTCAAGCGCAAGGCGCTCACGAAGCTCGAACAGTATCCGGGGCTGTTCGACCGCGACGCGATGCTGCAGGCCGTGACGATGCGCGACTTCGACGAGATCGTGACCGCGCCGCTGCACGGTTTCGCGGACGCCGACGACTACTGGACGAAGGCGACGACGCGGCCGCTGCTGCCCGCAATCGACGTGCCGACGCTGATCCTCAACGCCCGCAACGACCCGTTCCTGCCCGAATCGGCGCTACCGGGCCCGGCCGACGTATCGCCGACCGTCGAGCTCGACCAGCCCGCGGCAGGTGGACACGCGGGATTCATGACCGGGCCGTTCCCCGGCCGCCTCGACTGGCTGTCGGCGCGGGTGTTCGGCTATTGCTCGAAATTCGTCGACCATGGATGACATCGTCAGGCAGGCGCTCGCCAAATGGCCGAACGTGCCGCATTGCACCGGCTGGTTGCTGCTCGACCGGCGCGGCGAATGGCGGCTGCGCGACGACGCGGCGCAGGCGGCCGGCGAGCTCGGCTCGCCGATCCGGCATGCGGCGCTGAACGCGTTCATCGGCCGCAACTACGAATGCGACGCGCTGGGCCAGTGGTTCTTCCAGAACGGGCCGCAGCGCGTGTACGTCGAGCTCGCCTATACGCCGTGGGTCGTCCGGCTCGCCGAGCGCGACGGGCAGCTCGCGCTCACCGACCAGACGGGCGCGCCGTTCGAACCGGACGAAGCCTGGCTCGACGACGGAGGCGGCGTGCTGTTCCGCGATGCGGGCACGCCGCCGCGCATCGCGGCACTGCACGACCACGACCTCGGGCTGTTCGCTGATCACGCGGATTTCGATGCCGCGCCGCCCGCGCTGCGCTGGCGCGACGGCCGCACGCTGCCGCTCGACACCATCGTCTGCGCGGACGTGCCCGCTCGGTTCGGCTACGTCGCGAGTCCCGCACGACAGGCACGCGACGCGGTCGACGGCGGCAACTGACCCGCAGCCGCCCTTCCCGCGTTCGCCGTGCACGGGCCGCTAGCCGCGGCCGTTCTTGTCGTCCTCGCGCTCTTCCTTGTAGCGCGCCTCGAATTCCAGCAGCCGCGCGCCGATGATCGACTGCTCGTAGAACGACACGTCCTTCGCGTCGCGTGCTTCCTTCAACTGGCGAATCGCCGCCGGCCATGCGCCGTCGAGCGCGAGTTTCTCCGCGAGCGCGCGGCGCCGCGCGAGCACGTCGCCCTTGCCGTCGCTCGCCTTCGCGAGATAGTCCCACCAGTCCGGCTGCTCGGGATCGGCCTTCGCCTGCGTGCGGGCGAGCGCCTGCGCGTCGGCGAAACGGCGCGCGGCGATCAGCGCCTGCAGGTGCGCGACGATCGCCGCGTGCGACGCCGGCCAGCGCCGCTGCGCGAGCGCCGCGAGCCGCACCGCGTCGTCGGTCCGGCCCGCGCGGCGCGCGCTGTCGGCGGCCAGCACGTCGAGGCTCGGCGAGCTGGTCGCGGGATCGTTGTCGCGCCGCTCGCGCGCATCGAATGCGCCGCGTGCCGCCGCGAGCGCCTTGTCTGCCGCGTCGTACTCGCCGAGCAGCGCGTTCGCGAGCGCGATGCCGTACCAGTTCGCCGCGACGTTCGGCGCCGTGCGGTCGTCGATCTCGAGCTGCATCCGGCGCGCTTCGGCCGCGATGTCGGTCGGCGCGCGGTTCTGCAGGACGCGCAGCCGCGCGCGCACGAACCCGTATTCGGCCGACTGGCGCGGCTGCCGGTACGGCGCGCGGCGCGCGCGATCCTCCATGTCGGCGATCCGCTCGCCAGTCAGCGGGTGCGTGCGTGCATAGGCCGGCACGCCCGCATCGCCCATCGACGCGCGGTCGAGCCGTTCGAAGAAGCCCGGCATCCCGTACGGGTCGTAGCCCGCGCCCGCCAGCAGCTGGAAGCCGACGCGATCGGCCTCGCGCTCGGCCGAACGCGAGAAGCGCAGCTGGTTGTCCACCGCATACGCCTGCCCACCCACGGCGATCGCGCTGCCGAGATCCCCGCTTCTCGCGAGTACGCCGGCCAGCACGCCGAGCAGCATCGTCGCGAGCGCCGTGTAGCCCGTCTTCTCGCTCGCGCCGATCATCCGTGCGATGTGCCGCTGCAGCACGTGCCCCATCTCGTGACCGACCACCGATGCGAGCTCCGACTCCGTCTGCGTCGTGACGACGAGCCCGCTGTTGATTCCGATGAAGCCGCCCGGCATCGAGAACGCGTTGATCCGCGGATCGCGCACCGGGAACAGGTCGAAGTCCGGCGTATAGCCGCCGATGAAGCGCGCGGCCGCCGCGGCGGCGAGCCGGGCGGCCATCGCATTCAGGTAGTCGCGTACGAGCCAGTCGTCGAGATAGTCGGGGTCGCGCCGCACTTCGCGCATCACGCGCTCGCCGAGCCGGCGCTCGGCCCGCGGCGTCAGTGAACCGCCGGAGCCGTCGCCGAGGTCGGGCAGCTCGAGCGCGCGAAGCGGCGCGCGCAGGCTCGCGGCCGGCGCCGACGCGCCGCCCGTGTCCGAAAACCGGCTCTCCGCGCCGCCGTAGGTGCCGAAAACGCCGGTCGCGATGCCGGACGGCACGGTGGAAATCGACCGGGCATCGCCGGTCGCCGTCTCGAGCGGCGGCGCGGACGCGCTCTGCGCATGGCCGCTCGGCGGTAGCGCGAGCGCCGCCGACAGCGACACGGCAAGCAACTGTTTGACACGCATGGCAGGATGAAAACGACGCCGTCCCGCGCGCCGGGCGCGCATCGCGGCGTTTGGTCTGAATATTCGGGTCATTGTACCGGCGCCGCGACGACTGTCTCGTGCCGCGCATGCGTCATCTGCGCCCCCGGCGACGCGAACGCCGCTGCTATGATAGGCGCCCGTTGAGACGGAGCATGACATGTCAGGACTCACCCATTTCGATGCCGCCGGCCATGCGCACATGGTCGACGTCGGCGGCAAGCAGGAAACCCAGCGCATCGCGATCGCGCGCGGCACGATCCGGATGCTGCCGGCCACGTTCGCGCTGATCCGCGACGGCAAGGCCAAGAAAGGCGACGTGCTCGGCGTCGCGCGCATCGCGGCCATCCAGGGCGCCAAACGCACGGCCGACCTCATTCCGCTGTGCCACCCGCTCGCGCTGACGCGCGTGGCCGTCGACTTCGAACTCGACGACACGCTGCCGGGCGTCCACTGCGTCGTGCAGGTCGAAACGTTCGGCCGCACCGGCGTCGAGATGGAAGCGCTGACCGCCGTGCAGGTCGGGCTGCTGACCGTCTACGACATGTGCAAGGCCGTCGATCGCGGGATGGTGATCACCGATGTGAGCGTGCGGGAAAAGCGCGGCGGCAAGTCGGGAGACTGGAAGGCGGAAGACGTCGCGGGTTGAACGGCCGGGACGCCGCCAGCCGGCAAATTCGGGATAAACCCGGTTATCTCATACAATTACTGAATTCCGCACGAGAGAGCGTGCGAACCAGCACAAAAAGAGCGAGCACTGGTGATGAATTCACAAGCGTTAAGAAGCGCATTGCTGGGCGGTCCGGTTCAGCATGAACGGCTTGTCAAACTGGATACGCCGCTCGGCCCCGACGTCCTGCTGCCGCATCGCGTCAAGGGACGATCGCGGCTCGGGCGACATTTCGATTTCACTGTCGATACCGTCTCGGTGACCGACAACCTCGAACTCAAGAAACTGATCGCGCAGCCGGTCACGCTGTGGATCCAGCAGGCCGACCAGTCGTACGCGCCGCACCACGGCTACGTGCATACCGCCCGCCGGCTCGGATCGGACAGCGGCGTCACGCACTATCAGATCGTCTTCGCGTCGTTCCTGCACTTCCTGAAGTTCCGCCGCGATCAGCGCATCTGGCAGGACCGGGCCGCGGACGACATCATCGCCGACGTGCTGAACCAGCATCCGCAGGCCAAGGGTCGCTTCACCTTCAAGCTCTACCAGCCGCTGCCGCCCCGCTCGTTCTGCATGCAATACGAAGACGACTGGAATTTCGTGCATCGCCTGATGGAATCGGAAGGCCTGTACGGCTTCTGGGAACAGGACAAGGACGGCAAGTCGCATCAGCTCGTCATCGTCGACCGCATCGACGCGTTGCCCGCGCTGTCGCCGCGCACCGTGCGCTTTCATCACGCCGGCACGGGCGACGAGGCCGACACGCTCGTCCAGTTCTCCGGTACGCGTACGCTGCGAAGCGTCGCGCGCACCACGCGCACGTTCGACTACAAGCAGCCGCCCACCGCGTCGAATCCGAAAGCGACCCATACGCCGACGATCGCGAACCAGGGAGACCTGCCGCAGCAACTCGAAGTCTACGAATACACGGGCGGCTACACCTACCCCGAGCAGTCTCGCGGCGACCATCTGTCGAAGATCTGGATGGAGGAGCAGGAGTCGCACGCGAAGCGCTTTCACGGCGTCGGCGGCGTGCGGCGCATGGATGCGGGACGCACGTTCGAGTTCGCGGATCACCCCGAACACGACAAGGACGATGCCGGCCAGCGCGAATTCGCCGTGATCGAGACCGCATGGATCATCGTCAACAATCTGCCCGTCGCCGACGGGCAGGCCGCGTTCCCGCACAGCCTGCAGGCCGAGATCGGCCGCATCGTGCAGGCCGGCGGCGACGACCCGTCGCGCGTTCGCCATCCTGACGGCAGCGAAGGTTTTTTCCGGATCAGCGTCGAAGCACAGCGCACGACGGTACCGTTCCGCAGCCCGCTCGACCACGCGAAACCGCCGATGCACCTGCAATCGGCGATCGTCGTCGCACCGCAAGGCGAGGAAGTCCACACCGACGAACTCAACCGGGTCAAGGTCCGCTTCCATTGGGACCGCCTCAACGACGGCGACGAGAAAGCGTCGTGCTGGCTGCGCGCCGTGTCGTCGGATTCGGGCAACGGCTATGGCGCCGTTCACCCGCACCGCGGCGGCGAGGAGGTGCTGGTCGATTTCGTCGGCGGCGACTGCGATCGCCCGATCATCGTCGGCAAGGTGTACAACGGCGCGACGAGCCCGCAGTGGCACACCAACGGGATCCTGTCCGGATACCGGTCCAGGGAATATGCGGGCGCCGGCTACAACCAGTTGGTACTCGACGACGCGACGTCGCAGAACCGCGTGCACCTGTACAGCAGCCAGACCAACGCACACCTGCACCTCGGCTACCTGATCGACCACACGGGCAACAACCGCGGCAACTATCTCGGCAGCGGCTTCGACCTGCGGTCCGACGCATACGGTGCCGTGCGCGCGAACCGCGGCCTGTACGTCACGACGTATCCGAAACAGCCGGCAAGCCAACCGCTCGACGTCGAAGAGACGCAACAGCAACTCGTTCGCGCGGAAGGCCTGATGGAGGCGATGTCGGATGTCAGCGCACAGCATCAGGGCGAGTCGCTCGACCCCGGCCACGCGGCGCTGAAGCAGTTCACCGACGCGACGCAAAACAGCGTGAGCGGCAGTGCATCGGGCGGCCGAACCGCCGGCGGCGGAACCGGCAGCGCCAATGCGTTCAAGGAGCCGGTGATGCTGTTCGGCAGCCCGGCCGGCATCGGCATCTCCACGCAGCAGTCCACGCAGCTCGTCGCGGACCAGCACATCAACCTCGTCAGCGGGCAAAGCACGCACGTCGCCGCCGGGAAGTCGCTGATCGCGAGCGTCCTCGACCGGATCAGCCTGTTCGCGCAGAACGCGGGCATGAAACTGTTCGCCGGCAAGGGCAAGGTCGAAGTCCAGGCGCACGCGGACAACATCGAGCTGACCGCGCAGAAGGCGCTGAAGCTGATGGCGGTCACCGAGTCGATCGAAGGCGCCGCGGCGAAGGAAATCCTGCTGACGTCCGGCGGCGCCTACATCCGCATCGCGGACGGCAACATCGAAGTGCACGCGCCCGGCAAGATCGACATCAAGGGTGCGCAGCACGCGTTCAGCAGTCCCACGCACCTGTCGCAAACCATGCCGACGCTGCCGAACTCGACCGGCAACTACGATCAGGCGTTCATCGCGCACTGGGCCGGCACCGACATTCCGGTCGCGAACACGCGGTACCAGATGTTCTCGAACGGCAAGCTGCTCTCGGAAGGCGTCACCAACGCGGCGGGAGAGACGGGGCTCACGCAGAGCCACGTGCCGCATGACGTCGTCGTCAAGTTTCTAGGGAAATCGAATGGCTGACGGACAACAGGACAAGAACGTACTGGGCGCCGGTTCGGGGATGCTGACGCCGACGGGGTACAAGGATCGGCCGAAGGTCGATATCAATATCTGCGACAAGCATGTAACGCCGGCTGCCGATTCCATCGTCGGCACCTGCCCGTTCTACTACCAGCCGCTGCACGGCGAGTACTGGCAAACGGTCGAGAAGGTCAGCAAGTCGAGTGCATGGGAGACCGTCAAGAAATTCGCCACCTCATGGGATCCGTGGAAAGACAAGGAAGTCGCCCGCCGCCTGCTGCATCGGCGAGAGAAGCTGATCGAAGTGCGCAGCAAGGATTCCGACTGGTCGCGCCACGGCAATTTCATGATGCGCCATATCGGGTGCGGGCATAAACCGCCCGACTACTATGTGAGTTACGGCTATTACTATTGCTCGGATTACGGCGCCAATCTCTATCCCACCCTCACGCCAAAAGGAAAGAAATGGCTTGAAAGCGCCCGGTGGTGGCTTCAGAGATACATCGAGATCGGGCTGCAGCAGAACATGCAGGGAGACCTGATCGCATTCCAGAGTGCGAAACCGGGCAACGGCGAGCTCTCGATGCAGGTGGAACAATACGAACTGGAAGTGGACCAGGGCGGGGAAACATTCAAGACCTTCGCCTTCGTCACGCACCCATTGGCTTATCTGGACGGCGGGCTGGCCGGCCTGCCGGTCGAGGATCTGGTGAAGATTGGCAAGCGGCCCAACATGCAGGAATGGGGTGATGGGCGCACGCTCAAGCAGGCATGGGACGCCGGGATCCCCGTCGCCAAACAGAAGGCACGCGATTGGAGCTCCGATGCGGTCGACAAGGCACGCGAATGGGGCAACGACGCGGTCGACAAGGCGCGCGAGTGGGGCTCCGACACATCCGAAGAAGTCAGCCGCGCGCTGGATCGTTTGCTGAAAAAGTAACATGCAAAAACACAAGCGCTGGAAATGGATCGCCGGGGGCCTCGTTGCCCTGGCCATTGCAACATACGGGTACGTGAATATGACGACGGGCTGGGAGACGATTTCGACAAGCTTCATGCGGGACGACACGCCGTACGGCGGCGGCAACTTCCGTATCAAGGGCAATGACGTCATGAGCGTCAAGCTCGCCAATCCCGAGGTGACGTTCAAGCCCACCGCCGAATCGAACGAACCGCAGCGGGCCGAGCCGACCGAAGCGTGGATGAACGACACCGGCGAATTGCTGAACCGCATGACGATCAGCTTCTTCCGGGGAACCGTCGACGGCGGGATGAAACGCCATTTCCAGCAGGTCGGCCAAAACGCCGCCTGGTGGTACTCGCCGGACTGGTCCGTTCAGTTCATCAGTACGTCGTGGATGAACTACAAAGCCCCCGAGGCGCAAGGCGGCGACGCGCCGCAAACCACGAAGCTGTGGAAGTCGACCAATGGCGGCCAGACATGGGCGCAGCTTCAATGGCCCGAAGGCCAGAACATCGGCCGGCTGCTCTTCATCGATCCGCAGCGCGGCTACGCGATCGGCTGGGGGCCGCGCGTATGGCGGACATCCGACAGCGGAAACACGTGGCAGGCGATTGACGTGCCGGCCGATGCGCATGTCGCCGGCAAGGCGCGCAAGAATTTCAATGCAATCAGTCTTGGCCCTGACGGCGTGCTGCGCATCGCGTACTCCGTCGCTCAGACGGCCGACGCACCGGCGCACAGCGTGATCGACCGGCTCGACTGGGAGCAGCACGCGTTCGTGACGGATACCGTGTTGCCGGGCCAGGTTGTCACCGCCCTCGACACCACGCCGGGGCCGACATCACGCTATTCGCTGTACGCGCTGTCGCGCCTCGACAAGCCGCAGAACGGCGAGGTTCGCGACAATGGCCGCCGCACGGGCGCCATTTCCACGTGGACGAGCGATCATCCCGATTCGGTGCAGCAACTACGCACCTTCGACGAGAAACTCAGGCTCGACAGCCTGAGCGTCGGTCGCGACGGCCTCCTGCTCGTCTATGCCACCGACCCGAACACGGGCAGTGACGGCCGCGGTGGCGGCGCACCGATCGACCTGACGTTCAGCAGCACCAACGCCGGCAAGTCGTGGGATCAAACGACCGACAAGACCGCTCAAGGCGGCTACTTCGACGCGCAGACCAACACGTTGTACTGGCTGCACGCATTCACGCTGAAGAAGCGGACCTTCTGACCACGCGCCGGAAGTCTCGGCGACCGGCCCTCGCTGCGGCAGCGCGATCGTGACGATCCCGGGCCGCAGCGAGATATCGTGCGCACGATGGCAACGCACGCAACGGCTGACAGCGCGTCCTGGATCGAAGGCTCCGTTCGTCGCGTCCGGCCGAACTGCTCAAGCTTCACGCGATTCCGCATCGGGTCTCGATTCCGGTTAGGTATCCGGCCAGACGCTTTCCGTCGTGAACGAATAAAAGAGCGAAAAAAAGCTTAGATGAAAAAAATGCTGACCCGCGCGACACTGGCGCTCTCCATCGTCTGCGCCGCACCGGCCGCCGCGTTCGCCGCCGGCACCTGCCCCGCCGCCGACACCGCCGCGCGCGCGGCAATCGACGCGCAACAGCGCGTCCAGCAGGTCCGCAATCCGCAAGGTGACGGCGGCGGCAACGTCGATATCTCGCCGCCGCTGCGCGACGCGCTTCGCGCATACAAGCAGGCGCTCGTCGGCGCGATCGACGCGCGGCTCGCGTGCAGCGACGAACACGTCGAACCGGCTGCGCTGAAACACACACTCGCGGCCGCGCTCGGCGTGCCGGCCCAATCCGTCCAGCCGAAAAACGGCGAATCGGCGTTCGGTCGCAATCCGGACGTCGACGTCGAACGCGGCGGCACGTCCCGCCCACTCCTGTTCGTGCGCGCCGGCTTCGACATCGCATGCGGCGACGACAACCTGCTCACCGCGTACGCATGGGAAAACGGCGGCTGGCGGCGCGTGCTGCGCTGGCAGGCCGACGACTACAAGGACATCGGCGGCGCCTACGGCGGCGGCTTCTGGTTCTCGGCGCTGCCCGGCGGCCAGGTCGCGGTCGTCCACGGCACGCCGTGGTGCTCGTCGCGCTGGAGCCGGTTCGGTGCGGACGTGATCGCACCGGCAAACGGCTCGGCCGCGCAACGTACGCTGTTCCATACCGAGCACGGCTACGTACTCGACGACAACGCGCTCCGCTTCAAGGTGCGCCCCGACGGCTTCGAGCTGCGCACGACGGTCGGCTCGCTCGACAGCGACGTGATGACGCGGCCCGGCATTTTCCGCTACCGCGTCGACGGCGATACCGTGCAACGCGTGCAGCCCGTGGCGCTCAACGGTCGCGATTTCGTCGACGAATGGTTGAAGGTGGACGATGCGCCGGCGCGCGAATGGAGCGATCCCGCCGACGCCGCGGCCGCGCTGAAAGCGCGGCAAGCGTTCAACACGGAAAGCAAGGCGCCCGACACCGGGTTCGCGTACGGCCCCGTGCGCGGCTGCGCGGACAACAAGGACCGCTTTCAGGTCGAACTGGATCTGACGGGCAAGAGCGGGGAAACCATCGCGCGGCGCTATGCGCTGATTCGCCAGGAGCGCAACGGGTTCACGATGCTCGGGCTGCACAATGCGGCCGAACCGGCCTGCCGCGGTGCAAACCTGATGCCGCAGCACTGAGCATCGAGCGCGCGCGCCGCGATGGCCGCGCGTATCGACTTTCGACGGCCGCGCGAAATGGCGCGGCCGGCCGGAAGCGAAACCGGACGGCAAGCCGCACGCAGCGCACGCCGTGCGCGCGTCACTGGCCGCGTTGCGGCTCGAACACGAACGGTTGAGTCAGCAGGAACGGGTTCGCGGTTGCGCCCGTCTGCACGCAGGTCGCGTGCGTCATCGCGTCGACGGCCGCGCGATCGGCCGCCGCATTGCGGCTGCTGGTCGTCACGGTGACGTTCTGCGCTTCACCGGACGTCGTCATCAGCGCGCGCACGAGCACGGTCGCCGGGCGCGTGAGCGGCTTCGCGGTGTCCGGATAGACGGCACGCGGAATGTGGCAGGTCAGCTTGCTTTCCTGCGACGACGTCAGCATCGCGCAGCCGGAAAACAGCATCGCGACGGCGGGCAGGATCAGGTAGGTCGAGCGAATAGCCATGGTCGAATATCGTTCTTCAGCACTGTTCTGGACGCACGCGCCGCACACCGGAAGATTTCACCCGGCCGCATCGCGCGCGTCGCACCGCGCCGCGGCCATCGGACCGGCGCCCCGTTACGGCCGCACGGCCGATCGATCTCGGCCGCGATCCTGCTTGGCGGGTTTCCCGGAAAACCGGGATGTTGCCCGGCTTCACGCCGGCCCCGTGCTCCACGCGGGCCGGCACGCGAGCACTTTCGCGCATTGTGCACGCGCGCCCCGGTCAGCGGCGGCGATTTGACAATGGTTGACGCGAATCACAGCGCATGCGGCCGGAATCCACGCAATCCGCGAGGTAATCGATACCGGGCCGGATTGGCCGGGTTCGCGCCGGCCGCATCGCGACGCGGCAAACGCCGGTATTTCCCGTCCCGGCGCTGCGCGCGTCAATCCGAATCGTCGTCGTCCGAATCGTCGGCCGCATCGGCCGGCACTTCCCCGTACTTCGCGACGACGGCCGCCTTGAACGCCTTCAGCGCCGGCTGCTGGTCGCACAGCTTGTACAGCGACGCAAGTTGTTGCGGCCAGTCCTTCAGCTCCTTCGCAAACACATGCAGGCGCGCGACGGTATCGAGCGCGTCGGCTTCGCGGCCGTCCAGCGCCTGCAGCGCCGCATAACGACGCAGCACCGTCTCGCCGGGCAGCAGCGCGATCGCGCGTTCATGCGCGGCGAGCTTGGCCGGCAAGTCTTCCGGCGAAATCGCGAGCAGCGTGGCCGCCCCGTAATCGCCCCACGCGCCGAACAGCAGCGACGGCGCGTCGCGGTACTGCGCGGCCGGATCGCTGCCGTAATACAGCACTTCCGCACGCTGGTAGTCGCGCAGCACCGGCACCGCCGCCAGCACGCCGCCGAACGACAGCACCGCGAACAGCCCGAATGCCGCGCGGCCCGGCAGGAAACGCAGCGGCTTCACGTCGAGCAGACCGATCACGAACATCGCCGGCAGCAGGAAGAACATGTACTGCTGCGGATACTCGACGAGCGCATGCATCAGCAGGATGCCGATCAGCGCGAAACCGAACACTCGCATGCTCGACTGCGGCGCGCGCAGCGCCCGCACGAACCACATCACGAGCGTGACGACGAGCACGCCGAGGCCGATCAGGCCGGACTTCGCGAGCAGGTCGATAAAGATGTCGTGCGAGTTGTTCGCGATCTCGACGCCGCCGAGCGTGCGCACGAGCGCAAACTGGTGCGACGGGAACTCGCCCCAGCCGACGCCGAGCAGCGGATGCTCGCGGAACATCGCGAGCCCGTACTTCCACAGCGCGAGGCGCGGCGCGATCTGCCCCGCGTCGCGCATCCGGTCGGCCGCCGATTCCGCGAGATTCAGGTGATAGTGCACGTTGGCCCAGCGCACCGCGACGTTCACCGCGATGAACGCAACCGCGAGCACGACCGGAATCAGCCACGCGCGCGTATTGCCCGGCGCGCGGCGCGATTCGAGCCACGCCATCCAGAAGCCCGCGACGACCATCACCGCGACCTGCAGCCACGGCCCGCGCGACACCGTCAGCGCGAGACCGACCGACAGCACGAGCGACAGCGCGAGCCACGCCCACACCGCGAGCCGGCGCGTCTGCACGAGATACAGCGCGCCCGCGAGCGCGAACGCGATGTAGGTGGCCAGATGGTTCGCCTGCGCCATGTTGCCGTACGGACGTCGATCGACCGCGACGTTGTACATCACGACGAACGGCGACACAGCCCACTCGAGGTGGAACATCTGCACGATCTGGGTGCCGACCGCGAACACGCCACCGACGAGCAGCGCACCGGCCATCATCCGCGAAACGGCTTCGGCCAACCCGTCGCGAGCGAGCGCGTAGCCGGCCTGCATCGCGACCAGCGCGGCGGCGAGATAGCCGAGCGCCAGCCAGTTCATCGACGGCACCTTGAGCGGGATCAGCGCGACCTGCGCGATGAGCACCACGGCGAACCCGAGCGGCACGACGAACGCGGCCGGCGCGGCAAACGGCTCGGCCGGGCGGCCCGTGCGCACGAGCAGCACGACCGACAGCCCCACCAGCAGATACAGCACCAGCGCGGAAAACTCGGAATAGAAGGTCGGGATCGGATACGTGTGATTCGTGATCGCATACGGCACGATCAAGGCGACAGCCAGCGCAACGAGCGACAACGAACGGGAAAAAGTAGAAGGCATGAGCGAACCGGATGTCAGCAACCGGCGCACTATACAAAACTTTCCCCTCTCTGTGCGGGGCGGTCGCGCCGCGACCGGTTGCGGCGCGACCGCCCCGGCCGGCCGAAGCGGCGGCCGGCATGCCGCGCGCGCCGCCGCACGGCGCCCCCGCCGGCGCTACGCGCGGCATTCGGCCGGTGCGTATTTCGCAGGCAGCGTCGCGGCGTCGCCCGGCAACGGCCCGGCCCCCGGCGCCGGCAGTGACGACGCATCCTTGCCCGCGGCGAAGCACTCCCACGCGATCGTGCCGGCTTGCAGCGCGCCCTTTTTGAGCGGCACGCGCGCGGTGGGCGTGTCGGCCTTGTCGGGCGCGGACGGCACGAGCACCAGCGTATTCGTGCCGGTTGCGGCAACGCGGGTGGTGAACGCGACCGTGATCTGGCCGGTTTCGCCGTCGATCGCAACGGATTCGACGTTGCGGGTCGCGGCCGGCGGACTGTAGCCGCCGTCGAGGCTCGCGCCGCTCGCCGCGTTGTCGGCGACCGCGAGCCGCGCGGACGACGCGAGCGCGAGCCCCTCGCCGACGCGCGAGCGCGCAAGGTAATCCTGGTACGCGGGAATCGCATAGGCCGCGATCACGCCGACGATCGCCAGCACGATCATCAACTCGATCAGCGTGAAGCCGGCCGGCCGCCAGCGTGGCGACGGCCGGTTCGCGCGCCGCAGATCGGCGGCCACGCGACAGAACAGGGAAACGGAAAAGGCTTCGAACATGGCAGGCTCCGGAAACGAAAAACGCCTGCCGGTAAAGGCAGGCGTCTCGATCGTAGCCAGCGGGCCGCGAACCCGACAGTCGGCCGGACGGCCAGTGTCAGTGCGCGTGCGGTGCGCCGCGGCGCCGCCTGAGCGCGTAGCCGGCCGCCACGACGAACAGTGCGCCGGCCATGCTCGCGCCGTAGATCGCGGGTGCCGTATCGAGCACCGGCCAGCGGTCGCCGACCGGGTCGTTCACGATCAGCCCGCCCGCGATCCAGCCGAGCAGCGCGGCGCCGAGCGTCACGACGATGGGGAAGCGGTCGAGCAGTTTCAGCACCAGCGTGCTGCCCCACACGATGATCGGCACGCTGACGACGAGCCCGAAGATCACGAGCGCCATCCGATGCGACGGATCAGCCTGCTCGGCCGCGCCTGCGATGGCGATCACGTTGTCGAGGCTCATCACCGCATCGGCGATCACGATCGTCTTCACGGCGTCCCACAGCCGGTCGGCCGGCTTGATGTGATCGTGCGCGTCGGCGGCCGGCGCCATCAGCTTGACGCCGATCCACAGCAGCAGCAGCCCGCCGCCGATCTTCAGGAACGGTACGTCGAGCAGCGCGACCGCGAAGGTGATCAGCGCGACGCGCAGCAGGATCGCCCCGGCGGTGCCCCAGACGACGCCGCGCAGCCGCTGGCTCGCCGGCAGGTTGCGGCAGGCGAGCGCGATCACGACCGCGTTGTCGCCGCCGAGCAGGATATCGATGATGACGATCTGGAGAACGGCGCCCCAGTGCAGCGACGCGAGGAATTCGAGCATGGGGAAGATGTGCAGGGCTTGGCCGCCCGGCGGGCGGCCCGGTTCATCGCCGGCACATGCGTGACGCATGCCCGGTGCTTACGAATTCATTGCGCGAGCATAACAAAAAACGCCGGCAAAGCCGGCGTTTTCTGCAGGACGAACCCACGTGGAAATATTACAGCGCCTTCTTCAGCAGACGGCCCATTTCCGACGGGTTGCGCGTGACGGTGATGCCGCACGCTTCCATGATTTCCAGCTTCGCTTCGGCCGTATCCGCACCGCCCGAGATCAGCGCGCCGGCGTGGCCCATGCGCTTGCCCGGGGGCGCCGTGACACCCGCGATGAAGCCGACGACCGGCTTCTTCATGTTGTCCTTGATCCACTGAGCGGCGTTGGCTTCGTCCGGACCACCGATTTCGCCGATCATCACGACCGCATCCGTATCCGGATCGTCGTTGAACATCTTCATCACGTCGATGTGCTTCAGACCGTTGATCGGGTCGCCGCCGATACCGACTGCCGACGACTGGCCGAGGCCGAGTGCCGTCAGCTGCGCAACGGCTTCATACGTCAGCGTGCCCGAACGCGACACGACGCCGATGCGTCCCTTGCGGTGGATGTGACCCGGCATGATGCCGATCTTCAGTTCGTCCGGCGTGATCGTGCCCGGGCAGTTCGGCCCGAGCAGCAGCGTCTTGCGGCCTTCGCGACGCATGCGGTCCTTCACTTCGATCATGTCGCGGACGGGAATGCCTTCCGTGATGCAGATCGCGAGATCCAGATCGGCTTCGACCGCTTCCCAGATCGCAGCAGCTGCGCCTGCCGGCGGAACGTAGATGACCGACACGGTCGCGCCGGTTTCTGCCTTCGCTTCCTTGACGCTTGCGTAGATCGGAATGCCTTCGAAATCTTCGCCGGCCTTCTTCGGGTTCACGCCCGCGACGAATGCTTCGCGGCCGTTTGCGTATTCACGGCAGGCGCGCGTATGGAACTGACCGGTTTTGCCGGTAATGCCCTGCGTGATGACCTTCGTGTCCTTGTTGATCAGAATCGACATGTATTTTGACCTCTGTTCGATTGGCGTCGCGTGCAAGCCGCGCCGCCATGCGTGTTCAATAGCGCGCTTACTTGCCTTCGGCAGCCGCGACGACCTTCTGCGCAGCTTCTTCCATGCTGTCCGCCGAGATGATCGGCAGGCCCGAGTCGGCCAGCATCTTCTTGCCGAGGTCCTCGTTCGTGCCCTTCATGCGCACGACGAGCGGCACCTTCAGGTTCACGGCCTTCGAACCGGCGATCACGCCTTCCGCGATCACGTCGCAGCGCATGATGCCGCCGAAGATGTTCACGAGGATCGCCTTCAGGTCCGGGTTCTTCAGCATCAGCTTGAACGCTTCCGTGACCTTCTCGGTCGTCGCGCCACCGCCGACGTCCAGGAAGTTCGCCGGCTCGCCGCCGAACAGCTTGATGGTGTCCATCGTCGCCATCGCCAGGCCTGCGCCGTTCACGAGACAACCGATGTTGCCGTCGAGCGAGATGTACGCGAGGTCGAACTTCGACGCTTCGATTTCAGCCGGATCTTCTTCGTCCAGATCGCGGTACGCGACGATTTCCGGATGACGGAACAGCGCGTTCGAGTCGAAGTTGAACTTCGCGTCGAGTGCGATGACCTTGCCGTCGCCGGAGACGTTCAGCGGGTTGATTTCGGCCAGCGACGCGTCGGTTTCCCAGAATGCCTTGTACAGGCCTTGCAGGATCGCACGTGCTTGCGGAATCGAGGCAGCCGGCACGCCGATCTTCGCGGCGAGGTCGTCAGCCTGGGCGTCCAGCAGGCCGGTCGACGGCTCGACGATGACCTTGTGGATCAGTTCCGGGTGCTTTTCGGCAACTTCCTCGATGTCCATGCCGCCTTCGCTCGAACCCATCAGAACGATCTTTTGCGTCACGCGATCAACGACGAGGCTGACATACAGTTCCTGCTTGATGTCGGCGCCTTCTTCGACCATCAGACGGTTGACCTTCTGGCCTTCCGGACCGGTCTGGTGCGTGACGAGCTGCATGCCGAGGATCTGGTTCGCGTATTCGCGAACCTGCTCGATCGACTTCGCCACCTTCACGCCGCCGCCCTTGCCACGGCCACCCGCGTGAATCTGAGCCTTCACGACCCAAACCGGGCCGCCCAGCTCTTCCGCCACCTTGACGGCCTCGTCAACCGAGAACGCCGGCTTGCCGCGCGGTACCGCGACTCCGAATTTCCGCAGGATTTCCTTACCCTGGTACTCGTGAATCTTCATGCGTGATTCCCTTCAGTCTGAGAGTTGGATGAAAAGTCGCTTAAGACGCTTCTTCGAATGATTTCCGTTCATTCCTTCGTGCTGCCGTCTACGGGCACGCCCGGCCGTTCCGCGCCATACCAGCGCGGATAGAACTGCCGCACGACCTCGCCGTCGAACCGCAGCGCCCGGCAGCGGCCGAGCTGGAACGGCGGTTCGTCGTGCGCGCCGTCGTGATCCGGCCCTTCACCACCCTCTTCGCGCACGTTCCATACGTCACCGGCGAACGCCTGGATCGCTGCCGTCGGCAGCACGGCGCACAGTTCGGTGAGATGGGAGCAGCCTGCAACACCCGACAGCAGTCGGTTCGCATCGCGGCGGAAGTGGCGGAAAAGATTGAGCCCGATGAGGGCCCGATAGGCGGGAGGGGCGGATTGACACTGACCGGGATACGGCACCCATTCCGAAGACGCTTCGGCGTCGACGACATTGAGTTCACGATCGATAGTCACGCGCAGCCAGAGTTCGTGGATCGGCAGGCCCTGGGGCCGGATGCCCGACGCAAGCGCGACATCGCGCGGCTTGTGGTCGGTCAGGCAGGCTTCAATGTCCCACAAGCCGTCGCCGCGCTCGTAAGCTTCCGCTCGGATTGCGCGTTGATGTCGCAACTGACGGGGCACGGGCTCGGATAGCGGCATGCTGGAGGTTGAGGCCGAAGAGGAAAACCCATGGATTTTAGCATATTGGGTATTTGAGACAGTTTGACGCGACGGCGGGTATTCCCGCCTGTCCGGAAGCGGTTGCATTGCAGCAAAATCGCGCGCCGCGCACGCGACCGGCCGGGTCAGTCGTCGATCGGGAAATCGTCGCCCACCTTCAGCAACTTCACGATGGTCGCGCTCGAGAAGCCGCGTGCGGCGAGAAAGCGTGCCTGCTTCGCACGCTCGGCTGGCGTTTGCGGCAGTGCACCGAATTTCTTGCGCCAGACTGCCTGCGCACGGGCCCATTCGGTCTCGCGCAGCTGCGCGTTCACCTCCTCGACGAGGACGTCGCCGACCGCATGGCGCTTCAGCTCGCTGACGATGCGCGCGACGCCGACGCGCGACGCACGGCGATGCACGAGACTCTCGGCAAAGCGCGCGTCGGACAGCCAACCGTCCTTTTCCAGCGCATCCAACACCGGCTCGACGGATTCGTCTTCGCCGACGTACGGCGCGAGCTTGCGCGCGAGTTCCGTGCGGCTGTATTCACGCCTCGACAGATAACCGAGCGCACGGCCTTTCAACGAACGCGGCGGCTTCGACGACTTGCGCTCTCCCGCGCCCGAATCGTCGCCAGAAGAAGCGCCGGACCCACGGCGCGTGCGGCGCGGATGCTGGCTGCTGCGCGTATAGACGTCTTCCGTGGCGGGCGCGGACGCGTCGGATGCGCGCTCACCCGGGAAGCTGACACCGGACACGCGGCGGCGGGGCCGGTCGTGTGCGTCGAACGATTCATCGTCGTCGAACGGATCGTCCGGCGCGGCAATCTCAAACGAAACGAGGGCATCGTCGGATGCCCTCGTCGCGGTGCGGTTCGCGGCATGGCTGCCTGCGACCCGCTGATCGGCGCCCGAGGATCCGGCTCGCCGGCCGGAGCGACCCGCCGTTTCGGGCATGTCGCTCTCCTCCGGCTCGCCAGCCTGACCTCGGCGCGCGACCATCACTCTTCTTCGTCCACCGCCTCGGCTTCGTTGCTTGCGCCATCAGGCATTGCGACGACGCCGAGCGATTCGCGGATGCGGTTTTCGATCTCGCGTGCGATTTCCGGATTCTCGCGAAGGAATTCACGCGCGTTGTCCTTGCCCTGGCCGATCTTCTCGCCGTTGTAGCTGTACCAGGCGCCCGCCTTGTCGACGATCTTCGCCTGCACGCCGAGATCGATGATCTCGCCCTGACGCGAAATGCCCTCGCCATACAGGATGTCGAAGATCGCTTCGCGGAACGGCGGCGACACCTTGTTCTTGACGACCTTCACGCGGGTTTCGTTGCCGATCACCTCGTCGTTCTTCTTGATCGAGCCGATCCGGCGGATGTCGAGACGCACCGACGCATAGAACTTCAGCGCGTTGCCGCCCGTCGTGGTTTCCGGGTTGCCGAACATCACGCCGATCTTCATGCGAATCTGGTTGATGAAGATCACCAGGCAGTTCGTGCGCTTGATCGTGCCGGTCAGCTTGCGCAGCGCCTGCGACATCAGGCGAGCCTGCAGGCCCGGCAGCGAATCGCCCATCTCGCCTTCGATTTCGGCCTTCGGCACGAGCGCCGCGACCGAGTCGATGACGATCATGTCGACCGAGCCCGAGCGCACCAGCGCATCGGTGATTTCCAGTGCCTGCTCGCCGGTGTCCGGCTGCGAGATCAGCAGTTCCGGCACGTTCACGCCGAGCTTCGACGCATATTGAACGTCGAGCGCGTGTTCAGCGTCGATGAACGCGGCCGTGCCGCCGATCTTCTGCAGTTCGGCGATGACCTGCAGCGTGAGCGTGGTTTTACCGGACGATTCCGGGCCGTAGATCTCGACCACCCGGCCGCGCGGCAGGCCGCCGACGCCAAGCGCGATGTCAAGCCCCAGCGAACCCGTGGAGACGACCTGGATGTCTTCGGCCGCCTCGCCGTCGCCCATGCGCATGATCGACCCTTTGCCGAACTGCTTCTCGATCTGCGCGAGTGCGGCCGCCAGCGCCTTGCTCTTCTCGGCGGTCATCCCGGAGCCTTTCTTGCTTTCTTCCATGAATCGTCCTTTGCTATGATGAGCAGCGTCTGTTAAAGGCGCGCCCGCTTTCAAGCGCCGCCCACGAATGCAGACACTGTATAAAAAAACAGTGTTTTATGCAAGCCCGCAATGCAGGCTGCGTTGTACACAAATAACTTCGGAGACAACCGCGCCGGCGCGAACACCTTGCCGGCCATCGGTCAGCAACATGCGAATTCTCATCGCCGAAGACGACAGCATACTCGCGGACGGCCTCACCCGGTCACTCCGCCAATCGGGCTATGCCGTCGACCACGTGAAGAGCGGCGTCGACGCCGATACGGCGCTGTCGATGCAGACATTCGACCTGCTGATCCTCGATCTCGGGCTGCCTAAAATGTCCGGGCTCGACGTGCTCAAGCGCCTGCGCGCCCGCAATTCCAACCTCCCCGTGCTGATCCTGACCGCCGCCGACAGCGTCGACGAGCGCGTGAAGGGGCTCGACCTCGGCGCCGACGACTACATGGCCAAGCCGTTCGCGCTCAACGAGCTCGAGGCGCGCGTGCGCGCGCTGACCCGGCGCGGCGCGGGCGGCGGCCCGACCGTCGTCCGGCACGGCTCGCTCGCGTTCGACCAGGTCGGCCGCATCGCGTATGCGAACGATCACGTGCTCGATCTCTCCGCGCGCGAACTCGGCCTGCTCGAGGTGCTGCTGCAGCGGATCGGCCGGCTCGTGTCGAAGGAGCAGCTCGTCGACCATCTGTGCGAATGGGGCGAGGAAGTCAGCAACAACGCGATCGAAGTCTACGTGCACCGGCTGCGCAAGAAGATCGAACCGAGCGGCGTACGGATCTCGACCGTGCGCGGCCTCGGCTATTGCCTCGAGAAAGCCGCGCCCGCCGCGCCGGCCGGCACGACAGCGCCCCAGCCCGCGGTGGCCGGCACGCCGCTGCGCTGAAGCCGGGCGTCGCCGCGATGGCCACGCCGGCCCATTCCCGCCCCCCGACCGGCGCGCCGTCATCAGCCGCCGACGACGCGCGCGACGCACGCTACGAGAACCCGTTCGCGCCGCCCGACGAAACCGATACGCCCGAGGCCCCGCGCCCGCGCTCGCTGTTCGGCGAAATCCTCGACTGGATGCTCGCGCCGCTGCTGCTGCTGTGGCCGATGAGCATCGCCGTCACCTACCTCGTCGCGAAGACGATCGCGAACAGCCCGTTCGACCGCACGCTCGAGACCAACGCCTACGTGCTCGCGCGGCAGATCCACCCGGTGAACGGCGTCGCCGAGCTGACGCTGCCGGAGCAGACGCGTGACTTCCTGCGCGCGGACAACGTCGACAGCGTTTACTTCCAGGTGCTCGGCACGCGCGGCGAGCTGGTCGCGGGCGAAGCCGACATGCCGCTGCCGCGCGACGAGGATCGCCCGCCGCCGGGCGTCGTCGTGTTTCGCGACGACCTGCTGCGCGGCAACGACGTACGCGTCGCGTATACGACGGTCGAGCTGCCGCAATCGAGCGGCACGCAGCCCGTGCTCGTGCAGGTCGGCGAAACGCTCGACAAGCGCAACGCGCTCGCGAACGACATCATCAAGGGCGTGATCCTGCCGCAGTTCGTGATCCTGCCGCTCGCGATCCTGCTCGTCTGGTTCGGGCTGTCGCGCGGGCTCGCGCCGCTCAACGCGCTGCAGGCGCACATCCGTGCGCGGCGGCCCGACGACCTGTCGCCCGTCGAGGCGCAGCGCGCGCCGCCCGAGATCGAGCCGCTCGTCACGTCGTTCAACGACCTGCTCGCGCGTCTCGAACAGAACATGGCGCTGCAAAAGCGCTTCATCGCCGACGCCGCGCACCAGATGAAGACGCCGCTCGCGGGCCTGCGCACGCAGGCCGAGTTCGCGCTGCGCCACCCGGTTCCGCCCGACGTGCAACGCTCGCTCGAGCAGATCGCGACGAGCTCCGAGCAGGCCGCGCGGCTCGTCACGCAACTGCTTGCGCTCGCGCGCGCCGAGAACCGCGCGAGCGGGCTCACGTTCGAGCCGGTCGAGATCGCCGCGCTCGCGCGGCGCACGGTGCGCGACTGGGTGCAGGCCGCGCTCGCGAAACGGATGGATCTCGGCTACGAAGGCCCACCGGACGACACGCCGCTCGACGTCGACGGCAATCCGGTGATGCTGCGCGAGATGCTCGGCAACCTGGTCGACAACGCGATCCGCTACACGCCGGAGGGCGGCCGCATCACGGTGCGCGTGCACGCCGACCCGACGACGCGGTTCGTGCATCTCGAAGTCGAGGACACCGGCCCCGGCATCCCCGCCGCCGAACGCGAGCGCGTCGTCGAGCGCTTCTACCGGATCCTCGGCCGCGAAGGCGACGGCAGCGGCCTCGGGCTCGCGATCGTGCGCGAGATCGCCACGCAGCACGGCGGCACGCTGACGCTCGACGATCACGTCTACCAGCACGAACCGCGCCTCGCCGGCACGCTCGTGCGCATCAGCCTGCCGCTGGCCGAAACCGCCCCGGATTAACCCTGATACGCACCACCGCGGCACGTCGAAATCGCATCGAAACCGGCGCTTTACCGGATGTTCACGCCACAATCGGTACGTATGGCAGCCGATTCGGCGCGGGTTAACGCGCAGTCGTTTTGTGTGTGCAAGTCAGTGCGCCGTAAGTTTCCGTGCCAATAATCGTCGACAGGCCCGCCCACCCAAGGCGGCCGCACATCTATATCAAGGGACTTGGAGACGATTCATGGCAACGTTAGGCGGGCAAATTTCGCACTCGCCGATGACGGGCGAAGAGAAGAAGGTGATCTTCGCGTCGTCGCTCGGCACCGTGTTCGAGTGGTACGACTTTTACCTGGCCGGCTCACTCGCGGCCTACATCAGCAAGAGCTTCTTCTCCGGCGTCAATCCGACCGCCGCGTTCATCTTCACGCTGCTCGGCTTCGCGGCCGGCTTCGCCGTGCGCCCGTTCGGCGCGATCGTGTTCGGCCGGCTCGGCGACATGGTCGGACGCAAGCACACGTTCCTCGTGACGATCGTGATCATGGGTATCTCGACGTTCGTGGTCGGCTTCCTGCCCGGCTACGCGTCGATCGGCATCGCCGCGCCCGTGATCTTCATCGCGATGCGGTTGCTGCAGGGCCTCGCGCTCGGCGGCGAATACGGCGGCGCGGCGACCTACGTCGCCGAACATGCGCCGGCGAACCGCCGCGGCTTCTACACCGCGTGGATCCAGACGACGGCGACGCTTGGGCTGTTCCTGTCGCTGCTCGTGATCCTTGGCGTACGCACCTTCATCGGCGAGGAAGCGTTCGGCAACTGGGGCTGGCGCGTGCCGTTCGTCGCGTCGATCCTGCTGCTCGCGGTGTCGGTGTGGATCCGGCTGCAGTTGAACGAATCGCCGGTGTTCCTGCGCATCAAGGCGGAAGGCAAGACGTCGAAGGCGCCGCTGACCGAAGCGTTCGGCCAGTGGAAGAACCTGAAGATCGTGATCCTCGCGCTCGTCGGCCTGACGGCCGGCCAGGCCGTCGTGTGGTACACGGGCCAGTTCTACGCGCTGTTCTTCCTCACGCAAACGCTGAAGGTCGACGGCGCGAGCGCGAACATCCTGATCGCGATCGCGCTCCTGATCGGCACGCCGTTCTTCCTGTTCTTCGGTTCGCTGTCGGACAAGATCGGCCGCAAGCCGATCATCCTCGCGGGCTGCCTGATCGCGGCGCTGACCTACTTCCCGCTGTTCAAGGCGCTCACGCACTACGCGAACCCGCAGCTCGAGATCGCCACGCAGAAGGCGCCGATCACCGTCGTCGCCGATCCGGCCACCTGCTCGTTCCAGTTCAACCCGGTCGGCACGTCGAAGTTCACCGACTCGTGCGACATCGCGAAAAGCGCGCTCGCGAAGGCGGGCCTGAACTACGAGAACGTCGCGGCACCGGCCGGCACGACCGCGCAGATCAAGGTGGGTGACACCGTGGTCGAAGCGTACGACGCCAAGGGAACCGACGCGAAGGCGAAGGGGGCGGCGTTCGACAAGACGCTCGCGACCACGCTGAAGTCGGCCGGTTATCCGGCGAAGGCCGATCCCGCGCAGCTCAACTGGCCGATGACGATCGTGATCCTGACGATCCTCGTGATCTACGTGACCATGGTCTACGGGCCGATCGCCGCGATGCTGGTCGAGATGTTCCCGACGCGGATCCGCTATACGTCGATGTCGCTGCCGTATCACATCGGCAACGGCTGGTTCGGCGGCTTCCTGCCGGCAACCGCGTTCGCGATCGTCGCGGCGAAGGGCAACATCTATTCGGGACTCTGGTATCCGATCGTGATCGCGCTGGCCACGTTCGTGATCGGCCTGCTGTTCGTCAAGGAGACGAAGGACTCGAACATCTACGCGCAGGACTGATGCCGACGCGCGGGCGGGCGGCGGTTGCCGGATGCGTTCCGGCGAACGGCAACCCGCCTCGCGACGAGGCCGACACGGGCCGCAGGCAACTTTTTTCACGCCAGATGAAAAAAGGTGTTGACAGCAAAACGCCTCATCGGCATAATTTATTTCTTCGGCGAATTAGCTCAGTCGGTTAGAGCGACGGAATCATAATCCGCAGGTCCGGGGTTCGAATCCCTGATTCGCCACCAAATGCGAAAGCCCGGTAGATCAAAGATCTACCGGGCTTTTTCAGTTTGGTCTCTGCGAGTTGTCCGCGAGCCCTCTTCCTTTAACGGCTCCTCGCCATACGGATTCGGCGCAATCCTCAAGACTGCCCCACCCCTTGCGTCGCACCGTTTTCGCTTTCCCGGGCCGATCACCCCGTCATCCCGCTCGCGCCACCTCGACCGGTATCGATAGCGCGCTGCTTCGAAGGCACAATGACGCCGTCCAGCACACGACCGACGGCGCCCGATGATCCCGACTCCTCCCGACAAGATATCGCGCATCGCCGCGCTTGCACTGGCAGTCGTCGTGCTCTGCTACGTCGGCGCCGGCGCTCCGCCACTCTCCCGCCTGCTCGACCCGGTCGTGATCAGCGAAGGCGTCGCCCTCAAACCAATCACCTACCACTGGGTCAATCGCGTCGACCGCGCAATCCCCGAAGCCGACCTGTTCGCGAGCCGCTTCTACGTCCTCGTGCTGGCCGCACTCAACGCACTGGCCGCGCTGTTTGCACTCGACGCCCATCGCGGCCGCAGGCGCTTCGCGTTCGTACTCGGCTGGGCCATCGTCATGCTGATCGTCCTCGTCAACGCGCAGATCCACGCGTTCTACAACGTGGGCTGACCGATGAAACGACGCATCACGATCGTCATCGCCGCACTGTTCACGCTGATCGGGCTCGTGCCCGTCGCCGGCACGTTCGTCAACCTGTCGACGCCCGACCAGTTGCGCCACCTGCTGAGCTACGACTACATGAGCTTTGCGGACAGCCTCGTCGAACGCGACTTCGGCGATTTCGCCAACGACTTCTACGCGGGCGTCGCCCTGATGCTCGTCGGCGGCACCCTCTTCATCCGGATCGAACGCATCGGCTCGATCGCCCGCATCGTCACGTCGCTGCTGTTTGCGCTGCTGGCCTTCAGCCTCATCTACGCGTGCCTGAATCCGCGCATCGGCATACGGCCGTTCTGATCGGCCGCCACTCGTGCAACCGGTCACACGCGCCGCGCACCAGGCTACGCCGCCACCGCCCCACGCCGTTCCTCCGCCGCCTTTCCCTGCACCCGTCCGCGCCAGTTCTCCCCGCCTTCCAGCGACGGCGTCGACTCGAACAGCTCCGCGATCCAGTCGGCGAACACGCGCACCTTCTGCGACAGATGCCGGTTGTGCGGATAGACGATCGAGATCGGCTTCGGCTTCGGATTGCAGTCCGGCAGCACCTCGACCAGCGATCCGTCGAGCAGGTTCGGCAGCACCATGAACAGCGTCGGCTGGATCATCCCGAACCCTTCGAGCCCGCACGTCACGTAGGCATCGGAATCGTTGACCGTCACGCTCGCGTTCATCCGCACCTCGAACGGCTTGCCGTCGATCATGAACACCCACGGAATCGCCCGCGCGCCGTGGCTCGACCGGAAATTCACCGCATGATGCTCGGCGAGATCGGCAATCTCGTGCGGCTCGCCGTGACGCGCGAGGTAGTCGGGCGACGCGCAGGTCACGCGCTTGAGCATCCCGATCCGTCGCGCGACCATCGACGAATCCTCGAGCGGCCCGACCCGGATCATGCAGTCGATGCCCTCCTCGACCGGATCCACGTAGCGGTCGGAGAGCCCCAGTTCGAGCGTGATGTCCGGATAGCTCTGCCGGAAAATCGACAGCGACGGCAACACGACGCGCCGCCCGAGCGAACTCGGCATGTGGACGCGCAGCACGCCGCTCGGCTTGCGGTTGCCGACCTGGAAACTCGCGTCGGCTTCCGCGATCTCCGAGATGATCTTCGTGCAATGCTCGTAGTACGCGGCGCCCTCCGGCGTCAGCGACAGCCGGCGCGTCGTCCGGTGCATCAGGCGCACGCCGAGCAGCGCCTCGAGATTCTGGATGATGGTCGTCACCGACGCGCGCGGCATCGCGAGCGTGTCGGCCGCGCGCGTGAAGCTGTTCGCGTCGACCACACGGGTAAAAACTTCCATTGCCTGGATTCGGTCCATGCTGCCCCCCTTCGAATCGCCAACGGAACAGAATAGAGCGCGCAGCGGGCGCGGCACAAGCCCCCACCTATTGTTCTATCGTCCTGAATAGTTTCGGCATTTCGCACTGGAAAACGATCGATTTCCGTTCAGTACCGGACGATATCCGCTCCGGCCCCGAGCCGAACCCCGTGTATCACCGCACGAACCGCTCGCGATACCCCTGCGGCGACACGCCCAGCACGCGCACGAAACTGCGCCGCAGCGTCTCCTCCGAACCGAATCCGCAACGCGCGGCGATCCGCTTGACCGGCCATGCCGTTTCGCCGAGCAGGCGCTGCGCGGCCTCGACGCGGATCTGCTCGACGGCGCGCGCGGGCGTGCGGCCGGTTCCCGCGCGATAGTGGCGCACGAAGCTGCGCTCGCTCATGCGCACGCGTTCGGCCAGCGCGGGCACCGACAGGTCGGCCGCCAGGTGCTCGGCCATCCACGCATGCAGCTCGCCGAACCGATCGTCGGTGCGCTGCATCGACAGCATCGCGCTGAACTGCGCCTGGCCGCCCGGACGTTTCAGGAACACGACGAGTTCGCGCGCGACGTCGAGTGCGATCGCGCGCCCGAGATCCTCCTCGACCAGCGCAAGCGCGAGATCGATGCCGGCCGTCACGCCGGCCGACGTCCACAGCGCACCTTCGCGGATGAAGATCGGGTCGGACTCGACGTGCACGTTCGGGTAACGCGCCGCGAATTCGTCGCAGCGCGCCCAGTGCGTGACCGCACGCCGCCCGTCGAGCAGGCCGGCCTCCGCGAGCAGGAACGCGCCGGTGCAGACCGACGCGACGCGTCGCGCGCGCTCCGCCTGCTGCCGCACCCAGCGCACCAGACGCGGATCCTGCGATGCCGCGTGCACGCCCTTGCCGCCGGCAACGATCACTGTATCGGGACGGCGCGCGGCCGAGCGCAGCGACTCGGCCATCACGACGAGGCCCGACGACGTCTCGATGGGCCCGGCATCGGCCGCGACGACGCGGGGCGCATACGGCGCGGGCTGCCCGCGCTCCAGCGCGAGTTCGTTGACGGACGCAAACACCTGCAGCGGCCCCGACACGTCAAGCAGTTGCGCGCGGGGGAACGCGAGGACCAGGATCGAGCGCGGAGCGGCAGGCATGGCGATTGGCTGAAAACGTGGGTGATATGGCGATTTCGCCAAACACTACGCGCCTAGAATCGATCTGTCCATCATGTGCCGGCAACGGCGTGTGCCACTTCCACTCGGAGTCTTCGCATGACCCTGCATATCGGCTTACTCGTGTTTCCGGGCGTCCAGCAACTCGATCTCACCGGCCCGCACGACGTGCTCGCGTCGCTACCCGACGCGGCCGTCCACCTGGTGTGGAAGTCGCGCGACGCCGTCGCGTCGAGCAGCGGCCTCGCGCTCACACCAACGACCACCTTCGACGACTGCCCGCCGCTCGACGTGATCTGCATCCCGGGCGGGATCGGGATCAACGACCTGCTGCTCGATGCCGAAACGATCGCGTTCGTGCAGCAGCGCGCGGCCACCGCGCGCTACGTGACGTCGGTGTGCACGGGCGCGCTGCTGCTCGGCGTGGCCGGCCTGTTGCACGGGCGGCGCGCGACGACACACTGGACGTTCCACACGCTGCTCGAACCGCTGGGCGCGGTGCCCGTGCGCGAGCGCGTCGTGCGCGACGGCAACCTGATCACGGGCGGCGGCGTGACGGCCGGCATCGACTTCGCGCTGACGATCGCCGCGGAACTGGCCGGCGACGAAGAGGCGCAGGCGATCCAGCTGCAGCTCGAATACGCGCCCGCGCCACCGTTCGACGCGGGCTCGCCCGACACCGCGCCGG
Source organism: Burkholderia theae (assembly GCF_048565265.1). NCBI lineage: Bacteria > Pseudomonadati > Pseudomonadota > Betaproteobacteria > Burkholderiales > Burkholderiaceae > Burkholderia > Burkholderia theae. The sequence continues at coordinate 3,144,230 of NZ_CP183461.1, forward strand.
CTTCGGTCGTGAAGCGTGCCACCGAGCGGTCGGCGGCCGGCTTCGCGAAGCGCAAGCAGATCATCGAGCAGGCGCTGCGCGCGACGTCGCGCTGAATGCGGGTACGGGGAAATTGGCCGGCAAACAACGCGCATTCGCGCAGGAGAACATATCGATGAACATCATCCGCAGCGCCGCGTTCACCGCGGACCGCCCGTGGGGCGCGCTCGACATCGCGAACCTGAACGGCGTCACGGTCCGCCTGCACTGGACCGACCAGCCTTATCAATGGCATGTGAACGACGACGAGGAAGTGTTCGCGGTGCTCGACGGTCGCGTCGAGATGCGCTATCGCGAAGCAGGCGTCGAGCACGCGACGGTGCTCGAAGCGGGCGACGTGTTCCACGCGACGGTCGGCACCGAGCACGTCGCGCATCCGCTCGGCGAAGCGCGCATCCTCGTGATCGAGACCGAAGGCAGCGTCTGACGACCGGCGGCCGTACGTCGATGCTACGCGGAGGGCAACCGCATCCGCGCGGCGGGTTTCATCCCGTGATGGTGCCCGTTGCCTGCGACGCGATCAGTTTCGGCTGCGGCGTGCACAGGCACTGGCACAGGTCGTGTTCGAGCGCGACGACCTTGCCCATCACGGTCATCGTCCGCTCGCCGCCGTCCGACACGATCACGCCCGGCGACTTGCACGCGGCGCAGAACACGGGCGCGCCGAGATAGGCGAGCTCACGTCCGTCGAACGACGAATTGGCGATCCCTTCGAGCACCACGCCGCCGTGGTCGGTGGTGTCGCCCTTCAGAATGAATTTGCGGCTCATGATGTCGGTTCTTCCCTCGGAAACGCCACGCCGCACGGCAGCGAGCCGCGCGCGGGCAGTCGGAATCCGCCCGTCGGTCGCGGGCGTCCCGGGAGCATATCACCCCGCGCGGCGGCCGCGTGCCGGTCGCCGCGGCGGCGCCCGTCAGAACTTGTGGCGAATCCCGATGCGCGCCATCAGTTGACGGTCGTTCGACGACGAATCGTCGGCGGCCGGATTGTACGCATTGTCGAGCGCCGTCCCCGTCGATCCGTTTACCTTCATGTAGCTGCCCTGGATATACACGTCGGTCCGCTTCGACAGGTTGTAGTCCGCCATCAGGCCGACCGTCTGCCAATGCGGCCGGGATTTTCCGGCGGACGCGTCGAGCGACCCTTGCGTGTAGTAGTACATCGCGCCGAGCAGCAGCGCCGGCGTCACCTGGTACGTCGCGGCGACTTCATAGTTGTCGAACTTCAGGTGCGACACGGCCTGTCCCGCAGGCACGATCGAACCGCTGATGTACTGGAACGACGTCGGGTTCTTCATGTCGCTGTGCGTGTAGACGAAGCCGAGCATCGCCTTGCCGAGCTGATAGTTGATGCCCGCACCGAACACGCGCTGGCGCTCCGCGAGGAAGCCCGCGTCGTCCGTGGTCACCGCGCCGACCGTGTTGGCGCCGCCGCGATTGACGTTCAGGTATCCGATGCCGACCGTCAACGGACCGTTCGAATAGCCCGCGCCCACGCTCTGCGCATTATTCAGCGAAAACTGGCCCGCGCTGTTCGAGAACGCGTAGGTCGCGCTCATCTGGAAGCCCGACAGATCGGCGCTGTAGAACTGCACCGCGTTGTCGAGCCGGAAGAAGTTGTCGGTGTTGTCGTTGCCGTACGGGTGATCGAAGATGAAGCCGCCCCAACTGCCGTTCGCGGTCAACGGCCCGAGGAATTCGACCAGCGAGTCGTACTGGCGGCCGAACGTCAGCGTACCCACGCCGTCCTTCGACAGACCGACATACGCCTGCCGGCCGAATTCGCGGCCACCCTGGTTGAGCCGGCCGGTGTTGACGTCGAAACCGTTCTCGAGCCTGAACACGGCCTTGAACCCGCCGCCGAGATCCTCGCCGCCCTTGATCCCCCAGCGGCTGCCCTGCACGATGCCGCTCGACATTTCCCACGCCGAGTGGCCGTTCACGTTGCTCGTGTAGTTCACGCCTTCGTCGATCAATCCGTACAGCGTGACGCTGTTTTGGGCGTGTGCCGACGTTACCGCGCCGCCGGCCAGCAACAGGCCGATCATCTGCTTTTTCATGTTTCAGTCTCCTCCGATTTGCCGAACAGGCGGGACGGTCGGCCGCGAGCGCGCACGACGCGCCCGTTGCGCGCGTGCACCGTCCCCGGCATGCGTCGGTGGATGTCGCGAATCCGTCGGTCCCGCGTCAGACGCCCGGGGAACCCGGGCCGTCACGCTTACTCGCCGTAGATATCGAACGTGAAATACTTGCGCGCGAGCTTGTCGTACTCGCCGCTCTTGCGAATGGACGCGATCGCTTGATTGATCTTCGCCGCGAGCTGCGTGTCGTCCTTGCGGATACCGATCGCGACACCTTCGCCCGCTGCACGCTTGTCCTTGACCTCGGCGCCGGCAAACGCGAACGCCTTGCCGCGCGGCGTGCGCAGGAACCCCATGTCGGCCTGGACGGCCGCCTGGAACGACGCGTCGAGGCGGCCGGTCGTGAGGTCCTGATAGATCTGGTCGGTACCCGGATACGACACGACCTCCACGCCCTTCGACGCCCATTCGGCCCGCGCATAAGTCTCCTGCAACGACCCTTGCTGAACACCGATCCGGCGCCCCTTCAACGATTCCGCGGTCGGCTGCAACGTGGAGCCCGCCCGCGCGATCAGGCGCGGCGCACCCGAATAGAGACGGTCGGTGAAATCGATCTGCTGCCTGCGCGCCGGCGTGGCCGTCATCGCGGACAGGATTGCGTCGAACTTGCGCGCCTTCAGCGCGGGAATGATCGCGTCGAAGCCCTGCTCCACCCATACGCAACGCATACGCAGGTTCGCGCAGATCGCATTGCCGAGATCGACGTCGAAGCCGACGAACGAACCGTCGGGCAGCTTCGACTCGAACGGCGGATAGGTCGGATCGATGCCGAAGCGAAGGGTCTGCGGCTCACCCGCGGAAGCGAGCAGCGGAATGGCGCAGAGCGCGAACAGACTAGAGCGGACAAGGCGTTTCATGGTGTCTCCAAGCCAGGATGAGAAAGCACGTTCGCGCGTGGCACGAACGCGTTGCCGTCAATGTTTGTTCGAACGGCAGGCAGGCGACGGCGCCTGTCTGCTCCGGATGAAGCGGGATCGCGTTACGCGAGGAAGCGTTCGACCAGCCGGACCCAGTAGCTCGCGCCGGTCAGCAGGATGTCGTCGTTGAAGTCGTAACCCGGGTTGTGGACCATGCATCCGCCCTTGCCCTCGCCGTTGCCGATCAGCAGGTAACAGCCGGGGCAGCGCTCGAGCACATACGCGAAATCCTCGCTGTTCGTGATCGGCTTCATGTCGCGGACGAGTCCGCCGTCGCCGAGCCAGTCGCGAGCGACGGATTCGGCCAGCCGGGTCTCGTCGGGGTGATTGATCAGCACCGGATAACCACGCTCGTACTCGACCTCCGCCCGCGCGCCGAAACCCTCCGCGTGAGCGTGCGCAAGCGCGGTGATCCGCGCTTGCAGCAGGTCGCGCACGCCGGGATCGAGCGCACGCACCGACAGGCCGATGACGGCGGCGTCGGGAACGATGTTGGACGCACTGCCCGCGTGTATCGATCCGACCGTCACGATGGCCGTTTCGAGCGGATCGACATTGCGTGCCACCACCGTTTGCAGCGCCATGACGAGCGACGCGCTCGCGACGACCGGGTCGACCGTCTTGTGCGGGATCGCGCCGTGGCCGCCGTAACCGGCGATGCGAATCGTGACCGAGTCGGCGGATGCCATGAATGCACCGCTTCGGAATCCGAACTGGCCAGCCGGCAAGCCCGGCATGTTGTGCATCGCGAATACGGCATCGCACGGGAAGCGCTCGAGCAAGCCTTCCTCGAGCATTCGCAGCGCGCCGCCGCCGCTTTCTTCCGCGGGCTGGAAGATCACGCGCACGGTGCCCGAAAAGCACCGGTTCTGCGCCAGGTACCGCGCGGCGGCGAGGAGCATCGCCGTATGTCCGTCGTGACCGCAGGCATGCATGACACCCGGGTTCGTGCTCGCATACGGTAACCCGGTTGCCTCGACGATCGGCAACGCGTCCATGTCCGCCCGGAGTCCGATCGTGCGTCCGGCGCCATTGGCCAGCGTCCCGACGACCCCGGTATCGCCGATCCCGCCATGCACGTCGTAGCCCCACTGCGCAAGACGTTCCGCGACCAGCGCGCTCGTCGCGTATTCCTGGAAGCTCAGCTCCGGATCGGCATGAATCTGCCGACGCAGCGCGATCATCTCGCGTTCGATATCGCGCATGCCTTGCGGCACGAATTGATTGGATGGGCTGGACATGTCGAGGCTTCCGTGTAGGTCTGACAACCAAGGCGGAGCCGATCATAAGCAGCGCAATTCGTCCCCGGAAGCCGCAATTTGGTTATATTGACAACCAATGGTTATCACGGTGCACGGCCACGCCTATCGTATGAAAAATCATCAGATCCATGCATTGGTCGCGGTCGCCGACGCGGGCAGCATCCGGGCGGCGGCAAGGCTGCTCGGCGTATCGCAGGCCGCGGTGACGAAGGCGCTGCGCGAACTCGAGCAGGAGCAGAAACTGACGCTGCTGTCGCGCAGCTCGAGCGGTGTCAGCCTCACCGACGCCGGGTATACGCTACTGGGTCATGCGCGGCTGATCATCGGGCAGTTCGAACGCGCGAACGACGCGCTCGCCCGGCTGCGCGGCGACCAGACCGGCAAGCTCACGATTGCAGTCACGCCGCTTGTCATGCTGACGTTCATGAGCGAAGCGATCACGCTGTTCCGCAAGCAGATGCCGAAGGTGCAGCTCGAGATCTTCGAGGGCCTGACGGCCGTCGCGTTGCCGCGGCTGCGGGAAGGCACGCTGGACCTGTCGGTCGTGCCGCTGACGTCGATCGTGTCGAGCCGGGAATTCGATCACGAGCCGCTGTTCTCGTATCAATCGTGCGTGGTGGCGCGGCGCGGGCACCCGCTCGCGAACCGGCGTTCGATTCACGATCTGCTCGAGCAGGACTGGGCGGTCAACTACACGGCGACCAGCTATGACGAGACGATGCACAACATCTTCTGGCAGCACGGCGCGGCGATCGATCGTTCCCGCCTGCATTGCGCCCATTCCAGCGCGCTGATGCTGGAACTCGTCCGCCGCAACGACATGCTCAGCCATTGCCCCGCGCCGCTGCTTCTCACCGACGCGATGCGCGACTGGGCACAGCCGCTCGAGCTCGCCGAGCGCTTCGACGCCGGCCGCGTCGCCGTCATCGGCCTGCACAACGCGATGCGCAGCCAGGCAAGCCAGTGCTTCGTCGACAGCCTGTCGCAAACGATCCGCAAGCGCGGCCGCTCCGCCGCAACGGAGAACCGGCGGCTGTTCGATCAACTCGACCTGCTGCTTTGAACGAACGCTTCAACGGCGCAGGGGGATTCGATGGCGCGGCAGCTTGCGGACGGCACGCCGGACCCGGCCGGCTATCGCACCCGCATCAGACGAACAGCGCGATACACAGCGCGGCGCCGCACAGATAGGTGCCGAGCGCACCGATGAAACGCACGGGATTCGGCGCGGCCATCGTCGGCCACGCGAGCAATCCGATCACGAGCAGGCAGCGGCACGCGGTCGCCGCGACGATCAGCGACAGGATCGCGCGCGACGGATCGTGCGCGCCGAAATAGAGAAACAGCACCGCGAGAAACGGCGCGTATTCGGCCGTGTTGCCGTGCGCGCGCACGACCTTGTGCAACCCGTTCGTCGGATCGGACGCACACCCGGATCCGGTGGTGTGCTGAAAGCGCGTGACGGACACGACAAGCCCGAGCCCGAACAGCAGCAGCCCGAGGATGGCCGTGCAAACCAGCGCGACGGGATGGATCGGCATGGGACTCCCGGCGAAAGCGGAAACGTGCCGCACATCCGGCGATCCTACCCGCGGCCGGCGCGCGCGGCTATCGCGAAAACCCGCAGCGTCGCCGCACGCTAACCGCGATTTCCGGAACAGGTTCCGTCCCGAATTGCCGCCGTGCGGCAGCGCACGAAACCGGTGCATCGTCCGCCTGCCCGGTCACCCGGGCCTGCCCGCCGACACCCTTGTCGCGCGGAACCGTCGGTGCGAAGCGCGCAAACGTTAGCCTGCGATGGTGCGCGCCGCCGCACCGCAACGCCGGTTGCGGCGCGTCACAGGCACGCGCGTTGCGTCGGCGCATCTCGGTAGAGAACCACCCTTGGCAGCCCGCCGTTGAGGACTACACTAATCTTTAATGGGGTGCGGCCGGAGCCCGCGCCTTCAGGGAGACGCCGCCATGAATCGGCCGCTGAATCGTATCCTGCCGCGCGTGACCGGTCTCGCATCGGTCTGGACGTGGGTCAAGTGGTCTTTGCTCGCCGCGCTGGTGATCGCGGCGGCGATCGTTGCGCGACTCGTGCAGACCGAGATCGAAACGTCCCGGCTGCAGGCGCACTATCTGTCCGAACTCACCCGCGACGTCGGCTACACGGTCGAGACGGGCCCGAGCGATCACATCCGTTTCCCCGCGAACGGCCCTTACGACCAGCGCCTCGGCTACGCGATGATTCCGTCGTTCCAGGAGCGGCTGCTCGCGCGCGGTTTCGTCGTCAGCAAGCAGGCGCGCGATTCGCAGCGGATGCTGTCGCTCGGCGATCGCGGGTTGTTCCTCCCCTATGACGAGAAGGACCAGGCGGGCCTGATGCTGTTCGACTCGACCGGCGCGCCGCTGTTCGCGACCGTGTTCCCGCAGCGCGTCTACGCCGACTTCGACATGGTGCCGCGCGTGGTCGCCGATTCGCTGCTGTTCATCGAGGATCGCTACCTGCTCGACGCGAACCAGCCGAACCGCAATCCGGCGATCGACTGGGGGCGCTTCAGCCGCGCGGTCGCCGACCAGGCGCTGCACGTCGTCAACCGTCACCAGGCGCGCCCGGGCGGCAGCACGCTCGCGACGCAGATCGAGAAATTCCGCCATTCGCCCGAAGGCCGCACCGCGACGCCGCCCGAAAAGCTGCGGCAGATTGCATCCGCATCGGTCCGCGCGTACCTGAACGGCCCGCAGACGATGCTCGCGCGCCGCACGATCGTCGTGCGCTACCTGAACTCGGTGCCGCTCGCCGCGCGGCCGCACGTCGGCGAGATCACGGGCATCGGCGACGGTCTCACCGCGTGGTACGGGCGCGACTTCAACGACGTGAACCGCATCCTGTCCGCGCCGACGACCGGCGACAACGTCGACGAACAGGGCAAGACGTTCCGCGAGGTGCTGTCGCTGATCATCGCGCAACGCGCGCCGTCGTACTTCCTCAACAGCGGCTATCCGGCGCTGCAGCGGCTGACCGACAGCTACCTGCGGCTGCTGTCGAGCGGCGGCGTGATCTCGCCCGCGCTGCGCGATGCCGCGCTCGCCGCGCAGATCGAACGCAGCGCGCCGCCGGCCGCCGCGCACGTGCAGTCGTTCGTGTCGCGCAAGGCCGTGACGTCCGCGCGCGCGTCGCTGCTGTCGGCGCTCGGCATCAGCGACCTGTACCAGCTCGACCAGTTCGACCTGCAGGCCACGAGCACGCTCGACAACGGCGTGCAGCAGGCCGTCGCCCAGCGGCTCGCGCTGGCGTCGACCCGCGACGGCGCGCAGGCCGCTGGCCTGTACGGCTTCGAGATGCTCGCGCCGAAGGACGATCCGTCGCATCTCACGTACAGCTTCACGCTGTACGAGCGACGCAACGGCGCGAACATGTTGCGCGTGCAGACCGACAGCGTGAACGAGCCGTTCGACGTGAACCGCGGCGGCCGCATCAACCTCGGCTCGACCGCGAAACTGCGGACGCTGATCACGTACCTGCAGATCGTCTCCGACCTGCATGCGCGTTATGCGAACCTGTCGAATGCGGAACTGGCCCGGGTGAAGCCCGACCCGATCGACGGGCTGTCGCACTGGGCGCTCGACTACCTGTCGCATACGCGCGACCGCTCGCTGCAGGCGATGCTCGACGCGGCCGTCGAACGCAAGTATTCGGCGAGCCCCGACGTGTTCTATACGGGCGGTGGCGCGCAGGTGTTCTCGAACTTCGAAAAGTCGGACAACGGCCGCATCCTGACGCTGCACACGGCGTTCGAGCATTCGGTCAACCTCGTGTTCGTGCGGCTGATGCGCGACATCGTCCACTACGAAACGCTGCAGGCGGCCGGCCCGTCGTCGTCGTGGCTCAACGATCCCGAGCAGCGCCAGCATTACCTGCAGCAGTTCGTCGACGGCGAAAGCCAGGTCTACGTGAAGCGCTACTACACGCGCTATGCGGGCAAGGCGCCCGACGACGCGCTCGCGCTGATGCTGCACGACGTGCGCAAGTCGCCGCCGAAGATCGCGACCGTGCTGCGCAGCGTCGCGCCGAACGAGTCGCTTGCATGGTTCGATGCGCAGATGCGCGCGCAACTGAAGGGCACGCCGGCCGCGACGCTGTCCGACGACGACCTCGCCGCGCTCTACGCGAAGTACGCGATCGACCGCTTCAACCTCAACGATCGCGGTTATATCGCGAGCGTGCACCCGCTCGCGCTGTGGACGCTCAACTACCTGCGCGCACACCCGGGCGCGTCGCTCGGCGATGTCCAGCGCGACAGCCGCGATGCGCGTTTCTACACGTACTCGTGGCTGTACAAGACGCGCTACCACGCGACCCAGGACCGGCGCATCCGCCGCATGGTCGAGTTGCGCGCGTACGCGGAGATCACGAAGGCGTGGCGCGCGCTCGGTTACCCGTTCGCGGAAGTCACGCCGTCCTACGCGGCCGCGATCGGCGCATCGGGCGACCAGCCCGACGCGCTCGCGAAACTGATCGGCCTGATCGCGAACGGCGGCCAGAAAGCACCGACGGAAACCATCACGCGGCTCGACTTCGCGAAGGACACGCCGTACGAAACGCGCTTCGTGCGCGCGGCCGCAAAGCCGCAGCCGATGCTGTCGCCCGAGATCGTCAACGTGGCGCACACGCTGCTGCGCGACGTCGTGCTCAACGGCACCGCGCGCCGCCTCGCGGGCGGGTTCACGCTGCCCGACGGCAAGACGCTCGAGGTGTACGGCAAGACGGGGACGGGCGACCAGCGCTTCAACATCTACGCGCGCGGCGCGCGGCTGATCGAGTCGCGCAAGGTGAACCGCAGCGGCACGTTCGTGTTCGTGATCGGCGACCGGTTCTTCGGGGTCCTGACGGCGACCGCGCACGAACCGTATGCGGCGCGTTACGACTTCACGAGCGCGATGGCCGTGCAGTTGCTGCGCTCGATGGCGCCGGCGCTCGCGCCGCTGATCGAACGCCCGGCCGATGCCGGCACGCGCACCGCGGGCTCCGCACCGCAGGCGGAAATGCCCGCGCCGCGCGCCGCCGCGGTGCGGCCGTCCTGAGCCCGGCGCGCGGGTTCATGCCGTGACGCGCCGCTCAGTGCGAGCGGCCGTCGTAGTGCGTGACGGGCAGCGCGTCGATATCGACATCCTCGAGGCAGCGCACGTTGATCGCCGCCATCGCGGTGCCGTTCGGATGGACACCTTCGCCGAACGGATGGATCCCGCAGCGCTTGCAGAAACGATGCCGGATCACGTGCTTGTTGAACAGGTAGGTCGCAAGATTCTCGTCGGGCGTGAGGAGCTTCATGTGGTCGCGCGGCACGAACCACATCAGCGCGCCCTTGCGCTGGCAGATCGAGCAATTGCACGCCATCACGCCCTGCAGGTCGCCTTCCGCCTCGAACTTCACGTCTCCGCAATGACAGCTTCCGCGATAAAGCATGGTCGTCTCCCGGTGCGGCTCGCGCGCGTCGACGGCGCCCGGGCGGACGCCATTGGCCAAGCCGATTCGATGCGGGTACAGTAGCGCGCACCCGCGCCGCGCGCAACGCGCGCCGGCGCCGGATTTTTTCAAGACGAGGAGACACTCATGCTCGAACTGCGCCCCGGCTGCGAATGCTGCGACAAGGACCTGCCGCCCGATTCGGCGGATGCGCGCATCTGCACCTTCGAATGTACGTTCTGCGCAAGCTGTACCGACAACGTGCTGAAGGGCCGCTGCCCGAACTGCGGCGGCGACCTGGTCGTGCGCCCGCGGCGGTCGGCGAGCCTGCTTGCCAAGTACCCGGCGTCGACGGAGCGCATCCACAAGCCGGGCGGCTGCGCGAGCGCCTGACGGCGCCGCACCGCCGCCCTTCTCCGTCACGACATCTCGATCCGCGCGCGCGTCACCGCGAGCAGCGTCGCCATCGCGCGGCGCGCGCCGTCCTCGTCGCGCACGCGGATCGCGTCGCTGACGGCCGTGTGCTCGGCAAGCGACGCGTTGTAGACGTCCGCGCGGCGCGCATTCAGAAGCAGTTGCGCCTCGAGCGTGCGATCGATCAGCGCGCCGAGCGGCACCAGCAGTTCGTTGCCGCCGGCCTCCAGCACGCCCAGGTGAAAGCGCAGGTCGGCACGCACCCACTCGTCGACGTTGCGCGCGGCGGCCATCGCGCGCGCCGCGTCGTCGATCGCGTCGAACGCTTCCGGCGTATGCGCGCGCGCGGCGAGCGCGGCCGCGTACGGCTCGATCATCTCGCGCATCTCCTGCAGCTTCAGCGCGAACGCGAGCGGCGGCGCGACGCGCGCGTACCAGTCGAGCAGGTCGGCGTCGAGCAGGTTCCACGCGCGGCGCGGCCGCACGCGCGTGCCGACCTTCGGCCGCGATTCGACCAGCCCCTTCGACGTCAGCGTGCGCAGCGCCTCGCGCATCACCGTGCGGCTCACGCCGTACAGTTCCATCAGGTCCGGCTCCCGCGGCAGCAGCGATTCGGGCGGATAGTCGCCGCGCAGGATCGCCGTCGCCAGCCGGAAGGCCGTCTGTCCATGCAGGTCGCGTTGAATGATCGTTCTCCGTTGGGCCGGCGGGCCGGCTGCCCACTATCTGCACAATAATGCTATTAATACTATTTTTTATCGGCCTACGCTAGGATAACCGCCAAAGCACGCGACCGTGCGCCGCGCCCGAGCGCCCGCGCCGGTCAACCATGGAGACTCGCGTCATGAAAATCACCCGCCTCGAAACCTTCGTCGTCCCGCCGCGCTGGCTGTTCCTCAAGATCGAAACCGACGAGGGCATCATCGGTTGGGGCGAACCGGTCGTCGAAGGCCGCGCGCACACGGTCGAGGCTGCGGTGCAGGAGCTGGCCGACTACCTCGTCGGCCGCGATCCGCTGCTGATCGAGGATCACTGGCAGGTGATGTACCGCGCGGGCTTCTATCGCGGCGGCCCGATCATGATGAGCGCGATCGCGGGCGTCGACCAGGCGCTGTGGGACATCAAGGGCAAGCATCACGGCGTGCCCGTGCACGCGCTGCTCGGCGGCCAGGTGCGCGATCGCATCAAGGTGTATTCGTGGATCGGCGGCGACCGGCCGAGCGACGTCGCGAACAATGCGCGCGCGGTCGTCGAGCGCGGCTTCAAGGCGGTGAAGATGAACGGCTCCGAGGAGCTGCAGATCGTCGACACCTACGACAAGGTCGAGCAGGTGATCGCGAACGTCGCGGCCGTGCGCGACGCGGTCGGCCCGCACGTCGGCATCGGCGTCGACTTCCACGGCCGCGTGCACAAACCGATGGCGAAGGTGCTCGCGAAGGAGCTCGACCCGTACAAGCTGATGTTCATCGAGGAGCCGGTGCTGTCGGAGAACGCCGAGGCGCTGCGCGACATCGTCAACCAGACCAACACGCCGATCGCGCTCGGCGAACGGCTGTATTCGCGCTGGGACTTCAAGCACATCCTCGCGGGCGGTTACGTGGACATCATCCAGCCCGACGCATCGCACGCCGGCGGCATCACCGAGTGCCGCAAGATCGCGACGCTCGCGGAGAGTTACGACGTCGCGCTCGCGCTGCACTGCCCGCTCGGCCCGATCGCGCTCGCCGCGTGCCTGCAGCTCGACGCGGTCAGCTACAACGCGTTCATCCAGGAACAAAGCCTCGGCATCCACTACAACCAGGGCAACGACCTGCTCGACTACCTGCGCAACCCCGAGGTGTTCCGCTACGAGGATGGCTTCGTCGCGATCCCGCAGGGCCCGGGGCTCGGCATCGACGTCAACGAGGAGAAGGTGCGCGAGATGGCGAAGACGGGCCACCGCTGGCGCAACCCGGTGTGGCGCCACGCGGACGGCAGCGTCGCCGAGTGGTGAGCGCGATGCGCATCGCGCGCGGCTGCGGCCCGCGCGGTACGCATCGATTCGAGTACGGCCGCCCGACAGGCGGCCGTTTTTGCATGCGCGACGCGACGGGCGCCACATGCCGGGCGTGCCCCGGCGACCCCGCCGCGCGCCGCGTGGAACCCGCCGTCAGCCGAGCGCCGCGAACCCCGGTACGCTGAACGACAGCACGGCGGCCGCGACGAACACGCCGATCATCGTCAGTCCTTCGAGATGCAGGATGTTGCGGAACGTGTGCGCGTCCTCGGTCGATGCGGTGCGGCGCAGGCGCGGCAGCGCCGAGAAGCGGTTCAGGCCGCCGAGCACGAGCGCGAGCGCGACGAGCAGCAGCTTCAGCAGCAACACGCGCCCCCACGTGCTGCCGTCGAGCGGCGCGAGCGAACCGCCGAGCCCGCGGATCGCATTGAGCGCGCCCGTGCCGAGCACGAATACGACCGCGATGATCGACGTACGCGACAGATGCTGGCCGATGCGGATCAGCGCACCGCGCGCGACCGACGAACCGAGCGCCGGCAGCACCGCGAGCCCGCCCGCGAGCACGAGGCCGCCCCATACCGCCGTCGCGAGCAGGTGCAGCGTCTGCACGCCGACCGCCGCGGACAGCGCACCCGTGTCGGCCGCATGGCCGAGCGATGCCTTGCCGGCCGCGACCACGATCACCGCGAGCCACAACACCGCGTGCGCAGCCGGGCTGTCCGGCTTCGCCAGCGCGACGATCGCGAGCACCACGGCGCCCGCGAACGCGACGCTCCACGCGAAACCCGTGTGCGTCTGCATCAGCACGGTCGGAATCGCGGCGAACGCGCCGCCGAGCCCCGCGCCGCTCATCGTCGCGGCCTCGTAGACCAGCCAGCCGAGGTCCGCGAGCACGAGCGCCAGCGCCGCCGCGACCAGCGAATGTTGCGCGCGCAGCCACGCGGGATGCGAAGGCGCGACGATCGGCCGCGCGCCGTCCTTGCCGAGCCACGCCTTGAGCAGCGCCGAGCCGACCGCCATCGCGAACGCGGCGTCCATCAGCGCCGCGAGCGCGACCTGCCCGATCCACAAGCTGTCGAACTTCATCGCGCGCACCCTCCCGCAGACGGCAGGCCGGCAGTGCGACGACAACGGGAGAGACAGTGCGAAGGAGGCAACGGCACGGTAGAAAACGTCATTGATGAATCCGGAAACGGGAGAAATGACTGGACCTGCGGCGGAGGCGGCGCCGCGCGACCCGCGAGTGTACGGTCTTCGATGGTGAAAGCGCACGCCGGTTCACACAAACACGGCGCGATACGCGTCAAATTGTCGCAAGTCGCGAACAGGCAGGAACCGATGTCGTTTTGCCAAATAGCCGTCATTACCCATCGATGATAGAATGCCGCGTCGCAGCAGCCCGGCTGTCCTGCCGTCCACGCGCCGAGCCGATCGTAGCCCGGACAGGTCCCCGACGAATAAACATGGAGTCTCGTGTGTCTTCAAGACGCCTCTTCCGTCCGCTGCTCGCCGTTCTGTTGATCGGCGGAGCGGGCCTTATGAGCGCTGCCCAAGCGCAGACCAAGCCCACGGAGCAAGCGCACGCCCAGCAGGCGCCGCTCAAGGCACCCGATACCATGGCCGAGCGCGTGCGCGGCTGTACTGCATGCCATGGCGTCCACGGCCAGGGCACGGACAACGACTACTTCCCGCGTCTTGCCGGCAAGCCGGCCGAGTACCTGTACAACCAGCTCGTCAACTTCCGTGACGGTCGGCGCAAGTACCCGCCGATGAACTACCTGCTGACGTACCTGAACGACGACTACCTGCGCGAAATCGCCGAGCACTTCTCGGCCGAGCGTCCGCCGTACCCGACGCCGGCCAAGCCGACGCTGCCGGCCGCGACGCTCGCACGCGGCAAGCAGCTCGTCACGCAAGGCGATCCGTCCCGCAAGCTGCCGGCCTGCGTGGCCTGCCACGGCGCAGGGCTGACCGGCATGCAGCCGGCGATCCCCGGCCTCGTCGGCCTGCACGCCGATTACCTGAGCGCGCAGCTCGGCGCATGGCGCTCGGGCAACCGCCACGCCAAGGCACCCGACTGCATGCACGACATCGCATCGAAGCTTTCCGACGAAGACGTGACGGCCGTGACCGCGTGGCTCGCCGCGCAACCGGCGCCCGCCAACCCCGTGCCGGCCCCGGCGCGTTCGATGAAGACTCCGCTCGCCTGCGGCAGCGAACCGCAATAAGGCAAGGGAGACAGACACAATGAAACGCAAGTCCCTGTTTGCACTCTCGGCCGTCGCGATCGTCGCGGCCGCCGCCCTCGTGCCGGTCCTGTGGCCGGGCAACGACACGCTGCACGGCGCATCCGCCGTCGCGGCCACGCCGGCCGACCAGGCCGCGCTGATCAAGAAGGGCGAATACCTCGCGCGCGTCGGCGACTGTATCGCGTGCCACACCGTGCGCGGCGGCAAGTCGTTCGCGGGCGGCCTGCCGATGGCGACGCCGTTCGGCACGATGTACACGCCGAACATCACGCCGGACGACCAGGCCGGCATCGGCAAGTGGACGTCGGACGACTTCTACCGCGCGATGCACACGGGTCGCTCGAAGGACGGCAGCCTGCTCTACCCGGGCTTCCCGTTCGCGAGCTACACGAAGGTCACGCGCTCCGATTCGGATGCGATCTACGCGTACCTGCGCTCGGTCGCGCCGGTGTCGGTGCCGAGCCGTCCGCACGAACTGAAGTTCCCGTTCAACAACCGCAACCTGCTGATCGGCTGGCGCACGCTGTTCTTCAAGGAAGGCGAGTACAAGCCGGATCCGACGAAGTCGGTCGAGTGGAACCGCGGCGCCTACCTCGTCGAAGGCCTCGGCCACTGCTCGATGTGCCACACGTCGATCAACATGATGGGCGGCCCGGTGAGCTCGTCGGCGTTCGCCGGCGGCCTGATCCCGCTGCAGAACTGGTATGCGCCGTCGCTGACGAACGACAAGGAACTCGGCCTCGGCGACTGGCACGTGCAGGAGCTGTCCGACCTGCTGCAAGCCGGCGTGTCGCACAAGGGCGCGGTGTTCGGCCCGATGGCGGACGTGGTCCACAACAGCCTGCAGTACATGACCGACGAAGATACGCGCGCGATGTCGACGTACCTGAAGTCGATCCCGCAGAAGGCTGAAGCGCCGAAGAACATGCAGTACGAGCCGTCGAAGCAGTTCGGCAACGCGCTGTTCGACCAGGGCAAGAAGATTTACGCGGACAACTGCGCGACCTGCCACGCCGAAACGGGCTCGGGCAAGCCGCCGGCCTACCCGCCGCTCGCGGGCAACCACTCGATCATGATGGAATCGGCGGTCAACCCGATCCGCATGGTGCTGAATGGTGGTTATCCGCCGAGCACGTTCAAGAACCCGCGTCCGTACGGCATGCCGCCGTTCGCGCAGTCGCTGTCGAACCAGGAAGTCGCAGCAGTGGTAACGTACATCCGGATGTCGTGGGGCAACAACGGTACGCCGATCTCGCCACAACAGGTGAGTGACCTGCGTTCCGCGCCGCTTGACTAAATAACGCGTGACGCAAACGGGGCGCGGCTGCGGGAAACCGCAGCCGCGCCCCTTTGCTTTTTGCGACGCCAGTCCCCGCGCGGGCCGCGCGAGGTGTCGCCGATCATAAAACTCAAGAGTGGTATCTATGTCTTTCGAATCTCTCGGCCTGGCCGAACCGCTTGTCAAGGCGGTCAACGAGCTCGGCTACACGTCGCCGACTCCGATCCAGCAGCAGGCGATCCCCGCCGTGCTCGGCGGCGGCGACCTGCTCGCCGGCGCTCAAACGGGCACCGGCAAGACCGCCGGCTTCACGCTGCCGATCCTGCAGCGCCTGCACACCTACTACGCCGAACATCGCGGCGCGAAGCGCGCAGTGCGCGCCCTGATCCTCACGCCGACGCGCGAACTCGCCGCCCAGGTCGAGGAAAGCGTGCGCGCATACAGCAAGTACCTGAAGCTGCGTTCGACCGTGATGTTTGGCGGCGTCAGCATCAATCCGCAGATCGATGCGCTCAAGCGCGGCGTCGACATCGTCGTCGCGACGCCGGGGCGCCTGCTCGATCACATGCAGCAGAAGACGATCGACCTGTCGGATCTCGACATCCTCGTGCTCGACGAAGCCGACCGGATGCTCGACATGGGCTTCATCCACGACATCAAGCGCGTGCTCGCGAAGCTGCCGCCGCAGCGCCAGAACCTGCTGTTCTCGGCCACCTTCTCGGACGAGATCAAGGCGCTCGCCGACAGCCTGCTCGACTCGCCCGCGCTGATCGAAGTCGCGCGCCGCAACACGACCGCCGAAAGCGTCGCGCAGAAGATCCACCCGGTCGACCGCGACCGCAAGCGCGAGCTGCTCACGCACCTGATCCGCGAACACAACTGGTTCCAGGTGCTCGTGTTCACGCGTACGAAGCACGGCGCGAACCGTCTCGCCGAGCAGCTGACGAAGGACGGCATCAGCGCGATGGCGATCCACGGCAACAAGAGCCAGTCGGCACGCACGCGCGCGCTGGCCGAGTTCAAGAACAGCACGCTGCAGGTGCTCGTCGCGACCGATATCGCCGCACGCGGGATCGACATCGACCAGTTGCCGCACGTCGTCAACTTCGACCTGCCGAACGTGCCCGAGGATTACGTGCACCGGATCGGCCGCACGGGCCGCGCGGGCGCGACCGGTGAAGCCGTGTCGCTCGTGTGCGTCGACGAGAAGCAGCTGCTGCGCGACATCGAGCGGCTGATCAAGCGCGAGATTCCGCAGGAAGTGATCGCGGGCTTCGAACCCGATCCGACCGTGAAGCCGGAGCCGATCCAGCAGCGCCGCGGGCAGCAGCAGCCGCGCGGCGGTGGCGGTGGTGGCGGCGGCAATCGCCAGCCGCGCGCAGGCGGCTCAGGCCAGCCGGCCCCGAAACGCGAAGGCAACGCGCAACCGAAAGCGGCGCAGCCGAAGGCCGCGAAGCCGCGCACGCAAGGCGGCGCCGGCGGTACCGGCGGACGCCCGGCGGGCGGCGGCAACAGCGCGCGCCCGGCAAGCGGCAATGCCGCGCACCCGAACCGCAACCGTTCGTCGCGCAGCGGCCAGCGCGGTCACTGAAGCCGCGCGGCCGCGCGCCGCAGGTGCTCGACCTGGCGTTGCCAGCGTGCGAGCACCGCGGCGCGCTCCCCTTCCAGCATGAACGTGACGCCTGTCGCGAGACGCGCATAACCGACCCGCTGTGCATCGCCGTACGCGATCGTCGCAGCGAATCCGGCCAGTCCGCCGAAGTCGCCTTCGAGCGGCTCGAGCCTCAATTGCGCCTGAAAGAACGCACCGTCCGCGACCAGCGTCAACGCGGCCGCGCGCCGTTGTGCGAGCGCGCGCGCCGCACGCGATTGCGGCCATAACGCGATCAGCAGCGTGCGCGCATCGTGCGCATAGATCTCGCCGACGCCGAGCAGCGTCGTGCGCAACTGGCCGTCGTCGGTCGCGACGATCAAGGATGCCGCGATATCGGCATGACGCTCGAGCGCGGTGCCGTCGAACAGCGAGACGACGGCCGGCGGCCACGCGTCGAACGTCCATTGTTCGAGCGCGTGGCGATGGGTATCGGTCATGGTGGCGTGGCCCTGGTGCGGATCGGATGTCGATGCGCCAGCATACGCCCGGCAGGCCGCGCCGCGGCGATCAGCGCAGGAATACGTGCCGCGTGATCTTCGTGAGCGGATAGTGGACGCCCGGCTGGATCTTCGCGGGCAGGTCGAGCGGCTTGAGCAGCATCTTCACGCACATGTCGGCCGACAGGTTGCGCCGCACGAGCGTACTGATGCGCGCGGCGCGCTCGCGGTTGTACTGGCTGTCGCCGACGCGATCCGGATAGCGGACCGCGAACACGTGGCGCAACGCAATCTCCGAATCCTCGTTCTTGATTTCCATCACGCGGCGCATCAGCGCGCCGAGCACCGCAAGCCGGCCATTGCCTTCGAGCTTGTTGTACTTCTTGAAGAACTTGAAGAAGTGCTTGTAGTGACGCACTTCGTCCGTGCGGATGTTG
This sequence comes from Burkholderia theae, assembly GCF_048565265.1. Lineage (NCBI taxonomy): Bacteria > Pseudomonadati > Pseudomonadota > Betaproteobacteria > Burkholderiales > Burkholderiaceae > Burkholderia > Burkholderia theae. Next base: position 3,162,507 of record NZ_CP183461.1, read on the forward strand.
TCGGTGATTTCCTTCAACACGGGCTCGTCGGAGCACTCGTTGATCGCGCGATAGAGCGTGGCCGTGCCCGTCTCGACGACGCAGCGCGCGACCATCTCGAGCGCGCGGGTCTTCTCGAATGCCTCGACCTTGCAGGTCTTCGAATACTCGGCGAAGAAATTCGCGAACGCGGTATCCCAGTCGAACTCGGGCCACACGTGCGCGATGTACGCCTTCAGCGCGCGGCCATGCTGCAATTCTTCGTGCTCCCATGCATTGTTGAGCCACGCCGATACTTCAGGATCGTCGTTGAAGAATTCGCTCAGATTGCTCGTGTAGAGATCCGAGCCGCTTTCGATGAACGACGATGCGCACAGCAGCAGCAGCAGATCTTCGTTCGCGGCGGCACGCTGACGATCGATCCGGTTCAGGTCGATGTCCTCGATTCGCCACGGCATCACATGTGTCGTTTCGGTGTGCATGGTGGTGCGCTCCCAGTCGTCGTGCAGGGGCCGGCCCATGCCTTCGGCACAGGCGCCAACCGTCCAGCAGGCGGCGTTTTACTTGCGTTTATAGTGACTTGGTCCGGCCGAACCATCTTGGCATCTTAGCCGGACTTTGATGTTCGTGCTCCAGAGCACTGACCATACCGGACAAGCGCAGTTCCGCGACGTCTGTTGCCGTTCGTTAGACGAGTCCTTCGAACCCGTCGCGCCCGCTCGACGGCACGGGCCGCGCCCAACGAAACGGGCGGCCATGCGGCCGCCCGTCGAGCATCAAAAATGGAAGCGAACCGTCAGAAACCGGCCGCCAGACCGTCGCGCCGGCTGTCGCTCGCGGCCACGTAACCACGCTCGCGATCGTCGCGGTCGAGACGCCAGATGAACTGCCCCGAACCGAAATCCATGTAAGGGTCGTCGATCGACTTGATCGTGTGGCCGCGTGCGGCCAGCCCATCGACGGTCGCGCGGTTCATCGTCGATTCGACGTCGAGCGTGAAGTCGCGGTTGACCTTCCAGCGCGGCGCATCGCATGCGGCCTGCGGCTGCTGCCCGTAGCCGAGCATCCGCACGACGGTCTGCAGGTGGCCCTGCGGCTGCATGTCGCCGCCCATCACGCCGAAGCTCATCACGGCCTCGGTGCGGCCGTCGACCTCCTCGGTGACGAACGCCGGGATGATCGTGTGGAACGGCCGCTTGCCGCCCGTGACGACGTTCGGCGAGGCCGGATCCATCGAGAAGCCGTGCCCGCGGTTCTGCAGCGCAATGCCGGTGCCGGGCACGACGAGCCCCGAACCGAAGCCCATGTAGTTCGACTGGATGAAGCTCACCATCATCCCGCGCTCGTCGGCCGCCGACAGGTAGATCGTGCCGCCCGAATGCGGCCGGCCGGCGCCGAAGTGCGTCGCGCGCGCGGGGTCGATCAGCTTCGCGCGTTCGGCGAGGTACGCGTCGTCGAGCATCTGCTCGGGCGTGACCTCCATCGCGCGCGGATCGGCGACATAACGATAGACGTCCGCGAACGCGAGCTTCATCGCCTCGATCTGCAGATGCTGCGAGTCGACCGAATCGACCGGCCATTCGGTCACGCCCGCATGCTCGGCGATGCCGAGCGCGATCAGCGCGGCGATACCCTGCCCGTTCGGCGGAATCTCGTGAATCGTGTGGCGGCCGAAGCGCTTGCCGATCGGCTCGACCCATTCCGGCCGATACGCACGCAGGTCGGCTTCGGTCAGTGCGCCGCCGCCTTCGCGGGCGAACGCGGCGATGCGCTCGGCCAGCGCGCCCTCGTAGAACGCGCGCGCGCCGTCCTTCGCGAGCGTGCGCAGCGTCTGCGCATGGCCGGGCAGGCACACGCGCTCGCCGACGAGCGGCGCGCGGCCGCGCGGCATGAAGGTCTCCGCGAAACCGGGCAGCCCCTGCAGCGCGGGCACGGCGGCCGCCCACTTGTGCGCGACGATCGGCGGCACCGCATAACCGCGCTCGGCGATCTCGATCGCCGGTTCGAGCAGGTCCGCGAACGGCAGCGAACCGAACTTCGCGTGCAGCGCTTCCCAGCCCGCGATCACGCCCGGCACCGTGACGGTATCCCAGCCGCGCATCGGCTTGTTCGCGAAACCGTGCGCATCCTCGCCGTGGCGCTTGCGGAAATAGTCGACGTTCCACGCGGACGGCGCGACGCCCGACGCGTTCAGCCCGGACAGCCGCTCGCCGTCCCACACGAGCGCGAACGCGTCGCCGCCGAGCCCGCACGACACGGGCTCGACGACCGTGATCGCGGCGGCGGCGGCCAGCGCCGCGTCGACCGCGTTGCCGCCCTTCCACAGCATCCGCAGCCCGGCCTGCGCGGCGAGCGGGTGCGATGTCGACACGACGTTGCGCGCGAACACCGGAATGCGGGTCGTCGGATACGGGTTGTGCCAGTTGAAGCCAGTCATCGGTTCCACCTCGTCGAAAGCTGAATGAGTGCGCGCCCGCGAGCGCGGGCAATCCGCCATTGCAGCGCGATCAGCGCAATCGTACAAATTCATTTGTCACATGAATCAATGCATTTTCCGCATGAATACCCTGTGGCCACGCGCGGCAAGCCGGCCGATCGCCGTTACCGCCCTTACAATAGCCGCTCCGTCTCACGACACGACCATCGAGCCATGACCCGAGATCCCCGCCTCACCCTCAACGCGCGTCAGCAGGAATTGCTCGAATGGGTGCAGCGCGACGGCTTCGTGACCGTCGACGATCTCGCCGCGCACTTCGCGGTGACGCCGCAGACGATCCGCCGCGACGTGAACTGGCTCGCCGACCTGAACCTGCTGCGTCGCTACCACGGCGGCGCGAGCCTGCCGACCAGCTCGGAGAACGTGTCGTACACGGCGCGCCAGCGGATGTTCCACGACGAGAAGCGGCGCATCGCGGCGCTCGCGGCGTCGCATATCCCGGATCAGGCATCGCTGTTCATCAACCTCGGCACGACGACCGAGGAAGTCGCGCGCGCGCTGAACCGCCACCACGGGCTGCACGTGATCACGAACAACCTGAACGTCGCGTCGATGATGAGCGGCTACCCCGACTGCGAGGTGCTGATCACCGGCGGCATCGTGCGGCCGTGGGACAAGGGCATCGTCGGCGAGCTCGCGATCGACTTCATCCGCCAGTTCAAGGTCGACTACGCGATCATCGGCACGTCGGCGATCGAGGCCGACGGCACGCTGCGTGATTTCGACACGCGTGAGGTGCGCGTCGCCGAGGCCATCATGCAGCACGCGCGCACGGTCTACCTCGTGACCGACCATTCGAAGGTCGGCCGTCCCGCGCTGGTGCGCCAGGGCCACCTGAGCCAGGTGCACGCGCTGTTCACCGACAAGCCGCTGCCGCCCGAAATGGCCGACACGGTGGCCGCCGCCGGCACCCAGGTGTACGTCGCGGAATGACGGTGGCGATGCTGCACCGCACCCGAAACTTCAAGTGAAATCAAGAAGTTGGCGGCGCAAGCGGACCGCTTGCGCGCGGCCCGGCTGTCAAACGGAAAATTAACGGGGCACGATTTGTCGTTGCCTGCGCGCTCGACTAGACTCCAGTTCCCCGGCCCGTTCGCCCGATCCGCCCGTGCCAAGGCGTGTGCGAATCTCAGGGTCGGCGAATACAGCTTTTCCCCCCAAGCCATACCCCCCGGGGTATCGTGCACCGGCGTTTGCGCCGGCCGCGCGGGCAGACCGGATGCCATGGAGAGAACGATGCTGAGTCCGCATGAATTCGCCACGCTATTGCTTGTGAAGGACGCGCCTGACCAGCGCGACATGGATCGGGATGAACTGGACATCCTGCTCGAACAGCAGCTCGTCCGCCTGGAAGGGCTCGGCTCGGGGCGCAAATACTGCGTGACCGAGACCGGCGACGCCGCGTTGCGATCCATCAAGTACCGCTATTCGTAAAGCCACGCTGTTCCTGACCTGACCGCGCCGGCCGGATTCCCGGCCGCGCTGTCGCTCCCGCCTCCCCGCCCGTTCGCCGCGGCCTGCTTCAGCCGCCGCGCAGCGTCGGATCGACCGCCGCCCGCCAGCTGATGGCCTGCGCGCGCGCACCGTTGAAATACGCGATCCAGCCGGCGCGCGCCGCCGCGTCGGGCGCCACATAGTGCGTCGAAAGTTCGTTTACGAACGCGCAATAGTTCGCTTCGGTTAGCCCGCGATACCGTTTCGCCACGTACGCGTCGTACAGCGTCGAATAGACCGGCTGCGCATCCGCGCCCCAGTCGCGCGCCGTGCCGCCGCACGACGTCTGCAGATCGGCGAACGACGGCGCCCGCCAGTTGCCGGCCAGCGGCGGCGTGCCGGCGCTGCACCCGGCCAGAAGGACGGCGCACGCGCCGGCCCACATCCCAATACGCATGATTCACCTCGCGAAACGGTCGATCCCGCCAGTATCGTCCGGGATCGTGCCGCGCGCTACTGGCCCCGCTTCTTCGAACTTTACTTTTTCGATTCCGTTCGTTAAATTTCGAATTCGAACATTTCGTGTTCGCCCATTTCCCTCAGACGATAAGGACAGCAGGTGACCCAACCGAATCGCTTCGATCTGCTCGTGGTCGGCGGCGGCATCAATGGCGCGGGTATCGCGCGCGATGCGGCCGGCCGCGGCCTGTCGGTCATGCTCTGCGAGCAGGACGATCTCGCGTCGCACACGTCGTCGTCCAGCACGAAGCTGATTCACGGTGGCCTGCGCTATCTCGAGTACAACGAATTCGGGCTCGTGCGCAAGGCGCTGCAGGAACGCGAGACGCTGCTGCGCGCGGCGCCGCACATCATGTGGCCGCTGCGCTTCGTGATGCCGCACATGCCGAACCTGCGGCCGGCCTGGCTGATCCGCATCGGCCTGTTCCTCTACGATCACCTCGCGAAACGCGAACTGCTGCCTGGCTCGCGCGGCATCGACATGCGCCGCCATGCGGCCGGCGCGCCGCTGATCGACTCGATCAAGCGCGGCTTCGTGTATTCGGACGGCTGGGTCGACGACGCGCGCCTCGTCGTGCTGAACGCCATGGACGCGAAGGAGCGCGGCGCCGAGATCCTGACGCGCACCAAGCTCGTATCCGCCGAACGCCGCGGCGACGAATGGGAAGCGCGGCTGCAGCACGCCGACGGTTCGATCCGCGTCGTGCATGCGCGCGCGATCGCGAACGCGGCCGGCCCGTGGGTCGGCGAAGTGCTGCACGGCGCGCTCGGCCGCGGCGCGCATCATAGCGTACGGCTCGTGAAGGGCAGCCACATCATCACGCGCCGCCTGTTCGATCACGACCACGCGTACATCTTCCAGAACCCGGACAAGCGGATCATCTTCGCGATTCCGTACGAGCAAGACTTCACGCTGATCGGCACGACCGACGTCGAATACACGAACGATCCCGCGAAGGTCGCGATCGACCGCGACGAAACGCAGTACCTGTGCGATTCGATCAACCGCTACTTCAAGCGCAAGATCGCGCCGGCCGACGTGCACTGGACCTATTCGGGCGTGCGCCCGCTGCTGGAAGACGAGAACGCTACGAACGCATCGGCCGTCACGCGCGACTACCGCCTCGAGCTGGACGACGGCGCGGGCGCGCCGCTGCTGTCGGTGTTCGGCGGCAAGATCACGACCTTCCGCAAGCTCGCGGAAGAAGCCGGCGACATGCTGTGCCGCGCGCTCGGCCGCGACGCGAAAACCTGGACGGCCGGCGTTGCACTGCCGGGCGGCGACATCGCGAACGCGAAGTTCGACGCGTTCGCCGACGCGTTCGCCAAACGTCACCCGTGGCTGCCCGCCGCGCTCGCCCGCCGTTATGCGCGTGCCTACGGCACGCGTGCGGAGCGCGTGGTCGACGGTGCGAAGTCGCTCGCCGATCTCGGCGCCGAGATCGCGCCGGGCATCCGCGACGCCGAACTGCGCTACCTGCGCGACGCCGAATGGGCGACCTGCGCGCAGGACGTGCTGTGGCGCCGCTCGAAGCTCGGCCTGCACGTCACGCCGGGCTCGCTCGATGCCGTGACGGCCGCGGTCGATGCTTGGTTCGCCGCCGCGCACGCGCCGCACGCGTGACCCGAATGCAGTTGCAGTTGTCTTACCGACGTTGACTCACCGACGCGCCGCCCACCATGCGGCGCGCATCACAACTAAGCAATCCACGGATGGAGATGAGAGACATGCAGGACCAGTACATCCTCGCGCTTGACCAGGGCACCACGAGTTCCCGCGCGATGCTGTTCGATCGCCAGGGCAATATCGTATCGATCGCCCAGAAGGAATTCGAACAGATCTACCCGCAACCCGGCTGGGTCGAGCACGACCCTCAGGAAATCTGGTCGACGCAAGCCGGCGTCGCCGCTGAAGCCGTCACGCGCACGGGCCTGAACGGCACGTCGATCGCGGCGATCGGCATCACCAACCAGCGCGAAACGACGATCGTCTGGGATCGCGAGACGGGCCAGCCCGTCTACAACGCGATCGTCTGGCAGGATCGACGCACGGCCGACTTCTGCGACTCGCTGAAGCAGCAGGGTCTCGAAGCGAAGGTGCGCGCGAAGACCGGCCTGCCGATCGACTCGTACTTCTCGGCGACGAAGATCCGCTGGATCCTCGACAACGTGCCGGGCGCGCGCGACAAGGCGCGCCAGGGCAAGCTCGCGTTCGGCACCGTCGACAGCTGGCTCGTGTGGAACTTCACGAAGCACGAACTGCACGTGACCGACGTGACGAACGCATCGCGCACGATGCTGTTCAACATCCATACGCGCGAGTGGGACAACGAGCTGCTCGAACTGCTCGATATCCCGCGCAGCATGCTGCCGGAAGTGAAGGCATCGTCGGAAATCTACGGCTACACGAAGACGACCGTGTTCGCGTCGAAGATCCCCCTTGCGGGCATCGCCGGCGACCAGCAGGCCGCCCTGTTCGGTCAGATGTGCACGACGTCGGGCATGGTGAAGAACACCTACGGCACCGGCTGCTTCCTGATGATGAACACCGGCGACAAGCCGATCGAGTCGAAGAACAACCTCGTCACGACGATCGCCTGGCAGGTCGGCGACGACGTGCAGTACGCGCTCGAAGGCAGCATCTTCATCGCGGGCGCGGTCGTGCAGTGGCTGCGCGACGGCATGGGCATCATCAAGAGCGCCGCGGAAATCGAAGCGCTCGCCGCGAGCGTGCCGCACACCGACGGCGTCTATCTCGTACCCGCGTTCGCCGGCCTCGGCGCACCGCACTGGAACGCGCGGGCGCGCGGCTCGGTGTTCGGCGTCACGCGCGGCACGACGTCCGCGCACCTCGCACGCGCGGCGCTCGATGCGATCGCGTACCAGTCGCTCGACGTGCTGGCCGCGATGGAAGCCGATTCGGGCATCAGCATCGGCGAGCTGCGTGTCGATGGCGGCGCGAGCGCGAACAACCTGCTGATGCAGTTCCAGGCCGACCTGCTCGGCGTCGACGCGGTGCGGCCGCAGATCACCGAGACGACCGCGCTCGGCGCGGCGTATCTCGCGGGTCTCGCGATCGGCTACTGGAAGAACCTCGACGAAGTGCGCGACCAGTGGCAGCTCGACCGCCGCTTCTCGCCGTCGATGCCGAAGGAGCAGGTCGAACGCTGCATGTCCGGCTGGCAGCGTGCGGTGCGCGCGGCGAAGGCGTGGGCCGACGACACGCAGTAACCGTCAGCGCTCCATACGAAATACAACAACACCGGCGGACCGCGCAGCGCGCGAGTCCGCCGTGACATTCGAGAGACAACCATGTCACCTTATATTGCAGAATTCATCGGCACAGCGATCCTCGTGCTGCTCGGCAACGGCGCGGTCGCAAACGTGCTGCTTGCAAAGACCAAGGGCAAAGGCGCGGACCTGATCGTGATCGTGATGGGCTGGGCGATGGCCGTGTTCGTCGCCGTCTACGTGACCGCGTCGTTCAGCGGCGCGCACCTGAACCCGATCGTGACGATCAGTCTCGCGCTCGCGGGCAAGTTCGCGTGGTCGAAGGTCGGCGGCTACATCCTCGCGCAGATGCTCGGCGGGATGGCGGGCGCACTGCTCGTGTGGCTCGCCTATCGCCAGCACTTCGCGAAGGAAGCCGATGCCGACCTGAAGCTCGCGGTGTTCTGCACCGCGCCCGCGATCCGCAGCGTCACGCACAACGTGCTGACCGAAGCGATCTGCACGTTCGTGCTGATCCTCGGCGTGCTGTACCTCGCCTCGCCGCAAGTCGGCCTCGGCGCACTCGACGCGCTGCCCGTCGGCCTGCTCGTGCTCGGCATCGGCATCTCGCTCGGCGGCCCGACCGGTTATGCGATGAGCCCCGCACGCGACCTGTCGCCGCGCATCATGCACGCGCTGCTGCCGATTCCCGGCAAGCGCGACAGCGACTGGCGCTACGCATGGGTGCCCGTCGTCGGCCCGCTGCTGGGCGGCGCCGCGGCGGCCGGGCTGTATCTGCACCTGCACGCGACGGTCTGATCGCTGTTTCACCGAAACGCGCGGCGTCCGTCGCCGCGCGTTTTTCGCCTCCCCTCCCCCGCATCACCGCCGCTTCGCCGGCACCGCCTCCCGCTACCGCTCGCCTTCGGCCGACACCAGCGATTTCAGCTTCACGCCCGCATCCGCGACCGCGGCCGGCGTCACGTCGACTCTCCGCTCGACCAGCATTCTCGCCACGCGCATCTCCTTGACGAACCCCGATGCGCGGCCGAAACCGCTTGCCGCGACCAGCCGCGCATTGCCGTCGAAATGGAAATGGATTTCCGCGTCGTCGCCGAGCACGCGCGCGACCGACCGTTCGCCGAGTGCCGGCTCCCCGGCCACCTGCAGCTGCGCGTCGTACTGATCCGACCAGAACCATGGCGTCTCGCGATACGGCTCGTCGGCGCCGAGCATGTTGCGCGCGGCGACGCGCGCCTGCGTCTCGGCACCGTGCCATGTCTCCTGCCGGACGAGCCGCCCCGACAACGCGCTCGGAAACACCGCGACGTCGCCGGCCGCATGGATGCCGCGCGCCGATGTCTCGAGCCGCGCATTCACGACGATGCCGCGATCGACCGCGAGGCCTGCTTCGCGCGCCAGCTCGTCGGCCGGTTCGATACCGACGCCGGCCACGACCGTGTCGGCGATCAGCGTGTCGCCGTCGTCGAGCACGACGGTCAGTGCGCCACCTGCCGCGCGCTCGATCGCAACGGGTTTCCGGTTCACGCGAATCGCCACGCCCTGCTGCTCGTGCAGTGCCTGCACGCGCGCCGCGATCGGTTCCGGCACCGCGCGCCCGAGCAGGCGCGGCGCCGCGTCGAGCACCGTCACGCAGCAACCGCGCAGTCGCGCCGACGCCGCGACTTCGAGACCAATGAAACCACCGCCGATCAGCACGAGCCGCGCGCCGGGTACGAGGCGTGCGCCGAGCGCTGCCGCGTCGTCGAGCGTGCGCAGCGCGAACACGCCGTCTAACGCCGCGCCCGGGATCGCGAGACGGCGCGCGCGGCCACCGGTCGCGAGCAGCAGCGCGTCGTAGCCGAACACCCGCCCGCCGGACACGCGCACTTCGCGTGCGTGCGGATCGATGCGCTCGACCGTCGCGACGACCGGCTCGATGCCGTCGGCCGCCCAGGCGGCCGGATCGCGCAACCGGCACTGCGCCGCGCTGCGCTCGCCCGTCAGCACGCCCTTCGACAACGGCGGCCGCTCGTACGGCAAGTGCGCTTCGGCGCCGATCAGCACGATGCGCCCGCGCCAGCCGGATTCGCGCAGCACTTGCGCCGCACGGCCGCCCGCATGGCCCGCGCCGACGATCGCCATCACCCGGTCGGTCGTCATCGCGTCACACCTCGATCAGGATGCGGCCACCTTCCACCTTCGCGCGATACGTGCGCAGCTTCTCGCACGCGGGCGCGGACAGCGGCCGGCCGTCGCGCACATCGAAGCGACCGTTGTGCTTCGGGCATTCGATCACGTGATCGATCACGAGCCCGTCGGCGAGATGCACGTGCTCGTGCGTGCACAGGCCGTCGCTCGCATAGACGTGACCGTCGATCCGGTAGATCGCGTACGTGCGGCCTGCGTGGTCGAAGCGTGCGACGTCTTCATCGTCGATGTCGTCGAGCGCGCCGGCGTCGATCCATTGCGTCATGATGCGTGTCTCCTTTGTCGGGTGGTTCGATGTCCGTCACGCGCGCGCCGTGTCCGGCACCGGCCGCACGACGTGATGGGACGGATCGCGCGTCTGCCGGACGAGCGCCGGCACGATCTCCGCATACGCGGCGAGCGTGCTGCGGTACGGCGGCGGCATGTCGGCCTTCACGGCCTCGTGCAGCTTCGGCAGCGCGTGGAACGGCACCATCGGGAACATGTGGTGCTCGACGTGATAGTTCATGTTCCAGTACAGGAAGCGGAACACCGGATTCATCATCACGGTCCGGCAGTTGCGCCGGTGATCGAGCACGTTCTCGGGCATGCCCGCGTGCTGCGTGAGGCCGAAATACAGGTACAGCCACGCGCCGTAGAGGCTCGGCAGCCCGATGTAGAGCAGCGGCAGGATCGTGCGCCAGTACAGCGAGGCACCCACCACGAGCGCGTAGACCGCGAGATGGATGCGCGCCTCGCGCGCGACCTTCGGCCATTCTGATTCGGGCACGTAGGTGCGCGCCTCGTTGTCGAGGCGACCGGTGAACGCGACGGCGATCATCTTGCGCAGCTCGCTGGCCACATGCTTCAGCGCGACGACGTTCAGCACGAGCGCGAGCCAGTCGGTCGGCTTTGGCGCGGCGATTTCCGGATCGCGCCCGACGACCAGCGTATCGGTGTGATGGCGCGCATGGCTCCAGCGCCATGCCGTCGCGCCGCGAAACACCTGGAACGATGCGACCTGGTACAGCGCGTCGTTCATCCAGCGCGTGCGGAACGCGGTGCCGTGCCCGCATTCGTGCCAGCGCGAGTCGGCCGGGCTGCAGTAGAGCGTGCCGTACACGAAGAATGCGGGAATCGCCCACGCCGAATGCGCGTGCCACGCGCACCACGCGAGCACGCCGCTGGCCACAATCGCCGCGTACCAGATCAGCGTGTCGCGGATCGCGCGCGCGTCGCCGCGCTGCATCAGCTGCTTCATCAGCGGCCGTGGCACCGCGCATCGGTACCACACGGCGTTGACGAGCCCCGCCGCGTGTGCGCGCTCGCCGGCGCCGCCGATCAGTCGGTATTCCTGACGGCGCGCCGCCCTGCGATCGTGCGCCTGGTCGTCGGGATGGGCCACTCGTGTCTCCTGGGTTCGTTGTGCGTGGGAAGCGCGGCAAGCGGCTTCGGCATATCTCCGAAATTAGGCGTCCCGCCGCCCCCGCTCAATCGAAACGTTGACGAAATTTCGCCATCGTTTTAGCGTTCCCGGCAACGCCACGCACCCGATGATGGCGACCACCACGATGGAGACGACCATGGCAGGTGAATCCGGGCCGCGCTGGCGCAAGCGCACCGCGCGCTTCGACGAGATCGCGGCGCTCGCCGGCGTCAGCACGACCACCGTCGACCGCGTGCTGAACGAGCGCGGCAGCGTCTCGGCGCAGGCACGCGAACGCGTGGTGGCGGCGGCGCGGCAGCTCGGCGTGCCGCGCCAGCTGCCCGACACGCGGCACGGGCTGATCCACGTCGACGTGCTGCTGCCGGACACCGACACGCCGTTCTTCCGGCGGCTGCAACAGGCACTGCAGCGCTCGCTGCAGATGCTCGACCGGCGCGTGGTCGTGCACCGGACGATCCTGCCCGCCGCGGACGACGAGCGGGCCGCCGCGCTGATCGAACGGCCCGCCTACCGGCGGGCGGCGCTGATCGTCACGGCGCGCGACACGGCCCGCGTGCGCGACGCGCTGGCCGGCGCGATCGCACGCGGCGAGACCGTCGTCACGATGGTCACCGACATCGGCGGCATCGCGCGCAGGCACTACGCGGGCATCGACAACTACCGCGCCGGGCGCACGGCCGGCTACTACATCGGCCGCCTGGCGGCGCGCCCCGGCCGCGTGCTGCTGCTCGGCGGCCGCATGGGCTACCGCGCGCACGTCGACCGGATGGCCGGCTGCCGCGACCAGCTCGCCGACGCGTTCGCCGCGCTGCGCTGCGACGGCGAGCCCGTCGAGACGCTCGACCAGGACGACCGCTGCTACCGCGCTGTGACGAAGGCGATGCAGGCGCACGACGACATCGTCGCGATCTACAACAGCGGCGCCGGCTCGGCCGGCATCGAGGCCGCGCTGCGCAAGGCGGGCGCGACCGGGCGCGTGGTCTGGATCGGACACGAGATGCTCGACGAACACCGCGCCTTCATCGAAGCCGGCGCGATGGATCTTGCCATCGACCAGGATCCGGACGGCCAGGCGATTTCCGCGCTGCAGCACGTGCTGCATGCATGCGGGATCGTCGAACAGCCGCCGCCGGGCGACCCGGTCGAATTCCGTGTGTTCTGCCCGGCGAACGTGAGGACGAGCGCCTACCTGCAGGCCTGAATGTCGCCGCGCCGCGCGCCGAATGCGCGTGGCGAAAAAATCGACCGCCGCGTTGGCGATTTTTCGTCAACGTTTGTCATGCAGCCCGCGCGCCGCATCCGTACATTGGGCAGCCATCCCCAGCACAACAACGGACAGGAGACGATGGCTGAACCGATCCTCATCGGCGTGAACCTCGACGGCGTGCTCGACCACGACGGCCTGCCGCTGCCCGCGCCGGCCGAACGCTTCCGGATGATCGCCGGCGCCGGCGTGTTCGATTACGTCGAAAAGAACCCGACGCGCGACGAAGACCTGTCGCCGTATTTCGCGCTGGTCGAACGCCACGCGCTGCCGATTCGCGTGATCGGCGGCATCTGGCGCGCGGGCCGCGACGACGCACACGTCGCCGATATCATCGATGCGGGCACGCGCTTCGGCAGCACGGTGCTCAACTGCCAGTTGTACGCGCATCACGCGGACGGCCATCCGCTGTCGGACCGCGAAGTCGCCGATTTCTACCTGCGTGCCTATGAACGCGGCGAGCCGGCCGGCTGCCTGCCGAGCCTCGAAGTGCACGTCGACATGTGGAGCGAGGATTTCACGCGCATCGCGCACGTCGCGCGGCATGTCGAGCAGGCCGGTGTGCCGTTCCGGATCACGCTCGATCATTCGCACCTGCTGTTCAAGATCGGCAATCGCGCCGAACTCGATGCATCGGGCATTCGCGAGCAGGTCGACAGCGGCCGCGTCGTGCTCGACCCCGCATCGCCCGCGGCCATCTACGCCGACTGGATCGCGCGCGGCTGGGTCCGTCATGCGCATGCGCGCAGCGTGATTCCGAACAATCCGGACAACCGCTGGATGCGGCGCGCTGACGGCAGGCCCGGCCGCGGCATCCAGTACCCGTTCGTCGCGCCCGCGCCGGGCGCCTATCACGGCGAATGGCGCGCGGCGGCGCTCGATACGTGGAAGGCCGCGCTGCGCCAGTTGCTGCAAGCGCAGGTTCATGCGCGGCCGGCACGCCTCGAGCAGATCAGCTGCGAGTTCATTCCGTTTCCCGACTACGGCGGCGGCGCGCGTTATTCGATCTTCGACAACAACGTCGCGTGCGCGCAATGGCTGCGCGACACGTGGCATGCGCTCGCCGCTTCGCCGGCGAACCTGCCGGCAGGCGACGTCGTGTACGCCGGCCCCCGATTCGAACCCAGCCCCACTCGAGACACGAGGACAGAACGATGACGCAAGCATTCCACTTTTCGCTGAACCGCATGAGCGCGCCGCGCCTGCCGCTCGACCGCTATGTCGCACTGTGCCGGCGCCTCGGCGTCGACACGATCGAGATCCGCAACGATCTCGACGGCGTCGAGATCGCCGACGGCACGCCGGCCGCCGCCGTGCGCGCGACGGCCGAAGCCGGCGGTGTGACGATCCTGACGATCAACGCGCTGCAGCGCTTCGAGCAATGGAACGCCGAACGCGCGGACGAGGCGACCGCACTGGCCGACTACGCGGCGCACTGCGGCGCACGCGCGCTGGTGCTGTGCCCGACCAACAGCCGCGACGACGCGCGCGGCGCCGACATGCGCCATGCGGATCTCGTGAAGGCGCTGAAAGCGCTGAAGCCGATCCTCGACGCCCGCGGCCTGCTCGGTTTCATCGAGCCGCTCGGCTTCGAGGAGTGCGCGCTGCGCCGCAAGTCGGACGCGGTGAAAGGCATCTACGACGCGGCGGGCGAACAGGTGTTCCGGCTCGTGCACGACACGTTCCACCATCACCTGTCGGGCGAGGACATCTTCTTCCCGAACCTGACGGGCCTCGTGCACATCTCGGGCGTCGAGGAAGACGACCTGCCGGTGGACCGGATGCGCGACGGCCATCGCGTGCTGGTCGGCAGCGCCGACCGGCTCGGCAACCTCCGGCAATTGCGCGAGCTGCTCGCGCGCGGCTACCGCGGCGCGTTCTCGTTCGAGCCGTTCGCGAACGAAATCGCCGAAGCCGACGACATCGAAGACCGGCTGCGCGCCAGCATCGAATACGTGCGCGGCGAACTGGCGGATCGCTGACCGTCGCGACGGTGCGCGCCGACACGAGCCGCGTGCCGACAGAAGACAACCCACTCAACAGGAGAACGGAATGATCGAATTCGCTTTGTTCGGCGCGGGACGAATCGGCAAGATCCACGCGGCGAATCTCGCACGCCATCCGGGCGCGACACTCCGCTACGTGATCGACCGCCATGCGCCGTCGGCCGAGGCGCTCGCGCACGCACACGGCGCGCAGGTCGCCGACATCGACCGCGCGCTCGGCGATGCGGCCGTGCAGGCGGTCGTGATCGCGTCGAGCACCGACACGCATGCGGACCTGATCGTCGCGGCCGCGAACGCGGGCAAGGCCGTGTTCTGCGAGAAGCCGGTCGACCTGAGCGTCGAGCGCTCGCGCGCATGCGCGGACGTCGTCCGGCGCAACGGCGTGACCTGCATGCTCGGCTTCCAGCGCCGCTTCGACCCGACATTCGCCGCGCTGAAGGCGCGCGTCGAGCGCGGCGAGATCGGCGCGCCGGAAATGCTGATCGTCACGAGCCGCGACCCGGGCGCGCCGCCCGCCGACTACATCCGCAGCTCGGGCGGCATCTTCAAGGACATGCTGATTCACGACTTCGACGTGTTCCGCTGGATCCTCGGCGACGAAGCGCAGACGCTGCACGCGACGGGCAGCTGCCTGACCGACCCGGCCGTGCTCGATGCCGGCGATATCGATTCGACCGCCGTGACGATCCGCACGCGGCGCGGGCTGCTGTGCCAGATCAACACGTCGCGGCGCGCCGCCTATGGCTACGACCAGCGCTTCGAGCTGCTCGGCAGCAACGGGATGCTGCAGGCCGGCAACGTGCGGCCGACCGAAGTGAGCGCGTGGCTCGCGGGCGGCATCGCGACGGACGTGCCAGAGCCGTTTTTCCTCGAACGCTACCGGCATGCGTACGCGGCCGAGATCGCGCACTTCGTCGACGCGCTGCGCGACGGCACGCCGGTCAGGACGACGATCGACGACGGGCTCGTCGCGCTCGAGCTGGCCGAGGCCGCGATGACGTCGTGGAAAACGGGGCGCGTGATCGAGATGTGACGAAAGCGGCGGCGGCCCGTACAAGCGGGCCACCGCCGTACGACCGCCCCGCGGCACGCGGGCGCGATCGGCAACACACCTGTACGACATGCGGCGACCGTCCGGCTGCATCGGGCATATTTGCCGAAACGTCGTTCGGCATGCGCGTGAAAGCACGTATCATTGCGAGATGCTCGGCGTCGCCGACACCCGCTTTTTCACCATCATGCTCGATCACCTCATCTGTGACTGCGACGGCGTGCTCGTCGACAGCGAAGTCATCGCCGACCGCGTGCTGCTCGAGACGCTGTCCGCCACGTTCCCGAACATCGATTTCGAAGCCGCCGCGAAGTCCGCGTTCGGCCAGCAGACGTCGCGCTTCCTCGCCGGGCTCGAATCCCGCTTCGGGATCGAAACGCCCGCCAACTTCATCGAGACCATCGAGCACAACATCGAGATCGCGCTGGCGCAATCGCTCGCGCCGATCACCGGCGTACGCGACGCGCTGCTGAAGGTCAGCCTGCCGGCGGCCGTCGTGTCGAACAGCCGGCTCGTGCGCGTGCGCAACTCGTTGAAGCGCGCCTCGCTCACCGAGATCTTCGGCGACCGCGTGTTCAGCTCCGAGCAGGTGTCGCGGCCGAAGCCCTACCCCGACGTCTACCTGCACGCGGCGCAAACGCTCGGCGTCGCGCCGGAGCGCTGCATCGTCGTCGAGGACAGCGTGTCGGGGCTGAACGCCGCGCGCGCGGCGGGGATGAAGACGATCGCGTTCGTCGGCGCGAGCCACATCCCCGACAACTACGCGGACGCGCTGCGCGCGATGGGCATCACGCGGATCATGCGCAAGATGGACGAACTGCCGTCGCTCGTCGAAGCCGGCATGCGCGGCGAATTCGGCGACGTGCAGTCGTAAACGTAGCGCGACGGCACGTCGTTGAACGACAAACCGTCGCAAACGAAATGCGCCGTACAGCGCGGCAAGGGCAGCGGGATGCCGCAGGAACGGAAGCCGGCCGGCCAATTGCCGGACTCGATCAGCAGGACACGTCGTCAGTGCGATGCCCGGCGTGAAGCCGGGCCATCGACACTTAACGCAGCCATTCTCGCGGAATCTCCGGCGGGGTGTAGCCGTCCGGGAACATGTAGATGAAATAGCGGCCGCGCGAGCCGCCAACCGCCGCCCCCGGCCAAACGCCACGCTGTGCCGTATCCTCGCGGGCCGCGCCCCGCGCATCGATGGTGCCCGCCGGCAACTGAATCGTGTTCTGGCCGCCCGCCCCGCCACCGACGCACGCGCGTTCCGTCACGTTGATTGTTCGCATGATTTCCCTACCTCTGTTGGTTCGTGATCGACCCCGTGCGCGATCGTCACGGGCTCCCGTGCAAGCACGGCACCACGAACCGGACTGTCGGTGCGCAATGCCGTCGAGCCCGGTCGAGTATAGGTAGCGGTCCGGAAGCCGAACATCACCGAATCTCCAGATTTCGGGGCCCGCGCGGCCATCCGGCTACGCTTCGCTCAGGCAGCCTTCGCGTGCAGCAGCCAGCGCCTCGCGGAACTCGACGAGCTCCGCGATCGTCAGCATCGGCAGGCCGTGCCGTTGCGCGAAACGCTCGACATCATCGCCGCGCGTCATCGTGCCGTCCGGATTCATCAGCTCGCACAGCACGCCGGCCGGCTTCAGGCCCGCAAGGATCGACAGGTCGACCGTGCCTTCGGTGTGACCGCGGCGTGCCAGCACGCCACCCGGTTGCGCACGCAACGGAAACACGTGGCCGGGACGCACGATGTCGTACGGCTTCGCGTTGTCCGCGATCGCCGCGCGGATCGTCGTCACGCGGTCGGCCGCGGATACGCCCGTATGCACGCCTTCGCGTGCCTCGATCGATACGGTGAACGCGGTGCCGTTGCGGCTCTCGTTGGTCTGCACCATCGGCGGCAGCTCGAGCGCGCGCACTGTGTCGTCGGTCAGGCACAGGCACACGATGCCGCTGCACTCGCGGATCAGCAGCGCCATCGTCTCGGGCGTGATGCGCTCGGCAGCGACGATCAGGTCGGCCTCGTTCTCGCGGTCGTGATCATCCTGAAGCACGACCGCACGGCCCGCGCGCATGGCGTCGAGCGCAGCGGCGATGCGCGGCGGCACCGGTTCGGAATCCAGCAAAGGGAGATCGGCAAAGGCGTCGGCGGGTGCCGACGAAATGGACATCAAGGACATGTGAAACGCTCCTCGCAAATACGATTTGGGCGAAAAACGTTTCAGGGCATTGCAAACAGACAGAACGACAACCCGCTTCGCAAGTAGCGCGAAGCGGCCCTGGCGGACATGACTATCTGCACATCTTCTCTCATCCGGACTATGACCGTCGGCTCTGGCATTCGACCAGATCTGCTGACCCCGCGCGGATGCGCGGGCGCTCGCGGGCTCGCCGGCTTACGCCAGCCTACCGCCGGTGGGGAATTTCGCCCCGCCCTGAAGACGCACTGATTGCCGGATGGGGACTGCCCATCACCGGCGGGCCAAGCATACAACAGCTGCGCGCGCGGCGCAGCGAACCACATCGATAACCTTACTGACGACTCCGTCTAACGGCATCGTCCAAACGGCCGACGGCCCGGGTGCGACCCCGCCCGAGGCAGGGACAGCGGCCGTTCCGTGCGGCCCGCGCGGTCAGCCGGCCGCGTGCGCCGCATCGGGCACGAGCCAGCGCGGCGGCACCTCGGGGCTCACCGTCACGCGAAACGCGCGCGCCTCGCTGTCTCCCGGGTTGCGCAGGCTGTACGGCTGGTCGGCATCGAACACGATCGCGTCGCCGGTCGCGAGCAACTGGCGGCGATCATGCACGCTGACTTCGAGCGTGCCTTCGCTGACGACGAGGTTGACGGTCGTGCCGGGCGCGCGGCGGGCACCGGGCTCCGTATGCAGCGGCGCGATCCGCAGTTCGTGGAACTCGGCCGCGGCCGGTTCGCCTTCCGGATACAACGCACGCGCCGAGAAGCGGCCGTTCGAGCTGACGACCCGCGACGCGCGCTCGGCCGCCAGATGCTCGAAACCGTTCACCGCGTGGCGGCGCAGGAACGCGGCGACCGACACCTTCAGCGCCGCGGCAATCTTGCAGAGCACCTTGATCGACGGCACGCTGCGCGCTGACTCGATCTGCGCGAGCATCGCGCGCGACACGCCGGACAACCGCGCGAGCGCATCGAGCGACAGCTGCCGCTCGGCACGCAACCGCGCGAGATTCACACCGACGACCTGTTCGAGGACATCGAGCGACGCGGATGCCCGCGCGTCGGCGGCGTTGCCGGACTCGAAGGAAGACACGTCGCGCACGAGCGCCAGGGATGAAGACATAGCATTGCCTCCGGGCCGCCGCGCGGCCCTGCGTATGGGGTAAGCCGGGATCGGAATCGGGTTGCGCCAGCAATGGCGCGTATCGAGACGCTATCACCCGGCCTGGCGCGGGCAAACGAAGTTATCTTCACACCGTTATCAGCATCGCGGAGGAATGCGTTCCCCGCGAACCTTTTCCCGCCGCTATGGCGCCGCTCATTGCGGCGCCGGCGCCGCACCGCGTGCCGGACCGCGCGCATCGAGCCGCATCGCGAACCACGTGACGACCAGCGCCGCGAATGTCACCGCGACGGCGACCCACGGCAGCGCATCGAGCGCGAAGCCATGCTCCAGCGCGAGGCCGCCAAGCCACGCGCCGCCCGCGTTGCCGACGTTGAACGCGCCGATATTCAGCGTCGATGCGAGATGCGGTGCGCTCGCGGCCTTCTCGACCACGCGCGCCTGCAGCGGCGGCACCGTCGCGAACGCGGCGATCCCCCACACGAATACCGTGACGGCGGCCGCGACCGGCAGGTGGCTCGTCTTCGCGAACACGGCCATCACGGCCATCAGCGCGACGAGGATCGCGATCAGCGACGGCATCAGCGCGCGGTCGGCGAGCTTGCCACCGAGCGTGTTGCCGACCGTCAGTCCCGCGCCGAACAGCACGAGGATCAGCGCGACCGCGCGCGGCGAGAAGCCCGACACGGTTTCGAGAATCGGCGCGATGTACGTGAACACGACGAACACGCCGCCGAAACCGAGCACGGTCATCAGCAGCGCGAGCCACACCTGCGGCTCCTTCAGCACGCGCACCTCGTGGCCGAGGCCGACCGGCCCGCTGTCGTGGCGGTTCGGCACCAGCGCGGCGACTCCGCCGAGCGCCAGCACGCCGAGCGCGGCGACGATCCAGAACGACGCACGCCAGCCGAGCAGCTGGCCGACGAAGGTGCCGAACGGCACGCCGAGCACGTTCGACAGCGTGAGCCCCGTGAACATCAGCGCGATCGCACTCGCGCGCTTGTCGGCCGGCACGAGCGACGCGGCCACGACCGCGCCGATCCCGAAGAACGACCCGTGCGCGAACGACGTGACGACACGCGCGACCATCAGCATCGCGTAACCGGACGCGGTGGCGCACAGCACGTTGCCGACGATGAAGATCGCCATCAGCAGCTGCAGCGCGGCCTTGCGCGGCATGCGGCTCGTCAGCACCGCGAGGAGCGGCGCGCCGACCGCGACGCCGAGCGCGTAACCGGTGACGAGCAGGCCGGCCGACGGCAGCGACACGGCGAGGTCGTGCGCGACTTCGGGCAGCAGGCCCATGATGATGAATTCGGTGGTGCCGATGGCAAAGGCGCTGATCGCGAGCGCCAGTAACGGAATGGGCATGACGTTCTCCGGAGGGCGGCGGACGCGGCGCCCGGTCGGTGCCGCACCGCACAAAATGCGGGATGTGCGCGCATTGTCCCGAAGACGTCTATATTTGATAATTGGCGTGGCGTTTGAACCATTTTCAAATAATTTTGGAAAATCGAATGGATCGACTGGGCGATATCCGGCTGTTCGTCGAAGCGGCGGAACTGGGCAGCCTGTCCGCGGCCGGGCGCAAGCTGAACCTCACGCCGGCCGCCGCGAGCGCGCGCCTCGCGAAGCTCGAGGCGAAGACCGCGACGCGGCTGTTCGAGCGTTCGACGCGGCAGTTGCGGCTCACCGACGAGGGCCGGCTGTACCTGAACTGCTGCCGGCAGGCGCTGCAGGCGCTCGACGACGCGGACGCGATGCTGCAGGAAGGCCGCAACGTCGTCAGCGGCAAGGTGCGGCTGTCGTCGACGTCCGATTTCGGCCGCAACCAGTTGCTCGACTGGCTCGACGAATTCACGACGCGCCATCCCGACGTCACGTTCTCGCTGACGGCGTCCGATTCGTCGTCGAACCTGTGGCAGGACGAGATCGACCTCGCGATCCGCTTCGCCGCGCCGCCCGACGGCGCGCTGATCGCCCGCCGGCTCGCGACCAACCGGCGCGTGCTGTGCGCGGCGCCGTCGTTCGTCGAACGCCACGGCATGCCGGCCGATCCGCACGATCTGGCCCGCTTTCCGTGCAACGTGATCACGATCGCGTCCGGGCCGATGAACACCTGGCACTTCACGCGCGGCGACGAGGTGCAGATCCACACGGTGCCGGTCTCGACCGCGTTCGAGACCAACGACGGCGGCCTCACGCGCGAATGGACGCTGCGCGGCCACGGCATCGCCCTGAAATCGCTGTGGGACATCGCCGACGACGTCCGCGCGGGCCGGCTGCGCGTGCTGCTGCCCGACTGGCGCCATCAGGACGCGCCGCTGCACGCGATCTATCACAGCAAGCGCTACATGGCGCCGCGCGTGCGCGTGCTGCTCGACTTTCTCGCCGAACGCTTCGCGCGCGAGGAAGCCGCGCTCGACGACCTGCTGAACGCGTGCCGCTGACGGCCGGCGCACCGCCGTCCCAGGGTCGGAACCTGACGTTCGGCGTCGCGCGCCCGCAACCGGCCGCCCGTCCGGGGCGGCGTGAAAAGCTATAATGGAAAGCTTTCCCGACGGCTTTCCATGCTTGATGCGCGCCACCTGCGTGCCGCGCGCGGCCGTCCCGATTCACCCTTGACGACGCCCCCAGGTCAACCACTGCGAACGGCGAACCCCCATGACCAAGAAAGTTTACGTAAAGACCTTCGGCTGCCAGATGAACGAGTACGACTCGGACAAGATGGTGGACGTACTCAATGCGGCCGAAGGCCTCGAAAAGACCGACACGCCGGAAGACGCGGACATCATCCTGTTCAACACGTGCTCGGTGCGTGAAAAGGCGCAGGAGAAGGTGTTCTCCGATCTCGGCCGCGTGCGCGAGCTGAAGGAAGCGAAGCCCGGCCTGCTGATCGGCGTCGGCGGCTGCGTCGCGAGCCAGGAAGGCGCCTCGATCGTGTCGCGCGCGCCGTACGTCGACCTCGTGTTCGGCCCGCAGACGCTGCACCGCCTGCCGCAGATGATCGACGCGCGCCGCGAGAGCGGCCGCGCGCAGGTCGACATCTCGTTCCCCGAGATCGAGAAGTTCGACCACCTGCCGCCCGCGCGCGTCGAGGGGCCGAGCGCGTTCGTGTCGATCATGGAAGGCTGCTCGAAGTACTGCAGCTACTGCGTGGTGCCGTACACGCGCGGCGACGAGGTATCGCGCCCGCTCGACGACGTGCTGACCGAAGTGGCCGGCCTCGCCGACCAGGGCGTGCGCGAAGTCACGCTGCTCGGCCAGAACGTGAACGCCTATCGCGGCGCGCTGACGGCCGGTGCGTCCGAGATCGCCGATTTCGCGACGCTGATCGAATACGTCGCCGACATCCCCGGCATCGAGCGGATCCGCTATACGACGTCGCACCCGAAGGAATTCACGCAGCGCCTGATCGACACCTACGCGAAGGTGCCGAAGCTCGTGAGCCACCTGCACCTGCCGGTCCAGCACGGCTCCGACCGCATCCTGATGGCGATGAAGCGCGGCTACACGGTGCTCGAATACAAATCGGTGATCCGCAAGCTGCGCGCGATCCGCCCCGACCTGTCGCTGTCGACCGACATGATCGTCGGTTTCCCCGGCGAGACCGAGGACGATTTCGACAAGATGATGGCACTCGTGCACGAGATGAGCTACGACACCAGCTTCTCGTTCATCTACAGCCCGCGCCCCGGCACGCCGGCCGCGAACCTGCACGACGACACGCCGCGCGAAGTGAAGCTCAAACGCCTGCAACATCTGCAGGCGACCATCGAGGAGAACGTCGCGCGCATCAGCCAGTCGATGGTCGGAAAGGTCGAGCGGATCCTCGTCGAGGGCCCGTCGCGCAAGGACCCGAACGAACTCGCGGGCCGTACCGAGAACAACCGGGTCGTGAATTTCCCGGCGCCGCTCGCGTCGCACCCGCGCCTGATCGGCCAGATGATCGACGTGAAGATCAACCATGCGTACCCGCACTCGCTGCGCGGCGAGCTCGTGCTCGTCAGCGACGACGCGAGCGCGGCCACCCACTGACTGACGCATCACCGGAGCCCGACGCCACTTTGAAGACCACCCAACCCCTGGAATTCATCGCGCCGCGCGACGACAACGCGCGCCTCGCCAATCTCTGCGGCCCGCTCGACGAAAACCTGCGGCAGATCGAACAGGCGCTCGACGTGACGCTGTCGCGACGCGGCCACCGGATCACGATCCGCGGGCGCGGCGCCAAGCTCGCGCTCGCGGCACTCGACAACTTCTACAACCGCGCGCGCGATCCGCTGTCGGTCGACGACATCCAGCTCGCGCTGGTCGAAGTGCGCCACACCGCCGGCAACGGCCGCGAGACCACGCTCGACGTGCGCTTCCGCGGCGACCCCGATCATCCGTTCGACGAGCCGGTCGTGCAGCTCGACGACGAGGCGCTCGAAGAGCAGGGGCCGAAGCTCTACACGCGACGCGCCGACCTGCGCGGCCGCACGCCCGCGCAGCGCGAATACCTGAAGCAGATCCTGTCGCACGACGTGACGCTCGGCATCGGGCCGGCCGGCACCGGCAAGACCTACCTCGCGGTCGCTTGCGCGGTCGACGCGCTCGAGCGCGACCAGGTCAAGCGGATCGTGCTGACGCGCCCGGCCGTCGAGGCCGGCGAACGGCTCGGCTTCCTGCCGGGCGACCTCGCGCAGAAGGTCGACCCGTACCTGCGGCCGCTGTACGACGCGCTGTACGACCTGCTCGGCTTCGACAAGACGGCGAAGATGTTCGAGCGCCAGATGATCGAGATCGCGCCGCTCGCGTACATGCGCGGCCGCACGCTGAACCACGCGTTCATCATCCTCGACGAGGCGCAGAACACCACGCCCGAGCAGATGAAGATGTTCCTCACGCGGATCGGCTTCGGCTCGAAGGCGGTCGTGACCGGCGACACGAGCCAGGTCGACCTGCCGCGCGGCCACAAGAGCGGGCTCGTCGAGGCGCAGCAGGTACTCAGCGGCGTGCGCGGCATCGCGCTCACGCGCTTCACGAGCGCGGACGTCGTGCGCCATCCGCTCGTCGCGCGCATCGTCGAGGCGTACGACGAATTCCACGCTCAGCACCAGGACGGCTGACCGGCCGGCGGCGCCCGCGCGCTGCCCCGGCTCCCCGGCCCGGCCCGCCAGACGGCGCGCCGGGCTTTTTTTCGCCCGCGCGAATTCGGGTGCGATCGGCCGTTTGGTGTATCCTCAACGCGTCCCAATCGCCGCACGCGTCATGAAATCCTCCCGTTCTCGCAAGTCCGGGCGCGCCCAGTCCGCCGCGCCCGAATCTCCCCGTCTTTCGCTGTTCGATGCGAAGGGCAAGGCCCGGACCGTCAACGCGCAAGGGCTGCGGATCGACTTCCCGGACGGTCGCAGCCTGATGTTCGACCTGTCGGGCAGCTCGGGCGACGCGGCCGTCGCGATCGTCGCTCAGCACAACGATCCGGCGATGCGCGCGAAGCTCGCGCTGCAGCCTGAACACTACGACAGCGTGACGCTGCACGTGGGTGCCGAGCCCGCGCCGCGCGAAGACGAAACCGACGACGAGCTGCTCGAGCTGGAACTCGACCTGTCCGTGCAGTATGGCGACGAGATCACGAGCGACGTGCGCAAGACGCTGCCCAAGCGCAAGCTGATCGCCGAATGGATCGAGCCGGCGCTGTTCGCCAGCGCGCAGCTCACCGTGCGCTTCGTCGGCGAAGTGGAAGGCCGCACGTTGAACGACGGCTACCGCCACAAGGACTACCCGACCAACGTGCTGACCTTCGCATACGACGCGGCGCCCGACGGCACCGTGATCGGCGACCTCGTGCTGTGCTGCCCGGTCGTCGAGAAGGAAGCGCGCGACCAGGGCAAGCCGCTCGCGGCCCACTACGCGCACCTGCTGGTGCACGGCGCGCTGCACGCGCAGGGCTACGACCACGAGACGAGCGACGAGGACGCGGCCGAGATGGAAGCGCTCGAAGTCGACATCCTCGCGAAGCTGGGCTTCCCGAATCCGTATCAGTAAGTCAGTCGCCCGATGCGCAACGCCGCGATGCTCCCGCCCGCCTACCCGCCGTCGATCGGCGACGGGCGGCTGCTGACGGAAGACGAGCTCGCGACATCGCTCGCGCACACGATGCGCGACTGGGACGGCCGGCAGGACCTCTGGCTGTTTGGTTATGGCTCGCTGATCTGGAACCCGGGCTTGCCGACCATTGCCGCCGTGCGCGGCAAGGTGCACGGCTACCATCGCGGGCTGTACCTGTGGTCGCGCGTGAACCGCGGCACGCCCGAACGTCCGGGCCTCGTGCTTGCGCTCGATCGCGGCGGCTCGTGCTCGGGCATTGCGTTCCGGCTCGCGGGCCCGACCGCGCAGCCGCACCTCGAGACGCTGTGGAAGCGCGAGATGCCGATGGGGTCGTATCGGCCCGCGTGGCTGCCGTGCTCGCTCGAGAACGGCGAACGCGTGAACGCGCTCGCGTTCGTGATGCGCCGCGACGTACCGACCTATACGGGCAAGCTGTCGGATCCCGTCGTAAAGGAGGTCTTCAGTTGCGCGGCCGGCCGCTACGGCACGACGCTCGACTACGTGAGTCGCACGGTCGACGCGCTGCGCGCGAGCGGCATCCCCGATCGCGCGCTGGAAGGGCTGCTCGCGCGATGCCGGTGACGCCTCGCGCCGCCCGGCTTGCCGCCACCCGATGCCGCACTCCCCGCTGATTCGAACGAGGCCCCTGCCGATGAAACCGTCACCTTGGTCGCGCTGCAAGATCGCCGCGCTGCTCGTCGCCGCGAGCGTCGCGCTGTCCGGCTGCGGAATATTCGGCTGCGGCGGCGCCGCGAGCAACGGCGGAGCCGCCGGCGGCTGCTCGGCCGGCATGCGGTTCTGAGCCGCGCGCCGAACGCGATCGCATGCGGCAGAATGCCGCCGGCGCCGCCCGGCCGGCCGGGCGCCCTTGCGCGTCATACCGGCCCGCTCTTCCCGCACCCGTTTTTTGCCGCTGCTGCGCCGCCGGCCTTTTCTGAGATAGGATGGGCACAAGGACGATGTCGCGCCCGGCGCGGCCGTCCGCGAGCGGGGCCCGCGCGAGCTGCCCACCCTGGCCGTGCGGCCGGTGTGACACGGTCGCGTCGTGCCCTTGGTGTATCCTTGCCTACTCCGTGACAGCGCGCCCCGGCATGACCCGGGCGCACCACCATGAACGATTCGTATCCCAGTCGTAAGCCAACCGACAAACCGCAAGAAAAGCGCTCATTGCTCGAGCGCCTGACCGACTTCATCTCGCCCGAGCCCGAATCCCGCGGCGAGCTGCTGGAAATCCTCCAGGACGCCCACGAACGCAACCTGATCGACGCCGACTCGCTGTCGATGATCGAAGGCGTGTTCCAGGTATCCGATCTGTGCGCCCGCGACATCATGGTGCCGCGCGCACAGATGGACGCGATCAACATCGCGGACAAGCCCGAGGATTTCATCCCGTTCGTCCTCGAGAAGGCGCACTCGCGCTACCCCGTGTACGAAGAGAACCGCGACAACGTCATCGGCGTGCTGCTCGCGAAGGATCTGCTGCGCTTCTATGCCGAAGAAGAATTCGACGTGCGCGGGATGCTGCGCCCGGCCGTGTTCATTCCGGAATCGAAGCGCCTGAACGTGCTGCTGCACGACTTCCGCGTGAACCGCAACCACCTGGCGATCGTTGTCGACGAATACGGCGGCGTCGCGGGGCTGATCACGATCGAGGACGTGCTCGAACAGATCGTCGGCGACATCGAGGACGAATACGACTTCGACGAGGAAGCCGGCAACATCATCTCGGGGCCGGACGGCCGCTACCGCGTGCGCGCGCTCACCGAGATCGAACAGTTCAACGACGTGTTCGGCACCGATTTCCCCGACGACGAGGTCGATACGATCGGCGGCCTGATCACCCATCATTTCGGACGCGTGCCGCACCGCGGCGAGAAACTGCAGCTCGGCAACCTCGTGTTCGAGATCCAGCGCGGCGATGCGCGCCAGGTCCATGTGCTGCTGGTGCGTCGCAACCCGCTCACCAGCCGTCGCGCCGAAACCTCGCACGAGGACTGAGCGTCCCGCGCCAGCCGCGTTTCCTTCAACCGCTCGCCCACTTCCGCTTCACATGGACGATCCGATCCCGTCCCGCCCGGCTGGCGGCCTTCTCGCGCCGGCGCCCGGCCGCGCGCTGCCGCGCTGGCACTACCCGGCCGCGCTGCTCGCCGGCGCGGCCAATACGCTCAGCTTCGCACCGACGCCGCACGGCGGCTGGCTGCAACTCGTCGTATTCGTCTGGTTTTTCGCGCAACTGACGCGCACGTCGAGCTGGCGCGGCGCGGCGCTCACGGGCGGCGCGTTCGGCTTCGGCAACTTCATCAGCGGCATCTGGTGGCTCTACATCAGCATGCACGTGTACGGCGAGATGGCCGCGCCGCTCGCGGGCGGCGCGCTCGTGCTGTTCTCGCTGTACCTGTCGCTGTACCCGGCGTTCTCGGCCGGGCTGTGGTCGTTCTGCGCGGGCCATGCGTGGCATCGCCGCGAACCCGACCCGCGGCCGTTCTCGCCGACCTGGCACGGCGCATTCGCGTTCGCGAGCGCGTGGGCTTTCAGTGAATGGCTGCGCGGCACCCTGTTCACCGGCTTCCCGTGGCTCGCGAGCGGCTACCCGCAGGTCGACGGCCCGTTCGCGGGCTTCGCGCCGATCGTCGGCGTGTACGGGATCGCCTGGGTCCTCGCGCTGTTCGCCGCGCTGGTCGTGCAGGCGCTCGCCGCCGCGCGCACGTCGGACGCGCATGAAAGCGGCGCCGGCGGCAACGCGCGCGTGCGCATTGCCGCGCCGGCCGGCATCGCCGTCGCGCTCGTCGCGGCCGGCCTCGGGCTGTCGCAGGTCACGTGGACCGTGCCCGCGAACGCGCCGCTCACCGTGCGGCTGCTGCAAGGCAACGTGAAGCAGGACATCAAGTTCGAGGAAGCGGGCATCGACGCGGCGATCAAGATGTACCAGCAGATGATCATCGAGAAGCCGGCCGACCTGATCGTCACGCCCGAGACCGCGATCGCGGTGATGATCCAGGAGCTGCCCGAGCCGTTCGCCGTCGCGATCCGCAAGTTCAGCGACACGACGGGCTCGGCCGTGCTGTTCGGCGCGGTCGGCGCGTCGGTGACCGAGGACGGTCGTTACGTCGACTATACGAACAGCCTGTACGGCGTGACGCCGAACTCGCGCGACATCTATCACTACGACAAGCACCACCTCGTGCCCTTCGGCGAATTCATTCCGTGGGGCTTCCGGTGGTTCGTCGACCTGATGAAGATGCCGCTCGGCGATTTCGCGCGTGGCGCGCCCGTGCAGAAGCCGTTCCTGGTGCACAACCAGCCCGTGATGGCCGACATCTGCTACGAGGACTTGTTCGGCGAGGAAATCGCCGCGACGATCCGCGACAATCCGCAGCCGCCCGGCGTGCTCGTCAACGTGACGAACCTCGCGTGGTTCGGCGACACGATCGCGCTCGACCAGCACCTGCAGATCGCGCGGATGCGCTCGCTCGAGACGGGCCGGCCGATGCTGCGCTCGACCAACACGGGGATGACGGCCGCGATCGACGCGCACGGCCGCGTGCTCGGTCAGCTGAAGCCGTTCACGATCGGCTCGCTCGACGTGCGGATCGAAGGCACCAGCGGCTTCACGCCCTACGTGACGAGCGGCAACAACATCGTGCTCGCGGTGTCGTTCGTGCTGCTCGCGTTCGGCTTCACGTTCGGGCCCGGGCTGCGCCGGCGGTCGAACTAGGTCCACGGACGCCAGCATGCGATGTCCGGCCCCGGACGTGTCCCCCACCACACATGACAAGGAATAACGAGAAAATCGATCGATGACGAATCCATCTCGATTTGATCAAGTCATTGCACCGCACCGCCGACGACAGTAAGGTTTCCGACAGCAAAGCAATCAGGCGCCTTCTCCCGGGTGCGTATCGGACGCGATACCCACCCAACTCGATTCGAGGGTAAGCAAATGACGATGCAAGTTCTGTCGGAAAACGAAATTCGTAACGTGTCGGGAGGATTAGGCCCGGTCGGAATGATTCCTGGTGCGCTCGGAGGATTGGCCATGTATGCCGGCGGCCAATTTTTCTCCAGTAAGCCGATGACATGGCAAGGCGCAGCCTGGGCCGCCGGCACAGGTGCCGCGGTCGGTGCAACGGGCGGTGCGCTTATGGTTGCATCCGGCGGCGGACTTGCCGCAAATCTCGCATGGCGTCCCGGCATGGCGGGTACCAATTTGGGCCTCGGCCAGTATTCCGGATATAAAGGCTGGTAATACAGGCGGGTGATTGCTTTCATCGCGTCGCCGCGCGCGACGCGATGAAAGCCCCTGAAAAACCACATGCTCGAGCTCCTGGTCAGCTTCGTCGCCGGCGCGATGGAAGCCCGTTTTCAGCAACAACGCACGAAACCGATGCGTGCGTTCTTGCTCACCTTTCTCTCGTTCACACTCATTTCCGCCATCGGCCTGCCATTGGCCACGCCCTCCGATGCGCCGCAGCGAAGCTGGACGTTCGTCGCTCTGCTGTCTGCAGGATTAGGGCTATTCATGGGTCTCCTGATGTTCGCCCTGATGCATTTCCACCGGCGCAAATCGAAAACCATCGACGCCGATCAATGAACGCCGACGCGTTTGCGATCCTGGTCCGCTGGCCAACGCACTACACCTGTCAATCCGCGGGCCTGTTGTCCGCGAGACACCGCAAATCCCGCGTCACGTCGCCCATCACCGGCTCCCACGCACCGAACGTCCGTTGCCGGTACAGCGTCGCGGTCGGGTACCACGGGCTGTCGCGGCGCTCGAGCAGCCACGGCCAGTGCGGATTCACGTCGAGCAGCACCCAGGTGCGCGCGCCGAGCGCGCCCGACAGGTGCGCGACCGACGTGCACACGGTAATCACCAGATCCAGCGCGCCGATGAATGCGGCCGTATCGTCGAAGCTCGTCAGTTCCGCCGTCCAGTCCTCGATCGCGAAGCCGGCCGCGCGCGCCGCCGCGACATCCGCATGCGCGCCCGGCTGCAGCGAATGAAACGCGACGCCGTCGATCCCGCGGAACGCATCGGCATAACGCTCGAGCCCGACGCGCCGGAACGGATTGCGCTGGTGGCCCGCACTGCCCGTCCACACGAGCCCGACCTTCAGCCGGCCGTCGCCCGCGAGCCGCGCGCGCCACGCATCGCTTGCGCGCGGATCGGCCCGCAGGTACGGCACCGACGATCCGAGCGTCTCGTTCTCCATGCCGAGCATCAGCGGCAGGCCGATCAGCGGCACTTCGTAATCGAATGCGGGCAGCACGTCGACGCCGCCGCCCGCGCCGAACGCATCCGCATGCGCGCCGAGGCTGCGCTGCATCAGCGTGCCCACCTGCGGAAACGTATTCCACACGAGCCGGCCGCCCTCGCGATGCACGCGCTCGGCGAGCGGCGCGACGAAGCGGCTGAACTGCAGTACGTCGCCGAGCCCCTGTTCGCCCCACACGAGCAGCGTCTTGCCCGCGAGCGGCTCGCCCTGCCAGCGCGGGCCCGGCAGCACCGGCCGGCGGCCGCGCAGTTCGCCCGCGCCGTCCCAGCGCGCCTCGTGGCCGCGCCAGCCGGCCGCGTAATTGCCGCGCACGAGCTGGATGATCGCGAGATTGAAACGGAACGACGCATCGTCGGGCGCCAGCTCGCACGCACGTGCCGCGTAACGCTCGGCATCGTCCCAGCGCTGCGCCTCCTTCATCGCCATCGCGACGTTGTTCATCGCGAGTCCGTTGTCGGGCGCGAGGTCCGCGAGCCGCGCGGCACACGCGAGCGCGCCGTCCAGGTCGTGCGTCGCGATCCGCGCGACGACGAGGTTGATCCACGCCTGCACGTCGCGCGGATCGGCAATCACGGCCGCATCGAGCAGCGCGATCTCCTCCGCGCGGTCGCCGCCCGACAGCCGCAGCGCGATCGCGAGGTTGTTGCGCAGCGACGGCCAGCCGGCATCGACCGCCAGCGCGGCGCGGTACGGTGCGATGGCGTCCGCGTGACGGCCGGCCATCTGCAGCGCGTAGCCGTGATTGAAGTGCGCGGCCGCGCCCGGCCGCACGCGCGCCGCGCATTCGGCGAGCGCGAGCGCGTCGGCCACGCGCTGCCGCGCGACGAGCGCCACCGTGAGCTGCGCGAGCGCATCGGCGTCGACCGCATGCAGATGGGCGGCGGCGGCGAGCCACAGATCGTGCGCGGCGCGCTCGCCGCGCGCCTGCGCATCGGCGGCCTGCCCGAGCAGCGCGAGGAATGGCGGAAGCAGCGGAATGAGGATGTCGGTCGAGTCGTCCATGCAATCGGGATCGGCAAGCGGTGGCGCGGCACGCGTCGCGCGCCGCAATATGCGCATCTTAACGCCCGCGCGAAGCGGCGCGGAACGTACGGCCCGAACACGCGCAACGGTGCCTTCTGCCGCGTTCCGGCCGCATCCGGCCGCCGATCCGGTAAAATTACGCGTTTCAGCACACTAACAAGCCGCGCCGCCGCGCGAGCCGACCCTCCGGGCCCGCCCGGAGCGCCGCCCGCAACGGAGCGCCAGCGCCACGAAGGCTCTTCATGCTTACGTTTCAGCAAATCATCCTGACGCTGCAGTCCTACTGGGACAAGCAGGGTTGCGCTCTGCTCCAACCCATCGACATGGAAGTCGGCGCGGGCACGTCGCACGTCCACACGTTCCTGCGCGCGGTCGGCCCCGAGCCGTGGCGCGCCGCCTACGTGCAGCCGTCGCGCCGCCCGAAGGACGGCCGCTACGGCGAGAACCCGAACCGCCTGCAGCACTACTACCAGTACCAGGTCGTGCTCAAGCCGGCGCCGGAGAACATCCTCGACCTGTACCTCGGCTCGCTCGAAGCGCTCGGCTTCGACCTGAAGCAGAACGACGTGCGCTTCGTCGAGGACGACTGGGAAAACCCGACGCTCGGCGCGTGGGGCCTCGGCTGGGAAGTGTGGCTCAACGGGATGGAAGTCACGCAGTTCACGTATTTCCAGGAAGTCGGCGGCCTCGAATGCAAGCCCGTGCTCGGCGAAATCACGTACGGCCTCGAGCGCCTCGCGATGTACCTGCAGAAGGTCGAGAACGTGTACGACCTCGTGTGGACCGAGTGGGAAGAGCAAGGCCCGAACGGCCCCGAGCTGCGCCGCCTGTCGTATGGCGACGTCTACCACCAGAACGAGGTCGAGCAGTCGACCTACAACTTCGAGCACGCGAACGTCGATCTGCTGTTCACGTTCTTCAACAGCTACGAAGCCGAAGCGAAGCGGATGATCGACGCGCAGCTCGCGCTGCCCGCGTACGAACTCGTGCTGAAGGCCGGCCACACGTTCAACCTGCTCGATGCGCGCGGCGCGATCTCGGTGACCGAGCGCGCGGCGTACATCGGCCGCATCCGCGCGCTGTCGCGTCTCGTCGCACAGGCTTATTACGACTCGCGCGAGAAGCTCGGCTTCCCGATGCTCGGCAACCCGCCGGGCGTGCCGGGCCTCACCACCGATGCCCAGGAAGCCGCGCAACCGGCATGGGCGCCGCCGCTCAAGGTCGAACGCAAGATCGATCAGGACTGACGAGACGAGATTTATTCCAAACATGACGCACAATCATCCCGCCCCCCTGCTCGTCGAACTGCTGACCGAAGAGCTGCCGCCGAAGGCCCTCGCGCGCCTCGGCGACGCATTCGCCGAAGGTCTCGCGCAACGCCTCGCGGCGCGCGACCTCGTCGAAGGCGAACTCGTGTTCGAACGCTACGCCACGCCGCGCCGCCTCGCCGTCGTCGTGCAGAACGTGCGCGCCGTCGCGCCGGACAAGCAGGTCCGCGAAAAGGTCCTGCCCGTATCGGTCGCGCTCGACGCGGAAGGCAAGCCGACGGCCCCGCTCGCGAAGAAGCTCGCGGCGCTCGGCCACCCGAACCTGTCGATCGCCGATCTCGAGCGCGCGCAGGACGGCAAGGCCGAAGCGTTCTTCGTCAACTATTCGGCAGCCGGCGCGACGCTCGCCGACGGCCTGCAGGCCGCGCTCGACGAAACGCTCGCGAAGCTGCCGATCCCGAAGTTCATGACCTACCAGCGCCCGGACGGCTCCGACGTGAAGTTCGTGCGCCCCGTGCATCGCCTCACGGTGCTGCATGACGATCGCGTCGTGCCCGTCACCGCGTTCGGCATCGACGCCGGCGACACCACGCTCGGCCATCGCTTCCTGTCCGACGGCCTCGTCGCGATCCAGCACGCGAGCGCGTATGCCGACACGCTGCGCGACAAGGGCCGCGTGATCGCGCACTTCGTCGACCGCCGCGAAACGATCCGCACGCAGCTGAACGAACACGCGAACGGCGACACGGTCGTGATGCCCGAATCGCTGCTCGACGAAGTGACGTCGCTGGTCGAATGGCCGGTCGTCTACCCGTGCCGCTTCGAGGACGAATTCCTGCAGGTTCCGCAGGAATGCCTGATCCTCACGATGCAGACGAACCAGAAGTATTTCGCGCTGACCGACGTCGAAGGCAAGCTGCGCTCGCGCTTCCTGATCGTGTCGAACATCGCGACCAAGACGCCCGGCGAGATCATCGAAGGCAACGAGCGCGTCGTGCGCCCGCGCCTCGCCGATGCGAAGTTCTTCTTCGAGCAGGACAAGAAGAAGCCGCTCGCCGACCGCGTGCCGCAGCTCGCGAACGTCGTGTATCACAACAAGCTCGGTTCGGCGCTCGCGCGCGTCGAGCGCCTCGAGGCGCTGGCCGGCGAGATCGCGCCCGCGATCGGCGCCGACGCCGCGCACGCGCAGCGTGCCGCGCGCCTGGCGAAGGCCGACCTGCTGACCGACATGGTCGGCGAGTTCCCGGAACTGCAGGGCACGATGGGCACGTACTACGCGCGCCACGACGGCGAAGCCGACGACGTCGCCCTCGCATGCGCCGAGCATTACCAGCCGCGCTTCTCCGGCGACGCGCTGCCGACCACGCCCGTGTCGACCGCCGTCGCGCTCGCCGACAAGCTCGAGACGATCGTCGGCATCTGGGGCATCGGCCTCGCGCCGACCGGCGAGAAGGATCCGTTCGCGCTGCGCCGTCACGCGCTCGGCGTGCTGCGCCTGCTGCTCGAGAAGCAGCTGCCGCTCGATCTCGTGTCGCTGCTGCGCACGACCCATGCGCGCTTCGAAGGCGTGCCGGGCGTGGCCGAATCGACCGACGCCATCTTCGCGTTCTTCATCGATCGCCTGCGCGGCCTGCTGCGCGAGCGCGGTTATTCGGCCGGTGAGGTCGACGCGGTGCTGAGCCTGAACCCGACGCGCGTCGACGATCTCGTCGCGCGCCTCGACGCGGTGCGCGAGTTCACGCGCCTCGCGGAAGCCGAAGCGCTCGCGGCCGCGAACAAGCGGATCTCGAACATCCTGAAGAAGTCGGAAGGCGGCGCGAACGGCGCGGTGCAGCCGGCGCTGCTCGTCGAGCCCGCCGAGAAAGCGCTGCACGAACAGCTCACGGCCGTGACGCCGCACGTGCAGTCGCAGCTCGAGGCGCGTGCGTACACGGGCGCGCTGTCGGCGCTCGCCGCGCTGCGCGTGCCGGTCGACACGTTCTTCAACGACGTGATGGTCAACGCGGAGGATCCGGCGCTGCGAGCGAACCGTCTCGCACTGCTGTCCGCGCTGCACCAGCAGATGAACTGCGTCGCCGACATCTCGAAGCTCGCCGCATAAGGGCCGCACGATGCCGACCAGCCCCAACCGAAAGCTCGTCGTCCTCGACCGGGACGGCGTGATCAACGTCGATTCGGATGCGTTCATCAAGACGCCCGACGAATGGATCGCGCTGCCCGGCAGCCTCGAGGCGATCGCCCGGCTCAACCACGCAGGCTATCGCGTGGTGGTCGCGACCAACCAGTCCGGCATCGGTCGCGGGCTGTTCGACATGGCCGCGCTCAACGAGATGCACCTGAAGATGCATCGCGCGGCGGCCGCGGTCGGCGCGCGCATCGACGCGGTGTTCTTCTGTCCGCACACGGCCGAGGATCACTGCGACTGCCGCAAGCCGAATCCCGGCATGATGCAGATGATCACCGAACGCTTCGAGATCGATCCCGATCACACGCCGGTCGTCGGCGATTCGCTGCGCGACCTGCAGGCCGGCGTCGCGGTCGGCTTCCAGCCGCACCTCGTGCTGACCGGCAAGGGCAAGAAAACGCTCGCCGCGGGCAATTTGCCGCCCGGCACGAAGGTCCACGACGACCTGCGCGCGTTCGCGCTCGATTTTCTTTCACACGAACACGAGTGATGCAGCCGCCGCGCGCATCCTCCCTAACGCCAGACCCACGCCGATGCGCTTCGTCCGCTCCCTGCTGCTGCTGATTTACTTCATCGTATACACGGTGCCGTACGCCACCGCGTGCTTCATCGCGTTCCCGTTCATGCGCCCCGACGCGCGCTACTGGATGGCGGCCGGCTGGTGCAAGTCGACGCTGTGGGTCGTGCGCTGGCTGAACGGCATCCACTACCGGATCGAAGGGATGGACAACCTGCCCGACGGCCCGGCCGTGCTGCTGTCGAAGCATCAGTCCGCGTGGGAAACGCTCGCGTTTCCGGCGCTGATGCCGAAGCCGCTCTGCTACGTGTTCAAGCGCGAGCTGCTGTACGTGCCGTTCTTCGGCTGGGCGCTCGGGCTGCTGCACATGGTCAACATCAACCGCAAGGAAGGCAAGAACGCGTTCACCTCGGTGATCCGCCAGGGCAAGAAGCGCCTGTCGGAAGGCGCGTGGATGATCATGTTCCCCGAAGGCACGCGCACGCCGGTCGGCAAGCAGGGCAAGTACAAGACGGGCGGCGCACGCTTCGCGATCGAAACCGGCGCGCCCGTCGTGCCGATCGCGCACAATGCAGGACGGGTGTGGCCGCGCAACTCGTTCACGAAATTCCCTGGCGTCGTCACCGTGTCGATCGGCAAGCCGATCCCCGTCGAGGGGCTGACGCCCGATGCATTGAACTCGCAGGTCGAAGCATGGATCGAAGCGGAAATGCGCCGCATCGATCCCGACTCCTATCGCCAGGCGGGCAATGCAGGCACGCGCGATGCCGCGCGCGTCTGAATCCCGCGGATTGCAGCCGTTGCATACGACAACAAGAAGCGAACTGATGAAACAGCGTCCGCGGCCACGGCCAGCCGTCGTGGCCCTCGATCATCGCCAGATGGATCTGCCGCTCTTCGACGGGCCGGCCGCCGCACCGTCGGCGCCCGCCAAACCGCCGGCGCCGCCCGAAGCGGCGCCCGCAGCGCCTCTCGATCCGGGCCCGGCACCCGACCGCTCGCGCGTGCGCACGTTCGCCCTCGACAGCCGCGTGCTCGAATACCGCCTGAAGCGCTCGGCGCGCCGCACGATCGGCTTCACGATCGACGGCAGCGGGCTGTCGATCACCGCACCGCGCTGGGTCACGCTCGCCGACATCGAGGCCGCGATCTCCGAGAAACAACGCTGGATCTTCGCGAAGCTCGCCGAGTGGAAGACGCGCACCGAGCAGCGCGCGCTGCCGCAGATCGACTGGCGCGACGGCGCGCAGCTTCCGTATCTCGGCAAGACAGTGACGATCGCGCTCGGCGCGGGCGCCGTCGCATTCGATGCCGAAGCGCTGCGGCTCTCGCTGCCGCTGCCCGTGCAGGCCGACATGCAGCAGATCAAGGATCGCGTGCAGGGCTGGCTGCAGGGCGAGGCCAAGCGGATCTTCGGCGAACGCCTCGCGGTCTATGCGGAAATGCTCGGCGTCACGTATTCGATGTATGCGCTGTCGTCGGCCGCGACGCGCTGGGGCAGTTGCTCGAGCGACGGCAAGATCCGCCTGAACTGGCGGCTCATCCATTTCCCGATGTCGATCATCGACTACGTCGTCGCGCACGAGCTGTCGCACCTGCGCGAGATGAACCACAGCCCGGCCTTCTGGCAGACCGTCGAGTCGATCTTCCCCGAGTTCCGCGAGGCACGGCACACGCTCAAGCATCATCCGCCCGAGCTGCTGCCGTCGCTGTAACGCCCGCCGGCCTTGCCGTAAACGCGAACGGGCGATGCGGGTCACCCCGCACCGCCCGTTGACGCCACCGCCGCGCGCATCGCGCGCCGCGGTGCGTTCATCCGGCGCTCAGTGCGCCTTCTTCTGGATGAACTCGATCTTGTAGCCGTCCGGATCCTCGACGAACGCGATCACGGTCGTGCCGTGCTTCATCGGGCCCGCTTCGCGCGTGACCTTGCCGCCTTGCGCCTTGATCTTCTCGCACGCCGCGTAGGCATCCTCCACCGCCACCGCCAGGTGGCCGAAGCCGTTGCCGAGATCGTAGGACGGCGTGTCCCAGTTGTGGGTCAGCTCGATCACGGTGCCCTTGCTTTCGTCTTCGTAGCCGACGAACGCGAGTGTGAACTTGCCTTCCGGATAATCCTCGCGACGCAGCAGCTTCATGCCGAGCAATTCGGTGTAGAACTTGATCGAGCGGTCGAGATCGCCGACTCGCAGCATCGTATGCAGCAAACGCATGTCTTGTACTCCTGTGGGGGCCTTTCCAGAACCGGAAACTCTACCAGAGACGGGTGAACTTCGCCGGGGACGCCCGGCCGGCAGCGACCGATACCGCGCAGCGGTTCGATATCCGCGAGCGCGAGCGCCGCAGCGACCAACAGCACAACCTGGCTCCCCCCTGCTCCCCCGCCGATCGGGTAACATCCCTCCACTTCGCACCAAAAGCGGGCATGCGGCCCACGCCCCGAACGCGACCACCTTCCCATTCAGCCACACTGCCGTGCGAAACCGCCCCTTCGAGCGCGCCGGACGCGCCGCTCACCCGACCTCGCGGCCGCCGTGCCGGACCGGCGAGGTGCGCCGATGACCGCACTCGCCGCCGCCCCCGTGCGCCGCGCGCTCGACACGCGCGCCGTCGGCCTGATGTTGCTGCTGTGCGCGATCTGGGGCTTCCAGCAGGTCGCGATCAAGAGCACCAACGCCGCGATCGCGCCGATGTTCCAGGCCGGGCTGCGCTCGGTGATCGCCGCGATGCTGCTGTGCGGCTGGACCCGCGCGCGCGGCACGCCACTGTTCCAGGCGGACGGCACGTTCCGCGCGGGCCTCGCGGCCGGTACGCTGTTCGCCGGCGAATTCGTCTGCGTGTTCTTCGGGCTGACGCTGACGAGCGCGTCGCACATGGCGATCTTCCTGTACACGGCACCGTGCTTCACCGCGCTCGGGCTGCACCTGTTCGCGCCGGGCGAACGGCTGCAGCGCACGCAGTGGGTCGGCGTCGGCCTCGCGTTCGCCGGCATCGCGCTCGCGTTCGCGGACGGCTTCCTGAAGCCGCGCGCGCCCGGCGCATCCGTGCTGGCGGGGCTGGCCGGCGACGCGCTCGGCATTCTCGGCGGTGCGATGTGGGCCGCGACGACGGTCGTCGTGCGCTCGACGGCGCTCGCGCGCGCAAGCGCGAGCAAGACGCTGTTCTACCAGCTCGCGGTATCCGCCGTCGTGCTGGTCGCGCTCGCCGCGCTGTTCGGCCAGGTATCGTTCGCGCACGTCACGCCGATAGCGGTGGCGAGCCTCGCGTACCAGTCGGTGATCGTCGCGTTCGTCAGCTACCTGTCGTGGTTCTGGCTGCTGACGCGCTACAGCGCGTCGCGGCTGTCCGTGTTCACGTTCCTGTCGCCGCTGTTCGGCGTCGCGTTCGGCGTACTGCTGCTCGGCGAATCGGTCGGCTGGCGTTTCATGTCCGCGGCCGCGCTCGTGCTGACCGGCATCGCGCTGGTCAACGCGCCGCCGCGCAGGCGGGCGTGACGGCGGGCGGCGGCCCGCCCCGACGTGCGAACGGCACGCATGCAATAAAAAAGGCTGCCCCGTCGGGCAGCCTCGTCGATACTTCCGCTCCGGCTCGGGCGACGTGCGTTACCCGGCCTTGCGCAGCGCCGCGAGCGCCTGCGCGACGCCGACGTATTCGGCCACGCTCACGTCCTCCGCACGGCGCGCGAGGTCGAAGCCGAGCGCATCGAAATCGATCGTCTCGCGGTAGTCGCCGAGCGTATTGCGCAGCATCTTGCGACGCTGCGAAAACGCGGCGGTGACGATTTCACCGAGCAGCACGGGATCGACGTCGGGCAGTTCGTGCGGCTCGTACGGAATCATCCGGACGATCGCCGAATCGACCTTCGGCGGCGGCTGGAACGATTCCGGCGGCACGTCGAGCATCTTTTCCATCACGTAGCGGTACTGCAGCATCACCGACAGCCGCGAAAACGCCTTCGTGCCCGGCTCCGCGACCATCCGTTCGACGACTTCGTTCTGCAGCATGAAATGCTGGTCGATGACCGCATCGGCGAACGTCATCAGGTGAAACAGCAACGGGCTGGAAATGTTGTACGGCAGGTTGCCGACGATCCGCAGCGACGGCTTGTCGCCGGGCACCGCGAGCGACCGGAAGTCGAACGCGAGCGCGTCGCCCGCGTGCAGCTCGAGCAACGCGCCGAAGCGCTGTTGCAGGCGCCCGATCAGGTCGCGGTCGAGCTCGACCGCATGCAGCGGCGCCTCGGGCGTCGCGAGACGCTCGATCAGCGGCCCGGTCAGCGCGCCGAGCCCGGGGCCGATCTCGACCATGCGCTGGCCGCGCGCGGGGCCGATCGTCGAGACGATCGAGTCGATCACGCCGTGATCGACGAGGAAGTTCTGCCCGAAGCGCTTGCGCGCGAAGTGGCCTTGGTGCTGTCTGCTGTTCGACATCGACTGAGTAAAGCGAAAAATACGACGAATGAGGTGAGGCCGGGCCGCGTCAGGCGGCGCGGCGATGGCGCGCCATCGTGACGGCCGTGTCGAGCGCGGCAATCATGCTGCCCGGATCCGCGCGGCCCGTGCCGGCCAGATCGAGCGCGGTGCCGTGATCGACCGACGTACGGATGAT
Organism: Burkholderia theae; assembly: GCF_048565265.1. Classification (NCBI taxonomy): domain Bacteria; kingdom Pseudomonadati; phylum Pseudomonadota; class Betaproteobacteria; order Burkholderiales; family Burkholderiaceae; genus Burkholderia; species Burkholderia theae. The sequence continues at coordinate 3,202,388 of NZ_CP183461.1, forward strand.
CGGCAGCCCGAGCGTCACGTTGATGCCCTCGCCGAACGTCGCGTATTTCAGCACGGGCAAACCCTGGTCATGGAACATCGCGAGCACGCAATCGGCGTCCGCGAGATGGCGCGGCTGGAACAGCGTGTCGGCCGGATACGGGCCGCGCGCGTCGATGCCCTGTGCTTGCGCGCGGGTCAGCGCCGGCGAGATCACGTCGATCTCCTCGCGGCCGAGATAACCGTTCTCGCCCGCGTGCGGGTTGAGGCCCGTCACGAGGATGCGCGGCGCGGCAAGACCGAAGTCGCGCCGCAGGTCGCGATCGATGATCGCGAGCGTCTCGACGAGCCCGTCGATCGTCAGCGCGGCCGACACGTCCTTCAGCGGCAGGTGCGTCGTCGCGAGCGCGACGCGCAGCGGCTTGTCGCCGGTGCCCGCCAGCATCATCACGACACGCGGCGTATGCGTGCGTTCCGCCAGGTATTCGGTATGGCCGGTAAACGGCACGCCCGCATCGTTGATCGTGCTCTTCTGCAGCGGCGCGGTAACGATCGCGTCGTACCGGCCTGCCAGCGCGCCGTCGATCGCCGCGTCCAGCAGCCCGAGCACGTACCGGCCGTTCGCCGCGTCGAGCTTGCCCGCCTGAGCGGGGACGGCGAGCGCGCAATGCGCGACCGACACCTGCCCGCCACCGGCAAGCGTGGTGCGGTCGGCGCCGACGGCTGCCGCACGCGCGTCGAGCAGCGCCGCATCGCCGAGCACGATGAAATGCGCGTCGGGCCAGCGCTGCGCGGCGTCACGCAGCGCCTGCACGGTCAGCTCCGGGCCGACTCCCGCGGGTTCGCCAGTCGTGATCGCGATCTGCAGCGCGGGCGTGGTCATCCGAAGCTCGCTCAGTTCGCCGGACCGGCGCCGCCGATCTTGTACTGAACGTACGACGAATCGCGCAGCTCGCGCAGCCAGTCGGCATACGCCTGCTCGGCCTTGCGCTGGCCGATCGCCTGGCGCGCGATGTCCATCTGCTGCTGCACCGAGCCTTCCGCGTCGCGGCGGTTCAGCACCTGGATCAGGTGGTAGCCGTATTCGGTACGAATCGGCTGGCTGATCTGGCCGTCCTGCAGGTTGTTCATCGCACGCTCGAATTCCGGCACGGTCTCGCCCGGGCTGATCCAGCCGAGATCGCCGCCCTGCGACGCCGAACCGTCCTGCGAGTAGGTACGCGCGAACTTCGCGAAATCGCCGCCGGCCTCGACCTGCTTGCGGATGTCGACCAGTTGCTGGCGCGCCTGGCCTTCCGACTTGCCCTCGCCCACGCGCAGCAGGATGTGGCGCACGTGCGTCTGGACGATCTTCGGCGCCGCGGCCGTCGCGCCCTGGCTCTGGCGGCGGTCGACGAGACGCACGATCTCGAAGCCGTCCGGCACGCGGATCAGCGTCGGGTTGACCTCGCCCGGGCGCAGCTTCGAGGCGGCATCGACGACTTCGGGCGGCAGCGTGCTCGGCGCCTTGAAGCCGAGATCACCACCCTTCTTCGCGTCGTTCGCTTCCGAATTGTTCTTCGCGAGCCGCTCGAAATCGGCGCCCGACTTCGCCTGCTGCAGCAGCGCTTCGGCCTTCTTCTGCGCTGCGTCGATGTCGGCCTGCGGCGCGTTGGTCGGCGCCTTGATGAAGATGTGCTGGAAGCGCAGGTCCTGCTGCTGGGCCGCGTTCGGCCCGCGCTGGCTCGCGATGTAGTTCGCGACTTCGGCGTCCGACACGGTGATCTTGCCGTCGACCTCGCGCTCGCGCAGCTTCGACAGCATCAGCTCGGTGCGCGCATCGCTCGTGAAGATGCTCCACGGCACGCCTTGCGCCTCGAGACGCGCGCGATACTGGTCGAGCGTCATCCCGTTCGCTTGCGCGAGACGCTGCAGCGTGGACTGCACGGTCGCGTCGTCGATGCGGATTCCGTCGTCCTTGGCCTTCTGCACCTGGATCCGCTCGAGCACCATCTGGTTCAGCACCTGTGCGCGCAACTGGTCGTCAGGCGGCACCGGCGCGTTCTGCTGCTGCAGGCGGCGCGCGATCAGGCCGGCGCGCTGGTCGAGTTCGCGGCTCGTGATCACGTCGTTGTTGACGACCGCGACGACTTCGTCGGCGAGCTGCGCACCCTGCGAACCGAGCGCCTGCGCCGCGGCCGGCGCGGCGGCGAGCAGCACGGCGGACGCGGCGAGGCTGGACACGACTGCCGCGAAACGAAGGTTTTTCTTCATTGCCACTGAAACTCCATTGAAATCGTGCTGACCGGTGCAGACAAGCCGGCGTTACTCGTAGTTGCTGAAGCGGGACATCGGCGGCGGCGGCGGCGGTAACGGCGTGTAGCCAGCCACCCCGGCGCGGAATGCGGACACGAGGCCGTTGTCGATGGTCGACAACCCCTTGAGCGTGAGCTGCATCATGAAACGCGTCGACGAACTCTGCTGTCCCGACGAATTGATGCCGTTCGCAGCCCGCTGCACGCCGACCCCGAGCGCCCAGCAATCCGCGTCGTATTGTAAGCCGAGCAGACCGTCGACCACGCGATCGCCGGCGAGATCGAAGTTGAAGCGGCCGATCGCATACAGGCGGCGCGTGAGCGGCCATTGCGCGGACACCAGGAACTGGTTGATCGGCAGGCCGTCGAGCGTGGGGGTCGCGCGCGTATAGCGGTAGCCGACGTTGATCACGCGGCGCTCGCCCGGGCTGTAACCGAAACCGATGCTCGACTTCGCGAGCTGGTTGTTGTTCTGGTTGTACTGGAACGCCGTCTCCGACATGAAGCCCGAGCCGAGCTTCAGCGAGGCGCCGACGATCAGGTCCGAGTGGCGCGCCTGTGCGGCGGTCTGGCCGGAATTCAGCGTGACGCGCTGATCGGCGAAGTAGTACTGCTGCGCGATCACGAAACGCGCACGCTCGTCGCCGGTGCGCGGGTCGATGAAGCGCGACGTGAGGCCGGCCGTGATCCGGTTCGCATCGGCGATCCGGTCGTTGCCGACGAACGTGTTCGGCTGGTAGATCTCCGCGAGGCCGAAGTCCGATTCCGCAGTGTCGAACAGCGGCGCGTTCGACTGGTCGCGGTACGGTGTGTACACGTAGTACAGGCGCGGCTCGAGGGTCTGGATGAAGTCCTGGCCGAACAGGTGCACCGAGCGGTCGAAGATCAGGCCCGTATCGAAGCTGACGGTCGGGATCGACTCGGTGAAGCGCTTCGGGCTGTTCGGCGTTTTCGACGACAGGTAGTTCAGGTCGTACGACGCGAAGTGGTACTGGACCTTCGGCACGACGAAGTAGCCGGGGCCGTACACGCCATACGCGATGTACGGGTTGAAGACGATCCGGTCGCCTTCGGTCGCATCGGCCGTCGTGATGCGGAACCGCGAATAGTCGGCCTCCGCGCCGTAGTCGAAGCCGCCGACGTTGTACTTCGTGTACTTCACGTTCAACTGCGGCTCGCGGCTGTACGGCGCGATCGACGGCGGCAGCGTCTGCCAGTGCTGGTAGCGCGCAAGCACCGACCACGGGCCGTTGTTGTACGTAAGGCCCGCTTCCTGCTGGTACAGCGTCTGCGTCCCGTTGATGAACTGGTTCGACGAACCCAGTTGTTCGGGATAGGTGTTGTCCGAGACCTTGTTGTAGTAGATGTAGCCGCCGAAACCGCCGCCGAAGTTCTGCTGGTGCTGCCAGTAGATCGCGTAGCGGTTGCGGTGCTCGAGCCGGTCATCCGGCAGGTAATTGGCCGTAAACGTGCCCGAATACGACGGCGACAGGTAGCGGAACGTCGCCTCGGTCATCACGCCGCGCCGCGAGATGATGCGCGGCGTGAGCGTCAGGTCGCGGTTCGGCGCGATGTTGAAGTAGTACGGCAGCGTCAGCTCGAACCCGTTGCTCGAGTTCACCGAGAACGTCGGCGGCAGCAGGCCGCTGCGCCGATCGCCCGACAGCGGGAACGTCATCCACGGGCTCGCGAAGATCGGCACGCCCTGGAAGAACAGCACGCTGTTGCGCACGGTGCCTTCGTCGGCGCCCGTATCGAAGTCGAAGCGGCTGCCCTTGATGTACCACGCGGGGTTCGTCGAGCACTGGCACGCGGTGTAGGTGCCGTTGAAGAACACCGAGCGCTCGTTGTCGAGCATGTCGGCGCGCTCCGCGCTGCCCGACCCGCCCGTCATGTTGAAGTGATACTTCGGCGCCGTCATGAAACCCTGGTTCGCCTCGATCTTCAGATGCGCCTCGGGGCCGACGAACGACGTGCCGGAATTGAATACCTTGACCTGGCCGTATGCATCGGCCATGTCGGTATCCTGATCGTAGTGGATCGCGTCGGCCTTCACGATGGCCTCACCGCGCCGCAGTTCGGCCGAACCCTTCGCGGCAAGATCCTGCTCGGCCGTGCCGCTCGTGTGGTCGGCGATCACGAAGGCGGCCGGCTTCGCGCCGTCCTTCAGCGGATGATCCTCGAGCTGGGGTGCGAGACGCAGATCCCACGGCGAGTCGAGCGGCTGCGGCTGCGCGGCCGCGCCCGACAGCTGCGCGTACGACACGGCCGGCACGAGGCCGGGCACGGCCAGGAGCGCGAGCGCGAGCCGCCGTTTGCGCGGCGCCCCGTCACCGGGGAAAACATTCGGGAATAGCGGTTTGGGCGGCATCTATCGTTTGGCGAATCGCCCCTTGTCAACCGCGCCTTCACACACGGCGGGCCGCGCCGTCGCACCGCGACTGCGGCTGAGCGCAAACCGGGGAGGCGATCGGGCGGACGGCGCGACAGGCGGCGGGCCTGCACGGCGGAAGCTGACGCGGGGCGCGTCAAAAAAGTCGTGGGGTATTATATGGCAAGACGTTCTCCCCTCCCCCGAGTTTCATGACGCCCCCATCCGCCGCATCCCAGCCCGACGCCCGCATCGAAGCGCTTACCGCGTGGCTGCACCCGCTCGCCGAGCGCTACGCCCTCGACCTGTCGACCCTCGCGCCGGCGTCGTCGGACGCCAGTTTCCGCCGCTATTTCCGTGTCGCATCGGCCACGAGCCCGGGCGGCACGCTGATCGCCGTCGACGCGCCGCCGCCCGAGAAGTGCCGCGAATTCGTCCAGGTCGCGCAATTGCTCGCCGCGGCCGGCGATCACGTGCCGGACGTGCTGGCCCACGATTTCGACGCGGGCTTCATGCTCGTGACGGACCTCGGCCGCACGTCGTACATCTCGGTGCTCGATCCGGCCAACCCGGCCGCCGCGAAGCCGCTGATGCGCGACGCGCTCGACGCGCTGATCCGCTTCCAGCTCACGTCGAAGCCCGACGTGCTGCCGCCGTTCGACGAGGCGTTCCTGCGCCGCGAAATGGAGCTGATGCCCGAGTGGTACGTCGGCCGCCACCTCGGCAAGCCCGTCACCGACGCGATGCGCGGCACGCTCGACCGCACCTTCGCACTGCTGGTCGCCAGCGCGCACGCGCAGCCGCAGGGTTTCATGCTGCGCGACTTCATGCCGCGCAACCTGATGGTCTGCGAGCCGAACCCGGGTGTGCTCGACTTCCAGGACGCCGTCTACGGGCCGCTGACGTACGACGTCGTGTCGCTGCTGCGCGACGCGTTCATCAGTTGGGACGAGGAGTTCGAGCTCGACTGCTTCGCGTACTACTGGGAAAAGGCGAAAAAGGCCGGCCTGCCGGTCGACCCCGATTTCGGCGAGTTCTACCGCCAGCTCGAATGGATGGGCCTGCAGCGCCACATCAAGGTTCTCGGCCTGTTCGCGCGCATCAATTACCGCGACGGCAAGCCGCACTACCTGAACGACCTGCCGCGCTTCGTCACGTATGCGCGCAAGGTCGCGCTGCGCTACCGCCCGCTCGTGCCGTTCGCGAAGCTGCTCGACGCGCTCGAGGGCAACGCGCCGGCCGACGTCGGCTATACGTTCTGACCGTCCCGACCGACCCCACACCCAGCCGAACATGAGCGACACCCTGACCACGGCGATGATCTTCGCCGCCGGGCGCGGCGAACGGATGCGCCCGCTGACCGACACCCACCCGAAACCGCTGCTCGAAGCGGGCGGCAAGCCGCTGATCGTGTGGCAGATCGAAGCGCTCGCGCGTGCGGGCATCGAGACGATAGTGATCAACCACGCCTGGCTCGGCGAGCGGATCGAGGCCGCGCTCGGCGACGGTTCGCGCTGGGGCGTGCGGATTGCGTATTCGGCCGAGGGCGACGCGCTGGAGACCGCCGGCGGAATTGCGCAGGCGCTGCCGCTGCTGGAGCGCGACGGGCGGTCGACGGTGTTCGTCGCGGTGGCCGGCGACGTGTTCGCCGAGTTCGATTACGGCAAGCTCGCCGTCCGTGCAGCGCGCATGTCGACGCTCGACGCGCCCGCGATGCATCTCGTGATGGTGCCGAATCCGCCGTTCCATCCGTCCGGCGACTTCGTGCTCGGTGGCGACGGGCGCCTGTCGCTCGACGGCGGCGAGCGCGTCACGTTCGGCAGCATCGGCCTGTACGACACGCGCATGTTCCGCGATCTCGCACCCGGCACGCGACGCGCACTGACGCCGTACTTCCGCGCGACGATCGAAGCCGGACGCGCGAGCGGCGAACTGTACGAAGGCATCTGGGAGAACGTCGGCACGCCTGCGCAACTCGGCGAGCTCGACGCGCGGCTGCGCGCCGCGGACTGACCGAACGACGGACGGTCCGGCACGGCGCCGCCCGCACATCCTTCCGGCAGACCGCCGCCTGCCTGCCGCGCGCCACGGCGCGCAGCCCCGCCGCTTACGCGGCCTCGGCCTCTTCGCCGCCCGCCGCCGCGCGCTGCTGCTGCAGCGCCCACATCTGCGCATACAGTCCGTCCGCGCGCACGAGTTCGTCGTGCGTGCCGCGCTCGACGATCCGCCCGTGATCCATCACCAGGATCTGCTGCGCGTGCACGACCGTCGACAGCCGGTGCGCGATCACGAGCGTCGTGCGATGCCGCGCGATCTGGTCGAGCTCGTGCTGGATCGCGCGTTCCGAGCGCGAATCGAGCGCCGACGTCGCCTCGTCGAACAGCAGGATCGGCGGATCCTTCAGCAGCGTGCGCGCGATCGCGACGCGCTGCTTCTCGCCGCCCGACAATTTCAGCCCGCGCTCGCCGACCGGCGTGTCATAGCCCTTCGGCAAGCTTTCGATGAATTCGTGGATGTGCGCGGCGCGCGCGGCCGCGACCACCTCGTCGCGGGTCGCGGTCGGCCGGCCGTACGCGATGTTGTAGTAGATCGAATCGTTGAACAGCACGGTGTCTTGCGGCACGATCCCGATCGATGCGCGCAGCGAGTCCTGCGTGACGTCGCGGATATCCTGGCCGTCGATGCGGATCGCGCCGCCGGCCTGCCGGTCGAGATCGTAGAAGCGGAACAGCAGCCGCGACAGCGTCGACTTCCCGGAGCCGCTGTGGCCGACCACCGCGGTCGTCGTGCCCGCGTCGATCGTGAACGTCACGTCGTGCAGGATCGGCCGCGCCGGCTCGTACGCGAAGTTCACGTGCTCGAAGCGCACCTGCGCGCCGGCCACCGCGAGCGGCCGCGCATCGGGCAAGTCCGCGACTTCCTTCGCGGACGACAGCAGCCCGAACATCCGGTCCATGTCGGTGAGGCTCTGCTTCAGCTCGCGATAGACGACGCCGAGAAAATTCAGCGGAATATAGAGCTGCAGCATGAACGTGTTGATCAGCACGAGATCGCCGAGCGTCAGCTTGCCCGCGAGCACGCCCTGCGTCGCGCGCCACAGGATCAGCACGAGCCCCGTGCCGATGATCGCCTGCTGGCCGAAGTTCAGCACCGACAGCGAATTCTGCGAGCGGATCGCGGCCTTCCGGTAGCGCTTCAGGTTCTCGTCGTAGCGCTGCGCTTCCCACTCCTCGTTGCCGAAATACTTCACCGTCTCGTAGTTGATCAGCGAATCGATCGCCCGCGAGTTCGCGCGCGAGTCGAGCTCGTTCATCGTGCGGCGGAAGTGCGTGCGCCAGTTGGTGACCTTCACGGTGAACACGATGTACGTGGCCAGCGCCGCGAACGTCACGTACGCGTAATAGGCCTCGTACTTGACCACGAAGAAGCCGAGCACGAGCCCGACCTCGACGAGCGTCGGCAGGATGCTGTACAGCGAATAGGAGATCAGTTGCTGGATGCCGCGTGTGCCGCGCTCGATGTCGCGCGACATGCCGCCCGTCTGGCGCTCGAGATGGAAGCGCAGCGACAGCCCGTGCAGGTGCCTGAACACCTGCAGCGCGAGCTGGCGCACCGCGCTCTCGGTGACCTTCGAGAACAGGATCTCGCGCAGTTCGGTAAACAGCGACGTCGACAGCCGGACGAGCGCATACGCGATGACCAGCAGCCCGACGCCGCCCGCGAGCACGATGCCGGCCGACTGTTCGGCGCGGCCGAGCGCGGTGAGCTGCTGCACGGACGACAGGTGGTCGACGATGCGCTTCATCACGACCGGCACGCCAAGGTTGGCGACCTTCGCGCCGATCAGGCAGCCGAGCGCGAGCGCGACACGCCATTTGTAGGTGGCCAGATACGGCAGCAGCGACCGGATGGTCTGCCAGTCGTTGCGGGGCCCGGTCGAAGCCGGCGCGGGCTCACCGGAAGCAGGAAATCGGCGCATGGGGGGAAGGATCGGCGGCTGCGCCGGACGCGTGCATCGGCGGCCGGCTCGCCCGCTTTCTCGTACAATTTGCGAACGTTGTATTGTCGCAGAAGCCGCTTCGCGCCGCTGCCGGCGGCCTCGCCGGCCAGCCTGCGCGCGGTGGCCTATTTATTACAGGATGAAAGCCCCCGCCATGACCGATTCGACCCTCGACCTCCCGCAAATGCAGCCCGCGCTGCGCGTCGTCCCGCAACCGCACGACGCGAACGTCCACGGCGACGTGTTCGGCGGCTGGATCATGTCGCAGGTCGACATCGCCGGCTCGATCCCCGCGAGCCAGCGCGCGAACGGCCGCGTCGCGACGGTCGCGGTCAACTCGTTCGTGTTCAAGCAGCCGGTGTTCGTCGGCGATCTGCTGAGCTTCTACGCGACCATCACGCGCACCGGCAACACGTCGATCACGGTCGACGTCGAGGTGTACGCGCAGCGCATGCGCCTGATGGGCGAAGTCGTAAAGGTCACCGAAGCAACGCTCACGTACGTCGCGACCGGCCCGGACCGCAAGCCGCGGCAACTGCCGCCGCTCTGACAGGCGAGCGCTGCTCTGCTGCGCGGCACGCGACCACGTCAGTGCGTGGCCGTCAGCCCGAACTCCCGCATCGCGGGCAGGAAATCGTGATTCAGCTTCGGCTTGCGCGACAGCTTCACCAGCACGTAGCGCTGGAACGGCGCGAGCCGCTGCCACTGCGCGAGCGCGGGCGCCGACAGCCCGGCCAGCGCGCTCTGCTGCACGAGCGACTCCGGCACCGTATCGACGGCGCGCCAGGTCGGCCGCTCGTCCGGCTGGAACCATGACGGTTCCAGATCGGCATGCGTGCGCAGCATCTCGAACAGCGCGTGATCGAAGTTGGGCTCGATCGCGGTGTCGTCGTCGGCCGGAAAGCGCGCGAGCAGCTTGCGGTCCTCGAGCGGCAGCAACTGCCATTGCTCGAGCGAAATCCGCAAACCGAAGCGGTCGAGGTTGAAACGCACGATCATCGGGATGTACGTGAAGTTTTCCGACGAATCGTGTTCGAAATTGAATAGCAACGGAGCGTCGCTGAGTCCCATGGTCGTTACCTGACTTGGCGGATGCCGGCGCGGCCGGCCTGCCTGAGGTATTTTAGAACCTCTGCGCGCGGGCGGCGGACACGATTGTCGCCGGCCGTGCTTCGAATCAACGGGAGTGCTCGTGAATCCGACCAAGATCGATCAACCGCGCGACGAACCGGGCGCCGAACCGCGCGGCGCGATCGAACTGTCCGTGAGCCGCACGCGCGGCGGCACCGTCGAAACCGCGCACGACTACGTCGGCCAGGAATGGCCCGTCGCACTCGTCTTCAACGGCATCTCGCATGCGGTGATGATGTGTACGCCATGCGACCTCGAGGCGTTCGCGGTCGGTTTCGCGATCTCGGAAGGGATCGTCGCGCGCGGCAGCGACATCAAGGACATCGAGGTGATCCTGCATACCGACGCGCCGCTGCCGCACGCGGAAGTGCACCTGGAAGTCGTCCAGCAGGCGTTCGCCGCGCTGAAGGACCGGCGCCGCGCGCTCGCGGGGCGCACCGGCTGCGGCGTGTGCGGGATCGAAAGCATCGATTTGCTCGACCTCGCGCCCGAACGCGTGCCCGACACGGGCTTTCTCGCGCGCCTCGCGCCCGACGCGCTGGCACGCGCCGCGCATGCGCTGCCGGCCCACCAGGCGCTCACGCAGCTCACGGGCGGCCTGCATGCGGCCGCGTGGTGCGACGCAACAGGCGCGATCCGGACGGCGTTCGAGGACGTCGGCCGCCACAACGCGCTGGACAAGCTGATCGGCTCGCTCGTGCTGTCGCGCGCCGACACGACCGACGGCTTCGTATTCCTGTCGAGCCGCGCCAGCTACGAACTCGTGCGCAAGGCCGCCCGGGTCGGCATCCCGCTGGTCGCGACAATCTCCGCGCCGTCATCGCTCGCGATCGAGATCGCGAAGGCGGCCGGTTTGCGGCTCGTCAGCTTCTGCCGCGAAACCGGCCACGTCGACTACGGCACGGCCTGATCGCAAGGGCGGGATCGCGCCGGCGGTCCCCCGCCGGCGCGGCCCGTTCCGTCAGTCGAACTGACGGAAATCCGGCTTGCGCTTCTCGAAGAACGCCGTCATCGCCTCGCGCGCTTCCGGCGCGCGCAGCATCGCGGAGAAATGCCCCGCCTCTTCGGCCATCCGCGCGGCGGTCGCCACGCCGCCCGTATCCTTCAGCAGCGCCTTCGTCACGCGCAGCGACGACGCCGGCAGCGCCGCGAGCTTCGCCGCCTGCTTCGCCGCGAACGCGTCGAGCTCGGCCGCCGGCAGCACGCGGTTCACGATACCGATCCGGTGCGCTTCCAGTGCGTCGAACGCCTCGCCGAGCAGCAGCTTCTCCGCGGCGACCTGATGGCCGGCCAGGCGCGGCAGCAGCACGCTCGATGCGGCTTCCGGGCACAGCCCGAGCTGCGCGAACGGCAGAGAGAACACTGCGGTATCGGCCGCGTAGACCAGATCGCAGTGCAACAGCATCGTCACGCCGACGCCGACCGCGATGCCCGGCACCGCAGCGACGACCGGTTTCTGCGCACTGCTGATCCGCGCGAGGAACTGGAACACCGATGCGGTCTCATCCTTCGGCGGCGCCTTCAGGAAATCCTCGAGATCGTTCCCCGCGCTGAAATTGCCGTCGCTGCCGCGCAGCAGGATCACGCGGACCGCCTTGTCTTCCTGCGCGTCGGCGAGGGCATCGGCCATCGTCTGGTACATCGCCGCCGTCAGCGCATTCTTCTTCGCCGGGCGCGCGATCGTGATCGTCATCACGCCTTCGGCGCGTTCCACTTGAATTTCGGACACAGCCGTCTCCTTTGACTTGCCTCTACCGGAATGAAAAAACGGTGCGCGAGCTCGTGGCCCACGCACCGTCGTCGCTATGGTCGCGTCCCGCTTACAGACGTTCGATGATGCCTGCGGCGCCCATGCCGGTGCCGACGCACATCGTGACCATGCCGTACTTCAGGTTGCGGCGGCGCAGGCCGTGCACGACGGTCGCCGCGCGGATCGCGCCGGTCGCGCCGAGCGGGTGGCCGAGCGCGATCGCGCCGCCCAGCGGGTTGACCTTCGACGGGTCGAGGCCGAGATCGCGGATCACCGCCAGCGATTGCGCGGCGAACGCCTCGTTCAGCTCGATCCAGTCGAGATCGTCCTGCTTCAGGCCCGCAGCCTTCAGCGCGGCCGGAATCGCTTCCTTCGGGCCGATGCCCATGATTTCCGGCGGCACACCGCGCACCGCGAAGCTCACGAAGCGCGCGAGCGGCGTCAGGTTGAACGCCTTGAGCACCTTCTCCGACACGACCAGCAGCGCACCCGCGCCGTCCGACGTCTGCGAGCTGTTGCCGGCCGTGACCGAACCCTTGTTCGCGAACACCGCGCGCAGCTTCGCGAGGCCTTCGATCGACGTATCCGCACGCGGACCTTCGTCGAGCGCGATCTCGCGCGTCTTCACGTCGACTTCGCCCGTTGCCAGGTTCGGGAAACGCTCGGTGAGCGTGTACGCGGCGATCTCGTCGTTGAACTCGCCGGCCTGCTGCGCGGCGAGCGCCTTGCGGTGCGACTCGACCGAGAACGCGTCCTGGTCTTCGCGGCTCACCTTCCACTGTTCGGCGACACGCTCGGCCGTCAGGCCCATCCCGTACGCGATGCCGAAATCTTCGTTGCGATCGAAGATGTGCGGCGACATCGACGGCTTGTTGCCCATCATCGGCACCATGCTCATCGATTCGCAGCCGCCCGCGAACAGCGCATCCGACTCGCCGACGCGGATGCGGTCGGCCGCCATCGCGAGCGCGGTGATGCCCGACGCGCAGAAACGGTTGACCGTCACGCCGCCGACCGTCTGCGGCAGGCCCGCGAGCAGCGCGCCCATGCGCGCGACGTTCAGGCCCTGTTCGGCTTCCGGAATCGCGCAGCCGATGATCGCGTCCTCGATCAGCTTCGTGTCGAAGCCGGGCACCTGCGCGACCGCCGACTTGATCGCGTGGACCAGCAGCTCGTCCGGGCGCGTGTTCTTGAACACACCGCGCGGTGCCTTGCCGATCGGGGTGCGGCTGGCGGCGACGATGTATGCGTCTTGCAATTGTTTGCTCATTTCAAACTCCTGTTGGACGGAGCGGGTGCTTCGGCGCCCGCTCCGGTCCCATGCAAAGTTGTCCGCTCGCTCAGTTACGCACCGGCTTGCCGGTCTGCAACATGCCCATGATCCGTTCCTGCGTCTTCTGCGTACCGAGCAGCTCGACGAACGCACGGCGCTCCAGCGCGAGCAGCCACTGCTCGTCGACGAGGCTGCCGGCTTCGACGTCGCCGCCGCACACGGCTTCGGCGATGCGGCTCGCGATCAGGTAGTCGTGGTCGCTGATGAAGCGGCCGTCACGCATGTTGACGAGCGATGCCTTGATCGTCGCGATGGCCGAGCGGCCCGCGACCGGCACGTCCTTCGCCCGCAGCGGTGCGCGGTAGCCGGTTGCGGCCAGCGCGCGCGCTTCCTTCTTCGCGGTGTCGAGCAGTTCGAACACGTTGAAGATGATCGTGTCGGACGGCTTCAGGTAGCCCATCGCACGTGCGTCGTGCGCGGAAGCCGACACCTTCGCCATCGCCGCGTTCTCGAACGACTTCGTCACGAACTTCAGGATGTCGGTGGTCGCGTTCGCGGCCGTTGCGGCTTCCGCCGCGCGCAGCGCCGCTTCCTTCAGGCCGCCGCCCGCCGGCACGAGGCCGACGCCCACTTCGACGAGACCGACGTAGCTTTCGACGTGCACGACACGCTTCGCGCTGTGCAGCATCAGCTCGCACCCGCCACCGAGCGCGATGCCCGACACGGCCGCGACGACCGGCACGTTCGCGTACTTCACGCGCAGCATGCCTTCCTGGAACTTCTTCACGAACGGCTCGATGCCCTTCGCGCCGCCCATCATGAACGCGGGCATCGCCTCTTCGAGGTTCGCGCCGGCCGAGAACGGGCCGCCCGGCGTGCCGAGCTTCAGCGACGTCGGCTGCCAGATCACCACGCCCTTGTAGTCCTTCTCCGCGAGTTCGATCGCCTGCACGAGGCCGTCGATCACGCTCGGTCCGATCGTGTTCATCTTCGACTTGAACGACACGATCACGACGTCGTCCTCGCCCGCACGGTCATCGACCCATGCGCGCACCGCGTCGGTCTCGAACAGCGTCTTGCCGTACGACTTCGGATCGGCACCCGCTTCGCCGAGCAGCGGCGCGCGGAAGACCTGCTTGCCGTAGACCGCGAGGTCCGAACGCGGCACGAAGCGCTGCGCAGCCGGCGCCCACGAGCCTTCGGCCGTGTGCACGCCGCCCTTCTCGGCGACCGCGCCTTCGAGCACCCACGACGGCAGCGGCACGTTCGCGAGCGCCTTGCCGGCCGCGATGTCTTCCTGCACCCACTCGGCGACCTGCTTCCAGCCGGCAGCCTGCCAGCCTTCGAACGGACCTTCGTTCCAGCCGAAGCCCCAGCGGATCGCGAGGTCGACGTCGCGCGCGTTGTCGGCGATCGACTCGAGATGCACGCCGATGTAATGGAACACGTCGCGGAAGATCGACCACAGGAACTGCGCGTGCGGATGATCCGTCTCGCGCAGCAGCTTCAGCCGTTCGGCCGGCGGACGCTTCAGGATGCGGCCGACGGTTTCGTCAGCCTTCGCGCCGGCGTCGACGTAGCTGCCCGTCTTCGCGTCGAGCACCTTGATCGCCTTGCCTTCCTTCTTGTAGAAACCGCCGCCCGTCTTCTGGCCGAGCGCGCCCTGCTTCACCAGTTCGGCGAGCACGGCAGGCGTCTGGTAGACCGGGAAGAACGGATCGTCGGCCAGGTTGTCCTGCATCGTCTTGATCACGTGCGCCATCGTGTCGAGGCCGACCACGTCCGCGGTGCGGAACGTCGCCGACTTCGCGCGGCCGAGGCGGCTGCCCGTCAGATCGTCGACTTCGTCGAAGCGCAGGCCGAACTTCGCGGCCTCGGTGATCACCGCGAGGATCGAGAAGATGCCGACGCGGTTCGCGATGAAGTTCGGCGTGTCCTTCGCGCGCACGACGCCCTTGCCGACGATGCTCGTCAGGAACGTCTCGAGCTGGTCGAGGATCTCCGGGCGCGTATGCGCGGTCGGGATCAGCTCGACGAGGTGCATGTAGCGCGGCGGGTTGAAGAAGTGCACGCCGCAGAAGCGCGACTTCAGCTCGTCCGAGAAACCTTCGGACAGCTTCGTGATCGACAGGCCCGACGTGTTGGTCGCGAAGATCGCGTTCGGTGCGATGTGCGGTGCGACCTTCTTGTACAGGTCGTGCTTCCAGTCCATCCGCTCGGCGATCGCTTCGATCACGACGTCGCACTCGGCGAGCTTCGCGATGTCGTCTTCGTAGTTGGCTGCCTCGAGGTACTTCGCGTCGTCCTTCACGCCGAACGGCGCGGGCGACAGCTTCTTCAGGTTCTCGATCGCCTTCAGCGCGATCGCGTTTTTCGGGCCTTCCTTGGCCGGCAGGTCGAACAGCAGCACCGGCACGCGCGCGTTGATGAGGTGCGCGGCGATCTGCGCGCCCATCACGCCGGCGCCCAGCACGGCGACCTTGCGAATCAGGAAATTGCTCACGGGATGTCTCCGGATTATGTCGTGCAGCGCGAGGGTGGGGGCTGCACGGCGAAGTGAGTACCAGGAACCGTTGCGTTCGGGCGGCGCGCATCGCGCACCGCCCGGACTCGCATCAGAACAGCGATTCGTCGACTTCCATCAGCGTCTTCGAACCGGCGCGCGCGGCGCGGATCGTCGATGCCGTCTCGGGCAGCAGGCGCGCGAAGTAGAAGCGGGCCGTCGCGAGCTTCGACTTGTAGAACGGATCGCCCGACGCTTCGTTGTCGAGTGCGAGGCGTGCCATCCGCGCCCAGAAGTACGAGAACACCAGGTGGCCGACGGTGCGCAGGTACGGCACGGCGGCAGCACCGACTTCGTCGGGGTTCTGCATCGCCTTCATGCCGATTTCCATCGTCAGCTTCTGCACCTTGTCGCCGATGTCGGCGAGCGGGTTGATGAACTCGGCCATTTCCGGCTTCACGCCTTCGGCTTCCGCGAATTCCGTGACGAGCTTGCCGAACTTCTTCAGCTTCGCGCCCATGTCGCCGAGCACCTTGCGGCCCAGCAGGTCGAGCGACTGGATCGAGTTCGTGCCTTCGTAGATCATGTTGATCCGCGCGTCGCGCACGTACTGCTCCATGCCCCACTCGGAGATGAAGCCGTGGCCGCCGTAGATCTGCATCGCGTGGTTCGTGCACTCGAATGCGTTGTCGGTCAGGAACGCCTTGATGATCGGCGTGAGCAGCGCGACGAGGTCGGCCGCTTCCTTGCGCACCGCCTCATCGGCGTGCGACAGCTCCTTGTCGATCTGCAGCGCGGACCAGTACGTGAACGCGCGCGCGCCTTCCGCATAGGCCTTCTGCGTGAGCAGCATGCGGCGCACGTCCGGGTGCACGATGATCGGGTCGGCCGGCTTGTCCGGTGCCTTCGGGCCCGTCAGCGAGCGCATCTGCAGGCGCTCCTTCGCATACGTGAGCGAGTTCTGATACGCGACTTCCGTGAGGCCGAGGCCTTGTGCGCCAACGCCGAGACGGGCCGCGTTCATCATCACGAACATCGCGTTCAAGCCCTTGTTCGGCTCGCCGACCATCCAGCCCTTCGCGTTGTCGAGGTTCATCACGCAAGTCGAATTGCCGTGGATGCCCATCTTGTGCTCGATCGAGCCGCACTTGATGCCGTTGCGCTCGCCCGGAGCGCCCGCTGCGTCGGGAATGAATTTCGGCACGATGAACAGCGAGATGCCCTTCGTGCCCTGCGGCGCTTCCGGCAGGCGCGCGAGCACGAGGTGGACGATGTTCTCCGCCATGTCGTGTTCGCCGCTCGAGATGAAGATCTTCGTGCCGCTGATCGAGTAGGAGCCGTCGCCGTACGGTTCGGCCTTGGTGCGCAGGATGCCGAGGTCGGTGCCGCAGTGCGGCTCGGTCAGACACATCGTGCCGGTCCATTCGCCCGTCACGAGCTTCGGCAGGTAGGCCTTCTGCAGTTCCGGCGCGCCGTGCGCGTGCAGGCATTCGTACGCGCCGTGCGACAGGCCCGGATACATCGTCCATGCCTGGTTCGCCGAATTCATCATTTCGTAGAGCGCGTTGTTCACGAACGCGGGCAGGCCCTGGCCGCCGTAGTCCGGATCGCAGCCGAGCGCCGGCCAGCCGGCCTCGACGTATTGCTGGTAGGCCTCCTTGAAGCCGGTCGGGGTCTTCACGACGCCGTCGCCTTCATACGTGCAACCTTCGCGGTCGCCGACCTGGTTCAGCGGGAACAGCACCTCGGAGCAGAACTTGCCCGCTTCTTCGAGGACCTGGTTGATCGTGTCGGCGTCGAGGTCCGCATGCTTGGGCATTTGCTTGACTTCGGCTTCGACGTTCAGAAGCTCGTGCAACACGAATTGCATGTCGCGCAGCGGCGCGGCGTACTGTCCCATGACTCTCTCCAAAGGTGGGCAAAACGGCTCGAGCTCCTGGCGGGCGGTTGACGCGCCGCTAACGGCTCTCGCTCTGATACGAAACAATCGTCTTTTCCAGCGCGGCCCACGTGAGGCGCACGGCGTCCGGCGAATGCAGGAAGCGCGCGTCGTGATGAAGGCCGAGCGTGAAGCTGTACAGCTCGAAGAGCATCAGGTCCGGATCGGTATCCGTGCGCAGATGCCCCTCTTCCATCGCCTGCGAAATGGCGCGCAGCAACGCGGCACGCCAGGCTGTCACGCTCGCGATCAACTGCTCGCGCACGGGGCTGTCCGGCCGGTCGTCGTACTCCACTGCGCCGCTGATGTAGATGCACCCAGTCGTCACCTCCTGGATGCGCTTCTCGATCCAGCGCGCCAGCATCGCCCGCAGACGCGGCAGACCGCGCGACTCGCGCAGGCTCGGAAAGAACACCTCGTTTTCGAAACGATGGTGGTACTCGCGGACAACCTCGACCTGCAGGTCCTCGCGCGATCCGAAGTGCGCGAACACACCGCTCTTGCTCATCTGCATGCGCTCGGCCAGCAGGCCGATCGTCAGCCCCTCCAGCCCGTCACGGCTGGCGAGGTCCAAAGCAGCTTCAAGTATCGCGGCACGCGTCTGTTCGCCTTTTCGCATAGCTATTTCTGTAACCGTTCGGGGGTTCGAATAAAATCGAACGGCCGTACTATTATTGAGTGCGGCCGCTCGCGAAACAAGGAAATTATTAGAAACCGGTGTCTAACCGAGCCGCTATTTTGCGCGATTCCGGCGAGACCGGAGCGGCTTTTCCGCACGAACGTGCGGACAGATTTTTTGAAGCGAACGCTTAGTCCGCGTCAGTCGTAACCGCCGACCGTCAATGCCTTCATCACGACACGATACGTCGTATAGGCCAGCCAGTTCAGCAGACGCTCGATGCGCGGGCGCGCGGCAAATCGCGCGGGATCGATCTCCCGGCCGTCGGCGAACGCGGCCGTGATCGCGTCGCGCAGTTCGTTCGTCACTGCATCGTAGCGCACCAGCACGACGTTCGCCTCATTGTTCAGCATCAGGCTCAGCGCGTCCAGATTCGACGAGCCGACCGTCGCCCAGTTGTCGTCGATCACGGCCACCTTGCCGTGCAGCATCGTCTTGTCGTATTCGGCCACGCGCACGCCCGCGCGCAGCAGCGCATGGTAGAGGAACGGCACGGCCGTATCGAGCGCCGCGAACTCCTTGCGGCCGACCAGGATCCGCACGTCGACGCCGCGCCGCGCGGCGCCCGTCAGCGCGCGGCGCAGCTTGCGGCCCGGCATGAAGTACGGATTCGCGAGCAGGATCTGCTGGCGCGCCTGGCCGATCGCCGCGAGATAGGCCTTCTCGATCGCGCGACGGTTCACGACGTTGTCGCGCGCGACGAACGCGACGCTCGGCTCCGTCACGACCCGCAGCGCGCCGGCCTTGATCCACCGGTGGCTGCGCATCCAGCGCCGGAACATGTCGGGGAACGCTTCGCCGCCGTGCAGCCCGGCCGCGTATTGCGCATACGGCTTGTGGCCGAACCGGATCCGGTGCCACTGCAGTTCGAACGCGGCGCGCACGTCGGACACCGCGGGCCCCGCCATCTCGACCGCGAAATCCCAGCGCGGAAACGGCAGTGTCGCGCCGCCCTGCGCATAGTCGTCGACGATGTTGATGCCGCCGCAGAACGCGACCGCGTGATCGATCACCGCGAGCTTGCGGTGCGTGCGCGAGAAGCCGAAGCGGCCGAACAGGAAGCGGTTGTAGATGCTGTGCTCGACGCCGGCCGCGACCCACGTGTCGAACAGCGGCAGGCGCGCGGTGCCGATGCCGTCGGTGATCACGCGCACGCGCACGCCGCGCTGCGCCGCGCGGATCAGCGCGTCCGACACCGGGCGACCGGCCGCGTCGTCGCAGAAGATGTAGGTTTCGAGCATCACCTGCTCGCAGGCGGCATCGATCCGCTCGATCAATGCCGCGAAGAATTCGCCACCGCCCTCGCACAGCCGCACCGTGTTGCCCGCCGTGAACGCGAGCCGCGACGCGGAGCCGCGTTCCTGCAGGAACATCTGCCGCAATTGCGCGAAACGCTTGCGGGTCTCCGCAGTCATGCGGACGAGCCGTGCGGCGCCCGCGAGAGTGCCACGCGCGCGGGCAATTGCAGGATCGCCTCGGCGTTCGACGGCGAGAAGCAGCGCGCGGCCGCCTCGCGGAACGGCAGCCACGCATGGTCGACATGCTCGCGCGGCGACAGCGTCACGTCGACGCGATGCGGCACGCACAGCCCGAACCAGTGCTCGGTGTTGCGCGTGACGCCCGGTGCATAACGATGCAGGTATTGCGGATAGATCGTGTATTCGATCCGGTGGCGCCAGTCGGCGAGCGCGGTGGCGGGCACGTCCGGCGTGCCGATCGAGATGCCGGTTTCCTCGGCCACTTCGCGTGCGGCAGTGACCGCGAGCGGCTCGTCGAGCGTGTCCTTCGATCCGGTCACCGATTGCCAGAAATCGGGCTGGTCGGCACGCTTGATCACCAGCACATCGAGGTCGGGCGTGTAGATCACGACGAGAACGGATTCGGGGATTTTCGGCGGCTTCGTCATCTTTGTTTCATGCGGCAGGGCCGCGCGCCGGGCATGTGCTCCGAACGTGCGGCAAGTGCTGCGACTGTACCGCAAAAAACGAAAAAGGCGCATCGCAGCGCCTTTTTCATGTGCGTCGTGTGCGCGTCGCCGCACACACGAGGGGTGGCGAAAGCGCGTTACGCCTTCGGCTGTTCCGGCTGACGCAGGCGGATGTGCAGTTCGCGCAGCTGACGCTCGTCGACCGGGCTCGGCGCCTGCGTGAGCAGATCCTGCGCACGCTGCGTCTTCGGGAACGCGATCACGTCGCGGATCGAATCGGCGCCGGCCATCATCGTGACGATGCGGTCGAGACCGAATGCGATACCGCCGTGCGGCGGCGCGCCGTATTGCAGCGCGTCCAGCAGGAAGCCGAACTTCAGCTGAGCCTCTTCCGCGCCGATCTTCAGTGCGCGGAACACCTTGCTCTGCACTTCCTCCTGGTAGATACGCACCGAGCCGCCGCCGATTTCCCAGCCGTTCAGCACCATGTCGTAGGCCTTCGCGAGGCAACGGCCCGGGTCGGTCTCGAGGTACTCGAGGTGCTCGTCCTTCGGGCTCGTGAACGGGTGATGCGCGGCGACGTAGCGTGCATCTTCGTCGTCGTATTCGAACATCGGGAAGTCGATGACCCACAGCGGCTTCCAGCCGGCCTGGACGAGGCCGTTCGCCTTGCCGAATTCCGAATGGCCGATCTTCAGGCGCAGCGCGCCGAGGCTGTCGTTGACGACCTTCGCGCGGTCGGCCGCGAAGAAGATGATGTCGCCGTCTTCGGCGCCGGTGCGCTCGAGGATGGCCGCGATCGATGCGTCATGCAGGTTCTTGACGATCGGGCTCTGCAGGCCGTCACGGCCCTTCGCCTTCTCGTTGACCTTGATCCATGCGAGGCCCTTCGCGCCGTAGATACGCACGAATTCGGTGTAGCCGTCGATGTCGCCACGCGACAGCTCGCTGCCCTTCGGCACGCGCAGCGCCGCGACACGGCCGTCCTTCGCGTTGGCCGGCGTGCTGAACACCTTGAAGTCGACGTCCTTCATCGCGTCGGTCAGCTCGGTGAATTCGAGCTGCACGCGCAGGTCCGGCTTGTCCGAACCGAAACGCGCCATCGCTTCCGAGTACGGCATGACCGGGAACGTCGCGTCGAGTTCGACGTCGATCGTCGTCTTGAAGATGTGACGGATCATGTCTTCGAACAGGTCACGGATTTCCTGCTCGCCGAGGAACGACGTCTCGCAGTCGATCTGCGTGAATTCCGGCTGACGGTCGGCACGGAGATCCTCGTCGCGGAAGCACTTGGTGATCTGGTAGTAACGGTCGAAGTTCGCGACCATCAGCAGCTGCTTGAACAGCTGCGGCGACTGCGGCAGCGCGAAGAACTGGCCTGCGTTCACGCGCGACGGCACGAGGTAGTCGCGCGCGCCTTCCGGCGTGCTCTTCGTCAGCATCGGCGTTTCGATGTCGATGAAGCCCTGCTCGTCGAGGTACTTGCGCGCCTCGATCGCGACGCGGTAACGCAGGCGCAGGTTGTGCTGCATCTGCGGACGGCGCAGGTCGAGCACGCGGTGCGTGAGGCGCGTCGTTTCCGACAGGTTGTCGTCGTCGAGCTGGAACGGCGGCGTGACCGACGCGTTCAGCACGGTCAGCTCGTGGCACAGCACTTCGATCTTGCCGCTCTTCAGCCCGGCGTTGACCGTGCCTTCCGGACGGTTGCGCACGAGACCCTTCACCTGCACGCAGAACTCGTTGCGCACGCCTTCGGCGGTCGCGAACATTTCCGCGCGATCCGGGTCGCACACCACCTGCACGAGGCCTTCACGATCGCGCAGGTCGATGAAGATCACACCGCCGTGATCGCGGCGGCGCTGCACCCAGCCGCACAGCGACACGGTTTGGCCCAGCAGGTGTTCGGTCACGAGACCGCAGTATTCAGTACGCATCGACATGATGTTTGCTTTCGTTCGGTTTGATCAACGGGCGCCGCAACGCGCGGCCCGGGCGATGATTCTTTACTTACAGCGGCGGCTCGACGGGGCGGCGGGCGGGCGCCGGAGCCGGCGCCGGGGGCGCCACGACGCCCATCGAGACGATGTACTTCAGCGCGGCATCGACCGACATGTCGAGTTCGATGACTTCGCTCTTCGGCAGCATCAGGAAGAAGCCCGACGTCGGGTTCGGCGTCGTCGGGATATACACGCTCACGTATTCTTCCGTCAGATGATTGAGCACGTCGCCGCCGGGCGTGCCGGTCAGAAACGCGATCGTATACGAGCCGCGGCGCGGGTATTCGATCAGCAGCGCCTTGCGGAACGCGTTGCCGCTGCTCGACAGCAGCGTGTCCGATACCTGCTTGACGCTCGTGTAGATCGGCCCCACGACCGGGATGTGGCGCACGACCGCATTCCACCACGTGACGAGCTTCTGGCCGACGAAATTCCGCGTGGCCAGACCGACGACGAAGATGAACGCAAGCGTCAGCACCGCGCCGATCCCCGGCAGGTGGAAGCCGAGCATCCGCTCGGGCTGCCACGATTCGGGCAGCAGGAGCAGCGTCTGGTCCATCGTGCCGATGATGAGACCGAGCACCCACAGCGTGATCGCGAGCGGGACGAGAACCAGCAGGCCGGTCAGAAACACCGATTTCAGGGTCGTCTTTTTCATCATCTGCCGTCAATGAACCGCGCCGGCGGCGCGGGGTGGTCGCGGCCCGGTCGGACCGCGACGGTCAACTACTGGCGGCGGGCGCTGCAGCCGGGGCAGGCGCGGCACTCGTCGTCGTGCTTTCGGAACTCGCCGCGGCCGGCGCGGCCGCTGCCGGTTCCGCCGCGGCGGGCGTCGCCGCAGCCGCGTCACCCGACGCGGTCGCCGGCGCGCTGGCGCCACCCGAACCGCCACGGAAATCGGTGACGTACCAACCCGAGCCCTTCAGCTGGAAGCCCGCGGCAGTTACCTGCTTGCGAAACGCATCCTTCCCGCATTCCGGGCACTGCGACAGCGGCGCGTCGCTCATCTTCTGGAGCACGTCCTTCGCGAAACCACACGCTTCGCATCGATAGGCGTAGATCGGCATGATATTTTTCCCGCGGAAACTGGAAACGGCTTGCAAAACCTTGAATTATAGCCGAAACCCCGGCGCGGTCCGGCAACGGCCGCTACGCCCGCGCATCAGCGGCGGCGCCACGTGAGCCAGCGCTCGTGTCCTTCGAACACGGCCAGCGAATCGGTCACGGGCAAATCCTCGATCAGCTCGAAGTGCGGCGCGAGCAGCGCATCGAGTTCGGCACGCTCGATTCCGAACGGCGGCCCCTTCGGTTTCGCCGTCAGGAAGAAATAGCCGGCCAGCAATCCGCCCGTGGGCAGCAACCCGGCCATCCGCGCCGCATAGTCAGCGCGCAGGCTCGGCGGCAGCGCACACAGGAACGCGCGCTCGTACACCCACTGCACGTCGAACGGCGGCCGGTACGCAAAGAAATCGGCCTGCTCGACGACGTCCGCATGCGCGCCGAGCTGCGCCTTCGCGGTAGCCACCGCCTGCGCGGCGAAATCGATCGCACGCACGGGCCAGCCGGCCTGGGCAAGCCAGCCGGCCTCCTGTGCGCTGCCGCAGCCGGGAATCAGCACCGGGCACGGCGCGAGCCGGTGCGCGAACACGCGAAAGCCGTCGGGCACGCCGCCGAATTCCCACGGCGTCACGCCGCGCTCGAAACGCTCGTCCCAGAACGACGCATTGCCGGGGTCGCGCGTCGCGAAATCGGCGGCCGTCGGTGCGCTCGGTTGCTTCGGATCGGACATCGCCCTGCTCCTTTCGGTCATGAGCCGTACGCGAGCGCGAGCAACACGCGCGCGACGAGGGCGCCGACGCCGACGGCGAGGCCGAAAATCAGCAGCGCCTGCAGCAAACGGTTCGTCCGCTTCTGTTCGACGAGGATCTGGCGCATCAGGTCCTCGCTCGCGGCGCGCGGCGCGTCATGGCGCGCCGCCATCGCGTGGTGGATCAGGCGCGGCAGTTGCGGCAGCGTCTTGCTCCATTGCGGCGCCTCGACCTTGAAGCGCTCGTACCAGCCGCGCAGGCCGATCTGCTCGGTCATCCAGCGCTCGAGGTACGGCTTCGCGGTCTTCCACAGGTCGAGCTCGGGGTCGAGCGAGCGGCCGAGCCCTTCGACGTTCAGCATCGTCTTCTGCAGCAGCACGAGTTGCGGCTGGATCTCGACGTTGAAGCGACGCGACGTCGAGAACAGGCGCATCAGCACCTGGCCGAGCGAGATGTCCTTCAACGCACGGTCGAAATACGGCTCGCACACCGCGCGGATCGCGCTTTCGAGCTCCTCGACGCGCGTCTCGGGCGGCACCCAGCCCGATTCGAGGTGGAGCGTCGCGACGCGGTGGTAGTCGCGCTTGAAGAACGCGAGGAAGTTCTGCGCGAGGTAGTTCTTGTCGAAATCGGACAGCGCGCCGACGATCCCGAAATCGAGCGCGACGTAGCGGCCGAACGTGTTCGGGTCGAGGCTCACCTGGATGTTGCCGGGGTGCATGTCCGCGTGGAAGAAACCGTCGCGGAACACCTGCGTGAAGAAGATCTCGACGCCTTCGCGCGCAAGCTTCTTGATGTCGACGCCGGCCGTGCGCAGCGTCTCGACCTGGCTGATCGGCACGCCGGTCATGCGCTCCATCACGAGCACCTGCGACGTCGAGAAATCCCAGAACATCTCGGGCACGAGCAGCAGGTCGAGGCCCGCGAAGTTGCGGCGCAGCTGGCTGCCGTTCGCGGCCTCGCGCATCAGGTCGAGCTCGTCGTGCAGGTACTTGTCGAATTCGGCGACGACCTCGCGCGGCTTCAGGCGCCGGCCGTCGGCCCACATGCGTTCGGTCCAGATGGCGATGTCGCGCATCAGCGCGAGATCGGAATCGATCACCGACAGCATGTTCGGGCGCAGCACCTTGACCGCGACGGCCTTGCCCGCGTGCACGCCCTGCTTGAGCTTCGCGAAATGCACCTGCGCGATCGACGCGCTCGCGACCGGCTCGCGCTCGAATTCGTCGAACAGCTCGTCGACCGGCGCACCGAGCGACTTCTCGATGATCGCGATCGCGACCGCCGAATCGAACGGCGGCACCTGGTCCTGCAGCTTCGCGAGTTCGTTCGCGAAATCGACCGACAGCAGGTCGCGGCGCGTCGACAGCACCTGGCCGAACTTCACGAAGATCGGGCCGAGGCTTTCGAGCGCACGACGCAGCCGCACGGCGGGCGGATCGGAATAACGACGGCCGATCGTCGTGATCCGCAGCAGCAGCTTCACGCGCCGGTCGTCGATCCGGGACAGCATCACTTCGTCGAGACCAAAGCGGATGACGGTGTAGACAATCTTGATGAAACGGAAAATGCGCATGCCCTGCGGCCCTCAGTGCGCGCCGCGCGGGCCGGAACCCGTGCGCGCGCCGATTTTTTGTTCGAGTCGCTCGACCCGCTTTTCGACCCGCGCGAGCGCATCGCGTGCGCGCGCCAGTTCGGCGTCGAAGCCGCCGAGCGACGCGCGCCGGACGACTTGCGGGTTCTCGTCGAGCCAGTATTCGGCGACGGAATCGAGCACGTTGCGGCCGGTGCGTCGCGCGCGTGCACCGGCGTCGCGCACGACCGTCGCGATCCGGTATGCCGCCGCGTCGCCCACCAGCTTCGCGAGATCTTCTTCAGGTTCCCAGCGCAGGTGCTCGGCCAGCTTCGCGATCTGCGTCGCGAATTCCGCGTCACCCTCGATCTTCACGTGCTTCATCACGGCCGCCTGGCCGCCCTGCAGGAATGCGGCGACCGTATCGCCCGCGAGCGCGATCGACACGTCGACCTGCTGCGCATCCTGTGCGTCGACGGCAGACAGATAGCCGTCAGGCTGCACCAGCAGCGTGAGCGTGACGGGAGGCACGTCGATCCGGGCAGTCTTGCCCGCATAGGGAATCAGGCGGTCGCGTGCCCACGATTCGCGCGCGAGCAAGTGATTGACGGCAGCAGCAAAAGGCTTGGCGGCAAAGGTCATCGGGCTGGGAAAGAAAAAACCCGCGCGGGCCGGGCGCCCACGCGGGTTTCTATTGTAACGTCGGATCGCTGGCAGACCGTGCCTGACCGCACACCCGAGCGGCAAGCGGTCGCAGCGAGGCGGCCGTCGCCCGGGCATCCGGCGGCGCCGGCCGCCGGTCACGCTCAGTGCGTGTTGAGCTGCTGGATGCCCGCGAGCAGCCAGCCCTGACTGCCCGACTTCGACAGGTTCCACACTTCGTCGAACGGCGCGGCCGACGCATTCGCCGATTCGCGGATCAGGCCGTGGAAGCGCACGCTCGCCGACTGCTCGATGCCGCGATCCTCGATCGCGACCAGTTCCGCGTCGAGCTGTACGACGTCGGTCTGGTTCGACTCGTTGCCGCGCGAATCGAGGTCGATCTTGATCTCGGCGAACATTTCGGGCGTCGTGAACTCGCGGATGTCGGCCAGGTTGCCCTGGTCCCACGCGGCCTGCAGGCGCACGAAATATACCTTCGAGCTGCGCAGGAACGCTTCGGTGTCGAAGCCCGTCGGCACCTGAAGCGGCGCCGCCGCTGCCATCGCGCCTGCTGCCGCGCCGGTGGCCGCGGCACCGCCGCCGAACACGCCTTGCGCTTCGTTCGCGTAGCTGCTGCCGCTGCCGGCGTAGTTGCTGCCGGTGTTGCCCTGCTGGAACGACGGGCTTTGCGAGTAGCCGCCCGACGACGAAGCCGAGCCGCCGACCGAGTACGCCGGCTCTTGCGTGCGGCGGCGGTTCATGAACTTGCGGATCAGCCAGATGCCGACGAACGCGAGCAGCGCGATCACGATGATGTTCGACATCATGCCGGCGAATGCCTCGCCGAGACCGAAGTGCGACAGCAGCGCCGCGATGCCGAGACCGGCCGCGAGGCCGGCGATCGGCCCGAGCCAGCGCGAACGGTTGGGCTGCGCGGCCGGTGCGGGCGCGGCCGGGTTTGCACGCTGCGCCTGCGACGGTGCGGCCTGCTGCATCGGCTGCTGCGCGGGCGGCGTGGCCTGGCGCTGCGTGACGGTGGAGTTCTGGCGGCCGATGCTGCGCCCGCCGCCTACGCGCTTGGCTTCGGCGTCGAGCGATGCGAACGTGCCGGCCGTGAGCAGGCCGACCATCAGCAGCGTGCCGACCCGTCGAGCCCACGGCTTCGACGGCTTGCTACGGTTGAACAACGAACGCGATTCGGACATCACTTTCTCCAAATGTAAGGCGAATGTATGGAAAGAACCCCTTAGTACTTGGTTCCCATGTGTAAAGCTACCACGCCACCTGACAAATTGTAATATTTGACGGCATCGAGGCCCGCTTGTTCCATCATCGTCTTCAGCGTGTCCTGGTCGGGGTGCATCCGGATAGATTCAGCAAGATACCGGTAACTTTCGGCATCTTTCGCGAACTTGTCGCCAAGCCACGGTAATACTTTGAAAGAATACAGATCGTACGCTTTTTTCAGCGGATCCCAGACTTTCGAGAATTCCAGCACCATCACGCGGCCGCCGGGCTTCGTCACGCGACGCATCTCGGC
The DNA here is from genome assembly GCF_048565265.1 of Burkholderia theae. Lineage (NCBI taxonomy): Bacteria > Pseudomonadati > Pseudomonadota > Betaproteobacteria > Burkholderiales > Burkholderiaceae > Burkholderia > Burkholderia theae. The sequence continues at coordinate 3,229,793 of NZ_CP183461.1, forward strand.
CAGCGCGGCGTCCTTGTGCGTCATGTTGCGCAGGCCGAACGCAACCGTGACGACATCGAAGTAGTTGTCCGGAAAGGGGGTTTTCTCCGCGTCGCACAACAGCGACGGCGTCACGATGCCCTTGTCGAGCAGCCGGTCGCGGCCGACGCGCAGCATCGATTCGTTGATGTCGGTGTGCCAGACCTCGCCCGTCGGCCCGGCCGCCTTCGCGAACGATTTGGTCAGGTCGCCGGTGCCGGCCGCGATGTCGAGCACCTTGAAACCGGGGCGCACGTTCGCCTGCGCGATCGTGAACGCCTTCCACGCGCGGTGCATGCCCGCCGACATCAGGTCGTTCATCAGATCGTAGTTGCTCGCGACCGAATGGAACACACCCGCCACTTTCTTCGCTTTTTCGTTTTCCTCGACGCTTTCGAAGCCGAAGTGGGTTTTGCTCATCGCGTTGATCCTCAATAAATGGCAAGACGGCGCCGAGCGGGCGCCGTCGATTTCAGTGGCAGTGGCCGTGCGGCGCCGCGGCCGCCTGCATCGGGGCGTCTCGATCGACGCCCGCCGCCTTCAGTTTGTCGAAATAGTCGCGCCACAGCGCGTCCTGCTGCGTCGCCAGCTCGTACAGCAGATCCCACGAGTAGATGCCGGTCGAATGGCCGTCGGAGAAGGTCGGCTGCAGCGCATAGTTGCCGACGCCCTCGAGCGCGGTGATCGTCACTTCGCGCTTGCCCGTCTGCAGCGTCTCCTGGCCGGGTCCGTGGCCGCGTACCTCGGCGGACGGCGAATAGACGCGCATCAGCTCGAACGGAATCCGGTAGCTGTCGCCGTTCGGGTACTGCAATTCAAGCACGCGCGACACCGCGTGCACGACGACGCCGGACGGAATCGGCGTCGTGGAAGTCAAACCGCTCATGGCTGCCTCGAATCGGTCATGCGTTGAATTTCCTCGCGCACCGCATTGTGCAGCAGCGAGGCCTGCGCGGCGCGCGAGCGCAACAGCGCCTCGGACACGCTGCGCTGGCGCGGCGCCCACACGGGCTGCGGGAAATGGGCGTCGTTCGAGAAACGCGGGATCACGTGCCAGTGCACGTGCGGCACCATGTTGCCGAGGCTCGCGAGATTCACCTTGTTCGGCTGCATCACGCGGCGCACGGCCCGCTCGACCGCGTAGACCACGCGCATCAGGTGGGCCCGCTCGGGCTCGCCGAGATCGGAGAACTCGGCCACGTGCGCGCCCCAGATCACCCGGCAGAAGCCCGGGTAGTCGTGCTCGCCCGTCGCCAGTACGACGCGCAGCGCATCGTCCTGCCAGAGCAGCTCGCCGCCGTCTTCACGGCAAAACACGCATTCCATCGTCGCTCCCATGTGGACGGGCGCCGGCGCTACCGCGCCGGCGCCCGCTCATCCCAACGTCATGCCCGCATTAGACCAGCACGCGCTCGATCCCGCCATGGTTCGCACGTGCGACATAATCGGCCATCCAGTTCTCGCCGAGCACCTGGCGCGCGATCTCGACCACGATGTAGTCGGCCTCGATGTTCGCATCCTCGTTGTAGCGCGACAGGCCCTGCAAGCACGACGGGCAGCTCGTCAGGATCTTCACGTCCGGGCCGTTCGCGGCCGCGGCGGCCGGCGCCGGCGTGCTCGCGCCGTCGGCCACGACCGGGATGCCGCGCAGCTTCGCGGCGCCCTTGCGGATCTCCTCTTCCTTGCGGAAGCGGACCTGCGTCGACACGTCCGGGCGCGTGACCGCGAGCGTGCCCGATTCGCCGCAGCAGCGATCGTTCTTCTCGATCTTGTAACCGTCCTTCTCCGTGCCCATCAGCTCGTTGACGAGCTTGACCGGGTCCATCGTCTTGATCGGCGTGTGGCACGGGTCGTGATACATGTAGCGCGTGCCCGTCACGCCGTCGAGCTTCATCCCCTTCTCGAGCAGGAACTCGTGGATGTCGATGATCCGGCAGCCCGGGAAGATCTTGTCGAATTCATACCCGGCAAGCTGGTCGTAGCAGGTGCCGCACGACACGACCACCGTCTTGATGTCGAGGTAGTTCAGCGTGTTCGCGACCCGGTGGAACAGCACGCGGTTGTCGGTGACGATCTTCTCGGCCTTGTCGTACTGGCCCGCGCCGCGCTGCGGATAACCACAGCACAGGTAGCCCGGCGGCAGCACCGTCTGCACGCCGGCTTCCCACAGCATCGCCTGCGTCGCGAGCCCGACCTGCGAGAACAGGCGCTCGGAGCCGCAGCCCGGGAAGTAGAACACCGCTTCCGAATCGACGGTCGTCGACTTCGGGTTGCGGATGATCGGCACGATCTTGTTGTCCTCGATGTCGAGCAGCGCGCGCGCCGTCTTCTTCGGCAGGTTGCCCGGCATCTTCTTGTTGACGAAGTGGATCACCTGCTCGACGACGGGCGGCTTGCCGGTCGTCGCGGGCGGGTGCTGCGTCTGCTTCGTCACGACCTTCTTCAGCATGTCGTTCGCGAAGCGCTGCACCTTGTAGCCGACGCCCATCATCACGCCGCGCGCGGCGTTGATCGTCTGCGGATTGGTCGCGTTCAGGAAGAACATGCCCGCGGCCTGGCCCGGGTTGAACTTCTTCTTGCCCATCTTGCGCAACAGGTTGCGCATGTTCATCGTGACGTCGCCGAAGTCGATCTTCACCGGGCACGGCGTCGCGCACTTGTGGCACACCGTGCAGTGATCGGCCACGTCGTTGAACTCGTCCCAGTGCTTGATCGACACGCCGCGGCGCGTCTGCTCTTCATACAGGAACGCCTCGACCAGCAGCGACGTCGCGAGGATCTTGTTGCGCGGGCTGTACAGCAGGTTCGCGCGCGGCACGTGGGTCGCGCACACCGGCTTGCACTTGCCGCAGCGCAGGCAGTCCTTCACCGAATCGGCGATCGCGCCGATGTCGGACTGCTGCATGATCAGCGACTCGTAGCCCATCAGCCCGAAGCTGGGCGTGTACGCGTTGCGCAGATCGGCGCCGTCGAGCAGCTTGCCCTTGTTGAAACGGCCGTTCGGGTCGACGCGCTGCTTGTACGCGCGGAATTCGGCAATCTCGTCGTCGGTCAGGAACTCGAGCTTCGTGATGCCGATCCCGTGCTCGCCGGAAATCACGCCGTCGAGCGAGCGCGCGAGCTTCATGATGCGCGCGACTGCCGCGTGCGCGTCCTGCAGCATCTCGTAGTTGTCGGAGTTGACCGGCAGGTTGGTGTGAACGTTGCCGTCGCCCGCGTGCATGTGCAGCGCGACGAACACGCGGCCGCGCAGCACCTGCTTGTGGATCGCCTGCGCCTCGTCGAGGATCTGCTTGAACGCGCCGCCGTTGAAGATCGCGCGCAGCTCCGCGCGGATCTCCTGCTTCCACGAGATGCGGACCGTGCGGTCCTGCGTGATGTGGAACACGGTCGCGCCCGGCTGCTCGTCCGCGCGATCCGCGAACTTCTCGGCCAGCGCCTCGTAGCCGAGCTGCACGAGGTAGTGCTGCGCCTCGCGCAGCGGCTGGTCGAGCCGGTCGCGCACGAATTCCCAGCGCGCACGCACGCGCTTGAACAGCTCCAGCGCCTGCTGGACACGATCCTCGAGCAGTTCGGCGCTCGGGATCTCGTTCGCGTCGTCGGTCTTGCCGAGCGGCAGGTTGCCGGCGCGGAAGAATGCTTCGAGCGCGTCGACGAGTTGCAGCTTGTTCTTCAGCGACAGCTCGATGTTGATCCGCTCGATGCCGTCGGTGTACTCGCCCATCCGGTTCAGCGGGATGACGACGTCCTCGTTGATCTTGAACGCGTTGGTGTGCTTCGCGATCGCGGCCGTGCGGCTGCGGTCGAGCCAGAAGCGCTTGCGCGCCTCCGCGCTGACCGCGACGAAGCCTTCGCCGCTCTTGCCGTTCGCCATCCGGATCACTTCGGACGTCGCTTGCGCCACTGCGTCGGCATCGTCGCCGACGATGTCGCCGATCAGCACCATCTTCGGGAAGGCATTGCGCTTGCTCTTGGTCGCGTAACCGACCGCGCGCAGGTAGCGCTCGTCGAGGTGCTCGAGGCCCGCGAGGATCGCGCCGCCCCGCTTCGACGTCTCGAACAGGTAATCCTTGATTTCGACGATGCTCGGGATCGCCTCGCGCGCCTGGCCGAAGAATTCGAGGCAGACGGTGCGCGTGTGCGCGGGCATCTTGTGCAGCACCCAGCGCGCCGACGTGATGAGCCCGTCGCAGCCTTCCTTCTGCACGCCCGGCAGGCCGGCGAGGAACTTGTCGGTCACGTCCTTGCCGAGCCCTTCCTTGCGGAACCGGCGGCCTTCGATCTCGAGCATCTCGGTGCGCAGCAGCTTCTCGCCCGGCGCGTACGCGCCGTCGAACCACTTCAGCTCGAAACGCGCGACCGGAATGTCGTGGATCTTGCCCTGGTTGTGCTCGTGGCGCGTGACTTCGAGCCAGTTGCCGTCCGGGTCGACCATCCGCCACCAGGCCAGGTTGTCGAGCGCGGTGCCCCACAGCACGGCCTTCTTGCCACCCGCGTTCATCGCGACGTTGCCGCCGATGCACGACGCGTCGAGCGACGTCGGATCGACCGCGAACACGTAGCCGGCCGCCTCGGCCGCCTCGGTCACGCGGCGCGTGACGACGCCCGCGCCGGAGAAGATCGTCGCCACCTTGTGCGCGACGCCCGGCAGCTCGGTCAGCTCGACCGCGCCGAGCTGCTCGAGCTTCTCGGTGTTGATCACCGCGGAGAACGGCGTGAGCGGCACCGCGCCGCCCGTGTAGCCGGTGCCGCCGCCGCGCGGGATCACGGTCAGGCCGAGTTCGAAGCAGGCCTTGATCAATCCGGCGATCTCGGCCTCGGAATCGGGCGTCAGCACGACGAACGGGTATTCGACACGCCAGTCGGTCGCGTCGGTCACGTGCGACACGCGCGACAGCCCGTCGAAGCGGATGTTGTCCTTTTGCGTGCAGCGGCCGAGCGCCTTGGTCGCGCGGCGGCGCAGGTCGGCCATCTTCTCGAATTCGTCGGCGAACTCGCTCACCGCACGCCGCGCGGCGGCTTCGAGCATCTCGACGCGCAACGCGCGCTCGCGGCCCGCGTCGTCACGGTGCGCGGTGAGATCCGCGCTGCGGCGCTTGCCGATCTCGGTCAGGCGGTGGTTCAGCGCCTCGATCAGCAGCGCGCGGCGCTTCGGGTTGTCGAGCAGGTCGTCCTGCAGGTACGGGTTGCGACGCACGACCCAGATGTCGCCGAGCACTTCATACAGCATCCGTGCCGAGCGGCCCGTACGGCGCTCGGCGCGCAGCTCGTCGAGCACCGACCACGCCTCCTCGCCGAGCAGGCGGATCACGATCTCGCGATCCGAGAAGGACGTGTAGTTGTAGGGAATCTCGCGCAATCGGGGCGCGGGGTCGGCGGCGACGGCGGCGGCCGCGCCATTCGGATCGAAAACTTGTGGTGCGTTCATGTTCGGACGACTCGGAGGGCCGATACCCCGTGCACGGGCGTCGGCAAGCGCGTGGGCGCAATCTTGGGGAAATCTGTTCTGTTACCAGGCGCGCGGCTGTCCTTCATGGGGCCGGAGCGGGCGTTGACTCGCCCCTCCTGGCCGGCGACAGGGCCTGGCGGCACTCGGAACCATCAGCACGATCGCGCGCGGCGCTCATGCCGTTCCGCCGCGGGGCTGGCTGCGCGCGGCGACGGCTTCAACTGGGCGATCCGAGGGTGCCTCTGCATCTTCCGATCCTTGATTCAAAACGGAATTCTAACCCATGATCGGGCCATACGTGACACGCCGGACAGGCCGTGGGGCTATCGCCGCAAGCCGCGCCACGCCTGGTTCGGCACGGTTTCGGGCGATCATTCGCCGCCCGTCCGGTCGGTAACCGCGCGGTTAACCCGGTAAAAAGGGGACGCTCCGCGTCGTGAACGCGCCATCCGAGCGGCCCCGCGACCGCTCTCCCGGCATGCCGCTTGCGTGCAGGCGGACCCTTGGCGCTATCATTGACGTTTTCCCGTCTGCTTCCGCACCGCACGCGAGCACCCATGGCATCCCACGATTACCTGAAGAAAATCCTCACCGCGCGCGTCTACGACGTCGCGATCGAGACGGAACTCGAACCCGCCCGCAACCTGTCGGCCCGGCTGCGCAATGCCGTCTACCTGAAGCGCGAGGACAACCAGCCGGTGTTCTCGTTCAAGCTGCGCGGCGCGTACAACAAGATGGCGCACATTCCGGCGGACGCGCTCGCGCGCGGCGTGATTACGGCATCGGCCGGCAACCACGCGCAGGGTGTCGCGTTCTCGGCGGCCCGGATGGGCATCAAGGCCGTGATCGTCGTGCCGGTCACGACGCCGCAGGTGAAGGTCGATGCGGTGCGCGCGCACGGCGGCCCGAGCGTCGAGGTGATCCAGGTCGGCGAATCGTACAGCGATGCGTACGCGCACGCGGTCAAGGTGCAGCAGGAGCGCGACCTGACGTTCGTCCACCCGTTCGACGATCCGTACGTGATCGCGGGCCAGGGCACCGTCGCGATGGAAATCCTGCGCCAGCACCAGGGCCCGATCCACGCGATCTTCGTGCCGATCGGCGGCGGCGGCCTCGCCGCGGGCATCGTCGCGTACGTCAAGGCCGTGCGCCCGGAGATCAAGGTGTTCGGCGTGCAGACCGAGGATTCGTGCGCGATGGCGCAGTCGATCGATGCCGGCAAGCGCGTCGAGCTGACCGAAGTCGGCCTGTTCGCGGACGGCACCGCGGTGAAGCTCGTCGGCGAGGAAACCTTCCGCCTGTGCAGCGAACACCTCGATGGCGTGCTGACGGTCAACACCGACGCGCTGTGCGCGGCGATCAAGGACGTGTTCCAGGACACGCGCAGCGTGCTCGAACCGTCCGGCGCGCTCGCGGTCGCGGGCGCGAAGCTGTACGCGGAACGCGAAGGCATCGAAAACCAGACGCTCGTTGCGATCACGTCCGGCGCGAACATGAACTTCGACCGGATGCGCTTCGTCGCGGAGCGTGCCGAGGTGGGCGAGGCGCGCGAAGCCGTGTTCGCGGTCACGATCCCCGAGGAGCGCGGCAGCTTCAAGCGCTTCTGCTCGCTCGTCGGCGATCGTAACGTCACCGAGTTCAACTACCGGATCGCCGATGCGCAGTCCGCGCACATCTTCGTCGGCGTGCAGATCCGCCGCCGCGGCGAATCGGCGGAGATCGCCGCGAACTTCGAGTCGCACGGCTTCAAGTCCGTCGACCTGACACACGACGAGCTGTCGAAGGAACATATCCGCTACATGGTCGGCGGCCGCTCGCCGCTCGCGCTCGACGAGCGCCTGTTCCGCTTCGAATTCCCGGAGCGCCCGGGCGCGCTGATGAAGTTCCTGTCGTCGATGGCGCCGGACTGGAACATCAGCCTGTTCCACTACCGCAACCAGGGCGCGGACTACAGTTCGATCCTCGTCGGGCTGCAGGTGCCGCAGGCCGATCGCGCCGAATTCGAACGCTTCCTCGCGGCGCTCGGCTATCCGTATGTCGAAGAGAGCGCCAACCCGGCTTACCGCCTCTTCCTGTCGTAAAGGCGACACGCAATGAATCCCGAACATTCCCCGCTCGGCAAGGCCACCGTCTACGCAGCCCAGTACGACGCGTCGCTCCTGTTCCCGATTCCGCGCGCCGGTGCGCGCGCGCAGATCGGCATCACGTCGGCGCTGCCGTTCTTCGGCACCGACATCTGGAACGCGTACGAGCTGTCGTGGCTCAACGCGCGCGGCAAGCCGCAGGTCGCGGTCGCGACCTTCTACGTGCCCGCCGAATCGCCGAACATCGTCGAATCGAAGTCGTTCAAGCTGTATCTCGGCTCGTTCGCGCAGTCGACGTTCGACTCGGTCGATGTGGTGCGCGACACGCTGAAGCGCGACGTGTCGGCCGCGTGCGGCGCGAGCGTATCCGTGCAGCTCGTGTCGCCGCACGACTTCGGCAAGCTGCAGATGGACGAACTCGACGGGCTGTCGCTTGACCGGCTCGATCTCGATACCGACGTGTACGAACCCGATCCGTCGCTGCTGTCGGCAGCCGACGCCGAGGATGAAGCGCCGGTCGAGGAGACGCTCGTGTCCGACCTGCTGCGCTCGAACTGCCCGGTCACGGGCCAGCCCGACTGGGGCAGCGTGCAGATCCACTACGTCGGGCCGCAGATCGATCACGCGGGCCTGCTGCGCTACATCATCTCGTTTCGCAACCACACGGGCTTTCACGAGCAGTGCGTCGAGCGGATCTTCCTCGACATCCTGCATGCGTGCAAACCGGTCAAGCTCGCGGTGTATGCGCGCTATACGCGCCGCGGCGGGCTCGACATCAACCCGTTCCGCACGAACTACAACCAGCCGATGCCGGACAACGCGCGCACCGCGCGGCAGTGACGGCGGCAAGCGGTCGCCGCGGGTCGCAAGCAACGTAACGACATCACGGCGAACCCCAAACGAAACAGCCCGGTCGGCATTCACCGACCGGGCTGTTTTGCTGTGCGCGGGGAGCGCAGCCGCGTTACTTCGCCGGCGCCTTGTACGCGATGCAGTCGACCTCGACCTTGCAGTCGATCACCATGCTCGACTGCACGCATGCGCGTGCCGGCGGATGCTCGCCGAAGTACGAGATGAACACCTTGTTGAACGACGCGAAATCGCGCGCGTCGTCGAGCCACACGCCGCAGCGCACGACGTGCTCGAGGCCGTAACCGGCTTCCTTCAGGATCGCGATCACGTTCTCGATCGTCTGCTTCGACTGCGTGACGATCCCGCCTTCGACGACCTCGCCGTTCACCATCGGCGTCTGGCCCGACACGTACAGCCAGCCGTCGGCCTCGACCGCACGCGCGAACGGCATCACCTGGCCGCCCGTACCCTTCGCTTCGCCTACGCCATATCGCTTCATCGTTTCACTCCTTGTTTTGTCGACCCGCGCCGCGCTTCAGCGCTGACCCGGATCCCATGCAACGCTCGGTTGCGGATGCGCGCGCCGGCAGCGGCACGCGCGGAAGATCGAACCCGACGCCGCGCTCAGAACGCGGCGTCGGCGCTCGCCGGCACGCGCTCGCCGCGTGCGACGAAGCCACCGGCGCGCTCGCCGGTCGGCTGGCCGTTCTCGTAGGTCAGCACGCCGTTCACCCACACGGCGTCGATCCCGTGCGCGGGCTGCTGCGGCTGCTCGAACGTCGCGGCGTCGATCACGCGCGCCGGGTCGAACAGCACGAGATCCGCGTGGTAACCGACATGCACCTCGCCGCGCCGCGCGATCCCGTAGCGGCGCGCGGACAGCGACGTCATCTTGCGGATCGCCTCCTCGAGCGGCAGCAGGTTCGTGTCGCGCACGTAATGGCCGAGCACGCGCGGGAACGCGCCCCACAGCCGCGGGTGCGGCAGCGGATCGTTCGGCAGGCCGTCCGAACCGACCATCGTCGCGGGGTGCGACAGGATCCGGCGCACGTCGTCCTCGGACATGTTGTGGTACACGGCGCCGGCCGGGCGGATACGCTGCGCGGCTTCCTGCTCGGATACACCCCAGTCGGCCGCGATCGCCTTCAGCAGCTTGCCCGCGACTTCCGGATGCGGCTCCGACCACGTGATCGTGATGTCGATGTCGCCCGTCACCTGCTTCAGGTCGAGCGTCGACGAACTGCGGCTGTACGGATAGCAGTCGCAGCCGACCGGCTGGTAACGACGCGCACCTTCGAGCGACGCGAGCACTTCGGTGCTGCGCCCCCAGTTCGACGGGCCCGCGCATTTCAGGTGCGAGATCACTACCGGCACCCGCGCATGGCGGCCGACGCGATACGCCTCGTCCATCGCATCGAGGATCGCGTCGAACTCGGTGCGCATGTGCGTGGTGTACAGCGCGCCCGCATTCGCGAGCGGCTCGGCGAGAGCCATCACTTCCTCGGCCGGCGCCGCGAACGCGGAGCCGTACGCGAGGCCCGACGACAACCCGAGCGCGCCGTTCGCGAGCGCCTCCTCGAGCTGCGCGCGCATCCCGGCGATTTCGCCGTCGGTCGCCGCGCGGTCGAGGCGGTCCATCTGGTTGTTGCGCAGCGCCGTGTGGCCGACGAGCGCCGCGACGTTGACGGCCGGACGCGCGTCGTTCACGGCCGCGACGTAGTCGGCGAAGGTCGGGTACCGGAACGCGCCGCGCTCGCCGAGCAGGTTCATCGGGTCGGGCGGATCGCCCGCGAGCGTCACCGGCGACGCGCTGATCCCGCAGTTGCCGACGATCACGGTCGTCACGCCCTGCGAGATCTTCGGCAGCATCTGCGGCGCGCGGATCACGTGCGTGTCGTCGTGCGTGTGCACGTCGACGAAGCCCGGCGCGAGCGCGCGGCCGTCCGCATCGACGACGGTCTCGGCGAGCCAGTTCGACAGGTTGCCGATCGCCGCGATCACGCCGTTGCGGATCGCGACGTCGCGCGTGACGGGCGGCGCACCGGTACCGTCGTAAAGCTGCGCGCCGACGATCAACGTATCGGCCGCTTCGGGATGCGAATGCATGTTCAGTCTCCTACCGGTTGACGGTCTCCGCCGCCGCGATGCGCATCGAGCGCATGCTTGATGCGGCGCAACGATTCTCGGCCCGCATCGCCGAGCCGCAACGCGACTCCGGTGACGAGCACGTCGATCGCCATCATCATCGCGTAACGCGATGTCGACGGCTTGTAAATGAAATCGGTTTCGAACGCGACGACCGGAATCAGGTGGTCGGCCAGCTTCGCGAGCGGGGAAGCCGGCGCCGTGATCACGATCAGCTTCGCGCCATAGCGCTGCGCGAGCCGGCAGCTTTCGAGCAGCTCGGGCACTCGCCCGCTGACCGACAGCGCGACGACGACGGCGTCGCGCGACAGCGTCGCGGACACCATCCGCTGCAGCAGGCTGTCCTGATAGGTCGCGACCGGCCGGCCGAAGCGCACGAGCCGGAAGCGCAACTCGTCGGCGAGCGCGGTCGAGCCGCCGCCCTGCCCGTACACGTAGATCATCTTCGCGCCGGCGAGCAGCTCGGCCGCCGCGTCGAACGACGTGTTGCGCAGCAACTGGTGGTTGTGCGCGAGCGCCAGGCGGATCTCGTCGTAGACGACCGATGCGGGGTTCGTGTCGTCGGCCGGTGCCTCGTCGGACGGTACGAGAAAGCGCTGGCCAACAGCCGCCGCCTGCGCGACGAGCACCTTCAGTTCGCGCACGTCGCGGCAGCCGACCGCCTTCGCGAAACGCGTGACGGTCGCGACGCTGACTTCCGCGTCGCGAGCGAGCGCGCCGATACTTGCATGCGCGGCGCGCGCGAGATCGGCAAGGATGAACGCGGCGACCTTGCGCTCGGCTTCACGCAGCTCGGGCGCGCATTCGGCGATCCGCGCGACGATGTCGAGGACCGGCGGAGCCGGATGAGGCTCGACCGCGTGCGAAGCGGACGGAGTAGCGGGCGTATTCATCTGCGGAAAGGATGGGGAGCTTGATGTTACTAAATAACATCACCGCGCAAATCCTACTTTCTGTACCATCTGCATGTCAACTTCAGTGCAATGCATAGTGATGATGGAGCAGATTGACATGAAAGTTACAAACTATCAGGAAGCGACGATCGATCCGTTCGGCAAGGGTCTCGGCAATCTGCCGAGCGCGAGCGTGCCGCTGGGCGACGCGGGCCGCCTCGAGTGGAACCTGCTCGCGGAAGACGTCAGCCTGCCGGCTGCCGTGCTCTACGAGGATCGCATCGAACACAACCTGAACTGGATGCAGGCATTCGTCCAGCAGTATGGCGTCAAGTTTGCGCCGCACGGCAAGACGACGATGGCGCCGCAACTGTTCCGCCGCCAGCTCGACGCGGGCGCGTGGGGCATCACGCTCGCGACCGCGCACCAGACGCAGGCCGCGTATCACGGCGGCGTGCGGCGCGTGCTGCTCGCGAACCAGCTCGTCGGCCGCCAGAACATGACGATCATCGCCGGGCTGCTGTCCGATCCCGACTTCGAATTCTTCTGCCTCGTCGATTCCGCCGAGAGCGTCGACCAGCTCGGCCGCTTCTTCGGCGATTTGAAGAAGCCGCTGAACGTGTTGCTCGAGCTCGGCGTGCCGGGCGGCCGCGCGGGTGTGCGCGATGCCGCGCAGCGCGAAGCCGTGCTCGCCGCGCTCGCGCGTTATCCGGACACGCTGAAGCTGGCCGGCATCGAGCTGTATGAAGGCGTGCTGAAAGAGGAAGGCGAGATCCGCGCATTTCTGCAGGAAGCGGTCGCGCTCACGCGCGAGCTGACCGACGCGGGCCGCTTCGCGCGCACGCCGGCAATCCTGTCCGGCGCCGGTTCGGCGTGGTACGACGTGGTCGCGGAAGAATTCGCGAAGGCGTCCAACGCGGGCTTCGCGGAAGTCGTGCTGCGTCCGGGCTGCTACCTGACGCACGACGTCGGCGTCTACAAGAAGGCGCAGACCGACGTGTTCGCACGCAACCCGATCGCACGCACGATGGGCGAAGGGCTGCTGCCCGCGCTGCAGCTGTGGGCGTACGTGCAGTCGGTGCCGGAAGCCGACCGCGCGATCGTCGCGCTCGGCAAGCGCGACGCGGCGTTCGACGCGGGCCTGCCCGAGCCGGCGCGCCACTTCCGCCCGGGCCGCGACAGCGCGCCGCGCGACGTCGCCGCCACCGAAGGCTGGGCCGTCACCGGGATGATGGACCAGCACGCGTACCTGCAGATCCCGCCGGGCGCGGACGTGAAGGTCGGCGACATGGTTGCGTTCGACATCTCGCATCCGTGCCTGACGTTCGACAAGTGGCGCCAGGTGCTCGTGCTCGATCCGCAGTTCCGCGTGACGGAAGTCGTCGAAACCTTCTTCTGACGCGCGTTGCGCGCACCGCCCCGCCGCTCGCGCGGGGCGGCCGTCACGCGCGCTTCAATCTGCCGGAGTACACTGCGCTTTCGCCCTCGGGGCGGGCTGTTGCGTGCTGCGCAACGGCGCCTCGGGGCCGTTGCGCCCGTCTGCCGCGCACGGCGCGAACGGGCCCTCACGCCGCTTCACTGGAGAAAGCCATGGCCGCGAAGAAGATCCTGTTCCTGACCGGCGATTTCGCCGAAGACTACGAAACGATGGTGCCGTTCCAGGCGCTGCAGGCCGTCGGCCACCACGTCGATGCAGTCTGCCCGGGCAAGCGCGCGGGCGACAAGATCAAGACCGCGATCCACGATTTCGAAGGCGACCAGACCTACACCGAGAAACCCGGCCACCAGTTCACGCTGAACGCCGCGTTCGACGACGTCGACGCGTCGCGCTACGACGCGCTCGCGATCGCGGGCGGCCGCGCCCCCGAATACCTGCGACTCGACCCGAAGGTGATCGCGCTCGTGCGCGCGTTCGCCGAGGCCGGCAAGCCGATCGCCGCGATCTGCCACGCGGCGCAACTGCTCGCGGCCGCCGACGTGATCCGCGGCAAGCGCATCTCGGCCTACCCGGCCTGCGCGCCCGAGGTGAAGCTTGCTGGCGGCGAATACGCGGACATCCCGGTCGATGCGGCCGTGACCGATGCACCGTTCGTCACCGCGCCCGCGTGGCCCGCGCATCCGGCATGGCTCGCGCAGTTCCTCGCGCTGCTGGGAACGCGCATCGAGCTGTAAACCTGAAGTGAATCGAGATGAGATGAAGCGCCGGCCGGCAGCGGAATAACGTGCCCGCCTGCCGGTGGCGATCGGTCGCGGGCGCGGCTGACGCGCCTGCCCGCGCCGTGCGTCAGCGCGCGACCGGCGTCGAACCGACGTCCGCGATTCGCGATTCGAGCATCGCCAGTGCGCCCGACAGCGCATTCAGCACGTCGTCCGGCAACTGCGCCATCGTCTGCTCGAGAAACGCCTTGCGGCGCGGCAGGCATGCGTCGAACGCGGCGCGGCCGTCGTCCGTCAGCGTGACATTGGTCACGCGGTTGTCGCGCGCGTCGGATTCGCGCTCGATCCAGCCGAGCGCGTCGAGCGACTTCAACTGGCGCGTGAGCGCACCCGGATCGATGCGCAGCACTTCGACGAGCCGCTTCTGCGACGAATGCCCGCCCATCGTGTGCAACGCGACCATGATGCGCCAGCGCGGCATCGGCTGCCCGACGTGCGTTTCGAACGCGGTCATGAACGCGCGATACGTGCGTCCGAATTGCTGCAAGATCGCGACGCGGTCCTGTTCTTCCATGCGCTGATTTCGTTTCCGGTAAATCGGTGAATCGTTGAATCGGTCAATCCGTCAGTCGGCCGCGACATGCGGCTCGATCTTGCGCCGCAGCGCGATCGGCGGCACGCGGCGGCACTGCCACACCGACACCACGGCGATGACGGCCGCCATCGCGACGCCCAGGTGAATCGCGCTGACCAGCGATTCGCGGGCCGCTTCCAGCAGCAGCGCGCCATTATGCCCGGCACGCGTCAGCTCGGCGACGAGACTGCCCTGCGCGGTGCGATCGATCAGGATCTGCGGATCGGCGAGCTGCGCATGCCACTGCATCGCATGGTCGGCCGACAGCGCATTGCGCACGCCGCCCGAATACATCTGGTTGACGAGCGTGCCCGTCAGCGCGGTGCCGACCATCCCGCCGACCATCCGCAGCGATTGCAGCAGCGCCGTCGCGATGCCGAGGTGCTCGCGGCCGGCCGTCTGCTGCGCGAACACGGTGAGGTTCGGCAGCACGAAGCCGAGCCCGATGCCGCCCGCGACCATCAGCGCCATCAGCATCCAGGTCGGCGTCGTGTGCGTCGACACGACGATGCCTGCGCACGTGATCGCGAACAGCACGAAGCCGACGTGCAGCATCGCGTTCGGATTGCGGATGCGCGTGACGACGCGGCCATTCATGATGCTGCCGATCGTGATGAACACGACGAGCGGCGTGATCACGAGCCCCGCCTCCTTCGGCGACATCCCGAAACCGCCCTGGAACAGCAGCGGCGCGTAGAACAGCAGCGAGAACATCGAGAAGCCGGCGAGGATCGCGAGCACGAAGAGCGCCGACAGCGCGCGGTTGCCGAACATGTCGAACGGCAGAATCGGCTGCGCGGCGCGCTTTTCCCAGTGCCACAGGCCGACGCCGGCCGCGACCGCGACGACGAGCAGCAGCGACGCCCAGCTCGCAACGCCGTACTTCGGCAGCCATTCGACGAACAGTTGCAGCGAGCCGAGCGACAGTGCGATCAGCAGCGCGCCCGGCCAGTCGAGCCGCATCTTGCGATCGTGCTCGACGTGGCGCAGGTGCGGCAGGTAGCGCCACACGAACAGCAGCGACAGCAGGCCGACCGGCAGGTTCACGTAGAACACCGATCGCCAGCCGAACGACTGGGTCAGCACGCCGCCGAGCGACGGGCCGACCGCGTTCGCGATGCCGAACGCGGAGCTCATCAGCACCTGCCAGCGCAGCCGCACGACGGAATCGGGAAACAGGTCGGGAATGCACGCGAACGCGGTGCCGACCAGCATCCCGCCGCCGATCCCCTGCAGCCCGCGCGCGAGCACGAGATACAGCATGTCGTTGGCCATGCCGCACAGCACGGACGCGCCGGTGAACACGATGATCGACACGATCACGAACGGCTTGCGGCCGTAATAGTCGCCGAGCCGGCCGAAGATCGGCACCGTGATCACGGAACTGAGCAGGTACGAGGTCGCGACCCACGCGTACAGGTCGAAGCCCCGGAGTTCGGCGACGATGGTCGGCAGCGCGGTGCCGACGACGGTCTGGTCGAGCGCGACGAGCATGGTGACGAACGAGATCCCGATCATCGCCAGCAGCGATTCGCGGAATGGCAAGACTTGCCCGCTCGAATGGTGGGCGGCAGTGTGGACGGCCATTTTTTGTTGATGCAACTTTTGACGAGTCAATCAATCTTAAAATTCTAGCATGGCGGAGTAATCTAGGCTGGCGATGGTCAAACCGACCCCGGCCGCCAAGGAGAATGATGGAACCGATTTCAATCACCCCCGCGATATCCCTGTCGCAGGAGGATCGGGACGCACTGTGGCGCGCGAAGCAGGTGCTCGAAAGCCCGTCGTTGACGATGAAGCTGACGGGCATGCTCGGCGCGCCGGTCGAGAAAATGATCGCCCGGCTGCCGGATTTCGCGACCGGCAAGATCAACGACGCGACGCAGCTCGCACTGCGCAAGTGCCTGAACATCGCGCTGCGCACGCTCGGCAAGCCGCCGGCGCCGGACGCCGAGCCCGACAAGCCGAGCAACCTGCTGCGCAAGCTCGCGGTCGCGACGACCGGCGCGGCGGGCGGCGCGTTCGGCTTTCTCGCGCTGCCGGTCGAGCTGCCGGTGACGACCACGCTGATCTTCCGCTCGGTGTGCGACATCGCGCGCAGCGAAGGCGAGGACCTGACGTCGGTCGATACGCAGCTGCAATGCCTGGCCGTGCTCGGCATGGGCGGCAACCCGGACAAGCAGGAAGAGGACGCCGATCTCGGCTATTTCGTGCTGCGCGGCGCACTCGCGCAAGCCATCTCGAAGGCATCGTCGGACATCACGACGAAAGGCATCGCCGCGCACAGCTCGGCGGCCGTGTTCAAGCTCGTGCAGACGGTGGCATCGCGCTTCTCGGTGCAGGTGACCGAGCAGATGGCCGCGAAGTCGATTCCGGCGATCGGCGCCGTGCTCGGCGCGACCGTCAACACGCTGTTCATCGACCACTTCCAGCAGATGGCGCACGGCCACTTCACCGTGCGCCGGCTCGAGCGCAAGTACGGTTCGGTGGCCGTCAAGGCCGCCTATCAGGCGATCGACGCCTCGCCGACGCGCTGAACCGCGCGTTCGACCGCGACGCGGCGCAGGAACGCGGCCGCGCGGTCGAGCGCGTCGCGCGCTTCCGGCACCATCGGCGCGTATAGCTGCCACACGTGCGGCATGTCCGGCCACACCTCGATCTCCACCGCCACGCCGGCCGCCTTCGCCTTCTCGGCGACGCGGCGCGAATCGTCGAGCAGCACCTCGGTGCTGCCGACCTGGATGTAGAGCGGCGGCAGGCCCGCGAAATCCGCATAGAGCGGCGACGCGTACGGATGCGTCGCCGGTGCGTCGCCGAGGTAGAGCTTCGCGGCCTTCGGCAGCGCCGCGCCGGCAAACATCGGATCGGCGCCGTCGTTGGTGCGCAGCGTGTCGCCGGTGGCCGCCAGGTCGGTCCACGGCGAGAACAGGATCGCGCCGGCCGGCAGCGGCTCGCCGCGATCGCGCAGCGCGACGAGCGTCGCGAGTGCAAGGCCGCCGCCCGCCGAATCGCCCCCGAGCACGATCGACTCGGGCGGCGTGCCGAGCGCGAGCAGTTGCCGGTACGCGGCCAGCGCATCGTCGAGCGCGGCCGGGAAACGGTTTTCGGGCGCAAGCCGGTAGTCGAGCGAGAACGAGCGCACGCCGGCGCGCTTCGTCAGGCCGAACACGAGCGGCCGATGGGTCTTCGTCGAACAGAAGTAATAACCGCCGCCGTGGAAATACAGCAGCGTGCGGCCGGGGCTGCGACCCGCGACCGCGTCGGTGCGTTCGAGCCATTCGCCGCGCAGCGGCGCGTCGCCCGCGCCGTAACATTGGCGCAGCCGGTAGCCCGACCGCGCGCGGCGCGGCACGAACATCCGCAGGTCGGTAAAACGCCGTGCGCGGGCGGGATCGAGCACCTCGCGCGTGGTCTCGGGACGGAACTGCCAGCGCAGCAGCCAGCAGGCGAACTTGCTTTGCCAACTCATCGGACCCACTCCGTCATCGCAGTGTGACGATGGTACGTGCGAACGTTCCCGCACCGCTCGACAGGTGCCTCTATATCAAACGCCGGCGCTCAGTTCGCCGGCATCACCTGGCCACGGATCTCGCCGGACGGGTGCTCCTTCGTATGGACGTTGAAGTACCACTTGCCGCCCATCAGGTCGGTGACCTGCGCATCGGTGAGCACCTTCGAACCCTTGATCGGGCTCGCCAGCTCGTCCTTCGGAATCGGCACCTGCACGCCCGCATTCTGGCCGACCGGCGCGGGCCCATGGAAATGCGCGGCGGTGGCCGGACCCGTGAGGTGTTCGTAAGTCGCCGTCCACTGCAGCGTGTGCGTGGCCGTGTCGTAGGTGGCATCGACGGCGCCCGAACCCTTGGTCGCGGTTGGCGGCACTTCGCTCGACGGCTGGAGATTGGCGGACAGGCGCACCGTTTCGGCGGCGGCGCTGCCGGCGGCCAGCACGCCCGCGAGTAACGCGACCTGGAGCAAACGCAGCTTGAGCATGGACTCTCCTTGTACGACGTTGTACGCCGCCCGAGCGGGGGCGCCAGACATGATGGTAGTCGATCGCCGATGCGCCGGCAGTCCGCCGAACGGCCATGCTGCGAATCGCCGCACCACCCTTGATGGCGCCGCACGCGGCCGGCTATCTCGCGCGGTGGACGCCGCACGTCGCGTCAGTCTGCGTCAACCTGGAACGGACCTTTGCAGCCTGACGGCTGAATCCGCGTGCGGCCTTTCGCTACACTTCGTTTCACAGTTGCTTGTTTCCTTCGTCCGAAGGAGTCTGCGAGTATTCACGCGGCCACCCGGCCGCGTTTTTTTTGCGTGCGCCGCCAGTGAACGCAGCGCTTCGCGTCACGCGCGATAACCGGGATCGATGCGATCGACGATGCGCTGCAGCGCGTCGAACGCATCCTGCCCCGCGCCATGCTTCGGGTCGAAATTCAGCGAATCGCGCACGCACGCCTCGAGCACGGGCGGCGCGATCGGCAGCGCATCGCCGATCGCATGCGTCGCGACCTGCACCTCGCACGCGCGATTGAGCAGCCACATCAGCGAGAACGTCTGCGCGAGCGTCGCGCCGATCGTCACGGGCCCGTGATTGCGCAGCAGCAGCACGGGCCGCCCGCCGGCGCTCTCGACGATGCGCCGCCCCTCTTCGAGATGCACGGTGATGCCCTCGAAGTCGTGATACGCGATCTTCCCGTACAACTGCGCCGAATAGAAATTCGAGAACGACAGCCCGTCGCGCGAACAGCACACGGCCATCGTGGGCGTCGTGTGCACGTGCATCACGCAGTGCGCATCGGGCAGCGCCGCATGGATCGCGCTGTGGAACGTGAAGCCGGCCGGATTGATCGGCCAGTCGGAATGACCGATCACGTTGCCGTCGATATCGATCTTCACGAGGTTCGACGCGCACACCTCGCGGTAATGGAGCCCGAACGGGTTGATCAGGAAATGTCCGTCCTCGCCCGGCACGCGCAGCGAGATATGGTTGTAGATCAGCTCGGTCCAGCCGAGATGATCGAAGATGCGATACGCCGCCGCGAGCTGCACGCGCGCCTGCCATTCGGCTTCGGAGAAGCGGGCGGGACGCGTGAACGGCTGGTTCGGTACACGTTGCATGGAGGAACTCCGGTTGCGGGTGTGCGCGGCCCGCGTGGCGCGGGCCGTCGGGTGGCATCGTCACACCGCCATCATGGTTGCGCACACAACCATATCACCTTTCCCGACGCACCGTTAACGCGGGTTTAGCCGGAGCGCTTCGGTCCCTTAAAGCTGATCGTCGACCGGCAGCAACATGAAGATGCCGGTCATCAGGTTGCGCAGCAGCCCCGCGCCCGGATCCACGTGATAGGTGGTCGGCCGGCCGTTGTCCGTACCGGTCCATTCGAGTGCGGGCGCGCCGCCGCCCGCCGGCGTCGCGAGGCTCACGCGATAGCTTTCGTCCGGCTGCGTCACGCGCGTGAAGATCGTCGCGACCTGCTGCGCGAGCGCCGGGCTGTGGATCACGAGCGCCAGTTCGGTATTCAGGTGCGCCGAGCGCGGATCGAGGTTCATCGAGCCGATCACGAGAATCTTCCGGTCGATCACGTACGCCTTCGCGTGCAGGCTCGCCCGCGAGCCCGACCCGAACAGGCGCGGGCGCTGCCGGCCGGGCTGCGCCTTGAACTCGTACAACTCGACGCCGTGCTGCAGCAGCGGCACGCGGTACGGCCCGTAGCCGGCCTGCACGGCGACCGCGTCGGTCGCGGCGAGCGAATTCGTCAGGATCGCGACGCGCACGCCGCGCGCGGTCGCGTCGCCGAGGATCTTCACGCCCGCGTCGTGCGGCACGAAATACGGCGAGAACGCGAGGAATTCCTGCTGCGCGCCGCGCGTCAGCTCGACGAGGCGCTGCATCGGCGGGCTCACGTACGCGTCGGTTGGCTGCGCAACCTTGTCGGGTGCGTCGGCCTGAAACTCGGCCGGCGCCCACACGAGCGCGAGCTCGTCGCGCGCGATCTGCTGCGCGAGCGGTGTCGCGTTCAGCGGCTTCGCGTTGTACGGATCGGCGTTCTTGCGCCAGTGGTCGCGCAACTCGTCGCGCATCGCGTCGAGATCCTTCGGATCGAACGACTGGTGATTCAGCACGCTCAGCGGATAGCTGCTCGCGCTCGCCCAATAGGTGTCGAAGCTTGCCGAGATGTCGTTCGTCACGGGGCCCGCGGCGAGCACGTCGAGATCGCGAAACTGCAGCGTCGGGCTCGCGCTGAAGTATTCATCGCCGAGATTGCGGCCGCCGACGATCGCGATCTGGTTGTCCGCGATCATCGCCTTGTTGTGCATCCGGCGCGTGAAGCTGTCGATGCGCGTGAAGAAGTTGGCCGTGCGCTCCGCCATGCGCTGCTGCGATGCGCCGAACGGGTTGAACACGCGGATCTCGATGTTCGGGTGCGTGTTCAGCGCGGCCATGATGCGATCGATGTCGCGGAAGTTCAGGTCGTCGACCAGCATCCGCACGCGCACGCCGCGATCGGCCGCGTAGAGCGCCGCGGCGAGCAGCAGCTTGCCGGTCGTGTCCTCGGTCGCGATGTAGTACTGCATGTCGAGCGTCTTCGTCGCCGCGCGGGCGAGCGCGATGCGCATCTGAAGCGCCGCGGCGCCGTCGGGCAGCAGCCGGAAGCCAGACTGGCCCGGATGCGCGGCCTCGGGCGCGGCCAGCGCGTCGCGCAACGGCGTCGCCGTATCGGGCGGCAATGCATGGGAAACCGGGCGATCAAGCGTGGTGGCGGGCGGATGCGTCGCGCACGCGGCGATAAGCGACAGCAACACGCAGACGGCCAGCGCACGGGCCGGGCCGCATACGGCGCGCCACGACGGCGCGGCCGGCGCGCGCCGGATGAAAGACGTGAGCACGGAAACTTCCTCGACTGGCGGAACAAAAGTCCGCATTCGCCGCGGCGCGCGGCTGGCGGGCGGTTCCGGCCGATTCTAGTGGGCGCCCGATGAACCGGTCAATCGCGCGGCAAGCGTAGGTGGCGCACCGCGGAGGCGGCGGCCGGCGCGGGCCACCGGCGAACGGCCACCGTCCGGAAGCCGGCGATGCATCCGTCGCCCCCGCCCGCCGCACCGGCCATGCGCCGAAGCGGTCCGACCAATTTCACCGCGCGTCGTCGCTACGCTCGAAATGGCTGCGCACGTAATCGATGTGCGTCTGCATCGCGGTGCGCGCCTCCTCGGGCCGGTGCGCGCAGATCGCGTCGCACACGGCGCGGTGCTGCAGCAGCAACTGGTCCGCCTGCTCGTTCTGCACGCTCATGCCGACCACGTTGATCGAAATGTGCTCGCGCAGCATCCCGATCACGCTCG
This sequence comes from Burkholderia theae, assembly GCF_048565265.1. NCBI lineage: Bacteria > Pseudomonadati > Pseudomonadota > Betaproteobacteria > Burkholderiales > Burkholderiaceae > Burkholderia > Burkholderia theae. Next base: position 3,251,372 of record NZ_CP183461.1, read on the forward strand.
TATGGAGGTGCAGGAACATCGTGTTGCGCGACGCGAGCGCGATCGCCTCGTGCAGCTTCGCGTCGGTCGCGGCCTCGACGGTCCGGTCGTCGTTCGCGTGCGCGGTTTCGAGTTCGCGCAGCAGCGCGCGGATCCGGCGGCGGTCGTTCACGTCGGCCCGCAGCGCGGCGAAATACGCGGTCGCGCCTTCCAGCACGCGGCGGAATTCGAGGATGTCGTCGCGCAGCGCCGGATGGTCGGCGACCAGCTGGCCCCACGGCGACGCGATGCCCGCGCGCAACTGGTCCGTCACGTACACGCCCGCGCCGCGCCGGCTCTGCAGCAACCCGCGCGCGACGAGCCGCTGGGTCGCCTCGCGCACCGTATTGCGCGCGACACCGTACTGCTGCGCGAGCACGCGCTCGGCCGGCAGGCGTGCACCGGCCGGCCAGGTGCCGTCGAGCAGCGCCGTCTCGATCTTGCGCATCACCACTTCGGTCCGGCCCCGTGCCGTCATCGCTGCCATCGTCGCGTCCCCCTCCCGTCATGCCCGTCACGCCGATTGGCCCAACCAATTTGAACTGCGGCGCCGTCGCGGGAATTATGCAGCGAAATCGTCGTCCCGCATCCGCATGCCGGGCCGTCGCCTCTGGAGCGAGACATGAACGAAAGGCAGTACCCCGCCGCCACCGCGCACGTTTACCTGTTCGCGACCTGCCTGGTCGACCTGTTCGTCCCCGAAGCGGGGCTCGACACGGTCCGTCTGCTGGAACGCGAAGGCCTGACGGTCCACTACCCGCGCGGCCAGAGCTGCTGCGGGCAGCCGGCCTACAGCAGCGGCAATCCCGACGAAGCGCGCCGCGTCGCGGCCGCGCAGCTCGACCTGTTCGCCGAGCCGTGGCCCGTGATCGTACCGTCCGGCTCGTGCGCGGGCATGATCCGGCACCATTGGCCGGCGCTGTTCGCCGACGATCCGGTCCACGGCCCGAAGGCCCGCGCGATCGCGGAGCGGACCTACGAGCTCGCCGAATTCCTCGTCCATGTGCTCGACGTGCAACTCGATGCGGCCGCGGCAAGCGCCGGGCCCGCCGAACGCGTCGTGCTGCACACGTCGTGCGCGGCGCGGCGCGAAATGGGCACGCGCGGACACGGCGTCGCGCTCGTCGACGCGCTGCCGGGCGTGACGCGCATCGAACACGAACGCGAATCCGAATGCTGCGGCTTCGGCGGCACGTTCTCGCTCAAACATCCCGACATCTCCGGCGCGATGGTGCGCGACAAGGTCGCATCAGCCTGCGCGACCGGCTGCGACCGGCTCGTGTCCGCGGACTGCGGCTGCCTGCTGAACATCGGCCACGCTGCGACCAAGTCCGGCGCGCCGCTGCCGGTCGAACATCTCGCGAGCTTCCTGTGGCGCCGCACGGCCGGCGCCACGTCGTTGCGCGGAGACCAGCAATGAACGCGCGCGCCGCGATTCTCGCGCGCCTGCGCGCCACGGCCCCGGGCGTCGCCGCGACGGCCGCCTCCGCACTCGACTCTCGCATCGACACGCATTTCGACACGCGCCGCGCATCGGCCGCGCGCGATCCGCACGCGCTCGCCCAGGCGATGCAGACCGCGCTCGCCGCATCGCACGCGGACGTCTGGTGCGCGGCCGGCGACGAATGGCCCGCGCAGCTCGCCGCGCGTCTCGCCGACGCCGGCGTGCGCCGCCTGCTGCTCGATCCGCACCGCGCCGAATCCGCGGCCCTCGCCCGCGCGCTGCCCGACACGGTCGCGCCCGTGCCGTTCGACCGGCCGATCGACGCATGGAAGGCCGAACTGTTCGACACGATCGACGCGGGCTTCACCGTCGCGCGCTCGGGTATCGCCGCAACCGGCACCGTCGTGCTCGCACCCGATGCCGGCACGCCACGCACGGTGTCGCTGGTGCCGCCGCTGCATGTCGCGCTCGTCCACGCAAGCACGCTGCATGCAGATCTGCACGCAGCCGTGCACGCGGAACGCTGGCACGCCGGCATGCCGACCAACCTCGTGCTGGTGTCGGGGCCGTCGAAGACCTCCGACATCCAGCAGACGCTCGCTTATGGCGCGCACGGCCCGCGCCGCCTGTGGGTCGTGATCGTCACCGACCCGGCCGACCGGCCGGCCGCAACCGCTTGCGAGGACCTGCCGCGATGAGCGACCGCACGCTGCAATTCGTCGCCCCCGGCGACTTCAAGGCCCGCGCGCGCGCAGCGCTCGACGATCCCGCGCTGCGCCAGAGCTTTCGCGGCGCGATGGACTTCCTGCAGGGCAAGCGCGCGACGCAGTTCCCCGACGACACCGAGCTGCAGCAGTTGCGCGATCTCGGCGAAGCCGTGCGACAGCACGCGCTCGCGCAGTTGCCCGCGCTGCTCGAACGACTGGAGGCGAAGCTCACCGAAGCCGGCGTGCACGTGCACTGGGCCGAGACGGCCGCCGACGCGAACGCGATCGTGCTCGACATCGCGCAGGCGAAGAAGGCGCGCCGCGTGATCAAGGGCAAGTCGATGGCGAGCGAGGAAATCGAGCTGAACCATTACCTCGCGGAGCACGGCGTCGACTGCATCGAGTCCGACATGGGCGAGTTCATCGTGCAGCTCGCGGGCGAGAAACCGTCGCATATCGTGATGCCGGCGATCCACAAGACGCGCGGCGACATCGCCGAACTGTTCGAGGCGCACATCCCCGGCACGCGCTACACGGAAGACGTCGACGAGCTGATCCAGACCGGCCGGCGCGCGCTGCGCCGTGCGTTCGCCGACGCAGACATCGGCCTGTCCGGCGTGAACTTCGCGGCGGCCGACACGGGCACGCTGTGGCTCGTCGAGAACGAAGGCAACGGCCGCCTGTCGACGACGGTGCCCGACACGCATATCGCGATCATGGGGATCGAGAAGGTCGTCGAGAAGCTCGAGCACATCGTGCCGCTGTCGAGCCTGCTCACGCGCTCGGCCACCGGTCAGGCGATCACGACCTACTTCAACCTGATTTCGGGCCCGCGCCGCGACAGCGAACGCGACGGCCCGCGCGAGCTGCATCTCGTGCTGCTCGACAACGGCCGCACGCAGGCCTACGCGGACGAACAGCTGCGCGCGACGCTGCAATGCATCCGCTGCGGCGCGTGCATGAACCACTGCCCCGTCTACACGCGCATCGGCGGCCACGCATACGGAACCACCTACCCGGGGCCGATCGGCAAGATCATCTCGCCGCACCTGCTCGGCCTCGACGCGACGGCCGACCTGCCGACCGCGTCGACGCTGTGCGGCGCGTGCGGCGAGGTGTGCCCGGTCCGGATCCCGATCCCGCAACTGCTCGTGCGGCTGCGCACCGAGGCGAACCGCAAGCCCGACGAACCCGTCGCGCATCCGCTGCGCGGCCAGGGCGCGAACTACAACCGCGCGGAAGACCTCGTGTGGCGCTTCTGGTCGGGCGCGTTCGCGCATCCGCGTGCGTACCGCACGTTCCGCTGGGCCGCGACGCGCCTGCGTGCGCTGACGCCCGCGAAACAGATGGGCTGGACGCAGCACCGCACGCCGCTCGAACCGGCGCCGCGCAGCCTGTCCGACCTGCTGCGCGCACGCGGCCAGCCCGAATAGAACACCGTTTTCCCGCCCTTACCCATAGAAATACAGACACAGATGGAGGAGACATCCATGCAGGTTTGGCATCAGATCTACACCCCGCTCGGCAGCCTCGGGCTGTCGGCGTTCGTCGCCGCGATCCCGATCATCTTCTTTTTCGTCGCGCTGGCCGCGCTGCGGATGAAGGGCCACGTCGCCGCCGCGATCACGCTGCTGCTGTCGCTCGGCGTCGCGATCCTCGCGTATGGCATGCCCGTGCCACAGGCGCTCGCGGCGGCCGGTTTCGGCTTCGCGTACGGCCTGTGGCCGATCGCGTGGATCATCGTCGCGGCCGTGTTCCTGTACAAGATCGTCGTGAAGACCGGCCAGTTCGACATCATTCGCGCGTCCGTGCTGTCGATCACCGACGACCAGCGCCTGCAGATGCTGCTGATCGGCTTCTCGTTCGGCGCGTTCCTCGAAGGCGCGGCCGGCTTCGGCGCGCCCGTCGCGATCACGGCCGCGCTGCTCGTCGGCCTCGGCTTTCGCCCGCTGCACGCGGCCGGGCTGTGCCTGATCGCGAATACCGCGCCGGTCGCGTTCGGCGCGATGGGCATCCCGATCATCGTCGCCGGGCAGGTGACCGGCATCGACCCGTTCCATATCGGCGCGATGGCCGGCCGCCAGCTGCCGCTGCTGTCGCTCGCGGTGCCGTTCTGGCTCGTGTTCATGATGGACGGGCTGCGCGGCGTGCGGCAGACCTGGCCGGCCGCGCTCGTCGCGGGCGGCAGCTTCGCGGTCACGCAGTACTTCACGTCGAACCACATCGGGCCCGAGCTGCCGGACATCACGTCGTCGCTCGTCAGCCTCGTCGCGCTCGCGACGTTCCTGAAGGTGTGGCAGCCGCGAACCGCGCAGCAGCCGGCCGGCGGCATCGTCGCATCCGGCGGCGGTGCGGCGCTGGCCGGGTTCGGCGCGGGCGGCAACGGCTTCGGCGCCGGTTCGAGCCGGCAAGCGTCGCCGTACACGCTCGCGCAGACCGTACGCGCGTGGTCGCCGTTCCTGATCCTGACGGCCGTCGTCACCGTATGGAGCATCGCGCCGTTCAAGGCGCTGTTCGCCGCGCACGGCTTGCTCGCGTCGACCGTGCTGAAGTTCCATGTGGCGGGGCTCGACCAGCTCGTCGTGAAGACCGCGCCGATCGCCGCGACGCCGAAGGCACTCGAAGCCGTGCTGAAGATCGACCTGGTATCGGCGGTGGGCAGCGCGATCCTCGTGACCGGGCTGATTTCGATGGCGCTGTTGCGGATGAAACCGCGCGACGCGCTCGTCACGTTCGGCGAGACGCTGAAGGAACTGACGCGCCCGATCTTGTCGATCGGCCTCGTGCTCGCGTTCGCGTTCGTCGCGAACTACTCGGGGATGTCGTCGACGCTCGCGCTGATGCTGGCCGCGACCGGCGTCGCGTTTCCGTTCTTCTCGCCGTTCCTCGGCTGGCTCGGCGTGTTCCTGACCGGCTCGGACACGTCGTCGAATGCCCTGTTCTGCTCGCTGCAGCAAGCCACTGCCCATCAGCTCGGCGTGCCCGAGACGCTCGCGGTGGCCGCGAACACGACGGGCGGCGTGACCGCGAAGATGATCTCGCCGCAGTCGATCGCGGTTGCCTGCGCGGCGACGGGCCTCGTCGGCAAGGAGTCGGAGCTGTTCCGCTTCACGGTGCGGCACAGCCTGCTGTTCGCGGTGGTCGTCGGGTTGATCACGCTCGTGCAGGCCTACGTGCTGCCGGGGATGGCCCCGTAAGCGGCGCGCACCCCACAAAACAAAACCCCACGCCCGGAAGAGCGTGGGGTTTTGCTTTCTGCGTGTCGATTGCCGACGCCGGCCTGCGCTGGCCGGCGGTCGGCTGCTCGATCAGCTGCCCTTCGCGATGCGATCCTCGATGTGCTGCGCACGGCTCGCCGACGACGGGTGCGAGCTCATCATCGAGCTCTGGCCGCCATCGAGCTTCGCGAGCTTCTGGAATGCGGTGACGAGGCCCTTCTGGGTCATGCCCTTCTGCTTCATCAGGTCGAACGAGTAGTCGTCCGCCGCGCTTTCCTGCGTCTGCGAGAACTGCGCGTTGATGAACTTCTCGGTGATGTCGCCGAGCTGCGAGCTCGACAGTGCCGCCACGCCCGGCGATGCCGCGCCGGCCGCACTGCGCGCCGCGCTCACCGCGTAGGCGGTCTGCATCGCCTTCTTCGAGTGACCCAGTGCGACGTGGCCCATTTCATGGCCGATCACGCCGCGCAGCTCGTCGTCGTTCATCATGTCCATCAGGCCGCTGTACACGCGCACGCAGCCGTTGCCCATCGCCCACGCGTTGACGTCCTTGGTCATGTAGACCTTGTAGTTGATCTTCTGGCCGTTCAGCGTCATGTCGCCGAAGCCCTTCATCACCTTCGTCAGGCGCTTCGAATACGCGCTGTTCGCCGGCGCGATCTTCGATTCGGCGTCGCTGGACTTGCACGAGTCGTTCGACAGCGCGGCGATGTCCGCATCCGACAGCGTCGCTGCCTTGTACAGGTTCGTGCCCGCCGACGTCAGGCTGTTCGCGTCGAGGCTCTGTACTCCGCCGCATGCGCTCAACAGGAACGCCACGCCACACGCTGCCACCGCTTTCTTGAGTTGCATCCCGGATCTCTCGATAGTTGTATTTGGAAGCGGCGATTTTGCATAATCCGGCAGAAAATTACCAGATGTTTACATCCGATGACACCTTAATTACTCAGCAGATTGAGATGAAACGGCGATCCGGGACGGGATTGACGGCGAAAATAGGGGCAATCACCACGGCCGGGCGATGATCGGGACGGAAAACGGGTGTGGCGCTCAGGCCGCCTGATCGCGGCGGCGGCGTGTCAGCCGCCGCGCGACCAGCATCGGCAGCCGCACCGCGAAGCCGGTGAAGAGGCGCAGATGCATCCATGCGAGCAGCGCGTTGTCGCGGCCGTAATGGAAGTGCGACACGCCGCCTTCGTGGCGGCCAAAATAGCGCACCGGCGCGTCGATGCGGATCGGACGCACGCCAGCCCAGCACAGCCGCACGGCCGCTTCGGGATCGAAGTCGAAGCCGCGCATCCACGGCTGGCGGCGCATGATCGCGGCCAGCGGCGCGACCGGATACACGCGAAAGCCGTACAGCGAATCGCCGATCCCGGCCCACAGCGTCTCGAGGTCGGCCCATGCGTTCGACAGCCGGCGCCCCTGCACGCGCAACTGCGGCGCGCTCGCGTCGAACTTCGGCACACCCAGCACCATCGCGTCGGGTGCCGCTTGCGACTCGGCCATGAACGCGGGAATCAGGTCGGCCGGATGCTGGCCGTCGGAATCCATCGTCAGCACGTGCGTGAAGCCGCTCGCCGCAGCCGCGTCGAGCCCCGCAAGCACCGCGGCGCCCTTGCCGCGATTCTCCGGCAGCACGATCACGCGCAGCCCGGGATCGCGCTCGGCCATCGCCTGCAGCCGTTCGGCGCTGCCGTCGGTGCTGCCGTCGACGACGACCCACACCGGATTCCACTGCGCACGGGCATTGCGCACGGTCGTGTCGACCTTGGCGCCCGGGTTGTAGCTGGGAATCAGCACGAGATGGGTGGACGAGGCGTGCAGCGTGGACATGGGAACGGCCGATTGCGAAGACAGGGATCCTGACAAAAGTTTATGACTTGCCGGCGACTGCCGGCGGGCTTCGTCGATGCCGTCCGCTTGTGGCGCCCGTTGCCGGAGCGTGAGGTTGTCGCGCTTCATGACAGCCACTCCGTCGCATGACCCGCGCTGGCCTCGATCTCGACCAGCAGGTCGTCGCGGCACACGTCCGCATGCACGAACAGCGGCCGCACGCCGGGGCCGGCCGCATCGCGCAACACGCGCTCGATCGCGGCAAGCGCCGCGGCGTCGCCGGCATCGCGCACGTAGACGCGATAGCTCAGGTCGGCGAGCGAGAACGGGCCATGCCCCTGCCGCGCCGCCTGCTCGAGCACCGCGGCGAGGTTCGCGACCGTCTCGCGCGTTTGCGCGACGACATCGCCGTGATGCACGGTGCGATGCCCGACGATGCTCGCGGTGCCCGACACGAACAGCACTGGCGCGGCGTCGCCGTCCGCCCACGCGGCGGCGCGCGCGAACGTCGGTGCACGCGGGCCGTACTGCGCCGGATAGTGATACGCGCTGACCTGGCGCGGGTTCTCGACCGGATCGGCCGGCGTGCGGCTCGCGATGAAATGGATCGCGAGCGGCGCGGCGGGCATCGCATCGCCCGCGACCGCCTCGACCGAGCCAAGCGCGCACGCGGCCGGCACGCCGCCCGTCAGTGCGCGGCGGCACGCGTCGAACGCGTGCTGACGGCCGATATTGAACTGACGATAGCGTTCGATCCCGAACTGCACCGCATTGATCGCCGGCACGGTATTCCAGATGCGCAGCGGATGCGGCATGCCGAGCGCATCGAGTACGTCGAACAGCGCGCGGTATGCGTCGTGCGTCGCACGTTCGAGCGGCGTGCCGCCGTCGCGATGCGCGTCGGGCATTTCGTGCTCGTGCACGACGATGCTGCCGAACACGAGGCCCGCCGTTTCGCTGTAGCGATAGTGCAGCGCGCCGCGCCGTTCGCTGCGCAAGTCGTGCGCATTGCATTGCCAGATTTCGCAGACGGCATCGGCCGGCGCAACACCGGTGCCGAGCAGCGCCATCTGCACCGGCGCGATCGGCAGATCGGGCGCGGCGTCGGTCAACATCCGTGCCGCGGCACCGGCCTGCGACTCGTCGTGTGTCCCGGCCGAGCCGATGCACACCGCGCCCAGCGCACCGGGAAACACGTGGTCGAATTCATCGCCGCGGATACGCGCATCGTGCAGCAACGCGGCGAGCCGCGCATGGCTCATCTGGACGAGCCGCAATGCGTGGTCGCCGCCGCGCGCGAGCGGCGCGCCCGATCGCGATGCGGCCGGCCCGGCTGCCGACTGCCCGCGCGCAAAGGGCGCGCTGGCGGACGACAGGGAACACGGGCGCCGTTCGGCGTCGACTGGATGCACGGACACTTCGATTTCCTCACTATGCGGCGCAGGCCGCGCGCCAACGCGGCCCTGCGCCGCGTTGCATTACGTTCAAGCCAACGCCGCGCGCTTCGTCATGCGAGCCCGCCGTTGACGGACAACACTTGCCCCGTCACATAGGCCGCGGCGTCGGATACCAGATACGCGACCATCGCCGCGACTTCGTCGGGCCGGCCCGCGCGTTGCGTGGGCACGAGCTGCTTGATGCGTTCGGCGGGAAACGCGTGCTCGGCCATCGGCGATTCGATGATGCCGGGCGCAACCGCGTTCACGGTGATGCCGCGCGACGCGAGTTCCAGCGACAGCGATTTCGTCGCGCCGATCAGCCCCGCCTTCGCGGCCGCGTAGTTGACCTGCCCGCGATTGCCTGTCACGCCCGCCACCGACGCGATGTTGACGATCCGGCCGCGCCGCGTGCGGATCATCGGCAGCAGCAGCGGCTGCGTGACGTTGAAAAAGCCGTTGAGCGTCACGTCGATCACGCTGTGCCACTGCTGGCGCGACATGCCGGCCATCGGTGCGTCGTCGTGAATGCCCGCGTTGTTGACGAGGATCTGCACCGGCACGTCGTCGGCGAGCGGCGCCAGCGCGGCGAGCGTCGCATCGGCGTCGGTCACGTCGAACGCGATCGCGCGCGCGGTGCCGCCGGCCGCGACGATCCGCTGCGCGACCGCCTCTGCTTGCGCGAGATGGCGGTTCGCATGCACCCACACTTCATGGCCGGCCTGCGCGAGCGCCGTGCAGATCGCCTGCCCGAGTGCGCCGCTGCCGCCCGTCACGAGCGCCCGCATCGAATTGCTCCGTTCATCGCGTTTCACCTTGATCGACGCGCCGGCGAATCGTCTGCCGATTGCCGCCGCGTGCCGTCATTCCCTGCGCGCCGCCGTTACTTCGTGCGATGCGCGGCGACGTACGCGGCCAGCGCGCCGAGCGTCGCAAAGATCTTCTGGTTGTCCGGATTGTCCGAGCGCAGTTCGAAGCCGTATTTCTTCGAGATCAGCAGCGCGATTTCCAGGATGTCGATGGAGTCGAGCCCGAACCCTTCGCCATACAGCGGGGTCCCGGCCGTCACTGTTTCGAGCGGGACGTCTTCGAGATTCAATTCGCCGACGATCAGCGTGGCGAGCTCTTGTTCCAGTGCGTTCATCATGCGTGCGGGCAGGCGGCCCATGGCAGCGGGAGGCGCCCGGAAACGGCAACTGTCGTGCACGCCCGGCGCGTGCAAATCTCCGTCCCTCCGGCGTCTGCCGGCGTCCCCGCCTGCGTTATTTGGGGATCGTTGGTAAAAGTTACGCGGATTCTAGACGAAGGGTATCGGGTCGTATACCGGGAATGGTTACAGACTGGCGGGCCTGCGCCGCACCCCGTTTCGGGACCCGAATGCACGAGACGCTTGAGCCGCTTTGGACGGAAATGGACCGACCCTGCGAAACGCCTCATCCGGTGCCATACAATCGGTTACAAAACCCGTTCACGCGCGCCCCGAACACGCGGTGCCGGGGCCCTAAAATGAGCGTGCCCGACCACCGGCCCGGACCTGCGTCCCGGCCGCCATTCATATGATGTTTGACGGCCCGACCACCGCGTCCGGCCACGACCCGCCCGATGTCTCCAGTCATGCCGCGCCCGTCCTTCCGCTCCGTTCCGGTTCACCCGCCCGTCCGCTGCCGCCTGGCGGCCGTCGGTGACGTGTGCCCGCGCCGCACGCCCGGAGGCCGTCGATGAGCCGGCTGCTGCCCATCGCGCGCGGCGTCGCCGCGGTCGGCGCCGTGGCGGCCTACCAGGCCGGCGCGCACTACGCGGCCGCGACGCCCGGCGCACACGGCTTCGGCCTCGCGATGGCGCTCGTGCCGCCGCTGTTGCTCGCGCTCGGCGCGGCGCTGCGCTCGCCGCGACGTGCGTGGTTCGTGCCGGCGTGGCTGCTTGCCGCCGCCCTGCTGTGGGCCGCCCGCGCGCCGCTCGCGCGACATTTCGAATGGGGCCTGTATCTGGAACACGCGAGCTTCAACGTCGCGATGGCGCTGCTGTTCGGCTGCACGCTCGCGGCCGGCAAGGTGCCGCTGTGCACGCGCTTCGCGGCGATGATCCACGGCACGGTCACGCCGGCCGTCGCACGCTACACGCGGCAGATCACGTTCGCGTGGACGCTGTTCTTCGTCGCGATCGCCGCGGTGTCGACGCTGCTGTTCGCGACCGCGCCGATCGTCGCGTGGTCGACGTTCGCGAACTACCTGTCGCTGCCGCTCGTCGCCGTGATGTTCGCCGCCGAGCATGCGTGCCGGCGCTTCGCGCTGCCGCACGAGCCGCGCCCACGAATGGTCGACGCGGTGCGCGCGTATCGCGCGACGACACAGGCGCCACAGGCCTCACGATGAATTCACGGCCGGCGCGGCGCCGCAACGCGGCTACGCCGGCCTTTGCTCCCGTTTTTACCGATTTATGCCGACTCACCCGCTGGTATTCCATTCCTCGCCGGACCAGACGATCGCCTGGCGCGACGGCACGCCCGTCACCGTGCGCGCGTTCGTCGCCGACGTCGCGCGCGTGGCCGCCGCGCTGCCCGCCGGCGCGCACGTGTTCAACGTGTGCCGCGACCGCTACCGTTTCGCGGTCAGCCTGTGCGCGGCGCTCGTCGCCGGCAAGATCAGCCTGCTGCCGTCGACTCATACGCCGGAAATGGTCCGCCAGCTCGCGTCCTTCGCGCCCGATGCGTTCTGCCTGCACGACGCGCCCGACTGCGCGATCGACCTGCCGCGCTTCGCGTATCCCGACGCCGCGCCCGGCGACTTCGCGGACGATGCGCCGTTCGCCGTGCCGCGGATCGATGCGACGCGGATCATGGCCTACGTGTTCACGTCCGGCTCGACCGGCGCGCCGGTGCCGCACCGCAAGACCTGGGGCTTCCTGGTCGGCTGCGTGCGCGCGGCGGCCGACCGCCTCGGGCTGCTCGACGGCCGCGCGGCCACGCTGATCGGCACGGTGCCCGCGCAGCACATGTACGGCTTCGAGTCGACGGTGCTGCTCGCGCTGATCGGCGGCCTCGCGTTCAGCAACCGCCAGCCGTTCTACCCGATCGACATTCGCGACGAACTCGACGCGATCCCGCAGCCGCGCGTGCTCGTCACGTCGCCGATCCATCTGCGCGCGCTGCTGGCGGCCGGCCATGCGCTGCCGCGCGCGGCGCTCGTGCTGTCGGCCACCGCGCCGCTGTCGGAAAAACTCGCGTGCGAAGCCGAGGCCGCGCTCGACGCGCCGCTCGTCGAGATCTACGGCAGCACCGAGACCGGCCAGATCGCGACCCGCCGCACGTCGCAAGGCGCGGCATGGCAACTGTTCCCGGGCATCCGGCTCGACGCGCGCGACGAACCGGCAAGCGACGGCACGGGCGACGACGGCGGCCCGACCGTCTGGGTGTCGGGCGGGCACGTCGAGGCGCCCGTGCCGATGGGCGATGCGCTCGAACTGCTCGGCGACGGCCGGTTCCTGCTGCACGGGCGCAAGGCGGACCTCGTCAACATCGCGGGCAAGCGAACGTCGCTCGCGTACCTGAACCATCAGCTCAACGCGATTCCGGCGGTGGTCGACGGCGTGTTCTTCATGCCCGACGAAGCCGCACCGGCGCACGCCGACACGGATCTCGAACCAGTCACGCGCCTGGTCGCGCTCGTCGTCGCGCCGACGCTCGCCGCCGCCGATCTGCAGCGCGCGCTGCGCGAACGGATCGATCCCGCGTTCATGCCACGCCCGCTCGTGTTCGTCGACGCGCTGCCGCGCAACGAAACGGGCAAGCTGCCGCGCGACGTGCTTGCCGCGCTGGTTGCGCGGCACGCGCGCGCCACCGCCGCGCCGATGCCCGCACCCGCCGCACCCGCCACGGTGGGCACGCCCGCGCCCTCGCTCGCGTTCACGATTCCCGTCGACCATCCGGCGCTGCCCGGCCACTTCCCCGGCCATCCGGTCGTACCGGGGGTCGTGCTGCTCGATCACGCGATCCACGCGATCGGCGCGGCGCTGAACCGTCCGCTGCACGCGTGGCGGCTCGGGTCCGCGAAATTCCTGAGCCCGGTCGCCCCCGGCGAACCGCTCGATCTCGCGTTCGATACCGCAGCCAGCGGCACGATCCGCTTCACGCTGCGCACCGGGTCGCGCGAGGTCGCGACCGGCGTGCTGTCGGCGCCGCCGGCCGCGCAGGACGGTGCGCAGCCATGAAGCGCACCGCGTGGGCCGAACGCCAGGAGCGCAGCAATGCGGGCTTGCTGCGCGCGATGACGTGGATCTCGCTGCGCTTCGGCCGGCAGCGCGCGCGCATCGTGCTGCATCTGATCGCGACGTATTTCGTGCTGTTCTCGCCGGTCGCGTGCGCGGCGTCGCGCGACTACCTGCGCCGCGTGCTCGGCCGCCCCGCGCGCTGGCGCGACGTGTACCGCCACGTGTTCACCTTCGCGGCGACGATCCACGACCGCATCTACCTGATGAACGGACGCTTCGACCTGTTCGACATCCGGCTGCACGGCGAAACGCTCGTCGACGATGCGCTCGCGGGCGGACGCGGCGCGTTCCTGATGGGCGCGCACCTCGGCAGCTTCGAGGTCGTGCGCGCGATCGGCCGCACGCATCCGGACCTGCGCGTGGTCGTCACGATGTACGAGAAGAACGCGCGCAAGATCAACGCGACGCTCGCCGCGGTGAATCCCGCCGCGAAGCCGGAAGTGATCCCGCTCGGGCAGGTCGACTCGATGCTGAAGGTGCGCGAGCGCCTCGACGCGAACTGCATGATCGGCATGCTCGCCGATCGCACGCTGCTCGACGACGCGGCCACGTCGCTGCGGCGGCTGCCGCTGCTCGGCGCGCCGGCCGCGTTCCCGCTCGGGCCGCTGTACATGGCCGCGATGCTGCGGCGCCGGGTGATCTTCATGACGGGCCTCTATCGCGACGGCAATCGCTACGATGTGCACTTCGAGACGCTCGCCGATTTCTCCGACGTGTCGCGCGACGCACGCGCGGCGGCCGTCGACGCGGCGCTCGCGCGCTACGTCGCGCTGCTCGACCAGTACTGCCGCGCGGCACCGTACAACTGGTTCAACTATTTCGATTTCTGGCACGGCGGCGATGCCGCGGCCGCGCGCCGCGACGCGGCGAACGCCGGTGCCGACCTGCCCGCCACGAGGGATTCCGACGCATGACCGCCGTTCGCCGCTTCCTGTCCCTGCCGCTGCTTCCGTTCCCGCCCGCGCTGGGTCGTGCCGTCCGCACGCTCCGCGTCGCCGCGACCGCCGCCGCGATCGCGCTGGCCATGCCCGCGCACGCGGCCGACACGGGGTCGGCCTGGAACCTCGACCGGCTGATGGCGACGCTCGCGCAGCACAAGTCGGGACGCGCGACGTTCACCGAAACGAAGTACCTGTCGATCGCCACGCAGCCGGTCGAATCGTCCGGCGAACTCGTGTTCGTCGCGCCCGACCATCTCGAGAAGCACACGCTGAGCCCGAAGCCCGAACACCTCGTGGTCGACGGCGACATGCTGACCGTCGAGCGCAACAACCGCAAGTACACGCTCGCGCTCGCGCGCTATCCGGAACTCGGCGCGTTCATCGACAGCATCCGCGCGACGCTCGCCGGCAACCGCTTCGCGCTCGAACAGGTCTACAAGGTCGCGCTCGCCGGACGCGGCGACGATTGGACGCTGACGCTCACGCCGCTCGACTCGCGGATGCTGAAGGTCGTCAGCACGATCACGCTCGACGGCACGCGCGACATGTTGCGCAGCGTCGCGATCCGGCAGGCCGACGGCGACCATTCGGTGATGCGCCTGCAACCCGTTCCGGCGAACCCGAACTGATGGACCAGCGCATCCGGCCCTCGCCCGTCAGCCGCCGCCTGCACGCGTTGCGACAGCGCGCGGTGCTCGTGTGGCTGCTCGCGCTCGTCGCGTGCGGCGTCGCGATCGGGCGCGCGCACTTCACGGCCGACCTGTCCGCGTTCCTGCCGAGCGCGCCGAGCGCCGGACAGCGCGTGCTCGTCGACCAGTTGCGCGACGGCATCGTGTCGCGGCTGATCCTCGTCGCGATCGACGGCGGCGACGCAAGCACGCGCGCGGCGCTGTCGCGGCGCGTCGCCGGCGCGCTGCGCGCCGATCCGCAGTTCGCGGCGGTTCACAACGGCGAAGCCGCGAACGACGCAAGCGACCGGCAATTCATCTTCGCTCACCGTTACCTGCTGAGCCCGGCGGTCACGCCGCAGCGCTTCAGCGCCGACGGCCTGCACCAGGCGCTCGGCGACAGCCTCGACCTGCTGAGTTCGTCGGCCGGCCTCGTGGCCAAGGCGATGCTGCCGCGCGACCCGACCGGCGAAGTCGCCGCGCTCGTCGACCAGCTCGACAGCGCGGCGGAACCGGCGAGCCGCGACGGCGTGTGGGCGTCGCGCGACGGCTCGCGCGCGGTGCTCGTCGTGCAGACGGCCGCCGCCGGCTCCGATACCGACGCGCAGGCCCGCGCGATCGACGCGGTGCGCCGCGCGTTCGCCACCGCGACGCAGGCCGTGCCGAACGCGGCTGCAACCACGCTCGCGATGACGGGCCCCGGCGTGTTCTCGGTCGACATGCGCGACACGATCCGGCACGACGTCGAACGGCTGTCGACGGCGAGCGTCGTGCTGATCGTCGCGCTGCTGCTGACGCTGTACCGCTCGCCGCGCACGCTCGCGCTCGGCTTGCTGCCGGTGCTGACGGGTGTCGCGGCCGGGATCGCGGCGGTCAGCGTCGCGTTCGGCACCGTCCACGGGCTGACGCTCGGGTTCGGCACGACGCTGATCGGCGAAGCCGTCGACTATTCGATCTACCTGTTCGTGCAATCGGCGCAGGCCGGCACGCGCGGCGCCGCACGCCCGGCCGACGCGACGCGCGCGTGGGTCGCCGCGTACTGGCCGACGATCCGGCTCGGCGTGCTGACGTCCGTGTGCGGGTTCGCATCGATGCTGTTCTCCGGCTTCCCTGGCCTCGTGCAGCTCGGGCTCTATTCGATCGTCGGGCTGACGGCCGCCGCGCTCGTCACGCGCTTCGTGCTGCCGCACCTGCGCGGCGAGCATGTCGCGATCCGCGACGTGTCGCGCGTCGGTGCCGTGCTCGCCCGCGCGGCCGACGCCGCGCCGCAGCTGCGCTGGCCGCTCGCCGTGCTCGTGCTTGCCGCCTGCGCGACGCTCGTGCAGCATCGCGACGGCCTGTGGAGCCGCGAGCTCGCCGCGCTCAGCCCCGTGCCGGCCAGTGCGCAGGCGCTCGACACGCAACTGCGTGCCGATGTCGGCGCGCCCGACGTGCGCTACCTCGTCGTGATTTCGGCACCGACCGAACAGGCCGCGCTCGAACGTGCGGAACAGGTCGCCGCGCAATTGCAGCCGCTCGTCGACCGCGGCGCGCTCGCGGGTTTCGAAAGCCCCGCGCGCTACTTGCCGAGCGACGCCGCGCAGCGCGCGCGCCAGGCGAGCCTGCCGGATGCGGACGCACTCGCCGCACGGATGCGCGACGCCATCGCGAACCAGCCGATCGCGGTGAAGCCCGACCTGTTCGCGCCGTTCATCGCCGACGTCGAGGCCGCGCGCCACGCGCCGCTGCTCACACGCACTGACTTGCGCGGTACGTCGATGGCGCTCGCCGTCGATGCGCTGCTGACCGAACGCGCGGGCCGCTGGAGCGCGATGCTGCCGCTGCGCGCGCCGGACGCCGCGCGCACCGGGCAGCCTGCGTCGGGTCTCGACGCGGCGCCAATCCGCGCGGCCGTCGCGCGCGCGGGCGTACCCGATGCGCTGTTCGTCGACATGAAGGCCGAAGCCGATCGCCTGTACGTGAGCTACGTGCACGAGGACATCCGGCTGTCGCTCGCCGGTTTCGCCGCGATCGCCGTGCTGCTGCTGATCGCGTTGCGCTCGCCGCGCCGCGTCATTCACGCGCTCGCGCCGCTCGTCGCGGCCGTGCTGGTCGTGACGGCCGGCTTCGCGCTGGCCGGCGTGCAGCTGACGATCCTGCACCTGGTCGGCATGCTGCTGATCGTCGCGGTCGGCTCGAACTACGCGCTGTTCTTCTGCAAGCGCGACGACGCGCAGCCCGTCACGCCTTACACACTCGTGTCGCTGCTGATCGCGAACCTCGCGACGGTCGCCGGCTTCGGGCTGCTGGCGCTGTCGCGCGTGCCGCTGCTCGAAACCTTCGGGCTGACCGTCGGCCCCGGCGCGATGCTCGCGCTCGCGTTCGCGGCGATTCTCGCGCCGCGCGCCGCGGCGGCCGGCGATCTTCGTCAACGGAGCCCCACATGAACGCGCCGTCATCCGTTCCGCCGCGCCAGCCCGGCCAATCCGGCGTGCGCCGCTGGAAACCGACGCCGCTGATCGCCGGCACGGCCGCGCTGCATGCGGGCGCGGCGGCCGCCGTCGTCGCGCAGCCGGCCACGTGGCCGTGGGCCGTCGGCGGCGTGGTCGCGTCGCATCTCGCGCTGACCGCCGCCGGCCTGTGGCCGCGCAGCACGCTGCTCGGCCCGAACTGGACCCGCCTGCCGGCCGGCGCCGGCCGCCGGATCGCACTGACGATCGACGACGGCCCGGACCCGGAGGTCACGCCACGCGTGCTCGACCTGCTCGAACGCCACGACGCGCGCGCGACGTTCTTCTGCATCGGCGATCTGGCGCGCCGTCATCCACAGTGGATCGAAGCGATCGTCGCGCGCGGTCACGCAGTCGAGAACCACAGCCAGCGGCACCGGCATACGTTCTCGCTGTCGGGGCCCGCCGCGCTGCGGCGCGAGATCGCGGCCGCGCAGCAGACGCTGACCGAGATCGCCGGCACGCGCCCGCTGTTCTTCCGCGCACCGGCCGGCCTGCGCAATCCATTTCTCGAACCCGTGCTGTGCGAACTCGGCCTGCAACTGGCGAGCTGGACCCGGCGCGGCTTCGACACGCGCGCACGCGATGCCGCGACCGTCACGCGCCGCCTGCTGCACGGCCTCGAAGCGCGCGACATCCTGCTCGTGCACGACGGTCACGCGGCGCGCGATACACGCGACGAACCGGTCGTGCTCGACGTGCTGCAGGCCGTGCTGCGCGCGGCCGCCGACGCGCAGTTGCACTGGACCACGTTGCGCGCGGCGCTCGCGCCCGAACCGCCCGGCCAGCCGGGCGTTCCGGCACCCCCGTTTGATAAAATCTGACCGCGAACGGCGCGCGTGCCAGCCCTGCTGCGGCGCCCGTTCCGGCCACCGGATGCGACCCTCGTGAAACCTCTCCTGCTCTCGCACTTCACCGCCACCAGCTGCATCGGCCGCGGCCTCGATGCGACCCTCGACGCGCTGCGCCACGCCCGCGGCGGGCTCGCGCCGTGCGACTTCGAGCGCGCGGATCTCGACACGTGGATCGGCGCGGTGGACGATGTCGATGCGCAGCCCGTGCGCGCGGACCTCGCCGACTTCGAATGCCGCAACAACCGCCTCGCGCAGCTCGGCCTCGTGCAGGACGGCTTCGACGCTGGCGTCGCGGCGGCGGTGGCGCGTTACGGCGCGGCGCGCGTCGGCGTGTTCGTCGGCACGAGCACGGCCGGCATCCTCGAGACCGAACGTGCGTACCAGCGCCGCGATCCGGCGAGCGGCGCGCTGCCCGCCGACTTTCGTTATGCGCACACGCATAACCCGTATTCGCCGGCCGCGTTCGTGCGCGCGTATTTCGCGCTGCGCGGACCGGCGATGGCGATCTCGTCCGCATGTTCGTCCGGCGCGAAGGTGTTCGGCTCCGCGCGCCGCATGATCGAAGCCGGGTTGATCGACGCGGCCGTCGTCGGCGGCGTCGATTCGCTGTGCCTGACGACGCTGTACGGCTTCAATTCGCTCGAACTGCTGTCGCGCCGGCCGTGCCGGCCGTTCGACGTCGCGCGCGACGGCATCTCGATCGGCGAGGCCGCCGCGTTCGCGCTCGTCGAACGCGTGCCCGACCCGCCCGCCGCGCTCGACGGCAACGCGATCCTGCTGCTCGGCATCGGCGAATCGAGCGACGCGCATCACATGTCGTCGCCGCATCCGGAAGGGCTCGGCGCGCGCGTCGCGATCGAGCAGGCGCTCGCGTCGGCCAGCCTCGGCGCG
Source organism: Burkholderia theae (assembly GCF_048565265.1). Taxonomy (NCBI): domain Bacteria; kingdom Pseudomonadati; phylum Pseudomonadota; class Betaproteobacteria; order Burkholderiales; family Burkholderiaceae; genus Burkholderia; species Burkholderia theae. The sequence goes on from NZ_CP183461.1 coordinate 3,270,140, forward strand.
AACGACATCGACTACGTGAACCTGCACGGCACCGCGACACCGAGCAACGACGCGGCCGAAAGCCGTGCGGTCGGCGCGCTGTTCGCCCGTACGCCGTGCAGCTCGACGAAGGGCGCGACCGGCCACACGCTCGGCGCGGCGGGCGCGCTCGAAGCGGTCGTCGCCGCGCTCGCGCTGCGCGAGCAATTCGTGCCGGCCGGCGTCAACACGACGCAACCCGATCCGGCCCTCGCCGCCGACTACGTGCTCGCGAGCCGCGATACGCGCGTGCGCGCCGCCCTTTCCAATTCGTTCGGCTTCGGCGGCACGAATTGCAGCCTGATCCTCGGCCGCGCCGACCACGCACGCCGTTGAGGCCCGACATGACACTCACCGCCTTCATCGAAAGCATCGGCCTCGTCGGGCCGGGATTGAACGACTGGCCGCACGCGGCCGACGTGCTCGCGGGCCGCACCGCCTATGCGAGCGCACGCACCGAGCTGCCGCCGCCCGCCGGCCTGCCGTCGGCCGAACGGCGCCGCACGGGCCCCGTCGTGCGCGTCGCGCTCGCGGTCGGCCACGAGGCGGTGGCCGCGAGCGGGCGCGATGCCGCGACGCTCGCGACCGTGTTCAGCGCGTCCGGCGGCGATGGCCAGAACTGCCACGCGATCTGCGAGACCCTCGCCGGCGACGATCGCCAGCTGTCGCCGACGCGTTTCCACAACTCCGTGCACAACGCACCGGCCGGTTACTGGAGCATCGCGACCCGCGCGATGGCGACGTCGAACGTGCTGTGCGCGCACGACGGCAGTTTTGCCGCCGGCCTGCTCGAGAGCCTGTGCCAGGTCGTCGTCGATCGCGTGCCGACCCTGCTGATCGCGTACGACACCGATTACCCGGAACCGCTGCACGCGGTACGACCGATCGGCGACGCGTTCGGCGTCGCGCTCGTGTTCGCGCCCGAAGCGAGCGCGCGCACGCTCGCCCGCATCGACGCGCAGCTCACCGACTCGCCCGCCACGGCACTCGCGAACGCGGAGCTCGACGCGCTGCGCACCGGCAATCCGGCCGCACGCGTGCTGCCGCTGCTCGATGCGCTGGCCGCGCGGCGCTCGGCGCGCGTCGTACTCGACTACCTGTCCGACACGCGCGTGCAGGTCGACCTCGCGATGCCGGACACCTTCGCGGAGCACGCGCGATGACCGCCTCGATCGCACTGACGCCGCCGCTCGACCACGCGTGGATCGCCGCGCACATTCCGCACGGCGGCGCGATGTGCGTGCTCGACACGGTCGATGAGTGGGACGCTACGCGCATCAGCTGCACCGTGACGAGCCACCGCGATCCGCACAACCCGCTGCGCTCGCACGGCCGGCTCGCATCGGTCTGCGGAATCGAATACGCGGCGCAGGCGATGGCCGTGCACGGCGCGCTGCTCGGTGCGCAGGAAGCGCGCCCGCGCGTCGGTTATCTCGCGAGCGTGCGCAACGTCGACGCGTTCGTCGACCGGCTCGACACGTTCGACCAGCCGCTCACCGTCGACGCGGAACGCGTGAGCGGCGACGGCCGCTCGGTGCTGTACGGCTTCGCGCTGCGCTGCGGCGCTCGCGTGCTGCTGTCCGGCCGTGCCGCGGTGATGCTCGACGCATCGTCGGCCGGCACGTTTTCCCCGGCGCCCGCCGGCAATACGCATCCCCGATGAATCCGCTTACTCAAGGAAACCAGGTCGTGAAAGTTCGTCAGTTCATTGGCACCGCGCTCGTTCTGGCGCTGATCAGCCCGATCGCGCATGCGGACATGTCGGAAGTGAAGCAGGACATCAAGCGCGATTCGAAGGAAGCCGCGCACAAGACCGGCGAGGCGGCACGCAGCTTCGGCCATGCGACCGCGAGCGCCGCGAAGGCAGTCGGGCACGGCGTCGCACACGCATCGCGCGAAGGCTGGGATGCCACCAAACGCACGACCAAGCGGATCTTCCACAAGAACGACTCGGGCGAGTCGGGTGGAAAGAGCGAAAAGAGCAATTGAGCACGCGCACCGCGCGCATCACCGACCGCATGCGCGCGATGCATGACCGTGCCCAACCGTGACACCGCAATACCGCGATACCGCCGCCGTCAACGCGCGCCGCGCATGCGGCGTGCCGGCCCCGCCGGCCTGCGCGCGATGCACTTGCCGTACGCGACGAGCCAGCAGTCGCGATGATCGAAGTTCCGCAGCAGCCGCGCGCGGCGCCGCTCGAGCCAATAGAGCGAGATCATCATCGTCAGCGCGACGGCCAGTGCCCCGCCGCCGATCGCGAGTCCTATCCAGGTATCGCCCATGCCTTCTCCGGAATGCGAGACCGAAGCGGTACGCCTGCCGCCGCTCCGGCACTGGATCTAGCGGAACGCGGCCCGGCACGTGCGCGAACGCCGTCCGGGCCGCCACGCGTCAATGCATGTGCTGGCCGCCGTTGATCGCGATGTTGGAGCCCGTCACGAAGCCGGCCTCCTCCGAGCACAGGTAGGCGACCAGCGCCGCGACTTCCTCGGGCTTGCCGAGCCGGCCGGCCGGGATTTGCGGGAGGATCTTCGTATCGAGGATCTCCTGCGGAATCGCGGTGACCATCTTCGTCGCGAGGTAGCCCGGCGACACCGTGTTCACCGTCACGCCCTTGCGCGCGATCTCGAGCGCGAGCGATTTCGTGAAGCCGTGCATGCCGGCCTTCGCGGCCGCGTAGTTGGTCTGGCCGACCGAGCCCTTCGAGCCGTTCACCGACGAAATGTTGACGATGCGACCCCAGCCGCGCTCGACCATGCTTTCGCAGACGGGCTTCGTCATGTTGAACACGGAGTCGAGGTTCGTGCGGATCACCGCATCCCAGTTGACCTTGTCGAGCTTGCGCAGCGTCATGTCGCGCGTGATGCCCGCGTTGTTCACGAGAATGTCGACCGGGCCGACGTCCCGCACGATCTTCTCGATGCATTGCTGGCACGAATCGTGATCGGCCACGTCCACCGGGTACGCATGGAACTCGCGACCGGCCGCGTGCATCTCGGTCAGCCAGCGGTCCGCGCCGGTGTTGTTCGGCGAATACGTGACGACTACCCGGTGGCCCGCGTCGTTCAACCTGATGCTGACCGCTTCGCCGAGGCCGCCCATTCCACCTGTCACAACTGCAATTCGCTTAGTCATCCTATAAATTACCGACAAAAAATTAATCGATGAATGCGGGGCGGCGGCATCGTACATGCTGCCGCCCCACCGCTACGATGCGCAGCCGCCCGCGTCGCGGGCGCGGCACGCACCGGAACCTCGCGCTTGTTGTTGGCTGCTTGTCGTGCGCGAAACCGCTTCGCGCGAATGCCGTGCTTGCCGGCACCGCATCCGCGTGATGTCGTCAGACCCTGCTCAGACGCGCTCGACCGCGAGCGCGACACCCATCCCGCCGCCGATGCACAGCGACGCCAGCCCGCGCTTCGCATCGCGCTTGGCCATCTCGTGCAGCAGCGTCACCAGGATCCGGCAGCCCGACGCGCCGATCGGGTGACCGATCGCGATCGCGCCGCCGTTCACGTTCACCTTCGACGTGTCCCAGCCCATCTGCTTGTGCACCGCCAGCGCCTGCGCCGCGAACGCCTCGTTGATCTCCATTAGGTCCAGGTCACCCGGCGTCCAGCCCGCGCGCTCCAGGCACCGGCGCGAGGCCGGCACCGGGCCCATGCCCATCACGCTCGGATCCACGCCCGCGTTCGCATACGCCTTGATCCGCGCCAGCGGCGTCAGGCCGAGTGCCGCCGCCTTCTGCGCCGACATCACCAGCACCGCCGCCGCGCCGTCGTTCAGGCCCGACGCATTCGCCGCCGTCACCGAACCGTCCTTCGAGAACGCCGGCTTCAGCCCCGCCAGCGATTCCGCCGTCACGCCGTGACGCACGAACTCGTCGGTCGCGAACTGCAGCGGCTCGCCCTTGCGTTGCGGGATCGACACCGGCACGATCTCGTCGTTGAAGCGGCCGGCCTTCTGCGCCGCTTCCGCCTTGTTCTGCGACAGCGCCGCGAACGCGTCCTGCTCGTCGCGCGTGATCCCGTATTCCTTCGCGACGTTCTCCGCCGTGATACCCATGTGGTACTGGTTGTACACGTCCCACAGGCCGTCGACGATCATCGTGTCGACCAGCTTCGCGTCGCCCATCCGGAACCCGTCGCGCGAGCCCGGCAGCACGTGCGGCGATGCGCTCATGTTCTCCTGGCCGCCCGCGATCACGATCTCCGCGTCGCCCGCCACGATCGCATTCGCCGCCAGCATCACGGCCTTCAGGCCCGAGCCGCACACCTTGTTGATCGTCATCCCCGGCACTGCCGTCGGCAGCCCGGCCTTGATCAGCGACTGCCGCGCCGGGTTCTGCCCCGAACCGGCCGTCAGCACGTGGCCCATGATCACTTCGCTGACCTGCTCGGGCTTCACGCCCGCACGCTCCAGCACCGCGCGGATCACCGTCGCGCCCAACTCCGGCGCCGCAATCTTCGCAAGCGAGCCGCCGAATTTGCCGACCGCGGTACGCGCGGCCGATACGATCACTACGTCCGTCATGTTCAGTTCCTGCATCGAAATCAGTTCGTCGTTCTGACGCCGGCAAGGGCCGGCTGCAACTGGCGATCGCGCATCCCGGGCCACCCGCGATGGCGATCGCATGCCGCCGCGCCACAAGCCACGCCCGGTCGCGCCGACGGCACACCGGCATGGGCCGCCCGTGCACCGGCACCTTGCGGCAAACCGGAGGGTCGCCGGACACCGCGTGGCACACACGGCGTCCGGCGCCATCCGGCACCGTTCAATCGTGCCGCGCACGCGCGCGGCACGTTCTCACGTCGTTACGCGGCCGATTCGCGCGCGGCCGCTGCATCCTTGCGTGCGGCGGCAGCCGTCTGCTTGCCGCCACGCGTGGCCGTTTCGCTGACCGCATCGAAGCCGCTCTGCGCGGCTTCGATCGCCTGCCCCGTCGCTGCACGCACGGAGTCGGCCGCGGCGGTCGCCGCGGACAGCGCCGAATTCAGCGCAGCCACCACGGACTCCGAGCCGGCCGGCGCATGCTTCGACAGCTCGCCGATCACGTCCTTCAGGCGCTTGTCGTTCTGTTCGTATTGCGCCTGCGCGACCTTCGCCCATTCGGATTGCGTCGACACGGCGATGTCGAACAGATGGCGGCCGTACGACACGACCTTGCCTGCCGCTTCCTGCGGCGCGGCCACTTGCTGCGCGAAGCCCACGGCCGGATTGCTGCTGTTGAATGCGTTCTTCAGCTTGTCCTCGTACTCCGTGAGCGCCGTCCGGGCCGCTTGCAGGTTGAGTTCGACGACAGCCTCGAAGCCTTGGATCGCCGGACGGGCGATCGCAAACCATGCGGCGATTCCGGATTGATAATCGGCGGTCAGTTTTTCGGGGGCAAATACGGACATCGGGCACGCTCCTGTTGGCAATGCGAGAGACGACGTAAAGAAAAATGGAAGCCAGATCGACAATCGCTTCCTTATTGGCAACCCGTCACCCATTTGGATGCAGGAAGTTGAAGAAGGCCATTCTAGATCGATTAATTGTCAATTAAATGGCATTAATGCTAGGTGTAAACCCTTATTTTCCCGCCGAGCGGCCGCTGAAGCCCGAGCCGCGTCGACATCGCAGATGGGAACACCGCAGCATCTCGCCCTGGAACGATTTTTACCTTTTTACAGCATAGCGCACCATGATTTTTCGCAACATTTACCCATGCATTATTCCGGTTATTAGAAAACAGGTGCACATTGAAAATGAAGCGGTCGCTTATGTAATCGTTTTTCCAGATTTATCCTGAAATCGTTTTCGGGATTATTAATGACGAAATCAATGATCGGATGAATTGCGGGGCGCAATGAAAAAGCGGCCGTATGAAACGGCCGCCGCCGGCACTGGCACCGGTATGCGCGAGATCAGCCGGCCAGTTCACGATGCAGCGCGCGGAATTCCTGCGCGAGCTTGTGCCCGGGCTCGAGGTGGATCACCGGCTTGGATTGCTGATGCGACTCGCGGATCTTCACCGACGCGGATAACCTCGACGCCAGCACCGGCAGCCCTTCGTCGACGAGTTCGTCGACCAGCTGTTGCGGCAGGCTCGCGCGCGGCTGGAACTGGTTGATGACGATGCCTTCCACCTCGAGCGCCGCGTTGTGGTCCTGCTGGATTTCCTTCACGTTCTCGAGCAGCGTGTACAGCGCGCGACGCGAGAAGTCGTCGCAGTCGAACGGGATCAGGCAGCGCTCGACCGCGATCAGCGCCGAGCGCGTATAGAAATTCAGCGCGGGCGGTGTGTCGATGTACACGGCGTCGTAGGTGTCGAGCTCGTTCAGCGCGTCGCGCAGCTTGTAGATCTTGTAGCGCGATTCGAGCTTGCCGTGCAGCGTGTCGAGATCCGGATGCGCCGGCATCACGTCGAGCCCTTCGAACGGGGTCGGATGGATGAACGATGCGACGTCGACCGGACGGAAGTTGAAGGTCAGCGCGGTTTCGAAGAAACCGGCGACGCCCGGTTGCGCGTCGGCCGCGGCGTCGCCGAGCAGATAGCGCGTGGAGTTCGCCTGCGCATCGAGGTCGATGACGAGCGTGCGCAACCCTTCGCTCGCGCTGATCGCCGCCAGGTTGCAGACGATCGTCGATTTGCCCACGCCGCCCTTCTGGTTGAATACGACCCGCCGCATGGTGTCCCCTCGATCGAAACGTCGAAAAAACCAGCTTAGCCGGTCAATCATGGCGTCCGCGTGACGCAGGTCGAATAACGCGCGACTTGTGTGCGGCACGCATCAGGTGCGCGGCAGCGCCCCCGACACATACCGGTTGCCGGGCACGCTCCACCGCCACGGAAGATCCGTGCCGACGCGAATGCCGATGCGCGGCCCGCCCGCCAGATCCGTGGGCGGCGCCATGCCGTCGTCCACGATCGCGAACCCTTCGTGCGCGCCGACCAGGTCGACGCCGTCCTGCGCGCCGCCGATCCCCATTGCCTGGGTCAGCCGGGCCGGCCCGCGGCACAGGTCGCGATCGCGCGTCTGCGGCGGCCGTGCCGTGCGCATGTGCGCGAGCCCCTGCAGCGGTTCCAGCGCACGGATCAGCACGCCCGTTCCCGTGCCATCCGGCCCGCACACGCAGTTGCAGCACCAGTGCATGCCGTAAGTGAAATAGACGTACAGGTGCCCCGCCGGCCCGAACATCGTCGCATTGCGCGGCGTCTTGCCGCGATAGGTATGCGCCGCCGGGTCGATCGCACCGGCATAGGCCTCCACTTCGACGATGCGGCCGGCCCGGCCGTCCGCTGCCGCGAGAATCTTGTTGAGCAGTTGCGGGGCGACGTCGGTGGCCATGCGGTCGAAGAACGCGCGCGGCAACACGGTGCCCGGCCACACGGGCGCGGTTTTATCGCGCCGCATCCTGCCCCTCCGGTTGGCGACCGGAAACGGCCCGCGCCTGCAGATGGAGCTGGCGGTACGCGTCGACCAGATCATCGAGGCCGAACGCAAGATTTCTCCCGCTGGGATTGGGCAGCACCCACACGCTCGCGCGCTGCATACGGGCCGGCTGCAATCCCCACGCGACTTCGCGCTGACCGGCAAGCGCCGAATACGCCGCCTTGCCGAGAAACGCGACGAAGCGCGGCCCATAACGCGCCACCTTCTGCTCGAACGCCGCGGCCGCGGCGATGAATTCCGCGCGCGAAAGCTGATCGGCGCTCGCCGTCGGTCGCTTCACCACCGCCGTCAAACCGCAGCCGTACCGGAGTATCGCGCGATCGTCCTGCGGCGAAATTTCCATCGGTGTGAAGCCGGCGAGATGGATCACGCGCCAGAAGCGGTTGCTTCTCCCCGCGAAGTGATGCCCTGTCGCGGCAGCAGTCAGACCGGGATTGATCCCGCAGAACAGCACGTCGAGATGTGGAGCGATGAGGTCGGGGAGTTCGTCAGCCACGATTCGTCTGGATTGCGAGGGACAAGGACATCAATGAAAAGGACCCCGGCGATCGCCCAATAGACGTGAGCGACGCGATCCGGATCACGGCGGACCGCTTGCCGCCTCGTCGACAGGTCGGGGTTCGACCATTTGATCACGCTTTCGCCACACGATGCGCATCGATCCTGCGCAGTCAACCGGCTGGCCCAACGGCTAGTCCTCTTCGCGTCGGGACCGGCGAATCAAATGCCACTCCAGATAGGCGCTGTGTCCGAACAGGATCGCCGACGTCAATGCCAGACGCCCCGTCGTGAGCACGCCCGGCGCCACGACACTGCTCAACGCTGCCACCCCGACCGACATCGGAAGCGTTCTGCCAAACGCACCCAGCAAGACGGCAAACCATCCATCGCCGAATTCCTTGCTGAAGCGCTCGGGGTAAAGGCCGTACCTCAAGAACTTCCTGACCGGGCTTCGCGAATCACGAAAATGCATGACGACTCCCGACATTTCAATGCATCGAACACGACAGGCGCGCGAGCATCGAAATGCTCGCACGCACCCTCCGGACAGGCAAAACTGCCCGTCGATCTTCAGAACTTGCAGATCCAGGCCTGTCCGAGGAACGCGCCCGCGCCACTCAGAAGTGCTGCTTGCGGGCCACGGGCGGCGCCCACCAGGGCTGCCCCACCAACCGCCGCCCAATTGATGGGTGCCGGATTAAGTTGACACGAAAAAGCGCCGCTGACCTGTTTCAGGTCGTTCCGTTTGAGCTCGCGCATCGATTCGATCTCCTGATAAAAGTTGACTTTGGCCGGCTGCATCTGCGATCACACTCAGTGCCGACAACGCACTCTATCCGCAGGAGCCGTCTCGATAAATATGGAATTTCTCATGGGTGTGAAGAAATCCGCGACGAAATCGCTGAACCGCTCCGCTCAAGATGCAGGCTCAAGAATCGAGATAACTGTCGGGTTCAGGGATTCGTAGACCGCACCCGTTTCCCGCCGGCCGGGTATCGGCTTTCGTCTTGCGGAGAAGGGGGATACGCGGAACCGTGGAAACAAAAAGAAAAACCCCGCACAAAGGCGGGGTTGATCTATACAGATTCTGCTGACGGGAGGTCAGAACGGAATATCGTCGTCCATCTCGTCGAAGCCGCCACCTGCCGGTGCGCTCGGACGGCTCTGCGCGCCGCCGCCAGCACCGCCACGCGCCGCGCCGCCGGCACGACCGCCGCCACCACCGCCGCGCTCCATCTGCTCGCCACGACCGCCGCCGCCACCACCACCGTAGCCGCCGCCGTAACCGCCTTCGTCACCACCACCGCCGCCACCGCCCGCACCGCCGCGGCCGCCGAGCATCTGCATCTGGTCCGCGACGATTTCGGTCGAGTAACGATCCTGACCGTCCTGACCCTGCCACTTGCGCGTGCGGATGCGGCCTTCGATATAGACCGACGAACCCTTCTTCAGGTATTCGCTGACGATCTCCGCCAGACGGCCGAAGAACGCGACGCGATGCCACTCGGTCATTTCCTTGAAATCGCCGCTTGCCTTGTCCTTGTAGCGGTCGGTCGTCGCGAGACGAATGTTCGCAACCGCGTCGCCGCTCGGCAGGTAACGGACTTCAGGATCGGCGCCGAGATTGCCGACGAGGATGACCTTGTTGACGGATGCCATGTGTTTCTCCAGTAAATTCGATGCCGGGCCGCCCGCGCGTGCGTCGGAGCAGCCCGCCGGACAAGCCGGCGACGCCGCCGGTGCCTGCCCGACAATAGGTTCAGGCCTTGCGCGGCGGCGCTTTCATGCTGGCCGCGATTATAAGCCACGCTGCAACGAGCCCAGAACACGCGTAGAACACCGTGTTCGCACCGCCGTGCTTCAGCAGCCAGCCGCCCGCGATGCCGCCGAGCGCGAGCCCGATCGACTGCGTGGTGTTGTAGACGCCCGTGGCCGCGCCCTTGCGCGAACCCGGCGCGAGCTTCGACACGAGCGACGGCTGCGACGCTTCCAGGATGTTGAACCCCAGGAAGTACACGAACAGGATCGCCGCCACAATCATGATGGTATGCGGCGCGCTGCCCAGCAGCAATTGGCCGATCAGGATAGCCAGAATGCCGCCCAGCAGCACCGGCTTCATCTTGCCCCGTTTTTCCGCGACGATGATCGCCGGGACCATCATCACGAACGCGAGCCCCATCACCGGCAGATACACCTTCCAGTGCGCGGCGACCGGCAGCCCGCCGTCGACGAGCAGGCGCGGCACGACGAGGAACAGCGCCGTCTGCGTCGCGTGCAGCACCAGCACGCCGAAGTTCAGGCGCAGCAGCTCGACGTTGTGCAGCACCTCGGCGAACGGCGCGGGCACGTGCACGGGCTTGGCCGCGTCGGGCACGATCCACAGCACGACGCCGATTGCGAGAATCGACAGCACGCCGACGATCGCGAACAGCCCGCTCATCCCGACCCAGTGGAACACGATCGGCGCGCCGACGATCGCGACCGCGAACGACACGCCGATCGACCCGCCAACCATTGCCATCGCCTTCGTGCGGTTCTGCTCGGAGGTCAGGTCGGCGATGAACGCCAGCACCGCGGACGACACGGCGCCCATCCCCTGGATCACGCGACCGACGATGATCCACGTGATGTCGTGCGCGGACGCGGCGACGAAGCTGCCGAGCGCGAAGATCACGAGGCCCGTGGCGATCACCGGCTTGCGGCCGAACTTGTCGGACGCCCAGCCGTAGAAGATGTAGAACAGCGACTGCGTGACGCCGTAGGCCCCAAGCGCGATACCGACGAGCAGCACGTTGTCGCCGCCCGGGATGGTTTTCGCGTAGACCGAGAACACCGGCATGATCATGAACAGGCCGAGCATGCGCAGCGCGAAGATCGCCGCGAGCGACGTGGTCGCGCGCAATTCGGGCGCAGTCATGCGGGAAGACGTGGCAGACGGATTGGACATCGGGAATGAATTTCGAATGATCGGAATGTCCGCCCGACACCGGGCGGCGGAAGATCAGGACCAGCGGCCCGGGAGGCCTGACGGGCGACACGTCGGGGCAGGATGCCGGCGGCCTGCGGGCCGCCCTGAACCGCGCGGCGCGACCGCTTTCCCCGGCGCAGGCGCCGCCTTGCTGCCACCTGCTGTAAAGGCTGGGGGCCCCAAACGACGGTCTCGAAAAGCCGTTATAGTAGCAGGTTTGGTTCCCTCCATTTTCGCCAGGTTCATGGAACAGATCCGTATCCGTGGGGCACGTACCCACAACCTGAAAAACGTCAATCTCGACCTGCCGCGCCACAAGCTGATCGTGATTACCGGGTTGTCCGGGTCGGGCAAGTCGTCGCTCGCGTTCGACACCCTTTATGCCGAGGGCCAGCGCCGCTACGTCGAAAGCCTGTCTGCGTATGCCCGCCAGTTCCTGCAGTTGATGGAGAAACCCGACGTCGACCTGATCGAGGGTCTGTCGCCCGCGATCTCGATCGAGCAGAAGGCGACGTCCCACAACCCGCGTTCGACCGTCGGCACGGTCACCGAAATCCACGACTACCTGCGACTTTTGTACGCACGTGTCGGCACGCCGTACTGCCCCGATCACGAGATTCCGCTCGAGGCACAGAGCGTGTCGCAGATGGTCGACGCGGCGCTCGCGCTGCCCGAGGAAACCAAGCTGATGATCCTCGCGCCCGTCGTCGCGAACCGCAAGGGCGAGCACGCCGAGCTGTTCGAGGACATGCAGGCGCAGGGCTTCGTGCGCTTTCGCGTGCGCTCGGGCGGCGGCACCGCGAACGAAGGCGTCGCGAAGATCTACGAGGTCGAGTCGCTGCCGAAGCTCAAGAAGAACGACAAGCACACGATCGACGTCGTCGTCGATCGTCTGAAGGTCCGCCCGGACATGAAGCAGCGCCTGGCCGAATCGTTCGAGACGGCGCTGCGCCTTGCCGACGGCCGCGCGATCGCGCTCGAGATGGACACCGACCACGAGCACCTGTTCAGCTCGAAGTTCGCGTGCCCGATCTGCTCGTACTCGCTGCAGGAGCTCGAGCCGCGCCTGTTCTCGTTCAACAACCCGATGGGCGCGTGCCCGGAATGCGACGGCCTCGGCCAGATCACGTTCTTCGACCCGAAGCGGGTCGTCGCGCACCCGTCGCTGTCGCTCGCCGCGGGCGCCGTGAAGGGCTGGGACCGCCGCAACCAGTTCTACTTCCAGATGCTGCAGAGCCTTGCGGCGTTCTACGAATTCGACATCGACGCCGCCTTCGAGGATCTCCCGGAAAAGATCCGGAAGGTGCTGCTGTTCGGCTCGGGCAAGCAGACGATCCCGTTCTCGTACATCAACGAGCGCGGCCGCACGACGATCCGCGAGCACGTGTTCGAAGGGATCATCCCGAACCTCGAACGCCGCTACCGCGAGACCGATTCGGTCGCGGTGCGCGAAGAACTGTCGAAGTACCAGAACAACCAGCCGTGCCCGTCGTGCGAAGGCACACGCCTGCGCCGCGAGGCGCGCCACGTGCGGATCGGCACGGGCGACTACGCGCGCGGCATCTATGAAATCAGCGGCTGGCCGCTGCGCGACGCGCTCGGCTACTTCGACGGCCTGACGCTCGAAGGCGCGAAGCGCGAGATCGCCGACAAGGTGATCAAGGAAATCGTCGCGCGCCTGACGTTCCTGAACAACGTCGGCCTCGACTACCTGTCGCTCGAGCGCAGCGCCGAAACGCTGTCGGGCGGCGAAGCGCAGCGCATCCGGCTCGCGTCGCAGATCGGCTCGGGCCTGACGGGCGTGATGTACGTGCTCGACGAGCCGTCGATCGGCCTGCACCAGCGCGACAACGACCGCCTGATCTCGACGCTCAAGCACCTGCGCGACCTCGGCAACTCGGTGATCGTCGTCGAGCACGACGAGGACATGATCCGCACGGCCGACTACGTCGTCGACATGGGCCCCGGCGCCGGCGAACACGGCGGCGTGGTAGTGGCCGAAGGCACGCCGAAGCAGGTGCAGTCGAACCCGCAGTCGCTGACGGGCCAGTACCTGCTCGGCAAGCGCACGATCGAGTATCCGGACGAACGGCTCGCGCCCGATCCCGAGCGCATGCTGCGCATCGTCGACGCGTACGGCAACAACCTGAAGCACGTCGATCTCGAACTGCCGGTCGGCCTGCTGACCTGCATCACCGGCGTATCGGGTTCCGGCAAGTCGACGCTGATCAACGACACGCTGTATCACGCGGTCGCGCGCCACCTGTACGGTTCGTCGGCCGAGCCGGCGCCGCACGAGGCGATCGAGGGCCTCGAGCACTTCGACAAGGTGATCAACGTCGACCAGTCGCCGATCGGCCGCACGCCGCGCTCGAACCCGGCCACCTATACCGGCCTGTTCACGCCGATCCGCGAGCTGTTCTCGGGCGTGCCGACCTCGAAGGAGCGCGGCTACGATCCGGGCCGCTTCTCGTTCAACGTGAAGGGCGGCCGCTGCGAATCGTGCCAGGGCGACGGCGTGCTGAAGGTCGAGATGCACTTCCTGCCGGACGTCTACGTACCGTGCGACGTGTGCCACGGCAAGCGCTACAACCGCGAAACGCTCGAAGTGCAGTACAAGGGCAAGAACGTCAGCGAAGTGCTCGACATGACGGTCGAGCATGCGTACGAGTTCTTCAGCGCGGTGCCGGTCATCGCGCGCAAGCTGAAGACGCTGCTCGACGTCGGCCTCGGCTACATCCGCCTCGGCCAGTCGGCCACGACGCTGTCGGGCGGCGAGGCGCAGCGCGTGAAGCTGTCGCTAGAGCTGTCCAAGCGCGACACGGGCCGCACGCTGTACATCCTCGACGAGCCGACCACCGGCCTGCACTTCCACGACATCGCGCTGCTGCTCGAGGTGATCCACCGGCTGCGCGACCAGGGCAACACGGTCGTGATCATCGAGCACAACCTCGACGTGATCAAGACGGCCGACTGGGTGATCGACCTCGGCCCCGAAGGCGGTGCCGGCGGTGGCCAGATCATCGCGCAGGGCACGCCCGAGCAGGTCGCGAAGACCAAGGCGAGCTTCACCGGCAAGTACCTCGCGCCGCTGCTCAAGCGCCCGACCCGCAAGGCCGCGGTCGGCTGACGCGCGTTGCACCCTTCCCGCGCGCGGCCGCCCGGCCGCGCGCGTCCCTCCGCGACGCGCCGCCCGCCTCCCCTCGTTTTCCCTTCTGCGTTTACACCATGCGCCAAACGGCCCGGTTGCGGACCATAATGGCGGCTATACTTTACGGTCGTAAGGTTCGTCCTACGCACCAATCCGGTGCAACTCCGGGCGGGCACCGCTCTGTCGCGCATTACGCGGCATGACACACGAACGACAGGAATCCACGATGGAGAAGCAACAAGACTCGTCGCGCGATGCGCAGAACCGCGAGCCGCACCTGCGCAGCGTGCGGCTGACGAGCGACTTCAGCCTGCCGAATCTGTCGGCACTCGAAATCGGCAGCTATCTCTTCGCGATCGTTGCAATGTGGCTCGTGATCGAGCTCAAGCTGCTCGGCGGGCTGCTGGCCGGCCTGCTCGTCTATCAGCTCATCCACACGATCGCGCCCGTGATCGAACGCCACACCACGAGCATGCGCGCGCGCTGGGTCGCCGTCGTGCTGCTGTCGATCGTGATCGTCGGCGGGCTCACGGGCCTGACGATCGGCATCATCGAACACTTCGAGCGCACGGTGCCGAACCTGCAGAGCCTGCTCGACCAGCTGATGCAGATCGTCGAGCAAACCCGCGCACGCACGCCGGCCTGGATCGCGAACCTGCTGCCCGTCGACGTCGAACAGATGAAGACCAAGGCCGCCGTGCTGATGCACTCGCACATGGACCAGCTCCAGCAGAGCGGCAAGAGCGTCGCGCGCGGCTTCGGCCACGTGCTGTTCGGGATGATCATCGGCGCGATGATCGCGATCGGCGTCGAGCACGGCAAGGTGCGCCGGCCGCTGTCGACCGCGCTCGTCACGCGCGTGTCGCGCTTCTCCGACGCGTTCCGCCGCATCGTGTTCGCGCAGATCAAGATCTCGGCGATCAACGCGGTGTTCACCGGCATCTACCTGCTCGTCGCGCTGCCGCTCTTCCACGAACGGCTGCCGCTGTCGAAAACGCTCGTGCTCGTCACGTTCATCGTCGGCCTGCTGCCCGTGATCGGCAACCTGATCTCGAACACGCTGATCGTCGCCGTGTCGCTGTCGGTCAGCATGGGCACCGCGATCGCGTCGCTCGCGTTCCTCGTGGTCATCCACAAGCTCGAATACTTCCTGAACGCGAAGATCATCGGCGGCCAGATCGAGTCGCGCGCGTGGGAGCTGCTGCTCGCGATGCTGATCATGGAAGCCGCGTTCGGGCTGCCGGGCGTGATCGCCGCGCCGATCTTCTATGCGTACCTGAAGCGCGAGCTGTACCTGCTGCGGCTGATCTGAAGCCCGCGTATCAGGCGATAAAAAACGCCGCGCCCCGTGAAGGGCGCGGCGTTTTCATTTGTGCCGGCAGGCCGATCAGCGGAACACGACCGTCTTCGTCCCGTTCAGCACGACCCGGTGCTCGACGTGCCACTTCACCGCGCGCGCGAGCGTCACGCACTCGACGTCGCGGCCGATCGCGGTCAGCTGGTCGGGCGTCATGCTGTGGTCGACGCGCTCGACTTCCTGCTCGATGATCGGGCCTTCGTCGAGATCGGTCGTCACGTAGTGCGCGGTCGCGCCGATCAGCTTCACGCCACGGTCGAACGCCTGGTAATACGGCTTCGCGCCCTTGAAGCTCGGCAGGAACGAATGGTGGATGTTGATCGCGCGCCCGGCGAGCTGCTGGCACATGTTCGGCGACAGGATCTGCATGTAGCGCGCGAGCACGACCAGATCGGCCTGGTGCTCGTCGATCACTTCCAGCACGCGCGCTTCCTGCGCGGCCTTCGCGGCATCGGACGAGCCGCCGATCAGCGGGAAGTGATGGAACGGGATGTTGTAGCTCGCGGCGAGCTGGTAGAACTCCTTGTGGTTCGACACGATCGCCGGGATCTCGATCGGCAGCTGGCCGGTGCGATAGCGGAACAGCAGGTCGTTCAGGCAATGGCCGATCTTCGACACCATGATCACGACGCGCGGCTTCACGGCCGCGTCGTGCAGCTCCCAGCGCATCGAGAAGCGTTCCGCGAGCGGCGCGAATTCCTTGCGAAGCGTGTCGAGCGCCGACGCGGCATCCGCGCCGCCGCCGTCCTGCTCGAAGTGCACGCGCATGAAGAATTCGCTGGTACGGCTGTCGCCGAACTGCGCCGAATCGAGGATGTTGTTGCTGCGCTCGAACAGGAAGCCCGAGACCGCGTGGACGATGCCGTGCCGGTCGGGGCACGACAGTTTCAAGATAAAGCTGTGATCGGTCGGCATGACCGCTACTCCCTTCGTTTCCGTATTCGTCAAATTGCCCGTTCGCACCGCGGGGCCGCCAGTCGCGGCGCGCGTCACGCGGCCGGCGCGAACAGCGCGTCGATGCCCGCCGCGTCGGCCGCCGCGAGCCAGCGATGGCGCAGCAGCGTATCGAGCGTCGCGAGGCTCGCATCCATCGTCGCGCGGCCTTCGCGCAACCAGCCGATCACCTCGGGCACGCCGGCCAGCAGGTGCTCGGCCACTTCGCCGTCCTGGTTGCGCGGCGCGAAGTCGTGCGGCAGCGGCAGGTCGTACACAAAGATCAGTTCGGACTGCGTGCCTTCCGGCAGCGAGCACAGCACCTGCACCGCGCGGCCCGCGATCGCGCGCACCGCCAGTTCGGCCGGAATACCGGCTTCTTCCCAGCACTCCTTCGCGAGCGTCTCGTGAACGCTCAAGCCCCAGCCGATGCCGCCCGCGACGACGTTGTCGAGCATGCCGGGATCGGTTGCCTTGGTCGCGCTGCGGCGGCCGAGCCACATCTGCGGCACGGCCGCGGCGGAAGGCGCGCCCGGCGCAACCGCATATTCTACGATGCCGTTCAGATGCACCGCATAAGTCTGCGTGCCGAAAAAGCGCGACGCGGCGCGCTCGATGTACGCGAGCGGCGGATCGTCGAAGCGGTTGCGGATCGCATAGATCTCGTCGCGCCAGCCCGGAATCGCGCCTTCGGCCGCGAGCGCGCCGATCGCGCTCGCCAGCGCCATGCTGCGCGCGTCGACCGAGTCGTAGCGCGCCGACAGCACGACGTGCTCGCCGGTCAGCTCGAACACGTCGGGCCAGCGGGCAAGCTTCGCGACGTCCTGGCGGCGCACCCAGCCAACCGCCTGGCCGGCGATCTCGAAACGCAGGTGCGCGGCCGGATCGAAGCGCCGCGCGGCCGCGATGCACGGAAACGTCATCGCCATCAGTCCTTCAGCGCGACGCGGATGCCAAGCGCGATGAAGGTCGCGCCGGCCAGCCGGTCGAGCCACACGCCGGCCTTCGGGCGGCGCTTCAGCCAGGCGCCGATCGCACCCGCGCCGACGCCGAACAGCGAGAAGATCGCGGCCGTCTGCAGCATGAACAGCGCGCCGAGCTCGAACATCTGCAGCGTCACGCCCTGCACGCCGTGCGGATCGACGAACTGCGGCAGGAACACGACGAAGAACAGCGTGACCTTCGGGTTCATCAGGTTGCCGATCACGCTCTGCCGGAAGATCGTGCCGAGCGGCTGTGGCGGGCGCTCGTGCGCATTCGAGAGGCCCTGGCTGCGCAGCGCCTTGATGCCGATCCACACCAGATACGCGGCGCCCGCGAGCTTCAGGATCTCGAACGCGACCGGCGACGAACGCAGCAACGCCGCGACGCCGAGCGCCGCGAGCGTCGTGTGGAACAGGATCCCGGCGCTGAAGCCGAGCGCGGCGACGAAGCCGGCCGCGCGGCCCTGCGAGATGCCGCGTGCGAGCACCTGCAGGTTGTCGGGACCCGGCGCGAAGGTGATCGCGATCGACGTGGCGAGAAACAGCATGAAGTTGGGCATCGTGACCTCGCGGTTTAAGCCGGGTTTCAGTGGCCGGCGAATTCGGTGACGGTATAGACGGGCAGTCCCGCGTTGCGCAGCAGCGCCGAGCCGCCGAGATCGGGCAGGTCGATGATCGCCGCGCCTTCGACGACTTCCGCGCCGAGCCGCTGCAGCAGGTTGCGCCCCGCCATCATCGTGCCGCCGGTCGCGATCAGGTCGTCCATGATGATCACGCGGTCGCCGGGGCGGCACGCATCTTCGTGGATCTCGACCGTCGCGCTGCCGTATTCGAGGTCGTACGACTCCGAGCGCGTCTTGTACGGCAGCTTGCCGACCTTGCGGATCGGCACGAAGCCGACGCTCAGTTCGTACGCGACGATCGGTGCGATGATGAAACCGCGCGCATCGAGGCCCGCGACATAGTCGAGCTTCGCATCGACATAACGTTCGACGAACAGGTCGACGAGGATGCGCAGCGCCTTCGGGCTCTGCAGCAGCGTCGTAATGTCGCGGAACATCACGCCGGGCTGCGGCCAGTCGGGCACCGTGCGAATCTGGCTGTGGATGAAGGCGACCGGATCGAGCGGCGCGCCCGACGACGAATGCGGCATGAAACTCTCCGAAAAAAACGGTGCGCGAAGATCGGGCACCGTTTCGAATAAATACGGGTCAGGTTATTGAATCGTGGCTCAAGCGGCCGCGGCCGGCGGATCGCGCCGATGGCGCGACAGCCGCTCCTCCGCGAGCGCGAGCGCCTCGGGCAGCCCGCGCAGCACGACGATGTCGCTCGCGCGCAGCTTGGTCTGCGGGTCGGGTTCGACGCCGCGGATGCCGTGCCGGCGGATCGCCGTGACTTCCAGCCCGAGCGCATACAGCCCGAGCTCCTCCAGCGAGCGCCCGACCGCATCCGCGCGCGCATCGACCGGCACCGATTGTAGCCGCACCTGCTCGTGGTCGTCGTCGTCCGCGTCGTCCGCGCCGCGGAAATAACCGCGCAGCAGGCTGTAGCGCTCGTCGCGCATCTCCTCGACGCGCCGCACGACCTTGCGCATCGGCACGCCGACCAGCACCAGCGTGTGCGACGCGAGCATCAGGCTGCCCTCGACGATCTCCGGAATCACTTCGGTCGCGCCGGCCGCGAGCAGTTTCTCGAGATCGGCATCGTCGACGGTACGCACGATCGCGGGCAGCGTCGGCTCGAGCTCGTGCACGTGGTGCAGCACGCGCAGCGCGGACGGCGTGTTCGCATAGGTGATCGCGACGGCCGCCGCACGGTGGATACCGGCCGCGAGCAGCGACTCGCGGCGCGCCGCGTCGCCGAACACGACCGATTCGCCGGCGGTCGCGGCCGCGCTCACGCGATCGGGGTCGAGGTCGAGCGCGACATACGAGATGCCTTCCTGTTCGAGCATCCGCGCCAGGTTCTGGCCCGCGCGGCCGTAGCCGCAGATGATCACGTGGCCGCGCTGCTTGAGGCTCTGCGTCGCGATCCGCGTCATCTGCAGCGACTGCTGCATCCATTCGGTCGACGACAGCCGCATCACGATCCGGTCGGCGTTCTGGATCAGGAACGGCGCGGCGAGCATCGACAGCAGCATCGACGCGAGGATCGCCTGCAGCAGCGTCGAATCGACGAGATGCCGGTCGAGGATCAGGTTCAGCAGCACGAAGCCGAACTCGCCGGCCTGCGCGAGCCCGATACCCGTGCGCATCGCGACGCCCGGCGTCGCGCCGAACAGCCGCGCGAGCCCCGTGATCATCGTGGCCTTGAACAGCACCTGGCCGACGAAGAAGCCGAGCACGAGCAACGGATGCTCCCAGATCACGCGCGGGTCGAGCAGCATCCCGGTCGTCACGAAGAACAGGCCGAGCAGCACGTCGCGGAACGGCTTGATGTCCTCCTCCACCTGGTGACGGAACGGCGTCTCGGAGATCAGCATCCCCGCGATGAACGCGCCGAGCGCGAGCGACAGGCCGAACTTGTCGGTGATGAACGCGGCGCCGAGCGTGACGAGCAGCAGGTTCAGCACGAACAGCTCCTGCGAGCGGCGCCGCGCGACGACGTTGAGCCAGCGCGTCATGAAGCGCTGCCCGATGACCAGCAGCAGCGTGAGCGCGATCACGATCTTCACGGCCGCAAAGCCGAGCGTCAGCGCGAGATCCTTCGACGATTCGGCACCGAACGCGGCGATCACGATCAGCAGCGGCACCACCGCGAGATCCTGGAACAGCAGCACGCCGAAGATGTTGCGGCCGTGCTCGGTCTCGATCTCGAGCCGCTCGGCGAGCATCTTCGACACGATCGCCGTCGACGACATCGCGAGCGCGCCGCCGAGCGCGATGCTGCCCTGCCACGTGATGTGCACCCAGCGCTCGAACAGCGCGCCGAGCGCGAGCGCGAGCACCAGCGTCGCGACCACCTGCAGCAGCCCGAGCCCGAACACGAGCCGCTGCATCGACCTCAGCTTCGCAAGGGAGAATTCGAGGCCGATCGAGAACATCAGGAACACGACGCCGAATTCCGCGAGATGCTCGGCGCGTTCGAGATCCGCCGCGATCCCGAGCGCATGCGGGCCGACCAGGATGCCGACGGTCAGGTAGCCGAGCATCGGCGGGAGGTTCAGCGAACGGAACACGACGACGCCCACCACTGAAGCCAGCAGCAGCATGAGCGTCATTTCGAGCGGGGAAATCACGGGCAAAGCGTCCTCGTTCGTCGGGGCCACCGCAAAGCGGGCACGGTGGCGTAGCGTGGGATAGGCAACTTCGGACGAGTCCGAAGGCCCGGCGCGGCGAACAAACGCCTTTGCTATACTCCGCGCATGATAGCGAAAATCAATGACAACCGCGCGCTCGCGCTCGCCCGCGACGTGCTCGACATCGAGGCGGACGCCGTGCGCGCGCTGCGCGACCAGCTCGACGGCGACTTCGTCCAGGCCGTCGCGCTGCTGCTCGGCTGCAGCGGCCGCGTGGTGGTTTCCGGAATCGGCAAATCGGGGCATATCGCCCGCAAGATCGCAGCAACGCTGGCGAGCACCGGCACGCCGGCCTTCTTCGTCCATCCCGCCGAGGCCAGCCACGGCGACCTCGGGATGGTCACCTCCGACGACGTCTTCATCGGCATCTCGTACTCCGGTGAATCGGAAGAACTCGTCGCGATCCTGCCGCTCGTCAAGCGGATCGGCGCGAAGCTGATCGCGATCACGGGCCGCGCGGAATCGAGCCTCGGCACGCTCGCCGACGTGAACCTGAACGCCGCGGTGTCGAAGGAAGCGTGCCCGCTGAACCTCGCGCCCACCGCGAGCACGACCGCCGCGCTCGCGCTCGGCGACGCGCTCGCCGTCGCCGTGCTCGACGCGCGCGGCTTCGGTTCGGAAGACTTCGCGCGCTCGCACCCGGGCGGTGCGCTCGGCCGGCGCCTGCTCACCTACGTGCGCGACGTGATGCGCTCGGGCGACGACGTCCCGTCCATCGGGCTCGACGCGACGCTGTCGGATGCGCTGTTCCAGATCACCGCGAAGCGCCTGGGCATGACGGCGGTGGTCGACGCCGACGGCAAGGTCGTCGGCATCTTCACCGACGGCGACCTGCGCCGCGTGCTCGCGCGCGACGGCGACTTCCGCACGCTGCCGATCGCCGACGTGATGACGCACAACCCGCGCACGATCGCGCCGGACCACCTGGCGGTCGAGGCCGTGGAACTGATGGAGCGCCACCGGATCAACCAGATGCTGGTCGTCGATGCCGACGGCGCGCTGATCGGCGCGCTGAACATGCACGACCTGTTTTCGAAGAAGGTGATCTGATGAGCGCAGCGTTGACTGCGGCCGAGCGCGCGAGCCGCGTGAAGCTGATGATTTTCGACGTCGACGGTGTATTGACCGACGGCGGCCTGCTGTTTACCGCCGCCGGCGATGCGATGAAGTCGTTCAACTCGCTCGACGGCCACGGTGTGAAGCTGCTCGGCGAAGCCGGCATCGCGACCGCGATCATCACGGGCCGCCGCTCGGAAATCGTCGCGGCGCGCGCCAGGGAAATGAAGATTGCGCACCTGTTCCAGGGCGTCGAGAACAAGCTCACCGTGTTCGCCGACCTGATCGCGTCGCTCGGCCTCACCGCCGACGCATGCGGCTACATGGGCGACGACTGGCCCGACCTGCCCGTGATGCTGCGCTGCGGCTTCGCGACCGCGCCCGCCAACGCACACCCCGAGGTGATCGCCCGCGCGCACTGGGTGGCCGAGGCCCGGGGCGGCCAGGGCGCCGTGCGCGAAGTCTGCGACGCGATCCTGCGCGCGCAGCGCCGCTACGACGCGCTGCTCGCGGCCGCCTGCGGAGCCTGACGGATGAGTACGCATTTCCGCTGGACCCAGCTGCTGCCGCTCGCCGCGGTCGCCGCGCTCGCGGGCATCACCTGGTGGCTGCTGCAGGCCACGCTGCCGCTGCCCGGAGAGGGCGTCGCGCAGCCGAAGCGCCATACGCCCGATTATTTCGCGGACAACTTCTCGGTCACCGAGCTCGACCAGTCCGGCACGACCCAGTACCGGCTGACGGCCGCGAACCTGATCCACTACGAAGACACCGAAAACAGCGACCTGACCGATCCGGCCATGCGCGCATTCCAGCCCGGCAAACCGGTTGTGACGACCACCGCGAAGCGCGGCACCGTCAACGGCGACGTGTCGATCGTCGATTTGTACGACAACGCGCGCATCCTGCGCGCGGCCGGCGGCGGCGATCCGCAGATGCAGGCCGATTCCCAGCATTTCCGGATCTTCGTCAATGACGATGTGATCCAGACCGAAAAGCCGGTTAAACTTCAGCGCGGCCTGTCGCTCGTCAACGCGACCGACGGCATGAAGTACAACAACGTCACCCGGGTCATCGAGCTTTACGGCAACGTGCGCGGCACGATTGCCGCGACGGACACGTCCGGCGGCTCGAAAGGTCAACCCAAGTGACGCATCCCTCACGTGACTGCATGAACGAACCGTTCCCTCGACAGAATTCCGGCGGCGCTGCGCGCGCCGTCCGCGCCGCGCTCGCCGCGACGCTCGTGGCGCTCCCGCTGATCGGGCTGGCGCCGCTCGCCCATGCCGAGAAGGCCGACCAGAGCAAGCCGATCAACGTCGAGGCCGACAACCTGACCTACGACGACCTGAAGCAGGTCACGGTCGCGGCCGGCAACGTCGTGATCACGAAGGGCACGATCATCATCAAGGGCGATCGCGTCGAAGTGCGCCAGGACCCGGAAGGCTATCAGTACGCCACGTCGTTCGGCAGCAGCAAGAAGCACGCGACGTTCCGCCAGAAGCGCGAAGGCCTCGACGAATACATCGACGGCGACGCCGAGCGCATCGACTACGACGGCAAGCAGGACCTGACCACGCTGACGACCGCCGCGACCGTGCGCCGCCTGCAGGGCACGTCGACCATCGCCGACACCGTGCACGGCAGCGTGGTCACGTACGACGGCCAGCGCGATTTCTACACCGCCAAGGGCGGCAAGGATGTCGCCGCGCCGGGTAACCCGAACGGCCGCGTGCGCGCGATGCTGTCGCCGAAGAACGGCGGCCCCGCTCCGCTGAACGGTGCGCCGGCGAAGCTGTCGCCGTCGACCACCATCCAGGGAGCGCCGGGCCAATGAACGCGTTACCGAACCGCCAGCCGGCCGGCACCACGAGTTCGCTCGTCGTCCGCAACCTGAAGAAGCGCTACGGCTCGCGCACGGTCGTCAAGAACGTGTCGCTCGACGTGAAGAGCGGCGAAGTCGTCGGCCTGCTCGGCCCGAACGGTGCCGGCAAGACCACGTCGTTCTACATGATCGTCGGCCTCGTGCCGCTCGACGCGGGCGAGATCTCGCTGAACGGCAGCTCGATCAGCCTGCTGCCGATCCACAAGCGCGCGTCGCTCGGCCTGTCGTACCTGCCGCAGGAAGCATCCGTGTTCCGCAAGCTGACCGTCGAGGAAAACATCCGCGCGGTGCTCGAGCTGCAATACGGCGAGGACGGCAAGCGGCTGTCGAAGGACGGGATCGCGTCGCGCACCGAAGCGCTGCTCGACGAGCTGCAGATCGGCCACCTGCGCGAGAACCCCGCGCTGTCGCTGTCGGGCGGCGAACGACGCCGTGTCGAAATCGCGCGCGCGCTCGCGACCAACCCGAGCTTCATCCTGCTCGACGAACCGTTCGCCGGCGTCGACCCGATCGCGGTGCTCGAGATCCAGAAGATCGTCAAGTTCCTGAAGCAGCGCAACATCGGCGTGCTGATTACCGATCACAACGTCCGCGAAACGCTCGGCATCTGCGACCACGCGTACATCATCAGCGACGGCTCGGTGCTCGCCGCCGGCGCGCCGAGCGATATCATCGAAAACGAAAGCGTACGCCGCGTGTACCTCGGCGAGCACTTCCGCATGTAACTCCCTCCTCGTGGCTGGCTGCACCCCGCCCGGCATCGCCGCGCGGGGCAGCGCCCCGCTTCGCGGCCATGCCCGCGACCGGGCGGCGCGCCGCGCGTAATCGCGGATGGCTCAACGCGCCTGGGTCGTGGCACACTGCCGGTATGACTCCCTCCTTGCCATGAAAGCCAGCCTTCAACTCCGCCTGTCGCAACATCTGGCGCTGACGCCCCAGCTACAGCAGTCGATCCGGCTCCTGCAGTTGTCGACGCTCGAATTGCAACAGGAAGTCGCGATGGCCGTCGCGCAGAACCCGCTCCTCGAGAGCGACGACGAATGGATCGCGAGCCCGTTGCGCGTTGCATCGGACGGATCGCTGATCGCGCAGACGCCCCCCGCGCAGAACACCGAGCCAAGCGCGGCGAACAGCAGCAGCCAGTCGAGCGATCGCGCGGAGCGCGACGAACCGGCCGGCGCGGACGAATACGACGGTTATGGATCCGGCGACGGCAACGACGGCCCGCAATGGAATCTCGACGAATACGGCCGCTCGAGCGGCGCATCCGACGACGACGACCTCCCGCCGCTGCAGGTACAGGAAGCCGCGACGTCGCTGCGCGACCACCTGTCCGCGCAATTGCGCGTCACGCAGGCCGGCCCGCGCGATCGCGCGCTCGTGATGTTCCTGATCGAATCGCTCGACGACGACGGCTACCTGACCGCGACGCTCGACGAAGTGCTCGCCGACCTGCCGTCCGAGCTGGAGATCGACTGCGACGAACTGAACGCGGCGCTCGCGCTGCTGCACAGCTTCGACCCGGCCGGGGTCGGCGCCCGCTCGGCCTCCGAATGCCTGAAGCTGCAGTTGCTGCGCCTCGATCCGTCCCCGACGCGCACGCTCGCGCTCGAGATCGTGTCGCAGCATCTGGAACTGCTCGCCGCACGCGACTTCACACGGTTGCGCAAGCACCTGAAGGCGAGCGACGACGCGCTGCGCGACGCGCACGCGCTGATCCGCTCGCTGGAGCCGTTCCCCGGCGCCGCGTACGGCAAGGCCGAGGCCGACTACGTCGTGCCTGACATCATGGTGAAGAAGGTCGGCCAGGGATGGCTCGCGGAACTCAATCCGGAGGTCGTGCCGCGTCTGCGGATCAACAACCTCTACGCGAACATCCTGCGCAACAGCCGCGGCGATCCGTCGGCCGGTTCGCTGAAGCAGCAGCTCCAGGAAGCACGCTGGCTGATCAAAAACATCCAGCAGCGTTTCGACACGATCCTGCGTGTCGCGCAGGCTATTGTCGAGCGTCAGAAGAATTTCTTTGCGCACGGTGAAATTGCCATGCGCCCCTTGGTTTTGCGGGAAATAGCTGATACGCTGGGCCTACACGAGTCGACTGTCAGCCGTGTGACAACCGGGAAGTACATGCTGACCCCGTTCGGGACGCTTGAATTTAAGTACTTCTTCGGATCTCACGTTTCGACCGACACCGGTGGCGCCGCCTCGTCGACCGCCATCCGAGCCCTCATCAAGCAACTGATAGGAGCTGAAGACCCAAAATCGCCACTTTCGGACAGCCGCATTGCCGAGCTGCTGGCAGAACAGGGTTTCGTGGTCGCGCGCCGCACGGTTGCGAAATATCGCGAAGCCCTCAAAATCCCGGCAGTGAATCTGCGCAAGTCTCTTTAGGCCTGCTGCCTGCCCGGCGGCAGGCGTGTTCCGGCCACCGCGCACACGGGGAACAAGCCGGGCGACCTGTCCGCGATACGCCGCTTCGTGCGGCAAGGGCAAGTCGACCGGAGCGCCGCCTCGATGCGGCCGGGTGGTCACTCGCTTGGAGAAGCACTATGAACCTGAAGATCAGTGGACATCATCTCGAAGTCACGCCTGCAATTCGCGAGTACGTCATCACCAAGCTGGACCGGGTGCTACGGCATAGCGATCAGGTGATCGATGGCACTGTGATCCTCTCGGTCGACAATCACAAGGAAAAGGACAAGCAGCAGCGCGCGGAAATCAACCTGCACCTGAAGGGCAAGGACATCTTCGTCGAAAGCGCGAACGGTAACCTGTACGCAGCGATCGATCTCCTGATCGACAAGCTGGATCGCCAGGTCGTCAAGCACATGGAGCGCCTGCAAACGCACGCGCACGACCCGATCAAGCTTCAGCCGTCGATCGACCAGATCGAACTGCCGCCGCAGTAACCGACACCGCAACACGCACGCCGCCCGGTTCGCCGGGCGTTTTTTTTGCGACTCCGCGCCCGTGGTGCGACCGGTCCGTCCATGCTGCGCCACGCACGCGGCTGTGCTCTATAATGTTCCGGTTATCGCCGGGGGGGCGTTGGGTGCGGTAGCTGCGTTGCAGGTTGCCGATGCCAAATGCCTTGATATCGCCTGAACATGGAAAATCAGTCTGCCGCCGCAAGGAGACCCCAGGCCGCCCAATCGCCTGCCAACATGAATCGCCTAGCCAAAATCCTGCCCATAGAGAACGTCGTCATCGACCTCTCAGTCACCAGCAAGAAACGCGTCTTCGAACAAGCCGGGCTGATGTTCGAGAATCAGAACGGCGTCGCCCGCAGCACCGTCACGGACAACCTGTTCGCGCGCGAGCGCCTCGGCTCGACCGGGCTTGGCGAAGGCGTCGCGATTCCGCACGGGCGCATCAAGGGTCTCAAGCACCCGCTCGCCGCGTTCGTCCGGCTCGCCGACGCGATCCCGTTCGAAGCGCCCGACGGCCAGCCGGTTGGCCTCCTGATTTTCCTGCTCGTCCCCGAGCAAGCCACCCAGCAGCACCTCGAAATCCTGTCGGAAATCGCGCAACTGCTGTCCGATCGCGACGCGCGCGAGCGTCTGCACAACGAAACGGACATCGCCGAGTTGCATCGCCTGCTCACTCAGTGGCAACCTTGAGTTGATCCGGGCGGAATATTTTCCCGTACAAGGCGGCACACGCCGCCGACCAGGGCCGCCCGGTGCCGGCCCGGCATGGCGACGTCCGTCGCCGCGCGCATGCGCCGGCCCATTGGAGTGACGAAAGTCATGGATACGTCCAGCATCAACGCCCAGAGCATCTTCGACGACAACGCGGCCACGCTGAAACTGAGCTGGCTGACGGGGCATGAAGGCTGGGAACGCGGCTTTTCGGCCGACACGGTCGGCAATGCGACCTCGAGCGCCGACCTCGTCGGCCACCTGAACCTGATCCACCCGAACCGGATCCAGGTGCTCGGCGAAGCCGAAATCGACTACTACCAGCGACAGACCGACGAAGACCGCTCACGCCACATGGCCGAGCTGATCGCCCTCGAACCACCGTTCCTCGTCGTCGCCGGCGGCGCCGCCGCGCCGCCCGAACTCGTGCTCCGCTGCACGCGCTCGTCGACTCCGCTGTTCACGACGCCGATGTCGGCCGCCGCGGTGATCGACAGCCTGCGGCTCTACATGTCGCGCATCCTCGCGCCGCGTGCGACGCTGCACGGCGTGTTCATCGACATCCTCGGGATGGGCGTGCTGCTGACCGGCGATTCGGGCCTCGGCAAGAGCGAGCTCGGTCTCGAGCTGATCAGCCGCGGCCACGGCCTCGTCGCCGACGACGCGGTCGATTTCGTCCGTCTTGGCCCCGATTTCGTCGAAGGGCGTTGCCCGCCGCTGCTGCAGAACCTGCTCGAGGTGCGCGGCCTCGGCCTGCTCGACATCAAGACGATCTTCGGCGAGACCGCCGTGCGGCGGAAAATGAAGCTGAAGCTGATCGTCCAGCTCGTGCGCCGCCCCGACGGCGAATTCCAGCGCCTGCCGCTCGAAAGCCAGACCGTCGACGTGCTCGGCCTGCCGATCAGCAAGGTCACGATCCAGGTGGCGGCCGGCCGCAACCTCGCGGTGCTCGTCGAGGCAGCCGTCCGGAACACGATCCTGCAGTTGCGCGGAATCGACACGTTGCGCGATTTCATGGATCGGCAACGACTCGCGATGCAAGATCCCGACAGTCAGTTCCCCGGCAAGCTGGTGTAACCCGCACGCGCCGGCCGCGCAACGCCGACGCGTCGAGCCGGTGCTATGATGAAACGTCAGGATTCTCTGCTTCCCATGCGCATCGTCCTTATCACCGGCATCTCCGGCTCAGGCAAGTCCGTCGCGCTGAACGCGCTCGAAGACGCAGGCTATTACTGCGTCGACAACCTGCCGCCGCGCGTGCTCCCCGAACTCGCCCGCTACCTCGCCGAGGACGGCCAGCGCCGGCTCGCGGTCGCGATCGACGCGCGCTCGAGCGCATCGCTCGACGAAATGCCCGGCCTGATCCGCGATCTGTCGCGCGAGCACGACGTGCGCGTACTGTTCCTCAACGCGAGTACCCAGGCGCTGATCCAGCGCTTCTCCGAAACGCGCCGCCGCCATCCGCTGTCCGGCTCGCCGTCGCACGACGCGAACGTTGGCCTGCTGTCGTCGCTGGAGGAAGCGATCGAGCGCGAGCGCGACCTCGTCGCGCCGCTCGCCGAATTCGGCCACCAGATCGATACCAGCACACTGCGCGCGAACGTGCTGCGCACGTGGGTCAAGCGCTTCATCGAGCAGAAGGACAACGACCTGATGCTGATGTTCGAGTCGTTCGGCTTCAAGCGCGGCGTGCCGCTCGACGCCGACCTGATGTTCGACGTACGCGCGCTGCCGAATCCGTACTACGACCACGAGTTGCGCCCGCTCACCGGGCTCGACCAGCCGGTCATCGCCTTTCTCGACGCACTGCCGATCGTCCACCAGATGATCGACGACATCCATGCGTTCCTGATGAAATGGCTGCCGCACTTCCGTGATGACAACCGCAGCTACCTGACCGTCGCCATCGGCTGTACGGGCGGCCAGCATCGCTCGGTGTTCATCGCGGAAACGCTCGCCGCGCGCGTCGCGCACGAGGCGAACGTGATCGTGCGGCATCGTGACGCGCCAGTGGATGTCGACGCGTCGTCGCGGCTCGTCTCCGAGGTCCACCGACCCTAGCGACGCCCGCTCCTTCGTCAGCGCGCCATGTCCTCTCTATCGACCACCCTGATCGACCTGCCGTTGTTTCCGCTGCATACGGTGCTGTTTCCGGGAGGCCTGCTCCCGCTCAAGGTGTTCGAGGCGCGCTATCTCGACATGTCTCGCGCATGCCTGCGCGACGATGCGCCGTTCGGCGTGTGCCTGCTGAAGAGCGGGCCCGAAGTCGCGCAGGACGGCGCTGTATCGGTGCCCGAAACCATCGGTTGCATGGCGCGCATCACCGAATGCGACACCGGTGAATTCGGGATGCTGTATCTGCAGGCGGTCGGCACGCAGCGTTTCGAGCTGCTGTCGTATCGCGTCGAAGGCAACGGGCTGCTGGTCGGCATCGCGGAGCCGCTGCCCGACGACATCCCGCTCGAAGGCGAGCAGACGCTCGCGCAGTTCGGCTCGTGCGCCGAGGTGCTCGAGCGCATCATCGACGCGCTGAAGAAGTCCGAACCGGGCAAGATGCCGTTCGGCGAACCGTTCCGCCTCGACGATCCGAGCTGGGTGTCGAACCGACTGGCCGAACTGCTGCCGCTCGACCTGCGCGCGCGGCAAAAGCTGATGGAGTTTCCGGACGTCGGCGCCCGCATCGACGCCGTGCATCACGTGCTCGACCGGCACGGCTGGCTTTGAGTACCTCCAGCCACACCCTGCGCCGACAGAGTCGCTCCCCAGGAAGACTTCCCACCTGGGGCGGCCCGGCGCGCTCTTGAGCGCGCGAGCCACGCCCTTCTCCTTTCGTTACAGCAGCGGCCCGCTCAGCGCATCGAGCAGCTTGCGCACCGGCGCCGGCACACCGTACGCGTCGAGCCGGCTCAGCGGCACCCATGTGGTGTCCGCGTCCCGCCCGTGCGGCAGCACACCACCGCCATCCGTCATGTCGCTCAGCCGCGGCTCGATCTCGAGCCGGAAATGCGTGAACGTGTGCGTGAGCGGCGCGAGCGGCACCGGACCGCCGCCGCCGAAGCCACGCGCGAGTTCCGCGAGCGCGGCGTCGCCGTCGGCTTGCGGCAGGCTCCACAGGCCCCCCCAGATGCCGGCCGGCGGCCGCCGCTCCAGCAGCACGGCGTCGCCGTCGCGCAGCACGAGCATCCAGGTCTTGCGCGTCGGCACGGCCTTCTTCGGCCGCGCGGCCGGCAGTTCGCGCTGGCGGCCCGTCGATTGCGCGACGCAGTCGCCCGCGAACGGACAACGCGCGCAATCGGGCTTGCCGCGCACGCACAGCGTCGCGCCGAGATCCATCAAGCCCTGTGTATAGGCGCTCACGTCGGCCGCGTTCGCGGCGTCGGGCAGCAGCGATTCGGCGAGTGCCCACATGTCGTTCTCGACGCGCTTCTCGCCCGGAAAACCCTCGACGCCGAACACCCGCGCGAGTACGCGCTTCACGTTGCCGTCGAGGATCGTCGCGCGCGCGGCGTAGGCGAACGACGCGATCGCCGCGGCCGTCGAGCGGCCGATGCCCGGCAGTTCGGCCAGCGCGTCGGGGGTCGACGGAAACACGCCGCCATGCTCGGCGACGACGACCTGCGCGCAGCGGTGCAGGTTGCGCGCGCGCGAGTAGTAGCCGAGCCCCGCCCACAACGCCATCACGTCGTCGATCGGCGCCGCCGCGAGCGCGGCGACGTCAGGGTAGCGTTCGAGAAAGCGCGTGTAATACGGGACGACGGTCGACACCTGCGTCTGCTGCAGCATGATTTCCGACAGCCAGATGCGGTACGGATCGCGGGTGTTCTGCCAAGGCAGGTCGTGGCGGCCGTGCTCGCGCTGCCACGCGACCAGGCGCGTGGCGAACGTGCGATGCAGCGGCGTGACGGGGAACGGAGCGGGTGCGGGGCGGGGCGGCTTCAAGTTTTCTAATCGTGGGAAAAGGTTTTAACGCTGGTCTTCAACGCTGGCAGGTCGGGCAAAAATAAGTCGACCGCTGGCCCTGCACGATCTGGCGGATCGGTGTGCCGCATACGCGACAAGGCTGGCCCGCACGATCGTAGACGAAGCAGTCGAGCTGGAAATAGCCGCTTTCGCCGTTGCTGCCGACAAAATCGCGCAGGGTGCTGCCGCCGCGCTCGATCGCGTCGGCGAGCGTCGCGCGCACGGCATCGGCCAGCCGTTCGTAACGCGGCAGCGAGACCTTGCCGGCGGCCGTCGTCGGCCGGATGCCGGCGCGAAACAGGCTCTCGGATGCATAGATGTTGCCGACGCCGACGACCATGTCGCCCGCGAGCAGCGCCTGCTTGACCGACACCGTGCGGCCGCGCGTGCGCGCATGCAGCAGCGCGCCGGTGAACGCCGGCGAGAACGGCTCGACGCCGAGGCTCGCGAGGAGCGGATGCGCATGCACGTCGCCCGCTTCGCGCGGGTGCCACAGCACGGCGCCGAAGCGGCGCGGATCGCGGAACCGCAGCACGAATTCGTCGAAGATCCAGTCGATGTGGTCGTGCTTCGCGGCAACGGGCACGCCGGCCGCGGGCAGCACGCGCAGCGTGCCCGTCATGCCGAGATGGACGATGAACCAGCCCGCATCGACCTCGAACAGCAGGTACTTGCCGCGACGCTCGACGGCGAGCACCTCGCGCGCGCGCAACTGCTCGGCGAGCCCCGCCGGCACGGGCCAGCGCAGCATCGCGGTACGGACGTCGACACGCTCGACGCGGCGGCCCGCGACAAAGGGCTCGATGCCCCGGCGCGTGACTTCGACTTCTGGCAACTCTGGCATGTTTTGCGGGTCTGAGACTAGGGTCTGTTTACATAGGGAACGCGCATGCGTTGCCACGAGAACGGCCGCTCGCGAGGCGCGCGACGCCGCGAATACTGGCGTATTCGCAAGGAGCGCAACGCGGCGAGCGGCCGTTCTCGTGGCAACCCCAAATTAAAGAATTCATGTCACGGGAATGCCCCGAAATCGCCCGCATGGCGGCGTCGCTCGTCGCTTGTTTGGCTCGCCAAACGGCCCTCCTCGCTTCTTGCCATGCGGGCGATTTCGGGCATTCGCATGTACGTTCCCTATGTAAACAGACCCTATCACGATCGTGCGTGTATTGTAGCGAGCGCGTTACAATCGGTTGAAACATCGAACGGATTTCCATGACCCTGCCCTCGAAGCTGCTTCAGAAGCGCCCCGCCGCCGTGCGCGGCGCGCGCGCCTTCCCGGTCCGCCGTGCACTCGGCGCCGCGTTGTTTGCCGCCTGGACCCTCACCGCCTTCCCGGCTCACGCGCAGGATCCGGGATCGGACGACGCGGAGCCGCAGGGCGCGTTCGAGCATGTAATGCCGGACGAGCAGAAGAATCTCCCCGGCGTCCCGCTGACGAGCCAGATCGTCTACCAGGTGCTCGCCGCCGAGGTCGCGCTCCAGCGCAACCAGCCCGCGCCGGCCTACCAGACCTACCTCGCGCTCGCCCGCGACACGCGCGATCCGCGCATGGCGCAGCGCGCGACCGAGATCGCGCTCGGCGCGCAGAGCCCGGCCGACGCGCTGTCCGCCGCGAACCTGTGGCGCCAGTACGCGCCGGACTCGAACCGGGCGTCGCAGGTCGACGCCGCGCTGCTGGTGCTCGCCGGCAAGCCGGCCGACGCGCAGCCGATGCTCGCGCGCGAGCTGGCCCGTGCAACCGGCGAGACGCGCGGCCCGGCAATCCTCGCGCTGCAGGCGCTGCTCGTGCGCGGCCCCGACCGCGTCGGCGGCCTCGCGGTGCTGAAGGACATGCTGAAGAGCGACATGAACCGGCCCGAGACGCAGCTCGCGATCGCGCGGCAGCAGCTCGCGGTCGACGATAAGGACGGCGCCGCGCAGTCGCTGAAGCAGGCGCTGCAGCTCCGCCCCGACTATCTGCCGGCAGCGCTGATGCTGTCGCAGATGGGGCCGGCGGAACGCGCGGCGGGCATCGCGTCGTTCGAGAAATATGTTCAGCAGAATCCGAAGTCGCGCGACGCGCGGCTGGCGCTGTCGCAGCTCTATCTCGCCGACGATCGACTCGAGGACGCGCAGAAGCAGTTCGAGACGATGCGCAAGCTCGATTCGAAGGATCCGACGCCGCTGATGGCGCTCGCGCTGATCAAGATCCAGCAGAAGAAACTCGACGAAGCAACCGCCTACCTGAAGCAGTACGTGCAGCTCGGCGACAAGCAGCCGAACCTCGACGTCGGCCAGGGCTACATCTACCTCGCGCAGATCGCGATCGACCAGGACAACGACGCGCAGGCGTCGCAATGGCTCGACAAGGTCGACCAGACGAGCCAGCACTACCTGCCCGCGCAGATCACGCGCGCGCAGTTGCTGCAGAAACAGGGCAAGACCGACGAGGCGCGCAAGGTGCTCGACGACCTGCCCATCTCGGATCCACGCGACGCCGCCGTGGTCGCGCGCACCGACGCGTCGATCCTGTTCACCGCGAAGCGCTATCCGGAAGCCGAGGCGCGGCTCGGGCAGGCGGTCCAGGACTTCCCCGACGATCCCGACCTGCGCTACGACTACGCGATGGCGGCCGAAAAGACCGGCCACTACGCAACGATGGAAAAGCAGCTGCGCGAGCTGATCCGCACGCAACCCGACAACCCGCAGGCATACAACGCGCTCGGCTATTCGCTCGCCGACCGCAACCAGCGCCTGCCCGAGGCCAGCAAGCTGATCGACAAGGCGATGGCGCTCGCGCCGAACGACGCGTACATCATGGACAGCCTCGGCTGGGTGAAGTACCGGATGGGCGACACGACCGGCGCGGCGACGGTCCTGCGGCGCGCGTACGACCTGCAGCCGAACGCCGAGATCGGCGCGCACCTCGGCGAAGTGCTGTGGAAGAGCGGCGCGCAGGACGACGCGCGTTCCGCGTGGCGTGCCGCGCAGAAGCTCGAGCCCGACAACGACACGCTCGTGCAGACGCTGAAACGCCTCCAGATCAACGGCCTTTGATGCAGATGTTCCCGATGCTTTCCCTGTCTTCCCGCGCGCAGCGCACGCTGGCCGCGGCCGGCGCGGCGCTCGCGCTCGCCGGCTGCGCAAGCACGCCGCCGTCGGCCAGCGCGCCGACAGGCGCGGCGCTGCAGACCGCCGCGACGCACGCTTACCATGGCCGCTTCGCGGTGCAGTACGACGACCGTCTCGGCAAGCAGCAGAACGTGTACGGCAACTTCGACTGGCAGGAGCACGGCGACGACGTGTCGCTCGAGTTGCGCAGCCCGCTCGGCCAGACGCTCGCGGTCGTGAAATCGACGCCGAGCGCGGCGTCGCTCGAGTTGCCGAACCGTCCGACGCAATATGCGACGGACGTCGGCGACCTGATGCAGAAAACGCTCGGCTTCGACCTGCCGCTCGCGGGCCTGCGCTACTGGCTGCAGCCGACGCCCGCGCCCGCGACGCCCGCCGAGACGGTGCGCGATCCGGCCGACGGCACGCGCGTGAAGCAGATCCGCCAGGACGGCTGGACCATCGATTACCTTGCCTACGCGGATGCCCCGGCCACGGGCGTCAAACGCGTCAACCTCGTGCGTGCGACACCGCCGCTCGACATCAAGCTCGTGCTCGACCAGTGAGCACGCCCAGCCCCGACAACCGCATGACCGATTCGACCCGCTCGCTGCGCAACTGCCTTGCGCCCGCGAAACTCAACCTGTTCCTGCACATCACCGGCCGCCGCCCGAACGGCTATCACGATCTGCAGAGCGTGTTCCAACTGCTGAACTGGGGCGATACGCTGCACTTCACGCTGCGCGACGACGGCCGCGTGTCGCGCGTCACCGACGTGCCCGGCGTGCCCGAGGAAAGCGATCTCGTCGTGCGCGCGGCCAACCTGCTGAAGGCGCACACGGGCACCGCGTCCGGCGTCGACATCGAGATCGACAAGTGCCTGCCGATGGGTGCCGGCCTCGGCGGCGGCAGCTCCGACGCGGCGACGACGCTGCTCGCGCTGAACCGCCTGTGGCAACTCGACCTGCCGCGCGCGGAGCTCCAGTCGCTCGCGGTAAAACTCGGCGCGGACGTTCCGTTTTTTATTTTTGGAAAAAATGCGTTCGCAGAGGGTATCGGAGAAGAATTAGCTGAGGTAGAATTGCCGACTCGCTGGTTCTTGGTTGTGACGCCACGTGTTCATGTCCCGACCGCTGAAATATTTTCAGATGAGTTGTTGACAAGAGATTCGAAGCCAGTCACAATTGCTGACTTTCTTGCACAGCAAAACAGCGATGCGGGATGGCCAGACAGCTTCGGCCGGAACGATATGCAGCAAGTTGTGACAAGTAAGTACGCGGAAGTTGCGCAGGTGGTCAAATGGTTGTATGATGTGACCCCCG
The DNA here is from genome assembly GCF_048565265.1 of Burkholderia theae. NCBI lineage: Bacteria > Pseudomonadati > Pseudomonadota > Betaproteobacteria > Burkholderiales > Burkholderiaceae > Burkholderia > Burkholderia theae. The sequence continues at coordinate 3,305,739 of NZ_CP183461.1, forward strand.
CGAGGATGACCGGCTCCGGAGCAAGCGTGTTTGCAGCGTTTCGCAGCAAGCATGAGGCAGAAGCGGCGAAAGCCAGGCTGCCCATCGGTTGGAACGGTGCAGTTGCCGAGAGCCTGAACGAGCATCCGCTCTTCGCTTTCGCGTCATGAAGTTTTACTTGGCCGGACGGCCTACACAAGTCCGGTTGAGTTATCAGTTAAGTGTAGGGGAGTCGCCAAGTTGGTCAAGGCACCGGATTTTGATTCCGGCATGCGAGGGTTCGAGTCCTTCCTCCCCTGCCAAAAATTTTTCCCGCATTTCCCGCCTAAGCCTGAAGCAGGTGCACGATGAGCAGCCATGACGGCCTGATGGTTTTTACTGGCAACGCGAATCCCGCGCTCGCCCAGGAAGTCGTCAACATTCTTGGAATCCCCCTCGGCAAAGCAATGGTCAGCCGTTTCTCCGACGGCGAGATCCAGGTCGAGATCCAGGAAAACGTGCGTGGCAAGGACGTCTTCGTCCTGCAATCCACGTGCGCGCCGACGAACGACAACCTGATGGAACTGATGATCATGGTCGATGCGCTCAAGCGCGCATCCGCCGGCCGGATCACTGCTGCCATCCCCTACTTCGGCTACGCCCGCCAGGACCGCCGCCCGCGTTCGGCGCGTGTTGCGATCTCGGCGAAGGTCGTCGCGAACATGCTGGAAATCGCCGGCGTCGAGCGGATCATCACGATGGATCTGCACGCCGACCAGATTCAAGGCTTCTTCGACATCCCGGTCGACAACATCTACGCAACGCCGATCCTGCTGGGTGACCTGCGCAAGCAGAACTACTCGGATCTGCTCGTCGTGTCGCCGGACGTCGGCGGCGTGGTGCGTGCCCGGGCACTCGCGAAGCAGCTCAACTGCGATCTCGCGATCATCGACAAGCGTCGTCCGAAGGCGAACATCGCCGAAGTGATGAACATCATCGGTGAAGTCGAAGGCCGCACCTGCGTGATCATGGACGACATGGTCGATACGGCCGGCACGCTCTGCAAGGCCGCGCAAGTGCTGAAGGACCGCGGTGCGAAGCAGGTGTTCGCCTACGCGACGCACCCCGTGCTGTCGGGCGGCGCCGCCGATCGCATCGCCGCATCGGCACTCGACGAGCTGGTCGTCACCGATACGATCCCGCTGTCGGCCGAATCGCTGGCGTGCACGAAGGTCCGCTCGCTGACGAGCGCGAGCCTGCTGGCCGAGACGTTCTCGCGGATCCGTCGCGGCGACTCGGTGATGTCGCTGTTCGCGGAATCCTGATCGCGACTCGACGCAACCAAGTATTCGCAAAAAGCGAAGCGGCAACGCTTCGCTTTTTGCACAATCGGACGGGATAGACGAAACCCCGGCCGTTTCATCGGGGGCCGCCGTTTGACGGCCCCGTTTTACTGCCTGGTCGCGGGCAGCTATTGGAGAATCACATGAAAGTCGTCGCTTTCGAGCGCCAAGAGCAAGGTACGGGTGCGAGCCGCCGCCTGCGCAACGCCGGTAAGACCACGGGTATCGTTTACGGTGGCGAAGCAGCCCCGCAAAAGATCGAACTCGATCACAACGCCCTGTGGCACGCCCTGAAGAAGGAAGCCTTCCACTCGTCGATCCTCGATCTCGAAGTGGCCGGCCAGTCGCAACAGGTTCTGCTGCGCGACGTGCAATATCACCCGTTCAAGCAACTGGTGCTGCACGTGGACTTCCAGCGCGTTGACGCATCGAAGAAGCTGCACACGAAGGTGCCGCTGCACTTCATCAACGCTGAAGTCAGCCCGGCCGTGAAGCTGTCGAGCGCGATCGTTTCGCACGTCGCGACGGAAATCGAAATCGAGTGCCTGCCGGCTGCCCTGCCGGAGTTCCTCGAAGTCGACCTGTCGAAGATCGAAGCCGGTCAATCGCTGCACGCGAAGGACATCACGCTGCCGAACGGCGTCGCGCTGGTCGCACACATCGATGCGGAAAACCCGGTTGTCGCATCGGCGACGGTCCCGGCTGGTGCCGTGTCGGACGCAGCAGGCGATACGCCGGCTGCCTAAGCGCCCAATCGATCCGTTTCACGAAACGGTCGACGCAACCCGCCGCGGCTTGCCCGGCGGGTTTTTCTTTTTCTGCGCCCAGGCGGCAGTTGCCGCCTTCGAAACGTCATGATCAAACTGATCGTCGGCCTCGGCAATCCCGGGGCGGAATACACCGCGACGCGCCACAACGCCGGCTTCTGGCTGATCGACCAGCTCGCCCGCGAAGCAGGCACGACGCTGCGCGACGAGCGCCGCTTCCACGGCTTCTACGCGAAAGCGCGCCTGCACGGCGAGGAAGTCCACCTGCTCGAACCGCAGACCTACATGAACCGCTCCGGCCAGTCGGTCGTCGCGCTCGCGCAATTCTTCAAGATCCTGCCCGACCAGATCCTCGTCGCGCACGACGAGCTCGACCTGCCGCCCGGCACCGTGAAGCTGAAGCTCGGCGGCGGCAGCGGCGGCCACAACGGCCTCAAGGACATCTCCGCGCACCTGTCGTCGCAGCAATACTGGCGGCTGCGGATCGGCATCGGCCATCCGCGCGACCTGATTCCGGAAAGCGCGCGCGCCGGCGCGAAGCCCGATGTCGCGAACTTCGTGCTGAAACCGCCGCGCCGCGAGGAACAGGATGTGATCGACGCGTCGATCGAACGCGCGCTCGCCGTGATGCCGATGGTCGTCAAGGGCGAACTCGACCGCGCGACGATGCAGCTGCATCGCAACTGAACGCGCATCGCACCGGCACGGTGCATCGAGCCGTCCGGCCGCGCCGGGCGGCCCCGCCCTTCCCACCGTGACGCCCACATGCGGTAATCTCGTCGTTTTGCCCGACAGGAGCCAAGCGGTGAGCCGTTACTGGAGCGACGTCGTTCAGCAACTCGTGCCTTACGTGCCGGGCGAGCAGCCCGCGCTCGCGCACCCCGTCAAGCTGAACACCAACGAGAATCCCTATCCGCCGTCGCCGCGCGTGGTCGCGGCGATCGCACGCGAACTCGGCGACACCGGCGATACGCTGCGCCGCTATCCGGACCCCGTCGCGCGCGCGCTGCGCGAGACGGTCGCGGCCCATCACCGCATCAAGCCCGAGCAGGTGTTCGTCGGCAACGGTTCCGACGAGGTGCTCGCGCACACGTTCCAGGCGCTGCTCAAGCACGACCGGCCGCTGCGCTTTCCCGACATCACGTACAGCTTCTATCCGACCTATGCGCGCCTGTACGGCGTCGCGACGACGGTCGTGCCGCTCGCGGACGACTTCTCGATTCGCGTCGACGACTATCTCGACGACGCCGGCGGCGTGCTGTTTCCGAACCCGAATGCGCCGACCGGGCGCGCGCTGCCGCTCGCGGACGTCGAGCGGATCGCGGCCGCGAACCCGTCGTCGGTGGTCGTGATCGACGAGGCGTACGTCGATTTCGGCGCGCAGTCCGCGATCACGCTGATCGACCGCTATCCGAACCTGCTCGTCGTGCACACGACGTCGAAGGCGCGCTCGCTCGCGGGCATGCGCGTCGGCTTCGCGTTCGGCGATGCGGCGCTGATCGACGCGCTGAACCGCGTGAAGGACAGCTTCAACTCCTATCCGCTCGACCGGCTCGCGCAGGCCGCCGCGCAGGCCGCATACGAGGACACCGACTATTTCGACGCGACCTGCCGGCGCGTGATCGACAGCCGCACGCGGCTCACGCATGCGCTCGACGCGCTCGGCTTCGACGTCGTGCCGTCGGCCGCGAATTTCGTGTTCGCGCGCCATCCCGCGCACGATGCGGGCGCGCTTGCGGCGAAGCTGAAGGAACGGGAGATTTTCGTGCGGCACTTCCGGCTGCCACGGGTCGACCAGCATCTGCGCATCACCGTCGGCACCGACGCCGAATGCGACGCGCTCGTCGCGGCATTGCGCGAGCTGCTGGCCTGAAACGGAAGAACCGGCGCCGGGCGGCGCCGCTCGGGAAGCGAGACACGTGCGCCGGCAGACGAAGGCGCGCGCGTCACCGCAGGATCACGACGCGTCGTCGCCCTTCGCGGCGATCAACACGTGATACTTCTCCATCAATTGCGCGTGCGATTCGTCATGCTGCGGATCGCGCGGAATGCATTCGACCGGACACACCTGCTGGCACTGCGGTTCGTCGAAATGGCCGACGCACTCGGTGCACTTGTTCGGGTCGATCACGTAGATGTCCGGGCCCATCGAAATCGCGCCGTTCGGGCACTCGGGCTCGCACACGTCGCAATTGATGCACTCGTCGGTAATCATCAAAGCCATACTGATCTCACTTCTTCAGGCCGGCGGCCGGCTCCGCAACGAAACCGGCCGGCGCCGCGTCACGCGGCAGGGCCTCCCATCGCGGTGACTTTCTCGGTCAGCCATTTCTCGACGGACGGGAACACGAACTTGCTGACATCGCCGCCCAACTGCGCGATTTCACGCACGATCGTCCCCGAGATGAACTGGTACTGATCGGACGGCGTCATGAACATCGTCTCGACGTCGGGCAGCAGATAGCGGTTCATCCCGGCCATCTGGAACTCATATTCAAAATCGGACACGGCGCGCAGGCCACGCACGATCACGCGTGCGTTGTTGGTGCGGACAAAATCCTTCAGGAGACCGGTGAAGCTCATCACCTTCACGTTCGGATAATGGCCGAGCACCTCGTTCGCAATCGTCAGACGTTCTTCCAGCGAGAAGAACGGCTTTTTCGCGCGGCTGTCGGCAACCCCAACCACCAGCGTATCAAAAATGCTCGACGCACGCCGCACGAGGTCTTCGTGCCCGCGCGTCAGCGGATCGAACGTACCGGGATACACGGCGACTACCATGTCGCTCCTCCTGTCATCACGCAAACGGGATGGCAGCCGTGCGATGCGCACGCCACTGCCGAGATGGGCATGCGTCGCCTTTGCGGCGCGCCGCCTCGTATCGAACGCGCATTATTCATCATTTTCGCGCCGCAGCAAATGATAGTGAACCGCACCCGCCTTGCCGTGCTTCACGACCTCCCAGCCCGCCAGCGCGTCGTGCGCGGCCGGATCGAGTTCCGCGCCGGTCTCGACGTACAGCGCGCCGTCCGCCGAAACGAGCGGCGCCGCCAGCGCGAGCGCGCGCTCGAGCACGGCCGGCTCGCCGAACGGCGGATCGAGAAACACGACGTCGAACGCGCCCGGCGAGAGCCCGGCCGCGAGCCGCAGCGCGTCGGCCTCGGCAACCTCGACCGTGCGGGCGCCAAGCTTGTCCTTGATTGCACGCAGCTGCTGCGCGGCGCGCGGATGGCGCTCGACCATCACGACGCTTGCCGCGCCGCGCGACGCGGCCTCGAAGCCGAGCGCGCCGGTGCCCGCGAACAGGTCGAGGCAGCGCCACCCGTCGAGATCCTGGCCGAGCCAGTTGAACAGCGTTTCGCGCACGCGATCGGGCGTCGGCCGCAGGCCGTCGAGATCGAGCACCGCGAGCGGCGTGCGTTTCCAGTCACCGCCGATGATGCGGATCGTGTGCGGCTTGCCGCGGCCGGGAGGGGCCGCCGGGCGGCCGGAAGAGGAACGGGACATACGGAATAGTGACAACGGAGGGACCGGGCGCGCGCAGGGGCGCACCGCCAAACAGGCGCACGTTACCACAGCGGCGACGCGCACTGACGCGAGCGCCACGCCGCACTGATAAAATGCACGGTTTCGGCCACCGTGCGCCGCGTCCGCGCGAACGCAGAACGGCCCCTCCGGCACCCCGCCCCTGGCGGCGGCCCGCCCTCTTCCCGACGTCAGACCATGTTCAGCTTCTTCAAACGATTCAAGAAAACGCAGGAGCCCGATCCGGCGGAATCGCAATCGGCCGACGCGTCGCAAGCGGACGCGTTGTCCGATGCGCCCGCGGTCGAGGCCCCGCCCGCGGCCGACGTGCCGCAAGCGCCCGTGCATCCGGCCGCACCGGCCGTCGTGATGACGGTCACGCCGACCAACGACGGCCGCGACGAAGTCGTCGAGACGGTCGAAATCGTCCCGCCGCCAACGCAGGACGCATCCGCGAAGAAGTCGTGGCTTGCGCGCCTGAAAACGGGGCTCGCCAAGACGGGCTCGAGCATCACCGGCGTATTCGTCAACACGAAGATCGACGAGGACCTGTACGAAGAGCTCGAAACCGCGCTGCTGATGTCCGACGCGGGCGTCGACGCGACCGAGTACCTGCTCGACGCGCTGCGCGAAAAGGTGCGCACGGGCCGGCTGACCGACCCGCAGCAGGTGAAGAGCGCGCTGCACGACCTGCTCGTCGAGTTGCTGAAGCCGCTCGAGAAATCGCTGATGCTCGGCCGCGCGCAGCCGCTCGTGATGATGATCACCGGCGTGAACGGCGCGGGCAAGACGACCAGCATCGGCAAGCTCGCGAAGCACCTGCAGAGCTTCGACCAGTCGGTGCTGCTGGCCGCGGGCGACACGTTCCGTGCAGCCGCGCGCGAACAGCTGGCGGTCTGGGGCGAGCGCAACAACGTGACGGTCGTGCAGCAGGAAAGCGGCGATCCGGCCGCGGTGATCTTCGACGCGGTCAGCGCCGCACGCGCGCGCAAGATCGACGTGATGATGGCCGACACGGCCGGCCGCCTGCCGACGCAGCTCCACCTGATGGAAGAGCTGAAGAAGGTGAAGCGCGTGATCTCGAAGGCGCACGACGGCTCGCCGCACGAGGTGCTGCTGGTGATCGACGCGAACACCGGCCAGAACGCGCTCACGCAGGTGAAGGCATTCGACGACGCGCTCGGCCTCACGGGCCTCATCGTCACGAAGCTCGACGGCACCGCGAAGGGCGGGATTCTTGCCGCGATCGCACGGCAACGCCCGGTGCCCGTCTACTTCATCGGTGTCGGCGAGAAGGTCGAGGACCTGCAGCCGTTCAGCGCCGAGGAATTCGCGGACGCGCTGCTCGGCTGAACGCCGCCGGCACGCACCGCACGGGGCGCCTTCGGGCGCCCTTTTTCATGCGCGCCCGCAAACCGGGCGCCACGCTCACTCGGCGTCGGGCTGCACGCCGGGCTCGGCGGCCTTGAACGCGTCGAGCGTCGCCGCATGATCGGCGATCCGCTGGATCGTCGGATAACGCGTCGTATCGATCGAGAAGCGGTTCGCGTTGAACACCTGCGGGACGAGGCACACGTCGGCGAGCGTCGGCGTATCGCCGAAACACAGCTTGCCGGTGCGCGGATCGTTCGCCAGACGCGTCTCGAGCGTTTCGAAGCCCGCCTCGATCCAGTGCCGGTACCACGCGTTCTTCGCCTCCTCGGGCACCTGCAGCGTGTGCTTCAGGTACTTCAGCACACGCAGGTTGTTGAGCGGATGGATCTCGCACGCGACCTGCAGCGCGACCGCGCGCACATACGCGCGATCGACCGGCTGCTTCGGCAGCAGCGCGGGCTCGGGATGGGTTTCCTCGAGATATTCGATGATCGCGAGCGACTGCTGCAGCGTCGCGTCGCCGTCGGTCAGCGTCGGTACGACCGCATCGGGATTGAGCGCGCGGTACTCGTCCTTCAGTTGCTCGCCGCCGTTGCGCAGCATGTGCACGGGCACATAGTCGAACGGCAGCTGCTTCAGGTTCAGGGCGATCCGCACGCGGTACGACGCTGAACTGCGGAAATAGCTGTAGAGCTTCATGGGATGTCTCTCGTAGTCGTATTCGGCCGGCAACGGCACAGGCGCGGCACAGCCGGCGCGCGCACGGCCGGGAACCAGAGTGTAGCGCGACGCGATGCGCGGCCGCGCTGACCCCGGCCGCGCCCGTGCGATACTCGGGGCATTCCTCACCGCTCACCGCGCGGCCCGATGCCGGCCGCCCGCCCCACGCCCCGATGACCGCTTCCCACGATCCCGCCGCCGTTCCGTTCCCCTGCGCCCGCTTCATCAAGGAAATCGGCCGCGGCCCGCACGGCGCGCGCGCGCTGTCGGCCGAGGACACGTTCGAACTTTATCGCGCGATGCTCGATGCACGCGTGTCGGACGTCGAACTCGGTGCGATCCTGATCGCCTATCGGCTGAAGGGCGAATCCGCCGACGAACTGGCCGCGATGCTGGCCGCCGCGCAGGCGTCGTTCGAGCCCGTGCACGTGCAGGACGCCGCGTTCCGCCCTGTGTCGATTCCGAGTTACAACGGCGCGCGCAAGCAACCGAACCTCGTGCCGCTGCTCGCGCTGCTGCTCGCGCGCGAAGGCGTGCCGGTGCTCGTGCACGGCGTCGAGCGCGATCCGGGCCGCGTGACGAGCGCCGAGATCTTCTCGGCGCTGTCGCTTCCGCCGTCGACGTCGCACGACGCGATCGAGGACACGCTCGCCGAGCGCCGCGTCGCGTTTGCACCGATCGAAGCGCTGGCGCCGCGCATCGCGCACCTGCTGTCGATGCGCAGCGTGCTCGGCGTGCGCAACTCGACGCACACGCTCGTGAAGATCCTGCAGCCGTTCGCGCCGGCCGGCCTGCGGCTCGTCAACTACACGCATCCGCCGTACCGTGACAGCCTCGCGCAACTGTTCCGCGACCATCCGGACGCCGCGCTCGGCGGCGCGCTGCTCGCGCGCGGCACCGAAGGCGAGGCCGTCGCCGACACGCGACGCCAGGTGCAGGTCGACTGGCTGCACGACGGCGTGTGCGACACGCTGATCGAAGCCGAACGATCGTCGGCCGATGCGCCGCCCGTCGCACTGCCCGAATCGCGCGATGCGACGACGACGGCCGCGTGGACGGACGCCGTGTTGCGCGGCGAGATGCCGGTGCCCGACACGGTCGCGCGACAGGTCGCAACGATCGTGCAGATCGCCCGCATCGCACGCTGACGGCGCGGCGTCGACCCGCCCCCGCGCCCCGGCCATTTGACACGCGCCCGCAATCTGGCATAGAGTTGCCGTAATGCGTTCCTTTCCGAACACCCTCCGAATTACCTCCGGCCGCCTAGCGCGGCCGCTATCGCTACGACTAGCCTAAGGCTGTCGTAGCGCCGTGTGCTGTCCGCACGGTCCCTCCCAGCAGTTCCTCGCAGTACCCCTCTCGCAGTTTTTACAACCCGAAGTCGTCAGCATTCGTCCGTCTATCCGTCGGTCGATTCGCGAAGATCATCCGCATCCGCAGCGCCATCGTGTGCCGCGGTGCGAGGCAGCGCCAACCGTCGCCCATGCCGCCCGTCTTCGCTCGCGACTTGAGACCCGAGGTCCCGAAGATGCAGCGCAATCCGCAAGACAAATACCGCCCGTTCGAACCCGTCCGCCTCAATGGCCGCCGCTGGCCGGCCCGCACCATCGAACGCGCGCCCGTCTGGATGAGCACCGACCTGCGCGACGGCAACCAGTCGCTGATCGAGCCGATGAGCATCGAGCAGAAGCTCGAGTTCTTCGAGATGCTGGTCGCGATCGGTTTCAAGGAGATCGAAGTCGGTTTTCCGTCTGCGTCGCAAACCGACTTCGATTTCGTCCGCAAGCTGATCGACGACAAGCGGATTCCGGACGACGTGACGATCGAGGTGCTCGTGCAGTCGCGCGAAGACCTGATCGCACGCACGTTCGACGCGCTCGACGGCGTGCCGCGCGCGATCGTGCACCTGTACAACGCGATCTGCCCGTCGTTCCGCCGCATCGTGTTCGGGATGTCGAAGCACGACGTGAAGGCGCTCGCGGTCGACGGCACGCGCAGCATCAAGGCGCACGCCGCCGCGCGCCCCGACACGCACTGGACCTTCCAGTACTCGCCGGAAACCTTCAGCATGACCGAGCTGACGTTCGCGCGCGAGATCTGCGATGCCGTTGCGCAGACCTGGCGGCCGACCCGCGACCACAAGATGATCGTGAACCTGCCGGCGACCGTCGAAGCCGCGAGCCCGAATGTGTTCGCCGACCAGATCGAATGGATGGACCGCAACCTCGCGTATCGCGACAGCATCGTGCTGTCCGTGCATCCGCACAACGATCGCGGCACCGCGGTCGCGGCGGCCGAACTCGCGCTGCTCGCGGGCGCCGACCGCATCGAAGGCTGCCTGTTCGGCAACGGCGAGCGCACGGGCAACGTCGATCTCGTCACGCTCGCGCTGAACCTCTACACGCAGGGCATCGACCCAGGCCTCGATTTCTCCGACATCGACGCGGTGCGCCGCGTCGTCGAACGCTGCAACCAGATTCCCGTGCATCCGCGCCATCCGTACGCGGGCGACCTCGTGTTCACCGCGTTCTCCGGCTCGCACCAGGACGCGATCCGCAAGGGCTTCGCGCAGCAGCGCCCCGACGCGGTCTGGGAAGTGCCGTACCTGCCGATCGACCCGGCCGACCTTGGCCGCAGCTATGACGCGGTGATCCGCGTGAACAGCCAGTCCGGCAAGGGCGGCGCGACGTTCCTGCTCGAACGCGGAATGGGCTTCACGCCGACGCGCCGCGTGCAGATCGAATTCAGCCACGCGGTGCAGACGCTCGCCGACGCGTCCGGCGAGGAAGTGACGGGCGACGCGATCTGCGCGCTGTTCGCCCGCGAATTCTTCGAGACCGACGGCCCGGCTGCACGCCACGGCAGCAACGCGCGCTGGCGGAACCGCGAGATCGCGACGGCGCCGGCGGCCGACGCGACGCCGGAGGACGCCGTGCGACGTTTGGCCGCGGCATTTGCGGCGGCCGCCGGCGCGTCGATCGACGTCGCGTCGTGCGAACACGCGCGCACGACGGACGGCCGGTTCGCGGTGTCGGTCGGCTGCCGGGTCGGCGATGCACCGCAGCGGCACGGCGTCGGCCTGCATGCGGATGCGGCGAGCGCCGCGCTCGACGCGGTCGTCAGCGCGATCAACCGCTCGGCATGGCATTGCACGGACCGCCGCGCGGCGGCCTGACCGTCGGGCTTCGATTCAGGGTTCAAACGTCAGCGAGCGGGGCGTGACCGCCCGTGCGCCGCGCGATCCGCGTCGCACGAGGCAACAAAAAGCGGCCCAGAAGGCCGCTTCGGTCGGGACATGAAAAAGAGCGCCACGTGCGCTCATGTCTCGGTCGCGCACCGCGTCGCCTGCCAGGCGAGCAGGCTCCAGCGGCCCTGCTCGTGGGTGTGGACGGACGTATAGGCAATCGGGAAGACCAGGCCGCCGTTGTTCGTTTCCATCTCGATCAACGCGCGCCCGGTGACGACGCAGGTTTCGTCGCCAACGGGCAACACGTCCTGCGACTGGATTTCGATCTGACGATAGCGACGGCGGCCTGCGACGATGGCGTCGATGAACTGCTGCTTGGTTTCACGTTTGCCGTTGGTGTGAACAAAGAACACCTTGTCCGACAACAGCGCGTCGAGCGCCTCGCCGTCCCCGTCCACCATCGCCCGGAACCGATCGCGCTCGAGCGCGCGGATCGCATCGACCACCTTCGCCATCGCCTGACTCCTCGGCAACGCGCACGCCGTGCGCGGGCATGCGGATCAGAAGTTGTACTGCACGTAGAACTGGTGGAAATTTATACCAGGATTCGGCTCTTTGATACCCGCGTTAGACACATGTTGAAAACGGTAACCGACCTGATATTGTTGCCGTTCCCCGAACTGCGCGCCGACACCGACGACGTCCACGAACTGGAACGAGGTCCCCAGCGAAAGATGGGTGGAGATCGTCGGCGAAGTCAGGAAGCGGATGCCGGCGCCGGCCTCGACGAACGGGCGCACCTGGCCCGCGCTCTTGATGAAGCGGAACATCGGCGTCGCGCCGAATTCGCCGAGGCCGCTGTGAACGTTGCCGCCCGTGTGCCAGTAGCCGACGTGGCCTTCCATCACGAACGTGAAGTGCCAGCCGCCGATTTCCCACCAGTTCCAGCCCGGATCCCACACCACGCCGAGATCGGCCTTGTCGATCCCGTGACGATCCGAAAACCCGCCGCCCGCCTGGATCCCCCATCGATCCGCAAATGCCGCGCCCGATCCGCCCAGAAGTGACGCCGCCAGCATCGCGTGCAGCGCAAGCCGGCTGCGGGGCCGGCGATTCTTCTTATTGTTCATCTGACACTCCAACTTTTTGGGTTGAATGGAGCCGGCCGCACCGGCCTGGCCCGAGCGAACTGAATGGTATGGTAAAGGACTTTTCGGATCGGCATCGCGAAGCGAAATGGCTTCCTTCCAAAACGACAAAAATCGAAATCGTCTACTGATTCCTATCAGAAACAACGGTTTACGGAACTTCGATCCGCCGCTTTGGTCGCAGATTAGACTATCGACTCGACTACTTCGATAGAAAACTGGGAACTCCGATGCCCACGCCCGCTCTAAGGAATTAGCACTCGGATTACGGGAGTGCTAAGATTGGCTCCGGTCTTTCATCCGAGACCCGGGGTTTGTCCCTGATTCCAAAGGAGTTTTTTAGTGAGCAACGCCCTGACCCTTCCGAACACCCTGAGCCCGACGCCGGCCAAGGCCGAATCGGCAGGCTCGCTGGCGCTCGCAGCTCAATCGATGTTGCCGGGCCAGCTGGGCAACATCGACGCGTATATCCAGGCCGTCAATCGCATTCCGCTGCTGACGCCGGAAGAGGAACGCCAGTACGCGACCGAATTCCGCGAAAACAACAACCTCGATTCGGCGCGCCGCCTCGTGCTGTCGCACCTGCGGCTCGTCGTGTCGATCGCGCGCAACTATCTCGGCTACGGCCTGCCGCACGGCGACCTGATCCAGGAAGGCAACATCGGCCTGATGAAGGCCGTGAAGCGCTTCGATCCGGCCCAGAACGTGCGTCTCGTGTCGTACGCGATCCACTGGATCAAGGCCGAAATCCACGAGTACATCCTGCGCAACTGGCGCATGGTGAAGGTCGCGACGACGAAGGCGCAGCGCAAGCTGTTCTTCAACCTGCGCAGCCACAAGAAGAGCATGCAGGCGATGACGCCCGAGGAAATCGACGGCCTCGCGCAGGAGCTCAACGTCAAGCGCGAAGACGTGTCCGAGATGGAAACGCGCCTGTCGGGCGGCGACATCGCGCTCGAAGGGCAGGTGGAAGACGGCGAGGAGTCGTACGCGCCGATCGCCTACCTGGCCGACTCGCATAACGAGCCGACCGCCGTGCTCGCCGCGCGTCAGCGCGACACGTTGCAGACGGACGGCATCGCGCAGGCGCTCGACGCGCTGGACGCGCGCAGCCGCCGCATCATCGAGGCGCGCTGGCTGCACGTCGACGACGACGGCTCGGGCGGCTCGACGCTGCACGATCTCGCCGCCGAGTTCGGCGTGTCGGCGGAACGTATCCGCCAGATCGAAGCGAGTGCGATGAAAAAGATGCGCACCGCCCTCGCCGAATACGCATAAATCCCCGACGATTTAGAGCGCCTCATCGAAAACCGCTGCCCGACCGGCAGCGGTTTTTTTTCGCCCGTCTTTTGCGCGTGCTTTTCACGCGCTTCTCCGTTCGTTTCTCCGCCGATTAATTGACCTGATTCATCAGGTATTAGGCTGTTTGCGGCCCCCTTCCGCATAACCTTGATCTGCCTCAAGTTTCGGTCCGCGTTTCGCGACGGTCTGCCGCAGCGCAGCACTCGGCATCGGAAAGCAGTCCTTTTAAAATTGGCATGTCCGGCGCAAAGGGATTAAAACAGCTTCACGGCCGTCATAAATCCGACGTAAAGTCGCCCCAAAACCGACCTAAATCGATTCAGGATATTCGCCTTGATCTCGATCAATAAAGAGCCTGCGCCGCCTCCCCCGCGGCCGGCCGGCACGATCGGCTGGCGCGCGCGCATCGCCGCGTGGGCACGCGGCCCGACCCTCGCCCGCGACATCACCCTGGTGCTGATCGTCAAGCTGATCCTCCTGATGTCGCTCAAATACGCATTCTTCAATCATCCGCAGGCCGAGCACATGTCGCTTCCGCCTGCCGCCGTCGCCGAGAAGCTGCTTTCGGTGCCGGCGCCTGCACCCACCGAGGGAGACCACCATGATAAGTAGTGAAGTCGTCGATCTGTCACGTCTGCAGTTCGGCATCACGGCGCTCTACCACTTCCTGTTCGTGCCGCTGACACTCGGCCTGTCCTGGCTGCTCGTCATCATGGAAGCGGTCTACGTGATGACCGGCAAGCAGGTCTACAAGGACATGACCCAGTTCTGGGGCAAGCTGTTCGGGATCAACTTCGCGATGGGCGTGACGACCGGCATCACGCTCGAATTCCAGTTCGGCACGAACTGGTCGTACTACTCGCACTACGTCGGCGACATCTTCGGCGTGCCGCTCGCGGTCGAAGGCCTGATGGCGTTCTTCCTCGAATCGACGTTCGTCGGCCTGTTCTTCTTCGGCTGGAACCGCCTGTCGAAGGTCAAGCACCTGATCGTCACGTTCCTCGTCGCGCTGGGTTCGAACCTGTCCGCGCTGTGGATCCTCGTCGCGAACGGCTGGATGAACAACCCGGTCGGCGCCGAGTTCAACTACCAGACGATGCGCATGGAGATGACGAGCCTGTTCGACGTGCTGTTCAACCCGGTCGCGCAGGTGAAGTTCGTGCACACGGTGTCGGCGGGCTATGTGTCGGCCGCGATGTTCGTGCTCGGCGTGTCGTCGTGGTACCTGCTGAAGAAGCGCGACGTCGACTTCGCGCTGCGCTCGTTCGCGGTCGCGGCCGGCTTCGGCCTCGCGGCGACGCTCTGCGTGATCGTGCTCGGCGACGAATCGGGCTATACGACTGGCGAAGTGCAGAAGATGAAGCTCGCCGCGATCGAATCCGAATGGGAAACGGCACCCGCGCCCGCTCCGTTCACGCTGATCGGCATTCCGAACCAGGAGGAACAGCGCACCGACTACGCGATCAAGATCCCGTACGCGCTCGGCCTGATCGCAACGCGCTCGATCGACGAACCCGTCATCGGCCTCAAGGACCTGATGAAGCGCAGCGAGGAGCACATCCAGAGCGGGATGATCGCGTACGGCGCGCTGCAGAAGATCAAGGAAGGCGACACCAGCGCCGCGACGCACGAGCTGTTCGACCAGCACAAGCAGTATCTCGGCTACGGGCTGATGCTCAAGCAGTTCACGCCGAACGTGGTCGACGCGACGCCCGAGCAGATCAAGGCCGCCGCGAAGAAGACGATCCCGCCGGTCGCGCCCGTGTTCTTCTCGTTCCGGATCATGGTGGCCCTCGGCTTCCTGTTCGTCGCGACGTTCGTTGCCGCGTTCTGGTTCTGCGCGCGCCGCGAACTGCTGCAGGACAACCGCCGCTGGTTCCTGCGCTACGCGGTGTGGGCGATCCCGCTGCCGTGGATCGCGATCGAATTCGGCTGGATCGTCGCCGAGCTCGGCCGCCAGCCGTGGACGATCGCGGGCGTGCTGCCGACGCACCTGTCGGCCTCGAGCCTGACGCCGACCGACCTGTACCTGAGCCTCGCGGGCTTCATCCTGTTCTACACCGCGCTGTTCGTCATCGAGATCAAGCTGATGTTCAAGTACGCGCGCCTCGGCCCGTCGTCGCTGCATACCGGCCGTTACCACCACGAACTCGCGGCCGCCAGCGAGCGCGCCCCGGCCTGAGCACGCACCCGAAACGGAACAAGGAATCGCTATGGACTATGCAACTCTCAAGCTGATCTGGTGGCTGCTCGTCGGCGTGCTGCTGATCGGCTTCGCCGTCACCGACGGCTTCGACATGGGAGCGACCGCGCTGCTGCCGTTCCTCGGCAAGACCGACGACGAGCGCCGCATCATCGTCAATACCGTCGGCGCGACGTGGGAAGGCAACCAGGTGTGGCTGATCACGGCCGGCGGCGCGATGTTCGCCGCCTGGCCGCTCGTCTACGCGGCGTCGTTCTCCGGCTTCTACTTCGCGATGCTGCTCGTGCTGTTCGCGCTGTTCTTCCGGCCGGTGGGTTTCGACTACCGCAGCAAGCGGCCTGACCCGCGCTGGCGCGCGGGCTGGGACTGGGGCCTGTTCGTCGGCGGCTTCGTGCCGGCGCTCGTGTTCGGCGTCGCGTTCGGCAACCTGCTGCAGGGCGTGCCGTTCAAGTTCGACAGCGACCTGCGCGTGACCTACTACGGCAGCTTCTGGGCGCTGCTGAACCCGTTCGCGCTGCTGTGCGGGCTCGTCAGCCTCACGATGCTCGTCGCGCACGGCGCCGCGTTCATCAAGATGAAGACCGACGGCGTGATCGCACGCCGTGCATCGATCGCGCTGCGCGTGTCGGCGTTCCTCGCCGTCGTGCTGTTCGTGCTGGCCGGCGTGCTGATCGCCTCATATATCGGCGGCTTCCACATCACGCGCGCCGCGGCGACCGACACGGTCGCGAACCCGCTGCTCAAGGACGTCGCCGCCGGCTCGGGCCTGTGGCTCGCGAACTACAGCCAGTATCCGTGGATGATCGCGGCGCCCGTCGTCGGGATCGCGGGCGGCCTGCTCGCGCTGCTGCTCGCCGGCTCGAAGCAGGAGAAGACGGCGTTCTTCTGCACCGGGCTGATGATCACCGGCGTGATCCTGACCGCGGGCTTCTCGATGTTCCCGTTCATCATGCCGTCGTCGCTCGACCCGCGCAGCAGCCTGACCGTGTGGGATTCGACGTCGAGCCACATGACGCTGCAGGTGATGCTGTTCGCGGTGATCGTGTTCCTGCCGATCGTCCTGCTCTATACGAGCTGGGTGTATCGCGTGATGCGCGGCAAGGTCACGCACCAGACGCTCGAAGAGAACAAGCACTCGATGTATTGAACCGGGCCGGGGCGCGCAGGCGCCCCCGCCCACCGTTTCGCAAGGAGTCGGATCATGTGGTATTTCAGCTGGATTCTCGGTATCGGCGTCGCGCTGTCGTTCGGCATCGTCAACGCGATGTGGCTCGAAGCGCGGCAGAAGACGCAGGAAGCGCCCGTGCGGGCGCGCCGCGACTGACGCGTGACGCGTGCGGCGGATCGCACCGCCGCTGTCCGGACAGAACCTCGCTTCGCGCGAGGTTTTTTTTCGTCCCGGCCGCGCGGACAGGCCCGGCACGCCGATGCCAATTTAGCGCCAGATTGATACCACTTGAATACCAATAAAAGGTTTCATAAGATCTTTGGACACGGCCGCTGACAGGCCGAATCCATCTGGTGGGGGAGACATGCGAATCCCGTTTATGGCGCGCGCCTGCGCGCCGTGTCGTCATCCGTGGGCGGCCGCGCCCGCCGTCGCCGTCGTGCGCGCCCGGTCGAGCGCAGCCGGTTGCGGCCGCCACGCCGCCGCGGCGGTTGCCGCGCGCCGCCGATGAGCACGCGTACGCCACCCCGCCGATCCGATCGGCACGCCTGCCCGCCCCCCGTTCCGTAACGCACGCCCCCGCGTGCCGAATGCGCGCGGTGCGGCCGCATCGCCCCGCGTGCTGTATCTCCCGCAGCTCCATTGAAAGACCCGAACGCAGCGACGTCGCTCCACGACGCCGCCACGCCCCCTTTTTTCTCAGGAGTTCGAATGAAGCGTACCTTGCCATCCCTGTTTGCCGGCCTGTTGATCGCGGCGCTGTCGCCGGTCGCGATCGGCGCGCAGCCTGCGTCGACCGCCGGCACCGCACCATCGGCAGCACAACCGGCCGCGCAACCGGCCAATCTCGCGGCGCTGCTGTCGAACGGCCTCGCGTTGCGCGTCGCCGTCGACAACAACCACGCGGCGGCCGCCGGCGTGCCGTGCGCCGATCTCGGCGCCGACGGCGCGGCCTGCGCGACGGGCCGCCTGATCCTGCAGAACCGCGGCCATCAGGCAATCGCCGACGGCGGCTGGAAGCTCTACCTGCACAGCATCCGCCGCCTGCTGCGGATCGACCGTCCGGGCTTCGCGCTGCGGCGGCTCACCGGCGACCTGTACGAACTGACGCCGCAGCCGGGCTCGGTGCGGCTTGCACCGGGCGAACGTATCGAACTGCCGTTCGTCGCCGAATACTGGCTGCTGCGCTACAGCGACGTGATTCCGCGCCCGTACGTGGTCGTCGACGGCGCGCCGCCGGCCGTGCTTCGTTACAACGACACCGACGACGAGCTTCGCTACGTCGAATCGCTGCCGGCCGACGCGCAGAACAACTCGACCGGCAACGCGCAGCCCGTGGCTGCACGGCCCGACGCAACCCGTGCGCTGCCGAGCGTGAAGCGCGAGCAGTCGCTGCCCGGCACGCTCGACCTGCGCGGCGTCGAACTCGCGCTGCCCAACCTGCCGGACGCGCAGGTCGCGGCGCTGCGCGATCGCGCGACGACACTCGGGCTCGACGGCGCGCGCGTGCCGGTGTGGGGCGCGGTCGCGCCGCGCCGGCTGCCGGCCGACATCGCGACGCCGGGCGGCTACCGGCTCGCGATCGGGCCGCGCGGCGTGTTCATCGAGGGCTACGATCGCGCGGGCCTCTACTACGGCGTACAGACGCTCTTCTCGCTCGCGCCGGCCGGCGGCGGCCCGATCCCGGCGATGCTCATCGAGGATGCGCCGCGCTTCACGCATCGCGGGATGCACGTCGACCTCGCGCGCAACTTCAAGCACCCGGCGACGCTGCGCCGCCTGATCGACCAGATGAGCGCGTACAAGCTCAACCGGCTGCACCTGCATCTGTCCGACGACGAGGGCTGGCGCATCGAGATTCCCGGCCTGCCCGAGCTGACCGAAATCGGGGGACGCCGCTGCCACGACCCGAGCGAAACGCGCTGCCTGCTGCCGCAGCTCGGCTCCGGCCCGGACAACCGCTCCGGCGGCGGCTACCTGACGCGCGACGACTACGTGGCGCTCGTGCGCTACGCGGCCGCGCATTTCGTCGAGATCATCCCCGAGATCGACATGCCCGCGCATGCACGCGCGGCCGTCGTGACGATGGAGGCGCGCTACCGCCGCCTGCATGCGGCCGGCCGCGAGCAGGAAGCGAATGCATACCGGCTGCTCGATCCGCAGGACACGTCGAACCTGACGACGGTGCAGTTCTACGACCGGCGCAGCGACCTGAACCCGTGCGTGCCGGGCGCGCTCAATTTCGCATCGAAGGTGATCCGCGAGATCGCGGCGATGCATGCGGACGCACAGGCGCCGCTGCACATCTGGCATTTCGGCGGCGACGAGGCGAAGAACATCTTCCTCGGCGCGGGCTTCCAGCCGCCGAACGGCACCGATCCGAACAAGGGGCGCATCGATCTCGCCGCGCAGGACAAGCCGTGGGCGCGTTCGCCCGCGTGCACGGCGCTGCTCCAGCGCGGCGAGATCAAGTCGATCGACGAACTGCCGACGCGTTTCGCGCAACAGGTGAGCGCGGCGGTCAACGCGAACGGGATCGACACGATGGCCGCGTGGCAGGACGGCATCAAGCATGCGAACGGGCCGCAGGACTTCAGCACGCGTCACGTGATGGTGTCGCTGTGGGACACGATCTTCTGGGGCGCATCGGACAGCGCACGCGCCCTGAGCGGCAAGGGCTACCTGACGGTGCTCGCGCTGCCCGACTACCTGTACTTCGACTTCCCGTACACGCTCAACCCGCGCGAGCGCGGCTACTACTGGGGCTCGCACGCGACGGACGAGTACAAGGTGTTCTCGCTCGCGCCCGAGAACCTGCCGCAGAACGCCGAGGTGATGGGCGACCGTGACGGCAACACGTTCGAGGTCACGGGCACGGGCCCCGCGCCGCGCATCGAAGGCATGCAGGGGCAAGCGTGGGGCGAGGTGATGCGCAACGACACCTTCCTCGAATACATGGCCTATCCGCGGCTGCTCGCGCTCGCCGAGCGCGCGTGGCACCGGGCCGACTGGGAGCTGCCGTACGCGGCCGGCGTGCGCTACAAGCGCGGCGACACGCATCACGTCGACACGGCCGCGCTGCAGCGCGACTGGGCCGGTTTCGCGACGCTGCTCACGCAACGCGAATTGCCGAAGCTCGACCGCGCGGGTGTCGGCTACCGGAAGCCGACCTTCACGCTGACGAACCCGTGAGCGGTTGAGCGATACGCGACGCGGGCGAACGCATCGCGCCATCGCCCCGCCAATGAAAAACGGCTTGCGACGCATCGCAAGCCGTTTCCATTTTTGCCGGCCGGCCCGAACCCGTGTTGTGGATCAGGCCGGCTTCATCGCATCAGGCCGGCTGGGCGGCCGCCCCGCTGCCCGACGGCGGCAGGCGCGCGCCGAGCTGCTCGGCATAGCGTTGCGCCGCGTTGCCGCAGACGATGTGGAACGTGTCGAGCGACACCCACGCGACATCGAGCGCGCCGAGACGATCGCGATCGACGGCCGACGGATCACGCACGACGACGCGCAGGCGCGTGGTCGCGATCGCATCGAGCGACACGACGTTGGTCGCCCCGCCGAACACCGCGAGCCAGCGGGCCGGTTCCGGATCGAGCGGGCCGGCGGCCGCGCCCGTGACGGGTTGCGCCGCGGCGGCGGTCGCCGTCGCTGCCGCGCCGGTCGCGCCGCTGCCGATCGCTGCACGCATCTCGTCGGCAATGATGTCGGCCTCGGGCCCGATGATCACCTGCACGCTGTTGCCGCCGCGCTTGAGCACGCCGCGCGCGCCGATCGACTTCAGTTCCGGCTCCGAGACCTTCTCCGGATCGACGACGGTCAGGCGCAGACGCGTCGTGCATGCGTCGACGACCGACAGGTTGCCCGCGCCGCCCAGCGCGGCGATGTAGCGCTGCGCACGCGGCGCAGCCGCGGCGGCACCCGCAGCCGGTGCGACGAAGCCGCCCGATGCGTACGATTCGACTGCCGCATCGGCCGATGCCGGCTCACGGCCCGGCGTTGCCATGTTGAACTTGCGGATGAAGAAGCGGAACAGCCCGTAGTACGCGGCGCCGTACGCGATGCCGAGCGGGATCGCGATCCAGCCCTTCGTCGACAGCCCGTAGTTCAGCACGTAGTCGATCGCGCCGGCCGAGAACGTGAAGCCGAGCTTCACGCCGAGGATCTGGCAGATCGCGAGCGACAGCCCCGTCAGCACCGCGTGGATCACGTACAGCACCGGCGCGAGGAACATGAAGCTGAATTCGATCGGTTCGGTCACGCCGGTCAGGAACGACGTGAGCGCCATCGAGAACAGCAGGCCGCCGACCATCGCGCGGCGCTCCTTCGGCGCCTCGTGCAGCATCGCGAGACACGCCGCCGGCAGGCCGAACATCATGATCGGGAAGAAACCGGCCATGAAGGTGCCCGCGGTCGGGTCGCCCGCGAAGAAGCGGTGCAGGTCGCCGTGCACGATGTCGCCGCCGGCGGGCGGCGTGAAGTTGCCGAACACGAACCACGCGAGCGAGTTGATGATGTGGTGCAGGCCCGTGACGAGCAGCAGGCGGTTCAGGAAGCCGAACACGAACGCACCGATCGCGCCCGCCGTCGTCAGCCACTGGCCGGCCGCGTCGATCGCATGCTGGACCGGCTGCCAGACGTACCCGAACGCAATGCCGAGTATCACGCAGACCAGCCCCGTGATGATCGGCACGAACCGTTTGCCGCCGAAGAACGCAAGGTAGTCCGGCAGCTTGATGTCCTTGTAGCGGTTGTACAGCAAGCCCGCGACCACACCCGCGATGATCCCGGACAGCACGCCCATGTTCAGCTTGGGATCGATGTCCTTCATGATCGCGGTTTCGATCAGGTAGCCGATCGCGCCCGCGAGCGCAGCAACGCCGTTGTTGTCCTTCGCGAAGCCGACCGCCACGCCGATCGCGAACAGCAGCGGCAGGTTGTCGAAGATCGCACCGCCGGCGTCGGCGATCATCTTGATGTTGAACACGTCGGGCTGGCCGAGTCGCAGCAGAATGCCGGCAACCGGCAGTACCGCGATCGGTAGCATCAGCGCCCGTCCCAGGCCCTGTATTTTCAGAAACGGATTCCCGTTCATTCAGTCCTCCAATCCTTGTCTCGTCGTTAATCGTCGTTGACCTAATTACGCTCTTGTACCGAAACGGGCCACGCGCCCGCCGTCGACGTTCAGTCGAGCGGCCAGACCTCGCGGCTTGCTGCCCTTACCGCCTGTGCCGAATCGAGCGCGAGCAGATCCTGCGCGCGCTGACGGCACAACTGGTAATCGAGACGGCGCACACGCGCCTTGATGCCCGGCACCGACACGGGGTCGACCGACAGTTCGGTCACGCCGAGGCCGACCAGAATCGGCACCGCGAGCGGATCGCCGCCGAGCGCGCCGCACACGCCGACCCACTTGCCGTGCTTCGCGGCACCGCGCACCGCGATGTCGATCAGGCGCAGCACGGCCGGATGCAGGCCGTCGGACTGCGCGGCGAGATCGGCCTGGCAGCGGTCCATCGCGAGCGTGTATTGCGTCAGGTCGTTGGTGCCGATCGACAGGAAATCCGCGTGTTGCGCGAGCTGGTCGGCCAGCAGCGCGGCCGACGGCACTTCGATCATCACGCCGACCTCGATCGGCTCGGTGCGGCCCTGCGCGCGCGCGAATTCGTCGATGCGCTTTCTCAGCCGCACGAGTTCGCCCGCGTCGGTGACCATCGGCAGCAGGATGCGCACCGCGCCGAACGGCTTCACCGCGAGCAGGCCCTGCAACTGATCGTCGAGCAGATCGGGGCGCACCTGCGCGAGGCGGATGCCGCGCAGGCCGAGCGCCGGGTTCGGTTCGGGCGGCAGCGTCAGGTAGTCGACTTCCTTGTCGGCGCCGACGTCGAGCGTGCGGATGATCGCCGCGCGGCCCTGCAGCGCGTCGACGATCGACTGGTAGCTCTGCTGGTGTTCGGCGACCGTCGGCGCGGCCTGGCGATGGATGAACATCAGTTCGGTGCGCAGCAGGCCGACCGCGTCCGCGCCGTTGTCGACCGCGGTGTTCGCGTCGTCGAGCGTCGCGATGTTCGCGGCGACCTCGATCGCGCGGCCATCGACCGTCTCGGCGGCAACGCCCGCCAGTTGCCGGTTCGCTTCGCGCACGCCGTCCAGGCGCTGGCGCTCGTGGCGCGCACGCTCGACGTCGAGTGCGGTCGGCGCGTGCTCGAGACGGCCCGCGCTCGCATCGACGACGACCTGCGTGCCGTCCGGAATCGCGTACAGCGCGTCGCCGACCGCGACCAATGCGGGGATGCCGAGTTGCCGCGCGATGATCGCCGCGTGCGACGTCGCGCCGCCGCGCGCCATCACGAGCGCGGTCACGCGCTGGCGGTCGAGCGACGACAGGTCCGACGGCGTGAATTCCTCGGCCGCGAGCACGGCCTCGTCGGGCAGCGCACGCGCCGCGCCGTTCGTGTGGCCGAGCGCGCGCAGCACGCGCTTCTCGATGTCGCGCAGGTCCGCCGCGCGTTCGGCGAGCAATGCGTCGTCGAGCTTCGACAGCGTATCGATCTGCGTGCGGATCGTCGCGCGCCACGCGAAGCCCGCGCTCTTGCCGAGGCTGATCAGGTCGCGTGCCGCGTCGATCAGCGTCGGGTCCTCCAGCAGCACGCGATGCACCGCGAAGATGCCCGCTTCGCCGACCGCGCCGCGCGCCGACGCGTTGCGCACCGTTTCGTCGAGTTCGCCGTCGACGGCCTTCAGCGCCTGGTCGAGCTGGCGGCTTTCCGCGGCCGGCGTGCCCGATGCCTGCTCGGGCGGCACGATTTCCGCGTCGTCGAGACGCACCAGCGTGCCGACTGCGATGCCCGGTGCCGCGCAGACGCCCGCGAGCGTGTTCGGATCAATCGGAGCGCCGACGTTGCGCGCGATCGTCTGCGGCGCGGGCGACCGCAGCCGCGCCGGTTTTTCCTCGACTTCGCCGTGCGCTTCGCGCAGCAGCTCGTGCTCGACCGCATCGACGGCCTGCTGCGCGTGCGCGCCCCGGCCGACGAGTTCGACCGTCGCGCCTTCGCCGGCACCGAGGCCGAGCAGGCCGACGACGCTCGCGATCGACGCGTTGCGGCCGTCGAACCGCACGTCGACGGTCGCGTCGAACCCGCGCACGGCTTCGCGTGCACGCGCGGCCGGCCGCGCATGCAGGCCGCCCGGCTGCGCCAGCACGATCTCGCGGCGCACTTCGTTGTGTGCCGCCGCGCCGGCCTGCGCCGCCTGTGCGGCGGCTTCGCCCTTGCCGCGCAATGCGAGCAGCGGCGTCTCGCCGGCCGTCGCGAAACCGCTTGCGCGGTCGACGACCTCGAACGCGTCGGAGTTCGCGATCGCGATCACCGACACGAGCGAATGCGCGCTGCGTGCGACCGTGTCCTGGTCGAACTCGATCAGCAGATCGCCCGCTTCGACGCGCGCGCCGGCTTCGACGTGCGAGGCGAAGCCCTGCCCGTTCAGCTCGACGGTGTCGATGCCGATGTGCAGCAGCACTTCCGCGCCTTGCGGCGTCGTGATCGTCACCGCGTGGCCCGTGCGCGCGAGATGCGACACGATGCCCGCGCACGGCGCGACGAGCTTGCCCGCGAGCGGGTCGATGCCGATGCCGTCGCCGAACATCCCGCCGGAGAACACCGGATCGGGCACGTCGGCCAGCGCGACGATCGGCCCCGTCAGCGGGGCAAGCAGGACGATCTGATCGTGGGTGGGGCTCTTCAACTGGGACTCCTCGGCGCGTCTCATCGGCTGTCTCGGCTATCAGTGCGTTTCGGTGACTTTGTTCAGGTGGCGCGGCGTGTCGGGATTGCGGCCGCGCGCGACGGCGAGATCCGCCGCCATCACGTAGAACGAAAGAATGGCGGCGATCGGGTCGAGCGCCGAATGGGCGGACTGCGCGAGCGGCAGCGTCGCGCCGGGCGTGCCGGCGGGCGCCGCGAGCAGCACGGCGGCGCCGCGGGCGCGCATGTCTTCAGCAAGCTGCAGGAGGCCAGCCTGCTCGGGCCCCGGCGGCGCGAACACGAGCAGCGGATAGTCGCGGTCGATCAGCTCCATCGGGCCGTGGCGGACTTCGGCGCTCGAGAACGCCTCGGCCTGGATGCCGGACGTTTCCTTCAGTTTCAGCGCGGCTTCCTGCGCGATGGCCAGACCGAGGCCGCGGCCGATGACGATCATCCGCTCGATGCGCTCGAGCGCGGCGACGGCCGGCGACCAGTCGAGCCGGCCGGCCTGCGCGAGCACGTCGGGCAGGCCGCGCAGCGCGCTCACCAGCGCGGCGTCGCGCTGCCAGTAGGCAACGATCTGCGCGGACAGCGACAGCATCGCGATATAGCTCTTCGTCGCGGCGACCGACAGTTCGGGGCCGGCGAGCAGCGGCAACTGGTGCTCGCACGCGTCGGCGAGCGGCGACGGCAGCACGTTCACGGCGGCGACGGTGCGCGCGCCGGCTTCGCGCAGCGCGGCCATCGTATTGACGAGATCGGGGCTCTTGCCCGACTGGGAGAATGCAATCGCGAGCTGGTCCTGCACCTTCAGCGGCGCCTGCTGCAGCGTCGCGACCGACATCGGCAGCGACGCGACCGGCACGCCGAGGCGACTCATCGTCAGGCTCGCGAAATAGCCCGCGGCGTGATCCGAGCTGCCGCGCGCGACCGTCAGCGCGACGGCCGGCGGGTGATCGAGCAATTGGCCGGCGAGCGCTTCGACGCGCGTGGTGTCGGCGATCTGCGCGGCGACGACCTGGGCGGACTCGCGCGCTTCCTTAAGCATATTCGACAATCGATTCTCCTTCGACGTAGGTCGCGGTGAGGTTCAGGTCGCGATCGAACACCGCGAGGTCGGCCCATGCGCCGCGCTCGAGGCGGCCGCGATCGGCGACGCCGAGGTAGTCGGCCGCATAACGCGACATCCGGTTCGACACGTCGGCGATCGGCAGGCCGAGCGACACGAGGTTGCGCAGCGCCTGGTCCATGGTCAGCGTGCTGCCGGCGAGCGTGCCGTCGGCCAGCCGCACGCCGCCGAGGCATTTCGTCACGTGCTGGCTGCCGAGCCGGTATTCGCCGTCGGGCATGCCCGTTGCGGACGTGCTGTCGGTCACGACGTACAGGCGCGGGATCGCGCGCAGCGCGGCACGAATCGCGCCCGGGTGCACGTGCAGCAGGTCGGGAATGATTTCCGCGTATTCGGCATGCGCCAGCGCCGCGCCCACCAGGCCCGGGTTGCGGTGATGCAGCGGCGACATCGCGTTGAACAGGTGCGTGAAGCCACACGCGCCGTGCTTGAGCGCGGCGACAGCGTCGTCGTAGGTCGCGAGCGAGTGGCCGAGCTGCACACGCACGCCGCGCGCGGCCATCTCGCCGATGATCTCGATGTGGCCGGCGATTTCCGGTGCGAGCGTGACGACCCGGATCGGCGCGATCGACAGGTACTTCAGCACTTCGTCGAGCACGGCCGACACGGCCGCGTCGGGCTGCGCGCCGAGCTTGCCGGGGTTGATGTACGGCCCTTCGAGGTGCACGCCGAGCACGCGCGCGCCGCCCGGCGTGCGGGTGCGCGCGACGGTGCCGAGGTTGCCGACGACTTTCATGAGTTCGTCGCGCGGCGCGGTCATCGTCGTCGCGAGCAGGCTCGTCGTGCCGAATTGCGCGTGCGTGCGGGCGATCGTCTCGATCGCGTCGCCGCCTTCCATCACGTCGGCGCCGCCGCCGCCGTGCACGTGCAGGTCGATGAAACCCGGCAGGATGTACGGCGCGTCGTTCTTCGCGGGATCGACGGGCTTGCCGTCGAGCGTGGTGATGCGGCCGTTCTCGCTATCGAGCGAACCGTGAATCCAGCCGTCGGGGGTGAGGATGTTTCCAGTCAGCATGACGTTCTCTTGATGATCTGGTGACGCGGGCATCCGCGTCGTGATTTGCAAATCCGTGTCGTTGCTTCGCGCCTGTCGCGCGCGGGCAGTCTCGCGCGTCAGCGTTTCAGTTCGGCGACGAAGTCGTAATAGTCGTCGCGGCAATACGTTTCGGACACTTCGATCGCGCGCTGGTCGGCACCGTAGCCGATGCGCGTGATCACGAGCAGCGCCGAGCCCGGCTTCACCGCCATCCATTTCGCGATCGCGTGCGTCGCGTTCGCCGCGCGAAAGTGCTGCAGCGCGCGGACGACGGTCATCCCGCGCGCTTCGAGGTATTCGTACAGCGACGCGCCGAGCGCCTGCGGATCGGGTACCACCGCGGCCGGCAGCGTCGAATGCTCGACCGCCATCACGATGCCGTCCGCGCGGCGCAGCCGTTCGAGCCGCGCCACCGTCGCGCCGGGCGCGAGACCGAGACGCGTGAGCTCGTCGCGGGTGGCGGCGCGCAGCGTGCGCGACAGCCATACCGAATCGGGCACGAAACCACGCTGCCGCATCTTCGCGGTGAAGCCGACGAGACGCGACAGCGGATCGGCGACGCGCGGCGTGATGAAGCTGCCCGCTCCGCGCGCCCGCTTGATCAGCCCCTGCTCGACCAGCAGCGCGAGTGCGCGGCGTGCCGTGATCCGCGATACGCCGACCGACACCGACAGCAGCCGCTCCGACGGCAGCGCCTCGCCGGCCTGCCACGCGCCGCCGTGTATCGCGCTCGCCAGGTTGCGGGCGAGCTGCAGATAAAGCGGCGTGTCGATGAGCGGATCGGGCGCCAGTTCGGACCAGCTGGTTTCCATGTGTCTCCGGGTGTCGGACGACGACCTCGGGCCGTCGAAAGTGAACGCATTATATAACCACCATAATACCAGTCAACGAAGTGGTATTAGCGGTGCGAAAATCGCCGGAAGCCTTGCCCGGCAAGCGTTTTAGTATCGACAAAGCCTTTGTTTACAACGCAGTGCGGGATAGGGATTTACCCGAATTGGTATGCAAGGGGACAGTTCCGGTGCGCGTCCTGGCCGGATTTTGGGTACGAATATGAGACCGGAATAGAACCAGTTGAGCCGACTGGTATGCATCGCACAAGCCGGCCCGATGCCGGCGCCTTAGTGGAATTCGCGGCTCGACGTGCGCAGGCCGCCGAGCAGCGGCGTCAGATCCTCGAAATGCTGCGCGACGAGGTGCCTCACGTCGCTCGCGACCTGCCACACGCCGGACGCGGCGAGCAGCCGCGAATCGAGCGTTTCGCGGCGCTGCCGCGCGAGCAGCTCGGGCCGGACGATCACGTTCACGCAGCCCGTTTCGTCCTCGAGCGTCATGAACATCACGCCTTTCGCGGTGCCCGGCATCTGCCGCGCGGTCACGAGCCCGCATGCGCGCGCGAGCCGGCCGTCGGGACGGTCGTGCAGTTCGGCCGCGGACGACAGCCGCCGCGCGCGCAGCGCGGGCCGCAGCAGCGCGACCGGGTGGCGGTTCAGCGTGAGGCCGGTGGTGTGATAGTCGGCAAGGATGTCGTCGCCCTCCGACGGCGCGCCGAGCGCGGGCTTCTCCGTTTCGTCGATCGGCGCGGCCGCGAGCAGGTCGCGCTCCGGCGCCGCGGCAACGGCCTGCCACAGCGCATCGCGACGATGGCCGGCGAGCGTCGCGAGCGCGTTCGCGGCGGCGAGCGCTTCGAGATCGCGGCGTTCGAGCTGCGCACGGCGCGCCAATGTGTCGACGGTCTCGAAGCGGCCGGCCGCGCGCGCGATTTCGATGCGCCGCGCGGCCGCCTCGCCGAGACCGCGCACGAGCGACAGGCCGAGCCGCACCGCCGGCTGGCCGTGCGGCGGCGGCTGATCGGGCAGCGCTGCGAGCGACGCTTCCCAGTTGCTTTGCGTGACGTCGATCGGCAGCACCTGCACGCCGTGCCGCTTCGCGTCCTGCACGAGTTGCGACGGCGGATAGAAACCCATCGGCTGGCTGTTCAGCAGCGCGGCGAGGAAGATCGCCGGTTCGTGGCATTTGAGCCAGCTGCTGGCGTAGGCGAGCTTCGCGAAACTGGCCGCGTGGCTCTCGGGGAAACCGTAATCGCCGAAACCCTTGATCTGCTCGAAAATCTGCTCGGCGAATTCGGGCGGATAGTCGCGCTCGCGCATCCCGTCGACGATCCTGCGGTGATACTGCTCCAGATTGCCCTTGCGCTTCCACGCGGCCATCGCGCGACGCAGTTCGTCGGCCTCGCCGGGCGTGAAACCAGCCGCAATCATCGCGATCTGCATCACTTGTTCCTGGAAGATCGGTACACCCTGCGTGCGTTCAAGTGCGGGCTTCAGGTCTTCCTTCGGGTAACTGACTTTTTCGATGCCCTGGCGCCGTTTCAGATAGGGGTGCACCGCGCCACCCTGGATCGGCCCCGGCCGCACGATCGCGACCTCGATCACCAGATCGTAATAGGTGCGCGGCCGCAGGCGCGGCAGCATCGACATCTGCGCGCGCGATTCGATCTGGAACACGCCGACCGTATCGGCGCGGCAGATCATGTCGTAGGTCGCTTCATCGTCCTGCGGAATGTGCTTCAGCGTGAACGGCTCGCCGTCCGGCTCCGGCGGCCCGCGCCACGCGGTGCGCATGTCGAACGCACGATGCAGCGCCGACAGCATGCCGAGCGCGAGCACGTCGACCTTCATCAACCCGAGCGCTTCGAGATCGTCCTTGTCCCACTGGATCACGCGCCGCCCGTCCATTGCCGCGTTCTCGACCGGCACGAGCCGCGTGAGCTTGCCGCGGCTGATCACGAAGCCGCCCGAGTGCTGCGACAGGTGGCGCGGAAAGTTGAGCAATCGCCCCGACAGTTCGGCCCATGCGCGAATCATCGGCGTCGCCGGGTCGAGCCCGGTCGTCGCGAATTGCTGCAGCAGATCGCGGCTGCCGTCGAACCAGCGATGCCCCTTCGCGACACGGTCGATCAGCATCGGATCGACACCGAGCGCCTTGCCGGTTTCGCGCAGCACACCACGCGGACGATAGGTCGAAACGGCCGCCGCGATTGCGGCGCGATCCTTGCCGTATTTCCTGTAGATATGCTGAATGACTTCTTCCCGGCGCTGATGCTCGAAGTCGACGTCGATATCGGGCGGCTCGCCGCGCTCCTCGCTGATGAAGCGCTCGAACAGCATCGTGCTCTGTTCGGGATTCACCTCGGTGATGCCGAGGCAGAAACAGACAACCGAGTTCGCTGCCGAGCCTCGGCCCTGGCAAAGAATGTTCTGGCTGCGCGCGTATTTGACGATGTCGTAGACGGTCAGGAAGAACGGTTCGTAACGCAGCTTCTCGATCAACGCCAACTCGTAGTCGATCCGCTCCTGCACGTGCTCGGGTATCGTTCCGGAGTAACGTTGAAGTGCACCGTCCCGAGTCTCCTGCTTGAGGTAACTCGTTGGCGTATGTCCCTTCGGCACGATCTCGTCGGGATACTCGTAGCGAAGCGTGCCGAGGTCGAAATGACACGCATCGAGAATCGCGCATGTCTCCGCGATCTCCTCCGGCGAAAACAGCTTCGCGATCCGTCCGCGCGAACGCAGATGCTGCTCCGCATTCGGCGCAAGCGCATAACCGCACTCCGAAACCGGCATGCCGACGCGGATCGCCGTCATCACATCCTGCAGCGCCTTGCACGAACGCCGGTGCATCGTCACATCGCCGAGTGCAACGACGCGCACGCCACGCCGCTCGCCCGCCGCGCGAATCTCCTCGCGCTGCACACCATCCAGCGCGCGCTGCAATTGCACGAGCCCAAGCCGCGCACGCTCGCCGAACGTCGTGCGAAACCATGCGACCTGCGCATCGAGCACGTTCGCGCGAACCGGATACGCGGGGACAAGAATCGCGAAGCAATCCGGCACCCCGCGCAGATGTACGAATTCCTCGGGGGGTGCCGACAGCATCCGCGACGTCAGCGTGTAGGTGCCCTTCGGCGATGCCATCCGCCGCCACGAAATCAGCTCGGACAGGTTGCCGTAACCCTCGCGGTTCTGCGCAAGCAACACGAGCCCGAACGCACCGGGGCCCGGATCGTGGCCGGGCGCGACTTCATCCGGCGTGACGTCGAAATACGAACCGATGACGAGCGGCAGCCCCGGCAGCCCTTTCGCCTTTGCCTCTGCCTTCACCGCGACATGCATGCGTGGTGCGCCTGCGAGCGAGCATTCGTCGGTGATCGCGATCCCGCGATAGCCGAGCTCGACCGCACGCTCGACCAGTTCCTCCGCATGCGACGCGCCATGCAGGAACGAAAAGTTCGAACGGCAGAACAACTCCGCGTAGTCAGGAAGAAACTTGAATTCCGCAGCCATCACCGTTCACCCGAACAGGCCGTGCAGGAACCAGCGCGGCTCGGACTCGCTCCCCGCTCGCTCCCTGAACACCCAGTAGCACGCACCGGCTTCATCCTGCGCAACGTGATAATCGCGCGCGGCAAGCTGACCGTCGAACCACCCGGCCTCGATCCGCTCGGGCGACGACATCATCCTGAGCGGCGTATGAAATACCGGCCGGTTCTCGCGCATCAACAACGGCTGCGGCTCGGCCAGCAGCCACGCGGGACGCGGCGGCACGGCCGGCGGACCACCGGCCGGCTTGCCGGCCTGCGCATCGAGCGGCAGCCAGCGGTTCGCGGCCTCGGGCCGGTGATCGGCAACGGGCGCCGCACGCAGCACGTTCTCCGCGCCGAGCCGCGCGGCCAGCAACTCGAACAGCCGCGCACGCGTCTCGCGCGTGCCGCCCGGCTCGGGAAAAAGATCGTCGGCCGGCGGCGCGACCGATTCGACGCGGGTGGCCTTCAGACGCACCGCGATCACCGCGGCCGGCAACTCGACGCGCGCGAGCCGCTCGCCGAGCAGCCGCATGAAGTGCACCTCGTCGCGCACGGGCGCGGCGAACGCGAGTTCGAGCGGCGTCGGCGGCACGGCCTGGCGGCCGCGCTCGTGCTCGAGATCGAACGTCATCGCGGCCAGCGACAGTTGCCGCGCGGCCAGCCAGCCGCAGAGCTGCACGACGAGCCGCCGCGCGGCGAACAGCACGGCTTCCGCGTATTCGACCCGCTCCGGCAATTCGAGCCGCACGTCGAACACGGGCGGCACCGCCATCCATGCAAGCGGCTCGACCGCCTCGCCGTATGCGCGGTCGAGCGCGGCCAGCAGCGCGGGCCCGCAGCGGCGCTGCAGCCCCGCGCGCGGCAGCCCGCGCAGATCGGCGAGCGTGCGGCACCCGAGACCGTCGAACCAGCCCGCATACGGACGCGCATCGGGCAACAGCACACAGGGCAGCCCGTCGAGCGAGCGGACGAGCGAGGCCTGAGCGGCGACGCGGCGCCGGATGCGCGCACGGGACGACGTGCGCGCGAGCAGCCACGCACCGCGCCCGGTCGGTGCGGCGGACAGGCGCGCCGCGTAGCCGAGCGCCGCGAGCGTCGCGCGCACCTGGCGGCACAGCGACGGCAGGCCGCCGAACAGGCGCAGGCTCGG
This sequence comes from Burkholderia theae, assembly GCF_048565265.1. Taxonomy (NCBI): domain Bacteria; kingdom Pseudomonadati; phylum Pseudomonadota; class Betaproteobacteria; order Burkholderiales; family Burkholderiaceae; genus Burkholderia; species Burkholderia theae. The sequence goes on from NZ_CP183461.1 coordinate 3,337,860, forward strand.
GCCGACGTCGACGATCAGCGTGGCTTCGTCGTCGAGCGCGACGCACGGCGAGAAGCGCAGCAACGCGAGCGCGACCGCGCGCAGCGCATCGGCCTCGCGCGCGGGATCGCGTTCGACGAGCTGCGTCTCGGGCGCGAGCGTCAGCACGCCGCCGCGCTTCATGCCCGCGCGCACGCCGTGCCGCTGCGCGAGCGCATCGGCGATCAGCACGACGCCCTGCTCGAGCACCGCGCAGCCGGCGCCGCCGGCCTCCGCGTCAGACGGCTGCGGGGCGCACACGTCGAGCGGCAGGCGCGGCAGATGGATGCCGAGCAAGACGCGCATAACGACTCTCCACGATGGGCGACGGCAGGTCGAGCGCGAGCGGCTCGCTGCGTGCGGGACCGCGACGCTTGACGATGTCGAGCGAGACGCCGCCCGGCACGGGATACAGCACGACGCGCAGCACGGCCGGCGACGGCTGCCGCGCGGCCGACAGCGGGCGCAGCATCACGAACAGCGTGTCGCCCGTGCGCGCGGCCGCGAGATGCAGGCGCCGCAGCGCATCGGGCCGCGCGTCCTGCCAGAGCAGCAGCGCGCCGCAGCAGCCGGTCTTGAGCGCCTGCTCGGCGGCCCACAATGCATCCGTGCGGCTGCCGGCGCGCAGCCACAGCAGCGCGTCGGCCGGCACGCCGAGACTGGCGAGCGCGGTCGCATGCGGCGATTGCGGCGGCGCGACGAGCGCGAGCGGACGCCGGGCGCTGACGGTGCGGGCGAGCGCGGGCGCGAGCAGCCGCATCTCGCCACAACCCGGCTGCGCGGCCAGCAGTTCGACGAGCCCGCCGACCGGCCAGCCGCCGCCCGGCAGTTCGGCGGTCAGCGGCGCGAAGCCGGTATCGATCGTGCGCGGGCCGCCGCGCGCGAGCTGCGAGCCGCGCCAGAGCGACGGATGAAGGGATTCGGGAGAAATGGAGGATGCGAGCATGACGCCACCCACAACTGTATGGATATACAGTATATGGCAATGCGCTCACGCCGCACAGCACCGGTGCGAAACCGGTGTTTCGTCAGAGGAAAACAGGGAGGGAAGCCGGCGCGCGCGCCATGTTACGGCGCGCCGGCCCGCCGGTCAGCTCAGCAACAACGCGTCGTCGTCGAGCTGCTCGTGACGCACCTTCTCGAACATCTGCAGCAGGTCCGGCACGTCGAGCCCCTTGCGCGCGTCGCCCGACACGTCGAGCACGACCTGCCCCTGGTGCAGCATCACCGTGCGGTCGCCATAGTCGAGCGCCTGCCGCATGCTGTGTGTGACCATCATCGTGGTCAGCTTGCTCTCGGCGACGATGCGCGCGGTCAGCTCCAGCACGAACGCGGCCGTCTTCGGGTCGAGCGCGGCCGTGTGCTCGTCGAGCAGCAGGATCCGCGACGGCCGCAGCGACGCCATCAGCAGGCTCACGGCCTGCCGCTGGCCGCCCGACAGCAGCCCGATCCGGTCGGTCAGCCGGTTCTCGAGGCCGAGATTCAGCAGCCGCAGCTTGTCGCGGAACAGCTCGCGCGACGGCCGGTCGAGCGCGGCCCGGAAGCCGCGCCGCACGCCGCGCGCCGTCGCGAGCGCCATGTTCTCCTCGATCGTCAGCGCCTCGCAGGTGCCGGCCATCGGATCCTGGAACACGCGCGCGACGAGGTGCGCGCGGTCCCACGCGGCCTGGCGCGTGACGTCCGTGCCGTCGATCGAGATGCGCCCCGAATCGACGCGCTGGTCGCCGCTGACCGCATTGAGGAAGGTCGACTTGCCGGCGCCGTTCGAGCCGATCACCGCGACGAACTGGCCGTCGGGGATCTCGAGCGACAGCCCGCGCAGCGCGCGCGTCTCGATCGGCGTGCCGGGATTGAACGTGAGTTTCAGGTCTTGTGCGGACAGCATGTCATGCCCCTCCGTTCTTGCGCGCGAACAGCTTCTTGCGCGTCGCCGGCAGCACCAGCGCGATCGTGACGAGCGCGGCCGTCACGAGGTTCAGATCCTGCGCCTTCAGGCCGATGAATTCGCTGTTCAGCGCGAGCGCGATGAAGAAGCGGTAGACGATCGCGCCGAGCACGACCGCGAGCGTCGTCAGCACGAGCCGGCGCGCGGGCAGCAGCGTCTCGCCGATGATCACGGCGGCCAGCCCGATCACGATCGTGCCGATCCCCATCGAGATGTCCGCGCCGCCCTGCGTCTGCGCGAACAGCGCGCCGGCGAGCGCGACGAGCGCGTTCGACAGCGCCATCCCGGCGAGCGTCGCGCGGCCCGTCGCGATGCCTTGCGCACGCGCCATCCGCGGATTCGCGCCGGTCGCGCGCATCGCGAGGCCGAGCTGCGACGAGAAGAACCAGTCGAGGCCGAGCTTCGCGACCACGACGACGATCGCGAGTAGCGCCGGGCGCAGCACGTAGTCGGGCATCCAGTCGGGCTGCAGCACGGTGAAGAGCGTCGGCTCGGTGATGAGCGGCACGTTCGGCCGACCCATGATCCGCAGGTTCACCGAATAGAGCGCGATCATCATCAGGATGCTGGCGAGCAGATCCATGATCTTCAGGCGCACGTTGAGCCAGCCGGTGATGAAGCCGGCCACCGCGCCCGCGACGATCGCGAACACTGTCGCGGAGAACGGGTCGTAGCCGGCCGAGATCAGCGTCGCGGCAACGGCGCCGCCGAGCGGAAAGCTGCCGTCGACGGTAAGGTCGGGGAAGTTGAGGATGCGAAACGAGATCAGCACCCCGAGGGCGACGAGACTGAAGATCAGGCCGATCTCCAGGGCGCCCAGTAACGAGAACAGAGACATGATGGGGAATCCTGTTGCTTCCCGGCCGGACGTGTACGGCCGGGCGAAGCGGACGGGCGGCCCCGGGTGGGAGCCGCCCGTCCGGCGGTATCGTTCAGGCCCGGATCGGGCCTGCCAGCGCGGCGGTCGGGCCGCGGCTTACTTGATGACCGTCTTCGCTTCCTTCACGAGATCCGACGACAGCGTCACGCCCTGCTTCGCGGCCGCGCCCGTGTTGACGAACAGCTCGAGGTTGCTGCTCGTCTCCGACGCGATCGCGCCCGGCTTCTGGCCCTTCAGGATGCGCGCGACGACCTTGCCCGTCTGGCGACCGAGGTCGCCGTAGTTGATGCCGAGCGCGGCGATGCCGCCACGCTTCACGCTGTCGGTATCGCCGGCGACGAGCGGGATCTTCGCTTCGTTCGCGACCTTCACGAGCGCTTCGTACGCGGACACGACGTTGTTGTCGGTGTTCGTGTAGATCACGTCGACCTTGCCGATCAGGCTCTTCGCGGCCGGCCCGATGTCGACGGTGCGCGGCGCGGCCGCTTCCTTGAGCGTCATCCCCTGCTTCGCGAGGAGCTCCTTGAGCGCTTGAACGACGACGACCGAATTCGCCTCGCCCGGGTTATAGACCATGCCGACCGTCTTCGCATTCGGCACGACGCGCTTGATCAGCGCGACCTGGCGATCGAGCGGCAGCTTGTCGGACACGCCCGTCACGTTGGTGCCCGACGGGCCCCAGCCCTTCACGAGCTGCGCGGCGACCGGATCGGTGACGCCCGAATAGACGACGGGCACGCTCTTGGTCGCCGCGACGACCGACTGCGCGGCCGGCGTCGCGATCGCGACGATCACGTCGGGCTGGTCGCCGACGAACTTGCGCGCGATCTGCGCGGCCGTGCCCGTGTTGCCCTGCGCGCTCTGGTATTCCCACTTGAGCTTGTCGTCGCCGAAGCCTTCCGCCTTCAGCTCGGCGCGCACGCCGTCGCGGATCGCATCGAGCGCCGGATGATCGACGATCGACAGGACCTTGACGGTCTGCGCATGCGCGGCGCCCGCCAGCGCGAGTGCGGCCACGCCGGCCGTGATCGAACGGATCGCGAAAGTCTTGAATCGCTTCATGGGTGAGTCTCCCCCGTATTGTGTCGGTTCTGGATGATGGATTCCCGCCGCCGTCATGCGGGCGCGCCGCGCGTGAAACGCAGCGGCGGCCGGCCCGCTCGCGCCCCGGGAAGGCGTGCGGCGGCGAACGCACGAGGATACCATTTCCGCAGACCACCGCCTGACTCCGCGCTTTCGCCCGGCGCACCGGATCGCACCGCCCGCGGAAGCCCCGCGCCCCCGCGAGAAGCCCGTCCGGCGGCGGCTTCCGCCGGTGTCCGCGCAACGCGTCAGCCGCGCTTGCGGCTTTACGTTATGCTGTCGGCCGACCCATTCCACTCCATCGGAGGACAGATGAAACGGGGGATCCGTGCAATCGCATTCGCGGCCGTCGCGCTGGCACTGCCGGGCGCGGCGTTCGCGCTGACCGACGGCAGCGAGCAATACGACGACTGCATGCTCAACGCGCTGCGCGAAAGCCGCAACGGCGCGGCGGCCCAGTTGATCCAGCGCTCCTGCGACGCGCTGTACCGCAACAACGCGATGCTGCTGCCGCGCGAGCGGCGCTATCACGAGTGCGTCGTGCAGTCGCTGCCGGGCGTGCGCGACAACTACGCGATCCAGCAGATCATGTCGATCTGCTCGCGGCGCGGCGAGATGTGAGCGAGCGCTGAACGCCTGGCGCCGCGCGGCCGTCGATCGGCTGCGCCAACGAAAAAGGGCCTGCGCGATGCAGGCCCTTTTCGTTCAGCGGTCCGACCGGTGTGCGGCGTTCAGAACGACGCGACCATCGAGCCCTTGAACTGCTTCTTGATGAATTCCTTCACTTCCGGCGACTGGTATGCCTTGACCAGCTTCTTCACCCACGGCTGGTCCTTGTCCTTCGCGCGCACGGCGATCAGGTTCGCATACGGGCTCGTCAGCGCCTCGAGCGCGATCGCGTCCTTGGTCGGCTGCAGGTTCGCGGCGAGCGCGTAGTTCGTGTTGATCACGGCCGCGTCGACGTCCGACAGCACGCGCGGCAGTTGCGCGGCGTCGAGCTCGGATATCTTCAGCTTCTTCGGGTTCTCGGCGATGTCGAGCACCGTCGCGTTGTTGCCGCCCGTGCCGGCGCCCGCCTTCAGCTTGATCACGCCTTGCGTCTGCAGCAGCAGCAGCGCGCGGTTCTCGTTCGACGGATCGTTCGGCACCGCGAGCTTCGCGCCTTGCGGCAGGTCCTTCAGCGCCTTGAACTTCTTCGAGTACACGCCGATCGGCGAGATGTAGGTCAGGCCCGCGCTGACGATCTTGTAGCCGCGCTGCTTCACCTGGCTGTCGAGGTAGGGCTGGTGCTGGAAGCTGTTCGCGTCGAGGTCGCCCGAGTCGAGCGCCGCGTTCGGCTGCACGTAGTCGTTGAACTCGATGACCTTCACGTTCAGGCCTTCCTTCTCCTTCGCGACCTTCTGCACGAGCTGCCACACTTCCGAATCCGGGCCGGCGACCGTGCCGACCTTGATCACCTTGTCTTCGGCGTGCGCGCCCGCCGACAGCGTCAGCGCTGCACCGGTAGCCAGCACGGAAAATACCTTCAGGAGACTGCGACGCTTCATCTGTTTCTCGCTTTCTTGCTTACTGGAAATAGGGCGCGATACGGGTAAGCCCCGACTCGCAGGAAGGCGCAAATGGTGTCACAGGATCGGCGGGAAGTGAAATACATCCCGCTCATATGGGTATGCACCGCAGCGGTGCTGGCGGCGGCGGCATGACCCGGCCGTTAGTTGCGTTTAAACCGACAACGTCAAACCACCATCTCGTCGGCCGCCTTCGCGCCGAACGCGGGTTCGGCCGCCCGTGCGCCGGCCCGGCGCGGCGACAGGCCGCCGGCGTCGCCGGTCCGGAATGCGCCGACCGCGTCGCGCAGCCGCGCGGCCTGTTCCTGCAGCGATGCGGCAGCCGCGGCGGCCTCCTCGACGAGCGCCGCGTTCTGCTGCGTCACCTGGTCCATCTGCGTAACCGCGCGCCCGACCTGCGTGATGCCGCTCGCCTGCTCCTCGGACGCGGCCGCGATCTCGCCCATGATGTCGGTCACGCGCGCGACCGCCTGCAGGATCTCGCCCATCGTCGTGCCGGCCTGGCCGACCAGCGTCGAACCGTTGCGCACGCGCTCAACCGAGTCGACGATCAGCTCGCGGATTTCCTTCGAGGCCGTCGCGCTGCGCTGCGCGAGCGAGCGCACCTCGCCCGCGACCACCGCGAAACCGCGGCCCTGCTCGCCCGCGCGCGCGGCCTCGACCGCCGCGTTCAGCGCGAGGATGTTGGTCTGGAACGCGATGCCCTCGATCACGCCGATGATGTCGGCGATCTTGCGCGAGCTGTCGTCGATCTCGCCCATCGTGCCGATCACGCGGTTCACGACGTCGCTCCCCGTGCGCGCGATGTCCGACGCGTTGTTCGCGAGCCCGCTCGCCTGCCGCGCGTTGTCCGCGTTCTGCTTCACCGTCGCGGTCAGCTGCTCCATGCTCGCGGCGGTTTCTTCCAGCGACGCGGCCTGCTCCTCGGTGCGCTGCGACAGGTCGTCGTTGCCGGCCGAGATCTCGCGGCTCGCCGACGCGATCGCTTCCGCCGACTGGCGAATCCCGCCGATCGTCGCCTGCAGCCGGGCCTGCATGTCGTGCATCGCGGCCATCATGCTCGTGCGGTCACCCGCGCGCACGGGCACCGGCTGCGTCAGGTCGCCCTGCGCGATGCGCGTCGCGAGCGCGGCCGCTTCGTCGGGCTCGCCGCCGAGACTGCCGCGCACGTTGCGGATGATCACCAGCATCGCCGCGCTGATCACGAAGCCGATCACGAACACGACCGCGAGGTGGCCGAGCAGCGTGCGGTAGTAGATGGTGTCGATGTCCTTCAGGAACACGCCGCTCGAGATGTTCCAGTCCCACGGCGCGAAACGCGTGACGTAGCTGATCTTCGGCACGGCGGTCTCGCTGTGCGGCAGCCGCCCGCGATATTCGGCGAAACCGCTGCCGGTCGCCTTCGCCGCGTTCAGGATCGTGACGAACAGCGGCTTGCCGTCCGGATCGAGATAGTCGCCGACCTGCGTGCCGACCAGCTTCGGCAGCGTCGGATGCATCAGCACGACCGGCTTCGAGTCCATCACGAACACATAGCCCGAATCGCCGTAGCGCATCGCGGCGAGACTCGCGAGCGCGTCGCGCTTCGCGTCGGCCTCGGGCAGCGTGCCGCTCTGCGCGAGCGCGTGATACGCCGTCACGATGCCGGCCGCCGAATCGACGAGGTTCGCGATGCCCGCCTTGCGTTCGGCGAGCATCGTCGCGCGCGTCTCGTAGGCGCTCCATGCGCCGACGCCCAGGAGACCGATCCATACCAGCGCAAGCGCGAGCCACAGCTTGCGGTTCAAACTCATTCTGCTCATCTGCGTGCCTTGTTGTCGATGTCGATGCGCACGAACGGCCCGCCGCGCGCAAACGGTTGCCCTTTTATTTACGGCAACGAGGCTTACAACTTGAATACACGCCGGTGCGACGTACCTGCGGCCGACACGCAGCCGTCACCCCGCCACGCGCCCGCCGGCGCGACAGCCCGCATCCGCTGTGCTACAAAGACCGGCTGGCCGGCGCGCGCAGCACCGGCGATATTCCAGGGCCATCCATGTACGTCATCGACATCCACTACACCGCGTCGCTCGAGCGCATCGACGACGCGCTCGAACGCCACCGCGCGTATCTGCAGCCGCTGTTCGACAAGGGCATCTTCATCGCGGCCGGGCCGAAAGTGCCGCGCGAAGGCGGCGTGATCCTCGCGGCCCGCATCGATCGCGACGAACTGGACGCGATCCTGAAGACCGATCCGTTCGTCACCGAGGGGCTCGCCACGTATCGCGTGACGGAATTCCGGATCACGCGCGCCGCGTCCGGCTTCAACGTGCCGGCGCTGCCGTAACGCGACGCCTGCACGGCACGCCTGCGCAACGCACGCGCAGGCCGACGCGCCGCCCGACGGGCAGCGCATGCAAACAACGAGAGGGAAAGAGAGAAGGCGTGACGGCGCGTGGCGGCCGTCAACGCGATCGCCGGGCCGCGCGCCCGGCGGATGCCGCTCAGTCGACCAGCAGCTTCAGGTCGTGGACCCACGGGCCGGGGCCCTGGCCGTCGCGCACGAACAGGCGCAGCTTGCCGTCGCGGTCAAACACGTAGCTCGCGGCGGTGTGATCCATCGTGTAGCTGTCGGGCGTCTTGCCGGGCACCTTCGCGTAATAGACGCGGAAATCCTTCGTGACCTTCTTCAGCGCCGCTTCGTCGGCCGGCCGCAGGCCGATGAACGACGGATCGAACGCAGGCACGTACTGGCCGAGCAGCGCCGGCGTGTCGCGCTCCGGATCGACTGTGACGAACAGCACCTGCACGCGCTTCGCGGCATCGGGCCCGAGCTGCTTCAGCGCCTCGGACAGCTCGGCCATCGTGGTCGGGCACACGTCCGGGCAGTGCGTATAGCCGAAGAACATCACGACAGCCTTGCCCTTGAAGTCGGCGAGCGTGCGCACCTTGCCGGCCGTGTCGGGCAGCGAGAAGTCGTTGCCGAACTGCGTGTTGCCGGTGATGTCGAGATTCTGGAATTTCGGCGCGTTGTCGCATCCGGCGAGCAGCAGCGCTGCCGTGAATGCGCACGCGAGCATCCAGCCTTGGCGCGCGCGGCGCCCGAACCGTGAATGGAGCATTGCGTTCAAACCGTGCGGTTACACGCCGAGCAGCGGGCGTGCGTAGTGATCGACGAGCAGCGCGGCGAACAGCAGCGACAGATAGACGATCGAGTAGCGGAAGGCCTTGCGGGCGAGTTCATCCGAATAGTCGCGGTAGATCTTCCACGCATACGCGAGGAACACCGCGCCGAGCAGCACCGCGCTCGTCAGGTAGACAGCCCCGCTCATCCCGGAGATGAACGGCATCAGCGTGACCGCGAACAGGATCACCGTGTACAGCAGGATGTGCAGCCGCGTGAACTTCTCGCCGTGCGTGACGGGCAGCATCGGCAGCCCCGCGCTCTCGTAATCCTTGCGGCGATAAAGCGCGAGCACCCAGAAATGCGGCGGCGTCCACACGAAGATGATCAGCACGAGAATCCACGCGTCGCCGGGCACCGCGCCGGTGACCGCGGCCCACCCGAGCGCCGGCGGCATCGCGCCCGACGCGCCGCCGATCACGATGTTCTGCGGCGTCATCGGCTTGAGCAGCAGCGTGTAGATCACCGCGTAGCCGACGAACGTCGCGATCGTCAGCCACATCGTCAGCGGGTTCGTGAACGTATAGAGCGTCCAAGCGCCGACGCTGCCGAGCACGGCCGAGAACACCAGGATCTGCGGCGTCGTGATCTCGCCGCGCGCGGACGGGCGCCACGCGGTACGGCGCATCATCGCGTCGATCTTCTGTTCGACGAGGCAATTGATCGCGAACGCGGCGCCGGCCAGCAGCCAGATGCCAACGGTGCCGCCGATCAGCACATGCCACGGCACCATGCCCGGTGTCGCGAGGAACATGCCGATCACCGCGCAGAACACCGCGAGCTGCGTGACACGCGGCTTCGTCAGCGCCATGTACTGGGAAAACCGGCTACCGGGCGATTGGGAGAGGGTGCTTTGCATGGGGGCGGTCACGCCGGGGCCGTGTCGCGCGCAGGCTGCGCGACACGGCCGGGGCGGCTTGAAAGGATGCGAAAGTTTAACATGACGACGAGCAGCAGCAGGATCGCGGCCCCGCCGTTGTGCGCGACGGCGACCGGCAGCGGCCACTGCAGCACGATGTTGGTCAGGCCCGTCACGAACTGCAGCAGGACGACCAGCAGCACGCCGTTCGCGGGCCGCCGCAGCGACTCGAAGCGGCGCATCTTCAGCGCGAACGCGACCAGGTACGCGACCACGACGAACGCGAACGTGCGGTGCGTCCAGTGGATCGCGACCAGCGCGTCCTGCGTGATCGCGTCGCCGTCCTTCGTCATCCCGAGCGCGCGCCACAGATGGAAGCCCTGCCCGAAGTCCATCGGCGGAATCCACTGACCATTGCAGGTCGGGAAATCGGTACACGCGAGCACCGCGTAGTTGGTGCTCACCCAGCCGCCGAGCGCGATCTGCACGACCAGCAGCACGAGCGCCGCAAGCGCGGCCGCGCGATAGCGTCCGGCCTCCGAGTCATGCGACGGCAGCGGCGTCTGCCGCGCCGCGAGCCAGCCGAGCGTGCCGAGCAGCATGAGGCCGAGCAGCAGGTGGGTCGTGACGATCACGGGCTGCAGCTTCATCGTGACCGTCCACGCGCCGAACACGCCCTGCACGACGATCAGCAGCAGCAGGCTCGTCGGCCACCACGGCGACACGTGCAGCGGGCGGCGGCGCAGCCGCGCGGACCACGCGATCACGACCTGCGCGATGATCAGCACGCCGATCGCCATCGCGAAATAGCGGTGGATCATCTCGATCCACGCCTTGGTCATGCTGACGGGGCCCGTCGGCATCGCCTGGTGCGCGGCCGTGATCGCGGCGTGCGCGATGAACGGCGACGACGTGCCGTAGCAGCCGGGCCAGTCGGGACAGCCGAGCCCCGAATCGGTCAGCCGCGTGAAGCCGCCGAACATCACCAGATCGAGGGTGAGGAAGGTGGTGATCCACACGAGCTTGCGGAACTTGTCGTCGTCGGCCTTCACCCACACGTACGACAGCGGCAGCAGCGCGATGCAGAAGCCGATCAGGCCGAGTTGCAGTAGATACGACATCGGAATGGTGCCTCGTTCTCTCGCCTTAGCCGATGCTCGACCACTTCAGCAGCTTCGTGACGTCCGCCTTGATCTTGCTGGGATTCGGATCTTTCGGGAAACGCATCATCAGGTTGCCGTTCGGGTCGACCATGTAGATGTGGTCGCTGTCCTTCGTGCCGGCGTCGGCCGGCAGCCACGCGGCAACCGCCGCCGGATCGGCGACGAGCCGGCGCGTGTCGGGATACGCATCCAGCACCTTCTGCGGCATCGCGCCCGCATCCCCGCGCAGCCACACCATCGTGATCCGGTGCCGTTCGCCCGCCTGCGTGACGCGGATCTGGCGCATGAAATAGAGCTTCTGCGCGCACGCTTCGTCGCACGCGCTGCGGTCGGTCATCACGAACAGCCATACGCCGCGCAGCGACGACAGCGGCACGGTCTTGCCGGTTTCGTCGGTGACTTGCAGATCCGCCGGAATCGGCCGCTGCGGCTCGATCAGCGTGCCGTAGTTCGTCGAGCCGCCCTTCGGCTTGATCACGTAATAGGTGAAGTACGACGCGAGCATCGGCGCGGCGCACACGAGCCCGAGCAGCACGAGCATCCAGCGGCCGCGCTTGCGGGCCGCCGGCGAAACCGGCTCGGCGGCCGGACCCTGACGGGAAGATTGCATGGACAAATCAGACCTCTCGAAACGAACCCGCGGCACTTGCGCCGCGTCCTGGCAAGGCGCTCATGCGCCGGCCGACTTCTTCGCCGCACGCCGCGCGGCGTACAGCCCGAAGCCGAGCGCGGCCGCCGCCATCGCCCACCACTGAAACATGTAACCGTAATTGCGCTCGACGCCGGTCGTCGCCGCCGGCCAGTCGCGCACCAGCTTGTCGCCGTCGTCGCTCGTCTGCTGGATCACGAACGGCTGCAGCGGCAGCCCCGTTTCCCGCGCATACGCGCCGACGTCCAGGTTCTGCCGGATCTTCTGGTGCGCCGCCGAACCGCCTTCGCCGAGCTCGAACGCGCGCGACGCGTCGGCGCGCGCGATGCCCACGATCTCGACGTCGCCCGCGGGCGTCGCGAACGGCTCGATCGCCGTGCGATCGGCGATGCTGCGCGGCAGCCAGCCGCGGTTGACCAGCACGACGCCGCCGCCCGTGAGTTTAAACGGCATCACGACGTAAAAACCCGGCTGGTCGTTATACGGCCGATTGTCGAGAAACACGGCTTGCTCGGGCACGAACCGGCCTTTCGCACGCACGCGATGAAACTCGATCGACGCCAGCGGAATCGGCTGCGCGCCGATGTCGACCGGCGCCGCATGCTCGAAGCGCTCGATGCTCGCCTGCAGCGCTTCCTTCTGGTGCGCACGGTCGCGCTGCCAGAAGCCGAGACGGATCGTGACGGCGACGACGACGAGGATCAGCAGCGCAGGCAGCCAGCGAATCTTCATCATGCCGCCCGCCCGGCACATGCGCGAAAGCGAAGTGCGATAATTATCCCCCTCCTTTCGAATTGCCGTCGTCCGGTTCGTGTCATGCACATCCTCGTTCCCATCGCCTTCGTCCTCATCATTGCCAGCATGGGCTCGGCGCTCTACTTCATGATGCACGACCGCGGCCACACGAAACGCATGGTCTGGTCGCTCGCCACCCGCGTCGGGCTGTCGGTCTCGCTGTTCCTGCTCATCCTGCTCGCGAACTGGATGGGCTGGATCCATCCGACCGGCTTGCCGATCGGGCGTTGATGCATGTGCCGCCACGGCCGCTGCCACCCGCTGTGACATTTCGCCGCATGGCCGCGGCACCAAGCAAAAGCGCCGCCTGACTGAGTCGCGGCGGCGCCAGGGTGGTGTCGGCAGGCAGCCAGCCGCTGCCCGCTCGACACCAATGAAAACGGCCCGCGCATTGCTGCGCGGGCCGTTGTTCCATTTACAGCCAGTAGACGACGACGTACAGGCCGAGCCAGACGACGTCGACGAAGTGCCAGTACCACGCGGCGCCTTCGAATGCGAAGTGATGTTCGGGCGTGAAGTGGCCGCGGATCATCCGCACCAGCACCACCGCGAGCATCGTGCCGCCGAGGAACACGTGGAAGCCGTGGAAGCCGGTCAGCAGGAAGAACGTCGAACCGTACACGCCCGAATTCAGCGTCAGGTTCAGTTCGTTGTACGCGTGGTAGTACTCGAAGCCCTGCAGGAACAGGAAGCAGATACCGAACGCGAGCGTCGCGGCCATCCAGGCGATCGCCTTCTTGCGATGATCGTCACGCAGTGCGTGGTGCGAGATCGTCAGCGTCACACCGGACGACAGCAGGAATGCCGTGTTCAGCGTCGGGACCGGCCACGGGCCCATCGTCTTGAAGTGACCGGCGAGTGCTGCGGGGCCTTCGTTCGGCCACACTGCGGAGAAATCCGGCCAGATCAGCTTGTAGTCGAGGCTGCCGAGCTGGTGCAGCGCGATTTCACGCGCGTAGAACAGCGCGCCGAAGAACGCGCCGAAGAACATGACTTCCGAGAAGATGAACCAGCTCATGCTCCAGCGGTACGACTTGTCGACGTTCTTGCCGTAATGACCGCCTTCCGATTCGGCGATCGCGTCGCCGAACCAGTGATACAGCGTGAAGAGCAACCACAGCAGGCCGAGCAACGCCGTAAACGGCGCCCAGTCGTGACCGTTGATCCACAGCGCCGCCGATCCGAGCATGACCAGCAGGCCGGTGGCCGCACTGATCGGATGGTGCGACGGATGCGGCACGAAATAGTACGGGGTCTGGTTTTGACCGCTCATGCTTGATTCTCCACTTCAGTCCAATTTGTGTACCGGAAACCGCTCCGGCTTTATTTCTTGCGCGGCGTGACCGCCACCGCGCTTATCCGCACGCGTCGCCGTGGCGCCGCGCACTGCATTCTTTCGTTGCCGCGGGCTTCAGCCCACGACCGCACGCACGATCAGGATCAGCACGCCGATGAACACGCCGGCCGCGATCAACGCGACGATCAGCACGTGCAGCGGATTCAGCTGCGTCGCGTCGGCCTCCAGGTCGCGCCGCTTGCGCACCCCGAAGAACGACCACAGCACGGCCTTCACTGCCTGGCCGAACCCGCCGCGCTTGACCTCCGTCATCGCCCCGCCTCCGTCGTCATGCACCCGGCGTCGCCGCGCCCTGCGACGCCGTGCTGCGCGTCGCCGGCGCCGGTGCGGCCGGCGTATTCAGTTCGAAGAACGTGTACGACAGCGTGATCGTCTTCACGTCCTTCGGCAGTTTCGGATCGATCACGAACACCACCGGCATCTTGCGCGACTCGTTCGCGGCCAGCGTCTGCTGCGTGAAGCAAAAGCATTCGATCTTCTTGAAGAACTCCGTCGCCTGCTTCGGCGCGTAGCTCGGAATCGCCTGTGCAACGACCGGCCTGCCCTGCCCGTTCGTCACGTCGTACACGATCGTCGTCAGTTCGCCCGGATGCACGTCGAGACTGTTGTGCTCCGGCTTGAAACCGAGCGGCCCGCGCGCGTTCGCATCGAACTCGACCGACACCGTGCGGCTATAGTCGACCTGCGAGTTCTTCACCTCGCGCTCGCTGACGTCGCGCTGCACCAGGTTGTTGATGCCGGTGATCTGGCAGATCGCCCGATACATCGGGATCAGCGCGAAGCCGAACCCGAACATCAGCCCGGCCACGACGAAGAGCTTCACCAGCATCGAACGATTGAACGCGCGATCGACGGCGCCCTCTTCCGGCTTCGACATACGACAACTTCCTCGCTACTGCGTCAGTTACTGCTTCAGTGAGTGGACAGCCACCACTGCTTGATCACGACACCCACAAAAAAAACGGCGGCGATGACGAGCAGGATGAGGCCGAGCCGCTTGTTGCCCGCGCGGATCTGCTCGGGCGTTCGTCTTTCTTGTGGATTCCGGGTCATCTGAAACTTCGGTTCGGCGCCCGCCGCGCCTGCCTGAGCGGCAGGCAGCGGCGGAACGCACAGTGAAACTTACTCGACGTGCGGCGGTTGCTCGAACGTGTGGAAGGGAGCCGGGCTCGGCACCGTCCACTCGAGGCCCGTCGCGCCATCCCACGGCTTGTCCGACGCCTTTTCCAGCTCGCCGCCGCCACGGTAGGCCGGCAGCGCGACCGCGAACAGGAAGTACACCTGCGCGAGGCCGAAGCCGAATGCGCCGATCGTCGCAACCTGGTTGAAGTCCGTGAACTGCGCCGGGTAGTCCGCATAACGACGCGGCATGCCTGCGAGACCGACGAAGTGCATCGGGAAGAACGTCAGGTTGAAGAAGATCATCGACGCCCAGAAGTGGATCTTGCCGCGCGTCTCGTTGTACATCCAGCCCGTCCACTTCGGCGCCCAGTAATACCAGCCCGAGAACAGCGCGAACAACGAACCCGCCACCAGCACGTAGTGGAAGTGCGCCACCACGAAGTAGGTCCCGTGATACTGGATGTCGAGCGGCGCCATCGCGAGCATCAGGCCCGTCAGGCCGCCGAACGTGAACACGAACAGGAAGCCGATCGCGAACAGCATCGGGGTTTCGAAGGTCATCGAGCCGCGCCACATCGTCGCGAGCCAGTTGAACACCTTCACGCCCGTCGGCACGGCGATCAGCATCGTCGCGTACATGAAGAACAGCTGGCCGGTGACCGGCATGCCCGTCGCGAACATGTGGTGCGCCCAGACCATGAACGACAGGATCGCGATCGAAGCCGTCGCGTACACCATCGAGCTATAGCCGAACAGCGTCTTGCGTGCGAACGCCGGGATCACCTGCGACACGATCCCGAACGCCGGCAGAATCATGATGTACACCTCGGGGTGGCCGAAGAACCAGAAGATGTGCTGGTACATCACCGGGTCGCCGCCGCCTGCCGCGTTGAAGAACGACGTGCCGAAGTGGCGGTCGAACAGCACCATCGTGATCGCGCCTGCCAGAACCGGCATCACCGCGATCAGCAGGTACGCCGTGATCAGCCACGTCCATGCGAACATCGGCATCTTCATCAGCGTCATGCCCGGTGCGCGCATGTTCAGGATCGTCACGACGATGTTGATCCCGCCCATGATCGACGATGCACCCATCAAGTGGACCGCGAAGATCGCGAAGTCCATGCCCGGGCCCATCTGCGTCGACAGCGGCGCGTACAGCGTCCAGCCGGCGGCCGTCGCGCCGCCCGGCGCGAAGAACGAGCCGACCAGCAGCACGGCGGCAACCGGCAGCAGCCAGAAGCTGAAGTTGTTCATCCGCGCGAACGCCATGTCGGATGCGCCGATCTGCAGCGGAATCATCCAGTTCGCGAAGCCGACGAACGCCGGCATGATCGCGCCGAACACCATGATCAGACCGTGCATCGTCGTGAGTTCGTTGAAGAACTCCGGACGCATGATCTGCAGGCCCGGCTCGAACAGCTCGGCACGGATGCCGAGCGCCATCACGCCGCCCGACAGGAACATGATGAACGAGAACAGCAGGTACAGCGTACCGATGTCCTTGTGGTTGGTGGCGAACAACCAGCGCCGCCAGCCATGCGGTGTTTCGTGCGCGTGGTCGTCGTGCGCGTGGTCCGCGGCTACGTCGTGCCCGATGCTAGACATGAGAATCTCCTAATGCGAATACGTCGACTAACTGAGCGACACGTCAAGCCGCCGGACCGATCTCGACCCGCCGGGCTTCCTTAGCGTCAGCCCCGCCCGTGATCGTTTCCGGCTTTTTCATGATGATGTGGTCTTCCGCCACGCCGGCCGCCTTCAGCGCGTCGCGCACAGCCAGTGCGCGCTGCTTGGCCAGTTCGGCGTTCGCGTCGGCCGAGCCCGTCTTGTCGGTGAAGCCCGACAGCGCGAGCTTCGCGTCCGGATGTGCCTTCGCATAGTCGGCCGCGGCGGCGATCGCCGCCTTCGCGTCGGCCGGCAGCGCGCTCTTGCCCGTTTCGAAGTAGATCGTCGACAGCGCGGCCGATGCCGATGCTGCCGCCGGCTGCTCGGCTGCGCCCGACGCGGCTTGCGCCGGTGCCGCTGCAGCCGGCGCCGCTGCGCCCGCCGTGTCTTCCGGCATCTTGCCGTTGCGCGCGTCAGCCACTTGCTTCGGCTGCAGCAGGTCGTTCTTGTGGTTGCCCCACGAATTGCGCTCGTACGTGATGACCGATGCGATGTCGAGGTCCGACAGCGATGCCCACGACGGCATTGCACCCTTGCCGTGCAGCACGCGCTCGACGTGTCCGGCGATCGGGCCGTTCACGATCGGGCTGCCGTCCATCGCCGGGAACGCGCCGAGGCCCTTGCCGCTCACCTGGTGGCAGGCCGCGCAGTTCGCCTTGTAGACTTCCTCGCCGTGCGCGACGAGTTCGGCCATCGTGTATACCTTGTTCGGATCGACCGACGCGCTGGCCATCTTGGCCTTCTGCGCGGTCACCCACTTCGCGTAGTCGTCTTCCGACAGGACTTCGACGACGACCGGCATGTACGCGTGTTCCTTGCCGCACAGCTCGGTACAGAAACCGCGGAAGGTACCGACCTTGTCGGCCTTGAACCACGTGTCGCGGACGAAGCCGGGAATCGCATCCTGCTTCACGCCGAACGCGGGCACGTACCACGAGTGGACGACGTCGTTCGCGGTCGTGATGATGCGGATCTTCTTGTTGACCGGCACGACGAGCGGGTTGTCGACTTCCTGCAGATAGGTGTCGGTGATCGGCTTCTTGCCCATCACTTCGTCACGCGGGGTGCTCAGCGTCGACAGGAAGCCGATGCCCTCGCCCGGGCCCTTCACGTAGTCGTAGCCCCACTTCCACTGGTAGCCGGTGACCTTGATCGTGAGATCGGCGTTCGTCGTGTCTTTCATCGCGACGACGGCCTTCGTCGCCGGCAGCGCCATCAGCACGACGATGACGAACGGCACGATCGTCCAGATGATCTCGACGGTCGTGCTTTCATGGAAATTGGCGGCCTTGTGGCCCTTGGATTTGCGGTGCGCGAAGATCGAATAGAACATCACGCCGAACACGCCGACGAAGATCACCGTACACAGGATCAGCATCATCGTGTGGAGATCGTAGAGCTCCTCGGCGATTTTCGTGACCGGCGGCTGAAAGTTGATCTCGTTGACGCGGGGGCCGCCCGGGCTATCACCGACCGCCAGGGCGGCACCGGCAAAGAGCAAACCGCTGCATGCCAGCACGCCCGTGAGGGCTCGCTTGATTGTTTTCATAGCATCCTTACCCAAAATTTCCATTCAAACCCTCCCCCGTCGCAAGCCGCCGGCCTGTTCCCGGCCGGTGCCCGCGCCTCGTCAGCCGCAGCGCCTGAGCGACACTCGCAGTTCGTCGGCGAACTGCGCACGCTTGTACTGCGCGAGATGCTGCCCGATTACGACGGTCTGCCCGCGCGATACCAGTCGAATCGGATCGCGTGGCGTCGCACCCGGCTCGACCCGCACCCAGCGCGGGTTGAATTCGATCTGCGTGAGCCGCTCCGCATCCATCCGCTCGATCACGAGCCGGTGCGGAAACAGCCTGATGCGTTCGTAATCGACCGCATGGCGAGCATAGATCGCAAATGCGACACCCACCACCAGCAACTCGATTCCGGTGAAGGGCATGACGAGCCAGGCCCCCCTCCACATCAGCAACGTCGCAATCACCAGCGAGAAGCCCGCAAGCGACGCGTAAAACAGCACGAACTGGCGTGGCGACACCGAACAGTTGCGTTTGATCAGCCAGTCCTGGAGGACCGGTTCGCCGTTCGTCGTCTCCGCCGAAACACTCGCTGCTTCCATCGCCGCCTCACGCGAATGGCATGCGATGCATGCCTGCATCGGACTCGTCGCCCCGTATTGCGGGGACCCCGGGACGACAAGCTGACGCATTATAGGCGGGTTCAATGGCATCCACAAGCAAGCGCCTATCGCCCCGCAAGCCAAGCGCGACAAGCTTTCCGGCCGTTTTTGGCGCCAATTCGACCCCGCTTTGCGCCGCTAATTTCAGACATAACAAAACCCCTCTTTACCGCTTTACCGATTCTTCGGACGGCCCTTCCCGATGTCCTCGATGCGCACGATCCCGTGCCCTTCGGCGGTCGTGCGCGGCACGGCCTTCCAGGCGTGGCCGTAGATCACCTCGAAGGTCAGCGGAATCGTGCCGTCCGCGCGCCGGCGCGCCTCCAGCGCGTCGCCGAGCGCCGCGCGAAAGCGCCGCGTCGCGCGCTGCGGCGCCGCGCGCTCGAACGGATAGGCGCCCCAGCGGCGCACGTCGGCCAGCAGGGAGTCGGGGGATTTGTAGGTGACGGTCAGCACTTCCTGATCCATCACGGGAATCTCGAAGCCGCTCTCGACGAGCATGTCGCCGAGGTCGTGCATGTCGACGAAATCGATCACGCGCGCGGCAGGCGGCGCAATGCCGAGCGCCGCTTCGGCGTCCGCGCAGGCCGCGCGCAGTTCGCGCAGCGTATCGGGGCCGAGCGTGCTAAACATCAGCAGGCCGTTGACGCGCAGCACGCGCTGCCATTCGGGCAGCACCGCGTCGGGGCGCGAATGCCAGTGGAGGGCGAGGTTCGACCAGATCAGGTCGAACGCGCCGCCCGGAAACGGCAGCGCGGCGAAATCGGCCTGCGCGACGCGCGGGCCGCGCTGGCCCAGTGCCCGGCCGAGCGAAGCCGGCAGCCAGCGGCGCCAGCTCGCCTGCTCGACCTCGCGCTGGCCGGCCCGCGCGAGCATCGCGCCGGACAGGTCGACGCCGAATACGGGCGCCTCCGGAAAGCGCGCGCGCAGCGCCGGCAGGTCGTCGCCGGGGCCGCAGCCCGCGTCGAGCACGGCCGTTGGACTCACCTTGATGTATTCGAGGCGTTCGTTCATCCGCTGCGCGATCTCGCGCGGCAGGAACGCGACCGCGTCGAACGTGGCGGCACGGCGGTCGAAGATCCGCCGCAGGCGCCCGGCGTCATTGGCCGGACGGCTGGTTGAAGTCGAAGCTGGGGACATGTCGGGCACACTGGCGAAGAGCCCGAAGTATACTCGCTCGCCCCGCAGGCTTCATCGAGACGGGGCGGCCAGGAGTGTTCGCGATGATCCGCAGTTCCGCTCCGCGCACGATGCGCGTCGTTTTGTCGCAGGCTCGCGCGCTGGCAGCACGCATCGCCGCGATCGCGTTGCCGAATCGCTGCGCACTGTGCGGCAATTTGTCACATGCCGTGATTTGCGGCGCTTGCGACGCCGCGTACTGGAATGAAGCGCGGCTGCGCTGCGACGTCTGCGCGCTGCCGCTGGGCACCGGGCGGCCGCGTTCGGACCCGTCGTCCCGCGGCGGGCACACCCGTGCCGGCCGCGCGGCCGCCTACCGGTGCGACGCGTGCCGCACGGCGCCACCGCCATTCGACGCGACGCTCGCGCTTGCGGATTACCGCGCGCCGCTCGACGGGCTCGCGCGCGGCCTGAAGTTTCATGCGCGACTCGCGATCGGCGCCGAATTTGCAACGCGGCTCGCCCGGCTGGTCGACGATACGCACGGCACAAGCGGCTTCGACCTGGTCGCGCCGGTGCCGCTGTCGCACCGGCGGCTCGTCGCGCGTGGCTACAACCAGGCGTGGGCGATCGCGCGTCCTCTTGCGAGCCGGCTCGGCGTCCGCGCGGATGCGGTGCTGCTCGCGCGCGTCACCGACACCGCGCCGCAGTCGCGGCTCGACCTTCGCGCGCGACGCGACAACGTGATGGCGGCGTTCGCGGTGGCCGGCGACGTCGCCGGCCGTCACGTCGCGCTCGTCGACGACGTGATGACGTCCGGCGCGACGCTCGCGGCCGCCGCGCATGCGCTGAAGGCGGCGGGCGCCGCGCGCGTGACGAATCTGGTTGCGCTGCGCACCGCCAGGGATTAATTAGATACAGAGGCCGGCCGCCGCGAACGCGGCCGTCACGAACCGGCCGGCCGGGAACGAGCGCCATGCTCCGCCCCGGCCGGCCCAGCCAAACCGAAACATGTTCAACGTCGTCCTCGTCGCCCCCGAAATTCCGCCGAACACCGGCAACGTGATCCGCCTGTGCGCCAACACAGGCGCGCGCCTGCACCTGATCGAGCCGCTCGGCTTTCCGCTCGACGACGCGCGGATGCGCCGCGCCGGCCTCGACTATCACGAATATGCGCAGATGCGCGTGCACCGCGACTGGGACGCGTTCGTCGCGGCCGAATCGCCCGATCCCGCGCGGATGTTCGCGTTCACGACGCGCGGCTCGGGCCGCTTCCACGATCACGCGTTCCTGCCCGGCGACTGGTTCGTGTTCGGCTCGGAGACGCGCGGCCTGCCCGCCGAGCTGCTCGAACGCTTCCCGAACGAACAGCGCGTGCGCCTGCCGATGCGGCCGGACAACCGCAGCCTGAACCTGTCGAACACGGTCGCGGTGGTCGTGTTCGAGGCGTGGCGCCAGGCCGGCTTCGAAGGCGGCGCCTGACGCGTGCCGGGCGCGGCCCGCGCCGCGCAATGCGTCAGGTCCGCGCGAGCCGCGCGCGATACAGGTCGTGGATGTCGGAGGAAAAGCACGCGAACACCACGCGTGTGAGGCTCGGTGCCTGCGGCAGCATTTCGGCGACGGTGCCGACCGCGATGTCGACGGCCTCGCCGGCCGGATAGCGGTAGATCCCGCAACTGATCGCCGGGAACGCGATCGACGTCGCGGCAACCTCCTCGGCCAGTTCGATCGCGCGCCGGTAGCACGACGCGAGCAGGTCGGGCTCGCCGCGCCCGCCGCCGTGCCACACCGGCCCGACGGCATGGATCACGTAGCGCGCCGGCAGCCCGTGGCCGCGCGTAAGCTTCGCGTCGCCCGTGTCGCAGCCGCCGAGCGTGCGGCACTCGGCGAGCAGGCCGGGGCCGGCGGCACGATGAATCGCGCCGTCGACACCGCCCCCGCCGAGCAGCGAACCGTTCGCGGCGTTGACGATCGCGTCGACATCGAGCGTCGTGATGTCGACCAGTTGCGCATCGAGCGTGGTGGAATGGATCTGCAGCATGACAACCTCCCGGAACGCCGGAGACTGTTCAAGCGTAGTGCGCTTTGGCGCCGCGCGCTTGGCGCGGCCGCACCGGCCGGTGCCGGCCCGCGCTACTCGGCGCGCGCGTCGCGCCGCAGCAGGCCGCTGACGGCGTCGCGCGGCGCGATGCCGTCGAACAGCACACCGCACACGGCTTCGGTGATCGGCATTTCGATCGATTGCGCGCGCGCGATCGCCAGCACGGCCTGCGCGCAACGCACGCCTTCTGCCACGTGGCCGAGCGCGCCGAGGATGTCGTTCAGCGAGCGGCCGGCCGCCAGTTGCAGGCCGACCGTGCGGTTGCGCGACAGGTCGCCCGTCGCGGTGAGGATCAGGTCGCCGAGGCCCGTGAGGCCCGTGAAGGTTTCCGCACGGCCGCCGAGCGCGACGCCGAGCCGCGACATTTCGGCGAGGCCGCGCGTGACCAGCGCCGCGCGTGCGTTCAGCCCGAGGCCGAGGCCGTCGGCGATGCCGGTTGCGATCGCCAGCACGTTCTTCACCGCACCGCCAACCTCGACGCCGACCACGTCGTCGCCCGTATAGATCCGCATCGCGCCGTGATGGAACGCGGCGACCGTGCGCTCGCGGCATTCGGCGGACGTGCTCGCCACCGTCAGCGCGACGGGCAGCGACTGTCCGACCTCGCGCGCAAAGCTCGGCCCCGACAGCACGCCGTTGCCGTGCTGTTCGGGCAATTCGGCCGCGATCACCTGATGCGGCAGCAGATGCGTGTCGGCCTCGAAGCCCTTGCAGACCCAGACGACGTGCGCGGGCACGCAGCCCGCGTCGCGCATCGCATGGCACAGCGTGCGCAGCCCGGCCACCGGCGCGGCGATCACGCACAGCGCGTCGTCCGCGGCGCCATGCGCGAGCGCGGCGCCGAGATCGGCGTCGTAGCGCAATGCGTCAGGCAGCGCGATGCCGTCCAGATAACGGGAATTCTCGTGCCGAGCCTGCAGCTCGGCGATGAGCGCGGCGTCGCGCGCCCACAGAAGCGTATCGTGCCGCGCGGCCAGATGGCCCGCGAGCGCGGTGCCCCAGGCACCGGCGCCGAGAACGGCTACTTTCATACCCAGCACCGGTCCGAGTGATACGTCAGTTCAGCGTCGTGCCGTTCGGCGCGCCTTCTGCGCCGGCGTGCTGCTGCTGAAGCTGCGCGAGACGCTGCTCGTACAGCGCCTGGAAGTTGATTTCCGCCAGGTGGATCGGCGGGAAGCCCGCGCGCGTGATCGCGTCGGCGATGTTCGAACGCAGGTACGGGAACAGGATCGTCGGGCAAGCGATGCCGACGAGCGGGTCGAGCTGTTCGTCGGGAATGTTGCGAATGTCGAAAATGCCGGCCTGCTTCGCTTCGATCAGGAACGCGACCTTGTCCTTCACCTTCGCGGTGACGGTACCCGACACGACGACTTCGAACACGCTTTCCGCCAGGCGGTCGGCCTTCACGTCGACTTCGACTTCAACCGACGGCATGTCCTGCTCGAGGAAGATTGCCGGCGAATTCGGCTGCTCGAGCGACATATCCTTCAGGTAGACGCGCTGGATGTTGAAGAACGGTTGGTTTTCGACGTCGGACATGGTGTTTCCCTAAAAGTGGTGACGGGGCGGCCCGGCTTCTCGCCGGCCGCCGCGGATGAATCCTGCGCGCCCAAGCCGCGGCGCGGCCGGCGGCCATTCTGCCTTAATCAGGCCGCTTGCAGAAGCGGTTCGAGCCCGCCTTCGCGGTCGAGCTTCGACAGATCGTCGTAGCCGCCGACGTGCGTGTCGCCGATATAGATCTGCGGCACCGTGCGGCGCCCCGTGCGCGACATCATTTCGTCGCGGCGGGCCGGATCGCGGTCGATCAGCACCTTTTCGATCTGCTCGACACCGCGCAGCTTCAGCAGGCGCTCGGCCTGCATGCAATACGGACACACCTGCGTGCTGTACATCAAAACCTTGTTCACTTCGCCGCTCCTTGTTTGACGACCGGCATCCCGGCCTGCTGCCAGGCGGCCACGCCGCCCTCGAGCACGTGCACCTCGGCATAACCCGCCGCCTCGACCTCGCGCGCCGCCTTCTGCGACTGCTGGCCGTTCTGGCAGACGAGCAGCACGGGCGTGCTCTTGTTCTTCGCGACCTGCGCGATCTTCGCGCCGATCTCGCCCGCCGCGACCTGACGCGCCGACGGCAGGTGGCCGGCGGCGAAATCGGACGCGGCGCGCACGTCGATCACGACGGCGTTGCGGCGGTTGATGAGTTGCGTCGCCTCTGCGGCCGACAGGCCGCCGCGGCCGCGGCGCAGTGCGGGCCAGGCCAGCAGGCCGCCGGATACCACCAGGATGGCGATAAGGGCCAGGTTCGTGTAATCGGTAAAGAACGTCACGGAATTCCGCCGGAAAAAGAGAAATCGGATGAGGACAATCCCGCCATTATAAAATAACCGTCTTGCGCGATGGCGGGCCCCGGTCGGGTCCCGTGCGATGCGCACCGCTTCCTTCACTACCGACCGCAAGATCCATGTACAAACTCGTTCTCATCCGCCACGGCGAATCGACGTGGAACAAGGAAAACCGCTTCACCGGCTGGGTCGACGTCGACCTGACCGAACAGGGCCGCAACGAGGCCTACCAGGCCGGCGAATTGCTCAAGGAGGCCGGCTACACGTTCGACATCGCGTACACGTCGGTGCTCAAGCGCGCGATCCGCACGCTGTGGCACGTGCAGGACCGGATGGACCTCATGTACTTGCCCGTCGTCCACTCGTGGCGCCTGAACGAGCGCCACTACGGCGCGCTGTCGGGCCTGAACAAGGCGGAAACGGCCGCCAAGTTCGGCGACGACCAGGTGCTCGTCTGGCGCCGCAGCTACGACACGCCGCCGCCCGCGCTCGAGCCGACCGACGAGCGCGCGCCGTTCAACGACCCGCGTTATGCGAAGGTGCCGCGCGAGCAACTGCCGCTCACCGAGTGCCTGAAGGACACGGTCGCGCGCGTGCTGCCGCTGTGGAACGAGTCGATCGCGCCGGCGGTCCGCGCCGGCAAGCAGGTGCTGATCGCCGCGCACGGCAACTCGCTGCGCGCGCTGATCAAGTATCTCGACGGCATCTCGGACAGCGACATCGTCGGCCTGAACATCCCGAACGGCGTGCCGCTCGTGTATGAACTCGACGAGAACCTGAAGCCGATCAAGCACTATTACCTCGGCGACCAGGACGCGATCGCGCAGGCGCAGGCCGCCGTCGCGAAGCAGGGCAAGGCGGGCTGACGCCCGTCGGGCCGGGCGGGCCGCGTCCGGCGCGGCGTGCCCGCCCCGGCCCGGCGCGCCGCGCGAACCTTCGCGGCCCCGCTGCTGTCGAACCCGCTTTCGAACCCGCAGCGCGCCCGGCGGTGCCCGCCCGGCCTTCTCCGGGCCCTTTTCGCGCCGTTCCACTGAGTCATCGGACGAACAGTTATACTTGTCCGCTACATCCCCGCTACCGCCACGCGCTTCCCGACCGCACCAGATCTCTATGCGAATGAAATTGAAGAACATCGGCCTGATTGCCGCGGGCCTTGCCACGGGCGTGTTCGCCACGCTGCAGGTTTCCGCATCGGCCGAGCAGACCGCCACGGCGCCGCTTCCCCTCGACCAGCTCCGCCTGTTCGCGGAAGTATTCGGCCAGATCAAGCGCGAGTACGTCGAACCGGTCGACGACAAGAAGCTGCTGACGGCGGCGATCAAGGGCATGGTGTCGAGCCTCGACCCGCACTCGTCGTTCCTCGACAAGACCGACTATGACGAGCTGCAGGAGCAGACCAAGGGCCGCTTCGCGGGTCTCGGCATCGAGATCTCGCAGGAAGACGGCCTCGTGAAGGTGATCTCGCCGATCGAGGACACCCCTGCCTTCCGCGCTGGCATCCGTCCGGGCGACCTGATCACGCGCATCAACGACAAGCCGGTGCGCGGCATGACGCTCGACAAGGCCGTCAAGCAGATGCGTGGCGAGCCGGGCACCAAGGTCACGCTGACGATCTTCCGCAAGAGCGACGACCGCACGTTCCCGGTCACCGTCACGCGCGCGATCATCAAGGTCCAGAGCGTCAAGATGAAGATCCTCGATCCGGGCTACGCGTATGTCCGCATCACGAGCTTCCAGGAACGCACAACGCCCGATCTCGCGCAGAAGCTGCAGGACATCGCGCGCCAGCAGCCGAACCTGAAGGGCCTCGTCCTCGACCTGCGCAACAACGGCGGCGGCCTGCTGCAGAGCGCGGTCGGCGTCGCCGGCGCGTTCCTGCCGCCCGACTCCGTCGTCGTGTCGACCAACGGCCAGATCCCCGATTCGAAGCAGGTCTACCGCGATACGTACGACAACTATCGCCTGCCGTCCTTCGACGGCGATCCGCTGAAGAACCTGCCGCCGGTCTTCAAGACCGTGCCGATGATCGTGCTGACGAACGCCTATTCGGCGTCCGCGTCGGAAATCGTCGCCGGCGCGCTGCAGGATTCGAAGCGCGCGCAGATCATGGGCAAGACGACGTTCGGCAAGGGTTCGGTGCAGACGGTTCGCCCGATGACGGCCGACACCGCGCTGCGCCTGACGACGGCGTACTACTACACGCCGAGCGGCCGTTCGATCCAGAACAAGGGCATCACGCCCGACGTGCCGGTCGATCAGTACTCGGACGGCGATCCGGACGACGTGCTCGTGACGCGCGAGGTCGACTACTCGAACCACCTGGCGAACACGCAGGACCCGAACGAGAAGAAGGAACAGGAAGACCGCGAGCAGCGCCGGATGGATCAGCTGCGCGTCCTCGAAGAGCAGAACGACAAGAAGACGCCGGAGCAGCGCCAGAAGGACCGCGATCGCAAGCCGATCGAGTTCGGCAGCGCCGACGACTTCATGATGCAGCAGGCGCTCAACAAGCTCGAGGGCAAGCCCGTCCAGCAATCGAAGTCGCTGCTCGCCGACAGCACGACGAAGAGCCCGGCCGGCAAGGCCACCGCGGCTCCGAAGGCATCGGGCGCAAGCGCGAAGCCGAGCGCCGCACCGAAGCCCGCGTCAGCGCCGCAGTAAGCGCCGGCCGGCATCCGACGGGCCATCGCGGGAAGACCGCGATGGCCCGTTTTTCATGCGCGCCTAAAATAACGCTACGTCCGCCCGCCTCGCCCACGACTCCCCATGAACGACGATCAACTCCTTCGCTACTCCCGTCACATCCTCGTCGACGAAATCGGCATCGAGGCGCAGCAGCGCTTTCTCGACGCGCATGCGATCGTCGTCGGCGCGGGCGGCCTCGGTTCGCCCGCGGCGATGTACCTCGCGGCATCGGGAGTCGGCACGATCACGCTCGTCGACGCCGATACGGTCGACCTCACGAACCTGCAGCGGCAGATCCTGCACGGGACGGCATCGGTCGGCCGCAGCAAGGTCGAATCGGGGCGCGACACGCTCGCGCAACTGAACCCCGGCGTGAAGGTGAACGCGGTCGCGGAACGCGTCGACGACGCATGGCTCGACGCGCACGTGCCGGGCGCGACCGTCGTGCTCGACTGCACCGACAACTTCGCGACGCGGCACGCGATCAACCGCGCGTGCGTCGCGCATGGCGTGCCGCTCGTGTCGGGCGCCGCGCTGCGTTTCGACGGGCAGATCAGCACGTTCGACTTCCGCGATCCGGCCGCGCCCTGTTATGCGTGCGTGTTTCCGGAAGACCAGCCGTTCGAGGAAGTCGCGTGCGCGACGATGGGCGTGTTCGCGCCGACGGTCGGGATCATCGGCGCGATGCAGGCCGCCGAAGCGCTGCGCGTGATCGGCGCGATCGGCACGACGCTCAATGGACGGCTGATGATGCTCGATTCGCTGCGGATGGAATGGACGACGATGAAGATCGCGCGCCAGGCCGACTGCCCCGTGTGCGGGGGCCGGCACTGACGCGCGACGTGCATGCGCCGGCCGGCGCATGCGTGATGCTTCGCTGCGGTTAGCCGCGCAGCGGGTGCCTAAGCGGCGGCGTCCGCGCGCGGCACGGCGACCGACAGGCGCTGCAGCGCCGCCTGCACTTCCTCCGGCTCGAACGACGCGAGCACGTCGGCCGTCGGCTTCTCGAGCGCCTTCAGGTGCGCGCGCAGGATTTCCTGTTTCACGACGAGCAACTGGCTCGGGTGCATCGAGAACTCGGTGAGCCCCATCCCGAGCAACAGGCGCGTGAGCGCCGGATCGCCCGCCATCTCCCCGCACACCGACACCGGCACACCCACGCGCTTCGCCTCGCGCAGCGTGTACGAGATCAGATGCAGCACGGCCGGATGCAGCGGGTCGTACAGGTGCGCGACCGCGTTGTCCGCGCGGTCGATCGCGAGCGTGTACTGGATCAGGTCGTTGGTGCCGATCGACAGGAAATCGAACCGCTTCAGGAACAGCGGCAGTGCGATCGCCGCGGCCGGAATCTCGATCATCGCGCCGATCCGCACGTTCGGATCGTATGCGAGGCCCGCGTCGTCGAGCTGACGCTTCGCCTCGCGGATCAGGTCGAGCGACTGGTCGATCTCCTGCGCGTGCGCGAGCATCGGAATCAGGATCTTCACCTGGCCGAACGCGGACGCGCGCAGGATCGCGCGCAACTGCGTGAGGAACATCTGCGGCTCGGACAAGCTCCAGCGGATCGCGCGCAGGCCGAGCGCGGGGTTCGGTGCGGTTTCGTAACCTTCGTCGAGCGCCTCGAGCGGCTTGTCCGCGCCGACGTCGATCGTGCGGATCGTCACCGGCATGCCCTTCATCCACTCGACAGCCCGCTTGTACGCGGCGAACTGCTCCTCCTCCTCCGGCATCTCCTTCTGATGCATGAACAGGAACTCGGAGCGGAACAGGCCGACGCCGACCGCGCCGGCCTCGACCGCCGCCTTCGCGTCGTCGGGCAACTCGATGTTCGCGTACAGCTCGATCTTGGTGCCGCACAACGTTTGCGTCGGCGAGAACTTCAGACGCTGCAGCTTGCGTTGCTCCAGCAACTTCTCGGACTGCCGGTACGAATATTCCTCGAGGACGATCGGCGCGGGATCGACGATCACGATGCCCTGGTCGCCGTCGACGATGATCAGGTCGTCCTGACGGATCAACGTGCTCGCATGCTGCACGCCGACCGCGGCCGGAATGCCGAGGCTGCGCGCGACGATCGCCGTGTGCGACGTGCGCCCGCCGAGATCGGTGACGAACGCCTGGAACGACTGCGACTTGAACTGCATCATGTCGGCCGGCGCGATGTCGTGCGCGACGACGATCATCTCGTTCGTGCCGTTCGCGGCCGCGCGGTCGAGCGCCTGCGACGCGGACGGCGCACCGGCGAGGGCCTTCAGCACGCGCTCGACCACCTGCTCGATGTCGGCCTTGCGCTCGCGCAGGTATTCGTCCTCGATGTCGTCGAAGTGGCGCGTGAGCAGCCCGAGCTGCTCGGTCAGCGCCCATTCGACGTTGTAGCGGCGCGTGCGAATCAGATCGATGGTTTCCTGCACGAGCATCGCGTCGCTGAGGATCATCGTGTGCACGTCGATGAACGCGCCCACTTCGCTCGGGGTGTCGTCGGTCAGGTCGGCACGCAACGCGGCGAGTTCGTGATGCACGACGTCGAGCGCCGTGCGGAAACGTTCGACCTCGGCGTCGATCTGGTTCGCCTCGATCAGGTAATGGGCGACGTCGAGCGCCGCCGGCGCGATCAGATACGCTCGCCCGATCGCGATACCACGTGAGACGGGAATGCCATGCAGCGTGAAGGACACGCGCACCTCCTCTGTACAAGTAAAGCCGCGGCACACTGCTGCGATGCGCTTATGACCCCGGTTAGTGATTATAAATTCCGCGACTCCCTGCTGACTGCATGCACCGCAGCATTGCACATTCCGCATCAATGCTTCCGACGAAAAAAATGCCGCGAAATCCGCGGCATTCTGACTGGAAACGGCAACGATCCCGCGCGATGATCACTGGCCTTCGCCGAACTTGTCGGCGATCAGTTTCAGCAGCGCGTCCATCGCTTCCCGCTCGTCGGCCCCTTCGGTCTCGATCGTCACGGTACTGCCGATGCCGGCCGCCAGCATCATCACGCCCATGATGCTCTTCGCATTGATCTTGCGCCCGTTGCGTGTCATCCAGACTTCCGACTGGAAGTTGCCGGCCAGTTGCGTAAGCTTGGCCGATGCGCGCGCATGGAGCCCCAATTTATTGACGATGGTGGTTTCTTGTTGAAGCATGATTCTCGGTCGGGTCGGTCTAAAACTGAAAACGGATGATCAGTGCGATTCGGTGCGCGGCTGCGGTTCGGGCGGAATCGGCGCGCACTGGCCGCAGCCGGCTTCCGTCGGCGGCGGCGGGGTGCCGGCCGCCACTTCGTGGACGCCCTTCGCGCCGCCGGACAACGCCTTGTCGACGAGTTTGTCGAGCGGCACGGTGCGGTAGCAGACGGCCCGCACGAGCATCGGCAGGTTCGCGCCCGCGAGCACGCGCACGTTGTCGATTTTCGCGAGCTGGCCCGCGATGTTCGCGGGCGTCGCACCGTACATGTCGGTCAGCACGATCACGCCGTTCTCTTCCTTGAGCCGCGCGAGCTCCGCGTGCGCGAACGCCATCACCTGGGTCGGATCGCTGTCCGCCGTCACGTCGATACAACCGATGCGCGCGGGCACGCCGCCGTAGATGTGCGCGATGCAGTCCCGCAGCGCGGTGGCGAGCGGGGCATGCGCGATGATCAGGATCCCGGCCATGTCAGATCGCTCCCGGCCGCCCCTGGCGGGCCGATACCCCGCGGCGGGGCAATGAGCGTAGCGAGTGTGGGAAACGTTTCATGTTCAGCCTTGCGACAGTTTCGGCCCGACCGCCGGGCCTTCGGTGCGCCGATCTCGGCACCTGGCAAGCGGGCATTGTAGCAGGCCGGTCAAGCTGCTCCGGCGACGGGGGACCTGCGCGGCCGCCGCCGGGGTTGCGCGGGAAGCAGCCTACGCGGCCGCACGCTCCAGCGCGTCGATGAACATCGCGGCGACGTCGAAGCCCGTCTGCTCCATGATCTCGCGGAAGCACGTCGGACTCGTGACGTTCACCTCGGTCAGCCAGTCGCCGATCGCATCGAGGCCGACCAGCAGCAGCCCGCGCGCCGCGAGCACGGGCCCGAGCGTCCGGGCGATCTCGCGATCGCGTTCGGTCAGCGGCTGCGCGACACCCAGCCCTCCCGCGGCGAGATTGCCGCGCACCTCGCTGCCCTGCGGAATCCGCGCGAGCGAATACGGCACCGGCTCGCCGCCGATCAGCAGGATGCGCTTGTCGCCAGCCTTGATCTCGGGAATGAACTTCTGCGCCATCACCGAGCGCGTGCCGTCGTGGCTCAGCATCTCGACGATCGAGCCGAGGTTCATGCCGTCCGGCTTCACGCGGAACACGCCCATCCCGCCCATGCCGTCGAGCGGCTTCAGGATCACGTCACCGTGCTCGGCGTGGAATGCGCGCAGCCGTTTCGCGTCGCGCGTGACGAGCGTCGGCGCGACGAACTGCGGAAACTCGCCGATCGCGAGCTTCTCCGAATGGTCGCGGATCGACTGCGCCTTGTTGAACACGCGTGCGCCGGCGCGCTCGGCCAGCTCGAGCAGCCACGTCGACGTCACATATTCCATGTCGAACGGCGGATCCTTGCGCATCAGGATCGCGCCGAACGATTCGAGGCGGCGCGCGTCGACCGGGCCCGCTTCGAACCAGGTCTCGCGATGCAGGTCGTCCAGTTCGCCGACGAACGTGATGCGCCGCACGTCGGCTTCGACGGCCGACCCCGTCCACGCGAGGTGGCCCGGCTCGCACGCGTACACCGCATGCCCGCGCCGCGCGGCCTCGGCCATCATCGCGTAGGTCGAATCCTTGTAGATCTTGAAGCGCTCGAGCGGGTCGGCGATAAAGAGAATGTCCATGCGGGTCCTGTACGTAGCGAAGGTCCGTTACACCTGGATGGCTTCGGGATCGGTCTTTTCCAGTTCGATCGACGACGCGATCAGCGACAGCCGCGCGACGACGCCGTACATGTAGAAGCGGTTCGGCGGCGCGGCACCCGGCTTGGCGCCGGCATCCGGCAGCGCGGTGTGCTCGAAGCCGAGCGGCACGTAGTGCATGCCGGGTGCGTTCAGGTTCTGGTCGCGCTCGCGGCCGCCGTGCGTGCGGTAGAAACCGCCGACCACGTAGCGGTCGATCATGTACACGACCGGCTCCGCGACTTCGTCGCCGACGCGCTCGAACGTATAGACGCCTTCCTGCACGATCACGTCGCGCACCGTCAGGCCGGCCTTCGTCTCGGCCATCTGCGCGCGTTCGGCCTTCGACATGCGGCCGATCTCGGCCGCGTCGTGCACGGTCATCACGCCGCGCCCCGCCGTGCCCGCGTCGGCCTTCACGACGACGTACGGCTTCTCGCTGATCCCGTATTCGCGATACTTGCGCGCGATCTTCTTCAGCACGCCGTCGATCGCGTCGGCGAGCGCCTGCTCGCCTTCATGCGCCTGCCAGTCGACGCCCTCGACGTGCGCGAAATACGGATTCACCATCCACGGATCGACGCCGACCATCTTCGCGAACTTCTTCGCGACGTCGTCGTAGCACGAGAAGTGCGTCGACTTGCGGCGCACGGCCCAGCCCGCGTGCAGCGGCGGCAGCAGGTACTGCTCGTGCAGGTTTTCCAGCACGGCCGGGATGCCGGCCGACAGGTCGTTGTTCAGCAGGATCGAGCACGGATCGAAATTCTTCAGGCCTAGGCGGCGCTGCGAACGCTCGAGCGGTTCGAGCACGATCTTCTGGCCGTCGGCCAGCGTGATCGGCGTCATGTCGGTGATGCTCGGGTCGAGCGAGCCGAAGCGCACGTTCAGTCCGGCCTGGCGCATGATCGTCGCGAGGCGCGCGACGTTTTCCAGGTAGAACGCGTTGCGGGTCGGCAGCTCGGGAATCACGAGCAGGTTCTTCGCATCCGGGCAGATCTTCTCGATCGCGGCCATCGCGGCCTGCACGGCGAGCGGCAGCACTTCGGACGGCAGATTGTTGAACGCGCCGGGAAACAGGTTCGCGTCGACGGGCGCCAGCTTGAAACCGGCGTTGCGCAGGTCCACCGAACAATAGAACGGCGGGGTGTGTTCCTGCCATTCGAGCCTGAACCAGCGTTCGATCGCAGGCGTCGCGTCGAGGATCTTCTGCTCGAGTTCGAGCAGCGGACCGTTCAACGCGGTAACGAGGTGGGGAACCATGAATCACTCGCGAGCGGGAGAATGAAGATTGTAGAGCAATTGCCCTGCCCATTTGGGGATTGTTCCCGGCTTCGCAAGGGTTTGGAGGAAGTTTTCGGCTATTGACCCGATAGTGCGCAGGGTTATGCGCTACGGCAGTCGATGACAGGAGAAAAAAAGCCCGCCGGGTGGGCGGGCCGAAGTCGCTGCGCTCATTCGTGGCGGGCGCCGTCGTCGCGGCGGCCCGCCGTTCATCCTTACGACTTATTCGACGTGCTCGCCGTGCAGGATCACGTCGAGGCCTTCGCGCTCTTCCTCTTCGGACACGCGCAGACCGATCGTCATGTCGATCAGCTTCAGCAGCACGAAGCTCAGCACGCCGCTGTAGACCAGCGTGATCAGCACGCCCTTCGCCTGCAGCAGCAGGCTGCCGTCGGCACCGCCGATGTCCTTGACCGCGAACACGCCCGTCAGCAGCGCGCCGAGAATCCCGCCCACGCCGTGCACGCCGAACGCGTCGAGCGAATCGTCGTAGCCGAGCTTCGACTTGAGCCACGTCGCCGACCAGAAGCAGACCACGCCCGCCGCGATACCGATCACCAGTGCGCCGGTCACGCCGACGAAACCGGCAGCCGGCGTGATCGCGACGAGACCCGCGACCGCACCCGACACGATGCCGAGCACCGACGGCTTGCCCTTCGCGATCCACTCGGCAAACATCCAGCCGAGCGCCGCGCAGGCCGTCGCGACTTGCGTCGTCAGCATCGCGAAGCCGGCACGGCCGTCGGCCGCAACCGCCGAACCCGCGTTGAAGCCGAACCAGCCGACCCACAGCATCGAGCCGCCGATCATCGTCAGCACCAGGTTGTGCGGTGCCATCGATTCACGGCCGTAGCCGACCCGCTTGCCGAGCACGAGGCACGACATCAGGCCCGCGATACCGGCGTTGATGTGCACGACGGTGCCGCCCGCGAAGTCGAGCACGCCATCCGACGACAGCCAGCCGGTCGGCTCCCACACCATGTGCGCGATCGGCACATAGACGATCAGCGACCAGAGCGTCATGAACACGAGCATCGCCGAGAACTTCATCCGGTCGGCGAACGCGCCGCAGATCAGTGCCGGCGTGATGATCGCGAACGTCATCTGGTAGACGAAGTAGACGGTTTCCGGAATCGTCGGCGCCAGGTGGCTGACGGTCAGCGTGGTCGCCTTGTCGCCGTGGATGTAGTTCATCCCGTGCAGGAACACGCGCGACAGGCCGCCGATGAAGCCGTTGCCCGGCGTGAACGCGAGGCTGTAGCCCACCACCGTCCACAGCACCGTGATCAGCGCGGTGATCGCGAAGCTCTGCATCACGGTCGCGAGCACGTTCTTCTTGCGGACCATGCCCGCGTAGAACAGCGCGAGGCCCGGGACCGTCATGAACAGCACGAGCGCGGTGGAGGTCAGCATCCACGCGGTGTCGCCCGCGCTGATCTTCGACGAATCGACCGAGAACGGCGCGGTCGGCGCGGCGGGTGCGGCCGGCGCGGACGCGGCAGCGGCGGCCGATGCGTCGGCGGCGCCCGAAGCCGGGGCGGCTGCCGCGGCGGCGGGTGCGGATGCGTCAGTGGCCGCCGGTGCGGAAGCAGCCGGAGCGGCCGCAGCCGATGCGTCGGAAGCCGTTGCGGCGGGCGCGGACGCAGCCGCGGCGGACGCCGCGTCGTCCGCGAGCGCGGAACCGACGCCGGTCGCGATCAGCGAGCCGGCCATCAGCAGGGACATCAGAAGTTTGCGCATCTTGGGTTTCCTCTTGTCGCTTGTCTTGTCTGTTCTGTTACAGCGCGTCTGCGCCGGTCTCCCCGGTGCGAATCCGGATCACCTGTTCGATTTGCGTGACGAAGATCTTGCCGTCGCCGATCTTGCCGGTACGCGCGGCCCGCTCGATCGCCTCCACCGCCTGGTCGACGAGATCGTCGGACACGGCCGCCTCGATCTTCATCTTCGGCAGGAAATCGACCACGTATTCGGCGCCGCGGTACAGCTCGGTATGCCCCTTCTGGCGCCCGAACCCTTTCACCTCCGTCACCGTGATGCCCGAGACACCAAGCGCCGACAGCGCTTCGCGTGTCTCATCGAGCTTGAACGGCTTGATGATTGCGGTAATGAGTTTCATGAAGTCCTCTCGCTGGGTTGTCCCGTCGAATTGGTTGGAATGTTGTAACGGACTCTTCTCAGCAACTCGCATGCCATGTCTGTCCGAGCACCGTCTCGAACGGCTCCTGAACGGGGTCGCATCCCGCGATGTAAGGCGCGGAAGCCCGGCCGAATGGCCAACGTGGCGCGGTTTGCTGGCGCGGCGAAAGGAACGTTGCTAGAGTGCACGCACGTCCCGGATCGCCGGGACATTCACCCATGCGGGCGCCATGCCCGGAATTCGCGCCCCGGGCGCACCATTTCCGGTCATGCGTGCATCATGGGCACGTACGCAACTGAAGATGCACAATTTTTGTGCAAGGAAGGGGAATCACATGAAGCAACCCAGCGACGTTTTCAACGATCTGCAGTCGCGCGTCAGCGATCTGCTGAAAAACTCGCCGGCCAAGGACGTCGAGCGCAACGTGAAGGCCATGCTGTCGCAAGGCTTCTCGAAACTCGATCTCGTCACGCGCGAGGAATTCGACACGCAGGCGCAGGTGCTCGCCCGTACCCGCGTGCGCCTCGAGGAACTCGAAAAGCGCGTCGCGGAACTCGAGCAGAAGCTCGCAGCGCCGCAGGCCTGACGCCTCCACCCGGGCCGCAAGGTCCGGGCGCGGGCCGCCTCGCGCGGCCTGCGCCCGCCGCCCCGAAGCCGAAGCCGTTCCACCGCTTTTCGTAGTCCGTCGTTCTCCGCAGCACCCCCGCTCTTCGCAACGCTCCCGCTCTTCGCCGTTCATCGCTCTTCGCAGTTCGTCGTTCCGCAGCGCCTCGTTCTTTCCCCGCGCCACGCCGGCAAGCGCGCACCGATTCCTCCGATTCCCGCGGCATGCGGCCCCGAACGGCCGTCGTCCGTCTGCTTACAGGAGCCTCGCCATGTCGCTCGCCGTGGTGCGCAGTCGCGCGCCCGCATCCGGCCGCGCGCCGGATGTCACCGTCGAAGTCCATCTTGCCAACGGGCTGCCGTCGTTCTCGATCGTCGGCCTGCCCGATCTCGAAGTCCGTGAAAGCCGCGAGCGCGTACGCGCCGCGCTGCAGAACTGCGGCTTCGAATTCCCCGTGCGCCGTATCACCGTCAACCTCGCGCCGGCCGATCTGCCGAAGGAATCGGGCCGGTTCGACCTGCCGATCGCACTCGGCATCCTCGCTGCGAATGGCCAGATCCCGGCCGACGCGCTGGCCGGCCGCGAATTCGCGGGCGAGCTGTCGTTGACCGGCGCGCTGCGGCCGATGCGCGGCGCGTTCGCGATGGCGTGTGGCGCGGCGCGGGACTGGCGCGCTGGCGAAACCGGATCGGGCCTCGGATCGAGCCCGGATTCCGTCGCCCTATCCGGCTCCGTGGCGGCGTCGCGTCCACCCGAACTGTACCTGCCGCTCGACAGCGCGGCCGAGGCAGCGCTCGTGCCGGGCGTCACGGTATATGGCGCGCGCGACCTACCCGCGCTGTGCGCGCATCTCGCCGATGCGCCGGACGGGCGGCTCGCGCCGGTCGCGGCACCGTGCCTCGACGGCCTGCCGGCGCCCGCCGCCCCCGACCTCGCGGACGTGGTGGGCCAGCGCGGCGCACGACGTGCGCTCGAAGTCGCTGCCGCGGGCGGCCATCACATGCTGATGGTCGGGCCGCCGGGAGCCGGCAAGTCGATGCTGGCCGCGCGGCTGGCCGGCCTCCTGCCGCCGCTGACCGACGACGAGGCGCTGGCGTCCGCCGCGCTCCTGTCCGCGAGCCGCATCGGCTTCTCGCCCGCGCAATGGCGCCGGCGGCCGTTCCGCTCGCCGCATCACTCGTCGAGCGCCGCCGCGCTGGTCGGCGGCCGCAACCCGCCGCAGCCGGGCGAAATCACGCTCGCGCACCTCGGCGTGCTGTTTCTCGACGAACTGCCGGAATTCGACCGGCACGTGCTCGAAATGCTGCGCGAGCCGCTGGAAGCCGGCCGCATCACGATCTCGCGCGCGGCCCAGCAAGCCGACTTTCCGGCCGCGTGCCAGCTGATCGCCGCGATGAACCCGTGCCCGTGCGGCTGGCATGGCGATCCGTCCGGGCGCTGCCGCTGTTCGCCGGACGTCGCCGCGCGCTACCTGCGCAAGCTGTCGGGGCCGCTCCTCGACCGCATCGACATCCAGATCGACCTGCCCGCGCTGTCGCCGGCCGAACTCGCGTCGCGCGCGTCGGCGCCCGGCGAACCGAGCGCCGCGGTGGCCGCTCGGGTCGCGCAGGCGCGCGCGCTGCAGCTCGGCCGGCAGGGCAAGACGAATCACATGCTGAGCGGCCGCGAGACCGACGACCTGTGCCGGCCGACCGACGAGGGCGAGCGGCTGCTGCGCGAGGCCGGCGAGCGCTTCGGCTGGTCGGCGCGCGCGTATTTCCGCGTGCTGAAGGTCGCGCGGACGATCGCCGACCTGGCGGGCGACCCGCTGCCGACGGCCGCGCAGATCGCCGAGGCGATCCGCTACCGGCGCGCGCTCACGGGGCTCTGAACGCCCTCGGGGGACAAAAAACGGCTGTCAAGACTTGACTTATGCACAATTTCTCGAATCCGGCCCCGGATCGCACCTCGCCGGGGCCTTTGCCGGACGGAATCCGTATCTCGTTGTTTTGATTGATTTTTCTCAAACCGCACGCGAGCGACCAAACGAGCCGGAAGGCCGTCCGGCGCGGCTTAGCGGGAAATCCGGCCGACTTTTCAACAAAGTTATCCACATGCGCTGTGGATAGTCGAAAAACCCCCGCAAAATCCGGCGATTAGCGTCGAAAGCTGCGAATGAACTTTCAGTTGCGACACAGAGTCTGAGCGCCCTCGCCGGCCATCGTCAGTCGAGTTTGAACGAGCCGAAAAACTGGTCGAGCTGCTCCTGCGCAAGCGGCCCGTCGGCGATCACGACCGCCTGGTACGCGTGCCGGCCGCGCGCGGCGAGCCGCGCGACGATCGTCTTGCGCGCGCGATCGCCGCCGGCGGCCGCGCCCGCGATGCGCAGCTCGAGCCCGTTCACCGCGCCGCCGGCCGCGAGCGGCACGGGCACCGAAGCCGTCTGCGGCGCGCCTTCGAGGTTGCGGGACAGCCCGGCGCGCAGGAAGTCGAGCGCCGCGCGGCGCGTGTCGTCGCGGTCGTCGGGCAGCGTCAGCGTGCCGACCGCGAACACCGCGCCATCGACGTGCGCGGCCTGCATCCGCATCGGCATCGACGCGCCGCCGATCGCAACCGGCTGCTCCTCGACGGTCGGCTTCGCCGGCAGGTCGATCGTGTAGCCGGCGTCGTTGTGCAGCGTGCGCCAGTCGTACGACGGCGAGCACGCGGCCAGCGCGACGCTCGCGCAGGCGAGCGCGGCGAAGTGTCGCAGAGGACGAAAAAGGGGGCGCAACGAATCGATGACTTCCTTCGGCATGGCGTGGATCGGGCAGGAAAAACGGGCATTATCCGCCGAACGTGAAAACCGGGATGTGCGGCCGCCGCCGGTGCGCGCGCCGCATTCGCGTTAAAATGAGCGACGAATTTCGACGTCCTTTGCATTGATCCGCGTCATCGACCGACTCCGAGAGCACCGAAGATGAACACCACGCCTCCCGCCCGCCGCAGCACCGGCCCCGTCCGCTACATCGTCGCGGCCGCAATCGTCGCGGCCATCGCCGTAGCCGGCTTCTTCGCGTTCAACGGCAAGTCCAGCGTGCCGGATGCGACGTTCACGCTGCTGTCGGGCCAGAAGGTCTCGACCGCCGGCGACCTGAAGGGCAAGGTCTATCTCGTGAATTTCTGGGCGACGAGCTGCGCGACCTGCATGCAGGAAATGCCGCAGATGGTCGATACCTATAACCGCTTCAAGGGTCAGGGGCTGGAATTCGTCGCGGTCGCGATGAACTACGATCCGCCGATGTACGTCGCGAACTACGCGCAGACGCGCCAGTTGCCGTTCAAGGTCGCGCTCGACGACGGCAGCGTCGCGAAGCAGTTCGGCAACGTGCAGCTCACGCCGACGACTTTCGTCGTCGACAAGAACGGCAAGATCCTGAAGCGCTACGTCGGCGCACCGCAGTTCGCGGAACTCGACGCGCTGCTCAAGAAGGCACTCGACAGCAACGCGGCCTGAGCGCCGCCCGATCCGGATCGAAGGGCCGCGCGCCCTTCGCCGACCACGGACCGCACGACCGGCCAGCCCGGTTCCGCGGTCCGTTTGCTTTTCAGCGCTCGGTTTCGCCTTTCGCCGACAGCCCGTAGCGCTTCATCTTCTCGTAGAGCGTCGCCTTGCCGACATGCAGCCGGTCGGCCGTCGCGGCGACCGCCCCGCCCGTCTGGTTCAGCGCCTCGGCGATCACCGCGCGCTCGAACTGCTCGATGCGCTCCTTCAGCGTCTGCTCGTTGTCGGTTTCGTCGCCGCCCG
The DNA here is from genome assembly GCF_048565265.1 of Burkholderia theae. Taxonomy (NCBI): domain Bacteria; kingdom Pseudomonadati; phylum Pseudomonadota; class Betaproteobacteria; order Burkholderiales; family Burkholderiaceae; genus Burkholderia; species Burkholderia theae. The sequence goes on from NZ_CP183461.1 coordinate 3,377,244, forward strand.
CGCCCGTTTCCTGCGGCATGTCGGCCACGCCGAGCACGAAACGGTCGGCCGCGTTACGCAGCTCGCGCACGTTGCCGGGCCAGTCGCGCTGCATCAGGCTCGCGCGCTGCCGGTCGGTCAGCACGGGCGCCGGCCGCCCGTAGCGCACGGCTGCATCGAGCATGAAGTGCTCGAACAACGGCACGATGTCCTCGCGGCGCTCGGCGAGCGGCGGCAGTGCGATCGTCACGACGTTGAGCCGGTACAGCAGGTCGCGCCGGAACGTGCCGGCCGCGACGAGTTCGCTCATGTCGCCCTTCGCGGCTGCGACGACGCGGCAGTTCACGCGGATCGGCTGGTTCGAGCCGAGCCGCTCCAGCACGCCGTCCTGCAGCACGCGCAGCAGCTTCACCTGCAGCGCAAGCGGCATGCTTTCGATTTCGTCGAGGAACAGCGTGCCGCCGGACGCATATTCGAGCTTGCCGACACGCCGCTTCGCGGCACCGGTGAACGCGCCGGGTTCGTAGCCGAACATCTCCGACTCGAACATCGGCTCGGGCAGCGCGCCGCAGTTCACCGCGATGAACGGCTTGTCGCGGCGCGGCGACAGCTCGTGCAGGCTGCGCGCGATCAGCTCCTTGCCGGCGCCCGTATCGCCGTTGATCAGCACCGACGCGTCGGTGGGCGCGACGTTCGCGATCAGCTTGCGCACCTGCTCGATCGCGGGGCTCCTGCCGATGATGCGCGGTGCGACGACGTCCTTCCCGGCCAGCTCGCGCCGCAGCGCATGGTTCTCGAGCACGAGCTCGCGCCGCTCGAGCGCGCGGCGCACCGTCTCGATCAGGCGCTCGGCCGCGAACGGCTTTTCGATGAAGTCGTAGGCGCCGTCGCGCATCGCCTGCACGGCCATCGAGATGTCGCCGTGCCCGGTGACGAGGATCACCGGCACGTCGGGCACACGCTCGCGGCACTGCGCGAGCACGTCGAGGCCGCTGGCGCCGGGCAGCCGGATGTCGCTGACGATCGCGCCGGCGGTGTCCGCGACGATCGCCTTGTCGGCCGCTTCGGCCGACTCGAAGCCGGCGACGTCGAAGCCCGCCAGCTGAAGGCTCTGCACGCTCGCCCGGCGAACGAGCGCATCGTCTTCGATATAGATCACTTGCAGCCGGTTGGCCATCGTACTCACTTGCTCCTGACGGGCCGCGCGGCGCTGTCGCGCGCGCGGCGGCGTTGATGCCGGTCGTTCGCCGACCGGGCCTGCGACTGACGTGTGCTCAATGCGAGCCCGCCGGCTCGGACACGGAGTCCGGATGATGCGTGCGTGCGCGCCGCAGCGTCAAGACGAACTGCGCACCGCCCGACGGCGCGTTGCGCGCGGTCAGCGCGCCGCCCGCGTCGCTCGCGATCGACGACGAGATCGCGAGACCGAGCCCGAGCCCGCGCCCCATTTCCTTGGTCGTAAAGAACGGCTCGAACAGGCGCGGCAGCAGGTCGGGCGCAATGCCGGACCCGTTGTCGCACACCTCGATCGCGAGCGTCGCGGCCGACACCGCGATCGTCACCTCGATGGCAGGCGCCGCGACGCCCGCGACCGCGTCGAGCGCGTTGCCGAGCAGGTTGATCAGCACCTGTTCGAGCCGCAGGTCCTCGCAGCGGGCAACGAGTTCGGGATAGTCGCAAGCCAGATCGAGCGGCGCGTCGTGCACGGGCGACACGATCGTGTCCTGCAGCGTCAGCGTGAGCGCGACGCCGCGCAGGCGATCGCCGAGCAGCGACAGCACGCTGCGCAGCGCACGCACGACGAGCGCCCGTTCGTTGCGCGGCTTCGCGCGGCCGACGAACAGCTTCAACTGGTTCGTGATCTTGCCCATCCGCTCGGTGAGCGCGGCGATCGCCTCGAGATTCTCGCGCGCGGCCGCCTGCTCGCCGCGATCGAGCAGCACGCGCGTGTTGTCCGAGAAGCTGCGCAGCGCCGCGAGCGGCTGGTTCAGTTCGTGCGTGATGCCGGCCGCCATCTGGCCGAGCGCGGCGAGCTTGCTCGCCTGGATCAGCTCGTCGTGCGCGGCGCGCAGTTCCTGCTCCGCGCGAATCCGGTCGCCAACCTCCTTCTGCAATTGCTCGTTCGCTTCCGACAGGTCGACCGTGCGCTCCTCGACGCGCCGGTTCAGCTCCGCATAGGCCTGTTGCAGCAGCGCACGGCCGCGGATCATTTCGCGCACGCGCGCGCGGCGCATCCGCCAGTAGAACGCGAACAGCGCGACCGACACGAAGCCGAAGCCCGTGACGATCGTCGCGTTGCGCGCATCGGCGTCGACGGGCGCGATCGGCGCGAGCGTGACGAGCAGCCAGTCGGGCTCGCCGATCCGGCGCTTGCTGGCCAGGAAGCGCGGCGCACGCAGGCCCGCGCCGAGCCGCACGATCTCCGCATCGGCGCCGAGCGTCTGCTCGATACGCAGCGGCAGCGGCGTGACCGGTTGCTGCGCGTACTGGCGCGTCTCGTAGATCGACGCGGCGACGGGCCCCGTCAACGGGCGCAGCGTGTGGTACTTCCACGCGGGCACCGACGACAGGAACACCACGCCGTGATCGTCCGCGACGACGAGCGGCTCGGACGCGTCGGCGCCCTGGAACCATTCGAGGTTGAGCTTCACGACGACGACGCCCGCGATCTTGCCGTCGCGCCACACGGGCTGCGAGATGTAGTAGCCGGGATCGCGCGAGATCGTGCCGATCCCGAAGAAGCGGCCGACCTGGCCGTGCATCGCGTCGACGAAATACGGGCGGAAGCGGTATTCGATCCCGACGAAGCTGTCGGGCGCGCGCCAGTTGCTGGCGGCGACGCACAGGCCGTCCGCGCCGATCACGTAGGTGACGGTCGCGTGCGCGTGTTCGTTGAGATCTTCGAGATAGCGGTTGACGCGCGCGCTGTAGTCGGCGCGCTTCGGCTCGGCGAGCAGGTCCTGCACGTACGGATGGCTGCCGAGCAGATAAGGCAGCGATTCGTAGCGGTCGAGCGTGCTCTTGAGCGCGCTGGTGGTGCGGTCGACGCGCACCGCGGCATTGCGCTGCAGCTCGGCGACGCCGCGCCGCCAGGTGATGGTCCACGTCAGCGTGCATGCCGCGGCGAGCGCGGCGGCAAGCACGACGAGGATGAGCAGGCGGCGCGTCACGGTCGAGGCTTCCTGGCGATGCGGATCGCCTATTGTGTCATAGGCCTCCGGATTGCCGCCGCGTGCCGCGCCGCCGGCGGGCGGTGCCGCCGCCTGCTCCTTCATGATGTCAGACGCCGGCCGTCTCGGTCGCAGCGACTTCGCCGCCGCCCTTCAGCGCCTGGCGCAGCTTGTTGCGGTCGAGCTCCTTCTCCCATGCGGACACGACGACCGTCGCGACGCCGTTGCCGACGATGTTGGTCAGCGCGCGGCATTCGCTCATGAAGCGGTCGATGCCGAGGATCAGCACCATGCCCGACAGCGGGATCGTCGGCACCACGGCCAGCGTCGCGGCGAGCGTGATGAAGCCCGCGCCCGTGACGCCGCTCGCGCCCTTCGACGTCAGCATCGCGACCGCCAGCAGCGTGAGCTGCTGCATCCACGTCAGTTCGATGTTGGTCGCCTGCGCGATGAACAGCACGGCCATCGTCATGTAGATGTTGGTGCCGTCGAGGTTGAACGAATAACCGGTCGGCACGACGAGGCCCACGACCGAACGCGAGCAGCCGGCCTTCTCGAGCTTTTCCATCAGCTGCGGCAGCGCGGCTTCCGACGAGCTCGTACCGAGCACGATCAGCAGCTCTTCCTTGATGTAGGACACGAAGCGGATGATCGAGAAGCCCGTGAAGCGCGCGATCGCGCCGAGCACGACGAGCACGAACACGACCGACGTCAGGTAGAACGTGCCGATCAGCTTGAGCAGCGGCACCAGCGAACCGACGCCGTACTTGCCGATCGTGAACGCCATCGCGCCGAACGCGCCGATCGGCGCCAGCTTCGTGACGATGTGCACGATGCCGAACAGCACGCGGGTGAGCCCGTCGATGAAGTCGGTGACGACCTTGCCGCGCTCGCCGAGGTGCGCGAGCACGCTGCCGAACAGCAGCGCGATCAGCAGGATCTGCAGGATTTCACCCTGCGCGAACGCATCGACCATCGTGTTCGGGATGATGTGCATCAGGAAGTCGACCGTCGACTGCCCGTGCGCCTTCGCCGCGTACGACGCGACGGCCTTGCCGTCGAGCGTCGCCGGATCGATGTTGAAGCCGACGCCCGGACGCAGGATGTGCGTGGCCGCGAGGCCGAGCAGCAGCGCGAAGGTCGACACGATCTCGAAGTACAGCAGCGCCTTGCCGCCAACGCGGCCCACCTTCTTCATGTCCTCCATGCCGGCGATGCCGGTGACGACCGTACAGAAGATGATCGGACCGATCACCATCTTGATCAGCTTGATGAAACCGTCGCCGAGCGGCTTCATGTCGGTGGCGAGCGCCGGGTAGTAGTGGCCGAGGATCACGCCGACGATGATGGCGAAGATCACCTGCACGTAGAGGACTTTGTAGAAGGGTTTCTTCTTCACGATGGTTCCTGCTGAAGTAGATGAGCCGGTGGAAACGGCGTCACGCGCGCGGGCGAATGCCAGGGGAGTCATTCGCCCGCGCGGCTGCCGTGCCGCAACAAGCGATGCCTCAAGACGTCCGGAGGGGGAGGAAGGCAGCGGTCATCGATTGTCTCCTTGTTTAATAGTCAGGCCGGTGGGCGGCCATGCGTTTTATATTGCAAGGTCGATGCCAGGTTCCCGAAACCCCTCAAGCCGTTGTTTTCATTGTATTTCTCACAATGCGGCAGGCAAGGAAATCCGGGATTCCGGATTTCCGGAAAATATCCGTCCGGCGATCCGGACGGATACGCGCATTCATCCGACGAATCAGTGCTGCACGGCCTTGCCGGCCAGCAGGCCCGTCTGCGCGTAGAACTCCTGCTGCTCGAACGCGGCGCGCTCGCGCCGTGCGCGCTCGCCGCGATCCGCGAGCGAGCCGACGATGATCCCGATGAACGCGAGCGGCACCGACACGAGCGCCGGGTTGTCGAGGAACACCGGCGCGTGCGCGTGGTGCAGCACGTCGACCCACACCGACTTCGACAGCACCGTGAGCGCCACCGCCGACACGAGGCCGAGGCCGCCGCCGAGCACCGCGCCGCGCGTCGTCATCCCGCGCCAGAAGATCGACATCGCGAGCACCGGGAAATTCGCGCTCGCGGCCACCGCCGCGACGAGCCCCACCATGAACGCGACGTTCACGTGCTCGAACAGGATCGACAGCCCGATCGCGACGGCCGACAGCACGATCGTCGCCGCACGCGAGATGCGCATCTCCAGGCGCTCGTCCGGCTTGCCGCGCGCCCACATCTGCGCGTACAGGTCGTGCGAGATCGTCGTCGCGCCGGCGAGCGTCAGGCCCGCGACCACCGCGAGGATCGTCGCGAACGTGACGGCCGCGATGAAGCCGTAGAACCAGTTCCCGCCGACCGCCTGCGCCAGCTTCACCGCGACCATGTTCGAGCCGCCGAGCAGGTCGTGCGTCAGGTTGAACGTGCCGTTCGCGGCGAGCCGGAAGAATTCCGGATGCTGCGCGAGCAGCACGATCGCCGAGAAGCCGATCACGAAGGTCAGCAGGTAGAAGTAGCCGATGAAGCCGGTCGCATAGAGCACCGACTTGCGCGCCTCCTTCGCGTTCGGCACCGTGAAGAAGCGCATCAGGATATGCGGGAAGCCGGCCGTGCCGAACATCAGCGCGATCCCGAGCGACAACGCGTTGGCCGGATCGCGGATCAGCTTGCCGGGCCCCATGATGCCGAGCGCGCCCGGGTGCACGGCCACCGCGCGGCGGAACATCTCGTCGACACTGAAGCCGAATTCACCGAGCGCGAGCAACGCGAGAAGTGTCGCCCCGCACAGCAGCAGCACGGCCTTGATCACCTGCACCCAGGTCGTCGCGGTCATCCCGCCGAAAAACACGTAGACCACCATCAACACGCCGACGATCAGTTCGGCCGTGCCGTACGACAGCCCGAACAGCAGCTGGATCAGCTTGCCCGCGCCGACCATCTGCACGACGAGGTACAGCACGACGATCGTCAGCGCGTTCGCGGAAGTCATCAGCCGGATCGGCCGCTGCGCGAAGCGGTACGCGACGACGTCGACGAACGTGAACTTGCCGAGGTTGCGCAGCGGCTCGGCGATCAGGAACATCACGAACGGCCAGCCGACCAGAAAGCCGATCGAATAGATGAGCCCGTCGAAGCCGAACATGAACACCATCCCGGACAGCCCGAGGAACGACGCGGCCGACATGTAGTCGCCCGCGATCGCGAGGCCGTTCTGCAGCCCGGTGATGCCGCCGCCGGCCGTGTAGAAATCGCGCGTCGAGCGGGTGCGGCGCGCGGCCCAGCGCGTGAGCGCGAGCGTCGCGAACACGAACGCGAAGAACATCCCGATCGCGACCGGGTTCAGCTCGACCTTGTCGGGCATCGGGCCCGCGACGGATACCGCATGGGCGGCGGAGGAAACGAGAGAAGCAAGCGCGCCGAGCGCGATCGATGTGCGTCGCATGTCGGCCTCCATCACGAGCGCTGCAGAATCGCGTCGACCCGGCGGTCGAACACGCGGTTCGCGCGCAGCACGTAGCACGCGGTCAGGCCGATCGCGACCAGGATGATCGCGACGCCCGCGGCGATCCCGACCGTCGTCGTCGCGCCGCGGTACAGCGGCGTCGCGAGCACGTGCGGCGCAAGCGCGACGAACAGGATGAAGCCGTAGTAGGTGGCGATCATCAGCGCCGTCAGCACGAAGCTGAAGCGGCGCCGCGCACGCACGAGCTGCTGGTAGTCGCGGCGCGCCGTGACCGATTCGATGACGGAAAGCTCCATGGTGTCTCCAATGTCTTCTCGTCATGTCGCGAGAAGTTGGCCGGCGCGTGATCCGATCCGCCCGCGCCGCGGCGGCAAATAAACGCGTTACACGATGCGATCCGCACGCAGCCGCGCGACTTCATCAGCCGACATCCCGAGCCAGCCGCCGAGCACCGCCTCCGTATCCGCGCCCAGCACCGGCGGCGCGCCGCGCACCGGCAACCGTGCGCCGTCGAAGCGGTACGGCGGTGCCAGCAAGTCGACCTCGCCCGCGACCGGATGCGGCTGCCGCGTGACGAGCCCGGCGCGGGTCGCGCGCTCGGACGTCAGCGCTTCGTGCAAGCCGAGCACTTCGCCGCACGGAATGCCCGCGTCGGCGAGCGCCGCGAGCAGCGTCGCGCGCGACCGGCGCGCGAGTTCGCGGCGAATCTCGGGCAGCAGGTCCGCGCGGTTTTCCGAGCGGCCGAGGTTGGTCTTGTAACGCGCGTCGGCCGCGAGGTCGGGCCGCTCGATCGCATCGCAGAAGCGCGCGAACTGCGTGTTGTTGCCGACCGTGATCACGAGCGGGCCGTCGGCCGCGTCGAACACGCCGTACGGCACGATCGACGGATGCGCGTTGCCGTAGCGCGGCGGGTCCTCGCCCATCAGCAGCGCGTCGAGCCCGTAGTACGCGGTGATCATCAGCCCGCAGTCGAACAGCGCCATCTCGATGCGCCGCCCGCGCCCGGTCGCATGGCGCTCGTACAGCGCGGCGAGGATCGCCTGCGCCGAATACATGCCGGTGAACAGGTCGACCGCCGCGACGCCGAACTTCAGCGGCGGCTGGCCGGCCTCGCCGTTCAGCGCCATCAGCCCGGCCTCGCCCTGCACGACGAGGTCGTAGCCGGGCCGCGCGGCCTCGGCGCCCGAACGGTCGTAGCCCGAGATCGCGCAGTGCACGAGGCGCGGATTCAGCTCGGCCAGCGCGTCGTAGCCGAGGCCGAGCTTTTCCGCGCCGCCGAACTTGAAGTTGTGGATCACCACGTCGGCCTGCGCGGCCAGTTTGCGCGCGACGCGCTGCCCGGCTTCCGTCTGCAGGTCGACGCAGATCGACCGCTTGCTGCGGTTCACGCTGTTGAAATACGTGGTCTCGGTGTCGCCGATCCGCAGCCCCCAGTCACGCGTATCGTCGCCGCGCGCCGGATGCTCGACCTTGATCACTTCCGCGCCGAAATCGGCGAGCACCATCGCACACCACGGGCCCGCGAGCACGCGCGAGAAATCGAGCACCTTCACGCCGGCCAGCGGCAACGCGCGCGGTTCGTTCGTCATCCTTGTCTCCTCCATTCGCGTCGTTTGCTTTTACTGTTTCGACAGCGCGATGTAGCGCGCGAGATGGTGATCCTCGTCGCCGAGCTGGTGATCGATCATCACGAGGCGTTTCGCGTAATGCGACAGCGGCAGCTCCCACGTCATCCCGATCCCGCCGTGCAACTGGATGCTCTCTTCCGCGACGAGCGTGCCGATCCGGCCGATGCTGACCTTGGCCGCCGCGAGCGCGCGTTCGCGTGTCACGCGCGGCGCATCGAGCTGCGCGGCCGCGTTGATCACGGCCGAGCGCGCCTGCTCGACTTCGAGCAGCAGGTCGGCCATCCGGTGCTGCAGCGCCTGGAAACTCCCGATCGGCATGCCGAACTGCTTGCGCGTGCGCAGGTATTCGAGCGTGTGCTCCTTCGCGACGTCCATCGCGCCGAGCGCTTCCGCCGACAGCGCGAGCAACCCGTAGCCGAGCACGCGTTCGAGCAGCGCCGCGCCCGCTTCGCCTTCGTGATCGCCGAGCACGGCATCGGCCGGCAGCGCGACGCGCTCGAAGCGCACCTCCGCCGCGCGGCCGCCGTCGATCTTCCGGTAGTCGCGCAGCGACACGCCCGGCGCGTCGGCCGACACGACGAACAGGCCGATGCCGGCCGCATCGTCGTCGCGACCCGACACGCGTGCGCTGACGACGAAGAACGCCGCCTGCGCGGCCTGGTCGACGACGCCCTTCGCGCCCGTCAGCACCCAGCCGTCACCCGATCGTTCGGCGCGTGTGCGCACGGTCGTCAGTTCATAGTGCGAGCCCGGCTCGTCGTGCGCGAACGCGGCGCTCGCGCTGCCGTCGATCAGCGCCGCGAGCTTGTCGCGATGCGCGTCGCCGCCGGCGAGCGACAGCGCGCGGCCGGCCAGCAGCGCGCCGAGGAACGGCTCGACGACGAGCCCGCGCCCGAGGCACTCGAACACCACGGCGATGTCGAAACCCGCGCCGCCGAAGCCGCCGTCGGTTTCGGGAAACAGCGCGCCGACCGTGCCGAGCCCGGCAAGGCGCTGCCACATCGTTCGATCGAAGCCTTCGGCCGACTGCGCGATGCGATCGCGCACCGGGAACGCGTACTGTTCGGCGATGAAGCGGTTCAACGTGTCCGCCAGCATCCGGCGGTCTTCTGTGTGCTGGAAATCCATCGTCGCGTCCCTCGTTACAGCCCGAGCATCATCTTCGCGATGATGTTCTTCTGGATCTCGTTCGAGCCGCCGAAGATCGACAGCTTCCGGTTGTTGAAGTACTGCTGCGCGGCGCTCGCGGCGTCGTCCGGGCCGACCGGTTCGCCGTCGTAGTCCGCATCGAGCGCTGCGTCGACGAACGGCTGCGCGTACGGCCCCATCGCGCGCCGCATCAGCGACGTGATCTCCTGGCGGATCTGCGTGCTGCGGATCTTCAGCATCGAGCTTTCCGCGCCCGGCGCGCCGCCGCCCGCGACCGCGGCCAGCACGCGCAGGTTGGTCGTGCGCATGTTCTCGAGCTCGATCTCGACGCGCGCGACGCGCGCCGCGAAGAACGGATCGTCCGCGAGCGGCCTGCCGTTCTTCGTCACCTTCGCGGCGACCGCGCGCAGCCGGTCGAGCGCGGCCGTCGAGAAGCCGATCCCGGCAATGTTGGTGCGCTCGTACGTGAGCAGGAATTTCGCGTAGGTCCAGCCGCGGTTCTCTTCGCCGACGAGGTTGTCCGCCGGCACGCGCACGTCGGTGAAGAACACCTCGTTCACCTCGTGCTCGCCGTCGAGCGTGATGATCGGGCGCACGTCGACGCCCGGCGTGTTCATGTCGATCAGCAGGAAGCTGATGCCTTCCTGCTTGCGCACGTCGGTCGCGGTGCGCACGAGGCAGAAGATCATGTTCGCGTAGTGGCCGAGCGTGGTCCACGTCTTCTGGCCGTTCACGATGTAGTGCTCGCCCTGCGCGTCGATCCCGCGCACCGCGCTCGTCTTCACCGCCGCGAGATCGGAACCCGCGCCCGGCTCCGAGTAGCCCTGGCACCACCAGTCGGTGCCGTCGAGGATGCGCGGCAGCCAGTGGCGCTTTTGCGCTTCGTTGCCGTACTTGATCAGCACGGGGCCGAGCATGTTCACGCCGAACGGCACGATACGCGGCGCACCGGCGAGCGCGCATTCGTTGTCGAACAGGAACTTCTGCGCGACGCTCCAGCCGGGGCCGCCGTATTCGCGCGGCCAGTGGCTCGCGAGCCAGCCGCGTGCGTTGAGGATCGCGTGCCATTCGCGCATGTCGTCGCGCGTGAGATGCAGGCCGCCCTTCACCTTGCGCGCGATGCGCTCGGGGAGTTCGGCTTGCAGGAAGCGCTGCACTTCCGTGCGGAACGCTTCCTCATCGGGAGTGAAATTGAGGTCCATCTTCGGTCCGTTGCGAATGCGGTTGGCGTTCAGTCGACGCGGTTCAGGCTCGCGAAATCCGCGCCGCGCGCGACGAGTTCGACGAGGAGCGGCGAAGGCTTCCAGAACAGCGGATCCTCCTTCGCGAACGCGCGGATATCGGCGAGCACGTTCGCGAGGCCGAGCGTGTCCGCGTAGTGCATCGGGCCGCCGCGATAGCGCGGGAAGCCGTAGCCGTACAGGAACACCGCGTCGACATCGAGCGGACGCAGCGCGATCTTCTCGTGCACGACGTTCGCGCCTTCGTTGATCATCGCGGCGAGGTAACGACGCAGGATTTCGTCGTCGCTGAACGTGCGCGGCGTGATGCCCTTCTTCTCGCGCTCTGCCGCGACGATCGCGTCGACTTCCGGGTCCGGCGTGCCGACGCGCGCGCCGTCCGGATACAGGTAGTAGCCGCGCGACGTCTTCTGCCCGAACCAGCCGCGCTCGCACAGCCGGTCGGAAATTTCCACGTAGCGGGCCCGCGGGTCGCGCGTCGCCGCGCGGCGCTTGCGGGTCGCCCAGCCGATGTCGCCGCCCGCAAGGTCGACGACCTGGAACGGCCCCATCGGGAAACCGAATGCGCGCACCGCGCGATCGATCTGGTACGGCGACGCGCCGTCTTCCATCAGGTAATCGGCCGCCGTGCGATAGACGGCGAGGATCCGGTTGCCGATGAAGCCGTCGCACACGCCCGCGCGCACCGGTGTCTTCTTCAACTGCTTCGCGAGCGCGAATGCAGTCGCGACGACGTCGGCACTCACGCGCGCCGGCACGACGATCTCGAGCAGCTTCATCACGTTGGCCGGCGAGAAGAAATGCAGGCCGATCACGTCGGCCGGCCGGTCGATGCTCGCGGCCAGCGCGTCGATGTCGAGATACGACGTGTTGGTCGCGAGCACCGCGCCCGGCTTGCAGACGCGCACGAGCTCGGCGAACACGGCCTGCTTCACGGCCATGTCCTCGAATACGGCCTCGATCACGACGTCGGCCTGCGCGAGCGCGTCGTACGACGTGCTGCCCTTGAAGCGTGCGAGCCGCGCCGCGTGCGCGGCCGGCGTCATCCGCCCTTTCGCGACGAGGCCGTCGTACACCTTCTCGACGTGCGCACGGCCGCGCGCGAGCGACGCTTCGTCGCGTTCGATCATCGTCACCGGCAATCCGGCGTCGAGCGCCGCGACCGCGATGCCCGCGCCCATCGTGCCGCCGCCGACCACGCCGATCCGCTCGACCGGCCGCGCGCTCGCCCGCCGCGCCTCGGGCGCCTTCGCCGCTTCGCGCTCCGCGAAGAACGCATGCACGAGGCCCGCGCGCTGCGGGCTGTCGATGCACTGCAGGAACAGGCTGCGCTCGAACTTCATCCCCGCGTCGAACGACTGCGTGAGCGCGGCCTCGACCGCGTCGACGATCTTTGCCGGCGAGAACAGCCCGCGCGATTTCTTCGGCAGCTCCGCGCGCGCCGCGTCGATCGCGGCCTGCGCGGCCGCGCGATCGGCGAGCCCCTGCGCATCGCGCGTGCGGCGCACCGGCGCGCCGAGCGACAGGAGTTCCTGCGTATAGGCGAGGCCTTCGGCGAGCGTGTCGTCGCTGTGCGCGACGCGGTCGACGAGACCGAGCGTGAGCGCTTCGTCGGCGCTCGCGTGGCGGCCCGTCAGCATCAGGTCGAGCGCGGCCTTCGCGCCGATCAGGCGCGGCGCACGCTGCGTGCCGCCCGCACCGGGCAGCAGGCCGAGCGTGACTTCGGGCAGCCCGAGCTTCGCGCCGGGCACCGCGAGCCGGTAATGCGCGGCCAGCGCGACTTCGAGGCCGCCGCCGAGCGTCGCGCCGTGCAGCGCGACCACGACCGGCTTCGTGCCCGATTCGATCCGCTCGCACACGTCGGGCAGCGACGGCGGCACGGGTGGCTTGCCGAATTCGCGGATGTCGGCGCCCGCGATGAAGTTGCGGCCGGCGCCGACGATCAGCACCGCGCGAATCGCGTCGTCGGCCTGCGCGGCGTCGAGCGCGTCGGCGAGGCCGCGCCGCACGTCGGCGGACAGCGCGTTGACGGGCGGGTGGTCGATCGTGACGACGAGCACCTTGTCGCGCCGCTCGCGCGTGACGGTGCCGGCCTGCGGTGTGGCGGGAGATGCGGGGGAATTCATGGTGTCTCCTGTGGTGTGTGCACCAAGCATGTCCCGATTCTCGATTGATCGAGATTCATTGACAATTCCCGCACGCCTTTACAAGCTGTCAAGTCTGACTTGACACTGAATGCTTTCCGACCGTTAAACGGGACGGATCAGGAGCACACGCATGGACCTGAACGCGCTGACGCTGCTCGTCGAGATCCTCGACGCCGGCAATCTCAGCAAGGCCGCGCAGCGGCTCAAGATGAGCCGCGCGAACGTCAGCTACCGGCTGAACCAACTCGAGCGCTCGATCGGCCAGCAGCTCGTGCGGCGCACGACGCGGCGTATCGAGCCGACCGAGATCGGGCTGAAGTTGTACGAGCACGGCCGGCGTATCCGCAACGAGCTGCTCGCCGCGGAGGAATCGGTGACGACGCTCGGCCAGGACCTGCAGGGCCGCGTGCGGCTGTCGGTGCCGAGCGGCTACGGGCAGATGGTGATGTCCGAATGGCTGCTCGCGTTCAAGCGGCTGCACCCGGGCATCGTGCTCGACGTCGTGTTCGAGAACCGCGTGGAAGACCTGATGCGCGACGAGATCGACATTGCGGTGCGCGTGATGCCCGAACCGCCGCAGAACCTCGTCGCACGCGACATGGGCGCGGTGCGCTACGTCGCGTGCGCGTCGGCCGCGTTCGCGGCCGCGCACGGGATGCCGTCGAGCCTCGGCGCGCTCGCGGCCGCGCCGGTCGTCACCGCGACGGTGATGGGCCGCCAGCTCAGGATCGCCGCGTATCTCGGCGACGAGCGGCATGAAGTGCTGCTCGAGCCGACGCTGATTTCGGAGAACTTCCTGTTCCTGCGCCAGGCGATCCTCGCGGGGATCGGCGTCGGCATCGTGCCCGACTACGTGGTGCAGGACGACATGCGGCGCGGCGCCGTCGTCACGTCGCTCGACGCGTACCGGCTCAGCATCTTCGGCACGCACATGTACATGCTCTACATGCCGAACCGGCACCACACGCGCGCGACGTCGACGTTCATAGAGTTCATCCTCGAACAGGCCGGAAAGACCGGCCGGGGCGGGCCCGGCGGGATGCGTCAGGGTTTCCTGTCGGGTGACAATCCGCCGGCCGCGCGGCGACAATAGCGCGCAGGGGCGCGCACGGCGCGCAGCCTGCGCGGGCAGCCCCGTTGCGCCGGCACCGCCGCCGCCATCGAATTCACTGCTGCCGAGGGTTCAATGTTCGACCGGATTCGTCCGCATTCGCGTCCCTGGACGCTGCTCGCCGCCGTCGCGCTCGTCGCGTTCAACGCGGGCTGCACGTCCCCGTCCACGCCGTCGGGCGCCGTCGTCCCGGTTGCCGCCGCGTCGGGCGCCGCCGTCCCGCTGCCCGGCTTCCACGCGCCCGAGCAGTCGTCCGGGTGGACCGACAAGCCGGGCTGGACCTCGCAGCACTTCATGATCGCGGCCGCGAACCCGCTCGCGACACAGGCCGGCTACGACATGCTGAAAGCCGGCGGCACCGCGATCGACGCCGCGATCGCGACGCAGATGGTGCTCACGCTCGTCGAGCCGCAATCGTCGGGGATTGGCGGCGGCGCGTTCATGCTGTACTTCGACGGCAAGGCGACGCAGGCGTACGACGGCCGCGAAACCGCGCCCGCCGCCGCGACCGACCGCCTGTTCTACAGCCCGACCGGCCAGCCAATGGGTTTCTACGAAGGCGTCGTCGGCGGGCGCTCGGTCGGCGCGCCGGGCGTGCTGCGCATGCTCGACGCCGCGCACCGCGCGCACGGCAAGCTGCCGTGGCGCCGGCTGTTCCAGCCGGCGATCCGGCTCGCCGAGCACGGCTTCACGATCAGCCCGCGGCTCGCGATGCTGATCGCGAACGACAGGTACCTGAAGAACGACCCGGCCGCGCGCGCGTACTTCTACAACCCGGACGGCACGCCGAAGGCGGCCGGCACGGTGCTGAAGAACCCGGCGCTCGCGACCGTGCTGCGCCAGGTCGCCGACCGCGGCGCGAACGCGTTCTACACCGGCGCGATCGCGCGCGACATCGTCACGAAGGTGCGCAAGCACCCGACCAATCCGGGCCTGCTGACGCTCCAGGATCTCGCGCGCTACAAGGCGAAGGTGCGCACGCCGCTGTGCGCCGACTACCGGCGCTCGGTCGTCTGCGGGATGCCGCCGCCGTCGTCGGGCGGCCTCGCGATCGCGCAGATGCTCGGCATCCTCGAGGCGATGCCCGACTGGCAGCAGATCGGCGCGCAGAAGCCGGTGCGCAACGACGTCGGCTACGAGCCGACGCCGTTCGCCGCGCACCTGTTCAGCGAAGCCGGACGCCTCGCGTATGCGGACCGCGCGCGTTACGTCGCCGATCCCGATTTCGTGCCGCTGCCGGGCGGCAACTGGGCCAGCCTCACCGACAAGACCTATCTCGCGCAGCGCGCGCGCCTGATCGGCGACAACAGCATGGGCGTCGCGCAGGCCGGCACGCCGCAGGGCGCGACGCTCGCGATGGCCGACGACCGCAGCCCCGAACTGCCGTCGACGTCCGACATCGCGATCGTCGACCGCTACGGGCAGGCGCTGTCGATGACGACCAGCGTCGAGAATGCATTCGGCTCGCGGCTGATGGTGCGCGGCTTCATGCTGAACAACCAGCTCACCGACTTCTCGTTCGTGGCGAACGACAACGGCCGGCCGGTCGCGAACCGCGTGCAGCCCGGCAAGCGGCCGCGCTCGGCGATGTCGCCGGAACTCGTGTTCGACAAGAAGACGAAGCAGGTGACGATGATCGTCGGCTCGGCCGGCGGCCCCGCGATCATCAATCACGTCGCGAAAGCGCTGGTCGGCGTGCTCGACTGGGGCATGACGATGCAGCAGGCGATCGCGCTGCCGAACTTCGGGTCGATGAACGGGCCGACGCAGCTCGAGCGCGGCCGCGTGTCGGACGCGCTCGCCGAAGGGCTCAAGGGCCGCGGGCACGACGTGCAGGTCGTCGAGATGAACTCGGGGCTGCAGGGCATCCAGCGGCTGAACGTGCAGGGGCAGACGGTGTGGTTCGGCGGCGCGGATCCGCG
Organism: Burkholderia theae; assembly: GCF_048565265.1. NCBI lineage: Bacteria > Pseudomonadati > Pseudomonadota > Betaproteobacteria > Burkholderiales > Burkholderiaceae > Burkholderia > Burkholderia theae. Next base: position 3,393,045 of record NZ_CP183461.1, read on the forward strand.
CCGCGAAGGGATCGCAATGGGCGAATGAGCGCGGCAGGGCGGCGCGTGTGCGTCGCCCGCGTAATCTGCGCCGCGTCAGCCTCTGCCCTTCCACGGCACGATCCGCCGCTCGACCCATCGCATCGCGAGGTCGAACAGCCACGCGATCGCGCCGATGATCAGGATGCCCATCACGACGATATCCGTGCGCAGGAAGCTCGATGCGTTCAGCACCATCTGCCCGAGCCCGGCCGTCGCGGCGACCATCTCGGCCGCGACGAGCGTCGTCCAGCCGAACCCGATCGCGATCCGCAGCCCGGTGAGGATCTCCGGCAGCGCGGCCGGCAGCACGACATGGCGCACGATCTGCGCGAAGCTGCCGCCGAGCGAATACGCGGCGTTGATCTGCTCGACCGTCGCCGCACGCACGCCGGCGCGCGCGGCCATCGCGATCGGCGCGAAGCACGCGAGGAAGATCACGACGAGCTTCGCCGTTTCGTCGATGCCGAACCAGATCACGACGAGCGGCAGATATGCGAGCGGCGGCAGCGGCCGGTAGAACTCCAGCAGCGGATCGAGCACGCCGCGCGCGATGCGGCTCACGCCCATCAGGATGCCGGCCGGCACGCCGAGCGCGGTCGCGAACAGGAACGCACCGAACACGCGCGCGGCACTCCACAGCAGATGCTCGGACAGCGGCAGGCCGCCCTGGATGCGGCCGTGCCATGCGTCGACGAACGCCGTCCATACGGCTTCAGGTGCCGGCAGGAACAGCGGCGGCAGCCACTGCCGGTGCGTCGCGACCCACCACAGTACGGCCAACGCCGCGACCGTCGCCGCGCTCAGCCCTGCGGTCTTGCCCTGCCCCGGCAACCGGTAACGGTGCGACGCGCGCACGGCGCGCGCCGCCGCAGGACGCCGCGTCGTGCGCTCGTCCTGCTCGAAACCCGCGGCCGCGCGATCGGCCGCCCACGAATCCTGCGTGCTCATGTTGTCCTGCCTGGTCAAAGTGCTGTTCCGGCCGCGCCCGACGGCCACGCCCTGCCGCGCGAGCTCGCGCATCACGCGGGCTCCGCGACCGCCTCGTCGCGATGCAGGTACGCGATCAGCCGCTCGCGCCACGCGATGAAATCCGGCGACGACTTCACCGCGCGCGCATCGCGCGATTCGACGTAACGACGCGCGAACGGCAGTTCGAAGGTTTCCGCGATCCGGCCGGGGCCCGGCGTCATCACGACGAGACGCGTCGCGAGGAACAGCGCCTCCTCGACATCGTGCGTGATGAAGAACACCGTCTTGCCGGTGCGCGCCCACACGTCGAGCACGAGCGCCTGCATCGTGCCGCGCGTCATCGCGTCGAGCGCGCCCATCGGCTCGTCCATCAGCAGCACGCGCGGATCGCTCGCGAGTGCGCGTGCGATGCCGACCCGCTGCTGCATCCCGCCCGACAGTTCGTACACGCGCGCATGCGCATGGCCGTCGAGCCCGACGAGCGCGAGCATCTCGCGCGCCCGCGCCTCGCGTTCGGCCTTCGACACGCGCGCAAAGCGCAGCCCGAGCGCGACGTTGTCGAGCACGTCGAGCCACGGCAGCAGCGCGTATTTCTGGAACACGACGCCGCGATCGGCGCCGGGGCCCGTGACCGGCACGCCGTCGACGCGCACGTCGCCGGTCGTCGGCGCGACGAACCCGGCCATGCAGTTCAGCAGCGTCGTCTTTCCGCACCCGGACGCGCCGAGCGCGACGACGAATTCACCGGCGTCGATGCGCAGGTCGACGCGCGCGAGCGCCTGCGTCGTCGGCCGTCCGCGCTCGCCCGGATAGGCAACCGATACCTGACGGACTTCCAGCGTGCTCATGGTCGATGGCTCCGCGATGGGTCGCCGCGCTCAGCGCGCGGCCTTCTGCACGAACTGCGGATCGACGCCGGCCGAATAGTCGGACAGCACCGTCTGGATCGTGCCTTGCGATTTCAGGAACGTGGCCGTGGCCGCGAGCGACTTCGCGGCGCCCGATTGCGCACCGCCGCCGAGCCACGTCGGCGACGCCTGCTCGGCCGCCGTCGGGAACGCATAGAGCGCGAGGCTGGCCGGCACGTCCTGCGCGTTCGCGCCCGACACCTTCGCCACCGCCGCGACCTGCGGCGAGCCGACCTTCCACGCAGCCGCATGCGCGCGGTAGTCGGCATCGGCGGCCGCGAGCACCTTCACGAAGCGCGTGACGAACTCGGGGTTGTCGCGCGCGAACTTGCGGCTCACGACGAAGCCGTCGAGGGTCGCCTTGCCACTTTCTTTCGCAACCTGGCCCGACGTCGTCAGCACGGTGCCCGATTGCTTGACCTTCGCGAGCACGGGATCCCAGATATAGGTCGCGTCGATGTCGCCGCGCGCCCAGGCGGCCGCGACTTCCGGCGGACGCAGGTTGACGATCTTCACGTCGTTCGGATTGACGCCTGCGGCCTGCAGCGCGACGAGCGTATGGAAATGCGACGTCGACACGAACGGCACACCGATCTTCTTGCCCTTCAACGCCGCGATGCTGGTGACGCCCGAGCCGTTGCGCGCGACGAGCGCCTCGGCATCGTTGATGTTGTCGAGCACCCAGAACAGCGAGATGTCGAGCCCCTGCGACAGGCCGGCCGCGATCGGGCTCGAACCGGCTTCGCCGAGTTGCACGGAGCCCGACGCGAGCGCGCGGATCACGTCGGCGCCGCTGTCGAGCTTGCGGAACGTCACCTTGTAGCCGGTTGCCTTTTCGACTTCACCGCTCGCCTGCGCGTAGCGCCACGGCACGACCATGTCCTGGTACGCGATCACGACTTCGCGCGATTCGGCGTGTGCCGCGCCGAACGCGGCCAGGGCGGTCAGCGCGACGACGGCGCGGCGGATGAAGCTGAAACGGGACATGCGGCTCTCCTTCGGAATGCGGGCATTGCTGCGGGAGAGCCGACTATAGGAGCTTTGCGCGCGACGGGAGCGAACTTATCCTGCGAAGCTATCGATGCCGTTTCAGCTTTGCTTTCCACGTTCGACCGGATTGCGCGTCCGGTCGGGTGGCGGTTGCGTTGCGGGGGCGCGGGTGGCCGCCGCGCCAACAAAAAAGCCCGCATCGCTGCGGGCTTTTTCGACTGCGTGAATGCAGCGGGAACGCGACGCTCAGACCACGCCGGCCCCATGCGCCTGCAGATCGGCGTGATAGCTCGAACGCACCATCGCGCCGACGGCCGCGTGCGTGAAGCCCATCTTGTACGCCTCTTCCTCGTACATCTTGAACGTATCCGGATGCACGTACGCACGCACCGGCAGGTGGTGCTCGGACGGCTGCAGGTACTGGCCGATCGTCAGCATGTCGACGTCGTGCGCGCGCAGGTCGCGCATCACCTGCAGGATTTCCTCTTCGGTCTCGCCGAGGCCGACCATCAGGCCCGACTTCGTCGCGACGTGCGGATGCAGCGCCTTGAAATCCTTCAGCAGCTTCAGCGAGTGCGCGTAGTCCGAACCCGGGCGCGCTTCCTTGTACAGGCGCGGCACCGTTTCGAGGTTGTGGTTCATCACGTCGGGCGGCGCGGCGTTCAGGATCGAGATCGCGCGGTCGAGACGGCCGCGGAAGTCCGGCGTCAGGATCTCGATGCGCGTGTCCGGCGACTGCTCGCGCGTTTCGCGGATGCACTCGACGAAGTGGGCGGCACCGCCGTCGCGCAGGTCGTCGCGGTCGACGCTCGTGATCACCACGTACTTGAGCTTCAGCGCGGCGATCGTGCGCGCGAGGTTCTTCGGTTCATCGGTGTCGAGCGGATCGGGGCGGCCGTGGCCGACGTCGCAGAACGGGCAGCGGCGCGTGCACTTGTCGCCCATGATCATGAACGTCGCGGTGCCCTTGCCGAAGCATTCGCCGATGTTCGGGCAGCTCGCTTCCTCGCACACGGTATGCAGGTTGTGCTCGCGCAGGATCGTCTTGATCTCGTTGAAACGCGAGCTGCCGGTGGCCGCCTTCACGCGGATCCACTCGGGCTTCTTCAGCTTCTCGATCGGAATGACCTTGATCGGGATGCGCGCCGTCTTCGCCTGCGCCTTCTGCTTGGCGGTCGGATCGTAGGCCGGGGTCGCGGCCGAATCGGCCGGTGCGGGAGAAGCGGTAACGTCAGTCATTCGAATGTTCCAGTGCCTGCGGCTTGTCGGCGGCCGCGGATGCGCCGTCGAGGTTGGCGATCAGACGGCGCACCAGCGTGTGGGCGACGTCGTTCCAGTCGGCGGCAACCTCGAGGCTCGCCATGTCGACAGTTTCCAGTCCGGCATAGCCGCACGGGTTGATCGCAAGAAACGGGCGCAGATCCATCTTCACGTTCAGGCTCAGCCCGTGATAGCTGCAGCCGTTGCGGATCTTCAGGCCGAGGGCCGCGATTTTCGCGCCTTCGTGCGCGCCGGATGCCACGTAGATCCCGGGCGCGCCCGCCTTGCGGACCGAAGCGAGATTATACGCCGCGAGGGTTTCGATCACGGCCTCCTCGATCTTCGTCACGAGCGTGCGCACCATCAGCTTGCGCCGGCGCAGGTCCAGCAGCAGGTAGACGACGATCTGGCCGGGGCCGTGGTAGGTGATTTGTCCGCCGCGGTCGACCTTCACGAGCGGCACGCCGCTGTCGGCCACCAGCAGGTGGGCCGGGTCACCGGCCTGGCCGAGCGTGTAGACGGGCGAATGCTCGACCACCCAGATCTCGTCGCCGGTGTCGGCCGTGCGCGTGTCGGTGAACGCGCGCATCGCGTCGAAGCTCGTTTCGTAGGGCTCGACGCCCCGCCAGCGCACGGTGACCGGGTGAACCGGCGATTCGGCGGGCGTTGCGGAAACGGCGACAGGCGTGGACACGATGGAAACCGGCGAAACGGACATGGGCGGTAGTTTACCGAAAACCCATGGGTCTCGCCGGCCCTGGAAAGGGACGGATACCCGGTATCCGTCGGAGGAAATGCCGGTCAGACGGTGCGCCATCCATCATGGAACAGCGCAGTGACGCGTTCGCGCAGCCGTGCCAGCCCGCCGAGCGCGACCTCCCGGGTCGGCCGCGACACCGAGAACGCGACGCACGCGCCCTCCCGGCCTTCCGCGCTGAGCCACAGCCGCTCGCCGCGGCGCAGCTTCAGCGTCTCGCCGTCGACCAGGAAGTAGTCGTCGACGTCGTTGCTGCGCGTGGCCCACACCGGCCCGCACTGGACCACCAGCCGCGTGCTGCGTTGCACCTTCATCGGCACCGTTTCGCCCGCAGGGATTTCGAACGTGATGCTTGAAGAAATTTCTTGCATGATCGACTCCGCCAATAAATGCTTCGATGGCTACAATCGTAGTCACTTCAAGGCGTCCGACCAAACGACCAATTTTCACGTCGATGTGAGGAAAATTAGCAAATGGACCTCCGACAGCTACCTGCGCTGAATGCGATTCGCGCGTTCGAAGCCGCCGCCCGTCACGAGAATTTCTCGCGCGCCGCCGACGAGCTGTTCGTCACGCACGGCGCGGTCAGCCACCAGGTGCGCGCGCTCGAGGAAGAGCTCGGCGTGCAGCTTTTCACACGCAACGGCAAGCGGCTGTGCCTGACCGACGCCGGCATGCGCTACGCGCAGCAGGTGCGCGGCGCGCTGATGGTGATCGCCGACGCGACCCGCGACGTGCGCGCGAGCGACCGCGACCGGCGCCTCGTGGTGTCGATGCTGTCGTCGTTCGCCGCGCGCTTCATCACGCCGCGCATCGGCCGGTTCATCGAGCGGCATCCGGAAATCGACGTCGAGCTGCAATCGACCAACTCGCTCACCGATTTCGCGCGCGACGACGTGGATCTCGCGATCCGCTTCGGCTTCGGCACCTATCCGGGGCTGCATGTCGAGCCGCTGTTCGAGGAAGTGTTCTTTCCGGCGTGCGCACCGACGCTGAACGGCGGCAAGCTGCCGCAGACGCCCGCCGATCTCGTGCACTACAACCTGCTGCGCTCGGACGACGAGCTGTGGCGGCCGTGGTTCGACGCGGCCGGGCTCGATACGCTGACCGAGCCGAAGCGGGGGATTCTGTACCAGGATTCGTCGAACCTGCTGCTGGCCGCGATCGACGGCCAGGGCATCGCGCTCGTGCGCCGCTCGCTCGCGGTGCACGACCTGCTGGACGGGCGCATCGTGCGCCTGTTCGACATCGACGGGCCGAGCCCGTGGCACTATTTTTTCGTGTGTCCGCCGCCGCTGCTGAACACGCCGCGCGTGCAGGCGTTCAGGACCTGGCTGCTCGAGGAAGTCGCCGAATTCAAGCGGCTGTGCGACGAGCTGGACGCGCGGCGCGCGGCGGGGAAGACCCCCGCCGAGTGCGCGCAGGAAGGAGGCGCTTAGAGTACGACCTTGACCATCGGATGGCCGGTCAGTGCGCGGTAGATGTTGTCGAGCTGTTCCTGGCTCGTCGCGCGCACGGTGATCGTGAGGCCCGTGTAATTGCCGCCGCTCGACGCGCGCTCCTCGATCTTCTCGACATCGATCTCGTTGTCGTGCACGGCGACGACCTTGAAGATCGTGTCCTTGAACTCGGGGTGCGCCTTGCCCATGATCTTGATCGGGAAATCGCACGGAAACTCCAGCAGCGACTCCTTCCGGGTCTCGATCGCGCCGGTGACCTCGACGGTTTTGGTCGGTTCGCTCATCATTTTCTCCGGGTTAGGTCAAACTGTTCAAACTCGCGTGCCTTCGCACGCTGGTACGCGTCGTACAACGCCGCGAACACGGGGCCCGGCTTGCCGCCCTGCACGGGCAGATCGTCGAGCGACGTGACGGGCAGCACTTCCTTCGTGGCCGACGTGATCATGATCTCGTCCGCGGCACGCAGCTCGACCTCGCTGATCTCGCGTGCGACGAACCGAATGCCGCATTCGTCGGCCAGTTGCTCGACCAGCGCATAACGGATCCCTTCGAGGATCTTGTTGCTGCGCGGCGGCGCGAGCAGCTCGCCGTTCTTCACGATCCACACGTTCGACGACGAGCCTTCGGTCAGGTAGCCGTCGCGCAACTGCAGCGTCTCGAACGCGTCGCGTTCGGCCGCATGTTGCGCCATCAGCACGTTGCCGAGCAGCGAGATCGACTTGATGTCGCAATGCAGCCAGCGGCGATCCTCGGCCGTCACGCAGCGCACACCCTTCGCGCGCTCCTCTTCCGGCGGCAGGCGCAGCGGGCTCGTCATCGCGAACACCGTCGGCACCGTGTTCGCCGGGAACGCATGGCCGCGCTTCGCGACGCCGCGCGTCACCTGCAGGTAGACAAGCGCGTTGCCGTCGCCGAGGCCGTCGGCATTCGCCGCGACGACGCGCTCGATCAGCGCGCGCCAGCCGGCCGCGTCGTGCGGGTTCTCGATGCCGATCTTCTTCAGGCTCCGCGCGAGCCGCTCCAGATGCTGCTCGATCCGGAACGGCACGTGCGCGCCGTCGTGCGCATAAACGGGGACGACTTCATACACGCCGTCGCCGAAGATGAACCCGCGGTCGAGCACCGGGACACGGGCTTCCGACAGCGGCACCAGTTCCTCCTGCGACGAGACGCTGAGGTAGACGATCGGTTCGAATTCGGCTTGGCTCATGGCTATGACAGATGGGGATGAAGTCGTGAAAACAAAGGCCCGTCGTGCTTACTTCTTCTTGCTGAACATCAGCAGGATCGAGTCCCAGATACGCCCGAAGATACCCGCTTCCGGCACCGCCTGCAGCGCAACGACCGGGAATTCGGACAGCGTCTTGCCGTCGGCGACGATCTTCACGGTGCCGACCTGCTGGCCTTCCGCGAGCGGCGCGATCAGCGGCGCATTGACGTCGACTTCCGTCTTGACCTTGTCGCCGAGGCCGCGCGGCACGGTCGCCCACTGGTCGCTCTTCACGCCGACCTGCACGGTGTTTTCCTTGCCCTTGTAGATGCGCGGCGTCGAGATCGCCTGGCCGCCCTTGAACAGGCGCACCGAATCGAACGCGCTGTAGCCGTAGTTCAGCATCTTCATGCTGTCCTGCGTGCGCTCGCCTTCCTTCTGCTCGCCCATCATCACCGACACCAGGCGGCGCTGGCCGTCCACGCCCGGAATCGCGCGCTTGGCCGATGCGATCAGGCAGTAGCCGGCCGCTTGCGTATGGCCCGTCTTCAGGCCGTCGACCGTCGGGTCGAGCCACAGCAGACGGTTGCGGTTGCCCTGGCGGATGTTGTTGTACTTGAATTCCTTCTCCGAGAAGATGCTGTAGTACTGCGGAAAATCGCGGATCAGGTGGGCCGACAGGTTCGCGAGGTCGCCGGCCGTCGTGTAGTGGTTCGGGTCGGGCATGCCGTTCACGTCGGCGAAATGCGTGCCCTTCATGCCGAGGCGCTTGACCTCGTCGTTCATCATGTTGACGAACTGCCCTTCGCTGCCGCCGACGAGTTCGGCCAGCGCGATCGCGGCGTCGTTGCCCGACTGGATGATCATCCCGTACACGAGGTCGTGCACCGACACCGGCTTGTTCGCCTCGATGAACATGCGCGACTCGTCGCGGCCGACGCGGCGTACCGCGTCGCTCGGCGTGACGATCTGCTCCATCGAGATCTTCTTCTTGTCGAGCGCCTCGAACACGAGGTAGGCCGTCATCAGCTTGGTCAGCGACGCGGGCTCGACACGCTCGTCCGCATTGCCCGACGCAAGCACCGTGTTGCTCGTCGCATCGACGAGCACCCACGAGCGCGCGTTCACGCCCGGCGGCGGCACCGCGCCCGGCATGTAGGTCGCGGGCGCGCCGGTGAACTGCTCGGCGGCGGCGGCCGGCGCCGCATGCGCGGCCTTGGCCTTGGCGGCCGGCTTCGCCTCGGCGACGACGATCGTCGACGCGAGCGCGACAGGCAGCATCACGCCGAGCGCGACGTTACGCGCGGCGGTGCCAAAGGCGATGGAGGAAGCGAGGGACTTGAGGCCTTGGGGAGACAGACGCATGATCGATTCAGGCTGATGGCAGAAAGTGCGGTGCGAAACGCGCAGGGTTGAACGGCAAGGCGGCGGGCGTTTCGGGCACTCGCCCGAAATCGTCGGGCGACGCGAAACGCGCCGGTTGGACTCGTGCGGACGCGTTCGGTTCGCGGCCGTCGCGAGCGGGCGGACAGGCGGCGAAACGAGCGCCGCATGGGCCCAGCCGGGCCGCGGGCGACGCGGAATGCGGCCATTATACGTGGCCGCGAAGGGCGTTTTCGCGAACCGGGTGTCGTGCCCGCTGCCAGGCGGTGCCGATGTGCCGGCGGATTCACGCTCGCGGCAACGCGCAAACCGCGGCGATGCGCAGCGGCATCGCGAGGAATTGCCACGCCGCCACGGGCGCGAAGGTGCGGCACATCGGTACGGATTGGCGTCGGACACGGCACGGTCGCCGGCCGGCCGCATATCGGCTTCGAGAGCATAGCGCGGGTGCGCCGCCGGTCATCACGCTCGAAGCCGCGCGAAAGGCGCGCGCAGGCGGTGTGCAAGTCGGGTTGCGCCGCACGCTGCGGCGCGATGTCGCGCGGGTGAAGTGGCGCATCCGGCGGGTGCCGGGTGCGCGAGGTGAGCCGTCGGCGGTCAGCCGGTCAGCGCCACGCGTCGACGATGATGCGCTTCAGCACGTGCAGCTTGCGATGGAGGAAATGTTCGGCGCCGGGGATCACGACGACCGGCAGTTCCTGCGGCCGCGCCCAGTCGTACACCGATGCGATCGGCACCGTATCGTCGGTTTCGCCGTGAATCACGAGCGTGTTCTCGGGCACGTCGGCCACCTGCCAGCGGCTCGCGGCCGTACCGACGAACACCATCCGCTCGATCGTCTCGCCCGCGTCGCGCAGCCGCTTCGCGACGTGCGACAGCACGAAGGTGCCGAACGAGAAGCCCGCGAGCACGAGCGGCAGGTCCGCATACGCGGGCTGCGCGCGCATGTGCGCGAGCACCGCGAGCAGGTCGTCGGCTTCGCCGGTGCCGTTGTCGTGCACGCCTTCGGTCGCGCCGACGCCGCGGAAGTTCGACCGGTAGACGACGTAGTCGAGCTGGACCAGCGTGCGCGCCAGCGTTTGCGCGACCTTGTTGTCCATCGTGCCGCCGAACAGCGGATGCGGATGCGCGACGAGCGCGATGCCGCGCGGCGCGGCGCCGCCTTCGCGCACGGCGTCGGGCAGGTCGACCGCGATTTCGATCTGCCCGACCGGGCCCGCGATCAGCGACTTCTGCGTATGAACGTTCATTCGGCCGACCCGCTCAGATCTTCAGACGGTCGACAACCTTGCCGTCGCGCAGGTGCGATTCGACGATCTCGTCGATGTCGGCCTGGTCGACGTACGTGTACCACGTGCCTTCCGGATACACGACCATCACGGGCCCTTCCTCGCAGCGGTCGAGGCAGCCGGCCTTGTTGATGCGAACCTTGCCGGGCCCCGCGAGGCCGAGTTCCTTCACGCGCTTTTTCGCGTATTCCTGCATGGTCTGCGCGTCGCATTGTGCGCAGCTCGGGCGTTCGGCACCCGGGTCGCGCTGGTTCAGGCAGAAGAAGACGTGGTGCTGGTAGTAGGAATCCATGATGGTGGCGAGCGGCCCGGCGCGATGCCGTGCGGAAAGAGGAGCGATTGCCGTTGCACGGGGCAACGGATGATGGTCCGGACGATTATAGCGACCGGCGCGCACCGCTGCCCGCGACGAAGCAGCGGCCGCCCCGCCCGAAGCGCCGCGTCAGCGGCGCAACGCGGCCGGCAGCCACGCGTGCTCGACGCGCTGGCCGAGCCAGATCAGCGCCGCGTAGGGCCAGATCCACGCGAGCCAGCGCGCGATGCTGTTGAAGTGCACGTAGCGGCCCTGCCGCCAGCCCGACAGCGTGAAGTCGAAGAACGGATTGACGGGCAGCAGGTTGACGAGCGCCACGCCAGCCAGCAGCGCGAGCGCCGCGAGCGTTGCGCGCCACGTCGCCGGCACGCGCAGCGCGACGAGCGCGGCCGCGAAACCGAGCTCGATCCCGAGCCGCGCGCCGGGCGTCGCCCACACGACGACGAGGCCGGTGGCCGACTGCATGAACGTCGCGGCCGCCTTCAGCACGAGCGTCGCGGCGACGAACGCGATCAGGAGCCGGATGCGCGGCGCGCGCGGCCGCATCGCGAGCGACGCGATCGCCAGCGCGGCGAACAGCATCAGCCCGCCAAGCGCGGCTTCCCACGCGGAGTCGGACAACCAGCCGTCGACGCGCTCGGGCCATTCGCTCACGCGCCACGCGGTCGGCAGCCACGTGAGCAGCGCGTCCTGCATCGACGCGTCGGCGCGCTCCCACAGCGCGGCCGGCCAGTCGCCGATACCGAACAGGAACGGCGACGGAAACAGGATCGCGAACGGCCACAGCCCGGCGAGCAGCAGCGGCGTCGCGCCGTCCACCTCGAACCACGCGAAGCGCAGCCGGCGCAGCGCGCCGCGGTCGAGCAGCGCGCCCGTGGCCGGCGCGACAAGCGCCGCGCCCAGCAGCGCGCCGAGCGCATTGGCCGCGAGATCGAGATTCGACGCGACGCGCGTCGGCAGGTAGGTCTGTAGCGCCTCCATCGAGCCCGACAGCAGCACGCCGAGCCCGCCCGCGATCAGCGTCGCCGCAACGCCGCGCCAGCGCGGGTGCAGCGCGAGCACAGCGAGCGCGCCGAACGGCAAATAGCCGAGCACGTTCGTGACCACGTCGAATGCGGTCACATAGCGCTGCATCGGCGCGAACAGGTAATCGAACGGCCCGATGCCGAGCGACACCCAGCCTTCGAACGGATACAGCGATGCGTAGACGATGAGCGCCGCGTAAGCGGCAAAGGCCTGCCGCGCGAGCGACGACGCGCGGGGCGCGCCGGGCGCGTTCATCGCGGCTGCGCGGCACGCGTCACGGCGTGCCCGCGTACGCCTGCATGCCGACCCACGCGGCGATCTGCGACACGAGCTCGTCGCTCGCCGCCGCGAGCGCGCGCGCACCGCCGGCCGCATCGGGCGTGCTCGACGGCGCACGCGCGACGAACGTGCGCTGGCCGAGCACCTTGCCGTCCAGCGTCAGCGTCGCGCGCGCGGTGACGGCGCCGTGGCTCTGCGACTGGCCGTCGAACACCTGCTCGAATTCGTTCAGGTCGACCTTGAGGGTCGGCGCGCGCACGCCGTCGGAGCCTTCGAGCACCGCGCCGCGCGCCGACAGCGCGCCGCGCAGCCGCTGCGTGAGCAGTTGCGCGGGCGGTGCCGTCCAGCGGCTGTCGCGATAGACGGCCACGTGCTGCGCATCCGCGTACGCGAGGCGATACGCGAACTTGTCCGAATCGAGCGCATCGGGCGCGGCGACGTCGAGCACCTTCAGCGCGGGGCCCGCGCCGGCCGTCACGACCGAAGCAGCCGGCCCGAGGTCGTAACGGACATTCGACAGCGCCGCGCTGTTGCCGGCGCAGCCGGCCGCAAGCGAGAGCGTCAGCACGGCGAGCGCGGCCGCGGCCGGACGCAGCGCGCGGTCAAGGATTCGTGGCATGGCGTGTTCCTGCATGATGTTTCCGGTTTCGAAGGGCGTCACTGTCCGGCCGTCGCACCCGGCCACACAAAGTCCGCTTCACCGGGCCCGGGCGCCGAGCCAGGCGTACCGAACAACAGACTGCTCGGGTTGCGGCCGAGTTCACCGGCGACGTCCTTCAATTGCCGCGACGCGTCGCCGACGCTGCCGGCCAGCGCATTGAAGCGCGGCAGCGTGTCGTACTGCACGCGCGCGTTGAGATCGTTCAGCGCGACGCCGACCTGCTCCGCGGCCGTGCCGGCCTTGTTCAGGTTCGACACGAGCGGCCCGTTCGGCTGCAGCAGCGTGTTCGCCGACGCCATCGTGCGGTTCACCTGGTGCATCGTCTCCGGCAGCGCGGCGACGGCCGGGGCGAGCTGCTTCGACAGCGTCGTCGCGCCGTCGGCCGCGTGCTGCAGGCTTTCGGCGGTCGCGCGCAACTGCTCGCGCATCTCGGGCGACATCAGCGCGTTCGCGCTCTTCGCGGCCAGTTCGAGTTGCCGCAGCAGCACGTCGCCGCGCTCCTGGATCTGGTCGAACAGGCTCGGCCGCATCGGGATCTGCGCGATTGCCTTCGGCGACGACGGCAGCGGCGCCAGGTCGCGGCCCGTATCCTCGAGCTGCACGAACGCGATGCCCGTCACGCCCTGGAAACCGAGACTGCCGTAGGTCGACTGCGTGATCGGCGCATCGTGGTCGACGAGAATCCGGATCCGGATCTGGCCCGGGTGCGTGCGATCGAAGCCGATCGACTGCACCTTGCCGACGTCGAGGCCGCGAAACCGCACGGCCGCGTCCGGGAACAGCCCCGTCACGTTGGTGCGCGCGAGCAGGTCGTACGGCACGCGCACGGTGCGGTCGACGTTGAACCAGAACACGGTGCCCGCGATCGCGAGCGTCAGCGCGATCGTGAACAGGCCGGCCCAGAACGCATGTGATTTGTTTTCCATTCGCGGATTCCTTGCTCCTTGCCTTGCCTACAGCTCGACGCTCGACAGCGCCGGTTCGAGGGCCGCCTTCGGCAGCTTCGCGCGCCGCTCGGGCGGCAGCGCCTGCAATGCACGGCGCCCGCGCAGCCCCAGGAAATATTCGTGGATGAACGGATGGTCGACGTTCGCGACCTCCTCGACCGGCGCGGCGACCAGCACCTTGCGGTCGGCCAGCACCGCGACGCGCGTCGACAGCGCGACCATCGTGTCGAGATCGTGCGTCACCATCACGACGGTCAGCCCGAGCGTGCGATGCAGCGTCGCGATCAGCTCGACGAATTCGTCCGATGCCTGCGGGTCCAGGCCGGCCGTCGGCTCGTCGAGGAACAACAGCTCGGGCTCGAGCGCGATCGCGCGCGCGATGCCGACCCGCTTCACCATCCCGCCCGACAGCGCGGCCGGCATCTTCGACGCGTGCTTGCACGGCAGCCCGACCATCTCGAGCTTCAGCATCACGATGTCGTGCAGCAGGTCCGGCGGCACGCGGCCGAGCTCGCGCAGCGGCTGCGCGACGTTGTCGAACACCGTCATCGACGAGAACAGCGCGCCCTGCTGGAACAGCATCCCCGAGCGCGTGCGCATCATCCGCGCGCTCGCGTCGTCGATCGTCGCCGTATCCTCGCCGAACACCTTGATCGTGCCCGACGTCGGCCGCTCGAGGCCGAGGATCTGCCGCACGAGCGTGGTCTTGCCCGAGCCCGAACCGCCGACGACCGACACGATCTCGCCGCGCCGCACGTCGAAGTCGAGCTTCTGGTGAATGATGTTGCGCCCGTAGCGCTTCGTCAGGTTGCGCACCTCGATCACGAGGTCGCCGGTATCGGCCGCAGCATGGGCCACAGCGGCATCGGCCGCAGATTCGTTCGACGCGTTCATCCGAGCCCCACGTTCTGGAACAGGATCGCGAACACCGCGTCCGCGAGGATCACGACCGTGATCGACGACACGACCGACGTGGTCGTGCCTTCGCCGAGGCTCTGCGAGTTCGCCTTGATCCGGAAGCCGAAATGGCAGGCGACCAGCGCGATCAGCATGCCGAACACGACGCCCTTGCCGACGCCGATATACAGGTTGGCGATCGGCACGACGCCCGGCAGCGAGCGCACGAAGTAGTTGACGTCGATCCCGAGCACGAGCTTCGCGGCGAGCGCGCCGCCGGTCAGCGCGATGATGTTGGTCCACATCACGAGCAGCGGCATCGCGACGCCGAGCGCGAGCACGCGCGGCAGGATCAGCCGCAGCCCGTGCGGGATGCCCATCACGCGCATCGCGTCGAGCTCCTCGGTCACGCGCATCACGCCGATCTGCGCGGTGATCGCCGAGCCCGAGCGGCCCGCGACGAGGATCGCCGACAGCACCGGCCCGAGCTCGCGGATCACCGACAGCCCGAGGATGTTCACGATGTAGCGGTTCGCGCCGAACATCTGCAGCTGCTGCGCGGACAGGTAGCTGAGCACGATGCCGATCAGGAACGCGACGAGCGCGGTGATCGGCAGCGCCTGCGCGCCGGCGCTGTAGATGTTCGCCGAGGTTTCCTTCCACGGCATGGTCCGCGGGCGGCGCAGCACCGACAGCGCATCGAGGATCACGAGGCCGAACATCGCGATGCCGCCCTGCAGGTGTTCGCCGAACGAGAAGATCGCCTGGCCGAGCCGCGTGACGGGATCGAAGCGCACGACGCGCTCGGGCGCCTCGCGCGCGCTGTCGAGCCGCTCGATGCGCTCGAAGATCGTGCGCTGCGTGGCGCTCAGCGCGACGCCGGCCGGCAGCTTGCGGCCCCACACGCGCCACAGTGCCTGGCCGCCGACGTGGTCGAGCCGCTCGATGCCGGACAGGTCCCATTCGCTCACGCGCCCGGAGCCGATGCTCGCGACGCGACGCGCGACCGCGCCGCGATTGCGCGCGAGCGCGAGCGCGGTCCACTGGCCGTACAGGCGCACCGTCCGGCCCTGGCCGCCGGCGTCGACCGACAGGCCGGGAGGAGTCTCGAAGTCCAAGGGCAGGTTGTTTGCAAAAGGATGACAGCGGCCATTGTAGCGAACCGCCCGGCGCCGCGACGTGAGGATTTCCGTGAGGGCGCCTGGCTGGGGGCGCCCGGCCCGGGTCTGCTCGTTGGCCGCCGCACACCGCCGCCCGCAGCCGGCGTCGCCACCTTTCATTCTTCCGTCACGTTTCCTTTCGATACTCTCACGCGCCGCACCTCAGGCCGTCGGCGCCCCGCGCCGCCATTGTGTTGCGCACCTCGCCAAAACAGAACAGAACTCCAAACAGGACAACCGATGCGTTTCCCCCCGCTTTCCCGCCGCCGCGTACCGGCCGCCACCGCGCTCGCCAGCCTCGCCTTTGCCCTCGCCGGCTGCGGCGGCGACGACATCTCCGCCCCGCCGCCGTCGCAGCCGCAGGCCCAGACGCCGGTCGGCACGAAGGCCACGCTCGCGCTGCTCGAGACGACCGACCTGCACACCAACGTGCTGTCGTATGACTATTTCAAGCTCGCCGCCGACAACTCGCTCGGCTTCGAGCGCGTATCGACGCTGATCGCGCAGGCGCGCGCGCAGTATCCGAACACGCTGCTGCTCGACAACGGCGACACGATCCAGGGCACCGCGCTGTCGGACTACCAGGCGCTCGTGAAGCCGGTCGGCTGCGACCAGACGCTCGCGATCTACAAGGTGATGAACGCCGCGAAATTCGACGGCGGCGGGATCGGCAACCACGAATTCAACTACGGGCTGCCGTACCTGTCGCAGGTGACCGGCAACACGTTCGAGGTCGACGGCCTGCCGGCCCCGGCCCAGCAGAAGAAGTGCGCGGGCCCGAACTTCCCGCAGGTGCTCGCGAACGTGATCAGCGCGAAGACCAACGCGCCGCTGTTCACGCCGTACACGATCCTGACCCGCACGGTGACGGCGACGACGCCGGACGGCAAGACGGTCAGCGCGCCCGTGAAGATCGGCATCATCGGCTTCACGCCGCCCGCGATCATGAACTGGGACAAGCGCTGGCTCGACGGCAAGGTCTACACGACCGGCCTGAAGGAAGCCGCCGAGAAGTACATTCCCGAGATGCGCGCGAAGGGCGCCGATCTCGTCGTCGCGATCTCGCACGGCGGTCTCGACAATTCCGCATATTCGCCGACGATGGAGAACGGCAGCTGGTGGCTGTCGACCGTGTCCGGCATCGACGCGATGCTGATCGGCCACTCGCACCAGGTGTTCCCGGACGCAAACAGCACCGTGTCGCAGTTCAACCTGCCGGGCGTCGACAAGGTCAAGGGCACCGTCAACGGCGTGCCGACCGTGATGGCCAACTACTGGGGCAAGCACCTCGGCGTGATCAAGCTCGGCCTGAAGTTCGACGGCAAGGCGTGGAGCGTCGACAAGTCGCAGACGACCGTCGAGGCGCGGCCGATCCAGAACGCCGACAAGTCCTACGTCGCGGCCGATCCGTCGGTATCCGCGGCGATCGCCGCCGAGCACCAGGCGACGATCGATTACGTGAAGACGCCGATCGGCTCGACCGACTACCGGATGAACTCGTACTTCGCGGATGTCGGCGATCCGGGCGCGATCCAGATCGTCAACGAAGCGCAGGCCGACTACGTGAAGACCTACGTGCAGGCGAACCTGCCGCAGTACGCGTCGCTGCCGGTGCTGTCGGTCAGCGCGCCGTTCAAGAGCGGGTTCGGCGGCGGCAGCGACTACACCGACGTCGCGCCGGGCGCGCTCGCGATCAACAACGCGGCCGACCTGTACCTGTATCCGAACACCGTGTACGCGGTGAAGGTCAGCGGCGCCGACGTGAAGAGCTGGCTCGAGACGGCCGCGAAGCGCTTCAACCGGATCGACCCGACCAAGGCGACCGTGCAGCCGCTCGTCAGCACCTTCCCCGGCTACAACTTCGACATGTTCACGTCCGCCGATCTCGCGTACGAAATCGACGTCACGCAGCCGCTCGGCAGCCGGATCAAGAACCTCACGTACAAGGGCGCGCCGATCGACCCGAACGCGCAGTTCATCGTCGCGACCAACAACTACCGCGCGAGCGGCGGCGGCAACTTCCCGGGCCTCGACGGCAGCAAGACGATCTTCGCGTCGCCGGATGCGAACCGCGACGTGCTGATCGCATTCGTGAAGCAGCGCGGCAAGATCACGCGCACCGCCGACGGCGCGCAGCGCAGCTGGCGCTTCACGAAGCTCGCGAGTTCGGTCGCGCACGTGCAGTTCGCGTCCGCGCCGAACCGTCTCGGCGATGCGGCGGCGGCCGGCCTGGCCGGCATCACGCAGGTCGCGGCCGACGACGGCTCGGGCAAGAACCTCGCCATCTACGAGATCGACCTGACGCAATGAGACACGCGATGCAACCGATCCGGACGATGCGGCCGGCCGAAACCGGCCTCGCCGCCGCCGCGCGGCGCCTGCTGCGCGCAAAACTCCCGCCGGCCGCGCTGCTCGCGGCGGCGGCCGTGACCGTCGCGGCCGTCGTCGCGGCGACCGGCCTGCGCGGGGCCGGCCCCGCGCCGAGCGCCGCGCAGCTCGACGAGTGGCAGGCAATGGTCACGCAGGCCACCGAGCCGCACGCGCTCGCGCAATTGCGCACCCTCGCGCGCCGCGGGTCGGGCGCCGCGCAGGCGGCGCTCGGCATCGCGCTCGTCGACGCGCGCGAACCGGGGCTGCGCGACGAGGGGCGCGGCTGGCTGGAAACCGCCGCGCAGGCGAACGGCAAGGCCGACGCACCGGCCGCGCGGCGCGCGCAGCTCGCGCTCGGCAAGGCACTGCTGCTCGGCAGCGGCGACATCCCGAAGGACTACGCACGCGCACGCGCGCTGCTCGGCGAAGCTGCCGAACAGGGCGACCCGGCCGCCGCGTATTACCTCGGGCTGATCTATCGCAGCGGCTACGGCATCGCCGCCGATCCCGTGCAGGCCGCGCACTGGTTCGGGATCGCGTCGCGCGCGGAGATTCCGGCCGCGGACTTCATGCTCGCGAACGCGTACCGCGACGGCAGCGGCGTGCCGCGCGACGACGCGCACGCACTGGCGCTGTATCGCCGGGCCGCCGAACACGAGTTGCCGGAAGCCGTGCAGACGCTCGCGATGGCCTATCGCAACGGCGAGCTGGGACTCCGGCCCGACGCGGACGAATTCCACGCGCAGTGGATCGAAACCGCGCATGCGCTGAAGCACCCGGTCGTCGCGCCATGACGGTTCGCCCGCCTGCGCCAACACGCACCAGAGGAACCACAGCAGTCTGACGCGCATGACCCGCGCCCCGCGATCGTCCGGAACCGGAACCGATCGCGGGGCGCGGGCGTGCGCGCCGGTCGATCGGCGCGCGCCAATGCCTTAACATGCAGCCTCACAATAAAATCTGAGAGAACTGCACCCATGTCCGATCGCCTGTCCCGGCTTCGCGCCGCCGTCGGCGCTGCCGCCATTTCCGTCGCCGCCGCCCCGCTCGTCGCACTCGCCGCGCCGCCCGCCCATCCCGACATCTTCAACGCCGCGCTCTGCAAGCCGCCGTTCACGTCGGACATGATGGATTCGATCTACAACACCGCGAAGGCAACCGATCCGAAGCCGGACGAGTCGATGCTCGGCGCCGCGGTCTTTCGTCTGCCGGAGCCGATCCACCGTGACGGCTTCACGACCCAGCACGTCGTGTTCGTCAGTACCGGGATCGGCGTGCTCGTCGACGGCGAAGTCGCCGACCGGCTCGCCGCGCGCTACCAGCTCACGCCCGAGAAGGGCCACCTGCTGGGCGCGTCGTCGGTCGGCTATTCGCGCCGGCTGACGGTCCGCGGGCCGGGGGGCGCGCTGATCCTCGTGTCGGCCCGCCAGGGCCCGGCGCTGAAGGGAAAAACGCTGCTTGCGTGCGAGATGACGTCGGAGGAAGACATCAAGGCGCTGGAGCAGATGGAAAAGCAGTAAGGCGTGTGGCGGGGTGCCGATAATCGAGCGGCCCGTCATTGCGAGCGGCGCTAAAGCAAACGGGACACGTAAGGTTCAAGATAAAGCAGACCCGCGAGTAGGGTCCCGATTCCGAGCGCTGCACTCCATCTTTTGCATGACCAACGCCGATACGCTATTGCATTGACGACGCTGAAGAACACCGCTGGCGCAAACAAGTACGTGAAGAAAAGCAGCCCTTACCACCATGAGATCGGGCATTTGTCGATCTCATAGCCCCCCCGCGCCGGTGTGCCTGGGGTTTCCGGCCATCTTATAAGGCTGTATGCATCAAGGTAGAGCCAGGTCAATAGCAAGCCACCGATGGTTCCAGAAAGCGTAATCCAGAATCGCTTCACGCAATCTCCCAAAACCAGATTGAATTCGATCTCCCGAAATCGGAATAACTGAGGCTTGGCAGAACGCTCGCACCCTGCCGAAATGATGCTATCCCGATATATCGCCCTAGCATGATTGTGCCGCAAGGATTGTCGCAGCAGCCAGGCGAACAGGCGGGAATAAACTCGATCTCGATCCGGTTACGCTGGCTCGGGAGAATGAGCGAATCGTTTCGCCACATCTTTGTATCGATGTTGATTCGACTCCGCGAAATCCCAAGATTCTAAAGATACACCTCAACAGATTCCGCTCGGCGACGCGCAACGGTCATCGCATCTTGTTCGCTTCCGTCCGCGAACCCGTAAATTACGACGGGACCGTCCTTCGCCGCACCATCACGGACGGTGATCAACAGACCGGCAAGCTCGACTCGGTCCGCGTTCGAAAGAGATGTAACACCGCGCTCGATCTTTCCACCGTACTGCAACGGGAAACTACACGCGAAAGCCATTCCACAAACACTTGGCACTGAAAAACCGATCAACGCACGGAACGTACCAAACACTATCGTCCGCACTTCTGTTTATCGCGATAAAGTTGATTCATATCGTTTGGAGACGGGCATGATGAACCAATGCACCTCAATCTCCTTTCCGTTTTTTTCTTTCCCGGTTTCGCCCGCATACATACCCACGCCAGCCGCCGATTACCGAGGCCACAACCAGGGACACAAACCAACCAACAAAAAACAGGTTGGCGACATGTGGGTTCGTATCGAACAGACTGCCTCTCCCGTGAAGAATCAACACGCCGAACAGATACAACCCGCCCCAACAAACAATCGTGGCCATGACCGAGCCAGAAATTGCACCGACGATGGGCTTCAACAGCTTCATTTTATCGGGAAGAACATGATTTTTTTAGACATACGAAAATCAGACCACAATCCTGGAATCACGATATTCCAGCGGGTTCGAAGCCCAGTACCGAATCCCGTGAGTTTTTCGCCGTTCCATAGATCAATGTGCCCGCCGCTTGCGTTTCCCTCTGCTTCCCCGTCGCGAGTCCAGTAACCGTCAAACATAATGATGCCAGTTCGCCCTTTGACTCTATCCCTCCAATCATCTCCAGTGACGTTTTCCGCCCTCCCCAGGCCCGCAAAAGGCTGCAGCTTCAACCATTCCCCGAGTTCATTGGCGCGCGTGGCGGTTGCTTTTCCATTCAGCAGGATTCGCCCGATGCTCGACTGACCAGCAAGCGGCTTGACCAGTTTCGATGAAAACGACTTCATTTCAACGCCGACACGATGAAAGGCGACGCTCATGCGGATGGCGCATTGATTCGTATAAGCCGGATTGTCATAGGGATTGCCCGACGGGTAGGCATCCCACAGCTCCTTGAATGTTACCGCCCTCAGTTGCACACCCTTGATGGAATCGGGCGTCGTGTTCGTTCTTACCGTTGTCGGGCTGTTTGGCATGGCGTCCAGTCCTTGTGTACAAGAGCGTCTTCGCCCCAATAGATCGTGTAACTGTCGGCGGTCTCGGAATGGATACGTGGCAACACGCCATCACCATTCACGTACCCTGCGAAGGTGCGC
Organism: Burkholderia theae; assembly: GCF_048565265.1. NCBI lineage: Bacteria > Pseudomonadati > Pseudomonadota > Betaproteobacteria > Burkholderiales > Burkholderiaceae > Burkholderia > Burkholderia theae. The sequence goes on from NZ_CP183461.1 coordinate 3,414,422, forward strand.
CCGTTACTCATTTCGATCAGATATGGATAGTTCTGCGGTAACGTGGTGCCTATGCCGACACGCACCTGTTCGTCGTAGCAGGGCGCGACGTCCGCTCGTGTCGCTACGACTTCCCCTTTGTCATCGGCTGTTTGAGCTAGCTTGTCTTTCTTGGACGCTCTCGCCTCTTCGGAGGTCACGATCATTTTCATGCCCCGCTCCGCATAGAACACAGGAGGCGGGTTGCATCCGCATACATTGATATCGCCGCTCAATGCCCATGATTTGCCATTGGGGCCCGTGCCCGGCAAACGCGGACCTTCCGGCGCGATGAATCCTTCCTGTTTGCAAGCTGCGCAGTAGGTCTTCATGTAGAGCGTTGCGATCTGTACGCGTGGTGGTGGATTAGAACATGTGACGGACTCCAGCCCTTCCGTAATCACGGCGTTACCGCCCCGGTCACCTTTGGCGAGGAAATAACGAATCATGCTGACTCACCTCGAAACGTCGCGCCCGAACGCTTCGCATCCGCATAAGGACGAACCGGTCCCGATTCGATGACTGCCTTATTGCCGGCCCGGATACTCCCGCTGCTTTCTGCAGCAAGCCGGCGGATAACCGTAGAAGAAGATGCTGGCGACTCTTGCCCGTTGCTCATCTGGATTCCCCGTCGTCAATGGCTGGCATCCAAAATGCCAAAACAGCAAAATGGAATCAATCAGACGAATTCGAAATCCTAATCAATTTATATGGGTCGACGATGTTTTCCTCATCACCCGACAAGAACGGGCCAGACTTCATTTTGCTGGACGATGCACTTCCGCTTGATTGCACGACATCTTCGCCTGACGGCAACGAAATTCGAGCCAACGCGTCGCGACGATCCAGGCAAGCTCCCCGACAAACACCTCCCCGCATCCCGACGCGCCCCCAGCCCCCTGTCGCTACAATAGCCACCATGAACGCCCCCACCTCCTCCGACACGCCCGATTCCGGCGACGCGCACATCGCGCGCAACCGGCTCGAGGCGCACCTGGACGCCGCGCCGCGCGCGTGGCCGCTCGACATCGTCGCCGCCACCGGCTCGACCAACGCCGACGTCGCGACGCGGCTCAAGGCGCTGCCGCGCAACGCGAACGCGTTGCCCGCGCCGCTCGTGCGCGTCGCATTCGAGCAGACGGCCGGCCGCGGCCGGCAGGGCCGCCCGTGGTTCGCGCAGCCCGGCAATGCGCTGCTCTGCTCGGTCGGCTGCATCGTGCCGCGCCCCGTCGACGCGCTCGCCGGCCTCAGCATCGCGATCGGCGTCGCGCTCGCCGAAGGGCTGGCCGCGCTGCCGCTCGATGCCGGCATGCGCGTCGCGCTCAAATGGCCGAACGACCTGCTGCTGACGGCCCCCGGCGACGACACGCCGCGCATCGTCGGCAAGCTCGCCGGGATCCTGATCGAAACCGTCTGGACCACCGCCGACGCAACCGCCGTCGTGATCGGCTTCGGCATCAACGTGCGTGGCGCGGAAGCCGTCGCCGCGCAGGTCGACGCGCTGCGCGCGCGCGAAGCGACGCTCGCGAGCGGGCTGCCGCCCGCCGCGCTGTCGATCGCGTGCGCATCGGCCAACCTCACCGATACGCTCGCCGCGTCGCTGAACGCGCTCACGCCGGCGCTCGCGCAGTACGGCGCCGACGGGCTCGCGCCGTTCCTGCCGCGCTGGCACGCGCTGCACGCGTTCGCCGGCCGCGAAGTCGTCCTGCTGGAACAGGGCGTCGAACGCGTGCGTGGCATCGCGACGGGCATCGATGCGACCGGCCAGTTGCTGCTCGACACGCCGAACGGCGTGCAGGCGATCGCGGCCGGCGACGTGTCGCTGCGCGAGGCGCAATGAGCGAGCCGCACCTGCTGATCGACGCCGGCAACAGCCGGATCAAGTGGGCGCTCGCCGACGCGCGGCGCACGCTCGTCGATACGGGCGCGTTCGGCCACACGCGCGACGGCGGCGCCGATCCCGACTGGTCGAACCTGCCGCGTCCGCGCGGCGCATGGATCTCGAACGTCGCGGGCGCCGACGTGGCCGCACGGCTCGACGCGCTGCTCGACGCCCGCTGGCCGGGCCTGCCGCGCGCGGCGATCCGCTCGCGCGCCGCACAATGCGGTGTGACGAACGGCTATACGACGCCCGAACAGCTCGGCAGCGACCGCTGGGCCGGCCTGATCGGCGCGCGCGCGGCATTTCCGGGCGAGCATCTGCTGATCGCGACGTTCGGTACCGCGACGACGCTCGAGGCGCTGCGCGCGGACGGCTGCTTCACGGGCGGGCTGATCGCGCCGGGCTGGGCGCTGATGATGCGCGCGCTCGGCACGCACACCGCGCAGTTGCCGACGCTGACCACCGACATCGCGAGCGGGCTGTTGGCGGGCGCGCAGGCCGAACCGTTCCAGGTCGACACGCCGCGTTCGCTGTCGGCCGGCTGCCTGTACGCGCAGGCCGGGCTGATCGAACGCGCATGGCGCGACCTCGTCGACGCATGGCAGGCGCCCGTGCGGCTCGTGCTGGCCGGCGGTGCGGCGGACGAAGTCGCGCGCGCGCTGACGGTCCCGCATACGCGGCACGACGCGCTGATCCTGTCCGGGCTCGCGCTGATCGCCGAGGATGCGACTGCGCAGGATTGACGGAAATTCGCCGGCTTCGCCGCCGCGGCGGCGGATTCGACGAACGCCCATGCAGGGCTTCGTCGCGGTGACGATGGGGAAGTGTGCGCCGCGGCGATACAGGCGGCAGGCCGTTCGCGCGGCCACGATCGAAGGTGTGTTGCCTGACTGTTGCGAACCGTCATGGAAGCAGCGAAAAGGCCGGCCATGCGGCCGATCCGACTGAACGACGAAACGACTGAACGAAGAACCGACGAAAAGGAGTGTCGACGATGTTGCGCTGGCTGATCGCTGTTCTCTTTCTCGCCAACATGCTGGCGTTCGTGGTGGCGCGCGGCGTGTTCGGGCCGCTGCCGGCGGCCGGCCCGCGCGAACCCGGCGTGCTGTCGCGGCAGGTGCAGCCCGACGCGCTGCGCGTGACGCCGCTGGCGCAGGCGACCGACCAACCCGTCGTCGGCGGCCCGATCGTGCCGCCGGCCGTCACGGCCGCGCCGCTCGCGGCGTCCGCACCCTGAGCTCGTCAGGCCGCGCTCAGGACTGCTGCGCGCGCACCTTCTTCAGCAACGCGGTGGTCGAGCGGTCGTGCTCGAACGGAATCGCCAGCGCGCGACCGCCCCAACCGCGCACGAGCGCCGATTCCGGCAGCGCATCCATGTCGTAGTCGCCGCCCTTCACGAGGATGTCCGGACGGACGGCCTCGATCAGCGACACCGGCGTCTTTTCCTCGAACTTCACGACCCAGTCGACGCTTTCCAGCGCCGCGAGCAGCGCCGCGCGGTCGTCCTCGCGGTTGATCGGCCGATCGTCGCCCTTGCCGAGCATGCGCACCGACACATCGCTGTTCACGCCGACGATCAGGCATGCGCCGAGCGCTTTCGCGTCGGCGAGATACGTGACGTGGCCACGGTGCAGGATGTCGAATACGCCGTTGGTGAACACGACGGGCGACGGCAGCGACGCGCGCAGCGCGACGAGGGCATCACGGGTGATCAGCTTGCGTTCGAAAGTGGCGGACATGATGGCGATCGGACGGAATGAGCGACGGCGCGCGCAGCGGGCCTGACGGCAGCGGCGGCGCCAGATAAAAAGCCCGCCGGACCGGCCGGGCGGGCTTCATGCAACGGATGCGAAACGGCGCAACGCGGCGCCGTGCGGCCTCAGGCCGGCTGCGCGGCCGACGACGGGCCGCTTTCGGCCTGCAGGCGGCCGGTGACTTCCTTGCGATACCGGTTCAGTTCCTGCGCGGTCGCGAACGTGCGCTCGAACAGGATCGACAGGTTGTGCAGGATGCGCTCGACGACCTTCTTTTCCCACTCGCCGTCGAAGCGAATCTGTTCGTCGAGCCAGCGCTCGAGCCATTCCGGATCGGGCAGGCGCGACTGCACGGTGTCGCGCGGGAACAGCGCCTGATTCACGTGCAGGTTGGTCGGGTGCAGCGGCTTCTCGGTGCGGCGCGCCGACGCCATCAGCACGCCGATCTTCGCGAACGCGGCACGCGCGACGTCACCGCAGTTGTTCAGCGCCTTCTTCATGTAGCGCAGGTATGCGCCGCCGTGGCGCGCTTCATCGCGCGAGATCGTTTCGTAGATCTGCTTGATGACCGGCTCGGTGTGCCAGTCGGCCGCGCAACGATACCAGTGGTTCAGGCGGATCTCGCCGCAGAAGTGCAGCATCAGCGTCTCGAGCGGCGGCGCCGGATCGAACTGGAAGCGCACCGCGTGCAGCTCCTCTTCGGTCGGCACCATTTCCGGCTTGAAGCGGCGCAGGTATTCCATCAGCACGAGCGAATGCTTCTGCTCCTCGAAGAACCACACGCTCATGAATGCGGAAAAGTCGCTGTCGTGCTGGTTGTCGCGCAGGAACATTTCCGTCGCGGGCAGCGCCGACCATTCGGTGATCGCGTTCATCTTGATCGTCTTCGCCTGCTCGTCGGTGAGCAGCGAAGCGTCGAACTTGTCCCACGGAATGTCCTTCTCCATGTCCCAGCGGACGGCTTCGAGCGACCTGTAAAGTTCCGGATAAAGCATCGTGTTCATGATGGTCCCACCCCTGTTCTGCGCAATGCGACTTCGCTAAACGTGACTGTTGCCGCGAAAGCGCACCGTGCGCGCTTTTTGCAGCCAAGACTGTAATTTTACGCGTGAAACCGACCCTCCGGACGCTGATTCCACGTCCGGCAGCCGGGCGGCCGCGCCGCCGCCGTTGGGCATCCCGCCGCCCCGCACCGTTCGAACGGTGCCGGCCGCGCTTGCCTGAGTTGGGGGCCGGCGCTGGCCGGCTCGTTGGCGCGCCCGTCCCCTGCCCCAGGCGGGTTCCCGGCAGGGTTCCCGTGCGGATGCCGGATCGGCGGGCTGCTCGATATGGTGTATACGGCGGCGGCCATGATATCACGCGTACATGTCGGTTCCGAGACGCCTGCCGGCCCGCGCGCCGCCCGTCGCGGTGCGGCGATCGGTCGCGGCCGACCGTCGCGAAAACACAACCTCGCGCGATCCACGCGCGTCAGACCCGTATTTCGCCCGTCGCGCGGCCGTCTTCCGGCGGCGTGCCGGCCGCCGTCGCGCTGCCGCCGTCCGCCAGCGCGATCCAGCCAGCGAGCATGTCGCGCTGCGCGCGCCCGTCGCGGTAGCCGAGCTCGATCAGTTCGCGCGTGAACGCCTCCTCGAACAGCAGGTAGCTCGCGAACGACGCGCCGGCCGGCTGGCTGCCGCCGATCGCGCCGAGCAGCCCGCGCATCGTCGCCGGCATCTGCTTCAGGTGCTTCGCGGCGATCAGCTCGATGCGCTCGGACGGCGCGATCGCGAGCACGTCGACGTGCCGCCAGCCGCTGTCGACCTCGACCTGGTGCGGCAGGTGCTCGATCATCCGGTTGATGTGCTCGATCCGCTCGATGTCCGAGCCGATCGAGTCGAGGAACACGCTCGCGAGCACCTGCTGGCCGATCTGCGCGAGCGTCGGGTAGCCGCGCACCAGGCCCGCGCCGTTCGCGGCCGGAATCTCGGGCCGCGGGTCGGCCGCGCCGACCACGACGATGCGGTCCGCGCCGAAGTGGATCGCCGGCGACAGCGGCGCGATCTGCCGGATCGAACCGTCGCCGAAGTACTCGATCTGCCCGTCGAGCACGAGCGGCACGGCCGGGAACACGAACGGAATGGCCGACGACGCGAGCAGGTGCGACGCCGACAGGTCGACGAGCCGCGCGGTGCGCTGCGCGCGCCGCCACGCCTGGATCGGCTCGGCCGCCTGGTAGAACGTGAGGTGCCGGCCGCTCGAATAGCTGAGCGCCGTCACCGCGAGCGCGTGCAGCAGGCGCGCCTCGAGCATCTGCTCGATCCGGTGGAAGCTCAGTTCGCGGTGCAGCAGGTGCGCGAGCGGCGTGTTGTCGAGCAGCCCGCGCGGCGAGCGGCGGGACGCCCAGCCGAACGTCATCGCCGCGAGCCAGCGGGCGCCGGCGGCCGCGACGCCGAGCCAGTCGGTCCGATACACGTAGTCGGCACGCAGCGGCTCCCAGAATTCGAGCAGGCGCCGCACGCCGTGCGAAAAGTCGTCCGCGTGGCTCGCGATCGACGTCGCGTTGATCGCGCCGGCCGACGAGCCGCACACGACCGCGAACGGCAGCGTGTGCCGTTGCGGATCGGCCTCGCGCGCGATCTCGGCCAGCGCCTTCAGCACGCCGACCTGGTAGGCGGCACGCGCGCCGCCTCCCATCAGAACGAGCGCGAGCCGCATGATCGACCTGCTACCTGCGCCGCGTCACGTCGAGCGCTTCGGCGGACGGGTGGCGGGCGACGACGCGGCTGCCGCGCGTGCCGCGGCCGAATCGGCCGGCTTCGCGCGCTTCGCCGCGGGCTTGCGCGGTGCGGCGGCAGCCGGCGCGGGCTTCGCGGCCGGCTCCGGCGGTGCGGCGGCCGCATCCGGCGGCGCGTCGCCCGGCGCCGCGGGCTGCATGCCCGGCTGCGCCATCGCGAGGCTCGCGAGCTGGTTGAACTGCGACTGCAGCAGGTTCCACCAGCCGGACGGGTCGAAGGCCTGCTGCGCGGCATCGCCTTCCGGCGGCGCATCCGCGGCGGACCCGGAAGCCGCGGCGTCCGGCGATGCCGATGCGGCTTTCGCCGCCTGCGCCGCCGCGACGGCCGCTTCCTCGGCCGCCGACATCGAGCTTTGCGCGAACGCGCCGAACGCCCGCAGCGTCGCGAGCGTCGCGCGCTGCACTTCGAGCGCCTGGATCGCCGACTGCAGCATCCCGAGATTGAGCTTCAGCCACTGCTCGACCGCGCGCAGATCGGTGATCCGCTTGTCGAGTTCCTCGACGCTCGTGAGCGGCGCCATCATGTCGGACATGCTCGACAGCGACGGCGGCAGCCCGTGCGCGGCGCCCGGAAACGACGCCATCCCGCCGAACGGCGACATCCGCATCATGTCCCACATCCGGTCCATCATGTCGGCGGGCTTGAAACCGGCAAAGCCGGCGAAAGGGTTGGAGCCGGAGGCATCGGTCGTCATACGGGCGTCCTGGTTGACTGGGGGAGCGAGGCGGCCGCCATGCGTCGCGCAGCCGCGCGTGGTTCGATCATAGCGCGCGTCAGAACGGCGCGTCGCCGGGGAAGTCGGGCGGGCGCCGCTCGCGCAGCGAACGGATGCCTTCCTGCACGTCGGGCCCCGAGAAGCCCATGAATTCGAGCGCGAGCGACGTATCGAAGGTCGGCCCGGCCGTGCGCAGCCAGTTGTTCAGCGCGTACTTGGTCCAGCGGATCGCCGATTGCGAACCGTGCGCGAGCCGCTCGGCCACTTCGTACGCCTTCGGCAGCAGGTCGGCCGGCTCGACCGCGAGCGACACCAGGCCGATCCGCTCGGCCTCCGCGCCGCTCACGGGCTCGCACAGCAGCAGGTAGTACTTCGCCTTCGCCATCCCGCACAGCAGCGGCCACACGATCGCCGCGTGGTCACCGGCCGCGACGCCGAGCCGCGTATGGCCGTCGATGATGCGCGCATCCTTCGCGGCGATCGAGATGTCGGCGAGCAGCCCGGCGACGAGCCCCGCGCCGACGGCCGGGCCATGCATCGCCGACACGATCGGCTTGCTGCAGTTGATCACGTTGTAGACGAGGTCGCGCGCCTCGCGCCACACGCGGGCGCGCACGTCGAAGTCGTTCGCCATGTCCTCGACGAGCGCGAGATCGCCGCCCGCCGAAAAGCCCTTGCCTTCGCCGCGGATCACCGCGACGCGCGTGTCGGGATCGCGGTCGACGTCGCGCCAGATGTCGGCCAGCTCGCGATGCATGCGCGCGTTCGCGGTCGCGAGACCGCTGCGGTTCGCGCCCTCGCCGCTCATCACGATGTCGAGCACGCCGTGGTCGCGGCGCGTCACCTTCAGTGCTTCGTAACCGCTGTACGCGGCGAGATCGGACATGGGCTGCTCCTATGCTTGATCGAGTGTAGCCAAGCCTGCGCGAGCAAACATCAGGCGAAACCCGGCGCGCGGGCCGGGATCGGGTTTCGCGCGGGTCGCGCGGCTTAAGCCGCGCCGTCGGGCGGTGCGACCGACTGCTCGATCGCGCCGAAGATCGACTTGCCGGCCGCGTCGAACATCTCGATGCGCACGGTGTCGCCGTAGCGCATGAACTCCGTCTGCGGCGCGCCGTGTTCGATCGTCTCGAGGCAGCGCTTCTCGGCGATGCAGCAGTAGCCGCGCTTCGCGTCCTTGTTCGACACCGTGCCCGAGCCGACGATCGAGCCGGCGCGCAGGTTGCGCGTCTTCGCCGCGTGCGCGACCAGCTGGCCGAAGTGGAACACCATGTCGGTGCCCGCATCGGGCTGGCCAACCTTCTTGCCGTTCCAGTGCACGATCATCGGCCGGTGCACGCGGCCATCGCGCCATTCGTCGCCGAGCTCGTCGGGCGTCACGGCGACCGGCGCGAACGCGGTGGCCGGCTTGCTCTGGAAGAAGCCGAAGCCCTTCGCGAGCTCGGCCGGAATCAGGTTGCGCAGCGACACGTCGTTGACGAGCGTGACGAGCCTCACCGCCTTCAGCGCGTCGTCGGGCGAAACGCTCATCGGCACGTCGCCGGTGATCACCGCGACTTCCGCCTCGAAATCGATGCCCCACTCCTCGGACGGGCACACGACGTCGTCGCGCGCGCCGAGGAAATCGTCGCTGCCGCCCTGGTACATCAGCGGGTCGGTCCAGAACTCGGGCGGCATCTCCGCGCCGCGCGCGCGGCGCACGAGCTCGACGTGGTTCACGTACGCGGAGCCGTCCGCCCACTGGAACGCGCGCGGCAGCGGCGCCATGCAGTTGGCCGGATCGAACGTGAACGCGTTGCGCGCGCGGCCGTGGTTCAGTGCGTCGTACAGGTCGCGCAGCTGCGGCGCGTAGAACGCCCAGTCGTCGAGGACGCGCTGCAGCGTCGGCGCGATCGCGTCGGCGATCGCCGCGGTGTGCAGGTCGCGCGACACGACGATCAGCTGGCCGTCGCGTGTGCCGTCCTTCAGCGAAGCAAGTTTCATAGGGAGTTCTGCCGTTGTAGTGACGATGGAAGGAATCTATTTTACGATGGTGAATCCATGCGGCGCGCCACGATCGCGCACGCCGTCTTCGCTCCGATCCTTGCCGCATTTTCGCGCACCCGCTGCCCATGCCCGCCAACCCGCTTCCCGACGACGATCTCGCCGACTCCGACACCGATGACGCCGGCTCCGGCGAGCACGGCGAGAAGGTCCGTTCCGGCATCCAGTCAATCGAGGTCGGCTTCCGCCTGCTCGACGTGCTGACGAGCGAGCCGCGCGCGATGATGCTGCGCGACCTCGCGCAGCGCGCGGGCATGAGCCCTGCGAAGGCGCACCGCTATCTGGTCAGCTTCTCGCGGCTCGGCGTCGTGTCGCAGGACCCCGTCTCGGGCCGCTACGAGCTCGGCGGCTTCGCGCTGCAGATGGGGCTCGCGCGGCTCGCGCGCGTCGACGGCGTGAAGCTCGCGCGGATCGCGCTGACCGAATTCCGCGACCGCCTCGACCAGACGGTCGGCATCGCGGTGTGGGGCAACCAGGGGCCGACGATCGTGCACTGGATGGAATCGAGCCATCCGGCGAAGGCGTCGCTGAAGCTCGGCGACGTGATGCCGCTGCTCGGCTCCGCGACGGGGCTGCTGTTCGCCGCATACCTGCCGCGCGGCAAGACCGCCGCGATGCTCGAGCGCGAACTCGCCGATACGCGCCGCTCGCCGCACCACGGCGGCCCGCGCACGCTCGACGAGGTCGACGCGGTGCTCGCCGACGTGCGCGAGCACGAGGCCGCGCGCGTCGAGGGGATGCTGCTGCCGACGATCCACGCGTTCTGCATGCCCGTGTTCGATGCGGTCGGCGAACTCGCGCTCGCGATCGTCGCGCTCGGCCAGGAAGGCTCGTTCGACATCGCGTGGGGCGGCGAGATCGACACGGCGCTGCGCGCGTGCGCGCGGAAACTGTCTTACGAACTCGGCTATAGTCCCGACGCGCGCGACGCCTGACTCGCGCGCGACACCCCGGTACACGCCGCGCACCGCGAACGCGCGGCGCATCCGACGGTCCGACTCCTGTGGCGCGCACTGCGCGCCCGACGTCACGCGCTCGCCCCGATCCTGTTCCGATGCCCATGCAGCCTGCCGACATCCGCCCGCGTCACGCCCTGCCCCGCCGCTGGCTGCGCGTGGGTATCGCGCTCGTCGTCGTGCTGGTGCTGCATGCGCTCGCCGCGCTCTGGCTGATGCGCAACCGCGATTCGTTCACGCCGCCCGCGCCCGCCGAAGTCCCCGTGCAGATCGAGCTGCTGAAGCCGCAACCGATCGAGCGCCAGCCCGCACCGCCCGCGCCGAAGCCGGTCGAGCATCCGGTCGCGGCCGCAGCGGCCGCGCCCAAGGCCGCCGCACCGAAACCCGCGCCTGAGCCCGTCCTCACATCGACACAGACCGCCGAGCACGCGGAGCCGCCACCGGCCGCCGCATCCGCGGCAAGCGGCGTACCCGGCGCATCGGGCGCATCGGGCGCGCACGCCGCGTCGGCTGCCAGTGCCGCCAGTGCCGTGACGCCGGGCCCCGCGACGAACGGCGTGAAGTTCTCCGCGCCGCCGTCCGGCGACCTGCAATACGACACGTTCTACAACGGGATGCAGAACATGATCGGCACGATCCACTGGCGCACCGACGGACGCACCTACGACCTGTCGGTATCGATGCCCGTGCCGTTCGTCGGCCCGTTCACCTATCGCAGCGAAGGCCGCATCGACGCGTTCGGCGTCGCGCCCGACCGTTACGTCGAGAAGCGCGGCAAGCGGCCGGAAGACATCGCGATCTTCAACCGCGAGATCCGGCAGGTCGTGTTTACGCGCACGCCGAACAACGCGCCGCTGCCCGACGGCGTGCAGGACCGCTTCAGCATGCTGATGCAGTTGTCGGGGCTCGTGCGCGGCAATCCCGCCGCCTACAAGCCGGGCGTCACGCAGCAGTTCTTCGTGATCGACAACAACAGCGGCGAGACCTGGCCGATCACGGTGATCGGCGACGAGCAGGTGCAGACGCAAGCCGGTATCATCAATGCGCGGCACTTCATGCGCCTGCCGCGCCGCGACGGCGACACGCGCCGCATCGACATGTGGCTCGCGCCGTCGCTCGACTGGCTGCCAGCACGGCTCGTGCAGACCGAGCCGAGCGGCGCGCAGATCGAACTGCTGTGGCACGGCCGGCTCTCGGCGCCGAGCGCGCCATCCGATGCCGCGCCGGCAGGCGGCGCAACGAACCCGCCCGCCGCCGCCGCGGCGCCCGACACATCAACCGACGAACCGGCACAACCCGCGCAGCCGGCCGTCGTGCAACCGCCGGCACAACCGGCTGCACCGCCCGCATCGTCGCCGGCTGCACCGTGAATGAACGCACGCGATTCGGCAATTTCGACCGATTACAGATTTCCGCGAAATGGCCGATGACACTCTTTAACAACTATTTCCGTACACCGGCAGACAATAAGAAACGTTTCATAGACATCGGCTTCTAACCGATACACCCTACACAACGGGAACAGGGTGTGCAGCGCAAGCCCCTTGAAACCGGCAAGGCTCGCCCCACCTAGGGGACAACAAGGCCAGATGCCACTGCGAAGAGGAGTGCCGCCATGCAAATGATCTACAACAGCCCCAACTACTGCGTCGTCGAATTCGCGCCGCAGGCCGGCCACCATCTGATGAATGCCGGTGGGTACGAAATCGTCGACAAGAACGCGCAGCGCGAAATCTTCATCGACGGCGAACTTGCCGAACGCTTCCGCGCACACGTGAAACAGCTGATCGAGGATGAACCGTCGCTCGATGAAGTCGACGAATTCCTCGGACAATTCGACAGCCTGATGATGATGCCGGTCGTGCTGCACTGACGACCTCAGCCCGGCGCCTCGTGCGGCCGGGCCATTCGCCGCGCATCGACGCGGCGCCGCGAGCACTCCGATCATGCCCCCGCCCGGTTCGCCGCGCGGGGGTTTTCATTTGGCGGGCAGGCCGCCTGCACCGCGCAAGGCCGGGCGACGGCCAGGCGCACCGGCTACAATGACGCTTTTCCCGTCTTCGCCGGTCCATCGCCCATGTCTGCGACTCCTCTCGCCGCTTCCGCCCCGCTCGACGCGCGCTACACGCGCGGCGCCGCACTGCCCGCGCTGCTGAAATCGCGCATCCTGATCCTCGACGGCGCGATGGGCACGATGATCCAGCGCTACAAGCTCGACGAAGCCGCGTATCGCGGCGAGCGCTTCAAGGATTTCCCGCGCGACATCAAGGGCAACAACGAGCTGCTTTCGCTCACGCAGCCGCAGATCATCGGCGAGATCCACGACCAGTACTTCGCGGCCGGCGCCGACATCGTCGAGACCAACACGTTCGGCGCGACGACCGTCGCGCAGGCCGACTACGGGATGGAAGATCTCGTCGTCGAGATGAACGTCGAATCGGCGCGGCTCGCGCGCGAATCGGCCGCGAAATACGCGACGCCCGACAAACCGCGCTTCGTCGCGGGCGCGATCGGGCCGACGCCGAAGACGGCGAGCATCTCGCCGGACGTCAACGATCCGGGCGCGCGCAACGTCACGTTCGACGAGCTGCGCACCGCGTACTACCAGCAGGCGAAGGCGCTGCTCGACGGCGGCGTCGATCTGTTCCTCGTCGAGACGATCTTCGACACGCTGAACGCGAAAGCCGCGCTATTCGCGCTCGACGAGCTGTTCGAAGACACCGGCGAGCGCCTGCCGATCATGATCTCGGGCACCGTCACCGACGCATCCGGCCGGATCCTGTCGGGCCAGACGGTCGAGGCATTCTGGAATTCGCTGCGCCACGCGAAGCCGCTCACGTTCGGCCTGAACTGCGCGCTCGGCGCGGCGCTGATGCGCCCGTACATCGCCGAGCTCGCGAAGCTGTGCGACACCTACGTGTCGTGCTACCCGAACGCGGGCCTGCCGAACCCGATGAGCGACACCGGCTTCGACGAAACGCCTGACGTCACGTCGGGCCTGCTGAAGGAATTCGCGCAGGCCGGGCTCGTGAACCTCGCGGGCGGCTGCTGCGGCACGACGCCCGAGCACATCGCCGAGATCGCGAAGGCGCTCGCCGACGTGAAGCCGCGCCGCTGGCCGAACCAGTACAGCGACAACGCCTGACCCGACCGCCCACGCCCTTCATTACACGAATTCGCACACCATGACCGATCACATGATGCGCCTTGCCGGCCTCGAGCCGTTCAACGTCACGTCCGGAACGCTTTTCATCAACGTCGGTGAACGCACCAACGTCACCGGCTCGAAGGCGTTCGCGCGGATGATCCTCAACGGCCAGTTCGACGACGCGCTGGCCGTCGCGCGCCAGCAGGTCGAGAACGGCGCGCAGGTGATCGACATCAACATGGACGAGGCGATGCTCGATTCGAAGGCGGCGATGGTGCGCTTCCTGAACCTGATCGCGTCGGAGCCGGACATCGCGCGCGTGCCGATCATGATCGACTCGTCGAAGTGGGACGTGATCGAGGCCGGCCTCAAGTGCGTGCAGGGCAAGGCGATCGTGAACTCGATCTCGCTGAAGGAAGGCGAGGAAGCGTTCCGCCACCACGCGAGCCTGATCCGCCGCCACGGCGCGGCCGCCGTCGTGATGGCGTTCGACGAGACGGGCCAGGCCGATACGTACGCGCGCAAGACCGAGATCTGCAAGCGCTCGTACGACTTCCTCGTGAACGAAGTCGGCTTCCCGCCGGAAGACATCATCTTCGACCCGAACATCTTCGCGGTCGCGACCGGCATCGAGGAACACAACAACTACGCGGTCGACTTCATCGAGGCGACCCGCTGGATCAAGCAGAACCTGCCGTACGCGAAGGTGAGCGGCGGCGTGTCGAACGTGTCGTTCTCGTTCCGCGGCAACGACCCGGTGCGCGAGGCGATCCACACCGTGTTCCTGTACCACGCGATCCAGGCGGGGATGGACATGGGCATCGTGAACGCGGGCCAGCTCGGCGTGTATGCCGATCTCGACGCGGAGCTGCGCGAGCGCGTCGAGGACGTGATCCTGAACCGCCGCGACGATTCCACCGACCGCCTGCTCGAGATCGCCGACAAGTTCAAGGTCGGCGGCGCGAAGAAGGAAGAGAACCTCGAGTGGCGCAACCAGCCGGTCGAGAAGCGGCTCTCGCATGCGCTCGTGCACGGCATCACGACCTTCATCGTCGAGGATACCGAGGAAGTGCGCGCGAAGATCGACGCGGCGGGCGGCCGCCCGATCAACGTGATCGAAGGCCCGCTGATGGACGGGATGAACATCGTCGGCGACCTGTTCGGCCAGGGCAAGATGTTCCTGCCGCAGGTCGTGAAGTCGGCGCGCGTGATGAAGCAGGCCGTCGCGCACCTGATCCCGTTCATCGAGGAAGAAAAACGCCTGCTCGCGGAAGCGGGCGGCGACGTGCGCGCGAAGGGCAAGATCGTCATCGCGACCGTGAAGGGCGACGTGCACGACATCGGCAAAAACATCGTGTCGGTCGTGCTCCAGTGCAACAACTTCGAAGTGGTCAACATGGGCGTGATGGTCCCGTGCAACGAGATCCTCGCGAAAGCGAAGGTCGAGGGCGCGGACATCATCGGGCTGTCGGGCCTCATCACGCCGAGCCTCGAGGAAATGGCCTACGTCGCGTCCGAAATGCAGCGCGACGACTACTTCCGCGTGAAGAAGATCCCGCTGCTGATCGGCGGCGCGACCACGTCGCGCGTGCACACGGCCGTGAAGATCGCGCCGCACTACGAAGGCCCGGTCGTCTACGTGCCCGATGCGTCGCGCTCGGTGTCGGTCGCGTCGAGCCTGCTGTCGGACGAAGGCGCGACGAAGTACCTCGACGAGCTGAAGTCCGATTACGAACGCATCCGCGACCAGCACGCGAACCGCAAGGTGCAGCCGATGGTCACGCTGGCCGAAGCGCGCGCGAACAAGGCGAAGATCGACTGGGCGAACACCACGCCCGCGAAACCGAAGTTCATCGGCCGCCGCGTGTTCAAGAACTACGACCTGAACGATCTCGCGAACTACATCGACTGGGGCCCGTTCTTCCAGACGTGGGATCTCGCGGGCCCGTACCCGGCGATCCTGAACGACGAGATCGTCGGCGAATCGGCGCGACGCGTGTTCTCCGACGCGAAATCGATGCTCGCGCGCCTGATCCAGGGCCGCTGGCTGACCGCGAACGGCGTGATCGCGCTGCTGCCGGCGAACACCGTCAACGACGACGACATCGAGATCTACAGCGACGAGTCGCGCTCGGAAGTGCTGCTCACGTGGCGCAACCTGCGCCAGCAAAGCGTGCGTCCGGTGGTCGACGGCGTGATGCGGCCGAACCGCTCGCTCGCCGACTTCATCGCGCCGAAGGAATCGGGCGTCGCCGACTACATCGGGATGTTCGCGGTGACGGCCGGCCTCGGCGTCGACGTGAAGGAAAAGCAGTTCGAAGCCGACCACGACGACTACAGCGCGATCATGCTGAAGGCGCTCGCCGACCGCTTCGCGGAAGCGCTCGCGGAAGCGATGCACGCACGCGTGCGACGCGAGCTGTGGGGCTACGCGAACGGCGAAACGCTCGACAACGACGCGCTGATCGCCGAGAAATACGCGGGCATCCGCCCGGCGCCCGGCTACCCGGCCTGCCCCGACCACCTCGTGAAGCGCGACATGTTCGACGTGCTGCGCGCCGACGAGATCGGCATGAGCGTGACCGACTCGCTGGCGATGCTGCCGGCCGCGAGCGTGTCGGGCTTCTACCTCGCGAACCCGGACAGCCGGTATTTCTCGGTCGGGAAAATCGGGCAGGATCAGCTCGAGGACTACGCTCAGCGCATGGCGCTGTCGCTCGACGACGCGCGCCGCGCGCTCGCGCCGCAGCTCTGAGCGGTGCCGGCGGGCGGCCGGCCGCCCGTTTGGTCAGACAAAAAGAAAAAGCCCGCTCGAAAGCGGGCTTTTTCCTGCCTTTCCGACCCGCTTACCGCCGGGCAAGGAAGCTCAGAAACCCCAGTGCACGTCGGCCTCGCCGGCCTTCGCTTCGCGCAGCATCATCAGGAACGGCGCGACGCGCTGTGCCAGGTTCGGCGGCACTTCGTGGTGCGCATGGTCGGCTTCGTCTTCGTGGAAATGGCCGGCGTGCTCGGCGCGCTCCTGCTTCGCCTGCGCAACCGCCCCTTCCAGCTTCGCGATCGCGCTGTCCAGTTCGTCATGCGTAATCACGCCGCGCTCGCCCAGCTGCTTGCCGACGAGGCTCAACACATATACGGCGAAATCCTTCAGCACGTCGAGATCCTGTGCCGCCTTGCTCTTGAACGTAATCATGACTATTCCCTTTTCTCTTGTTGTGCCTGCGCGATGCCGTTGGGGAACGCCGGCAGACCGGCGCCCGGCCTCGCGGACACGGGCCGCCTGATCGGCATATTAGCACCTGTTAAAATTCTGCGATCCCTGAAACGCGCGCTTAAAAAGTGCGCCGGCGGGCCGGCGTTTCCGGCCGCCACCAACCAAGCCTTCTACCAGCATGCTGCCAGCACACAAACAGACCCTCGAAGCCCTGCTCGCGGATAGCGTCAAGCAGGTCGCACACGCGCTGAAAGGCGCCGACGCTGCGTTCGTCGCCCCGGCCATCACGCTGGAGCGCCCGAAGGTCGCCGCGCACGGCGACGTCGCGTGCAACGTCGCGATGCAGCTCGCCAAGCCGCTCGGCGCGAACCCGCGCCAGCTCGCCGAGCAGATCGTCGCCGCGCTCAACGCGCAGCCGGCCGCGCAAGGGCTCGTCGAGGCCGCCGAAATCGCCGGCCCCGGCTTCATCAACCTGCGCCTGTCGGCCGCCGCGAAACAGGCGGTGATCGCCGCCGTGTTCAACCAGGGCCGCGCGTTCGGCACGTCGGATCGCGAGAAAGGCAAGCAGGTGCTGCTCGAATTCGTGTCGGCGAACCCGACCGGCCCGCTGCACGTCGGCCACGGCCGCCAGGCCGCGCTCGGCGACGTGCTGGCGAACGTGATCGCGAGCCAGGGCTATGCGGTGCACCGCGAGTTCTACTACAACGACGCGGGCGTGCAGATCGGCAACCTCGCGATCTCGACCCAGGCGCGCGCGCGCGGCCTGAAGCCGGGCGACGCGGGCTGGCCGGAAGCCGCGTACAACGGCGAATACATCGCCGACATCGCACGCGACTACCTGAACGGCGAAACGGTCGCCGCGTCCGACGGCGAACCGGTGAAGGGCACGGGCGACGTCGAGGATCTCGACGCGATCCGCAAGTTCGCGGTGACGTACCTGCGTCGCGAGCAGGACATGGACCTGCAGGCGTTCGGCGTGAAGTTCGACCAGTACTATCTCGAGTCGTCGCTGTACAGCGAAGGCCGCGTCGAGAAGACGGTCGACGCGCTGATCAAGGCCGGCATGACCTACGAGCAGGACGGCGCGCTGTGGCTGCGCACGACCGACGAAGGCGACGACAAGGATCGCGTGATGCGCAAGTCGGACGGCACCTACACGTACTTCGTGCCGGACGTGGCGTACCACGTGGCGAAATGGGAGCGCGGCTTCACGAAGGTGATCAACATCCAGGGTTCGGACCACCACGGCACGATCGCGCGCGTGCGCGCGGGCCTGCAGGGGCTGCACGTCGGGATCCCGAAGGGCTATCCCGACTACGTGCTGCACAAGATGGTCACCGTGATGCGCGACGGCCAGGAAGTGAAGCTCTCGAAGCGCGCGGGCAGCTACGTGACGGTGCGCGACCTGATCGAATGGTCGGGCGGCGCGGCGCCGGGCCAGGAAGCGGCACCCGACCTGATCGACGAGGCGACCATCACGCGCGGCCGCGACGCGGTGCGATTCTTCCTGATCTCGCGCAAGGCCGATACCGAGTTCGTGTTCGACATCGATCTCGCGTTGAAACAGAACGACGAAAACCCGGTCTATTACGTCCAGTACGCGCATGCGCGGATCTGCTCGGTGCTCAACGAACTGAAGTCGCGCTACAACGTCGACGCCGCGCAGCTGCCGGGCGCCGACCTGTCGCAGCTCACGAGCGCGCAGGCCACGTCGCTGATGCAGAAGCTCGCCGAGTACCCGGACATGCTCACGCACGCGGCGAACGAGCTGGCGCCGCACGCGGTCGCGTTCTACCTGCGCGATCTCGCTGGCGAATTCCACTCGTTCTACAATGCGGAGCGCGTGCTGGTCGACGACGAAGCGCCGCGCAATGCGCGCGCCGCGTTGCTCGCCGCGACCCGGCAGGTGCTCGAGAACGGTCTGGCGGTGCTCGGCGTATCCGCGCCCGCCAAGATGTAAGGATGTAAGCGGCCCGAACCGGGCAGCGAATGGCCGCGGCAGCGCCCGCCACGGGAGCGCCCGCCGCGGCCTTTTCACGATTCTTTTTGCAGGTGACTCAAGCAATGGCACAACCACGCCGAACTTCGAAGCAATCGAAACAAGCCGGAGGAACATTTCTTGGAATCGTGCTGGGCCTGATCGTCGGCCTCGCAATCGCCGTGGTGGTGGCGCTCTACATCACGCGTTCGCCGTCTCCGTTCGTGTCGAAGGTCGCGCCGCCGCCGGCCGACGCCGGCGCGAGCCAGCCGCAGCAGTTCGACCCGAACCGCGCGCTGCAGGGCAAGACGCCCGGCCAGCCGGTGCCGCAGGCCGCGCAACCCGCGCCGCCCAACACCGCGCCCGGCCAGGCCGCGAACCAGACCCAGGGCGGCCTGCTGCCCGAGCCGCAGATCGTCGAAGTGCCGCCGTCGGCCAACGGCTCGAACAGCACCGGCAGCTCGAACAGCACGACCGCGTCGAACAATCCGTCGTCGAGCAACGGCGTCGCCGTCGCGCCGAAGCCGGCCGACAACACGCCGCCGAAGAAGACGCCGCCTCCGGCGCAGCAACAGCAGCAGGCAGGCGAGGACGACCTCGCGCGCTTCGCCGCGCAGAAGCAGGCGCAGCAAGCCGCCGCGCAAAAGCAGCAACAGCAGGTGGCCGCCAACACGCCGAAACCGACGTCGTCGGCCACGGCCGCCGCGGCAGCGAAGCCGCCGACCGCGAGCGACGCGAATACCGGCTACTTCCTGCAGGTCGGCGCGTACAAGACCGAAGGCGATGCCGAGCAGCAGCGCGCGCGCCTTGGCTTCCAGGGCTTCGAGTCGAAGGTGTCGAAGCGCGACGTCAGCGGCGTGACCTATTTCCGCGTGCGCGTCGGCCCGTTCTCGAAGTTCGAGGATATGAACTCGGCCCGTCAGCGCCTGTCCGATGCAGGTGTCGACACGGCAGTGATCCGCTTCACGAAGCAGTGAGCCGCCGGCCGAGCCCACGCAGAACCCGCTACGTTTCGCAACCCGAGCAACTGATTCGACGTTCACAACATGAAAAAACTGCTTAGCACGCTCCTTCTGTCCCTGGGCCTCGCGGCCGGCTTCGCCCAGGCTTCGCCCGCCGCGCCGGTCGCCGGCAAGGACTTCGAGGTGATGAAGTCGCCGCAGCCGGTGTCCGCACCGGCCGGCAAGGTCGAGGTGATCGAGTTCTTCTGGTACGGCTGCCCGCACTGCTACGAATTCGAGCCGACGATCGAGGCCTGGGTGAAGAAGCAGGGCGACAAGATCGACTTCAAGCGCGTGCCGGTCGCCTTCCGTGACGATTTCGTCCCGCACTCGAAGCTGTACTACGCGGTGTCCGCGCTCGGCATCTCCGAGAAGGTCACGCCGGCGATCTTCAACGCGATCCACAAGCAGAAGAATTACCTGCTGACGCCGCAGGCGCAGGCCGACTTCCTGGCCACGCAGGGCGTCGACAAGAAGCAGTTCATGGACGCGTACAACTCGTTCAGCGTGCAGGGCGAGGTGAACCAGTCGGCCAAGCTGCTGAAGGACTACGCGATCGACGGCGTGCCGACGGTCGTCATCCAGGGCAAGTACAAGACGGGCCCCGCTTACACGAACAGCATCCCGGGTACGGCCCAGGTGCTCGACTTCCTCGTGAAGCAGGTTCAGGACAAGAAGCTCTGATCCCCGCCCGCGCGCCGGCATGACTACTCCGCTGAAGGTCTTCATCACCGGCGCGTCGAGCGGCCTCGGCCTCGCGATGGCCGAGGAATACGCCCGTCAGGGCGCCACGCTCGCGCTCGTCGCGCGCCGCACCGATGCGCTCGATGCGTTCGCGCGGCGGTTCCCGAAGCTGTCCATCTCCGTCTATTCCGCCGACGTGCGCGATGCCGACGCGCTCGCGACGGCCGCCGCGTCGTTCATCGCGACGCACGGCTGTCCCGACGTCGTGATCGCGAACGCGGGCATCAGCCAGGGCGCCGTCACGGGCCAGGGCGATCTCGCGACGTTCCGCGACGTGATGGACATCAACTACTACGGGATGGTCGCGACGTTCGAACCGTTCGTCGGCCCGATGACGGCTTCGCGCCACGGCACGCTGGTCGGCGTCGCGAGCGTCGCCGGCGTGCGCGGCCTGCCCGGCTCCGGCGCGTACAGCGCGTCGAAATCGGCCGCGATCAAGTATCTCGAATCGCTGCGCGTCGAGCTGCGCGCCGCCGGTGTCGGCGTCGTGACGATCGCGCCCGGCTACATCCGCACGCCGATGACCGCGCACAACCCGTACCGGATGCCGTTCCTGATGGACGCCGACCGCTTCGCCGCGCGCGCGGCGCGCGCGATCGCGCGGCAGCACGCGTTCCGCGTGATTCCGTGGCAGATGGGCGTCGTCGCGAAGGTGCTGCACGTGCTGCCGCGCTGGCTCTACGACCGCCTGTTCGAGAAGGCGCCGCGCAAGCCGAAGGCCGGCGCGCACTGACACACCGGCGGCCCGGCCCGCGCGACACGCGCCGGGCCGTATCGCCGCCTCGAAGCTTCGATTTCGCGGCAATTCCCGCGGCGCCAGCGCTGGTCCCGCCGCAATCCCTGACGGTGCCGTGCCCCGTCCCCGCCGCCCGCCTCTCCCGCCTCTCCCGCCTCTCCCGCCTCTCCCGCCTCTCCCGCCTCTCCCGCCTCTCCCGCCTCTCCCGCCTCTCCCGCCTCTCCCGCCTCTCCCGCCTCTCCCGCCTCTCCCGCCTCTCCCGCCTCTCCCGCCTCTCCCGCCTCTCCCGCCTCTCCCGCCTCTCCCGCCTCTCCCGCCTCTCCCACCTCTCACGCCGCCACCGCGGCACCCGCCGCCGCATCAACACCCGTTCCGTCGCGAACGCAGCCGTTTGTCGGCCAATTCGCCGCGTTCCGGCGCCTTTTTTCACGCGTCGCATGCTTTGACGGTATGCTATTCGTCAGCCGCGCCGGCCCTATCCGCTTCCGGGCCGCGCCCGCATCCCGTTACCCAGCAAAAAACACAAGCCACGTGGGAGATCCTATGCACGTCAAGCTGTTCGCCGCGGCCGCGGTCGCCGCCGCACTCGCCGCCCCCGGCCTCGCCGCCGCCAAGCCGCTCACCGTCTGCACGGAATCGAGCCCGGACGGCTTCGACGTCGTACAGTACAACTCGCTCGTCACGACCAACGCGTCGGCCGACGTGATCTTCAACACGCTCGTGTCGTACGACGAAGCCGCGAAAAAGGTCGTGCCCGCGCTCGCCGACAAATGGGACGCCAGCGCCGACGGCCTCACCTACACGTTCCACCTGCGCCCGAACGTCGCGTTCCAGACCACCGACACCTTCAAGCCGGGCCGCGCGCTCGACGCGGACGACGTCGTGTTCACGTTCAGCCGGATGCTCGACGATGCGAACCCGTGGCACAAGGTGGCCGGCGCGAGCGGCTTCCCGCACGCGCAGTCGATGGGCCTCGTGAAGCTCGTGAAGTCGGTCACGAAGGTCGACGACAGCACGGTGAAGTTCGTGCTGAACGAGCCGAACGCGACGTTCGTGCCGATCCTGACGATGGGCTTCGCGTCGATCTACTCGGCCGAATACGCGGACCAGTTGCTGAAGGCCGGCAAGCAGGCCGACCTGAACGCGAAGCCGGTCGGCACGGGCCCGTTCGTGCTGAAGAGCTATACGAAGGACGCGCTGATCCGCTATGACGTGAACCCGACGTACTGGGGCACGAAGCCGAAGGTCGACCGGCTGATCTATGCGATCACGCCCGACCCGTCGGTGCGACTGCAGAAGGTGAAGGCCGGCGAATGCCAGATCGCGCTGTCGCCGAAGCCGCAGGACGTGCTCGCCGCGAAGGGCGAAAGCGCGCTGAAGGTCGTGCAGACACCTGCGTTCATGACCGCGTTCGTCGCGCTTAACACGCAGAAAAAGCCGCTCGACAACGACAAGGTGCGCGAGGCGCTGAACCTCGCGTTCGACCGTGCGACCTACCTGAAGGTCGTGTTCGACAACACCGCGACGGCCGCGAACAACCCGTATCCGCCGAACACGTGGAGCTACGCGAAGGACGTCTCGCCGTATGCGTACGATCCCGCGAAGGCAAAGCAGCTGCTCGCGCAGGCCGGCTTCCCGAACGGCTTCTCGACGACGATCTGGACGCGCCCGACCGGCAGCGTGCTGAACCCGAACCCGAAGGTCGGCGCGGAGCTGCTGCAGGCCGACCTCGCGAAGATCGGCGTGAAGGCCGACGTGAAGGTGATCGAATGGGGCGAGCTGATCAAGCAGGCGAAGCTCGGCCAGCATGACATGCTGTTCATGGGCTGGGCCGGCGACAACGGCGATCCGGACAACTACCTGTCGCCGCTGTTCAGCTGCAACGCGGTGAAATCGGGCATCAACTTCGCGCGCTTCTGCGACGCGCAGCTCGACAAGCTGATCGCCGACGGCAAGTCGACCGCCGACCAGGCCAAGCGCGCGAAGCTGTACGAAGCCGCGCAGAAGATCATCCACGACCAGGCGCTGTGGATCCCGCTCGGCTACCCGACCGCGGCCGCGCTCACGCGCACGAACGTGAGCGGCTATCACGTGAGCCCGTTCGGACGACAGAACTTCACGACGGTCTCCGTGCAGTAAGCACGCGTGGCGCGCAAGCGACGGCGTGCGCGCCCGTCGCTTGCGGCCCGCGTGCGGCGCTTGCTACACTCCGCGCCTATTCCTCATACCGGACGCCAGCCAAAGTGAACAACTAAGCCTTCCCAAAATGTTTTCGCCGCCGTGCCACGCACGCCGCGCGAAGGTCTTCACGCATTTTCGGAGGTGCTTATGGCTGCTGCCACGCCGACCGGCGCGCTCGTCGCGCTTCATCACGTTTCCTTTCGCTTCGACGACGGCGTCACGCTGTTCGATTCGCTCGACCTTTCCATCGACCGCACACCGACCGGCATCGTCGGGCGCAACGGCATCGGCAAGAGCCTGCTCGCGCAGCTGATCGCGGGCCGCCGCGCGCCGAGCTCGGGCACGATCGACCGGCACACGCCGGTCGTCTACGTCGCGCAGCAGCACGACGATGCGTCGGCCGGCCCGCGCACCGTCGCGCAAATCGCCGCGCTCGATGCGCCGCTCGGCGCGCTTGCGCGACTCGCCCACGGCCGCGCGGAGCAGCACGACTTCGACCTGATCGGCGAGCGCTGGAATCTCGCCGAGCAGTTGCGCGCGGCGCTCGACGCGGCCGGCCTGTACGACGTGCAGCCCGCCACGCCCGCGCAGGCGCTGAGCGGCGGCCAGCTCGCGCGCGTCGCGCTGATCGGCGCGTTGCTGTCCGGCGCCGGCCTGCTCGTGCTCGACGAACCGACCAATCATCTCGACGCGCCGGGCCGCGCGTGGCTGCGCGCGGCGCTCGACGGCTGGCGCGGCGGCCTCGTCATCGTGAGCCACGACCGTGCGCTGCTCGCCGGCGTGCAACGGATCGTCGAACTGACACCGCACGGCGCGCGCTCGTACGGCGGCAACTACGCGCTCTACCGCGCGCAGCGAGACGCCGAACAGGATGCAGCGCACGCGGCACTCGATCATGCCCGCACCGAGCGCGGGCGCGTCAGGCGCAGGCTCGAACAGGAACACGACACGATCCAGCGCCACGCGGCCGGCTCGCTGCGCGACGCAAAGACGGCCAACTTGTCGTCGATGGCGAAACAGAGCCGCAAGGGTGCGGCGCGCCACATCATGGGGCAGGTTCGGCGTCGTCAGGACACGTTCAAGGCGACGCTCGACGAACGCGTGCAGCAGGCCGCCGCACGCGTCGAAGCCGATGCGCCCGTGCTCGTGTCGCTGCCGGGCACCGAGGTCAGCGCGCGGCGC
This sequence comes from Burkholderia theae, assembly GCF_048565265.1. NCBI lineage: Bacteria > Pseudomonadati > Pseudomonadota > Betaproteobacteria > Burkholderiales > Burkholderiaceae > Burkholderia > Burkholderia theae. The sequence continues at coordinate 3,438,748 of NZ_CP183461.1, forward strand.
CAGCTGTTCGCGCTCGAACACGCGCAACTGCCGTGGCGCGTCGCGGGCGACGCCGAAACGATCACGTGGTCGGCGAGCGGCGCCGTGCGCATCGCGCTGACGGGCCCGAACGGCTGCGGCAAATCGACGTTGCTGCGGATGCTCGCGGGCGAGCTCGCACCGCGTTCAGGCGCATGCACGACGCACGTGAGCGCCGCGTATCTCGACCAGCGGCTCGCGCTGCTCGATCCCGAGCGCTCGATTGTCGAGCAGCTCGGGCTGCTCGATACGCCGCTCGCCGAAGGCGACCTGCGCAGCCGTCTCGCGCTGTTGCAGCTCGACGCGGCGCGCGCGACGCAGCCGGCGCGGCAGCTGAGCGGCGGCGAACGGCTGAAGGCCGCACTCGCATGCGCGTTGTGGCGCGGCACGCCTGCGCAACTGCTGCTGCTCGACGAGCCGACCAATCACCTCGATCTGGAATCGGTGCGCGCGATCGAAGCCGCCCTGGCCGGCTTCCCGGGCGCGATCGTGGTCGCGTCGCACGACACCGCGTTTCTCGCGGCGCTCGCACCGACGCACACGATGCAATGGCATCACGACGGGTGGCGTTACGAACCCGTCGTGTGAGGAGAACGAAGCGGTATCAGCGGGCGGTGCGGAATCGCAGCACGCCGTCGTCGCCCTGCTCGCGCACGAGTTCGCCCGCGAGCCACAGCAGGTTCAGGTGCGCGAGCGCCTCGCCGAGCGCGAACGTCATCTGGTGGATATCGAGCTCGCGGCGGCGGAACATGATCGGCACGATATCGGCCGCGCTCGTCGGCTGCTCCGCGCACGCGACGCGCACTTCGTCGAGCCGCGCGTCGTGGTGCGCACGCAGTTGCGCGATGCGCGTGCGCACGCCGCGGAACGGCTTGCCGTGCGACGGCAGCACGAGCGTGTCGGGCGCCATCGTCTCGTAGCGGCCGAGCGACTGCAGGTACAGCGCGAGCGGATTCGCTTCCGGTTCGAGGTCGAACACCGACACGTTGGTCGAGATGCGCGGCAGCACCATGTCGCCGGAGATCAGCACGTCGTCCGCCTCGCTGTGCAGCGCGCAATGTTCAGGCGAATGGCCGAAGCCGGTGACGACGCGCCACGTGCGCGTGCCGATCGTCACCGCGTCGCCTTCGCGCAGGCGCCGGTAGCGCGGCGGCACGGCCGGCACGAGATCCGAGTAGTAGTTGCGGCGGTTGCGCAGCTTGTCGAGCGCGGCGGGATCGGTCAGCCCGTGGCGCGCGAAGTGATCGGCGGCCGCCGCGCCGCCCGCGTTCGAGCCGTTGCCGGCCGCCATCAGGCAGCCGAACATGTACTCGCCGAGCGTCATCCACAGCCGCACGTTCCAGCGGCCCCGGTCGCCGCCTTCGCATAGCCAGTTCGCGAGGCCGAAGTGATCGGGGTGGCAGTGCGTGACGAGCACGCGCAGCACCGGCAGGCCGTCGAGATGCGTGTCGAAGATCTGTTCCCAGTGCGTACGGATCGCGTCCGACGAGATCCCGCAATCGACGATCGTCCAGCCGGCCTGCCCGTCGATCTCGTCGCGCAGCAGCCACAGGTTGATGTGGTCGAGCGAGAACGGCAGCGGCATGCGCAGCCAGCGCACGCCGGGCGCGACCTCGAACGTGTCGCCCGCGGCGGGCAGCGTGTCGGCGAAGGGATAGTCGAGTTGGTGTTCCAGTGCGTTCATCGGTGGGGCGTCTCGTCGTTATCGGTGCGAATGCGCGCCGGCGGCAGGCCGCGGCGGGCGATCCGTCGATTCTATCGCCGTCGCACGGAACGCGTGCCCGGCGGCAGCCGGCCCGTCAAAAAAAGTTCGTGTCAGAATCGGTTCCGTACCCGTATCTTTACGCGAAGATGCACCGAACAGCCCCCAACGGCGAATAACGCGCCGACTGACGACCGCCGGTGCGTCCCCGCTAAAGTCATTGAAACGCCGACTTGGGCGCTAAAATGGCGAGTGCTTACAGCCCCTCCCGAACGAGCCTGCACGCGATGAATCACTTCCCCAAACTGCTGTCTTCGCAGATCGGTTTCGACGTCGCGCAGACGATGCTCGAAAACTTCGACCGCCACTACCGGATCTTCCGCGAAGCGGCCGTCGAGGCGAAGACGCTGTACGAGCGCGCCGACTGGCACGGGCTGCAGCGGCTCGCGCGCGAGCGGATTACGTCGTACGACGAACGCGTGCAGGAATGCGTCGAGTGGCTGGAGGACGAATACGACGCGGAGAACATCGACGACGAGGTCTGGCAGCAGATCAAGCTGCACTACATCGGCCTGCTGACGTCGCACCGCCAGCCCGAGTGCGCGGAAACGTTCTTCAATTCGGTGTGCTGCAAGATCCTGCACCGCTCGTACTTCAGCAACGATTTCATCTTCGTGCGCCCGGCGATCTCGACCGAATATCTCGAGAACGACGAGCCGGCCGCGAAACCGACCTACCGTGCGTACTATCCGGGCACCGACGGGCTCGCGGTCACGCTCGAGCGCATCGTCACGAACTTCCAGCTCGAACCGGCGTTCGAGGATCTCACGCGCGACATCGCGTGCGTGATGCAGGCGATCGACGACGAATTCGGCCACTTCGACGAAGCGCCGAATTTCCAGATCCACGTGCTGTCGTCGCTGTTCTTCCGCAACAAGAGCGCGTACATCGTCGGGCGCATCATCAACGCCGACCGCGTGCTGCCGTTCGCGGTGCCGATCCGCCACGTGCGCCCGGGCCTGCTCGCGCTCGACACCGTGCTGCTGCGCCGCGACCTGCTGCAGATCATCTTCAGCTTCTCGCACTCGTATTTCCTCGTCGACATGGGCGTGCCGTCCGCGTACGTCGACTTCCTGTGCACGATCATGCCCGGCAAGCCGAAGGCGGAAATCTACACGTCGGTCGGCCTGCAGAAGCAGGGCAAGAACCTGTTCTACCGCGACCTGCTGCACCACCTGTCGCATTCGAGCGACCGCTTCATCATCGCGCCCGGGATCAAGGGCCTCGTGATGCTCGTGTTCACGCTGCCGTCGTTCCCGTACGTGTTCAAGATCATCAAGGATCACTTCCCGCCGCCGAAGGAAACGACGCGCGCGCAGATCATGGAGAAGTACCAGCTCGTGAAGCGCCACGACCGCCTCGGGCGGATGGCCGACACGCTCGAGTATTCGAGCGTCGCGCTGCCGCTCGCGCGGCTCGACCACGCGCTGGTGCGCGAGCTGGAGAAGGAAGTGCCGTCGCTGCTCGAATACGAGGACGACAATCTCGTGATCAAGCACCTGTATATCGAGCGCCGGATGACGCCGCTCAACCTGTACCTGCAGAACGGCACCGACGCGGACATCGAGCACGGCGTGAAGGAATACGGCAACGCGGTGAAGGAGCTGATGAAGGCGAACATCTTCCCCGGCGACATGCTGTACAAGAACTTCGGCGTCACGCGCCACGGCCGCGTCGTGTTCTACGACTACGACGAGATCGAGTACCTGACCGACTGCAACGTGCGCCGCGTGCCGCCGCCGCGCAACGAGGAAGACGAGCTGTCCGGCGAACCGTGGTATACCGTCGGCCCGCACGACATCTTTCCGGAGACCTACGGGCCGTTCCTGCTCGGCGACCCACGCGTGCGAGGGGTCTTCATGAAGCATCACGCGGACTTTTTCGATCCCGCGCTGTGGCAGGCAAGCAAGGACAAGCTGCTGCAGGGCGAATTGCCCGATTTTTATCCGTACGACGCGGCGCTGCGCTTCAGCGCACGCTATCCGGCGCGCTTCGGCGCGGCGGACCAGAACGACGGCGAAGGCGACGCGCAGCGCGCCGCCTGACGCCGGTGACACCGAATCCGATATCGACCTGATTTCCGCACACGGAATCCACACCGATGAACACCCAAGACAACCCGCTTTCACACCTGTTCGACAACAACGACGCCTGGGTCAAACGCAAGCTCGCCGACGATCCCGAATTCTTCACGCGCCTCGCCGACCAGCAGGCGCCCGAATATCTGTGGATCGGCTGCTCGGATTCGCGCGTGCCCGCGAACCAGATCATCGGCCTGCCGCCGGGCGAAGTGTTCGTGCACCGTAACATCGCGAACGTCGTCGTGCACAGCGACCTGAACTGCCTGTCGGTGATCCAGTTCGCGGTCGACATCCTGCGCGTGAAGCACATCATGGTCGTCGGCCACTACGGCTGCTCGGGCGTGAACGCAGCGCTGCACAACCGGCGCGTCGGCCTCGCGGACAACTGGCTGCATCACGTGCAGGACGTGCGCGAGCGCCACGCGGCGCTGCTCGACGAATGGCCGGTGGGCGAAGCGCGTTATCGCCGCCTGATCGAACTGAATTCGATCGAGCAGGTCGTCAACGTGTGCCGCACGACGATCGTCAACGACGCGTGGGCGCGCGGCCAGTCGCTCACCGTGCACGGGCTCGTGTACGGCGTGCACGACGGGCGGATGCGCAACCTCGGGATGGCCGTGTCGAGCTTCGACGCGCTCGACGAAACCTACAAGCGCTGCGTTGCCGCGCTCACCGCACGCGGCGAGCATGCGCCCGACAACGACATGGTCGCGGCGGACGCCGCGCGGCTCGACGGCGTCGCGCAGGCAGTCGCCGACACGCTGAAGCCGTGCGGGGACGCGCAGTAACGTCACGCTGCTGCCGCTGCTGCGGCGAGGCCGCCACGACACGCATCGAACGGATCTGACACCGGCACCGCCGCCACGGCGGTGCCCAGGAAAGGAGCGACGGGCATGAAAACCGTACTGATCGTCGGCGCATCGCGCGGCCTCGGCCGCGAATTCGTCAGGCAATACCGGCGCGACGGCTGGAACGTGATCGCCACCGCGCGCGACGAAGCGTCGCTCACCGAACTGCACGCGCTCGGCGCGCAAGCGCATGCGCTCGACATCGCTCAGCCGGAGCAGATCGCCGCGCTCGGCTGGAAGCTCGACGGCGAGCGGCTCGATGCGGCCGTGCTCGTGTCGGGCGTCTACGGGCCACGCACCGAAGGCGTCGAGACGATCACCGCCGAGGATTTCGACGCGGTGATGCACACGAACGTGCGCGGACCGATGCAGTTGCTGCCGATCCTGCTGCCGCTCGTCGAGGATGCGCGCGGCGTGCTGGCCGTCGTGTCGAGCCGGATGGGCAGCATCGCCGAGGCGACCGGCACCACCGGCTGGCTGTATCGCGCGAGCAAGGCCGCACTGAACGACGTGCTGCGCATCGCGTCGCTGCAGACGCGTCACGCCGCGTGCATCTCGCTCCATCCCGGCTGGGTGCGCACCGACATGGGCGGCGCGCAGGCCGCGATCGATCCGGAAACCAGCGTGACCGGCATGCGCCGCGTGATCGCCGAAGCCAACGCGGACGTGTCGCAGGCCAACGGCCGTTTCTTCCAGTACGACGGCATCGAGCTGAGCTGGTGAGCCGAACCGACAACCCGGCGTCGTTAATTCCCGTTTCGCATGATTTTGACCCGACCTGACGCGTGCCCGTGCGGCGGCGCGTCCCCCGCTCCCGCCGGCAAAGCCCCGGCGCCCCGCTATGCGGCCTGCTGCGGCCGCTTCATCGACGGCGGCGCCGCCGCGCCGACCGCGCTCGAGTTGATGCGCTCGCGGTACAGCGCGTACGTGCTCGGCGCCACCGACTACCTGCGCGCGACGTGGGCGGCGCGCACCTGCCCGCCCGATCTCGACACCGACCCCGAAGCGCCCGATGCGCCGCGCTGGCTCGGCCTCGCGGTGAAACGCCATGCGCCGCTCGACGAACGGCACGCGGAGGTTGAGTTCGTGGCCCGCTACAAGGTTGGCGGGCGCGCTTACCGGCTCCACGAGACGAGCCGTTTCGAGCGCGACGAGCAGGGTTTCTGGCGCTATGTCGACGGTGAAGTAAGTGAACGCTGACAAATAGTTGCTGTGTCAGACGCCGGGTAATTCCCGCATTGCACAACCCGAATTTGTCGGGCTACGATGACCCCGAATTGGTCATGTTGCATGGCAGGGCTTACGAATGGCGTTCAGCAAGGTATTGGTGGGATGGATGGCGGCCTGTGCGCTGTCGGCCGCTCAGGCCGGTACGCTGCCGAACGCGAATACGGGTGCCGGCACGGCAACCGGATCGCTCGCCCACGCCGAGCGCTTCGATTACAGCGACGCGAACCTGCCGCAGGTCGCGGCCGACCTCAACGAACAGATCCTCCGCATTCCGGCCAATGCTTCGGGCTCCGTCACGCTCGAAGCGACCCTCTTCAAGCCGGATGGCCCCGGCCCGTTCCCGCTCGTCGTCTTCAACCACGGCAAGAACACCGGCGATCTCCATCTGCAGCCGCGCAGCCGGCCGCTCGCGTTCGCGCGCGAATTCGTGCGCCGCGGCTACGCGGTGATCGCGCCGAACCGCCAGGGTTTCGCCGGCTCGGACGGCACCTACCAGCAGGAAGGCTGCAACGTCGGGAAGAACGGCCTCGCGCAGGCCGCCGACGTCGACGCGACGGTGCGCTACATGTCGCGCCAGTCTTACGTCGATGCGTCGCGCATCGTCGTCGCCGGCACGTCGCACGGCGGCCTCGTGTCGGTCGCGTACGGCACCGAAGCCGCACCGGGCGTGCGCGGCATCATCAACTTCTCGGGCGGGCTGCGCCAGGACCTGTGCGACGGCTGGCAGCGCAACCTCGTCGACGCGTTCGACCAGTACGGCGCGCACACGGCCGTGCAATCGCTGTGGCTGTACGGCGACAACGATTCGGTGTGGACGCCCGGGCTCGTCGCGCAAATGCACGACGCGTACGTGTCGCACGGCACGCAGGCCCAGTTCATCGATTTCGGCCGCTACAAGGACGACGCGCACCGGCTGATCGTCGATCGCGACGGCGTGCCGATCTGGTGGCCGGCCGTCAACGCGTTCCTCGCGAAACTGAACCTGCCGACCACGGTGCACTATGCGGTCGCGAACCCGCACGAACCGAAAGCCACCGGCTATGCGGCCATCGATGCGGTCAACGCGGTGCCGTATGTCGACGAAGCCGGCCGTGACGGCTACCGCCGCTTCCTGAACCAGCATCCAAGCCGCGCGTTCGCGGTGTCGTCGGAAGGCGCGTGGTCGTGGGCCGAAGGCGGCGACGACCCGATGGCGCTCGCGCTCGACAACTGCGCGAAGCAAGGCGCGGGCGCGTGCCGGCTGTATGCGGTCAACGACCGCGTCGTGTGGAACACGACGCAGACGGCCGACAACGGCGACGACAATACGCGCGACACCGCTACGCCCGCGCTGGCTTCGCGCTGACACTGACGCTCGGCGGGTAATACGCTGCGCCAATTTCGCTGCCGTTCCCGGCTCCCGCTTCCCGTCTCATTTCTCATTCTTCCGTGCGTGATCGCGTCGCGCGTCGCAGCATGCGCGTTTGCGCCATCCCGCTATCGTCTGCCATTTCGACGGCCCACTCCCGCGCCTGATTCCGCAGACCATTCCGCCGCCACCCTTCGCGCGTGGTATCGCTTCCCTCCGCCGCGCCCCTTCGATCCCCGATTTTTCGCGATCGCACCGCATGCCGCCCCGCGATTTTTTTCTGTCGGGGGGTCTCACTCGAACGTCGTCATCTGCCGTCATTTCCGGGCATCCGATCCGTTCCGTTCCGAGCCGCTCCGATCTGCGCCGAACTCCCGCCCCGTAAGGCTTTGCGGTGTTTGTAACCGCTAGTGCAACGTCGCGCGGAACACGCTAATCTCAGCCCGTTTTCGTATCTGCCGCGCGGCATCCCGTCGATGCCGCGCGGCCGTTTTACCCTCCGGAGTTGCCTTGAGTACGCCAGCCACCGACGACTGGGTCGCGCGCAGCCTGCGCGCGGTCTGGCACCCCTGCACCCAGATGAAGCACCACGAGCGCCTGCCGCTCGTTCCCGTCGCGCGCGGTGCGGGCGTATGGCTGTACGACCGCGACGGCCGCCGCTACTTCGACGCGATCAGCTCGTGGTGGGTCAACCTGTTCGGCCATGCGAACCCGGACATCAACGCGGCGCTGAAGGACCAGCTCGACACGCTCGAACACGCGATGCTCGCCGGCTGCACGCACGAGCCCGCGATCGAGCTCGCCGAGCGGCTGCACGCGCTCACCGCGCGCACGCTCGGCCATGCGTTCTTCGCATCGGACGGCGCGTCCGCCGTCGAGATCGCGCTGAAGATGAGCTTCCACGCGTGGCGCAACCGCGGCCGCGCGGGCAAGCAGGAATTCGTGTGCGTCGCGAACAGCTATCACGGCGAGACGATCGGCGCGCTCGGCGTGACCGACGTCGCGCTGTTCAAGGACGCATACGACCCGCTGATCCGCCATGCGCACGTCGTCGCGTCGCCCGATGCGCGCGGCGCGCTGCCGGGCGAGACGGCCGCCGACGTCGCGGGCCGCGCGCTCGCCGACGTGCGTCGCCTGTTCGTCGAACGCGGCGACCGGATCGCCGCGCTGATCGTCGAGCCGCTGGTGCAGTGCGCGGCCGGCATGGCCATGCACGATCCGTCGTACGTGCGCGGCCTGCGCGCACTGTGCGACGAATTTGGCGTGCACCTGATCGCCGACGAGATCGCGGTCGGCTGCGGCCGTACCGGCACCTTCTTCGCGTGCGAGCAGGCTGGTGTCTGGCCCGATTTCATGTGCCTGTCGAAAGGCATCAGCGGCGGCTACCTGCCGCTGTCGCTCGTGCTCACGCGCGACGACGTGTTCGCGGCGTTCTACGACGACGACACGACGCGCGGCTTCCTGCACTCGCATTCGTACACCGGCAACCCGCTCGCGTGCCGCGCGGCGGTCGCGACGCTCGACCTGTTCGCGCGCGACGACGTGCTCGCGGCAAATTCCCGCAAGTCGGCCGCGATGCGCGCCGCGCTCGCGCCGCTCGACACGCATCCGCAAGTGCGCCACCTGCGCGAGCGCGGCACGTTGTTCGCGTTCGACGTCGCACTCGACGGCGACGCGGCGCGCGGCTTCTCGCGGCGCTTCTTCGAACGCGCGCTCGAACGCGAGCTGCTGCTGCGCCCGATCGGCACGACCGTGTACCTGATGCCGCCGTACGTGATGAGCGACGACGACATCGCATGGCTCGCGCAGCGCACGCGCGACACGCTCGACGCAACGCTCGCGGAGATTGCACGATGAGCCTGCTCGACACCCTGCAGCGCGGCCTCGCCGATCTCGACGCGCAAGGGCTGCGCCGCGTGCGACGCACCGCCGATACCGCGTGCGACGCGCGCATGACCGTCGACGGCCGCGAGATCGTCGGCTTCGCGAGCAACGACTACCTCGGCCTCGCCGCGCATCCGGCGCTCGTCGCCGCATTCGGCGAAGGTGCGCAGCGCTACGGCTCCGGCAGCGGCGGCTCGCACCTGCTCGGCGGCCATTCGCGCGCACACGCGACGCTCGAGGACGAACTCGCGGGCTTCTCGGGCGGCTTCTCCGACGCGCCGCGCGCGCTGTACTTCAGCACCGGCTACATGGCGAACCTCGCCGCGATGACTGCGCTGACCGGCAAAGGCGCGACGATCTTCTCCGACGCGCTGAACCACGCATCGCTGATCGACGGCATGCGGCTGTCGCGCGCGAACGTGCAGGTCTATCCGCATGCGGACACGGCCGCGCTCGCCGCGCTGCTCGACGCGTCCGACGCCGAAACGAAACTGATCGTCAGCGATACCGTGTTCAGCATGGACGGCGACCTCGCGCCGCTCGCCGAACTCGTCGCGCTGGCCGAACGCCACGGCGCGTGGCTCGTCGTCGACGATGCGCACGGCTTCGGCGTGCTCGGCCCGCAGGGCCGCGGCGCGCTCGCGGCCGCCGCGCTGCGTTCGCCGAATCTCGTCTACGTCGGCACGCTCGGCAAGGCGGCCGGCGTCGCGGGCGCCTTCGTCATCGCGCACGAGACCGTGATCGAATGGCTGATCCAGCGTGCGCGCAGCTACATCTTCACGACGGCCGCACCGCCCGCCGTTGCACATGCGGTATCGGCCAGCCTGAAGGTGATCGCGGGCGACGAAGGCGACGCGCGCCGCGCGCATCTCGCCGCGCTGATCGAGCGCACCCGCGCGCTGCTGCGCAACACGCGCTGGCAGCCGGTCGATTCGCACACGGCCGTGCAGCCGCTCGTGATCGGCAGCAACGACGCGACGCTCGCGGCGATGCGCGCGCTCGACGCGCACGGCCTGTGGGTGCCCGCGATCCGGCCGCCGACGGTGCCGGCCGGCACGTCTCGACTGCGCGTGTCGCTGTCGGCCGCGCATTCGTTCGACGATCTCGCGCGGCTCGAGACTGCATTGATCGAAGCCAGCGAGAAGCCGGACCACCCCCACGCTCACTCTCGTTCGCTGCCCCCCGAGGGGGCTGCAGCCTCCCTTGGGGCGGCCCGGCGGGAGACTGCAGCATGACGGCCCCGCTCTCGCTCTTCGTCACCGGCACCGACACCGAAATCGGCAAGACCTTCGTATCGGCCGCGATGCTGCACGGCTTCGCGCAGCTCGGCCTGCGCGCGGCTGCGCTGAAGCCCGTCGCGGCCGGTGCGTACGAACGCGACGGCGTCTGGCGCAACGAGGATGCCGACCAGCTCGACGCGGCCTCGAACGTGGTGCTGCCGCCCGAACTGCGCACGCCGTTCCTGCTGAAGGCGCCGGCCGCGCCGCACATCGTCGCCGCGCAGGAAGGCGTGACGCTCGACATCGACACGATCGTCGCATGCCACCGCGAAGCGCTGACGCGCGCGGATATCGTCGTCGTCGAAGGCGCCGGCGGCTTCCGCGTGCCGATGAACGACACGCAGGACATGGCCGATCTCGCGGTCGCGCTCGGCGTGCCGGTCGTGCTCGTGGTCGGCGTGCGGCTCGGCTGCATCAACCACGCGCTGCTCACCGCCGACGCGATTGCCGCACGCGGCCTCAAGCTCGCAGGCTGGGTGGCAAACCACGTCGACCCGGCCATGTCGTTCCCCGACGAGAACATCGCAACAATGCGCGACTGGCTCGCGCGCGAGCACCGCGCACCGCTGATCGGCCGCATTCCGTACATGGCGCCGGCCGCGCCCGAATCCGCCGCGGCGATGCTCGACATCGACGCGCTCGTCGAGTCGCTGCGCACCGCGCAGCGCTGACCCAACCGAATCCCCACTCCCGCCCAGGACAGGAAAACGAAATGACCCAAGCCCAGACCGCCGCCGTGCAACCCGACGCGATTCCCGTGGCCGCACCGGCCCCGCAGCGCTGGCGCGTCGCCGACGTCGTCGCGCTGTTCGCGCTGCCGTTCAACGACCTGATCTTCCGCGCGCAACAGGTGCATCGCGAGCACTTCGACGCGAACGCGGTGCAGCTGTCGACGCTGCTGTCGATCAAGACGGGCGGATGCGAGGAAGATTGCGGCTACTGCTCGCAGTCGTCGCATCACGACACGGGCCTGAAGGCCGAAAAGCTGATGGACGTCGACACGGTGCTCGACGCCGCACGCGCGGCGAAGGCGAACGGTGCGAGCCGCTTCTGCATGGGCGCCGCGTGGCGCAACCCGAAGGAGCGCCACATGCCGGCGCTGACCGAGATGGTGCGCGGCGTGAAGGAGCTCGGCCTCGAGACCTGCATGACGCTCGGCATGCTGGAAGACGAGCAGGCGCAGCAGCTCGCGACCGCAGGCCTCGACTACTACAACCACAACCTCGACACGTCGCCGGAGTTCTACGGCCAGGTGATCTCGACGCGTACGTACCAGGACCGCCTCGACACGCTCGACCGCGTGCGTGACGCCGGCATCAACGTGTGCTGCGGCGGCATCATCGGGATGGGCGAATCGCGCCGCGAACGCGCGGGCCTGATCTCGCAGCTCGCGAACCTGAACCCGTATCCGGATTCGGTGCCGATCAACAACCTCGTCGCGATCGAAGGCACGCCGCTCGAAGGCACCGCGCCGCTCGACCCGTTCGAGTTCGTGCGCACGATCGCGGTTGCGCGCATCACGATGCCGAAGGCCGTCGTGCGCCTGTCGGCCGGCCGCGAGCAGCTCGACGACGGGCTGCAGGCAATGTGCTTCCTCGCCGGCGCGAACTCGATGTTCTACGGCGACCAGCTGCTGACGACCAGCAACCCGCAATCGCAGAAGGATCGCGCGCTGTTCGAACGCCTCGGCATCCGCGCGAGCGACGCGGACGCGATGTCGGCCAGCGCGTAAGCGCAACGCACGGCGGATTCGTCCACCGAAGAAAAAAGGTTCATCGCGGAATTCCGGGGAACGCGGCGCGGATCTTGAGGAAGAAGTATTCCTCGTCGCGGTACCCGTAAGCCCTGCGCTTGATGACCTTGATAGTGTTGTTGATGCCTTCAACAACGCTGGTATTGAGCGGATGGCGGCAGCGAGTCACGATTCCATGCCAATACCCCTGCAAGCGCTGGGCGAACTTTTGCAGGGCGGCAATCCCGCTTTGCTGGGCCTGTTCGAACCATTGCCCCCAGGCTTTTTCCGCCCAGGCTGGCTTTCGGTAGAACCAGAGCCGCTTGAGTTCGTCGCGCAGCACATAGACGCATAGCAGCGATTGATTGGCGGCCAGCAGTTCCTTCAGGTGTACCGCCTGTTCTGGTTTCAAGTTATGGCGGTTGCGCAGCAACAGCCAGCGGCTGGACTTCAGAACCTTCCGCGCTGGTTTGTCATCTCGCAGTTGGTTGGCCTGATCCACCCGAACTCGGTCGATCACTTCGCGCCCGTACTTGGCCACGACGTGGTACAGATCGAAGACGATTTCCGCCTGCGGGCACTGTTCCTTGATCTCCAGCTCGTAGGCCGTGGTCATGTCGATCGCAACTGCTTCGATACGCTCGGCCACGCCTTCAGGGAGTTGTTCGAAGAAGGCTCGCGCCGTTTCGCGCGAACGTCCTGGCCCGACCCAGAGCACCTGCCGGCCGATCGGATCAACCACCACCGTGGCGTAGCGATGGCCTTTGTGCAGCGCGAACTCGTCCATCGCCAGATAGCGGATCGTCGACCAGTCCGGCTCGGCCACGCGTGCTCGCAGGCGCATCTTGTCGATCGATTTGACCGTGTGCCAGCCCAGATCGTAGAAGCCCGCCACCGCTTGTACGCTGGCCGCTTGCAGCAACTTCTCGCAAGCCTTGGCGAACCGCTCCGTCACTCGCTGGTAGCGGCCCAGCCACGCCAGCTTCTCCAGTCGCGGGCCGCCGCAGTGTTCGCACCAGACCCGGCGACGGGGAACGTGCAGCACCACCCGATATTCGAACAGCGGCAGATCGCGCACTCGACGAACCACCGTCTCATGGATTTGCTGGCAGCGTGCACCGCATTGCTCGCAGTACATGACCTTGCTGACCGGCCTCAGATATAGCGACAGCGTGCGCTCTTCTCCTTGCGGCCATTCCACCCGTTCCAACCGATAGCCGGTCCAGCAGCCCAGCGCCTGAAGTGCCTTTCGATCGAGCAATTGCTTCCTCCGACATCCTTAAAATCATGTGTCAGATTATGCAATCGCTCGAAAACGCTCCACGGTTTCCTGCGATGAACCAGAAAAAAGCCGGGATGCGTCCCGGCTTTTTTCATGCGGGTTCGCCGCGCACTCAGGTCGCGCCGCCCAGCGCGCGCGGCTCCATGAACGTGTGCCTGAAGTAGTCGCGCACCGCGTGCATCGCGGGGCTCAACTCGATGTTCTTGCGCCACGCGAGGCCGACGCTCATCGGCGGCACCGGGTCGCGCAGCACGATCGTCTCGATACGCCGCCCTTCGAGCGACCACGGGCGATACACCATGTCGGACAGGATCGCGACGCCGCTGCCGTTCGCGACCATGCTGCGCACGGCCTCGACCGACGACGTGCGCAGGATCACGTTCGGCCGGTACGGCGTCTCGTTCCAGTAGCGCAGCGCCGTCTGTCCGGCCTCGTCGACCGTCAGCATCACGAACGGCTCGTGTGCGACCTCCGCGAACGTGACGCTCTCGCGCCTGAGCAGCGGATGATGCGCGCCGACCCACAGCCGGCGCACCGAATGGATCACCGGCTCCAGCACGAGCGCCGGGTTCGACACGTTCGACGTAAGCAGCACGGCCATGTCGTAGCGGCCCGCGATCAGCCCTTCCTCGATCGACTCGCGGTTCAGTTCATGCAGGTGGATCGTCAGGCGCGGATAGAGCGTCTTCAACCGCAGCACGTGATGCGGCAGGAAGTAGCCGAGCACCGTGTAGCTCGCGGCGATCGCAAGCGTGCCGGTCAGCGTGCTTTCGAGGTTCGGGATCCGCATCGCCTCGTCGACCGACGACAGGATCGTGTACGCGTGATTGAGAAAGCGCCGCCCGGTGTCGGTGAGCGTCACGCCCGCCGACGTGCGCAGGAACAGCTGCGTGCCGAGGCTGTCCTCCAGCTCCTTGATGGCGCTCGTCACGGCCGACTGCGAGATCGTGAGCTGGATCGCGGCCTGCGAGATCTGTCCGAGCTCGGCGGTCGCGACGAAGTACTTGAGCTGTCTGAGAGTCAGGGCCATGTCCGGTGGAAAACTGATGGGCACACGGCAAACATCATATCAACCGCTCCGCCGGCGGCAATCCGTGACCGCCCGACCCACGCACACGGGCCTGTGGCGGCGCTGCGCGGCCGATTCGCGCGATATCTGAAAAATCGATACGGTCGCATATAAAAATAGAACTATTTTGACGCACCCCGCACGGCTAACCTGCGTTCAACACGGTTTCGGCCCGCGCCCCGGCGCAAACGAGACCGGAGAACCTGGAGGAACGAACCGTATGAGGAAGCACAGTGTCGACCTGAATTCCGACATGGGCGAGGGTTTCGGCCCGTGGACGATCGGCGACGGCGTCGACGAGCAGATCATGCCGCTCATCAGCTCGGCGAACATCGCCACCGGCTTTCATGCCGGCGATCCGAACATCATGGCGCGCACGGTGCAGCTCGCGCGCGACGCCGGCGTCGGCATCGGCGCGCATCCGGGCTTTCGCGATCTGGTCGGCTTCGGCCGCCGCACGATCACCGAAACGCCGCAGGCGCTCGTCCACGACATCCTGTACCAGCTCGGCGCGCTACGCGAATTCGCGCGCCTGAACGGCGTGAGCCTGCAGCACGTCAAGCCGCACGGCGCGCTCTACATGCATGCGGCATCCAATGAAGCGTTCTCGCGGCTGCTGATCGAGACGCTGCAGCGCGTCGACCCCGGCCTGTGGCTGTACTGCATGGAAGCATCGGTTACCTATCGCGTGGCAATGGAGTACGAACAGCCGGTGATCCGCGAGTTCTACGCCGACCGCGACTACGACCGCAGCGGCTCGATCGTGTTCACGCGCCGCGTCGGCCGCCTCGACCCGCAGCAGATCGCCGACAAGGTGCTGCGCGCGTGCATCGACGGCAAGGTGCGCACGATCGACGGCGACGACATCGACATCGATTTCGATTCGGTCTGCATCCACAGCGACACGCCGGGCGCGCTCGACCTCGTCCGCGCGACGCGCGATGCGCTGGTCCGCGAAGGCATCCGGACCGCGGGACCGCGACCGCTCGCCGCCCATCACTGAACCCGATTCAAGGAGACGCCAGATGGCATTGCACGATATCGTCAGCCCGTTGCCGGGCACGTTCTACCGGCGCCCGTCGCCCGATGCGGCCTACTACGTCGCGGTCGATGCGACGGTCGCCGCGGGCGCCGTGGTCGGCCTCGTCGAAGTGATGAAGCAGTTCACCGAGATCGAAGCCGACGCGGCCGGCCGCGTCGTCGAGCTGCTCGTCGAGGACGGCGAACCGGTCGACGCGGGCCAGGTACTGATGCGGATCGAGGGGTGACGCGATGAAGCCGGCAACCTCCCCCGACACGTTCTATCGCCCGTCGCGGATCAAGACCGTGCTGGTCGCGAACCGCGGCGAAATCGCGGTGCGCGTGATTCGCGCGGCACGCGAGCTCGGCATGCGCGCGGTCGCCGTGGTCAGCGACGCCGACCGCGACAGCCTCGCCGCGCGCATGGCCGACGAGGCGATCCACATCGGCTCGTCGCATGCGGCGAAAAGCTATCTGAATCCTGCCGCGATCCTCGACGCCGCGCGGCAATGCGGTGCGGACGCGATCCATCCGGGCTACGGCTTCCTGTCGGAGAACGCCGCATTCGCCGCCCAGGTCGAGGCGGCCGGGCTGATCTTCGTCGGCCCGGATTCGCAGGTGATCGCGACGATGGGCGACAAGGCGCGCGCCCGCGACACCGCGCGGCGTGCGAACGTGCCGACGGTGCCCGGCAGCGACGGCGTCGTGCAGTCGCTCGACGAGGCCCGCGCGGTCGCCGCGCGCATCGGCTATCCGATCATGATCAAGGCGGCCGCGGGCGGCGGCGGGCGCGGCCTCCGCGTCGCGCACGACGCCGCGCAGCTCGACGCCGAGCTGCCGCTCGCGCAGCGCGAGGCGCAGGCCGCGTTCGGCGACGGCGGCGTCTATCTCGAACGCTTCATCGCGCGCGCCCGGCACATCGAGGTGCAGGTGCTCGGCGACGGGCATGACGTCGTCCACCTGTTCGAGCGCGAATGCTCGCTGCAGCGCCGCCGCCAGAAGATTCTCGAGGAAGCGCCATCGCCATCGCTCACGCCGGCGCAGCGCGACGCGCTGTGCGCATCGGCGACGCGCCTTGCGCGCGAAGTCGGCTATCGCAGCGCGGGCACGCTCGAATACCTGTTCGACGACGCGCGCGGCGAGTTCTACTTCATCGAGATGAACACGCGCATCCAGGTCGAGCATCCGGTGACCGAGGCGATCACCGGCATCGATCTCGTGCGCGAGACGCTGCGCATCGCCGACGGCGAACCGCTGCGCTTCGCGCAGCAGGACATCGCGATGCGCGGCGCGGCGCTCGAATGCCGGATCAACGCAGAGGACCCGCTGCAGGATTTCCGCCCGAATCCCGGCCGGATCGATGCACTGGAGTGGCCGACCGGCCCCGGCGTGCGTGTCGATTCGCTGCTCTATCCGGGCTACGTCGTGCCGCCGTTCTACGATTCGCTGCTCGCGAAGCTGATCGTGCACGACGAGAGCCGCGCGGCCGCGCTGCAACGGCTCGCACGCGCGCTCGGCGAACTGCACGTCGGCGGCGTGAAGACCACCGCGCCGCTGCACGTGGCGCTGCTCGCGGACGACGACGTGCGCGCCGGACGCTACCACACGAATTTTCTCGAAGCGTGGATGCCGCAGTGGCGCGAAGCCGCGACGGACGCCGCGCGCGAGCATGCAACCGAGGACGCCGTGCGCGTCGGGGAGGCCCTGTGACGACCCGCTATACGTTCGGCGGCGACGAGTTCGTGTTCGTCGAAATCGGCGAAGCCATGTCGCTCGGCGCGTTCTTCAAGGGCACGGCAATCACGCGCGAACTGCAGCGGCGCGCGGTGCCGGGCATCACCGAGATCTGTCCGGCGAACGCGTCGTACCAGGTGCGCTACGACCCGGACGTGATCGATCCCGACGCGCTCGTCGCGCTGCTGAAGACGGTCGAGGCCGACGTCGGCGAAGCATCGCTCGAACTCGACACGCGCATCGTCGAGATACCCGTGCTCTACAACGATCCGTGGACGCATGAAACGCTGATGCGGTTTCGCGAGCGCCACCAGGATCCGTCGTCAACCGATCTCGAATATGCGGCGCGCATCAACGGCAAGCAAAGCGTCGACGAATTCATCGCCGCGCATTCGGGCTCGCCATGGTTCGTGTCGATGGTCGGCTTCGTCGCGGGCCTGCCGTTCATGTACCAGATGGTCGAGCGCGCGCGCCAGCTCGAAGTGCCGAAATACCTGCGGCCGCGCACCGACACGCCGAAGCTCACCGTCGGCCACGGCGGCTGTTTCGGCTGCATCTATTCGGTGCGCGGCGCGGGTGGCTACCAGATGTTCGGCGTGACGCCGGCGCCGATCTTCGATCCCGCGCAGCGGCTCGACTACCTGCACGATTTCATGGTGTTCTTCCGGCCCGGCGACATCGTGAAGTTCACGCCGATCGACCGCGATGCGTACGACGCCGCCGTCGCGGCGGTCGATGCCGGCACCTTCTCCCTGCGCGTGCGCCCCGTCAAGTTCTCGCTCGACGCATTCCTGCGCGATCCCGACGCGTACAACCGCTCTCTCGTCGAGGTGCTGCATGCAAGCTGACGCGCACAACGTGATCGAGGTCGTGAAACCCGGCCTCGCGACATCGGTCCAGGACACGGGCCGGCAAGGCTATTACCACGTCGGCATTCCGCCGTCGGGCGCGCTCGACCAGTACGCGTCGCGCGCGGCAAACCTGCTCGTCGGCAATCCCGAACAGGCGGCCGTGCTCGAATGCACGCTGCTCGGCCCCGAGCTGATGTTCCATGTCGACGCGCTGATCGCCGTCACCGGCGCCGAGATGACGCCGAAGATCGACGGCGTCGGGCAGCGCTGCAACGTCGCGCTGCGGATCCGCGCCGGCAGCGTGCTGTCGTTCAACTACGTGAAGAGCGGCGCGCGCGCGTACCTCGCCGTCGCGGGCGGTATCGACGTGCCGGTCGTGCTCGGCAGCCGCTCGACGTATGCGCTCGGCGCGATCGGCGGCCATGCGGGCCGGCGTCTGCAGAAAGGCGACCGGCTGCCGATCGGCGCCGCGCACGGCACGCACCGCGAGGGGCGCGAACTGCCGGCGGCCGTGAGCCGGCCGCTCGACAGCCAGGTCGAGCTGCGCGTGCTGCCGGGCCTGTACCACTACCGCCTCACCGACGCATCGGCGCAGACGTTCTTCGACGACGAATGGACGGTCGCGCCCGAAGCGGATCGCATCGGCTATCGCTACAGGAACGGCCGCCCGCTGCAGTTCCGGCCGCGCGAGCAGCCGTTCGGCGCGGGCGCCGATCCGTCGAACATCGTCGACGCGTGCTACCCGATCGGCTCGATCCAGGTGCCGGCCGGACTCGAGCCGATCATCCTGCATCGCGATGCGGTGTCGGGCGGCGGCTATGCGACGATCGGCACGGTCATCAGCGCCGACATGGACCTGATCGGCCAGATGCAGCCGAACCACCGCGCGCGCTTCGTGCGCGTGACGATGGCCGACGCGCTCGCGGCGCGCCGCGAATACCAGCAGCGCCTCGCGCTGCTGCGCGCCGTGCTGCGGGACTGAACGCCGCGCGCCCGACCGTCGCGCCGGGCGCTGTTTGCGGCCGCACGCCGCCTGCGCTTCACGCATTCCGCTTTTCGCTATCCGTTTCCCGCCCGCGCGGCCACGCGCCGCGCGGCGGGGGCGCTTGCGCGTTTTTTCTGCCGGACCGGTTGCCCGCCCGACGTCGGGGCAGCCCTGCGGATCGCATGTGCCGCGGCCGAGACGTCGTTCGCAATTTTGCTCATCGAGGAGCACGATCATGGCCAACCTGGCTCAGGCACGCACCGACGAGGATCTCGACCTGTCGACGCTCGCCATTCCCGATCACGCGCGCATGCCGCCCTTTTCGCTGACGATGGCGTGGTGGGCCGTGTGCAGCGCGGTGTTCTACATCGTCGTCGGCGCGACGCTCGCGCTCACCTACGGCGCGCGCAACGCGCTGATCGGGATGGCGCTGTCGGTCGTGTCGTACGGCGTCGTCAATTCGATCATCAGCCGCTACGCGATCCGCACCGGCCTGTCGGTCGCGCTGTTCTCGCGCGTGCTGTTCGGCAGCGCGGGCGCGGCACTCGCGACGCTGATCTTCTTCGCGACGGCGATCTACTACGCGGTGTTCGAAGGCTCGGTGATCGCGGTCGCCGCGCACCATCAGTTTCCGGCGCTCGACTACAAGTGGGCCGCGCTGATCGTCGTTTTCTACAGCGTGCCGCTCGTGTTCGGCAGCGTGCAGCACTGGCTCGACAAGTTCAACGGCGTGCTGCTGCCGTTCTACCTGCTCGGGCTGCTCGCGGCCGTCGGGCTCGCGACGGCCGAGTACGGCTACCACGCCGCGTGGCTCGATTTCGGCCCCGCCGGCGGCGCGCCGGCCAGCGGCTGGTGGCACTGCTTCGTCTACTACATGGGCGTGTGGGTGCTGATGATGTTCACGTTCGACTATGCGCGTTTCGGGCGCAAGGAAGACACCGACTATCATGGCCGCTTCAACTTCGGGATGCCGTTCTATCTCGTCACGTTCCTCGTCAACGGCGCGGCCGGCATTTATCTCGTCAGTACGATTCCGGGGCTCGGTACGCTATCCGAAGTGTCGGTCGTGCTCGCGCTGCTGAAGCTGATGGGGCTGTGGGGGCTGCTGTTCGTGTGGGTCACGCAATCGCGCATCAACACCGCGAACTACTACCTCGCGACCGTCAACATGCAGGCGTTCTTCCAGAAAGTGGCCGGCCTGCGCGCGCCGAAATTCGTCTGGGCGCTCGTGGTCGGCGCGGTCGTCTATGCGCTGATGATGGCCGACATCTTCTCCCGGATCCTGCAGGCGCTCGCGTACCAGGGCATCTTCGTCGTCGCGTGGGTCGGTGTCGCGCTCGCGCACATCCTGTCGGCGCGTTACGGGCAACTCGTCGGCGACGACGTCGAATGCCGCGACGCGCATGTGCCGACGTTCAACCCGGGCGGGCTGACCGCGTGGTTCTCCGGCGCGTTCGCGGGACTCGCGCTGAACCAGGCAACGGGGTTCGCCGCGTCGCTGTCGGCGCCTGCAACTTTCGTCGTGTCGTGGGCGGTCTATCGCACGTTGCTGGGCACCGCGAAACGAACCTGGTTCGTGCGCAATACGTGACGGTGAAGACGTAGCGCCAACGTGCGCCGCCGCGTGTCATCCGATCGTCTGCACCGCGTTGCCCTGCGCGTCGCGGATCACGGTCTTCTCGACACGCCAGCGCACACCGTCGAGCCCGTCGACCGCATACTCGCCGGCGCGCGGCTGCAGCGCGCGCGCCAGTGCCTGGACGGTCGTGTCGGTAAGCTGCAGCGTCAGCGTGCCGTCTTCGTCGGTCACGCCGTTCGCGTCGCCGCGCACGAACCGCACCGCGCCGGCCTGACCGACCAGCCGGAACGGCCGGTCGAACGGCAGCCGCAACGGCAACAGCGTGACGAGTTCGTCGACCTGTCGCGCGCCGACGGTAATCTCGACGACCGGCGCGCGCAGCAGCCGCTTGCGCGTTTCCCAGCCCAGCACGTCGGTGAACAGGTAGCCGCTCGCCGAGCCGTCGCGCTGCGTGCCGGCGTCGACCTGCGCACGCACGTCCGCGCGCTCGAGCAGCGACGCGCGGCCGAGATCGGTCACCCACAGCGGCAAGTGCGGCAGCAGCGTGTCGAGCAGCGCGCGCGTGCGCCAGCGCTTCGCGGCACGCTCCTCGTCGAGCGTCAGCCCGACGATCTGCAGGAACGCCAGGCGACCGTGCGGCGTGTCGATCGCCGGCAGTTCCGGATCGAACGCGAAGCCCATCGAGCAGAGCGCCGTGTCGGTGTCGAGCGCGATCGGGCCATTGGCCGTCATCCAGTGGCCGTCGTCGAATGCGTTGCCGCTCTGGAACACGTAGCGCGCGAGGTTCTGCAGGAAGCTGAACGCCCAGCGCGGCGGCTCCTCATCGCCGGCATCGCAGGCGACGCGAATCGTCAGCTCGAACCCGAAGCCGCTGACGGCCGGATCGTCGGACTCCTTCGCATACAGCTCGCTCAACCCGTACGTGACGAAATGCCAGTGCGGCACGGGTTCCACGCGCTTCCACACGCTGATCCCGTCGAGCGGATCGGGGCCGCCGAGCCGCCACTTGATCAGCGTGCCGTAATGCTTCGGCTCCTGGCCCGGATAGAGGCACGCAAGCGCGCTGTCGATCGCGTCCCAGCCCGGCGCGCCGTCATCGTCCGCGCCGCCCTGCGTGTCGTGTGTTGCGTCCGTCATGTGGCCCTCTCTCCCGGGTGGAGTCTTTGCGTGTCGGGCACGCGCGTGCGGCGGCCGTGCGCGTTACGCGCGGGTCACACGTGCGACGCCGCGCCGTCGAGCGCCGCGCGCACCCTTTCGACGAGTTGCACGTCGACGCCCGCCAGCACCTCGCCGCGCGGCCGCACGCCCGAGCCGAAATGCACCGCGCGCACGCCGGTCGCCAGGACGAACTCGCCGACCGCGTCGACCGTGAGCCCCGAGCCGGCCAGCACCGTGCACGTCGAGCCTTCGGCCTGCCGCACCATCCGCGTGATCGTCGCGGCCGCGTCGAGCACCGACGGATGGCCGCCCGACGTCAGCACCGACGTGACGGCCGGCACGCGCAGCAGCGCGTCGAACGCGGCGTTGAGGTCGCGCGACACGTCGAACGCACGGTGGAATGTCAGCGCACGGCCATCCGCGGCCGCCGCGATGCGGGCCAGCGCGCCGAGGTCGATATCGCCGCGCGCGTCGAGCGCGCCGAACACGACACCGTTCGCGCCGGCCGCAACGGCCGCGCGCACGTCGCGCTCGATCACGCGCAGGTCGTCGGCGTCGTAGACGAACGACCGGCTGTGCGGGCGCACGATCACGTTGACGGGAATCGGCACGGCGGCCACGACGGCCTCGATCAGGCCGACGCTCGGCGTCAGCCCGCCTTCGGTGATCGCGGTCACGAGTTCGAGGCGGTCGGCGCCCGCGCGGGCGGCGGCTTTCGCATCGCCGACGGTCGTGGCGATCACCTCGAGGAGGACGGAGGAAGCGGCGTTTCGGTTCATCGGCGGCTCGCGATTCGTCAGGACAATTCGCGCATCCTAGCCGAGCAGCGTGACGGGCGCCAGCGTACCGGGCGCCGCGAAAGTCAGCCGCGCCGCACGAGCCACATGCCGGCCAGCGCGGACAGCGCCGTCACCACGGCGCCCGGCGCGAACCGGAACATCCGCGCGTTCAGGTCCAGGCCCTGCTGCTGCATCACGTCGACGATCCCGGGCGCCAGCATGAACGACGCCCAGCCCATCATCCCGAGCGCGGTGGTCGCGGTCGCGATGAGCAGCGCAATGCCCGCGCCCCGCGCGCGCGGCCGGAACGCACCGGCGAACGCGCCCGCGGCGAAGAGCACGGCCGAACACGCGAACAGCGCGGCGATGAATCCGGACATCACGCCCGTTTGGCCGACCCGCATGAACGCGCCCATCTGCGCGGTGATCACGCACATGCCCGCGATCGTGAACAGCACGATCGCCAGCGCATTGCGCACGAAGCTCATGCGAGCGACTGGCGGAAATACGCGGTCGCCGGGCGCCGGAACAGCAGGTAGATGAACAGCGCGAACAGCAGGAAGCCGGGAATCAGCACCGCGAACATCGACGCCGGCATGTTGACGAACGAAAACGCGAAGCCCAACACGGACGTCGCGATGTAAGCCTTGCGCGACCACTCGCGGCCCTTGAGGATCGCGATGCCGATCACGACGTTCGCGGCTTCGATGATCACGCTGACGCCGAGCGTCGCCCAGACGGGCAGCAGGTAGTGCGACAGCAGCGCCTGGGTGGTCGGCATGCCGATCGAGAACGGCGTATAGACGCACGTGATCGCGTTGGTCACGATGATGATCCACGCGAGGATGGTCAGCGAAATCGGTCTTTTCATTGTGTTGTCCTTTTATTCGCCGCCATGGTGGCCCCCGGAACGGCGCGATCGCGGTCACGACGGCCGCGATCGGGCCATTCTCGGGGAAGCGTGCGGCGAATGCAACGGCCGGCCGGCGCCGGTGCGCCCCGGTCGCCAGGATCGCCGCACGCACCGCAGGCGGCGCTAACCGGCGTCCGCTTCGTCGTCGGCCCAGTCGATATCGCCGCACAGCACGCGCTGCGCATCGCCGACGCGCACGGCCACCGACAGCGTCACGCACGGCTGCGCCTCGTTGATCGACAGGTACGGCCGCGTGACCTGCACGCGCCCCGGTTCGGCGATCGCCGAGCGGAAATACGGCCGGCGCAGCCAGTTCGCGCCCTGCGCGTCCGCGAGCGGCGAGAAGCGTGCCTCGCTCAGCGCGCGATCGGCGCGCAGCACGACGTTGCGGCCCGACTGCCGGCCGTGCGCATCGAGCAGGAAGCAGCGCGCGGCCGCGTCGAGCGCGAGGAAATTCCAGCACACCTCGTCGAGCGGCTCGCCGGACGCGAGACGCTCGGCCGCGCGCTCGAACGCGCGCAGGTACGGCGCAAGCCGCTGCGCGTCGCGCCGCTCGCGCACTTCGGTTTGCTGACGAAAGCGCTCGGTCAGCTCGCCGATGCAGCCCGTCGCGGCCGCGCTGTCGGGCAGCCCGGGCGCCGGGCGGCCGAAGTAGTAGCCCTGCACGAAATCGGCCTCGCACGACAGCGCGATCTGCGCCTCGTGCTCGGTCTCGATCCCCTCGACGAGCACGAGCTTGCCGGCCTCGTGCAGCAGCGTCACGAGCCCGTGCAGGATCGCGGTGAGCCCCGTGCGGTGTGCCGCGTGCGACAGCATGATCCGGTCGAGCTTCACGATGTCCGGGTTCAGTTGCCAGATCCGTTCGAGGTTCGAGTGGCCCGCGCCGAAATCGTCGAGCGCGATCAGGAAGCCATGCGTGCGGAATTCGCGCACGGCCTCGGCGAGCCGCTCGACGTCGTCCGCGCGCTGTTCGAGCACTTCGAGCACGATGCGGCGCGGCGGCATGCCGAGCCGCTTCAGGTTCGCGAGCAGCGCGGCCGCCTGGAACGGGTCGGTGAGCACGCCCGGATGGACGTTGAGAAACAGCCACTCGCGCTCGGCGCCGAGCAGCGCGAAGTTCTCGAGATGCAGCGCCTGCGCGAGCCGGTCGAGCTGCAGCAATTCGCCCTGGCGCGCGGCTTCGCCGAACACGTCGAGCGGCGACACGGGGCGGTCGAGCGCATCGTGTGCGCGCAACAGCGCCTCGTAGCCGACCGCACGCTGGTGCGACAGGCTGAATATCGGCTGGAACACGGTCGTGAGCGTCAGGTCGCGATGTTGCGTCGCCAGACGTTCGAGGCCGGAGCTCATCTCCCGCTCGAACCGGTACGGCGACGCGGCGGCCGGACGCTCCTGTTGCACGATCGTCATGCCTTCCTCCTGGTGATGCACTCGCGCGCGACGACCGACGAAACGGACGACGCGCGCAATGTCATGGTTGGACCCTCGGTTGCCCGGTCGATGCCGGACGGCTGACCTGCATCAAGCAAGCTCCGTGCAAGGTGCGTTCAGCCCATATGCCGTGCGGGCGCGCCGGACTGCCGCACCACCGTGGCGCGTGTCCGATGCACCATTTTCGTGCGCACGCACCGGCCGCTCGAACGCACCCGTCACGCCGGCACGCTACACTCCGTACGATCGTTTCATTCCCCGTATTCGCCGTATCGATGGAAATCGTCTTCACCGTCCTGATCCTGCTGCTGACCGTCGCGCTGTCCGGCGCGGTCACGCGCCTGCTGCCGTTGCAACTGCCGTTACCGCTGATGCAGATCGTGTTCGGCGCGATGCTCGCATGGCCGAAGCTGAACCTGCACGTCACGTTCGATCCCGAAATCTTCATGCTGCTGTTCATTCCGCCGCTGCTGTTCGCGGACGGCTGGCGGATTCCGAAACGCGAGCTGTACCTGCAGCGCCGCGCGATCCTGATGCTCGCATTCGGGCTCGTGTTCATGACGGTACTCGCAGTGGGCTACTTCGCGCATTGGCTGATTCCCGAGTTGCCGCTGCCGATCGCGTTCGCGCTCGCGGCCGTGCTGTCGCCGACCGACGCGGTCGCGCTGGCCGGCATCGCCGGCAAGGGACGAATCCCGCCGCAACTGATGCACATCCTCGAAGGCGAGGCGCTGATGAACGACGCGTCGGGCCTCGTTGCGCTGAAGTTCGCGATCGCGGCCGCGCTGACGGGCATGTTCTCGCTGCGGGCCGCGTCGGTCACGTTCGTGATCGTCGCCGCCGGCGGGCTCGCGACGGGCGCGATCGTGTCTTGGGTGTTCAGCGCGCTGTCGACGCGCTTCCTGAACGCCGAGCAGGAAGGCGATCCGGCCCCCGGCATCGTGATGACGCTGCTCGTGCCGTTCGCGGCCTACCTGTTCGCCGAGCATCTCGACCTGTCGGGCGTGCTGGCGGCCGTGTCGGCCGGGATGATGATGAACTACACGAGCTTCTCGCGCAAAAGCACCGTCGCATCGCGCGTGCGTGCCGAAAGCACGTGGGCGATGATCGAGTTCGTGTTCAACGGCATGGTGTTCATCATGCTCGGGCTGCAGCTGCCGCACATCATCGGCCGCGCGCTCGTCGACGCGCACCATACGAGCGACGCGCTCGTCGGCCGGATGATCTTCAACGTGTGCGCGATGATGCTCGCGCTGTATGCGATCCGCTTCCTGTGGGTCTGGCTGCTGCGCTGGATCGCGAGCCGCCGCGCCGCGCGCCAGGGCCTCGCGGGCACGATGGCCGGCGTGCGCACGATCGCGGTGATGACGGTCGGCGGCGTGCGCGGCGCGGTCACGCTCGCCGGCGTGCTGTCGATCCCGGTCGCGCTCGCCGGCGGCGCGCCGCTGCCGGGGCGCGACACGGCGATCTTCATCGCGTCGGCCGTGATTCTCGGCTCGCTCGTCGTCGCGGTGATCGGCCTGCCGTTGCTGCTGCGCGGCGTGCGCTCGTCGCGCAACCCGCTCGCCGACGAGGAGCGCACCGCGCGCTCGGCGGCCGCGCAGGCCGCGATCCGCGCGATCGACTCGTCGCACGACGCGATCTCGGCCGACCTCGACGAATCGGGTGCCGCGCGCTGCGCGGACATCTCCGCGCGCGTGATGGACCAGTATCGCCGCCGGCTCGCCGCGCTCGCCGAGGACGGCCCGACGCCGCGCGCCGAAGCGAAGCAGAGCGAAACGATGGAACTGCAGATGCGGATCGCCGCGATCCGCGCGGAGCGCTCGGTGCTGTACCGGCTGCGCAGCGACAGCAAGATTTCCGACGAGACGCTGACGAAGCTGATCCGCGAGATCGACCTGTCGGAAACCGCGCTGTCGACGCGCAAGAAAGGCATTGTCTGACGGGCCGGCCGATGCCCGCGCGCAGCCGCCCATAAAAAAACGGCGACGCCGCAGCGTCGCCGTTCTTGCATCCGCCCGCGTTCGCGTTACTTCGCGACGACGACCGGGATCCCCTTCAGCATGCCGGCGCCCTTCATCTCGTCGAGCGCATGCTGCACGGCCGCGCTCGTCGCCGCGTCGATGCCGAGCTGCAGCGCGAGCTCGCGCTCGGCGCGCTTCACGCCGGCCAGGTTGCGCACCTTCACGTGACCGAAACCGCGCACGCGCGCATGCAGGTCGGCCAGCTGCGTGACTTGCTCTGCATTGCCGGCCGTCATCGCGGCGAGCGCACGCGCGAGCGTCGTCTCGTAGTCGTCGGCGAGCGCGCGCTCCATCCTGCGCTCGACGGTGCGGCCGAACGGATCGAGCCACGTGCCGCGCAGGCTGCGCACACGCGCCAGCATGCCGAACACCGGCCACATCCATTGGCCGAACACGCGTTTCTTCGGCGTGCTGCCATCGCTGCCGGCCTTCGCGACCGTCGGCGGTGCAAGGTTGAACTTCACGCGGTAGGCCTGCCCCGGCACGCCTTCGAACTGCGCCTCGAGCGCGGTGCGGAATGCGTCGTCCGTGTAAAGCCGCGCGACCTCGTATTCGTCCTTCACCGCGAGCAGCCGGTAGAACGTCGTCGCGACCGCGCGCGTCAGCGCGTCGTCGCCCTTCGCGCGCGCCGCCGTCACCAGCGCACGATAGCGCTCGACGTAGCGCGCGCCGCCGTACGCGTCGAGACGCACCTCGCGATCGGCGATCAGTTCGGCGAGCGTCTCCGGCGCGGCGTGCACGGCCACCGTGTGGCGCGCGTTCCACAACGCATCAAGGCCCGCCGCGTCGCCGGCCGACATCCGGCCGATCGAGAACGCGAGCTTGTTCATCGGCACCGCGACGTTGTTCAGCTCGATCGCGCGCATCATCGCGGCGAGCGACACCGGCACGAGGCCGAGCTGCCACGCGTAACCGAGCATCAGGATGTTCGCGCCGATCGAGTCGCCGAGGAATTTCGCGGCGAGCGCCTGCGCGTCGCAGCTCGACAGGTAGCCGTCGCCGGCCGCGTGATGCATCTTTTCGAGGAGCGCATCCGCATGCAGGTTCGCGTCGGGGTTCTGCACGAACGACGCGTTCGGGATCCGGTGCGTGTTGACGACGATCCGCGATCGCTCGTGACGCACCGTCTGCAGCGCTTCGGCGCTCGCGCCGACGACCATGTCGCACGCGAGCAGCACGTCGGCCTGCTGCGTGTCGATGCGCACCTGGTTCAGCCATTGGTCGCTCGACGCGATCCGCACGAATGACAGCACCGAGCCGCCCTTCTGCGCGAAGCCCATGAAGTCGAGCACCGAAGCGCTCTTGCCTTCGAGGTGCGCGGCCATGCTGATCAGCGCGCCGACCGTCACGACGCCCGTGCCGCCGACGCCCGTCACGAGCATGTCGAACGGCGCCGCGTCGAGATGCGTCGCCGGCACCGGCAGCGCGTCGACGCGCGCGGCAAGCGCCGCTTCGTCGAACGCCGCGCCCGCGGCCTTCTTCAGCGCCGCGCCTTCGAGCGTCACGAAGCTCGGGCAGAAGCCGTTCACGCACGAATAGTCCTTGTTGCACGACGACTGGTCGATGCGGCGCTTGCGGCCGAGCGGCGTTTCGAGCGGTTCGACCGACAGGCAGTTCGACTGCACGCCGCAATCGCCGCAGCCTTCGCACACCGCGTCGTTGATGAACAGGCGCTTGTCCGGATCGGGGAATTCGCCTTTCTTGCGGCGGCGGCGCTTCTCGGCCGCGCAGGTCTGGTCGTAGATCAGCACGGTGACGCCCGGCGTCTCGCGCAACTCGCGCTGCACGGCGTCGAGCTCGCTGCGGTGATGGAACGTCGTGCCCGTCGGGAACTGGCCGTGATGGCCGTCGTACTTCTCCGGTTCGTCGGACACGACGACGAAGCGCGACACGCCTTCCGCCTCGACCTGCCGCGCGATCTGCGGCACCGAGATGCTGCCGTCGACCGGCTGGCCGCCCGTCATCGCGACCGCGTCGTTGTAGAGGATCTTGTAGGTGATGTTCGCTTTCGCGGCGACCGCCTGGCGGATCGCGAGGATGCCCGAGTGGAAGTAGGTGCCGTCGCCGAGGTTCTGGAACACGTGCTTCGTGTTCGTGAACATCGCGTGCGCCGCCCAGTCGACGCCCTCGCCGCCCATCTGGATCAGCCCCGTCGTGTCGCGCTCCATCCACGACGCCATGAAGTGGCAGCCGATGCCGGCCTGCGCGATCGAGCCTTCCGGCACCTTCGTCGACGTGTTGTGCGGGCAGCCCGAGCAGAAGTACGGCGTGCGCTTCACCGCGTCGGCCTCGTTCGACAGGATCTGCGGCGCGACGAGATCGACGACGCGTTCGCGGCGGTCGAGCGCCGGCTTGTGCCGCGCGAGCCATTCGGCGAACACCGGCAGGATGCGCGACGGGCGCAGCTCGCCCAGCTCGGACAGCAGGCAGGCACCGGCCGCGTCGTGCTTGCCGAGCACGCGCGGACGCGCACCTTCGGTGCGGTTGTACAGAGTGTCCTTGATCTGCTGCTCGATGACCGGGCCCTTCTCCTCGATCACGAGCACTTCGGCCAGCCCGTCGACGAAGGTCTCGATACGCGTCATCTCGAGCGGATACGACAGGCCGACCTTGTAGATCCGCACGCCGGCCGCGTCGAGATCGGCCACCGTCAGGTCGAGGCGGCGCAGCGCTTCCATCAGGTCGAGGTGCGCCTTGCCGCAGGTGACGATGCCGACGTTCGCCTGCGCGCTCGGCGCGATCCACTTGTCGATGCTGTTGGTGCGCGCGAAATGGCGCACCGCGTCGAGCTTCGCGGCAAGGCGTGCCTCGATCGTGAGGCTCGGCAGGTCGGGCCAGCGGTTGTGCAGTCCGCCCGCCGGCGGCGTGAAGCCCGCCGGCGCCGGCCACTGCGTCTGCAGTGCGTCGAGGTCGACGGTCGAACCCGACTCGACCGTTTCCGAGATCGCCTTGAAGCCCACCCACGCGCCCGAATGGCGCGACAGCGCCCAGCCGTACAGCCCGAATTCGAGCATGTCGGCGATGTTCGCCGGGTTCACGACCGGCATGTGCCACGCCATCATCGCGAAGTCGCTCTGGTGCGGCATCGACGACGACACGCAGCCATGATCGTCGCCCGCGACGACCAGCACGCCGCCGTGCGGCGACGAGCCGTACGCGTTGCCGTGCTTCAGCGCATCGCCGGCGCGATCGACGCCCGGGCCCTTGCCGTACCACATCGCGTACACGCCCTCGACCGTGCGCTCGGGATCGGCCTCGACGCGCTGCGTGCCGAGTACGGCCGTGCCGCCGAGTTCCTCGTTGATCGCGGGCAGGAAGCGCACGCCGCTGCCGTCGAGCAGTTTCTTCGCCTTCCACAGCTGCTGGTCGACCATGCCGAGCGGCGAGCCGCGATAGCCGCTGACGAAACCGGCCGTGTTGAGCCCCTGCTCGGCGTCGACCGTGCGCTGCATCAGCAGCAGGCGGACCAGCGCTTGCGTGCCGGTCAGGAAGATCCGGCCGCGCGTCGCGGTCAGGTTGTCGGTCAGGCGGTAGTCGGACAGGGCAGGCGTGCCGTCGATGGGCAAGCGGGCGGTCATGGGGGGTGTCTCCTGATTGTGCTGTTCTGGGCTGCGCGGCGGGACGTCGGGCGACGTGTGGCCACCGGCAGCGAATGCCTCTATTTTTTCGTGCGCAGACGAGAATGTTTTTTCTCTTCTTGCTCGGACAGGCCCGCGGCGAGAAAAACTGCGCGGCTTTTTACCGGGATTTGAGAGAGTTTTCGCGCGCGGCTGTGGGGGCGGGATGGGTGGGGTGTCGGGATGGTCGGGCGGCTTGGCGGAAAGCCGGAACACTTCGGACGGCAACCCGCCGGGGTGGCGACAGGCGCTGGCGTCCCGTGTGACAAGGGTTTTGGCGGCTTAAGGCAGTCACCCTCACCGTCGGAATGCACAGCGTTCCGATTGGTCGATGGCGTGGGATGTCCACAATGCCGCGCCCTCTAGCCGATCGGGCTCGCGCGCTCACCGTTCGATTGCACAGCGTTTCGACTGGCGTCGGGGCGGGGATGTCCACATCCGTCATTGGTCTGCAATTCGCTCCGGCGCCGACCCTCACCGTCGATATTCACAGCGCGGCGAGTGGATTTCGACGGCGGATATCCACACCGAGATCGACGCACTGTGTCGGTCCGGTGTTCATCGTCATCGTTCGAATACACAGGATCGCGAGTGCGCTCGCCGGCTGGATATCCAGGTCGGCCCAGCTTGCTGCGCAATCGCGGGGCTCGCGCTCACCGCTGAAATACACAGGGCTTCGAGTGGCTGCGATGGCCGTTGTTCACACAGGAACCGGCATTGCCACCCAGTCTCGCGCCGACCCTCACCGTTGAAAACCACAGCGCTTCGAGTGGGCCGGAGGGCAGGATATCCACATGAACGAGAATCGCCCAATCGATCGCGGACGCGCGTTTCGAAGCACACCGACGACCGGCAACCCACGCCTGGCACCGCGCACCGTCCGATCGGGCGCCGGCGCTCACCTTCAAAATACACAGTGCCGCGAGTTGTTTCGGCAACCGGATATCCACACTGGAATCCGTGCTGTCTTCGTTCGCGTGCTGGCATTCGAGCCGGACCCACGCAGCGTGTCAGACGGCTTCGGCAGCCGAATGGCCGCATCCTGGCGGGCTTTCCGCCGATCGCGTGAAGACGCTCACCGTTGAATTGCACAGCGCTTAGAGTTGCTTGAGAACACGGGTATGCGCAGCGAAATCTGCACGTTGCAGACCACGCGCCTGCGCTCACCGTTAGAATGCACACCCCTTCGAGTGGCTTGCGGAACTGGATATCCACGTCGCGGCGCACTCGCGGTTCGGTCACGCATGCGCGCGTTCGGCTAGAATGCGCGGCGCCCGGAACCATGCCAAAGACCGGGAAACGGTGCTGGAGCGGGCGCGTCGCGAGATCGGGTGCCGACACTCACCGTTGAATTCCACAGCATTTCGCTTCGTCTTGCGGGCGAGTTGTCCACAACCCTCTTCATGCGTTTCGCGGCATCCGGTCATCCTCACCGGTGAAATGCACAGGGTGCCGAGTCGTTTCGGGGTGTGGATATCCACAACCGATCGCGCAAGGAAACCTGCATCTCCACATCGGCAGAACCGGCCCGCGCATCGGCTCGCGGCAATCGAGCGATAACCGGAAAGCCCTATCCAGACGGCCTCCGCGGCACCCTCACCATTCAAATGCACAGTGTTTCGAGTCGCCTCGGCGGTGGGTTGTCCACACCCGTCCGGCCACGCATCGTCGAGCAGGCCCGCGCTCGCGAGCGGCGCTATTCGGCAATCGACCGGATGACCGTCGCCGGATTGCCGCCGACCAGCTTATTCGGGGGAACGTCCCTGGTGACGACCGCCCCGGCCGCGACGACCGAATTCTCGCCCACCGTCACTCCGCCGATGATCGTCGCGCCGGCGCCGATCCACACATTCCGTTCGATCAGGATCGGCTTCGCGACGACGAAGTCGCGCCGCCGGGAAGGTTCGACGGGATGACCTGACGTGATGAGGCTGACGTTCGGCCCGATCATCACGTCGTCGCCGATCTCCAGACCACCCAGGTCGTAGAACGTGCAGTTCTGGTTGACGAACACGTTGCGCCCGACCTTCATGCCGGTGCCGCCCGTCGCATGAAATGGCGGGATCAGCACGAAGCCGTCGTCCACCTGCGTGCCGACGAGTTCGCTGAACAACGCGCGAACTTCAGCCGCATCGTCGAACGTCAGACGGTTGAGCTTCGCGGTGATCGCCATCGCTCGTTTCACCTCGGCGACCATTGCCGCCGATTCCGGTGTTCGTCGCGGAATGCTCGTGGTGCGATCGTCGTTTGCCATGCGTGACTTGTCTCCTTGATTTCAGCGTCTCACGACGCGCGGTGATTGCGGCCGGAGGCTTGCTTTGCCGAGCGTGCGGGTGCTGCGGAGTCGGCCGGGGCACATTGTAGAGATGCCGATCTGCGTGTCAGCTTTCGCGCACCTTATAACTAGTTTTAATATAACTAGTTATTCATTGAACTCGTATTGCAGCAGGCTTTGCCCGGCTTTCCGCCCGATTCCCGTTCGACACAACGCGTCGAACCAGACTCGCACACCTGGGCGGGCGCCCCTGTCCGAACCTCCTGCGCTCGGGTACGCTTGAGCATCCACCGGACCGACACCTGCATCCACACGCGGAGGCGCGATGAAGCTCTACTACTGGCCCAAGACCCGGGCATTCCGGGCGTTGTGGATGCTCGAGGAAATCGGCGTGGTGTACGAACTCGTGCCGATCGACCTGCGCTCGCACGAACAGGGCAGCGACGCGTTCGTGCAGGTCAACCCGATGGCCAAGCTGCCCGCGCTCGACGATGGCAGCGTACCGTTCGCCGAATCGGGCGCCGTACTGCTGTATCTCGCCGACCGCTGTCCGGGCGCCGGGCTCGGCATTGCACCCGACGATCCGCTGCGCGGCCGTTTCCTGCAGTGGCTGTTCTTCACGCCGACCTGCCTCGAACCGGCGATGGCCGAGAAATTCACGGGCGCGTCGGGCAATCCGGTCGCGTTCGGCTGGGGCAACATCACGCGCGTACAGCGTGCCCTCGCGCAAGCGCTTGCCCATAGCCCGTGGCTCGTCGGCGACCGTTTCACCGCGGCCGACCTGCTGCTCGCCAGCACGCTGAAGATCGCGCTCGACGCGCATCTGCTGCCGCACGAAGGCGTGCTCGGCGATTACGTCGCGCGTGCCGAGGATCGCGATGCGTTCCGCCGCGCGGTCGCGATCGAACAGCGCGAAGCGGCCCGCCTGCTGCACGCGTGATGCCTGGGCGCCGCCGCCGGCCTCCCCGGACGCGCTTACGCGGCCGGGCCCGGCGCCGCGGCGCCGGCTTCGACCACCACGCCCGGTGAACCACGCTCGTCGGTATCCGCATCGACCGGCACGACCTCGTGAAAATGCGTGTAGTCGATGTGCGTGATGCCGTCCTCGTCGTGCATCAGGTCGACATAGCGGTGACGCCAGCGGATTTCCCCATGCGCCCATGAATGACGCGCCTGCATGACCTGCGCAGTCGTCTCGTCCGAGCCCTCGATCGTGATCAGCAACGACGCGTCGCGCGCGGCAAGCGATTCGGGCGTCTCGCCGAACAGCGCACTCGATTCGTCGATCACGTGCATCAGGTTCCAGCCGAGCAAAAAGATCGGATGCTCGCTGCGCACCAGCGACAGGTCGTGGATCTTGCGCAGCGAGTAGCCCTCGTGCGTGCCTTCGACGCGCATCAGCCGCAATTTCGCCTGCGCCTCGGCAATCACATTCTGGCGCGCATTCGCGGCACGCACCATCAGCGTCATCCGGCCGTTCAGCGGCCGCACGATCGCATAGCGCGCGAACAGGATCTTCGCCTGCGGCCGGGAAAACCGCGCGAACACCAGCCCCGTGGCCAGCGCGATGCTCGACATCCCGACGAAGATTTCGAATGTCGCGACCATGTGCGCATAGAGGGTCTGCGGATGCATGTCGCCGTAACCGACGGTCGCGAGCGTCTCGACGCTGAAGAAGAACGCGCCGCCAAACCCGGCCGGCGACTGGTTCGCGATCGGCGCGCGGCCGAGCAGGTAGAGCGTCGCGAAGCCGCCGTTGAGCAGCAGGAACACCAGCGCGAGCGACAGGAAGAACACGGGCCAGCTCACCGTCAGCGCGCGGTGATAGAAGTCGCGCCAGCCGAGCGGCGGCATCCCGTACGCGATCACCGGGCGGGTGCCCGACCAGATCTTGCGGCCACGACGGCGGGGAGCGGAGGAGGACGAATCGACGTTCATCGCACGGTGCCTGTTGCAGGGAGGCGATGAGCGTAGCACGCGCGGCGGCGGCCGGGAATGCGGGCCGGTTCGGAACGGAAATCCTCCGTGCCGCCGGATGCACACGGCCGTGCAGCGTCGAAAAAAAACCGGCCGCGTGAGCGGCCGGCAGCATCGTCGTCGTGCGAACAAGCGCGGTGCGCGCCGCGGTCACTTCCGGTCGACGATCACCTGATCGAACGTGCCGCCATCGGCGAAATGGGTCTTCTGCGCGTTCGCCCAGCTGCCGAAGACCTGCTCGACGCTGAACGTCTTCAGCGACTTGAACTCGGCCGCATGCTTCTTCAGCACGTTCGCGTCGCGCGGGCGCAGATGGTGCTGCGCGATGATCTCCTGCGCTTGCGGCGTATACAGGAAGTCGAGATACGCCTGCGCGACCTTGCGCGTGCCCTTCTTGTCGACGACCTTGTCGACGACGGCAACGGGCGGCTCCGCGAGGATGCTCACCGACGGATACACGGCGTCGAACTGCGCGCCCGACGCGCCGGTGTCCATCAGCGCGACTTCGTTCTCGAACGTGACCAGCACGTCGCCGATCCCGCGTTGCGTGAACGTCGTCGTCGCGCCACGGCCACCCGAGTCGAGCACCGGCACGTTGCGGAAGATCGCCTTCTCGAAGTCGAGCGCCTGCTGGTCGGTCGCGCCCTTCTCCTTCTGGAAGCCCCAGGCGGCGAGATACGCATAACGGCCGTTGCCGGACGTTTTCGGGTTCGCGATGATCACCTGGACGCCCGGCTTCGCGAGATCGCTCCAGTCCTTGATCGCCTTCGGGTTGCCCTTGCGCACGAGGAACACCATCGTCGTCGAGTACGGCGAGCTGTTGTCCGGGAAACGCGCGCGCCAGTCCTTCGGCAGCAACTGGCCGCGTTCGGCGAGCAGGTCGATGTCGTTCGGCTGGTTCATCGTCACGATGTCAGCCTGCAGCCCCTGCAGCACCGACAGCGCCTGCGCGCTCGACGCGCCGTGCGACTGCTTGATCGCGACCGTCTCGCCGGTCTTCTGCTTGTAGGCGGCGGCAAAGCTCGTGTTGATGTCCTTGTACAGCTCGCGCGTCACGTCGTACGACACGTTCAGGATCGACGTATCCGCGTGGGCCGCCGTCGCCGCCACGACCAGCGCCGCCGCCGCGCCCGTATGCAGCCAGCGGCCGATCCCCTTGATGCTTGCCATCGTGATATGCCCCGTTCCAGTGGTGGTGAAAGTGCGTGACGGCACGCGTACGCGCTGTCATCGAAACGTAAGCGGGCATTCTAGCGGCCGGGCGCGGCGCGCTTTCCAATCAGTCGTGGAAAGCAAATCTCGAATCCTGCTAAACGGCGGCGGACGCTCGCGCGCGGGTCCGGTCCGGTGTTAAGATCGCCGCTCAGCCCACTTCACGGTTCATCCATGTCCGCTGCCCTGCGTTCGCCGTCGATCCTTGCCGCCATCGCGGCAGGTGCGCGCGCGGCCGGGCTGAAACTGAAAAAACGACTCCTCGACTGACGGGGACGTCGCGTCCCGTCAGGCGAATGCCGGACGGGATGCCCGCAGGTCGTTTCTTTCTCCTTGCACGCATGCCTCATTCCGGCAAACCGCCGGCGGAACGGTTCCTTCCCACTCCGTTTCCACCATGAGGCTTTGCATGAACACACGTTTCGAAGGTATCTGGCTGCCGATCATCACGCCGTTCCACCACGGCGAAGTCGATCATGCGGCACTCGCGCGGCTCGCGCGCCACTATGCGGCCGCGGGCATCGCGGGATTCGTCGCGGGCGCGACGACCGGTGAAGGCGTGCTGCTCGACGCGCGCGAACAGGACGCCATGTTCGCGACGCTGCGCGACGCGGCGCCCGGACTGCCGATCGTCGTCGGGCTGACCGCGAGCGCGACGCACTTCGCGGCCGCCCGCGCACGCGAACTCGCCGCGCTGCGGCCCGACGGACTGCTCGTCACGCCGCCCGTCTACGTGCGGCCGACGCAGGACGGCATCCGCCGCCATGTCGAGGCGATCGTCGACGCGGCCGACCTGCCGGTGCTCATCTACAACATTCCTTACCGCACGGGCGTGAACGTCGAACTGGACACGCTGCAGGCGCTTGCGCGCGACCCGCGTGTCGCGGGCATCAAGGAATGCGGCGGCACGCTCGACCGGATGAGCCGGCTCGTGCACGACACACCGCTCGCGATCCTGTCCGGCGACGACAACCAGAACTTCGCGGCACTGTGCGCCGGCGCGCACGGTGCGATCGCGAGCAGCGCGCACGTGCTGCCCGAATGGCATGTGCGCATCCATGCGCTGCTGCGCGACGGGCGGCTCGCCGATGCGCGGCGCCTGTCGGTCGCGCTGCAACCGCTCGTCGCGGCGCTGTTCGCGGAGCCGAACCCGGCACCGGTGAAGGCCGTGCTGGCCGCGCAAGGATGGTGCGAGGACGGGTTGCGGCTGCCGTTCGTGCCGGCGAGCGAAGGGTTGCGGGAAAGGCTGGTTGCCCTCTGCGCGGCACTCGACGAAATCGAGTCGAACGTCGCGGCGGCATAGACTGCCGCGACTCCCCCGGCGCAGGCGACGGGTGAATCTCGACCCGGAGACTATTTCAAACTGTCAGAACCAGAGACAGGCCGTACCGCGCAAGAAGCGCGTCGGCAGTCACGAGCTGAAGCGGCTCGTGCCGCGCCTGCGCGACCAGCAAGCGATCGAACGGATCGCGATGATGGTGGGGCAAATCACGGACTGCCGCCCCATGCACGGCCCTGACCGGCAACTCGCGAATCCCGCTTGCGCCGATCGAGCGGACCAGCTTGCCCACGTCGATGTCGAGCTTTCCCAGGCCGGCCTTGATGGCGGCTTCCCAGATACTCGCGCTGCTGACGAAACGTTCGTCGGCAGCCGAGATCAGTCTGCGCGCCCGTGCGCTGAGCCTCGGGTCATGGGTCACGATCCACAAGAAGATGTGCGTATCGAGCAGCCGCCGCATCAGCGCCCTTCGAAAGCATCCAGCAGGTAATCGGGAAGCGGCGCGTCGAAGTCGTCCGCGATCCACGCCTGCCCTTGCAGGACGCCGAACCGAATGGGCGACTTGGCGGACGCCCCGTCGCCGCGGGTCGTGGCATCGGCCCGTTGCGATGGATCGATCGCACTGGCATCGGGAATGTTCGCGTTTCGCATGATGACCTCCGTTACAGGTGACCCTCACTGTAGTCAGGTTCTCGCGATCGATCCATTCGACCGATCGGCAGAGGGGCTGTCGAGCCGCAGCCTGCAACGGCAATCGAACGTCTTGTCACGCAGCCAGCGCCACCGCCGCCCCCTCCGTCGCCTCCCGCACCGCCTGCGTCACGATCTGCGCGAGCCGGTCGACGGTCGGCGTCGCCGACGACGTGCGCCGCAGCAGGATCAGCGGCAGGCTCGGCAGTGCCGGCAGGCCGAACGACGAAGCGTCGAGCACGCGCACCGACGCGGGCAGCCCGTAGTGCGAGCGCACCGTCAGCCCGAGGCCGGCCGCCGCCGCGGCCCATAGGCCGGCAAGGCTCGGCGTCGTGAACGCGACGCGCCACGGCACGCCCGCGCGGTCGAGCGCGCCGGTCGCCGCGCCGAAGAACCGGCACGGCCGGTCGAACACGACGAGCGGCAGCGGCTCGTCCGGCGCGCGCACCGCACGACTGCCCGGTTCTCCCGCACCGCCGCCTGCGCCATCCTCCGCGCCGCCGTCCGCCCCCCCGAAGCCGCCCGCGCCCGCCGCGCCGATCCATTGCATCGGCACCTGCGCGATCACTTCGCCGTCGATCCCCGTCCGCGCGACAAACGCCGCCGACGCCGGATCGCCCCACACGAGCGCGAGATCGAGCTGGTTCGCGTCGAGCCGGTCGAGCAGATCGGCATTGCGCGCCACGCGCGCCTCGATCTTCACCTTCGGATGCGCACGCGCGAATCGCCCCAGCACGTCGGGCAGGATCGCCTCGCCGAAGTCCTCCTGCAGCCCGACCCGCACCCAGCC
Source organism: Burkholderia theae (assembly GCF_048565265.1). Classification (NCBI taxonomy): domain Bacteria; kingdom Pseudomonadati; phylum Pseudomonadota; class Betaproteobacteria; order Burkholderiales; family Burkholderiaceae; genus Burkholderia; species Burkholderia theae. The sequence continues at coordinate 3,477,596 of NZ_CP183461.1, forward strand.
GTCGAGATTCACGCCGCGCACGGCCGCGGCCGCCTCGTCGTTCAGCTCGATCATCCGCCGCGCATAGCGCAGCATCGCGTCGCCGGCGTCGGTCAGCGCGAGCCCGCGCCCGGCCTTCACGAACAGCGGCGTGCCGGCCTGCTCCTCGAGCTTGCGGATCTGCGCGCTCACCGCCGACGACGAACGCGCGACGCGGTCGGCCGCCTTCGCAAAACTGCCGAGATCCACGCCCGCGACGAGGCTGCGCAGCGCCGCCACGTCGAAGTTGGGCCGGGCCAGCGCGGCATCGGGCACCGCGAGCGACTCGCCGCCGCCGCGCGGGATATCTTGTCCGGACATATCAACCATCCCGTTTTATCGAACGATTCATCAAAAACTTTCCGATTTTCAGGATGAATGTAGGCCGCCACACTGTCGATGTCAATTTGCAACCGGGACTGCCGCCATGGACACCTCGTGCATCGCTTCTCCCTCCTCGCCCGTCCGCGCCACGCGCGGCCCGGCCCATCGCTGGCGCGTGCTGGCGGCCGGCGTCGCCGCGAACATGAGCTTTTCGGCCGCCGCGGCCGGCATTCCGACCACAGCCGTGTGGATGCGCACGGCCTATCACCTCGACAACGGCGCGCTCGGCCTCGTGCTCGGCGCGCTCGGCTTCGGCGTCGCGCTATCCGAGCTGCCGTGGGGGATCGCCGCCGACCGCTTCGGCGATCGCCGCGTGCTGCTGACCGGGCTCGTCGCGACGGCCGCGATGCTCGCGTTGATGGTGTGCACGATCGTCCCGACCGCGCACGCGGTGCCGCCGCTGATGCGCGTCGTCGTGGCGATGTGCGGCGTCGGCCTGCTCGGCGGCAGCGTGAACGGGTCGAGCGGGCGCGCGGTGATGCGCTGGTTCGGCGAACGCGAACGCGGGCTCGCGATGAGCATCCGGCAGACCGCCGTGCCGCTCGGCGGCGGCGTCGGCGCGGCGCTGCTGCCGTCGCTCGCGTCGCATCTGGGTTTCGCCGCGGTGTTCGGCGCGCTGATGCTGCTGTGCGCGGGATCGGCCGCGCTGACCTGGCGCTGGCTGCACGAGCCACCCGCCGCACCGGCTGCCGCGCACGTCGCCGCGCCTCGCCCGATCGAGCAACAACATCAGCCTGCGCGGCACTCGCGCAGCCCGCTCGCAAGCGGCGCCGTGTGGCGCATCGTGCTCGGCATCGGCGCGCTGTGTGCGCCGCAGTTCGCGGTGCTCACGTTCGCGACGGTGTTCCTGCACGACTTCGGCCGGCTCGGCCTCGCCGGCATCAGCGCAGCGATGGTCGCGCTGCAGCTCGGCGCGATGGTGATGCGTGTCTGGAGCGGCCGCCATACCGACCGGCACGGCAACCGGCGTGCGTACCTGCGCGGTTCGGTGCTCGTCGCGGCCGGGTCGTTCACGCTGCTCGCGGCCGCGACGGCCGGCAGCGCGCACGTGCCGCTCGCGGCGATCGTCGCGATTCTCGTGTTCGCCGGCATCTGCGTATCGGCGTGGCACGGCGTCGCGTACACGGAGCTCGCGACGCTCGCGGGCGCGAACCACGCGGGCACCGCGCTCGGGATGGCGAACACGATCGTCTACCTCGGGCTGTTCGCGACGCCGCTCGCGATTCCGCCGCTGCTCGCCGTCAGTTCGTGGAGCGTGGTGTGGCTCGCGGCCGCGCTGGTCGCGGGCGCGACCTACCCGCTGTTCGCCGCGCGATAGCAACCGCGCGTTGCTTGCGGGCGTCGTGGCAAACACCGCGACGCCCGCCGCTGCGTCAGCCCGCCTCGCGCGCCAGCGCACGCCGCGCGGCCGGCCGTTCGGCCTCGCGCTGCGCATGCGCGGTCCACGCGGGATGCCGCGCCATGTCGAGTCCGATCGCGACACCCCAGCGATACAGCACGAACAGGAACGGATCGACGATCGAATGCGCGCCCGGCTCGCCCCACGTGCGGCCGTCGGCGAGCGCGGCTTCGATCGACGCGTTCGCGGTTTCGATCACGCCGCGACCGTGCTCGCTGACCGCACCGTGCAGGGCCGGATCGCCGATGAAGCGGCCGGGCCGCCACAGCGCGCCGTAACCGACGCCATGCACCCAGCCGACCAGCCAGGCGAGCCATTCATGGCAACGCGCCTCGCGCAGCGGATCGCCGAGCGGCAGCAATTGCGCGTCCGGATAACGGCGCGCGAGATACGTGAGGATCGCGGGCGTTTCGGTCAGCACGCGCGGTTCGCCCGGAATCGCGAGCACGGGCACGCGTGCCTTCGCGTTGATCGCGAGATAACGCGCTTCGAGGTTCTGCTGCTTCTGCACCGAGACGATCTCGACGTCGAACGGCGCGCCGGTTTCCTCCAGCGCGATGTGAGCGGCCAGCGAGCAGGCGCCCGGCGAAAGATAGAGACGATATGCGTTCATGGTGGTGTGGCCCGACGGGGCTGTGGAAGACGGAACCGAGTGTAGGAACGCGTGCCCGTGCGCCGCAAACGATGAATTGTCGTGCTCGGACATTAGTGTTACTAATACCCGCATGCGACGCATCCACCTTCCTCCACTGCAGACGCTGCGTGCGTTCGAGACCGCCGTGCGGCTGCAGAGCTTCACGCGCGCGGCCGATGCACTCGCGCTCACGCAAGGCGCGGTCAGCCAGCACATCCGCGCGCTCGAGGCGCAGCTCGGTTATCCGCTCTTCACGCGCGAGCGCAACGGCGCGACCCCGACGCAGGCCGCGCATGCGCTCGCGCTGCAGGTGCGCCAGGGCCTGAGCGTGCTCGAACGCGCATTCGAGCCGGCGCTCGCCATGCGCAGCCGCCCGCGCACCCGCGACGTCACGCTGAACGTCAGCGTGCTGCCGAGCGTCGCCGAGCGCTGGCTCGCGCCGCGCCTGCCGCGCTTCGCGGCCGCGCATCCGCACATCGCGATCGCGCTGCATCCGGACGTGGCGCTCGCGCCGCTGCGCAAGCGCGACCGCATCGACGTCGCGCTGCGCTACGGGCCCGGCACGTGGCCGGGCGTCGTCGCCGAGAAGCTGATGAACGAGACGATCTTCCCGGTCGCGAGCCCCGCGTACCGCAATCGCGACGGCATCGCACCGCGCGCGCCGGCCGACCTCGTGCGCGCGACGCTGTTGCGCCACCCGGCGCAGCCGTGGGAACCGTGGTTCCAGGCCGCACGGCTCGACCTCACCGAATCCGCGCGCGCGCCACGTTTCACCGATACGAACGCGCTGATCGACGCGACGCTGAAAGGACGCGGCGTCGCGCTCGCGCGTCGCTCGCTGATCGAACCCGAACTCGCGGACGGCACGCTGGTGCGCGTGTCGACGGTGCGCGTGACCGACGTGTATGCACACTACGTCGTGTGGCGCCCCGGCCATCCGCACGAAGCGGCGATCCGCACCTGGCTCGACTGGCTGCGCAGCGAGGTGCGGCGCAAAACGCCGCGACGCTGACAGGCGGCACGCGGCGATGGCCGCACGCCGCCCGCACGCGCACGCGCGAAAGCAATTAGTCGGCTTGGCGAAAGCATTTCGCGATCACGCACCGGTCGCAAACGATTCACCGAAACGTCGCATCGCTTCGGCATACTCGAGAACGTTTCCCGATCAGCCTGCCAGGAGAGAAGTCATGCGTCGCGTTTTCGTCGCCGTCGTTCTGTGTGCCGCCGCTTTCGTCGCCGCCTGCAGCGATGACGCGCAGCACGATGCGCACGCGACCGACGCCTCGCAGCAGGCCGGCGCATCGGCCGGCTCCGCCAGCGCGTTCAACAACGAGGCATCCGCGAACGCCGCCGCGTCCGATGCCGCCCCGCTCGCGCCGCCGGTCGTGCACTACCCGCCCGATGACGACGACGATGCGAAGCCCGCGATGAACGCGGCCGCGTCGAGTGCCGCCGCGTCGTCGCCGGGCTGATTCCGCCGCTTCCGTCCCCCTGACCGCAGAACCGAGGTGAACAACATGCCGTCATCGAGCCGCCGCCGTTTCCTGCATACCGTCGCACAATCCGCGGGCGCCGCCGTTGCGCTCAATGCATTTCCCGAATCGATCCGCCGCGCGCTCGCGATTCCCGCCGCGCGCGGCACCGGCACGATCCGCGATGTCGAGCACATCGTCGTGTTCATGCAGGAAAACCGCTCGTTCGATCATTACTTCGGACACCTGCGCGGCGTGCGCGGCTACAACGACCGCTTCCCGATTCCGCTGCCGAACGGCAAGCCGGTGTGGTACCAGCCGTCGAAGGCCGATCCGGGCAAGCCCGTGCTGCCGTTCCGGCTGAATACGCTGACGACGAGCGCGCAGTGCGTGGGCGACCTCGACCACTCGTGGTACAAGACGCACGCGGCGATCGACGGCGGCCGCTACGACCAGTGGCCCGCGAACAAGACCGACATGACGATGGGCTATCACGTGCGCGAGGACATCCCGTTCCACTACGCGCTCGCCGATGCGTTCACCGTGTGCGACAACTACTTCTGCTCGCTGCCGGGCCCGACGCACCCGAACCGTTCGTACCTGATGACCGGCACGGTCGACCCGACCGGCAAGTTCGGCGGCCCGCTGCTCGACAACAGCGACTATGTCGACGGCGACGGGCCGCCCGCCTACCAGCTGCTGTCGTGGACGACCTTCCCCGAGCGCCTCGAGGCACACGGCGTGTCGTGGCAGATCTACCAGCAGGGCACGACGGGCAACGATCCGTACAACGGCAACTACGGCACGAACGTCCTGCAGAACTTCGCGAACTTCATCAACGCGAAGCCGGGTTCGTCGCTGTACCAGCGCGCGCAGACGGTGCGCACGCTCGACAACCTGAAGGACGACGTGATCAACGACCGGCTGCCGCAGGTGTCGTGGCTGTGCCCGCCCGCGGCGTTCTCCGAGCATCCGAAATACACGCCCGCATACGGCGCGAACTACACGTCGCAGATCCTCGACGCGCTCACGTCGAATCCGGACGTGTGGCGCAAGACCGTGCTGTTCATCATGTACGACGAGAACGACGGCTTCTTCGACCACATCGTGCCGCCGCAGCCGCCGACGTCGGCCGCGCAGGGTGCATCGACCGTGACGACCGACGGCGAGCTGCACACGGTCGTGAACCCCGGCCGCGGCGGCAGCTACACGGCCGACGGGCTGCCGTACGGCCTCGGGCCGCGCGTGCCGATGACGGTCGTGTCGCCGTGGACGAAAGGCGGCTTCGTGTGCTCGCAGGTGTTCGACCACACGTCGGTGATCCGCTTCATCGGCGAGCGTTTCGGCGTCGACGAACCGAACATCACGCCGTGGCGCCGCACGATCTGCGGCGACCTCACCGCCGCATTCGACTTCCGCTCGTCCGACGCGTCGTTCCCGCCGCTGCCCGACACGAGCCAGTACCGCTCGATCGCGGACCAGCAGTGCACGTCGCAGCCCGCGCCGACCGTGCCCGCGACGCCGTCGCCGGTCGCCCCGCAGGAGCCCGGCGTGCGGCCGGCGCGCGCGCTGCCGTACGAGCTTCACGTGAACGCGAGCGTCTACGGCGGGAACACGCTGCGCATCGAGTTCGCGAACCGCGGCAACCAGGGCGCGCACTTCCACGTGTATTCGACGAACCGCACCGACGGCCCGTGGCGCTATACGGTCGGCGCGCGCCGCCTGCTGCATGCGGATTTCGACCTGACGGTGACGAACGGCGCATATGCGTTCTCGGTGTACGGGCCGAACGGCTTCGTGCGCGTGTTCTCGGGCAACGTGTCGGCCGGAACCGCGCCTCATCGCAAGCCCGCGCAGCCGGAGGTGAAGGCCGGCTACGACGTCGCGAACGGGAATTTGTACCTGAAGCTGCACAACCATGGCGGAGCCCACGTCACGCTGACGCTGACCGACAACGCGTACGGTGCGCCGGCGCGGCAGGTCACGCTGCACGGCGGCGACGAGCGCGTCGAGCAGTGGGCGCTCGCATCGAGCCACCAATGGTATGACGTGACGGTGAGCGACGGCGCGAACGGCACGTTCTCGCGCCGTTTCGCGGGCCACGTCGAGAACGGCCGGCCGAGCTATTCGGATCCGGCCGCGGTGCAGCCCGTCACGGCATAGCGCATACGCGCAAGCCGGCGATTCTCGTCCCGCCAAAGAAAGCCCGCGGTACATGAGAAAATGCGGCGCCCCGGCCAGCAATGTGACCGGGGCGCCGTTCGGCAGACGCGCCACTCGCCCGCCTGCCGTTCGGTCAGCGAGGGCCGCCAGTAAAGCCAGCGAAGGCTCCGCCGAGCCCGCCGCTGACCATGCCGGCAATACCGGCAGACGGCCAATGACCTCCGATGGCCATTGCGCCTGCAGCGCTCGTTACGCCACCGACTACCGCCCCCTGCAACCCGCCCATTATCGCCCCCGGAATATTGCCAGCACCACTCACCGTGGACAATTCGTCACGGGTGAGCTCTCTTGGCCCCCAATGACCGAACATCGTCGGTGCGCCCGCGATGAAAACCTCTGCTTTGTTAAAATGGATTTCATGCGTCATTATATTTTTCCCCGTATATTCGAAAAACTTCGATAAAAGAATTCACCGAGCAACGCCGCAACCACTGCGGAAATCGCATCGATGTAATGCAGCACAACATCAACAGCAAAGCGTTCCAACAGCCGATGAACGCCGAGGAACAACAAGAAAGTCAGAAGTAGTCGCAACAGAATAATCCAGCCCTCACGCTTCATGCTTATGCTCCACCGGTGTGCAAACACAACCCGTCGGATTTCGTTCGGCATGCATTCAAGTTTCAGAAATCCCGGGGTTGCTCGATTTCATTGCAATCTTTAATACGAATAATCCGAAATAGATTCTTCGCGGCCTATAGCAAATCATCCAATTCGACGCAAATCATCCATAACAGTACTATCCAACGGCAAATGAGCCCGCAAGCGCTCAATTGCATCGGGCGTCGAGACTGAATGGGAAGTGAGCCAGGAGTTGACTGCAGATGGGCCGCAGGCTATCGGAGATGGTTGGTCATCTGTCAGGTGATCAACGATTTGGACAAGACAAGAATCTGCACCGTTGAGCAAATGAGTGCCGTGCTCGACGGTACCCGGACACTGGAACTCACGCCGCCCGCGAACGCACAGGCGCGATGCACGTGGATCGCGTCGGTTCTGGCGCCCTTGAGTTACCGCCCCCTCAAGCGCAGCCGATCGCGGGCTGGTGCTACTGTATTTGCGTCGCTTTCGCGGCGTCAGCCGCGCCCATGTCACACGGCTGGTGAAGCACTCGATCAATTTCAAGACACTGATGCGCGTCAGACGGGCTTCGTCGAATGCCTTTTGTGCGACGCTACACGGCTGCCAATCGGGACGTGCTGACCAAAGTCGAGCGCGAGTATGGTCAGTCGTCGGAGCCGGTGATGTTCGTCGTGCTGCGACGCATGTACCCGGTCCACAACGACGTCTGGAGCCTCGCAAAATCGCATGCTGCCTGAATTACTGCCCTTAGAATGGTCCAGTACTCAACGATCAACCGAACAGAACCACAGAGCGCTCCAGGCTCAATTCGGTTTCGGAAAGGACAATTGACGTTTCGCCGGCCTCGTCCGTCGTCTCGCGAAAGCGCAGCGGCGCCGCGCAGTGCACCAGCGTGTCGATGAAGTACTTCGCGCGCGGCCACGGCCCGAAGCCGGCGGCCGTGTTGATGTGCCCGGCGTCGCCGAGGTTCACGAACGCGCTGCCCAGGCGCTGCGCGAGCGTGCGCGCATCGGCGAGCGGCATCCACGGATCGGTCTCGCTGCCGATCACGATCGACGGCGCCGCGAGCCGGCGCGCGTCGAACGGCCCGGCGAACTTGAATTTCGCGGGGCTGGCGGGCGCGACGAACAGCACGCCCGCGACGTCGCCGGCATGCGGCCACTGCGCGAGCGCATGCGCGGTCGCGAGGCAGCCGAAGCTGTGCGCGGCCAGCACGAACGGGCCGCGCTCGCGGTCGAGCAGCGCGCGCACGGATTGCGCCCAGCGCACGAGATCGGGTGCATCCCAGTCGTCCTGCTCGACCCGCAGCGAGCGCGGGAACTGTCGTTCCAGCCAGGTCTGCCAGTGAGCGCCTTCGCTGCCGTGCAGGCCCGGAACGGTGACGAGCCTCGGCGGCCACGCCGATTTGCTGCATGCGCGCATGATTGCCCTCGCTTGCTTGAAGACGGGGTTCGATTGTGGCGCGCCGTATCCGGCGGCCGAACCAATATTTTGTGCTTTGCTTTTGCGCGGGGCGGCCGTCCGCGGGGCGGCGACCCGGGGCGGGCCACCCCGCGCCGGGCGGCCCGTCCGCGCACCGGCGCGCGATGCGCCGCGAAACCGTAGAATGTGGGCTTCCCGTCAGCTTCACACGGAACCGGACCGGGCGCCGACGCGCCGGGCCCGGTCGTCAGGAGACGCCCCGATGTCCGCTACGCCCGCCGGCGCGCTGCGCCCGTTCCATCCTGCCTGTCCCGCGACGCGCCGCACCGGCGTGCGCGAAATCACGCGATGAGGATCCTTTTTTATTCGCCTCATCAGGAAGCCGGCGCGTGGCGCGACGAGATCGCGCACGCGCTGCCGGAAGCCGAACTGCGCGCATGGCAGCCAGGAGACACGGCCGCCGCCGACTACGCGCTCGTCTGGCGCGCGCCGCGCGAGTTCTTCGCGCCGCGCGACGGCCTGCGCGCGATCTTCAACCTCGGTGCGGGCGTCGACGCGTTGCTTGCCCTCGACCGCGCGCATCCGGGCACGCTGCCGCCGCACGTGCCGCTCGTGCGGCTCGAGGATTCGGGCATGGCGCAGCAGATGGTCGAATACGTGACGCATGCAGTGCTGCGCTACCTGCGCCGCTTCGACGAATACGACGCGCAGCAGCGCGAGCGCCGCTGGCACCCGCTCGAACCGCATCCGCGCGCGAGCTTCACCGTCGCCGTGCTCGGCCTCGGCGTGCTCGGCGCGCAGGTCGCGCTCGCGCTCGCCGCGCTCGGCCTGCCCGTGCGCGGTTACAGCCGCAGCGCGAAGCAGCTCGCCGGCGTCACGACCTTCGCCGGCGACGGAGCGTTCGACGCGTGCATCGACGGCGCGAAGGTGCTCGTCAACCTGTTGCCGAGCACGCCCGACACGGACGGCATCCTGTCGGCGCGCACGTTCGCGCGGCTCGCGCCCGGCGCGTATGTCGTCAACGTCGCGCGCGGCGCGCATCTCGTCGAGGCCGACCTGCTCGACGCGCTCGAGAGCGGCCGGATCGCCGCGGCGACGCTCGACGTGTTCCATCGCGAGCCGCTGCCGGAAGACCATCCGTTCTGGCGCGCTCCGCGTATCACCATCACGCCGCACAGCTCGGCCGAGACATTGCGCGCGGAGGCCATCGAACAGATCGCCGGCAAGATCCGCGCATTCGAACGCGGCGAGCGCGTCGGCGGCATCGTCGACTACGCGCGCGGCTATTGAATTCCGCCTTGCACAGATATCAGGAACCAGGAGACAACCATGACGTTCCCCACCGCCGTCAAGATCGTCGAAGTCGGCCCGCGCGACGGGCTGCAGAACGAGAAAACCTTCGTGCCCACCGACGTGAAGATCGCGCTCGTCGACCGCCTGTCGCGCGCCGGCTTCCGCAACATCGAGGCCGCGTCGTTCGTATCGCCTAAATGGGTGCCGCAGATGGCCGACGGCGCCGACGTGATGGCCGGCATCGAGCGCCGCGCGGGCACCGTGTACTCGGTGCTCACGCCGAACCTGAAGGGTTTCGAGAACGCGCTCGCCGCGCGCGCCGACGAAGTCGTGATCTTCGGCGCGGCAAGCGAGGCGTTCTCGCAGCGGAACATCAACTGCAGCATCGCCGAGAGCATCGCGCGCTTCGAGCCCGTCGCGAAGGCCGCGAAGGATGCGGGCCTGCGGCTGCGCGGCAGCGTGTCGTGCGCGCTCGGCTGCCCGTACCAGGGCGAGGTGCCGGTCGCGTCGGTCGTCGACGTCGTCGAACGCTTCGCGGCGCTCGGCTGCGACGAGATCGACATCGCCGACACGATCGGCGTCGGCACGCCGAACCGCACGCGCGAAGTGCTCTCGGCCGTCACGCGCGTGTTCCCGCGCGAACGCCTGTCGGGCCACTTCCACGACACCTACGGCCAGGCGCTCGCGAACATCTACGCGGCGCTGTTCGAAGGGATCGAGATCTTCCACGCGTCGGTCGCCGGCCTCGGCGGCTGCCCGTACGCGAAGGGCGCGACCGGCAACGTCGCGACCGAGGACGTGCTGTACCTGCTGCAGGGCCTCGGCATCGACACGGGCGTCGATCTCGCGCAGGTGGTGGCCGCCGGCGACTTCATCTCGAACGCGATCGGCCGCACGAACGTGTCGCGCGCCGGCCGCGCGCTGATCGCCAAGGCGCAGAGCGCGGCCGACGCCGCGAACTGCGTCTGACCCCGGCATTCCATGGATTCCTCACTATGACGACACCTGCTTCATTCGATTCCCTCCCTGATTCCGCGCGGCGCGTCGCGCTGCTGCTGCGCGAGCGCGGACATGCGAAAGGCATCGTGATGCTCGCCGAAACCGGCAAGACCTCGGCCGAGGCCGCAGCCGGGCTCGGCTGCTCGGTCGCGCAGATCGCGAAGTCGATCCTGTTTCGCCGGCAGTCGGACGGCGCGCCCGTGCTGGTGGTCGCGAGCGGCGTCAACCGGGTCGACGAGAAGAAGGTCGCCGCGCAGGTCGGCGCGGTCGGCCGCGCGGACGCGAAGTTCGTGCGCGACAACACCGGTTATGCGATCGGCGGCGTCTGCCCGATCGGCCATCTCGTCGAACCCGTCACGCTGATCGACGCCGACCTGCTCGAGCTCGACAGCCTGTGGGCCGCCGCCGGCCATCCGCACGCGGTGTTCAACCTGTCGCCGCACGAACTCGTGTCGCTGACGGGCGCGCCGGTCGCGGATGTCGCGTTGCGGGACCAGGCATGAGCGACGTGCCGGTGGCAGTGGTAGTCGGCACGGTCGCATCGCCGTGCACGGACGTCTGCAGGATCGATCCGCGCACCGACTGGTGCGCGGGCTGCCTGCGCACGCGCGGCGAGATCAAGGCGTGGCGTGCGTCGGACGACGACGCGAGGCGCGCGCTGCTCGCGCGGCTCGATGCGCGGCGGCGTCTGATCGCCGGCAGCGAGACATAAAAAAAAGCCGTTCAGCCTCACGGGCGAACGGCGTCGAGATCGGAATCCTGTGAACGTGATCAACGTCACAGCCCGCATCATACGAGCGACGCGGCCGCATCGCATCGGGTGTTTCCCTACAACTTCTTACAGCGTCTTTCACGCGTGCGCGCGGGCCCCATTCGTGAGCAGTCCGCACGCAATCCTCGTTGTCGATTAACACCCCAGGCAAGCCGCGGCGCGGCCCCGTAGCGGCGCCGAATCGTACGATCGTTTCAGTTGCCGACCGCCGCGCGACGCACGGGCACGATGCGCCAGCCGAGATTCACGCCGGCCGCCGCGAGCAGGATCAGCAGCGCGCCGAACACCTGCGTCCACGCGAGCGTCTGCCCGAACGCGACGTGATCGACGACGATCGCGACGACCGGATAGACGAACGACAGCGCACCGGTCATTGCAGTCGGCAGCTTCTGGATCGCGCCGTACAGCAGCACATACATCAGGCCCGTGTTCACGACGCCGAGCACGACGAGGTCGAGCCACTGCGCGGCGGTCGCCGGCAACGTGCCGAAGTGCGCGAACGGTGCGAGCAGCACGACGCCGAGACCGGCCTGCAGCAGCGCGAGCAGATGCGGCGGCGTGCCCTTCAGGTGCTTCGTGACGATCGACGAGATCGCATACAGGAATGCCGCGCCGAGCGACAGCGCGACGCCTTCCAGATATTCGCCCGGCACTGCGAGCACGGCTGGCTCGACGCGCACCACGAAGACGAGCCCGGCGAACGCAAGCGCGAGCCACGCGATCGTCGACGCGGAGATCCGTTCGCGGAACACGATCGCGCCAAGCGCGACGAGCATGAACGGCTGCGTGTTGTAGACGGCGGTCGCCATCGAGATCGACGCGCGCGAATAGGCGGCGAACAGCAACAGCCAGTTCGCGACGATCGCGACACTGCCGAGCGTCGCGAGCGCGAGCATCCGCGGCGAGAACAGCGAGCGGCGCAGGAAGCCGAACGCCGCGCAGACGATCGCGAGCGTCGCCGCGCCGAACAGGCAGCGGAAGAACACGACGTTCGTCAGCGGCTGCTTCGACGACATCACCAGCCAGCCGATCGTGCCGGACATCATCATCGCGACGATCATCTCGGCGGCACCGCGGCGCATTTCATTCGAGGCCATCATGAACTCCGTTGAAGAGAGTGGATGACTTCGATTCTAGAAACTTGCTTTCGTCGCAACCATGGCTAAACTGAAGTGAAACAATCGATTCACCTTCGAAAGCAAAGCAATCATGCCGAAACGCCTTTCCCCGCCAGCCGTCACGTCGCTCGACGCGACCGACCGCGCGATCCTCGCGGCGCTTGCCGACGACGCGCGCATCGCAACCAGCGAACTCGCGCGGCAGATCGGGCTGTCGGCACCCGCGACCGCCGACCGTGTGCGGCGGCTCGAGGCGCAAGGCGTGATCGCCGCGTTCACCGTCGAGCTCGACCCGCGCGCGCTGGGTTACACGCTGCAGGCGATCGTCCGCGTGAAGCCGCTGCCCGGCCAGTTGCATCTGGTCGAGGAGTTGTTGCGGCGGATTCCCGAATTCGTCGAATGCGACAAGGTGACCGGCGAGGACTGCTTCATCTGCCGGCTCTACCTGCGCACGATCGAGCACCTCGACGACATCCTGTCGAAGGTGACGGAGCGCGCGGAGACGAGCACCGCGATCGTGAAATCGACGCCCGTGCCGCGCCGCCTGCCGCCGCTCGCCGAGGACGACGGCGCGCACCGCTGAGCGGCCGGCCCGCGCCGCCCGTGCGCGGCCCTTATGCGGCCGGGTCGCGCGCCTCGAAGAACGCGAGCAGTTCGTCGATCAGCGCGACGGGCGCCTCTTCCGGAATGTAGTGACCGCACTCGAGCGCACGGCCGCTGACGTCGCGTGCGACGCGCCGCCATTCGTCGAGCGGATCGAAGCAGCGGCCGACGACCCCGTTCGCGCCCCACAGCACGCGCAGCGGGCACGCGACCTTGTTGCCGCGTTCGAGATCCGCACGGTCGTGCTCGAGATCGATCGTCGCCGACGCCCGGTAGTCCTCGCACATCGCATGCACGGCGCCCGGCTGCGCGAGCGCGGCACGGTACGCGTCGAGCGCCTCGGGCGCGAACGGCGCGAGCCCGGCGGACCGGTTGCCCATCACGCGTTCGATATACGCATCGGTATGCGCGCCGATCAGCATCTCGGGCAGCGGCTCCGGCTGGATCAGGAAGAACCAGTGGAAATACGCGGTCGCGAACGCGCGATCGGTTTTCTCGTACATCGCGAGCGTCGGCGCGATGTCGAGCAGCATCATCCGCTCGACGGCGTCCGCGTGATCGAGCGCGAGCCGGTGCGCGACACGCGCGCCGCGATCGTGCGCACACACGTGGAACTGCTCGAAGCCGAAATGCCGCATCACGGCGACCTGATCGGCCGCCATCGCACGTTTCGAATACGGCACGTGCCGCGCGTCGCTCGGCGGCCGGCCCGATGCGCCGTATCCGCGCAGGTCGGTGGCGATCACCGTGAAGTGATTCGCGAGCGTCGCGGCAACGCGATGCCAGATCATGTGGGTTTGCGGATGCCCGTGCAGCAACAGAAGCGGCGGGCCCGCGCCTCCTTTGACACCGAAGATGTCGGTGTCCTGCACCGTCACGCGAAACGGTGCAAACGCCTCAAACGACATGGTTTATTTCTCGTTGGTTTGTTATGGCGGCTATTTTAGGAGCGCTTGCGCGTCTTCACAGCGGGGTAGCCGCCAGAATCCGTAGAAAGAGAACACTCACTCGATTGCCGCCACACCGCGCAGTTTGTTAAGCTCGCGTAGAATCGCACGACCGTTCGTATTAATATGAGCGAACGAAGTCGTTCCGCAGCTACACTCGAATCACCGTTCGAAACGCAAAGCATGGTGTCGGCGTCAGCGCGACCGCGCGGGTGCCGACCGCCCCTGGAGACTGGAGACATCACATGGCATTGCCCACTGTCCTGCAGAACCTGACGCTGCCCGTCATCGCGTCGCCGATGTTCATCGTCAGCTACCCCGAACTCGTGCTCGCGCAATGCAAGGCGGGCATCGTCGGTTCGTTCCCCGCGCTCAACGCCCGTCCGGCCGAACTGCTCGACGAGTGGCTCACGCAGATCCAGTCGGCGCTCGCCGACCACAAGGCGCAACACCCGGACGCGGTGATCGGCCCGATCGCGGTCAACCAGATCGTCCACCAGTCGAACGCGCGGCTCGAGCACGACGTGCGCGTCTGCGTCGAGCACAAGGTGCCGATCTTCATCACGAGCCTGCGCGCACCGGCGCGCGAGATCGTCGACGCGGTGCACAGCTACGGCGGCATCGTGCTGCACGACGTGATCAACCTGCGCCACGCGCAGAAGGCGCTCGAAGCCGGCGTCGACGGACTGATCCTGGTCGCGGCCGGCGCCGGCGGCCACGCGGGCACGACGTCGCCGTTCGCGCTCGTCGGCGAAGTCCGCAAGATCTTCGACGGTCCGATCGTGCTGTCCGGCTCGATCGCGAACGGCGGCTCGATCCTCGCCGCGCAGGCGATGGGCGCCGATTTCGCGTACATGGGCACGCGCTTCATCGCGACGCAGGAAGCGCACGCGATCGACGACTACAAGCACGCGATCCTGAACGCGAAATCGTCCGACATCATCTACACGAACCTCTTCACGGGCGTGCACGGCAACTACATCCGCGAGAGCATCGAGAAGGCCGGCCTCGATCCGGAAGCGCTGCCGGAATCCGACAAGACCAAGATGAATTTCGGCGGCGACAAGACGAAGGCGTGGAAGGACATCTGGGGCGCCGGCCAGGGCGTCGGCCTGATGGACGACCTGCCGAGCGTGGGCGCGCTCGTCGAGCGCCTGAAGCGCGAGTACGACGACGCGAAGGCGCGGCTCGGCATTACGCGCTGAAGGATGCGGCGGCCATGATCCGGCCGCCGCCGCCGCGATAACGTCGGACCCAACAAAAAGCGCGAACCGCAATTGAACTGCACCCCAAAAGTTGGACATCGATCCAACCTTTGGGGTGTTTTTTCATGACGAAGTACAACGAGCAGTTCAAGCGGCAAATCGTAGACGAGTACCTTGCCGGCAACGCTGGGGTGAAGGCGTTGGGCAAGCGATACGGCCTGAGCTATACGCTAGTGCACCGGTGGGTCGCCCGGTATCGTGAGCACGGCGATGCCGGACTGAGTAAGAAATACAGCCACTATGATGAGCAGTTCAAGCTTTCGGTTTTACAGCGTATGTGGCGCGATGAGCTTTCGTATCGCGAGGTCGCGACACTATTCAACATTCGTGGTGACCGAACCGTGGCAACTTGGGTGCGCTTGTATCATGACGGCGGTATAGATGCTCTGAAGCCTCGCCGACGAGGACGCCCGCCCAGCATGAAGCCTGAACCAGACATGAAACCGGAGTTCCCGCTGCAGCCCGATGAGGCACGCACGCCGGACACGCTCTCACGCGACGACCTGCTCAAAGAGAACGAATATCTGCGTGCGGAGGTGGCGTACCTAAAAAAGCTCGATGCGCTGCTGCGATCAAAGGAGCAAGCAGCGCCAAAGAAAAAGCGCAAATAGTGCGCGAGCTCAGGCAATGCCATCCGATAGCAGCCCTTCTGAAAGCAGCAGATCTGGCGCGCAGCACGTTCTACTATCAGTTGAAGGTGCTGGATGCCGGTGATCGACATGCCGATCTCAAAGCCAGGATCCGGACCGTGTACGAGCATCACCAAGGTCGTTACGGCTATCGGCGAATCACCGCCACAATCCGGCAGGCAGGACACGCGATCAACCATAAGACCGTGCAACGACTGATGGGACAATTGCGACTGAAGTCCTTGGTGCGCCCAAAGAAATACCGCTCCTGGCGAGGCGAAGTTGGTCGTGTCGCGCCTAATCTGCTGCAGCGCAAGTTCGATGTCGAGCGCCCGAATCAGAAATGGGTAACCGACGTGACTGAGTTCAACGTCGGTGGCCAGAAGCTGTACCTGTCGCCAGTGATGGATCTGTACAACGGGGAGATCGTCGCCTATCAGATGGATCGACGGCCAAGCTTCGAGATGGTCAGCCGTATGCTGAAGAAGGCGCTGACCAAGCTTGGACGCAAGGATCGACCGCTGCTGCATTCGGATCAGGGCTGGCAGTATCAGATGCCAGCGTATCGTCGGCTGCTTGGCCAGCACGCGTTGACGCAGAGCATGTCACGCAAAGGCAACTGCTTGGACAACGCCGCGATGGAGAGCTTCTTCGGTACGCTCAAGTCAGAGTGCTACAGGCTGCAACGCTTTGCTAGCGTCGAACAGTTACGCGATGCGTTGGATCGCTACATCCATTACTACAACCACGATCGCATCAAGCTCAAACTAAAAGGGCTGAGTCCCGTTCAATACAGAACTCAGCCCTTGGGCGCCTAGCCTTCTTAAACTGTCCAACTTTGTGGGGTCAGTTCAAATGGTTCGCGCTTTAATGAGATGGTCAGCCTGACCGAAACGGCCCGATCAGCGTACGCTGATCGGGCCGTTTCCTTTCTGGGAGATCATCATGGGCACCGCGACGTTGATCGGGATCGATCTAGGCAAGCACTGCTTCTTTCTACATGCGCAGGACCGTCACGGTCACGAAGTCTGGCGCAAGAAGGTGACGCGTGCTCAGTTGCTGGTGTTGCTGGCGGGTTGTCCAGCCAGCACAATCGCCATGGAGGCCTGCGCGGGTGCGCACTGGCTTGCGCGCAAACTGCAGGTGTTCGGGCATCAGGTACGCCTGATCGCGCCGCAATTTGTCCGCCCCTTTGTGAAGGGCAACAAGACCGACTTCGCCGATGCCGAAGCAATTTGCGAGGCCGCTTCTCGCCCCAGCATGCACTTTGTGGCAGTTAAGACGCCGGATCAGCAGGCGCTGATGGCGCTGCATCGAGTACGCGAAGCACTGGTGAGCGAGCGCACCGCCACGATCAACCAGGCTCACGCGTTCCTGCTCGAATTCGGTATCAGCTTGCCGGTCGGCGCGCTTGCCATTACCCGCCTGCCAATCTTGCTCGATGATCCAGCATCGACACTGCCGCCCCGGCTGGTGGCGATCCTGCAGCGCTTGCATCGGCGATATGGCCAACTCAGCGAGGAGATCGCCCAGTGCGACGGCGAACTCAAGCGCCAACTCGCTGAGGACAACGCGGGGCAGCGGCTCATGACGATCCCCGGAGTCGGTCCGATCACGGCCAGCAATCTGCTGGCGATGGCCGGTGATGTGCATGCGTTCAAACGTGCTCGCGACTTCGCTGCTTCGTTGGGGTTGGTACCTCGTCAGCATTCGACGGGAGGACGCCCGACCTTGCTCGGTATCAGCAAGCGAGGCGACAAGCGCCTGCGATGTTTGCTGATTCAAGGCGCAAGAGCCGTCATGCGTTACGTCGAGCGCCGTACCGATGCATTGGGTATCTGGGTGCAAGCGCTGCTGCGTCGCCGTCATGGCAACGTTGTCGCCTGCGCGCTAGCCAACAAAATGGCCAGAATCGTATGGGCGATTCTGGCCAGGGGCGGCGAGTACCGGGCTCATCCGGCTATCGCCTGATCGAAGTACCTGCCTGCTTTTGCGACCTCTGATCCGTGATGAAGACAATCGGCTCACGGCCCGACAGAAAACCTGACATGAAATTCAGTCTCGCAGACTGAAGCTTTTTTAAGGCCTGTCGGGCGCGGCTTCTCATCGAGGGCCGGGCGCGATCCGCGCCCATTTCGAGCCCGGATACATTAGCGCAAGCCTTTCTATCTTAGTCACTGTCCAAGGTTGCAAAAAACAGGCTGACCATACATTTTCATGGCCCCGTCGCAGCGGGATGCGCAGTTCAGCCCGTGCGCTTGATCCGCGTGATCGGCAGCACCCGCAGGCGCGATTCGATCGACGGGCACAGCGACTGCCCTTCGAAACGCGCCGCCAGGAAATCGACGAACGAACGCACCTTCGCGGACACGTGCCGGCGGCTCGCGTAGACCGCATAGATCGGCGCCTCGTGCGGCGGCACCGAATCGAGCAGCACCGGCACGAGCCGGCCGGATTCGATGTCGTCGCCGACCACCTCGGTGCCGAGCAGCGCGATGCCCGCGCCCGCGAGCACGGCCGCACGCAGCCCTTCGAGATGGTTCACGATCAGGTTGCCGTTGAGGTTCACGCGCGACGCGGCCGCCGCGTCGATCACCATCGAGTCGAGCATCGTCGAATTCGAGTCGCGCCGCAGGTAGTTGTGGTGCGCGAGATCGGCGATCGTGTCGGGCGTGCCGTGCTTGTCGAGATACTCGGGCGACGCGACCAGCAGGATGTGCGCGGTCGCGATCTGCCGCGCGACCAGCGACGACGATTTCAAGCCGTTCGGCGCCGCGCGTACCGCGACGTCGTAGCCTTCCTCGATCAGGTCGACCACGCGATCGGACAGCGTCATGTCGACGGTCACGTCCGGGAACCGGCCCGCGTAATCGGTGACGGCCTGCATCACGTGCCGCAACCCGAACGCGGACAGCGACGTCACGCGCAGCCTGCCTTGCGGCACCACGCTCGCGGCGCCGACGGCCTGCCCAGCTTCGTCGAGTTCAGACAGCGCCTGCACGAGGCGCTCGTAATATTCGCGTCCGGCCTCGGTAGGCGCGACGCGTCGTGTCGTGCGATGCAGCAGCCGTGCGCCGAGCTGCTGCTCGAGATGCATCACGTGCTTGCTCGCCATCGCAGCCGACATCTGCATGCGCTCGGCCGCGCCGACGAAGCTGCCCACTTCGACGACGTAGCGAAACACATTCATGCTGACGAGGGTATCCATCGAACTAGCTCGTAATGACGGGGGAATGGTCCAATTACGAGATAGGGTAACAAAGGCAGGGAAACAGAAAGGTCAAGAAAGGCAAAACGGCGCCGCGGGTGGCGGCGCCGTTTCGGGCGGGAAAACATGCAGCCGGAACACGCGATTTACGCGCGCGTCCGGCACACCGATCGCGCGTACGCGTCAGAACTTCGCGCGGATGCCTGCGCCGAACGTGTTGCCGCTCGACAGGCCGCTGATGTGATCGTTCATGTACGCAGCGTAGACGTCGGTGCGCTTGGACAGCGGATAGTCGTAGCCGACGGCCCAGGTCTGGCGCGTCTGGTCGAGGCCGCCCGCGTCGCGCGAATACGCGTACGACGCCATCGCGCTGCCCACGCCGAGCGGCACCGACACGCCGCCTTGCGCGGTGTTCACGTGCCAGCTGCCCGCGACCTGGTCATTCTTCGTATACATGTACTGGCCGAACAGCTTCACGAGCTTCAGGTCGTAGGTCGCGCCGACGAGCGCGATGCCCTGGCTCTTCATGCCGGCGACGAGCGCGCTCAGGTCCTGCGGGCCGTTGTTGAAGTTCACGTACTGATACGTGGCGGTCGCCGCGAACGGGCCGTTCGCATAGTTGAACTGCGCGCTCCACTTCTTCGAACGGTTGTCGCCGGCCTGGTTGCCGAGCGCGTACATCGCGCCGAAATTCAGGCCACCGAACGACGGCGACGTGTACGACAGCGCGTTGTTCCAGCCCGAATCACCCACCGCGCCCTGATCGCTCGGGTAGGTCGGGAACGTGCCGAGGCCGAGGAACACGTGGTACACCATCGGCGAGAAGGTGTACGAGTCGTAGAACGGGTTGAACAGGATCGTCGACAGGAACAGGTGCGTCGTCAGGCGGCCGGCCGTCACCGTGCCGTACGGCGAATCGATGCCGACATACGCGTTGCGCGCGAAGAACGTGTCGCCCTGGAAGCGGCCGAACTGACCGTTCTGCGCGCGGAAGAAGCTTTCCAGCGTGAAGATCGCCTTGTAGCCGTTGCCCAGATCCTCGGTGCCGTGCAAGCCCCAGTACGACGTCGACATGCCGCCGCCGCTCACGTTCCACGCGCGGTCGCCGCCCGGGAACTTGGTTGCGCCGACCCATTCGTCGACCTGACCGTAGAGCGAAACGCTCGATTGCGCATGGACGGGAGCGGTAGCCGCCACGCAGGCAGCGGCTGCGATCAGCTTGACGGACGTGCGCGACGCACGGCGGGCGAATGCTTTCATGGGATCTCCAGGTTTTGTCGAATAGTCGATAAGTGGCGCGAGCGTTGTTTTATGGAGCCGAGTGCTTGCGTCGTATGGGGCGCAGCCATCTTTACGGATCATTCGTCCGGTCAAAATTGCGCACACTTATTGCTGGTATAGCGCCAGCATTAACTTCGAGGAATTGATACATGGCCGGGTACACGTCGGCGGCCCGGCGCTAAAGCGACGGCGCGGCGGGACGGCGGCGTGGCACACGCGAGCCGGGCGCGAAAGATAGCGCAATGCGACGGGAAAATCAGCGGAAATCTGCGCGCGACTGTGGCGAATTCGCATCAGCCGGCGGGGGGACGAGCGCGCGGGCGCTCAGTTTCGGTAGAACGGGGAGAACAGCGGCGAGTGTGCAGGCTCTTCCTGCGAGCGGGGCGGCGGCATCGGACGGCCGCCGCGTTCCTCGTTGTAGCGCGCGACGTCGGCGCGGATCGAACCGGCGCGCAACGGCACGTTGCCGCCGCCCGGCGGGCGCGGCATCTGGCGCGCGTCGGCGCTGATCGGGCGATACGGGCTTTGCGCGGCGTAGTGGCCGTACGACGGCGTCGGCCGCAGCCCCCAGCGGGAGCCGTAGCTGCTCACGCCGCCGGGGCGTACACCGGCGGGGGGCGGAACGCGGCGCCAGACGGGCCCGCCGCCGGCCTGGCCGTACGCTTGACCGTACGCGCGCATGTCGCCGCCACCGAAGCCGTGGCCGCCGAACCCATGACCGCCGTGGGGCGGTTGCGCGAGCGCGAGCGGCATCAGCAGCGCGCCGAGCACGCCTGCCACCCATCGTCCGATCTTCCGTTTCACCCGTTCCGTCATCGTTCAGTGCCTGTCCACGCCCTGCGTCGGCTCCTTTCGGCCGACCCATGGCTTTCAGCAGTAATTTATGAGCGGGCCGAAAGTGTGTCGAGCCAAAAAGTGTTATGTCGCGGGCATCGGTGTAACACCATGTTACTGCTAGGTTTTTTCACTTCAGGGCGCGAACGCGACAGAACATTCTTCTGCCGTTTTGCGCATTGCCGGGCGCGAGCGATGGCCTGCATTGCATGCAGCAGATTCATCAATCGATTCCCACAATGAATTTGTGTAGTGAATGGCCAACCGGGACAATAACGCGATCCGCGCGCGCGACGCGCGCCTTTGTCGTTTCCGAATCGAGTTTCCGATGGCCCGTCCCCGTTTTCTCCCCGACAACTTCACGCTCGCGCTCGTCGGCACCGTCGTGCTCGCGAGCCTCCTGCCGTGCCGCGGCCCGGCCGCCCATGCGTTCAACTGGGCGACCAACATCGCCGTCGGCCTGCTGTTTTTCCTGCACGGCGCGAAGCTGTCGCGCGAAGCCGTCGTCGCGGGCGCGACCCACTGGCGGCTGCACGCGGTCGTGCTGCTCAGCACGTTCGCGCTGTTCCCGCTGCTCGGCCTCGCGCTGAAACCCGTGCTGCAGCCACTCGTCACACCGACGCTTTATGCGGGCGTGCTGTTCCTGTGCACGCTGCCGTCGACGGTCCAGTCGTCGATCGCCTTCACGTCGATCGCGAAGGGTAACGTGCCGGCCGCCGTGTGCGCGGCATCCGCGTCGAGCCTGCTCGGGATCTTCGTCACGCCGGCGCTCGTCGGGCTGATGATCACGTCGCAGTCGGCCGCCGCCGCGTCGCCGTGGAGCACCGTCGGCAGCATCGTGATGCAGTTGCTCGTGCCGTTCGTCGCCGGCCAGTTGCTGCGCCCCGTGATCGGCGGCTGGATCGAACGCAACCGCGGCGTGCTGCGCTTCGTCGACCAGGGCTCGATCCTGCTGGTCGTCTACGTCGCGTTCAGCGAGGCCGTCAACCAGGGCCTGTGGCACCAGATTCCGGCCCACGCGCTCGGCGGCCTGCTCGTCGTCAACCTCGTGCTGCTCGCGATCGCGCTGCTGCTGACCGCGTTCGTCAGCAAGCGGCTCGGCTTCAACCGCGCCGACCAGATCACGATCATCTTCTGCGGATCGAAGAAAAGCCTCGCGGCCGGCGTGCCGATGGCGAAGGTGATCTTCTCGGCGAACGCGGTCGGCGCGATCGTGCTGCCGCTGATGCTGTTCCACCAGATCCAGCTGATGGCGTGCGCGGCGCTCGCGCAGCGCTGGGGTGCGCGCGACATGAGCGGCGAGCGCGGCGGGCAGGACGACGCGGCATCGGCGCCCGGCGCGCTGAACGCGGGCAAGCGCTGACGCACGCAGCGGCGCGACGGCCGCCGGAAGGCGGCCTTCCGTCACCCGCCGGACGCGCACCGCTGCGCGCCCCGGCGCGATGCACCACCGACGCGCATCGCGTCACGAAATCTTCATTCAACTCTCCGCGAGCGGTGCCGTTAAGCCGGGCGTCCCGTCGATTCGGCTGCCCTCGCCCATGCCCGCGCTCCACCCCGCCCCCGCTGCCGTCAGCACCGCGCGCCTGATCGCGGACCGCGCGCTCGCCGCCGTCTTCCAGCCGATCGTCGACCTCGGGTCGGGGACCGTCGTCGGTTACGAGGGCCTGATACGCGGCCCGCGCGGCACCGACCTCGAGCCGCCCGCCGCGCTGTTCGCGCAGGCGGCACGCGAAGGCGCGACCATCGCGCTCGAACAGGCCGCCGCGCGCACCTGTCTCGACGCGTTCGCGGCGCTCGGCTGCGACGGCAAGCTGTTCCTCAACTTCAGTGCCGGCACGATCCTGCAACTCGCGCGCGAACGCGAGCGCGCACGCGCGCTGCTCGGCCGTGCGCGGGTCGGCGCCGAGCGCATCGTGATCGAGCTGACCGAGCAGAACGCGGTGCCGGACATCGCGCACATCGGGCCGGCGGTCGCCTCGCTGCGCGACGCCGGCATCCAGTTCGCGCTCGACGACTACGGCACCGCGAACGCGAGCATGAACCTGTGGCTGCGCCTGCATCCGGACGTCGTGAAGATCGACCGCTTCTTCATCCACGACATCGCGCGCGACCCGCTCAAGTTCGAGGCCGTGAAGGCGATGCAGCACTTCGCGCACGCGAGCGGTGCGCAATTGATCGCGGAAGGCATCGAGAACGAATGCGACCTGATCGTCGTGCGCGACATGGGCATCTGCTGCGTGCAGGGCTTCCTGCTCGGCCGGCCGAACGCGCAGCCGTCGCGGGTCGTCGCGCCGGCCGCGCGCGACGCGATCCGCGCGCCGCACATCGCGGTGTTTCCCGGCGCGACGCGCACCGTGCGGCCGGCCGGCACGATCGCCGCGAAGATGCTCGTCTCCGCGCCGGCGCTGCCGCGCGACGCGACCAGCAACGACGTGCTCGACCTGTTCAACCGGATGCCCGAGCTGCACGCGGTCGCGCTCGTCGAACGCGGCCGGCCCGTCGCGCTCGTGAATCGCCGCGGCTTCATCGACCGCTTCGCGCTGCCGTACCACCGCGAGGTGTTCGGGAAGAAGCCGTGCCTGCAGTTCGCGAACGACGCGCCGCTGATGATCGACAACGCGACGACGTTCGAGGAGCTCGCGATGCTGCTCGCGAGCCACGACCAGCGCTATCTCGCGGACGGTTTCGTGATCACCGAACATGGCCGCTACGTCGGGCTCGGCACCGGCGAGAGCCTGGTGCGCGCGGTGACCGAGATGCGCATCGAGGCCGCGCGTTACGCGAATCCGCTGACGTTCCTGCCCGGCAACATCCCGATCAGCGCGCACATCGACCGCCTGCTGCAGCGCGACGCCGGCTTTCATGCGTGCTACGTCGACCTGAACCAGTTCAAGCCGTTCAACGACCAGTACGGCTACTGGCAGGGCGACGAGGTGCTGAAGTTCGCCGCGACGGTGCTGGCCGGCGTGTGCGATCCGCAGCGCGACTTTCTCGGGCACGTCGGCGGCGACGATTTCCTCGTGCTGTTCCAGCGCGACGACTGGTACGCGCGCGCCGCCGACGCAATCGCGCGCTTCAACGAAGGCGCGCAGCTCTTCTACACGCAGGCCGACCGCGAGGCGGGCGGGCTGCACGGCGAGGACCGTCACGGCAACCCGGCGTTCTTCGGCTTCGTGACGATGGCGATCGGCGCGGTCGGCGTGCCGGCCGGCGCGCACGGCGCGCAGCGCTACGGCAGCGACGAGATCGCGTCGGTCGCGGCGCTCGCGAAGCGGCGCGCGAAGCAGCAGCCGGACGGGCTCGCGGTCGTCGATCTCGACGCGGGGCGCGCCGCGCTGCGCAATCGCGGCGAACCGCCGGCCGCGGCGATGCGCTGAACGGCCGGCGACTGCCGTTCGCGGCTACGACCGCGCCCCGCGCGACGGGGGCGACCGTCCGCCCTTCTTCCGCCGGACCGTTGCGCACCGGCTTCCCACCGGCCGGTGCAGGCCACCGAGCCACTGCGCGGACGCACGAAACACGCTCGCTTCCCGTCCACTTCCCGCCCGCCGTGCGCACCGCCAGGCACCTACACGGTCACCTTGCCTTTTTCGCGTTTTGTTTAGTATTTTTAGTAACGTCGTTTTCGCAGATTAGCGCTTAAATGCCCGTAATTTTCGGGTATTCCCCGGCTATCCGGCCCGAATTCCGCGATACGTTTTACTATACAATCGCTTTCACCCTAAACAAACCGGACCCCGAACGATGGGTACCACCATTCGCGATGTGGCGCGGGCGGCAGAGGTCTCGATCGGCACCGTCTCCCGCGCGCTGAAAAACCAGCCGGGCCTGTCCGAAGCAACGCGTGCGCGCATCGTCGAGATCGCGCAGCAGCTCGGCTACGATCCCGCGCAGTTGCGGCCGCGCATCCGCCGGCTCACCTTCCTGCTGCACCGCCAGCACAACCGCTTTCCCGCGAGCCCGTTCTTCTCGCACGTGCTGCACGGCGTCGAGGATGCATGCCGCGAACGCGGCATCGTGCCGACGCTGCTCACGGTCGGCCCGAACGACGACGTGCTGCGCCAGATGCGTCCGCACGCGCCCGACGCGATCGCGGTCGCCGGCTTCATCGAGCCCGAGACGATCGAGGCGCTCGCCGCGACCGGCCGGCCGCTCGTGCTGATCGACCTGTGGGCGCCCGGGCTGCGCTCGGTCAACATCGACAACGCGACGGGCGCCGCGCTCGCGATGCGCCACCTGCTGGCCACCGGCCGCTCGCGGATCGCGTTCATCGGCGGCTCGCCCGCGCACTACAGCATCGCGCAGCGTGCGATCGGCTACCGGCGCGCGTTCTTCGAGGCCGGGCGGCTGTTCGATCCCGCGTACGAAGTGACGATCGACGCGGGGCTCGACCCCGACACGGGCGCCGCGCGTGCGATGGAACAACTGCTCGACGCGCCGGGCCCGCGCCCCGAAGCCGTGTTCGCGTACAACGACGCGGCCGCGCTGGCCGCGCAGCGCGTGTGCACCGCGCGCGGCCTGCGGATTCCGGACGACATCGCGATCGTCGGCTTCGACAACATCCCGGCCGCCGCGCACGCGAGCCCGCCGCTCACGACGCTCGCGGTCGACAAGGAAGCGCTCGGCCGCCGCGGCGTCGAGCTGCTGCTCGCCGAATCACCCGAGCGCACCGAGCTTTCCCTGCCCGTCGAGCTGATCGTGCGGGCCAGCAGCCAGCCCGCCGGCTCCCCGGCACTCGATATCGCAACGGCCACCGAATCATGAACATGCCCCCGGTCCAACCCTGCACGGCCGCGCCGGCCGCCCACACGCAAGCCGCGCCGTTCGTCGCGAGCTTCCGCGATCCGTCGTTCCTGCTGTCGCACATCGAGGACACGCTGCGCTTCTACGCGACGAACGCGTTCGACCCGACGGGCGGCTTCTACCACTACTTCCGCGACGACGGCAGCATCTACAACCGCACGTCGCGCCACCTCGTCAGCAGCTGCCGGTTCGTCTTCAACTACGCGATGGCGTACCGGCATTTCGGCGATCCGCGTCACCTCGAATACGCGCGCCACGGGCTGCGCTTCCTGCGCGACGCGCACTGGGACGACGAACTGCAGGGCTACGACTGGGAACTCGACTGGCGCGACGGCGCGAAGCGCGCGACGCTCGATGGCGCGCGCCACTGCTACGGGCTCGCGTTCGTGCTGCTCGCGGCCTCGCACGCGACGATGGCCGGCATCGACGAGGCGCGCCCGCTGATCGCGGCGACCTACGAACTGGCCGAGCACCGCTTCTGGGACGCGGCCGCGGGCCTGTACGCGGACGACGCGACGCCGAACTGGATCGTGTCGTCGTACCGCGGCCAGAACGCGAACATGCACATGACGGAAGCGCTGCTCGCGGCCTACGAGGCGACCGGCCACCTCACGTACCTCGATCGCGCGGAAAAGCTCGCGAGCCACATCACGCAGCGCCAGGCCGCGCTGTCGGGCGGGCTCGTGTGGGAGCACTACCATGCGGACTGGTCGGTCGACTGGGACTACAACAAGGAAGACAGTTCGAACATCTTCCGTCCGTGGGGCTTCCAGCCCGGGCACCAGACCGAATGGGCGAAGCTGCTGCTGATCCTCGAACGGCACCGCCCGCTCGACTGGCTCGTGCCGCGCGCGGCCGAGCTGTTCGACGCGGCGCTCACGCACGCGTGGGACGCCGATCACGGCGGCCTGTACTACGGCTTCGGCCCCGACTTCACGATCTGCGACCACAACAAGTACTTCTGGGTGCAGGCGGAAACCTTCGCGGCGGCCGCGATGCTCGGCGCGCGCACCGGCAGCGAACGATTCTGGGACTGGTACGACGAGATCTGGCGCTATAGCTGGACGCACTTCGTCGATCATCGCTACGGCGCGTGGTACCGGATCCTCACCTGCGACAACCGCAAGTACAGCGACGAGAAGAGCCCGGCCGGCAAGACCGACTATCACACGATGGGCGCGTGCTACGACGTGCTCGCGACCCTCGCGCGCACGGTGCGCAGCGAGCCGACGCAATGAGCGGCGGCACGTTTCCGGCTTTCGTGTCGGCAGGCGACATCCTGACCGACATGGTGCGGGCGGGCGATGCGCAGTGGACGTCGGTGCCGGGCGGTGCCGGCTGGAACGTCGCGCGCGCGGTCGCGCGGCTCGGTGTGCCGAGCGCGCTCGCGGGCTCGATCGGCGAGGACTGCTTCTCCGACGCGCTGTGGCGCACGAGCGAAGCGGCCGGGCTCGACCTGCGCTTCCTGCAGCGCGTCGCGCGGCCGCCGCTGCTCGCGATCGTCCACGAGACGCGCCCGCCCGCGTACTTCTTCATCGGCGAAGCAAGCGCCGATCTCGCGTTCGATCCCGCGCGGCTGCCGGCCGGCTGGACCGACCAGGTGAAATGGGCGCATTTCGGCTGCATCAGCCTCGTGCGCGAACCGCTCGCGGGCACGCTAGCCGCGCTCGCGGCCGACCTGCATGCGCGCGGCGTGAAGATCAGCTTCGACCCGAACGTCCGGAACCTGATGACGGCCGCGTACCGGCCGACGCTGGAGAAGATGGCCGGCCTCGCCGACCTGATCAAGGTGTCCGACGAGGATCTGCGGCACCTGTTCGGCGGCGACGGCCCCGACGCGGTCGCGGCGGTGCGCGCGCTGAACCCGCGCGCGGCCGTGCTGGTCACGCGCGGCGCGCAGGCGGCGACGCTCTACGCGGACGGCGACGTGCACGAAGCCAGCCCGCCGCGCGTCGAGGTGGCCGACACCGTCGGCGCGGGCGACGCGTCGATCGGCGGCATGCTGTTCAGCCTGATGGCCGCGCCGCAGCGCGCGTGGCGCGAGCATCTCGTGTTCGCGCTGGCGGCCGGCGCCGCCGCATGCCGGCACACGGGCGCGCACGCGCCGACGCTCGACGAGGTGGTCGCGCTGATCGAAGGGTGATCGAGCGCCGACCGGGCCGTTCGGTCACCGATAAGCCCCGCTGTACATGCTGCGCCGCGGTGCTACGATGAAGTGTCCTTTTGCGGGAGAGCACGATGGACACCAACACGTTCACGAAAGGCATCTACACGGCCAAGGCGCATACCCAGCATTCGGCCAACGGGCAGTTCCAGGGTTACGTGATCCTCTCGCGGGACGATGGGGACGATACCGAGAACACGCGCTACGACGTCCACTCGACGAGCCCCAGCGAGGAAGAAGCGTTCGACGAGGCGAAGGCACTCGCGCACCGGATCCTCGGCGAGATCGAGCTGTAGCGCGCGTCGCCGATTCGGCGCGGCTCAGAGCAGCCGCGCCACCATCGATAGCAGCATCGTCAGTACCAGCGTCGACATGAACGGGAACGGGTAGCGCCGCCCGCCGAACGTCAGCGTGACGTCGCCCGGCATCCGCCCGATGCCGAGCTTGCCGAGCCACGGCCAGCAGCGCGTCAGGATCATCACCGCGACGAACGATGTCATCAGCCAGCGCAGCATGTCCAGTTCCCTTCAGAGCGCGTGCGAGCGGTCGCCGCGCGCGAACGCGTCGAGCGTGCCGTCGATGCCGCGCGAGAACGCGATCACCTTGAACAGCTCGCCCATCTCGGCTTC
This sequence comes from Burkholderia theae, assembly GCF_048565265.1. Taxonomy (NCBI): domain Bacteria; kingdom Pseudomonadati; phylum Pseudomonadota; class Betaproteobacteria; order Burkholderiales; family Burkholderiaceae; genus Burkholderia; species Burkholderia theae. Next base: position 3,506,278 of record NZ_CP183461.1, read on the forward strand.
GGAGATCAGCTTCTGCACCGCGTTCGCGGCCGGCAGGAACTGCCGGATCTCGGACGGATCGATCGCGGCCAGCGCGTCGGTGATGCCCGCGTTCAGCAGGAAGCGCGCCTGCGACGTGTAGCCGAGCAGGTCGGCGCCGGTGGCGACGGCCGCGTCGTAGATGCCGGTGAATTCGACGTGCGCGGTGATGTCCTGCAGCCCCGGGTACAGGAACGGGTCGTCGTGCGCGTGGTGGCGGTAGTGGCACATCAGCGTGCCTCGGTCGCGCTGCGGATGGTAGTACTCGTGCGCGGGAAAACCGTAGTCGACCAGCAGCACCGCGCCGCGCGCGAGCATCGTGCAGACGGTGCGCGTGAACGCCAGCGCGGCCTCGTGCGTCTCGGTCACATAGCCATCGGCGACCTCGGCGGCGAGCCCCGCGAGCACCGGCGGCTGGCTGGCCGGCGCGGCCGGCCGGTCCTCGAACACGAACGCCTGCCGCGCGTCGAGCGCGACGCCGCGCTCGTGCCATGCGCCGTCCGCCTTCGCGAACAACCGCACCGGCATCGCATCGAGCACCTCGTTGCCGACCACGACGCCCTCGAACCGCTCGGGCAGCGCGTCGAGCCAGCGCACCTTCGCCGCGAGTGCCGGCGCGGCCGTCGAAATCGTGTCGCGCTGCCGTTCGCGCAACTCGCCGGACAGGTCGACGATCAGGTATTCGTCGAGTTCGGCGCCCAGTGCGTCGAGCGCCATGAGCAGCCCGGCCGCGAGCTTGCCCGTGCCGGCGCCGAATTCCATCACGCGGCGCGTGCCGCTCGCCGCGAGCGCTTCCGCGACCGGTTGCGCGAGGGTCTGCGCGAACAGCGGCGACAGCTCGGGTGCGGTGACGAAGTCGCTGCCGTCGTCGGCGCGGCGCCCGAACTTGCGCGCGCCGCCGCTGTAATAACCGAGGCCCGGCGCATACAGCGCGCGTTCCATGAAGCGGTCGAACGGCAGCCAGCCGCCGGCCGCCGCGATCTCGTCGCGCAGTTGCGCGGCGAGGGTTTCGGACTGCGCGAGCGCGTCAGGGCCGGGAGCAGGTAAACTAGCGGGTTCGTGAGCTTTCGGGTTCATCCCGGCATTGTAAATGACCGTTTCAGCCGATACGTCGACCCTGCGCGTGGTGCTCGTCGCGGGTGCCCTGGGCAGCGCGGCCGACGCCGCGTCGATCGGCCGTGCGCTCGCGACCGGATTCGCGCGGTGCGGCTGGGACGTCGCGCTGCAGCGCAGCCAGGGCGCGCCGCGCGCGGCCGCCGACGCGATCGTCGCCGAAGTCGCGGCGCTCGGCCGCCGCGCCGCCGTTCTCGACGCCGATCTGGCCCTGGAAGCCGACGCCGCCGCGCTCGTCGCCGCATGCGGCGCGGCGCTCGGCCGGCCCGCGTGCGCAGTGTTCGTGAGCGCCAGCGCGGGCGCCGACGACGCGCTCACGGTGGACGGCGCGTCGCTCGCCGGCGCGCTCGCGCGCAACGTGACGGCGCCGCTCGCGCTGGCCCGCGCGCTCGCCGACGCGACGCCCGACGCCGCGCGCGAGCACGAAGCGCTGCGCGCGTGCGCGATCCACGTGCTGGACCAGGCGCTGTTTCACCCGGCGCCGGAACAGCTGTCGCACGCGCTGATGCAGGCCGCGCTGAACCGCGCGACGGCGGCGCTGGCGGTCGCGCTCGCGCCGAAGGTGCGGGTCGCGGCGCTGGTGCGCGGCCACGCGCCGCACGCGGACGACATCGCGGCGGCCGCCTGCTATCTCGCGAGCGCGCCCGGCGTCACGGGCGCGACGCTGACCGTCGACGGCGGCGAGCACCTCGTGCCGCCCGCCGCCGGCCCGAATGAATGAACTGCGCGGATCGCGCGGCCTTGACCGCCGCCGCCCGCGCCGCTTTGCGTGCGCGCACGCCAATTTGACTGGGACGACCATGTTTTCCGCTCTCCTGCACCCCCGCCTCGCGGATTGCCGCAGGCTCTACCTGCGCGATTACGAGGTGCACATCAACATCGGTGCCTTCGAACACGAGAAGCGCGGCGAGCAGCGCGTCGTCATCAACGTCGACCTGTTCGTGCCGCTCGCGCTGTCCACCCCCGTCGACGACCGGCTGCATGAAGTCGTCGACTACGACCTGATGAAGCAGAGCGTCGCGCAATGCGTGGCGCGCGGCCACATCCACCTGCAGGAAACGCTGTGCGACTCGATCGCCGCGCACCTGCTGGCGCACGATGCCGTGCGCGCGGTACGCGTCTGTACCGAGAAACCGGACGCTTATCCGGACTGCGACGCCGTCGGCGTCGAAGTCTTTCGCATCAAGGACGAGGAGCGCGCATGAACGCCCCCCACATGAATGACACGGCGGCCGATGCCGCCACCCTCGACGCGGCCGCCGCCCCGGCCGGCCGCCAGGTGCTGACGCGCCGCGAGCAGAAGGAAGCGTACGAGAACAACAAGCTGTTCAAGCGGATCGTGCGCCAGGTCGGCCAGGCCATCGGCGACTACAACATGATCGAGCACGGCGACAAGGTGATGGTCTGCCTGTCGGGCGGCAAGGACAGCTACGCGATGCTCGACGTGCTGCTGCGCCTGCGCGAGCGCGCGCCGATCGACTTCGACATCGTCGCGGTGAACCTCGACCAGAAGCAGCCGGGCTTCCCCGAGCACGTGCTGCCCGAATACCTGAAGCAGGTCGGCGTGCCGTTCCACATCGAGAACCAGGACACCTACAGCATCGTCAAGCGGCTCGTGCCCGAGGGCAAGACCACCTGCTCGCTGTGCTCGCGGCTGCGCCGCGGGATCCTGTACCGCGTGGCCGGCGAGCTCGGCGCGACCAAGATCGCGCTCGGCCACCACCGCGACGACATCGTGCAGACGCTGCTGCTCAACATGTTCTACGGCGGCAAGCTGAAGGGGATGCCGCCGAAGCTGCAGTCGGACGACGGCAAGAACATCGTGATCCGCCCGCTCGCGTACGTGAAGGAAACCGATCTCGAGAAATACGCGGAGCTGCGCGAATTCCCGATCATCCCGTGCAACCTGTGCGGCAGCCAGCCGAACCTGAAGCGCGCGGAAATGAAGGCGCTGATCCGCGAATGGGACAAGCGCTTCCCGGGCCGCGTCGAGAACATGTTCAACGCGCTCGCGAAGGTCGTGCCGTCGCACCTGATGGACGCGACGCTGTTCCCGTTCGCGTCGCTGCGCGCGACCGGCGAAGCCGATCCGCACGGCGACATCGCGTTCGACGAGGAACCGTGCGCGTCGGGCGACGACACCGCGGCGCCGGGCGCCGCCAGACCGATCTCGATCGTCCAGTTCGACGATCTGTAAGCGGGGCCGGAACACCCGCCGGAACGGGGCGCCGGCCGCCGTTTCCGGCGCGGCCGCACCGGCGCGGCGGCCCCGGAACGGCGGGGGCCGCATGCTAAAATGGACGGCTTCGAACTCCTCTGACAAGCTGGCGCCATGAATATCGTGATTTTGGCGGCAGGCACCGGCAAGCGCATGCGTTCCGCGCTGCCGAAAGTGCTTCACCCCCTGGCCGGCAGGCCGCTCCTCTCCCACGTCATCGACACCGCGCGCACGCTGCAGCCGTCCCGGCTGGTCGTCGTCGTCGGTCACGGCGCCGAGCAGGTCCAGGCCGCCGTCGCCGCACCCGACGTCCAGTTCGCAGTGCAGGCCGAACAGCTCGGCACCGGCCACGCGGTGCGCCAGGCGCTGCCGCTCCTCGATCCCGCGCAACCGACGCTCGTGCTGTACGGCGACGTGCCGCTCACCCGTGCGTCGACGCTGCAGCGTCTCGTCGAAGCCGCGCGCGAAGGCCGCTACGGGATTCTGACCGTCACGCTCGACGATCCGACCGGTTACGGCCGCATCGTGCGCGACGTGTCCGGCTTCGTCACGCGCATCGTCGAGCAGAAGGACGCATCGCCGGAACAGCTGAAGATCGCCGAGATCAACACGGGCATCATCGTCACGCCCACGGCCCAGCTGTCGATGTGGCTCGGTGCGTTGAAGAACGAAAACGCGCAAGGCGAGTACTACCTGACCGACGTCGTCGAACTCGCGATCGAGGCCGGCTTCGAGGTCGTCACGTCGCAGCCCGACGAGGAATGGGAAACGCTCGGCGTGAACAGCAAGGCGCAGCTCGCCGAACTCGAGCGCATTCATCAGCGCAATGTCGCGGAAACACTGCTCGTCGACGGCGTCACGCTCGCCGATCCGGCGCGCCTCGACGTGCGCGGCACGCTGCGCTGCGGCCGCGACGTGTCGATCGACGTGAACTGCGTGTTCGAAGGCAACGTGACGCTCGCCGACAACGTGACGATCGGCGCGAACTGCGTGATCCGCAATGCGTCGGTCGGCGCCGGCACGCGCATCGACGCATTCACGCACATCGACGGCGCCGAGCTCGGCGCGAACACCGTGATCGGCCCGTACGCACGGCTGCGCCCCGGCGCGCAGCTCGCGGACGAAGCGCACGTCGGCAACTTCGTCGAGGTGAAGAACGCGGTGATCGGCCACGGCTCGAAGGCGAACCACCTCACGTACATCGGCGACGCCGACATCGGCGCGCGCGTGAACATCGGCGCGGGCACGATCACCTGCAACTACGACGGCGCGAACAAGTTCCGCACCGTGATCGAGGACGACGTGTTCGTCGGCTCCGACACGCAGCTCGTCGCGCCCGTGCGCGTCGGCCGCGGCGTGACGATCGCCGCCGGCACGACGATCTGGAAGGACGTTGCCGACGGTCTTCTCGCGTTGAACGACAAGACCCAGACCACGAAGAGCGGCTACGTCCGCCCGGTCAAGAAGAAAAGCTGAACCTTTTGCGGGCGCCCGGGCGGCGCCCGCATCGACTTACAGGACTGATCCTCATGTGTGGCATTGTCGGCGCAGTTGCGCAACGTAATATCGTTCCGGTGCTGATCGAAGGTTTGCGGCGCCTCGAATACCGTGGCTACGACTCGTGCGGCGTCGCCGTGCTCGAGCCGGGCGCACCGAAGCGCGCGCGCAGCGTCGCACGTGTCGCCGATCTCGACGCGCAGGTGCGCGAGTCGCACCTCGAAGGCACGACGGGCGTCGCGCATACGCGCTGGGCCACGCACGGCGCGCCGGTCACGCACAACGCGCACCCGATCTTCTCGTCGGACGCGCTCGCGCTCGTCCACAACGGCATCATCGAGAACTTCGAGCCGCTGCGCGAAGCGCTGCGCGCGAAGGGTTACGAATTCGTGTCGCAGACCGACACCGAAGTGATCGCGCACCTCGTGCACAGCCTGTATCGCGGCAACCTGTTCGACGCCGTGCGCGAAGCCGTGCTGCAGTTGCACGGCGCGTATGCGATCGCCGTGATCCACAAGGACCAGCCGCACACCGTCGTCGGCGCGCGCCAGGGTTCGCCGCTCGTCGTCGGTCACGGCGACGGCGAGAACTTCCTCGCGTCCGATGCGCTCGCGCTCGCGGGCAGCACCGACCGCTTCACGTTCCTCGAGGAAGGCGACGTGTGCGAGCTGTCGCTCGACGGCGTGAAGATCCTCGACCGCAACGGCGCGCTCGCGCAGCGCGAAGTGCGCGTCGTCAGCGCATACGGCGGCGCGGTCGAGCTGGGCCCGTATCGCCACTTCATGCAGAAGGAAATCTTCGAGCAGCCGCGCGCGATCAGCGACACCGTGCCGCAGACCGACGCGTTCGACGCGACGCTGTTCGGCGACGCCGCGCCCGCCGCGTTCGCGGACATCGACAGCCTGCTGATCCTCGCGTGCGGCACGAGCTACTACTCGGGCCTCACCGCGAAGTACTGGCTCGAATCGATCGCGAAGATCCCGACGCAGGTCGAGATCGCGAGCGAATACCGGTACCGCGAATCGGTGCCGAACCCGCGCCAGCTCGTGCTCGTGATCTCGCAGTCGGGCGAGACGGCCGATACGCTCGCGGCACTCAAGCATGCGCAGTCGCTCGGCCACACGCATACGCTCGCGGTCTGCAACGTCGCGACGAGCGCGATGGTGCGCCTGACCGAAATGCAGTTCCTGACGCACGCGGGCACCGAGATCGGCGTCGCGTCGACGAAGGCATTCACGACGCAGCTCGTTGCACTGTTCGTGCTGGCCGCGACGCTCGGCAAGCTGCGCGGGCACGTCGACGCCGCGCAGGAAGCCGAATTCCTGAAGCAGCTGCGCCACCTGCCGGCCGCGCTGAACAGCGTGCTCGTGCTCGAGCCGCAGATCATCGCGTGGTCGGAGGAGTTCGCACGCAAGGAAAACGCGCTGTTCCTCGGCCGCGGGCTGCACTACCCGATCGCGCTCGAAGGCGCGCTGAAGCTGAAGGAAATCTCGTACATCCACGCCGAGGCCTATCCGGCCGGCGAACTGAAGCACGGGCCGCTCGCGCTCGTCACGGAAGCGATGCCGGTCGTCACGGTCGCGCCGAACGACACGCTGCTCGAGAAGCTGAAGTCGAACATGCAGGAAGTGCGCGCGCGCGGCGGCGAGCTGTACGTGTTCGCGGATGCCGATACGCAGATCGTCAACGACGACGGCCTGCACGTGATCCGGATGCCGGAACACTACGGGCAGCTGTCGCCGATCCTGCACGTGGTGCCGCTGCAGCTGCTCGCGTATCACACCGCGTGTGCACGTGGCACCGACGTCGACAAGCCGCGGAACCTCGCGAAATCGGTGACGGTGGAGTAACGCCGGTCGACCGGGACGGCCCCCTCGAGGTCGTCCCGACCCCTTATCGGCGCGAAGCAGGCCATTCGGCCAGGTCGAAATATGTACCACGTAGTGGTATATAATCCTGTGCTAATTCGATCGGCCCGACATGCCTGCTTCCGTACGACGCGTCTTCAAGACGAAGTGGTTTCACAAGGCAGCCAGAAAAGCAGGCATCGCCGATGCCGAACTCTGCCGCGCCGCGCGGGAACTGGCGCGCGGCCAGGGCATCGAGCTCGGCGGCAACGTCTGGAAAAAGCGCCTGGACGGTAATCGGCAGCGCGGGATCGTGCTGAGCAAGGTCGGGCAGGCGTGGGTTTTCGTGTTTCTGTTCGCGAAACGCGACCGGGACGACATCGACGAACACGAACTGCGTGCGTTCAGAAAGCTCGCCGCGGATGTCGGGCGCCGCACCGACGCCGATATCGCGACGCTGATCGCACTGAAAGAGCTGGTGGAGATTTGCAATGGCTAAGAGTCGATTCAAGAGCGACGCAACGGAGGCGATCCACAGCGCCGCATCGGGTCTCTATCGTGCCGCGCTGATCGACAAGAAGACGATGCGCGAATACGACGATCTCTGCATCGAAGCCGCCCCGCAGTTCGATCCGGAAGCGATCGCCCGCATCCGCAAGTCCGTCAACGTCAGCCAGAGCGTGTTCGCGCTCTACCTGAACACGACAACGTCGACGATCCGCCAATGGGAACAGGGCGACAAGCGGCCGAGCGGCATCGCCGCACGGATGCTCCAGATCGTCGAGAAACACGGGCTCGAGGTGTTCTCCTGAACCGGCCCCTCCCCGAATGCGCATGCACGGCCGCCCCCGCACCGGATAGCGCGACCCGCAAGGAATATGACGGAGACACAATGGCAGTAAGACTGTTTGGATGCGGATTGCTGGCGCTGACGTTCGCGTCGACCGGCTGGGCCGCCGAGCACTACGTCGAAGTCTGGAACCCGCCCGAGGCGCGGCAGCCGGCAGCACATGCGCCGGCCGCGCATGCGGGCGCCGATGCGCACGCCGGCAAGAGCGCGGAGAAACACGCGAGCGCAACGCCGAAAACCGCCGTGAAGGCACACAAGCGCCGCGTCGCGCAAACCGTGAAAGCCGGTTCGCACCGTCCCGCCGCCACGGCCGTGGCGCCCGCCGCACCGCGCCCCGTCGCACAGCCCGCGCCGGGCCGCCTCACGGTGATGCAGCCTGCCGATCCCGACGCAACGCACACGCTCACGTTCTCCAACATCCCGCGGCAATACACGCCGGACGGCAACGTGCTGCGGGTCGGCACGCACAACCGCTCCGCGGAGGTGACTCGATAATGGAAGCGCAAACCTACCTCGGCTACCAGATCTGGGGCCACGCGATCCTGCAGCAGGACGAAATCCTGCAACCCGAACGCTTCGCGGCGAGCGGCACGATCACGCAGAACAACCGGCTCGTCGAAGCGTCGGGCGTGCTCGGCGTATTCGACACCGAGGACGACGCACGCGAGGCCGGACTCGAATGGGCCCGCGCGTGGATCGACAGCCACCGCTGACCGGCACGGCCGCGTCTATCCGGCACGCCGCCGTACACGGGCCGGCCGCGAACCGCAAATGAAAAAAGGGGCGTCCATGACGCCCCTTCTTTCGTGCTGACCCGGAACCCTCACGCGGCAGGCCGTGGCGGCCTCACCGCCGCGCGCGGACGGCCAACAAGCCGCGTCAGCACGACGATCGTCACCAGGGTCGCGACGTACGCGGCGATCTGGATGCCCGCCGGACGCGCGGTATAGCCGATCAGCGTATGCAGCGCCTTGCCGACGATGCTCGTCTCCTTCAGCAGCCACGACGTATCCCAGATCATGTCGCCCCACGACGGTACGAGGCCGGCCGCCAGCAGGAAACCGACACACTGGCTCGCCATCCCGGCCGCCAGCAGCACGATCAGCGCGTTGGTGACGGAGAACAGGCGCTTCAGCGGAATCTGCAGCAGGCCCGCATACATCGCATAACCCAGCCCGGCCCCGCCGAGCACGCCGAGCAGCCCGCCGGCAATCATCTGCGGCGTCTGGCCCGGATCGCCCGCGGCGATGCCGTACAGGAACAGCACGGCCTCGGAGCCTTCGCGCAGCACCGCGACGCCAACCACGATCGCCAGCCCCGTCAGCGGCCGGCTGCCGGCCGCGACGGCCCGGCCGACTTCGCCCATGTGCAGCGCCATCTCACGGCCGTGCCGGCTCATCCAGATGCAGTGCCAGGCCAGCATCAGCGTCGCGACGAACATCACGCCCGCATTGAAGACCTCCTGCCCCATGCCGGACGCCCACTGCGAGATCACGTCGGCGAACGCCGCGATCAGGCCCGCGCCGATCACGCCGCCGACGAGCCCGCCGCCGACCCACCAGCCGCGCCGCGGCACGCCCTTCGTGGCGGCCATCACGATCGAGACCACCAGCGCGGCCTCGAGCACTTCACGAAAGACAATCAGCGCGGTAGACAGCATGGCGGGATTCGCTTATTTGACGGTCAGGTGGGTCTTCGACTGCGCTTCGTGATACTCGTCGTGAAACTCGTAGGTGCCGGCCTTCAGCGGTCCGACCAGGATCTCGGCCGACTTGCCGGCAGGAATGACCTTCTCGGCCTTGAAGTCGTCGCTCTCGAATTCCGCGGGCGTCGCATCGAGGTTCTTCACGACGAACTTCACTTTCTTGCCGGCCGGAATCGTCACGCCATCGGGCGAAAACTTGTGGTCCTTCAGCGTCAGGTTGACGACGTCGTCGGCGGCGAATGCGGTGGCGGCAGACGCGCCCAGCAGGACAGCGGCGAAACCCAGTGCGAAACGGTTCATGTGCGTAACGAAATGAAATATCGAAGGGCATTGATACTAAGATCGATTCGCATTTTCATATCGCGCGCCCTTACTGGCAATATGGAGATAGCGTTTCACAAGATCGCACCGTGCGTTGCCTGGCAAGGCTCTCGTCGCATGGCGCCGGTGGCGCATCGGCGTCAATCGGGAAAGATCCGGCTGACTCGTGCGGCTGCCTTCCGATTCGTCTGACTTCACGCCGGCGAGCGGTCTCGCCGCGCGGGGTGACCACGCCTGTGCCATGCTGCATGAATGCGCTTGACCTTCCCACCATGGCAAGCTTCATGCTGACCCTACTCGTCAATCGTCAACTCAGGAGAACACGATGGAATTCGAAGTCCAGGACATGACCTGCGGCGGCTGCGCCAATGCGATCACGCGCGCGGTGACGGCCGCCGATCCCGCCGCGAAGCTCGACATCGACGTCGCGGCGAAGCGCGTCACGGTCGAATCGGCGCAAGGCGCCGAGCGCGTGCAGTCGATCATCGAAGCCGCGGGCTTCCACCCCGCGCTGCGCAGCGCGTAACGCGTAACGCGGGCTGCGGGCGCACCGCCGAACGGCGATGCGCCCCCGGCAGCGTGTCAGCGCAGCCGGATGAGCGTCGACTTCAGCTCGGTGTACTTCTCGAGCGCGTGCAGCGACTTGTCGCGGCCGTTGCCCGACTGCTTGTAGCCGCCGAACGGGAAGTTCATGTCGCCGCCCTCGTCGTAGCAATTCACCCACACCGTACCCGCGCGCAAGCGGCGCGACACGTCATGCGCGGTCGTCAGGTTCGACGTCCACACCGCCGCGGCGAGCCCGTATTCGGTGTCGTTCGCGATCCGCACGGCCTCGTCGACATCGTCGAACACGATCACCGACAACACGGGCCCGAAGATCTCCTCGCGCGCGATCTTCGCATCGTGCTTCACCTCGAACACCGTCGGCTCGACGTAGAAGCCGCCCGTTTCCTCCTTCACGCGCGCACCGCCCGTGACGAGCTTGCCTTCGCCGCGCCCTGCCTCGATGTAGCCGAGCACGCGCTCGAGCTGGATACCGTCGACGATCGCGCCCATCGACACCGACGGATCGAGCGGATTGCCGGGCACGTAAGCGCGCGCGGCCGCCACGAGCTTCTCGATGAACGCGTCCTTGATGTCGCGATGCACGAGCAGCCGCGAACCGGCCGTGCACATCTCGCCCATGTTGTAGAAGATCGCGCCGGCCGCTGTCTGCGCGGCGCGGTCGAGATCGGGGCAATCGGGCAGCACGATGTTCGGCGACTTGCCGCCGAGTTCGAGCCACGCGCGCTTCAGGTTCGATTGCGCGGCGTACTGCATGATCAGCTTGCCGACCGCCGTCGATCCCGTGAACGCGATGCAGTCGACGTCGCGATGCAGCGCGAGCAGCTTGCCGGGTTCGCCCGCGCCCGGCACGACGTTGAACACGCCGGCCGGGATGCCGGCTTCATATGCGAGTTGCGCGACGCGGATCGCGGTCAGCGGCGATTTCTCCGACGGCTTCAGCACGACGCTGTTGCCGGCCGCCAGCGCGGGACCGAACTTCCACGCGGCCATCAGGATCGGGAAGTTCCACGGCACGACGGCTGCCACCACGCCGACCGGCTCGCGCGTGACGAGACCGACGAGATGATGATCGGCCGGCGCGACCTCGCCGCCGACCTTGTCGATGGCTTCCGCGAACCATTCGACGCAGTACGCGGCGCCCGGCACGTCGACCGTCGTCGTGTCGCCGATCGGCTTGCCCGCGTCGAGCGTCTCGAGCAGCGACAGCTCGTCGAGATGCTCGCGCATCAGCGCGGCCCAGCGCAGCAGCACCGCTTTGCGCGCACGCGGATTCAGGCCGGCCCACACGCCCGCGTCGAACGCGCGGCGCGCGGCCGCGACGGCCGCGTTCACATCGGCTTCGCCGCAATCGGCGACCTTCGTCAACACGCGGCCGTCGATCGGGCTCACGCAGTCGAACGTCTTGCCGCCGTGCGCGTCGCGCGACGCGCCGTCGATGAATGCGCGCCCTTCGATCTTGAGCGACGCCGCCTTGTCCTGCCAGTCAGCCAAAGTCAACTTGTTCATCAGGATGCCTCAATGTTGTGACATTCGCGATGCGACACGCCGCGCGCCCGATGCGCGGCCGGCCGTCAGCGAATGCGGTGGTGCGCGGTCAGAAGGTCGCCGGCGAATTGGCCGAGACGACCTCGCAGATCAGTTCCGCGCTGGGATTGCGAAAACGGTGCGGTAAACGGCTCTCGAAGTAGTAGCCGTCTCCAGGGTCGAGCAGCCACGTCGCGCCGTCGACGGTCAGCTCGAGCCGACCCGACACGACGACGCCGCCCTCGTGCCCCGCGTGCACGAGCATCTCGGGCCCCGTATCGGCGTGCGGCTGGTAGATCTCGCGCAGGATGCACATGTTGCGGTCCTTCACGCTCGCGCCGACCAGATGAAACGCGAGCGTGTCGTTGCCGAGGTTCGGCATGTCGTCGCGACGCGACACGACCGAGCGCGATTCGACGAGCTCGAACGTGAAGAACTCCGCGAGACTCATTGGTATGCATTCGAGCAACTTCTTCAGCGAGCCGACCGACGGGCTCACGCGGCCCTGTTCGATCAGCGAGATCGTGCCGTTGGTCACGCCGGCCCGCTTCGCGAGTTCACGTTGCGACAGGCCATGCTTGTTGCGCACGTAACGCAGGCGCTCGGCGACTTCGGTGGACATCGATTCGGTTTCGGACACGATAAGTGCGATGACAAAGTGAAACGACGCAGTGGACAGCCGTTGAATATTCTAATCACTTTATGCCGCGTATTAACGGGGAAAACCCTGAAAGGCGTTCGAAATAATGAACACGCCGCGGATCATTCCAGTTGCGAATCTTTTGTTCGCACTGCTCGGGAAACCCCTGATGCAGGACCGTTAAAAAACATTTGACGCCGTTTTTGGCTCGTATATGCTGGCTCTCAGGTCAGCGTCATTTAGTTTTCATAGGCAGCAAAACGCGTTACTGCAACGCAAAAATTGATGCCCATCAATGTAAATGACGCGTAACCGGCGCCTTGATTATTTTAAACGCCCAGCGCGTCGAGAAGGTCGGGTGTTCAATACTTTCAACAACCCAGTCGAGTGTAATCGTGAGAGTCCGTGGCCCTCTGGTGAGGTGGGATCGAAGCGTGGCGCGAAGTTCGCGCAGCGCGGCATCCCCTTCCGATGGCAGTTGCGGCTGGCATAGTCCTCGCCTGCAGCATCTGTCGATCTACACCATCCTGTCCCGTCGTTCCGTTCGGCGTCACAACGCCGTATCCGCACGCGCATTCGTCGCCGTCGATACCGACGAAGTGGCGTCGCTGCTGCCGTAGCGCCTCTCCTTTCTTTACGTCGTTCGTTTTGTCTGCTGATTCGCCAACCGCAAGGTCCATGCGGTGACGGAACGCGTTCGCGCATTCGTTGCCGCGTCGCGTATCGCAACCCAACGAACGACGGCCTGATCGTCGCGCGCAGCGCGGATCGCCACGTCATCCCGCTGCGCCCATTCACCAGCGGCCTTGCGCTGTTCGCCAGGCTGCGGGGCGGCTGCGCGCCTGCGTTTTGTCGAATCAGGCAACGTGCATGCAGCAGTCCTCTGGATAACTGATTGACGTCATGGAAAGGAAACCCCTCGTCGGCATCACCGCCGACCTCACGCAAATCGGCGCACACGCGTCGCATACGGTCGGCGACAAATACGTCGCCGCGATCGTCGACGGTGCGCAGGCGCTCGCGATGGTGCTGCCCGCGCTCGGCGAGCGCCAGTCGGTCGACGACATCCTCGACACGGTCGACGGCCTGCTGTTTACCGGCAGCTACTCGAACGTCGAGCCGCACCTGTACGGCGGCGAGCCGAGCGCGCCCGGCACGAAACACGACCCGGCCCGCGATGCGACGACGCTGCCGCTGCTGCGCGCGGCGATCGCCGCGGGCGTGCCGGTACTCGCCGTCTGCCGCGGCTTCCAGGAGCTGAACGTCGTCTGCGGCGGCACGCTGCACCAGCGTGTGCATGAAGTGCCGGGCCTCGCCGATCACCGCGAGGACGACGCCGCGCCGATGGACACGCAATACGGCCCCGCGCACGTCGTGCACCTGACGCCCGGCGGCAAGCTGCATGCGCTCGCCGGCGGCCGCGACGAAGTGAACGTGAACTCGCTGCACAAGCAAGGCATCGCGCAGCTCGGCTCCGGCCTCGCCGTCGAGGCGGTCGCGCCGGACGGCCTGATCGAGGCCGTGAGCGTCGTCGATGCCCCCGCTTTCGCACTCGCCGTGCAATGGCATCCGGAATGGCGGCATGCGCATGACCCGCTGTCGAGCGCGATCTTCCGCGCCTTCGGCGACGCATGCCGCGCCCGCCGGAATGCCCGCACGCGAACCCTGGCCGCCGCCGCGCTCGCCTGAGCGCGCCGACCAAACAACGAGAACAGACATGCAAGATATCGAAAGTTTTCTGAAACAGCACCGGATCACCGAAGTCGAGGCGATCATTCCCGACATGGCCGGTATCGCGCGCGGCAAGATCACGCCGCGCAACAAGTTCACGTCCGGCGAATCGATGCGCCTGCCGCAGGCCGTGATGGTGCAGACCGTCACCGGCGAATATCCGGAAGACGGCTCGCTGACCGGCGTGACCGACCCCGACATGGTGTGCGTGCCCGACGAATCGACGATCCGCCTGATCCCGTGGGCCACCGACCCGACCGCGCAGGTGATCCACGACTGCGTGCACTTCGACGGCTCGCCGGTCGAGATCTCGCCGCGCTACGTGCTGCGCCGCGTGCTCGACCTGTACAAGGCCAAGGGCTGGAAACCCGTGGTCGCACCGGAGCTCGAGTTCTACCTGGTCGACATGAACAAGGACCCGGACCTGCCCCTGCGTCCGCCGGTCGGCCGCACGGGCCGCCCCGAAACGGGCCGCCAGTCGTATTCGATCGAAGCCGTCAACGAGTTCGATCCGCTGTTCGAGGACATCTACGAGTACTGCGAAGCGCAGAATCTCGACATCGACACGCTGATCCACGAAGTCGGCGCCGCACAGATGGAGATCAACTTCATGCACGGCGACGCGCTGTCGCTGGCCGACCAGGTGTTCCTGTTCAAGCGCACGGTGCGCGAGGCCGCGCTGCGTCACAACATGTACGCGACGTTCATGGCCAAGCCGATGGAAGACGAGCCGGGTTCGGCGATGCACGTGCACCAGAGCATCGTCGACGAGGAAACGGGCCAGAACCTGTTCACGTCGCAGGAGACGGGCGGCGCGACGTCGATGTTCTACAACTACCTCGCGGGGCTGCAGAAGTACACGCCGGCACTGATGCCGATCTTCGCGCCTTACATCAACTCGTACCGCCGGCTGTCGCGCTTCATGGCCGCGCCGATCAACGTGCAGTGGGGTTACGACAACCGCACGGTCGGCTTCCGCATCCCGCACTCGGGCCCGTCGGCACGCCGTATCGAGAACCGCATCCCGGGCGTCGACTGCAACCCGTACCTCGCGCTCGCCGCGACGCTCGCGGCCGGCTACCTCGGCATGACGCAGCGCCTGGAGCCGACCGAGCCGCTCGTGAGCGACGGCTACGACCTGCCGTACCAGTTGCCGCGCAACCTCGAGGAAGGGCTGACGCTGATGGCCGCATGCGAGCCGCTCGGCGAGATCCTCGGCCACAAGTTCCTGAAGGCGTATTTCGCGCTGAAGGAAACCGAATATGAAGCGTTCTTCCGCGTGATCAGCTCGTGGGAACGCCGCCATCTGCTGCTGCACGTCTAAGCGCGCACAACCGCATACGGAATCACGGAGGAAACATGACTTACCGCAACGAATCTGCCTGGATCCAGCCGGCCGCGCCGGCTGCCGCGCCGCGCGCGACGCAGGCACGCTCGACCGCCGAATACCGCGCGCTCGACGCCGCGCACCACATCCACCCGTTCTCGGACATGGGCGCGCTGAACCGCGCGGGCAGCCGCGTGATCGTGAAGGCCGACGGCGTCTACCTGTGGGACTCGGACGGCAACAAGGTCATCGACGGGATGGCCGGCCTCTGGTGCGTGAACGTCGGCTACGGCCGCAAGGAACTCGCCGATGCCGCGTATCGCCAGCTGCAGGAACTGCCGTTCTACAACACGTTCTTCAAGACGACGCACCCGCCGGTGATCGAACTGTCGGCCATGCTCGCGGAAGTGACGCCTGCCGGCTTCAACCACTTCTTCTATTGCAACAGCGGCTCGGAAGGCAACGACACCGTGCTGCGCCTCGTGCACCAGTACTGGCGCGTGCAGGGCAAGCCGCAGAAGAAGTATGTGATCTCGCGCAAGAACGGTTACCACGGCTCGACGATCGCGGGCGGCACGCTCGGCGGGATGGGCTACATGCACGAGCAGATGCCGTCGAAGGTCGAGCACATCGTGCATATCGATCAACCGTATTTCTTCGGCGAAGCACAGTCGGGCGACACGCCGGAAGCGTTCGGTCTCGCACGGGCGCAGCAGCTCGAAGCGAAGATTCTCGAACTCGGCGCGGAGAACGTCGCGGCGTTCATCGGCGAGCCGTTCCAGGGCGCGGGCGGAGTGATCTTCCCGCCGTCGACGTACTGGCCGGAAATCCAGCGGATCTGCCGCAAGTACGACATCCTGCTCGTCGCCGACGAAGTGATCGGCGGCTTCGGCCGCACCGGCGAATGGTTCGCACACCAGCACTTCGGTTTCGAGCCGGATCTGATCACGATGGCGAAGGGCCTCACGTCGGGTTATGTGCCGATGGGAGCGGTCGGCATTCACGAGCGCGTTGCGCGCCCGATCATCGACAACGGCGAATTCAACCACGGCCTCACGTACTCGGGTCACCCGGTCGCGGCGGCCGTTGCCGTTGCAAACCTGAAGCTGCTGCGCGACGAAGGGATCGTCGAGCGCGTGAAGAACGATACCGGCCCGTACTTCCAGTGCGCGAAACCTTCGCGCGTCACCCGATCATCGGCGAAGTGCATGGCCATGGCCTCGTCGCGAGCCTGCAGTTGTCCGAAGCGCCGGCCGAACGCCGCCGCTTCGCGAACGGCGGCGACGTCGGCACGATCTGCCGCGACTTCTGCTTCAACGGCAACCTGATCATGCGTGCGACCGGCGACCGGATGCTGCTGTCGCCGCCGCTCGTGATTTCGCGTCCGGAAATCGATGAACTCGTGTCGAAGGCGAAGAAGGCCGTCGATGCAACCGCCCAGCAACTGGGTATTTCGTAACGGCTTTGCCTACAAGCGTGCGGCGGGCGCCGCACGCCGCCATAACCAGGGGAATTCCACCATGCGTGCCTGCTTTCTTCGCCAAGCCTGTTCTGTTGCCGCCCTCGCCGCCGCGGCAGCGTTCACGTCAGTCGCCAGCCCATCGGCGCATGCCGAGGACCTGAATGTCTACAACTGGTCCGACTACATCGCGCCGGACACGATCCCGAACTTCCAGAAGCAGACGGGCATCCACGTCAAGTACGACAACTACGACAGCGACGACACGCTTCAGGCGAAGCTGCTTGCCGGCAGTTCGGGTTACGACATCGTCGTGCCGACGTCGAACTACATGGCCAAGCAGATCCAGGCCGGCGTGTACCAGAAGCTCGACAAGTCGAAGCTGCCGAACCTCGCGAACCTCGATCCGCTGCTGATGAAGATGATCTCGGATGCCGATCCAGGTAACCAGTACGGTGTCCCCTGGGCCTACGGCACGGACGGCATCGGCTACAACGCGCAGGCAGTGAAGAAGGCACTCGGCGACAAGGCGCCCGTCGACAGCTGGGCACTGGTGTTCGACCCGGCCAACATGGAGAAGCTGAAGGGCTGCGGCGTGTCGTTCCTCGACCAGGCCGTCGACGTGTTCGCCGCCACGCTGCAATACATGGGCAAGGATCCGAACAGCAAGAACCCCGGCGATTACCAGGCTGCATTCGAAGTCCTGAAGAAAGTCCGCCCCTACATCACCCAATTCAACTCGTCCGGCTACATCAACGACCTCGCGAACAACGACGTGTGCGTCGCGCTCGGCTGGTCGGGCGACGTCGGCATCGCGCATCGCCGCTCGTCCGAAGCGAAGCGCTCGTACGACATCAAGTTCTCGAACCCGAAGGAAGGCGGCCTGCTGTGGTTCGACGTGATGGTGATCCCGAAGGATGCGCCGCACCCCGAGGCTGCACTGAAGTGGATCAACTACATTTCCGATCCGAAGGTCAACGCGGCGATCACCAACACGGTGTTCTACCCGACCGCGAACAAGGCCGCGCACCAGTTCGTCACGCCGGGCGTCGCGCAGGACCCGACCGTCTACCCGCCTGAAGACGTGCTGAAGAAGATGGTGCTGATGAAGCCGATGCCGGCCGACATCCTGCGTCTCCAGAACCGCCTGTGGGCGCAGCTGAAGACCGGCCACTGATCGCCAGGCATCACGGCGGCGCAGGCATCGTTCCACGCCTGCCCGCCTGAGATTCGCGGACCTCCGTCCGCCCGCGCGCGCCGCGCGCACTGTTCCATCCGGCACGAGCCGTTGTCCGCGAGTCGCGTTGCGCGCCTCGCGCGGGGACGCTCACGCCTGCAATCCGTGAAGAACGAATGGTGACTCCCATGCAATCGATACCCTCTTCCGCTGCTGCACGACAGACCCAACCGGCCGCCGCGCCCCGTACGCAAAACGACGCCTTCGTGCGCATCGAGAACGTCGTGAAGAAATTCGGCGACAGCACGGCCGTCGACAACGTGAACCTGACGATCGCGAAAAACGAGCTGTTCGCGCTGCTCGGCAGCTCGGGCTGCGGCAAGTCCACGCTGCTGCGCATGCTCGCCGGGCTGGAAACGGCCACCTCCGGCAAGATCTTCGTCGACGGCGAAGATCTTGCCGCGCTGCCGCCGTACCGCCGCCCGGTCAACATGATGTTCCAGTCGTACGCGCTGTTCCCGCACATGTCGGTCGAATCAAACGTTGCGTTCGGCCTGAAGCAGGAAGGCACGCCGAAGAACGAGATCAAGGAACGCGTGGCCGACGCGCTCGCGCTCGTGCAGATGAGCAAGTACGCGCAACGCAAGCCGCATCAGCTTTCCGGCGGCCAGCAGCAGCGCGTCGCGCTGGCCCGCTCGCTGGTCAAGCGCCCGAAGCTGCTGCTGCTCGACGAGCCGATGTCCGCGCTCGACAAGAAGATCCGTCAGAAGACCCAGCTCGAACTCGTGAACATCATCGACAAGGTCGACGTGACCTGCGTGATGGTCACGCACGACCAGGAAGAGGCGATGACGATGGCGAGCCGCCTCGCGGTGATGAGCGAAGGCAAGATCGTGCAGATCGGCGCGCCGGGCGAAGTGTACGAGTTTCCGAACAGCCGCTTCTCGGCCGAATTCATCGGCTCGACCAACCTGTTCGAGGGCCGCGTCGTCGAGGACGAGCCCGATCACATCTTCGTCGAGAGCGACGACCTCGAGGCACGCATGTACGTGAGCCACGGCATCACGGGCCCGCTCGGGATGCCGGTCGGCATCTCGGTGCGCCCCGAACGCGTGCACGTGTCGCGCGAGAAGCCGGGCTCGAAGCACAACTGGGCGCGCGGTGTCGTGACCGACATCGCGTACATGGGCAGCTATTCGCTGTATCACGTGCGCCTGCCGAGCGGGAAGACGGTCGTGTCGAACCTGTCGAGCTCGCACCTGATGAGCGACACGGCCCCGGCGTGGAACGACGACGTGTTCGTGTCGTGGTCGCCGGCCAGCGGCGTCGTGCTGACGCAATGAGGACGACACGATGAGAACCTCTGCTTCCACTCCGTCCACGCCGGTGTCGCCAGGCGCCGCGAGCACCGGCGCCGGCCGGGCCCGCCCGGGCCGTTTCGCCGCGCTGTCGCGCTTGCTGCCGTCGGGCCGCAGCGTCGCGATCGGCGTGCCGTTCCTGTGGCTCGCGGTCTTCTTCGCGCTGCCGTTCGTGCTGGTGCTGAAGATCAGCTTCGCCGACCAGGTGATGGGCATCCCGCCGTACACGTCGCTCGTCGAGTTCAAGGACGGCGTCGTGCACTTCGCGCTGCAGCTGTCGCACTACGCGTTCCTGCTGCAGGACGACCTGTACATCGCGACCTACCTCAGCTCGCTGAAGATGGCCGCCGTGTCGACCGTGCTGTGCCTGCTGATCGGCTACCCGATGGCGTACTACATCGCCCGCTCGGAACCGAACCGCCGCAACGTGCTGATGATGGCCGTGATGCTGCCGTTCTGGACCTCGTTCCTGATCCGCGTGTACGCCTGGATCGGCATCCTGAAGGACGACGGCCTGCTGAACCACACGCTGATCGCGCTCGGCATCATCCACACGCCGCTGCGCCTGTATCACAGCGATGCGGGCGTCTACATCGGGATGGTCTATTCGTACCTGCCGTTCATGGTGATGCCGCTGTACGCGCACCTGGTGAAGATGGACCTCACGCTGCTCGAAGCCGCGTACGACCTGGGCGCGAAGCCGTGGGTCGCGTTCACGCGGATCACGCTGCCGCTGTCGAAGAACGGGATCATCGCCGGCAGCCTGCTGGTGTTCATCCCGGCGGTGGGCGAGTACGTGATTCCGGAACTGCTCGGCGGTGCCGACACGCTGATGATCGGGCGCGTGATGTGGGATGAGTTCTTCAACAACATGGACTGGCCGATGGCGTCCGCGGTGACGGTCGCGATGGTGATGCTGCTGCTGGTGCCGATGGCGCTGTTCCAGTACTACCAGGTCAAGGAACTGGAGGAAGCGAAATGATCAAGCCGAGCAAACCGCTGTCGACGGGCGTCCTCGCCTTCGGCTTCCTGTTCCTGTACATCCCGATCATCAGCCTGGTCGTGTACTCGTTCAACGAGTCGAAGCTGGTGACGGTGTGGTCGGGCTTCTCGCTGAAGTGGTACGCGGCGCTGCTGGAGGACGACGAGCTGCTGACCGCCGCGTGGCTGTCGCTGAAGATCGGTCTCCTGACGGCCACCGCGTCGGTCGTGATCGGCACGTGGGCGGGTTTCGTGCTCGCGCGCTTCGGCCGCTTCAAGGGCTTCACGCTGTACACGGGGATGATCAACGCGCCGCTGGTGATTCCGGAAGTGATCCAGGGCATCTCGCTGCTGCTGCTGTTCGTGGCGCTGGAGCAGATGTTCGGCTGGCCGAAGGGCCGCGGGATGCTGACGATCTGGATCGGTCACGTGATGCTGTGCGTGTCGTACGTGGCGATCATCGTGCAGTCGCGCGTGAAGGAGATGAACAAGTCGCTGGAGGAGGCGGCGCTCGATCTGGGCGCGACGCCGCTGAAGGTGTTCTTCGTGGTGACGCTGCCGCTGATCTCGCAGGCGCTGCTGTCGGGTTGGCTGCTGTCGTTCACGCTGTCGATCGACGACCTGGTGCTGTCGGCGTTCCTGTCGGGGCCGGGGTCGACGACGCTGCCGCTGGTGGTGTTCTCGCGCGTGCGGCTCGGGCTGAACCCGGAGATGAACGCACTGGCGACGCTGTTCATCACGGCCGTGACGATCGGCGTGATCGTCGTGAACCGGATGATGATCGCGCGCGAACGGCGCCGGGTGGCCGACATGAAGGCGGCGTTCGCGGTGGCGTGACCCTCCCCTTTCCCTTTCATCGATAACAAGACCCGCGCGCCGCGTGATGCGGCGCGCAAACCGATCGCACTTTGACAGGCGCACGACAAGGAGAATCCGCAATGAAGAAGAAACTGATCTGCCTGCTGGTGGCCGGCGCGTTGCCGGGCATCGCGCTGGCCGACTCGACATCAGCCGAGATCAAGGCGCTGCAGGCGCAGGTCGCGGCGCTGCAGAAACAGATGAAGGCCATGCAGGCGCAGCTCACCGCGAAGCCGGGCGGCGGCGCCGTCGCGCAGGCCGGTGCGAAGGCCGGCGCGGCGCCGGTTGCGGTGGCCGTCGATCCGGGCTCGCCGGATTACGGCAAGGCGCAGGCCACGCTGACCAACGACGAGGTCGGCGAAATGAAGCAGCAAATCGCGAACCAGCAGCTGAAGGTCGACTCGCTGACGGACGCGGCCAACACGGGCCCGCTCGCCGGCCTGTCGGTGACGGGCTACATCGATCCGACCTACATCTACAACCGCGCGGCCGGCACGTCGTCGTTCCTGTTCGCGAACCACGAGAGCGCGTACAACTACTTCAACAGCACGTTCGGCGATCTCTACCTCGACATCAAGAAGACGTTCGGCGTCGGCCCGATGGCGCCGTCGGCCGAAATCACGCTGATGCCGAACCGCGGCAACGGCATCACGCTGCTGCAGAACTCGCGCGGCAACATCGGCAACAACATCCTGAACACGGCGGTCGTCAACGTGCCGATCACGGCCGAGACGACACTCGTGGCCGGCTTGATCCCGAGCTTCGGCGGCTACGAGGTGCAGCAGTCGAACCAGATGCTCACGCTCACGCACAACCTGCTGTACGACTTCTCGGATCCGGGCAGCTACATCGGTGCCGGTGCGAACTACACGAAGGGCAACTGGGCGTGGAAGTTCTTCGTCGGCAACGAGCAGTACCGCACTTACGGCTCGGTCACGCAGACCGGCACCAATGCGCTCGGCGACCCGATCACGACCAGCAACAAGGTGCCGACCTTCACCGCGCGTGCGGACTACACGTGGTCGAGCGCGCTCGACATCGGCGGATCGTTCAACGTCGGCCGCCAGACGCTGTCGAGCGCGATCGATTCGAACGGCGTCGTGCACTACGGCCCGGGCGGCAACGCGCCGAGCGCGTATGGCTCGTTCTTCTTCGGCGAGCTTGACGCGACCTACACGCTCGCCGACATCCAGTACAACGCCGAAGTCGACTACGGCCGGCAGGATCATGCGGCGTTCAACGGCGGGCTTGCTCAGTGGTACGGGCTGTCGCTGCTCGCGCACCGCAAGTTCAACGCGCCGGTGGTCGGCCGCATGGGCGTCACGCTGCGCTACGATGCACTCGTGAACAGCAAGAACGGCGGCGGCGGCGGCGGCATCGCGCTGAACGGCAACGGGATGGATCCGAACAACGGCTTCGGCGTCGATTCGGATTGCCTCGCGACGTCGAAGGCCGGCGGTGGCCTCGGCTTCGAGTGCAAGGGCGCGATCCGTCAGGACGTTGCGCTCGACCTGCTGTTCTATCCGACCCAGCAGATCACCGTGAAGGTCGAATACCGGCACGACTGGGCGAACAACAAGGTGTTCCTGCGCAACGACGGTTCGTACAGCAAGTCCAACGACCTGCTCGCGACGCAGTTCATCTATTCGTTCTGACGCAGCACACGCGGGACGCCGTGCCGCGCGCACGGCGTCCCGCGCCATTTTCAAGGGCGGCTGCCCGCAGGTCGCGTACCGTGGCAGCCTTTTCGAGGGAGTCGGTTTCATGACGCAGTCTTTCACCCGCCGCGCCGATGCGCTCGCGCGCGACTCGTACTACGAAGCGACGGTGACGCGGCCCGTGGTTGACGACCCGGTGCTCGACGACACGATCGACGTCGACGTCTGCGTGATCGGTGCCGGCTTCGCGGGCCTGTCGACCGCGCTCGACTGCCGCGCGCGCGGGCTGTCCGTCGCGGTCATCGATGCACACCGGCCCGGCTGGGGTGCGTCGGGCCGCAACGGCGGGCAGGCGATCACCGGCTTCGCGAAGGACGAGGAGATCGAGCGGCAGCTCGGCGCCGACGGCGCGCGCGCCGCGTGGTCGCTATCGCTCGACGGCGTCGCGCTGATCGCCGAGCGGATCGCGCACTACGGGATCGACTGCGACTTCACGCGCGGCTACCTGACGGTCGCGACGAAGCCGCGCCGCATCGACGACCTGCGCGCATGGATGGACGCCGCGACGTCGCGCTGGGGCCATCCGTCGCTCGCGTGGCTCGATACCGGCGAGATCCGCGCGCGCATCGCATCAACACGTTACCTGGCCGGCGTGCACGATCCGCTGTCGGGCCACCTGCATCCGCTCAAGTACTGCCTCGGCCTCGCCGATGCGGCGCGCCGCGAAGGCGTCGCGCTGTATGCGCACACGCCCGCGCTCGATGTCGTGCGCGGCGCGCGGCCCGTCGTACGCACGCCGTCGGGCGAGGTACGCTGCCGCTTCGTCGTGTCGTGCTGCAACGCGGGCCCGGGCAGCGTGCTGCCCGCCGCGACCGCCGCCCGCATCGCGCCGATCGCGTCGTACATCATCGCGACCGAGCCGCTCGGCCAGGCGCGCGCCGATGCGCTGATCGCCCAGCGCGAAGCCGTGTGCGACAACAACTTCTTCCTCGACTACTTCCGGCTGTCGGCCGACCACCGGATGCTGTTCGGCGGCCGCGCGAACTCGGCCGGCGCGTCGCCCGCCACGCTCGCCGAAACGATCCGGCAGCGCATGGTCGGCGTGTTTCCGCAGCTCGGCGACGTGCGCGTCGAGCATGCATGGGGCGGCTTCGTCGACGTCACGCGCAACCGCGCACCCGACTTCGGCACGCTCGATCCGAACTTCTTCTACGTCCAGGGCTTCAGCGGGCACGGCGTCGCGCTCACCGGCATCGCCGGACGTGCGGTCGCCGGCGCGATCGCGGGCGACACGCGCGCGTTCGACCTGTTCGCGCGCATGCGCCACCGGCGCTTCCCCGGCGGCGACGCATGGCGGCAACCCGCGCTCGAACTCGGGATGCTGTACCACCGCGTGCGCGAGCTGTTCTGAGCCCTCTTTCTCCGTTCTCCTGACTATGCAGACATTCGCCAACCAGCCGCACGTCGCGTCCTACTACGCGGCGACCGCCAACGATACGACCCGCCATGCGCCGCTCGCCGGCACGATCGACGCCGACGTGTGCGTGATCGGCGCGGGCCTCACGGGCCTGTCCGCCGCGCTCAACCTCGCCGAGCGCGGCCATTCGGTGACCGTGCTCGAAGCGTCGCGGGTCGGATGGGCAGCGAGCGGCCGCAACGGCGGCCAGTTGATCGGCGGCTTCGCGTGCGACATCGACACGTTCGGGCAATTCATGCCGGAAGGCGACGTGAAGCGCATCTGGGACATGGGGCTCGAAACGCTGTCGCTCGTGAAGTCGCGGATCGCGCAGCACGACATCGATTGCGCGCTGGTGCCCGGCTACCTGACCGCCGCGAACACCGAGCGCGACGCCGATGCGCTGAAGCGCTGGCGCGACGAAGCCGCGAAGCGCTTCGGCTATGACCGTTTCCACTTCGTCGAAGCCGACGAGCTCGGCGACTACGTGCAGTCCGCGCGCTATTGCGGCGGCCTGTACGACCCCGACAGCGGCCACCTCCATCCGCTCAACTACACGCTCGGCCTGGCACGCGCGGCGACCGGCGCGGGCGTGCGCATTCACGAGGACAGCTGCGTGACGCGCGTGCGCGACGTCGCGGGCGGCCACGTCGTCGAAACAAGCGGCGGCAACGTCCGCGCGCGCTTCGTCGTGCTCGCGTGCAATACCTACGTCGGTACGCTCGCGCCCGCGCTGTCGAAGAAGATCATGCCGGTCGGCACCTACGTGATCGCGACCGAGCCGCTCGGCGAAGCGCGCGCCGCCGCGCTGATGCCCGCGCGTGCGGCGATCTGCGACAGCCGCTTCGTACTCGACTATTTCCGGCCGGCCCCCGACACGCGGCTCGTGTGGGGCGGCAAGGTCAGCTATTCGACGCGCGAACCGCGCGATCTCGCGGAAGCGATGCGCCAGGACATGCTGAAGACGTTCCCGCAGCTCGCGGATGTGAAGGTCGACTACGCATGGGGCGGCTTCGTCGACATCACGATGAACCGCGCGCCGCACTTCGGCCGCGTCGCGCCGACGATGTACTTCGCGCAGGGCTTTTCCGGGCACGGCGTCAACACGACCGCGCTCGCGGGCAAGCTGATCGCCGAGGCGATCGACGGGCAGGCAAGCCGCTTCGACCTGTTCGACAAGATCCGGCATCGCGACTTCCCGGGCGGCGCGGCGCTGCGCACCCCGGCGCTGGTGCTCGCGATGAGCTGGTACCGGCTGCTCGATGCATTCGGCGTGCATTGAGCGTCATGAAGCGGCGCCGCGATGCAGGCGGCAAACGCACGCGGCGCGACCATGCAAAACGGCCGCGCGTTCGCGCGGCCGTTCGATCGGATGGCGGGGCTTCGATGCGGCGCCCGCGCCGTTCAGTCGGTGCCGTACTTCGGCGAGTGCGGACCGTACAGCAGGCCGCTTGGCGGCCCTGCCATCAGCAGCCGTCCGCTCGTAAACGCGGCGACATCGTGGCTCTGGTCCATCAGCGTGTTCGCGATCTGCTTGACCGCTGCCGTCACGAGCATCCCGATCAGGCCGCCACCGCCGCTGTTACCGCCTTCGTCACTGGCCGCGCTGGCGCTGCCTTGCCACAGCACGTCGCCCGTGCGCAGGTCGACGAGCTTCGCCGACGCGGACACGACCGTCGCGCTCGCGAGGATCCGGTACACGGTGCCGTATTTCGAAACCTTCGAATACAGCGCGGCGTCCGCGCCGAAGATCTCGCGCAGCTTCGCGGGCGGCGTCTCCTGGATCTCGGCCGCGTTGGTCAGGCCGTTCTGCTTGAAGGTCTCGTCCATCACCGCGACCGGCACGACGTAATAGCCGGACTCGGCGAGCGGCAGCGTCATCTGCGACAGCATCCCGTAGGTCGCGCCGACGTCGGAGGTCTCGTTGACGGGCGGCAGCACGAGAATCGAGCGCGGCTGGCTCTTCTTGAACGCCGTGTAATCGGGCCGTTTCACCGGCTGCGCGCACGCGCTCAGCAGCGCGACGATCGACAGCACGGACATCAGCTTGAATGAAAGTGTCTTGAACATGGCGGGCGCGTCACTGTTTGGCGGGGTTCGAATCGGCGTTCTTCTGCCCGGCGATCGTCTGGTCGGCCCCCTTCTGGCCGGCAGCCTTCTGATCCGCGGGTTTCGCCGCGCCGGTCTTCTTCTTCAGCAGAAAATCCATGTAGGTCGACGATTCCGGGAACAACTGCTTCTCGGCCTGCAGTTCCTGCTCGGCCTGCTGCTCGTTGCCGACGCTCGCGTACAGCATCCCGAGATGCGCATGGAAGCCCGGCGGCGGCGTATGGCCCTTCCCGCGGATGTCCTGCAACGCTTTTTCGAGCGCGTCGATCTGCTCCTGCGGCGACTTCTGCCCCTTGAAGTATTCGTACACCTGCGGCTGATAGCCCGTCCACTGATAGAGCGGCGGCGGCGAGCTCGCGCAGCCGACGAGCAGCAATGCGGCGGCCGTCGCCGGCAGCCAGATACCCCGTTTCATGGTCTTTTCTCTTTTGATGTCGTGGTGAATCGATCGAGCGCGACGCCGGCCCCGGCGCCCGCTGCGGCACGTCCTTCGATACTCGCTGCGGTACTTACTGCGGCACCTTCAGCGCCCCGGCGTCAACCTGCTCGGCCAGATGGTTCACGGCTTCCTGGATCGCGAGGTCCAGCACCTTGCCGTTCAGCGTCGAGTCGTATCCCGCCGTGCCGCCGAAGCCGATCACCTCGCGATTCGACAGGCTGAACTCGCCGGCGCCCTGGCTCGATGCCACGACTTCCGACGTCGTCGTGTCGACGATGTTCAGGTTGACCTTCGCGTACGCGACCTGCGTCTTGCCGCGGCCGAGGATGCCGAACAGCTGGTGATCGCCGACGTCCTTGCGGCCGAACTCGGTCACGTCGCCCGTCACCACGTAGTTCGCGCCCTTCACGGCCTGGGCCTTCTTCATGAAGCCGGCTTCCTGCTTGATCTCGTCGAGGTTCTCGCGATCGAGCACGTTGAAGCGCCGGCTCTGCTGCAGGCGCGTGACGAGGATCGTCTTCGCCTGTCCGCCGAGGCGGTCGATGCCGTCCGAGAAGATGCCGCGCATGTAGCTCGAGCGGTTGTCGAACTTGCCGACCGCGATCGCGACGGGCTTGCCTGCATAAGGCTTCTGCGCGCTGCTCACGGCCGGCACGTCGAGCGTGCGCGACGATTCGGTCGCGCAGCCGGACAGCGCTGCGACAACCGCTGCCACCACGAGAACGGTGCGTCGTGTCTGAATGTTCACTGCTGGTCTCCTTGCGTGGAAAGATTGCCCGGAACGGGTGCGCGTGCATCGGCGTGATGCGCGCGCACGCGAACTCATCGCCGGGCCGGCGATAGCTAGATGTGAAGAAGTGGAATGCGCAACCGATGTGTTGCGGCAAAAAGCGGATGGACGACGCAGTGCGCGACAGGCTCGCGCGCGCCGGTTACATCGTGACGCTGGTTACTGCGCTGTTGATCGCGCATGATCGGCCCCGTATATGATTTTTCGCGATCATATCAAGCCTGATTATTGAGACGGGCAATCTTGATAATAGTTGACGATTTTCGTATCTATATGAAATGCACGGTCGAATCAGGCGGAATGCCTTGCAGATAAGGGCTTCGCCTGTATATGACCGGAGTGCGGCGATTTTCTTTGGTTGCGGCGGCGAACGGGGCGCCGATCCGTCAATATCGAGACATATTGCCCGCGCAGTCAGCCTGGATTACCAATATCTCGAAAATAATCGCCGAATATCGTCGGGCCCTGCCACGCAAAAAGCAGTATCCCGGCCAATACGCAATCCGGCCGCACGCGCGCGTGCAGACGCGCGCGCCCCTTCCGCTAGTCGGCCACCTTCTGCCGCATCGTCACGAACTCCTCGGCCGCGGTCGGATGGATGCCGATCGTGTCGTCGAACTGCGCCTTCGTCGCGCCCGCGCGAATCGCGATCGCGATGCCCTGGATGATCTCGCCCGCGTCGCGGCCGACCATGTGTGCGCCGATCACGCGCTGGCTGTCGCGCGCGACGACGAGCTTCATCATCGTGCGTTCGTCGCGGCCCGACAGCGTATGGCGCAGCGCCTTGAACGACGTGCGGTAAATGTCGACGTCGCCGTGCGCGCGACGCGCATCCGCTTCGGTGAGGCCGACCGTCGCGACCTCGGGCTGGCTGAACACGGCCGACGGCACCCATGCGTGATCGGCCGCGACGCGTGACCCGCCGAACAGCGTCCGCGCAAGCAGCCCGCCGTCGCGCGTCGCCACCGGCGTGAGCTGCGGCCGCGACGTGACGTCGCCGATCGCATGGATCGACGCGACCGAGGTCGCCGAATACGCATCGACGGCGATCGCGCCGCGTGCATCGAGCATGACGCCCGCCTGCTCGAGCCCGAGCCCGTCGACGTTCGGCACGCGGCCGGTCGCATAGAGCACCGCATCGTACGGCCCGTGCCGCGCATCGCCGACGCGCACGCTCAGCGTGCCGTCGTCGGCGCGGGAAATCGACTCGACCACCGCGCGCGAATGGATCGTGACGCCCTGCTTCGTCATCTCGTCGGTCAGGAACTGACGCACGTCGTCATCGAAGCCGCGCAGGATTTTCTCGCCACGATAGAACAGGTCGACGTGGCTGCCGAAGCCGTTGAAGATGCCCGCGAATTCGACCGCGATATAACCGCCGCCGACCACCGCGATGCGCCTGGGCAGCGTCGCGAGCGACAGCGCCTCGCGCGACGTGATCGCATGCTCGATGCCGGGCCGCGGCGGCAGCGACGGACGCGAGCCGGTGGCGATCGCGATGTGGCGCGCACGAATCGTGCGCTCGCCGATGGCGACCGTGTGCGCATCGACGAGCGTCGCGCGCCCCGCGTGCATGTCGACGCCCGATTGCCGCAGCAGGCTGATGTAGATGTCGCTGAGCCGATTGATCTCGCGATCCTTCGCGGCGATCAGCGCGGACCAGTCGAGCGTGCCGGCGCCGAAGGTCCAGCCGAAGCCCTTCGCGTCCTCGACTTCGTGCGGGTAGTGCGATGCGTAGACGAGCAGCTTCTTCGGAATGCAGCCGCGCAGCACGCAGGTGCCGCCGATCTGCTCCTGTTCCGCTATGCCGACGCGCGCGCCGTATGACGCCGACATCCGCGCGAGCCTCACGCCGCCCGAGCCGGCCCCGATGACGAACAGGTCGTAGTCGAAATCCATCGCATTGCCTCATCGCAGTTCGGATGACGGCACGATAGCAAGATTCCGGAATTCTTGCGGGCCGCGGCTAGCGCCCAATAAAAAACGGCGAGAGACATTGCCTCTCGCCGGTCAACCCAGCTGCCGGGTGTGTCATGCGTCACCGATCGACCGCATGCCCGACCTGCCGGCCGCGCGGCACCGGTCCGCCCGAGCGCGCGAAGTGCGCACCCGCGGCCGGACCAGCCGCCATGCTCATGCCTGCGACGTGTCGCTGCCGTCCGTCGCCTGCGTATCGTCTGCCTGCTGCTCGGGCTGGTCTTCCTTCTTCTTCTCGAGCAGGCCTTCGACTGCCTCGGCGCCCTTGAAGCCGGCGACGGCCGCGGCCGCCTTGGTCAGCAGACCCGCATCCGGATCCAGCTTTTCCGCGCCTTCGACAGCCGCCACTGCGCCAGCGATTTCACCTACCGTGTTCAGGATACCCATCGTCATCCCCTTTCAAGAAAATCGTGAGCGCATCGTCCCACGAAAAAAACCGGCGCACCGCGATTGTCATCACCGGATACACAAGTTACGCACCAGGCCGGCCGCGCTCGCCGAGCGCCTGCCGGAACAGCGCACGCGCGCGCACGACGGCACGCAACGGGCGATGCACGCAGCGTAGCGGAAAGCCTACGCGCGTACTGTAAAAGTATGTTCTGGATTGCCGACGGATGGCTTACGGCGCGGGCATTGCGTGATGGAGCGATCGCTGAATAGTCGTGCGCGGATATGAAGGCCGCGTGACGAAAAAAAAGAGGCCCCTTTCGGAGCCTCTTCGATGCGTGCCGGACAGATGCCGGCGCACGTGTCCCGACATTCGTCAGAAGATATTGCGCAGGCCGATCGCGATGCCGGTCTGGTTGCTGCGACCCGGCAGCTCGACGTTCGCCGCGCCGTTCGTCTTGTTGAAGTCGACGGTGCCGTAGACTTCGGTGCGCTTGCTCAGCGCGTACTCGGCAATGCCGACGACCGCATAGCGGTTGCCGCTCGCGAGCGTGCCGTTCGCGGTCATCGCATTGCGCATGTGGTCGTAGTAGAACGCGCCCGTCAGCGTCAGCGGCGTGCTGACCTGCCAGCTCACGCCCGCGAACGGACCGTCGTCGATCCGGCCGGTGCCCTTCGCGACCGGAATCGTCTGCTGTGCGAGCAGGCTGTCGACGAAGCCCGTGTCGTCCTTCGAGCGCAGGTAGCCGGCGTAGACCTTCGCCTTGCTGAACGCGTACACGACGTTCGCGTGGTAGATCGTCTGCTTGCGCGCCGAGTTGTCGCTGTTCTGCTGCGCGCCGGCCGCGATGCTGAGCGGGCCCATCACGTACGACAGCGACACGCCCCATGCGTTGCCCTTGCCGAGCGAACCCGGAATCTGGCCCGAGAAGCCGCCGGCGCCGGTCGATTCGTAGTTGGTGCCGGTCGAGTACATCGCCTTCGCGGTCAGGCCCGCGAACTTGCCCGTGTACTTGATCTGGTTGTCCGCATACAGGCCGCCGCCGAGTGCGACCGGCAGCCATGCGTTCTCGAGGTAGTTGCCGACCGTCAGCGGATCGTAGGTATCCGACAGCAGGTCGAACAGCGGCGTCTTCTGGCGGCCGAGGGTCACCGTGCCGTACGGACTCTGCAGGCCGACGTATGCCGCACGGTTGAACAGGCGGCCGCTGTCGGCGAATGCGCCGTTCTGCATGTTCACGCCGCTTTCGAGGTTGAACACGGCCTTCAGGCCGCTGCCGAGGTCTTCCGTGCCGTAGATGCCGAAGCGGCTGTTGGTGATCGCGCCGTTGGTCATCGACAGCAGGCCGTCGTTCTTGGCGTTCGCGTTGGTCAGGTAACGGACGCTGACGTCGGCGACGCCCCACAGCGTGACCGAGCTTTGTGCCGCCGCGTACTGGCTGGCGAATGCGAGCGCGGCGCCCCCTGCGATGGCTGCGAGTCGGGTGGTCTGCTTCATGAGCTTTCCTTTTTGTAGGTGTCTCCGTTCATTGCCGGCTGCGTGCGCAGCCGGGTGGCGATCGCGCACGTTCATGGCGCACGCGATGTGGCCTGAATCATATGACGAGTGCCTTCGCTGAAAGAAATTGAAACGCGCCGCAATGGCGCGACTGTCGCCCGGGAACAACGTTTCCCGCGCCGGGCTTGCCTGACGCGGCGACGCCACGGGTCGCGAGGCCATCGGAATTTGCGTGCCGCGCTGTAAGGATCGGCGATGGTGCGGCGCGGTGAAAGCGGTATCGCGGCAGGCCGGCTCGCACGATCGACGCAACCGGAAGATGCCGCGCATACCGACAACGGGCGCGGCCAGTGCGACCGGCCCGCGTCGGGGTGCGCCGGTGGGTCGGAGAATCGATGAATCGGTGAAGACGGAACGCGGCGCCAACGGCTGCCGCGCGAAGCGTGCGGTCAGGCCGTCTGCGCGGCCTCGCCGTCGCCATCGCCGCCGTTCCCCGCGCGACGCCACGCACGCCGCACGATCTCCGCGAATGCGCCGACGAGCAGCAGCACGGCACCCCACAGCGCGATGTCCGGCACGAGCCGCGTGACGAGGCCGCCGGCCACCGCGCCGGCCAGGAAGCAGAAGCTGATCGTCGCCAGCAACGCCGAGTCGTGCAGCGCGCCGGCGTCGTAGCGCGGGATCAGCCCGACGAACAGCTTCTGCGCGGCGCGCCGCAGGTTGCCGGTCGTCATCACCGACGTGTACGACAGTTCCTCGAGATGGGTGAACGACAGCGTCTGCAGCGTCGCGACGAACGAGATGCCCGGAATCAGCCAGGCGCTCGACGCGCCGACGAGGCCGCTCGCCGCGACGCAGAGAAACGCGATCTCGACGATCAGGCACGCGAACGCCGTGTGCCGCATCCAGCCGCGCTGCGCGGCGAGGCCGAGCAGGTGCGCGACGAACACCGCGATCACGAAGCCGACGAGCGGCGGCACGTGATGCAGCGCGGCGGCCCATTCGCCGGCCGACAGGTTGATGCCGAGCAGCGCGACGTTGCCGGTCATCGTGTTCGCGAACACGTGGCCGTGGCCGACGTACGTGTACGCGTCGAGGTAACCGCCGGACAGCGTCAGCAACGCGGCGACAGTGAGATTGCGGCTGGCGCCGTCGAGATCCATCGATCCTCCCGTGGTGCGCGCCGCGCGCGGCGGGCGGTGCGAAATTCAGTCCCGCCGGCCGGCGCGGGATGCCGTCGGCGCTGCGCGGCCGGGCCTCGCCGCGTACCGCGCGCCAATATAATGCTCGCCGTCAGGGTGCGGATTGCCGCCGCGTATCGCCCGGCGGGAACGTGTTGCCCCGGCGGGTTTCGCCGCCGAAGGACCGGCCGAGTATACCGGGCCGGTTGCGGGCCGCCTGGACCCGCTCGCCGCCCCGCGCCTCTTCATCGAGCCTTCGAATGACACTCGCGAAGTTCTTCCTGCGCTTTACCGTCATCCCGCTCGCCGCGATCGTGCTGGTGGCCGTCTGGGCGTTCAGCCGCGAATCGGGCGAAATCGATGCGCGCCAGTATGCGGCGCTGGTGGCGGCCTATCCATCGTTCACGCCGAAGCTGAAGCACGAGGTGGCCGACGCGTTGCGCGGCGGCAGGCTCGCGAAAGCCGATTACGGCACGATCATGCGCGATGCGCTCGAGGCGGGATACGTGGTCGACTGGCCGGCTGCGACGGACGACGTCTACAGCGAGCGCGGCCGGCTGCTCGGGATGGTGAACAGCGACCTGCCGGCGCCGCAGTAGCCGGCCATAGCCGGCGATCGCAACCGGCAACGGCCGGCTGCACGGCGGCTTACTGCCCGATGCCCGTGAGCCCGATCAGCGCGCCGCCCGCGAGCAGCCACAGCGGATGGATGCGCGTGCGCCATGCGAGCACCGCGCACGCGGCCGTGATGCCCCACTGGATCGCCGTACGGTTCGACGCCTCGGAGATCAGCACCGCGCTCGCCGCGACGAGCCCGGCCGTGACGGGCATCATCCCCTGCTGCACGTAACGACGCCACGGCCGGTCGCGAAAGCGTTCCCACGCATGCAGCGCGAGCACGGTGACGATCGACGACGGCCCGAACTTCGCGAGCGACGCGACCAGCAGCCCAGCCCAGCCGGCCACGTGCCAGCCGACCAGCGACACGATCATCATGTTCGGCCCGGGCGCCGCCTGCGCCAGCGCGAACAGCGCGGTGAACTCGTGCGCGCTCATCCAGTGATGCACGTCGACCACCTGCCGCTGCATCTCCGGCAGGATCGTGTTGCCGCCGCCGAACGCCAGCAGCGACAGCTGGCTGAAAATCGTCGCGATCGCGACCAGCGTGTCGTTCATCACTGGCCTCCGTGCTGCGCGTCGCGCGCGGCAGCCGGCGCCGGCCGGCGCGTGCCCGCATCGCGACGCCGCGACGCGAACCACACGCTGACGGGCGTCAGCACCAGCATCGTGGTCAGCAGCGGCATGCGCAGCACCGCGATCGCGACGAACGCGAGTGCCGCGATACCGGCCGCCGCACGCGCATGCCGCAGCGGCTTCGCAACCTTCACGGCCATCGCGACGAGCAGCCCGGCGGCCGCGGCGGCGAGCCCCGCGAACAGGTGCTGCACGTGCGGATCGTTCTGCGTCTTCGCGTACAGCACGCCGAGCGCGACGACGACGAGCGTCGGGCCCGCGATCAGCCCGAGAATGCCGGCGAACGCACCGGCGACACCGCGAAAGCGCATGCCGACGGCGACCGACAGGTTGATCACGTTGCCGCCCGGCAGGAACTGGCACAGGCCGAGCAGATCGGTGAATTCGTCGGCGGAGAGCCACTTGCGCTCGTCGACGATCGTACGGCGCGCGAACGGCAGCGCACCGCCGAACGACATGAGGCCGAGCGACAGGAAGCCGGTGAACAGCTCGGCGAGGCCGACGCTGCGGGGTGACGCGGCAGGCGGCGGGGAAACGGATTGCATGGGGCTCCTCATCAAACGGTCAGCCGAGGTTACCGCCGTTCAGGATTCCGGCAAAACGATTTTATCGGCGCGTCCTTGTGATCTAGAATCACAAGCATGGCACGCGATCTCCCGCCCTTTTCCGCGCTTCGGGCCTTTGAAGCCGCGGCACGACATGAAAGCTTCAGCGCCGCCGGCGACGAGCTGCATGTGACTCACGGTGCCATCAGCCGGCAGATCGCCGGGTTCGAGGCCTGGCTCGGCAAGCCGGTGTTCCACCGTTACGGCAAACGCGTGAAGCTCACCGACGAAGGCCGCCGTTACCTGGACACCGTGCGCGCCGCGTTCGACAGCATCGCGCACGCGACCGAGCAGTTGCGCAACACCGGCGCGGCGCGCGTGCTGCGCATCAACGCGCTGCCGACCTTCGCGATGAAATGGCTGCTGCCGCGCCTGTCGCGGTTCCAGCGCGACGTGCCGAACGTCGAGCTGAAGCTGTCGACGTCGAACGCGCCGCTCGACGCGCTCGACGGCTTCGATGTCGCGATCCGCCGCGGCCCCGGCCACTGGCCGAACTGCACGAGCGGCCACTTCCTCGACGAAAGCGTGATTCCGGTCTGCAGCCCCGCGCTGCTCAAGCGCACGCCGATCGCGCGCGCGGACGACCTCGCACGGCACGTGCTGCTGCATTCGGACACACGGCCGGAAGGCTGGCGCGACTGGTTCGCGGCGGCCGGCGTGACGATGAAGGGGCGCAAGCGCCAGTCGTTCGACCACTTCTACCTGGCGCTGCAGGCGGCCGTCGACGGGCTCGGCGTCGCGCTCGGCCCGTTGCCGCTGATCGACGACGAACTCGCGAGCGGCCGGCTCGTGATGCCGCTCGACGGGCCGCGCATCGCGACCCGCAGCTATTGGTGGATCGCGCCGCGCGCGCCGGCCGACGATCCGCTCGTCGCGCAGTTCTGCGCGTGGCTGCAGGCGCAGTCCAATACCGGCGCGTGAGTGCGCGCCGGCGGGCGGCGTTGCGCCGCCCGTGTTTCGCTCAGACCACCGGGCCCGGTTCCTTTTCCTTGCGCAGGATCGCGTACAGGATGATCGCGCCGAACGTCGCGGTGCCGATCCCGCCGAGCCCGAAGCCGCCGACCTTCAGCGAGAAGTCGCCGGCGCCGAGCACGAGCGTGACGGCCGCGACGATCAGGTTGCGGTTGTCGGAGAAGTCGACCTTGTTGACGACCCAGATCCGCGCGCCCGTCACCGCGATCAGCCCGAACACGACGATCGACACGCCGCCGAGCACCGGGCCCGGGATCGTCTGGATCACCGCGCCGAACTTCGGCGAGAAGCCGAGCACGATCGCGATCAGCGCGGCGACCGCGAACACGAGCGTCGAATAGATCCGCGTGACGGCCATCACGCCGATGTTCTCCGCGTAGGTCGTGACGCCCGTGCCGCCGACGCTGCCCGACACGATCGTCGCGAGGCCGTCGCCGATGAACGCGCGGCCGACGTAGCGGTCGAGGTTGTGCCCCGTCATCGCGCTGACGGCCTTGATGTGGCCGAGGTTCTCGGCAACCAGGATCACCGCGATCGGCGCGAGCATCAGCATCGCGTGCGGGTCGAACACCGGCGTACGGAAGGCCGGCACGCCGAACCACGCGGCATGCCCGACGATCGCGAAGTCGATCGGCTTGCCGAGGCCCATCCCGTTGGTCGCGATCGCGTAGATCGCATACGCGATCATCAGCCCGACGAGGATCAGCAGGCGCTGCATCATCCCGCGCGCGAACACCGCGACCAGGCCGACGCAGAGCACCGTGACGAGCGCCATCACCGAGTCGAAGGTCGACGCCGACACGCCCTTCACCGCGATCGGCGCGAGGTTCAGCCCGATCACCGCGACCACCGCGCCGGTGACGACGGGCGGCATCAGCGTCTCGATCCAGCGCGTGCCGATCGCCTGCACCAGCGCGCCGAGCGCGACGTACACGACGCCGCACGCGACGATCCCGCCGAGCGCGACCGGGATGTTCGGGTTCGGGCCGCTGCCGCCGTAGCCCGTCACCGCGATCACGAGGCCGATGAACGCGAAGCTCGAGCCGAGGTAGCTCGGCACGCGGCCGCCGACCAGCGCGAAGAACAGCAGCGTGCCGATGCCCGACATGAAGATGCACAGGTTCGGGTCGAAGCCCATCAGCAGCGGCGCGAGCACGGTCGAGCCGAACATCGCGACGACGTGCTGCACGCCCATCGCGACCATCTGCGGCCACGGCAGGCGCTCGTCGGGGCCGACCACGCGCGACGCCGCGCCGGTCGATTGCACCCGCCAGCGCGGGAAGTAGGAATCGGACATGGGGAAAGGGCTCCTGTCGGTCGCCGGCTGCGGAGGGTGCGCCGGTCTGGAATCTGGCGCGAGTTTACGGAGCGGGAATGGGGCTGGCAAGCGCGGCGCGCGGCATGCCGCGTGCGCGAACCGGGGCGCGGCCGCGCGGCCCGGAGAAGCGGCCATCCGCGCAGGGCGCGCGGGCGGTAGCACGCGCCGGCGGCGACGTAAGCGTGCGCTCACATCGCCGCCGGCGCGCCGTGCATCAAGGGTTGATGTACTGGAACAGCGACAGGTTCTGCAGCTGCGAGTAGGCCTTCTGCGAGCCCGTCAGCGCGTTCTGCATCTGCAGGAACTGGCTGATCGTCGACACCATGTCGGTGCTCGTCAGGTCGGCCAGGTTGCTGGTGACCTGCAGCGTGTTGGTCTGGTTCACCGTCTGCATCGCCTTGACTTCCTGCTCGCGGCCGCCGACCGACGCCTGCACGGTGAGCACGTTCGTCATCATGTTGTTCAGCTTCGTCGTGCCGGTGGTCATCGCGTTCTGGAGCGCGGCGGCGGCCGTCGTGTTGCTGCTGACCGGCACCTTCAGCGCGGCAATCATCGTGTCGAGCGCCGCGAACACGTCGGTGCCGGCCTTCGGCGCGGGCGTGACCGTGAACGAGTCGCCGGGCGCGGGCGAACCCGACACCGGCACCGACAGGCCGTTGCCGAGCGCGATCCCGGCGCCGGCCGAATACGGCTGCGCGGCGGTCGTGGTCGGCGGCACGACGGAGTTGTCGGTCACCGTATAGGTCGGCGCGGCCGCCGTGCCGCCGAACGTGATCTTGAACTGGTCCGCATTGGTCGCGGCCGACGGGCTCGTGATCGATACCGCGCCGATCGTGCCCGTCCCCGTGTTGGTTGCGGTGGCGACCGGCACCGGCTGGCTGCCGAGCATCGGCACCGACAGGAACACGTTCGCACCGTTGTCGCCCTGCGAGATCGCACGCGTGTCGGCAATCTGCACCTGCCGCGTACCCGCGTCGCCGCTGTAGGTCACGCCGCCGCCCGGTGCGTTCGAGAACGGCGCCGTGGTCGACTGGAAGCCCGAGAACAGGTAGTTGCCCGAGCCGTCGGTCGAGTTCGCGAGCGTCAGCAGCTGGTCGCGATAGCCCTGCAGCTGCGTCGACAGCGCCGAGCGATCGCTGTCGGACAGCGAGCCGGCGCCGGCCTGGATCACGACCGTATGAATGCTGTTCAGCAGGTTGTTGACGCTGATCAGCGTCTGGTCTTCCTTCTGCAGCGACGACAGCGCGGTGTTCTGGTTCGACGCGTACTGCGACAGCGTCGCCGACGTCATCGACAGCTGCACGGCCTGCGCGGCGCCGAGCGGGTTGTCGCCCGGCGTCGCCAGGCTCACGCCGCTCGAGATCTGCTGGTACAGCTGCGCGAGCTGCGCCTGCTGGTCGCTCATCTGAGCGACGTTCATCTGGTAGAACTGGGTGGTGGAAATCCGCATCGCTTCGATCCCCGAAATCAGTTGAACAGGCCGAGCACGGTCTGGAACAGCGTCGACGCGGTCTGAATCACCTTCGCGTTCGCCTGGTAGAGCTGCTGGTACTGCATCAGGTTGGCCGCTTCCTCGTTCTGGTTCACGCCCGACGTCGACTGCTGCGCTTGCGTGATCTGGCCGACCAGCGCGGTCTGCGCGGCGCTCGACGACTTCAGCTGGCTCGTCGTGTTGCCGATGCTGTTCACGTAGCTCGCGTACGCGCCGGTCAGCGTGGTCGAGCCGTTGCCGAACGTCTTCGAGTTGACGAGCTTCGACAGCGCGAGCGCGTTGCTGCCGTCGTTCGTGCCGCCCGTGTTCGGTGTGACCTTGAAGGTATCGCCGACCGCCGGCGACCCCGACACCGTCACCGTGACGCCGGCCGTCAGCGTGATCGGCGTGCCGGCCTGGTAATTCTGCGGCGCGCTCGTGGTTACCGGGTTGGCGGAGTTGTCGGTGACCGTGTACTGCAGATTGCCGGCCGTGCCGGTCATCGTGATCGTGTAGTTGTGCGCGTTGGCCGCGGCCGCCGCGCTCGTGACCGACAGCCCGCCGATCGTGCCGGTGCCCGTGTTCGTCGTGGTGGCCGACGGCACGTACGGCGCGGCCGCCGCGATCGCGGAGCCGTTCGACGTCGCGAGGCCGAAGCCGTTCAGGGCGCCGCGCGTCGGCTGCACGGTGAACTTGTCGCCGGCGCTCATCGAGCCGGACGAGAACGAGAAGTTCAGCCCGCCGATCGAGGCCGGCATCGAGGTCGACGTGCCGACCACCGTGCCGCTCGCGCGGTCGGTCAGCGTGTAGTTCGTGCCGTCGTACGACAGCGTGTAGTCGCTCGCGGTCGGTTGCGATGCGTTCGCGAACGACACGGACAGCGCCGCGTTGCCGGTATTGCCCTGGTTCGCGTAGGTGACCGGCGCGCCGGTCGTGAACAGGTTGCCGCCGGGCTTGCCCGACAGGTCGATGCCGAGCGCGTTCTGCGCGTTGACCTGCGCGGCGAAGCTGGTCGCGATCGCGCCGAGCTGGGCTTCGGCCGGGTCGAGCGTCTGGCTGCGGAACGCGAGCAGGCCGCCGAGCGTGCCGCCCGACAGCGACGCATCGGACAGGAACTGGTTCGGCCCCTGCGGGTTCGCACCGGCGATCCCCTGCGACACGACGGTCAGCTCGCTCGGATCGGACTGCGACGTGACGGTCGCGAGCTGGTAGCTCTTGTTCGCGACGACGAGCGGCGTGCCGCCCGCGAGAAACACGCTGTAGCCGTCGCTGTTGCGCACGACCTGCACGCCCGCGAGGTTCGACAGGTTCGACACCGCGAGGTCGCGCTGGTCCATCAGCTGGTTCGGCGGCTGGCCCTGGCTGCTGGCCGATGCGATCTGCTGGTTCAGCTGCGCGATCTGCGCGGTGTACGCGTTGATCTGCGTCACGGTGCTCGTGAGCTGCGTGTTCACGCTCTGGCGCAACGCGTCGTACTGCTGGCCGGCCGCCGTGATCTGGTTCGCGAGCGTCTGCGCGTTGCTCATCGCGGTCTGCCGCACCGACGCGTCGGACGCGCTGTTCGCGACGTTCTGCAGCCCGGTGAAGTAGCTCGTGATCGCGGTCGAGATCCCCGCCGTCGGGCTGCCGACGTAGTTGTTCAGCTGCGTGACGAGCGAATACCACGTCGACAGCGCGCCGCCCTGCGTCTGCGCGCCGTTCAGCTGGTCGCTCAGGTACTGGCTGTACTGCCGCTGCACGGTGACGGTGTTGACGCCTTGCGGCATGTAGCCGCTGCTCGTGTACTGGCCGCTCGCCTCGGCATAGACGGGTCGTTCGACCGAATAGCCTGGCGTCGCGGCGTTGCTGATGTTCTGGCCGGTCGTCGTGAGGCCCCAGAGCGCGGCATTCAGGCCGCTGACGCCGAGGTTCATGAGTGAGTTGGACATGCGCGATCCTGATGAGCCGGCCGCGCTGCGGCCGCCGGGTTGCGTGACTCCCGGTATAACGGCCGCCGATTGAAAAAATTGAGGAAAAAATGCACGCGCGACGCGCACTCGCGCATCGCCGGTCAAGGCGCCCGGCAACCGGTGCCGGCGAAGGGGCGCGGGGCGGCCCGTGCGGGGCCGGGTCACGCGTGCGCGTCAGGCCCGCGCGAGCGAGCGGCGCTTCATTTCGAGCTGCGTGATCAGGCGCTGCAGCGTGTTCTCCGCGCTGCCCGGCAGCGACATGTAGCGAAAACCGAGCTGGTAGCGCCGCGACCCGTTCGGCATCTGCGTCGAACGCTGCGACACGAGCTGCAGGTCGAGCGACAGCTTGCCGTGGCCGGTCAGCTCGAGCTCGACGTCGGGCAGCAGCGTGCCGACCTCGAGCGCCTCGACGCGTTCGTCGGCCGTGCGCAGCCCCACGCCGCCGAGCGACAGGTTATGCACCTCGAACAGGAAGCTCTCGCCGTCCGGCAGCTTGCCGCGGCACAGGAACGGATCGACGATCGGCGCGTCGACGCGGAAATATTCGCGACGCTGGATGCAGACCAGCACGTCGGGGAAATCGGCGACGAACGCGGGCAGCCCCTCGTAGCGCGTCTCGCGCGGCGTGCCCGTGGTGAATTCGACGCGCACGCCCTCCGGCGAGGCCGCGAACGTGCAATGCGACGCGCCGAGGATGCCGGCGTTCTGCTCGGACAGCGCGCCCCAGTCGAACGTGAACGTCCGCGCGCCGACGTCGACCTCGAGCAGGCGCGTGACGAGCTGGCCGCCCGGATACTGGACGGTCAGGAAATCGCCGCGATTCACCAGGTTGCGCAGCTGCACGCCGATTTCCAGCGGATTGCGGCGGGCGAAGTCGGGCCCGGAGTGGCCTGCATCCAGGCTGGGGTCGGTCGACGTTTCGATATTCATGGCTAGCCGGTCTTTCTTGTCATGGGCGCCCGGACAACCGGTGCGCAGTAAAACCGGGCCAGAACGGGGGCCCGGTCGCAGGTCTCTCACACTTAGCGGCAGTGCTGACCGAAAGTTTAGATCGAATTGGCGATTTTTTTCGCGCAAACGTTGAAACCGCGCGCGGCGGGCTGCCGGGCGCGGTCCGAAGGGGGGCTGCAGGCGGCCGGCGGGCTCGTCAGCCGATCTGCTGCATGATCGAGATCAATTTTTTGGCGTAGTTCGGGTCGGTCGCGTAACCGGCCTTCTGCATCCCGTGCGCGAAGCCTTCGACGCTGCGGCTGGCGCTCAGCACGCCCGAGTAGCGCGGATTGTTCTTCAGCAGGCTCGCGTAATCGGTCATTGCGTGCTCGTACGAGTCATACGCGCGGAATTTTGCCACCACGCGGCGCGGCGTGCCGTTCACGTATTCGGTCGTCAGCGCCGACACGGTGCGCCCGGTCCAGCCCTTGTTCGCCTTGATGCCGAACACGTTGTAGCTGGTCGAGCCGTCGGCGGCGCGGATCTCGCGCTTGCCCCAGCCCGATTCGAGCGCGGCCTGGCCGACAATGAAACGCGCCGGAATGCCGGTCGACGCGCTGGCCGCCTGCGCGGGGCCCGCGAGCCGGTCGACGAACGCGTCGGCGTCCGGCGCGCCGCTCGCGCCCTTCAGCGGCGGCGTCAGCGCGCTGCCGGCCGAGTAGCCGCGCGCGCCGGCCAGCCCGCCGTTGTTCGACGCGTTCGCGTAGGCCTTCGCCATCGCGTTCATCGCGGCGAGGCTGCCTTCGTTGCCGCCCGTGCCGAGGCCACCCGCGCCGACATCGGCCGCCGTGTCGCTGCCCGCGCCCTGCCCCGCGTTGCGCAGCAGCTGCTTCATCAGCGCGTCGGCGACGCCGATCCCGCGCGTCGACATCTGCTGCGCGAGCTGCTGGTCGAGCATCGACGTGTACATCTTCGACGTATGCGAATCGAACAGCCCGCCGTCGGGCGACGCGTCGCGCATGCTCTTGAGCATCATCTGCGTGAACATCGCGTCGAACTGGCCCGCGACGGCCTTCGCGCCGGCCTGCGGCGACTGCTTCGCCTGCGCGCGCAGCGCGTCGAAACCCTGCACGTCGAGCGCGAAGCGCTGCGTGAGGTCGTTTGCGTTCGGAAGGTTCGCAGCCATTTAGATGACCTCCAGGTCGGCGCGCAACGCGCCGGCCGCCTTCATCGCCTGCAGGATCGACATCAGGTCCGCGGGCGTCGCGCCGAGCGTGTTCAGCGCCTTCACGACGTCGGCGAGGTTCGCGCCGGCCGTCACCATCTTCAGCGCGCCGTTGTCCTGCTTGAGCTGGATCTGCGACTGCTGCGCCACCACCGTCTGCCCGTTCGAGAACGGCCCCGGCTGCGACACGACCGGCTGCGTGTTGACGACCACCGACAGGTTGCCGTGCGCGACCGCGCAGCTCTGCAGCGTGACCATCTGGTTCATCACGATCGAGCCGGTGCGCGCGTTCAGGATCACCTTCGCCGCGGCCTTGTCCGGGCTCACGTCGAGGTTCTGCAGCCGCGCCATGAACGCGACCTGCTGCGCCGAATCGGCCGGCGCGGCGAGCTGGATCGTGCGACCGTCGAGCGCCGTCGCGGTGCCCGGGCCGAAGCTCGAGTTGACCGCGGACACGATCCGCTGCGCGGTGCCGTAATCCATGTCGTTCAGCTGCAGCTGCAGCATGCCGTTCATCTGCGCGATCGCGTTCGGCACCCCGCGCTCCACGATCGCGCCGCCGACGATCCGGCCGGCCGCGAGCTGGTTCACCTGCACGCGGCTGCCGTTCGCGCTGGCCCCCGCGCCGCCGACCGCCATGTTGCCCTGCGCAAGCGCGTACACCTGCCCGTCCGCGCCTTTCAGCGGCGTCAGCAGCAGCGTGCCGCCGCGCAGGCTCTTCGCGTTGCCGAGCGACGACACGGTGACGTCGAGCGCCTCGCCGGGCCGCGCGAACGGCGGCAGCGTGGCGGTCACCATCACGGCCGCGACGTTCTTCAGCTGCATGTTGCTCAGCGACGACGGGCCGCCGTTGGCCGAACCGTTGTTGATCGAGATGCCGAGGTTCGCGAGCATGTTCGCGAGCGTCTGCGTCGTGAACGGCGTCTGCATCGTCTGGTCGCCGGTGCCGTCGAGACCGACGACGAGGCCATAACCGATCAGCGGGTTGTCGCGCACGCCCTGGATCTGCGCGAGATCCTTCAGGCGTTCCGCGTGCGCGGGCACCGCGCCGAACACGCAGGCGGCGGCCACGGCCGCGAACGCGACGGCGAGCCGCGCGGCGGCGTGCGCGCGGGCGGACAGGCGGTTGAACAGGGTCGTCTGCATCGTCATCACCACGGCGCGATGTTGAGGAAGAAGCGCTGCAGCCAGCCCATCGTCTCGGCTTCGTTGATGTAGCCCTTCGCCGAATATTCGATCTTCGCGTCGGCGACCTGCGTCGAGTAGACCGAGTTCGCGCCCGAGATCGTGTTCGGGTTCACGACGCCCGAGAAGCGCACGAATTCGTTGCCCTGGTTGATCAGCATCTGCTTCTCGCCGCTGACCACGAGGTTGCCGTTCGGCAGCACGTTGGTGACGGTCACCGTGATCGTGCCGTTGAACGTGTTCGCCGCGCTCGCGCCGCCCGTCGACGCGAACTTGTTGTTGCCGGTCGCCGACAGGTTCGCCTTCGCGAACAGCCCGCCGAGGAAACCGGCGGTCGGCACGTTGAAATCGGTGTTGCCCTGCCGGTTCGTGTTCGCGCCCGACGATTTGGTCGCGTTGATGTTCTCCGCGATCATGATCGTCAGGATGTCGCCGACGTTGCGCGGCCGCTGATCCTCGAACAGCGGCCGGCCCGCGTAGCCGGGGTTGTAGATCGAGCCGGGCGCCTGCATCGACATCGGCACCGGCGGCTGCGCGGTCATCGGCTGCTGGATGAT
This sequence comes from Burkholderia theae, assembly GCF_048565265.1. Taxonomy (NCBI): domain Bacteria; kingdom Pseudomonadati; phylum Pseudomonadota; class Betaproteobacteria; order Burkholderiales; family Burkholderiaceae; genus Burkholderia; species Burkholderia theae. Next base: position 3,550,430 of record NZ_CP183461.1, read on the forward strand.
CGGATCGCGCGGGATCTGCGCGCAACCGGCGAGCGCCGCCACCGCGAACGCGCCGAGGGCGCGGACGGTGGCTGACGGGAGGAGGCGAACCTGCTTCATGGCGACGACGGGTATTCCGGTTAGCTCTTCATCTGCGTGACGGTCTGCAGCATCTGGTCGGACGTCGTCACGGCCTTGCTGTTGATCTCGTAGGCACGCTGCGTCTGGATCATGTTGACGAGCTCCTGCACGACGTTCACGTTCGACGCCTCGACGTAGTTCTGGTTGAGCACGCCCGCGCCGTTCAGGCCCGGCTGCGACACGTTCGGCGCGCCCGACGACGTCGTCTCGGAGAACAGGTTCTCGCCGCGCGCCTCGAGGCCGGCCGGATTGATGAAGGTCGCGATCTGCAGCGAGCCGATCTGCACCGAATTGGTCGAGCCCGCCTGCGTGACCGACACGACGCCGTCCTTGCCGATCGTCAGCGACGTCGCGTTCTGCGGGATCGTGATCGCGGGCAGGATCTGGTAGCCGCTCGACGTGACGAGCTGGCCCTGCGCGTTGGTCTGGAACGAGCCGTCGCGCGTGTACGCGTTCGTGCCGTCCGGCATCAGCACCTGGAAGAAGCCCGCGCCGTTGATCGCGACGTCCTTCGAGTTGCCGGTCTGCGTGAGGCCGCCCTGCGTGTACAGGCGCTCGGTCGCGACCTGCTGCACGCCGGTGCCGAGCTGCAGGCCCGACGGCAGCTCGGTCTGCTGCGTCGAGTTCGCGCCCGGCTGGCGGATCGTCTGGTAAAGCAGATCCTCGAACACCGCGCGCGACGCCTTGAAGCCGTTCGTGCTGGTATTCGCGAGGTTGTTCGAGATCACGTCCATCTGCGCCTGCTGCGCATTCATGCCGGTGGCGGCGATGTAGAGCGAACGGTTCACTTGTCGATTCTCCTGCGTAAGCTGGCGCGGGCGCTCAGCTGAAGTTGAGCAGCTGGTTCGCCGACTGCTCGTTCTGGTCGGCCGTCTGGATCAGCTTCGACTGAAGCTGGAACGCGCGTGCGTTGTCGATCATCGCGACCATCGCGGTCACCGGGTTGACGTTGCTGCCTTCGAGCGAATTCGGCGTGACGACCACGTTCGCATCGGCGTCGGCCGGATTGCCGTCGGCGGTGCGGAACAAGCCGTCGTTGCCGCGCGTGAGCGTGGCCGGATCGGGATTGACGAGCTTCATCTGGTCGACGATCGCGACCGCCGTCGGCGGGTCGCCCGGCATCAGCGCGGACACCGTGCCGTCCTTGCCGATCGTCACTTCCGCATTCGGCGGCACCGAGATCGGGCCGCCGTTGCCGATCACCGGCAGGTTGCTCGCGTTCACGAGCTGGCCGTTCTCGTCGACGTGCAGGTTGCCGGCGCGCGTGTACGCCTCGCTGCCGTCGGCCGTCTGCACCGACAGCCAGCCCGCGCCCTGCACGGCGACGTCGAGCGGATTGCCGGTGCGCGTGATCGGACCCGGCGCGAAATCCGCGCCGGGCGTCGACGCGAGCACGTAGGTGCGCGTCGTCGTCGGGTCGCTCGTGCTGCCGTCGCCGAAATTCATCGGCACCGCGCGATACGTCGCGAGCTGCGCGCGAAAACCCGTCGTCGACGCGTTCGCGAGGTTGTTCGCGACGGTCGCCTGCTGGTCGAGCGACTGCGACGCGCCCGTCATCGCCGTGTAGATCAGTCGGTCCATGGCTGCCCGTTATCCCTGGAGTTACAGGTTGATGAGCGTCTGGTCGACGGTCTGCTGCGTCTTGATCGTCTGCGCGTTCGCCTGGTAGTTGCGTTGCGCGGTGATCAGGTTCACGAGCTGCGACGTGAGGTCGACGTTCGAGTTCTCCAGCGCGCTGCCCTGCAGCGTGCCGTGGTTCGTGCTGCCCGGCGCGGAGACCTGCGGCACGCCCGATGACGCGGACTCCGCATACTGGTTGCCGCCGAGGTTCACCAGCCCGTTCGGGTTGTTGAAGTTCGCGAGCGCGATCTGGCCGAGCACGGCGGTCTGGCCGTTCGAGTAGTTGCCGGTCAGCTTGCCGTCGGTGCCGATCGTGTAGGTCGTCAGCGTGCCGCTCGCGTAGCCGTCCTGCGCGAGGTTGTTCACGCCGTCCTTGCCGCCGTACTGCGTCGTGCCGGTCAGGTCGAGCGTGAGGCCCTGCGGCGTCGCCGAGCCGTCGGTGTTCGGCACGGTGAACTGGAACTGGCCGAGCGACGCGGTCGGTGTCGCCGGCGTGCCCGTCGTCGTGCTCTGGATCGCGCCCGACGAATTGAACGTGACGGTGCCGAGATCGGTCGTCGCGCCGCCCTGGACGCCCGCGTAGGTTTCCCACGTGCCGGCCGCCGACTTCACGAAGTACATGTTGACCGCCTGCGAACCGCCGAGCGAGTCGTACACCTGGATCGACGTCGAGTAGTTGTACGTCGTGTTGTCGGTCGCGCTGAACGGCGTCTTGGCCGGCACCGTGTCCTGCGAGTTCAGGTTGAACTGACCGGTGATCTTGGTCGTCGCGGTCGGCGCGATGTTGTTGGTCGGCGCCTGCAGCGGCACGGTCTGCGCGGTGTTGATCACGCCTGCCCCGTTGGCCGCGTAGCCCATCAGGTTGCGGCCTTGCGAGTCGATGATGTAGCCGTTCTTGTCGCGCTGGAACGTGCCGTCGCGCGAGTACGTCGTCACGCCGTTGTTCGACATCTGGAAGAAGCCGTTGCCGTTGATCGCGACGTCGAGCGACGAGCTCGTCGTATTGATCGTGCCCTGGCCGAAGTTCTGCTCCACCGAGTTCAGCGCCGTGCCGATGCCGATCTGCGTGTTGACCGACGTCGCGACCGAGTTCGCGTACATGTCGGCGAACTGCGCGGTGCTCGACTTGAAGCCGACCGTGTTCGCGTTCGCGATGTTGTTGCCGATCACGTCGAGCGCGTTCGATGCGCCGGCGAGGCCGCTCAGACCCTGTTGATAACCCATTTCGGTCTCCGTTTCGAGAAAGCTCGATCAGTTGGTGGCGGTGCCGCCGGACGAGGAAGAGGACGACGCGGACGACGTCGTGTTCGGGAAAATCGACGCGACCTGGCTGAGCCCCACCGTCGTGCCGTTCGACAGCACGAGCCCCGCGGTGCCGTCCGCCTGCTTGATCACGCTCTGCACCGTCGAGGCCGCGAGCGTCGTGGCGGGCTGCGGCGTGCCGTTGCTGTCGGTGTACGACGCGCTGACGGTGTACTTGCCGTCCGGCAGCGCGTTGCCGGCCGCGTCGGTCGGCGTCCAGTTGAACGGCACGGTGCCGGCCGACTGCGCGCCCGCGTTGATCGTGTTCACGACGGTGCCCGCCGAGTTCTTCACGGTGATCGTCAGGTTCGACACCGAGCTCGCCAGCGACACGCCGAACGGCGACGCCGCGCCGCTCTTCACCGCGACGGCGTTGCCCGGCGCGAGCACGTTCGTGCCGATCAGCATCGCGGCCTGCGTCTGCTGGCCGGCCGTGAGCTGCGTCGACAGCGACGTGAGCGACGTGTTCAGCTGCGCGATGCCGCTCACCGTGTTGATCTGCGCGAGCTGCGAGGTCATCTGCGAGCTGTCGACCGGGCTGGTCGGATCCTGGTTCTGCAGCTGCGTGACCAGCAGCTTCAGGAACGTCGCCTGCAGGTCGCTCGCGGACGTGCCGTTGGTCGACGACACGTTGTTGGTGTTCATCGTGTCGGTCGGCAAGGTCGACACGTTCGTGCCGTTGCTGCCGATCGTCGTGTTGGAGGAGGTCATCCTGGCTAGCCTTCTGTCGGAACTATCGGAACTGTCGGGTCGGTAAGATCGGGCGGCGCGCGGCTTACGAGCCGATCGTCAGCGTCTTGAGCATCAGCGTCTTCGCGGTGTTCAGCGTCTCGACGTTGGCCTGGTACGAGCGCGACGCCGAGATCATGTTCACCATCTCCTGCACCGGATCGACGTTCGGCATCTGCACGTAGCCGTTCGCGTCGGCGGCCGGGTTCGCCGGGTCGTAGGTCGACTTCATCGGCGACGGGTCGTCCATCACCTTCGTCACGCGCACGCCGCCCACGCCCTGGCCGGACGCGGTGCGCGCGCCGCCCATCGGGTCGGTCGCGAACACGACCTGCTTGGCCTTGTACGGCTTGCCGTCGGGGCCGGTGGCGCTGTCGGCGTTCGCGAGGTTCGACGCGGTGACGTTCAGGCGCTGCGATTGCGCGGACAGCGCCGAACCGGCGACGCCGTAGATGTTCATCAACGAAGGCATGGAGGCTCCTGGTGCGTGTGCTTGTGCTCGGGTTCGGAAGCGGCGCGCTTACGAGTTGGTCGTGATCGCGGCGATCATCGCCTTGATCTGCTGGGTCATCACGGTCATCCCGGTCTCGTAGTGCAGCGCGTTGTTCGCGAACTGCACGCGCTCGACGTCGAGATCGACCGTGTTGCCGTCGAGCGACGGCTGCAGCGGCATCCGGTACTGCGCGCGGCCGTAGTCGTCGGCCGGGCCGCCGGTCGGGATCAGCTTCGCCGTGCCGGCCATGTGGCCCTGCGCCGTCGACACCATCGACATGCCGCTCGTCACGCCGGCCGGCTGCGTCATCGGCAGTTGCCCGGCGTTGCTCGGCGCGAGGCCGCCGTTCGTCTGCTTCAGCGAGCGCGCGAGCGTCGACGCGAAATCGACGTCGCGGGCCTGGTAGCCCGGCGTGTCGGCGTTCGCGATGTTCGACGACAGCAGTTCCTGCCGGTAGGCGCGCACGTCGAGCGCCTGTCGGCCGAACGCGAATTCCGCATCGAGTTTGTCCAGCATGTGTGCGTCTCTCCGTATGAAGCGCTGCACGCCCCTCGCGCCGGATGGCGACCCGAGAGGCTTTTTTCCATGACAGCGATGGTAGGCGCCGCACGCAACCGGCAATCGGGCGAATAACGCGGCAAAGCCCCCCTCTATTCATCGTTTGCGCGACGGCCCCGCTCCCTAGAATGCGAAGCGGAGCAACAGATCGAGGACACGGCGATGACTGGCAGCGCACTTCGCGGCAGCAACGGGCGGCTCACGCACGTCCGGCGTGCGTTTGCGCTCGCCGCGGCGCTGTGGATCGCCGTGCCGGCCGCGCACGCGGACGACGGGATGATCGTGATTCCCGGACGCGGCGAGACGGCCGAAACGGCGCTCGCGCACGCCAACGCGGCGAGCGGCGGGCAGTTCGGCGGGAATGCGGGGATGGGTTCGGGTCCGGGCATCGCGCCGGATGCCGGGCGCGCGGCAGCGGGCGCCGGTGGGTCGGCTGGTGTGGCCGGTGCTGCCGCGGCCGGCTACGCGACGCAACCGTCCGGCGCGATGGTCGTGACGACCGTCCCGCCGCCGGCTTCCGTGCCGGCTCCCGTCTACGCAGCCGCTCGCACGACTCCCGCCTACGGCGCGCCGCGCGCCACCGATCCCAACGCCATCGCGACGGTCGTCGCCGGTACGGCCGAGCCCGCATCGAATCCCGCGCGGCCGATGCCGCAGGCAAGCACCGCGCGCATGGCGGCGGCCCGCGCCGCGTCAGCCGCGCCGGCGCCGCGCACGGCGGCGGTGGCCGCCAACCCGGCCCAGGCGGCCCCCGCTGCCCAGCCCGCGACGCCGCCCGGCCAGCAGGACCCCGACGCGCTCCGCCGCGCGGCCCTCACGTTCCTGCAGCAGCAGATCGCCGGCCTGCCCGGCAAGACCACCGCGACGGTCACGACCGCCTTCCCGCGCGGGCTCGCCGCCTGCACGACGCTCGAACCGTTCATGCCGACCGGCGCGCGCCTGTGGGGCCGCACGACGGTCGGCGTGCGCTGCGCGGGCGAGCGGCCGTGGACCGTCTACCTGCAGGCGAAGGTCACCGTACAGGCCACCTATTACGTCGCCGCGCGCCAGATCGCGCCCGGCGAGCCGCTGAGCGCGGCCGACCTGGTCGCGCGCGACGGCGACCTGACGGTGCTGCCGCTCGCGGTGATCACCGATCCGGCGCAGGCGATCGGCTCGACCGCACTCGCGCGCATCTCGGCCGGGCTGCCGCTGCGGCAGGACATGCTGAAGAGCGCGGCGTCGGTGTCGGCCGGCCAGACGGTGCGGGTCGTCGCGGCCGGGCCCGGTTTCACGATTTCGGCCGAAGGCAGCGTGCTCGCGAATGCGGCGCCCGGCCAGTCGGTGCGGGTGCGGATGGCGGCGGGCCAGATCGTCACGGCGATCGTCAAGGACGCCGGCACCGTGGAAATTCCGCTATAGGGACGGATATCGCCGCAAGATTGCAAAGAATTGTTTATTCGGAGAATTTCGGGCTCACGATGCTAAAGTTCGGGCCGACCCGGCCGTTATCTGGGTCATACCGTACAGGAACCCCATCGTGAAGATCGATTCCACTCCGAAACCGAGCCCTCTCGCGCCGACCGGCAACGGCGCGACCCGTGCGCAATCCGGCGCGGCCCCGTCGTCCGCGCAGGCGGCCGACGCAGGCACGACCGGCGGCGACACGAACGTGAATCTGTCGGGGCTGTCCGGCCAGTTGCGCTCGGTATCCGCGTCCGGCGGCGCCGATATCGACACGGGCCTGGTCCAGTCGATCAAGGACGCGCTGAACAACGGCACGCTGACGATCGACGCGAACAAGATTGCCGACGGTGTATTGAATACCGCCCGCGAGTTGCTGCAGCAGCAGCGCCCGGGCAGCTGAGCCGGCCGCCTCGCGGCCGGTCCCCCGGTTTGCCGGCGCGCCGCACCCCGCGCACCGGCGCGACGAGCATGACGCGATGAGAGAAGAGCTGCTGGCCACGGTCAACGACGAACACGCGACGGTCGAGGCGTTCGCGTCCCTGCTCGTCTACGAGGAAAAGGCGCTGACGACGGCCGAGCCGCTCGAGATGCTGCCCGGGATCGTCGAGAAGAAAAGCGCGCTGATCGACCGGCTCGCACAGCTCGAACGTACGCGCGACACGCAGCTTTCCGCGCTCGGCTTTCCGTCCGGCAAGAAAGGGATGGACCAGGCCGCCGAGCGCGATGCGCGCCTCGCCGGCCGCTGGCAACTGCTGCAACAGGCCGCCGAACGCGCGCGCCAGGCCAACGCGAACAACGGCATGCTGATCCGGATCCGGATGGACTACAACGAGCGCGCCCTCGCGGTGCTGCGCTCGGCGCCCGCGCCGGCCGGCGTCTACGGCCCCGACGGGCGCGTGTCGGCGCTGACGCGCTGACGCCCCGCGGCGGCCCGCAGCCCGGTCCGGCGCTTCACCCGCCTCACCCGCTTCACCCCGAATTCCGCTTCGACAGACCGGGCTCCAGCCCGGCGCAACCGTCCCCCCGATACGCGGCAGCGCAGCCGCGCTGCCTGATCCAACAACAACCGATCGGAGGGCATCGATGCATCATTCCCGTTTTGAATCCGCACGCCGTCAGGCCGCCGTCGCCACGCTCGGCGCCGCACTGACCTTCACCGCGTCGCTCGTGCTGGGCGCCCCGGCCCCGGCCCCGCTGCCGACGCCGACCGGCGACATGTCGCTGTCGCCGGCCGGCCCGCTCGCGGCGCCGGCCTCCGCACCGCCCGGCAGGGCGCCGCGCGCCACATCGCGCGGCAGCGACACCTACACCTACCTGCGCTGCTGGTACCGGATCAGCGACGATCCGCTCAAGCCCGAGGCGACCTACGAGTGGGCGCGCGATCCGTCGGGCGGCGACTGGTATCGCGTGCCCGGCTACTGGTGGGCGGACGGCATCACGCAGTGGAAGAACATGTTCTACAGCGCGACGACGCAGGACACGCTCGCCGACGTCTGCCGCCAGACACTCGCCGCGCGCGGCATCCGCGCGAACCTGACGCAGGCGGTCGCGGCCAACAACGCGCTGTCGTTCAACTACACGGTCTGGACGATCGACGCCGCGCAGCAGGACGCGCGGGTCAACAAGCTGATCGTGTTCGGCGACAGCCTGTCCGACACGCAGAACATGTTCAACGCGAGCCAGTGGAAGCTGCCGAACGGAACGAGCTGGCACGCCGGACGCTTCAGCAACGGGCCGGTGTGGGCCGAATACGTCGCGAACACGCTGCGGCTGCCGTTCTACAACTGGGCAATCGGCGGCGCGGCGACCGACCAGCACGTCGTCGTGCCGGGCCTGGTGCAGGAGGTCGACTCGTGGCGCGAATACATGGATCGCGCGCCGAACTACCGGCCCGCCAATACGCTGTTCGTGGTGTTCGCGGGCGGCAACGATCTGGTGAACTACGGCCGCACGCCCGAGCAGGCGGCGAACGCGGTGCGCGACAGTCTCGAGCGGCTCGCCGCGGCTGGTGCGACGCGCATCCTGCTCATCACGCTGCCGGACGTGTCGCGCGCGCCGGTGTTCTCGACGCGCACCGACACCGCCAGCGTCGCCGCGCAGGTCAAGGACTACAACCAGCGGCTCGCCGACGCGGCCGCCGCCGTCCGGGCCCGCTACGGCGCAACGCTGCGGCTCGAGGTGTTCGATGCGTACGCGCCGTTCGACGATCTGCTGAGCCGCCCCGCGCAATACGGCTTCGACGATTCGAAGCGCTCGTGCCTCGACATCCCGAAGCCGTCGTCGTTCACCTATATGGCCGCGCAGACGCCGCGCGCGGACTGCCGCGACCCGGCGCGCTTCGTGTTCTGGGACACGCTGCACCCGACGACGCGCACGCACGCGTGGCTCGCCGAGCGGATCACGCCGTTCGTGCGCGCGCGGTTGCTGGACTGAAATGGAGCCGGATCCTGATCCGGCTCTGATGACCGGTCATCGATGACCGGGGGCAAGCGGGCGGCCGACGCCGCCCGCGCCGGCGCCGCTTACAGCAGCGGGCACGCCGTCACCTGCGTGCCGCACTCCGCACACAGCCGCTCGTAGTCGCGCAGGTACGCGCGCTCGTCGTCGTTCAGCAGGTCGAGATCGATCAGGTCCCAGTCGTAGCCGACCGTCACGATGTTCTCGAACGTCACCGTGTCCGGCTGCGTTTCGTCCGGCCGGATGATCACGATGTTCTCGATCCGCACGCCGCCCTTGCCCTGCACGTAGATGCCCGGCTCGACTGAAATCACCGCGTTCGGCACCAGCCCGTACTTCGCGCCCGGCGCGAACCGCACGCCGCCCTCGTGCACGTGAATGCCGACGCCGTGACCGGTGCCGTGACCGAAATCGTGGCCATGGTCGAGGCACACCTGCCGCACGACCGCATCGACGTCGCCGCCCGTCGCCGTGCTCGGAAAGCGCGTGACGAGCCCCTTGATGCAGGCCTTCAGCGCGACCGTGTAGATCTCGCGCTGCCACGGCTGCGCAACCGTATCCGCATGCGTCCGGCGCAGCACGACGCGCGTGCAGTCCGTCGCGAAGCCGGCTTCGTAGTACGCGCCGCTATCGAGCAGCACGAGCTCGCCTTCCGTCAGCTCGACGTCGGCGCTCGCCGCCGTGTAATGCGCGAACGCGCTGTTCGCGCCGTTCGCCGCGATCGACGGAAACGTCAGTGCCACCGCCGAGCGCGCGCCGTACGCATCGTTGATCGTGCGCGCCAGGTCGTATTCGGTGTGGCGTGCGCCCGGCTCGCCGGTCTTCGCCCAGCGCATCGTCTCGGCGATCGCCGCGGAACTGCGCGCGAACGCGTCGCGGAACCGGTCGAGCACCACCGGCGTCTTGGCGGCCCGCATCGCCTCGACCGGGTTGAAGTCCGTGTGCCGCGCCTGCGGCCACACGCGGCTCACCGCGTCGACGAGCGCGCAGTTCACCGATTCGAAGCCGTAGCACACGTGATCGACCGCGAACTGCGCGAGAAAGCGCTCGAGCGCCGCGACATCGCGCCGGATCACGTGCAGCGCCGGATACGACGCGAGCGTGACGTCGCAGCGGTCGCAGCCTTCCGGCAGGAACAGCGCGACCTGCCCGCCGACCGCGAACAGGAAACCGAGGTGCGACGACGCGTTCGGGATGTGATAACCGCGGCTGTTCAGCAGATACGCGAGATCGTCCGACGCGCACGAGAAGAACGCGGTCTTGCCGTCGGCCGCGCCGGTATGCGCGGCGAGCCTGCGGCTCAGCGTGTCGAGGTTCTGCGCGACGCTCAGGCCCGTCATCGATTCCGGCAACTCGAAAATCGGCCGCTCGACGACCCAGCCCGGCAGCGCGATCGCGCGGTCGATCTCGCGCTCGGCAAAGCTCGTCCAGTCCAGCCCCGCGGCCTGCGCCTGCTCGAACAGCCGGTCGCGCTGCGCGACGCTGACCCGCAGCGCGTCGTAGCCGACCCGCGCGAGCCGGCTCGCGTGCGCGACCAGCCAGTCGGCCAGCGCCTGCCAGATCGTCACGCCCATCCCGAGCTTCTCGATGCGCACGCGCGCCGGATCGCACTGCTGGTCGGCCTGAAAGTGATAACGGCCGTCGACGAACAGCACGAACGGCGGCACGCCGAGCGCCTGCGCGGTCGCCGCGCTCAGGAAGATCCCGCAGCCGGCCGAGCCGTCGAAACCCGACAGCGCGTAGCGCGGGTTGTTGCTGCGCGGCAGGTACTCGGTGACGTATTCGTCCTGCGACGTGACCACCACCGCGTCGAGCCGCGCGGCGTCGAGCAGGCGCGCCAGGCCGGCCTGCGTGTCGGCGACGGACGCGTCGTACGGGGGAAGGCCGGAGAAGTTGTATTGCAGTCGATCGATCATCGGATCCCCACGTTATTCATTGTTGTCGGCGGTCGGCGGTGCGACGCGGCGGGGCGCACGCCTGAAACAGGCGTGACGCGACACGGCGCCGCTGCACGGACGACGCGCGGCACTGCACGTCGCCGGGCCACTGGGCTATGCCAGCGGCAGGTCCGCGGAAATTTTTGTCTCACTTAACTTTTTTTGATGCGCGCGACAGAATCTAGAGCAGGCGGAAATTGAGGTCAAGCTAAAATTTTCGTAGGACTAAAATCGGCGACACGGTGCCGCAGGCCCGCGCAACGCGACTTCGCGCGCCCGAACCGCGCGGTACAATGCGCCGGCATCGGCGTCCCGACGGCCGTGCTTCGTGCGATTCGCGGAACCCAGCTTCCCGGCGACTGCACCGCCCCTCCGCTCGCCTCCCGACTCGTTGCCACGAAAGAGATTCATGGATTCAGACATCATGCGTATCGGCCAGCGCATTCGCCGCCTGCGCCGGGAAGCAAAGAAGACGCTGCTGGAAGTCGCGACCGAAGCGAAGCTGTCGGTCGGGTTCCTGTCCCAGGTCGAGCGCCATCTCACGGGCATCTCCCTGTCGTCGCTCGTCAACGTCGCGAAGGCGCTGGACGTGCCGCTCGGCGCGCTGATCGACCAGCCGCGCCAGGCGCAGCCCGATTCGCACGCGGGCAGCCGCGAGCCGTACGCGGTCGACAGCACGTCGCAGTGGTACGAACGGCTCTCCACCACGTTCGACGGCAGCCTGATCAACGCGGTGAAGGTGCGGATGATGGAAGGCTATCGCTCGGAATGGGTGTCGCACGGCGGCGACGAGTTCGTGTACGTGCTGACCGGCCGCATCTGCTACACGGTCGGCAAGAAGGATTACCCGCTGTCGCCCGGCGACTCGCTGCACTTCGACGCACGCAAGCGGCATCGCGTCGCCAACGTGGGCGACGGGCCCGCCGAGCTGATCGCGGTCGGCACGCTGCCGCTGTTCGACGACAGCTGCGCCGAATTCGTCTCCGCGACGATGGAAATCAGGCAGCCCGCGCCGGGCGAGCCGCGCGTGAGCCGCCGCGAGCCGGCGCCGAAACGCGAGCGCGACGCCGACGCGGCACGGCCGGCCAGCACGGTGGAAAAAGAAGGCATCGGCGAAGCCGCGCGCCGCCGCCGGCAAACGCCCGGCCGCCGCCACCCCGGCCCGCAAGGCGGCCGCGCGCAAGAAGTCGTAACGGCGGCTTGCGGGCGCGCGCCGCCCGTCCTTATTCGCCGATCTCGAGCGCCTGCGCGACGGCCTGGATCCGCGCGCGATGCACGGCATCCTTGATCTTCTCCGTATCGGCGCCGATCCCGCGCGCGATCGCGCCGGCATCGACGCTGCGCGCGGCCGCGAGCGCCACGCGCAGCCGCTCGGCCTGCGGATACGGCTGCGTGTCGAGCCCGAGCCGCCCGCGCGCATCCGATTCGCAGGCCTGCAGCATCTCGGCGAAACGCGCGGGCTTGCGCAGCGCGTCGCTGCGCTCGAACAGCCGCACCAGCGCGGCCGCGCCCATCTCCATCACGCGATGCAGGTTGCCGTGCTCGCGCGCGACCACCAGCGCGAGATCACGGCATTCGTTCGGCACGCGCAGCCGCTCGCACAACGGCTTGAGCAGGTCGACGCTGCGGCCTTCGTGGCCGACGTGGCGCGGCAGCACGTCGGCGGGCGTCGTCGCCTTGCCGAGATCGTGCGTGAGCGCCGCGAAGCGCACCGGCAGCGAATAACCCTGCTTCGCCGCATAGTCGACGACCATCATCACGTGCACGCCCGTGTCGACTTCCGGGTGGTAGTCGGCGCGCTGCGGCACGCCCCACAACGCATCGACTTCGGGCAGGATGCGCGCGAGCGCGCCGCACTCGCGCAGCACCGCGAACATCCGCGACGGCTTCGCCTCCATCAGCCCGCGCGCGATTTCCTGCCACACGCGTTCCGGCACCAGCGCGTCGACCTCGCCCGCGTCGACCATCCGGCGCATCAGCGCGAGCGTTTCGTCCGCGACCGTGAAATCCGCGAACCGCGCGGCGAAGCGCGCAATGCGCAGGATCCGCACCGGATCCTCGACGAACGCGTCGCTCACGTGCCGGAACACGCGCGCACGCAGGTCGGCCTGCCCGTCGAACGGATCGATCACGGGCCCGACCAGCGCACCCTCCGGGCTCACCTCGCGCGCCATCGCGTTAATCGTCAGGTCGCGCCGCGCGAGATCCTCGTCGAGCGTCACGTCCGGCGCGTAATGGAACTGGAAACCGTGATAACCGGCCGCCGTCTTGCGCTCGGTGCGCGCCAGCGCGTACTCCTCCTGCGTCTGCGGATGCAGGAACACCGGGAAATCCTTGCCGACCGGCCGGAAACCCTGCGCGGCCATCTGCTCGGGCGTCGCGCCCACCACCACGTAGTCGCGGTCCTGCACGGGCACGCCGAGCAATTCGTCGCGGATCGCACCGCCTACCGCATAGATGTTCATCGCGTCGGCTCGTAGTCGGCGATCACGGTCGTTTCGCGGCGCGCCGCGTCGATCCAGCGCTGGACGGCCGGCAGCGCCGTCACGCGCGCCGCGTAGCCGGCCGCTTCCGGCGACAGGCCCGGCGCGTACGTGTTGAAGCGCATCACGACGGGCGCGTACATCGCATCGGCGATCCCGAATTCGCCGAACAGGAACGGCCCGCCCGACGCTTCGAGGCATGCGCTCCACAGCGCATCGATGCGCGCGACATCGGCGAGCGCGTCGGGCGTCGCGCCGCGCCCCGGCATCGACGCGCGCACGTTCATCCCCATCTGCGTGCGCAGCGCCGCGAAGCCCGCATGCATCTCGGCCGCGACGCAGCGCGCATGCGCGCGCTCGAGCGGGTCGGCCGGCCACATCGGGAACTGCGGATAGCGTTCGGCGAGCGTCTCGGCGATCGCGAGCGAATCCCAGATCGCGACGCCGTGGTCGTCGACCAGGCACGGCACCTTGCCGGACGGCGAATACTCGAGGATGCGCGCGGTCGTGTCGTCGCGGCGCAGCTCGACCGCGATCTCGTCGAACGGGATGCCGAAATGCGTGAGCAGCAGCCACGGACGCATCGACCACGACGAGTAGTTCTTGTCTCCAATGACGAGTTTCATGACGGTGTTCCGGAAAACGCGAAGGTGAAAAAAGCGGTGCCGAACAACGGCGCCGGGCGGGCCTAGTGGCGACGCGAGCGGAACCAGTCGAACCGGGACCGCTGCGTGGCGTTGCCGAGATAGGCGGGCGCGATGCTTTCGAGACTCGCGGGCGAGATCCCGAGTTCCGGCGCGAGCGGCCCCGACAGCACGTTCGGCACCGACATCGACGCGAGATTGTCGCGCGTGATCACGGGCTCGCCGGGCAGGCATTCGAACACGCTGGCCTGCAGCCGCGCGAGCGCGTCGGGCAACCGTACGATGCGCGCCTGCCGGCCGACCAGCGTGCCGCAATAACGCACCAGTTGCTCGAGCGTATAGACGGTCGGGCCGCCGAGCTCGTAGGACTTGCCGTGCGCGGCCGCGAGATCGAGCGTGTTGACGAACGCGCGCACGACGTCGCCGACGAACACGGGCTGAAATTGCGCATCGGGAATCGCGAGCGGCAGCACGGGCACCGTGCGCTGCAGCTTCGCGAACGTATTGAGGAACGCGTCGCCGGGGCCGAACACGACCGACGGACGGAAGATCGTCAGCGCGAGCGAATCGGTCGCCGCGATCGCATGCAGCGCCGCTTCGCCGTCGCCCTTCGAGCGCTGGTACATGCTCGCGCCGCGCGAATCGGCGCCGAGCGCGCTCATGTGCAGCAGGCGCCGCACGCCGACCTCGGTGCAGGCGCTCGCGAGCGCGGCCGGCAGCGCGACGTGCGCGCGCTCGAAGCCGGGCCCGTACGGCGTGCCACGGCCGCCGTGCAGCACGCCGACGAGATTGATCGCCGCGTGCGCACCGGCGACGAAGCGGGCGAGCGTGCGCGTGTCGAGCGCCTCGAGCTCGACGATCTCGACCGGCAGCATCTGCAGGTGGCGCGCGTGGTCGCGCCGCCGCGTGCCGATCCGTACCTGCTTGCCGGCGTCGATCAGCGCATTGACGAGCCGGCTGCCGATGAAGCCGGTGCCGCCCAACAGCGCGACGGTCTGGCGATCCATATGTTCGGGACTCCTAGGGCCTGTTCACGCTAATAACGGACTTGCGCTGGCCGCCAGAAGGGCCGAGCGCAAGGACTGCGACGAAGCGAATACTCGACGTATTCGCAAGGAGCATGACGCCGCGATCGGCCCTTCTGGCGGCCAGCCCCATTTATGACTTTTTCCCGGTCAGGGGAACGTGCCTTGCCGGCCGCATTGCGGCGTCGCGCGTCGCTTGTTTGGCTCGGCCAAACGGCGCTCCTTGCTTCTTGCACTGCGACCGGCAAGGCACGTTCGCAAGTCCGTTATTAGCGTGAACAGGCCCTTAAGAACACTGCCGCGTCTCGCGCGGCAGTGTGAAGATTGCGGATCAGGGCGAGATCATGCCTAGACGTTTCTTCAACGACTGCGGTTTGCCCTCGAAGAGCGCCGCGTAGTAGACGGTATTCGACAGCACGTTCTTCACGTAGTCGCGCGTCTCGTTGAACGGAATCGTCTCCGCGAAGATCGCGCCTTCGACCGGCTGCGTCAACACCTGGCGCCACTGGCGCGGCCGGCCCGGGCCCGCGTTGTAGCCGGCGGTGGCCAGCACCGGCGAGCTGTCGAAGTTATTGTAGATGTCCGACAGATACCAGGTGCCGAGCTGGATGTTGGTATCGATGTCGTGCATCTGCGCGCGCGTGATCGCGCCCATGCCGAGCTTCTTCGCGACCATCTGGGCCGTCGCCGGCATCAGCTGCATCAGGCCGCCCGCGCCCACCGACGAACGCGCGCTCGTGATGAAGCGCGATTCCTGGCGGATCAGCCCGTACGCCCATTCGACGTCGAGGCCCGTCGATTGCGCATAGCGCTCGACGATGTTGCGGTACGGCGACGGGTAGCGCAGCGTGAAGTCGTGCTCGGCCTTCGTGCGGTCGGCCGTGTTGACCGTGCGGTCGAGCAGCTCGACGCGCTTGCCGTACTCGGCGGCCGCGAGCAGCTGATGATCGGTCATCCCGCGCAGCGGCCAGTTCCATTCGCGGTTGCCTTCGAGACGCAGGTTCAGCGCGTAGAAGCGCTGCGCGAGCGCGAAGCCCGGAATTTTGCTCATCGCGTCGATCTCGGCGTCGCTCACCTTCGTGCGCGGCGGGATCGTCGTGCGCTGGCCGAGTTCTTCGCCGGCGAGCTGCCCGTAGAAGTTGAACTGGCCCGCGACCTGCTCGAATTCCTGGTTCGCCTGCAGCGTGTCGCCGCTCTGCTTGAGCGCGCGCGCATGCCAGTAGATCCATGCCGGATCGTCGCGCAGCGACGGCGGCATCTGCTCGATCGACCAGCGCACCATCGGCCAGTTGCCGGCGAGCAGCGCGGCGCGCGTGCGCCATTCGTAGCCCGGGTTCGACAGCGGCGCATTCGCGGATTTCGCATACCAGACCGACGCGAGCGGCGAGCGCTTGATCGCGCCCTGGTAGCCGATCGCACCCCACGCGATCGCCTGTTCCTGCTTCGTGAGCGAGCCGGCGACCGACGTCAGCATCCCGGCGGCCGCGTCCGGATCGTTGCGCGCCATGCGGCCGAGCGCGATCAGCGCGAGCTGGTGCGACGCCGCGTCGGGGCCGACGCCGCGCGCGAGGTACAGCGGCGGCGCGCTCGTCGCCTGGTCGAAACCGACCGGGCGCGGGCCGAGCGCGTCGACGATCTTGCCGCCGAGCGTCGTGTAGTTCTGCTCGTACGCGAGGCGCGCCTGCTGCCACACGTCGTCGTTCGTGAACTGCTGGTTGACCGTGAGCGCGGTGATCAGGTCGACGCACGCATCGCCGTAGTTCTTCGGCTCGACGAGCAGCGCGCGCGCCGCCTCGGCGACGTTCTCGCCGCGCGCCGCGCGCGATTCGAGCGCGTAGCACTTGACCTGCGTGTCGTCGTCGAGCACGAAGCGCTTGTATTGATCGTCGAAGCTGCGCCAGTCGTGGCGCGCGCCGAGCACGAGCAGGTAATCGTTGCGCAGGCGGTCGGCGATCGCCTGGCCGTCGTAGCGCTGCAGGAACGACTGCACGGGCGCGTCCGGCGCATCGACGCGCGCGCGGCCCGTCGAATCGAACAGCTGCGGCTTGATCTGGAAATACTCGACGTAGGACGGTACCGGATAGTTCGGGATCATCGACGCGAGCTGCGCGGCTTTCGCGGCGTCGTTGCGGCGCGCGGCTTCGCGAAGCTGCACGAAGGTCTGGTCATCCCCGGCGACCGTGTCGTCGCCCGGTGCCGCGCACGCGGTCGTGCCCGCGACGAGCGCGGCGGCGGAAAGCGTCAGCGCGACCGCGCGATATACTCGAAAAAGGCTGTTCGACATCGTTTTGAATGGAGCACGAATTGAGCGAAAGCATAGCACGCAACCCTGTGCCGAACCCGAAGGTTGCGCTGCGCAAAACGCTGTCCGGCGCGCGCCGCGACGCCGCGTCGCAACCCGCCGCGAACGCCGCGCTCGACGCACGGCTGCGCACGCTGCTCGAACGGCTCGCGCCGCGCACGGTGGGGTTCTACTGGCCGCTGCCGGGCGAATTCGATGCGCGCGACGCGGTGCTCGCGTGGTGCGCGGCAGGCGCGGGCCGGCGCGCCGCGCTGCCGGTGATCGGCGAGCGGCACGCGCCGCTCGCGTTCCATGCATGGGATGCGCACACGCCGATGCGCGAAGGTCATCACCGGATTCCGGAACCGGCGTCGGGAATCGACGTCGTGCCCGACCTGTTGCTGATTCCCTGTGTGGGATTCGATCCGCAGCGCTACCGGCTCGGCTACGGCGGCGGTTACTACGACCGCACGCTCGCCCAGTGGCCGGGCGACGCGCTGCCCGTGACGGTCGGCATCGCCTATGAAGCGTGCCGCGTCGATGCGCTGCCGGCCGAAGCGCACGATCTCGCGCTGCGCTGGATCGTGACCGACGGCGCGCTCTACCCGGCCGCCGGATGACGCGCCGCGGCGCGCCACGGTCGTCGCCGCACGCCCGTCAGCGCCTGGCCGCGCGCAATTGTTTCCGCAATCGTTTACAGCGACGCCGCCGCGCGCGCGGCCGTGTCGTACAGGCCCGATGCGTGGCGCAGCAACTGCGCCGCGTCGCCGATCTGCGCGTTGGTGAGCCCGCTGTCCTTCAGCGTCTCGATCAGGCAGTGCTCTCGCACCTCGCGATACTTCAGGCACAGTTCGCGGCCCGCGTCGGTCGCGAAGAAGAACACTTCCTTGCCGCTCTTCTCGCTCTTCACATAGCCGCGGGCGATCAGTTTTTTCAGCGCATAGGTCGCGACGTGCGTATCCTCGATATTGAGCACGAAGCAGATGTCGGCGAGCTTCTTCTTGCGTTCGCGATGGCTGACGTGGTGCAGCAGCGATACCTCGACCGCCGTCATGTCCTTCGCGCCGGCTGCCGACATGCAGCGCACCATCCAGCGGTTGAACGCGTTGCCGGCCATGATGAGCCCGTATTCGAGCTCCGACAGCTCCGCGCTCGAATCGGAAACGAGGTGTTCGGATGACACGATCTTGGTCGGAGGACGCTTCATGGAAGGGCGGCGCAAGCAGGATGTCAGGGTTTGCCGAGTGTACGTCAGAAGCCCGGGTATACGGGCTAGGCGAAAACGCTTATTGGGAAGTTATCGATATCTTATTGACAATGTGCGCTAACATTGCCGTCCGAACCGTGCCAGTCCGATGACGCAACCCCGCATTTATCCGCTCGGCGATGCCGCCCTCGTCTGTGAGGTGCCGCCGCCCGCCACGCTCGATTGCCAGCGCCGCGTCTGGGCCGTTGCCGAGGCCGCGCGCGCGTGGCCCGACGTGATCGACGTCGTGCCGGGCATGAACAACCTGACCATCGTATTCGACCCGCTCGCCGCGACGGCCGCGTCGCTCACGCCGGCGCTGCGCGACGCGTGGGAAACCGCCGACGTCGAGCACGCCGACGGCCGCGACGTCGAGATCCCGGTCGAGTACGGCGGCGCAGCCGGGCCCGACCTGCCGGCCGTCGCCGCGCACACGGGCCTGTCGGCCGACGAGGTCGTCGCGCGCCATGTTGCCGGCGAATACGTCGTGTTCTTCGTCGGCTTCCAGCCGGGCTTCGCGTATCTGGGCGGCCTCGACGCATCGCTGCACACGCCGCGCCGCGCGGCGCCGCGTCTCGAGGTGCCGGCCGGCTCGGTCGGCATCGGCGGCGCGCAGACGGGCATCTACCCGGCCACGTCGCCCGGCGGCTGGCAACTGATCGGCCGCACGTCGCACGTGCTGTTCGATCCGACGCGACCGCAGCCGACGCTGCTGCTGCCCGGCGACCGTGTCCGCTTCACCATTGCGGGAGTCGACGCACGATGACCCAGAGCAACGCACCGGGCACCATCGAAGTGTTGCGGGCCGGCCCGCTGTCGACCGTGCAGGATCTCGGGCGCCGCGGCGCGCGCCATCTCGGCGTCGCGCAGGGCGGCGCGCTCGACGGCCTCGCGCTCGAGGTCGGCAACCGGCTCGTCGGCAACCGCCCCGACGCGGCGGCCGTCGAGATCACGATCGGCCCGGCCGCCTTCCGCTTCACGCGGGCCACCCGCATCGCGATCACCGGCACCGAGTTCGGCGCGACGCTCGACGGCGAACGCGTGTATTCGTGGTGGAGCCTGCCGGTCGACGCCGGTCAGACGCTCGTGCTGCCGGCCGCGAAACGCGGGATGCGCGGTTATCTGTGCATCGCGGGCGGCATCGACGTGCTGCCGATGCTCGGCTCGCGCAGCACCGATCTCGCGTCGCGCTTCGGCGGCCTCGGCGGCCGCACGCTGCGCGACGGCGATCGGCTCCCGGTCGGTGTGCCGCCGGCCGGCGCGGGCTGCCTCGCGGCCGATGCGCCCGAATTCGGCGTGAAGGCGCCCGCGTGGTGCGCGTTCGTGCGCATCGACGAGCCGCCGCGCCGGCACCGCCCCGCACATGCGCCGTGGGCGATGCCCGTGCGTGTGCTGCCGGGCCCCGACTACGCATCGTTCGCAGCCGATTCGCAGCAGGCGTTCTGGGACGAGGAGTGGCTCGTCACCGCGAACAGCAACCGGATGGGCTATCGCCTCGCCGGCGCGGAGCTCGTGCGCGAGCGGCCGGTCGAGCTGCTGTCGCACGCAGTGCTGCCCGGCACGATCCAGGTGCCGCCGAACGGCCAGCCGATCGTGCTGATGCACGACGCGCAGACTACCGGCGGCTACCCGAAGATCGGCACGGTGATCCGCGCCGATCTGTGGAAGCTTGCGCAGGCGCGGCTCAACCTGCCGATCCGCTTCGTGCGCACGACACCCGACGCCGCGCGCGCCGCCCTCGCCGCAGAACGTGCCTATCTGCGGCAGATCGACGTCGCGATCGACATGCGCGAGGAAGCGCGCCGCCGCGCGCAATCGCGCGCAGCGTGACAATGGCGGAAGCAGTACGAAAGACGCGCCACGCAATCAGTGGACGAGGAACATCATGGAAATCGATCTGAATGCCGATCTCGGCGAAGGATGCGGATCTGACGAGGCGCTGCTCGACCTCGTCACGTCGGCGAACATCGCATGCGGCTGGCATGCAGGCGGCGCGAATGCGATGCGCGACTGCGTGCGCTGGGCCGTGCAGAAGGGCGTGTCGATCGGCGCGCACCCGAGCTTTCACGATCCGGAGAATTTCGGCCGCAAGGAAATGCAGCTGCCGGCTGGCGACATCTATGCCGGCGTGCTGTACCAGCTCGGCGCGCTGTCGGCGATCGCGCAGGCCGAAGGCGGGCGCATCGCGCACGTGAAGCCGCACGGCGCGCTGTACAACCAGGCCGCGCGCGACCCGATGATCGCCGATGCGGTGGTGTCCGCGATCCACGATTTCGATCCGTCGCTCGCGGTGTTCGGGCTCGCGAACAGCGTGTTCGTCGCGGCCGCGCGGCATGCGGGGCTCGCTGCGGTGGAGGAAGTGTTCGCCGATCGCGGCTACCGGGCGGACGGCTCGCTCGTACCGCGCAGCCAGCCCGGCGCGCTGATCGACGATGAAGACGCGGTGCTCGCGCGCACGCTCGACATGGTACGCAACCGGCAGGTGCGGGCACTGAGCGGTGAATGGGTGCCGCTGAATGCGCAGACCGTCTGCCTGCACGGCGACGGGCCGCATGCGCTCGCGTTCGCGAAGCGGATTCGGGCGGCGCTGGAGGCCGCCGGTGTCGATGTGGTGGCGCCGGGTGCGCTGCAGGCGGACGAAGGCGCGTAGCGCGATCGTGGCCGTGAGCCGCTGCCACGTCAAACCGACGGATCATCGAAGCGGCTGCGCGCCGCGTTGTTTTCGTCGAATCGTCGGTTTGGCCCCAAAACCGTGAGAAATTCCATATTTCCTGAGGAAAGGGCCGGTGATAAGTTAGGTGCCTGAGCAGGTCGATCGGATGGATCGGTCGCTTGCCTCAAATTTATAGGATACCTAACTCACTCGTACTTTGACGAAGAACGAACTCGATCAGGCCAGCGGCGCAACTACGTGCACGCTGAATCCGGAGCCGATCGCCCCTTCCTCGCGTGCCATGTCGATAGCGACAGGCACATTGGCCAGACGACAGATGGCCATCATTACCGGCGGGCGAACGACAATTCCCAAAGCTGGATTTATCGGTTCTGTTCCAGAGTGAAGGCACGCGTTGCCATGGCGGAACGATTTGTCGTTCCCGCTGGTAACACCTGACCGGGAGAATCCAGTCAATGAAATTCCGTGCTGTCGCAAACATATTGAAACGATACTGGGCTTACAACATTTTCCCTGCACCGCTTGCCCCTCGCTTCGGAGACGGATGGATCGGCATCCTGACGGGCGGTGCCGTCAGGAGTCTCGTCGTTTCCGTCCCATACGCGCTCTTGTTGTACCTGCTGGGCACATGGGACCTGTTCAAATGGAGCCTGACGGCCGTTGGTTTTCTCGTCTACTCGGTCTTGCTCGAAATCGACCTGAGCCGGCAACGACGACGCTGACTGCTCATCGACGCACTCGTTCACGCCGACATCGCACCGCGCCTGCGAGCGACAGCTTCGCCCGGTTCGCCTCCCCATCCCCCGCCCTCGCATGCATCGATCATCCCGAGCGCGAGTGCCCGCGTAATGGCGTGCGTGCGATTCCTCACGCCCAGTATCCGCATCGCACTCGCAATGTGATTGTCGACCGTGCCGACGGCCAGACTCAGCATCACCGCAATTTCCTTCGTCGAATACCCCACGCAAAGCAACTGCAGAACATCCTGCTGGCGCCCCGTCAATCGCATGCCCGTCGCGATTTCCGGAAACGCGGAGCGCCCGTCGAGTATCGACTGCAATGCGCCGGAGAACACGCCGAGCGGCGCATCCTTGACGACGTACGCGATCATGCCGAGACGCTTCGCCTCGGCGATCCACGACGGCCGCGCGCCGGCCGTGACGATCGCGCATCGATCGGCAATACCCGACGCGTGAAACTGTCGTGCCAGCGCCAGCCCGCCGCAGGGCATCTCGAGATCCACAAGAATCCGGAACCACGTGGGCACCCGACGAAAAGCGTCGATCGCACCGACTGCACTGTGACAAACCGTCACGTCGAGCCGGCTGTCGAGGTCAACGAGCACCCCGCCGATCGCATCCGCGACGATCGGGTGCCCATCGACCACCAGCACCGGCAGGCGCTCGCGTCCTTCTCGTTGCATCCGTCCACTCCTGTTCGCACCTGGGGCAGAACGTCGACGGTGCCATCGCGGGCATCTCGAAACAATCGCATACCGTCCAATCCGCCAATCCGTGGAGCGTGGTGCACGCCTGACGTGCGTACAGGGTGCGATTCGACGATGGAACAGATGCGCCCGCAGGCGGTGTATGGATCATGCCGGCGTGCCCGGCAAGCGGGGGGGCGATGCGCAGCAGCGCATCACGACGCGCGCGATCGCAATCGGAACGGATCGGCGGCCCAAAAGAAAAAAGCGCCCTCGTGGCGCTTTTCCGTTGGTGCAATCGGTGCGGCTTCGCCGTCTGTCGATTCACCCCCCGAAACCGTCTTTCGACGGTGACCGGAAAAATCTTCCGGATTAAAAAACGTCCGCCGCCGCCCGATTCACTGCTTACCCCGGTTGGACGACGGAGCGTTGCTTATTCGCAAGTCGGCCTGCATGCCTTGTTGTTGTCCGACGATGATTGGCCCCGCCGTACATGCAGACACTTTCCGCGGCCGGCACGTGTGCACCACGTGCCGGCAACGCGCTCACCCCGCGCTTTCTTTTCTGCTACCCCGTAGAACTTTTTCTATTCTTTTCATTTTTTCAACTTGTGGATCGAAGAATAGATATTGGCAGAACGGGATGTCAATCGTTTGAAACGCTATTTTCCGACGAATCGAGGGTTTTCCTTATCGAATGGCACGCCCATACAGGCGTTTGACGCGATCCGGACGGCGTCGATCAAACAGGGGAGGATCGGTTCGGGCGCGACGGCGACGTTCAGTTCGCGTCGACGCTGTAACCTTGTTGACGCAACAATTCGAGCACGCCGCGCGGGCCGCCCAGATGCAGCGCGCCGATCGCAACGAACAGCGGCCGGTTCGGCGCGGCGATTGCGGTCATCCGTGCAACGAAGCGCCGGTTGCGCTCGTACACGATCTTGTTGTCGATCGACGCCGACAACGCCTTCGAACGCGCGAGCCGCTCGGTCTTCGCGACCGCCCACGCGGAGATTGCATCGGCGTCGCCAATTCGCCACAGCCGATGCAGCGACTTGATGTCGTCGGCGTTCTGCGCGGGTGTCTGCACCATGTCCTGCGCGAGCATCTCGCGCTGCTCGGCCAGCGTGAGCCCGGTGAACGCGCGCATCTGTTCGGCGAGCGTCTCGAGCCCGATCACGCGGCCGCCCTTCTTCTTCAGGAACACGTTCTGCAGTTGCGCCTCGGTGCCGTATTCGGTCTGCAGGCCGGCCGACAGCGAATCGTAGGTCTCGACGACGAGCGCCGCGAGCCACGGCCGCATCTTGCGGATCTCGGCGAGCGCGGCCGGGTTGCCGTGCAGGCGCGCCGCGAGCCGCAGCCACAGCGGCTCCGGCAGCAGGCGCTGCAGGCACGGGTAGCGACAGATGCCGTACTTCGACACGTCGTCCTGCGATTCGAGCAGATCGTCCGGCGACAGCTCGAGCGCGAGCGTCGGCGACGCGGCGAGCGCCGCGAGGATACGCGGCCGGAACGGTTGCGCACTCGGGTAGTCGGACGGATCGCCCGTGTGCAGCGTGCCGAGCACGTAGAGCGTGACCTTGCCCTTGGTCGCGACGTAGAACGGCATGCGCGCGGGCTGCACGCGCACCGTGCCGCGCGCGACCGTGCCGTCCGACACGGCAGGCGCGTGGAAGCCCGGCAGGCTCATGCCGGGCGGCGGGACTTGCGACGGATGAATCGGCGAGGTGGCCGGCGCGCGCCCTTCGGCGCGCGCGGACTCGACGGGAACCACGAAGCTGGCCGCCACGCACGCGCCGGCCAGCGCCGCGCCCGTGACGGTACGCACGCCCCAGCGGCGCGCGTGGCGGTACGCGCGCGTGATGCGCGCACTGCCAGCCCCCGAACGGCGCACGCCGGACGCGCGCGCCGCCAACGCTTCAGGCATTCGCCTCCCCCACCTCCTCGGCGCGATGGCAGGCCACGCGCCGGCCGTCGACGTCGCGCAATTGCGGTTCCTCGGCGCGGCAGCGCTCGACCGCGTACGGGCAGCGCTGATGGAACGCGCAGCCCGACGGCGGGTTGAGCGGCGACGGCAGCTCGCCCTGCAGCTTGATCTGCACGCGGCGGTCTTCCTCGAAGATCGCCGGCGTCGCCGACATCAGCGCACGCGTGTACGGATGGCGCGGCCGCGCGTAGATCGTCGCCTTGTCGCCGAGCTCGGCGACGCTGCCGAAGTACATCACCATCACGTCGTCCGCGACGTGCTCGACCACCGACAGGTTGTGCGAGATGAACACGTAGCTCGTCTTGAACTGCTCCTGCAGATCCATGAACAGGTTCAGGATCTGAGCCTGGATCGACACGTCGAGCGCGGACACCGGCTCGTCGGCGACGACGATCCGCGGATCGAGGATCATCGCGCGCGCGATCGCGACACGCTGCCGCTGGCCGCCCGAGAACATGTGCGGATAGCGCTTCGCGTGCTCGGGCCGCAGGCCGACCGTGCGCATGATCTGCGCGACGCGCTGCGCGCGCTCGGCGGCCGTCAGGTTCGCGTTGATCTCGAGCGGCTCGGCGAGCGTCTGCTCGACGGTCTTGCGCGGGTTGAGCGACGCGAACGGGTTCTGGAACACCATCTGCACGCGACGGCGCAGGTCGGCGACCCGGTGGCGGTCCGCGCCCGCGACGTCCTTGCCGTCGATCGACAGGTGGCCGGACGTCGGCGTCTCGATCATCGTCAGCTGCCGCGCGAGCGTCGACTTCCCGCAACCGGATTCGCCGACGACGGCGAGCGTCTTGCCGCGCTTGAGCGAAAACGACACGCCGTTGAGCGCCTTCACCGTGCCCTGGCCGAACATGCCGCGTTTCACCGAGTAGTGTTTCGCGAGCTGGTCGGCGACCAGGACGACATCCTCGTCGTGCGGCGCGCTCGTTTCGTGGACTGCGTTCATCGCGCGCCTCCCGTCAGGTCGAGGTTGGAAACATTGAGCGGCTTGATGCAGCGCGCGCGCATCGCATCGTTGCCGGACACCAGCGTGTCGAGCGCCGGCCGCGCCTTGCGGCAATCGTCGACGACATACT
This sequence comes from Burkholderia theae, assembly GCF_048565265.1. NCBI lineage: Bacteria > Pseudomonadati > Pseudomonadota > Betaproteobacteria > Burkholderiales > Burkholderiaceae > Burkholderia > Burkholderia theae. The sequence goes on from NZ_CP183461.1 coordinate 3,575,933, forward strand.
TGCAGCGCGGCGCGAACAGGCACCCGGACGGGCGATCATCGCGGCCGGGCACCATGCCGGGCAATGCGGCAAGGCGACGCGCCCCCTTATTGTGCTCGGGAATCGCCGCGAGCAGCGCTTCCGTGTACGGATGATGCGGCGCGCGGAAGATCTCGGGCACGCTGTTGGTCTCGATGATCTCGCCGGCGTACATCACCGCGACGCGCTGCGCGACCTCCGACACCACGGCCAGGTCGTGCGAGATCAGCACGAGCGCCATCCCGCGCTCCTTCTGCAGCTTCACGAGCAGATCCATGATCTGCGCCTGGATCGTCACGTCGAGCGCGGTGGTCGGCTCGTCGGCGATCAGCAGCTTCGGGTTGCACGCGACGGCCATCGCGATCATCACGCGCTGGTTCATCCCGCCCGACATCTGGTGCGGGAACGACGTGATGCGGTTCTTCGCATCGGGAATGCCGACCTGGTCGAGCAGTTCGAGCGCGCGCCGGTTCAGCGCGTCGCCGCGCAGGCCTTCGTGCAGCTTCAGCACTTCCTTGATCTGGTAGCCGACCGTATAGCTCGGGTTCAGGCTCGTCAGCGCGTCCTGGAACACCATCGCGATGTCCTTGCCGACGATCTTGCGGCGCGCCTTCGGCGATGCCTTCAGCAGGTCGACGCCGTCGAACGTGACCTCGTCGGCCGTCACCTTGCCCGGCGCGTCGATCAGGCCCATCAGCGCCATCATCGTCACGCTCTTGCCCGAGCCCGATTCGCCGACGACGCCCACCACCTCGCCCGGCGCGATCGACATGTTGATCCGGTCGACGGCGGGCAGGCCGTTGAAGTTCACCGCGAGATTGCGGATGGTCAGAAGATTCTGGGTCATGTCACGCCATCCGTTTCAGTTTGGGATCGAGCGCGTCGCGCAGCCCGTCGCCGAGCAGGTTGATCGCAAGCACCGAAATCAGGATCGACAGGCCGGGCATCGTCACGATCCACCATGCGTTGTCGATGTAGTCGCGTGCGGACGCCAGCATCGCGCCCCACTCGGCGGTCGGCGGCTGAACGCCGAGACCGAGGAAGCCGAGCGCGGCCGCATCGAGGATCGCCGACGAGAAGCCGAGGGTCGCCTGCACGATCAGCGGCGCCGTGCAGTTGGGCAGCACCTGCGAGAACATCAGGCGCAGCGTGCCGGCACCGGCCACGCGCGACGCCGTCACGTATTCCTTCTGCAGCTCGCCGAGCGCCGACGCGCGCGTAAGGCGCACATAGGCCGGCAGCGCGACGATCGCGATCGCGAACATCGTGTTGATGAGGCCCGGGCCGATGATCGCGACGACCGCGACCGCGAGCAGCAGCGACGGCAGCGCGAGCAGCACGTCCATGATGCGCATCACGGGCGTGTCGGCCCACTTCTGGAAGAACGCGGCGACGAGCCCGAGCACGATGCCGGGGATCAGCGCGAGCACGACCGACACGAAGCCGATCCAGAACGACATCCGCGCGCCGTACATCAGGCGCGAAAGAATGTCGCGGCCCGCTTCGTCGGTGCCGAGGATGAATTTCCAGTTGCCGCCGTCGAGCCATGCGGGCGGGATCTTCACGTAGTCGCGGTATTGCTCGACCGGGCTGTGCGGCGCGATCAGCGGCGCGAGGAGCGCGATCAGGATCAGCGTGAGCACGACGATGCCGGCGCCGACGGCGCCGCGGTTGCGCGAGAAGTTGGCCCAGAACTCGCGCAGCGCGAGCGCACGGCCGCCGGCCGGCGCGGTTTCGGTCGGCAGGGTGTTTTGCAGATTGCTCATGGGATTACCTCGTGTGGCGGATGCGCGGATTCAGCACGCCGTACAGCAGGTCGACGACCAGGTTCACGACGATCACGAGCGTCGCGATCAGCAGGATGCCGCCCTGGACGACCGGATAGTCGCGGCGGCCGATCGCATCGATCAGCCACTTGCCGACACCGGGCCACGAAAAGAGCGTCTCGGTCAGCACGGCGCCCGCGAGCAGCGTGCCGATCTGCAGGCCGATCACGGTGACGACCGGGATCAGCGCATTGCGCAGCGCATGCACGACGACCACGCGCGCGGGCGACAGCCCCTTCGCGCGGGCGGTGCGGATGTAGTCCTCGCGCAGCACTTCGAGCATCGACGAGCGCGTCATCCGCGCGATCACCGCGAGCGGGATCGTGCCGAGCACGATCGCGGGCAGGATCAGGTGGCTGACCGCCGACTTGAACGAGCCTTCGTCCGGCGCGAGCAGCGCGTCGATCAGCATGAAGCCCGTCGGGTGCGGGAAGTCGTATTCGACGGCGATGCGCCCCGACACGGGCGTCCAGCCGAGGTATGACGAAAACACCATGATGAGGATCAGCCCCCACCAGAAGATCGGCATCGAATAGCCGGTGAGCGCGGTGCCCATCACGCCGTGGTCGACGACCGAGCCGCGCCGCAGCGCGGCGATCACGCCGGCCGGCAGCCCGACGGCGAGCGCGAACACGAGCGCGCACAGCGACAGCTCGACGGTCGCCGGGAAGCGCGCGAAGAACTCGCCCGCGACGCTCGTGTTGGTGATGATCGACGTGCCGAGGTCGCCATGCAGCGCACGGCCGATGTAGTGGAGGTACTGCATGGGCAGCGGCTGGTCGAGCCCGAGGCGTTTCATCGCCTCCGCATGCATGGCGGGATCGACGCCGCGCTCGCCCATCATCACTTCGATGGGGTCGCCCGGTATCAGGTGAATCAGCGCAAACGCCAGGATGGTGATGCCGATGAAAGTCGGGATCACCATGCCCACGCGGCGCAACACGAATGTGAACATGATGCGTCTCGTATTTTCTTGTGGGAAATGTGCGACCGGCGACGGGAAGCTCGTGGCCTCCCGCCGCCGGATGAATTACCGGTTTCGGTCTTCGTAGACAGCTTACGCCGGTCGTATTACTTCACGCCGACACCGTCGAAGCGTGCATAGCCGAGCGGCTCGATACGCATGTCAACGACGTTCTTGCGCACCGGCTGGTAGACCGTCGAGTTCGCGATCGGCGAGAACGGCAGCTGCTGCGCGAAGATCTGCTGTGCCTGCATGTAGAGCTTCGTGCGCGCGTCCTGGCCCGTCGTCGTGCGGCCCTTCTGGACCAGCTCGTCGAACGGCTTGTAGCACCAGTGCGAGAAGTTGTTGCCCTTGATCGCTTCGCAGCCGAGCAGCGTGCCGAGCCAGTTGTCGGGGTCGCCGTTGTCGCCCGTCCAGCCGATCAGCATCGTGTCCTGCTCACCCGTGTGGGCGCGCTTGATGTACTCGCCCCACTCGTACGTGACGATCTTCGCCTTCACGCCGATCTTCGCCCAGTCGGCCTGGATCATCTCGGCCATCAGGCGGGCGTTCGGGTTGTACGCGCGCTGCACGGGCATCGCCCACAGCGTGATCTCGAAACCGTTCGCATAACCGGCCTTCGCGAGCAGCGCCTTCGCCTTCGCGGTGTCGTACGTGGCCATCTTCAGGTTCTTGTCGTACGACCATTGGGTCGGCGGCATCGGCGCGCTGGCGGCCTGGCCGGCACCCTGATAGACGGATTCGAGAATCGCCTTCTTGTTGATCGCCATGTCGAGCGCCTGACGCACCTCGAGCTTGTCGACCGGCTTGTGCTCGACGTTGTACGCGAGGTAGCCGAGGTTGAAGCCTGCCTGCGACGGCATGTCGACGCCCGAATCGGCCTTCAGCGTCGCGATGTCGGCCGGACGCGGATAGCTCATCACCTGGCATTCGTTGCGCTTGATCTTCTGCACGCGCACGCCCGGATCCGGCGTGATCGAGAAGATCAGCTTCGAGATCTTCACTTCGCCCTTCTTCCAGTAATCAGGATTGCCGTCGAATCGGATCGTCGCGTCCTTCGTGTAGCTGCGGAAGATGAACGGACCCGTGCCGACCGGCTTCTGGTTGATGTCGGCGGCCTTGCCGGCCTTCATCAGCTGGTCGCCGTATTCGGCCGACAGGATCGACGCGAATTCCATCGCCATGTTCTGGATGAACGGCGCGTTCGGTTCGGCCAGCGTGAACTTCACAGTGTACGGATCGACCTTCTCGACCTTCGTGATCAGCTTGTCGAGGCCCATGTCCGTGAAGTACGGGAACGACACCGGGTACGCCTTGCGGAACGCCTGGTTCGGGTCGAGCATGCGCTGGAACGAGAACAGCACGTCGTCCGCGTTGAATTCACGCGTCGGCTTGAAGAAGTCGGTCGTATGGAACTTCACGCCGTGGCGCAGGTGGAACGTGTACACCTTGCCGTCGGGCGATACGTCCCACTTCTCGGCGAGCCCCGGCTCGACCTTGGTGCCGCCGCGCTCGAATTCGACGAGACGGTTGTAGACGGTGAACGTGGCGGCGGTGAAATCGACGCCGGTCGTAAATTGCGCGGAATCGAAACCCGCCGGGCTGCCTTCTGAGCAGTAGACGAGCGTTTTGTTCGGGATCTGTGCGAATGCAGAGCCCGCGACGCCGAGCGATGCCGCTGCCACGCCTGCAATGGCGGTAACACGCAGGGTGTGCAACAGACGGTTGTATTCCATGTTTCCTCCAGGTCTCCAGATCGGAACCGGTCCCGCCAGGGGCCGGTGTACGCGGATATTACTTGAGCTAACGATAGTGCAACAAGCTGGAGAAAAAACTCTTCTAGACACGCACGCGCGGGTTTTTGCGGATGTATCGCGCCGGCGAAAAATGCGAAAACGCGCGCGAGCGACAGTTCCGTTCATCCCGCGCAAGTTTCCTTCGACCACTAAACAATTCGGGCGCGAATGCGAACGCGAACCGCGACGTTTTCCGCGTCGGGCCGCACATCATTGCGTTTTGCGAAACGATCCGATGACGCGCCCGTAGGCCGTCAGGCCGGCGCGTCGAGGTCGGCGCTGCGCGCGGGCACGAACGCGACCGCGACGATCGACAGCGCGAGCCCCGCCATCACGTAATAGGTCGGCGCGAGCGGCGTGCCCGTGACCTTGATCAGCCACGTGACGATGAACTGTCCGAAGCCGCCGAACAGCATCACCGCGACGTTGTAGGCGATCGACAGCCCGGTCGAGCGCACGTTGGCCGGGAACAGCTCGGCGATCATCGCGCCGAACGGCCCGTAATAGCCGGCGAGCGTCACCGACAGCACGGCCTGCACCGCGATCAGCCGCCCGATGCTCGGCGCCGCGTCGAGCCACGCGAACAGCGGATACATCAGCGCGAGCGTCAGCACGAGCGACCACAGCGACAGCCCCTTGCGGCCGATGCGGTCCGACCACGCGCCCGCGACCGGCGACAGCACCATCAGCAGCAGGTTGCCGACGATCACCGCGTAGAACGATTCGGCGTAGGGCAGCTTCAGCTGCTTCACCGCGAAGGTCGGCAGATAGCTGATCAGCACGTAGATCGTCACCGTCAGCGCGATCACCGAGCCGAGCCCGCACAGCACCTCGCGCGGGTGGCGCGTGAACACGTCGCCGAGCGTCGCGCGGGGCGCGCTCTGCTGCGCATGCAGGAACGCTTCGGAATCGGCGAGGTGGCGGCGGATGTAGAAACCGATCGGGCCGATCACGAGCCCGAGGACGAACGGCACGCGCCAGCCCCAGCTGTGCAGCGCGTCGTGCGACAGCCCGCGCGTGACGGCCGCGCCGACGAGCGCGCCGATCAGCAGCGCGGCCGCCTGGCTCGCCATCTGCCAGCTGCCGTAGAAACCGCGTTTCGAGAACGGCGCGGCCTCGATCAGCAGCGCCGTCGCACTGCCGAATTCGCCGCCCGCGGAAAAGCCCTGCAGCAGGCGGCCGAGCACGATCAGGATCGGCCCGCCGATGCCGATCGCCGCATACGGCGGCGCGATCGCGAGCAGGAAGATGCCGGCGGTCATCAGCAGGATCACAAGCGACAGCGCGGCCTTGCGGCCGGCGCGGTCCGCATACAGCCCGAACACGATGCCGCCGATCGGGCGCATGAAGAACGCGACGCCGAACGTCGCGGTGGTCAGGAGCAGCGACGAATATTCGCTGGAGGTCGGGAAGAACAGCTCGGCGATCACGACCGTCATGAAACCGAACACCGTGAAGTCGTACCACTCGAGCGCATTGCCGATCACGGCAGCCGCGACCGCACGCCGGTTCAGCGCACGCTCGGGCCGGATCGTTTTCGTTGAATTCGCAATCGTCGCCATGCTGCCTCGTCCTCGTGAATTCGCCGTGTCGGCCGGCGCGGCACGCGGTGTGCCGCAGCGCGCTGGTTTGCAGCGAGTGTAGAAAGCGACGGAACCGTTTTCAAGCAATAAAAACGCCCGCCATCTTTCGATGGCGGGCGTTTTGCGGTTTTCGCCACATTGCGGCATCGCACGATGCCGCCGCGGCTTCAACCCATCTTCGAGAATGCGCTGCACCAGCCCTTCGCCGACACCTGCTTGCCGGGGAAGGCGCCGCACGGGCCCGAAGCCGAACCCTTCTTGCCCTGGTACAGCATGCAGGCCGCGCAATCCTGGCCCGCCGCGTATTTCGGGTACTTCGTCTTGTCGACCTTCGTGGCATCGGCCTTGTAGCCGAGCGCCACTGCGGTCGGATCGGTTTCCGACAGCATCGGTGCATCGGCCAGCGCTTCGCGCGACAGCGCCAGCGCGGAGACGACGCCAACGCTCGTAATCAGGAAACTCCGACGGGATGTTTTCATGGGGGACTCGCTCCAACGTTATCGGTTTGAAAGCTGTTCTGGCGACAGCCGTTCGACAGAATAACGCTCAAGCGAATAAATGTGCGCGCCGAAATCCTGGAGATAAGGGATTTCACACGGCCGGCGCGCGCGCCGCGTCAGCGGTAAGCCGCCATGTCGCCCACCCGCTGCGCGAGCGCGAGCGACGCGGTGAGCCCCGGCGACTCGATGCCGAACAGGTTCACGAGCCCGCGCACGCCATGCTGCGCGGCGCCCTGCACGATGAAGTCGGCCGGCGGCTCGCCGGGCCCCGCGAGCTTCGGCCGGATGCCCGCGTACGCCGGCTGCAGCGCGTCGTCGGGCAGGCCCGGCCAGAATGCGCGGATCGACGCGTAAAACGCGCTCGCGCGGGCCGGATCCACTTCGTAGCGCAGCGAATCGCACCATTCGACGTCCGGCCCGAAGCGCGCCTGCCCGGCAAGGTCGAGCGTCAGGTGCACGCCGAGCCCCGCACGGTCGGGCATCGGGTAGATCAGGTGCGAGAACGGCGCGCGGCCCGACAGGCTGAAGTAATTGCCGCGCGCGAGATAAAGCGGCGGCACCCAGCGCGGGTCGAGGCCGCGGGTGCGGCGCGCCAGCGCCTGCGCACCGAGGCCCGCGCTGTTGATCACGCAGGCGGCTTCGATCTCGGTCGGCGCATCGCCGCCCGTCCGAACGACGAAACGCCCGCCGCGCAGCACGTCGATCGATTCGACCGGGGATTTCAGCGCGCACACGGCGCCGTCGCGTTCCGCGGCGCCGAGCAGCGCGAGCATCAGCTGGTGGCTGTCGACGATGCCGGTGGACGGCGAGAACAGCGCCGCCACGCATTCGAGCGCGGGTTCGAGCGTCTGCGCCTCGGCATGCGTGAGCGGCAGCAGGTCGAGCACGCCGTTTTCGGCCGCGCGCGCGGCGATCGCCTTCAACTGCTTCACCTGCGCGGCGCTCGTCGCGACGAGCAGCTTGCCGGTACGCCGGTGCGGCACGTGATGCGTCTCGCAGAATTCGTACAGCAGGTCGCGCCCGTGCACGCACGACATCGCCTTCAACGACCCGCGCGGATAGTAGAGCCCCGCGTGGATCACTTCGCTGTTGCGCGAGCTCGTGCCCGTGCCGATCGCATCGGCGGCCTCGAGCACGAGCGTGTCGCGCCCGCGTGCGGCCAGTTCGCGCGCAATCGCAAGACCGACCACGCCCGCGCCGATGACTACACAATCCATCTGCTCCATGACGTTTCGCGTCGCTAACGCGTCGAGGGGAGAGAAGAGAATTGTACGTCCCGGCTCATTCGCTTGCCGAACGGATGCGCATCGCGCCGCCGCGCGCGCGGCGCGGCGTGCGAATCCCGCCGCCGTGCGCGCGCCGCCGGTTCAGAAGCCGATCGGCCGGCGCTTCGCGGCGCCCTCGTCGGCGCGGATGTCGCCCGGCGCGATCGCGTCGCGACCGTCGAGCCGCGCGGCGCCGAATGCATGCAGCAGCGCGCGGCGCATCGTGCGCGGCGGCGTCGCGGCCAGCACGTCGAGCGCGTCGTCGCCGAGCATCTCGGGGAAACGCCGCCCCCACGCATGCGACGTGCGGATCTCGTCGTAGATCGTCTGCGCGATCCGGCGCGCGCCGGCCGCATCGGGGGGCGCGATCTCGTACACGTTCATCCGGTTGAGCAGCGGCTCCGGAATCGCCTGCGCGTCGTTCGCGGTCGCGATCCAGATCACGTTGCCCGCATCGATCGGCACTTCCGCGAATTCGTCGACGAACGCGCGCGCGGTGTCGTGCTCGAGCAACGCATACAGCGCACCGAGCGGATCGTATTGCGCATCGCTGCCGGCCTTGTCGATCTCGTCGACCGCGATCACCGGGTTCGCGTAGCTGCCGTTCACCAGCGCCTCGAACACCTTGCCCGGCTTCGCGTTCTTCCATTGCGACGACGCGCCCGACAGGATCCAGCCGGCCGTCAGCGAACTCATCGGCACGTAGTGGTATGCGGTGCCGAGCAGTTGCGCGAGTGCCTTCGCGAAATGCGTCTTGCCGATGCCGGGCGGCCCGAGCAGCAGGATCGGCATCAGTTCGAGCCGGTCGTCCGTTTCGAGGCACAACGCGACCTGCTTGCGCACGTCGCCGAGCGGCTCGGTGAAGTTGGGCAACGCGTCGCCGAGCGTGTCGAACGACGGCATCCGGTTCGGCTTCACGCAAAAGCGCAGATTGCCGGTCTTGAGCATCCTCTCGTAGGTCGCGCGCAGTGCGTCGCTCGCGCTCTCGTTCAGGTCGCTCAGCGCGGTCTCGACCTGCTCGAGGTCGTACACCGTGCTGAAGGACGCCACCGCCAGTTCCTGTTTCACCATCGCCGTCGTCATACCAACCTCGCTGCCGCTTGCTGTCACACAACCATCAGACCCTTACGATTTCAGTGTAGCGGTCCCGTATCCGCACGCAAGCAAGCAGCCGCGCGAGTGTGCTGCTAACAGCCGGCGCGCGCTGCACGCCTGCGCACCGCGGCGTATGATCGTCGGTTCACCCACCCATTCACCCGCCGAGCCGGCCCTCGCCGACGGCGCCCGCGCGGCGCGTCGCGCCCGGTCCCGAAGGTATGCCGATGTCCGTTTCCACTGCCTCTGCGCGCGTCGATGCCGATGCGATCGGCGCCGTCGACGCGGCGCTCACGTCGCGCCGCGCGATCCGCGCGTTCCTGCCGACACCCGTGCCGCGCGACACGCTCGAGGCGATCCTCGAAGCCGCGAGCCGCGCGCCGTCGGGCACCAACATCCAGCCGTGGCGCGTGTACGTCGCGACGGGCGCCACGCGCGATGCGCTCGCCGCCGCGCTGAGCGCAGCCCACGACGATCCCGCGCGCGACGAGAAATACGTCGCCGAGTACGACTACTACCCGCGCGAATGGGTGTCGCCGTATATCGACCGGCGCCGCAAGGTCGGCTGGGACCTGTACGGCCTGTTGAACATCGGCCGCGACGAAAAAGCGCGCATGCACGCGCAGCACGCGCGCAACTTCCGTTTCTTCGATGCGCCGGTCGCGTTGTTCTTCACGCTCGATCGCGTGATGACGCACGGCGCGTGGCTCGATTGCGGGATGTTCCTGCACGGTGTGATGACGGCCGCGCGCGCACGCGGGCTCGATACCTGCCCGCAGGCCGCGTTCGTGCCGTTTCACCGGATCGTCGCCGAACATCTCGGCATTCCCGCCAACGAACAATTCATCTGCGGCATGTCGCTCGGCCATGCGGACCCCGACGCGATCGAGAACCGCCTCGTCACCGAGCGCGCGCCGGTCGCCGAGTTCGCGCGCTTTTTCGCTTGAAAACACGTGACGCGGCCCTACCTTTCGAAGAGGGCCGCCTCGCGCGGCGAACCTGTCGCGGCGGGTCCTGTCACATCACGATCGAAATCGTTCGGGCGTAAGATGTGCGTCCGTTCCCCGCTATTCCGCGTTTCCGGAGACGTTTCATGCTGAAACACGGCCTGGCCGTCCTGCTCGCGAGCATCGCGCTCGCCGCCCATGCGCAGAGCCCCGCGCCGGCCTCCGTCGCGTGGGAGATCCAGGTGGTGCGCGACGGTCAGACGATCGACACGTTCCAGCAACGCACCACCGTGGGTCAGACCCGCACCGATACCCATCGCTATCCTTCCGCCGTGCCGGTCGGCTGCGGCAATGCCGCGCGCGTCGTGCCGACCGAGCGCTCGCGCTCGGTGACGGTCGCGCCGCTCGCGGTCGACGCAAGCGCGAACACGGTGTCGCTCGCGCTCGACGTGCAGGAAACGCTCGACGACGAAAACGCGACGCGCAGCGATCCGTGCGTGCCCGCATCGCCGCGGCAGATCGTCGCAAGCCATCCCGGCCTGTCGGTCGGCGGCGACGCGTGGACCGACTGGACGCTCGTCGAACAGCACCCGCACCTCGTGTACCGCGTGCGTGCGCACGTCGCGAAGGACTGAGCGTCATGTCCGCCGACGCCCTGTCCCTGCCGTTCGCCGAACCGCACGCCGCACCCGACGAAATCACCGCGGTCAGCTGGAACCTGCACAAGGGCCGCTCGCCGCTCGGCTTCACCGCATGGAACGCGATGCGCAACTGGATGCAGTCGACGCACGCCGACGTGTATTTCCTGCAGGAAGCGATGGCACGCCGCATGCCGCGCCCCGTGCTCGCGCCCGGCTTCGGCGCGCAGATCGACGACGCGGTCGACGACGTGTGGCACTGCCAGGCCACCGAGATCGCGCATGCGCTCGACTGGCAGATCGCGCTCGGGCCGAACGTGTTCAAGCCGTCGTGGCGGCACGGCAACGCGATCCTGTCGCCGCATCCGCTCGACCTCGGCGGCCGCTGGGACATCTCCGCGCACCGCTTCGAGCGGCGCGGGCTGCTCGTCGCGCGCGCGACGCTCGCCGGCGCGCGCCCGGTCACGCTGCTGTGCGCGCACCTCGCACTCACGCGCGCCGCGCGGCTACGCCAGATGCACTGGATCGCGCACTGGATCGTGCGCAACGCGGGCGACGGCCCGCTGATGCTCGCCGGCGACTTCAACGACTGGCGCAACGATTCCGTCGCGCTGTTCGGCGAGATCGGGATGTCCGAGGTCGCGACGCTGCTCGGCGAATCGGGCCGCACGTTCCCCGCGTTCTCGCCGGCGCTCGCGCTCGACAAGATGTTCGTGCGCGGCCTGACGCCGCTCGAATGGCGCGCGCCGTCCGGCGAGGCCGCGTGGTTGTCGGACCACCTGCCGTACATCGCGCGCCTGCGCCTCGATCCGCCATAACGATCCCGCTCGCGGTTCGATCACGTTCCGCTGAAGCACGACCGCGCGGCGCACGTTACATTAACGGCTTGCCCATCCCGCCACCGCCCCGCCTCGGGGGCCGCGCCGCCATGTCCTACCTGCCGATCCTGCTGCAAATCGCCGTCGTCTATCTCGTCGCGGCAATCACGCCCGGCCCGAATTTCTTCATGATTTCGCAACTGTCGCTCGCGGGGCGGCGCAGCCTCGGCGCCGCGTCGGCGCTCGGCGTCGGCACCGCGTCGGTTGCGTGGGCGACGCTCGCGATGCTCGGCCTCGCGGCCGTGCTGCACCAGGTCGAATGGCTGTACGAGGCGATCCGGATCGGTGGCGCCGTGTATCTCGTGTATTTCGGCTTCAAGCTGCTGCGCTCGGGCGTGCGCCGCGACGCGGCGCCGGCCGACGCGCCGGACGAACGCGCGCCGCTGGCCGCGCCGCACGCGCGCGACTACCTGCGCGCCTATCGCAGCGGCCTGTTCACCTGCCTGACGAACCCGAAATCGTGTGCGTTCTGGACCAGCGTGTTCGCGGCGATGCTGCCCGCGCACGTGCCGCTGTGGTTCAACGGCGCGGTGCTGGTGACGATCGGCGTGCTGTCGGCCGGCTGGTATTCGTGCGTCGCGTACCTGTTCGCGAGCCCGCGCGCGCAGCGCGGCTACCGGCGCGTGCGGCGCCCGCTCGACGCGCTGTGCGGGGTGGCGCTCGTCGGCCTCGGCGCGAAACTCGCGGCCGACCGCTGAAAGCGATTTGAAATAATACGTTGCGCCAAATCCGCGCCACCACGGGGGTCAAGCCCGCGATCAGCGCCAACAGGGTAAAATAACCAGTTCGTCAATCGTCTGTCATCGAGAAGGCGCGTGTCCGACGCGCCGGCCGGCCGATCCGCGATCGGGCCGTCGCACTCGGTTTTTTTGCCCGTTTTTGGGCCCGTTACACGCGTTCGCCACGCGCGTCCGTTTTCAAAGCCATGAGCAAATACGACACCGCCACCGTCCAATCCGTCCACCACTGGACCGACACGCTTTTCAGCTTCACCTGCAGCCGTGAGGCGAGCCTGCGCTTCAACAACGGCGAATTCACGATGGTCGGCCTCGAGGTCGACGGCAAGCCGCTCGCGCGCGCCTACTCGATCGTCAGCCCGAACTACGAAGAGCATCTCGAATTCTTCAGCATCAAGGTGCAGAACGGCCCGCTGACGTCGCGCCTGCAGCACCTGAAGGTGGGCGACACCGTGCTGATCGGCAAGAAGCCGACGGGCACGCTCGTCGCCGACAACCTGCTGCCGGGCAAGACGCTGTGGATGCTGTCGACCGGCACGGGCCTCGCGCCGTTCATGTCGATCATCCGCGATCCGGACATCTACGACCGCTTCGACAAGGTGATCCTGACGCACACGTGCCGCCTGAAGGGCGAGCTCGCGTACATGGACTACATCAAGCACGACCTGCCGGGCCACGAGTACCTGGGCGACATCATCAAGGAAAAGCTCATCTACTACCCGACGGTCACGCGCGAAGCGTTCGACAACGAAGGCCGGATCACCGACCTGATCGCGACGGGCAAGCTGTTCACCGATCTCGACGTCCCGCCGTTCTCGCCGGAAAACGACCGCGTGATGCTGTGCGGCAGCACCGCGATGCTGAAGGACACGACCGACCTGCTGAAGCAGGCCGGCCTCGTCGAAGGCAAGAACAGCGCACCGGGCCACTACGTGATCGAGCGCGCATTCGTCGACTGATCAGTCCCCGAAATTTGTGCCGCATCAAGAACCGGAGCAAAAGCTCCGGTTTTTTTTTGTTCCTACTTGGCGAATTCGTAACAAACTGGGACCATTCCATCTCAAATAGTTACATTTGGATACGTCATCGGCCGGTGCTCGGGTGTCAGTGTTTTTCCTACAACACGTTCACGCCGATTATTCACATTTACCCTTAAATGTCCGCCCGACATGACGTTTTCAGAAATTTTGAGATATTATTCGCCGCGCGTGGTTGCCGTTCGGATGACAGTGGAAGGGTCGGATGCAAGTGTTACAAGACGTAACTTTTGTTACCTCGGTAGGGGGCGATTCTCTGGCGGCGACCGTCATCGAAACGGCAGCCGATCCACGCAGCCAACCGGTGTCTGAACCGCTTTCTGACAGCAGGGAGAGTCATGGATACGTCGCTTAACGCGCCCGCGGGCGCCCACGCCCCGTTCCCGTCGCGGCAGCTCGTGCACAGCGGCGCCGCTACTCCGCCCATTGCCAAAACCCCGTCGAAACGCGACGCATCCGCTGCGCGGATCGCGGCGCTGTCCGCCCAACTTCTGGCCGCCGACGAAGCCGCCCGCCGCCACCTGGCCGGCGAGCTGCACGACGGGCTCGGCGCCGAACTCACCGCCGCGCGTTTCGCGCTCGCAAACGTTCAAACGTGGCTGCCGGCCGATGCGCCGGACGGTTGTTTGCGTGCGCTGGAGCTGGCGCAGCAGGCGCTCGACGCCGCAACCGACGCCAATCGCCGGCTGATCGACGAGCGCGGCACGCCTGCACTCGACGCGGGCGTGGTCGGTGCACTGTCGTCGTGGGTCGACAGCCATGCGACGCGTACGGGCCTGCGCACGAGCTTCGTGTGCGCGGCCGACGCGCGCCTGACGCAGATCGCCGGCGCCAGTGCGCTCGCGGTGTTCCGCGTCGCGCAGGAAGCGCTGTCGAATGTCGCGAAACACGCGCGTGCCGCGTCGGTCGACGTACGGATCGCCACCGACGGCACGCATCTGTCACTGATTGTCTCCGATGATGGGACCGGTTTCTCGCGGTCCCGCCGCACCGGCTACGGCCTCGCCGGCATGCGCGCCCGCTGCGAGGCGTTCGGCGGCAGCTTCGAGACGGCCACGCCGGAAACCGGCCACGGCACGCGCGTCACCGCGCGCTTCGCGTGGGATTCGCTGCTCGCGGTGCCCGTCGCGGCACGCCGCGCGTCGCTTTCGTGAGGTCGTCATGAGCCTGAACATCCTGCTCGTGGACGATCACGCGATCGTCCGGCAAGGGATCCGCCAGTTGCTGCTCGACCGCGGCATCGCGCGCAACGTCACCGAGGCCGAGAACGGCGGCGATGCCATGGCCGCCGCCGACAAACAGGAATTCGACGTGATCCTGCTCGACATCTCGCTGCCGGACACGAACGGCATCGAGGTGCTCAAGCGCCTGAAGCGCAAGCTGTCGCGCACGCCCGTGCTGATGTTCTCGATGTATCGCGAGGACCAGTACGCGGTGCGCGCACTGAAGGCCGGTGCCGCCGGCTACCTGTCGAAGACGGTCAACGCCGCGCAGATGATCGGCGCGATCCAGCAGGTCGCGGCCGGCCGCAAGTACGTGAGCCCCGCGATGGCCGAGGCGCTCGCCGAATACGTGTCGTTCGAGAACGAACCGCTGCCGCACGAGAAACTGTCCGACCGCGAATACCAGACGCTCTGCATGCTCGCGTCGGGCAAGCGGCTCACCGACATCGCGAACACGCTGTCGCTGTCCGTGAAGACGGTGAGCGTGTACCGGTCGCGGCTGCTCGAGAAGATGCGGCTGTCGAACAACGCGGAGCTGACGTTCTACGTGATGAGCAACCAGCTCGTCGACATGGCGCCCACGGCCGGCGCCTGATTCGCCCGAGACACCCGATTCGCCGGATTCAACGGCGCGGCGCGCGCCGCGTCGCCCTCAACCGCCGCCCGTCTTGCGCGCAAGCGCTTGTTTTCTCGGACGATTCCGCGACGCGCCGCTGCATCGCAGCGGGTCTTGTTCGCCAAATCGGCTAAAATTACGGGTTTTCACTCAGTCAGCGCCGCCGCGCTCGCGCGCGCTGGCGATTCATCCGCAATGTCCCTCTTCCGCAAGAAAAACGTCGATCGCATGATCGCCGGCGCACACGCCGCCGGGCTCAAGAAAGCGCTCGGCGCGATCGATCTCACCTTCCTCGGCATCGGCGCGATCATCGGCACCGGCATCTTCGTGCTGACCGGCACCGGCGCCGTGCAGGCCGGCCCCGCGCTGATGCTGTCGTTCGTGATCGCCGCGATCGCCTGCGGCCTCGCGGCGCTGTCGTACGCGGAGTTCGCATCGTCGATCCCCGTCGCCGGCTCGATCTACACGTATTCGTACGCAACGCTCGGCGAGCTCGTCGCGTGGATCATCGGCTGGGACCTGATGCTCGAGTACGGCCTCGCGGCGTCGGCCGTGTCGGTCGGCTGGTCGGGCTACCTGCAGTCGCTGCTGCAGGGCTTCGGGCTGTCGCTGCCGGCCGTGCTGACGGCGGCGCCCGGCGCGGTGCCGGGCGTCGTCACGTGGTTCAACCTGCCCGCGTTCCTTGTGATGCTCGTGATCACGACGCTGCTGTCGATCGGCATCCGCGAGTCGACCCGCATCAACAACATCATGGTGTTCATCAAGGTGTCGGTCGTGCTGCTCGTGATCGCGGTCGGCATCTTCCACGTGACGCCCGCGAACTGGAAGCCGTTCATGCCGCACGGCTGGAACGGCGTGTTCGGCGCGGCGGCCGTGATGTTCTTCGCGTTCATCGGCTTCGACGCGGTGTCGTCGGCGGCCGAGGAAGTGAAGAACCCGAAGCGCGACCTGCCGATCGGCATCATCGCGTCGCTCGCGGTGTGCGCGGTGCTGTACGTGACGGTCGCCGCGGTCGCGACCGGCATCGTGCCGTCGGCCCAGTACGCGAACATCTCGCACCCGATCTCGTACGCGCTGCAGGTCGCCGGCGAGAACTGGGTCGCGGGCTTCATCGATCTCGGCGCGGTGCTCGGCATGCTGACCGTGATCCTCGTGATGAGCTACGGCCAGACGCGCGTGATCTTCGCGATGTCGCGCGACGGGTTGCTGCCGGCGACGCTGTCGCGCGTGCATCCGCGCTTCGCGACGCCGTTCCTGACGACCTGGCTCGTCGGCCTGTTCTTCGGGCTGATCGCCGCGCTCGTGCCGCTCAACGTGCTCGCCGAACTGATCAACATCGGCACGCTCGCGGCGTTCTCGATGGTGTCGATCGCGGTGCTCGTGCTGCGTCGCACGCACCCCGACCTGCCGCGCGCGTTCCGCTGCCCCGGCGTGCCGGTGGTACCGATCCTCGCGGTCGCATCGTGCCTGTTCCTGATGCTGAACCTGCAGCCCATCACGTGGGCCGCGTTCGGCATCTGGCTCGTGATCGGCCTCGTGATCTACTTCCTGTACTCGCGGCATCACTCGAAGCTCGCGCACGGTCACGAAGACGCGCACTGATCGCCGCCGTGCCGCACGCGGCACGGTGCGCACCCGCGGGGCCGGATACCGGCCCCGCACCCTCCCGACCCTTCCATCGTTCGTCACGTCGCCACGTTGCGTTTCCTGCAACGATTCGTGCGGCAATTCCCATTCTCACCGATCGTTTTCCGAATACCGATATATTCGATTCGGATCAGCACATCAATCGATTAAAAATGTAATTCGATTGAATTGAATATGAATAGGATAAAATAATCTCGCGATCGATGTTGAACTCTTGCATTCGTCAAACTAGTATTCAGGTCGGCCGAGCGCACACACCCGCCCAGCCTTGATCAGACGGGGAAGACGCCGCAGCAGGGGCGCGGCGCGATGCAATCGATTTCATCGAATCGCTTTTTCATTAAACAGAAATTCATTGCGCGTTCATAAACGAATTTTCAGCACACCTTTAATTAATCACAATTAAAACCGGATACTCCGGTCGCTGGTATTGAATTGCCTCCATCCGGAGGCATGTCGCTGCACCTGTCCGAAGTTCAACAAGAACCAGAGAGGTCTGTCATGAGCAATACATTGGTCAACGTCACGGCAAAGGTCGAAATCAACGCGGCCAACCAGACGATTGCGGGGCTCAGGGATTATCAGAGCAAGAACTGGGCGATCGGGCTGAACGGGGATACGCTCGCGCCGGACGGTTTCCTGACGTTCTTTACCGAGCGCAACCTGCCGTTCAGCTACTACGTCCGCGCGCGTGGCGTCTCGGTCGGCGAGCCGAGCGCATACCAGGCGAACATCGAGACGCTGACGCAGCACATCGCCGCGATTCGCGCGTCGGAGACGAACCAGGTCCAGGCGACGATCCGCGAGCTCGAGCTGTACAAGTCGAGGAACTGGGCGATCGGCCTGAACGGCACGACGCTGCAGCCGGACAATTTCCTGCCGTTCTTCGGCACCCGCTCCGTGACGTTCGAGTACTACGTGCGCAGCGGCGGCGTCGAGCTTGGCACGTCGAGCGCGTATGACAACAACATCCGCAACCTGACGCAGTACCTGGGTTCGCTCTGACGCATCGCCCGCCGGGCGGATCCGCCCGGCACCCCACCAGCGCGCCTCGCCCGGACCAGCCCGGGCGGGCGCCGACCGACTCCGCTACGGGTCTCGCCTTCGGATGGCGCACCCGCCATCCGCGCCGCCCCGCCTTCCCGCGTCGCGGCTTCCCTGCTCGCCCCCCCTTCCTGCACGCTTGCGCCGGGCGGTTCATAATTCCGCCATCGAACGACGGGCCGCCAGGCCCGTCCTGTAACTGGAAACCGATGATGGAAAGTGTGGATCTCGACGTGCTGAAGACGAGCGCGCGCTGGCTCGAGGAAGGGCGCCGCGTACTGCTCGTCACGGTCGTGAAGACGTGGGGCTCGTCGCCGCGCCCCGAAGGCGCGACGCTCGCGGTGCGCGAGGACGGGCTCGTGGTCGGCTCCGTGTCCGGCGGGTGCATCGAGGACGACCTGATCGCCCGCGTGCACGCAAGCGGAATCGCGGCCGATGCGCGCCCGGAAGCGCTCAAGTACGGCGTGACGGCCGAGGAAGCGCACCGCTTCGGGCTGCCGTGCGGCGGCACGATCCAGCTCGTGCTCGAGCCGCTCACGCGCGACAGCGGGATTGCCGCGCTGTGCGCGGAAGTCGAGGCCGGCCGCCTCGTCACGCGCACGATGACGCTCGCGACCGGCCGTGCGTCGCTGTCGCCCGCGCAGGCGACCGACGGACTCTCGTTCGACGGCGAGCGGCTCATGACGATCCACGGGCCGCGCTACCGGATGCTCGTGATCGGTGCCGGCCAGTTGTCGCGCTATCTGTGCCAGATCGCGGTCGGGCTCGACTACCAGGTGACGGTGTGCGATCCGCGCGAGGAATACACGGATGCGTGGGACGTGCCGGGCACGCGCGTCGTGCGCACGATGCCGGACGATACGGTGCTCGACATGAAGCTCGATGCGCGCTCGGCCGTGATCGCGCTCACGCACGATCCGAAGCTCGACGATCTCGCGCTGATGGAGGCGTTGAAGACGCCCGCGTTCTACGTGGGCGCACTCGGCTCGCGGCGCAACAACGCGGCACGGCGCGAACGGCTGCGCGAATTCGACTTGAACGAAGCGGAACTGGGCCGGCTGCACGGGCCGGCCGGCATCTACATCGGCAGCCGGACGCCGCCGGAAATCGCGATCTCGATCCTGGCCGAGATCACCGCCGCGAAGAACAACGTGTCGCTGCCGACGATCCTGCAGGTCGAGGGTGCAAAAGCCGCGCGGGAGATCGCGGCGAACAGCGGCGCGGCCTGCGGCCTCTGATCCGCACCGGCGAACCGCTTCGGCCGCGCCGGATGCACCGGACGCACGGTCGAAACGGTTCGCGCCGGCGGCAGGCCGGCGCGAGCGTCGATCAGGTCAGGCCGGCGGCAAGCGCCGCGGCGACCGAACCGACGACCAGCACGACGCCGACCGTGCGGCGCTTGTTCAGCTCGGTCCACAACAGCACGCCCGTCAGCGACAGCAGGATCAGCGAGCCCGCGATCGTATCCATCAGCAGCACCCAGCCGAGGTTCATCCCGACGCCGCGATGCAGGTTGTTCAGCGTCGTCAGGAACGTGTTGCCCGTGCGCTTCACCGACACGTAACCATTGCCGACCCAGTATTCGGCCTGCAGGTTCTGGTGCGGCCCGAACAGGCCCATCTGCCAGTGCTCGGGCTGCATCACGCGCCGGTCGCCCCACGCAACGGCCTGCGCGGGCTCCTTGCGCATGCGGCCCGGCTTGCCGTCGAAATGCAGTTCCTGCTGCAGCCATTTCGTCATCGCGGCGGGTGTCTTCGGCACCGACGCCGGCAACGCGATCTGCATCTCCTCGACCTGCGGCTCGCCGGTCGAAATCTTCAGCGGCGGCGCACGGTGGTTGAGCAGCACGCCCGTCACGCCGAACAGCAGCCCGAGCACCGCGCCCCACAGCCCGACCCAGCCGTGCACCTTGCGCAGCCACTTGATGAAGGTCGCCCGGCGCGAGCGCTGGCGGCGCGCGGCCAGTTCGTCGTCGCTCAGCGGGCGGGCCACCGGGCGCAATACGGTGACGCCTGCGCGGGGCGGATTGATCGTTTCGGGCGCGTTCACGCGAAAGTATCCATTCGTTCAAAACAACGGGCGGCGCGCAGAAATCGCACGCCGCCCGAGCAACATGAAAATGAGAATGGATATCATTACACAAATCAAATGCCGGCTCAATCCGTCCGGGGACTCAGCGGCACGCTCGGCGAGCGATGAAATTCGAACGAAGCGCGCACGTTGCGCCTCGATGACGATCGATAGACCACAAATGCCGACAGAATGACCATGCAAGGCCGAGACAGCATTTCGTAAGAAGCCGCGCGATGCCGGGCCGTTCAGCGCAGCGGCGGCAGCGGGAAACGCGGCACGGTGTCGTCCGGCCCGGGCTCGGTGCGATCGAGCGCGTACAGCCACGCGAGCAGATCCGCGACGGCCTGGTAGAGCTGCGGCGGAATGCGATCGTCGAGGTCGACCTGCATCAGCAGCGACACCATCTCCGGCGCCGTATGCACGTACAACCCCGCATCGTGCGCGCGCGCGACGATCATCTCGGCCAGCACGCCGTAACCCTTCGCGACCACGCGCGGCGCCGCATCGCCGCCTTTCGGGTCGTAGACGAGCGCGGCCGCGCGCTTGCGGGACGTCATGCTCATTGCCACGCCTCGTCATCGCCGCCCGGCGCGCGCGGTGCCGGTCCGCCGGCCGCGCCGCGCGCATACGCGGCGGCCGCCGCCTGCGCGGCAAACAGGTCGAAACCGTCCGGCCCGTCGTCGACCGCGCGGATCGACAGCCCGCCAACCTGCAGCCCCGAGCCCTCGAGCCGCTGCCGCAGCGCGGCCTCGTGCCGCGCGAGGCGGTCGGCGCCCGTCTGGTTCGCCCGCAGCCGCGCGACGAGCTGCGTGCCGTTCAGCACCAGCTCCGCGTCGACCGTGCCGAGTGACGGCAGCGTCAACGTCAGGCGCGTGCGCCAGGCAATGCCGTCGCCCGCGTCGTCGCCGCCGTGCGGTGCGCGGTTGCCCGGATCGTCGGGCTCGATCGTCCAGTCGAGCCGCGCGCCGGGCCACGCCTCGCCCGCCCAGCGGAACTGGTCGGTCGCGAGCGCGTCGAGCTGCTGCCGGACGATCGGCACGGCGGCCGGATGCACGGGCGTGAGTGTCTGCGCCTGCGGATCGGACGACGCGCCGGCCAGTTCGGCGCGCGCGGGCGTCCAGCGCGTGTCGGCACGCGCGTCGAGCGGATCGGCCGTGTCGTGCGGCAACGACGCGCCCTGCCGGGCGGCCGCCGGCAAAGCCTGGGCGGGGTCGCGAGCCGGCGCGCCGCCTTGGGCCGGTGCGCCCGGTTGCGCGGCTGTCCGCGCGTTCGCGGGCAGCGGCAGGCGCTGTGCGAGCAGCTCGTCGAGCACATCGGTCGAGTCGTGCTGCGCGGCATCCGGGTCGATCGGCGCGAGCGTAGCCGTCAGGCGCGCCTGCGGCTCGCGCATCAGCGCCGCGAGCGGACGCTGGCCGGCCAGCCACTGCGCCAGATGGGATTCGTAGAAGAGGCCGCTCTCGCTCACGGCCTGCGCGAGCGCCGCGCGCAGCGCCGCGACCGGCGGCAGCCCGGCCGCTTCGCGCGCAGCCGCGGCGGACGACGCCGCCGCGGGAGCCGGCGTGGAAGACGTGGAAGACGTGGAAGGCGCGGCCGGATCGGACGTGGCCGGCGCACGCGCCGGCACGGTCGTCTCGGTCAGCAGCACGGTGGGATCGGCCAGCAGCGGCGTGCGCCCGGCGATGACCGGCGTCGCATCGCCGCCCGCGCGCGAGATCGCGTCGAGCACGCGCCCGACATCGGACAGCGCGGTCTGCGTGGAAGCCGGCGGCGCGGCGGGCGGGCTGGCGGGCGCGGGCGAGGACGACGCGCCGGCACCCGGCGTGCCGACCTGCGCGGTCGCGCCGCCGCCGGCGGGCGCCGACACGGTGCCGGTCAGCAGGCTGTCGAGACGGCTCGCCAGCAGCGCGGCTGCAACGGGGTCGATACCGGTCATGATCGGAGCCTGCTCACCTCAGCCACATCGTTGCGAATCCGGGAACGGCACATCCGTGCCGCCCTCGGGAACAGCGCGCCTGCGGTAACGGGCCCTACCCGCGCGCGCGGTAGAGATCGGTCAATACCTTGGTCGAGCGCCGCGCCTCGAACAGCGCGGACAGCCGCGCGACGTCCGGGCTCGCGAGATCGCGGATCGCGGCGTCGTCGGCCAGGATGCGGCGAATCAGGTCGAGCTTGCGGCCGAGATCCGATTCGTCGAGCGCAACGCCCGGATCGGCCTCCTTCAGCCCGTCGACGAGTTGCAGGAATTCGGCCTGCAACCCCGGCAACGCGCTCCAGTCGGCGCCGCGCGCGGCGCACAGCATCCGGCCCGACACGGCTGCGAGCGCCTCGTAACGAGCGAAGTATTCGGCCTTGCGATTCATCTTGATGCTTCCACTGCCTGTTGCGCGGCCATGCGCGCGGCTTCCGGGGCAATCCCCGTCCATGCTTCCTCGAGCGTCGCGAGCAGCCCGTCGACTTCGACCAGCATCGCATCGCTCGCCTGCGCGTTCGCTTCCAGCAGACGCCGGCCGATATACGCATAGAGCCCATCGAGCCGATCCGCGATCTCGCCGCCCACGTCGCGGTTCAGCGACGCCTTCAGGCCGCTCTCGACGATCCGGATCGCCTTGCCGATCGCTTCGCCGCGCGCGGACACGTTGCCCTGCTGCAGGTGCATACGCGCCAGTGCAATCGCCTGCCGCGCCCCCTGGTAGAGCATCGCGATCAGCCGGTGCGGCGAGGCGCCCATCACCCCGGTCTCGACGCCGACACGCGCGTAGGCATTGGCTCCAGCGTGTCCTGGGGAAAACATGCGCATCTCCTTGTCATGCGGTAGCTATATGGGAGCCGCTGCCGTGCATCGCACGACGCGGCCTTCTCCGGAGTTATCGGAAGGGATTTGGAAAGCTTTAGGCGCGCGGGGCCGCCGCCGGGCGCGGAAGGTCGGCCCGCCGGGCCCGCCCGGCCCCCGTCACACCGACATCTGCATGATGTCGTTGTAGGCGCTCACGAGCTTGTTGCGGACCTGGAGCCCGAACTGGAAGCCGATGTTGGCTTTCTGCATGTCGACCATCACGTCGTTCAGCGACACGTTCGGCGCGCCGACCTCGAACGCCTGCGCCTCGCCGGCCGCGTGCTGCTGGTCGCCGCTGATCTTGTCGAGCGACGCCTTCATCGCGCTCGCGAACGTGCTGGCCGTCGCCGCGCCCGAGCCGGCAAGCGCCGCCGTCGGGCTCGCGACGCCGCCGGACGCCTGCGCGGCCATCGACTGCATCTGTTGCAACACCGAACCGATCCCGCTGACGTTCGCAGTCATGCTGTCCCCAGAATTGAGAGAAGAGACCCGGACGCACCGGGCGTTTCCGCCGGTGCCGCACCACGCGCACCATGCCGGATCGCAGCAAAGAATAGCAGCGCGCCGTGCGTCAAAGCCGAGAAAGTACGGGGGAAACCCCGCTCTTTTCGGTCGATCGGAGTACGGCCCGGATCACGATAATCGCATCGTGTCATTGTCCGCCCGCTCGTCCGAGCGAGCTCAGTCGTCCCGCTCCGGAGAAACTCGACGCATGGATTCGCAGGCCAACTCGCTGATCAATCCCGACGCCCGCGCGGGCCTCGCCAGCCCGGCGCCCGGCGCCGCCGCGGCCGCCGCGTTGCCGGGCGTGGGTGGCGCTGGCGCGGACTTCGGCCTTGGCGGCTTCGCCGAACGCATTCCCGGCATCTCGCGGATGAAGGGCAACCCGAAGCTGCCGTTCCTGATCGCCGTCGCGTTCGCGATCGCCGCGATCACCGCGCTGGTGCTGTGGAGCCGGACGCCCGACTACCGCGTGCTGTACAGCAACCTGTCGGACCGCGACGGCGGCGCGATCATTACCGCGCTCCAGCAGGCAAACGTTCCCTACAAGTTCGCCGACGCCGGCGGCGCGATCCTCGTGCCGTCGAACCAGGTGCATGAAACGCGCCTGAAGCTCGCCGCGATGGGCCTGCCGAAGGGCGGCTCGGTCGGCTTCGAGCTGATGGACAACCAGAAATTCGGCATCAGCCAGTTCGCCGAACAGATCAACTACCAGCGCGCGCTCGAAGGCGAGCTGCAGCGCACCATCGAATCGATCAATGCCGTGCGCGGTGCGCGCGTGCATCTCGCGATCCCGAAGCCGTCGGTGTTCGTGCGCGACAAGGAAGCGCCGAGCGCGTCGGTGTTCGTCGACCTCTACCCGGGCCGCGTGCTCGACGAGGGCCAGGTCCAGGCGATCACGCGGATGGTGTCGTCCGGCGTGCCCGACATGCCCGCGAAGAACGTGACGATCGTCGACCAGGACGGCAACCTGCTGACCCAGCCGGCTTCGGCGTCCGGCCTCGACGCGAGCCAGCTCAAGTACGTGCAGCAGGTCGAGCACAACACGCAGAAGCGCATCGACGCGATCCTCGCGCCGATCTTCGGCGCCGGCAACGCGCGCTCGCAGGTCAGCGCGGACCTCGATTTCTCGAAGATCGAACAGACGTCGGAAAGCTACGGCCCGAACGGCGTGCCGCAGCAGGCCGCGATCCGCAGCCAGCAGACCAGCAGCGCAACCGAACTCGCGCAGGGCGGTGCGTCGGGCGTGCCGGGCGCGCTGTCGAACACGCCGCCGCAGCCGGCCTCGGCGCCGATCGTCGCCGGCAACGGCCAGAACGCGCCGCAGACGACACCCGTCAGCGACCGCAAGGACCAGACGACCAATTACGAGGTCGACAAGACGATCCGCCATCTCGAACAGCCGATGGGCAACGTGAAGCGGCTGTCGGTCGCGGTCGTCGTCAACTACCAGCCGGTCGCCGACGCGAAGGGCCACGTGTCGATGCAGCCGCTGCCGCCCGCGAAGCTCGCGCAGGTCGAGCAGCTCGTGAAGGACGCGATGGGCTACGACGAGAAGCGCGGCGACTCGGTGAACGTCGTGAACAGCGCGTTCTCGACCGTGAGCGACCCGTACGCCGACCTGCCGTGGTGGCGCCAGCCCGACATGATCGCGATGGCGAAGGAAGCCGCGAAGTGGCTCGGCATCGCGGCGGCCGCGGCGGCGCTCTACTTCATGTTCGTGCGCCCGGCGATGCGCCGCGCCTTCCCGCCGGCCGAGCCGGCCGCGCCGGCACTCGCGGCGCCGGAAGATCCGGTCCTGCTCGACGGCCTGCCCGCGCCGGTCAAGGCCGAGGAGCCCGACTCGTTGCTGCTCGGCTTCGAGAACGAGAAGAACCGCTACGAACGCAACCTCGACTACGCGCGCACGATCGCCCGCCAGGATCCGAAGATCGTCGCCACCGTCGTGAAGAACTGGGTGTCCGATGAACGCTGAAGGCTTGACCAAGAGCGCGCTCCTGCTGATGTCGATCGGCGAGGAAGAAGCCGCGCAGGTATTCAAGTTCCTCGCGCCGCGCGAGGTCCAGAAGATCGGCGCCGCGATGGCCGCGCTGAAGAACGTCACGCGCGAGCAGGTCGAGGACGTGCTGCAGGACTTCGTGAAGGAAGCCGAGCAGCACACCGCGCTGTCGCTCGATTCGAGCGATTACATCCGCTCGGTGCTGACGAAGGCGCTCGGCGAGGACAAGGCCGGCGTGCTGATCGACCGCATCCTGCAGGGCAGCGACACGAGCGGCATCGAGGGCCTGAAGTGGATGGACTCGGGCGCCGTGGCCGAACTGATCAAGAACGAGCATCCGCAGATCATCGCGACGATCCTCGTGCACCTCGACCGCGACCAGGCGTCCGA
Organism: Burkholderia theae; assembly: GCF_048565265.1. Taxonomy (NCBI): domain Bacteria; kingdom Pseudomonadati; phylum Pseudomonadota; class Betaproteobacteria; order Burkholderiales; family Burkholderiaceae; genus Burkholderia; species Burkholderia theae. The sequence goes on from NZ_CP183461.1 coordinate 3,601,543, forward strand.
GATCGCGTCGTGCTTCACCGAACGGCTGCGCAACGACGTGCTGCTGCGGATCGCGACGCTCGACGGCATCCAGCCGGCCGCGCTGCGTGAACTGGACGACGTGCTGACGGGCCTGCTGTCCGGCAGCGACAACCTGAAGCGCAGCCCGATGGGCGGCATCCGCACCGCGGCCGAGATCCTGAACTTCATGACCAGCGTGCATGAGGAAGGCGTGCTCGAAAGCGTGCGCCAGTACGACGCCGATCTCGCGCAGAAGATCATCGACCAGATGTTCGTGTTCGAGAACCTGCTCGAGCTCGAGGATCGCGCGATCCAGATGGTGCTCAAGGAAGTCGAGTCGGAAACGCTGATCGTCGCGCTCAAGGGCGCGCCGCCCGCGCTGCGCCAGAAGTTCCTCGCGAACATGTCGCAGCGCGCGGCCGAACTGCTCGCCGAGGATCTCGACGCGCGCGGCCCGGTGCGCGTGTCCGAAGTCGAGACGCAGCAGCGCCGCATCCTGCAGATCGTGCGCAACCTCGCCGAGAGCGGCCAGATCGTGATCGGCGGCAAGGCGGAAGACGCGTATGTCTGATTCGGCGAGCGATCGCGCGGGCACCCTCACCGCGTACCAGCGGTGGGAGATGGCGTCGTTCGACCCGCCGCCGCCCCCGCCGCCGCCCGACGACGCGGCCGCGGCCGCCGCCGCGCTCGCCGAGGAACTGCAGCGCGTGCGCGACGCCGCGCACGCCGAAGGCCATGCGGCCGGCCACGTCGAAGGCCAGGCGCTCGGTTACCAGGCCGGTTTCGAGCAGGGCCGCGCGCAGGGCTTCGAGGCCGGCCAGGCCGATGTGCGCGAACAGGCCGCGCAGCTCGCGGCGCTGGCCGCGTCGTTCCGCGAGGCCGTGTCGACCGCCGAGCACGATCTCGCGGCCGACATCGCGCAACTCGCGCTCGATATCGCGCAGCAGGTCGTGCGCCAGCACGTGAAGCACGACCCGGCCGCGCTCGTCGCGGCCGTGCGCGACGTGCTCGCGACCGAACCCGCGCTGTCCGGCGCGCCGCATCTCGCGGTGAATCCGGCCGACCTGCCCGTCGTCGAAGCCTATCTGCAGGACGATCTCGATACGCTCGGCTGGAACGTGCGCACCGACGCGTCGATCGAGCGCGGCGGCTGCCGCGCGCACGCCGCGACCGGCGAGGTCGACGCGACGCTGCCCACGCGCTGGCAGCGCGTCGCCGCCGCGATCGGCAAGGTGAGCACGTGGTGACGCGGCCGCCCGAATCGCTCGCGCACGACGGCATGACGCCGCTCGAGCGCGAACTCGCGCTCGCGTCGTTCGGCCCCGCTGCACACGACGCCGCGTACGACACCGCACACGACACAAAGCAGCATGCAGCCGCCGCGGCCGACGCCGCGCCGCGCGCGCCGCACAATCCGCATCTCGCGCACTGGCGCACGCACCTGAACGGGCTCGCCGCACGCAGCCACCGCGCGCTGCCGCTGCGACCGTGCGGGCGCCTCACGCGCGCCGCGGGCCTCGTGCTCGAGGCGATCGGGCTGCGCCTGTCGGTCGGCGCCGAATGCACGATCGAACTGCCGCCCGGCAGCACGCTGCCGCACGCGCAAGCGGAAGTCGTCGGCTTCGCCGGCGATCGCCTGTTCCTGATGCCGACCACCGACGTCGCCGGCGTGCTGCCCGGCGCGCGCGTGTGGCCGCTCGAAAGCGCGCCCGTCGCCGATCCGCTCGCGGGCGCGAAACGACTGCCGGTCGGCTGGGAGATGCTCGGGCGCGTCGTCGATGCGTCGGGCCGCCCGCTCGACGGCCTCGGCCCGCTCGCGTCGAAGGTCGATGCGCCGCTGTCGGCGCCGTCGATCAACCCGCTCGAGCGCGAACCGATCCACCACGTGCTCGACGTCGGCGTGCGCGCGATCAACGCACTGCTCACCGTCGGCCGCGGGCAGCGGATGGGCCTGTTCGCGGGCTCCGGCGTCGGCAAGTCGGTGCTGCTCGGCACGATGGCACGCTACACGAGCGCGGAAGTGATCGTGATCGGGCTGATCGGCGAACGCGGCCGCGAAGTGAAGGAATTCATCGAGCAGATCCTCGGCGAGGACGGGCTCGCGCGCTCGGTCGTCGTCGCGGCGCCGGCCGACGTGTCGCCGCTGCTGCGGATGCAGGGCGCGGCCTACGCGACGTCGCTCGCCGAGTATTTCCGCGACCAGGGCAAGCACGTGCTGCTGCTGATGGATTCGCTGACGCGCTACGCGATGGCGCAGCGCGAGATCGCGCTGGCGATCGGCGAGCCGCCCGCGACGAAAGGCTATCCGCCGTCGGTGTTCGCAAAGCTGCCCGCGCTCGTCGAGCGCACCGGCAACGGGCCGGAAGGCGGCGGCTCGATCACCGCGTTCTACACCGTGCTGACCGAAGGCGACGACCAGCAGGATCCGATCGCCGATTCGGCGCGCGCGATCCTCGACGGCCACATCGTGCTGTCGCGCGCGCTCGCCGAGGCCGGCCACTATCCCGCGATCGACATCGAGGCATCGATCAGCCGCGCGATGACCGCGCTGATCGACGAAACGCATCTCGACCACGTCCGGCAGTTCAAACAGATGCTGTCGCGCTACCAGCGCAATCGCGACCTGATCGCGGTCGGCGCCTACGCCCCCGGCCGCGACGCGCAGCTCGACCGCGCGATCGCGCTCTACCCGCGCATCGAGGCATTCCTGCAGCAAGGCTTTCGCGAATGCGCGCCGTTCGCATCGAGCCTTACCGCGCTCGATGCGCTGTTCGACGCTTACGGAGGCTGATCCAGATGGCTCACGGCTTTCCCCTGCAGTTGCTGCTCGACCGCGCGCAGGAAGACCTCGACACCGCCGCGAAGCAGCTCGGCACCGCGCAACGCGACCGCAGCTCGGCCGCCGAGCAGCTCGACGCGCTGCTGCGCTATCGCGACGAATATCACGCGCGCTTCGCGCAATCCGCGCAACACGGGATGCCGGCCGGCAACTGGCGCAATTTCCAGGCGTTCATCGACACGCTCGACACAGCGATCGCGCAACAGCGCAACGTGCTGGCCGCGGCCGAAGTCCGCATCGACGAGGCACGCCCGAACTGGCAACAGAAGAAACGCACCGTCGGCTCGTATGAAATCCTGCAGGCGCGCGGCGTCGCGCAGGAAGCGCAACGCGACGCGCGGCGCGAACAGCGCGACTCCGACGAACACGCCGCGAAAATCCTGCGCATGCGGGCCGACGCGGCCCGCTCGTCGTAACCGACCACCGCATTCGAACGAGAGAACGCCATGCCTCCCCTGCCCCTGCTCGGCGCGCTGATCGACACCGCCGGCGCCGCACTCAAGGCCGCCCGCGGCTCGAATTCGTCCGGCGCCGCCACCGGCAACGACGCCGCATCCGCGTCGACTGCCACGGCCGCCGTACCGTTCGCGCAGACGCTGAAGCAAAGCGTCGTCACGCGTCATGACGCGACGATTTCCGGCACACGCGATGCATCGACGAAACAGGCTTCGTCGACGCCGGCCGCCGGCGCGAAGCCGTCCGCCACCGACGACGATTCGTCGGACGACGACACGAGCGTCACTGCCAACCCGAATCCCAGCCCCGACGCAGCCGCGCTCGCCGCCGCCGCGGCCGTGCAGGCGCAACTGCAGGCGCGCACGGACAACGCGACGCCGGCCGATGCCGCCACCGCCGCTGCTGCCGCCGTTGCCGCTGGCACGGCGCAAAAGACGGCCGTGGCCGGCCAGCCCGACGCCACGGCGACGCTCCCGGATCACGCCGCCAAGGACGCTGCCGCCCAGCCGGACGCGCCGGCGTCGAGCCACGACGCGCTGCAGGCGGCGCTCGCCAAGCTGACGGGCGGCTCGGGTGCGATCGCGATGCCCGCGACCGGCACGACGGCGTCGGCCGCCGCTTCGGCACCCGCATCGACCGCATCGACCGCATCCACCGCATCGACCAGCGCCGCCGCCGCACCGCTGACACCGAAGGTGCCGACCTTCGACCGCACGCTCGCCGACGCGAAAGGGGCGCCCGCCACCCAGCTGACGCCGACGCAGGCCACCGCGCAGTCGCTGCAGGCCGCCGCGAACGCGCAGTCCGGCGCGCAGCACGCGCTCGCGGCAGTCAGCGACGCGACGGATCCGGCCGCCAGCGCGACGCTCGCGGCCGGCGCAACGGCTGCGGCCGCGGCGCAGGCCAACCTGCAGCTGTCGCCGGCCGCGAGCGCGATCGCCGCCGCCAACGCGCACATGCTCGCTCCGCACGTCGGCACGCCCGACTGGACGGACGCGTTGAGCCAGAAGGTCGTGTTCCTGTCGAATGCGCACCAGCAGAGCGCCGAGCTGACGCTCAATCCGCCCGATCTCGGTCCGCTGCAGGTCGTGCTGCGCGTCGCGGACAACCATGCGCACGCACTGTTCGTGTCGCAGCACGCGCAGGTGCGCGACGCGGTCGAAGCCGCGCTGCCCAAGTTGCGCGAAGCGATGGAAGCGGGCGGGCTCGGGCTCGGCAGCGCGACCGTCAGCGACGGCGGCTTCGCATCGCAGCAGCAGAACCCGCAACAGACTTTCGCCGGCGGCCAGTCGCCGCGACGCGGGAACGCCGGATCGTCAGCCGTCGATGCACCGGCCGACGCTGTGCAATCCGCACCGGCCGCCACGAGCGTGAGCCGCGCCGGCCTCGTCGATACGTTCGCCTGAGCATGATTGCCGCCCGGTGCGCGCCACTCAGCGGCCGTGCACCGCCGCGGCCGCCGCGCCGCTCGGCACGCCGCCCTTGCGCGCCGCGACGATGAAGTCCGCCGCGCGTTCGCCGATCATCACCGACGGCGCATTCGTGTTCCCGCCGACCAGCGTCGGCATCACCGACGCATCCACCACGCGCAACCCTTCGACGCCGCGCACGCGCAATTGCGGATCGACGACCGCGCGCGCATCGGTGCCCATCCGGCACGTGCCGACCGGGTGATAGATCGTGTCGGCATGCGCGACGATCGTCGCGCGCAACTCGGCTTCGCTCTGGTCCGCCCGCGTGTACAGCTCGCGCCCGCCCTGCGACGCGAGCGGCGTCTGCGACAGGATGCGGCGCATCGCCTGCGTGCCGCGCACGAGCAGGTCGAGATCACGCGCATCGCTGAAGAAGCGCGGATCGATCAGCGGCGCGTCGCGCGCATCGCCGCTTGCAAGCGCCACCGTGCCGCGGCTGAACGGCCGCAGCGCGCAGACGTGCAGCGAATAGCCGAAGCCCCAGTGCATCTTGCGGTTGTGGTCGTCGACGAGCGCGGTGCAGAAATGCAGTTGCAGGTCGGGACGCTCGAGCGACGGATCGCTCTTGATGAAGCCGCCGGCCTCCGCGACGTTGCTCGTCATCATCCCCGTGCGGCTCGAGAAATAGCGCGCGAGTGCGGGCGTCATCTTCGCGATCCCGCGCAGGCACACGCCGACCAGCTCCGACGAATTCACGCGCGTGTTGATGATGAAGTCGATATGGTCGATCAGGTTCGTGCCGACGTCCGGCGCATCCTGCACGACCGCGATCCCGTGCCGGCGCAATTGCTCCGCCGGGCCGATCCCCGAGCACATCAGCAGTTGCGGCGAATTGAACGCGCCGGCCGACAGGATCACCTCCGCGCGCGCGCCGAGCGTCTCGACGCGTCCGTTGCGCGACAGCTCGACGCCGACCGCGCGCTTGCCGTCGAACGCGACGCGCAGCACCGTCGCGTCGGTGATCACATGCAGGTTCGACCGGTTGCGGCCGTAGATATAGGCGCGCGCGACACTGCAGCGCGAGCCGTCGCGGTGCGTGACCTGATAGAAGCCGACGCCTTCCTGCGTCGCGCCGTTGAAATCGTCGTTCAGCGGATAACCGGCTGCGTGCGCGGCCTGGATGAATCGTTCGGAGAACGGATTGCGAAAGCGCAGATCCGATACCGACAGCGGGCCGTCCGCGCCGTGCCACGCGTCGGCGCCGCGCTCGTTGCCTTCCGCGCGGCGGAAATACGGCAGCACATCCTGCCAGCCCCAGCCCGTCGCGCCGAGCTGCGCCCATTCGTCGTAATCGCCCGGGTGGCCGCGCGTATAGATCATCGCGTTGATCGCGCTCGAGCCGCCCATCCCGCGCCCGCGCGGCTGATAACCGCGCCGCCCGCCGAGGCCCGGCTGCGGCACCGTCTCGTAACCGTAGTTCGTGCCGAGCTTGAACGGCACCAGTGCCGCGATGCCGACCGGCATGTTGACGAGCAGGTTGCGCTCCGTATGCGACCCGGCCTCGATCAGCGCGATCGTCGCGTCGGGGCAGGCATCGGCGAGCCGGCCTGCCAGGCTCGATCCGCCCGAACCGCCGCCGACGATGATGTAGTCGTATTGCATGTCACGTCTCCGTCGTGTCATGGAAGGCGCCCGGCACCGCCGCGCGACCGCGTCCCCTCTTGTAATGTTCGGGCATTGTGGAATGGCGCGTCGCGCGCGCGGCGCGCCGATTCAAGAGCGATTCCTCTAAACGCCCGCGTGAACTAAATTTAAGATGTATTGATTCGCTTCGCGCGACGCGCCGGCCACGAGAAGCCGATCCGTCGCGAAACGGGAGAGACGACGATGCAGCGCGAGGTTCTGCAGGCCGTGTGCCGACCGGGTTGTCCGGAGGCGACGCGTGCGGCCCGCATTTCATTTCAAACGGCTGCCCGCGCGAAGACGATCGGCGTCATGCGCGCAGCCGATCGAAATCGAACGGCACGCGTCGTCGCCGACCGTTTGGACGGCTTTCCGCCGCAGCGGCACGATGCGCTGCGGCCCGTATCGGCATGCGTATCGCGCTGCCCCGCTGCGATGCAACGGCCGGCGCACACACTGCCGCGTCGCGGGCCCGGCAACGGTCGTATCGCACGACACGCGCATGTGCCGCGGCGCGGTTTTCGGCTGCTGAAACCGTCGCGCGGATGCGACGCCCGCCGCACGCAGCAACCGTTTTTCGAACACCCGTCGCATCCGGCCCCGCGCCGCGCGACGCGCATCATCCCGATCCGCGCCGCCGCGCTCGCCGAGCGCTCGCGTGCGGCGTGACGGCTGGCCGACAGGCCAGGCCCAACTGGAGGAGACGACATGAAGAACGACCTGCCCGAACTGGCCCCGCAAGCACTGCCGTCGGCCGATGCGCTGACGTCGCTGCTGCGCGACCAGCGCGCGGCCTACCTGCGCGCGCCCTACCCGGCGTGGGAGACCCGCGTGCAGCACCTGCGTGCGCTGCGCACGATGCTGATCGACCATGCAGACGCGCTCGCCGAAGCGATCAGCGCCGATTTCGGCCATCGCGCGAAGCAGGAAGTGCTGCTGTCGGAAATCTGGATGGCGAAGGAAGAGATCGACGACGCGCTCAAGCACGGCAAGCGCTGGATGAAACCGATCCGCAAGCCGATGAACAAGTGGCTGCGCCCGGCGCGCGCGAAGGTGATCCCTCAGCCGCTCGGCGTGGTCGGCATCGTCGTGCCGTGGAACTACCCGGTGCTGCTCGCGGCCGGCCCGCTGATCTGCGCGCTTGCCGCCGGCAACCGCGCGATCATCAAGATGTCCGAACTGACGCCGCGCACGTCGGCGCTGTTCGAGCAACTGATCGCGAAGACCTTCACGCGCGATCACGTCGCGGTCGTGAACGGCGATGCGGAAGTCGGCGCCGCGTTCAGCGCGCTACCGTTCGACCACCTGCTGTTCACCGGCTCGACGCACGTCGGCCGCCACGTGATGCGCGCGGCCGCCGACAACCTCACGCCCGTCACGCTCGAACTCGGCGGCAAGTCGCCGGCGATCGTCGGCCCGAACGCGCGCTTCGATGCAGCCGTCGACGCGATCGTTGCAGGCAAGACGCTGAACGCGGGCCAGACCTGCATCGCGCCCGACTACGTGCTGCTGCCGCGCGGGATGGAAGCCGCGTTCATCGAGCGCGCGCGGGCGCGGTTCGCGAAGATGTATCCCGACCTGTCGGCCAACGGCGACTACACGACGATCGTGTCGCCGCGCCATTACGCGCGGCTGCAGCAACTCGCGAGCGACGCACAGGCCGCCGGCGCGCAACTGCATCCGCTGTCCGACGCGCAATCCGATCCCGCGTCGCGCCGCTTCGTGCCGTGCGCGGTCACGCAGGTGCCGGCTGCGTCGCAACTGATGCAGGAGGAGATCTTCGGGCCGCTGCTGCCGCTCGTGCCGTACGAGCGGCTCGACGAGGCGATCGCGTACGTGAACGCGCGCCCGCGTCCGCTCGCGCTCTACCTGTTCGACGAGGATGGCGGCACGATCGACCGCGTGATGCACGAAACGATCTCGGGCGGCGTGTCGGTCAACGAAACGCTGATGCACATTGCGTGCGGCAGCCTGCCGTTCGGCGGTGTCGGTGCGAGCGGCATGGGGGCGTACCACGGCTACGACGGCTTCGTGACGTTCTCGAAGATGAAACCGGTGCTCACGCAAGCGCGCCTGAACGCGCGCAACCTGCTTGCGCCGCCGTACGGCAAGCGCTTCGCCGCGCTGATCAAGCTGATGTTGAGGTTCTAGGCCGGACGGGCCGCGCGCATCGCGCCGCGGCCCGCGCAGGGATGCCGCGCGGCGCAGGTGCCGCGCGCGCCGTCACACGGGCCAGAGCGGCCCTTCCTGCATCGCGCCGATCTGCTCGCGCAGTTCGAGCACGCGCGCTTCCCAGTAACGATGCGTGTTGAACCACGGGAACGCGGCCGGAAACGCGGGATCGTCCCAGCGCCGCGCGAGCCATGCCGCGTAGTGGATCAGCCGCAGCGTGCGCAGCGCTTCGACGAGATGCAGCTCGCGCGGCTCGAATTCGCAGAAATCCTCATAGCCGGCCAGCAGGTCCGCCAGCGCGCGCGACGCGCCTTCGCGATCGCCCGGCAGCAGCAGCCACAGATCCTGAATCGCGGGCGCCATCCGGCTGTCGTCGAAGTCGACGAAATGCGGACCGGCATCGGTCCACAGCACGTTGCTCGGATGACAGTCGCCGTGCGTGCGCAGCAGGCGAATCTCGCCTGCGCGTTCGAACGCGGCCTCGACGCCTTCGAGCGCGAGCGCAACTGCGGTCGCGTACGCGGGCCGCACGTCATCCGGAATGAAATCGTGCGCGAGCAGGTAGTCGCGCGGCTCGTAGCCGAACGTGCCGATGTCGAGCACGGGACGCGCGACATACGGCTGCGTCGCGCCGACCGCATGGATCCGGCCGATGAAGCGGCCGAGCCATTCGAGCGTGTCGCTGCGATCGAGATCGGGCGCGCGGCCGCCGCGCCGCTCGAAGATCGAGAAGCGGAAACCGTCGAACGCGTGCAGCGTGCGGCCGTCGAGCGTGCGCGCGGGCACCGCCGGAATCTCGCGCGCGGCGAGTTCGGCGACGAATGCGTGCTCCTCGAGGATCGCGTCGTCCGACCAACGCGCCGGGCGGTAGAACTTCGCAACGACCGGCGGGCCGTCTTCGATGCCGACCTGGTAGACGCGATTTTCGTAGCTGTTGAGAGCGAGCAGGCGCCCGTCGGTGCGCTGGCCTGCCGGCATCAGCACGCTGTCGAGCGCATCGAGCACGCACTCGGGCGTGAGCCCGGCGAACGGCGGGCCGGCGGGAGAAGCGGGAGCGGAAGTAGCGTCTGTCATGCCCCGCATTGTGCCGCCAGCCGGGCCGAAAGACGAGCGTCCGGTGCGGCGCGCGTGCTCAGTGAAGCGCCGCGCCGGCCGGCAGCACGGATTCGCCGGTGTCGATCAGGTCCTCGAGAAAGAACGGCTCGGTGTTGAGTTCCTTCGACTCGCCCGGTACGCCCGCGTACCAGGTCACCATGGCCATGTCGCCCAGGACGCGCTGGACGATGCCGCGCGCGCCCTTCGGCACCGCGATATGGGTAGTGCAGACAATCGACCCGACATGCATGATGGTTCCCCACTCTTGAATCTTGAAACCCGGCCCGCTGACGAGCCGGCAAATGCACGATCCGCGCCGCTCTCATCGGAGCGTTGCGCGTAATCCCATTGTTCACGGTTTATCGAAGCGCGAAAAGAAGAAGAAGCAGGCGATGTGCCGCGAATTCGTCGAATGTCTCCAATCAACCACTGCGCCGCGCGTGCGCTTGCATGCGCGGTTACCCCCATCATACCCTGTCGAATGTGACCGCCCGCCGAATCCGCCCGGCGCCGCGGCGCGCACGCGATTGACCCAACGGGCGTGCGCCACGCGAAGCCGACGCCAGTTGCACGGGATGCCGGCCTTGCGTTACCTTTGACACTCGTTCGCGTTCAACCGCATTCCGACACGATGCATCCGCTCACGTCCGCCCTCGCAAAATCCCGGCCGCAGTTCGACTCGCGGCCGCAGGCGTGCGCGCATCCATCGGTTCTCCCGCCTCCTGTCGCACCGCCGCTCGTCGGCGCCGCGCCGCCCCCTCCGGCGGCACGCGCCGGCTGACCAGCCGGCTTCCGTTTCGTCTTCCATTCGCCGTCAGTTTCCGTTCGTGCGTCGTGACGCACGGTTCGCTGCTGTGCGTGCGGATGGAACGTTCCGATCCGTTCGACAGGTGGATTCACATGGTTTCGTTCAAACGCGCGCTTGCCGCGCACGGCGCGACGTCGCTCTTCGTGCTGCTGTGGAGCAGCGGCGCGATCTTCGCTGAACTCGGTCTGCGTCACGCATCCGCGTTCGTCTTTCTCACCGCGCGTTTCGCGCTCGCCTCGCTCGTGCTGCTCGCGCTGGCCTTCGTGCGCAGACGCTGGCTGCCGCCGCGCGGCGAGCGGCGCATGGCCGCGCTGACCGGCTTGCTGATGATGGGCGGCTATTCGATCTTCTATCTGCTCGCACTTGAACGCGGGATCGCACCGGGCGTGCTCGCGACGATCCTCGGCGTGCAGCCGATCCTCACGCTCGCGATCGTCGAGCGGCGCTGGCAGCCCGTGCGCGTCGCGGGGCTCGCGCTGTCGCTGGCCGGCCTCGCACTCGTCGTGTGCCGCGGCGTGGGCGGCGCCGGTCTGTCGGCCGCGGGCGTCGCGTGCGCGCTCACGGCGCTCGTCGCGCTGACCGCCGGCTCGCTGCTGCAAAAGCGCGTCCGCGCGGCGCCCGCCGACGTGCTGCCGCTGCAGAATGCGATCGGCCTCGCGCTGTGCGTGGCGATCGTGCCGTTCCGGCCGGTGTCGTTCGACATGAGCTGGGCGTTCGTCGTACCGCTCCTGTGGCTCGGCATCGTGATTTCGGTGATCGCGCAACTGCTGTTCTACCGGCTGATGCAACGTGGCGATCTCGTCAACGTGACAAGCCTGTTCTATCTCGTGCCCGTCGTCACCACGCTGATGGATGCCGTCTGGCTCGGCAACCGGCCCGAGCCGCTCGCGCTCGCCGGCATGGGCGCGATCATCGCGGGGCTCGCGCTCGTGTTCCGCGCGCCGGCCGCCCGCGTGCAACCCGACCGCGCGTAAGCGGACAGGCCGCCGCGCCCGCGGGTGCGGCGGCCCGCATCGGACACGTACGACAATTCCGCAAATATCGAAAGGAACGGGAAAGATACGTGCAAGGCGTTCGTCTTGCTTGCGGGAAAAGTGCGCGATTCGCCGGGCTTTCCGCTGATTTTTAATGGTTCGGATAGCGAAAAGCGCTGCCGGTTGCCTATACTCGAATTGACCGCCCTGCTCGCAATCGGGTCGGACCAAGACTAGAAACACCCGGCATGGATCTGGAGCCGGCGCGAAAGCGCCAACTCCGGCCGACACTGGAGACACGCATGACCACCTATTTCACGATCGGCGACTTCATCCTGTTGATTCCGATGGCGCTGGCCGGAGCGCTATTTCTCGGCGCGGTGCCGTGCGCAACCGAATTCCGCCACAACTTGCTGCGCGTGCTGGGCGTCATCCTCGGCGTCGGCGTCGCGGTATTGCTGGTCGAAGGCCTGCCTGCGCTGCTCTAGCGCGAGCGGCGCCCCCCCTGCCTGACGCGCATCGCTGCACCGCGGCTATGCGTCAGGCTGTCTGCAATACGGCACGCGATGTTTCGCATGCCGTATCGCCTGCCGGTCAGATAGCCTGATCGGTGGACGGCTTTTCCCAAAGATTGATGCCGCCTTCCGTCGCGTGACGATCGATCTCCGCGAGCTCCTCCGCCGAGAATTCGAGGTTCTTCAGCGCGCCGACGTTTTCACGCACCTGCTCCGCCCGGCTCGCGCCGATCAGCGCGGACGTCACGCGGCCGTTGCGCAGCACCCACGCAAGCGCCATCTGCGCGAGGCTCTGCCCGCGCCGTTCGGCGATCGCGTTGAGCTTGCGCACATGCTCGAGATTGTCCGCGCTCAGGTGATCCTGCTTCAGCGAGCCGCCGCCCGGCTTGTTCACGCGCGCGTCGGCCGGCACGCCATTCAGGTACTTCGACGTGAGCAGCCCCTGCGCGAGCGGCGTAAAGGCGATGCTGCCCGCGCCGACGTCGTCGAGCGTGCCGAGCAGCTCGCTCTCGATCCAGCGGTTCAGCATGTTGTACGAAGGCTGGTGGATCAGCAGCGGCACCCGGTACTGCGCGAGCAGCTCGGCCATCTCGCGCGTCTTCGCCGCCGAATACGACGAAATGCCGATGTAGAGCGCCTTGCCCTGCTGCACGGCCGACGCGAGCGCCCCAGCCGTCTCCTCGAGCGGCGTATGCGCGTCGAAGCGGTGCGAATAGAAGATGTCGACGTAGTCGAGCCCCATGCGCTGCAGGCTCTGGTCGAGGCTCGCGAGCACATACTTGCGCGACCCGCCGCCGCTGCCGTACGGCCCCGGCCACATGTCCCAGCCGGCCTTCGTCGAGATCAGCAGCTCGTCGCGATACGGCCGGAAATCCTCCTTCAGCAGCCGGCCGAAGTTGGTCTCGGCGCTGCCGTACGGCGGCCCGTAGTTGTTCGCGAGATCAAAGTGGTTGATGCCGAGGTCGAACGCGGTGCGCAGGATCTCGCGCTGCGTCGAGATCGGCGTCGAGTCGCCGAAGTTGTGCCACAGGCCGAGCGACAGGGCGGGCAGTCTGAGCCCGGATTTGCCGCAGGTGCGGTATTGCATGTCGGCATAACGTTCGGAAGCTGCTTCGTAGGCCATGAGTATTTCCGTCGGGACGTCGGAGGGAGGGGCGCGCGCCGGCCGCACCCAGGGTGCGACGGCGGCGAAGGAAACGCATGACGGCTATGGTAGCGAAGGCGACCGATGCGCGCACGGCAATGGACGCGACCGCGGTGCTCGCCTACACTGCGGCGTCTCGAATCACCGTTACAGCGAGGTTGGTATGTCCCGGGTCATCTCGGTTGCACTGCTCGTCGGCGGCGTCGTGCTGCTGTATTTCGGCGGACAGTCGTTCCATTCGATCAACGACGACATGTCGCGCTTCTTCACCGGCTCGCCCGCGACGAAGACGATCCTGCTGATCGTCGGCGGCGCCGTCGCCTCGTTCATCGGCCTGATCGGCCTCGCGATGCCGGGCAGCAAGCGCTGATCGCACAACCGCGCGACGCGCGAACGGCCCGCGTCACCCGATCGGGCCGCGCAATACGAAACGGGCGGCCAGGCCGCCCGTTGCTCCATTCGCCCGCGATGCGCAGTGTCGCATCACGCGATCACGATCGCGACGGCCTCGCCGGCCGCCCGATCCGCGCCTAGAACGGCACTTCCGGCTTCGCCGCCGAGCGCGTACCCGGCACCGGCCGGTTGCTCGCGCCATGATAGGTGTACACGAGCGAGAACTTCACCTGGTCGGAACGGTTCTGCCCGGCCGAATGCAGCGTGTTGCTGTGGAAGAACACGACGTCGCCCGTCTGGAGCGGCGGGCACGTGGCCGCGTCGATCATCTTCCGGTTCTCCGGCAGGTCGCCGCGGAAGAACTTCGCATCGTCGAACGCTTCCGGCCCGAATTCGGCCGTATGCGAACCCGGCACGAGCCACAATGCGCCGTTCTCGTTCGTTTCCGGCCCGAGTGCGAGCCACACCGACACCATGTCAGGCCGCTCGAACGACCAGTAGCGGAAATCGCGATGCCAGCCGGTCAGGCTGCCGTACGCGGGGTGCTTCGTCATCATGCAGTTGTGATGCGCGCGCGACAGCACGGGCTCTTCGCCGAAATACTCGCGCATCCACGCGCCGATTTCGGGTGCGATCGCGCGCTCGGCGAATGCCGGATCGCGCGTGTACGCATCGAGCAGCCGCCGCACCGTGTGCCCGCCCGGTGCATGCTTCGACTCGGGTGCGCCCGGGTAGCGCAGGTCCGCCTCGAACTCGATCGGCTCGGCGGCCTCCCGCAACTGGCGCTCCGCGATCTGCTTGAGCGCCGCGCACTGTTGCTCACCGACGAGGCCACGCGCGACCACGAAGCCGCGTTCGCGCAATTCCGCGACTTGCGCGCGGATCGATTCCGACTGCAATGGAGACGACATGGGATGCCAGACGTTTATTGTGTGAATGTGACGATTGTAAATCGGCGCCGGATGCCGCGAACAGCGCCATTGTCGTGCGCAGGGGCATGCCAATCGCCGATTTGATCCGGGTCAAGGGAACTGTGCGGCGCGGCGGTGGCCTCACCGACAGGCGGTATGCGGCACACGCCTTGTGGCACAAGGGTTTATCGCGACTTTTGCCCGTCATGAATCCCCTGTAGCCTGACGCGGCCTGTCAGTTCTGGCGGGCGCGGCACGCAGCGACATTCGATAAGATCCGTTGCGCCATCCGAGGCCGTTCATACCAGTGCGCTCTTCAAGGGCGCCACCCATACAAGCGAAGCATCGTTCACATGCCATTCCGTCTGACTTCCCGATTCAGCCACGCTGCGAAGCGCGCCGTGCCGTCCGCTCCCGCCCGCTCGCTGCGCCATCACCGCGCACGCACGCAGGCGCTGGCCGAGCGTACGCACGCACACAGCCGGCTGGACGGCATCCGTGCGTGGTTCCACGCGTTTTTCTCGATGGTGAGCACGCAGGCGTTCGCCCGCCGTGCCGGCCTGCGCTCGCTGCTGCAGAAGCCGTCGTCGCTGCGCGCGCTCGCGCTGCGCCGTGCGCTCGGCCCGCAGCGCCGCGTCAACCGCCCGCGCCGCCTCGCGGCCAGCAACGGCTGGTTCGGGTTCGGGTTCGGCGCGCGCTGAAATCGCGCCGGCGGGCGCTGCCCGCCACGATCGCCGCCGTTGCGCCGGCGATCGAAACCCATAAAAAAACCCCGCCAATGGCGGGGTTTTTCATTTCAGGCGAACGACGCTTACGCGACGCGTGCCGTCGGCTCCACGCCGGCCGCTTCGGCCAGTGCGAGCGCCTTGTCGGTCGCTTCCCACGAGAATTCCGGCTCTTCGCGGCCGAAGTGGCCGTAAGCAGCGGTCTTCTCGTAGATCGGGCGCAGCAGGTCGAGCATCTTGATGATGCCCTTCGGACGCAGGTCGAAGTGCTCGCGCACGAGCTTCGTGATCACCGCATCCGACACGCGGCCCGTGCCGAACGTGTTGACCATCACCGAGGTCGGCTCCGCGACGCCGATCGCGTACGACACCTGGATCAGCGCGCGCGACGCGAGGCCGGCGGCGACGATGTTCTTCGCGACGTAGCGGCCTGCATATGCAGCCGAACGGTCGACCTTCGACGGATCCTTGCCCGAGAACGCGCCGCCGCCGTGCGGTGCGGCACCGCCGTACGTGTCGACGATGATCTTGCGGCCGGTCAGGCCGCAATCGCCCTGCGGGCCACCGATCACGAATCGACCGGTCGGGTTCACGAGGAACTTGATGTCGCCCTTGATCAGGTCGGCCGGCAGCGTCGGCTTGATGATTTCCTCGATCACGGCTTCACGCAGTGCGGGCAGTTCGATCTCCGGTGCGTGCTGCGTCGACAGCACGACAGTGTCGATCGAATGGGGCTTGCCGTCGACGTAGCGAACCGTCACCTGCGACTTCGCGTCCGGGCGCAGCCATTGCAGGCGGCCGTCGCGGCGCAGGCTGGCCTGGCGCTCGACGAGACGGTGCGACAGGTAGATCGGCAGCGGCATCAGTTCCGGCGTTTCGTCGCACGCGTAACCGAACATCAGGCCCTGGTCGCCCGCGCCCTGGTCGAGGTTGTCGTCGTGTGCACGATCGACGCCCTGTGCGATGTCCGGCGACTGCTTGTCGTACGCGACGAGCACCGCGCAGCCCTTGTAGTCGATGCCGTACTCGGTGTTGTCGTAGCCGATGCGCTTGATCGTGTCGCGCGCGATCTGGATGTAATCGATGTTGGCCGTCGTGGTGATTTCACCGGCCAGAACGACGAGACCCGTGTTGCACAGCGTTTCCGCCGCAACGCGCGAATATTTGTCCTGCTCGAGGATGGCGTCGAGAATCGCGTCCGAGATTTGGTCCGCGACTTTGTCCGGATGGCCTTCGGAGACGGATTCGGACGTGAAGAGATAGTCGTTTGCCACTTTTTCAGGCTCCTGTTTGGTTACGGTTGGTTTCACGTAGCCAGCTTCGTGGGGCCTGAAGCGGCGACGCTTTAGCGGATTACCAGTACCGGGCAGCGCGTATCGCACCGTCCGGCTTCGCCCCGCAAGTTGTCAGTTAACTCGGCGAAGACCGTATTATAGCGGCTTTCCTGAATTGTCACAGAGTGCCGCTCGTGCTGCATCTTCCACCGTCTTACTCCCCCGTTCGCAACGCGCCGGTCAGCCGGCCCCACGGAGGTTTCGCATGCTAGGCCGCCTCGGCACGCACCTCGCCATCGGCTTCCTGAAACTGCTCGCCCGGTTGCCGTACGGCCTGACCGCACGGCTCGGCGACGGTCTCGGCTGGCTGCTGTACCAGATCCCCAGCGGGCGAAAGCGCATCGTACATACCAATCTGAAACTCTGCTTCCCGGAGTGGAGCGACGAGCGGCGCGAGGAAGTGGCCGGCCTGCATTTCCGCCACGCGATCCGCAGCTACGTCGAGCGCAGCTACCAGTGGTTCGCGTCGGAACAGGCCTACCGCAAGCTGTTTACGGTCGAGAGCGAGGTCGACCTCAGCGATCCGGACATGCCGCCGACCCTCCTGCTCGGTTTCCATTTCGTCGGCATCGAGGCCGGCTCGATGGCGATCAATCTCGCACTCGGCCGCATGTGCGGCTCGCTCTACACGCCGATGAAGAACCCGGAAATTGAAGCCGCGGCCAAAGCCGGCCGCAGCCGCTTCGGTGCGGAGCTGGCAAGCCGGGCGGACAGCGCGCGCACCGTGCTGCGCTGGCTGCGCGACCGCAAGCCGGTGATGCTGGGTGCCGACATGGACTACGGGATGCGCAACTCGACGTTCGTGCCCTTCTTCGGCGTACCGGCCTGCACGCTGACGGCGGTCGGCCGGTTCGCCAAGACCGGCCACGCGCAGGTTCTGCCCTTTATCGGCGAGGTGCTGCCGAACTACAAGGGCTATCGGCTGAAGGTCTTCAAGCCGTGGGCCAACTACCCGACCGGCGACGACGATCTCGACGCACGGCGGATGAACGAATTCCTCGAGGAACAGATCCCGCTGATGCCCGAGCAGTACTACTGGGTCCACAAGCGCTTCAAGACACGCCCGCCCGGCGAGCCGAGCCTGTACTGACCTGACCCCGCCGGGGCGAAAGCCGCGGGCGCGCCGTCAGGTGCGCGCCTGCGCCCTCGCCACCTTCGGCACGCCTTTCGCGCGCGCCTGCCACAGATCGTAGGCCGACTGCTGCGCGAGCCACAGATCCGCCCTTCCCCCGTTTTCCTCGCCGAGCCACGCCTCAAGGCGCAATGCCATTTCCGGCGAGATGCCGGCATGGCCGTGCAGGATGCGCGACAGCGCCGCACGCGTCACGCCGAGCTGTGCGGCGGCCTCGGTGACGGTCAGGCCGAGCGCCGGCAGCACGTCATCGCGCAGCGCTTCGCCCGGATGGGGCGGATTGAAGATGCGTGTCATGGCTTGAATCATCTCAGTGATAGTCCTGGTAATTGACCAGGACGACATCGGGGCCATCGAATCGGAACGTCAGGCGCCAGTTGCTGCTCACGCTCACCGAGTAGTAACCGTCCAGCCCGCCGGCAAGGCCGTGGAAGCGCCAGCCCGGCACGTTCATGTCGAGCGGCCGGCTCGACACGTCGAGACGGGCAAGCTGGCGCCGCAGCCTTGGAGCGTGGTCCGGCACGATGCCCGCCTTGCTCCCGTTCATGAAAAACGCTTCCAGTCCCTTGTGCTGCCATGACTTGATCATGGACCTCCCGCGCTCGAGTCGCGATGTCGACAGCATGGCCTGTATGCGTATAGCCACACTATACGAATCGCGTGATTACCCTGTCAATTTGACCCGTACGAAATCGTGCGTCCGGAGTGTCCAGTCCTTTCGCCGCGCGCCGGACACGCATCGCCGGCCCCGCCTGTGCCGCGAGAACACCCGCCACACCGCGTCAATTTGTCCCCTCGCCGCGGATGCGACCAGTCGACCGATCGACAGAGGCCGCCCGTTCCGCCTGCGCCGACGACGCGAAACGCCCGCCCGCGCAGGACGCCCCTGTCGGCTGCATGTATCATTTGCGGTTGAGATCAGCACGACGAACGAGGCCGCCCGGCGTGACGGCGGGCCGTTCGCATCGTGCCGACCGCCTTGTTCGCCATGGAATTCCGGACCCAGTGAAACTCTCGTTCACCAAGATGCACGGCGCGGGCAACGACTTTGTCGTGCTCGACGGCTATTCGCGCGCGTTGCCGCCGCTCACCGAAGCGCAGGTGCGCGCGCTCGCCAGCCGGCACTTCGGCATCGGCGCCGACCAGTTGCTGCTCGTCGAAAAACCGACCGTCGACGGCGTGGATTTCAAGTACCGGATCTTCAATTGCGACGGCGGCGAAGTCGAACACTGCGGCAACGGCGCACGCTGCTTCGTGAAGTTCGTCAGCGATCGCGGCCTGACCGACAAGCGCAGCGTGCGCGTGCAGGTCATGAAGGGCCTGATCACGCTGACGCTGCAGGACAACGGCGAGGTCGTCGTCGACATGGGTGCACCCGTGTTCGCGCCGGCGCAGGTGCCGTTCGAGGCGTCGGGCCTCGACGGCCGCACCGAAGGCCGCGACACGCTGTGGCCGCTCGACGTCGACGGCGCGACGCGCTGGATCTCGACGGTGTCGATGGGCAATCCGCACGCGGTGCAGATCGTCGACGATGCCGAAGCGTATCCCGTGCTGGAAGAAGGCCCGCTGATCGAGCACCATGCGCGCTTCCCGCAGCGCGTGAACGCCGGCTTCATGCAGATCGTGTCGCGCAACGAAGTGAAGCTGCGCGTGTACGAACGCGGCGCGGGCGAGACGCTCGCGTGCGGCACGGGCGCGTGTGCGGCGGTGGCGGCCGGTATCCGGCGCGGCCTGCTCGATTCGCCCGTGACCGTGCACACGCACGGCGGCACGCTCACGATCGGCTGGGACGGCGCGCGCGACGAAACCGCCGCGCTGATGATGGCCGGCCCCGCCGCGACCGTGTTCGAAGGCGAGATCGACCTGAACGCCTGACCCTGCAACGTCCTTGATAACTGAACGCGCCAGCCACATGAACGATCGCGAAGTCGCCGACTACCTGCTCGCCAATCCCGAATTCTTCGCGCAGCACGCCGAACTGCTCGCGACGATCCGTCTCGCGAACCCGCACGGCAAGGCCGCGATCTCGCTGCAGGAGCGGCAGATGGAGATGCTGCGCGACAAGAACAAGCATCTCGAGCGCCGGCTCGCCGAGCTCGTGCGCTACGGCCACGAGAACGACAGCCTGTCCGCGAAGTTCAGCCGCTGGACCGCGCGCGTGATCGCGGAACGCGATCCGTACGCGCTGCCGCGCACGATCGCCGACGGCATCGCCGACGTGTTCGACGTGCCGCAGACGGCACTGCGCGTGTGGGACGTCGCCGACACCTACGCGCAGGCCGACTTCGCGCGCCAGGTCGGCGAGGAAGTGCGCCTCTTCACGAACGGCCTGTCGACGCCGTACTGCGGCGCGAACACGGGCTTCGAGGCCGCGCAGTGGCTCGCGCCCGCGGTGGCCGCGTCGGCCGCGCATGCGGCGGAAGGCGCTGAAGCCGCGCCGGCCGGCGACGGCTCGGCCGCATCGGTCGCGCTGCTCGCGCTGCGCGCGCCGCTCGCCGGCACCGATGCGCCCGCGTTCGGCCTGCTCGTGCTCGGCTCGCCCGATCCGCGCCGCTTCCACGACGGGATGGCCACCGACTTCCTCGCGCAGATCTCGACGCTCGCCAGCGCCGCGCTCACGCGCCTGCTGCCGCACTGATCCGCCGCACGCGATGACAGACGATCCGGTCGCCGCCTACCTGTCGAACCTGAAGCACGTCAGGCAGCTGTCGGAACACACGCTGCGCGCGTACACGCACGAACTCGACGAACTGAAGAAGCTCGCGGCCGGCCGGCCGCTCGAAGCGCTGACGGCCGCCGACATGCGCGGCGCGGTCGCACGCGCACATTCGGGCGGGCTGTCCGCGCGGTCGATCTCGCATCGGCTATCTGCGTGGCGCGCGTTCTACCGGTGGCTCGCGCAGCGCATCGAGATGCCCGCGAACCCGGTTGCCGCGGTGCGCGCGCCGAAACGGCCGAAAACCCTGCCGAAGGCGCTGTCGGTCGACGACGCATCGGCATTGATGGACGCGCCGGTCCCCGGCACGACCGAAGGCATCCGCGACCACGCGATCCTCGAGCTGTTCTATTCGTCGGGGCTGCGCCTGGCCGAGCTGATCGGGCTCGATGCCGTGTACACGCAGGCCGACGGCTACCGCTCGGCCGGCTGGCTCGATCTCGCCGAAGCCGAAGTCACCGTGCTCGGCAAGGGCAACAAGGAGCGCAAGGTGCCGGTCGGCCGCAAGGCGATCGATGCGCTGAACGCGTGGCTCGCGGTGCGCGGCGAATTCGTGAAGCACGACCCGCATCCGCTGTTCCTGTCCGTGCGCGGCAACCGGATGGCGCCCGGTGTCGTGCGCGAGCGCGTGAAGCGCGCGGCGCTCGCCGCGGGCATCCCCGCCAACGTCCATCCGCACGTGCTGCGCCACTCGTTCGCGACGCACGTGCTGCAGTCGAGCGGCGACCTGCGTGCGGTGCAGGAACTGCTCGGCCACGCGAGCGTCGCCGCGACGCAGGTCTATACGTCGCTCGACTTCCAGCATCTCGCCAAGATTTACGACAGCGCGCATCCGCGCGCGAAGAAGCGCGACTGACGCGTTTCCCGTGTTACCCGCCGTGCGCGGCGACCGACAGCGGTCGGCTTCGCGCGCGGCCCACCTCGATCTCATCATGCAAACCGTCACACTCAAGCCGTCCAAGGAAAAGTCGCTGCTGCGCCGCCATCCGTGGGTCTACGCCAATGCGATCGACCACGTCGACGGCAAGCCCGCGCCCGGCACGACCGTGATCGTGCGCGCGCACGACGGCCGCTTCCTCGCGCGCGGCGCGTACAGCCCGCAGTCGCAGATCCGCGTGCGCGTATGGAGCTTCGACGAGAACGAGCCGATCGACCACGCGTTCTTCAAGCGCCGCGTGCAGCGCGCGGTCGCGCACCGCACGACGATGGTGTCGGGCACCGGCGCGGTACGGCTCGTATTCGGCGAGGCCGACGGGCTGCCGGGGCTGATCGTCGACTACTACGTCGCGGACACCGCTGAAGCCGACGCGGCGCCGCGCGGCCAGCTCGTCTGCCAGTTCATGGCCGCGGGCGTCGAAGCGTGGAAGGACGCGATCGTCGCGGCGCTGGCCGGTGCGACGGGGTGCCCGAACGTGTACGAGCGCTCGGACGTGTCGATCCGCGACAAGGAGGGGCTCGAACAGACGACCGGCGTGCTGGCGGGCGATGCGCCACCCGCAACGCTGATCGCGAACGAAAACGGGGTGCGCTATCACGTCGACGTGCCGAACGGCCACAAGACCGGCTTCTACGTCGACCAGCGCGACAACCGCGCGCTCGTCGCGCAGTACGCGGCCGATCGCGACGTGCTGAACTGCTTCTGCTACACGGGCGGCTTCTCGCTCGCGGCGCTCAAGGGCGGCGCGAAACGCGTGGTGTCGATCGACTCGTCCGGCGATGCGCTTGCGCTCGCGCAGCAGAACGTCGTGGCCAACGGCTTCGACGCCGAACGCGCGACCTGGCTCGACGCGGACGCGTTCAAGACGCTGCGCCGCCTCGTCGACGAAGGCGAGCGTTTCGACCTGATCGTGCTCGACCCGCCGAAGTTCGCGCCGACCCGCGACAGCGTCGATCGCGCGGCGCGCGCCTACAAGGACATCAACCTGAGCGGCTTCAAGCTGCTGCGTCCGGGCGGCCTGCTGTTCACGTACTCGTGCTCGGGCGCGATCGACATGGATCTGTTCCAGAAGATCGTCGCGGGCGCGGCAGCCGACGCGAAGGTCGACGCGCGCATCCTGAAGCGGCTCGGCGCGGGCGTCGATCACCCGCTGCTCGCCGCATTCCCGGAAGGCGAATATCTGAAGGGCCTGCTGTTGCAAATCGTCTGATCGCCCCGATCTTGGCGGACACCATCGTCCGCCGGCCCTGCCTGGCGGGCCAGCGCTTTCGCCTGTCGTCCGGACGACGGGCGAGGGCTTGACAGGTATGTTTCAATGAATGGTTGTGCGCCCCGGCTCGCAGCGCGAGGGCGCGACGCACATTCTGGTTTTGACCCCGATTCACGAACCACAGGCGACCGACATGGCCACTCCCGTCACCATCCTTACCGGCTTTCTCGGCAGCGGCAAGACGACGCTGCTCAAGCGCATCCTGAACGAACAGCACGGCATGAAGATCGCCGTGATCGAGAACGAGTTCGGCGAAGAGAACATCGACAACGAAATCCTCGTGCAGGATTCGAACGAGCAGATCATCCAGATGAGCAACGGCTGCATCTGCTGCACGATCCGCGGCGACCTCGCACGCGCGCTCGGCGATCTCGCCGCGAAGAAGCGCGAAGGCAAGCTCGACTTCGACCGCATCGTGATCGAGACGACCGGCCTCGCGAACCCGGGCCCGGTCGCGCAAACCTTCTTCATCGACAGCGAAATCGCCGACGACTTCCTGCTCGACGCGGTCATCACGCTCGTCGACGCGAAGCACGCGAACGCGCAGCTCGACGAACACGAAGTCGTGCAGCGCCAGGTCGGGTTCGCCGACCGCCTGTTCGTCACGAAGTCGGACCTCGTCGACGACCAGACCGTCGCCGGCCTCAAGCACCGCCTGATGCACATGAACCCGAAGGCGGCGATCAAGGTCGTGAATTTCGGTGAGGCGGACATCAAGGAAATCTTCGACCTGCGCGGCTTCAACCTGAACGCGAAGCTCGAGATCGACCCGGACTTCCTCGCCGAAGACGATCACGCGCATGACCACCACGATCACGACCATGGCCACGATCACGCCGATTGCGACCACGATCACGGCCAATGCGCGCACGATCACGGCCACGGCCACCACCATCACCACCACCACGCGCACCACGACGACAAGATCAAGTCGTTCGTGTACCGCAACGACCGCCCGTTCGACCCGAACAAGCTGGAAGACTTCCTCGGCGGCATCCTGCAGATCTACGGCGAGCGGATGCTGCGCTACAAGGGCGTGCTGTTCATGAAGGGCGTCGACCGCAAGGTCGTGTTCCAGGGCGTGCACCAGATGATGGGCAGCGACCTCGCCGCGAAGTGGCTGCCGGCCGAGAAGAAGACCAACAAGATGGTGTTCATCGGTGTCGACCTGCCGCAGGACCTGATCACCGACGGCCTCGACGCCTGCCTCGCCTGACGCACGCGGGCGCCGCCGCGCACCCCGCCGCCCGGCCGCTTCCGCGGGCCGCCGCGGCGGTCGCGCGGCGCCCTTTCCGGGCAGGGTTTCGCCGTCATCGCTTTTTCGCGATTTGCGCGTTATATTTTCTAGATATTGGCGCAGCCGACGGGGATCGACCCGATACGGCGCCCGCTTGCGATTCAGTTACAATACGTGCCCGCTGGAGTACGGCAACAAACAGGCCCGGTTCTTGCTGAACCAGTATCCGGGCATCGCAACCGCGCCGGATCGCCCATCCGCCACCCGGCCGCGGCCGATGCGATCTGCCGCGCAGCACACCGGTTCGCCGCGCGCAAATCCGCGCCAGGCCTGTCCTGGTATTTGAGAACCGGTTTTTCCAGAGGCTTTCGGCCCCGCGGCGGCAAATCGCAAATGATTGCAAGCGCGGTTGCGGGTAATCCCAAAGTGCAGGCAATATCTCTTGATTTGCCGCACATTGAAGAAGCAAGCAGATGACGAAGAAACTCTTGACCGAAGCCGAAATCCTGAAGATGAGCGACAAGGATTACATGAATGAGGATCAGCTCGCCTTCTTCAAAAATCGGCTCGAACAGTTGCAGGCGGACATCCTCAAGAATGCAGGCCAGACGACCGAGAACCTCCGCGAGACGGTGATCGTGCCCGATCCCGCCGATCGCGCGACGATCGAGGAAGAGCACGCGCTCGAGTTGCGCACGCGCGATCGCGAACGCAAGCTCCTCAAGAAGGTTCAGCAGTCGCTCGCCCGCATCGATTCCGGCGATTACGGCTGGTGCGAGGAAACCGGCGAGCCGATCGGCATCCCGCGACTGCTCGCGCGCCCGACGGCCACGCTGTCGCTCGAGGCGCAAGAGCGCCGCGAGCTGCGCCAGAAGCTGTTCGGCGACTGATCGAGCGGCGTTCCGCTCCGACACGCTGCTTCCCGAAAGCGCGCGGCCTGCCGCGCGCTTTTTGTTTTTCCGGCACCGGTTCCCGCTCGTAACGGGCTGACTCCAGCCCGCCGATTTGCCTCCCGCCTCTTGATATCCCGGCGCCCGCCCTAAAATGAAACGGACGCGCGCCGGGCCGCTCCCCGGCGCACTGCGATTCACGCGGCGGCGCCTCGCGCCGCCCGAATCTTCCCCGTTTTTCTCAAGGAACGCAGATGGAGCAATTTCACGGCACGACCATCGTTTCGGTCCGGCGCGGCGACAAGGTCGCGCTCGGCGGCGACGGCCAGGTAACCCTCGGCAACATCGTCATGAAGGGTGGCGCGCGGAAAGTGCGGCGGATCTACAACAACCAGGTACTGGTCGGATTCGCGGGCGGCACCGCCGATGCGTTCTCGCTGCTCGACCGCTTCGAGGCGAAGCTCGAGAAGCACCAGGGCAACCTGACCCGTGCGGCCGTCGAGCTCGCGAAGGACTGGCGCACCGACCGGATGCTGCGGCGCCTCGAGGCGATGCTGATCACGGCCGATGCGACCACCACGCTCGTGATCACCGGCAACGGCGACGTGCTCGACCCGGAAGGCGGCATCTGCGCGATCGGCTCGGGCGGCGCGTACGCACAGGCCGCGGCCCGCGCACTCGTCGAGAACACCGAGCTGTCGCCGCGCGAGATCGTCGAGAAGTCGCTCGGGATCGCGGGCGACATGTGTATCTACACGAACCACAACCGCATCATCGAAACGATCGAGTAAGGACCGCACCATGAGCACCATGACCCCTGCCGAGATCGTCTCGGAACTCGACAAGCACATCATCGGCCAGAACAAGGCGAAGAAGGCCGTCGCGGTCGCGCTGCGCAACCGCTGGCGCCGCCAGCAGGTCGCCGACCCGCTGCGCACGGAAATCACGCCGAAGAACATCCTGATGATCGGGCCGACGGGCGTCGGCAAGACCGAAATCGCGCGCCGCCTCGCGAAGCTCGCCGATGCGCCGTTCATCAAGATCGAAGCGACCAAGTTCACCGAAGTCGGCTACGTCGGCCGCGACGTCGACAGCATCGTGCGCGACCTCATGGAGACCTCGGTCAAGCAGACGCGCGAAACCGAAATGCGCAAGGTGCGCAGCAAGGCAACCGACCAGGCCGAAGACCGCATTCTCGACATCCTGCTGCCGCAACCGCGCGCGGTGGGCTTCGGCGGCAATGCCGAGCACGCGAACGACGACAACAACGCGACGCGCCAGACGTTCCGCAAGCGCCTGCGCGAAGGCCAGCTCGATGACAAGGAAGTCGAGCTCGACCTCGAGCAGCCGTCGGCCGGCATGGACATCATGGCGCCGCCCGGGATGGAAGAGATGACCGAGCAGATCCGCTCGATGTTCTCGAACCTCGGCAGCGGCAAGAAGCAGCGCCGCAAGGTGAAGATCAAGGAAGCGCTGAAGCTGCTGACCGACGAGGAAGCAGCGAAGATGCTGAACGAAGAGGAAGTGAAGACGAAGGCCGTGCAGAACGTCGAGCAGAACGGCATCGTGTTCCTCGACGAGATCGACAAGATCACGTCGCGCAACAACGAAGGCAGCGGCGGCGAAGTGTCGCGCCAGGGCGTGCAGCGCGACCTGCTGCCGCTCGTCGAAGGCACGACGATCAACACGAAGTACGGGATGGTGAAGACGGATCACATCCTGTTCATCGCGAGCGGCGCGTTCCACCTCGCGAAGCCGAGCGACCTGATTCCGGAGCTGCAGGGCCGCTTCCCGATCCGCGTCGAGCTCGACTCGCTGTCGGTGGAAGACTTCGAGGCGATCCTCGACGCGACCGACGCGAGTCTCGTCAAGCAGTACCAGGCGCTGCTCGCGACCGAGGACGTGCAGCTCGACTTCGCCGACGACGGCATCCGCCGCCTCGCGGAGATCGCGTATGCGGTCAACGAGAAAACCGAGAACATCGGCGCGCGCCGGCTGTACACGGTGATCGAGAAACTGCTCGAGGAAGTGTCGTTCTCGGCGGGCAACCACGCCGGCGAGCGCGTGACGATCGACGCGAAGTATGTCGACCGGGCGCTCGGCGAAGTGTCGCAGGACGAGGATCTGTCGCGCTACGTGCTGTAACGCGCGCGGTATCCGATGAAAAACGGGCGGCCCCTTTGCGGGGTCGCCCGTTTTTCGTTGGTGCGGCGTACGTCGTACGGAATCGACGCTCGCCGCGACGACCGCGACGCGTCGCCCCGCTTACTGCCGCACCGGCTTCTTCGCGAGCTTGCGCTGCAGCGTGCGGCGGTGCATGTTCAGCGCGCGCGCGGTCGCCGAGATGTTGTTGTTGTTCTCGGCCAGCACGCGCTGGATGTGCTCCCATTCGAGCCGGTCGACCGACAGCACGACCGGATTCTCGAGCGCCTCGTCGGCCTGCACTTCGGTCGCGTTGGTCTGCAGCGCGGCCAGGATCGACTCGACGTTCGCGGGCTTCGCGAGATAGTTGTCGGCGCCTTCCTTCACCGCCTGCACGGCCGTCGCGATGCTCGCGTAACCGGTCAGCACCAGAATCCGCGCATCGGGCTGCAGGTCGCACAGCGGCGCGATCAGGCTCAGGCCCGAATCCTCGCCGAGATGCAGGTCGACGGTGATGAACTGGAACTTGCCGCCCGCGGCGAGCCGCAGCGCCGCCTCCTTGTCGTGCGCCTGCTGGACCGCATAACCGCGGCGCTCGAGGCCGCGCGCGAGCGTGCCCGCGAACACCTCGTTGTCGTCGATCACCAGGAAATTGTTCTCGCTCATGTGGTTTCTCCGTCTACGTGTTGGTTGAGGCGGCCGGCGCCGCGACGCGCACGACCGGCAGGCGCAGCACGGCCCGCGTGCCGCGCCCGGCGGTTGCGCCGGCCGGGCGGCCATCCGGCGTGCCGGCCGTTCGTTCGGCCACGCGTTCGCCCGCGCGATGACCCGATGCAGCAGCGGCGTGACCATTCGCCGCACCGCCGGCCCGCCCGTTGCCGCCCGCCGCGCGCGGCGTGACATCGGACAGTTCGATTTCGCCGCCGAGCCGCGCGGCCGCACTGAACGCGAGATACAGGCCGACCCCGTGCCCGCCCTGCGTGCTGTCGACCGGCATCGCGCCGAGCGATTCGCGCAGCGCGGCCGGAATGCCGGGCCCGTCGTCGCATACCTCGAATTCGATCTCGTCGGCCGCGCGGTCGTGCGCGACCTTCGCGGCCAGCGTCACGCGCTGCGGGCTCGCCCGCGCGGCGTTGTCCAGCAGGATCGTCAGGATCTGGCCGGCCGCGACCGTGTCGTCGAGCGCGACGCCCGCCGGACGCGCGCCGAGCAGCTCGAACTGCACATGCGGATGCCGCAGGCGCCAGTGCTCGACGAACGTGTCGAGCCAGTCGTCCACCGGCTGGCGGCTCGCCGGCGCGCTCGCGCGGCTGCGCAGGCGCGCGAGCGCCGACGTGCAGAGCGTCATCTGTTCCTCGAGCACCTTCAGGTCGGCCTCGTAGCGAGCGAGCCCCGGATCGGCGCGCGCCGCGTCGCGCAGTTCCTCGGCGAGCATCGCGATCGTCGACAGCGGCGTGCCCATCTCGTGCGCGACGGTGGCGGCCTGCACGCCGAGCGCAACCGCCCGCTCGTCGCGCAGCAGGTGCTGCTGCGCTTCGCCGAGCGCCGAATCGCGCTGGCGCAGCGCCTTCGACATGCGCGCGACGAACCACGCGATCAACCCGACGCTGACCATGAAGTTCGCCCACATCCCGGTGCGGTAGTAGTCGAACAGGTTCGCGGGATTGTCCATGTTGAGCGGCACCGAATCGAAGCCGAGCGCCGCGTAGCACGCGACCGCGAACGCCGCGAGCCAGATCATCAGGTGCCACGGCAGCACGGCCGCCGCGATCGCGAGCGACGGCAGGTACAGCGACACGAACGGGTTGGTCGTGCCGCCCGACAGGAACAGCAGCGCGGACAGCGCACCGAGGTCGACCCACAGCTGGCCGAGCAGCTCGAAATTGGTCTCGGGCCGCGCGCGCAGCACGCGCACCCAGGTCAGCGCGTTGAAAACGATTTCGAGCGCGATGACCATCAGCATCGCCGGCAACGGCAGATGCACGCCAAAATAGGTCTGCACGACGCCGATCGTCACGAGCTGGCCGATGATCGCGAGATTGCGAAGCCAGAACAGGTGACTGAGGTTGACGCGCCCGGTGGTGGTGATTCGTTGCATCCGGGCAGTTTACCCGTTTAGCGGGCGGCGCCCCTAGCGGGGCCGGATCGGAACCGGCGAACGGCGCGCAGCGCATGCACGGCCCGCGCCGTCAGCCGGCCGCGCCGGTCATGCGCTGCGCGATCTCGTCGGCCAGGCACTCGGGGCACCGGCAGCGCGCGCCGGCCGCAGGCTGGGTGCCGCCACCCGGCAGCGCCGGCATCGACGCGCACCAGCAGTCGAACGGTTGCGTGCGCGCGCCACAGTCGAAGCCGCGCCCGCAGCGCGGGCAGCGCGCGCGGTGCGGGGCGGAACGGGCGGCAGCGGCGGAATCGGTCATGGCGGAATCGCGGAAGCGGGCGTGAAGTCGCCCCACGCGACAAGCATAACGCGGCGCACGGATCTTGCACGTCGGCCGCCCGGCCGAAGTGCGTCGCGAACGAACCGGGCGGCGCGGCCCGCGCACTGCCGCCCGCATCGCGCAGCGCCATAGCCGGCGGGCCGCCGCACAAGGTGTCAGACCCGCGCAGACCGCCTTCCGGCCAGCCCAAAAACCCGATGCTGCGCTGCGCCACTCCTGTACAATTCGCCCTGTTTCAACCGTTCCCAGCCAGAGCTGCCGCCATGTCCGAGCCCATCGACCTCTCGCAGATCGCCCCTACTCTGAAAGCAGAAATCCTCGCCGAAGCGCTGCCGTACATCCGCCGCTACCACGGCAAGACCGTGGTCATCAAATACGGCGGCAATGCGATGACGGAAGAACGGCTCAAGCAGGGCTTCGCGCGCGACGTGATCCTGCTGAAACTGGTCGGCATCAATCCGGTGATCGTCCACGGCGGCGGCCCGCAGATCGACCAGGCGCTGAAGAAGATCGGCAAGGCCGGCACCTTCATCCAGGGCATGCGCGTGACCGACGAAGAGACGATGGAAGTCGTCGAATGGGTGCTGGGCGGCGAAGTGCAGCAGGACATCGTGACGCTGATCAACCACTTCGGCGGCCATGCGGTGGGCCTGACGGGCAAGGACGGCGGCCTGATCCACGCGCGCAAGCTGCTGATGCCGGACCGCGACAACCCGGGCCAGTACATCGACATCGGCCAGGTCGGCGAAGTCGAGGCGATCAACCCGGCGGTCGTGAAGGCGCTGCAGGACGACGCGTTCATCCCGGTGATCTCGCCGATCGGCTTCGGCGAAGACGGCCTGTCGTACAACATCAACGCCGACCTCGTCGCGGGCAAGCTCGCCACCGTGCTGAACGCCGAGAAGCTGCTGATGATGACCAACATCCCGGGCGTGATGGACAAGGACGGCAACCTGCTGACCGATCTGTCCGCGCGCGAGATCGACGCGCTGTTCGAGGACGGCACGATCTCGGGCGGCATGCTGCCGAAGATCTCGTCGGCGCTCGACGCCGCGAAGAGCGGCGTGAAGTCGGTGCACATCGTCGACGGCCGGATCGAGCACTCGGTGCTGCTGGAAATCCTGACCGAGCAGCCGTTCGGCACGATGATCCGCTCGCATTGAGCACGCGCCGCAAGATCGTCAGCCCCGACCTGCCGGCCCCGCTGCGGCGCCGGCGCATCTCGCGCAGCCGGCCGCGCGCCGGCGCGCCGGTCTGGCTGTTCGATCTCGACAACACGCTGCATCACGCGTCGCACGCGATCTTTCCCGAGATCAACCGTGCGATGACGCAATACATCATCGACGCGCTCAAGGTCGAGCGCGTCGAAGCCGACCGGCTGCGCACCGGCTACACGCAGCGCTACGGCGCGGCGCTCCTCGGCCTCACGCGCCATCATCCGATCGATCCGCACGACTTCCTGCGCGCGGTCCACACGTTTTCCGACCTGCCCGGGATGCTGCGCGCCGAGCGCGGCCTCGCGCGCATCCTCGCCGCGCTGCCGGGCCGCAAGCTGGTGCTGACCAACGCACCGGAAAACTACGCGCGCGCGGTGCTGCGCGAGCTGCGCATCGAACGGCTGTTCGAGCGCGTGATCGCGATCGAGCACATGCGCGACCGCCGCACCTGGCGCGCGAAGCCCGACCACACGATGCTGCGCCGGACGCTGCGTGCCGCGCATGTGCGGATGGCCGACGCGATCCTCGTCGAGGACACGCGCGGCCACCTGAAGCGCTACAAGCGCCTCGGCATCGGCACGGTCTGGATTACCGGCCATCTTCCCGGCGACCTGCCGGGTACCGGCCGCCCGCTTTATGTCGACCAGCGGATTCGTTCGTTAAAATCGCTGCGACTGGGCACTCGATCGGGGCGACAGAAATGCAGCCGACTCACCCGCAGGACCAAGCCGTAACGGACGATCAGGCATCACCCACCCGCACCCGTACGCGTCCGAAACCGGGCGAGCGTCGCGTGCACATCCTGCAGACGCTCGCGACGATGCTCGAGGCGCCGAAGCGCGAGAAGATCACGACGGCCTCGCTGGCGGCGCGGCTCGACGTGTCGGAAGCCGCGCTGTACCGCCATTTCCCCAGCAAGGCGAAGATGTACGAAGGGCTGATCGAGTTCATCGAGCAGTCGCTGTTCGGCCTCGTCAACCAGATCGTCGAGAAGGAGCCGAACGGCGTGCTGCAGGCCCGCACGATCGCGCTGACGATGCTCAGTTTCGCCGCGAAGAACCCCGGCATGACGCGCGTGCTGACGGGCGAGGCGCTGGTCGGCGAGGACGAGCGGCTCACCGAACGCGTGAACCAGTTGCTCGATCGCATCGAAGCAACCGTCAAGCAGTGCCTGCGGGTCGCGCGCACGGAGGCGAATGCGCCCGACGGCGCGGCGCCGTTCGCGCTGCCGGCCGACTACGACCCGGCCGCACGGGCGAGCCTGCTCGTCAGCTATGTGATCGGCCGGTGGCACCGCTTCGCGAAAGGCGGGTTCCAGAAGCCGCCCGGCGAGCAAGCCGACGCGCATTTGCGGTTGATCCTGCAGTGACCGGCGCCTGACGCGCGCGTCAGGCGCGCTCGCGATGCGGCCGACGCTGCGTCGCAATTCGAACTCGTCCAATATCGCATTCCCTCTGATCGGGTTAATTTTCACCCGTTTGCAATACAACGGGAGTGATCCGGTGAATCGCGAGTTTCCGCATTGTCAGACGTCCTCCGGCCGACAGCGCGCCGTGGCCGCGCCGCGCCGTTCGCTGCCGTCCGCGCCGCGCGCACCGCTGCTCGCGCGG
Source organism: Burkholderia theae (assembly GCF_048565265.1). Classification (NCBI taxonomy): domain Bacteria; kingdom Pseudomonadati; phylum Pseudomonadota; class Betaproteobacteria; order Burkholderiales; family Burkholderiaceae; genus Burkholderia; species Burkholderia theae. Next base: position 3,633,593 of record NZ_CP183461.1, read on the forward strand.
GCCGCGCTGCTTGCAGGCGCGATCATCCCGTGGCCATCATCGGCCCAGATCACCGACGGCGGCGCACAACGCGCGGACGGCGTCACGCTGGAAACCGCTCCCGGCGACTATTCGACGAGCAACTTCGCCAGCCCGGTGTTTTCCGCAGTCAACGGCGGCGTGCTGACCACCACCGGCAAGACGCGGCTGTTCGCGACCGGCACCTATTCGTCGGGGGCTTCCGCTTTCGGCGACGGGTCGCGCATCGTGCTGCGGGACACCGAAATCCGCACCCGCGGGTTCATCGGGACGGGCATCGACGTTCGCGCCGGCAGCAGCGCGACAGCCGAAAACATCTCGATCGACACCGACGGAAGAAGCGCACACGGCGTCTATGTCGACGTCAGCGGCAGCCGCGTCGACGTCACCGGCAGCGCGATCGTCACGCGCGGCCGCGAAGCGCACGGCATCGCGGTGAACAACGCACCCGGTGCGATCGTGAACGCCACCGATACGATCGTCCGCACCAGCGGCGACTTCGCATACGGCACGTTCGTCAGCTACGACGACATCCATGCAACGCTTGCTCGCACCGACATCCGGACGAGCGGGGACTACGCGTCCGGGCTGTTCATGCCCGGCGCGTCCTCGGTCACGTTCAGCGACGCGCGCGTGGCCACCGACGGCGACCAGGCGCTCGGCATCGACACGCGCAGCGGCCGTGTCGAACTCGCGCGCACGCACGTGCACACGCAAGGCATCAACGCGCACGGGCTGTATGCATCGCAGGAAGGTAGCGAGACGCCGGTCGTGCTTGCAACGGACACCGACGTGACGACAGCCGGCGACCGTTCGGTCGGTGCCGTCGCGCGGCTCGGCGGCACGGTCGCCATGACGCGCGGCGGGATCGCGACGGGCGGCGAACGCGCGTATGGGGTGCTCGCCAGCGGCGCCGGCTCCGTCGCGTCGCTCACGGACGCCACGGTGACGACGAGCGGCGTGGACGGCACCGCGCTGCGGGCGAGCGCCGGCGGCACGATCGGCCTGTCACGCACCGACGTGCGCACGACTGGCGACGGCGCGTGGGCCGCCGGCATTCACGGCGGCACGCTGACCGTCGATGGCGGCTCGCTCGTCAGCGAGCGGCACGGCGCGATCGACGTTTCGGACGCACACGTCTCGCTGCAAAACGGCGCGCGCGTCGCCGGCGGCAACGGCACGCTGTTGTTCGTCGACGCACGCTCGGGTGCGCCGGTGCGGCTGACGCTCGATACGGACGCGCAAGCCGCCGGCGACATCGTGAACCGGCCGGCGGACGGCGGCGCGCCGCCGTCGCCCGCCGTGACCGATGTCGTGCTGTCCCATGGCGCCGCGTGGACGGGCGCGACCGATGCGGTACGCGCGCTGTCGCTCGAAACGAACAGCCGGTGGACCGTCACCGCGGATTCGTCGGTCGGCTCTGTCGCACTGAACGGCTCGACCATCGCATTCGCGCCTTCCGATGCGGGCGCGCCGCGCACGCTCGTCGTCTCGGGCGAGTATGCGGCGCGCGGCGGCAGGCTCGTCGTCAACACGACGCTGAACGACGACGCATCGCCGTCCGACCGGATCGTGATCGACGGCGGGCACGCGTCCGGCCATACCGGCATCGTCGTCCGGCGTGCCGGCGGCAACGGCGCGCAGACCACCGTCGGCATCCCGATCGTCAAGACCCGCAACGGCGGCACGACGGACACCACCGCATTCACGCTCGACACCGGATCGGACGGTTATCGCCGCAGCTTCGGCACGGTGTCCGCCGGCGGCTACGACTACATGCTCGCGCGCAGCGGGAACGGCGGAAAGGAACACGACTGGTATCTCGTTTCCGCCGCACAGCCCGAGCCGCCGGTGCCGCCTGGCCCGGTCGATCCCGAGCCGCCTGTCCAACCCGAAATCCAGCCACCGCCGCCTCCGCGCGCCGTCGCACCCGAGCCCGACGCGTATCTGGCCAATGCCAACGCCGCCGCGACGATGGCGATCCACACGCTGCATCAACGGGAAGATCGCACGCTGCGCACCGGCGATACCGCATCACGCCCGCTCGACGGCGCTGTCTGGCTGCGCGCAGAGGGCCAGATCACATCGATATCGGGCGGCAACCGCAGCGTGTCCGGAAACGGCCGCCTGATTCACGCGGGCGCCGACCTGTTCCGTTTCGACGACGGTCGCGGCGGCCACTTCCGGGTCGGCGCGATGGGCATGTACGGCAGCCAGACGAGCTGGTCGACTCGCCCACTGTGGAATGCCATCGAGCAGCGCGTCGCCGATGCCACCGCGCGCGGCAGCGTGTCCGGTTACAACATCGGCCTGTACGGCACCTGGTACGGCAACCGCGACATCCTGACCGGCCCGTACGTCGATGCATGGGCGCTGGTCGGCGCCTATGCGAACAGCGTCGGCGGCAGTCTCGCGGCCGACTCGTACCGATCGCGCACCGTGACGGGTTCGCTGGAAGGCGGTTATTCGTTCCGTTTCTACGAGCGCGGCGACACGCGTTTTCATGTCGAGCCTGAAGCGCAGCTCGTCGTGTCGGACTATCGCGCGGACGCCCATCGCGTTGCGGGCGGCCGTCTCGACGGGCAGGGCTCGACCGACGTGCTGACCCGCGTCGGCGTACGCGTGCATGGCCTGACGATCACGCCGTCCGGACGTGAACTTCGGCCGTTCATCGACGCGAACTGGTGGCATGGCCCCGGGTCGCGGACGCTCACGCTCGACGGCAATGCGTTCTCGTTCGACGTGCCGCGCGATCGCGCGGCATTCCGGATCGGTGCGACCGGGCAGTGGTCGAAACGCTTCGCGGTATCGGCCGGCCTCGGGCTGGAGTCGAACCTGTCCGACTATGCGGTCGTCAAGGGCGAGCTGGCGGCGAAGTACCGGTGGTGACACCATGCGCCGGCGCCGCGCCGCGGCCGCCCCGAAATCCGCTTGCCGCAAATTCCGCTATACTTTGCCGATATGCCACCCCTTGGCGGCATGTCGGAAGCGCGCCGATTTGCTGACTCGATTGCGGGCGCGCGAACCGGCCGGGGCCTCGTCCCGGCGGGTTCACTACAAATGCGGCTAAAGAGGTCGTCAGCCGCGCACCTCCGACTCCGCGCATCGCCGACACCATTTAGCTGCCCAGTCATAAGGCGGAACGAATGGAATCGATCGGCATCGTCGCTCCACAGACCATGCACTTCGCCGAACCGCTACGCTTGCAAAGCGGCAGCGTGATCGGCAACTATCAGCTCGTCGTCGAGACGTACGGCGAGCTCAACGCCGCGCGCTCGAACGCGGTGCTCGTCTGCCACGCGCTCAACGCGTCGCACCACGTCGCCGGCGTCTACGCGGACGATCCGCGCAGCACCGGCTGGTGGGACAACATGGTCGGCCCCGGCAAGCCGCTCGACACCAACCGCTTCTTCGTGATCGGCGTGAACAACCTCGGCTCGTGTTTCGGCTCGACCGGCCCGATGAGCATCGATCCGTCGACCGGCAAGCCGTACGGCGCGCGCTACCCGGTCGTCACCGTCGAGGACTGGGTGCACGCGCAGGCGCGCGTCGCCGACGCGTTCGGCATCGAGCGTTTCGCCGCGGTGATGGGCGGCAGCCTCGGCGGGATGCAGGCGCTCGCGTGGAGCCTGATGTATCCGGAGCGCGTCACGCACTGCATCGACATCGCGTCGACGCCGAAACTGTCCGCGCAGAACATCGCGTTCAACGAGGTCGCGCGCTCGGCGATCCTGTCCGATCCCGACTTCCACGGCGGCGACTACTACGCGCACGACGTGAAACCGAAGCGCGGCCTGCGCGTCGCGCGGATGATCGGCCACATCACGTACCTGTCCGACGACGACATGGCCGAGAAATTCGGCCGTGCGCTGCGCCGCGCGGACGGCGCGCTCGACGCGTACAACTTCAGCTTCGACGTCGAATTCGAGGTCGAGTCGTACCTGCGCTACCAGGGCGACAAGTTCGCCGACTACTTCGACGCGAACACGTACCTGCTGATCACGCGCGCGCTCGACTACTTCGACCCGGCGAAGGCGTTCGACGGCAACCTGACGGCCGCGCTCGCGCAGACGCAGGCGAAATACCTGATCGCGAGCTTCTCGACCGACTGGCGTTTCGCGCCGGCGCGCTCGCGCGAGATCGTGAAGGCGCTGCTCGACAACAAGCGCACGGTCAGCTACGCGGAAATCGACGCGCCGCACGGCCACGACGCATTCCTGCTCGACGACGCGCGTTATCACAACCTGATCCGCGCGTATTACGAACGAATCGCCACGGAGGTGGGTGCATGAACCAGCAAGCGCTGAATTCCCTGTCCGCGCGCGCGGACTTCCGCACGATCGCGCGCTGGGTCGAGCCGCGCTCGACCGTGCTCGACCTCGGCTGCGGCGACGGCTCGCTGCTCGCGCTGCTGATGGAGGAGCTGGACGTCACCGGCTACGGCATCGAGCTGAACGACGCGGGCGTGCTCGCGAGCGCGAAGAACGGCATCAACGTGATCCAGCAGAATCTCGAGGACGGCCTGCGCCTGTTCGAGGACCACAGCTTCGACATCGCGATTCTGTCGCAAACGCTGCAGACGATCCACCAGACGGCCGCGATCCTGCGCGAAACGGCGCGCGTCGGCCGCGAGTGCATCGTGTCGTTCCCGAACTTCGGCTACTGGTCGCACCGGCTGTCGGTGCTGCACGGCCGCATGCCCGTGTCGAAATCGCTGCCGTACCAGTGGCACAACACGCCGAACGTCCGGGTGCTGACGATCAAGGATTTCGAGGCGCTCGCGCCCGAAGTCGGCGTCACGATCCTCGACCGCGTCGTGCTGCACGAAGGCCAGCCGATTCGATGGGGAGCGAACTGGCGTGGTAGTCTTGCTGTCTACCGCGTCAAGCGCAGCTGAGCCGGGGGGCCGTTGACGGACGCCGGGCCCGGCCCGCGCCGCTCCCCCCGCCGCGCGCTGCCGCCGCAATCAGTCAACGCTACCCAGTTCCAGTCCATGTCGAAAACGCCACACGAGGCGCCCGCACTCACCGCTCACGAGGATCACCCCGGCTGGCGAGCCTATCTGAACACGCACATGCTGATCTGCGTGTTCCTCGGCTTCACGTCGGGGCTGCCGCTCTTCACGCTCGTCTACCTCGTGCAGGCATGGCTGCGCTCCGAGGGCGTGAACCTGAAGGAAATCGGCCTGTTCGCGCTGATCCAGTTCCCGTATACGTGGAAGTTCCTGTGGGCGCCGCTGATGGACCGCTACCTCCCGCGCCTGCCCGGCTGGCGGCCGGGCCGCCGGCGCGGCTGGATGCTGCTCACGCAGGTGCTGGTCGCGGGCGCGATCGCCGCGCTCGGCTTCGTGTCGCCGCGCGACTCGATCTGGACGGTGGCCGCGCTCACGACGCTCGTCGCGTTCTTCGGCGCAAGTTCCGACATCGTGATCGACGCGTACCGCCGCGAGCTGCTGCGCGACACCGAGCAGGGCCTCGGCAATGCGGTGCACGTAAACGCATACAAGCTCGCCGCGCTGATCCCCGGCTCGCTGGCGCTGATCCTGTCCGATCACATGCCGTGGGACGTCGTGTTCGCGATCACCGGCGCGTTCATGCTGCCGGGCATCCTGATGACGCTCGTCGTGCGCGAGCCCGAAGTGGTCGGCACGCCGCCGCGCAACCTGCGCGACGCGATCGTGCTGCCGTTCCGCGAATTCATCCAGCGCGACGGCTGGGCCGGCGCGCTGCTCGTCATCGCGTTCATCTTCCTGTTCAAGATCGGCGACACGATGGCCACCACGCTGTCGACGTCGTTCTTTCTCGACATCGGCTTCTCGCGCACCGAGATCGGCATCGTCGCGAAAACCACCGCGCTCGTCGCGAGCGTCGCCGGCGGCATCATCGGCGGCGTCTGGCTCGTGAAGATCGGCATCGGCCGCGGGCTGTGGATCTTCGGCGCGCTGCAGATGGTGTCGACGCTCGGCTTCGCATGGCTCGCACAGCTCGGCCCCGGTTCGCCCGTGCTCGCGATGCTCTACGACTTCACCGTGTCGACGAGCCACGCGATCGCGTCGGCGCTGTCGATCTTCGGCATGACCGTCGCGCCGCAATTCAGCCCGATGACGGTCGCGCTCGCGCTCGTCTACGGCGTCGAAACCTTCACCACCGGCCTGACGATGGCCGCGTTCGTCGCGTATATCGCGAGCACGACCGATCCGCGCTATACGGCCACGCAGTTCGCGCTGTTCACGAGCCTCGCGTCGGTACCGCGCACGCTCGCCTCGGCCGCGAGCGGTTTCGTCGTCGCGAAGATCGGCTGGTTCGACTATTTCATCGTGTGTACCGCGCTCGCGATTCCCGGCATGCTGCTGCTGTTCAAGATCGCGCCGTGGAACGGTACCGCACGCAACGGCGAGGCCAGCCGTGCGCAGTAACCGCCTGCACCGCCTCGCGCGCGTTGCGGCTGCATGGAGCGTCGGTGCCGCGGCATTGGCCGCGGGGTTCGCACACGCGGCCGACACCGGCGCGAGCGCGGCGGGCTCCGCGCCGGCCGCTTCGCCGCCCACGGCCACGCCGTCGACCTCCGCCGCGCCCGTCGCGCCATCCGCCGCCGAAGCCGCGCAGCCGACCGGCGGCGCCGTACAGGCGAAGGCTTACACGCAGACGCCGCAGCAGATCCGCTACGGCAACGCGATCGCCTTCCGCACGCTGATCCCGTCGCCGCTGCTCGAGCAGCTCACCGCGAACGAATACGCGCAGATCGTGCAAGCGGCCGCCGACAGCGACCGGCTGCTGCCCGCGAACCAGCCGCGCGTGAAGCGCCTGCGCGCGATCGTCGCGAAGCTCGCGCCGTATTCGGTGAAATGGAACGACCGCGTGAAGAACTGGACGTGGGACGTCAACGTGATCCGCTCGCGCGACATCCGCCTGACCTGCCTGCCGGGCGGCAAGGTGCTCGTGTACGGCGGCATGCTCGACCGCATCCGCCTGAACGACGACGAACTCGGCGTGCTGCTCGCGCACGGCATCGCGCACGCGCTGCGCGAACACGCGCGCAGCAACTTCAGCGCGACCTCGCAGACGTCGCTGCGCGCGGCCGCGCTGCCGCCGCTGTTCGGCGTCGGCGATCCGCTGCCGCAGGCACTGAACCTCGGCGAGCGCCTGCAGGCGCTCCATTACGACCCGACCGACGAGACCGAAGCCGACGTGATCGGCGGCGACATCGCCGCACGCGCGGGCTTCGATCCGCGCGCGGCGATCACGCTATGGGACAAGCTCGCGGTCGCGACGCGCGCGAACAAGACGACGGGCTTCATCTACACGCACCCGTACAGCAACGCCCGCCGTCAGGATCTGCTGAATCGCCTGCCCGACCTGATGCCGCTGTACGCGAAGGCTACGGCCAAACGCGTCGACACGCTGCCCGACTACGCGGGCATCAGCGCGCAGCGGCGCAAGGTCGTACGGCGCTGAGCACTAGGCGTCCACGTCCGCCGCGGCCGGCCGGACGCCGATTTCACGCATCCAGCGCACCTCGTCACCCGGGCTGCGGCCGAACAGCCGCTTGAACTCGCGGCTGAACTGCGACGCGCTCGCATAACCGACGCGTGCGGCCGCCGTGCCGGCACCGACCCCGTCCTGCACCATCATCAACCGCGCTTGATGCAGCCGCGCGGCCTTCACGTACTGCATCGGCGACGTCGCCGTCACGTGCTTGAACTGCGCGTGGAACACCGCGAGGCTCATCCCGGCCTCGCGCGCGAGCGTCTCGACGTCGAGATCGGCCGTCAGCTCCGCATGGATGCGCCGCAGCGCCTTCGCGATGCGGCCGAAATGATGCTGCTGGACGAGCGCCGCGCGAATCGCGTCGCCCTGCTCTCCCGTCAGCACGCGATACGCGATCTCGCGCATGATCGCGGGCCCCAGCACGCGCGTGTCGTGCGGCGACGCGAGCGCCTCGAGCAGCCGCACCACCGCATCGGCCAGCGGCGCATCGAGCGGCGTCGAATAGACGCCGAGCGGTTCGCTGACGGCCGCGCCGAGCGTCTCGTCGAGCAGGATCGCGAGCTCGGCGATCACCGCGAGATCGACGCGGATCGAGATCGCGAGAAACGGCTCGTCCATGCTCGCGAAGGTCTCGCATTCGAACGGCAGCGGCACCGACAGCACGAGATACTGCTGCGCGTCGTAGACGAACGAGCGGTCGCCGAGATAACCGAGCTTGCGCCCCTGGCACACGACGATGATGCTCGGTTCGTACAGCACGGGCATGCGCGGCGCGGGACGGCTCACGCGGATGAAGCGCACGCCGTCGAGCGCCGCGAGCGTATCGCCCTCGTTCGGCGCGAGGCGCGTGTGCAGCTCGATCATGCGGCGCTGCACGCGGTCGCCCGCGTCGGCAAAAAGGGGCTGGAAGCTCATCTGCGTGGTCCTGTCCGGCAAGAGAATCTGGATCGCAATGTAGCACCATGATGGTGTTTTGACGGCTGTTCGCGTGCAATTCGAGAGGATTAGGCAAATCTTCGAGACCTTCGTGTATTTCGCCGCGGCGCCGCGCTCCTTACGATGACGTCCTGCCTCGCCGCATCGCCACATGATGCGACGGCAGTCTGTTTCGCCGGATGTCTTTCCCGGACAAGGAGCCCCCTGCATGAGCACCACCTACGCTTACGCGGCAACCGATTCGCAGTCGCCGCTCGCCCCGTTCGAATTCCAGCGTCGCGCGCTGCGCGATCTCGACGTCCAGATCGACGTCCTCTATTGCGGCGTCTGCCACTCGGACCTGCACCAGGCCCGCAACGAATGGCGCAACACGATCTATCCGGTCGTGCCGGGCCATGAAATCGTCGGCCGCGTGACCGCGACCGGCCCGCAGGTATCGCGCTTCAAGGTCGGCGAGCTGGTCGGCGTCGGCTGCCTCGTCGATTCGTGCCGCACCTGCCCGAGCTGCGCCGACGGCCTCGAGCAGTATTGCGAGAACGGCTTCGTCGGCACCTACAACGGCCAGGATCGCGTGACGGGTGACGTCACGTACGGCGGCTACTCGACGCAACTGGTCGTCGACGAGGCGTTCGTGCTGCGCGTGCCCGAGACGCTCGACCCGGCCGGCGCCGCGCCGCTGCTGTGCGCGGGGATCACGACCTACTCGCCGCTGCGGCAGTGGAATGTCGGTCCCGGCAAGAAGGTCGGCATCGTCGGTCTCGGCGGCCTCGGCCACATGGGTGTGAAGCTGGCGCGCGCGATGGGCGCGCACGTCGTGCTGTTCACGACGTCGCCGTCGAAGATCGAGGACGGCAAGCGCGTCGGCGCGCACGAGGTCGTGATCTCGAAGGACGAAGCGCAGATGAACGCGCACCTGAACAGCTTCGACTTCATCCTGAACACGGTCGCCGCGCAGCACGACCTGAACCCGTTCCTGAACCTGCTGAAGCGCGACGGCACGATGACGCTCGTCGGCGCGCCGGAGCACGACCATCCGTCGCCGCAGGTGTTCAACCTGATCTTCAAGCGCCGCCGCCTCGCGGGCTCGCTGATCGGCGGCATCGCGGAGACGCAGGAAATGCTCGACTTCTGCGCGGAGCACGGGATCACGTCGGACATCGAAACGATTCCGATGCAGCAGATCAACGCGGCCTACGAGCGGATGCTGAAGAGCGACGTGAAGTACCGGTTCGTGGTGGACATGGCGTCGCTCAAGCAATAAGCGTCGCGCCGCAAACGAAACGGGCCGCATGTCAGACATGCGGCCCGTTTTGCATCCGGCAACCGGACGGTTCGACCGCTACGCGCACCGCGTAGCGTCGGTGGTCACTTCTTGTAGTCGTAGTCGATCGTCAGCGGCGCATGATCGCTGAACTTGATGTCCTTGAAGATCGACGTGCTTTTCGCGGTGTCGGCCACGCCCGGCGTCGCGATCTGGTAGTCGATCCGCCACCCGACGTTCTTCGCGTATGCCTGGCCGCGGTTGCTCCACCACGTGTACTGCTCGGCGCGCGGGTCGAGCGTGCGGAACACGTCGACATAACCGACGTCGTCGAACAGCTTCGTGAGCCACTCGCGTTCTTCCGGCAGGCAACCCGAGTTCTTCTGGTTGCTCTTCCAGTTCTTGATGTCGATTTCCTTGTGGACGATGTTCACGTCGCCGCACAGGATCACTTCGCGCTTCTTCTTGAGCTGCGCGAGGTGCGGCATGAATTCGTCCATGAAGCGGTACTTCGCCTGCTGGCGCTCTTCGCCGCTCGAGCCGGACGGCACGTACACCGACACGACCGACAGCTTGCCGTAGCGCGCCTCGACGTAGCGCCCCTCGGAATCGAATTCGCTGCTGCCGAAGCCGATGATCACGTCGTCGGGCTCGTGGCGGCTGTACACGCCCGCGCCGCTGTAGCCCTTCTTCTCGGCGTGGTGGAAATAGCTCTTGTAGCCGTGCGGCTCGACGAATTCGGCCGGCAGGTCGTCGGCCGATACCTTGATTTCCTGCACGCACACGCAATCGGCGTTCTGCTCGCCGAGCCAGTCGAAGAAGCCCTTCTTCGCGGCGGAGCGGATGCCGTTCAGGTTGGCGGTAATCACTCGCATCATGTCGGGTTCCGTTCAGTTCGATGTTTTACAGGGTGGCAGCTTAACGGATCTTCACGCCTTCGAGCTCGGGCTTCGGCGGCGGGAATTCCAGCTTCATGTCGGTCAGCGTGCGCAGCAGCAGCTCGGCGATCATCACGTTGCGGTGCGTCTTCGAATCCGCCGGGATCACGTACCACGGCGCGTGCTCGGCCGACGTCGCGGCGAGCGCGTCGCGGTACGCGGACTGGTACGCGTCCCAGTGCTTGCGCGCGTCGAGATCGGAGATGTCGAACTTCCAGTGCTTGGCCGGATCATCGATGCGTGCCTGCAGCCGCGCGCGCTGCTCGTCCTTCGAGATATGCAGGAAACACTTGATGATCGTCGTGCCGTTCTCGACGAGCATCGTCTCGAAATCGCGGATCTGCCGGTAGCGGCGCTCGCATTCCTTGGCGTCGATCGTATCGAGCACGCGCGGCACGAGCACGTCTTCGTAGTGGCTGCGGTTGAAGATCGCGAGCTCGCCCGCGGCCGGCACCTGCGCATGCACGCGCCACAGGAAGTCGTGCGCGGCCTCGATCGGCGTCGGTGCCTTGAACGACACGACGCGCAGGCCGAGCGGATCGACCTCGCGGAACACCGCGCGCACGGTGCCGTCCTTGCCGCTGGTATCCATCCCCTGCAGCACGAGCAGCACGCGTTTCTTCTGCTGCGTGTGCAGGCGCTCCTGCTGCACGTCGAGTTCGGTCGACACGACCGACAGCCGTTCGCGGTCGGCATCCTTCGAACCGGTTGAGAACGGCTTCGCGGCCGGGTCGAACGCATCGAGCTTGAATGCGGCGGTTTCCTTCTCGCGCGTGCTGTACGGCACGCGGAAATCGTCGAGCGACGGTTGTTTCGCCATTCGTTCCTCCGTTGGACGGTGTGGTGCATACGATAACGCATCCACCAAACGCAACGGGCCGCCCCGAACTGGTTCGGGGCGGCCCGTCGTCAAGCGCGGTTCAGGCGCGCGGTCATGCTCAGCCGAGCTTCTTCTTCAGCAGTTCGTTGACCTGCTGCGGATTGGCCTTGCCCTTCGTCGCCTTCATCGCCTGGCCGATCAGCGCGTTGAACGCCTTTTCCTTGCCCGCGCGGAACTCCTCGACCGACTTCGCGTTCGCCGCGAGCACCTCGTCGATGATCGCTTCGAGCGCGCCGGTATCGGAGATCTGCTTGAGCCCCTTCGCGTCGATGATGCGGTCGGCCGCGCCTTCGTCGTCGGCCTTCTCGTCCCAGATCGTCGAGAAGATTTCCTTCGCGATCTTGTTCGAGATCGTGCCGTCGGCGATGCGCTGCAGTACCAGCGCGAGCTGCGCGGCCGACACCGGGATCGCGTCGATCTCGATGCCGTCGCGGTTCAGTTGCGACGACACGTCGCCCATCAGCCAGTTCGCGGCGATCTTCGCGTTCGCGGCACCAACCTTCGCGACCACGGACTCGAAGTACGCGGCCATCGCCTTGCTCGACGTGAGCACGCCCGCGTCGTACGCGGACACGCCGTACTGCTCGACGAAGCGCTGCTGCATCGCGGCCGGCAGTTCGGGCATCCCGGACTGCACGCGCTCGATCCAGTCCTGGCCGATCACGAGCGGCATCAGGTCGGGGTCGGGGAAGTAGCGGTAATCGTGCGCGTCTTCCTTGCTGCGCATCGAACGCGTCTCGCGCTTGTCCGGATCGTAGAGGCGCGTTTCCTGCACGACTTCGCCGCCGTCCTCGATCAGCTCGATCTGGCGACGCACTTCGAAATTGATCGCTTCCTCGAGGAACCGGAACGAGTTCAGGTTCTTGATTTCCGCGCGCGTGCCGAACTTCTCCTGGCCGACCGGGCGCACCGACACGTTCGCGTCGCAGCGGAACGAACCTTCCTGCATGTTGCCGTCGCAGATGCCGAGCCACACGACCAGCGCGTGCAGCGACTTCGCATAGGCCACGGCCTCGGCCGCGCTGCGCATTTCCGGCTCGGTGACGATCTCGAGCAGCGGCGTGCCCGCGCGATTCAGGTCGATCCCCGTCATCCCGGCGAAGTCTTCATGCAGCGACTTGCCCGCATCTTCCTCGAGGTGCGCGCGGGTCAGGTTGACCGTCTTCTCGTACGCTTCCTTGCCGGCCTTTTCGTTGGCGGGCACCTGGATCGTGATCTGGCCGCCCTGCACGACCGGAATCTCGTACTGGCTGATCTGATAGCCCTTCGGCAGATCGGGGTAGAAATAATTCTTGCGCGCGAAGATGCTGCGCGGCGCGATGGTCGAGCCGATCGCGAGGCCGAAGCGGATCGCGCGCTCGACCGCGCCGCGGTTCAGCACCGGCAGCACGCCCGGCAGTGCCAGGTCGACCGGGCACGACTGCGTGTTCGGCTCGGCGCCGAACTGCGTCGACGCGCCCGAGAAAATCTTCGAGACGGTCGACAGTTGCGCGTGCGTCTCGAGACCGATAACGACTTCCCATTGAGTAGCCATGCTTACACCCCTGCCGGAACTTGCTTGTGCCAGTCGGTCGCGCGCTGGAACGCGTCGGCGACCTGCAGCATCCGGGCTTCGTTGAAATAGTTGCCGATGATCTGCAGGCCGACCGGGCGCTTCGCGTTCGCGCCCGCGCCGAAGCCGCACGGCACGCTCATGCCGGGCAGGCCGGCGAGGCTCACCGACAGCGTGTAGATATCCGCGAGATACATCTGCACCGGATCGTCGCCCTTCGCGCCGAGATCCCATGCGACCGTCGGCGATGCCGGGCCCATGATCACGTCGCAGGACTTGAACGCTTCCTGGAAATCCTGCGCGATGATGCGGCGGATCTTCTGCGCCTGCAGGTAATACGCGTCGTAGTAGCCGTGCGACAGCACGTACGCACCGACGAGAATCCGGCGCTTCACCTCGGGGCCGAAGCCCTCGGCGCGCGACTTCTTGTACATGTCGAGCAGGTCGCCGTACTGCGCGGCGCGATGGCCGAAGCGCACGCCGTCGAAACGCGACAGGTTCGACGACGCCTCGGCCGGCGCGATCACGTAGTACACGGGGATCGACAGTTCCGTCTTCGGCAGCGACACGGGCACGAGCGTCGCGCCGAGCGCTTCATACTGCTTCAATGCCGCGTCGATCGTCGCGCGCACGTCGTCGGCGAGGCCGTCGCCGAAATACTCGTTCGGCAAGCCGATGCGCAGGCCCGCGAGCGGCTTGCCCGCATCGTTGCCGGCCGCCCACGGCTGGCCGAGGTGGCGCGTGAAATCCTCGTCGTCGCGCTCGAGGCTCGTCGAGTCGCGCTCGTCGAAGCCGGCCATCGCGTTCAGCAGCAGCGCGCAGTCGGACGCGCTCTGCGCCATCGGGCCGCCCTGGTCGAGCGACGACGCGAACGCGATCATCCCGTAACGCGACACGCGGCCGTAGGTCGGCTTGATGCCCGTCACGCCCGCGAACGACGCGGGCTGGCGGATCGAGCCGCCGGTATCGGTGCCGGTCGCGGCCGGCGCGAGGCGCGCGGCGACGGCGGCCGAACTGCCGCCCGAGCTGCCGCCCGGCACCGCGTTCGTGTCCCACGGGTTCTTCACCGCGCCGAACGCCGAATTCTCGTTCGACGAGCCCATCGCGAACTCGTCCATGTTGGTCTTGCCGAGCGTGACCATGCCGGCCGCCTGCAGGCGGGCGACGACGGTCGCGTCGAACGGGCTCTCGTAGTTCGCGAGCATCTTCGAGCCGGCGGTCGAGCGCCAGCCGCGCGTGACGAAGACATCCTTGTGCGCGATCGGCAGGCCGGTGAGCGCGCCGCCCGCGCCGCGCGCAAGCTCCGCGTCGGCGGCTTTCGCCTGCGCGAGGGTCAGATCGGCATCGACGTGAACGAATGCATTCAGGTCGCGTGCGGCGTCGATCCGTTTCAGGTAGTGCTGCGCGAGCTCGACGGCCGAGCATTCCTTGGCAGCGAGCGCGGCGCGCAGTTCGGTCAGGCTTTTTGCGTGCATTGAGTGGTTTTCCTGGGAATTCTGGGTGGCGCGCGGCGCAAGCCGGCCGGCGCACGTGTCATCGAACGCTTACTCGATCACCTTCGGCACGAGATAGAGGCCGTCCTGGACGGCCGGCGCCGGACGCTGGTTGTCGTCGCGATTGACAACTTCCGTCACGGCGTCGTCGCGCAGGCGCTGCGCGACTTCCTGGATCTGTTCGATCGGGTGGGCGAGCGGCGCGATGCCGGCGGTGTCGACCGCCTGCATCTGCTCGACGAGGCCGAAGAATTCGTTGAGCTGGCCGAGCATGTGCTCGGCGTCGGCGTCGGCCATTTCGAGTCGCGCCAGGTGCGCGATGCGTTTCACATCGGTCAGGGTCAGGGCCATGCGATCACCGGAAAAACAAGGCTGCGCGGCGCATCAAAAGCAGCGCCGCGGCGGGGGGTTGGAGGGTGCGATCCCACCCTCAAAAATCGGGACCGAAGCGGCAAAAATACCGCCCGTTTCGATTCAAATACCGTGAAATTATAAGGTATCATTACGCGTTCGACCCAAACCCGGCAGCCTTTTCCCGCACCGTTTCGCCCCGCTTCGGCAAGCCGTGCGTGCTTCGTGCGATCCCCGGTAGACATCACTCGCAGCTTCGTGCGCCGCGGCGGTCGCTTCCGCCACGCTTCCCGAGGCTGTTATTTTTTCCGCTGCCGCCCTCAGCGTTGCACGCCACGCAGGGCCGGCTCAGAGCGAAACAGGATTCTGAATGTTCGGTTTTTTGCGCAGCTACTTCTCCAACGATCTCGCGATCGACCTCGGCACCGCAAACACCCTGATCTACATGCGCGGCAAGGGCATCGTTCTCGATGAGCCGTCCGTCGTGTCGATTCGTCAGGAAGGCGGCCCCAACGGCAAGAAGACGATCCAGGCGGTCGGCAAGGAAGCCAAGCAGATGCTCGGCAAGGTGCCGGGCAACATCGAGGCGATCCGCCCGATGAAGGACGGCGTGATCGCCGACTTCACCGTCACCGAGCAGATGATCAAGCAGTTCATCAAGACGGCGCACGAGTCGCGCATGTTCTCGCCGTCGCCGCGCATCATCATCTGCGTGCCGTGCGGCTCGACCCAGGTCGAGCGCCGCGCGATCAAGGAAGCCGCGCACGGCGCCGGCGCATCGCAGGTCTACCTGATCGAGGAGCCGATGGCGGCCGCGATCGGCGCGGGCCTGCCGGTGTCGGAAGCCACCGGCTCGATGGTCGTCGACATCGGCGGCGGCACGACGGAAGTCGGCGTGATCTCGCTCGGCGGCATCGTGTACAAGGGCTCGGTGCGCGTCGGCGGCGACAAGTTCGACGAGGCGATCGTCAACTACATCCGCCGCAACTACGGGATGCTGATCGGCGAACAGACCGCCGAGGCGATCAAGAAGGAAATCGGCTCCGCGTTCCCGGGCTCCGAAGTCAAGGAAATGGAAGTGAAGGGCCGCAACCTGTCGGAAGGCATCCCGCGCAGCTTCACGATCTCCAGCAACGAAATCCTCGAAGCGCTGACCGATCCGCTGAACCAGATCGTGTCGTCGGTGAAGATCGCGCTCGAACAAACCCCGCCGGAACTCGGCGCCGACATCGCCGAACGCGGGATGATGCTGACGGGCGGCGGCGCGCTGCTGCGCGACCTCGACCGCCTGCTCGCGGAAGAAACCGGCCTGCCGGTGCTCGTCGCCGAAGATCCGCTGACCTGCGTCGTACGCGGTTCGGGCATGGCGCTCGAGCGCATGGACAAGCTGGGCAGCATCTTCTCGTACGAGTGATCGTCTAGGCAGTTTCGTTGATATGACGCACCTGCGGCGTGGCCGGATCGCTCGTTTAGAACGAACCGCCGCGCCGTTTGCGCGTCTGAGCATCATTTAACCGATCCCACGCGCCCGGCGCCGACCATGGAATACAGTCCGCCGCCCCTCTTCAAGCAAGGTCCGCCCGCGCTCGCGCGGCTCATCTTCTTCGTCGCCCTCGCCATCGCGCTCCTCGTGTCGGACGCGCGCTTCAGCACGCTCGAAATCCTTCGCGGCGTGCTCGGCACCGTGCTCTATCCGCTGCAGCGCGCGGCGCTCGTGCCGCGCGACCTGTTCATGGGCGCGGCCGACATCGCCGTCACCGGCGCGTCGCTGCGCCACGAGAACGACGACCTCCGCAAGCGCAACCTGCAACTGTCCACGCAGGCCAACCAGGCCGCGGTGCTCTCACAGGAAAACGCGCATCTGCGCGCGGTGCTCGAGCTGCGCCAGCACATCGCCACGCAATCGACGCCGGTCGAGATCCAGTACGACACGAGCGATCCGTTCACGCAGAAGATCGTGATCGGGCAAGGTTCGCAGCAGGGCATCCAGGGCGGCTCGCCGGTCGTCAGCGAGGACGGCGTGATCGGCCAGGTCACGCGCGTGTTCCCGCTGCAGGCCGAAGTCACGCTGATCACCGACCGCGATCTCGCGATTCCCGTGCAGGTGCTGCGCACCGGCCTGCGCAGCGTGATCTACGGCACGCCGAAGGGCGATTCGCTCGACCTGCGCTTCGTGCCGACGAGCGCGGATCTCGTCGTCGGCGACGAACTCGTCACGAGCGGCCTCGACGGCGTCTATCCGCCCGGCCTGCCGGTCGCGAAGGTCGCGCGCGTCGACAAGCTCGCCGATACCGCGTTCGCCCGCGTGACCTGCGCGCCGATCGCCGCCGTGCGCGGCGCCCGCCAGATGCTGGTGCTGCATTACCAGAACGATATCCCGCCGCGCCCGGCCGAGCCCGATTCGGCCGCCGACAAGAACGCGAAGGGCGGCAAGAAGGGCGCGAAGGCCGCCGCGAAGGGCGAGAAAGCCGACAAGGCCGACGCGAACGCGAAGCCGGCCGCCGCGGCCCAGCCCGGCGCGAAGCCCGCGCCGGCTGCGCCTGCCGCTCCGGCCAAACCCGCCGCCGCACCCGTGAAGCCTGCAGCCGGGCAATCAGGAGCCCAGCGATGAACCGCCCGCAATACATCCTGCAGCCGGTCAATCCGTACTTCATCGTCTTCAGCCTCGCCGCCGCGTTCCTGCTGAACCTGATGCCGTGGGGCCGCCTGCCCGGCGTGCCCGACTTCGTCGCGCTCGTGCTGCTGTTCTGGAACATCCACCAGCCGCGCAAGGTCGGGATGGGCGTCGCGTTCGCGCTCGGCATCCTGATGGACGTGCATGACGCGGGGCTGCTCGGCGAGCATGCGCTCGCCTATACGCTGCTGTCGTACGGCGCGATCACGATCCACCGCCGCGTGCTGTGGATGCCGATCGGCGTGCAGGTGCTGTATGTCACGCCGCTGCTCGTCGTCGCGCAGCTCGTGCCGTTCGTGATCCGTCTCGTGATGGGCGCCGCGTTCCCCGGCTGGCGCTATCTGGTCGACGGCTTCGTCGAAGCCGCGCTGTGGCCGATCGCGAGCCACCTGCTGCTGATGCCGCAACGCCGCCCGGTCGATCCGGACGATACGCGCCCCATCTGAGCCGGACCGCCCCTTGAATACCCGCCGCCCCCACGCCCGCGCACCGCGCTCCGGGGCGGCACCTCGCCCGCCCGCGCGCGGGCCGGATCGACCCTGACCGCATGACCGAATTCAACGACACCCAACAGCAGCTCTCGAAGTTCCGCCTGCGCGTCGCGGCGGCGGGCGTGTTCGTGTTCGTCTGCTTCGGGCTGCTCGCGAGCCGCTTCTTCTACCTGCAGTTGATGCAGCACGGCAAATACGCGCTGCAGGCCGAGGAAAACCGCATCTCGGTCGCGCCGATCGTGCCGAACCGCGGGATCATCACCGACCGCAACGGTGTGATCCTCGCGAAGAACTACTCGGCCTACACGCTCGAAATCACGCCGTCGAAGCTCGACGACACGCTCGACAACACGATCGACAAGCTGTCCGAGATCGTCCCGATCGACGCACGCGACCGCCGCCGCTTCAAGAAGCTGCAGGAAGACTCGAAGAACTTCGAGAGCCTGCCGATCCGCACGCGGCTCACCGACGCGGAAGTCGCGCGCTTCACCGCGCAGCGCTTCCGCTTCCCCGGCGTCGACGTGCGCGCGCGGCTGTTTCGCCAATATCCGCTCGGCACGACCGCCGCGCACGTGATCGGCTACATCGGCCGGATCTCGAAGCGCGACCAGGATCGGATCGACGCGATGAGCGACGACAACGACAGCGATCAGGAAAACTACGATCCGCGCCGCGACGCGAACAACTACAAGGGCACCGACTACATCGGCAAGATCGGCGTCGAGCAGAGCTACGAAACCGAGCTGCACGGGCTGACGGGCTTCGAGGAAGTCGAGGTGACGGCCGGCGGCCGGCCCGTGCGCACGCTGTCGCGCACGCAGGCGACACCGGGCAACAACCTCGTGCTGTCGCTCGACATCGGGCTGCAGCAGGTCGCCGAGCAGGCGTTCGCCGGCAAGCGCGGCGCGCTCGTCGCGATCGAGCCGAAGACGGGCGACGTGCTCGCGTTCGTGTCGTCGCCGAGCTTCGACCCGAATTCGTTCGTCGACGGCATCGACCAGCAGACCTGGGACGAGCTGAACACCTCGACCGACAAGCCGCTGCTGAACCGCCCGCTGCACGGCACCTACCCGCCCGGCTCGACGTACAAGCCGTTCATGGCGCTCGCGGGCCTGACGCTCGGCAAGCGCTCGCCGGGCTGGGGCTTCCAGGATCCCGGCTACTTCACGTTCGGCGGCCACACGTTCCGCAACGACGTGCGCTCGGGCCAGGGCTGGGTCGACATGAACAAGGCGATCATGGTGTCGAACGACACCTACTTCTACATGCTCGCGCGCGACCTCGGCGTGAACGCGATCGCGAACTTCATGAAGCCGTTCGGCTTCGGCCAGATCACCGGGATCGACATCCAGGGCGAAGCGCGCGGGATCCTGCCGTCGACCGACTGGAAGAAGAAGGCGTTCAAGAAGGCCGCGCAGCAGAAGTGGTTCGACGGCGAGACGATCAGCCTCGGGATCGGCCAGGGCTACAACTCGTTCACGATCCTGCAGCTCGCCCACGCAACGGCGACGCTCGCGAACAACGGCGTCGTGATGAAGCCCCACCTCGTGAAGGAAATCGAGGATCCGATCTCGCGCGGGCGCCGCCTGACCGTGCCGAAGGAAAGCGAAGTGATCCCGCTCAAGCAGTCCGACATCGACGTCGTGAAGCGCGGGATGGAGAACGTGATCGAGAACCCGTCCGGCACCGCGTACAAGGTGTTCCGCGGCGCGCCGTACCTCGCCGCCGGCAAGACCGGTACCGCCCAGGTGTTCTCGCTGCAGGGCTCCAACTACAAGGGCCACCTGCTCGCCGAGCACCTGCGCGACCACGCACTGTTCATCGCGTACGCGCCGGTCGACCATCCGCAGATCGCCGTCGCGCTGGTCGTCGAGAACGGCGGCTGGGGTGCGCAGGCCGCAGGCCCGATCGCGCGCCGCGTACTCGACTTCTACCTCGTCGACCGCCAGAACCCGAAGAACGAGGCCGCGGCCGTGGCTGCCGCGGCGTCGGCGACCGAACCCGTCAACGCGCCGGTGATCGGCGACGCGAACAAGCCCGCCGCCGTCGCGACCGGCTTCAAGGCGCTGCCGCAGCCCGTCGTGCCGACCGCGGCCAGCGCGGCGGATGCAGCATCGGCCGCGTCGGCACCCGATGCGTCGGGGGCGGCGGGCGTCAGCGCGACGCGGCCGGCCGAAGCGAGCGCCGCGGCGCCGATGGCCGCGAGCCTGCCGCCAATCCGGCGCCCGCACCGGCCGCGCCGGCCCGCCAGCGACGCGCAGCCGCTCGTTGCCACGCCGCGGGACGACAACCACCGTGCGACGGCCCCCGCGAAAGCGGCGGACGCCGGCACCGCTCATTAACGGAGAAAGGCATGCAATTCGACAAGCGCGCCTGGCTCGACAAGATCAAGCAGATGTTCGCGGGTTTCGACCGCCCGCTCGCCCTCATCGTGTTCCTGCTGCTGTGCGTCGGCATCGTCACGCTGTACAGCGCGGCGATCGACATGCCGGGCCGCGTCGAGGACCAGTTGCGCAACATCCTGCTGACGTTCGTGCTGATGTGGGTGATCGCCAATATCCCGCCAACGACGCTGATGCGCTTCGCGGTCCCGCTCTACACGTTCGGGGTCGCGCTGCTGGTCGCGGTCGCGCTGTTCGGGATGACCAAGAAGGGCGCGAAGCGCTGGCTGAACGTCGGTGTCGTGATCCAGCCGTCCGAGATCCTCAAGATCGCGACACCGCTGATGCTCGCGTGGTACTACCAGCGCCGCGAAGGCGGGCTGCGCTGGTACGACTTCATCGCCGCGTTCGGGATCCTGCTGGTGCCGGTCGGGCTGATCGCGAAGCAGCCCGACCTCGGCACGGGCCTGCTCGTGTTCGCGGCCGGCTTCTTCGTGATCTACCTCGCGGGCCTGTCGTTCAAGCTGATCGTGCCGGTGCTCGTCGCGGGCGTGATCGCGGTCGGCTCGATCGCCGTGTTCGAGCAGCGCATCTGCCAGCCCGAAGTGCAGTGGCCGCTGATGCACGACTACCAGAAGCACCGCGTGTGCACGCTGCTCGACCCGACCTCGGACCCGCTCGGCAAGGGCTTTCACACGATCCAGGCCGTGATCGCGATCGGTTCGGGCGGCGTGCTCGGCAAGGGCTACCTGAAAGGCACGCAGGCGCACCTCGAATTCATTCCGGAGAAACACACCGACTTCATCTTCGCGGTGTTCTCCGAGGAATGGGGGCTCGCGGGCGGGCTCGTGCTGCTGACGCTGTACATGGCGCTGATCGCGCGCGGGCTCTATATCGCCGCGCAGGGCGCGACGCTGTTCGGGCGCCTGCTCGCGGGCTCGCTCACGCTCGCGTTCTTCGTCTATGCGTTCGTCAATATCGGGATGGTGAGCGGCGTGCTGCCGGTCGTCGGCGTGCCGCTGCCGTTCATGAGTTACGGCGGTACCGCGCTCACGACGCTCGGCATCGCGATCGGGATGATCATGAGCGTCGGGCGGCAGCGGCGGCTGATGAAGAGCTGACCGCGCGGCACGGCCGCGACAAAGAAAAACGGCGCTCCGGCGCCGTTTTTTCATCGTGTGTTTCGAATGCGGCGATGCAACGCCGCGCCCGCTCACTGCGGTGCCGCGCCGCCGCCCGATGCCGGCGCCGGTGCCTGCCCCTTCAACCGCGCGCTCAACTCCTTGAATTTCAGCCCGGCCGTCTCGTCGCCCTGCGCGGCCGCCGCCGCATAGTACGCACGCGCGATGTTCAGGTTCTGCGCGACACCGTCGCCGCCGCGCTCGTAGAACGACGCGGTCACGTACTGCGCGGTCGGCTCGCCCGCGTCGGCGGCCTGCTTGTACCACGCGAACGCCTGCCGGTTGTCGCGCGGCGTGCCGCGTCCGTCGAGGAACTGATTCGCGAGCGACAGCTCGGCCTGCACGTGCCCCTGCTTCGCCGCCCGCAGGAACCAGCGATGCGCTTCGGCCGGATTGCGAGCGACGAACTCGCCGTCGTCGAACATCCGGCCGTACACGTACTGCGCATGCGACATGTTCGCGTCGGCCGCGCGCTTCAGCCAGCGCAGCCCTTCGTCGACGTTCGCCGTCACGCCCTCGCCCGTCAGCAGCATCATCGCGTAGTTGAATTGCGCGAGGCGATCGCCGCGCTCGGCCGCATCGTGGAACTGCACCAGCGCCGCGCGATAGTCGCCGGCGTTGTAGTCGGCGACCGCCGATTGCGTCTCGCGCGACGGATCGGGCTTCGCTTGCGGCGCGCCCTGCGCGGCGGCCGCGATGCACACGGCCCACAGGCCGAGCATCGTGCCGATCCGCCCACGCACCCGGTTTGCACCCTGCGCACGCGCGCCGCAGGCACCCTCGCCACCGTTCATGACCGTACCTCCTGCAGCGCCTGCCGCGTCGCGCGCAGCAGCCAGCTCACGTCGGCCGACAGCGTGATCATCCGGTAGCCGGCCTCGCGGTACTGGCGCGCGCCCGCTGTATCGCCCGCGAAGATGCCGACCGCGACGCCGGCCTGCTTGCCGGCCGCGAGCACGCGCGCCATCGCGGTTTCGACGTCCGGGTGGCGGATGTCGCCGAGATGCCCGAGGCTCGCCGCCAGATCGGCCGGGCCGATGAACAGGCAGTCGACGCCGGGCAGGGCCGCGATCCGCTCGACTTCGTCGACGCCGCGCGCCGATTCGATCTGCACGATCACCGCGACCTGCGCGTTGGCCGTCTGCAGGTAATCGCGGCGCATGCCGAACGCCGCCGCGCGCACCATGCCCGCGACGCCGCGCAGCCCGTCCGGCGATTCAGGCGATGGAAAGCGCGTGAGCCGCACCGCGTGCGCGGCATCGTCGGGCGTCTCGATGCACGGAAACATCAGCGTGCGCGCGCCGGCGTCGAGCGCACGCTTCACGAGCCACGGCTCGCGCGCCGGCACGCGCACGACCGGCTCGCTCGGCAGGTGCGCGGCAGCGATCGCGCGCAGTTGCGACGCAACATCGCGGCTGTCGTTCGGCGCGTGCTCCATGTCGATGCAGAGCCAGTCGTAGCCGGCGTGCGCGAGCGCTTCCGCGGCCGAGTCGCTGCCGAGCGACAGCCACAGGCCGTACAGCGGGTCGTCGCCGTCGCGCAGGCGTTGTTTGAGGGAATTGGTGAGCGTGCTCATCGATACGGCCTCCTGGACGGAACGGCAATCGAACGGGACAAGCAACAGGCGAAGCGGAGCGCAACACGCCAGGCAGCAAAGCACGGCGGCGCCGCACCGGGCCCTGAACGTCAGTCGGCCGAGGGCGCCCGATCTGACAGCGCACGCGCGCGTTTTTTCGGTGCCACGCAACGATCATAGCGCGGCGTTACGCGGAATGTGGGAACGGACGGGGAAGCAGCGCCGGCGCGGAACCAGGCCGCGGGGTGCGGTGACAGGCAGCCCGCGCCGGCTGGCGGGGCTGCCGGGAAGGCAGGATCAGCGGCCGGGCTGGCGCTCGACGTCGGCCCAGCAGTTCGGCGTTTCGTACAGGCGCACGCGCTCGAGGCGCAGGTTCACGCCGTAGTGCGCGTCGTACACGTTCGCGAGCAGGTCGAACGCGATCGCCGCGAGGTTCTCGACGGTCGGGATCCGGTCGATCACGACGGTCTTGTGGTCGGCCATCTGCTCGAGGAACGAGCGCACGACGTCGTCGCGCGCATAGACCAGGAACGCGTGGTCCCACTTGCTGACGAGGTGCTCCATCGCAAGCGCCTTCACGTCGGCGAAATCCATCACCATGCCGCGGTCGGGTGCCCCCTCGGTATCGACGAGATCGCCGCGCAGCGTGATTTCGAGCACGTAGCGATGGCCGTGCAGGTTCCTGCACTGGCTGCGGTGATCGGGAATGCGGTGGCCCGCGTCGAATTCGAGTTTTCGGGTAATCAGCACGATGTCAAAAGCCGGGGCTCAGGGAATGTTCAGATATTTGTGGGTCTGCATCGACAGGCGCCACTGCGGATGACGCTTGCACCAGTCGATCGCGAGCTTCGTATTGAGGTCGCGCGACGGGCCGTCCATCGGCTGGACGAGGAAATACTCGAAGTCGAGCTTCGCGTAGTCGGCCAGCCGCTGGTTGTCCTGCGGGATCACGACCTTCAGTTCGTTGCCCTTCGTGACGACGAGCGGTGCGTCGGCCTTCGGGCTCACGCAGATCCAGTCGATCGATTCGAGCACCGGCAGCGAGCCGTTGGTCTCGATCGCGATCTCGAAGCCCGCCGCGTGCAGCGCGTCGACGAGCGGCTGGTCGAGCTGCAGCATCGGCTCGCCGCCCGTGCAGACGACGAAGCGGTGCGCTTCGCCATCCGGCCACAGGCCGGCGATCGTCGCAACGAGCGCTTCGGCGTCCTTGAACTTGCCGCCGTTCTCGCCGTCGGTGCCGACGAAGTCCGTGTCGCAGAAGCGGCACACGGCCTCCGCACGATCCTCTTCGCGGCCCGACCACAGGTTGCAGCCGGCGAACCGGCAGAACACGGCCGGCCGGCCCGCATTCGCGCCCTCGCCCTGCAACGTGTAGAAAATTTCCTTGACCGCGTAAGTCATCGTCCTTCGTCCGGCTCGCGCCGCTCGCTGTCGATCAGAATCCGTTATCCATCAAGCGCTGCCGGCGCACTCGCGTCACAGCGGCGCTTCGGTCACCCGCTCGCCCTTCAGGTAGGCCTCGTAGCCACGCTTGCGCAGCTTGCAGGCCGGGCATTCGCCGCAGCCGAAACCCCAGTCGTGCAGTTCCGCGCGCTCGCCCACGTAGCACGTGTGCGTCTCGACGCGGATCAGTTCGACGAGCGCTTCGCCGCCGAGCTGTTCGGCGAGCTGCCACGTTTGCGCCTTGTCGAGCCACATCAGCGGCGTCTCGAGCACGACGCGCGTGTCCATCCCGAGGTTCAGCGCGACCTGCAGCGCCTTCATCGTGTCGTCGCGACAGTCGGGGTAGCCCGAAAAGTCGGTCTCGCACATCCCGCCGACCAGCACGCGCAGCCCGCGGCGATAGGCGATCGCCGCGGCGATCGTCATGAACATCAGGTTGCGGCCCGGCACAAACGTGTTCGGCAAGCCGTTCGCCGTCGTCTCGATCTCGATCGTGCGCGTCATCGCGGTATCGCTGATCGCGCCGAGCACCGACAGGTCGATCATGTGATCGTCGCCGAGCCGGTCCGACCACGCGGGAAACTTGCGCTTCAGCGCTTCGCGCACGCCTTCGCGACATTCGAGCTCGACACGATGGCGCTGGCCGTAATCGAAACCGAGGGTCTCGACCGTCTGGTAGCGTTCGAGTGCCCATGCCACGCACGTGGCCGAGTCCTGCCCGCCGGAAAACAACACGAGCGCGCCGTCTTTAGCGTCTGTCCGAATCACCGTGATACTCCGTGAATGTGTAGGCTCGCGTCGCGCTGCGCCCCGGGGCCGGCTGCCGCCGGGCGGCCCGACGCGTGCCGGCCTGCGCCGGCTCGACCAGTATAGGCAGCGCGGTCGGCCGCGAACGCGGCGGAGCGCTTATACCGCCCATCGCGCGGCATCGTTGCCGCGCGTCACGGCGGCGCGTGGCTGGCGGCCTGCCGTGCGCATGAAGCGATGCGCTAAGTCATTGAGCGGGCACGGATTTTATCATGCCCCCGCGAATGCTGCCGGGCGCGCCGCCGATGGCACGCAATACCCACCACAAACGAAAAACCCCAAGAACCTTCCGATTCTTGGGGTTGGAACTGCTGGTGGCCTGGGACGGAATCGAACCATCGACACGCGGATTTTCAATCCGCTGCTCTACCAACTGAGCTACCGGGCCAACGAAGAATGAAAGTATATCGAGCTTTCTCCACCTGCTCAAGCGTTTTTCGCAAAAAATTTTATATCGCGCCTTCGGACGGCTTCTTGCCGAGCTCGACGCCGAGTTGCTTGAGCTTGCGATACAGGTGCGTGCGCTCGAGGCCCGTCTTCTCCGCGACGCGCGTCATGCTGCCGTTCTCGCGCGCGAGGTGATATTCGAAGTACGCGCGCTCGAATGCATCGCGCGCTTCGCGCAACGGAATGTCGAACGGGATCGCGGCCGTCTGGCCCGCGAGGCCGAGTGCCGCTGCCATGTCGTCGCCGAGCGTCGGCAGCGCAGCCGCGGACGCAACCGCCGCGGGCCCTGCCGCCTGCCCGGCACCGGCCTTCGCCGCCGCGTTGGCGGACACGGGCGCCGCACCGCGTGCGAGACCGTGCTCGACGGACTTCAGCAGCTTCTGCAGTGCGATCGGTTTCTCGAGAAAATCGAGCGCACCGATCTTCGTCGCCTCGACGGCCGTATCGATCGTCGCGTGCCCGGACATCATGATCACGGGCATCGTCAGCAGCCCCTGCGCCGCCCATTCCTTGAGCAACGTCACGCCGTCGGTATCGGGCATCCAGATATCGAGCAGCACGAGATCGGGCGCCTGATTCAGCCGGTATTCCCGCGCGGCCTGCGCGTTCTCCGCCGCCTCGACGACATGTCCTTCATCGCTGAGGATCTCCGAGAGCAATTCCCGGATGCCCATTTCATCATCTACCACCAGGATGGTTGCCATTTACGCTGCCTTTGTCTGCACACTTGCTTTTGTCTTAGCGGGCGTCGCCCCGCCCTGCGCGCCCGCTTCGGCGCCTGGCGCATCACTCGCCATCTGCAGGAACAGGATCGACACCTGCGCACCCTCGACGGTCTCGCCGTGCATGCGATTGCGCAGATCGATCCGCGCACCGTGCTCATCGACGATTTTCTTGACCGTGGCCAACCCGAGCCCCGTGCCCTTCGCCTTCGTCGTCACGTAAGGCTCGAACGCGCGGGTCAGGATGCGCGCCGGAAAACCGGGCCCGTTGTCGGACACGGTAAGACGTACCGCGACGCGCGTTTTGCCCTCGGCGTCGGGATCGCCATATTCTACTGTCTTGGTTTCGATCAACACACGCGGATGCGCTGCTTCCGCGACCGAATCCTGCGCATTCTGCAGCAGGTTGTGGATCACCTGGCGCAGTTGCGTCGCGTCGCCGCGAATCACCGGCAGCGACGGCGCGAGCTCGGCGACGATCGGGCTCTTGCCTTCATCACCGACACCGTACAGCCCGAGCACCTCGCTCGCCAGTTCGTTCAACTGCAGGTTCGCGAGCACCGCCGGCGGCGTGCGCGCGTATTCGCGGAAATCGTCGACCATCCGCTTCATCGCGGCCACCTGGTTGACGATCATCGTCGCGCCGCGCTTGAGCACATCCGCGTCGGACGGCGCGAGCTTGTCGGACAGCTTCATCTGCAGCCGCTCGGCCGACAGCTGGATCGGCGTCAGCGGATTCTTGATCTCGTGCGCGAGCCGGCGCGCGACCTCGCCCCACGCGACCGAACGCTGCGCGGAGATCACGTCGGAAATGTCGTCGAACACGACGACGTAACCGGACGTCTGCGGATCGTCGGCCTGCCCCTCGACCGTCGACACGAGGCGCGCGCCGCGCACGAGCAGCGTCAGCGGTTCGGTTTCGCCCGGCATCTCGATCGCGAACTGCTGCTGCCAGTGGCCGCGATCGCCGCTGCCGCCGTCGGACGCCGCCTCGCGATCGGCGAAGGCCTTGCGCACCATCGCGCCGAACCCCGCGGCAACGCCGATCCGGTCGAGCGTCGTGCCGATCAGCGCGTTGAACGGCTGCCGGAAGATCCGCTCGGCGCCGCGGTTCGCCGTCGTCAGCCGGAACTGGCGGTCGAGCACGAACACGCCGGCCGTCAGGTTCGCGAGGATGCTTTCGAGATACGTCTTCGAATGCTCGAGCGCGACGCGGTTCTTCTCGACCGCGAGCCGCGCCTCGGACAACTGGCGCGTCATCGCGTTGAACGACTGCGTGAGGAAGCCGAGCTCGTCGCGCGTCTTGATCTCGCGCTTCGGCGTGTAGTCGCCTTCCGTGATCTCCTTCGTGCCCTGCGCGAGCAGGAACAGCGGCCGCGCGAGCTGCTGGCCGAGCGCGAGCGCGAGCATCATCGCGATGAAGGTCGCGAGGAACAGCGCGAGCGTCAGCGTGCCGATGTACATCTTGCGCAGGCCCGTGCGGCCGAGCGACTTTTCCTGATACTCGCGGTACGCGCGCTGCACGGCGTCGGCGTTGTGCGCGAGCGTGGGCGGCACCGGCTGCGTGAGCTGCAGGAAGCGTTCGGCCGGCTGCAGCAGCGACGTCGACGCATCGGGAATCGGCCGCACGACGCGCAGCCGCAGCGCGCCCTTTGCGCCGTGCGCGCGCGGATCGCCGTCGACTTCGCCCTCGATCGCCGCGTACGCGCCGTGTTCGCGCGCCTGGCTCAGCATCAGCGACGTCGGCAGGTCGTCCGGAATCAGCGCCGCGAAATTGCCCGACGCCTGCGCGACGATATGCAGGTCGGGCGCCGCGCCCGAACCGGCGCGGGTCGGCTCGACGATCGTCGCGTCCTGCACGCCGAACTGGTCGCGCAGTCGCAGCAGCGTGAGCGTCGTGCCGTTCGTGTTCGCATCGACGCTCGCGAGCTGGTCGGACATCAGCCGCGCCTTGGTCTGCAGGTCGGACAGCGACGCATCGAGCATCCCGCGGCCGAGGTTCAGGCCGGCCGTCAGCGCCGTCTCGACGTTCACGTCGAACCACGACTCGATACTGCGCGACACGAACTGGTACGACACGATGTAGATGATCCCGCCCGGCACGACGCCGACGAGCGCGAAGAACACCGCGAGCTTCGCGAGCAGCCGCGTGCCGAACTTGCCCTTCCTCAGGCGCACGACGATCATCCCGATCAGCCCGAGCACCACGAGCAGGAACACGAGCGCGACGACGATGTTGGTCGCGTACAGCCACGAGTAGTAGCGATCGAAGAATTCGGTGTTCGCGCTCGCGGCCGCGAGCAGCACGAGCAGCAGCAGCGCGGTCAGCGCGACCGTCGAGACGATCACGCGAACGAGGAGGCTCTTCCCGCTGGCCGCGCGGCGCACTTTATTTAGCACGTTCGGTCACCGTGAAGTTGAAGCGCTTCCAGTCCGACCCGAGCGTCCAGTCGCGGTTGTTCACGGCGTCGACCTGGAACGGCTTCGGCATCAGCGCGGTGTCGAGCTGCATCCGCACCGATGCGTTGTAGGTTTCCCCCAAGCGCACCTGGTTGCGGTCGATCACGTGCCACGACGTGATGTGCCTGACGACCGCGAGTGCATCCTTCAGCGACGGGAAGCCGAGCTGCAGGCCGCCCGTCGACACGCGGTACTCGCGCGTGAGCGGCTGGAACGACAGGCGCATGGTTTGCGTCACCGACACCGGCTGCTCGTCGAACCAGTACCAGCGCGCACGGCTCAGCTCGAAGTCGGTCGTGAAATAAAGCGGGATGCCCTTGTTGACGGCATCCTCGAGGTTCGGATTCAGCTCGAAATCGAAGCGGGCGTCGAGGCTCCAGCCGCTTCCGTCGGCCTGGAGCGACGCGCGCTGCACGGCGATCGACTGGGCATGCGCCGGCCGGACGACGGCCAGGCACAGCGCCAACGCGACCATCAGGACGGCCGCGAGCCGAAGTGGAAAAAGGTGTTTGATCGTCACCGTTTCTGAAACCGCGCGTAGAAAAATCCGTCGTGATCGGTGTTCTGGTCGAGTCCGCCGGCGGCCGCCCCTCCCTGCACTCCGCCCGGCAGCAGCTGGCCGGGGGCGTCCAATCGTACCGCATCTTCACAGGCCGCTTCAAACCAGCGGGCCTGCAACTCGCCTTCTTCGGGGAAGATCGAACAGGTCACGTAAAGCAGTTCGCCGCCCGGCTTCACGAGCGGCCACAGTGCCGACAGGATGCGGCGCTGTTCCGTGACGAGCGCCGGGATATCGGCCTCGCGGCGCAGCCAGCGAATGTCGGGGTGCCGCCGCACGATACCGGAGGCCGAGCACGGCACGTCGGCCAGGATGCGGTCGAACGGGCGGCCGTCGTACCACGCGTCGGGCGCACCCGCATCGCCGACACGCACGTCCGCTTCGAGCGACAGGCGCACGAGGTTCTCGCCGATGCGCGCCGCGCGCGTCGCGTCGCTTTCGAGCGCGACGACTTCCGCGTCGGCCAGTTCGAGAATATGACCGGTCTTGCCGCCGGGCGCCGCACATGCGTCGAGCACGCGCATGCCGTCGCGCGCGCCGAGCCATTCGGCCGCGAGCTGTGCGCCGGCGTCCTGCACCGACACGACACCGTCGGCAAACCCCGGAATGCGATCGACCGGCAGCGCCGACGCAAGCCGCACCGCATGCCGGCCGATCGCGGTCGCTTCGATTCCGCTCGTGCGCAGCGTGTCGAGATATGCGTCGACGCTCGCGCGGCGTGCGTTCACGCGCAGCGTCAGCGGCCCCTGGCGCTCGCCGGCCGCGAGGATCGCCTGCCATGCGTCGGGCCATGCGCGCTTCACCGCGTCGACCCACCATGCACGGTAATTCCAGCGCGCGACGGCATCGTCCTGCATCGCCGCGACGAGCGTGTCGCGCTCGCGCAGGAAACGGCGCAGCACCGCGTTGACCATCCCCTTCGCGAACGCGAATTCGCGACGCGCGCCGATCACGGTCACGGCCTGATCGACCACCGTGAATGGCGAGTACGCGGCGTCGTCCACCGGGTCGAGCAGCAATGCGAGCGCACCGGCGAGCACCGCTTGCACGTGCGCGGGCGGCGCCTTGCTGACGAGCCGGCCGATCAGCCAGTCCGCGCTGCCGAGCCGACGCATCGTGCGGTACGCGACGTCCTGCGTCGCGCCGCGCGCGAGCGACTGCGCACCGGGCACCATCTGCGCGAACACCGTCGAGAGTGCCGCCGGCAGCGCGGTGCCGCGCCGCACCGCATCGACCGCCTGCGCGGCCGCGTCGAGTGCGAAGCCGAGCGATTCGGGCGCAAGATGCAGCGCGGACAGGCGCGCCGGGCGGCCGGAAGAAGACGGAGCGGAAGAACGGGTTCGTGTCATCGGTGCGAAATCGGCAAACGGGCGCGGCAAACAAATGCGGCAAACGGCGGGATCACGCTGGCCTCGTGGCCTCGCGATCCCAAACCGCGCATTGTAGCGTGCGACCATGCGGTCCCTTTGGCCCCTTTACCGCACGCACAAATGAAACACCCCGCAGCGCGAAGCGTGCGGGGTGGCGTGGCGGCCCCCGCGCGGCAACGGCCGCGCGGCGCGCCGAGGCTTAGTCGAAGCGGCCGGTACGCGCCATCTCCATCAGGCGCGCGATGCGCTCCTCGGTGGCCGGGTGCGTCGAGAACAGGTTCTGCAGGCCGCCGCCGTGCAGCGGGTTCATGATCATCATCTGCGCGGTGGCCGGGTGTGCCTCGGCCGCCTGGAACGGGATGCCGGCCGCAAAGCGATGGATCTTGTCGAGCGCGGTCGCGAGCGACTGCGGATCGCCGGAGATCTGCGCGCCGCCGCGATCGGCCTCGAACTCGCGTGCCCGCGAAATCGCCATCTGGATCAGCGCGCCGGCGATCGGTGCGAGCAGCGCGACCGCAATGCCCGCGATCGGGTTGGCCGGCCGGCCGTTCTCGTCGCGCCCGCCGAAGAACATCGCGAAGTTCGCGAGCGCAGAGATCGCGCCCGCCATCGTCGCGGTGATCGTCGAGATCAGGATGTCGCGGTGCTTCACGTGCGCGAGCTCGTGCGCCATCACGCCGCGCATCTCGCGCTCCGACAGCACGCGCAGGATGCCCGTCGTCGCGGCGACTGCCGCGTGCTCGGGGTTGCGGCCCGTTGCAAACGCGTTCGGCGCATCCTCGTTGATCAGGTAGACGCGCGGCATCGGCAGGTTCGCGCGCGTGGCCAGCTCGCGCACCATCCGGTAGAACTGCGGCGCCGTGTTCTCGTCGACTTCCTGCGCGTTGTACATGCGCAGCACCATCTTGTCGGAGAACCAGTACGAGAAGAAATTCATGCCGAGCGCGAACAGCAGTGCGATCGTCATGCCGCGCGAACCGCCGATCATCCCGCCGATCACGATGAACAGGGCCGTGATCGCGGCCATCAGCGTCGCCGTTTTGACCCAATTGAACATACCCACTCCTTATCCGTCAGGGGACCCGCCGCGCATCAAAGGGCGCGACGGAAAATTGTAAGCGATTTGTTAGATAAGGTCTTGCCGGAAAAATTCAATCTCAGCGTTGCGATGTTGCAAGACGCAGGCCGAGACCGACGAAAGCGCTGCCAACCGTGCGATCGAGCCACTTCTTGACACCCGGCTTGCCGGAAAAGCGCTGCGTGACGCTGCCCGCGACCCAGGCGACCAGACTGGTCCAGACCGTGCTCATCGCGACGAACACCGCGCCGAGGGTCAGGAACGCCCATGCCTTGTGCGGGCTGTCGGCCGACACGAACTGCGGGAAGAACGACACGAAGAACAGCACGACCTTCGGGTTCAGCACGTTCGTCCAGAAACCCTGCATGAACAGCTGGCGCAGCGGCTTCGCGGCCGCGGCCTGCGCGGCGTCGGCCGACTGCGCGGCGGCCTGCTTCGTGGCGATCATGCGCACGCCGAGGTAGATCAGGTAGGCGGCGCCAACCAGCTTGATCACCGTGAACGCGGCAGCCGACGCCGCGAGCAGCGCGGTCAGGCCGAATGCGCACGCGAGCGCATGCACGCAGCAGCCGGCCGAAATGCCGAACGCCGACATCAGCCCCGCGCCGCGGCCCTGCGCGACGCTGCGGCCGACGATGTAGGCGGTATCGGGGCCGGGCGTGACGTTCAGCAGGAAAACCGCGAGCACGAAGAAGCCGAAATGGGTAATGCCGAACATGAAAACCTCGAAACCGGAAAGCGCAGGGAAATTCTACGCGCGCCTGCCGCGCCGCGCGACTCGGCCGTCCGGCCAATTGCGCACGGCCGGCCGGTCGTGTCGAATGACGGTCAGGCCCCGTCAGGCAACGCGAAACGCTGGCCCGCGGCGAGCGGCGAGCCGGCCAGGAATTCGCGTGCGGGCAACCGCTTGCCGCCCGGCTTCTGCAGCTGGGTCACGCGCAGCGCGCCGCTGCCGCACGCGACGATCACGCCTTCCGGCGCGGCTTCGACGATCGTGCCGGGCGCCGCGTCGTCGCCGCGCGCCGCCACAGGCTCGGCCGCCCACAGCTTGATTGCCGCGCCGTCGAGCGTCGCGACGCCGCCCGGGAACGGATCGAACGCACGCACCTGGCGCGCGAGCACGTCGGCCGGCTTGCGCCAGTCGAGCGCCGCTTCATGCTTGCCGATCTTTTCCGCATAGGTCACGCCGTCGGCCGGCTGCGGCGTCGCCGGCAGCGTGCCGTCGCGCTCGAGCTGCACGAGCGCGTCGACGATCAGTCGCGCGCCTTCGGCGGCGACGCGGTCGTGCAGCGTCGCGGTCGTGTCGTCGGGCGCGATCGCGATCCGCGCCTCCTCGATCATCGCGCCGGTGTCGAGGCCGAGGTCCATCTGCATCAGCGTGACGCCCGTCTCGGCGTCGCCCGCCTCGATCGCGCGGTGGATCGGCGCGGCGCCGCGCCAGCGCGGCAACAGCGACGCATGGATGTTGATGCAGCCGTCGCGCGGAATGTCGAGCACCTCCTGCGGCAGCAGCAGGCCGTACGCGGCAACCACCATCACGTCGTGCGGGGTCGCGCGCAGCAACTCGATCGCGTCGGCCGCCTCCGCCGGGTACTTGCCCGCGCGGCGCAGCGATGGCGGCTGCGCGACGGGCATCCCGTGCTCGACCGCGTAGCGCTTGACGGCGCTCGCCTGCAGTTTCATCCCGCGCCCGGCAGGGCGGTCGGGCTGGGTGAGCACGAGCGGCACCGGAAAACCGGCCTCGTGGATCGCGGCAAGGGCAGCCGCGGCGAATTCCGGCGTGCCGGCAAAAATCACGCGCAACGTATGGGTCATGACAGCGTTCGGGGTCGGGCAGGGCGAACGCGCATTACATCGCGCGTTCGAGTTTCTTCATCTTCGTCTTGATGCGCGTCTGCTTGAGCGGCGACAGGTATTCGACGAACACGCGCCCCATCAGGTGATCCATCTCGTGCTGGACGCACACCGCGAGCAAGCCTTCGCAGTCGAGCTCGAAGGCCTCGCCCTGCTCGTTGAGCGCACGCACGCGCACGTGGTCGGGGCGCTCGACTTCGTCGTAGATGCCAGGCACCGACAGGCAGCCCTCTTCATAGATCTGCTTCTCGTCGCTCGACCACACGATCTCGGGGTTGATGAACGCGCGCAGCTCGTTCTTCTCCTCGGAAACGTCGATCACGATCACGCGCTCGTGCACGTCGACCTGCGTGGCCGCGAGGCCGATGCCGGGCGCCGCGTACATGGTTTCGGCCATGTCGGCGACGAGCTTGCGGATCCGGTCGTCGACCTTGTCGACGGGCTTGGCGACCTTGTGCAGCCGCTTGTCGGGGTAATGAAGAATATTGAGCAAAGCCATGGTGTTCGGTATTCGGTGGAGCGGCGTGCCGCATCAGCCATCCGGCCGGCTGGCGCCGCTGCCGGGATGCAATGAAGATGAGGCGGATGCGTGGCGTATCAATGCCGCGGATCTCGCCTCCTGCAATTGGCCGGGCGCCTGCGCGCGCGGCCCTGTCGAGTATTTCGGATGATGAAAATTTTATCATGGCGCCACGCGGTCCGCTGGCCGCCGCGTTCGAGGGCAGCCTCATGTCCCCGCAAACGCTGACCGCCTCCGCGCTGCGCGCGTGGCTGCAGCTCGCGCACGCGCCCGGCCTCTCGCCCACCGTGCTGCAGGCGCTGCTCGATGCCTTCGGCTCGCCGGCAGCGTTGCTGCGCGCGTCCGACCCTGCCATCGCCGCCGTGAGCAGCCCCGCCGCCGCCCAGGCCGTGCGCGCGAGCGAGCGCGACGATCTCGGCGCACGCACCGACGCCGCACGTGCGTGGCTCGATGCGCCGGGCAATGCGCTCGTCACGCTCAGCGATCCGGCCTACCCGCCGCGGCTGCGCGACCTGCACGATCCGCCGCCGCTGCTATATGTAAAGGGCCGTCTCGACCTGCTGAATGCGCGCGGCCTCGCCGTGGTGGGCAGCCGTCACGCGACGCCGCAGGGGCTCGCCGACGCGACACGCTTCGCACGCGAATTGTCCGACGCGGGGCTTTCGATCGTCTCGGGCCTCGCGCTCGGGATCGACGGCGCCGCGCATCGGGGCGGGCTCGACGGCCGGTCGGGCACCGTCGCCGTGATCGCGACGGGCGCCGATCTCGTCTATCCGGCTCGGCACCGCGCGCTTGCCCACGAGATCGCCGCGCACGGCGCGATCGTGTCGGAATGGCCGCTCGGCACGCCGGCCCGCGCCGCGCATTTCCCGCAGCGCAACCGGCTGATCGCCGCGCTCGCTGTCGGCGTGCTCGTCGTCGAGGCCGCGCCGCGCTCCGGCTCGCTGATCACCGCGCGGCTCGCGAACGAACTGGGGCGCGATGTGTTCGCGATGCCGGGCTCGATCCACGCGCCGCTCGCACAGGGCTGCCACGCGCTGATCCGCGACGGCGCGAAACTCACGGCGGCGCCGCTCGACGTTCTCGAGGAATACGGGCTGGGCGAACCGACGACGCGCACGGCGGGCGTTGCGTCGTGTTCTGAAAATCCGGGCGCGAACACCGGCGACCTGCAGGAAACCGAAGCCGCCGGCCGCGGCGCCGTTTCCGGCATCGGGAGAGCCGATCCCGCCGTTCCGGCCGCCGCGTCTGCCCAAATCGAAGCACCACCACCTCCACCGCCCGGCAACCCGTCCGAACAGGCCGTGCTCGCCGCATTGGGATACGGCCCCGTCACTTACGAATGGCTCGCCGAGCACAGCGGCCTGTCCGACGACGTGCTGCACCGCGCGCTGCTCGCGCTCGAACTGGCCGGCCGCGTCGCAAGCCTCCCCGGCGGACGCTTCGCGCGGCTTGACGCGGCGCCCACCCCGCCCGCGCACGGCATGCTACATTTCCCGGCATAGGGGCGGCCACGCCGCCGACGACATACCCAAGGAAATCCATG
The DNA here is from genome assembly GCF_048565265.1 of Burkholderia theae. Classification (NCBI taxonomy): domain Bacteria; kingdom Pseudomonadati; phylum Pseudomonadota; class Betaproteobacteria; order Burkholderiales; family Burkholderiaceae; genus Burkholderia; species Burkholderia theae. The sequence continues at coordinate 3,669,618 of NZ_CP183461.1, forward strand.
CCCGCGCTGAATCTCGACACCGATGCGGATCGGATCGCCGAGCGCCTCGCCGATCCCGGCACGTTGCTGGTCGCGTGCCTGTGCGCCGAATGGTGCGGCACGTGCCGCGACTACCGGACGGCCTTCGACCGGCTCGCCGACGCGCATCCGGACGCCTGCTTCGCCTGGATCGATATCGAAACGCATGCCGACCGGCTCGACGAGCTCGACGTCGAGAACTTCCCGACGATCCTGATCGAGGATGCCAACACCGCCCGCTTCTTCGGCACGGTGCTGCCGCACGCGGCGATCGTCGAGCGGATGCTGTCCGACCTGAGCGCGGTACCCGGTGCGCCGCACGCACCGAAATTGCGCAACGTGCTGAACGTCGAAGCCTGAATTCACGAGCCGGCCGGCGGTTTTTCGCGCGTTTGCGCGCCCCGCCGCGCCGGGCGCTTGCCGCCGTTGCAGCCCCCCTCTATGATGGGCCGCTTTTTACGCGCTGAGCCGCCGTCGCTGCGGCGTGTGCTATAAAGCGGTCGTAAAAGGGACCCACAACCGGCGAACCCGGTCTACCAACACACACCTGTCATGTCCAAAGCACTGATCATTGCGGAAAAGCCTTCTGTCGCGAACGACATCGCACGCGCTTTGGGCGGCTTTACCAAGCATGACGAGTATTACGAAAGCGACGATTTCGTCCTTTCGTCCGCTGTCGGCCACTTGCTGGAAATCGCCGCCCCGGAAGAGTACGAGGTCAAGCGCGGGAAATGGAGCTTCGCGCATCTGCCCGTCATCCCCCCGCATTTCGACCTGAACCCGATCGCAAAAAGCGAGTCGCGCCTCAAGGTGCTCACGAAGCTGATGAAGCGCAAAGACGTCGAGCGCCTGATCAACGCATGTGACGCGGGGCGCGAGGGCGAACTGATTTTCCGCCTGATCGCGCAGCACGCGAAGGCGAAGCAGCCGGTCCAGCGCCTGTGGCTGCAGTCGATGACGCCGCAGGCCATCCGCGACGGCTTCGCGAACCTGCGCAGCGACACGGACATGCAGCCGCTCGCCGACGCCGCACGCTGCCGCTCGGAAGCCGACTGGCTCGTCGGGATCAACGGCACCCGCGCGATGACCGCGTTCAACAGCAAGGGCGGCGGCTTCTTCCTGACGACCGTCGGCCGCGTCCAGACGCCAACGTTGTCGATCGTCGTCGAACGCGAAGAGAAAATCCGTCGTTTCGTCCCGCGCGACTACTGGGAAGTGAAAGCCGCATTCGCGTGCGCGGGTGGCTTCTACGAAGGCAAGTGGTACGACCCGAAATTCAAGCGCGACGAATTCGATCCGGAGCGACGCGACTCCCGCCTGTGGAGCCTGCCGGCCGCCGAAACGATCGTCGCCGCATGCCGCGACCAGATCGGCACGGTCTCCGAGGAATCGAAGCCGTCGACGCAACTGTCGCCGCTGCTGTTCGACCTGACGAGCCTGCAGCGCGAGGCGAACGGCCGCTTCGGCTTCTCCGCGAAGAACACGCTCGGTCTCGCGCAGGCGCTGTATGAAAAGCACAAGGTGCTGACCTACCCGCGTACCGACGCGCGCGCGCTGCCGGAAGACTACATTTCGACGGTCCAGTCGACGCTCGAGATGCTCAAGGAGAGCAACAACTACCTGCCGCATGCGAAGCAGGTGCTCGACAAGGGCTGGGTGAAGCCGAACAAGCGGATCTTCGACAACTCGAAGATCAGCGACCACTTTGCAATCATCCCGACGCTGCAGGCGCCGAAGGCACTGTCCGAGCCCGAGCAGAAGCTGTACGACCTGGTCGTGAAGCGCTTCCTCGCGGTGTTCTTCCCGGCCGCCGAATTCCGCGTTACGACGCGGATCACCGAAGTCGCCGGCCATCACTTCAAGACCGAAGGCAAGGTGCTCGTCGAGCCGGGCTGGCTGCAGGTGTACGGCCGCGACGCCGAAGGCGCGGACGCGAACCTCGTGCCGGTGCAGAAGGACGAGAAGGTGAAGACGGACGAGATCGCCGCGGTCGCACTCGTGACGAAACCGCCCGCCCGCTACTCGGAAGCGACGCTGCTGTCCGCGATGGAAGGCGCCGGCAAGCTGGTCGAGGACGACGAGCTGCGCGAGGCGATGGCCGCGAAGGGCCTCGGCACGCCGGCCACGCGCGCGGCGATCATCGAAGGCCTGCTCGGCGAGAAATACCTGCTGCGCGAGGGTCGCGAAATGATCCCGACCGCGAAGGCATTCCAGCTGATGACGCTCTTGCGCGGGCTCGGCGTGAAGGAACTGACCGCGCCCGAGCTCACCGGCGAATGGGAATACAAGCTGTCGCAGATGGAGCGCGGCAACCTCGGGCGCGATGCGTTCATGCAGGAAATCGCCCGCATGACGCAGCAGATCGTCAAGCGCGCGAAGGAATACGATTCCGACACGATTCCCGGCGACTACGCGACGCTCGAGACGCCGTGCCCGAACTGCGGCGGCCAGGTGAAGGAAAACTACCGCCGCTTCGCGTGCACGAAGTGCGAGTTCTCGATCTCGAAGATCCCGGGCAGCCGGCAGTTCGAGATCCCGGAAGTCGAGGAGCTGCTGCAGAAGAAGGAAATCGGTCCGCTGTCCGGGTTCCGCAGCAAGATGGGCCGCCCGTTCTCGGCGATCCTCAAGCTGTCCTTCGACGACGAGACGAAGAACTACAAGCTCGAGTTCGATTTCGGCCAGGACCAGGGCGGCGAGGAAGGCGAAGCGCCCGACTTCTCCGCGCAGGAGCCGGTCGGCGCATGCCCGAAGTGCAAGGGCCGCGTATTCGAACACGGGATGAGCTACGTGTGCGAGCACTCGGTCGCGAACCCGAAGACCTGCGACTTCCGCTCGGGCAAGGTGATCCTGCAGCAGGAAATCACGCGCGAGCAGATGGGCAAGCTGCTCGCCGACGGCCGCACGGATCTGCTGCCGAACTTCAAGTCGTCGCGGACGGGCCGCAACTTCAAGGCGTTCCTCGTGAAGCAGCCGGACGGCAAGATCGGCTTCGAGTTCGAGAAGAAGGAACCGAAGGCCGCCGCCGCGAAGAAGACGGCAAAATCGGCGACGAAGGATGCCGAAACCGTGACGGAAGGCGCCGAAGCGAAACCGGCACCGGCCCGCAAGACCGCTGCCAAGACCGCCGCCAAGACCGCCGCTCGCAAAACGACCGCGCGCAAGACGGGCTCGTAACGGCCAGATCGCCGGGGCCCTCCCGGCGGATCAGGCTCCGGCAGGCAGCCATAAAAAAACGCGGATCGATCGCTCGATCCGCGTTTTTTCTTGGTGCCGGCGGCAACCGCCGCCCGGCCGTCGCGCCGTTACAGCGGCGACGGCACGGCGACGCGCGTGCGCGGCGAACGCGGCAGGCGCGGCGACAGGTTCGGGTCGGCCGCCTCGGGCTGCTCCGCACGTGTCTCGACGCCGATCGGCGCGAGCGGCGCACCTTGCGCGGCCCACTGCTCGCCGATCGTCGCTTCGGTCGAGTGACTGAAATGCTCGACGAGGTGATCGATGAACGTGCGCACCTTCGCGGGCAAATGGCGCCGGCTCGGGTAAGCGATGTTGATTTCGACCTGCGGCAGCCGGAAATCCGGCAGCAGCCGCACGAGCGCGCCGCGCGCGATGTCGCTGCCGATCAGGTAGCTCGGCAGGATCGCAACCCCCATCCCGAGCAGCGCGAACTGGCGCAGCATCGCCGTGTTGTTCGCGACGATCACGTTGGTCGGGCGCACGCGCACTTCGCCGTCCGGCCCCGTGAACACACGCTCGTCGCCCCAGTATTCGGCCGGCAGGCTCAGGCTCGGGTGCGCGACGAGCTGCTCCGGATGCGTCGGCACGCCATGCTTCTCCAGATAGCTCGGCGTCGCGCACACGGTCATGCAGCCCGTGGTCAGCCGCCGCGTGACGATGCTCGCGCTGCGCATCTGGCGCGTGACGACGATGCCGACGTCGAAACCTTCCTCGACGAGATCGACCTGCCGGTCGACCAGCGTGAGATCCGGCACCACTTTCGGGAAATTCTCCGTGTACGACTGCAACACGGGCGCGAGGTTGTGCAGGCCGAACACGACCGGCGCGACGATGCGCAGCGTGCCGACCGGCTCGTGATTGCGCGCAACGACCATCTGCTCGACGTCCTCGAGCTCATCGAGGATCTGGCGAGCACGCTCCAGATAGACCTGACCGGACTCGGTCAGGGAAAGACTGCGGGTGGTGCGGTTCAGCAAACGCGTGCCGAGCCGGCCTTCCAGATCGGCGACGTGACGCGTCGCGACCGCGTTGGAGATATCCATTGCGCTCGCGGCCCGCGCGAAACTGCCGAGATCAGCAACCTTGACGAACACGCGCATCGACTGCAAATGATCCATAAACGACTCCTGCCGCTGTTACAACTTCAAAAAGATGAAGCAAATGCGTAATTCTCCTACGACAGCGGAAATGATGCAGAGTTGCTCAACAAGGCCCCTGTTGACGATAAAAATAGTCAAAAATCCTCGCCATCTGCGGATAGTTGATCCAACTATTCTGATTGGAGCAACAATTGGGTGAACCTCGTCGAGTAAGCAGCCGAATCAGGAAAGACGTATTTGATGCGACACAACAGCGCACCCGGCCGTACCGCACGCGAGCGGCGCCAGGTGTGGCTGCCGCCAATTGCGGCGGAGCGTAACAACCTGTTAAAAAGGCACCATGAAGGCGGCCGACGTAGCATCATGTCGGCCCCGGCCGGGCGGGACGGGTGCGCGATGTGCGCCGCCGCCACCGCCGCTTTCAACGCGCGACACCCGCTCACCATGAAAATTGCCATCCTCGACGACTACCAGGACGCCGTCCGCAAGCTGAACTGCTTCGAGATGCTTGCCGACCACGACGTGAAGGTCTTCAACAACACGGTGCGCGGCCTGGGACAGCTCGCGAGCCGTCTGGCGGAAGTCGAGGCGCTCGTGCTGATTCGCGAACGGACCCCGATTTCGTCGCAACTGCTCGCCAAGCTGCCGAACCTGCGCATGATCAGCCAGACCGGCCGCGTCTCGAGCCACATCGATCTCGAAGCCTGTACCGACCGCGGCATCGCGGTGCTCGAAGGCACGGGTTCGCCGGTCGCGCCCGCCGAACTGACCTGGGCGCTCGTGATGGCCGCCCAGCGCCGCATTCCGCAATACGTCGCGAACCTGAAGCAGGGCGCATGGCAGCAGTCGGGCCTGAAGACGTCGGCCATGCCGCCGAACTTCGGCCTCGGCCAGGTGCTGCGCGGCCAGACGCTCGGCATCTGGGGCTACGGCAAGATCGGCCGGCTCGTCGCCGGCTACGGCAAGGCGTTCGGGATGAACGTGCTGATCTGGGGCCGCGAGCATTCGCTCGAGGCCGCACGCGCCGACGGCTATACGGCCGCCGAGAGCCGCGAAGCGCTGTTCGAGCAGAGCGACGTGCTGTCGCTGCACCTGCGCATGCACGACGACACGCGCGGGATCGTCAAGCAGGAAGACCTGATGCGGATGAAGCCGACGTCGCTGCTCGTCAACACGAGCCGCGCGGAGCTGCTCGAGGAAAACGCGCTCGTCAACGCGCTGTCGCACAACCGGCCGGGGATGGTCGCGATCGACGTGTTCGAGAGCGAGCCGATCCTGCAAGGCTACAGCCTGCTGCGAATGGAAAACGTGATCTGCACGCCGCACATCGGCTATGTCGAACGCGAAAGCTACGAGCTTTATTTCAGCGCGGCGTTCAGGAACATCCTCGCGTTCGACCAGGGCGACATGTCGAGCGTCGCCAACCCGGAAGCGCTGACGCCGATCCGCAAGCGCTGATCACACGGGCCGGGCTGCGCGCGCCGCGCGGCCCCGCTGCCCCGTTCCCCGTCTTCAGGCGGCCACACGGCCGCCCGTCATCGCGTCGACGCGCGTGAGGAAATGCTCGCCGTCGCGCCGCCCGAGATCGTACGCATGCCGCATCTGCGACGGGCTCGTGTAATCCCAGCTCGAAATCGGCACCTTGCTCGACGGCTGTACGTACAGCCGCCGCTGGTCGCCATGCGCGACCGTAAACATCTGCGGGCGCGGATACAGCCGCGTGACGAGCACCAGCACGTCGCCGGGCGACGGGTCGAGCGCGTCGACCGGCACGTTGTCGACCATCCCGCCGTCGAGCACGGGCCGGCCGCCGCGGCGCAGCACCGGCGTAAACGGCGGCGTGCAGGACGACTGCAGGATCAGGTCGGCGAGTTCCTCGACTTGCGTGCAGGCCTGCGCGCGCACGAATTCGGGCCGGAAGCCGAGCGTGCGCCCGAGCGTCGGGTGCAGCGTCTTGCGCACGTACTTCTCGATGTTGTACGCGACGAGGCCGGCCGCAACGGCACTGCGCGCACCGAGCCAGCGCGGCACGTGCGACACGCCGATGCGGATCTCCGGTGCGGCGGCGAGCTTCGCGAACGGCTCGCCGTAGATGTCGAGCAAGGCCTGACGGTAGATGCGGTAGTGCGGAAACACGGGCTCGCGCCCGAACAGGTTGCCCCAGTACGCGTTCTTCCGGTTGTGGCGCAGCGCCTCTTCGTAATAGCGCATCACCCACGCGGCGTCGCGCGTATACAGCATGCACGCGGTCGCCGCGCCGGCCGAGATGCCGGTGATCACGCGCGGGCGCAGCGCGAGTGCCGGCTGCGCGACGTCCCAGAAGCCGGCCTGCCACCAGCAGCGATTGCCGCCACCCGCGAAAACGATCTGGTCGAACATCGCGCCGCTCAGCTGACGAGCGCGTAGGTCGACGTCGCGTGGACGGCCATCTTGCCGTCCTCGTCGAACAGCTCGACTTCGCCGAACACGAGGTTGCGGCCCATCCGCAGCACGCGCGCGGTGACGAGCACGTCGCCCTTGCGCACGGGACGCATGAAGTTGGTGTTCAGCGACACGGTCGTCATCGGCCGGAACTCGCCGAGCGCGGACGAGATCGCGACCACCATCGCGGTGTCGGCGGCCGCCGTGAACACCTGGCCGCAGATCACGCCGCCCGAATGGCGGAACTCGCCGGAAAACGGCAGGCGCAGCGTGACGCTGTCGTCGCCGATCGACACGGGGACCAGACCGAGCGAGCGGACCCACGGGGCCAGCAGGCGATCCAGCAATTCGCGGACTGCGTTTTCGTCCATCTTCGAAAGTCCAGAAAGCGTTGCGCGACCGCCGCGCAACGCGTGTGGCGTCATCATACCGGGACCGCGCAAACTGCGATCGCTCGTTACCGCGCCGACAGCCGGCGTAGTCTTGTCGAAATATTTTGAGGAAATTTGCAGAAAGGACTTGCCACACCCGAATTACCCGTGCATAATCTTTCTTCTGTTGGGGGCGTTAGCTCAGTTGGTAGAGCAGCGGACTCTTAATCCGTAGGTCGAGTGTTCGAGTCACTCACGCCCCACCAGGAATTCAAAAGGCCGGTCAGCGCAAGCTGACCGGCCTTTTTCATTTCCGCCGCCCGCTCGTGGCGGCCCGCGCCTCTCACGGTACGCAACCGTACGCCCCTCGCGCATCGTTTCCGCTAGAATCGTCCGACAAATATCACACGACCGGCGCAGGCACTGCCGTTTGCCCGCCGGCACTGAGAGAACATGGGACGTCAGACATGGAAGCATGTAACCGAGACGCGACCATTCCGAGGGCCTGGTTGCGCCGATATCGGCCTGTCCGTCAGGACACGCCGTTCACCCGATCCCCTCCGAATCCGCCGCGCGACGCACGAACCGGATCCGGCCATGCCGGGTAAGGACGCACTCGCCGCGCTGGCGCTCGGCGTCGTGCTGCTCGTGCTGGCGGGCGTGCTCGCCGTCACGGCCGGCCGCGCGACCGGCCACCTGGTTCGCTCGCCGGGCACGGTCGTGCGCATCGTGCAGGACAGCGACGCGATGCGCGCGTACCGGCCGATCGTCGCGTACCTCGCGAACGACGGCCAGCGTCGCGAGGTCGCCGGCAATACCGCGTCGACCGTGCCCGCGTACGACATCGGCGAGAACGTCGACGTCCTGCTCGACCCCGCCCATCCCGACCGCCCCGCACTGATCGACGATTTCGCGCAACGCTGGTTTCCGGCCGCGGTGACGGCGCTGCTCGCCATCGCGTCGTTCGCGATCGGCGTCCTGCTGACCGTCGGCGAGCGCCACCGCCGGCCATTCGACACGCCGCCGACCCGGGCCGAGCGCAAGCGGGCGCGGCGCCGCTGGGATGTCGCGATCGTGCTGATTCCGATCGCGATCGGCACCGGCTTCCTGGCCGGCGCCGGCGCGGCCGGGCTGCGTCAGTGGCAGATCGTCCAACTCTATGCGCGCTCGACCGGCCATGTCGTCGAGATCGCGAAAAATGCGCGGTCACCCCGCACGCGCACGTCGCTGTATTCGGCGATCGTCGCGTTCACGACCGACAGCGGGCGCCAGATCACGTTTGCTCAAGGTTCGGCGTCGTCGCATCCGGGCCTGCGCGAAGGCGATGCGGTCAACGTGCTGTACGACCCGGTCACGCCCGAGCGCGCGGTCGTCGATCGCTTCTGGGATCGCTGGGGCCTCACCGCCATCCTGTTCGCGATCGGCGCGCCGTTCCTCGCGGCCGGGCTGTTCATCGCCGCGACGCTGTGGCCCGAACATCGGCCGCACGAAACCGCTCAATGACGAGCGCGCGCCAGCCGCGTGGCGCGGCATCCGTAACGGCGCGCTTCAGCGTTCCCTGAACGCCTCCACCTTCGCGCGATTCCCGCACGTGCGCATGTCGCACCATCGTCGCCCGACGCCGCGGCCTCGATCGACGAAAAACCACGTACATCGGCCGCACTGCCGCACGCGCGCGAAATCGTCGCTGCGCAGCAGCTGCTCGAAGCCGAGCGCGGCCGCGTCGAGCCAGCGCGACACGGCGCGCGCGTCGGGCCGCCATGCGAATCGGCCGTCGACCGCGTCGAACGCACTGCGCCCGATCGCTTCGCGAATCGCCACGGCGAGCCGATCGGCCGCGCGCGCACCGGCGCTGCCGCCGCCGGCCGTCAGGTGCGCGATCGCGGCGTACGCATCCTCGCGAAAACGATGCAGCGCCGCCAGCGCGTCAGGCCCGTCCTGCCGCGCATGACGCAGCAGCCGCGCCAGATCGGCCGGCGCCAGCAGCCCCGATTGCCCCGACCACGCGTGCACGGCCGGCCAGTCGACGAGCTTGTCCTCGTCGCGCGACTTGCCGGTGTCGGCCACCGTGTTGAGGAAGTCGAGCGCCGGATGGCCGCCGACGAAATCGGCCGCGCCCCATTCGTGCGCGTGTCGCGCAGGCTCGTGTCGAGTAACCATTTATTCTCACCTATCGGTTTCACGTCCGAACGATCCGGAGTAACCTGTTAACAACCAAAACAGGTTAGCACGGAGAAGCCGATGCTCGAACTCGCCAACCGCTTCGTTTTTGATGGCCACCGGATTGCATGGGGAACGCTCGGTGAAGGCCCGCCACTCGTGCTCGTGCACGGCACGCCGTTTTCGTCGCAGGTGTGGCGCCGGATCGCGCCGTGGCTCGCGCGGCGCCATCGCGTGTTCTTCTACGACCTGCTCGGCTACGGCCAGTCCGACAAGCCGGATGCGGACGTGTCGCTGGGCCGCCAGAACATGCTGTTCGGCGCGCTGCTGGACGAATGGAAAATCTCGCGCCCTCGCGTGCTCGCACATGACTACGGCGGTGCGACCGTGCTGCGCGCGCACTTCCTCGACGGCATCGCGTATGCGGACCTCACGCTCGTGAATCCCGTTGCGATCGCGCCGCAGGGGTCGCCGTTCGTACGCCACGTCGCGCAGCACGAAGCCGCGTTCACCGGCTTGCCGGCGTATGCACATCACGCGCTCGTCTCGGCTTACATCGGCAATGCCGTCGCGCAGCCGCTGAGCGACGACGCACTGTCGATCTACCGCGCGCCGTGGCTCACGCTTGCCGGCCAGGCCGCGTTCTATCGCCAGATCGCGCAGATGCGGCAGCGCTACATCGAGGAGGCAGAGGCCCGCTACGCGCCGCCGGACTTTCCGGTGCGCATCGTGTGGGGCGAGGACGATGCGTGGATTCCGCTCGAACAAGGGCAGGCGCTGGCCGATCGCATCGCGGATGGCAAGCTGATCAAGGTGCCGCGCGCGGGCCACCTGGTCCAGGAAGACGCGCCGGAAGCGATCGTCGCCGCAGTGCTCGACGGATCAGGGCAGGGCTGAACGCCGCCGGTCTCGCGTCTCGCGTCAGAACACCGGCACGCCTTGCGCGAGTGTCGCGATGAACTTCGCGGTGCGCGGATCGCGCGGCCGGCCGAACAGGTCGCGCGACGCACCGGCCTCGACGATGCGGCCGTCGGCGAGAAACACCGCGTCGTGCGCGATCGACGCGGCCAGGCGCAGGTCATGCGTGGCCATCAGCATCGTCGTGCCTTCGCGTGCGAGCTGGCGCAATACCTCGACCACCTCGATGGACAGCTCCGGATCGAGCGCCGACGTCGGCTCGTCGCACAACAACACCTGCGGCGACGGCGCAAGCGCGCGCGCAATGGCCACACGCTGCTGCTGGCCGCCCGACAGCGTCGCGGGCCATGCGTCGGCCTTCGCCGCGATGCCGACCTTGTCGAGCAGCGCGAGCGCCCGTTCGCGTGCGCGCTCGCGCGGCCAGCGCTGCACGGTCACCAGCCCTTCCATCACGTTCTGCACGACGCTCAGATGCGGAAACAACTGGAAATTCTGGAACACCATGCCGGTCTGCCGGCGCACCGCGAACACGGCGTCGCGCGACGGCCGGCGTGCCGGTGCGAAGTCGATGCGCGCATCGCCGACGACGAGCGTGCCCGCCTCGGGCACTTCGAGCAGGTTCACGCAGCGCAGCAGCGTGCTCTTGCCGCTGCCGGACGGTCCGATCAGCGCGGTCACGCTGCCCGGCTGCAATGCAAGATCGATCGCGCTCAGCACGCGATGCGCGCCGAACGACTTGTCGATGCGTTCGAGACGAATCATCGCAACTCCGCCTGGAACAGCGCATGGCGACCGAAACGGGTTTCGAGGCGACGTTGCAGCGTGGACAGCACCGAACTGAACAGCAGGTAGATCAGCGCGGCTTCGGTATAGAGGATCAGCGGCTCGTAGGTCACGGCCGCGATGCGCTGCGCGGCCTGGAAGATCTCGGGCACGGTCAGCACGGCGGCGAGCGACGTGTCCTTCACGAGCGAGATGAACGAGTTCGACAGCGCGGGCAGCGCGACGCGCACGGCCTGCGGCAGGATCGCACGGCGCAGCGCCTGCGCGCGCGTCATCGCCATCGAGTACGCGGCTTCCCACTGCCCCTTCGGGATCGATTCGATCACGCCGCGGATCACCTCGGCGTTGTACGCACCGACGTTCAGCGAGAAGCCGAGCACGGCAGCCGTCAACGGGTCGAGCACGATGCCGACGCTTGGCAACCCGTAGAAAATCACGAACAGTTGCACGAGCAACGGCGAGCCGCGGAACAGCCAGATGTAGAAACGCACGACGGCCTGCGCCCAGCGCGGCCCGAACAGGCGCACGAGCGCCGCGCCGAACGCGAGCAGCAGGCCGATCGCGAACGACGCGAGGGTGAGCGGAACCGTAAACACGAGCCCCGCGTAAAGCAGGGGCCGCAACGATTCCGCCATCAGGTGCAGCCAGGGCGGCATCGTTCAGCCTCGCGTCACGGCTGCGACACGTCGCGGCCGAAATACTTCTGCGAGATCTTCGCGTAGGTGCCGTCCGACTTGATGTCCGCGAGCGCCTTGTCGATCGCGGCCACCAGTCCGGGGCTGCCCTTGCGCAGCAGCACGCCCGATGCGTCGCCGGCGCCGCTCGTGTCGGTCGCGGCGATCTTCAGTTTCGCGTCGGGCTTGTGCTTGCGGAAATCGAGGTACGACAGCGAATCGTTGATCGTCGCGTCGACACGCCCGGACGTCAGCAGGTCGATCGATTCGTTGAAGCCCTGCACCGGCACCACGTCCGCACCATGGGCCGCCGCGAGCTTGCCGAAATTGCTCGTCAGCGTGTTCGCGGATTTCTTGCCCTTCAGGTCGTCGAACGAGCGGATCGTCGTGTTGTCCGTGCGCACGATCAGCACCGCGTGCGACGCGATGTACGGCGACGAGAAAGCGTATTTCCCCTTGCGTGCATCGGTGATCGACACTTCGTTGACGACCGCGTCGTAGCGGTTCACGTCGAGGCCCGCGATCAGCCCGTCCCATTTGCCTTCGACGAATTGCGGCTTCACGCCGAGGCGCTGCGCGATCGCGGTGGCAATGTCGACGTCGAAGCCCGTCAGCTTGCCCGTCTCGTCGTGGTACGTGAACGGCGCATACGTCCCTTCGGTGCCGACCCGGAACACGCCGGACGACTTGATCTGCGCGAGATCGTCGGCCGCCAGCGCGCTCGTGACGGCAGTGGCCTGCAGCAATGCAACGACCAGGATGGAGCGAAGGAATTTCATGGTGCGGACCCCGAATGATTGGAGGGAGTGATCCCGCGGCACGCGTGTGCCGTTCGAGAGGTCCGCGAATTCTACCGACGCGTCGAAGCGCGGCAAAAACGCAAATCGGCTAACGATATGAGCCGATCGAATAACGCCGATCAACCACTCATTCCGCTGACGAAATCAGTCGCAACGCCGTGCGTCGATCGTCCGACGACGCGTTACCGGCGGTTACAGAAGCGACACCGCGGTATCACCGATTCGACACGCGCTACGTACCATGAAGACAGGTGAACCGATTGCTCGCGGGCCTTCGCACCCACGAACGGAGTGAACGGCAAATGAAACGCATCCTGTTGTCCTGCGCCGTCGGCATCGCGACCGCCTGCCTGTCGGCAAGCGCATTCGCACACACCGACGTCGGCGTGTATTTCGGCGTGCCGGGGCCGGTGATCGTGGCGCCACCGCCTGTCTACTACGCGCCGCCACCCGTCGTGTACGAGCCGGCGCCCGTCTATTACGGCCCGTACTACGGCGACTATCGCTATCGCCGCTACCGGCACGACAACGGCTGGCATCGCGGCTGGCGGCATCACCACGGCGACGACGATTGACCGTCGCCTGACGGCCGCTGCGGCTGCATCCCGCCGGGAGACATTCCGCGCGCCGGCCTTCGAGCCGGCGCGCCCGCATCACACACCGCTTACCAGGGCAGCGAATACGTCTTCGTATTCGTGAAGCTCTTCATCGCTTCCTGCACGCCTTCCTTGTAGCCGAGCCCCGAATCCTTCACACCACCGAACGGCGTCAGTTCGAGCCGGTAGCCCGGCACTTCGCGCACGTTCACGCTGCCGACTTCCAGCTCGGTGATGAAGCGCGTGATGCTGTCGAAGCGGTTCGTGCAGACCGACGACGACAGCGCATAGTCGGTGCTGTTCGACATCCGGATCGCTTCGTCGATGTCGCGAAAGCGCATGATCGGCGATACCGGGCCGAAGGTTTCATACTTCACCAGCGGCATGTCGGGCGTCACGCAGTCGACGACCGTCGGCGAATACAGCGCGCCGTCGCGCACGTTGCCGACCAGCAGCCGCGCGCCGCGTGCGACGGCATCGTTCACCTGCCGCTCGCAGAACTTCGCGGCCGCTTCGTCGATCACGGTACCCATGTCGACCGACGGGTCGGCCGGATTGCCGTACGACCATGCACGCGTCTTCTCGACGACCAGCTCGGTGAAGCGATCGGCCACCGACTCGTGCACGAGCATCCGCTTGATCGCCGTGCAGCGCTGCCCGGAGTTCTTGTACGAGCCCGACACCGCGAGCGTGCTCGCTTCGTCGAGATCGGCGTCTTCCATCACGATGATCGGATCGTTGCCGCCGAGTTCGAGCACCGCGCGCCGGTAGCCCATCCGCGATGCGATCGACTTGCCGATCGACACGCCGCCCGTGAACGTGATCAGGTCGATCGCCGGGTTCGTGATCAGTTCGTCCGCGATCTCCGTCGGGTCGCCGGTGATCACCTGCAGCATCTGCGGCGGCAAGCCGGCTTCGTACAGGATGTCCGCGAACAGGTAACACGACAGCGGCACCTTCTCCGACGGCTTCACGACGATCCGGTTGTTGGTCGCGACCGACGGCACGATCTTGTGCGCGACCTGGTTCATCGGGTGGTTGAACGGCGTGATCGCCGAGATCACGCCCAGCAGCGGGTCGCGCTGCGTGTACACGCGGCGCTTCTTGCCGTGCGGCGTCAGATCGCACGAGAAGATCTGCCCGTCGTCCTTCAGCACTTCGCCAGCGCCGAACGTCAGCACGTCGGCCACCCGCCCCGCTTCGTAGGTCGAATCCTTGATGCACAACCCGGCTTCGGCCGTGATCAGCGCCGCGATCTCGGCGGTGCGCGAGCGCACGATGTCGGCCGCGCGGCGCAGGATCGCCGCGCGATCGTGACGCGTGAGCGTCGGCCGATATGCGTGCGCGACCGCGAATGCGCGCCGCACGTCGTCCAGCGTCGCCTTCGGCACGGTGCCGACCAGCGAGCCGTCGTATGGGTTGCGCACGTCGATCACCGCGTCCCGATGAATCCGTTCACCGTCGATTCGCAGTGCTTCGCGACGAATCTCGCGGACGTCCGTCGATGCTGCAATGGCGTTCATGAGTGTGTCCCCTTGCGGATGCGGATGCATCACTGCAGATGGTTGAGCGCGATGTCGATGATGTCGAAGTTGCGCAGCCGCGCGCGGCCCGTGACGTCGGTGGCGACCGGCTTGCTGAAGATCAGCGGCACGATCTGCTCGGAGATCCCGCCGTGCGAGCGCAGCGGCACGTCGAGGCCCGACAGGTCGTGCTTGATGCGGCGCGTGCCGAGCACGACGTCCTGCTTCGAGATCACGATCAGGTCGCCCATCCGCGCGGGCGGCAGCTCGAAGCGCGCGCACCCCTCTGCGCCCGTCAGCACGACCTCGATGCCGTCGACCGCGGCCAGCCGCGCGCGCAGCGCATCGACATCGGCCGACGCCGGTACGTAGACGGTCGCGAACGAGCCGAGCGCGCCGTGGTGCACGACGTACGGATCGGTGATCGGCAGGATCACGCGCGCCGCGTCGTGGCCGAGCCACTCGTCGAACAGTTCCTGCAGGTAGATCACGTTCGGCTCGCCGGTCTCGTCGTCGTGCTTCGCGTTCATCCCGTGGTCGGCCGTGATCGCGACGATCGCACCGAGCTCGTCGAGGCGCTGAAGGTACTTGTCCATCATCGCGTAGAACGCGTTCGCGCCGGGCGTGCCGGGCGCGCACTTGTGCTGCACGTAGTCGGTCGTCGACAGGTACATCAGGTCGATCGGGCGCGTCTCGAGCAGGCGCACGCCGGCCGCGAACACGAACTCCGACAGGTCCGCGCTGTACACGCTCGGCACCGGCTTGCCGACCAGTTCCAGCACGCCGTCGATGCCGTTCTCCTCGATGCTCGCCTCGTCGGCCTTTTCCGACGAGAAGCAGATGCCCTTCAGCCCCTTGCCGAGCAGGCGGCGCAGCTTGTCCTTCGCGGTGACGACCGCGACGCGCGCGCCCTGTTCGGCGAAGGTCGCGAGCACGGTCGGTGAGACGAGGTACTTCGGATCGTTCATCAGCACCTCGGCACCGGTGTCGCGATCGTAGAAGTAGTTGCCGCTGATCCCGTGGATCGCCGGCGGCACGCCGGTCACGATCGACAGGTTGTTCGGGTTCGTGAAGCTCGGCACCACGCATTCGCCCTTGAGCGCCGTGCCGGGCTTCAGCAGCGTCCGCAGGAACGGCGCGACGCCGGCCGCGGCGGCTTCTTCCAGATATTCGTATGCGCAGCCATCGACGCAGACCACCACCACGGGCCGGCTCATCCAGTTGTAGCGGCGGCCGTTCACTTCCACGGATACAGGCGTTTCAGTCATGACGTTCATTCCTTTCAGTTCGAAGGGGTTGAGCCGTCGGCGCCCGCGCCGCGCCGAAGGGAGGTGTTTTCCATGCTTGACATTAAAATGGATGATTTGTAGATTGTCAACAACATGCAGAGAACAGAAAGCAAAACGACGTAGCAAAGAGAGGGCTGGTCTCCACTCATCCGCCGCGTGCCGCGGCGCCACAGTCAAGGGGTCTGAAGATGAACGAAGTGCCGGTAAACAAGCGTTTGAACGCATTGGCAACGGGCGCGGCCCGTTTCGCGCTGGCCGCGGCGGTCGCGCTCGGCGCCGCGCAGGCGGCGCACGCGAAGACGTCGCTGCTCGTCTATACCGCGCTGGAAGACGAGGCGATGAAGCCCTACAAGGACGCGTTCGAGAAAGCGAACCCCGACATCGAGATCCGCTGGGTGCGCGACTCGACCGGCTCGGTCACCGCGAAGCTGCTCGCGGAAAAGAACAACCCGCGCGCGGACGTCGTGCTCGGCGTCGCCGCGTCGAGCCTCACGCTGCTCGACCTGCAGGGCATGCTGATGCCGTACACGCCGCAGGGTTTCGACCAGCTCACGCGCAAGTACAGCGACGCGAACACGCCGCCGCGCTGGGTCGGCATGGACGTGTGGGGCGCAACGATCTGCTACAACCGCATCGCCGCGCAAGCGAAGAACATCCCGAAACCGACGTCGTGGGAAGACCTGACGAAGCCGATCTACAAAGGCGCGATCGTGATGCCGAGCCCGGTATCGTCGGGCACCGGCTACCTCGACGTGACCGCGTGGCTGCAGACCTTCGGTGACGACAAAGGCTGGAAATTCATGGACGCGCTCGACAAGAACGTCGCGCAGTACGTGCACTCGGGCTCGAAGCCGTGCACGCTCGCCGGCACCGGCGAATTCCCGATCGGCATCTCGTTCGAATTCCGCGGCCACGAACTGCAGGCGCAGGGCGCGCCGATCGATCTCGTGTTCCCGAAGGAAGGGCTCGGCTGGGACATGGAAGGCACGGCGATCATGAAGACGACGAAGCAGCCCGACGCCGCGAAGAAGCTCGCCGACTTCATGGCGAGCAAGGACGCGAACCAGATCACCGCGCGCTGGTGGGCGATCGTCGCGTATCCGGGCGTCGCGCGGAAGCTGGCCGGCATCCCCGACAACTATTCGGACCTGCTCGTGAAGAACGACTTCGTGTGGTCCGCGAAAAACCGCCAGTCGATCCTCGATACGTGGCAGAAGCGCTACGGGGCGAAAACGCAGCAGTAACGCCGCGACCGGCAGCGGGGCCGCGCCGCGCGCCGCCCCGCGCCACCCTTTCCGTCGTCGAATCCGGCCCCCGGGCCGCCCCAGCATGGAGGCGCGCATGGCACCTTATCTGAGCGTAGAACGCATCGAGAAGCGGTACAACGACACGCAGGTTCTCACCGACATCAACCTGAGCGTGATGAAGGGCGAGATGATCTGTTTCCTCGGGCCGTCCGGCTGCGGGAAAACCACGCTGCTGCGGATCATCGCGGGGCTCGAAACACAGAACGCCGGCCAGATCATGCAGGACGGCCGCGACATCTCGCGGCTGCCGCCGCAATTGCGCGACTACGGCATCGTGTTCCAGTCGTACGCGCTGTTCCCGAACCTCACCGTGTACGACAACGTCGCGTACGGGCTCGTGAACCGCAAGATGAAGCGCGACGCGATCCACGAGCGCGTGCACACGCTGCTCGCGCTGGTCGGCCTGCCCGACAGCCATCGCAAGCATCCGGGCCAGCTGTCCGGCGGCCAGCAGCAGCGCATCGCGCTGGCGCGCGCGCTTGCCACGTCGCCGGGCCTGCTGTTGCTCGACGAACCGCTGTCGGCGCTCGACGCGCGCGTGCGCGTGCGGCTGCGCCAGGAAATCCGCGCGCTGCAGCAGCGGCTCGGCGTGACGACGATCATGGTCACGCACGACCAGGAAGAAGCGCTGTCGATGGCCGATCGCATCGTCGTGATGAACCACGGCGTGATCGAGCAGATCGGCACGCCGCTCGAAATCTACCGGCAGCCCGCGTCGCCGTTCGTCGCGGACTTCATCGGCCGCGTCAACACGATTCCCGCCGAAGTCGCGCAGGACGGCACGCTGCGCGCGGGTACGGTCGGCCTCGACTGCCGCCACGGCGCCGCGCGGCCCGCGCAGGGTGCGGCGGTGTCGGTCTACGTGCGGCCGGAAGACCTGCGCATCCGCGTGCCGGGCGAAACGGCCGACAACGTGCTGGCCGGCCGCGTGGAAAAGCTCGAATTCCTCGGCGCGTTCTGCCGCGTGAGCTTCCGCATCGACGGGCTCGACGGCCAGGAGATCGTCGCCGACCTGTCGTATCACGACGTCGACCGCACCGGCGTGCAGGCCGGCGCGCGCATCGACCTCGCGCTCGATCGCGAGCATGTCCGCGTGTTCCCGAGCGCGAAGGAGCGACTGCAATGAGCACCGTCCTGACCGAGCGCCGCCGCGGCGCCTCCGCTCCCGCCGACGTGCGGCAGATCACGCACTGGCACGACCGCATCGCGCAGTTCGCGCTCGTCGCGATGGCCGCGCTGATGTCGCTGTTCCTGCTGCTGCCGCTCGCGCTCGTCGTGCAGAAATGCTTCGTCGACGCGGACGGGCATTTCGTCGGCGCGCACAACTTCGTCGAGTATCTGGAAGACAGTGGCGTGCTGCGCTCGATGCTGCATTCGCTGACGGTCGGCGCGCTCGTCACGGCGATCGTCGTGCCGATGGCGTTCACGTTCGCGTATGCGCTGACACGCTCGTGCATGCCGCTGAAGAACGCGGCGCGCACGATCGCGCTGCTGCCGCTGCTCGCGCCGACGCTGCTGTCGGCCGTGTCGTTCATCTACTGGTTCGGCAACGCGGGGCTGCTGAAGCCGCTGCTGCACGGCCATTCGATCTACGGGCTGCCGGGCATCGTCGCGAGCATGGTGTACGCGTCGTTCCCGCACGTGCTGATGATCCTCGTCACCGCGCTGTCGCTCGCGGACGGCCGGCTCTACGAGGCCGCCGACGCGATGGGCACGAGCCGCACGCGCAAGTTCTTCACGATCACGCTGCCCGGCGCGAAGTACGGGCTGATCAGCGCGACGATGGTGGCGTTCACGATGTGCATCAACGACTTCGGCGTGCCGGTGGTGATCGGCGGCTCGTACAACGTGCTGTCGACCGACATCTACAAGCTGATCATCGGGCTGCAGGACTTCAACCGCAGCGCGGTCGTGAGCCTGATGCTGCTGTGTCCGGCGCTCGTCGCGTTCGGCGTCGACTTCTTCATTCGCCGCCGCCAGCAGTCGCAGCTCGGCGCGCGCTCGACGCCGTATCAGCCGAAACCGTCGCGCGGCTTCGACGCCGCGATGCTCGCGTACTGCGCGCTCGTGTGCGCGTTCTTCATCGCGGTGGTCGGCATCTCGGTGTTCGCGTCGTTCGTGAAGTTCTGGCCGTACCAGATGAGCCTCGGGCTGCAGCATTACCGGATGGGGCTGATCGGCGCCGGCATCTTCGACGCGTACAAGAACAGCCTGCGGATGGCCGCGACCGTCGCGCTCGGCGGCACGATCGTCGTGTTCGGCGGTGCGTACCTGATCGAGAAGACGCGCGGCGCGCGCTGGCTGCGCGGCTTCATCAGCCTGTGCGCGATCCTGCCGATGGGCGTGCCGGGCCTCGTGCTCGGCATCAGCTACATCTTCCTGTTCAACGCGCCCGGCAATCCGCTGAACGGGCTGTACGGCTCGCTGTGGCTGCTCGCGATCGTCACGGTGGTCCACTACTACGCGTCGAGCCACCTGACCGCCGTCACCGCGCTCAGGCAGATCGACAGCGAGTTCGAGGCCGTGTCCGCATCGCTGAAGGTGCCGTTCTACAAGACCTTCCTGCGCGTGACGGTGCCCGTGTGCCTGCCCGCGATCCTGCTGATCGCGCGCTACCTGTTCGTCAACGGGATGACGACGGTCTCGGCCGTCGCGTTCCTCTACTCGCCGGACACGCAGCCCGCGTCGGTCGCGATCCTGAACCTCGACGACGCGGGCCAGATGGGCCCGGCCGCCGCGATGGCGACGCTCGTGCTCGCGACGTCGTCGTGCGCGTGCCTGCTGTTCGCGTGCATCTCGCATCGCCTGTTGCGCCGCACGCAGGCCTGGCGCACCCCGCATCGCCACTGATCCTTTCATCGCATTCACGTGACGTCCCGACTTCACCAAGGAGACACCATGACGCTCGCCGCCCAGCCCATCCTGCTCACCCCAGGCCCCCTGACGACCTCCGACCGCACGCGCGACGCGATGCTGCGCGACTGGGGTTCGTGGGACAGCGACTTCAACGCGATCACCGCGCGGCTGCGCGAACGCCTGCTGCAGATCGTGCACGGCGAAGGCACGCACGAATGCGTGCCGCTGCAGGGTAGCGGCACGTTCTCGGTCGAGGCGGCGATCGGCACGCTCGTGCCGCGCGACGGCCATGTGCTCGTGCCTAACAACGGCGCGTACTGCCAGCGTCTCGCGAAGATCTGCCGCGTGCTCGGCCGCAAGCTGACGACACTCGACTACCGCGAGGACCGCCGCATCGACCCCGCCGACGTCGAGCGCGCACTCGCCGCCGATCCGGGCATCACGCACGTCGCGCTCGTGCACTGCGAGACGGGCGCCGGCGTGCTGAACCCGCTGCACGACATTGCGCAGATCGTCGCGAAGCACGGGCGCGGGCTGATCGTCGACGCGATGAGCTCGTTCGGCGCGATCGACATCGACGCGCGCACGACGCCGTTCGACGCGGTGATCGCGGCGTCCGGCAAATGCCTCGAAGGCGTGCCGGGGCTCGGCTTCGTGATCGCGAAGCGCAGCACGCTCGAACGGTGCGAAGGCAACAGCCACTCGCTCGCGATGGACCTGTACGACCAGTGGGTCTACATGCAGCGCACGACGCAGTGGCGCTTCACGCCGCCGACGCACGTGGTCGCGGCGCTCGACGCGGCCGTCGCGCAATACGTCGACGAAGGCGGGCTCGCCGCGCGCGGCGGCCGCTACCAGCGCAACTATCGCGCGCTGATCGACGGGATGCTCGCGCTCGGTTTCCGGCCGTTCCTCGATCCGGCGATCCAGGCGCCGATCATCGTCACGTTCCATGCGCCGGACGATCCGAACTACGATTTCAAGACGTTTTATCAGGAGGTCAAAAAGCGCGGCTACATTCTGTATCCGGGCAAGCTGACCGAAGTCGACACGTTCCGCGTCGGCTGCATCGGCCACTTCGGCGAAGCCGGCATCCCCGGCGCCGTCGCCGCGATCGCCGACACGCTGCGGGCGATGGGCGTGCGCCGCGTGTCGGCCGAAGCGGCAGCCTGACGCGACTCGATGCAACCGGCCGCGTGCCCCTGTGCGTGCGGCCGGGTTTTCCTGGCCGTGCGCGGCACGGCCCCGACCCTTATTGACGAAACATCCGATGCGACCCTTCTGGATCGAACAAGCGCTGTTCAACGACGGCGATCTCGCCCCCGCGCTGCAAGGCGCGACGCAGGCCGACGTCTGCATCGTCGGCGGCGGCTTCACCGGGCTCTGGACCGCAATCCAGGCGAAGCAGCAGAACCCGGCACTCGACATCGCGATCGTCGAGGCCGACCTGTGCGGCGCCGGCGCGAGCGGCCGCAACGGCGGGTGCCTGCTCACGTGGTCCGCGAAATTCCTGACGCTGCGGCGCCTGTTCGGCGAAGCCGAGGCGATCCGGCTCGTGAAGGCGTCGGAAGCGGCCGTCCAGCACATCGCCGATTTCTGCCGCGCGCACGACATCGATGCCGAACTGCGGCTCGACGGCACCCTGTACACCGCGACGTCGCGCGCGCAGGTCGGCACGCTCGCGCCGGTGCTCGACGCGCTCGCCGCGTGCGGCATCCACAGCTACGAGCCGCTGCCGCCCGCCGAAGTCGCGCGCCGCTCCGGTTCCGCGCGCAATCTCGACGGCGTCTACTCGCCGATCGCCGCGACCGTGCATCCCGGCAAGCTCGTGCGCGGGCTGCGCCGCGTCGCGCTCGCGATGGGGATCCGGATCTACGAACGCACGCCGATGCTCGACTTCACGCCCGGGCAGCCGGCCGTCGTGCGCACGCCGTCCGGCAGCGTCACGGCAGGCAAGCTCGTGTTCGCGATCAACGCGTGGATGGCGAGCCGCTTCCCGCAGTTCGAGCGCACGATCGCGGTCGTGTCGAGCGACATGGTCATCACCGAGAAATGCCCGGAACTGCTTGAGAAGACCGGGCTCGTCGACGGCGTGTCGGTGCTCGATTCGCGGATCTTCGTCTACTACTACCGCACCACCGCCGACGGCCGGCTGATGCTCGGCAAGGGCGGCAACACGTTCTCGTGGCGCAGCCGCATCGCGCCGGTGTTCGACCAGCGCTCGCCGTACGAGGCGCAGCTCACGCAAAGCCTGCGCGAATTCTTTCCGTCGCTCGCGGGCGTGCCGGTCACCGCGAGCTGGAACGGGCCATCGGACCGCTCGGTCACGGGCTTCCCGTTCTTCGGCCGCCTCGACAACGCGCCGAACGTGTTCTACGGCTTCGGATATTCAGGCAACGGTGTCGGGCCGACCTACATGGGCGGGCAGATCCTGTCGTCGCTCGTGCTCGGCCTCGACAACGCGTGGACGCGCAGCCCGATCGTGCGCGGCCCGCTCGGCCATTTCCCGCCGGAACCGATTCGTTATGTCGGCGCGCACGTCGTGCGCAATGCGATCCGCCGCAAGGAACGCGCGGAGGACGAGAGCCGGCAGCCGTCGGCCGTCGATACGTGGCTCGCGAAATTCGCGAGCGCGGCCGGGAAGGCCGACAAGGCGTGACGAGGCGATGATGCGACGACGGTAACGACGCAATGAAAAAGGGACGCTGCGAAGCGTCCCTTTGCCTTTGGGCGACGGCCCGAGCGAGCCTTGCCGGGCCTTATGCGCGCGCGGTTTTGTCCCGCGCCGCCTTGCCCGTCGCGGGCAGCCCCTGCTCGTGCGTACGGCGCATCCGCGCAAGACCATGCGCGACGTGCTCGCGCACCAGTGCGACGGCCTTCTCCCCGTCTCCGCCCGCGAGCGCCTGCACGATCTTGTCGTGCTCGGCCGCGGACACGGCGATCGCATCCTCCTCGGCCTCGATCGCGGCCTGGCGCAGCAGGCCGAGCTGGCGCACGAGCCGGCGGTAGGTGTCGGTGAGGTGCGTATTGCCGACGCCGACGACCATCGCGTCGTGGAACTGCACGTTCAGCTCGGTATAGCGCGTGACGTCGTGCGTCTTCGCGGCGTCCTTCATCGACTGAATGATGCCCTTCAGCACCTTCAGCGTGTCGGGCGAGATGCGCTGCGCGAGCGCGCGCGCGACCGACTCGTCGAGCATCGCGCGCACTTCGTAGATTTCCTCGGCCTCGCGCAGCGGCACGACCCGCACGGTCACGCCGCGGTTCTTCTCGTTGCGCAGCAGGCCGGCCTGTTCGAGCGCGCGGAACGCCTCGCGTACGGGGCCGCGCGACACGTTCAGCTTGGTCGCGATCTCGACTTCGTTGAGCTTCTCGCCGGGTGCGTATTCGCCGGAGACGATCGCGCGCTCGAGCATGTCCTGGACAATCATCGCAAGCGACTGGCTTTGCAGGAGTTCGATGGCGCTGAGCGTGTTCGGGGCAGTCATGGTCGGGCAGGCAGCGGAGCTGCGGGTGAAAACGAGGGCGCCATATCGGCGAATGATCCTTATATACCCTCGGCCCGACACATTGTCAACAGTTTTCAGTTTCCAAAAACCAATTCCGCCTGCCGGCATGCAATCGGCAGGCGGTGGTCGCGCGACGGGCGGAGTTCGCCCGAACCGCGCGACGCTTACCGGCCGTCAGGCCGAGTGCTTCACCGGCCCCGGATCGCTGTGGCTCGGCCGGCCCGTCTCGACGTGGCCCGCGAAGCGGCGCACGACCTTGTCGTCGCCGCCGCGCAGCGTCGTCGCGGTAATCGTCAGATCGTACCAGCCGTGGCTCGACGACAGCTCGAAGTGATCCTCGACGCGCTCGCCCGGCTCCAGCGTGTAGGTGCGCGCATGCGCATGGCTGTACGCGTTGTCGACCGTCACACGGCACGTCGCGCGCCCGCTGTTGCGCAGTTGCAGGTACACGTGACGGTTGCGCACGTCGTAGCCGATCTTCGCTTCGGGGTTCGCGTGGCGGCCGTCCGCCGCGAGCCGCGTGTTGCCCTGGAACTCGCACAGATAGCCGTTCGGGCCGTACGCCGCGAGATGGTATTCGCCGCGCGCGGCCGACGTGCTCCACGTGTCGACGAAACGATCGTGCGCGGACACCGCATAACGACGCGGCGGCGTCGTCGGGTTGCGGCGGTCGTACACGTAGAACGCCGCGCCCGCGTCGCCCGAGTTCGCGAAGTCGAGCGACACGGTGTCGTCGTGTCCGCTCACGCGGCTGTGCACGAACAACTCGTACGGCAGCGCGCGCGCGGGCCGCGTGCCGGGCTCCTGCGCCGGCATCGACTGCTGCGCGGGCACCTGGTACGCCTGGCCGGCCGTCGCGATGTGCTGCGGCACCGTGAAGCTCACCGTGCGCGTGTCGGGCCGCGCGGAGAAGTCGAACGCCGACGTGAGGTCGCCGCAGATCGACCGGCGCCATGCGCTGATGTTCGGCTCCTTCACGCCGAAGCGCGCTTCGAGGAAACGCAGCACCGACGTATGGTCGAACGTCTCCGAGCAGACCCAGCCGCCCTTCGTCCACGGCGAGATGATGATCAGCGGCACGCGCGGCCCGAGGCCGATCGGCTGGATGCCGCCCGGGTCCGCGCCCGGCACGAGCGGGCTCATCTCGCCCGGATACTTGTTCAGGTCGAGCAGCTCGTCGCCGAGGTTCGACAGCAGGTTCGACGACACGATGCCCTGGCCGCCCACGCCGCTCGTGACCGGCGGCACCGGCGGCACGACGTGGTCGAACAGCCCGTCGTTCTCGTCGTAGTTGAGGATGAACACCGTCTTCGCCCACACCTCGGGGTTCGACGTGAGCGCCTCGAGCACCATGTTGATGTAGAACGCGCCGTCGGTCGGCGACGCCTGCGGGTGCTCGCTGTACTTGTACGGCGCCACGATCCACGACACCTGCGGCAGCCGGTTCGCCTGCACGTCGGCCTTCAGCTCGGCCAGCGTGTGGTCCGACGCACCCTTGTCGACCAGCGGGCCGCTCGCGCCTTCCTTCACCTGGAAGCGCTTGAAGAACATCAGCGAGTTGTCGGTGTAGTTGTCGGTCGGGTCGCCCGGGATGCCCGTGCCGCCCTGGTACACCTTCCAGCTGACCTTCGCGTTCTCGAGGCGTTCGGCATAGGTCGTCCACGTGTAGCCGTTCACGTCGTCGCGCTCGCCGATGCCCGGGCCGTTCGGCGGGTTGCCGTAGATGTTGCGCGGGTCGACCGTGCCGGTCCACAGGTAGATGCGGTTCGGCGCCGTGTCGGCGTGCGCGGAGCAGAAGTACGAATCGCAGATCGTGAACGCGTCGGCCAATGCGTAGTGGTACGTGAGATCCTGGCGCTTCAGGTAGCCCATCGTCAGCACGTCCTGCTTCTGGTTCACCCACTGGTCCCACTGGCCGTTGTTCCAGGACAGGTGGCCGCTGCTCCAGCCGTGGTTGGTGCCCGGCTGGAATTCGGTCGTCTGCTTCGGGTCGAGGTAGAACGGCAGCACGTACGGCGCGGACGGATCGATGCCGCGCGAATGGTAGTTCTTCGTGAACACCGACGCCGGCGGCTGCTGCCACACCGGCGCGCCGCTCGGCAGCAGGTGCGGGCGCGGGTCGTTGAAACCGCGCACGCCGCGCAGCCCGCCGAAGTAATGGTCGAACGAACGGTTTTCCTGCATGAAGATCACGACGTGTTCCACGTCGCGGATCGTGCCGGTGCGATAGGCGGCCGGCATCGCCAGCGCGTTGCGGATCGCGGGCGGAAAGCCCGCGTAGGCGGCCATCGCGCCGGCCGACTGCGCGGCGAGGCGCAGGAAATCGCGTCGATTGTTCGAGGACATGAAGGGAACCCTGTTGTCGGTAGGAGTGGGGTGCCGGTCGAGCGGGGCCGGCGGTCGGTGTGTTACCCGCTATTACCCCGCACCGGCATGTCCCGGCCGTGACCGGTTCCCGCAGGTTTCTTGCGCTGACCCCCAGCTTTTTTTCGAAGTGGCGCACGACGCGCCTTTCATGCGGCCGACACACGCGTGCGCTACGCTGACGCGCGATGAAGAGGGGGGAGAAGCCGAGTCGTGTTCGATCAGCTGAAGGCGTTCCACGCGACCGTCCGGCAGGGCAGCATCACGCGCGCCGCACGCCACCTGGGCGTGAGCCAGCCGACGATTGCCGCGCAGATCCGGCAGGTCGAGCAGGTGTACGGCGTCGAACTGTTCTACCGCAGCGGCCGCAAGCTCGAGGTCACCGAGACCGGTATCGAGCTGCTGCCGCTCGTCGAGAAAATGATCGCGCTCGAGGCGCAGGCCGACATCATGCTGCGCAACGTCGGCGGCCTGTTCGAAGGGCACCTGCGGATCGGTGCGACAGGCCCGTACTACATCATGGACGCGGTCGGCCGCTTCTCGAACGCGCATCCGTCGATCGCGCTCACGTGCCGGATCGGCAACTCCGAGGAGATCCTGCAGGCGCTGCAGGAATTCCGCATCGATCTCGCCGTCTCATCGCAGCGCAATGACGCCGACGGCCTCGAACGCAAGGTGATCTCGACCGACCCGCTGGTGCTCGTCGTGCATCGCACCCATCCGCTCGCGCGTTTCGACGCGATCGATCCAGCGCAGCTCGCCGACGTGCGGCTGCTGATTCGCGAGGAAGGCTCGATCACGCGCCGCTGCACGGAGACGATCCTGGCCACGGCCGGCGTCGCGACCGCGTCGGTCGCCGAGATCGGCAGCCGCGAAGCGATCCGCGAGGCGATCCTGCATGGCGTGGGCGGCAGCCTGTTTCCGCTCGGCGAGGCCGAGCGCCATCCGGACCTGCGCGTCATCGCGCTGCGCGGCGTCGACACGACGATCGACGAATACGTGTACTACCTGAAGGCGCGCCGCCAGAGCCCGGCGATCGACGCGTTCCTTGCGTGCATCCTGCCGGCGGAGCCCGCCACGCGCGACACGACACTCGACACGACGCGGCGGGCGAACGCGCGCTGAGCCGCCGCGCGTTCGCCGCTTTCGCGCATTTCCTGCTGCATTGCCTGGCGCTTTTCGTCGCGCCTTCCCTCGTTTTTTCCTCGTGCCTTCCTTTTTGCGCCCGGCCGCGCGTCACTTCGGCAGCGCCGGAATCATCCACGTGAACAGGTGCTGCTGCAGGAACACGAGCACGCCAAGCAGCAGCGTGAGAATCACGCTGTGCCAGAAGGTGCGCGCGAACACCAGGCCCTCCTGCCCCTTCAGATCCGTCGTCGACACGCCGGTGGCGATGTTCTGCGGCGAAATCATCTTGCCCATCACGCCGCCCGACGAGTTGGTCGCGGCCATCAGCACGGGATCCAGCCCGAGCTGCCGCGCGGCGACGACCTGCAGGTTGCCGAACAGCGCGTTGCCCGACGTATCGCTGCCGGACAGGAACACGGCGATCCAGCCGAGCGACGCGGACACCAGCGGGAACAGCGCGCCCGTCGACGCGACGCCCGTGCCGAGCGTGTAGCTGATCCCCGAGTAGTTCAGCAGGTACGCGAGCCCGACGATCATCATCACCGTGACGATCGCGATCCACGTCTGCCGCCAAGTCTTGACCACGCATTCGACGAACGCACCGGCGCCGGTACGCGTCAGCACGGCGGTGATGATCGCCGACAGCAGGATCGCGGTGCCCGTGCCGAGCGGCTGGAAATCCCAGATCGCCGCATACGGCTTGTGGTACAGCGACACGAACACCGCGTTGTGCAGGCCCGGCCACTTGATCTTCACGTCGCCGATCGCCGCGACGTTCGCGTGCACCCACACGATCACGACCACCGACACGACGAGCCACGGCAACCAGCCGCCGAAGCCCGCGCGCGCGGCGCCGGCCGCCGCGGGCACGCTGCGCGCGAGCGCGTATTGCGGATCGGGCTGCGGCCGCCACACCTGCAGGAAGCCGATCGTCACGATCAGCGACGTGAGCGACGACAGCACGTCGGTGAGCTGGTAGCCGAGGAAGTTCGACGTGACGAACTGCGCGATCGCGAAGCTGGCGCCCGACACGAGCAGCGCCGGCCACAGCTGCCTGATCGAACGCAGCCCGCCATACGCGCCGACCACATAGAACGGCAGCAGCAGCGCGAAGAACGGCAACTGGCGGCCGACCATCTGGGCGAGTGTCGCGGGCGGCAGCGACGTGACCGCGCCGAGCACGGTGATCGGCACGCCGAGCGCGCCGAACGCGACCGGTGCGGTGTTGAACAGCAGCGTATAGGTGAGCGCTTCGAGCGCGGGGAAACCGAGCGCGATCAGCAGCGCGCTCGTGATCGCGACCGGTGTGCCGAACCCCGAGATCCCTTCGAGCAGGCAGCCGAACGAGAACGCGACGACCAGCAGCACGAGGCGGCGGTCGTCGGGCAGGTTATCGAGCATCCACTGCCGGAACTGGTCGAAGCGGCCCGACTTCACCGCGATGTTGTACAGCAGCAGCGCGTTGAAGACGATCCACATCACCGGCACGACCGCGAGCGCCATGCCCGCGCCGACCGCATTGAACGCGAGCCCGGCCGGCATGCCCCACGCGCCGATCGCGACCGCGAGGCCGGCGACGAGCCCGGCAAGCGATGCCTGCCACGCGGGACGGCGCAGCACGCCCAGCGCGATCAGCGCGACCGCGATCGGGATCGCGGCGACGAGGAACGACAGGAACAGCGAGTTGGTGACGGGCGTCAACGGCTGCGCGAAGACGATGCCGGGCGGTAGGGCGTCGGTGGGATTCATCGTGTCTCCAGATGTCGACCCGAGTTGGCGCTTCAGCGCCTACTCGGGTCCCATGCCATGTGCGGTCGACCCGAGTTGGCGCTTTAGCGCTTACTCGGGTCCCATGCCTTGTGCGGTCGACCCGGGCTGGCGTTTCGGCGCCCCCGGATTCGGGGCAAAGCGATCGTTCCACGGTCGCGACAACGATCGGACGCTTGCGCACGCAACGACGTTGCACGGCCAACCGATCGGTCGCTTAAAAGAGGTTAGGAGGCGCGCGGCGCTTGTACAAGGGGGGACAAGCCCGATGCGTGGCGACCCGGTGCGAACCCTCCGCTTCGCGGTGGCCGGCAGATGGCGGGCAACTGCCGCGCTCGACAGGAAACCCGCGGCGAACGGTTCGCCATCGCGCTCAACACGGTCACCCGCACAATGTTGCAGGTGCAACAAAGGTGCCTGCCGGCGGGCGGGATGTTTCGTTTGGCGTCCGAAGCCTAGACTGGCCGCATCGATTCCGCCCGCGCCGACGACGGCGCGGCACCGGAACCTCACGGAGCAAACACGATGAAGACGATGAAACACGCGGCATGCGCGATCCTGCTTATCGGCGCGGCCTTCGCCGCCCATGCGCAGGCCGCATCGACGCTGACGCGTGCGCAGGTCCGTCAGGAACTCGCAGCGCTGCAGGCCGCCGGCTACCGGACGAACCTCGCGAGCAGTCCCGACTTTCCGGAGTACATGCAGGCGATCATGCAGCGTGCCGCGCAGGCGCGCGGCGAGGACACCGGTTACGGCAGCGAAGGGAGGGGGAACGAGGAATCGGGCAAACCGGCGCTACCGCACGCGATCGATCGCGGCACCTACGCCCATCACTGATTGCGGACCGAACCCGCTTGAACGGGTAACGGCGCGGCGCCACCGGCGCCGGCCGACACACACGCGGCCCGCACGCCAGCGCGCGCGGCCGCGTGCGCGATCCTCAGACGCTGAAGCGGTTCAGCGTATAAGCACGATAGGCCGCGACGAACGCATCGAACGATCCGGCCTCCTTCGCTTCGAGATCGGCCTGCTCGGCCAGCGACTTCGCGGCGAGCGCCTGCTCGGTGCGCAGCGTGTCCGCCGACGGCGGATGCGCGCGGAAATGCGCGGCATGCGCTTCGCTCTGCGCCAGCGCGAACCCGAGGAAGGACTGCCCGTTCTCGCGCATCGTGCGCAGCACGCGCGCGGATGAAGTGCGTTCCGGATCGGCAAGCTTCTCGCGTTGCGCGGCAATGGCGCGCACATGCTCGTCGCCGCCGCGGATCTCGTCGAGACGGCGGCCGATGGTTTCGATATCGGTCATCAGCTCGTCCGCCCACGCCTGCAGCGTGATCGGCTGGCCGTCGCGCACCAGCGTGAGCCCCGGCTTGCGGCCTTCCATCGTCACGCTGCCGAAGTTCGCGTTCGCTTCCTTGTACGCGTCGCAGTCGAGCGGCGCGCTTTCGTCGAGCGCGCACGCGAGCAGGAACGCATCGATGAAGCGCGCGGTCTCCAGCGCGATGCCGGTCGGCTCGAACGGATCGATGTCGAGGCAGCGCACCTCGATGTACTGCACGCCGCGCGATGCGAGCGCATGCAGCGGCCGCTCGCCCGAATACGTGACGCGCTTCGGACGGATCGTCGAGTAGAACTCGTTCTCGATCTGCAGCACGTTCGTGTTGATCTGGATCCACTCGCCGTCGCGATGCGTGCCGATCGCCTCGTACGCCGGATACGGCTCACTCACGGCCTTGGACAGCGCGTCGAGATAACCGGGCAGCGTGTTGTAGTCGACATGCAGCGCGGCCTGGGCGGTCGTGTTCGAGTAGCCGAGATCGCTCATCCGCAGGCTGGTCGCATACGGCAGGTACAGCGTATCGGCGTCGAACGTGTCGAGCTTGTGCGGCTTGCCGCGCAGGAACTTCGTGTCGAGCGCGGGCGACGCGCCGAACAGGTACATCAGCAGCCAGCTGCGGCGGCGGAAGTTGCGGATCTGCGCGAGATAGCGCTCCGACTGGTAATCGACGAGCGTCGCCGTCGAGCCTTCTTCCGCATGCAGGCGCCGCCACACTTCCTCGTGCAGCGAGTAGTTGTAGTGGATGCCGGCGATGCACTGCATCGTGCGGCCGTAGCGATACGCGAGGCCGCGCCGGTACACCGTCTTCAGGCGGCCGATGTTCGACGTGCCGTAGTCGGCGATCGGAATCTGGTCGTCGGCCGGCAGCAGGCCCGGCATCGAGTCGTTCCACAGCATCTCGTCGCCGAGCGACGCATAAACGTAGCGATGCAGATCGTCGAGGCGTTCGAGCGTGATCGCGGCGTCGCGTTCCGCGGGCGTGATCAGCTCGATCAGCGCTTCGGAATAGTCGGTCGTCAGCGACGGATGCGTGAGCGCCGAACCGAGCGCGCGCGGATGCGGCGAGAACGCGATCATCCCGTCGCGCGTCACGCGCAGGCTTTCCTTTTCGATGCCGCGCAGGCCGTCGGGCAGATGCTGCCGCGTCGGGCCCGAGCTCAGCGCTTCGAGGCGATTCAGCAGCAGTTCGGACTGGCGGTGAGTCATGGTGTTCGACATGGAGACGCAAGTGCGTGACGGCCGCGCGCAGAACGCCGCGCGAGGCCGGCTGGATTGTTGGTCGCTTCGTTGGTAGCGGGCACTTTAACATCTCGCCGGAACACGCGCTTGAGGTGGCGCCGGGCACGGCGCGCGGGGCGGAGCGGGCCGCCGGACGGGGCGATCGCGGCCGTCGCGGCATGTGGCACCGGTGCGAGGCGGCACCGATGGGCACGTCGGTCGCGTGCATTCGTCCGATGGAACGCGATGCGCAGACAGGCGGCAGCAGGTGCAACCGTGCCGCCGAATCGGTCATCCGCCGCGCGCGCCGCCCGCCCGGTCGGCCACTTCGTTCCACAAATGCAGCGCCGCGTACGCGCGCCACGGCCGCCAGCCTTCGGTGCGGCGCTTCTGGCTCGCCAGCCGGTCGAGCGCCGGGTCGCGTGCGGCGATCGACTGCATCAGCACGAGATCGGACGCCGGCCACGCATCGGGGTCGCGCCACGCGCGCATCGCGATGTATTCGACGGTCCACGGGCCGATGCCGGGCAGATCGAGCCACGCGCTACGCAGCGTCGCCAGGTCGGCATGCTCGCGATCGACCGGCACGTCGCCGGCCGCCACCGCGCGCGCCACGCCCGTCAGTGCCGCCACGCGCTTGCCGGGCATCCCGATCTTGTCGAGATCGCACGCGGCCAGCGCGTCGGGCGTCGGGAAACGCCACGCGGGTGCGCCATCGTCGACAGGCACCACCCGCTCGCCGGCCCGTTCGACGAGCCGGCCGACGATCGTCGTCGCGGCCTTCACGCTCACCTGCTGGCCAACGATGGCGCGCACGGCCAGCTCGAACCCCGACCATGCACCCGGCACGCGCAGCCCCGGCGCGGCCTCGACGAGCGGCGCGAACCAGGGGTCGCGCACGAGCCCGCCGCCGATCGCGGCCGGATCGGCGCCGAGGTCGAACATCGTCGCGACGCGCGCGGCGAACGCATCGTCCACATGGCGCGCGACCGCCCCTTCGACCGTCGCGATCAGGCAATGCTTGCGCGGATGTTTCGTGACCGTGAGCCGGCCGGAATCGCCGTGCAGGTCGACGATGCGGCGATACGTGCCGTCCGCGACCTGCTCGACACCCGGAATCGCGCGCCCGCTGAAGAAGCGCAGCACGCGCGCCCAGTCATACGGCGCATTGAAGCGCAGTTCCATCTGCGCGGACGGCGGCACATGGCCGCCGTTCACGATTGACGTGATCGTTGTTTTCGCGAGGCTCAAACTGCGCTGCCCTCCGTCACGGCTTCGGTTTCATCGTGGTGGACATGACGCGCCTCGGATGCGAGCAGCGTCGCCTTGCGGCGCACGCCCCAACGATATCCGGAGAGCGCGCCGCCCTTTTGCACGACGCGGTGGCACGGGATCGCGAGCGCGACCGGGTTCGACGCGCACGCGGACGCGACGGCCCGCACCGCGCGCGGCGAGCCGAGCGCCTCGGCGATCTCCGAGTAGCTGCGCGTTTCGCCGTACGGAATATGTGTCAGCGCTTCCCACACGCGCTGCTGGAAGGCGGTCGGCGCGATGTCGAGCGGCAGGTCGAACGCGTGCCGCGTGCCGTCCAGGTACGCACGGATCTGCGTGATGAACGGTGCGAGCCGCGCGGGCGCTTCAACCAGCTCGGCACGCGCGAACGCATCGTTCAGCTCGCCGACGAGCGCAGCCGGCTCATCACCGAACGCGATCCGGCAGATGCCCTGTTCGGTCGCGGCGACCAGCACCGTGCCGAGCGACGTCGCCGCGGTCGCATAGTCGATCCGCAGCCCGGCGCCCTGGCGGCGGAACGCGGACGGCGCCATCCCGAGCTCGCGCGGCACCGACGCATAGAGCCGCGACGGCGAATTGAAGCCCGCGTCGACGGCCGCCTGCGTGACCGGCTGCCCGCTTTGCAGCGCCTGCCGCAGCGCGGCGCCGCGCTGCGCGGCCTGGTACTGGCGCGGCGACACGCCGACCACGCGCTTGAAGAGCCGTTGAAGGTGGAACGGGCTCACGTGCACGGCATCGCTCAGTTGCTGGAGCGTGAGCCGCTCGGCGTGCGCGTCGAGCACCGCGCATGCGCGGTTGACGATCTCGAGCTCGCGCGGCAGCCCTTCCGGCTGGCAACGCTTGCAGGGGCGGAAGCCGGCCGCACGCGCGGCGGCCGGATCGGTGAAGTAGGACACATGCTCGCGGCGCGGCAGCCGCGACGCGCAGGTCGGGCGGCAGAACACGCCGGTCGTGCGCACGGCATAGAAGAACGCGCCGTCCGCATGCGGATCGCGAGTGGTCACGGCGCCCCAGCGGGCATCGTCGGTCGGATAGGCGGTTTTCATCTGAACCTCGCACTCTGTATGTAGTGTAGATGGTGCCTACTCTAGACATCGGCGCATGCCGTCGCGCCCTGAATCTTGCTCTCTGATTCGAGCCGGCGAACCGGGGACGCATCATTCAAGCATAAATCCGACAAAACGCCTGCGCCGGCTGTTCCGGCGCGGTTTTCGTCATCGTCCCGTCACCATTTTGCTGCAGTGCGGATGCGACAAATCGCCGTCCTGACGTTTTTTTGCATTCGGAATATTGCGTCGCACCATCGCCGTGTGTATAGTTGGAACTGTCTCCTCCATGTCTCCTCCTGATATGGATTAAGCCCGTTCCGCTCCGCGTGAACGGGCTTTTTTTCGTCTGTCGATTGTGCCGCGTTCCAGCGGGCGGCGCAGGCGCGATGCGTCTACACTCGATGCTCGATGACTGCGAAGGAGTGCCCGCCCATGAAGCCCACCATCCGCGCGATCGATCACATCGTGCTGCGCGTGACCGACATGGCGGCGATGACGCGCTTTTACTGCGACGCCGTCGGCTGCCATGTGGAGAAGGAACAGCCCGATCTGGGCCTCGTGCAGCTGCGCGCCGGCGATGCGCTGATCGACCTGATATCGGTCGGCGGCCCGATCGACCGTCCCGACAGCGGGCCGCCCGGCACCGGACGCAACCTCGATCACCTGTGCCTGCGCGTCGAGCCGTTCGATCCCGACGCGCTGATCGCGCATTTCGCCGCGCATGGCGCACGGCCGGAAGCCCCCGCGGAGCGCTACGGCGCCGGCGGCTACGGGCCGTCGATCTACCTGTTCGATCCCGAAGGCAACATGCTGGAATTCAAGGGGCCGCCGGCCGCGATCGGTTGAGCGCGGCCGGTGCGCGGGCCGTCACGCGCCCGCGCGCGCCTTCAGGACCGTCCATTCGACCGCGATCGGGTCGTGATCGGCGCTCGAGATCCACGCCGCGCCGTCCTGCACCGTGCACTGCAGGCGCATCGTGCGCTCCGCGAGCTGCCCGAGCGCGGCCGCGACGCCATCGGCGAGCGACAGCACCTGCACGTTGCGCAGCCGCTCGACCTTGCTGCGTACGCCCTGCCACCAGATATCCGACGTCTTGCCGCCGTACGCGATCACCGTGACCTGTCCGGCGCGGCCAGCCGCCTTCGAGATGCGCCGCTCGTCGGGCTGGCCGGCCTCGATCCAGACGTCGATCGCGCCCGTCAGGTCCTTCTGCCACAGATCGGGCTCGTCGACGTCCGACAGCCCCTTGCAGAATTCGAGCCGCTCGTTCGCGAACAGCGCGAATGCGACGATCCGCACCATCATCCGGTCGTCGGTTTCCGACGGATGGCGCGCCACCGTGAGCGCGTGGTCGGCGTAATAATGCCGATCCATGTCGGCGATTTGCAGTTCGGCTTTGTAGATCGTGGATTTCAGCGCCATGCGGATGCGGCCCGGGCGGGCATTCGGTTCGGTCGGGCCGTGATGATACCGAATGCGCGCCGCCCGGCGCGTGTCATGTGCGTGCCACAGCGCAACGGCCCGGCATGCACCGGGCCGTGTTCGGTTCGCGCCGCCGGCCGATCGGGCCGGCGCGCTCGCGCGTCGTGCGACTGCGCGGGTTATTGCGGGTTATTGCTTGACGAAGCGCGAATCGGTCCAGAGACCCTGCTGGTCGCTGTTGTCGGCGCTGACGAACTGCACGTCGCCCTGCTCGACCGACACCACGCGGAAACGCTGGCCTTCCGGTACCGACAGGCAACGGTAGTCGTCGAAGTACTGCTGCTTCGCCTGCGATTTGCCATCGCGCTCGTGGCTCAGTACGGAGTCCAGATTGTCTTTCGACAGGCAGCCCCATGCGTTCTTCGTCAGCTGGATTTCCTGCGTCGGCTTGACGGCCGAATCGCCGCCTGCCTGGGCAATCGACACCACGCAAAATGCACCGACGAGGGCAACGAGGATACCGGTTCGTTTCATCATGTTCTGTCTCCAGGCTTGCGGGCACCAGGCTTGGGTTAGCTATGTGTTTAAAGGTGATCGTGAACCCGCGTTTTTTCACTTTAGAAGACCGGCAAGCGATAGCAAGCACATTTGTTGTGCGATCGCAATAGCGGCGGATTGTCGCACCCCGCGCGCAGCCCGATTTTCGTGCGATGCGCACACGCGGCGACGTGTGCCGCGCGGCGGACCGGCCCGTGACACCAGGCGGAAAGCGTTATCCGGCAAGGTTTTCAGAAAAATTACAATGCGGCGATTGAACGGTTTGGATAATCCATTTCGCCATCCCGATCATTTTGATGCATTGCACCTAAAGTCATCCGAAACAATCTGACTTTACCGCAACGCGGAATCGCATTTACCTGATACAAGAAAAATGCCAAGTATAAGCGCATGCGTATTTATCCGTATTTCCCCGCATGCCTCCGGCGCCCGCGGAGGCCCCGCCGCGGGTGTCTTTCGTCAGTGTTTTGACCCGGCTTTATTCAGGCAGATTGCTGACGCTCGAAATAATCGCGCTGGAAAATGCACATGCGATAAGCGTTGTGATACGCGCCGTTTCCGAAAAATTCTTCCTTCAATTCGGCCTCGTGCTGGAATCCGCATTTTTCGTACACGTGAATCGCCGCCGCATTCGACGTATCGACGATCAGGTACAGCTTGCGCATGTTCAGGACCTTGAATGCGTACTCGATCGCGAGGCGCGTCGCCTGGCCCGCATAACCGCGCCCCTGGCATTGCGGCGCGATGATGATCTGGAACTCGCCGCGGCGATGG
Source organism: Burkholderia theae (assembly GCF_048565265.1). Taxonomy (NCBI): domain Bacteria; kingdom Pseudomonadati; phylum Pseudomonadota; class Betaproteobacteria; order Burkholderiales; family Burkholderiaceae; genus Burkholderia; species Burkholderia theae. The sequence continues at coordinate 3,706,086 of NZ_CP183461.1, forward strand.
ATGTAGTCGAGTTCGATCAGCTCGACGAGGCCGACCAGTTCGCCTTGCGAATCGACCGTGACGAACCGGCGCTCGCGCTGGTCGTGCACGTGACGGTCGTACAGTTGTGACAGTTCCGAGAAGGTTTCGTACGGCTCCTCGAACCAGTAGCGCATGATCTTCGCGTCGTTGTTCAGTTCGTGGACGAAGCGCAGGTCCTGGCGCTCCAGCGGCCGTAGCGCGAGCGTGTTGGTATCGTTCTGGAGTTGCATGTTCAGTCCTTTTTGAGGCCGGCGCACGTGCGAAACGCCCGCGCGGCGCAGCCGCGTTCGGGCCCGTTTCGCACTGTAAGAAATTGAACGCGGGCGAAGTTCAGAGCCTAGAATGGGAGCTAGGGTTCCTGCCACCGCAGGGAGGCTATCGTGATCGAGCAAGTCATACTCGGTATTTTTCTCGTCCTGCCGCTCGTGATCGTGGCGGCGCTGTTCTCCGACGAGCTTTGGCAGGAGCATCGGCGTCAGCATCCGCGCGACGAAAACGCACCCCATATCGACTGGAAGCACCCGTGGCGCCGCGTGCGACGCGAGCATTGAGTCGATCGCCGTCCCTGCGCAGTGCGCGCCGGCCGGGCCACCCCGAGCCGGGCAACACGTGGCGCGCCCCGATTCCGCTTCGATCCGATTCCCGCTCAACCCGCGAGACGCCGCCGTGAACGACCAGCCCGCTCCCCCGCCGCACGATATCCCTCACGAAACGATCGATCTGCAGATCGCCGACGTGCTCGCGGCCGTCCGCTACCCGGCGAACAAGGATGCGCTCGTCGATGCCGCGCGTGACGCCGGCGCCAGCAACGAAGTGCTGTCGATGCTCGACGGCCTGCCCGAACAGGACTACGCGGACGTCGACGCCGTCACGCACTGGGTCGCCGGCAACTTCGGGCCGGGGCTCGGCATTTGAGCGCGCGCCAATAACGCGATAGGATCGGGCCGCACCGGTCGCGCCGCGACCGGATGCGTGCCGTGCCGCCCGGCGCAAGACCGGGCGTTTCCGCACGCGTGTCCGGGGGACTCCATGGAAGGCATCCTGATCCAGCACACGACGCGCCGTCAGCTCTGGTTCGGCGCGTTGACGGCGCTCGTCATCCTGCTTGCGCTCGGGATCGCCGCGCCGCACGCGAACGTCACACTGCCGGCCGTCGAGCCGTTCATGCCGATGTGCGCGCTCACCGTGTTCACGACCGCGAGCATCGCGGCGTTCTTCCTCGGCGCGCAGTTCACCGTCACGCGCCAGCCCGTGCTCGGCGCGCTCGGCGGCGCCTACGCGTTCACCGCACTCGCCGTCGCGCTGCAGTTGCTCACCTTTCCGGGCGTGTTCGCACCGCATGGCCTGCTCGGCGCTCGGCCGCAAAGCGCCGCGTGGATGTGGGTCTTCTGGCATGCGGGTTTCCCGTGCTTCGTGATGGCCGCGCTGCTCGCCCGCGAGCGGCTGACGCGCGCACCGGTCGGTGACAGGCAGACGCGCCGGTGGGCGGTTGCGCTCGTCGGCGGGCCGGCCGTCGCGGCCGCGCTGCTGTGCGCGTTCGCGCTGAACGTGTCGCTGCCGCCCGCGTTCCTTCCGCCCGGCGACGCGGCCTTGCTGCCCTTCAACGGCATCGCGCTCTTCGTGTGGATCCTCAATGCGCTTGCGCTTGTTGCCGTGCTGGCCACGGGCCGGCTGCGCACGACGCTCGACCTGTGGCTCGCGATCGCGGTGCTCGCGTGCCTCACCGACACGACGCTGAACCTGTTGGCCACGAACCGCTACACGGTCGGCTGGTATGTCGCGCGCGTGTTCAGCATGTTCACGCCCGGCGTGCTCGTGTGCGTGCTCGCCTGGGAAGTGACGATGCTGTACCAGCAGCTGTTCGAGGCGCATGCGACGCTGGTTCGTTCTTCCGCACGCGACGGCCTGACCGGCGCGTTCAACCGCAGCCACTTCAACGATCATTTCCACACGCTGTTCCTGCAGGCGCGACGGCAAGGCGAACCGCTGTCGCTGCTGATGGTCGACGTCGACCGCTTCAAGGCCTACAACGACGCGTTCGGTCACGTGAAGGGTGATGCGTGCCTGATCGCGGTCGCGAATGCGCTGGCCGGCGCGGTGAGGCGGCCAGCGGATATCGTCGCGCGTTACGGCGGCGAGGAGTTCGCGATCGTGCTGCCGAACACGGGCGCGCGCGGAGCGCGGGTGGTTGCCGAAGAGGCGCGCGAAGCCGTGTTGCGGCTCGATCTCGCGATGCCTGCTGCGCCGGCGGGGCGCGTGAGCGTCAGCGTCGGCTGTGCGACCGTGTCGGCCGACGACTTGTCGACACCCGATGCGTTGATCGAAGCTGCCGATGCCGCGCTGTATCGTGCGAAGGATGCGGGGCGAAACAGGGTCGTCGTCGCCTGAAAACGTCTGCTGTTTGGAGCATTTGTTACGGTCATTTTGACCGGAATAATCCGCCGTTACGCATTGCGGAGCGGGGATACCAATGCTTACAGCCGGTGTTGCGGGCGCTGGCTATGCTGGGTTTCACATTGAACCCAAGCAGGTGAGCGCCATGAAGAAAGTCCTTTTGCTGATTGCCGGCGTCGCCGTGTTGCTGAGCGGCTGTATCGTGGTGCCTGATGGTGGGTACTACGGTGGCGGCGGGTATTACCATCACCATCATTGGGATTGATGCGGGTGATGATCCGGATGCGTCGATCGGCACGCGTGCCGATGCAGGATCGACGATCCGAACCGCAACGCAATCAGGCCGGCGTGGTCAGCTCGGCATGTATCGGAAAGATCTGTAGCGCGGCGAGTGTTTCGTAGTGGAGATGCTCGACGCGCATCCTGTTCCGCATCTTCGATCAGGTTGTCGTCAGCATCCAGTTGGTACGGGTCGCCCAGTAGTTCATGAATCGTCGACATCGACGTGATCTGCTACGGGAGTCGCGCAAGCATCTGGTCAAGAAGGGTCGGCGGCAAACTGATTTCACCAAGATCTCGCTCTTCACGGTACATCAATGTCTCCTTTCCCCAATGGAGCTTAACCGGTATGCCAGACGTGTCCCGGTACGTTCGCTCGGCGATGAGGCGCTCGCCTCCTTCGTCGTAAAGTCTGAGAACGATCGTATGTCCGAAATAGCAGTATCGAGCCCAATAACCGCCATGCGGAGAGCGCTCGCTGTTTCTCTCACTCGGATAGCAAATCGCACGCCGTTGTGCATCCTTCCAGTAGCTCCAGGTGATGCCAACGGCAACAACGATAGAAATTGCCGTGAAGGTGCGTCGAATTAAAATTCCAACCTCCTCCACAATAGCGCCCGCCCAATCGCCTGGCTTGGACAAGATCGAATGCAGCAATCGCACCAGAAAAGCAAGTGTGACGACTGGCAGTATTGCGACCAGAAGAATTACCATTAGGGCGATACCGGCTTCGTTGATGGTCGCGCTCATGCAAATCGAAGTTGAATAGGTTCCCGCAACCTGATGTACCGGTAGTCGGAAAAAATAACGAAATCACCGCCACGACGATAGCGCTGCTGCCATTGACGGAAGGAGCTGTTCCGAACAGGATAATAAACGTTCCCTGGCACTCGCATGTCGCCAATCGCAACGGGATAATCTATCCAAGGGATGCCCGCCGCCCCAGCAGCCAATGAGGCTGGCACGATGGCTGCACCGTTTCGGTTCCAGTGTCCGAGATACTGCGACGGCTGCCCCTCTTCTGTGGTGAATGTGTAATTGTCTTTGATGTAAATGATAATAGAGGTGATCGTCACATGACTGCCATCTTGATTGAAGTACGCATAACCGACGGCAGCGTAAAAACTAAATGAACCAAGTGCGCCGGTCAGATCATCTGGTATTCCACCACCACGCACTCGCTGAGCAATAAACGTATCAATTTTTTGACCGAGCGAGCTTTCCACTCCTGCACGCTGGAATTGAAACCGCCTGTGCAACTCCTTCAAATCTCCGTGGCAAAGACCGAGAGCATCGATCTCTCTATACGAAGCTCTGAGCGAGGACAACGCATTCCCAATCGCGTTCATCGAGTTCCGGGTAAGCAAGTATTCAATCTTTTGCAAGGCATCATACTGCACCTTTGCTCGCTCATATTTAAGCACCCAGTCAAGCTTGATTGTCTTTGTGTCGTACATTTCGGGCGGGTATGGCTCGCCATCCTGATTTATATATGCCGTCTCATCACCATCGGTTGGCGAATAGTTTAGCGAGCCGGCAAACCACCGCTCCATCAACTTTGCCGAGATAGGCATCCAGAGCTTACGCATCGCGTCTGGAATCTCCTGAATATCAAACGGCGGTACGACTTCCTTCTTTTTTGCGATCGGGGCAGGACTAGGAATTTTCGGTGGGTCTGGCGTGTTCAGCCAAGTCTTGAAGCGTGAAATCGCATCGGCTATCCGAGCAATGTCATCAGCCATTTGATCCAGTGTATCGGGCTTCGGGGATTTCGGCGCAGGTTTGGTCGGCGCCACCTCTGATACCGGTCGTTTTGGCAACGGCGGCGGATCCATATCCATGGACAGCGCAATATTGGGAACAATCTTGCAACCGTCCGCACCATCGCGAAGCTTCCACTACCAAAGCAATTTGCTTGCTATGTAGTACGGAATTTTTTCGTTAGCCATCGACTTTTATCCGGAGTATTGAAGAGTGCCATACGGGCATTTATCGAGTTCCAGCCTCAATCGTCGTGTGTGCCGGTTTTCCCTGCTTCAATGAAACAGGCTGCGCCGCCTCCCGACGGAATCAAACTGCTCGGCCAATCATCGAGCCATCGACGCACCGGGTGAGTTCCAATAAATAAGGGAATCCGTTATGAATATGACAGAGACCGGACTGGATTCGCAGAGAGAATCGCTTGCACGACATGATGAGATAAGCCGCCGCTTGCCAACGCATCAAGCACGATGGCACGTCGAGCGGCGATTCCGCGCATTTGGAGAATGCTTGCGAATTGTCACGACTGGTTGCAGCTTGCAGCGCAAGGCTGCCGGGAGTTTGTCATCTACTCCGACCAGCGATATGCTCCTGGCATTCCCACGGATCAATCTTCCATGAGCAATACGAAAAACAAATCAAGCAACACATCGCCTCGAAGTGATTTTGTAATTTTAAAAACTTCCCGCGCACTGCTCGCTATCGTGCTTGTAGGCTTTTCTCGTCATCGATCGCACCCCACATGGAGAAGAGTGCAAAAAATTCGATATCTCCAGATGGCAAGTATATTGCAAATCTATGTCTTCTAATCTGGGTTCCAGGCGGAAACTCCCAGTACGTTGATCGCGTATACAGTGCGCGCACCGGAAAGTTGCTGGCGCAGCACACATTTAGCACATCCACCCCTGAAATGTCCTGGTATAGCTATAACGACGTATATGTGGCTTTTTCGAGGGGTGACGGTGGTGATAACTCGGTATATATATCCCTCCCCCCCGTCTCTTATCGATCGGCTATTCGCAACGCGCCCGCACCTGCAGCTAGTCTGCACGGCCCACTTCATTGTCGCCATGGGGACGCCGAAGTGTTCTGCTGTCCAAGTATTGGTCGGACCATTCTCGTCAAGCAGCGTTTTGCGCCCCCTCTTACTTCCCGATACAAAACCTGCTGAAAATCACCCCCAGCAGATCATCCGAAGTGAACTCCCCGGTAATCGCATTGAGCTGCTCCTGCGCGAGCCGCAGCTCCTCCGCAAACAGATCGAGCGACTGCGCGCGCTGCTCCGCATGATCCGCCGCCTGCGCGAGATGCTCCTGCGCGGCCCGCAGCGCGATCAGATGCCGCTCGCGCGCGAGATACACGCCCTCGGCCCCCGCCTGCCACCCCGCGATCCGCAGCAGCTCCGCGCGCAGCATGTCGATCCCGTCGCCGCGCTTCGCCGACAGATGCACCTCGGTCAGATCACCTTCCGCCGCCGGATGCTCGACACAAGCCGGCACGCCGGTCAGATCCGTCTTGTTCAGCACGCGCACCACCGGCACGCCGCCCGGAAACCGCGCCGCGATCACCTCGTCATCCGGCGTCAGCCCCGTGCGCGAATCGAGCAGATGCAGCACGACGTCCGCGCGCTCGATCTCGCTCCACGTGCGCGCAATACCGATCCGCTCGACTTCATCCTCCGTCTCGCGGAGCCCGGCCGTATCGATGATGTGCAGCGGAATCCCTTCGACCTGGATCGTCTGCGCGACCTTGTCGCGCGTCGTGCCCGCGATCGGCGTGACGATCGCCAGCTCGGCGCCGGCCAGCGCGTTCAGCAGCGACGACTTGCCGACGTTCGGCTGCCCCGCGAGCACGACCGACAGCCCCTCGCGCAACAGCGCGCCCTGCCGCGCGTCACCAAGCACGTGCACGAGCTGCGCGCGGATCTTCGCGAGTTTGCCGCGCGCGTCTGCCGCCTCCAGGAAGTCGATCTCCTCTTCCGGAAAATCCAGCGTCGCCTCGACCAGCATCCGCAGCGTGATCACGTCGTCGACGAGCGCATGGATCTGCCGCGAGAACGCGCCGTCGAGCGACCGCCCGGCCGAGCGTGCCGCCGCCTCGGTGCTCGCCTCGATCAGGTCGGCAACCGCCTCGGCCTGCGCGAGGTCGAGCTTGTCGCTCAGGAACGCGCGCCGCGTGAACTCGCCCGGCTCCGCGAGCCGCAGCCCGAAGCCGCGCCCCGCATCCAGGCAGCGCTGCAGCAGCAGCTGCATCACGATCGGCCCGCCATGCCCCTGCAGCTCGAGCACGTGCTCGCCGGTGTACGAGTGCGGCGCCGGGAAATACAGCGCGATGCCACGGTCGAGCGGCGCGCCGTGCTCGTCGAGAAACGGCACGTAGCTCGCATGGCGCGGCGCGAGCTTCTGCCCGCACAACGCGTCGATCAGGGGCAACGCGGCCGCCTCGCCGCCGCGCCCGAACGACACGCGGACGACACCGATGCCGCCCCGGCCGGCAGCAGTGGCAATGGCGACGATCGGATCGGAATCGGTAGCGAGCATGGGAATCGGATGAATCGGGTGGTCAGACAGTGAGTGGTGCGCCCGCGCAACAGTTCGGGCATCGGAACGCCGGCATTGTAGCGTGCCGGCCCACACGCCATCGGCCGCCACGCAGGATTCGGACTCGCCCGAATTTATCCCGCCGGGGATAAGTCGAGTATCAGTCCAACGCAATGTCACAGCCACCGTTTCGGACAAGTATGCCTGCCGGAGCGGCTTGACGCTGCGTCCCTCAATTTCGCCACCCATCCCGGTGAAGGCCGGGATTCGTCCGAATAAGATACGTTTATCTCATATGGTTGTCTGAAACGCGGCGGTGGAATTGCACAATCTCCCCCATGCCGACATCCGAAGAAAAAGCCGCGTTCTCGGAACGCCTGAAATTCGCCCTGCGGCGCAGCCCGGAGAAGGTCACCGGCGCGACGGAGCTTGCGAACCGATTCAATCTGCGCCACCGCGGAACGCATCCCGTTTCGCCGCAAACCGCGCACAAATGGCTGACGGGCCGCACGATTCCGACGTCGGACAAACTCGAAACGCTCGCCGAATGGCTGCGCGTCGAACTGCACTGGCTGCATTACGGCCCGTCGCCGAGCGTGATCGAACACCCGACGCCGCAACCGCTGCCGCGCGACGAGCGCTATCCGCCGACGCCCGAGACGATCGAACTCGCGTCGAAGATCGAGGCGCTGTCTCCGCATCAGCGCTACCTCGTTCAGGAACTGATCGAGCAGTTCTACGGCGAGCCGAAGATCGAAGCGAAGAAAGCCTGAGCGGGAACGGCACGCGCCGCCACCAGGAAACAAAAAAGCCGCATGGGCGAACCATGCGGCTTTTTTTGCGTGCATCGCGGGCGGCTCGCCGCCCGCGGGTGCGCCGGGCGTCAGGCCGGCTTCTTCTTGACGCCGCCGAGCTTGCGCGTGATGTAGTACTGCTGCGCGATCGACAGCACGTTGTTCACGACGTAGTACAGCACGAGGCCGGCCGGGAAGAAGAAGAACATGACCGAGAACGCGATCGGCATGAACTTCATCATCTTCGCCTGGACGGGGTCCGGCGGCGTCGGGTTCAGGCTCGTCTGCACGAACATCGACACGGCCATCAGCACCGGCAGGATGAAGAACGGATCGCGCTGCGACAGGTCGTGAATCCACAGAATCCACGGCGCGCCGCGCATTTCGACCGATGCGAGCAGCACCCAGTACAGCGAGATGAACACCGGGATCTGGATCACGACCGGCAGGCAGCCGCCGAACGGATTGACCTTCTCGGTCTTGTACAGCTCCATCAGCGCCGAGTTCATCTTCTGCGGATCGCTCTTGAAGCGTTCGCGCAGCGCCTGCATGCGCGGCGTGATTTCCTTCATGCGCGCCATCGACTTGTAGCTCGCAGCCGACAGCGGGAAGAACACGGCCTTGATCAGCACCGTCAGCAGCACGATCGCCCAGCCCCAGTTACCGACGTAGCCGTGGATCTTCTCGAGCAGCCAGAACAGCGGCTTCGCGATGATCGTCACCCAGCCGTAGTCCTTCACGAGTTCCAGGCCCGGCGCGATGCCTTCGAGCATGCGCTCTTCTTCCGGACCGGCGAACAGGCGTGCCTGCACGTCGGCCGACTGGCCCGGCGCGATCGCGGCGACCGGCTGCTTCACGCCGACGCGGTACAGCGTCGGATCGATCTTCTCCGCGTAGATGTCGCGCTTCACGCCCTGCTGCGGAATCCATGCCGACGCGAAGTAGTGCTGCACCATCGCGACCCAGCCGTTGTCGGCGGAAGTCACGTAGTCGGCCTTGTTCTTGTCGAGGTCGCTGAAGTTGATCTTCTGGAAGTGCTTCGCGTCCGTGTAGACCGCCGGCCCGAGGAACGTGTGCGAGAACATCGGCGTTTCGACGGCCGTGTTGTCGCGGACGAGTTCCATGTAGACCGTCGGCGTGACAGGCGCCGTGCCGACGTTGTCGATCTTGGTATCGACGCCGATCACGTAGCTGCCGCGCGTGAACGTGTAGGTCTTCACGACCTTCACGCCGCCCTTCACCGGCGATTCGAACGACAGCTTCAGCGCGTTCTGGTCGCCCGTCAGCGACGTCGAGCCGGTGTTCACCTGCGTGTAGACGTCGTTGTGGTTCGGGAAGTCGCCGCCGAGCAGGCCCGAGCGTGCGAGATACGTGTGGCCGGCCGTGTGGTCGAACAGCGTGATGTACAGGTCGGGCTGCTTGCCGTCGCCCTGCTTCTTCAGCGTCAGCTTCGCGAGCGTGCCGCCGCGCGTGTCGATTTCGCCGTCATACACGTCGGTCGAGAACTTCACGAGCTGCGCCTGTGCGGCCGGTGCCGTCGTCGACGGTGCGGTGCCGGCTGCGGCGGCAGGCACGTCACCTGCGGTCGTCGTCGTCGCGCCCGTGCCCGATGCGCCGCCGGCAGCAGCCGCGGGGGCCGTTTGCGTAGCGCTCGGGAAGAACATCGACGGGCGTCCATGGGACCGCTGCCAGTTGTCGTACAGCATGACAGCTGACATGAAGAAGATCACCCATAGGACGGTGCGTTTGATATCCATGCGTTGTCTCAGAGTCGATGGGACCGCGCGTCGGCTTCGCCGTGAGCGCGAGTGTCGGAGTTGGGCGGCGGGACGAGGTCGATGCCGCCCGCGGAAAACGGATGGCATCGGCACACGCGCCTGACGGCGAGATACGTGCCGCGCGCGGCGCCATGATACTGGATTGCCTCGCGCGCGTAATCCGAACAGGAAGGATAAAAACGGCAACGGTTGCCGAGCAGAGGGCTCACGGCAACCTTGTAGAAGCGCAGCAAGGCGATCAATACCGTTTCCATACCTTGGGCGGCGCCGTTCGGCGCCGCGTCAAAACCGGCCGGGCGGGCGCGAACGCCGCACCGCGGACGGATGCGTCACTCGGACGCGGGCTTCGACGCGCGGCGAGCGATTTCCCGGACCGCCCTGTCGAGCAGTTCGCGGATTTCGGCCGCGCACATCGCCGCGAGCGGGGCGGAAGCCGCGCTCGGCAGCGCTTTCTTGTCGAAGCGCGTGTGCTGCCGCAGCAGCAGGTCGTAACCGGCGAATTCGGCCCGGCGCACGCGAAATGCATCGCGCGCCAGCCGCTTCACGAGATTACGCGTGACTGCACGCGGCGCGTACTTCTTGCCGACGACGAGCCCCAGACGCGCGGGCTGACCGGTCGGCTTGCCGTAGATCACGAAGTGCGCGGAGCGCCGCCAAGGGCGCAAACGAAAAACGGATGAAAATTCATCCGTTTTCAGAAGTCGCGCAGCTTTCGGGAAGGCGGCTTTCGTCTGCAACGGATTCGCACCCGGCTCGACGGCACCTTCCGCAGGACTGCGGACGGCGGACACAGCGCGCAACCTGCCTTAGATGGCGAGGCGCTTGCGGCCCTTCGCGCGGCGAGCGTTGATGACCTTGCGGCCACCTGCCGTCTTCATACGGACACGGAAGCCATGGGTGCGCTTGCGGCGCGTCACGGACGGTTGGTAAGTACGTTTCATGATGTTCTCACTTGTTCGAGAATGTCGAAATTCAGGGGACCGCGTGCCCTTAACCGGAGGCATTCGGGCGAACGCAATCGCCGGGAATACAGGATTGGTTTTCGCGGAACCCGCTATTTAAACCGGTTTTCTGTTGGCGGTCAATACCTTAGGAGTCGTCCGCCTGTGCCAGCCCCGGCCGATCCGGCCCTGCGACCCACCATCACAGCCTGTGGATAAGTCCCGCTGTGGCGGCGTTTGGCGTTAGAATCTCGCCTTATCTCCAAGAATCCCGCACGCCGCCTCGGCGCTCGCCTGCCTCTGCACGACTGTGACGCAGGCGTCCGAGGCACGCTCGCACGACCGCTTCGGGCCTTGTTGCGCGATCGCGACAAGGGCGCCTGCGAGCCGCGCTGTGCATGCAAAAAACGACAGTTACTTGATGAACGATTTCTGGCAACACTGTTCCGCACTGCTGGAGCGCGAGCTGACGCCCCAGCAGTACGTGACGTGGATCAAACCCTTGGCCCCGGTGGCCTTCGATGCGTCGGCGAACACGCTGTCCATCGCCGCGCCGAACCGTTTCAAGCTGGACTGGGTCAAGAGCCAGTTTTCGGGCCGGATCTCCGATCTGGCCCGGGATTTCTGGAATGCGCCGATCGAAGTCCAGTTCGTCCTCGATCCCAAAGCCGGCATGCGCAGCGCCGCGGCCGGCGCACCGGGCGCAGGCGCCCCGCGCGCGCCGCTGCAGCCGACCGGCCCGGCCGCCATGGTGGCCGCGATCGCCGCGAACCTGAGCGCAAATGCCGCCGCTGCGCCCGCCGCGCCGTCCAGCGTGCCGATGACGCCGTCGGCTGCCGCCGCGCACCACCTGAACGCCGACGACGCCGATATCGACCTGCCGAGCCTGCCCGCGCACGAAGCGGCCGCCGGCCGCCGCACGTGGCGCCCGGGCCCCGGCGCCGCGCCGTCCGGCGGCGAAGCCGATTCGATGTACGAGCGCTCGAAGCTGAACCCGGTGCTCACGTTCGACAACTTCGTGACCGGTAAGGCGAACCAGCTCGCGCGCGCCGCCGCGATCCAGGTCGCCGACAACCCCGGCATCTCGTACAACCCGCTGTTCCTGTACGGCGGCGTCGGCCTCGGCAAGACCCACCTGATCCACGCGATCGGCAACCAGCTGCTGCTCGACAAGGCCGGCGCGCGAATCCGCTACATCCACGCCGAGCAATACGTGTCGGACGTGGTGAAGGCGTACCAGCGCAAGGCGTTCGACGATTTCAAGCGCTACTACCACTCGCTCGACCTGCTGCTGATCGACGATATCCAGTTCTTCTCCGGCAAGTCGCGCACGCAGGAAGAATTCTTCTACGCGTTCGAGGCGCTGGTCGCGAACAAGGCGCAGGTGATCATCACCAGCGACACGTATCCGAAGGAGATTTCGGGGATCGACGATCGCCTGATCTCGCGCTTCGACTCGGGCCTCACCGTCGCGATCGAGCCGCCCGAGCTGGAAATGCGTGTCGCGATCCTGATGCGCAAGGCGCAGTCGGAAGGCGTGAACCTGTCGGAGGACGTCGCGTTCTTCGTCGCGAAGCACCTGCGCTCGAACGTGCGCGAACTTGAAGGCGCGCTGCGCAAGATCCTCGCGTATTCGAAGTTCCACGGCCGCGAGATCTCGATCGAGCTGACCAAGGAAGCGCTGAAGGACCTGCTGACCGTGCAGAACCGGCAGATTTCGGTCGAGAACATCCAGAAGACCGTCGCCGACTTCTACAACATCAAGGTCGCCGACATGTATTCGAAGAAGCGTCCGGCAAACATCGCGCGGCCGCGGCAGATTGCGATGTACCTCGCGAAGGAACTCACGCAGAAGAGCCTGCCGGAAATCGGCGAGCTGTTCGGCGGGCGCGATCACACCACCGTGCTGCACGCCGTGCGCAAGATCGCCGACGAGCGCAGCAAGGACGCGCAGCTCAACCACGAGCTGCACGTGCTGGAACAGACGCTGAAGGGCTGAGCGCGCGGGCGCGCTTGATAATTCGGCATCCGCCCCAAATTAAGGGGGGCGGTTCGGTTTTGAGGCACAATACTGGTTTGACCGCCCCGGTGGAGGCGGGCCAAGAGCCCGGCCGGCGGGGCGCTGCGAGGCTGCTGCGCTGCAGGCCGTTACTCA